>SEFP01000021.1 GCA_004144185.1 Sphingobacteriales bacterium | reverse complement strand
AGCGAAAGCATTAAGTAATCCACCTGGGAAGTACGTTCGCAAGAATGAAACTCAAAGGAATTGACGGGGGTCCGCACAAGCGGTGGAGCATGTGGTTTAATTCGATGATACGCGAGGAACCTTACCTGGGCTAGAATGCTATTTGACCGTTGGTGAAAGCCAATTTTCCGCAAGGACAGATAGTAAGGTGCTGCATGGCCGTCGTCAGCTCGTGCCGTGAGGTGTTGGGTTAAGTCCCGCAACGAGCGCAACCCCCATCTTCAGTTGCCAACAGGTAATGCTGGGAACTCTGGAGAAACTGCCGCCGTAAGGCGTGAGGAAGGAGGGGATGATGTCAGGTCATGGGTGTACCTAAAGTCGGTAACCGCAAGGAGCCGCCTAGGGTAAAACTAGTAACTGGGGCTAAGTCGTAACAAGGTAGCCGTACCGGAAGGTGCGGCTGGAATACCTCCTTTTTAGAGCGCAATACCTGTCGCTGTTGTTTCCATTCTTTTAAATTTTTTCCGGAAAATTTATTTTCCACAAGTTCTTTGTACTTAAGCTCTGATGGCCGAAACGCAACGGGTCTATGGTCAGTGAAGATTGTCAATTATTCATTGTCAATTGTCCATTAGAAATAGAGTCTCGTAGCTCAGTTGGTTAGAGCGCTACACTGATAATGTAGAGGTCCCCAGTTCAAATCTGGGCGGGACTACCAGCTTGGGGGATTAGCTCAGCTGATAGAGCACCTGCTTTGCACGCAGGGGGTCAGCGGTTTGAATCCGCTATCCTCCACATTATTATCCTGATGGTGTTGTATCCAGGCAACTCGGGTTGGTTCAAGTCCAGCTCACATCACACTCACAGCTTGTCTGTGAACGTTCTTTGACATATTGGTAAGCAATTCTGTGAAACGGTCCCCCCGGACCGTGACACAAATAAAAATCTGCTCACAACTGCTGTAAAGCAAGTGAGCCAAGATTGTAGTAAGTGTTAGAATTATCGGGATGGTTAGCAATAACTATCCCAAAACAACACAACATTTAAAGCGAATAAGGGCGCATGGCGGATGCCTAGGCGTTGAGAGGCGATGAAGGACGTGGTAAGCTGCGATAAGCTTCGGGTAGGTGCATACAACCGTTTTAACCGAAGATTTCCGAATGGGACAACCTAATACACTGAAGGTGTATTACTCGAAAGAGAGCCAACCCAGAGAACTGAAACATCTAAGTACCTGGAGGAAAAGAAAATAACTAATGATTCCCTAAGTAGTGGCGAGCGAACAGGGAAGAGCCCAAACCAGAGAGGCGTGCCTCTCTGGGGTTGTAGGACTGCATTTAGAAACTATCATCAAACAGAAGCCTCTGGAAAGTGGCGCCATAGCGGGTGACAGCCCCGTACGTACAAATTGATAGGGACGAGCAGTATCCTGAGTAACGCGGGACCGGAGAAATCCTGCGCGAATCCACCGGCACCATCCGGTAAGGCTAAATACTCCTCAACGACCGATAGTGAACCAGTACCGTAAGGGAAAGGTGAAAAGCACTCCGAATAGGAGAGTGAAATAGTTCCTGAAACCGTGCGCCTACAAGCGGTCGGAGCAGACTTGTTCTGTGACGGCGTGCCTTTTGCATAATGAACCTACGAGTTGCTCCTCACTGGCGAGGTTAAGTTCATAATTAACGGAGCCGTAGCGAAAGCGAGTCCAAATAGGGCGCTTTAGTCAGTGGGGGCAGACGCGAAACTTTGTGATCTATCCATGAGCAGGTTGAAGGTGTGGTAACACACACTGGAGGACCGAACCCATTAACGTTGAAAAGTTATGGGATGACTTGTGGATAGGGGTGAAAGGCCAATCAAACTGAGAGATAGCTCGTTCTCCCCGAAATGTTTTTAGGAACAGCGTCGCATTTATAGAAGTCTGATAGAGGTAGAGCTACTGATTGGGCTAGGGGGCTTCACCGCCTACCAAACCCTGACAAACTCCGAATGCTATCAGATATCTGCGGCAGTGAGGCTGTGGGCGCTAAGGTCCATGGCCGAGAGGGAAATAACCCAGACTATCAATTAAGGCCCCTAAATCTACGTTAAGTTGATCAAACGAGGTTCGAATCCTATGACAGCCAGGATGTTGGCTTGGAAGCAGCCATTCATTTAAAGAGTGCGTAACAGCTCACTGGTCGAGGGTTCGGGCGCGGAAAATAATCGGGCATCAAACGTAGTGCCGAAATTATAGACTCGATTTATCGAGTGGTAGGGGAGCATTCTCATCTGCGTCGAAGGTGTGGCGTGAGCCATGCTGGAGCGTTGAGAAAAGAAAATGTAGGTATAAGTAACGATAAATGTAGTGAAAAACTACATCGCCGAAAGACTAAGGGTTCCTGATCAACGTTAATCGGATCAGGGTTAGTCGGGTCCTTAGGCAAAGCCGAAAGGCGTAGCTGATGGAAAGTGGGTTAATATTCCTACACTTGTTTTAGTTTCGACGGGGTGACGGAGTAGTGAAAGGTCCGCGTACTTACGGAATAGTACGTTAAAGGGTGTAGTTATATTTTTGGTAGGCAAATCCGCCAGAAATGATGAACCTGATAGTACACAACGGCTTCGGCCTGCGTGATAGCGACCCTAATCAGACTCACGAGAAAAACCTCTAAGGCTAGGCTAAAACAACCCGTACCGTAAACCGACACAGGTAGTCGAGATGAGTATTCTAAGGCGCTCGGGTGAGCCGCGGAGAAGGAACTAGGCAAATTAACGCTGTAACTTCGGGATAAAGCGTACCACAGTAATGTGGTCACAGTAAAATGGTTCAACCAACTGTTTAACAAAAACACAGGGCCCTGCAAAATCGAAAGATGACGTATAGAGCCTGATACCTGCCCGGTGCTGGAAGGTTAAGGAAGGATGTTC
>SEFP01000020.1 GCA_004144185.1 Sphingobacteriales bacterium | reverse complement strand
GAAAGGGCAAGGAAGCTGTGCGTGCGCAGTATGTGTGCGGTGTGCGGGGGCGGTAGGGCGTGGGGTGCGTAGAAACGTGCGGTGTGTGGTGACGTGGTGCACAGTGACACAGACCAGGGTTCTAACGGCAACTTTTGCTCCTGGGGTACAAAGTGACACCGTCTGGTCTCAATGTCTTGTTCAACCACAAAGAAGAGCCGGTCGTCCCAACGATTGTTCGTGCCGTGCCGTGCCGTGCTCGCTGTACCAAAACGTAGAATGAACGGGATTTCCCGTCCTTGCCCGCATGTTCTGCCTTTTAACCGTCCCTACGCACTCGGATCAGCAGCACGCACAATCTCTCCTCGTAGGACCTGCAAGCTTGCTTGCCTGCACTGTTCATTGTTGCGTGAAACTGAACTGAAATGTTAAAATGGGTGTTGTCCGCTCCTGCATTGCCCACTGCACCTTCCGCTAAGCCCCCGGTTCCAGCACCAGAATGTCGTCCACACACATGAATTCGTGGTACGCATAAAGCAGCGCATCTGAGGATGTGGGTGAGTTCCGCTTGCGATTGAGCTGAACGCTTCTTCGCAAACTGCCAAGACCGGAGGTGCATTGTAGACTCTTCGGACGAGACAATCTAATTAGAGGCTGAGAGGCTGTAAACTTTTTTGGCTACTTTGCCCGGTGTACGTTTACCATCACTACATTATAAATACATTACAGATTCACCCACAACTCGACCAGATCGTAGAAGGCACTTTATATATTAGACTCCATTGCTGGTGGTAAGCGAGGATTGCGCAGTATGCATGTGGTCCATGACAGAATGCGAACGCTTGGAGCCGACCGGCGGAGTGGAAAAAGGCAGCCTCTTATTGCACGTACTTGTGGAATATTCGGTAGAAACCATCCCAGATGCCTTCAATATAGTGCATCCCATAGTGCTAGTGACTGGTCCGGTTGGGGTGGCGATTGGAGAGGCGGAAGATGGTGTGGAGGTCGATGATGTGGCGGGTGAGGAGCTGCTCGCCTCTGCGGTGTCCCTGACGAACACCTCCTGCACCAGAGCAGCCTTCAAGGCATCCGAACGCTCGCGCAGTCGTCGCAAAATGAAGTCCTTACCGTTGCACCTTATCTTCAGCTGCTCGATCACGTGCTGCTCTGTCATGGTCGACCTCCTGGGGTTGGACGCCATGTGGTTCTGAATGCTGAACGCGCGCTCAACACTTACTGACGACAGCGACACCGACAACGCACGCAGCGCTACACTCCGGACGCAACTGTGGCACAAATCAATTGTGTCCCAGTACTTGATGGTCTCCTCATGAGTTTTCGGTGTGTGTGATGGCCATGGCTCCCACCTCGAAACGTACTTGCCCCACGAGAACTTGAACAGGCCTAGCTCCTCTGCTGTAGTAAATATGCACGCATCGTTGAGAGAGTCGGCTGTTGGGCGAACCCAGGGCAAGAACGCATTCCTCCCTCGAACGATGCGCAGTACAACGCTGATATGCTTCTTGTATTTTGCCAGCGCCTCGGCCGCAGCTGCCATGACGCTGCTCTCAAGCATCGCATCGTGCACCGGTTTGTCGGAGGCAGGATGCGCGTGCACTCCGTCTTCAACCTTGGCAGCCGTCATTGCTGCGAGCTGTGCTCCGTAGGCAAACTCGCCGTTTGTGTGTTCAGTGCGAGGAGCCGGCGTCCTGGAGCTGCACCTCCGCTTCGGCGCGGTCGCAGGGGCTGGCCTTACGTCCTCCATCGGAGCACACCCACCAGACACGTTTCCGAGCGTTGCAGGTGGCGCTGCTCCAGCAACAGCTGATTGGGACGCAGAACTGCTTGTGTGCAAGCTCGCTGCAGGCAGCGTTGCGTCAGGTCGATTCGTGGTGGGGCAGTCAGCAAATTGTGCTGCTTCTTCACTCGTCTCCAACATGTCTCTGAGCTTCGCAATGCCCGCGTCAGCGGTAGCAGTGTCGATTGCTGACAAACCTTTTGTACTTACGCTCTCCAACACGTTGTGGAAGTTGGTCAGGTAGTCAAGAAGCGTTTCGCTTGGAAAGTCTTTGCTCACTTCAAGCGTGACCCTATCTGTGACCTTGCAAACTTTTAGAAGCATGGCTACGCGAGCGTAATTTTCGGGGTTCTTTACAAACTCCCACGCCGTTTTAACCTTCGTATGTAGCCTTGACATCAGAAAGCAGGGGGAGATGTCGTCTGTGTTCCCATCATCCGCTTCGAAGGGCACAATGTCGTGGTGTGCCTTCTTCCGCAACTCCCGAACTCACTCATACACTGACACCCAGTGGTCCAACTTCAACATTGCGATGAGCCCAGGCGCGCATGAGCTCCACCTGGTTGGAGTAAAGTTGAATTTCGACATGCTGATATCCTTCTCCCGGGCGGACGCGCGAAGCTTGAAGCTCTTGCTGCGCTTTGTGAGGGATCTCATGGCCGCCAAGAACTCGATGACATCGTTGCAGTACAGGAAGAAATGCCTCAGGCACACCTGCGCACTATGAGCAAGGCACTTCATCTGCTGTGTGATGCCGTTGTCCTCCGCGAAGCTTGCGATGGCACTCAGAGGCACGGATCCGTTGTCGGATGTAGCGGCCAC
>SEFP01000019.1 GCA_004144185.1 Sphingobacteriales bacterium | reverse complement strand
TCCAACGCTCACAGCAGATAGGGACCGAACTGTCTCGCGACGTTCTGAACCCAGCTCGCGTACCGCTTTAATGGGCGAACAGCCCAACCCTTGGGACCTACTCCAGCCCCAGGATGCGACGAGCCGACATCGAGGTGCCAAACCGGGCCGTCGATGTGGACTCTTGGGCCCGATAAGCCTGTTATCCCCGGAGTACCTTTTATCCGTTGAGCGACAGCGCTTCCACTTGCTACTGCCGGATCACTAAAGCCTGCTTTCGCACCTGCTCGACTTGTCAGTCTCGCAGTCAAGCTCCCTTATTGCTTTTACACTCTACGTACGATTTCCGACCGTACTGAGGGAACCTTTGCGCGCCTCCGTTACATTTTAGGAGGCGACCGCCCCAGTCAAACTACCCGCCTGACACTGTTCCGGCACCGGATCACGGTTACCAGTTAGACATCCAATACATCAAGGGTGGTATCTCAAGGTTGACTCCACACCAGCCGCAGCCGATGCTTCAACGTCTCCCACCTATCCTGAGCGAAATGGATCGAATGCCAATATCAGGGTGCAGTAAAGGTTCACGGGGTCTTTCCGTCTAGCTGCGAGTACTCGGCATCTTCACCGAGACTGCAATTTCACCGAGCCCCTCGTTGAGACAGCGTCCAAGTCGTTACGCCATTCGTGCAGGTCGGAACTTACCCGACAAGGAATTTCGCTACCTTAGGACCGTTATAGTTACGGCCGCCGTTTACCGGGGCTTAGTTTCGATGCTTCGGCGAACCTAACATCTCCACGTAACCTTCCGGCACCGGGCAGGCGTCAGCCCCTATACGTCGTCTTACGACTTAGCAGAGACCTGTGTTTTTGGTAAACAGTCGCTTGGACCTTTTCACTGCGGCCCCCTCGAGCTCCACCAGCAAGTGGCTTCACTCTAATAGGGCGCTCCTTATCCCGAAGTTACGGAGCCATTTTGCCGAGTTCCTTAACGAGGGTTATCTCGATCACCTTAGTATTCTCTACTTATCCACCTGTGTCGGTTTTGGTACGGGCACGCGTAATCTGCCTACGAGGCTTTTCTTGGAGGCATGGCGTCAAGCAGTCGGAGGCTCGAAAGCCTCCTCACATCACGTCTCGGATTAATGGGACCGTGCATTTATCGCGGTCCCTCCTACACGCTTGTCCCCGGACAACCAACGCCGGAGATGCTCTAGCCTTCCTCGTCCCCCCTATCGGTCATAACGATTACTACGTGGTACAGGAATATCAACCTGTTGGCCATCGACTACGCCTTGCGGCCTCGCCTTAGGTCCCGACTAACCCTGAGCCGACGAACGTTGCCCAGGAAACCTTAGATAATCGGTGGACAGGATTCTCACCTGTCTTTCGTTACTCATGCCAGCATTCTCACTTCACTACTGTCCACGGCGAGCTTCCGCTGCCGCTTCAACCTATAGCGAACGCTCTCCTACCGCTTGCACAAAGTGCAAACCCGCAGCTTCGGTGGTTAACTTGAGCCCCGTTACATTATCCGCGCTCGAGCACTAGACCAGTGAGCTATTACGCACTCTTTAAAGGGTGGCTGCCTCTAAGCCAACCTCCTGGTTGTCTGTGCACTCGAACATCGTTTGCCACTTAGTTAACACTTAGGGACCTTAGCTGGCGGTCTGGGCTGTTTCCCTTTTGACGCTGAAGTTTATCCCCCAGCAACTGACTCCCGGAGTACACGTAATTGGTCTTCGGAGTTTGCCTGAGTTTGGTAATCCGGTAAGACCCCGCGCCCAAACAGTGCTCTACGGCCAATACGCATGTTATCCGAGGCTATACCTAAATATATTTCGGAGAGAACCAGATATCACTGAGTTTGATTAGCCTTTCACTCCGACCCACAGGTCATCGCCCCAGTTTTCAACCTAGGTGCGTTCGGTCCTCCACGAGGTCTTACCCTCGCTTCAACCTGCCCATGGGTAGCTCACTCAGTTTCGGGTCTGCCGCCTACGACTAGATGATCGCCCTATTAGGACTCGCTTTCGCTCCGGCTCCGCTCATCGCTTAACCTTGCCGCAGACGAGCAACTCGCTGGCTCGTTATGCAAAAAGCACGCCGTCACCCCCAAAGGAGCTCCGACCGCTTGTAGGCACATGGTTTCAGGTACTATTTCACTCCCCTCCCGGGGTACTTTTCACCTTTCCTTCACAGTACTAGTGCGCTATCGGTCACCAAGGAGTACTTAGCCTTGGAGGGTGGTCCCCCCAGATTCAGTCCACGTTTCACGAGCATGGACTTACTCAGGAACAGCATCAGGAGAGTTGTACGTTTCGCTTACGGGACGATTGCCCTCTATGGTGCGCAGTTCCAAGCGCTTCAGCTACATACAACTTTTGTAACTCCTGCCAGGTCAGTCACAACCTGGACAACTGCCCTACAACACCGCACGAGCAACGCGTGACCACTTACACACGTGCGGTTTGGGCTCTTCCCCGTTCGCTCGCCACTACTTGGGGAGTCTCGTTTGATTTACTTTCCTCGGGGTACTGAGATGTTTCACTTCCCCCGCTTGGCTTTACCCGCCCTATATATTCAGGCGGGAATAACACCGGTTTAACAGTGCTGGGTTCCCCC
>SEFP01000018.1 GCA_004144185.1 Sphingobacteriales bacterium | reverse complement strand
TGCCGGTTATGAAAATCCATCCAGTTCAATCCCGCTTCCTCCCTATATTCATTACCCTGGTACCGCTGCCGGTTAGGCAATGCTCCCGTGGCTACATTACCCCAGCCCTGTATGGGTAAACCATAAGGATAGTAATGCTTCTCTTCCAATAAAACGCCCGGCGTCAGCGTCACCGCCAGGTTATCAAAATACACCGGCTCAGCGCCCTGGTTCGACAAATATACGGCAATATAGCCGTTCTCCGGTACCTCTAGATCCTCATCCGTACCTATCTTCTTCCAATCGGCTTCACCATCGGCCTGCCATAAACGGCTGTGCTCCTGTACCAGCTGCATCTGCTCGTCAAAAAACAAATAGTTCAGGTAGGATCGCGGCCTGGTACTGTCCGTCTCTGCCGCCTGCAGGGCCTCGTAAGCGCCCTGTAAAGCTGCCGGGTCAGTACCATTGTTTAGCATATTTGCGGTACCACCTTCGCTGCCGTTGAGGCTTCCAGCACCACCGGCCATTGCGTTCAAGACCTGTGCCATTACGGCCTCGCCGCTCACTATATCCTCGGGGCTGGCCTGTAATTGTTCATAAAAGTTCTCCGCATTTACCGCGATCTTATCGCCCGCCATTACTTTTAATAAGATGGAAGTACCCGTAGCCTGCTGGGTACCGTCCAGTAAAGCGGCTTTCACATCTTCCGGACCCGTACTGCCCGGTTTCTCTTCTCTTAGTTCACTGACCTTGTCAAATAACTGTTCTTCGGTACCGGCTTCAGCGGTTTCATAACCTGCGCTATAGCTGCGCATGGTACCCACCCCGGTACCTGTAGGTACATCAGCGATCACCGCACGCACATTGCCCAGCCGGTCCTTGATCAAAAACTCTTCTTTACGCTCATTGTTTCTTAAGTTCGTACGGCCCGCAGGTGTGCTCATATATTGCAGCACCTGGTTCTCCAATACGATATTGCCGATATAATGCAGTCTTTTCGTAACCCCGCCTTCGGTGATAAACTCTCCCAGTTTACTGCCACCCGCATCATAGGCATAACGGATCACGTTACCATTGCTATACGTCACCGTAGCCGGCTTATTAAACCAGGTATACACCACGCTGCTAATCCCTTTGGATAAATCAGATCCTAAGTTACCCGAGTTATCATAGCTATAGCCCTGCGTTGTCCCGTTCACGAACTCGCCCCGGCCATAAGCCAGGGTATTGGTATCCACTACTTTTTGTAATTTATTACTGTGCGCAAAGTAGGTATAGGCCAATTGGTCCATCTTTACCGGCGGGTTCGGGAACACCTGGGAGTTTCTTTTTCCCCATCTTTGCAGGTTCGTGATATTGCCCTGCTCGTCATAACCGATGTATTCCGAGTAGTCCACCGATTCATTGGTCCAGGTCGTAGGTACGGTATTGCTGGTATTATTACCCTGGTAATAGCTCCCGCTCAGCATCCGGCCACTGTTATCATAAAGGTAACCATAGGCGCCGCTCACGGTGCGCGTAGCCCCGCGCCAGACCACACCCGATACGTTACCATCATATTTAGGTACGCTAAAGCCGTAATCATAACGCAAAGCTTCGCCGAAGCGGATATTGCGCTCCTGCTTATCACCCGTAAGCGCATAGTATTCATTGATCCCTTTCAACTCACCCCGGATGTTATAAGTAAAGGCCTGCGATTCCGCGTTGTTGCCATAGACTTTCATTACCAGCTGCCCCAACTCATTATAGCTATTGCTTTCCAGGTCCTTCCAGGGCTGCTGGATATTGGTCCGGTGCTGCAGTTGCAGCAGGCGCCCGCTGTAGTCTTCATAAACATACTTATACTGCTCTTTGATATTACGCGGGGTACCCAGGTTAATGGTCGCGTATTTTAAGGAATACAGCACTTTACCCATATAGTCGTACACCGAAGCCAGGGTATCTTTACCGCCCGTCGCATTCTGCTGGAGGGTATAAATGTTACGGCCTTCTTTATCGTAGAAGGGTTTGCTGTAAGTCCAGTCGGCCAGGCCATCCCCGCTAAGGCCGGCCGGTTTTACGGTCTTTACCGCCGTGGCTGTCAGCATCCCAAAGGTGGAAGCCCCCTGCTCATAAGCTTCTGCTTCCGGGCTGGAGCTCACTAAAATGCTAACCGCAGCGGTATTAAAGCCATCATTGTACAAAGGCGTTTGTGCTGCCGTCAGGTTATAGCTGTCGTAGTAGTTAATGCTTTGCGCGTTAAAGTTATTGATACTTACCGCGGGCCTGGTATTTTTGCCCGCGCCCCATAAGTAGTAGTCAATATCGGTTCCGCCGGCAGCGGCATTACTGTTTACATTTTGCTGCCAGCTCTGCCGGCTGCTGGTATTGTTTAACAAACCGGAGGTCAGCACCCGGTCCTTATCATCATACAAGATTACTTCCCAGAGGCCCTGGGCAGCTTCCAGCGGGGAGCGGCGCATTATCGTGCGACCCGTCTTATCATATACCAGTTCGGTATAAGCAGCGGTGCTGCCACTCGCCTCTCCCGGCTTGTGTACCGCGTATTGCCGCCCTTTGGCATCATACGCGTAGGCGAAGCAGAGCTCGGCCAGTACTCCACTGCTGATATTCCAGCCATTACTGCGCGCATAGCT
>SEFP01000006.1 GCA_004144185.1 Sphingobacteriales bacterium | reverse complement strand
CATCATCGCCCCCGCCCTCATCGGTCAGGATGTGACAAAGCAAGCCGACATCGACAACCTCATGCTGCAGCTCGATGGCACGCCCAACAAAGCCAAGCTCGGTGCCAACGCCATCCTCGGTGTATCTTTGGCCGTTGCCCGCGCATCGTCGGTGGCCCAAAACATCCCGCTCTACCAGTCCCTCGGGGGTGCCTCTGCCGTGCGCCTGCCCGTCCCGATGATGAACATCATCAACGGCGGCAAACACGCCGACAACTCCGTCGACTTCCAGGAATTCATGGTCATGCCCGTCGGCTTTTCCAACTTCTCCGACGCCCTCCGCGCCGGGACCGAAACATTCCACGCCCTCTCGAAAATCCTGCATAAGAAGGGCTACTCCACCTCGGTCGGAGACGAAGGCGGCTTCGCACCCAACCTTAAAAGCAACGAGGAAGCGATTGAAGTCATTCTCGAAGCCATCACCGCCGGCGACGACCTCTTCGTCACCAACCCGTCGTTTGTCCAAAAGGGTATCGAGAACAACTCCGCCAACGCCGTGCTCATCAAGCTCAACCAAATCGGAACGGTCACCGAAACCATCGCCGCGATAGACCTCTGCAAGACGGCCGGCTGGCGCTACGTCATCTCTCACCGCTCGGGAGAAACCGAGGATGCGTTTATGGCCGACTTCGCGGTCGCCATGGGCGGCGGCCAGATCAAGACCGGCTCCGCCTGCCGTTCCGAGCGTATGGCCAAGTACAACCGCCTGCTGGAAATCGAAATGGAACTCGGCAACAAAGCCAGCTTCACCAAACCTTTCTAAGGTACCCCAACGGGCTACGGAATGGAGCAGAGTAACCCTTGCCCCTCCATTCCGGCGGAGGCCGGAATCCACGCACTGCGGAAGAAGGTAAGCAACGGGCGACAGGCAAACCAAAAAACTCCGCCCACTCTTTCTAACCAACCAGCCACGGAATGAAGCAGAGCACCCCTTGCCCCTCCATGGAGGCGAAGGCCGCCATCCACGCACTGCGGAAGAAGGTAAGTAACGTGCGAAAAGCTCACCCAAAACCCAATACTAAAACCCCAACCACTCAAAACGCAATACCCAACACGCACCACGCGAAACGCACCACGCACCACGCACCACGCACCACGCACCACGCAACACGCACCACGCAACACGCAAAACGAGAAACAAAAAATGCACATCCTCATCCTCACCCGCCACGGCCAGTCAGAAGGCAACAAACGTAACGAGTTCACCGGCTGGGCCGACCTCCCGCTGACAGAGCAAGGCCGGGACGAAGCCAAGTCCGCAGGCCAACGCCTGAAGGACGCCGGTTATTCAAATGTCTCCGCCGCCTTCAGCTCCGTGCTGCAACGCGCCGCCACCACCTGCGATATCATCCTCGCCGAGCTCGGCCAGTCCAGCCTGTGCGTCACGCGCAACCAGGCGCTGAACGAGCGCGACTACGGCGACCTCACCGGCCTGAACAAGGACCAGGCCCGCCAGCAGTTCGGAGAAGAACAGGTGCACATCTGGCGCCGTGCCTACGACACCCCTCCTCCAGGCGGAGAAAGCCTTAAGGACACCGTCGCCCGCGTGCTGCCCTACTACGTGCACAACGTGATGCCCACGGTTCTCAGCAGCGACACCACCCTCGTCGCCGCCCACGGCAACTCCCTCCGCGCGCTCATTATGGCCATCGAGGGCATTGCCAGCGAAGACATCCCGCAGGTGGAACTCGCCACCGGCGAGATCTACGTTTACAAGCTGGAGAACAGCTCCAAGATCATCGACAAGCAGATCCTCAAGCCCTAAGCCCACCCGAGGACAAAAAAGAAGCCGCAGGTACCCCTGCGGCTTTTTTCCAATTTCAACTGACGCGGGATGCGGGCAGCCTAAGGTCTAGCAAATATCCTAAGGCGATTTCCTGTCGACGAGAACGGCATCAACCAATACCAATCTTAATTCACAACCATCAACTAAATGCATCACCCAAAATAACGTTCAATCAACACAAAGAAGCACACCAAACAATCCAAAAGACGCATTGTTTCAATTGAGTACGGCCCGCAATCATATTTAAACAGGGAAGCCACGAGCATGCTGAATTTACGCCCCACAGCAATAAGGGCAATATACAAAAAAATCTCACCTAACCACTCAAATAAGGTCGCAGGCATTACTAATTTCAAAATATTTTAAAATTAGAAATCTGGAATTATATCAGGCGGTGCAATCCTTTGATTAGAAGCCAACATAAGCCGCTCAACAATTTTTTCAGGGACTACCTTTTGATGATTCTTATCCGTATAATGTTTTATCCACAAATTATCCGTTTCATGCGAAATTAGACCAGGAATATAATGAGAAGGATCGTTATGAAAAAAAACGGCATGAGCAGGACAAGGATTGATATAACCTTCATTCGCTAAATCATTCATCATATCATCAATTTCTTTAAGCCAAGTTTGTTGTTTTTCAAGCGAAGCCGACGGCAAATTAGCATCAATAAAAATATATAATGGCAATTTATTTTCTTTTAGATAAGCATCTGTAACGAGGCTTCTTACACCTACTTTATCTGTATTAAAGGAATTTCCACCTTTAAAACCTTTAACACCCTGACGACGCCGACTTTTAGCCTCAACTGCTACCTGCATACCATTCAATTTATCTGTAGCAATAAATTCTACATGTTTAGATTTGTTGTTTTTTTCATCTTCGAACTTTATTTCAAAACCCGCTGCTACAAATAATGCAGCCACAAATAATTCATGTCGCGCAGCTTGAAATGTCTCTTCATTAAGAATGCGCCTATGCATTTCTTTAGTTAATTCGGCATTATCTCGTATCGTATAAAGATCGTAACCTAATCTTAACCATGCAGCTCCATAACCAATTAGCAAATCCGCATCCTGCACATCTCCCTTTTGCAAAGTAGCATTATGCTTATCCGTCCATGTATGTAACCATTGAATGGCCGGATGCCGTTTTTCATATGGCAAGCTCTCTTGCTTCGCTAAAAAATCATCGCCAAATATATGTAAAGTATAATCATGTACTGCATTTACAAAATTATAAGGACCGGGATTTGTCTGCGTAAATATTTGATTACCGATGGCCACCACATGACGATCCCCCATCCGAATCATTTGAGGTTTTCGAATATGCCCGTATTTTTCTATAAACGCTTCTTCCTCATTTTTTTTCTTTTGGAAAATTTGAATACCGCGTTGAAGGACATTATCCCGCCTATAATGACAAATTACATACGAATTTCCGCTCCCACAATGACAGGGACTTGTTAAATCCAGGAAAGATGAAGAGTTTATCATTTTTACATTTTAGTCTCTAATTACATTTTATTCAAAATGGTATTCGACAAATACTCTAGTTGAGTTACCACCATAATCCCCTACTAACTCTGCGGTAGGAATTTTGCCGTAGCGCGTTTAAACCCCTCGAATATGGTATTGCAACATCATCCATCCCCTTGACTTATTTGTCTTATGGCCGGAGAACAGTGTTATGTCCAAAGCGCAAGATGAAAAGCTCTGTACCATTAACTTGACGGTTCTATACTTCTGTTCCCTCATTGTAGCAGCCCTTTGTTTATAACAATCTGAGGCATTACCCCTACGCAACCCCCTGAACACGCCCATGGCCCCGGCTCCACCGTCATCATCGTCTACGCATTTATGGTTTTCTGGCCTATTCCTCTGCCTCAAGCTCGGCTGGATCATTTGGGTGTAGGGTCTCAACCTTACGCCTGCATAACTCTCTGCCCTGCCCCATCCATACTTGCTCACAACCACCTCAAAAACCCGCCTTCTATCAAATAAGCTTGCCCTCTACACCCCGACATTGCCCTCCCACCTCAAAACACACCCAAAACACCTCCGAACGGCCTCTCAGCCGCCCCACCGATGCCTCCCTGCCTCATCCGTAGGCCAATCCCACCGCCACCCCGCGTTTTTTCAGGCCCAGCGTCTTGACATCAGGCCCAACACAAGGCAAATGATGCGGGCACTTTACGGAAATCTTTGATTCTCCATAAAGCCAGCACCGTGCTGGGGAGTCGCCAAGTGGTAAGGCAGCTGTTTTTGGTACAGCCATACGAGGGTTCGAATCCTTCCTCCCCAGCCAATTTTTTGTCTATTGTCATCCCAAAATATCCATATATGATTGCTTATCAAGGGCTTTGAGGCGATTTGTCGTCCACCAAGGTTCGAGGAGATGTGGCCACATCCAAGCGATTTAGGGCCACATATGGGGCCATGTGCCCCCAACCAAGATATGAGATGGCCACATGCTTACCGAACTAGCCTGCAAGAACGCAAAACCCAAGGAAAAGCCTTATCCCTTAGCCGATGGCGGAGGGATGTACCTCGAAGTGGCCACAAATGGGAGCAAGTATTGGCGGATGAAGTACCGCTATGCTGGAAGCCAGAAGAAGTTAGCCTTTGGTGTTTACCCACAAGTGACCTTAGCGGAAGCCCGGGAGAAGCGTATGGCGGCTAAAAAGCTGTTGGCTGCCGGGACCGACCCTTCCATGCACAAACAGGAGCAGAAGATTCGAGCCTTCGCCGATGCAAACAATACGTTTGAGACCATCGCAAAGATGTGGTTCGACCATAAGTCCAAGGGCATTTCTAAGCGCTATGGCGACTTTATGTGGGGTCGTATTGAAAAGGACATTTTCCCAGCCTTTGGCAAGAAGCCTATTAAGAACGTCTCTTCGCTAGATATCATCCAAGCCCTCAAGCATGTCGAGAATCGTGGGGTGCATGAATTGGCTAGAAGGCTTAAACAGTCCTGTGACGAAATCTTCCGGTTTGCCGTATCCCATGGGATTATAGACTCGAACCCTGTCCGCAACTTTGAAAGCCGCGACGTACTGGTCGCATATCGGAAAGAGCATCATGCCTGTATTGAGATCGGAGAGATCCCCGAATTCCTAAAGGCGCTCCATAGTAATAGCGTTCGCATGTACCCCCTCACCCGCATGGCCGTAGAACTGCTTATGCTGACCTTTGTACGCACAAGTGAGTTGATAGACGCCCGATGGTCTGAAATCGACCTGAAGGAGCGCCAATGGGTTATTCCCGCCGAGCGTATGAAGATGCGCCGCCCTCACTTGGTACCTTTATCTCGTCAGGCTGTGGCCATATTGGAAGAACTTCAAAAGCTCTCCGGTCAGAAGCAGTTTGTGTTTCCCAGCATGGTTGATGCCAAGAACAAGAGCATGAGTAACAATACAATCCTTCAAGCCCTTACCAGTATGGGTTATAAAGGCCGCATGACGGGACATGGCTTCCGAGCGCTTGCTATGAGCACTATTAAAGAGAAGCTAGGGTATCGGCATGAAGTCATAGATCTTCAGTTAGCCCACGCGAAAGGTAACAAGATTGATGCGGCGTATGATCGGGCGAAGTTTTTGGATGAGCGGCGCAAGATGATGCAAGAATGGGCGGACTATATCGAAGCAAACAAAGGTTAGCACTATGGAATCAAAATGGCGCATGGGAAGTTGGATTGAATCTGGCATCCCCATGCCTGAAGCAAATAAGGGCGGTAGGCCTAAAATGAAGGAATTAGAGGAACGTGATGAAAGGATAATTCAGCGTATATTGAAAGGAGAAGAAATCCTCATCGCAATTGATGAAGAAGTTCCAGATCGTATTTCTGAAGAAAATCGTCGCGGATATATCAAAGATTTAAAGAAACGCATACTTAGTATCATGAACTTGAAACGTATTATTATCGAATAGGTTAATCCCCTTTTGGTTTCATCCACCTAGGTTTATTTACGCTTCATTGATTAACAAAATTCAATGAGGTTCAAATGAACAAGCATCTACTTCGCCTTCCCGATGTTTTAATGGCAATGGGACATAAACGTTCAACATTATACTTAAGGATTAAGCAGGGATTAATTCCCCGACCATGCAAACTGAGTGAGCGCTGTACTGCATGGCCGTCCGATGAAATTACTGCGTTGGTAGCGGCTCATGTTGCGGGAAAATCTGAATTCGAGATTCGAGAGTTAGTTATTAAACTTGAACTTCAACGCCATACGACTGCTTAAACTATGGAAAATCAAGACAAGATAAATCCTTATAGTTTTCCTCCTGGACTGTTAGGTGAGATTGGGCACTTTATTCATGACGCAGCCCCTAGACCTGTATGTGAGATCGCCTTAGCAGGAGCCATTGGACTCATGGCAGGCATTGTAGGCAGAGCATACAACGTTTCTAATACAGGACTTAATATGTATGTTCTTCTTTTGGCGCGTACAGGTACTGGAAAAGAAGCTATCTCAAGCGGAGTTAATAGCCTTATGGGAGTCGTGCGCGAAAGAGTTCCTGCAGCTGATGAGTTTATAGGACCTGCTTCAATCGCATCTTCACAGGCATTAATAAAACATCTAGCAAACACATCGAGCAGCCTTGTTTCCGTTATAGGTGAGTTTGGCATTACTATGCAACAAATGGCCCATAGAGGTACTCCCATACACCTTTTAGGACTAAAACAAATCTTACTCGATCTCTTTAATAAATCAGGCAAACACAACCAATTGCGTCCCAGTATATATAGCGATAAAGAAAAAAATACTAAAGCAGTGTTAGCTCCTGCTTTTACTCTCGTTGGCGAATCCACTCCAGAAAGTTTTTATGATTCTCTCAGCGAACAATTAATTGCAGATGGCCTTCTACCTAGGTTTACTATCATAGAATACTTTGGTGACCGCCCCTATAGGAACCTTGATGTGGTAAGCATACCCGAGGATTCACTTGTGGAGAATTTGTCCGCACTTTGTGCCCACGCTCTCATGTTGAATCAAAAAAATGAACCCATTGACGTGCAGCTACACCAACTTGCAGAGATTGAGTTCAACGAATTTGACCTCTACGCTGACGACCTCATTAGAGGCAACAACGAGGTTACTAGACAACTGTGGAATCGTGCCCACATTAAAGCGTTAAAACTAGCTGCACTAGCTGCTGTAGGGGTAAACCCCTACAACCCAATTATTACATTTGAGCTTGCGTTATGGGCAATTCAAATCGAAAAATTCAATATACGCAGCTTAATATCTCGTTTCGATTCAGGAGATGTGGGAGATTTTTGCAGTGAAGAGAAACGAATTCAAAAAGTCATTAATGCTTTTGTTGAGTATGTTTTGAGACCCTGGGAGGAGATTGCGGTATACGGCGCTCCTAAACATCTTCATTCAAAAAGAATACTTAATAGTACTTACATACAAAGGAAATTGGGGGCTACGAAAGCCTTTAGAAAAGACGGCGCTACACAACCATCTCAACTAATAGCGCACATATTAAAAGTCTTAATTGGTCGTGGCGATATTCAGGAAATTCAGCCCCATATTATGCTTAAGGAACATAACTTCAGGGGGATTGGGTACATGCTGTCTAATCCAGACTTAATAACATCGAATAACAAGTAGAGTGGTAAAGTGATAAATCTGGTTTAGTGTTATTTGACTGGCGCATGCACGATTTATCACTTTACAACTCTACTCCTTACTCAAAAATGAATTGATTATTGGTTTTATGTTATGCAAAACAATCAAATAACGCTGAATGAAACTGGAATAAATGGCTCTGAGCTTAATGATGCCAACTACTCCCCCCTCCACAAAAACAGTATGAGAGTAAAGCTGAAAACTGTTGGTGATGTCTCTCATGAGTTAGCCAAACTCTATCGCGAAGCGAGAGTAGGTAAAATTGATGTAGCTGATGCAAGTAGATTGGCAAACATGTTGTCAATTTTGTCACGTATTCTTACGGATACAGAGTTGGAAAGTCGTATTGAAGCATTAGAAATGAAGCGAGTTAACTGATGTACAAAAACCGCGTGGCTAGAGTAACAAAGCTTGAACAACAGAATTTGGCACAACGAAATCTATGTAATGTAGTCGTATTCAATCCAAGTATTCCGAATAGTAAAATTGACGCACTTAAACGTGTCGGAACTAATCGTATAATGATCGTAATTGACCATGGAACTGATGAAGAGTGGGAAGCAGCTCTGCTAAAACAGCAAGAAAAACTTGTCTCGCTCAGCTACCCATCCTGAGGTTGATAAACTGCATCAAAAGCATCGAATAGTTGGCGGTTAACCCGTTCTATCCAGCCCAGCATACTTACCAACTCTTCCAGCCCGACCCGCTTACACCATTCTATGTAGGCTGGGTTACAAAATAGTAAGACGGGGCCGACATACCGTACGTCGGCGGGCATTTCTATCGGGAATGACGAATAGGTGCCATCGGTATTTCGAGAAAGGTCGAAATTTATAGAGTGTCCCCAGCTTGCGTGGATCGACTCTGAACCAAAGCCATAAACGTTGCCGTAGAGTTCTCCCATACCGATTTCATCGAACATGTCGCGAACACTTTTCCCCTCTACTTTCCATTTTTGCTTTTTTTGAAGTTCGAAGCTTGACGCATTGAAGCCCTCAGCTTTGAACTGGTCATTAATCGAAGCCTTCAGACGCTTGCCAGCCTTAGTTACATAAAAGCCCTCGTCTGCAGACTCAAAAATTGCAAGACGGTCTTTAAACGAGCACTTCCTATAATTTTCTATTGTTTCCGGAGTCGCAAAAAGCAAGTATCGGGCAACAACAGCCGCCTCTATCGCATGCCGATCCATATAAGCGATGACGTTTGCATCCCCGCTATCATAATACTTAACGATTTCTCTAATGAGTTTACTGATCTTGACCAACAAGCCTAGGATGGGAGCGTCAATTAGCGAGAACCCTGATGGATTCCGTTTAATATCTCTTGTACGGGTGACAATATCGTAGATTTCCGCACAGTCGGCGAAGAATCGCTTTGCAAATTTTTCTAGATCAGGAAGCGCATCTCCCACAACCGGCAAAGATACTCCTTTGTATTTAGCTAAAATATCTTCGAGTTCTTTCAAATCGATCTCCCTAATGGGGCAGACTGACACATCCAGTCCTCAAGGTCGATGCAGGTACAATAGAGTCATGCTAGTATTGGCACAAAATGGAGACGATGGATGAACAGGGATTTTGATAACGAATTTCTACCGGTAGACATGATTTTGGAGTCAACACACAGTACACGCGGAGTTGACGCTTTTACCCTCACGTATCTCCGCGCTGAACGTCAAACTCGAAAGGTCTTCACAAATCTAGTCTTCCAGGCGGATGCATTTGACCATCGCCTAAGTGGCGCGTTGCGCCAAACTCTGCATGAGGCAGATAAACTCTCTTTTAAAGGTCTGGAGAAAGGAATAGCCCTGTTAGCCGGTAAAACACTGGCGGACATGATCGGCCCTGAGCACACTAGGCTCATGAAAGTTCTCCGGAAGGCCAAAGGATATAGAAATAAACTTTTCCATGGCCAGTTACCCGACCAGTTTGTAAGCACGGACGAATTCATCAAAATCGAACAAGATATTAGAGAGTGGTGCCGATTGCTCAGTACTGGTGCACAATTTCATACTGGATATAATGGTTTTACAGATTCCCATCGAAAAACAAAACGTCCAGAGATAGTGAAGTTGGTGACTGCCGCGTTACCCAATATCGAAGCTTATGCCGCGTTACTCAAACAGCTCAGTTGAACTCTTCAGCATCCAAGCTTTTTACTCCAATCAAGTTAAGGTACTCGCTGAAGTTCTAAAGCTTGTTAGGGTCAATGCCAATTTTACGTAATGATTCTATGAAAGAAGAGTCGATTGCAACTTCCCCCGTAGTTGATGCCGCTTGATTGATTCCCACAGTGCGGTAAATCACTTTCTTCCCGGTTGTCATTTCCTTGAGAATGCTTTTAGCTTTTGCGCCCGTAGTGGCTGTATACGGCGACGCAGCCTTAGCGACAGTTTGCATCATTTGAGTTTGGAATTTAGACATGTCCATACCCGGTACAGCAATACCCTGTGGGATGGCCGGTGAAGCAGGCATTAAGTAGATGGGTGTCTCATCAGTTGTGATAGTCCAGGATTTGTTGTTGTCTATCCTAAGCTGGACTGTACCTGTGGGCAAAGGATACCGCCCGCCTGACCTTAGACCTACGTATATCTCGTCGTTTTGAATGCCCACAAATGGATAGTAGTGCATGGATTGAGTAAACAATGTTCCGTGAGAAGGCAAAGATCCTACTGTAACTATCTTCGTAGTTGAGTCTGTAAATTGATCTTGGCTATTTATCGCAACCCATGTTGAGCCTGACGATTGGCACCCTGCCAATAATATAGCAATTGCAACTCCTGTAGCATATCTCATGGGTTTAGCGTCCTCGTTAAGTTGACAAAAACGGCCTCAAAAGAGAGGCCGGGTGTTTGTAACCGAACTAGGTCGGCGCGATGCCTTTTGGCTTGCACCTTGGACAGAACATCGCCACCCGGCCATAGATATGCCGAGAAACGCGCTCAATACGCGAATAGCACCTTGCTTGGCGGTGCCTGCCACCTAGTTTGGGGTTACAAAGCCCCGACTCTTACGAGCCTCTATTACTATGAGGTTAAATAATAAAGTTCACAATGCCTATAGAATCATTTTATATTCAGATACCAAGGAGCTATAGACAAGTAGATGGCAAAAAAAGCTAATATTATTGCAGGAGCTGGGGCTCGGCCCTCTAATGCTGGAGACCAATTCCATGAATTGTGGGCTCTTCAAAACGCATTGAACTTATTGTCTCCTGAAAATCAGCTAACAGCCTTAACCATAGAAGGAGTTGCATCTAAAAATGCAGATCAGATTGCTTGGGAAGGAGCGGATTGCGTTCTTTATTACGGGGGAAAAACGGTTGAAACATCCGAAAAGATTGAAATAGTCCAAGCAAAATATTCTACGACAGAGCCTGGAAAACCTTGGACAATTGCACGTCTCACTGTTAGCTCGGGTAAAAAGAGTAACAATTCTCCCATTCGAAAGCTTGCAAATGCGTATACTGATGCGAAGAAGCATGCAAAAACTACTTCAGTTATAATTACTAAACTAGTAAGTAACCAACCAGCTAGCCAAGAAATTACAGATACCATTCATGCTATCATGAATAGTAATCAAACCATATCCGACAAAACGCGCGGTAATGTTGCTAAATTAGAAAAGGCAACGGGGCTTAGTAAGATGGCCCTAAAATCATTCGTTCACTCGCTTGATTTCAGTATGTGTGGTTCTAACTCTAGATATGCAATTCGGAATGCAGTTGCAGCGGTAGTTACAGATATTGCTGATGACGAACAATATATTAATAACTTAATTGTTAAAATGCGTGACCTTGTAATGCCAGGTCAAGAGCAAGTCACAATATCTAAAACCGCAGTTCTAGGATGGTTTGGGCTTGCCAGTGAAAGTGGCTTATTCCCGGCTCCAGCAAAGTTTGATCCACTTGAAAACCTGATACAACGTCAAGCGGCCGCCAATCTTTTTAATGCTCTACAAACAAACGTTACAATTGCATGCTTATACGGAAAAGCCGGGTGCGGAAAAACTACTACACTTCGTCAGCTTGAACATTTATTACCTGAAGGATCAGTCTTTATAGCATTTGATTGTTATGGCGCTGGTGAATATGCCTATTCGACAGATAGACGACATTTGCCTGAAAATGCATTCGTCCAAATAGCCAATGAGTTAAACTTGAAGCTTGGTACGCCACTGATGCTATCTCGGGCGACCCGCAATCCTGTGACTATAAAAAGATTTATCCAAAGATTATACACCGCTGCTGAAATTCTACAAAAAGTCAAACCTGATGCGTTATTGGTTATAGCGATAGATGCTGCAGATAATTCAGTAACTGCAGCATCTAACCAAAGTCCTCCAGACATTTGTTTTGTTAATGAGCTAGCAAAAGCAAACTTTGGAGATTTGCCTAACAATGTAAAAATTGTATTTAGTACCAGAGAACATCGGAAGGATAGCTTAGAACTTCCTAAAAGTACTATATTTGTACCCTGTCCACCTTTCGAAAAGTTTGAGACGCAACATTATGCAAAACTTTCGTTGAATGTAACCGATGATTGGGTAGACCAATTTCACAAACTCTCTGGGGGCATTCCGCGCGTTCAACGATACGCAATTAAAGCAGGTGGCGGAGATCTTAACAAAACTCTCAATTCATTACGCCCTGGGAAAGATGTACCGAGTCTCCTCCGAGGAATATTTCAGGAGGCTTTAAAAAAATCTGGGAACGAGAATGCTTACTATTCAGTAGTATCTACCTTATCAGCATTACCCACACCTATTCCAATCCACCATTTAACTAAGATAAGTAATATTTCTAAATCTGAAGTTGAAGACTTTATAAATGATGTTTGGCCAAGTATTCGATTAGAAAATGACGAAGTAATAATTGCTGATGAAGATGTTGAAGACTTTATAAGGTCTGAAGGTCAGCCTCATCTTGATACAACTCTAAATATTGCTTGCGACTATTTTTCTAAAATTTACGAATCCGATACTTATGCAGCAGTAAATTATGCTGACTTACTGGTCTATGCAAACCGAGCTTCAGAAATTCTTCCAATTATTGAGAAAAGCTTAACGCCCTTAGCAATTGCCGACCCTATTATTCAACGACAAATACAGCTACGCCGATTACGGCGCGCGTTGTCGGCATGTCAACAGACAAGCAATTCTACCGAAAGTACCAAAGTTATATTACTGAGTGCCGAGGCTTCAAAAGATGAAAATTTTTTAGCTAATCTTCTTAGACAATATCCGGACTTGGCAATCAGATTTGCTAGGACCTCACTTGATAGACTTGTACTCTCTGACCCCGATAACTCATCAGCTCAAGGAAGAGTCCTTGCCCATGACGCAGCGAGAGCAGCATATGCAGGAGATAAAGTGCATGCACGAGAGCAATTCTACTTCTATAATGAATGGCTGCGTAGGCGGGCAAAAGTTCCAGAAAATGAACGCTATGACTGGTCAGTTGAAGATGATGATGTGTTTGCTATTGCGGAATCAATCGCGATTGTTGGAGAACCAGCGCGATTAGTTAAGTATATTCAAACTAAATGGCAGCCACAATATGCACTTAAAATTGCACTAAATCTTGCTCCACGCCTCATCATTCGTGGGCAAAAAAGCATTCTAAACTCTATTCTTGATGAGAAGCTTCTCCTACCATTTTGGGATCTTCTTTTGCTAGTACCTTTGGCTCTTTCAGGACAAGAAATTGAAAAATCCCAACTCTCGAAAAGCCTACGATCTATTCGATCTCGTTTAATTCCAGATATTTGGCATTTTTCAGCAGCTGATAGGCAATCGTGGCAAGTCCCATTTTTAACACTTCTAGTCACAGCAGGAGAGATGGGCCTAAGCAAAGGCGTAAGCAATAAAATTCTGTATTCGTTTGCAAAGCAACTTGTTAATTTTAAGAAAAAAGGTGCTCTAAATGGGGGATACTTTAATACTGACCTTTTAGACATTTTAATTCGTTGCTGGCTGCTAAAGAGCAGCAGTTCTAAAAAAACTTTAGATGTAGAAAGTTTTATTAAAGATCTAGAATCTCTTATCCAAAAAGAAGATTTAACTCCTAGAAAGAAAAAAGGAACTAAAGCAAAGTCTAAGGATAAACTATCACTTGATCGCGAAAAAGCAGGTCTTATACGAGTCGTTTTTCCTCTCTACTTAAGTAGATTAGAACTCTTAAAAAAATGGGCAACAACGGGAGTATTCGACCCGAGTATACTTAAAGGATTCGGTTCAGATGTATATGCTTTAGATCGTCAAATTGATGGTATGGGACTACGTAGAAACGCCTCTTCAAGTATTCTAGCCTTAATGCATATCAATGAATCTTGGAGCTCTTTGTATCAGAATGCTTATTCCATAGCTGTACCTCAGAGCAATGACCCATTTGGAACACGCTTAAGTCATCTGTGGAAAAGTCTAATAATAAGAAATGAAAGCCAATCTCTTGTTATTAATGAAATTTCCTCAAGAAGTAAGGAACTTGAATCGTTAAGAGAACCAGCATCTGATAAAGTTGATGCAGCGATTGAGTTTAGCCGGATTTCATTAAGCTTTAGTAAAGATGATGCTCAAGCTTTCTTCGAGCAAGCTATTGAGTTGTCGAAAGATATTGATACTGAATCATTTGAGCAAATCAAAATCATAGATCACTTGGCCAAAGATGCTCCCCTATGTGAGCAAAATAATAATACAATACATGGATTAGCGGCTGCAAATTTTATAACTGATGTTGCAGAGCGCATGCGTAATCATGAGCATTTCCCATGGGAGGAAAGTGTAAGTGCTATTACACGACTTTCTCCACATGTAGCAGTAACAGCCTTATCGTCTTGGGAAGATCAAGGACTTAAATCATTAAAGTATAATATAGAAACTTTCTTAAAACGGGCATTAGAATTAAAAGAACTTACCTCAAGTACTATTGCTGCTCTTATACCGTTAACCTCAAAACCCTCAAATGACCTAATTTGCTTGATCATAAATGATTTATCGAAAGGGCCTGTCTCAGTATTCAGTAATACAGTAGAACTTCTTGCTGAAGATTTTCTTAGAAACGCGCCTTCTGACGCAAATAATCTGATTGAAGCTATTCAATCATCGGGAGTGAAGCTAAGTGGAGAAAACTTAGAGAAACTCAGAACAACTTTCAATTTCATAGCTAATCTTCCCCTTAAATCTGATACCATTCCTTTATCAGAATACGGAAAAGTCCCAAATATTGATTGCAAAGGACTTAAGTTTACAACTCCAGAGGCAGTATCTAATCTTTATCAAAATCTCAAATCTAAAGAAAAATATTTTGACTTAGAATCCTACATATCTCGTTTACGCCAAGAGATAACAAACTTGGGAGATAGAACAGCTTTCCTTGATGCTATCGCAAATGCTGATTTTGGTTCTTATCATGTAAAAGGTCGTTGGCTTGGGATCTCAGAAACTTTGGCCGCATGGGATGATACACCTGCTATCAGCTTATGGCGTCAACGAAAATTGCCTGACGTAATTTCTAGATATTTGGTAGAGTTTATTACTAACCATTATTATAATATTGATCCTCTTACAAAGATCTTGGCTGCCGTAAATCTTGATAATTCTGCTAAATTAAAATTACTAATGCAAGCTATTGAGAATAGTAAACTAATATTAAGAAGTTCTGAGCTTTTTCAATTGTCTTCAGTCATTATTAGTTTAGTTGACGATAAACAATCTTCAGAGCTTCTTGAATGGTATTTAAAACGACTGGGTTCACGTCTTACTCCGCACGGACGTGAGCTAAGCCTTTCAGATATGCCGAAAGATTCAACAAGTTCATTAGGTAGATTGCTTTTCAATATCATGACCGATGTTGATACCCGTCTTAGGTGGGAAGCAGTCCACGTAGGTCGGAGATTAGCTAGCATGGGTGAGAATGAAATACTAAAATCAATATTCTCTGAATACTATCGAACTGAAGATTTAAGTTTTAGAGATCCGACTGCTCCCTTCTATTGGCACAGTGGAAGATTATGGTCGCTGATAATGGCTCAGAGAATCGTATATGAACATCCTGCGTCCCTCCTAGATACTAAACAACTATTCATAGACATAGCTTTAGATGACAGCTTTCCACATGTTGTTATTCGGAATATAGCTAAGAATATTGTTCTTACATTAGCTAAAACCTTTGCAGAATCTTTTTCAAAGCAAACATTAGATAAAATAGAAAAAATAAACGTATCTAATTTAGCAAAGGTGAAAAAGACAGAGCACCGTTACCGTAGCTTTGGATGGAAAGATGGAGAAAACCGTAGATTTAGTTATGGTCACGATTCTCTGCAATACAGATTCAGTTCAGTACTTAGAATCTTTGATGGCGTTGATGTTGATAAAATCATGAGTTGCGCTGAAAAATGGCTTATCGATGAATGGAAGACCCCTGAGAAAGTTCATCATTGGGCTGAAGAACCCCGCAAAGCACGCTTTAATGATCGTCAACATACTCTTTGGAGTTCATCTAAAGGAAGTATGCCCATAATAGAAAGGTATGGGGACTATATTGAATGGCATGCATTGAACTGTGTAATTGGAGAGTTAATTGAAAGTTACCCCCTAGTGGATTCAGATGATGATTGGGATGATTTGACTCATTGGATTTCGCGTAATTCTATTGCTCTAGCTCCAGCCTGGATATCTGATCTAAGAAATTCCAAACCTCTTGAGAAAGACTTGTGGACGGATGCTCATATGAATGAGAACCGTTGGTCTAAGAATATTTCTCAAAAACAAATTTTGGATAAAGTCTTCTTTTGCTCTAGCCCTCGAATGATCAACATTGATGCTTCATGGACTTCATCTTTTCCTACAAAAGAAATAAAAGTCATTATATCTAGTACCTTAGTCAATCCTTCTACAGTGAGTGCCTTAGCACGCGCTCTCTCATTAGATAAACGCACTTGGGCATACCACTTTCCTAATATTGATATTGATATAGATGAGTCCAATCTCAACAAACCACCTTTTGAAATTATAGGTTTGTTAACAGATTTAAGTGTTGATGAAAGTATTGATACCAATGATACCCTTAGAAATGGTATTTCAGCACAGTTAAAACTTTTAAACAAAGATCTAATTCAGCTGCTGAACTTAAAGCGGCCAGTGCTTCCAAAAAAAGCTTGGTACCAAACAACAGAGGAAGCTCTTGCGGCTCAAGAAATAATATGGTCGGATTTGCCTGAAGAATTTGATAATTACTCTTCATACCGTCAAAGACAAACCCAATCTGAAGGAAAGCTACTTCAGATAAATAGTGATGTACTATCCTCGTTATTAACTAGCAAAAACATGGACCTAATTGTTGGTGTATACGTCGAACATCGAGTGGAAAATGAATATGGGAAAAGTTATGATGAACCCAAAGAAAAGAAAAGCTCACAAAGCTTCCTCATCTTCAAATCCAACGGCAAATTGGAGCTCAATGGACGAAGTATTGGCTCTTGGAGAAGCTATTGTTCAAAAACTAAAAATTAAAAGTGATGACGACCTTCTAAGTGAATGGATGGCCCATTTCCTTGCGGAAAGGTTAAGTCATTACAAAAAAGCGAGCTTAGATGATAAAAGGCTTCTTGAGCCTGAGATATGCGATTTAGTCTTAAAATTTTGGAAGCACAGATCTTACTTTCCTCGAGGTCAACGTCCTTTCGAACAATTTGCACCTGTATTACAGGCGTTAGAAAGCTTAGATCCAACAACTTCAGAAGGCCGTTATTTTAGATATCAAATCTTTGAAAATGAGGATAAAAATATTCCTGATGAGATCCAGCAGTGGGTGAAGTTCGCGATGTCTGTTGATTCGGCTTCACAAGCAATCATTTCTTTTTGTATAGGAGTAGCAGTTTCTGGAATAGATAATCCGGACAAAGAGTTGCTAGAGTTAGCAGGTTTAAGTAAAAGTGAGCTCGATCTTGATACCTACATCAGGTTAATAGAAGTAGGCAAATTAGTGGAAGAAAATCCAAAAGATAAAAGAAAACAGAAGCTAGTAGATATGCGTAATAAAATTAAAGCCTTGGCTAGTCTCAGTGAAGGAATTTGCGAATCTATTGATAGTTTATTAATTTCTGAGATTTAAACTTAATATTTTTTAAATAAATCATATCTTTCTGAGGATTTTTCTTACGTTTACGTGATCAATCTTCTGTTAACCATTGAAAAATATCAGATAGATTTCAAGCTTCCTTACTAAGGATCATAACGAGGTTTTTAGGGGATTGGAATTGCGACTAGTCACGTTCATCATTGAAATGGTGCAATCTGGATACAATGTTTGCATATATTGAACCTCCCTAATTTTATTGATTAACTAGTATTTAAATTGTATATTTAGAGTACAACAATAACTTGAGGAGGACAGATTATGAGCTTTAAAACATATCCTTCGATAGCCATTGCTAACTACTTTATTGAAAAGAGTTTAGCTGAACAAACTCCATTGACTCCCATGAAGCTTCAAAAGCTCGTCTATAATGCGCATGGGTGGTACCTAGCACTTACTCATACTAACCTAATTGGAGAAGATGTCTGTGCGTGGTCTTATGGTCCAGTTATACCCCAATTGTATCATGCATTTAAAGGATACGGTAAATCAAATATAACTAAGTCTGCACAAGATTTTTTAATGAATGTATTCACAGTAAATTCTCAAGATCAGTTCTCTAAAGACTTTTTGGATAAGATTTGGGACACGTATAAAAACTTGTCCGCCATCCAACTTTCTAATGATACCCACAAGGAAGGATCTCCTTGGGCACAATGCTACAAGCCTGAGACGAAACACGTTGTAATTCCTAGTAAAATCATTGAATCTTATTTTAAGGGGTTGGCCAATGCAAATTGATCTCACTAAAATTAAAGTGGCTGAGAAATCTTCTAACGAACCTGATAAACTTACTCTTGAAGAATCTAGGTCAATTGAAGAAAGCGCAACCGAAGTCACTGAGGCTAAAGGCCTATTAGGTGTAGTAGGTGGCGCACTGGTTGGTATAGCTATATTACCAGTATTATGGACTACCATTCTCGGTGGCGCTGTAGGATATGGAATCACGAAGCTATTCGAAGAAGATAAATAATAATGAATAGCTTAATTGCAGCTGTTATTACGCTTATTCCTATAATAATGGCGTTACTCACGCTGGCTCTCGCTATTGTATGGACTTATGCTTATAAGTCTTTACCAGATCGAAATAATTTTTTTACAGCTACAGTTATTAAAAGTATTGCTATCATTAGTCTTCATGCCACTTTTACATATATAATTGCAGCTGTTATCTACACTATGGCTAATATGAATAGTCAGTTATTTAGCCTAGAATTCCTTCCGTTATTCAAAAGCATAAACTCTATATCTGAGTGCTATATGAAAAATGAGCAAATTGCTTCTTGTGGGTTAGAGTTATCTGTTTTGTTATTAAGTGCATTATACCTCTATGCAAAGGCGGCCTGGGATAATCTCCAAAAAATTTGGAGTTCTCTCTTTGACATTAGTTAGTCAAACTGTGGTCCTTAACTGATGCACTATTAGGATAGAACTCTCTAATCCAGGCTAACTTTGTTTCGTGAAACGCGGCAAATGAAGGTTGAATCTCCTGCCAACCTTCTGGAAAGAACTCACGCAAACTTCCTCCTATTTGAACGGCCAGACGTCCCATTTCAGCAAGAGTTGCATCTAATGCTGTAACATCAAAGAATGGTCCAATATAAGCATCTTCTGTTCCTTTAGGGCGAAGCATTGTAATACCTCCCATGCTGGCATGTCCCGCGAGTTCAGAAAACATAGAGTAAATCTCACCTCGTTTACTTCTACCTACAAGATCATCTCGCAGATCAAGTGCCTCTCTAACCTTTACCGGCTTAAATTCGTTTCTGGCTGATTTGCCAGCTAAACGCCATCTAGTAATAGCAGGCCGATCTGTTCGAAAAAGATCTACTAAAAAGACGGTCTCTAAGACATCGCGTAGTATGAGAGCGCCTGTTTGGTGATAGCCGCTTAAGGTTAACTTTATAGCAGATGAAAATGCGTTGAATTGGCGCATTCCAAGAACTTGGATAACCTTTAAGTCCTGATCTTCGGTATCGTATTGCCTAAATAAATCTAATAGATCCATAACTCGCTCAACTACTTGGATATGCAATAGAAACTGTGTATTGGCTTCAATTGTATTTAAGCTTTGCTGACGGTGAAATTCTTCTATCTCGTGAAGTGAATGAAGATTTTTGGGAAAATTATGCATAGTTATTGTATTGGCCAAGCTAACCCAAAACCTGCTTTTCTTAAGTCTGAATGGAAACTTTCTCTATCTTGGTTAAAAGCATTCATTAGAACACATGTGCATGTCATTTCAGTAAGTATTTGCAATTCCCTACAATCATCTAAGGATACATCTCTCATGCCAGAATGAACCAATTGGCTTCTAATTCCATAAAGTTCTTTTACTCGAGTAGCAGTAGCGTATCTATTTTCGACTGTACTGACGATTGTAGAAACGTTTCTTGCTATAGTATCGGTTATGGGGGCTGACTTATCGTTGTTTGAAAGTAGAGCTTCGAGTGCAGTAAAAAACATCAAAAACCTTGTTGCGAGATCTTCAGAAGCTCTTGCTTTTGTCATCCATCCAAGCATGCGTTGTAGATTTGATTTCAATGTATTTAGTTCGATATCAAAAATCTCGATAGCAATTTCTTTAAATTTGCTTTTTTCGAATAATTCAACTGTGCTGGGATATACTTCATATTTTGGAACTATCGCCCATCCACCTCCCATCGCTTCTTTTTTTAAAGAATCTATAGTAATAGCTGCTTCTACAGATTGTTTTTCGATAAAACTCGCAGGATCAGTTTCGCCAACTTTAGGGAACATGTTTGAATGAGCTTTTTCAATGCATGAAAACAGTCTAAAAATCGAAAGAGCAATGTCTACGTACCATTGCGCCTGACTACGCGCCATTTCATGACTACATTCCAGTTGAAATTCATAGCATTGCTCTGAAATGAAGTATGTAGCAATTCCATCGGCTATCTCCAGACCTCTTTTGATGGGGTCACTTATCAAATTGAAATTGCTTAGCTCTGCTCTAAGATCGCCAGCTCTGGTACATCTGACTGGACCAATTTGAAAATCCTTAACATGATCAGATAATTCAAGAGAGTGATTTGGAAGTATATATAAAAACTTTCTCTCCACCTTTTCATTTAGAGATTTAAAAAATGCAGTTGTTTCATTTTGTTGAGATTTAGATTGATTAGCTACAAATTTTCTTAATAAACTCTTAATTTCTTCATCTGAAATTAACGAAGGGCTATATTTTTTATCTTTATAGATTGCCTTGAGGCACTCTTTCTCTAACTCAAAATAGGTTTTATCACGTTCAAAAAAAACGCCATTAACCATAATAAAGGATTTTTTGTTATTAACTAATTCTTTTAACATTTCGATTTCTAAGGCTGGTCTACTTGAAATCTCTGATAGAAATTTACTAACCGCTTGACGTTTATCCATAAAATGTCCTACCTAGTGATATGAATGATTGTCAACTAGCCTAACACTTTCATATCATTTAGCGAAACGCTAAAACATTTGATCTCCTTATTTTGCTAAATAGAATTCTTATGTAGCTGGAGTTTTCTGGGGCCATATATGGGGCCATTTTTGTTTTTCAATAATAAATTTATCAGCTGTGATAAATAGTTATCGCCAACTATTGGATCCTTCCTCCCGCTAAAAAATCACCGCAATTCATCTCTCAAGCCTAAGATTCGTAACAATTTGTATCAGAATAATTATATGTTTAGCTCAGAGTGGTTGGGGAGGCCGACTCTCTACAACTTTACAAGTGATCAATATTAGCACCTACCCCTTACAAATTAATCCTTTTCATTTCTTGCACAATTTCATTAAAGAGCTTTTCTTTGCCGCTACTACCCGCAATTTGCTCTGCTTGAACGCATAGGGATGAAAGCTTCGTATAACCTAACGTAACACTTGCACCGTTCAAACGATGCGCAGCTCTTGCCCAGCGTTCGTCATCATTAAACAAGGCTGAATCTTCAAGCTCTTCAATACACTCTTTTGCGCTAGCAATGAAAAGGGCTTGCAACTCCGCACGTGCTCCGGCACTCATCGGAACATCCTCCCGAATAATTTGAGTTCCTTTTTTATTTAGCGCATTCAATTGGGTTACCAACTTGCTGCGGCTTAAAGGCTTCGTCATATAGTCATCCATCCCCGCAGCTAGGCACAGTGTGCGGTGTTCAGCCATAGCGTTGGCGGTTAAAGCAATAATCGGGGTTCGCTCTTTAAGATTCTCAACCTCCCATTGCCGTATGAGTGTCGCGGCCTTAGGGCCGTCCATTTCAGGCATTTGCATGTCCATAAATACAAGGTCAAACTCTCCGGATTTGAACATCTGAATTGCAACGGGGCCATTGGCTGCAAGAGTGACATGACATCCTAGTTCTTCAAGCATCTGCCTCACAACCTTTTGGTTCACAGCATCATCTTCTGCCACCAAAACATTCATCCCTAAAGAAACATCAGCCTCACATTCTTCACGCATACCTTGTTCCCCAATGTAGTGCTTCGTCAAAAACCTGTCGCTCGCAGGCTGGCCAAGTAATGCCTGCAACATCCTACGGATTTCTTCCGGCCGAGAAGGTTTGACTAGATACCCATTGAATCCTTTTTCCTGAAAATAGGAAGCATCCCCACGCATCCCACGTGAGGAAAATACCATCATAGGAATATTTGCGGTTACAGGATGTAATCGTAAATTCTCACAAAGTACGTCCCCGCCCATCTCGGGCATATCGTGGTCGATAATCGCCACGTCAAACTTTCTCGCCTGAGGACCTGAAAGCCAGTTCAGAGTCTCATTCCCAGAGTTAAAGCTTTGTACCTCGCAACCCCAATAAAGGAGCAGCTCTTCCATAATACCAACATTCACAGCGTTATCATCAACCACAAGCACTTGCTTTCCGCTAAGATCCGCAACTTCGAGCGGTTGCACAGGAGTTACATCAATCGTTGTCGGTAACGTGAACCAGAACGTACTGCCCTCGCCAGGTGTGCTATCTAAGCCAATTTCTCCGCCCATGAGCTCCACTAGCTGTTTACAAATTGCCAGCCCTAGCCCGGTCCCGCCATACTTGCGGGTTGTAGAAGCTTCAGCCTGGGTAAAGCGTTCAAAAATCTTGATGGTATTTTTAAGGTCAATTCCAATGCCGGTATCCTTCACCGCAACCTTCAGGCACGTATGAGTGGAAGTCCGCTGGCTAGGCACTTCCTCCACACTTACCAGAATATGGCCCGCTTCAGTAAATTTGATGGCATTGCTAATGAGATTGTTGAGTATCTGCCTTAGACGCCCGGGGTCACCATACACCCGCTCCGGTGTACCCGGGCCATAGCGCAGCAGCAACTCCAATTCCTTTCTGGTGGCGTTGGCACTGTGGATATCAATTACATCCTCAATGGTCCGGCTAAAGTCAAAAGCAATGGTTTCTAATCCCAACTGCTTAGCTTCCAGCTTTGTGAGGTCCAGAATATCATTAATTACATATAGTAACGTTTCACCGGATTTTCTTATAGTTCGCACATAATCGTCCTGATCCCCCGAAAGTGCCGTCCTGCTGAGTAAATCTGCCGTACCCAAAACACCGTTTAAAGGTGTTCGGATTTCATGGCTCATCGTTGCCAGAAACTGGGATTTCGCCTTATCTGCAGCTTCAGCGTGGCTTCTAGCCTCTTCCAGTTCATCATTCTTCTGTTCAAGCTCAGCCGCATAGGCTTGTAATTTAGCATTGGCTAACTGCTTGCGGACCGTAATATCTTCAACAATCCCCATCAACAGGCTCGGCTCACCTTTGTCGTTGAATATGGGAACCTTGATGGTATGGCCAAGCCATGTTCCGCGAGAGGTGGTAATCTCTTCTTCTTCAATATCAACCACCCTTCCTTCACGCATAACCTTTTCATCAGTTTGCCTAAAATAGGTTGCTTCATGTTCCGGAAAATGATCGAAGTCACTAGTGCCAATTACTTTGCTTGCGGGCAAGCCAAACAACTCTTCAGCCTTGCGGTTCCATATATCCCAACGATAATTGCTCTGCACATTTTTTACAAACAACCCCACAGGCAAATTCTCAATAATTTTATCCAAAATCTGGCTCTGGGCACTAAAGCGAATTTCCACATTGCTTCGCTGTTCGGTTTCCAGCAATAATTTTTCCCGCCAGGAAACCAGAAGCCGCAAACAGAAAATCCATACTCCCAGCAAGCCGATCAAAACGGCTATAACGAGTCCGCACTGCCAGTAAATCTTTTTTCTAGCAGCGTCTTCTTCACCTTCATTGATTTCAGTCAACCGTCCGCTTAACTGGATGAGGTTGTGTGTAAGATCATCCCTGAATGCCAGATATTCCGCTCCACTCAACAGGTCTAATCCCTCATTCCGAAAACGTTGCTGCATCAACATGAAGCTCGCATTTTCCAATTCGTTCAAACGGTCTTTATTGGATTCGATCTCTTCCCCGAATTCCAAAATCGCTTGGGGGGTCATATGGTAAATTTCAACCAGATTTTGCTCAAGCGCGGCTTTATTAGCTTTATAGCGCTCCAGCCACACCGGCTGCATCGTGCGCGTATAAAGCCGCGCATGAGTCATCATCTTTTCAGTGTTATATAAAATCTCACCCTTAAGGCCCAGTAAGGTTTCTTGCCGCACATTGGCCGCTTCCATCTGGATAATTCCAACCCACGCCTGCCATATCATCAGGAAAATGGCTATCGTGCTGCCAACAAGCAAACCCAATAGGGCGCGCAAGGGCAGTTTGCCGGAAGAGGTGAGAGACATGGTCGTTTCTTTTTATTGTCTGCGGAGGGCATGTACAAAACATAGCCTTGCCCAGCATCTTACATTCTGCTGTTATAGATACAAGCTGATTAGCCACAATAAAAAATGGAAAACCATGAACTTAATGCGCTTCTGCAAGCTTGCCGCATGTCATGTGATGACACTCATAGCCAGCATCACCTACGCAGAGGATGGCTACGATTTCCTTCCTCCATCAGCCACTCCCCTGCCCTCCAGTGCCCCAATCACGATCGGCATGAGCAATGCCCTCACAGGTCCAACCGGCGCACTAGGCACAGATTTCCGCACAGGCGCTCAAATCTATTTTGACCGTATCAACGAACACGGCGGCATCCATGGGCGTAAACTCAACCTTGTGAGCTATGATGACGGTTATGAACCTGTAGCAACCATCTCCAATACCCGCACCCTGCTAGAAAAAGACAAAGCTTTTCTTCTATTCGGTTATGTAGGCACACCAACCTCCCGTGTAACACTGCCCATAGCCGCACGCCTGGGCATACCTTTTATCGCGCCGTTCACAGGGGCCGGTTTCCTTCGTCAGCCAGATATGCCCGTTGTCTTTAATGTCCGCGCCAGTTACGCCGACGAAACCGAAGCTATGGTCAAATACCTGACTGAAACACTTCACTTCACCCGCATTGGTTTGTTTATTCAAGATGATGCTTATGGTTCCGCTGGCAGGAATGGTGCACGCAAAGCCCTTGAAAAACGAAATCTGCAAGTTGTTTCCGTTGGCAAATACAAACGTAATACCTCCGATATTTTGCCGGCCCTCGATAAGCTACGCGCCGCTAATCCACAAGCCGTCATCATGGTCGGCGCTTACGCACCTTCCGCAGCTTTTATCCAGCAAGCGCGTAAAACCGGCTTCAACCCAGTGTTCATGAATGTATCGTTTGTCGGAACCCAACAACTTACGGAAGCTTTAGGCCGAGACGGGGAAGGCGTCTATATCACTCAGGTCATGCCCTCCCCCTATGATACCTCGCTCCCACTTATCCGCGCCTATCAAGCAGACGCCACTAATTCCAAGGTTCCTAATATGAATATGTTTAACTATGGAACCCTTGAAGGATACGTTGGCGCAAACGTCCTTGTGCACATGATATCATCTACTGGCTCCGCACTTAGCCGTGCAGCCTTTATCTCAACCTCGGAAAATTTGGGCCGGTTCAACATCAGCGGGCTTAACTTTTCGTTTAGCCCTAACAACCACCAAGGTTCAACCCGCGTTTACTTAACCCGCATTGTGTCGGGCACTGTTGTTCCTGCTGCCATGCAATAAAAGGTTAACGCCCATAGTAACGGTCAATGCATTCCGCTAGCTTCTGGCGACTGAAGGGTTTCACAATATACCCTTTTACCCCCTGCTGTACGGCTGTTTTAACCTTTTCTTGGGCCCCGCTCGACGTCAGCATTACCGCATGCGCTTTAGGATCATACTTTCCTATCAGTTCCAAAAGCTCAAGCCCCGAAACATCCGGCAGATTGATATCCAGAAACACTATATGCGGAGGTTTGCGTATGTATGCCCGAACAGCATCTTCACTATTAGCTGCAAAACTCAAACTATGGCCACTCGTGGCAAGTAGGTTATTCAGCAGTTGCCGAATCGTCGGCTCATCTTCCACAAATAAAAGATTCAAGACGGCTGGCTTCATTAACCGCTCTTTCATCATAGCGCCTGCAGCGGCCATCTGGCCTTCCAGCCGCTTCAGCAATGCCATTTTATCAAATTGTCTGGCTGGCTGCTGCAATCGTCCCAACCGGCTGTAAATATCCCGGCATTTCTCCAGGAACGCATCCCAATCCACGCTCAGATCATAGGCGTCGCACATTAATTCAGTGCCTGTGGCCATTCCGGCAGTCAAACTTTCCATCGTAAGTTTCATACGCCTGTATGCGGCATTCGTGATGGCTTCTCCCAACACTACAATATCTCCGGAAGGCAATACAAGCAGCCGTGCTTTATGCTCTTCAGTAGCCAGAGATTTCTGAAGCTCATGCATTATATGCGCTGCAAGCATTCCATCACTAACCCATGGCGCAGTCTCTACATTGGTCCATTCAATAATCAACGCACACCAATAAAGCCGGGAATTCTTGAGAAACCGCATTCTCGTTTGAAACTCCTGAATGGCATCTTGCCCTTGGTACAACATATAAGTAAATCCGCTTCGTTTATGAATGACATCTTTTTAACATTTAGAAGCTCTATTGACCACTTATCCTTTGAATTGTTGAATATCTAACGAGCGCAATATCACCCCCACGCCAATCTTTCCCCAGCGGTTATCAAACAATTAAGCCTCAACCTTTCGTCCAAGCGGGCATTATCGCTCGCAACTATAACAACACCGGCAATCCTCAGCCTCCCTCAGTAATACTTGCCGGAAAACATGAAAATCGTTAGTGTTCAATCATGAAGCGCACAAGCACCCTACTAGCTATGTTTGCCATCCTTATGGCAGGCTTCATGTCGGTATGCTCCGCCGAGGACAATTGCATGTCTGAAGCTACCCAAGCATCCACACACAATTCAATTGATGCGCACGACTCCCAGTCCCACTCACAAGATACAGCGCAGCACCAATGCGGCATTCACTGCCACATTGCACCTCACAACCTCCCCCAAACCGTTGCCAGCGCTTTTAATTCGCCTTGCCTTTCCCAAGGCCGTATCCCAAGCACCGATGATAACATCAGCCTAAGCCTTTATACCGTTCTGGACCAACCTCCCCGCGCCTAACCGCCCATCTGCCCAAACGCGCTCGCGCCAAAAACGGCTGTTGATCACATACAGCCATAGCCAGCCGTTTCCCCCATCTACTTACCAAACGACCAGGCTTCAGCCATCACTATACAAAATGGCACTTCAATCGAAAGGCTCCACCATGGAGAGCATTAAACCTATATTCTGGCCTGATCCTGAAACATCAGCCATGCCCAGCATGGATCCCACGCGTGAAGAATTTAATATACTCATTTTATATTTTGTACCCTTCATGCTGGTGTTATTCCTAGGGTTACCTGCATGGGCACAGCCCAGCTCCACGCTCAGCCTCCAAACAGCCATCAATCAAGCCCTGCAAAGGGCCCCCATTATTGCCTCCTCAAAGGCAGTTCTTTCAGCGGCTGAGGGAAACGAGCTCCAAGCCGGGTCTTTCGCTAATCCCGAAATCGGATTCGAAGCCGAAAACATAGCTGGCAGCGGAGATTACCGTGGCGCCAACGCCGCCGAGTACACCTATAGCCTTTCCCAAAAGGTGGAGCTAGGTGGCAAGCGTATCTCTCGTCGCAACCTTGCCGGAGCCGAACGCCAAGCCATACAAAAGGATATGCAGGCCGCAAAACTGGATCTCATCCGCGATGTTACCATCGCTTACGGGAATGTCCTTGTTGCGGATGAAAAGCTGAAACTCGCCGTCGAGCGCAACAACCTCGCCGCAGACGTACTCGCCAATGTAAGCCAGCGTGTTAGTGCGGCAAGAGACCCCCTCATCTATCAAAGCCAGGCAGATATCGCCCTTGCCACCGCCCGTCTAGAGCATCAAAAATGTCAGCGAGACCTTCAACTGGCAAAACGCAAACTCGCATCCTACTGGGGCAGTCATTCCCTTACGGATAACCTGGAATCTGCCGTACTCACATCCTCAACCTCCCCCGAATCCTTGGATGTGTACCAGTCCAGACTTTCCAACACCCCTAACATCCAACGCTACGAAGACCTCCTCCTCGCCAGAACAAATGCCCTCCAACTGGAGAAATCCCAAAACATACCCGATCCATCATTTAGTGTAGGAGTACGAGACTTCCGCGAAACCGGCCATCAGGCAATGGTCGCAGGCATGTCTATGCCCATCCCCGTCTTCAACCGCAATGCCGGCAATATCGCCCGGGCCTCATCAGAAGTCATTCAAGCCGAACAGAATGCCCGGCAAGCGCGCCTGGATGCAGAGCAAGCTCTGCACGAAGCATGGCTCGACTGGCAGACCGCCTACGCCGAAGCCACCGAACTCCAAAACAGCATCATTCCCTCGGCACAGGAAGCCCTAAAACTCTCCCGCCAGGGCTACGAGCGTGGACGCTTTTCCTTCCTCGAGATCCTCAATGCCCAACGCACGCTGGCCGAGGCACAGGAGCAGCGACTGAATACCCTGCAACGCCAGCTTCACGCCAAGGCCACTGTAATACGCCTCACCACCCCAACCGGAGACCAGTAAATGAAACCCCACACCTTCGCCCTCATCGCCGTCCTCCTTATCGCAGGCGGGGGCTATCTGTATTTCAGTCAACACAGCCACAAGAGCACCACTGGCTCCCAAGGCCACGAACACGCTGCATCCGAAGAACACACCGAAGAAGGTGAACACCACGATGAACAGGCCACCACTATTTCACCGGAAGCCGCTATAACGGCGGGCATAGTTACAGAAACAGCAGGCCCGGCCAATCTGTCAGAACGCCTCCCCCTGCGCGGTAAAATCATCCTGAATCCCGAAACCTCGGCCGAAGTGAAGGCCCGCTTTGCAGGGATCGTAAAAAGCGTCCGCAAAACTATTGGCCAAACCGTCACTAAGGGAGAAACCCTCGCCACCGTGGAAAGTAACGACAGCCTGCAAACATATGCCGTCACCAGCCCGCTTACCGGTACGGTGCTGGCCCAGCATGCCCATGTAGGAGATACAGCCGCCGAAGAACCCCTCTTCACCGTTGCAAACCTTGCCACTATAACGGCCGAGCTGCACGCCTTCCCGCAAGACCTCTCCCGCATCCATACCGGCCAGCAGGTACATGTCCAAAGCGCCGATGGTTCGGTGGAAGGCTCCGGCGTTGTCAAAGCCCTCCTCCCCACCACCGATGCCGAGACCCAGACCGTACAGGTATGGGTCACACTCGATAACGCAGACGCCCGCTGGCGCGCTGGCATGGCTGTTCAGGCAGGTGCAGTGGTGGGTGGGGAACAAGTCACCCTCGCCGTCAAAAACATCGCTCTGCAAACGCTGGAAGAAAGTACCGTGGTGTTTGTGAAGGAAGGCGACACCTACACCGCACACCCCATCAAAACCGGTCGTACCGACGGCCTGTTCACAGAAGTTTTCGATGGCATCGCACCCGGTGCCGCTTACGTCACTAATAACAGCTTCATCATCAAGGCAGATATCGGCAAAGCCTCCGCCGAACATACCCACTAGGAAAATGACCATGCTTGAAAACATCATTCACCTCTCCATCCGGCACCGCTGGCTTGTCATGGCCACCGTGCTGGCCTTGGCCGCTCTTGGTGCCTACAATTTTACACGCCTGCCCATAGATGCCGTACCGGACATCACCAATGTCCAAGTCCAGATCAACACGGAAGCTTCAGGCTATTCGCCCTTAGAAGCCGAACAGCGCATCACCTTCCCCATCGAAACCGCCCTTGCAGGCCTGCCCAAACTCAACCATACCCGCTCCATCTCCCGCTACGGCCTGTCCCAGGTAACCGTCGTGTTCGAGGAAGGCACCGACCTCTATTTCGCCCGCCAGCTAATTGCGGAACGTCTCCAGCAAGTCCGCACCCAACTGCCGCAGGGTGCAGAGCCTACCATGGGCCCCATCACCACCGGCCTGGGAGAAATCTTCAGCTACGTCGTCCAGGCCGGGCCTGAAGCCCGTAAACCTGACGGCACCGTCTATACACCCATGGACCTCGCCGAATTGCAGGAATGGGTCATCATTCCCCAACTCCGTACCCTTAAAGGCGTCACAGAGGTCAACAGCATCGGCGGCTACGAAAAGCAATACCATGTCCTGCCGGACCCCGAGCGCCTGCAGGCCTATAACCTCAACCTTGCAAGCCTCGTCACAGCTCTGGAACGCAACAACACCAACATCGGCGCAGGCTACATAGAGCGTAACGGAGAACAATACCTCATCCGTGTACCGGGTCAGGTCGTATCCGAAGACGACATCGCCAACATTATCCTCTCCAAACGAAACGACCTGACTCTCCGCGTGCGCGACGTCGCCACCGTCCAGCTCGGCTCGCCCCTCCGCACCGGTGCCGCCAGCATGGATGGACAGGAAGTCGTCCTCGGTACCGCCATGATGCTGGTCGGAGAAAACAGCCGCGATGTCTCTCAACGTGTCGCCACCAAACTGGAAGAGATCCAGCGCAGCCTACCGGAGGGCGTCGTCGCCCGCGCTGTTTACGACCGCACCACGCTGGTAGACCGCACCATTGCTACAGTTGAGAAAAACCTTCTGGAAGGCGCCTTGCTTGTCATTGCCGTATTGTTTCTCCTGCTCGGCAACATCCGCGCCGCGCTCATTACTGCAGCCGTCATCCCACTGGCCATGCTGATGACCATCACCGGCATGGTGCACAACCGGGTATCCGGCAATCTTATGTCCCTCGGCGCCCTCGACTTCGGCCTGATTGTCGACGGAGCGGTCATCATCATCGAGAACTGCCTGCGCCGCTTCGGCACGGAGCAGCACAAGCTGGGCAGGGTCTTAAACCGGGAGGAACGCTTCCGCCTCGCCTCCGTCGCCACAGCCGAGGTTATCCGGCCCAGCATCTTCGGCGTGGTCATCATCACGGTGGTTTACCTGCCCATCTTCTCCCTTACCGGTGTGGAAGGTAAAATGTTCCACCCCATGGCTTTCACCGTGGTGGCAGCCCTGCTGTCGGCGTTAGTTTTATCGCTCACCTTCGTACCCGCCGCCGTAGCCATGTTCGTTACCGGCAAAGTGGAGGAAAAGGAAAACGCCGCCATGCGCCTCGCCAACTCATGGTACAAACCCACCCTCGGCTGGAGCCTTGCCCACCCGTTCAAAATGGTCGGAATTGCCATGTTGGCCATGCTCCTCGGCCTGTTCCTCGCACTCCGCATGGGTACCGAGTTTATTCCCAGCCTCGATGAAGGCGACATCGCTCTCCACGCCATGCGCATCCCCGGCACCAGCCTCACACAGTCACTGGATATGCAGCGGCAGGTGGAAACGACTCTCAAGGCTTTTCCGGAAGTCAAAGAAGTGTTCAGCAAAATCGGCACGCCGGAAGTCGCCACCGACCCCATGCCTCCTAACGTAGCCGACACCTTCGTTATGCTGAAACCGATCTCCGAATGGCCCGAACCCAAAACCAAGGCCGAGCTGGTTACGCAAATGGAAACAGCCCTCGCCCAGCTTCCCGGCAACAACTACGAATTTACACAACCCATCCAGATGCGCTTTAACGAGCTCATTTCCGGCGTGAGATCGGATGTCGCCGTCAAAGTCTTCGGAGATGACACCTCTAGCATGCTGCAAACCGCCAAACATATCGCCGCCGTGCTCGGCAAAATTGCCGGTGCCGCCGATGTTAAAACCGAGCAGGCTGAAGGCCTCCCCATGCTCACTATCCTCCCCAATCGTAATGCCATGGAACGTTACGGCCTGAATGTGGCCGACGTGCAGGAGGTTATTCAAGCCGCCACGGGCGGACGCGAAGCCGGACAGGTGTTTAATGGAGACCGCCGCTTTAGCCTGGTCGTGCGCCTGCCGGAGCATCTCCGCTCCGATCTGTCGGCACTGGAAAATCTGCCTATCCCCCTCCCCTCAGGCACAAACCCCGCGTTTATCCCTCTCAGGGAAGTGGCAACCCTCAAACAGGAGTATGGCCCCAACCAGATCGGACGCGAGAACGGCAAACGCAACATCGCAGTCACCGCCAACGTGCGCGGACGCGACCTTGGCAGCTTTGTGGAGGAAGCCCGTCAGGCCATCGCCACTCAGGTCAAGCTGCCCACCGGGTACTGGCTTAGCTTCGGCGGCACGTTCGAGCAACTCACCTCCGCAAAGGCCCGCCTCATGATCGTGGTGCCGGTCGCGTTGCTGCTCATCATCGGCCTGCTGTTTATGGCCTTTGGGTCGCTCAAAGATACCTTGCTGGTCTTCAGCGGCGTACCGCTTGCCCTCACCGGCGGGGTTCTGGCGCTCTGGCTACGCGGTATTCCCCTCTCCATCACTTCAGGCGTCGGCTTCATCGCCCTCTCCGGTGTGGCCGTCCTCAATGGCGTCGTCATGCTAAGTTTCATCAATGCGCTTAGGGCGCGGGGCCATAAACTGGATGAAGCCGTTTGGGAGGGTGCAACCACCCGCCTTCGCCCGGTGCTCATGACAGCCCTCGTCGCCAGCCTCGGCTTCGTGCCCATGGCTCTCAACAGCGGGGCCGGGTCAGAGGTTCAGCGCCCGCTGGCTACGGTCGTCATCGGTGGCATCATCTCATCCACCCTTTTAACCCTTCTGGTTCTCCCCACGCTTTATCAATACCTGCACAGAAAGAAACTTAAGCTATAATATTATCCGATCTAACTCTCCAACGGCAGGTTAAGCTGGGCACCCATCCAGTCATCAAACTTGGAAACCGTCACTCCCACAAGTCTCACTCCAACGCTTACAGGTAATACCGAACGTACCAGTCCAACGGCCACATCTCGCAACATATCCCTCGAATCCACACAGTGCTGAACCGTATGGCTCCGGGTTATTATCCTGAAATCTGCAAATTTCACCTTCACCGTTACGGTGTAACCATACATGTTTACCTTCTCGCACCATGTCCACACGTCATCCGCCATATTCACTACACCCGCCTCAATGGCATCATTATCCATAAGGTCTGTTAAAAAAGTGGTCTCCGAGCCCGACGATTTACGCACACGGTTCGGCTCCACAGGCCGATGGTCCTCACCGCGCGCAATCATATAAAACCATTCACCGCTTTTCCCGAAGTGCTGCTCCAAAAACATCATCGGTTTTTCCCTCAGGTCTTTCCCCGTTACAATACCAAGCGCATTAAGTTTGGCTGCGGTAACTGGCCCCACACCATGGAATTTCTTCACCTCCAGCGCTTCAATAAAGGCAGCACCACGTTCGGGCGGAATCACAAATTGGCCATTGGGCTTGCGCATGTCGGAAGCTAACTTGGCAAGAAACTTGTTATACGAAATCCCTGCCGATGCCGTCAGCCCCGTTTCCTCAAATATACGTTGCCGTATCATTGCAGCCGTTTCGGCGGCCGTAGCTATGCCACGCAGGTTCGTCGTTACGTCAAGGTAGGCCTCGTCCAGAGACAACGGCTCAATCAACGCCGTAAACTCTCCAAAAATTTCGCGTATTTGCCGAGATACTGCCTTGTAAGCATCAAACCGCGGCGGCACAAATATCAGTTCCTTGCACAGGCGCAGGGCTGTTACCGATGGCATGGCCGAACGTACACCATACACACGGGCTTCATAACTGGCGGCAGCAACTACCCCACGTTTCATGGGGTATCCAACTGCCACAGGTTTGCCTTTAAGCTCGGGGTTGTCGCGCTGCTCAACCGAAGCATAAAAGGCATCCATATCAACGTGAATAATTTTACGAATTGGGCACCGGTCCATACATCCCATTTATAACACACTCCCGTGGGGCATATAAAAATCCATCTCTTATAAAATGTTTTTGGCATTACACATACGACTACAAAACCCAATGCGCACGGGCTTAATATAAGCCAAAACCGGCTCCCCGCTTCAGCCCGGCATCTTCCATATTTTCTCCTTTAAAATAAGGTACTGCACCGGCGGCATCTTAAAATACTGTGCAAACACGGGGTCCGACGTCAGCAGCCCACCCGTATAACTCCCAAAGGCCGGGAGTATCATAAGCATATCATTCAACATAAACACCTTCCCTTTAACTTTATGGCCGCCAATACGGCTCACTGTTTTAGGATGAAAGTGACCCACCACCAGGGAGCCGGTACACGCAACCGGTTCATGGGAAAATGACAACTGACCAATCTGCAGAAAATCACATACAGTGCCGGGCAGGTCGAGATCAAGCTCCGCATCGTGGTTTCCGGCAACCCACCACCAGGTCTTTACCGTTCCTACCATGGCCACCAAAATCTGGCGCTCCATCTCCGGCAACCGCTGCAAGGCCTTATGGTCATGGAAACTATCTCCCAGCAGAACCACTTTCTCCGGCTGGTAATGTTCAAGCAGCACATTAAGCTGCAACAGGGTATCAAGCGTATCGTACAACGGTACCGGTGCACCGGTCTGGCTCAGAAAACTGCCTTTTTCCAGATGAAGATCAGAGACTATCAAAGTCTTATAATCAGGAAGATAAAGCGCCGCCGCAGGGTCCAGCCAAAGCCGTTCCCCACCGAATGTAACCTCACGGATGTTACGCGCCAACAGCATCGCGAACATCTTCCATCAGGTTCTCGGCTTCCGTTTGTAATTCATTTTGATGTAGGAGATGCTCCAGCCCCTCACCCGCAATGGCTTCACGCCTCACATCGAACAGAATCGGAATCGCCATCGGAGATGGCCGGTCAAGCAGGCTGAAGTCGATATGGTCATGAACCCGGATAAGAAACTCGGATAGGCGTTCAACGTCAAGCAGCTCACGTTCAGCATCGTCACGCGCCACTTTAAGCAGAATATGGTCAGGCTCGTGGCGTCGCAGAACGTCATAAACAAGGTCGGTGGAGAACGTAAGCTGCTTCATGGTTTTACGCGTCCCTCCGTGACGCTGCTCTGCAATCCCGCTCACCATCGCAACGCGGCGGAAGGATCGCTTGAGCATAGGAGACTCCATAAGCCACGCCTCAAGGTCATCTATCAAAATATCAGGGCTCAGCAATTCACGGCACTGGTCAGGGGTCATCCGCTCCAGCCCCACAATCGAAATCGCATAATCGGTAATACTGAACCCTAACGGTTTGAGACGCAGGCGTTCCATACGGCGCGTAACAAGCATGCCAAGGGTCTGGTTCGCGCGGCGGCCTTCAAACGTATAAATCATGGTCATCCAACGCTTCTGGAACTCAAAATGTTCGACCAGCAAACCACTCGTATCCGGCAGACGGGAAAATTCACTTTGCAAACTCAGCCAGTCCCGCACGCTCGCCGGCAAATGTTTCCACTCGTGCGGAGACTGCACCAACCGCCGGACACCCTCGGCCAGAAAGGTGGAGAGAGGCATATTGCTGCCGGCATAAGAGGGTATTTTCGGTTGCTTGGCCTTGGCACGCCGGGCCTCCAAAAACATATCCTTCACCCGCACAAACTCCAGCACCTCTCCGGCAAACAAGAACGTATCGCCGGGCACAAGGCCTTGGGCAAAGCTTTCCTCCACCTGCCCAATAACCCCCATACTGCGGCCATTCACCGTAATGCGCTTAACGGAGAGACGCGCCGCATCGGTAATGACCCCAATGTTCATCCGGTGACGCGATGCTATGCCCCGGCTGGCAATCACGTAAGCGCCCGCTTCGTTCTGTACCAGGCGCGCGTAGCGGTCATAATTTTTAAGCACATACCCGCCGTCCACCGCAAAACCGAACAACAACTCAAACATGCCCAAACTCAATCCGGCATACGGGGTCGCTTTTATAACTTCCATATAGATATCATCCGGAAACACCGGCCCGCTGCATGCGCAGTTAATAATGAATTGCACCACCACATCCAGCCCTCCCGGCAGCAGGGGGTCACCGTCAAGCTTACCCTGCCGGATAGCCTGCAGGGCACTCTGGCACTCCAGCACCTCAAAGTGGTTCGCAGGCACCAGCAGGGCCTGGCTGGGCTCGTCCATGCGGTGGTTAGACCGTCCCACGCGCTGCAGCAGACGGCTCACCCCCTTCGGGGCGCCAATGTTAATCACAAGGTCAACGTCCCCCCAGTCAATCCCCAGTTCCAGCGCGGCCGTCGCCACAATGGCCCGCAATTTGCCTTCCGCCATCATCGCCTCGGTCTTGCGGCGCTGTTCCTTGGTAAGAGACCCATGGTAAATGGCAATAGGCAACGCCTCCGTATTCGCCTCCCATAAAAGCTGGAAGGTACGCTCGCACTGAGACCGGGTATTCACAAACACAATGCTGGTCCGCGCTTTCGCAATGGCCGCATATATTTCCGGCAGCGCATAACGGGCCATAAAACCGCCATAAGGCAGCCTTGCTTTGGTTTCAAGCAGCGCAATTTCAGGCAGGGTCTTCGGTGTTACCTCCAGCACCTTAACGGGCTCTCCTGCCGGCCCCAGCCAGGCCGCAAGGGCGGCAGGGTCAGCCACGGTGGCGGATAGACCGAAACGAATGTGCGCAGGCGCAAGGCTCGCCAGACGGGCCAGTGCAAGTGCCAAAAAATCCCCCCGTTTGCTCGGCGCAATACTGTGTATTTCATCAATCACCACCAGCTTAAGGTTCCCGAAGATAGCCGGTGCATCCGGGTAAGAGAGCATCAGCATAAGCGATTCCGGGGTAGTAAGAAGAATATGCGGCGGGTTCTTGCGCTGCCGGATGCGTTTATGCGAAGGCGTATCCCCCGTCCGCGTTTCAATGCGTATGTCCAGCCCCATGTCCTGCACGGGCTTCAACAGGTTCCGCTCAATGTCGTGGGTCAGGGCTTTTAAGGGAGAAATATACAGCGTGTGCAGCCCATTGCCGCCTTCTTTCTGAATATCAATGATACTGGCAAGGAACCCGGCCATGGTCTTGCCCGTTCCTGTAGGCGCTATCAACAAGCAAGACTCCCGCCGGGCAAACGCCTCGACCATGCTTTTCTGGTGCGGACGTATCTTCCAGCCACAAGATACGAACCAGGAGCTGACAGCAGCAGGAATTTTCAACATCAACCCATCACCTGTTCATTAAAGTTTAATCACATCAGCCAGCACGCCGCCCTCCCCCCACGTCAGTGGATCAGTATCCGCCCGGAAGGCGTGTATTGCGCACCGGGAGATTTTTATATCGATCCCTTCCGCCCCGTGCCGCGTGCCGTAGTAACCCACGGACACGCCGACCACGCACGCAGCGGACACGGCGAGGTTTACGCCACGCCGGAAACTTTGGCCATCATGGCCATCCGGTACGGCAAAGACTTCACCCTGCAGCAGCACCCCATCCCCTACGGCACCTCCACAAGCATCGGGCAAACCCGTGTCACGCTGGAACCCGCCGGACACATTCTCGGGAGCGCACAGGCAGCAATCGACCACGGGGGCTCACGTATCGTCTTTTCAGGTGATTATAAACGCCATGCCGACCCAACATGTTCCCCGTTCCGGCCCGTTCCCTGCGATGTATTTGTGACCGAGGCCACCTTCGGGCTACCCGTCTTCCGCCACCCGCCTATTCAGGAGGAATTGCAGAAACTTCTGGCCTCCCTGCAGCTCTTTCCCGATAGATGCCACCTCATCGGGGTCTACGCCCTCGGCAAATGCCAGCGGGTGATGATGGAACTGCGCAGCCTCGGTTATAACAAACCCTTTTATGTACATGGTGCACTGGTCAAGCTGTGCCAGTTTTATGCCGAACGTGGCTACGACCTCGGCACGGTCATTCCCGTCTCGGAAGCCGACAAGAAAACCTTGGGCGGAGAGATCGTCTTCTCACCCCCGTCCGCACTGGCCGACAAATGGTCCCGCAGCCTGCCTAATGTTATGACCTGCGCCGCCAGCGGCTGGATGCAGATACGCGCACGGGCCAAACAGAAGCTGGTGGAACTCCCGCTGATTGTCTCCGACCACGCCGACTGGCCCGATCTGCTGCGTACCCTCCAGGAAGTCGGCGCCCCCGAGGTATGGATTACTCACGGGCGGGAAGATGCACTGGTTTATCAGGCCGAAAAAATGGGACTGCGCACACAGGTCCTGTCCTTGCTCGGTTACGAAGACGACGACGACAGCTGATGGAAACCTTTGCCGCCCTCCTCGACCGCCTCTACTTCACGCATGGCAACCTCGCCAAGGCAGATCTTTTGCTGGCCTACCTGAAACAAACCCCCGACCCCGAGCGCGGCTACGCCGTAGCCATACTGGCTGGCGCGCTTACCTTCGATCTCTTTAAACGACACACCATCCGGGAGGTTGCCGAAGAGCGGGTAGACCCTCACCTGCTCGCCCTCAGCCGGGATTATGTTGGCGAAACGTCCGAAACCGTGGCGCACATCTGGCCGGTAACACCGGGCGCCAGTAAGCTGGACGCCCTCCCCAGTCTCGGGGAGATCATCGACCACTTCACCCACGCCAACAAGCAGGAGGTCCGGGATTATCTCGTCATGCTGCTCGATAACATGACAACAGGTCAGCGCTGGGCCCTGCTCAAACTCGGAACCCAGGGGTTACGTGTCGGTGTTTCCGCCCGGTTCATCAAGCAGGTGCTGGCAACCTTCGGCAACAAAGATGTCAGCGAGATCGAGACCTTGTGGCACGGGCTTACTCCCCCTTATACCAACCTGTTTGCATGGCTGGAAGACAAGGCGCCCATGCCGGTTATAGAAGACCGGGCGACATTCCACCCGGTTATGCTTTCCCACCCCATCGAAGACCGCGACCTGCCGGGTATCTTACCCGACGAATTTGCAGCCGAATGGAAGTACGACGGCATCAGGGTGCAGTTGGTATCCACGCCCAACGGGCGGGCCTTGTTTACCCGCACCGGAGACGACATCAGCCACACCTTCCCGGACCTCCTGAAGGACATCGATTTCCACGCCGTGCTCGATGGAGAACTCCTCGTCAGGCATGGCACGGTCATCGCCTCATTCAACGATCTCCAGCAACGACTGAACAAGAAGCAGCCCACCGGCAAACTGATGGAAACCTACCCCGCCTTTATGATGGTCTACGACATTCTGGAGGCGGAAGGCGAAAACTACCGGGGTCTCAGCTTTACAGAGCGACGGAACCGGCTTGAAGCATGGCATGGCACCCACGCAGCCCCTCAGTTCGGTATCTCGCCTCTCCTCTCATTCCAGTCTCTGAGTACCCTGAAGCTGATGCGAGCCAGCGCCGAAGGCGATGCCGGACACTATATCGAAGGCGTGATGCTTAAGCGCAAAAGCAGCCATTATCTCGGCGGACGCCCAAAAGGACACTGGTACAAATGGAAGCGCGACGCCCTCCTGGTCGACGCCGTCCTCATGTATGCGCAGCGCGGTTCGGGCAAAAGGTCTTCGTTTTATTCCGACTACACCTTCGGGCTCTGGCAGGAAGGCCAGATCCTACCGGTAGGCAAGGCCTACTCCGGTTTTACCGATGAAGAGCTAAAAAAGCTGGATGACTGGATACGCAAGCATACAACCGCCCGGTTCGGACCGGTAAGGGAAGTCGAGAAAAGCCTGGTGTTCGAGCTCGCCTTCGACAGCGTGCAACTCAGCAACCGCCATAAATCCGGGTATGCGTTACGCTTCCCCCGGGTCAATAAAATCAGGTGGGATAAACCTGCCGCAGAGGCCGACCACGTCAGCGCCCTGCAAAACCTGCTGCGCGATAAACCTACGCCATAAACACCGGCTATGGCCAACCGCAACCTATACTTCCCACAGTAAAGCCCGCATCTGCGGGCTTGTGTTAGGCACTTACAATATCCAAAGCCGCATACCACTCGGCGTAAGGGGTCGTGGCCGGTTTATGGCGGGTATAGTCCGGCTCACCATCGTCCCACCACACGGGGCCACGTTCGCCAAGGGCAATTTTCAACCTGTTCACTTCGGCATGTGCCCATTTTTCGGCACGTGCATCGGCGCGCTTTTTCTGGGCCAGCACATCACGCCGCGCCATCATAAGCTGGTGGGTAAGCTTTTCACGCTGTGCCTCGTCAAGGTTGGGGTTGGTGCAGCGCCACAGGCGGCCACGCACCACAAAGTAACGCCCATCAGGGGTTACAGGATACTTATCGGAATTGAGAAACACTTCTGGCATAAATAAAAGCCTTAACGCATTTACCCGCTTTAGCCAACCCCACCCTCTTTGAAGCCCTGCGTTAAACAAAGGTCCAATCAAAAAACGAAACGGAACCCCCGGCACTGCGCAGGCTTAACACCCCATGCACACCCTCCCCCTCAAGCTGCCCCGTCGCAGCCAGTCCCAACTGCAGCAAAGCCTCATGCAAACCCTCGCGCTGCATCCGTCGCCTCAAAAAGGCATATGGGTCTTCGTCTACGGGCTCCTTGCCAAAAACCCGCCGTTCCGGTTCATCCATCACATGCCGGTCACTCTGCCGGGCTGGCAACGGCATTTTCATCTGGCCGACCCCCTGAACCGCGGCACCAGCGATGCTCCCGGTCTCACCCTCGGCCTCCAGCCGGGCACCCAATGCGCGGGCATGGCCTACCTTATTTCCTGGGAGGAAGCGCACACATCCCTCACCGCCATCTGGGAACAGGAAATGCTGGTCTCCTTCTACACGCCTCAATGGCTGGAATTTCAGGACACCCTCCTCCTCACCATGGTGACCGACCCCACGAGCCCGGCCCTTACACAACCTCTCTCCATTGCCGAAACCGCCACCGTCATCGCCTCGTCATCAGGTTCACAGGGTGCCAACCTCACCTATCTTACCGATGTCATTGCCGCCTTCTCCCCCCATCACCCGCCGGATCCCTACCTCTCGTCCATTAAGAATGCCATCACCGGAACATAACCCCTCCGCGCCGCTTCCTACTCTGGACGACATCGACTTCCAATCACAACAAGGAGACTAATCATGGCTGAAAAGAACATGAACGACCTGTTCCTGCATAACCTCAAGGACATCTACTACGCCGAGAAGCAGATCTACAAAACCTTGCCCAAAATGGCCAAGGCCGCTGCCTCGACAGAGCTGCAGGAAGCCTTCGAAGCTCACCGCGAAGAAACCGCCGTGCAGATCGAACGGATCGAGGAAGTCTTCAAAATCCTCGACAAGCGCGCCCAGGGCGTTGTCTGCGAAGCCATTCAGGGCATCATCGAGGAAGGCAAGGAAACCATGGATGATTTCGGTTCCAGCCCGGTCATCGACACCGCCCTCACCGGTGCCGGTCGCGCGGTAGAGCACTACGAGATCGCCCGCTACAGCGTTCTCTGCGCCCTCGCCAAGCAACTCGGCATGAAGGACGCCGTTAAACTGCTCGACCAGAACCTGCAGGAGGAAATCAAGACCGACAAGCTGCTCAGCCAGCTCGCCGAATCCTTCGGTACCGGTTCCACCAGCACCAGCACGTCCACCCGCAAGGCGGCTTAACGTCACCTCTCAAAAACCGGCCCTAAAGGCCGGTTTTTTTGTAGGTATAAGGTATATCTTAAAGCGTATCCAGCCGCATAATCTTACCCTCGCGTTCATCGGTCACAATATACAGGTGGCCGTCCGGGCCCATGCGCACGTCACGTATGCGCGCACCCATATCTTTTAACAAAATCTCCTCACCCACAATCTTGCCTTGCTCAAGGTCCAAACGTCGCAGTTGCTTGCCGGCCAGTGCCCCCACAAATGCATCCGTGCGCCATTGCGGCACGGCGGTGCCGGTATAAAACGCCAGTCCGCTCGGCGCAATCGATGGCGTCCAGTGCACCAGCGGGTCAACCGTTCCGCTCACGGTGGTGCGAGAGGTTATCGTAAGGCCCGAGTAATCCACCCCATACGTCGCCAGCGACCACCCGTAGTTGGCACCCGGCTTCAAGATGTTCACCTCGTCACCACCCTTGGGCCCATGCTCATGCATCCATACCTCCCGCGTACCCGGGCGCACGGCAATGCCCTGCACGTTGCGGTTGCCATAAGAGTATATCTCCGTCCTTACCCCGGCCTGCCCCACCAGCGGGTTGGTGGTCGGCACGCTGCCGTCCCTGTTAATACGGATGACCTTCCCAAGGTGGTTGCCCAGGTTCTGAGATTCATCCTGTTCAAAAAAGTCACCCACCGTTACCAGCAGGGTGCCGTCCGCCATAAACATCAGCTTGCCGCCAAGGTTCTTATCATCCTTTACGGGGTCAACCGAGGTAAACACCACCTTCACATCCTGCAACGCCGGTTTGGCCGCACGCACATCCAGCACCGCCCGCACCACCTTCAGCACATTGCCCTTGGCGGTTTCGGCGCCGTAGCTCACAAACACTTCTCGGCTACGTTCAAAGTCCGGCGCCAGCGCAATTTCAAACAGGCCGGATTGTCCGCTCACCTCAATATCCTTCGGCAAACCGCCCACGCGCACAGGCTTGGTGGCAAAATCCGGCGCATAGTTCAGTTGCCCGCCGCGCTCGGTTACCAAATAACCACCCTTCGGTAAAAACGCGAGAGACCACGGCCGGTTCAAACCCTGCACCACCGTCGTGGGCTTAATTGCCGGAGACGCCACCTTCACCGCCTTGTAGCGGGATGCCGTCACCTGTGCCGGGTCCGCCTTCAACCCCAGCGTGCCATTAAAAATCGCAGCGGACACCGGTTGCGCCGCCAGCCACGCCGCCCCTGCCAGCATACCTCCCAATACATAAACTGTTTTCATGCCGCTTCCCTTCCCTTTTACCTACCTACAAAAGCTGGGCACATAAAAAGTTCCCCTGCACCGGCAGGGGAAGTATCCTAAAGCATCAATTGCTTACTTGTGGGCTTTGCGGCCCTGGTAAATCCCCAAAGCCACCAGCGTCCCGATCGCCCCGGAAAGCAGATACGCCCCTGACGCCATCAGGCCAAAAAAGCTCGCCAGCAGCAACGCCGCCAGCGGCGCAAACCCGGCCCCAAACAACCACGCAAGGTCCGATGTCAAAGCCGATGCCGTATAACGGTATTCCTTCCTGAAACGGTCCGCCACCACGCCGGAAGACTGCCCGAACGATAACCCGAGGATCACAAACCCAAGGGTCATGAACACGATCTCACCCGCCGCTCCGGCGCCCAGCAACTGTGGGGCAAATCCACTAAAGGCGGCAATCGCACCGGCCGTAATGCTCAGCAGCGTGTTGCGTCCAATCCGGTCGGCAATCGGGCCGGAGGCCACCACCGCCACCAAGCCCAGCGCCGCCGCACCCAGCTCAATCATCAAAAAGCGCGCCGGGTTTTCGTTGGTGAACAGGAACACCCAGGACAACGGAAACACCGTCACCATATGAAACAGCGCAAAACTCGCCAGCGGCACGAACGACCCCGCCCATATGTTCCGCCATTCCTTGCGGATCGTCACAAACACCTCCTGCGGCTGCAACTCCCGCATTTGCAGCAACTGCACATATTCAGGCGTGCTCACAATGCGCAGGCGTGCAAACAGGGCTACCACGTTAATCGCAAATGCCACAAAGAATGGGTAACGCCAGCCCCAGCTGTAAAAGTCTTCCGCCGAGAGGTTATGCACAAAAAACGCAAACAGCGCGCTCGCCACCATCAGCCCCAGCATGGCGCCCAGCTGCGGTATCATCGCGTACCAGCCGCGCTTGTCGGCAGGCGCGTGCATAGATAGCAACGACGGCAGCCCGTCCCATGCCCCGCCCCACGCCAGCCCCTGTGCAATCCGGAAGATCGCCAGCAGCAGCGCCGCCGTCAGCCCAAGGGTGTCGTAGCCCGGCAAAAACGCAATCACCACGGTCGATGTCCCCAGCAAAAACAGGCTGCTCGTCAGCTTCACACCACGCCCGAAGTTGATCTCGATCTTCGAGAAGATGTACGTCCCGAACGGACGCGCCAGAAACGCCAGCGGAAAGATCGAGAACGAGTACATCATCGCCGTCAGCGGGTCGGCAAACGGGAAGATCAGCTTCGGGAACACCAGCACCGACGCGATCGCATAAACAAAAAAGTCAAAAAATTCCGACGTCCGGCCGATCACCACACCCACGGCGGTGTCACCGGCTTCCGCACGTATCGTGCGCGCCAGGGCCTTTGCCTCGGCTTGGGAAGTTTCTTGTTTGGTCAGGGCCTGTTTTGCCATTTCACTACTCCGGAAAAAGTTTATTTTCACGTTCTTTGCGTTCAACGCTTCTATTGTGCCGATAATTAGGCTAAATGAGGTCATCATTCAAGAAAAACGGATTTCTGCCATGAGAAAACTTCTGCAGAAGGGCACCTACGCCGCACTGGCTATCTTCCTTGCAGGCTGCGAGGCCGTTGTCCTCCAGCCGTCCGGAGACATTGCCGCCCAGCAACGGGACCTCCTCCTTATCTCCACCCTGCTCATGCTGGTCATCATCCTGCCGGTCATGTACCTCACCGTCCACTTTGCCTGGAAGTACCGCGCCTCCAACACCCAGGCCGAGTACGACCCGGAGTGGGACCACTCCACCAAGCTGGAGCTCGTCATCTGGGCCTGCCCCCTCCTTATTATTATATGCCTCGGCGCCCTCACCTGGCTGGGCACCCACCTGCTCGATCCCTACCGCCCCCTCACCCGACTCGACCCCACCCGCATGGTAACCGAGGAAACCAAACCGCTGGAAGTCCAGGTCGTCGCCCTCGACTGGAAATGGCTGTTCATTTACCCGGAGTATGGCATCGCCACCGTGAACGAGCTCGCCGCCCCCGTCGACCGCCCCATCAACTTCAAAATTACCGCCTCCTCGGTCATGAATGCTTTCTACATCCCGGCGCTGGCAGGCATGATCTACGCCATGCCGGGCATGGAAACCAAGCTCCACGCCGTCATCAACCGCCCCGGCCGCTACGATGGCTTCTCCTCCAACTACAGCGGAGACGGCTTCTCCCACATGAAGTTCAAGTTCACCGGTATGCAGGATGACGACTTCACGGCATGGGTCGAGAAGGTCAAAGCCAGCCAGACCTACCTGAACCGAGAGCTTTACCTCTCCCGTCTTGAAATCCCGACCGAGAACGAACCCGTCGCCCACTTCGGCGCCGTCGCCCCGGACCTCTTCCCCGCCATCCTCAATATGTGCGTCGATCCCTCTAAAATGTGCATGGGTATGATGATGGCCATTGACGCCAAGGGCGGCCTCGGCAAGCAGGGTATCCGCCTCTCCAACCCGCTCATGTACGATAAATACGAGCGTCGCGGCAGCGTTGCCGCCAACGGCACCAAGCGCACCTTCGTCGCCAGCATCTGCGGACCCGACGAAGCCCTTGCCGGCGCTGCCCCCACCCTGCAAACCCGCATGCCGGGCACCACCGCCATCATTCGCGGTCACGGCCTTGCCGCCCCGGCCATGGGCATCCCCACCGGCAATTTCCTTGCCACCACCTTCCACCGTCTGGAAGGCGCTACCAATGCAAGCGGCCCGCAAACCGCACTAGAAGGACGCTAACACCATGGATTTCGAGACCCTCGCTCCCCTGCTGAAGTTCATCTTCGGCCGCCTCACGCTGGATGCTATCCCCCTGCACGAGCCTATCCTCATCGCCACCTTCGCCGTGGTGGCCCTCGGCGGCATGGGCCTTGTCGGCGCGCTTACCTATTACCGCCTGTGGGGCTATCTCTGGAAGGAATGGTTCACCACCGTCGACCATAAACGCATCGGTATCATGTACATGATCCTCGGCATCATCATGCTCCTGCGCGGCTTCGCCGATGCCATCATGATGCGTATCCAGCAGGCCATCGCCTTCGGCGGGTCCGAGGGCTATCTCAACGCTCACCACTACGACCAGATCTTCACCGCCCACGGCGTCATCATGATCTTCTTCGTCGCCATGCCGTTGGTCACGGGGCTGATGAACTACATCGTGCCGCTGCAGATCGGCGCACGCGACGTCTCCTTCCCCTTCCTCAACAACTTCAGTTTCTGGATGACCGTCTCCGGCGCCGTCCTCACCATGGTCTCCCTGTTTGTCGGAGAATTCGCCCGTACCGGCTGGCTCGCCTATCCCCCCCTGTCCGGACTGTCCTACAGTCCGGGCGTGGGCATGGATTATTACATCTGGGGCCTTCAGATAGCGGGGGTCGGCACCACCCTTTCGGGCATCAACCTCATCGCCACCATCATCAAGCTGCGCGCCCCGGGCATGACCATGATGCAAATGCCGGTCTTCACCTGGACCTCCCTCTGCACCAACATCCTCATCGTCGCCTCCTTCCCCGTGCTCACCGCCGTATTGGCCCTGCTCACCCTCGACCGTTACGTCGGCACCAACTTCTTCACGAACGATTTCGGCGGCAACCCGATGATGTACGTCAACCTTATCTGGATCTGGGGCCACCCTGAGGTCTACATCCTCATCCTCCCCCTGTTCGGAGTCTATTCCGAGGTCGTCTCCACCTTCAGCGGCAAACGCCTGTTTGGGTACACCTCCATGGTCTACGCCACGGTGGTCATTACCATCCTGTCCTACCTCGTGTGGCTGCACCACTTCTTCACCATGGGCTCGGGCGCCTCGGTCAACTCGTTCTTCGGTATCACCACCATGATCATCTCCATTCCCACCGGCGCCAAAATTTTCAACTGGCTGTTCACCATGTACAAAGGCCGCATCCGGTTCGAGCTCCCGATGCTCTGGACCGTTGCGTTCATGCTCACCTTCGCGGTCGGCGGAATGACCGGCGTACTCCTCGCCGTCCCCCCGGCCGACTTCGTCCTCCACAACAGCCTGTTCCTCGTTGCACACTTCCACAACGTCATCATTGGCGGGGTGGTCTTCGGTCTGTTCGCGGCCATCAACTACTGGTTCCCTAAGGCCTTCGGCTTCAAACTCAATAAATTCTGGGGCCTTGTCTCCTTCTGGTGCTGGTTCATCGGCTACTGGGTGGCCTTCACCCCGCTGTATGTCCTCGGCCTCATGGGTGTCACCCGACGCCTGCGTGTGTTCGACGACCCCTCTCTGCAGATCTGGTTCGTCATCGCCGCCATCGGCGCCGGCATCATTGCCGTGGGTATCGCCGCTTTCCTTATCCAGATCGCCGTCAGCATCTGGAAGCGCAAAGAACTCGCCGACACCACCGGAGACCCCTGGAACGGCCGCACGCTGGAGTGGGCCACATCCTCACCCCCGCCGGATTATAACTTCGCCTTCACGCCGGTCATCCACAGCGGAGACGCCTGGTTCGACATGAAGAAGCACAGCTACAAGCGTCCTCTCAAAGGCTTCACCGATATCCACATGCCGTCCAACACCGGCACCGGGGTCATCCTCAGCGTGCTCAGCATCGCCTTCGGCTTCGCCATGGTCTGGTACATGTGGTGGCTGGCGGCCCTCAGCTTTGTTGCCATCCTCGCCGTCGCCATCGGCCACACGTTCAACTACAAGCGAGATTTCCACATCCCCGCCGCCGTGGTCACCCGCACCGAAGACGCGCACACCCGCAACCTCAAGGGAGGCGCCTAACATGGCCGTCCACCAAAGCATCGCCACCGCCCGCATCTTCCACCTGCCGGAAGAACCGCACCACCCGGAAGGCAACAGCACCTACTTAGGCTTCTGGATCTACCTGATGAGCGACTGCCTCATCTTCGCCATCCTCTTC
>SEFP01000017.1 GCA_004144185.1 Sphingobacteriales bacterium | reverse complement strand
CGGAGTCTCTGTTGATGTCCTTTCCTCCGGGTACTTAGATGTTTCAGTTCCCCGGGTTCGCTTAAAACCCCCTATGTATTCAGGAGTCTCATACCTTCAACTGATAACCGAAAATCCAAAATCATAACCACTTGCGTGATCACGACCTTAGAGTTTCGGCTATCGAAGGTGGGTTTCCCCATTCGGAAATCTATGGATCAAAGCCTCTTCGCGGCTCCCCATAGCTTATCGCAGCGTAGCACGTCCTTCATCGCCTCTCATTGCCAAGGCATCCACCGAATACCCTTAAGACACTTGATTGCTCTCATTATCAATATCCACACACTCGGCAGAGTTTGCTGCAAGCTGTCTTGTGTCGAAACACAAAATCCGCCCGCGAGACGGTCAAGCCTCACGAACTTCAAGCAGCTGGATATGATTTAGAAAGACCAGTTATTTGCTTCTCAAAATCGAACCGATGGCAATGCGGTCAAGCTTCACCAGAACGGACCAGCCACGGAAGCGAGCAAGTAACTAAACAAGCAAGCGTTCGTGTCTCGTCCGGGAGATTACACAGTCATCCTCAGGCCTAAGCCAGGATCCCTGTTCGGATCGATTTCCTCTTTACGATGTCATAAATCCCGCAAGCCGCATCAAAGATGCTGCAAGCGAAGTCAATTGCGGACCATTCAGGAGCTGCCCAGATCGGCGCTCACTGCGAACACACTATCTTCTCGAAGGTGCCTTCTGTCGAAGGTGTCTTCTGTCGAAGATGTTTGCGATTGTTGTCTTGATCGCGTCGCCATCCCCATTCTGCAACAATGCAGTTTCTGGTGGAGGCAGACGGGATCGAACCGACGACCTCATGCTTGCAAAGCACGCGCTCTCCCAGCTGAGCTATGCCCCCGTTCCAGAGACGAATGCTCAACGTCGATGAACAACGTTTTGCGTAGATGATGTCGACACGAGCAGCAGCTTCAAAAATCAAAGCGCGCAAATATGGTGGGCCTGGGAAGACTTGAACTTCCGACCTCACGCTTATCAAGCGCGCGCTCTAACCAACTGAGCTACAAGCCCTAAACAACCCGTGCATTCGTCTTCGAATGCACAAGGAGCTTTGCTCGACGCACAGCACGACCTTGCGATCGACTGTCAAGCGTTACGAGCACGCCCCAGCGTGTGTTCGTCCGCGAAGAAAGAGAAACGAAGACGGCGGTGTCCCGCCAATGCAGCTCAAACATTGATCCAATGTCTGGCCACTGATGTTTCAAAAGAGGATCGATAGAACCGAAGTTCTGAAGATCCATCCTTAGAAAGGAGGTGATCCAGCCGCAGGTTCCCCTACGGCTACCTTGTTACGACTTCACCCCAGTCGCTGACCCTACCGTGGTCAGCTGCCCCCTTGCGGTTAGCGCACTGCCTTCAGGTAGAACCAACTCCCATGGTGTGACGGGCGGTGTGTACAAGGCCCGGGAACGTATTCACCGTGGCATGCTGATCCACGATTACTAGCGATTCCAACTTCATGGAGTCGAGTTGCAGACTCCAATCCGAACTGAGACGGCTTTTTGAGATTTGCGAAGGGTCGCCCCTTAGCATCCCATTGTCACCGCCATTGTAGCACGTGTGTAGCCCAGCCCGTAAGGGCCATGAGGACTTGACGTCATCCCCACCTTCCTCGCGGCTTATCACCGGCAGTCTCTTTAGAGTGCTCAACTAAATGGTAGCAACTAAAGACGGGGGTTGCGCTCGTTGCGGGACTTAACCCAACATCTCACGACACGAGCTGACGACAGCCATGCAGCACCTGTGCTCTAGGCTCCGAAGAGAAGGCTCCATCTCTGGTGCCGGTCCTAGACATGTCAAGGGCTGGTAAGGTTCTGCGCGTTGCGTCGAATTAAACCACATGCTCCACCGCTTGTGCGGGCCCCCGTCAATTCCTTTGAGTTTTAATCTTGCGACCGTACTCCCCAGGCGGAATGCTTAAAGCGTTAGCTGCGCCACTAGTGAGTAAACCCACTAACGGCTGGCATTCATCGTTTACGGCGTGGACTACCAGGGTATCTAATCCTGTTTGCTCCCCACGCTTTCGTGCCTCAGCGTCAGTTATGGACCAGTGAGCCGCCTTCGCCACTGGTGTTCTTGCGAATATCTACGAATTTCACCTCTACACTCGCAGTTCCACTCACCTCTTCCATACTCAAGATTCCCAGTATCAAAGGCAGTTCTGGAGTTGAGCTCCAGGATTTCACCTCTGACTTAAAAACCCGCCTACGCACCCTTTACGCCCAGTGATTCCGAGCAACGCTAGCCCCCTTCGTATTACCGCGGCTGCTGGCACGAAGTTAGCCGGGGCTTATTCTTGCGGTACCGTCATTATCTTCCCGCACAAAAGAGCTTTACAACCCTAGGGCCTTCATCACTCACGCGGCATGGCTGGATCAGGGTTGCCCCCATTGTCCAATATTCCCCACTGCTGCCTCCCGTAGGAGTTTGGGCCGTGTCTCAGTCCCAATGTGGCTGATCATCCTCTCAGACCAGCTACTGATCGTCGCCTTGGTAGGCCGTTACCCTACCAACTAGCTAATCAGACGCGGGCCGATCTTTCGGCGATAAATCTTTCCCCGTAAGGGCTTATCCGGTATTAGCACAAGTTTCCCTGTGTTGTTCCGAACCAAAAGGTACGTTCCCACGTGTTACTCACCCGTCTGCCACTGACGTATTGCTACGCCCGTTCGACTTGCATGTGTTAAGCCTGCCGCCAGCGTTCGCTCTGAGCCAGGATCAAACTCTCAAGTTGGACTTGAAACTTTAAACCGGCATAATCACAACGTTTGACGAGGATCCCACCATTCTAAATCATTCAGATCCGAAGACCCGATGACTTGCTGCCCGCGCTTCACAGCGCAGAACAACGATGGTGTTTCCTTGTAAAAAACGTAGTGCCGCCGAAGTCTTTCGTCCGGCC
>SEFP01000010.1 GCA_004144185.1 Sphingobacteriales bacterium | reverse complement strand
CAGTCCATCCAGAAGTACTCCGCCCTCAGCTTTGAGGCTGAACAGGCTTTGGCGCTTAAATGGCGCGATGAAAAATGCGAAAAAGCATTCCGTACCCTTATGCAAAGCTACCTGCGCCTGGTGGTGAAGGTTGCCCTTGGCTACCGCGGCTACGGCCTGCCCCTTGAGGAGCTTGTACAGGAAGGTAACATTGGCCTGATGCAAGCCATTACCCGCTTTGAGCCGGAGCGCGGCTTCCGCCTTAGCACCTACGCCATGTGGTGGATTAAAGCCCATGTGCAGGAATATATTTTGAACAACTGGAGCATGGTGAAGATTGGGACCAGCAGCACGCAGAAGAAGCTGTTCTTCAACCTGCGCCGCATGAAGGCCCAGTTGCTGGGAGAAGAAGGCATCCACCTTAGCCCCGACGCGATTAAGCGCATTGCCAAGGAACTGAACGTAAACGAAACCGACGTGATTGGTATGGACCAGCGCCTGCGCCACGGCGATGAGAGCCTGAACAACCCGCTGGGTGGCGACGAAGACGCCGGTGAATGGCAGGACTTTTTGGTGGAAACCCGCCCCAACCAGGAAGAAGTTTATGGCCGCAAGCAGATTGCCCAGCAGCGTAAGAGCGCCCTGATGGACGCTCTGAGCAAGCTGGACGAGCGTGAACGTGCGATTTTTGTAGCCCGCCACCTGACCGAAAGCGAAGTGACGCCGACGCTTGAGGAACTCTCTGGCCAGTTTGGTGTAAGCCGCGAACGCGTGCGCCAACTGGAAGAGCGTGCCTATAAAAAAGTGCAGGCAAATATGGTTCTTTCTATCCACTAAACAACGACTTAGATCAATTATCTTGACATCTGCCACAACTTAGGGTAGAGTTAAGACAAGATGCCGCCCCATGTGGGCGGCTTTCTTGTTTTAAATCCATTCCATGAGATACGAAGAGGAGACGCCCTATGGCGACGCGCATTGTTGTGACTTTTGAAGAACAAACCGGTGTAACCACCACCAGTGACGATTTTATTGTAAGCCCCCAGAGGGAAGTGACTGCGGTAGCCCGGCTGGTAAGCGGCAGCCCCACCACCGGTGCCCGCGTGCAAGTGACCTTGGACGAGGTTGAAAAGATTAACGCCGGAACCGCCGTGTGGGTGAACAGCCCCCTTGGCAACCGCACCGCCAGCGGCGCCGAAAAAGTGCTGCGCCCCGTAACCGGTGTGCGCCTGAGCGTGACCGATGGGACGTGGACTTTGCAAGTACGACAGGGTTAGGCCATGACGACACGGGATATTCAGCGTGAAATGGTGAGCGAGATCGCGCGCGACATAATTTCACCCTCACAGGACACGAGTGGGCCAGTTGCCGCATGGAGTAATGATTTTAGGAACCAAAGCCTTGGCGGGCTAGCACTTACGCGCGCGAGCAATGCCGGATATTATGATGCCAGCGGTACTTGGGTTGTGGCTGCGGCGGATGCTCCGCGATTTGATCATCACCCGGCCACATTGGCAGCGCGAGGTTTGTTGAGCGAGGAGACGCGGACGAACTTTTTGTTAAACAGCGCCTCTCCTTCCAGCCAGACAGTTAGCCTGAACGCGGGAAGTTACACCCTATGGGTGGAAGGCGCCGGAAGTTGTGTCTGCGCGGCAGGAACAGCAGCCGGTAGCGGCTTTGGGACAGCTACGGCTGGCAGCAAGGTGACCTTCAGCATAAGCACGGCGGGTACGGTTGTGTTTACGGTTACGGGTGGGTTAGCGCGTTTTCAGTGTGAGAATGGTATTGCCGAGACCAGCTTTATTACGACTACAAGTGCCGCGGCCACACGTGCCGGCGATGTTTGCGGTGCTAATATGAGTTCGGTTTTGAATGCGCAAGAAGGTACCGTGTTTGTACAAGGCACCGTAGGCCACGGCCAGCCCAGCGCGCTTGGCATGGATGATGGCAGCGGTGGGGCGGCGACGCGCATGCACATTATGCTGACTGCGACTGCGCGTACTTATTTTGTGAACATCGACAACGTGGCACGGATTAATGGCAACGACAGCGGTTTGATGGCGATTGGCACGCCGGTAAAAGTAGCTGGTACCTACGGACCGCAGGGTAGTGCGCTGTATGTGAACGGAATGGTGGCTGCGAGCAGCGGCACGGCGTCTGGCGGATTGAACGTGAGCCACCTGCGCATTGGCAGCCGCAACCTGCCCACAGCCGGGCGTCAGCTAAACGGTTGGATACAGCGGGCGGCTTATTACAGGCAGTCGCTGGGATTGGAAAGCATCAAGAAAATTATGGAGTAAGACCATGTGGAATGACCATTACCTTAAATTTGCGGATGATGCGGATTTTAATGCGCACATGCCAAAGGCCCTGCTGGGAGAAAGCGAAACACATGCCACGGATGTAGTTGGTGTACTTTACCGCAATGACACCAATGCGGCGCTGGAAGGTTACCATGTGAACCTGCGCCTGAAAAATGGAACGCCCCTGCCCGCTGCTTTGGAAACGTTTGAAATAGCCCCGCCAGCTTACCCCAAGCGGGTTTTTATGTAACGAAACGCGGGGTTGCACGTTAAGGATGGTGAAAAAAGCGGTTGACGCGGGCTTTGGGGGGGTCTAAAGAAGGCCCGTGTGGGCCTGTAGCTCAGTTGGTAGAGCAGTTGACTCTTAATCAATTGGTCGTGGGTTCGAATCCCCCCGGGCCCACCAAGAATTTTGAAAAGCAGCCTGATGGCTGCTTTTTTCTATATCGCTATGCTACAGTACCGGCCAACAGGAGAATGTGACTTGGTGTTTTACGTACTGGATAAATTGCAACTGCTTTTGGGATGCGTGGCTATGCTGGCGTGGCCGATGGTGAACGGTGGACGCGTAAAACTGCATGGCCGGGTGCGAGCCACGGGCATACCCCTGCTGCGCACGTGCAAGGGTGCAAGGATTGAGATTGGGAAAGGGGTTGGGTTTTTATCCTCCAACCTGTTTTACCATGCGCAGATGTTTAAAGGCGTGAAGCTGCTGGCCGACAAGCCCGGTGCCGTAATACGCATTGGCGATGGCAGCCGCGTAAATGGTGCGTGTATTCATGCATGGCAGGAAGTGAGCATTGGTAAAAACTGCCTGATTGCCGCCAACGTGCAGATTATGGATGCCAACGGGCACGAACTGGCCATGGATAACCCAGCCAGCCGCCTGACCATACCGGATACACCCAAGCCAGTTGTGATAGGCGACAACGTATGGATTGGCCTGAACAGCATATTACTGCCCGGCACCAAGTTAGGTGATGGTTGTGTTGTGGCTGCCGGGAGCGTGGTGAAAGGCGAGTTTGGGCCACGCTGTATAATTGGCGGGATACCAGCCAAGGTAATTAAGCAGGCCTAGGGCCTGCTTTTTTTTTATTTGAGGATGCGGGCGGGTGCGCCGACTGCTGTGGAGTTGGCCGGGACGTTTTTCATCACCACCGAATTTGCGCCGATGGTAGCCCCCTGTCCGATTGTAATACCGCCGAGGATGCATGCGCCTGCGTAAACAGTGACGTTATCTTCCAGCACCGGATAGGTATAGGCGGTGGGATCGGTATTGCCTTTTTGGCCCAGTGTAACGTGTTGGTAGATACTGGCGTTGGTGCCTACGACAGCGCCCTCTCCGATAACGATACCGATGGGGTGGCGAAGTTCGAGTCCGGCACCGATTTTAGCGAGGGGGCTGATGTAGCAGCCGTTGAAGCGTGTGTTGTAGAGCCAGAGCAGGCGCGCGAGTAAACGCGGCAAACCACCCTTGGGGTACATGTGATTGACCTGACGCATGACCCATACCGTATGAAAGCCCGGGTTAAGTGCAAAGAACCTAAGGAAGGTTTTTGTGGTTGTGTTTGGGGCGCCATTTGCGCGGAGATCGGCTTGGGTAGTAGCGTGCATGGAATTAGGCTTTCTTTATTTTACGCACATAGTAGCGGGCCTTGCGGTGAAGCACCGGGCGCATATCGGCGACATTTTGAATATATACCATGGCGGCATAAACCATGGCACCAACCGTAACGGAACAGATGAGCGAAACCAATGACAGGTTTTTGGGGAGAGCCCAGACCACAGCACCCATAACGAAGGATGCGAGGGCAAGCTGGGCAGTGGCCTTCCACGGTAGCGGCATGGGGAAGACCTTGCGCGAGAGGAGAAGCGTGACGACAAAGAGGGTTGAGTAACCCACGAACGAGCCCAACGCCGCGCCCATGACACCAAAGTGCTTGATGCCGAAATAGCTGACGATGACGTTAATGATGAGAGCCGCGATGAACGGTTGCATAAGCAAACCGGTTTTTTTGGCGAGATTGAACGGCAGGATGAAATAGTACTGAATAAGGCAGTTCATCAGCGCGATAGCCGTAAACCAGCCAAGGTTGGCCATGACAAATGGACGGAATTCTTCTCCTACAAAAAACCAGGCGAAGTTGGGCGCGAGCACGGCAAGGCCGATGCAGGCGGGAAAGGAGACGGCGGCCAGTAGGGTAAAATTGGTGGCGAGCTGTTTGCGCGCGGCATCTTCTCCGTGTTTATCCATGGCCTTTACAGCCAGCGGATAGGCCGCAAGGTGAATAGAATAAACGATGATCATGAGGATTTTGAGCGGGAGATCTTGTGCGGCGGCATAGAGACCGGTGGCGTCGTCTCCGATAAGGGTTTCTATCAGCACACGGTCGGTCATGCGGGTGGCGAACTGAATGGAGAGCGCGAGTACCAGAGGGAAGCCGAACGTAAAGATATCCATTGCAACTTTGCGGTTAAGCAGCGATTTGCGCACCCGGCGAAGCTCGGTTGTGTGCCAGAAACCTATGACCGTGCAGATGGCGAGACTGACGAGCATGCCGTAAATGGCGCCCGCCATGCCCATACCCAGCCATATGAACAAGGCGCCGAGACACAGAGCCAAGCCGGGCTTGAGCAGCGACAGCATGCAGAAGACATTATGACGCACACGGATACGCGCCATGAAGATGACAAGGTTGGTAAGACCTTCCAGCATGGCCACAAGGCCCATGACAGCCATGAACGGCGGCATATTGAAGCCGAACACGGCTGATGCGCCAAAGGCAAGCAGCGGCAGGATGACGCAGGCTAGAGAGAGGCTCCAGTACATCGCCATGGCGTTGGTAATGTAGGCGGCATCCTTGTCGTCGTGTTCGTCCTTCACCTGACGCATGAGGCTGTTACGTATCCAGAGGAATACCGTAGCATCGGTGAAGGATACGGCGGCGATGAGGAGCGAGTAATCGCCGTACTCGGCGGGGGACAGCAAGCGCGTATAGATGGCGATGAGCAAGAAGCCCAGCACACCACTGATAACGCTGGTGAGGCCATAGATGAGGCTGTGACGGACGAGCATGGGGGGATCTTCTGTTAACCGCTAGCCGCGAAGGTGTTTGCTGTGATTGTGCCAGCCGGAGACCATGAAAAGATCTATGAGCGAGCCTGCGGCACGGGCCTTGCGCGCCGTGAGGGCGAGGTACTTATCGACCTCTGCCCCGATGGAGGACTGCCAGAGCGTGCAGTTGATGATTTCATCTCGGATGAAGGAGGAGTTATCGAGGACGAAGCGCTGCATATCGAAATAGAAGATGCGCTTGCCGATGGCGGAGGCGTCGTAGTCAAGTTTCTCGGCCAGCATTTGACGAACCAGAACCTTGTTGGAAAGTGTCTGGCGGTTATAGCGTACTTCCTCTGGCAAATTGAAGTAGTAGCTTGCCAGCGGCTGGCTTGCCCATGGGAGAACAGATTGGGAATTGAGGGACTCGGCCACCGTGGCGCCTTTGAGCACAACGCTGCAACCATCGAAATACTGGCCGATGATGAAGGTACGCATATCCACCATATCGAGGTGCTTATGCGACTGGTAGAGATCGCGCCAGAAGGCTTCGGTATTTATAGCGACGGGGAAAAACCTGCTGGTTTCGGTTTGGCGGAAGTGACCGTGCTTGTAGAGGTTGACCTCCGGGTATGTGGACAGGAACTTGACCGCCTTGCTGTAGTGCGGAACAAGGCCGCGCAAGGATTTGAACCCGCTGAAACCGCCGCCGAGGTACTCGTAATATTTGCACAACTGGCGGTATGACTTTGATGGAACGATGCCCATGTAGGTATCGTTGCGGGTACCATCGATGATGTGGGTATCGCGGATGCCTGCATGGTAGAGGCATACTGCATAGGGAATAGTCGTGGGATCGCACGATGGGTGGCTGGCGTGCGTAAAGAAGTGGGTGAGAGCTTCGCGCACTTTGGCAGGATCATTTGGGAACGAAATGGCGTTGTGGCGAATACCGAGCTTTTTAGCGAAGACGGCAGCGTCGGATGCTTCATCCGACGGTTGCGTGGGATCGGTATAGGTAAAGGCCTCTGTGCTGCCGGCCTGACCGTTTTCGGCAAGGGCGAGAGCGAGGGAGACGGAATCTTTGCCCGAACTCATCATGAGGGCGCCGCCGGAGGGAGCCACTGCTTTGACGGATTGGCAGAGGAGCTCTAGCAATTTGGCAGTGGATGGCACGGACTGGCCCGTGGAGAGATTTTGGTAATAGGGGAACTCGCACGTATAGGCGGGTTGGCCGTTGTTGAAGGACAGGCGGTCTCCCATGCCGAGGGCGAAAATGTCTTCGTACGGTGTAAACGGTGCAGGTATGAGGCTGTTGTGCAGGATGAACTGCATGGCCTTGGAGTCGGCTTTTACAGGAAGGCCGTTTTTGCGGCGGTAGGCGATGACTTCGGCCAGCGATGGACTGCTGAAGGCATGCGTGGCGTGCGCGGTGACATAGAGGCGGGTTGCACCGGAGTCGTCTCCCTTGAAGATTGTGGTGGCGGTGAGGTTGGTTGTAACGGGCATGAAGGTTTCCCCACTTTATATTTGTTATTAGGACGTGCGGCGGGATTGGTTGAGAATTGCCTCTGCCGCGAAGATAAGGCCCATAAGTGCCAGAACGGGCAGGCCGATGACTTCCCATAAGTAACCTTGGTTGAGGCCGTAGTTGCTCCAGACCAGAAGTTTGCAGGCGATGATGATGCGCAGCGGATTGTAGGTGTTAAGCGCATACGCAAAATACAGCACCTGCAAGGCATACACCGCAAGCAGGACCCAATAGAACGGGATGCCGGCAAACCAGCCGAAGACCTTGAGGAGGTAACCTTCGGTAGCCATGGTGAGAGTGACGCCGCGCTCTACATAACTGTTATAACGGGGAGTTTCGAGGTACTGAGACATGAAATCTCTTGCACCGATATAGGGAGCCGAGCGCGACATGGCATCGGCATCCAAGGCAAACAGTGAACGGAAATTGTAAGCGGCAAGCTGAGTGTTGATGCCGAAAATGCGGCCGTCGTCTTGGTCTGCTACGAACCAGACCTCGGCTTGCGCGGTGGCGCGAACTTGAAGACGGTCAATAGCTTCGGCCGGATTTGTGAAGACGCCATACACCACCAGAATGACTGGCAGAGTAAGGCAGGCCAGCAGGATACCGATGGGAATGAGGCGACGGGCGATATCCTTTTGTAGGTGCGGATTAAGCAGGAATATCGGCGTAATGAAGAAGAAGAGAATTTGGCAGATTGAGGTGAACTTTTCGGCAAAGAGGAACGACAACGCTAGGATGAGTATGAGTAAGGCTAGGGCACCGCGACGCCAGAGACCCGTGGTTGCTACAAAGATAACCCCGAGCAAGGCCGCCAGAATGGTACGGTTGCCGAGAAAAAAGAAGAGGAAGCGGTTAGAGACTTCTTTCCAGTACACAATACGATCGGTACCGCTAAGCAGCGGAAAGCCGCTTTTGAGACCAATGAAAAACGCCCATGCACACAGAAGTATGACCAGGCCGAATACGAGTGGAGCCCACCGCTGAACAGGCATGCGAGGGACATTGGGATTAAGCGCTTTTGGCAACAAGGCATTGATGAACCACACAGCCATGACGATACCCAGCGTGTAGAACAGGGCTAAACGCACGAAGGAGCCTGTTGGGAAGCCTGTCATGACCATTTCCGGCATATAGCCACCGCTCTCGATAGCTACGCCGGACACCATGGTGGTAAGGCGGATGAAGATAAACCAAAGCAGCAGCACAAAGGCGGCTGGTGAATATTTTGCAACCATGGCCGAAAACACGATAAAGTACACCAGTGCAAACAGCGAGAACATGCTGCTGGACATGACCTGAACGGCAAACAGCAGCAGAGCCAAAGTACTTAGGCATGCCGCAAGCACGCCTACGGGGAAGCTTTGGCGGACGTTAGGGCTTTCGGGCAGGCTGGACGGAGTTGAAGTATGCATCATGTGCGTACGGCTTCCACTTTTTGGAGGAAGGCATTGGTGATGGTGGTCTTTTTAAAATCCACCGCTTTTATGGCCGCTTGCTCACTAAAGCGCTTATAGGCGTCTGGATTGGAAGCGAGTTGCTGGATATGACTGGCAAGAGCTGCGACATCGTAGGGTTCGTAGCTGAACCCGGTTACGCCATCATCGACAATTTCCGGGATGCCCCCTGCCCTTGCGGCGATAACTGGGAGGGCGGCGCGATAAGCTTCGTACACTACACGCGGGAGGGGTTCTCCGTACACTGAAGGGCAGATAAGAATATCGATATTGTTATAGAACGCATTGGGTTCGGCGAAGCCTGCAAATGTAATGCGGGGATCGGGAAAGGTTTGACGGAGATGATCGATGTAGGCATCGGCCCCTTTGCCTGCGATGGTGAGCTCCCAGTTATCGAACTCGACCATCGTTAAAGCCTTGAGGAGAATATCGATACCTTTGGTAGGATCTACACGACCAATGAAGCCCAGTTTGACCGGACCTTGTGTGGAGAGTGTACGCGGAGATGAGATGGTATCGTCTTCGTTCATGTTGAACTGCACCTGGCAAGGCGTTTCTGGCTTGAGGAAGTTAAGGCTGCGGTGGCGTTCTTCCACAAACTCGCTATTACTAAGGAAAAGATCTACCGACCCGGATACCATTTTACGGGCATGGAAGAACGGTTTGCACCCCTTGCAGACGCCAGTGCAGTTAGCACCGTTGCGATACATCGCGTTTTGGGGGCACATCAGGTAGTAATCTCGCATCGTGTGGACAAGCGTGATGCCCATGAAGCGTGCTACTAGGAAAATGCTTGTTGAGAAACCTGCGATAACACTGGTGTTGATGACGTCCGGTTTTTCCTTGCGGACGACTTTCCAAAAATCGTAGGCGGCCCAGGGATTGAACATATCGAACAGGTGCCAAGCAAAACGTTTGAGCGGCGACCGCTTGATTTTGCCCATGAAATAAAGATTGCGGATGGGAAGATAGTGCACCCGTACGCCTTCGATCATTTCCATGAAAGGTTTGGTTTTGGGCTGGGTAAGACGTACCACGGAGACATCGTGTCCGGCCTGAAGAACACCTTCGGCCAAATTACGTACGGAACGCCCCGCACCCGCTCCTTCGGGATAATAACCGGAGACGACGAACATAATCTTCATTACTTACAGGCCTTTGTTTACCACGGGTTATTAGCATAGCGAGCTCCAGCCTTCAATTGTTAAGGCGGCTTTGTGGAAGGCTTACTGCAATGTTACAGCCAGACCGCCGATTGGTTCCGCCTGTAAGGTTGGGGAAGGAACTTTACGGGTGCGTTTTGCTTAGCTTGCCAATAAGGCTTTCATTGTATTAGAAGTGCCCTTGTAAATAGACCCTAGGAGAACGCTTCCATGCCCAGCAAAACCAAGCTGACCGCCGTTAAGACATCTGATACCGCTCACAAACCGGTTGTGATGTATGTATCGGATGTGCCGGACTTTAAAGGTGGGGCCGAGCGGTCGCTCTTCGATTTGATGGCGAGCCCGCATATTTCTCCGCGTCTGGTTGTGCCTGCCGAAGGCCCTATGTCTAAAAAGGCCGGCGAACTTGGTATTCCGCACCACTTGCTGACCTATGGCAGCGTTTTGACGGTGCGTCGCCCATTTAAGGCACATGATGTGATACGCACCTTTGCCAGCGCCCTGAATGCTGCCCGCCAACTGAAACAGATTGCGCGCGAACAAAATGCCATAGCCGTGCATACCAATGGGTTGAAAGCACATGGCGTGGCTTGTCTTTCCCGTCTTATTGGCGGAAAGCCGGTTGTGATTCACTTCCGTGCGATACCTTTCACGCGGCTTGAAAAGCTGTTCTGGCGTGCGGTGCAGACTATTGCTTCGCATGTTATTTTGGTATCTCGCCCCTGCTGGCACGGCGATACGCTACCCAGCAATGTGCATGTGATTTTCAACGCCATTAAGGTAAGTGACCAGACGGTACCTGCCCCGAAGACGAAAAAGCCGTTCTTGCTCGGGTTTGTGGGACGCATTCAGTTTACCAAAGGCGTGGACACGCTGGTGGAGTGGTTTGATTACGCCCACAAAAAGGGACTGGATATAAAGCTGTTCATCCGTGGTGAACCGGCCCCGGATGAGCTGGACTATGACGCCAAGGTACGCCGCATGGTGAAAGAGCGTGGCCTTGAGAAACTGGTCGTATTTGAAGGCAAGCTGGAAGGATTTGACAAGATTTATGGAAATATCCATGCAAACGTCGTTTCATCGGTAGTGCCGGATCCTTTGCCCCGCTCGGTCATGGAGGCTTGCTCCCTTGGTATCCCGGTTTTGGGTTATCCTGCCGGCGGTATTCCTTACATGATTGAAGATGGTAAGAGCGGCTTGCTTGTAGCTGATAAAGAGGAATTTTACCGCCTTGTGAAGAAGCTGATGGAGGACGACGCGTTTTACAACTCCATCAGCAAGGGTGCCGTAGCGCGTGCGAAAGACAAGTTTGCCATGCCGCGCCTGCATGACGCGGTTTACAACACTGTTTACAAGACGCTGGAGTAGACGGCTTCTACTTCTTTCACAAAACGATCTACCGTGAATTTCTTCTGGTAGGTTTGACGGGCTGCCTTACCCATGGCAGCCCATTTTTGTTTGGATGTATTGGCGAATATTTCAGTCAGCTCGGCTTCCGCGTTTTCCTGATTGAAGATGAAACCGTCTGTGCCGTGGGTAACAAGCTCGGGCAGGCCCCCGGCACGGCTTACGATAGCGGGCTTTCCGTTGCGCATTGCCTCTGCCACGACGAGACCGAAGCCTTCGTGCCGCGACGGCACTATGACGACATCGAAATGCTGAATATAAGCATCGATCTGAGTGTTATCGACCCATCCGAGGTAGGTGATGTTTGTCGAATCCTTCATGTCGACCCCTTGCCCTTCGCGTCGGGGTTGGCCGATAACGGAAAGATGCACCGGACCTTTGGCGGGCTTATTAAGGATGGCTTCGAGGATATCGAAACCTTTTTTATAATCGAGACGGCCGATGTAGAGCGCGTTGGTGCGAGTGTCATCCAGCTTTAGCTGCAAGGCTTCGGTAGCTTTGGCAGGCTCGGCAATGCCGGTGTAAATAACGGGACAAGGAATACCGGATGTAAGGCTTCGTGAGGCTTGCTGCTCGTGGTTTGAAATGTTGATGATTGCATGAGTTCGGGTTGCGAGCAGTTTTTCGATAGACCAGTAGATACTACGTTTAAGAATTCCCTCCTCTTGCACGAACGACCATCCGTGAGCGCAGTAAACAACAGGTGCAATTTTGAAAATACGACCATACACACCCGGGAACGTGCTATGCAGGTGAACCACATCCGGCCCCGAGCTACGTATTATTTTTGCTATGTTACGGCTGATACGTAGCAAGTGCAGTGGATTACGACTGCTTTGATAGGGGTGCAGGTTAATGCCTAAGCTCTGAAGCTCTGCTTCATTGAAATCGGCATTGGTTTGATTTGTGCTGTAAACCAATGAGACCTGATGGCCTGCGGCAGCCTGATGACGCAGCAATGTATTAACGTAGGTGGAGATTCCTCCATTCCAGGCTTCAGTAACGTGCATGATTCTCATGCGTTGTACTTAGTCGATTTCGTTGATGAATTCCAGATTTATCGGGATCCGGACGAGATCAAGTTTTTTTGGTGACGAACATCCATCTACTGTAATACGCGTGGTGTAAATATATGCGTTGTTAGTGACGGTCCCAAAATTGCGATCCTTACTGGAGGGATCGATTAAACTATAATATCGATAGAATGACTGGGGACCTTCAACAGATGATTTGCATTCGAAATTAGCTTCCATTACCTGTTTTGGCGCAGACCAATTGATAAGGTCGGTTGAGGTAGCAAGATAGAAACCGTACTCCTTGCTTTTAAAGGCTAAACGCGAACCGCGAGCCATAATGGCGACATACTTTCCGGAAGGCTGGTGGAGAACTACGGACATTACATTCATGGGTGCGGCATTAGGAAAGCCTGGCGCACGGCCTACTTCTATAGGCTTGCCTACAGCACCATCACCAGGCTTCATCAACTCTTTGATATTTTTAAATCCATCTCCATTCCAAATTTCCCAATTTCCCCAAGCGGTCTGAACTGGCTTACGTATCAGAAAGTTACCGCTAGCTTGCTTTTTGATGCCCATACTACGGATAAACGCGTAGAGATAATCATCCTTGCGCAGGATATTGCTTGGATTCATGAAGCCGACCGGTCTCCCCACATTCGGCTGATATGGATAAGAGAATGCTGCCACTACACGTTCTTCAAGGGGTGGAAGATGGTATGTTTTACCCCCGTCGATTGATTTTACCCATGTAATGTCGTTCCACCAGCACCTATTATAATTGCGGTTGCATTCCGGCACAAATTTACTGCCCCAATATTCGTTGTGAACCAACCCATATATGGTGCGTCCATCTTCGGTATAAAGACCGTGAATCCAACCTTCGTTATCGTGTTGGGCAGGATCGGCGTTTTGACCTCCCTTGAATATGACCGTGCAATCCCGATTAAGTTTTTCCAAGCTATTGCCAACTTGGCGGTGGTTAATGTTGGAGGTTGCTATGAGCTGGATATTACCGTCAGCATCACGGAATACGTTTGCGGGAGCGTCCGGACGGTCTTTTTCCATGCACGGTTCGGATGTAAAAACGCGCTCTTCCTTAAGTTGTTGGAGATTGACTGATGATGCGGGTTTATCTGCAGCGTTAAGAGGCCCGCCGGTATCACCACTGGTGCACGATGTCACAAAAAGACTAATCGTCATGAAACTCAAAAACTTGGGAAAATGGTATAATTTCTTTTTATGCATGGCCTCTAGAGTAACGAAAAACGGCTCAGAATCAAGCGTAAGCGGGCATTTTTGCATTTTGCAAACGTTTGGTCCTTGACTGACCGTGATGCCGCAACTATATACGCGGGTGTGGGTCGGTAGCTCAGTGGTAGAGCATCTGGCTTTTAACCAGTTGGTCGACAGTTCGATCCTGTCCCGACCCACCAAAATGATTTGAAAAGCCTCCTTACGGAGGCCTTTTTGTTTATGCTTTAGATTTTGCGGGGGAGTGTTTAAAGGGCTTTGAAGGTCGGCGCTCTTCTTCGATTCGATCATGAACATCTTCCAGAGTGCTAAGCATGTTCTGAATAGGCACGGCGAAGCGGATCCCTTCCTTCTCGAAGCGGCGGTAAAGGGCAAGGTTGATTTCCTGCTGAATATCCATCATCCGGTTATAATCCGGCACCAGCACGATATAGACGACTTCGAACTGAAGTCCGAAATCGGTAAAGGTTTGGAGGTGAGCGCGGTCAAAACGGACATCATCGTGCTTTTTGATGAGATCGGTGATGATGGTGGGGATTTTTTCCAGTTTATCGGCTGGAGTGCCGTATTGAACGCGGATAGAGAATACGACACGGCGCTCATACATATTGCCATAATTGCGGATGCGCGTACCGAGAAGATCGTTGTTGGAGATAACGATGAGTTCTCCTGAGAGCGAGCGCAGGCGCGTCGTTTTGGTGCCAATGCTCTCCACGGTACCCATGTGGTCTCCAAGATTGATAAAATCGCCGATAACGAAGGGTTTATCGAACACTATGGAGAAGGAACCGAAGATATCCTTGAGAATATTCTGGAAGGCAAATGCTACGGCTAAACCACCAACACCGAGACCGGCAACCATGGCGGTGACATCGACCCCAAAATTGTTGAGTAACAGTAAGATAACGATCACCCATACCAGCAGATAGGCGATACGTACCATGCTACCGACCATGGTGGCGCGTGCGGCGTCTGTTTTACGGTGAGAGCTGATAAAGTCTTGTGTCCAGTCTGTCATGAGGCTGGTGGCAATGAGACCAAGCTGTATGTATATGAAAAGACTATAAAGTTTTTGGGCGGGGCGGTCTATGGATTCCATAAAGGGCATGAGCTGAATGGCGATGTAGAGGCCAGTGAGACTGACAAACCAGCCGCCAAGGGCTTGGAGGCAGCGTGAGGCCCATTTTGCGAACGTTTGGTAGCGGTGGCCATCGCCTAGGCGGCGCTTGATAAAGCCGCGGGAGGCGTCTCTTACAAACAGGATGATAAGGGCAAAACCGAAGCCTACCAAGGCCCCGGGGGCCATGGAGAGGAAGACTTCCGGCAGGCGCTCGGCGGGGATGTTGGAAAAGCGGGTGTAGAGGTCGACGAGGGGTTGCATGGGGATATTTTGCTCGGTTTTTTAATATGTTATAGGTTTTTTTATAGTTTGATTTGCTATAATTGTCAATGTTTTAGGGGCTTGCCCTGCGGTGCAGCGGGGTTTGATTTTGCTGGGAATTTTTGGTTGTTTGGAAGCTGTTGGGTGCA
>SEFP01000016.1 GCA_004144185.1 Sphingobacteriales bacterium | reverse complement strand
CATCTAGAAAAATCAGAAGCCGAAAAAGTTGATGTCACAATTCCTGATAATGCCGCATTTGTAGACAAGACTGAAGTTCAGTTTGTAGAAAATATTTTGCCAGCGGATGAACGCGATTACGGTGATACTGCAGTGCGTCACACCAGTGAGCGAAGCGGCATTAGTGGTATGATGAAAAATAACGAAGCGAAACCTTGGTATAGGCGCAAAACAGTTATCGCTGCTGGAGCAATAAGTGCTGCAGGCGTCGCAATTGTTGGCCAACAATTTGCAACAGCGGCAGATCAAATAAGTCAAATCACTAGCCCTTCAGATAATGAATCTCGCCTCACTTCTGTACCTATAGTAGGGCAAGACTTTTTCGAAACAAATACAATTCAAATCCCAGTACAGACCGAATTAACCGAAGAAGTTCCCGAAGCTGACCGTTACGTGTATGGCGGTGGTGTAACACCCGAGTTAGCAGTAATGGATCCAGATGTATTTACTGGAACCGTAGATCCATCCGACCAAGTAGCATTTAACAACGAAGTGATTAAAAAATACGAGGCCGAGGGTATTCAACTGCTCAATAGTATGCGTCAACAATATAATCTTCCGCCACTTAGCTCAATTCCCGAAGGGTCAATTGACGACACTGCTCAAGAAATATTGAATAGAAAATCGCTTATTGAACTGATAGCCTCGAAGGTAGCGTCTCCAAGTGAGTCAGGCAAACTGACTAGTTCATTGATGGTTTCAGGGGTTCCTGAATATCGTAGTAAAATTGCACTGATTACTAGCGGAGGGGCAGGTGACGTGTATTCAGCTCAGCCAGACAGCGAAAAACAGGTTTTTTACAGCGCCAGTTTCAATGGAAATGATATAAACCCTCGATACGCCTCTAAAGCTTTAGAGTTCACTAGCTTAACCCCAAATACTGATGCGCAAGCTCACTATCATTTTTACCCTTCTAGTGCCGATAGCTCCGAAGGCGAATGGGTACAGACTGATGTATGGGCGGATACTGACAGCCGATGGCTCGACGACCTCGCAGCGGCACCAACACGTTAGACATACCATAAGCGTATTGTTTTGTAGCGTCATCTGATGTATTTTATATAGTATATAGATGAGAGTAAAACAAAAATATATTTATAGAATATACGCAAGTGGCATGGTCGCTTTTGCGCTTATTGCCTCTGCTTTGTTGATTTCTCTGTTTCAGGCCAAATCTGTATCAGCTGATGCCGTCAGTCACTGCTCAAGTAAATCCGCCTCATTGAAAGGCGTTTGCGAGTACTCCTATAATAATGCATCGACTATAGACTGCGAATCTCAATATGGTACCGGTAGAGTTCCTGGCGGAGTCGACGAATGTAAAGAAGCTATTGTAGCGGGCAAAAAAGACGCAACGGCAGCTCAAAATCCACAATCCAGCACCTATACGCCACCCGCCGCAGGACAACAACCGGGAAATGGGCAGCCTCCCGGAACACAAGGACCCGCAGCCCCACAAGATGATGGCACAACCTGCGCTGTCGAGATGATCGGCTGGATACTTTGTCCTGTCATCCAGGGCGTCGCGACAATGAGCGACAAAATATTTGACCTACTTGCTGGGAATTTTTTGCAAATTGAACCTGAGTTGACCAAGGCGGACAGTGGAATAAAGGTTCCATGGGACGCAGCACGTAATATTGCCAATGTCCTGTTTATTGTTGCGTTTGTTATTATTATCTATTCGCAAATTACAGGGGCGGGAATCAGCAACTATGGAATAAAGAAGATGCTACCTCGATTAATCATGGCAGCACTATTTGTAAATGTATCTTTTTGGATATGCCAAGGAATGGTTGATTTGTCTAATATACTCGGATTTAATATATACACCTTCCTAAAGGCGCAGGCCGCAGCTATAGGCCCATCCGCAATGGCCGATATACCAGGAGCTGACACCGTTACAGGCGGAGGGTGGCTTTCAGTACTGGCGGTAGCTATCCTTGCGGCAGTAGGTATCGCTTGGCTCTTATTGGCACCTTTAGGGGCAATTGCACTCATGGTGCTAATTACTTGCGTTACAATTGTTATCATTTTGCTGCTACGAAAAGCTATTATCATTCTGCTGGTTGTTATCTCTCCAATTGCATTTGTCGCTTATCTACTGCCGAACACCGAGAAGTTTTTCAATAAATGGCTGAGTATGTTCTGGCAGCTACTAATGGTATTTCCGGTCGTTGCATTACTAATGGGTGGCGGTCAGCTGGCTAGTACGATCATTATGTCAGCCGGTGCGACAAATGACGCAAAAACCCAGTGTTCGGCTGAAGACGCAGGAAAAGTCACCAGTATTGGCGCTCAGTCTGATGGATACAATGTTGCATGTGAGGGCAGTATCCCAGTCGGGCCTAATGGAGACAGGCATGTTGGATGGATGCTAGGACTCGTTGCAGCTGGCATAGCAGTAGCCCCGCTGCTAGCTGTATGGGCGGTCTTGAAGGGTGCTCTTGCGGCAGCTGGTGCAATCGGAGGTAAGATTGCGAACTCGGTACAAAAGGGGACTGCGGGCGCTGGCAATGGTGCTGTCAACAAATTCAAGAATTCAGGGCTCGGTAAATATCGTGAGCAACAAAAGGGATTGCGAAATGCAGCCGTTGCAGCGGGTACATACAGAGGTAAGGGCGGTAAGTTCAATCCGCGTAATGCACGAGCAAAGATGAATAGTGCTCTAAATAAAAATAGTTCATTCAACAGAGTAACTAGTGGCTATGGAGGTAATCGTGCTTTGACTGCAGAGGCATTGAACAGAAAAGACGCGAAAGAAGCGATGGATATGTTTGATCATGACGACGGTCTGATGTCGATGTGGGCACAGTCAGGTGGCGACATCGATCAGTACATGAAAGACCAAAATATGAATGAAGTCGATAAGGATAACTTTAAGAAGTCAGCTCAGGGTGAGAAGTTCAAGCAAATGATGACAGCTGGTCACAATCGAAAGTCGTCCTCTTTCTTAGCTGCTGCAGATTATCTCGCATCTAACGGAAAGGGCAGTGCGTCTGATATTAAAGCCGCTATAAAGAGCGCAAGTAAACAAGGCGCGAGCGCGCCTGAAACTGCGGGTGCATTACAGTCTGCAATCGCAAACTCGCGAAAGAGCGGACGCGCAGACACTCTTGCAAACTTAAGTGCTCGAGATCAAGCCGCCGGGCCTACGTCAGTTGAACGCAAGCAAGCATTCTCAGACGTTGGAGCGTCTTCATTAAGCCATGGCATGTTTGCTACACAGGATGAGTATAGGCTTGGGACTGCAAGTGCTGAAAAAGTTGCGACAAGGGATGCATTTAGGGCACATATTGCCGATAGAGGAAACTGGGAAAATACGCTTAAGGGTTACAGCCAAATGGATGCAAGGACTCAAGCAAAGGTACAAGGTGAACTCGTAGCTGCCGCAACAACCCATGGCGTAGCCGGTGGAACCGTTCAAGAAATCAAGCAAAACATAGGAATGCAGTAATATAACTCATCCTTCGATAACCATAACTATTACTGTATAATGTAGATAATATATGGCGGTTTATAAGGTTCCTCAGGATGTCGAGGCGGATGACAAGTTAATTGGTCCGTTTAGTTTTCGACAATTTATCTATTTGATCGTAGTAGCGATATCTGGTGCTGGTGCATGGGGATTGTCTACTATATTCATTCCACTGGCGATCATTCCAATGCCGTTCATCTTATTTTTTGCCGTTTTAGCGCTACCACTCCGCAAAGACCAGCCAATGGAAACGTATCTATCGGCTGTCGTGCAATTTTACTTTTTGAAATCACGTAAACGACTATGGCAGCCCGATGGAATTGATTCATTTGTCACTATCATTCCACCAAAGGATGCTGACAAGATCCGTACAAAGAACCTCAGCGAAGACGAAGCAACAAACCGCCTCGGCTATCTAGCGAATCTAGTAGACAGCCACGGATGGTCAGTCCGCGGGGCAGGAGTAGCATCGCCCGATACTTCGATAAATAATGATCTATACTACGAATCACAGCAAACAGCCGACATGATGGACAGTAGTTCCGCAGAGGCCGCTTCGTTAACACAACGGCTGCAGGCTAGCGCGAATGCTCGCAAAGAGCAAGCCCGGGTCGGTATGCAGCAACAGCAGCCGACACAACAGAGTCCGATCCTGCAAGCCGCACAGTCAAACCCATTATTACCACAGGATAATAGTCAGCAGATACAGCGCCCGACTCAACAATCACCTCAGTACAATCCGACGCCTGCCCAGTATCAATCTGCCCAGCAACGTGATGCCGTCGCCTATGCCGCAGCACTAACCGAAGCGGCCGAAAATCACGATCCGATAACCACTAGCGAAACCCCTATACAACCTGTTACAATAGACCGTGCCAAGGAGCGTGCCGAGCAATTAGCGACCAGGGACGACCTATCAATACAGACATTGTCCGAGGAAGCAAACCG
>SEFP01000048.1 GCA_004144185.1 Sphingobacteriales bacterium | reverse complement strand
AACAATCCGTCCGCTGGATGAAAGACAACGGAATGTTGTGACGGTACCTGGTATCTTCTCCGGCGGCTGCGCGTCGAACGCGCCGCCGCCGGAGAAGATACCAGGTACCATCAAGTATTTATGGCTTTCGGTGAGGCCATTTTGCGGGAGGCTACGATGAGAACTAGGAGTGTCACTACGTACGGAAGAATTTGTACGAATTGATTTGGCACCGCGATGTTCGCGATTTGTTTTCCTTGAAGCTGAATTTGTACAGCATCTGTTAAAGCGAAGAATAAACAGGCCGCGAACGTAGTCCACGGACGCCAAGCGCCGAAGATTAAGGCGGCAAGCGCGATGAAACCCCGTCCTGCCGACATGTCGCGGATGTAACCGCTCCCCTGACACAGACTCAAATAGATTCCGCCGATGCCTACCAACACACTTCCTTCGATCACCGACCGAAGACGAACCAGCTTGTCATTCACACCTTGAGTGCGCAGAGCGAGAGGATTCTCGCCCGCCGCGGTGATCCGAAGTCCATGTCGCGTTTTTCTAAAGACAAATTCCAGAACCAAAAACGAAACGATTGCGAGCGCAAAGAATGCCGCTGGCTCGTGAAAGGTAGATTCCGCGGGCAAGGCCGGAGTTGACCCCGTGACTTCGAAGGCAGCGCGGGTAAGCACCGGAATCAAACCGGCGGCCAAAAGATTGAAGCCGGTTCCGATCACGATCTGATCGCCTTTTCCCCAAATGCAGGCGGCGCCAAAGGCTGCACCAACCACCACGGATGCAATAAGCCCAGCACCAACTCCGAACCAAATATTTCCCGTTGTTGCGGCAACCGCAGCACCCGCGAAAGCCGAGAAAAGTAAAAGCGCCTCGAGCGCGATGTTCGCAATACCTGAACGCTCGCACATCAATCCGCCGAGGGCCGCAAAGATCAGCGGTACGGCTAATCGCATTGTACTAAAGAGAAGTTCCGATAGGTCGATCATTTCGACACTCCTGATTTGCGCCCAACTTTTTGAAAGAGCGCCATGAGCCCCGG
>SEFP01000047.1 GCA_004144185.1 Sphingobacteriales bacterium | reverse complement strand
GACCACAAGCTCGGCTTCTACAAGGTGGCCAAGTATTACTACTATCCGGCTTTCTGGGAAGGCGGCCCGACAATCCATGCCTTCATCAACCTCGACAAGTGGAACAGCCTGCCAAAGCATTATCAGTCGGCGCTGACCGATGCCTGCGCTTTCGCCAATACCAACATGATGGCGAAATACGATCTGAAGAACCCGATGGCGATCAAGCAGATCGTATCGCAGGGGACGACGTTGCGGCCATTCAGCCAGGATATCCTCGAGGCCTGCTACACGGCTGCAATGGACGTCTACAAAGGTATTTCCGCAACCAACGCGGATTTCAAGAAGGTCTACGACGACCAGGTCGCATTCAAGAAGGAAGGTTACCTCTGGATGCAGCTTTCGGAGTACACATTCGACACGTTCATGATGATCCAGCAGCGAAACGGCAAGATCTGATCTTTCCATAGCGTTGCTACGACACGTACCCCGGATCGCAAGGTCCGGGGTTTTGTTTTGCAGCTGAGGGATGGCGCCGGACTGGATTCACGCAATAGACGCGCTGCACGTATGCCCGGTTGCGTCGGCTCGACAATCACACGCTGTTATCTATGATGGCAGTGTTCGGAAGCAGAAGCAGAGCACTCCGTGGCCAGCCGGAGTATCGGTGAAGACGGGCTTCCCCGACTTTTAGGCAAAAGCCTTGCCGTCGAACAGGAGGTGATGCGATGTGGTTTCCACTGAGCATTACGTTGCTGGTTAGGAAATACCGGACGGGCTGGTCAGTGTCCGTCCGGCTCAATTTCCTAGTCAAATAACAAACGGAGGGCAGAGTTCGCGCTTTGCTCTCCACTCCAATGTACTACTGCACCGGTTTTCTGGCAAGACGAAGCCGTTACGGGTTGATCTTGGGTGGCTCGCCGAAGTTGGGCATGCCGGGTAGTCCGGGGGCAGGTTGCGCGCCGCCGCCCTGACCGGGCGCACCATCCATCGGCGGCAGGCCGAAATTGGGCATCTGGTTGTTGCCGCTATCATTGCCGAAGCCGGGGATTTCGATCTTGATCGTATTGAGATCGACGTCCGGCGCCTTGTCCAGCCAGTAGGTGACGGATTCCGGCCAGAA
>SEFP01000046.1 GCA_004144185.1 Sphingobacteriales bacterium | reverse complement strand
GCGTAGCACATGCGCGCATTGGCGAGGCATGACTATTGGTGGCAGGAGGCAGGTGTGTGCGTAGCAGGGTGGTGTGGTGTGCCTGTGCAGGGTGTGTGCACATGGTGTGCGTGTGACACCCCCGCCCCCCAAGGTGGACATGTGCGCGTGTGCGTGCATGTGTCACCCCCCACCTTGCGCCCCGACTGGCGTGAGGATGCACCGCCGCTCGTCCGCCTGTACGCGCACATACACACAGGGATGTGTGTCAGCTGTGATATGCGCGGGTGGCGGTGTGTGTGGGCGGGCACTGGAACAGGTGGTGTGTGCATGTGTGCGTGTACATGTGCTGTGCAGCCATGCCACCACGACACCCAGCTCGCTCGCCTGTTGCAGCAGCCCTGCTGTGTGCCTGCCCCCCACGCCCATGTGCACACACGTAGCTGGTGACTGTACCTGTCGATCGCGCGGGTGTGGTGCTGTGCATCCTGTGTATGCCGTGTGTTCTGCAGCGAGCGGTGTGTGTGTGAGCGTGGACATGTGCGCACCGCATGTCGGGCACAAGTATGCAGCCCTGCTGCTGTACAGCCACGCATCACGCGTCGCAGCACACACGTGCAACGACACACTACAGCTGTGGGTACATGATTGGCACAGTGCGCTGGTGCTGGTGAGTATCCGGTGTGGTGCTGTACATGTACTTGTGTGAGGGTACGGACTTGAGCGCGCAACATGCTAGTCACAGATACGCAGGCCTACCACTGTGGAGCTACGCATCCCGCGCCCCAGCATACATGCGCACATCAATGATCAAGCCATGGGTAGGTGATGTGCGTTGCGTGGTGGTGAATCTGTGCCACAGTATTGTGAATGCACATGTGCGCGTGTGTGTGTGGTGCACATGTGCGCACAACCAACTCGCAGGCCTACCATTGTGCAACCACGCATCCTGCGCCCCAGCACACAAGTGCAACACAACACTACAGCTATGGGTATGTGGTTGACAGTGTGTGGTGGTGCTGATGGTGGCTCGATGTGGCGCTGTGCATGTACATGTGTGTATCCGTGGACATGCGCGCACCGCAAGTCGGCCACCGGCTTGCAGGCCTGTCAATGTACCGCCAA
>SEFP01000004.1 GCA_004144185.1 Sphingobacteriales bacterium | reverse complement strand
GATGGAAAGATGGATGGATGGATGGGCAAGTCTGCCACGGAGACTAGCAGATCGATATCAATATTATAACAGATTACTTATATAATGATTCAGCTTATAATATTTATATGAATGTGGGTATTAAAATTGGAACGAAAGAAGAGTTTGTTACTTTTAATCAACTAGAAAATCCATCCCCATTTGACAGATTATTTAAGCATCTGAATAGCCGTCCGAGAGTTTTTTTAAATATTTTCAACGGCTTCTTACCCGATAATAAGAAATTTAAAATATCAGTAACGATCTTTGACAAAGAGTAATTATCACCTCATGTGATAGTTGCCCGCTTGCGCAGGTGCATAGAGCCGGGTGCCGGTGTGCTCGTTGTGATAAACTTCCCGGAATTCGGGATTATTAACGAAAGTGGTCATAGACACAAATTTAGGTCAAATTGACCTATATACATTGTTTGATCAATTGGATAGCGAGTTTAATGGTAACTTGTAGATCAGTACAGATTAAATTCCTCAATCTTTCAAATTAATCACAATGGGCAAAAAGTGGGACGTGTTCATATCACATTCATCAGAAGATAAAGACACCATAGTCCGAGAGCTTGCAAAGATGTTAGACTCACTGGGTGTTCGTGTTTGGTACGACGAATTTTCTCTGGATGTTGGCGATAGCCTAAGTCAAAAAATAGATCAAGGTTTAATTGACTCAAATTTTGGAATAATCATAATTAGCAAGGCGTTTCTGAATAAGAAATGGCCAGACTATGAATATCGCTCGTTGTTAAGTAAGGAGGATAATTTCAAAAAGGTAATTCTTCCAATCTGGCATAACATTACCTATAAAGAGGTTAAAAGCTTCTCCCTTTATTTGGCTGATAAATTTGCTCTGGATACTCAAAAGAACTCTGTTCAAGAAATAGTAAAGAAGCTAGTAAAAGTTATCAGACCAGATGTTTACAACGACATAAACAGATTAATACTTTATAAGAAGTTGATTAATGAAGGGAAAATTGACATGGTAAAGAATGAAGACTTGAAATGGGGTGATAAGCAAAGAGACACATTGTCAATGAACCAAATAAATAGGATAAAAAACACTTTTTATGGGGTCGGTCAAAATTTTAATACTCCTCTTGATGAGACCTTAGATTGCTATTTATATGATCATAACCCTGACCGTGAAATTCAGGTTTGGGAAATCATTAATGCCACATATTTGGAATTCATACTGGGTAATAACATTCAGGATAAGCACAAACAAAAAGATGTAGCGCGCCAAGTTGTAATGATGTCACTTGGTCAGATATCAAAAGAAACTGTATTAACAGCCAAAGAACTTACGGCCTTGTATGAAATCTGGAAGCAAAACTTCCACTTATCATGATTCACATATATAGCTTATCGGGCTCTTGGTAGATGCGCTAATGGATGAAATTTAGGAGGTGGCGCCTGTGGTGCATACAGGAATTTTCGGGCGTATTCCAAGAAGTATGTCTGCATGAAATACCGGTAACAGTCCAGCTCATCGTTCTTGTTGTCTTTACGGTCTTTGAGCAGCGTACTGGGCTTATTGCTCTTCGGATCGATGCGTGCATCGACCATCTGTGTTGTTAGGTTCGGACAGCCTTCTTTGCTGAACAGGATACTTGGGTAATTGGCCAGCATGGTATTACACAGCAGCCGGCTGTCTGCATGCTCCAGGTTGATCGTATTGGTATTGAGCTGGGTGCGCGGGTTGATACCGAGATGACCGGCGATGAGCTGGTAGAGCGTCTGGTTACGGCCCACATCTTCGTTATTGCCGTTGCGGTCACCGGTCACGTAGAAGATCGATGCCGGGAATGTGCCTTTGATCTGGGCGCACATCTCCTCCACTTTTATCGTTCCGGAAAACTCTTTGAGCCCATGGGCAAAGCTGTCTTTGAGGCCCTGTTGCGGACTCTGCTGAAAGGCGACACAGGTAAACGGATCGTTGTTGAAGTCGAAGGACAGGTAAACCGGATAGGTCGGCCGGAACTCCAGCGTCGGCCGGAAGTGCGTTTCCTGAATGAGGTTGTAGAGCCAGGGTGCATCATTTTTCTCTTTACCCCATAGGCCTTTGATGTTGATATTCAACCCATTCTCGTCGCCCTTATAAGCAAGCCCCAGTGAGCGCGCATAGGCTTCATTGTCGATAAACTCGTTGTCGTAGAGGGTGCTGTGGTGGATCTGCAGATCGTCGCCATAATCCGGATGCGGCTTATAGGCGTCGTCCGGATGGAAGAATTGGGCACGAAGCCAGTGCTTCTCATCGACCGGGTTAAAAGAGCCGATGAATTGCAGGTATTCAGCCTGAGGCGTCCGGAGCACAGCGTCAACAAACTGGTACTGCTCTTTGGTACACTTGTCGATCTCATCGATCCAGATATCGGTTGCTTCCGAGATGCCTTTCGTGTCTTCCGGATCGCTGAGACCAAATGGCGCGATCTGGTAGCCGGTCACCCGGTTGGTGAAGGTCATCGAGCTATTAGGCGATTCGCTGTAGTCGAAATAGGCTTTCAGTTCCGGAACGGATTTCAGGAAGTTGATCAGATCCTTGAATGTGGTCTTCCGGATAGTCTCGAACTCCGCACGGCAATAGTAGATAGCCGTATGGGTCTTCCGGAAGGTTTTGGCGAAGAGCTTCAACATGATATGCCGGGTCTTGCCACTACCCCGTCCCCCGAATACGATCAGGTACCGCTTCCGGGAAAGCAGCACCGGGCCGAACGACTCCGAGTACCATTCGGGTTTATACTGGAAGATCATTTTTTGTTCTTCGGTCCCAGGATAAAATCATCAACGCCCTCAACACCCACTTTTCCGGAATGCTCAACCTTTTTGGTGTAAAGGCCTAAATGATCGCCCAGCAGCTTCAATGCCCCGTTAGCGCCTTTGCTGTCAAACTGCCAAACGTCTCTACCCTCTTCGTCTTGTAGCTGCACCATTTCTCTACCCTGCCGGATCATAACTGGTGCACGTTGCATGCAGCGCTCAACGACCTCTTTGAGGTTTACTAGAACGAAATCCTTTGTGATACCAGTGCGCTCAGCGCTCTGCTCCTGCATCTCCTCTAACGCTTTACGAATACTAACATTCGCTAACAGCCTCGCTCCTTGCTCATTGGCCGTTTTTTCACTGTAGCCGGCAGCCTTCGCCGCCTCAGTAGCGTTGAGTAGCACCAGATACTTTTCTACAAATCGCTTCTGCTTCGGGTTCAAGGTTCCCATATCCGCAAATTTAGGTCAAATTGACCTATTTAAGTATTTTACACGCCGCTGCCGGTTTTGAAGACCCCTCATAATTGATTAATCTTGAAAAACAATTCCAAAAACTTCAATCAGGTTATGGCTAGGCCACGTGTTTTTATCAGCTCTACATTCTACGACCTAAAGCACATCCGTTCTTCTCTGGAGACCTTTGTACATTCTCTAGGCTATGACGCTGTCTTATTTGAAAAAGGACTGGTGGCCTATAATCCCGATACCCCTTTGGACGAATCCTGCTAACAGGAAGCTTCGACCTGTGACATATTTGTGTTGATAATGGGCGCACGTTATGGGTCTGCCGCCAGTTCTAGCGAAGGATCCCCCGGTGATTTCTTTCAGCATTATGAAAGTGTAACCCGTAAAGAATATGAAACGGCTGTTGAAAAAGACATACCCATATACATTCTAATCGAGAGGTCAGTATATGCTGAATACGAGACGTATAAAAACAACAGAGAAAATAAAAGTATTGTATATGCGCATGTAAACTCAGTGAACGTATTCCGACTCGTTGAACAAATATTCGCTCAGAAAAGAAATAATCCTGTACAAACTTTCGAAAAGCATCAGGATATTGAGATATGGCTACGAGAGCAGTGGGCGGGTTTGTTCAAGGATCTGCTGTCTAGAAGAAGCGAAACTAAACAAATCGCATCGCTGTCTGACCAAGTTGATAGTTTGGCAGAAAGCAACAAAACACTTAAAAAATACCTTGAAGAAGTCTTAAAAGCTTCTCCGGTAGCCAACGCTTCGCAGATTATTGATGAAGAAGAACAACGTCTTACAGAAGTTGAGAGAAAGTTGCATTTTTCGACCTCAAGGGCTTTTAAAAACGCCCATACTGTAGGTGTAGATTTAGATAATGGGATCGAAATTCTTAAAACATCAAAGAGTGTAGATGAAATAATCCATAGATTATTCTCCAGCAGTAAACTTGACGTTTTTTACCGAGCTATAGTGCTTGATGATATAGCTAATCCCAATAACATAAGTAGTTTAAATGAAGCTCGTTCAATTATTGACGCACCCCCACTTCCTCCTCTAACAGAAGCTCAGCTTTCCGAACTCAGGGAACAATACGCCAAAATTAACATGGGTAGTCCAAAGTATTAAACGTATTTCGCTATTCGGGCTTTCACCGCATCCAGCAAAGCGTTCTGCCCAACGGCTCTGCGGTTCAGTGCCGCCATCGCGTCTTCGTCCATCGTGCCTTTAGCCGTTACAGAAGCCGGATTTTATCTGCAATGCACCCGTAACAGATGCGTAACAGGAGTCATCTTTAGAGTTTGGGTGGAACTTTAAGAGCGCAAACATTTTTTGCTGATCTTAGCTAGTTGAAACCTCTTAAATATCATCTCTCCAAATGCACTTCTATTGTGGCTGAAACAATCAAACTCCTACAACCCGACGAAATCAAGGTTCTGAAGATTATTCAAATCAACAACAAAGATATAAACCCCTTTCAAGCATATTTAGCTTACTTAAGACCCATAAGCAAAGTATGCGATGCTACAAATGACGATGTCGTAGATCGAGAAATATTTTCAGCAATCCAGAGAATATATCCAGAATCGAAATTCTATAGGAAAACAAACATCTTCTTCCAAGGAGAACTAGAATATATACTGGAACGGATAGATCGTGAGCTGACAAAAAATGTCATTGTTTATTTTAATCCATATGTTCCCAGTGAGCTGCAAACTGAAATGGCCGTGGCGGGAACTACACTATACAGGTATGTAAAGGAGTTTAGTCTTAGGGTAGAACTATATTCATCTAATTCTGATCTCACATATATATGCGGATCATTTAATTGTAAATTTCCCTATGATCAGATTGAATCACTCTCCAGTACTATTCACCCTGTATAATCACTTATTCAGCTCACTTGCAACTGGTAAACGTAATAGAGCTTGTTCACGCGATTGCCTTGTCGAACTGATTGCTGGATGAAGCCTAGCTTCCGAAGTTGCATTCTTAGCTTCTCCAGGCTCAATTGGATTCGAGTTCCGCTGTGGTCAGTTGCCGCCATTTTTCTGGCCTTGCATTCCGGCGTAAGGGTTTTCCGGAACGTAGGGCGGGCAATACGCCTCATCTTCAAAGCGCTGGCTGCCGGGCTGATAGAACAGCTTTTCTGAGCCTTCCCTTCCATCAAAGAACCAGCGGACCTTCTGGACGTGGATCTCAGTGGAGCCGTCCTTGCGGTTCCGGTAGACCGTAATGCCCACATCCGCTTTGTTGTAGAAGTGTGCACTTCCGGAAATGCTGTATAGGTTAGGCACTTCTAACTGCTTGGTGGATTTATCCTTCGGGATCTTGGTTGGGTGCGCAATCAGGAAGACCGATACATCCAACCGTTTGCAAAATCCGGTAATCTGAGAGAGTGCCTCACTGGTGTATTCAGTCTCGCTCATGCTTCGGTCCCGCTGGTGCTCCAGGTAATTCCAGGGATCGATTACAAAGGCCTTGATGCCGTAGCGCTTCACACAATCCTCCGCCTTAGCCAGTAATCCGGAAAGACTGTGATCGACCTCTCCGAGTCGCAGGAAGTAAAAGTGATCATCCACAAAGCCTACAGACTCCTCCCATTCCTTCGGACTCATTTTCAGGGTTGGATCCGCTTTGTAGTAGGGCTTGCCGGCGTGGATCCCTGCCAGTTCCGACATTAGGAATTTGAGTGGCGTCTTTTCCGGAGAGAAAATGGCGGAACGCCAACCGTGTAGGTGGGCCAGGCGCTCGAGCACTCCATTGAGCCAGGTGCTTTTTCCGGATCCGGGTGTCCCGGTGATGATCACGAACTGACCAGTCCGCCAGTTGATGAGATCATCTAGTGCCCAGTTGAGCTTCAAAGTGCGCGGATAGCCATGATGGTACAGATCTACTAGTCCAGCGATTTCATCGTAGGCCGTGGCCACACCCTCCAGCGGGATGGGAACTGCTTGGCTGATCATCGTCCGGACTGCTTCCGAACCGTGCTTCAGAAGTACCTCGTTAGCATCCTTGCAGTCTTCCGGAAAGGTAACGGTCATACATTTGGAGGCACCCAGACGCCGGGTTAGTTCGGCGCTCAGTGCTTTGCCGGCCTCGTCGTTGTCGGTTGCCAGGATAATACGATCCAGGTGTTCGAATTCAGCCCAGCAGTTGTCCAGGTACTCCAGCTTCGCATTGTTGGAAATCGATGCGCCATTGGGCACAGAGACCACATTGTAGATGCCACACTCCCAGAGGGTCAAGGCGTCCATTTCGCCTTCGACGATGATCACCTCTTTCCCGAGCCGGCAGGCATCCAGATTGTAGAAGATCAGTTCTGCTCCCTTCTCCAGTCGGAACCGCTTGTCACCCGTCCGGAATTTGATGTTGACCAGTTCTTCGCTCCGGTAGTAGTTGAAGCAGACCACGCTGGACTTTTTGCCGTTCTCATCGCCGGTCATCCATTCGACCGACTCGGTGACTTTGAATTTGAGTAGCGTGTTGTTGCTGATCCCACGCCCTTCAAACCATTTCAATGCTTTGTCGCCTACGAGTTGCAGACGCTCGGCCGGCCGGGTGTACGATTTTGGAGCCTTGGCAATGGCCAGCAGCGGATCCCACTCGGCAACCGTCCCGGAAAATCCGCAGCCGGTATTGTGGCAGTTGTAGAGCCCGCTTTCCAAGTTCACCGACAGCGAGGGATCGCTGCGGTGCTTACGGGTCGGATGACACTGAGGACAAAAGGTTTTGCCTTCTGTGCCGCGCAGCCTGGAGACGTCGATGCCTTTGGAGGCCCAGTTCAGCTTACTCATAGCGCAGCAGTTTGTACTCGGTTCGATCCTGAAGGCGCCGGTACTCCTCGACGGTCCAACGTTCCGGTTGCCCACCTACCGCTGCCGGGGGCTGCATGATGGCGAAGGACGCCGTTTCCGCCGTTGTGGTGTTGGTAGTTACAGTTCCGGAAGCCTCCCGATTCTCATCCTTGAACCAGACCGCCAGCATTTTCTGCTTCCAGTTCCGCACCCGGTTACCCTTGCTGTCTTTCCAGGCGCCGGCCTCGTAGTAGTCAAACGCACGGTCTGCGATCTCCTGTCGGTACCCGTTGGCGTTGAAGTACGCCCGGACGTCTTCACGACTGGGAGGCTGAAACGAATTCGTTCTCGCGCGTTTAGATGCGGTAGCATCTTCGGTATCGGTATCGAGATCGGTATCAGAATCAGGCGGCGGATTGCGGTCATCTGCCCGCGAGTTGCTGACAAATGTCCGCAATCCGCCGTCATCTGTTAGTGGACCGCCGTCAACGTCCGGCCCGTCGCTGTCACCTGCCCGCATGTTGCTGTCAGCGTCCGGTGGGAAGGGATGCTTGGCTCTGGCAGTCCGTAAGCGCTGGTCGAACTTCACGATTTCCAGATACTTCTTGCCGGCGACTTCGTAGAGACGAACCAGGCTGGCCTTCACGCACGCAGCGATCCAACGGTCCAGGTCGGCCTCTCTCACATCGTTGAGCAAGAGGGGAAACAGCGAAGCGCGCAGCAGGCGCTTATCGGCTGTAAAGAGTCCATAATCATCGGCCTTCATCATCAAGCGCACGAAGAAGCGCTCGGCCCCGGCGTCCAGCTGATTGACGGCATCACTGTCCGTATAGTCTCTTAAAATGCGCTGGGGCATAGCTTTTCCGAAAATGGGATAAGTTCAGGTGATAGAATAGATGAATCAGGCAGCCGCGTACTGCAGGTGACGCAGCTCTTCTTTGAGTGCGCTGATACAGGTTCGCAGCGTATCGATGGTGTGTACACAGGTCCGAGAGCAGCGCTCGGCCAGATCATAGGCATAGGCCTCCTTGCTGCACTGAGCAGCCACATAGTCACGGGCCAGCATCGGACTGATATCAAAGCCTGTCGCCCGCTGGGAAGCGATCAGGCCGTTGTAGGCCCTGACCTTCGCCTCATTTAATTCCCGTTTGGCCTGGGCCATCTGCCCGTTGGCAAAGGCCATCACTTTGACCAGTGCACCGGCATCTGCCATCAGGACTGTGATGCTTTGGGTGGTCTCGTATTTATCGGCGTTGGCTTCCAGCCACTGAGCCATGTCTTCGAGTCGTTTTACCTGTAGTTCCATTGTTGAATAAAATTTTAAAGGGTATAGCCGCGCCAGGAATCGAACCTGTGTCAGAATTGTTATCGCTTATTACCCCTTGGATGCCTCCTCAGCACTCTGAGCTGCCAATGCCTCTTTGATCTCCTCCTTTTGGACGCTAAAAGCTCGCTTTAGAATCGGATTTTTATCGACTTCATCCCGGTTAGCGTAAAAGAGATCGGTGACCTGCTGAATGCTACGGGTCAGCGGTAACATCTTGGTTAGATCGTCAAGAGAATAAGTGAACTGGAACTGACGGGCAGTAAAGAGATCTATAATCTGCTGGTCACCTCCGATATCTTCCAGATTGGTATTGAAGAACCGGTCCAGATGCGCTTTGTCCTGGCACTTATGCACCTCTGCAGCGTAGTATTCCAATGGTGATACTACGTCCACTTCCACAGTTTGATTCTCGCTCTTTGACGGTGCAGATGCTTCCAGACTTGATGCGCCCAGTACTGGGTTGCTCAACACCTCATGCGAAATATCCTGTGTGATTGGCGCCTGTTCCGTATCGAACTCTTCCGGAACGTATACTGGCCCGAAGAACACATCTGGCGTAAACCATTTTACCCCATTGGACATAGCACGCGCAAAGAGCATGTTCTTCGGAAACCGATCGAGGTTTTTCGTTCCGGCCTTCCGGGCCTCCTCAATCGTGAAGGTGCTCATACCCAGCGACGCCCAACCGGCATCTCTGTACGACAGTTCGAAGAACTCAATCTTGCAGATAGTGTCGGTCTGCTCCCGCACTTTGTAGTCGTACTTTCCGGAAGCCTTTACCCGAGAGGCCATTATGCCGGCGCCTACGGTCGGCTTTCCGGAAATGATATGAATACCGGTCATGGCCTGAAACGGCGGGATACCCATTTCCTGGCCGGCCTGAACTTTTACGATGGCTTGCGCAGCGGTTTTGGTGTCCGGAAACATTCCGGAAGCGGCAAAGGCCTCGGCAATGGAGCGTACCTCTGCGACCGGCAGCAGAGCCGTATTAGTGGTTTGAATGGCGTTCACGTTGAATAGAATTTAAAAAGCAAGGACTGGGGAGCAGAGTACAGAGCTGTACGGCTACGATGAGCGAAAGGAACCGGAATCATGCGGCTTCGCGGTTGAGGTTTGTATCGACGGAAGTTGTTATACCCTCCAGCTCTTGGGCTTTTTCCGGATTGGCGATGACCCAAACGCGTCGGATCTGAATCTGCTCAATCAAAGAGTGGCGCAGAAAGCGCACTCTATCAAACCACGGTAGGACCATGGCTTCTATGTTGTCGAGCTGGCCGTTGGTGTAACAGCTTGCGATTAAGCTGACGACCTCAACGAATTTTTCGGTGAGCGTTCTGGTGCGGGTTGTGTAGCTTTGGGTCTTCATATTTTTGTTTTTGGATTAGCCGTCTTGGGGTCGAATACAGGGCAGCTTTTTTATGTCCGGAAAATCCCGGGATTATGCGTGATTGAATACCTAAGTATTGGTACACCAGTACAATAGCTTACACCGATGGCTTGGGTTTGTGTTGTCCGGTGAGTAGCCGTGTGGTGAGTGCCGCCTTCCGGTCGATCTTCTTTTTTGCCGATCGGGCGGGCGCATCCTGTGTAAGCATGCGCCCCACCCTCTCCAGCAAACCCGGCACTATGTTCCGAAGCACCGTTAGGTCGTGATACAGCTGCTCTGTTTCCTTGCGTGTCATCAGGCAGCGGGGTTTTTAGTGTCAAGCACTTTTTTAAGTTTCTCAATTGTGGCAGGCAGGGCGCGTCCGTTTTTCAAAATCAGCGCAATGCCAGGCTGAGTTATGCCCGTCATTTCAGACAATTCTGCTTTACCACCTAGCGGCTTGCCCTTACGACGAAGCTTACGCAAAAGAGCAGTGGGGATCGGTTTTGAGATAGCAGGCATAATCTTGTGAATTTTGTTTTTCTTTTCCTTAACTTTGTTTTCTGTTTAGTCTCATAAAGACAAAACGAAGGTAAACAATGTTTTGCCCAATTCCTAATCATTGTTTTGCCATTTTGTTAAATATTTCCAAAATGACTGCGACAGAACTTAAGGCGATCTTCGAGGATCTGCGTTACCGTAATAAGGTTAAAAACCAGACAGAGTTTGGTGGAAACATAGAATGGGGACGTTCTTTTACCAGTTTAGTACTAAACGGAAAGGAGAAAATTCCAGAAGGCACCCTAAACAAAGTTCAGGATGCTTTTCCTGATTTTGATGTCCACGCTTTTTTACATGACTACCGTAGATCAGCAGAAGAAGCTCCTATTTCCCGTTTGCGACAGGCTAAACAGAGAAAAGAAGAGCGCGTACCCTTCTTTGACGCACCGGCGGATGCGGGTGATATAGATGGAGATATGCTGCCTATATCCGAACCGTCCGGCTACATCGACACAGGCGATCTTTTTGGGAAATGTGAAGCCGCTATCCGGATTCGCGGTAACTCAATGCTGAAAGCCTATCCTTCCGGAACAGTATTGGGTCTGAATCGTCACTATGACAGCTTTATTCAGCCTGGCGAGCTATACGTAATTGAAACGCTGTCGCAGCGCATCTTCAAACGCATATATGACTGCGAAGGAGAAAAGGCAGATTGCTTCGAGTGCTACTCAGACAATGATGATTTGTACGCAGCTGGCCCGCGTCAGGGCAAACCGTACTATCCAGTCTTCCACGTACCCAAAAAGGAGGTACTCCGGATCTGGAGTGTTTCCGGAAGTGCAAAAGAGCACTCTAATTCCGTGGTTATTCACGCAACGCCTTAGTACACCTTTCCCTCTAAAGCCTCCATCCACGTGATGAACAAATTCCTATTCATAAGCCTCATTCTTCTATCTGCATGTGCTGATACTTCTGAAGAGACTTCAGCTATTGACATTCCGAGTGTGTCTCAAAAATCAGTCAGTGTAGCGCCGCCTTCCAATGCTTCTAATAGCTATGATCCTTTCACAGATGTAGAGATGACGAGACACAACTTGTCTATTACTGGCATCGGAGAATTGAGCCCCTGGAAAGATGACGGTATGGGCGGCTACATGAGTATAACTGATTATCATCTATTAAGCAATGGGAACAACATAGCTTATTACCTAACTGGTAGCGGCCCTTACAATATCAGTAGAATAGATCTAGTATTAAATATAAATGGGGAAGGCAAACCAGAAGCTCTTAAAGAGTTTGCAGACGCTGTCCGAAGAACCTACGATTTGTTGAATATGCCGGAAAACCCTGCTTTGGTTCAAGCAGCACATTCTGGGCAACAAAAGAAGGCCACTAAATCGAAGTACACAGAAGCTGTTAGCCTCGACAGATCAAACATAGAGACCTGGAAATTCTCACTAACAGCCATCTAAACGCCATTTCATGATTTCCCCACTACCCGGCCGCCGGCTGGCCGCGCTGCTCGAATATGCGATGGCTAATAAACTAAAAGGCGTATCGACCCGGGCTGATCTGGCCAGAGCGTTAGATCTGAACTGGGCCAACCTAAATAAAGCTCTTATGGGCCAACGTGAGTTCACCTTGGTGCAGGTCCAGACCGCCGCCCTATTCTTTGAGTTCTCGCTGGACGGCATTTTCGGCTTCTCCGATCAGGCCTTCCGGAAAAAGTCTTTATCCCATCTGCATGTTAGCACTATTGCACACCAGATGGGTCAAACAAAAAGTCAAACAAAGTCCAAAACAAAAACCCCAACCAATACAGACGGCGCAGCCTGAGAGTCAACACTGGCGCGGGTTTCAGAAATACGGAAAAGGTCTGGGGGAATCCCTCTCTCTCCGCACAAACAAGAAAAAGCCCCAACTAGTCGGGGCTTTTTCATTGATATCAGGTTTTGTTTAATTCTTGCTGATTCGCAGGACCTCTCCATTGGCCAGTCGTACCAGATATATACTTGGCAACCAACGACTCGCATCTATCTGCACCCCATCGCGGATCTCGAAACGATCTACTAGCTGACCCTGTATATTGATTACTGTGGCCATCGTACCAGCCAATCTAGAATCAGTATGGCTCACCGTAAAAAAGTCACGCACCGGCTGGGGTGCCACCGTAATTAGGGCTCCAGCTTCATTGCTACGCCGCACCCACACCACCGGGCTATAGCTGATCTTGCCGCTGGTCTCGGTCAGCTGAAGCCGGTAATAGGTGGTACCGGAAGCCGCATCCGTGTACGCATATTGGCTCGCATTGCTGCCTGTTACGGTACCGATCGAAATAAAGTCGGTACCAGTGGCGCTGCGCTCAACAGTGAAGTGGGTACCGGTAGCCCGGTCGACTACGGTCCAAGAAAGTTGATTGACCGGCCCTTCGGCCTGCGCCTGGAAGTGGGTTAAGGTGGTATTGAGCAGTACGCGCATTGGCGGTGAAGCCAGGATCGACCGCTCCGGTAGCGGCACTCACTGCGGCTACATTACTACGAGATGCACCATTGACGATATTGAATAGTCCCCCCATATACAGCGTAGTCCCGTTTACAAACAGGGCATTGACGGTGCTATTGGCATTGGCAGTGAAGTTAGGATCGACCACTCCGGTAGCGGCACTGACTGCCGCTACATTATTACGAGACATACTATTGACGGTGAAGAAGCTTCCCCCCACATATAGGGTAGTCCCGTTCACCGCCAAGGCATTGACAATGCTATTGGCATCAGCGGTAAAACCAGGATCCACCACCCCGGTGGTGGCACTGACCGCCGCTACATTACTACGAGACACACCATTGACGATATTGAATAGTCCCCCCACATACAGGGTAGACCCACTCACCGCCAGGGTATTAACGGTGTTATTGGCATCAGCGGTAAAACCAGGATCCACCACCCCAGTCGTGGCACTGACCGCCGCTATACGGAGACGAGCGGTACCATTAACCGTAGTGAAGTTTCCGCCCACATATAGGGTAGTCCCATTCAATACCAGGGCATTGACGATGTTATTGGCATCAGCGGTAAAGCCAGGATCCACCACCCCAGTCGTGGCACTGACCGCCGCTACACGGAGACGAGCAGTACCATTGACGGTAGTGAAAGCACCCCCTACATACAGGGTCGAACCATTCAAGGCCAAGGCATTGACTGTACTACTTGCATCGGCTACAAAGGTGGGATCGCATTGGCGGTGAAGCCAGGATCGACCGCTCCGGTAGCGGCACTCACTGCGGCTACATTACTACGAGATGCACCATTGACGATATTGAATAGTCCCCCCATATACAGCGTAGTCCCGTTCACCGCCAGGGCATTAACGGTGTTATTGGCATCAGCGGTAAAACCAGGATCCACCACCCCAGTTGTGGCACTGACCGCCGCTATACCACTACGAGACACACTATTGACGGTAGTGAATAGTCCCCCCACATACAGGGTAGACCCGTTCACCGCCAGGGCAGTGACAATGCTATTGGCATCAGCGGTAAAACCAGGATCCACCACCCCAGTTGTGGCACTGACCGCCGCTACATTACTACGAGACACACTATTGACGGTAGTGAAAGCACCCCCCACATACAGGGTAGTCCCGTTCACCGCCAAGGCATTGACAATGCTATTGGCATCAGCGGTAAAACCAGGATCCACCACCCCAGTTGTGGCACTGACCGCCGCTACACGGAGACGAGCGGTAGTACCATTAACCGTAGTGAAGTTTCCGCCCACATACAGCGTAGTCCCATTCAATACCAGGGCATTAACGGTGTTATTGGCATTGGCGGTAAAGCCAGGATCCACCACCCCAGTCGTGGCACTGACCGCCGCTACACGGAGACGAGCGGTACCATTGACGGTAGTGAATAGTCCCCCCACATACAGCGTAGTCCCATTCAATACCAGGGCATTAACGTTGTCATTGGCATCAGCGGTAAAGCCCGCATCGACCGCTCCGGTGGCCAGAATGTGAGCCACTCGGCTGCGGGTCACTGTCCCTATACCAGTAAAGTCACCACCGATGTACCATCCGCCGGATCCATCCGGAATCGACACTCGCACGATTCCGTTCGGTCTGGCGTACCCCCCTATGAAAGTGCCTGTTGTAACGTTGACTCCGACCCCATAGGGCGTATTGGGGCCAATCTGTGTAAAGCTGCCGCCTACATAGATCATGTTACCGGAGCGCACAATGGCCCGTACTTGGCCGTTGGTTGTGAAGTTGAAGGATTCACTTTGACTATAGCCGGTCCACGCACTTACAAACAGCAGGATCAGCGCCAAGCCGGCCGTTTGGCAGGCACGTAAAAAAAATTGCATTAAAAAGGGGAGAAATTAGGGACGCTAAACTACTTGCCAGATAGCTAATATCATAATAATTTTATTGAATCCTTACCCGCGTCGCCTCCACTATCATATCAGCCACGTTTTCGGAGACCGCATCGGCCAGATTATTGAACTGCCGGTTCATTTCCTCATTCATTACGGTTTCGTATTTCGGTTGGAAATAGCCATTATAACAGAAGGGTGCACCTGGCGATGCACCCTTCTATTGAACAAATATACCTGGACACATAGGTGTTTAATCGATGCTCTAAAGCGCCTGCTACTGGTTTCTGTAGATCCAGCACTTATAAACCATCCAGTCAGCTCATACTACCGGACTGCACCACCCGTTCCGCAGGTCTCGGTCCAGCCTATCAATTGAACGCCTGTCGAAATTCCAGCGGCGACACCTTCGTTTTCTTTTTGAAAAGCGTACTGAAGGATTGCGCGTGCTCAAATCCCAGGGCATAGGCAATCTCACTCACCGAAAGACTCGTAGTAGAAAGTTGTTCTTTGGCTTTCGCAATCAGCTTTTCATGAATATGCTGCTGGGTGTTCTGTCCGGTATGCACCCGTAGCAGGTCACTCAGGTAATTGGGCGATAAATTCAACTGTGCGGCAACTGCCTGTACTGTGAGCAGTTCCTGTACATCGCTTTTAAAATAGGCATCCACCACCTGACCAAATCTAGTCAGCAAGTCTGAATTATTATTCTTACGGGTCAGAAACTGCCGCTCGTAAAACCGGTTGGAGTACTTCAGCAAACTTTCAATCAAGGTCAGGATGATTTCCTGCGTGTACTTGTCGATATGCCGGCACTCTTCATCAATTTTATGGAGAATCGTGATCAGGTTGGCTTCCTCCTCATTCGATAAGTGCAGCGCTTCGTTCACCGCATAATCGAAAAATCCATACTGATGAATGCTGTTTGCCAGTTCATGCTGCAACAGAAAGTCCGGATGAAAAATCAACAGGAAGCCGGAGCCGCATTCCATATTTTTCAAATCCAGTTGCTGCACCTGATTAGGAGCGGTAAAGCTCAATACCCCACTGTCGTAGTCATAATGCTGCTGTCCGTACCGGATCTTGCCTTTGGCTTCGCGTTTGAGCGCCACGCAGTAAAAGCGGTTAATGAATCCGTCCCAGATCTCGTCCTGGAGGAAAACAGTTTGAGCCAGATTGATCACACTTACCAACGGATGACGGGGCTCCGGCAACGACAGCAACCGGTGAAACTGGGATAACGAATCAATAGCCTTCATAACTAAAATTAATCAATTAAACCCATACTAAACTCGTCATATGGCGCACCGGTGTCGGTTCCCAACGGCACGATGGCTTCCAACTGTGCCCCATCGGCTTCCGTAAAGGCAATGGTGGAAGCCGCCAGGTTTTGTTCCAGATACGTCCGGCGTTTGGTTCCGGGGATCGGCACAATGCCTTTACTCAGAATCCAGGCCAGTGCCAGCTGTGAGGAGGTGACGTTTTTAGCTTCAGCCATCGCTTCAATGGCCCGGACCAGCTCTATATTTTTGTCAAACTGTGCTCCCTGGAAACGCGGGATCGCCCGGCGAAAATCATTTTCCGGAAGGTCATCTATATGTTTGATCTGTCCGGACAAAAATCCACGGCCCAGCGGCGAATACGCTACAAAGCCGATGCCCAACTCCTGTAAGGTTGCCAGCACCCCACGCTCTTCTACCGTTCGCTCAAACAGCGAATACTCGCTTTGAACTGCAGTGATCGGATGAACGGCATGGGCCCGCCGGATGGTTTCAGACGATACTTCCGACAAACCGATATACCCAATTTTGCCTTCCTGAACCAGTTCAGCCATCGCCTCAACGGTTTCTTCGATTGGTGTATTTTTATCCAGACGGTGGAGGTAATACAGCTCAATGTAGTCGGTCCGGAGGTTTTTAAGCGACCGTTCCAATGACTTTTTCACATAGTCTTTCCGGCCGTTGATAGCCCAGGTGACTTTATTGGCGTCATCGATTTCCCAGCCAAATTTGGTTGCCAGACTATACTGATCCCGGTTGCCGCCCATGGCTTTGGCGATCAACTGCTCGTTCCGGAACGGTCCGTACAAATCGGCCGTATCCAGGAAATTGCCGCCTAACTCGAGTGAGCGATGGATGGTTGCGATGGCTTCCTGCTCATCTGCAGGGCCATACATGTGGGCATCTTCAAAACCCGTCATGCCCATGCATCCCAGGCCCATTACCGGCACCACCAGTCCCTGGCTGCCCAATGTTTTTTGTTGTAGTTCCATGATTCAAAGGTCGGCAGGCTCATTTGCGCCCTTGTATGCAAACCCCTGAAGCTTGTACGCAAATGCAGGAATTGCAGGGCTCCGGCTGTTCGCTTCCCTTCTTTTTCCGGAATACACTGGTTTTTAACAGGGATGTGGACGGTTCCGGAAAACGCTATAAAAAAGCGTCCACCCGTTTAAACAGGTGAACGCCTCACTCCTCTCGCCTTCTGACAGCTTCTTTACTGCTTGATGAACCGGGTCATCTCGCTTGTAGTCTCGTCGGTAAACCGAATCAGATACCAACCGGATGACAGCTCGCTGGTGGCAATTACATTTTTGGTACCGGCAGCAACGCGCTTCAGCACTTTCCCGTCGATGCTCAGTACTTCTAGTTGCGCGTTCCGGCCGGGCTGCTGCTTCAGCTCAACGGTTACTTCCTGATACGCCGGATTCGGATAAACCGACAGCGCAGACTCCGCAGGATCGACACTGTTTGAAACCGATGCCGGTGCCGGTGTAATCACGGCAATCGGCGTTCTCCAGGGCGAAAACCGGTTGGTTGCACACTGGGTCCTCACATGGAAATAGTACGTGGTATTCGGCGTCAATCCGGTAGCAGAAGCAGTGGTGGTACTGCGGGCATTGCCGCTGGTCGTCGGGCTGGCCATAGTACGGGTCAGCATCACCTCATAACCGATCGCTCCACCTACTGCCGACCAGGAAGCACTCATGGTCGTGGCAGTTACGCTGGTTACAGCCGCGCTGGCAGGCGCCAGACAGTTGGTTCCACCGCTACATACCGGCGTCTGGAAGGTATCAATCCGGGTAGCCGAGCGCCCCTGTCCGCAATTGGCCAGCACCTGTACATAATAGAATGTAGACGGATTCAGATTGCCCCGGGTTCCGGTATTGGTCATTCCGACGCTCAGGAATGGGGGGAGATTCGGAGCGTTTGAGAAGCTATACAGATAACTGGTATGAGCAGCTGCCACTGGCCAGCTGACACTGATGGTGTCACAACGCAGAAACGAACTGGTGATTGGTCCGGGAGTCGTGCAGTTGGGATCGGAACCGGTTGTCCGGTTCGGAGTTGCATTTTGCCAGGGGGAAAAACTGGTCGCGCCACACTTGGTCCGGACGTGTAAATAATACAAATTACCGCTGTTCAGTCCGGTTGCTGTTATGCTGGTACTGGTGGTAAACGTGCCGCTGCCGGTCGGGTTTCCGGAAATCTGATCCACCACATATTCATAGCCCAGTGCGCCGGGAAAACTGTTCCAGGAATAGCTGATCGAGTTATTGGTGATCGTGCCCGCGGTGATCGTATTGGGCGCCAGACAGACTCCGGATGGACAGGCAGCTGTAGTCACGCTGGTGCGGACCCAGCTGGAAACTCCGGTCTGGCAATTGGACCGGACGTGTACATAATAGGTGGTGTTGGGATACAGCCCCCCCTGCTTTGCACTGGTAATGGTCGTGGCCGCACCCGCTCCGTTGTAAGTAGCGGTCTGATTAACGGCATAGATGTAACCCGTTACACCGGTTGCTGCCGGCCAGTTAAAGCTCACCGAATCGCAGCGGGGAGATGTTGCCGTTACAGAAGCGGGCATCGGACAGGTCTGCGCAATGCTTTGGCTGCCGAGGCCGCAACTGAGCAGGGCCAGGGTCAGGACCTGTTTCAGAAAAGAGTTTTTAGGTGTAATCATGGGACACATTTGAGGGGTATGAACGAAGTCTTCAATCCTACCGGGATTGATAACTCAAAAGTATCCGGGCGCCCTTGCCGAAACATACCGTAAAACCACGAATTCTATCTTTCAGTAGAACACTGAATTAGCTACGTAGTAGTACGTAGTTTTTGAAATGGCCCCATTGCCTGAACGTCCTTGTTGGCTAAGTTTGAGCAGGAATGAAACACAGATCAGGATTGAGTTTACAACTGTTCCGGAAAGGATCCGGAATCCGGGTCTTAGGCATCCTGCTGATCGGGCTGTTCACCTTCTGGGGTTGCGGCCCTTCTGCCAATGGGGAGTTTGTTCCAACAAATCCGGATGCAAACCGGTACGCAGATACGGCAGCGATTCAGGAATTAATTGCACAGGGTCGGAAGGTCTTTACCCAGGACAGTAGTCTCAGCGATTCCTTACTTAAAGCGGCTTTGCTCCGAAGTCAGCGGGCAGGCTATGCACAAGGCGCCTTTCTGGCATTGCGGAACCTTGCTTACAGCGCACGGTCTACCGGCGATTACAAGCGGATGCTGGCCAGAGCGCTGGAATCGTTGCCCTATGCCAAAGCAAGCGGCAATACCCCAAAGGTTTACAGTAACATCGGGATGGCCTATCTCAATCTCGGAAAGCATGGGCAGGCACTTCACTATTACACCCATGCGCTAGACCCCGAAAATGGGCCGAGAACCTACGACGATTCAGCACTCATTTATATTAACACCGGCTTTTTGTGGGATGCGTTGGAAGAACATACCCAGGCACTGGATTATTACCTCAAAGCCAGCGAGATTGCGCGGATCCATCAGGACTCCGGCAGGTTGGGTATGACGCTGTTTTACGCCGCTGACGGCTATTATTATACAGGCGATCCGGATAAATCGGTGGTTACTTACAAACAGGCTCTGGAAATGGTCCGGAAGACTGGCAAACAGGACATCGAATATGCTACGCTCTACAGTATTGCAATGGCATATATTAAGCTGAAAAAATACGATTCTGCCCGTTTCTATCTGCTTCAGACACAGGATCCAAAACTGCAGGAAAAAGCCTATGCCGATCACAAACTGGCCACTGTGGAAATGTGGGGTGCCTATTACCTGGCTACCGGTCAGCCGCAGGCCGCTGCCCGGATCCTGCCACCGGCACTGGCTGAAGCCCGGGCCGGAAACCTGCCCAGTATTATCTATGAGGTCGAACCCAAACTGGCGCAGGCGTACTTTGAACTGGGCCGGTTTAAAGAGGCCTACCAGCATCAACAGGCCTATCTCTTGATGAACGACTCGATTCTGAAACAGGAAAAGGTGCAGCTCCTGAATGAGTTGACCAACGTACGATTAGCCGCACAGGAACAATCGATGATGGCGCAGCAACTTCAGAACGTTCAGGAAAAACAGGTGCTGCAACGCAATAATTTCTGGCTCGGTGGTACGATCGCCCTTCTGCTGCTGCTCATCGGCGTTATTCTGCTGGCCTTGCGGGCCTACCGCAACCGGCAGGCCTATCAACAAGGTGTGATTCTGCAACTGCGACAAAGCCAGGAAATCAATCAGCTCAAAGCCCAGATCCGTGGCGAAGAGCAGGAACGGGAACGGGTGGCCCGGGAACTTCACGACGGGATCGCCAGTCAATTGTGGGCCATTACTCTCAGTACCAGCCATCTGCAACAACACTCAAACCCCAACACCTCCTGGAAAGCCGAACTTTCGGAGATTTATCAGCAACTGCGGGATGCGTCTCAGAACGTCCGCCGAACCGCTCACAACCTGATGCCGGATTTGCTGCTTCAGGAGGGACTCTCAGTCGCACTGGCTTCGGTTTGTAAGCGTGCCGGCCATCATTCTGCGCTGGAAATCGACTTTCTGGAATACGGTCAGATTCCACGGGTCGATCCGGAAATTGAATTGTCGATCTTCCGGATGGTGCAGGAACTGATTCAGAATACCCTTAAACACGCCATTGGTGCAACCTACCTGCTCGTTCAGGTGAGTTGTACAGACGCCCTGCTGAATATTACGGTGGAGGACAATGGTCCGGGCTTTGAACCGGGTACCCGCGAAGGCGTCGGCCTGCATCAGATCCGGAAACGGGTTGCAGCGCTGAAAGGGCATTTTGACCTGGAATCGACCCTGGGAAAAGGCACGGCAGCATATCTGGAGTTTGATCTGAGTCAGCTGATCTGAACCCATTCCGGATGCTTTCATTAAACAGACACACAACATGATTCAGATTGCCATTACAGACGACCACCCGATGATTCTGGAAGGATTGCTGAAGTCCCTCGAGGATGTGGATGGCATTTCCGTAAAGGCTACCTACGGCACCGCTGCGGATACGCTCCGGGGACTGAAAGAGCGGCCTGTTGAACTACTGTTGCTCGATCTGCAGCTTCCCGACCGGAACGGCAGCGAGATCGTCCCGGTCTTGCTTCAGCAGCATCCGGGGTTGTCGATTCTGGTTTTGAGCAGTATCGAATCCTCTCAGTACATCCGGGATATGATGCAGAAAGGCTGCCGGGGCTATTTACTGAAAAGCAACACCACCCGTGAGATACTCGTCCGGGCCATTACCGAAGTCCACCAAGGAGGTATTTACCTCGATCCGGAACTCAAGGAACAGCTGCTTCAGGAAATGCTGGTCGCCAAGCGAAAGATCAACCGGCTGAATCCCAAAATCTCCCGCCGGGAACAGGAAGTGCTGGCACTCATCGCCGAAGGCCTCAGCAATCAGGAAATGGCCGATCGGTTATTTATCAGTCTCCGCACCGTGGAAACCCACCGGTACAACCTGCTGCAAAAGCTGAACGTCAAAAATACGGCCGGCTTGCTGCTGGTGGCCCGGCAACTGGGTATCCATTAATACGACCATCCCGTTACCAAGACTCCCCTTTAAGCCGGTTGAGTTTGTACAGTCGGTTTGAGCAGATCAGTTTTATGAATTTTTTATTGTGTTCCGGACCTTTTTCGGTCCGGGTCCTTCCGGAAAATTCAACTTCCGGGACGTTTTTTTGTTTCCTTTACCTTCGCTTTCTTTGAACCGTTCCCTGAATTTAAGACTTAACAGATGATCCAAGAACCAACAGCCGAAAACCCTCAGAATAGCCCCGCACACGTAGAAGACATGTACCAGAACTGGTTTCTGGACTATGCCTCCTACGTCATATTAGAACGCGCCGTACCCGCCGGTGCCGATGGCCTTAAACCCGTTCAGCGCCGGATTCTGCATGCCATGAAGGAAATGGACGATGGCCGCTTCAACAAAGTTGCCAACGTGATCGGGCAAACCATGCAGTACCACCCGCACGGCGATGCCTCTATCGGCGATGCCATGGTAGGTCTGGGCCAGAAAGAACTATTAATTGAAACCCAGGGCAACTGGGGCGACAACCGCACCGGCGACCCGGCAGCGGCCGCCCGGTATATCGAAGCCCGGCTTTCGAAATTTGCCAATGAAGTTGCCTTTAACGGCAAAACCACCGACTGGCAACTGAGCTATGACGGCCGCAAGCAGGAGCCGATTACGTTGCCCATGAAATTTCCGCTGCTGCTGGCCCAGGGCGTGGAAGGCATTGCTGTGGGACTTTCGACCAAGATTCTACCGCATAACTTCTGTGAGCTGATCAACGCGTCGATCCAGCACCTCAAAGGCCGGAAGTTTGAGCTATACCCTGATTTTCTGACCGGCGCTTCGATGGATGTCAGCGCCTATAATGATGGTCTGCGCGGTGGCAAAGTGCGGGTACGGGCCCGGATCGAAAAAGCTGATCCTAAAACCCTGCTTATCAAGGACGTACCCTATAACGTTACGACTTCTCAACTAGTCGATTCGATTCTTAAAGCGAACGATTCCGGAAAAATCAAGATCAAGAGCGTTACTGACAATACGGCTGCTGAAGTTGAACTCAACATCCAGCTGGCCACCGGTATTTCGGCTGATCAGACTATTGATGCGCTGTATTTGTTTACGGATTGCGAGGTCAGCATCTCGCCCAACGCCTGCGTTATCATCGACGACAAACCCCGCTTTACGACCATCAGCGAGTTGTTGAAAGCCTCGGTGCAACATACCAAAGACTTGCTGCTGCTGGAGCTTCAGATTAAGCAAACGGAACTGGAAAACGACTGGCATTACTCCTCTTTGGAGAAGATTTTCATCGAAAACCGTATTTACCAGCGCATCGAAGAAGAAACCACCTGGGAAGGCGTCTTGCAGGCCATTGATACCGGATTGGATAAATTTAAAAAGAAGCTGCGCCGTCCGGTGGTAGAAGCCGATCTGGTACGCCTGACTGAAATCCGCATTAAGCGTATTTCGAAGTTTGACGCGTTTAAAGCCGATGAACACATTAAAGGCGTCGAAGCTACTCTGGAGCAGGTCGCTACCGATATCGCCAACCTTACCGATTACACCATTGCCTATTACAATGGACTGTTGAAAAAATACGGGAAAGGACGGGAGCGCAAAACAGAACTTCGTTCTTTCGAAACGCTCAATGCCTCGCAGGCCGTCCTGGCCAATGCCCGCCTGTACGTCAACTATAAAGAAGGCTTTATCGGTACCGGATTGAAGAAAGACGAGTTTGCTTTTGAATGCTCGGACCTGGACCAGATTATTATTTTCCGGAAAGATGGCAAGATGATCGTCACCAAAGTCGCTGACAAAACCTTTGTCGGGAAAGACATTATCTACGTGGCGGTGTTTCAGAAAGCCGACGAGCGCACGACCTACAATTACATTTATACCGACGGAAAAACCGGAATGGCATTCGTCAAGCGTTTTAACGTAACCGGGGTAACGCGTGACAAAGAGTATGACCTAACTAAAGGCAACTCCCAGAGCAAGGTGCAATATCTGTCGGCCAATGCCAACGGAGAGGCTGAAATTGTGCGGATCATGCTCAATCCGGCCTCCAAAGCCCGGCAGAAAGAGTTTGATTTTTCCTTTGCCGATATTGAAATCAAAGGCCGGTCTTCCGGAGGCAATCAGCTTACCAAGTATCCCGTAAAAGCCGTTAAGCTGAAAGAAAAAGGCCGCTCGACCCTGGATGCACCGCAGGTATTTTTTGACATCGAAACGGGCCGGCTCAACCGGGATGGCCGCGGTCGGCTGCTGGGCAATTTCGAAGCTGAAGACCGTATCATCGCGTTTTATGAAGACGGCACCTACGAGCTGACGGATTTTGAGCCGACGAACCGCTTCCCGACCGAGCACCTGTTGCACCTGGAGAAATTTCATCCGGAAAAGCCCGTCACATCTATCTACTGGGATGCCGCGAAGGAAGTACACTATGCCAAACGCTTCCTTATCGAAAGCAACCAGTTGCGGACCCGCTACAACTTTGTGCGGGAAGGTTCCGGAAACAGTCTGAAGTATGTATCAACCGAAAGCGAGCCGGTGGTGATTCTGCGCAGTGGCAAGAAAAAAAGCGAGTGGACCGAGCAGACCCTTTCACTGGCTGAAACCATCGATATCACCGGCTGGAAATCCGTCGGAACCAAAATTGCGGCGGCCGATCTGAAAGAAGTTGTTTCCGCTATTGAGGAAGGTGAAGTTCCGACCTTGTTTTAAGAAACGATTTTTGAGCCGCAGTGTACCTTTAGCCCCTTCAACAGACACGTCCCGTACCAGCAAGGAATTCATGAAAAAAATTGAGCTTGAGATTGTAGCCCTTTCGCACAGCGAGTCGCAAAAATCATTTTACGCCGTGGTTTTGGGCGAAATTTCCGGATTGCGCCGGTTGCCGATTGTTATCGGTGCCTTCGAAGCCCAGGCCATTGCCGTGGCGCTGGAACGCATGGAGCCTTCCCGCCCCCTGACCCATGACCTGTTTACAACAGTGATGAGTACGTTTAGTGTGGAGTTGACAGAAGTACTGATCTACCGGTTGGAAGAAGGAATTTTCTTTTCCAAACTGGTTTGCACCAACGGCGACGACGTTTTTGAAATCGACTCCCGTACCTCCGATGCCCTGGCGTTGGCAGTCCGGACGCAATGCCCGGTCTACTGCTACGAGAACATTCTCAATGCAGCGGGTCTTCAAATGGAAGCCGGTAGCGAAGATGCCAACTATACCGGTCCGGCTTCGGCCAATGCCGAAACAGAACTGACCTCCGGCGGCGACGACCTGAAATCGATGAGCAAGGAAGATCTGGAAACACTCCTGCAACAGGTACTGGAGCAGGAGGATTATGTCAAAGCCATTAAAATCCGGGATGAACTTAAAACCCGGAATTAACATTTTAAGTATGTTCCGGAACTTAATTTTCAGGAAATAGCCTTTATGAAACTTCCGATTCTACTTGCTTTGGCAGGCAGTTTGCTGGCAACCGGTTCGGGTGCCCAGACGGCCGCCAACCGGTGTGGCAACACCTTGTTGCTGCAACAACTGACAACGTCTGACCCTGCCTTTATGCAGGCCCGGCAGGAACGGTTGGATGCAGCGCAACAACAGGCGGAAGCCCGCGCGGCACAGGGCGCCCTTCAGAAAACGGCTGCTCAAAATCCGATTCCGGTAGTGTTTCATGTGGTGGTAAGCGCCGGACAATACCTGCAAATGGGACTGGACACGGGGATCATCCGCCGGGTAACGAGCCAACTGGCCTCACTCAATGCCGATTACTCGGCTACCAACAGCGATATTGGCAATGTGCCGACTCCTTTTGTACCGGTCATCGGCAATACGGGCATCAGTTTTCAGCTGGCTTCCGGAACGTCTGCCAATACGATCACACCGGGAATCGAAGTCAAGATCATCACCAACAGTTCGGCATTTACAAGCAATGACGGGTTTGCAGGCGCTAAACGAACGGCTTCCGGGGGTCTCAATGGTTGGGATCCGGCCAGGCAATTGAATATCTGGGTGATCAAAACCGACCAAAGCATTCTGGGATTGTGTATTCCACCTTCCTTTATAGGGGCCTCCTTCGGAGGACAAACCTTTACCAGCGCTGATCTGGGAGTTGTAGTCGACTATGGCGCCTTTGGAAAGCGGGAGTTTTCCAGTCAGTATTTCAATCCTCGTACCATCGACGGGGGCCGTACGCTGACGCACGAAATCGGACATTATTTTGAGCTGGCTCATATCTGGGGCGATGCAGCAGGTTGTACTCCTGATGACGGGATCTCCGATACACCTCCACAGGATGATGCAACGTATTGCCAGTCAGGCTGCCCTACGTTTCCGCGTTTTGACGGCTGCTCGCCTTCCGGAAACGGAATCATGTTCATGAACTATATGGATTATGTGGACGATGCAGCCATGATGCTGTTTACCAAGCAGCAGGTGATCCGGATGCGGAATCAGATTGCCGTAGGCGGAAACTCCTACTCCCTTACTCAACAACCGGCCCAGGCCGTTGCTTCCGTTCCGGAAGCCGGGACACTGGTTTCGATGCATCCCAATCCGACAACCGGAGCCATTACGTTACAGAATCTGACACGTCAGAAGCTCGAACAGCTGACCGTACTGGATTTAACCGGCCGTCAGGTATTGCATCTGAATGAGATGGCTCCGGGCGGATCTGGTTCGCTGGATCTGGCACGCTTTGGAAAAGGCATGTATTTCCTCAAAGGCTATTCCGGAACCAACGCATTTACACACAAAATCATCGTTCGATAATCACTTCCGAAATGCAATCACCCGATGCGTCGTTTGACGTTTTACTGGAAAGTGCCCTGCCCGAATTGCGGCCGATCGTAGAAAAAGTAGCCCGGCAAGAGCGGATCACCGAAGCCGAAGGTTTGTTACTGTTTGAAAAAGGTTCTCTCGGTTTTGTAGGGGCACTGGCCGATGGCATCCGTCAACGGCTTCACGGAAACAAGGTGTATTTCAACCGCAATTTCCATATTGAGCCTACCAACGTCTGTATTTATACCTGCAACTTTTGCTCGTACTCACGGCAGTATAAACACCGGGACGACGGTTGGGAACTGGGATTGGAACAGATGCTTGATATCGTGCGCAGCTTCGACAACAAGCCGGTTACAGAAGTGCATATTGTAGGCGGCGTGCACCCGAAAATGAATCTGGAATTCTTCTGCGAGCTGTTGCAGAAGATCCATGCCCATCGTCCGGAGCTGCACCTGAAAGGCTTTACAGCGGTCGAGCTGGACTATATGTTCCGGAAAGCGCACCTGACCCGCGAGGAAGGGCTCCGGAAACTACGGGATGCAGGCCTGCAATCGCTTCCTGGTGGCGGTGCCGAAATTTTTCATCCCGAGGTCCGCGAACAGATTTGTGCGGATAAAGTAGATGGTGCAGGCTGGCTGGACATTCACGGTACGGCTCATAAACTGGGTATGCACACCAACGCTACTATGCTTTATGGTCATATCGAAACCTATGCACACCGTGTAGATCATATGGCGCGGCTCCGGGATTTACAGGACGAAACCGGTGGCTTTAACTGCTTTATTCCACTGAAGTTCCGGAATGGCGATAACGATATGAGTCATGTGCCGGAATCCACCACGGTAGAAGATCTAAGAACGTACGCGATCGCTCGCATCTTCCTGGACAACTTCCGGAATGTAAAGGCATACTGGCCGATGCTGGGACGGCAGACAGCACAGCTCTCGCTCGACTTTGGCGTGAACGATCTCGACGGAACCATCGACGATACGACCAAGATCTATAGCATGGCCGGTGCAGAGGAGCAATCCCCCAGCCTGAGCACCGAACAACTCTGCGATCTGATTTTTGCAGCCGGTAAAGTACCGGTCGAGCGCGATACGGTCTACAACGAGCTGCACGTATTCGAGCCGGATGAAGTAGTCGCCTGATACTAGTTTTAGTACTTAAGTGAGAAGCCTGTTCCAATTGAACAGGCTTTTTTGTTGATTAGTGGTTAGCCATTCTTACTTGAATAACGCCAAATAAAGGCACTCTTTTATTTACATAATAAATACTACAGATCAAAATCGGAAGGCTCGACTGTTTTTGTGTTTAAAACAACCCGTCTACACGTTCCTCACTGTACCGGTTCACAGCAAACCGCGCATACAGTTCTTCGCCGTACCAGCCATGCGTTTTCTTGCCTTTCATCGCCGCTTTATGGTCTTCATCCCGGTAGGCATAGGCTTTCATAATCGTTTCGCTGTCCCAGACTGAAAACGTTGCCTGCCGCACAAACGGCAGCTCTCCCATGCCCAAGGTGTACTGAACACCGGGATATTTTTCCAGTGCAGCTGTAGCCTTTCGGGCCGCGTCTCCAAACGAACGCAACCGCCAGGGCTTCAGATCCGCCCGGGTAATCACCGCCAGTTGCGTTACAGTTTCCGGAACAACGGCCTTTGGGTCGCTTTCAAACCGAGGCTGTCCATCCCACAATCCTTTGGCATGAATGGCTGTCAGTTGCCAGTGCCGTTCCTGCTCAACGCCACCCTGCAACCGCTTCCAATCTGAAGAAGCAAAAAATGCCTGCGCTGCCTCCGGAGTCTCCCAGTCAAATAAAAATGCGTACCGGCTCCAGTCGGGTTTTACGGAAAATACCGATCCCCGACCGCAACCCATCACTTTTCCAAAGCGCAGTCCGGGAATGGATTTGGCTTTTCGCTGAAACAGCGCAAACCGCTGAAAGCCCGACCAGCGATGGCCCTCTGCATACTGCAGTACATGAAAGGTGACAAACGAAAGCGGCACGGATTTTACAAGGTTTAAGCAAAGCTAACCTACTCCTATCATGAACACACCCGATAAAAGCAAAGCAACTCAAGACAACGATTTTCCCGGCTATCCGCACTACCCTGCCGCACAGGATATCACCAGTCAAAACAACGGTTTTGAAAAAGTCCGGGACGGACGCGCCAATGGTGAAGAAGCCGTAGACCGCCCCGATGCCCAGGCCGGCAACCCGGTACTGGCTGAGCAGGATTCACTGGAAAAGCCGTCTGCTGTTCCGGAAGAGGTGATTGCCGGCGATACGGAAGCAGATGTATCAGACGAAGAAAAAATGCTGCTGGACGATGCCGAACGCGGCATTGACCGGAGCGACGACGAACAGGCTCCCCTCCGGGCACATCTGGACGAAACCGATGACGACGGCGACCCGCTCAACGAAGCAGCCGGCCGGGAAGGCTTTATCGGTGATGACCTGGTGGTACCCGGTTCCGAAGCTGATGACATGGCCGAAAACATTGGTGCCGAAGACGAAGAAAACAACTACTACAGCCTCGACGATAACAACGACCGTCGTTCTGAAGAAGATTCCCAGGCAGTCTGATAACCTGCTTTTGAAGATTCCGGAACATCCGCACCTTGCAAAGGGCTGCGGATGTTTTAGTTGGTGTATTCCGGAATTTGCCGGAAGGCTTGCTTCCTCTCTATAAGGGTGCCCTCAGTTTACGGGAGATTTCTCCCTCACAGTCGGAATGACGGTCGCCTGTACAAAAACAGTTGCTTGCACAGTTTAAGCTAGTAAGCGAATCTACAAAAACCTAATTTCCGGAAAGCGCTTTATCGGCCAGCTTGCTGTTGCGCTTGCTGTATCCAAAATACACCACCAGACCAATCAGCAGCCAGAGCAGAAAACGCTCCCAGTTGGAGGTTCCGGATTCACAGAGCAGGTACGAGCAACTGAGCAATCCCAGCACCGGAATCAGACTCCAGTTGGACAGAAACGATTTAATCGCTACAAATACCAGCAACACCGTAAAAGCAACATACGGAATCGTTTCCCGGTTCAGCTTCAGCAATTGGGGCAGCTCCGCAGACCGGAGATACAGGAAGCTGCCGAGGGTGCCGATCACGAGTACGGGCACCACCCATTTGCCGTTGACATACGGTACCCGGAACCGACCGGCTTTTTCAGAGGGAGTTTTAAGGCGGTCGGCGTGCATTTTGATGACACCGGCACAGACCAGCACAAACGCAAATAAGGTTCCTACACTGGTCAGGTCTACCACCGTTTCGAGGTTCAGGAATAAGGCCGGAATACCGACCACGAATCCGGTCAGAATCGTACTGAACCCAGGTGTTTTGTAGCGCGGATGCAGTTCCGAAAACTTCTTTGGCAACAATCCATCGCGGCTCATCGCCATCCAGATCCGGGGCTGTCCCAGCTGGAACACCAGCAACACCGATGCAGTGGCAATCACGGCACTGGCCGCAATAATACCGGCAATCCAGGGCTGTCCGACCTGTGCAAAGACGGCTGCCAGCGGATCGCCCACATCCAGAGTGGTGTACGAGACCATACCAGTCAGCACCAACGCAATCAGCACATAAATGATGGTACAGATCACCAACGAATACATCATGGCCCGTGGCAGATCCCGTTGCGGATTGCGGCATTCTTCGGCCGTGGTAGAGATGGCGTCAAAGCCGATATAGGCAAAGAAAACAGCCGCGGTTCCTTTAAGCACTCCACTCATCCCATTAGGCAAAAACGGATGCCAGTTGGCCGGTTGTACATAAAAGGCGCCGGCAACAATCACCAGTCCGATCACCAGCAGCTTTAAAATAACCATGGCGTTGGCCGTACGGCGCGACTCCTGAATGCCGACATATACAACGGCCGTAATTACAGCCGTAATCAGGAATGCAGGCAGGTCGCAGATAATACGCAGGTTGCCCAGTTGCGGAGCCGTCGTCCAGGCCGATTTGGCAAGTTCGGTGGTACTGGCCTGAGCCGTCCAGTAGTCCATTTGCAGCCAGGCCGGAATGTGCAGTCCAAATCCATCGAGCAGCGAGGTACAATAGTCGCTCCAGGAAATCGCGACGGCAATATTGCCAATCGCGTATTCCATGAGCAGATCCCAGCCGATCATCCAGGCAAAGATTTCCCCGAACACGACATAACTATAGGTGTAAGCACTTCCGGAAACCGGCACCAGCGAGGCAAACTCGGCATAGCACAGCGCCGAAAACCCACAGGCCACTGCCACGAATAAAAACAGGAACACAATGCCCGGTCCGCCGTCGAACGACGCTTTACCGATCGTACTGAAGATACCGGCGCCTACAATCGCGGCAATGGCAAAAAACGTAAGATCGCGAACGCCCAGAACCGCGTTGAGCTTCGGTGCGCCTCCTTCCGGATGGTGAGAATCCGGATCTTCCAGAACAACTGTGAGTGGCTTTTTACGAAGCAGTTGGCTAAGCGACATAACCGCCAAAACTAATCATTAATGCGCAGCGGCACCGGATTCTATGGAACCACCCGGATCAGGCATTTGAGGTTTGGGGATTGTTCTTTCCGGAAGACCTGACGATAAGCGTTTGGGCTTCGACCTGTCATTCTGAGCGTGTCGAAGGGCTAAGTAGCCGGACTTCTATACACTTATCTACAATTCGCCTACCCCTGAATCACTAAAAGACTTTTCCGGAAAAAGCTACTCCAAACGTTTTTAATGGGTTCAGGCTACCGTTACTTTTTCGATTACTTCCCGGTACAGGTCTTCGTACAGCGCCAGGGTTTTATCACGGGAAAACCGGGCGGCCTGTTCTAATGCCGCTTCTTTGAAGGCGGTTAGTTTTTCTTCCGAGCTCAGCAGTCCAATGGCTTTCTCGCTCATCATGGCTACATCGCCCACCGGACACAGAAACCCGGTCTGCCCGTCTACGTTGATTTCGCCCAGTCCACCGGCATCGGAGCTGATCACCGGTACACCGCAGGCCATCGCTTCAAGAGCCGCCAGTCCAAAGCTTTCATACTCTGAAGGCAGCAAAAACAAATCGGCAATGCTCAGGATTTCGTCCATCTGATCCTGTTTGCCCAGAAACCGGACATCCGGAAACACACCCAGGCAACGGGCCAGTTCTTCCGCATGCTGCCGTTCCGGACCATCGCCCACCATCAGCAGTTTCGACGGCATCTGCGCACGCACCTGGGCAAAGACTTTAATAACATCCGGAATGCGCTTGATTTTCCGGAAGTTCGAAGTGTGTGCCAGGATGCGCTCGCCATTGGGCGCCAGCATTTTTTTAAAATGAGCCTTATCCGTTTGCCGGAAGCGTCGCAGATCGACGAAATTGGGAATCACCAGAATGTCTTTCGAGCCGACCGCAAAGCTTTTGTAGGTTTCGTCCCGCAGGTTTTCAGACACCGCCGTTATAGCATCACTCTCCAGCATGGAAAAGGTCACCACCGGCTTATACGTCGGATCCTTTCCGACCAGTGTGATATCCGTACCGTGCAGCGTGGTGATAAACGGAATAGCCCGCCCCATTTGTGCCAGAATTTGCTTGGCAAAATACGCAGCCGAGGCGTGCGGGATCGCGTAATGCACATGCAGCACATCCAGATTGTGGGTCTGGATGACATTTACCAGCGTAGACGTCAGTGCAGATTCGTACGGCGGAAAATCGAACAGCGGGTACGTCGGCACCGACACTTCATGGAAGTAGATGTTGGGATGAAAGGTCAGTCGTACCGGCTGCTGATAGGTGATAAAATGTACCTCATGGCCACGCTCCGAGAGACCGTTGCCTAATTCCGTGGCCATCACGCCCGATCCGCCGTAGGTGGGATAGCAAACAATACCGATTTTCAAGCGAGTTGCATTGATTGTGAGAATGTTTGACCGTTACAGCTATCGTGCCAAAACGTGAAAGCGGCGAAAATGGCAGTATAGACGAAAACGAATGTTCCGGAAGGCGGCAAGTAATCCTATTTTTGAATACTATGACACCTACATGGATTTCGTTGGCTATTAAACAGTGGTCAGCTGAGGCTATCCAGTTGAACGCACCAGCAACACCTGAACGCATTGTTGCAACCGAACAAACAGTAGGTTTTGAGTTTCCGGAAGCATTCAAGGAATTCTACCTCCAATTAGATGGCTTTGTTGATTGGGATTGGACATCTAATATGTTTTCAATCTGGCCCTTGGAACGAATCCTTGAGGAGTATCAACAAAGTCCTGAAAAGCATCTTGTTGGATTTGCGGACTGGTTAATCCGCGGTACCATAATAAGTTTTATTAAAGGGCGTGATGGGATTTATAAATCCTATGACTTCAAATCTGAGCCTGAACTGATTACAACCTCCTTTTCAGAGTTAATACACCTCATTAATTCCGATTCTGAACGGCTATACTGAATCCATCCACTCATCAACGTTTACAACCCACCGTCAAATCCCGTTACCTTTGTGTTCTCATGGGCTTTTTCGACAAGTTATTTAAGCGCAACAAAGAACAGCAGGAGCAGAAAGAGGCACTCGATGCCGGCCTGCAGAAAACCAAAGAAGGGTTTTTAAACAAGATCACCCGCGCCGTTGCCGGTAAGGATACGGTCGACGAGCAGGTACTCGATACGCTTGAAGAAGCCCTCATCACCTCTGATGTAGGTCTCGAAACCACCGTAGCCATCATCGAAGCCATTGAAGCCCGGGTGAAGCGCGACAAATTTGTCAGCACTTCGGAACTCAGCCGTATTTTACAGGAAGAGATGGCAGCAGTAATGGGTTCTTCCGGCAATCTTCCGGAAAACATCTTTGCCCAGCCGCTTCCTAAAAAGCCCTACATTATTTTGGTCGTCGGTGTCAACGGCGTGGGTAAAACCACGACCATCGGCAAACTGGCGTATAATTTCAAGAAAGCAGGTCAGTCGGTGCTGCTCGGTGCCGCCGATACCTTCCGGGCCGCCGCCGTCGACCAGCTCACCATCTGGAGCGAACGCGTAGGCGTGCCGATCGTCAAAAAAGCGATGGGTTCCGATCCGTCGGCCGTAGCCTTCGAAACGGTTGAAGCAGCGCTGGCGCAGAATGTGGATGTGGTGTTGATCGACACCGCAGGCCGGCTGCACAACAAGGCACACCTGATGGAAGAACTGTCCAAAATCCGCCGCGTGATCTCCAAAAAGATTCCGGATGCCCCACACGAGGTGATGCTGGTGCTCGATGGCAGTACGGGGCAGAATGCCATTGAGCAGGCCAAGCAGTTTACGGCCGCTACCGAAGTCACCTCCCTGGCCATCACCAAGCTCGACGGCACCGCTAAAGGCGGCGTGGTGCTGGCGATTGCACACAAGTTTGGCATTCCGGTGAAGTATATCGGCGTCGGCGAAAAAATGGAGCACCTGCAGATTTTCCATAAGGAAGATTTCGTGGATAGCCTGTTCTCTCTGAAATAATGACTTCCGGAATCAATCTTACCGGGGCACTACAGGAAGTTCGTAGGCATTAGGATTGGTTCTCAGGTAGTCTGGAACTCCATAGCCGGACCGCTCCGGGAAATAGGCTACCTTGGCTCGTTTCAGGATGATCTGTCGCAAATCAGACGCTTGAGGCACATAACTGGCTACCAGGATCCCCGGATTGTAGAACATTGCTTCGACGTCCTCGAAAACGGGTGCATTCAAGACGACCGTAGTACCAGGCCGGAGGTAGCTACGCAGCGATTTATAGATCCGGGTGCGGGCTTGTTTAGCCATCCAGTCCGGCTGGGTCGGATCATGCCGCTTCAGAATGTCGACATGTTGCAACTGTAAAAATGCAATTAAAACAGCCATTGGTACCCATACCCAAACGGGTCTGCGGATTCCTGTGCAAATGTCTTTTACCACTGTTGCCACCATGACCAATGCCAGAGGCGTCACAAATACAAAATGCGACGTGACTTTTGTTTTTACAATAAAGGATAAAAAGACAAACACTACCAGAAAGCAGCTCATCACGGCCAACTGTGCAGGCCGGATGGCCTGAATTAGATTTTTACGCAAAAAATAAAAAAAGCTGACGGGTACGAGTATCCAGACAACGGGTCCGAAGAAAACTTCTAAGCGAGTCCAGAAATAATCTACCTCGCCCCCATGCCCTTCCAGCACTTCGGTGATATGGCGTCGGTTGAATTCAAACTCATAGGCCGTTTCAAGAGGGAACGCATGCAGGATATGCAACTGCCAGGGTACAAAAACAAGAAGGCAAGCTCCAACAGCCAGCAACAGCTCTCGGAGGTTTTTCCAGATAGCCGGCCGGGTATCACGTCGATACAAGGCCAGCAACCAGATGCCCCACGCGCCGAATACCAGCAGCCCCAAAAGCCATTTATTCAGGATAGCGCATCCTGCGAATACACCAATCAGAACAGCCCACCTTATCTTGGTTTCTCGACTTGCCTGTGTATATCGGCTGAACGCCCAAAACGAAGCCAGCGTATAAAATGTCATGGCCATATCATTATGATCCATGCCTTCCATCCCACTGGTCAGTTCCAGTTGCGAATATGAACAGGCCTGAAACAATGCTGCCGTCAGCCCTACCCAACGGTTTCCATCCGAAAACCATTTTCCTAATTGGTACAGCATAGGCACCATCAGGACGCCTATGATTAAACTTGGGTAGCGTACGGTAAACTCTGAAATGCCAAACAGCTTCATGCTTAGCGCCATCTGCCATAGAAACAACGGCTGCTTATGCACCCAGATTTCGTTGCAACACCACAGTTTGTAATCGAAAGGGGTAAGCGAAACCGGACGCAGCCGTGGGGTCCACGGATGCTCCATCAGATTGCGGGCAACCAGCGCATGAAACCGTTCATCCCAGTTGTGCAGAAACGGATCCAGATGAATGACCCACCAGCGCAACACAAATGCGAGGAGCATAATCAACCCTAACAGATACCGGTGAATTCCTTTCATGCTGGTGTGTTCCGGATGCAATATTCAGCTATCATCAGTAGACTTTACACAGGTTTTCTAAACTGAATTTCCGGAAGCGCCTCAACTTGAAGATTCGTGGATTATTTTCGCCCTTCTACCGTTATGACTCAAGCCGCCCCATCCCGTTTGTCATTTGAAGATTTCAAAACCAGCGTACTGGCCGATTACCGGCTGGCGATGGCTTCGCGCGAAGCCTCGCTGATCGGCCGCCGTGAGGTGCTGACCGGTAAAGCCAAGTTCGGCATTTTCGGAGACGGCAAAGAGCTGGCTCAGATTGCTGCCGCCAAAGCGATGCAGCCCGGCGATCTGCGCAGCGGCTACTACCGCGACCAGACGCTGATGTTTGCAACCGGCATGAGCGACATTCAAAAGTTTTTCTCGCAGCTTTACGCCAATCCGGATGTTGAGCAGGAGCCTTCTACCGCAGGCCGTATGATGAACGGTCATTACGGCACCCGCTGGCTCGATGAGGAAGGCAACTGGAAAGATCTGCTGGCCGCGCCGCAATCGTCTTCGGATATTTCGCCTACGGGCGGACAGATGCTGCGCGCCCTGGGACTGGCCTTTGCCTCCAAATGCTACCGCCAGATCCGCGGATTACAAACCGGATTTGAAAAATTCTCTAACCGGGGCAACGAGGTGGTGTTTTGCACCATCGGTGATGCGTCTACCTCGGAAGGCCATTTCTGGGAAACCATGAATGCCGCCGCCGTACTTAAAGTGCCGCTGGCGGTATTTGTATGGGATGACGGTTATGGTATCTCGGTGCCGCGTAACCTGCAAACGGCCAAGAATTCGATCAGCGAAGCCCTGAAAGGCATGAGCTACGAACCAAACGTGGGCGGCATCCGCATTCATAAAGCCAAAGGCTGGGATTATGCCGAACTGGTCAATACCATTCAGCAGGGCATTGAGGAAGTCCGTGAAACCCACGTTCCAGCGCTGTTTCACATCCAGGAAGTCACACAACCCCAGGGCCACAGCACCTCCGGTTCGCATGAGCGCTACAAAAGCGCCGAACGGCTGGAATGGGAAAAAGAAATGGATTGCCTGGTTAAAATGCGGCAGTTTATCCTTGAAAACGAACTGGCTACCGAAGCAGAACTGGTTGAGACCGAAACCGAAGCCAAAGAAGAAGCCCGCGAAGCCAAGCGCCGTGCCTGGGAGGCCTTCCAGAAACCTATTTTCGAACAGCGCGAGAAAGCCCTGACGCTGATCGACGCCGCACTTTCCGGAAATGCCGCTGCCGGTGAGTTTTCGGCTATGCTCAATACCTTGCGCACGGCTAAAGAACCGATCCGGAAGGAAGTGCTGCAAACCATCTCCCGCGTGCTCCGTGCTTTTCCGGATGCGTCCTCACCGGCCGTAGCGGCTTTGCGCCAGTACGCCCAGGAACTGCGCGAAAAAGCAGCCGATCAATTTAACTCCAATCTGCACAGTACTTCAGCCAAAAATGCATTGAAGGTGCCGGCCGTAGCGGCTCAGTATGGCAGCGATGCCCAGCAGCTCAACGGCTATGAGGTGCTGAATAAATATTTCGACGAACTGTTTACCCAAAACCCGGCTGTCATTGCTTTTGGTGAGGACCTGGGTAAGATCGGAGACGTAAACCAGGGCTTTGCCGGTCTTCAGGAAAAACACGGTGCCGCCCGCATTTTCGATACCGGTATCCGGGAGGCCACGATTATCGGTCAGGGCATCGGTGCTGCCATGCGCGGGCTGCGTCCGATTGCCGAAATCCAGTACCTCGATTACCTGCTGTATGGCCTCCAACCGTTGAGCGATGATGTGGCAACACTTCAGTATCGCACCAAGGGCGGCCAGAAATGCCCGCTGATTGTGCGCACCCGCGGCCACCGGCTCGAAGGCATCTGGCACAGCGGTTCACCGATGGGGATGATCCTGAACGCGCTTCGGGGCATGTATGTCTGTGTACCGCGCAACATGGTGCAGGCAGCCGGCATGTACAACACGCTGCTTCAGAGCGATGAGCCCGGACTAGTGGTAGAATGCCTGAACGGCTACCGGTTGAAAGAAAAAACGCCGCAAAACCTGATGGAATTCACCGTGCCGCTGGGTATTCCGGAAATTCTGCAGGAAGGTGAAGACCTGACCATCGTTTCCTACGGCTCTACCCTGCGGGTGATTGCCGAAGCCATCGAGCAGTATCTGGAACCGGCAGGCATCTCTGTAGAACTGATCGATGTACAGACGCTGTTGCCATTCGACACCTCCGGCGTGATCGTGAAAAGCCTGCAAAAAACCGGTCGCATCCTGATTATCGACGAAGATGTACCGGGAGGCGCCAGTGCGTATATCTTCCAGCAGATTATGGAAATCCAGGGCGGCTATCGCTTCCTGGATGCCCAGCCGCGCACGCTTACAGCCAAAGCACACCGCCCCGCCTATGCTACCGACGGCGATTATTTCTCCAAGCCCAACGCGGAGGAAATTGCCGAGCTGGCCGAGCAAATGATGGCCGAGTAGATGGCTGCAACCGCATTCGTATCCCAAAAAGGCTGGAGTCATTTCAGCCTTTTTGTTTTGGTGGTCGCCTTATTGGGTAACCTGTGTGTCCTCACCAATCCGTACCTGTGGTTTGATGACGCCAACCAGTTTTACATTTCGCTGGGCATTCCACGCGATACGGCACCGTTTGCACCCTGGGGTGCCTTTTCAGACATTGTACGTGAAAACAACCGGTATCTGTTCGACCCGCTGGGCTACAGCCTGCTGCTTCGGGTCTGGCAGGAACTCAGCACCGCTGTGGTCTGGATCCGTTCGCTATCGCTTTGGGGAACAGTAGGTTTGCTGTGGACAGCCTATCGGCTTCTACGAACCCTGGACATCGCCAAAACAGAAGCGATTCTACTAACAGGTCTGCTGCTTTCCTCGCCGTTGCTGTACCAGTTTTCCGGTGAGTTGCGGCCCTACAGCTATGAAGCCTGGGGCACCTTGTATGCGTTACTGCTTGCCTACCGGTACCAGCCCGGCAAGAGCATCCGCTGGCTGCTGGGACAAGGGCTGGCGTTGTCCTTTTTTATGTGTATGCGGTATCCGGTCGTCATTCCCATCGGTCTGGCTTCCTTCCTGATGGTTTGGAAAACGCTCAAAGCACCTACCGCTTCCGGAACCTACTTTAAACGATTGGGCGCGTTTGGAGCGCCTCTTGCACTGAATGCGGTCTTCATTTATCTGTGTTGTATCCGTCAGCAACCAGTGGATTCCAATGGATTGAGCTATAGCTTTTCATCGATGCTGTATTACGGAACGGCATTCTTGCTGCATCCGTGGACCGCAGTGTTTCACCTGTTTGTGCTGCTTTTTGCAATTACATTTCTGTTTCGGAAGCCGGTTCAGGGGCGCTATCGGAAGCAGGTCGTGCTGCTAGGCATTTTTACAGGACTTTCGTTTCTGATCTGGAACCTGTTGTCGGCGGTTGGTACTATTGCGGCAGATCCGAATACCCGTTGGGCCATCGGACTTAACGCCATTGCCATGTTGTGTTTGTGCGTTACCGCAGCCATGCTTTTACAACGGGTCCGGTCTTCCTGGCTGCCGGTTGCCTATATTGCACTGGCAGCTTTGGTTCTATTCCGGCCGCTGCTGATGACCTCCCGGTGGGCATCCGGAAACCGGATGTACTTCGGCAGCCCCTACATGGTTGCAGAAATGTCTCAGGATGCCAAAAAAATCAAAGGACCGATCTGGATCAGCGAAGGCATGAACCGGGACATAAAATACCTGTATGAATATGGAGCTTTAAAAAAAGAGCAACAGGCTGATGGCTATCCACAGCACTTCGTTCTTTTCAATACCCAGAATGGCACTGCGATCCTGGAACAATTGCCGCTTCATCAGAAAGTTGCCTGGTGGGGCATCACCAACCGGTTTGAGAAAGATGACCGGTTCAGAACCACACCTATTCCGGGAGCTTCATTTTACAAGTGGCTCTGGCGCGTCCGGTAAGAGGTTCAAACCAGGCAGATGCGTTCCGGAATCGTTTTATTAAAACAGGTACATCAGCCGGACGGCCCACATATTATTGTACTGATCGGACCGACCGATGCCCGGATAATGCTGTTTCCGGATACTCAGCAGGGAGTACTGAAACCGGGCATTCAGAAACAAGCCTTTTACCAGATGCAGGTTGCCGCCGGCTACAAAGTTGAGATCGCTTTTCCGGAACGGATAGGCACTGGCATCCACATCACTGGTCTGATTGCCACGCGTAACCTCGATCAGCTCTTCCCCGTTGATCAGCTGCGAATACGACAATCCGGCTCCGAAATGGCTTTTGCGGCGGTCGAAATAATTGAGCATGATCGGAATCTCCGCATAATTAAGATTGATCCGGTATCCGGTCAGAAAACTATCCGACACGCCCAGTTGCTGCACCTGATGGCCCTTGGCACCTTTCTGGGAAAACAGAATTTCCAAAGATGCTGCCAGATGTGGGGTAAAACGGGTGTAAACAATGCCACCCACATTGAAGCCTACTTTGTGGTATCCGGCATACGCATCGCCGTCTACCTGACTGAAATTGACTCCGGCCAGCAAGCCCCCGTAAAACGTCCGGGGGATTTCTTCATAGTATTTGGACGGATTCTGAGCCATTACAGTAGCCAGACTGCTTACCAGGAAAAGAACGGTGGTAATTGCCCACCTTAGCCTACTTTTAGTCATTTTGAAATCCTGCAACGTTGGGAATGAGTTTCAAATATACACCCGCTACTTTGAGGAAGCTCGAACAGCTTTTTGAAGCCGCTTCCTATACCGTTCGCTATGAGAAAGGCACGTTTCAATCAGGGTCCTGCCTCCTCGAACACCGGAAAGTAGTGGTCGTCAATCGCTTTTTACAGCCGGAAGGACGGATCAACGCCTTGCTGGAACTGCTGCCATCCATTGGAATCCATCCGGATACGCTCGATGCGGAAATGACCCGGTTCTATCAACAGGCGGCCGCAATTAAATCGCTTCCGGAAACGCCCGAAACCCGTCCGGCCACAGACGTTCCATTATGAGTCCATTACAAGTCACTTTTTTAGGAACCGGTACCTCGCAAGGGGTTCCGATGATCGCCTGTCCGTGTGCCGTTTGCCATTCTGAAGATGCAAAGGATACGCGACTCCGCAGCAGTGTACTACTCCGTTGGGATCAGCAGGAGGTAGTGATCGATACCGGCCCGGATTTCCGGTACCAGATGTTACGGGCGCAGGTGACGCATCTCGATGCCGTATTGCTGACCCATGCCCACAAAGACCATATTGCCGGACTGGATGACATCCGGGCGTTCAATTTTCTTCAGCAGGCGGCCATGCCGGTGTATTGTACTGAGGCTACCGAAACAGCACTCCGGCGGGAATTTGCCTATGCGTTTGCCGAGCACAAGTATCCGGGTGTTCCGGAAATTGCGCTGCACCGGATCGGATTAAAGCCGTTTGAGATTGCAGGCAGACTGTTCACGCCGATTCAGACGTTTCATGCCGGTATGGAAGTACTGGGGTTCCGGACCGGTACGTTTGCGTACATCACCGATGCCAACCAGATTCCGGAATCCGAGCGGGCTAAGCTCCAGGGACTGGACGTACTGGTGCTGAACGCGTTGCGGCAGGAAGCTCACATATCGCATTTCACCCTGGCAGAAGCCATTGCATTAGGACAGTCTTTAGGCGCCAAACAGCTTTACTTCACGCATATCAGCCATCAGATGGGATTTCATCAGGCGGTCAACGCAACCCTCCCCGCGCACATGGCCTTGGCATTTGATGGATTGCAACTAAACCTTTCGCCTGCTATTCCCGTCTAAACCGTTTATATTTATGACTTCAATTCTTCCGGAATTCTCCATGAAAAAAATCCTGACCGCTCTGGCTGTTGTGTGCAGCCTTACAGCAGCCACCACTGTTGCTCATGCGCAGTATGAAAATACCGCTATCAAAACAGGCATGCAGGCGCCCGACCTTGCTTACAAAACGCCGGATGGCAAAGAAGTAAAACTCTCCGAACTCAACAAAGGCCGGTATGTACTGGTGGATTTCTGGGCGTCCTGGTGTGGACCCTGCCGCCGTGCCAACCCGAATCTGGTAAAGTTGTACCAGACGTATTCGCAGAAAAAACTTAAAAACGCCACCAAGCCGTTTGAAATCTACAGCGTGTCGCTGGACAAAAGCGCAGACGCCTGGAAAAAAGCGATTGCTGACGACAAATTGTCCTGGCCGAATCACGTAAGCGATCTGGGTGGATGGCAGTCGAAGCCCGCAGAAGCCTATGGCGTAGCGTTTATCCCGCAGGCCTTCCTGCTGGATCCGAAAGGAAAAATCGTTGGTAAATACATGACTGCTGAGGAAGCTGAACCAGATTTGCAGAAACTGGCCAAGTAACCCAGCGCTCTAAACAGATACACTGGTGGAATCTTTCTCACCGGTGTATCTGTTTGGATCCATATCTTTGCAGCCCTTAAGAAAACAGCACGGCAAAATCCGTGCACTACTCTTTTTCTGATGAAACAAGACCTCCACCCAAAAGAATACCGCAACGTCGTATTCAAAGACATGTCGAACGAGTATACGTTCATGACGCGCTCGACAACCCCTACCCGTGAAACCATCATGTGGGAAGACGGCAAAGAATATCCATTGGTAAAAGTGGAGATTTCGCATCAAAGCCATCCGTTTTACACGGGTAAGAACGTACTGGTGGATACCGCCGGTCGTATCGACAAGTTTAAAAAGCGGTACGCGAAAAAAGCTTAAGTTTTTTTCAACACCTGCATGTATTTCGAACGCAGCTCCGGCTGCGTTTTTTTGTGCATATTCGTATCCTACTATGACATCCCTTACTTTCTTTAACGATGGGCTGGAGTCCCAGCTGTATCCGTTTACCCGTACCCGTAGTGCCGCCGATATCCGCTGCGGGATTCTGACCCTGCGGGAGCGCTGGGAAGCCTACCTGAATATACATGCTTCCGGAACCCTGACGACCAACCTGTTGCAGCCCCTTTATCCGCAGCCAGTCGTCTCCGGTAATACCGGCTTGTATATCAACAGCCGGTTGCTGGCAACGCCGGAGCTGGTGGCCGCGATGACGACCCTTCAGGTAGGTCAGTTGCTCCGGGATACCGCCGGTGTGTTGCTGGCTGCCCGGTTGCTGAATGTTCCGGAAACAATCGGAGCGTTTCGCCAGCAAACGACCGGACTTGGGGAAACCATTTTTGACGGAACCGCACAGCTATTGAACCGTTCCTGGGATATTTTTTTGCTCAACGGACCGTATATCCGCCATGATTTTGACCTGCTGACTCATAAGCGTAGCTCTACCCTGCTTCCGGCCGGTGTGGTGACGAAAAAAACCGAGCAGATTTTCGTCGAAGAAGGTGCCCAGATCGGTCTGGGCGTATTGCTGAATGCCGGTGACGGGCCGATCTATATTGGTAAAAACGCTGAGATTATGGACGGGGCTATTGTGCGCGGACCGATGGCGCTGGGCGAAGGGGCTACCATCAAGATGGGCGCCAAAATTTACGGCGATACCGTGATCGGTCCGGGTTGCAAAGTAGGCGGTGAGGTCAGCAATGCCGTGTTTTTTGCCAACAGTAACAAGGGACACGACGGCTTTGTAGGCAACTGTGTGATCGGCGAATGGTGCAATATCGGAGCCGATACCAACGCTTCCAACCTGAAAAATAACTACGATCTGATCAAGATCCACGACGACGCCACCGACAAAAGGCTGTCGACCGGCCGTACCTTCTGCGGGCTGCTGATGGGCGATCATTCCAAGTGCGGCATTAATACGATGTTCAATACCGGTACCGTAATTGGAGTCTCGTGCAATATTTATGGCGGCGAGTTTCCACCGGCCTATCTGCCTTCGTTTAGCTGGGGCGGTGCCTCCGGACTCAAGACCTATACGCTGGATAAGGCGCTGGATACCGCGTCCCGGATGATGGCCCGGCGTGGCAAAACCCTTTCAGATGCTGAGAAAGCCATTTTGAAGGCTATTTTTGACGACACCGCTGCCCAGCGCGCGACCCATCATAGCAAGGTGAGTGCGGCAGCTGAGTAACCCTATTCTGTATTCAACTTTAAAAGACTTTTGAAGACCCTGATGAACCGCAAAAAAATCGTAGCCGGCAACTGGAAAATGAATGGCTCCCGTTCCGAGAACGCTCCGCTGATCGAAGGCATTCAGTCCGCCGATGGCGTAACCGTGATTGTAGCGCCTCCTTTTGTATACCTGAGCGAGGTTTGGGACGCGCTTTCCGGAACGCCTGGGGTAGAACTGGCCGCTCAGAACTGCCATGCTGAAGCATCCGGTGCCTATACTGGTGAGGTCAGTCCGCAGATGCTGAAAGATGTCGGTTGCACTTGGGTGATCCTGGGCCACAGCGAACGCCGGGAGTATCAACAGGAAAACAGTGATTTGTTACTGGCCAAAACCAAAGCAGCGCTGGCAGCCGGCCTAAAGGTGATCTTTTGTTGCGGCGAACCGCTGGAGATCCGCGATGCAGACCAGCAGAATGATCATATTGCGCAGCAACTGCGGGAGACGGTACTGACCCTTCCGGAAGCCGACTGGAACCAGCTGGTGATTGCCTATGAACCTATCTGGGCGATTGGCACCGGTCGGACCGCTACGGCGGAGCAGGCCCAGGATATGCACGCGCACATCCGGAAAACCATTGCCGATGCGCTGGGCACAACAGTAGCAGATCAGGTTCGCATTCTGTATGGCGGCAGTGCCAAGCCTTCGAACGCGCCGGAGTTGTTTGCGCAGCCCGATGTGGATGGCGGATTAATTGGCGGTGCAGCGTTGAAAGCAGCTGATTTTAACGGCATTATTGAAGCCGCGAAGACAACGTCAAAATAATTTTTCGAAAGGAGTTGGAGATTTAAGTTCGTTGCTTATATTTGCACTCCCAAACGGGAAATGCGGCGTTGGTCAATCGGTTAAGACGCATCCCTTTCACGGATGAATGACGGGTTCGATTCCCGTACGCCGTACCAGACTAAAGGCAACTTCCGGGTTGCCTTTTTTAATGTTCCGGTTTGAATAGCAGTCAAACCGGCGCTCTTTTCAGGTCTCGTAGTACAACGGATAGTATAAGAGTTTCCGAAGCTCCAGATCGTGGTTCGATTCCACGCGAGACCACCAAATGCACAAACCGCGTTCTTACAGGAACGCGGTTTTTTTATGTCATTTTTTTGCGTAGCAAGGTTTTAGAACTATTATGGAGCTGAAGACCGAGATAACCCAGAAAATGACAGTTACAGGGTTAGGTGCTGTCTTGGTGTAAAGAGCTATTAAAACAGTTTTCCGGAATCAGATTTATCCGACAGAGTGCCAATGGTTAAGCACTGTCTAAAGAGACACTGTGATGCGCAAATCCATAGGCAGGGTAAACCAGCAGGTACGCTCCTATTCTGATGGTCCGGTGCCTTTTTCGTGTAAATACGGCAGATAGAAAGGGGTATATGTATGAAAGGATTTGTTGAGTTAACAACAGGATTAATACACTACAAGCATTCATGCGAAAGCTGTTTTTTTGATGGGGCTGCCAACAGCAGCCAGCCCGCCCTTATTTAAGGGACGGGCTGGCGTTTTTAAGCTAATCAGGAGTCAGCTATTGCTTTGTAACGGTGCTTGTCTTGGTGACAGGGCCATTTATGTAGCGGATAAAATAAGTACCCGCTGCAAGCCCACTTACGTCAACTGGAGCCACACTGCCAGACACCGCAACCGTAGTTACTACACGCCCGATTAAATCGGTTACCTGTACCAAGCCATCCTGTATGCCGTATAAATTAACCGTCAGCACATCCCGTGCCGGATTCGGCTGCACCGTCATTTCTATGGTTCCGCTGCTTTTCAGGAAAGCACTTACCGTTTGGGAATAGCGCTGGCTGCCATCTGTTGCCCTGATCTTAAGCCGGTAATAGGTAAGACCAGATTTAGGATGAGGGTCATAGCTCACATAGTTTCCGGAAGTACCCTTTGAAGGGATTTCTTCAATGCTGCTGAAGACCGCCCCGTCTGCGGAACGCTCTACCCCATAGCTGCTGATTTCTGCTTCGCCGGCTGTTTCCCACGCTACTTTGTTGCGGCTTCCCTCATTTAGGGCACGGAACGCCAACAGGGTTACCGGCAGCATTGTGGAGCTTATAGAAGATGATGTTACCGTGAAGGGCGAAAACGACAGGATACCACTGCGGGTGGCCGTGTAAGGCCCAGCACCGGGATAGCCGAGCGCTGCCGGTGCCAGACTCGGGTTCGCATAGGCAGAGTCAAGCTTATAGCTGCCTCCGGTGTAGTGCGCTACCTGAACATGGTTGTAATCGAAGAGCGGCGTGTTGGTCTCCCCGGCATTCCATTGCAGCTTCATCGTTACGTTAGAGCCACCCGGCGTTTGCTCTTCCACATCCCAGGTGCGGTTTACCACTTGGGCGTTGAGCGGGTCTACCTGGATTCCGGTGGTTCCGTTTAGCAGCACCTCATTGCGCACGCCTACGGCAAACATATCTGCAGTTCCGCTGTTGGTGAGTATTACCGGATTATAAGTGGTATTGCCCACCGGAAACACAACCGGTGTGGAACTCACGCCCTGCCGGAGACGACCGCCGGCAGCCGACGTGCGTATGTAACTAGCGGCAGATGCACCGGTGACAGTGGCCGCGGGCGCCAGCGTGAGCGTATTGCTGCCTACATCTACCATGCCATTGGTAAAATTCAGAGCGGTGTTGACACGAATATTTCCGGAAAGCGTTTTTACAGATCCGCCGTTCACAGACAGGGTGCCCACCGCTGCCATTACAGGAACGGATTGCGGAAAGGTTCCGGCAAGATTTACGGTTGCAGCATCTGCATTGAATGTACCATTGCCGGTGAGGCTGCCATACAGGTTGAGCGTTCCGGTGCCCGATACCTTAAGCGAGGCACCGGTTTGCAGCTCCAGATTGTTTACAGAACCGACAGCATTGAGCACCGGCATGTTGGGCACCGTGGTGGCACCGGGAATCACCAGGTTGGAAGTAATGGTTGGGATGCCGCCGCACCAGTTGCCGGCCGTGTTCCAGTTGCTGTCTGCTGCGCCGGTCCACCAGCCGGCACCATGTACAGTCATCGGGTTGGATGGTATACGGGAACCACTTCCGCAGCCCGCCGCAGTCACAGCCTGGGCGTAGTAGGTGTAGGTACCAGGCGCGCCTGTCGTAACCGGATTTGCCAGCGGACTACCGCCCGTAGGAGCAGCGTACCAGGCCACAGTACTTGCCAATCCGCCGGGTGCCGAAAAGTTGCTGATGGTGGTGGTGGATGAGCCGCCGGTGTTGGTACGGCTCCGGCCCCGGAGGGTGAAAGATGAGTTCGCCGGCACGGCTATCGTGGCGGTACCCGACTGGGTTTTAGAACCACTGTTCGAGAAGCCGGGAAGATTTGTAGGAGTACCTCCGTTTACAATATACCGCACAAAGTCGTTCCCGGCACTGTCGTTGGTGGAATAGGCCCAATTGAAGGTTATGTTTCCGGCATTGGGAATGTTGATAGTCCAGTCATCGCTTCCGCCATCGGGTGCCAGTGCAGTGCTGTCGGAGCTAATAAATACAACAGTATTGGGTGCTCCGGAAGTAATTATTTTACCGTTAGAGGTCGTCTGCGAGAAATTCCACTTAGACGGCGCAAACGGTCCCGCAAAACCACTGTAGATACCGGGCGTATCCGCACCCCCGGTTAAAGTAATGGCCTGACCGGAACAGGCGGCCGCAGGAGCAATTGCGGACAGGACCGTAGGGGTAGGGTTAACGGTAACATTCCGGGATACGAGAAGGGTGCCGGGGCAACCACCTCCCGATATACTTACGTTAAAGGTGGTAGAGGCCGCCGGATTCACGGTTGTGCTGTTGCAGTTAGTGCAGCTGATGCAATTATTGCAGGCCGAGTAGCTATTCGCGGTCCAGGCATAGGAAAGCGCAGGACCACCAGGGCCAACGTTAACACTGGCGGAGAGCACCGTGCCGCCGGAGCCGGCGCAGACTGCTGGGGAAGCTGGCGAGATATTAATTGCGGTTGGCGCATGATTGGCCACCAGAATGGTGGAGGAATAGGCAGACTGACCGGAAGTAGCGCAGGTTTGCTTTGCCCGGTAATAGGCGGATTGGTTTTGTCCGATTATAGAATAGGCGGGGATAATGACGCTGAAAGCCGAATCATACGATTTTTCCCAGGTTGTAATGATTCCGGTAAACCCGCCGGTGCCGGTAGGCGTACCACCAGTGAGGGTCATGGGCTTATCCGGAAAAGGTCCGCAATAGATATACGGCTGGGTGGTGATTAGGGTGGCGGGGACCGGTGTGCCGGTACATACCGGCTTTTCCACTACGGTCAGCATATAATCCTCTGTCTCGCCGGATACCGTAGCCGTACAGGCGGTAGCAGCCGTTGCGCCGGAATCGGCCCGGATACGCATCCGGTGGACGCCGAGCGGAGCTGTCAGTGGTATCACGAAGGAAGCAGCTATTGTAGTGCCGCCGGTTGTATTACTGTTCTGGTACATCAGCTCATTGCTAGCAAAAGCACCATCGTTATCGTAATCTACGTAAATACTCCAAGCAGTGCTGCTGTTGGCCGAGGTCAGGTTTAGGTTCAGCGGGTAATCGCGGTACTGCGTCGGACCGGTTACGGAGATTGTATAATCTGCAAATCCACCCGCTGTACAGGCGCTGGGGTTGGTCATGTTTGTGACTGCTCCTGTGGTGGCTACGCTGCTGATCCACCGTTGACAGCCAGAGGCATTGGTGATGGCAGCAGTGCAGAAGCAGGTACCAACGCCCAATCCAACCGGGAAGACATTCGAATAGGACGACAGCCCGCTAGTGGCGCAGGTTACCTTTAGCCGGTAATCTTTAGCAAGGGTTTTACCGGTAGGAAACGAAACGCCCGTGCGTACAGTATCTCCTTGCAAATCGGTCCATATATTGGCACCTGCGGCAGAAGACTGCCATTGGTACGACAATCCGGGAAAACCGTACGGGTCTAAATTGCTTGCTGTGAGTGCAAACGCTTGATTCGGGCAGGCATCAGCCGGACCTGCAACGACTGCAACATCCGGCGTACCGAAACAGGCCGGGCCGCCCATGATATTTACCCGGTAGTCATGTGTTTCCCCCCGCTCAAAGGTATTGCAGGGCGTTACCGTGCTGAGAGAACTGGCCGTGTCATTGGAAACAATTCGCATCAGCGTATTTCCCAACAGCGCCGCTGCCGGTACGGTAATGGTACCGGTTGCAGTACCAGTCGGCAGGAGGTTGGGAGTACCGGAATATACCAATTCGTTCGGGTCCAGCAGATCTCCATCCTGGTTGTAGTCAATATATATCTTCAAAAAGGCAGTCATCGGATTATAAGCGGCCAGGCTCACTGAAAATGCCTGCGGTAATCCCCGGGGCAGGTTCGGTATGGGTACAGTGCTGCCGGTCCAATCGAGGTATCTACTCGTGTTGCCGGTGGCAATGCCCTGGGAACCACTAATTGCCACACTGTCGTTACTGATAGTTGATGTAGAGGAGTTGTTAACAGTCCCTAGCGTGAGATTGGTAATTTGACTACCCAGCCCGGTTGTGGACCCCGATATACAGTAGCAGGGAAGCGCCGGATTGGCTTGTGTAACCAGCACAGCGGTAGAATAGGCCGTCTGCCCGCTATTCGAACAGGTACTCTTTCGGCGGTAATAGGTTGCGGCCGTCTGCGTTACAGACGTGTATTTGGTGGTAGCCCCGGTAATATCTACCCAAGTGCTGTTATTGGCAGACTTTTGCCATTGATAGGAAATACCGGCCACATTAGGGCTGGGGCTTACCCGGAGAGGAATGGCAGCATTGCCACAGCCAGCCGGAAGGGAGGATATTGTAGTGCCAGCAGTGGGCAGACCACTGCAAGCGGGCAGAGGCGCTTCGACTACAGAAATATTGCCCAATTCCAAAGATGAATTGGAAGTCGCATACGTGTAGGTTGGTCGGAAGCGGAAGCGTACATAGAGGGGGCCGGGTTCAGGAGCGCTAAAACTGGGTACGGTTACGTTTGCACAGGAACCAACGTTGGAAAGGATATCCGGTATGGTTGTCCAGGGACCGTTCGTTGTAGGTCCGTAGAAAAGATCCAGAGTCGCATCATTCCCACCAGTATGATAGCAATTAAAAGAAACCGTAATAGCCCCACCAAGCGTATTTCCCAGGTAAGCTTGGGTTACGGTGCTCCAGGTGGCGGGGGTTACAGGGTTCTGATTGCCTGCTCTTCCAATAATCCAAGTCCCGGTAACCAAGCTGCACTGACTAAGACCACCCGTGTAAAAAAAAATCCATTCTCCCGCCCCGGTAAAAGTAGAACTAGGCTGCGTGCTAAAAGATCCTGTAGCGTTGGTTTGGGAAATCTGTGCGTCTGCCTCAATGCCAGGCACGGTACACACTAGTAGAATGGCAGTGATTACTTTGATAAGTAGGATTTTTCTCATAATATTTTTCGTTTTCACGGAGCAGGCAGACAACGTCTGTCAGGAGAAGTATACTTTAACAAAAATGATTCATGGCATGATTCATGGCAAAGTAAACTTTAATAAAGATCAACCTTCAAGACACACTTTTTTCAAAAAGTGGATGAACGGGGCTCAAAAGTTGATGAACGGGTTTGAAAAGTGGATGAACCCGTTTTGTATCTTTCTCCGGGTCGATTGTCTCAAGTCCCCGAAAACATAAACATTTGGTTCCCAAGTAACCATTAAAGCTTCAAATCCTTGTGTACAGAGCTTTTATCCTTTAAATTTTACTTCTACGTGAAGCTCTACCTAAAACTCACAGACCGCGTTTGTATAGAGACGCATTTTTCTGTGATGTTGGTATCGTGTTTCGAAGATCGACTACCCTATATGCACGAATTCAGTAGAACCAGGATTGACAAGTTGTTTTCGCCCCAGCCGGCTCCGAAATTCGACTGGCAATGTTATCCATTGAACGGCATGGTAAGCTCTATTTGATTGTACCTAACATTCGAAAGCGAAGACTGCTGCTTACCAGCTACCTTTAGTTACAGACACAGAATCTCATTCCGGAATGCGGTTTCAAATGTAGTTTATACCCTTAAGAACTTTTTCCGTGAAACTGTTGTACATGCTTTTGCTGGTTTGGGTCCCGCTTTTTATCCAGGCACAGCCCCGTCCGGAAATTACGGCAGCGATTGCTCAGATATCAACGGATTCGCTTCTCAAAACGCTGGTCCAACTCTCCGGTCAGCAACCTGTGCAGATCAACGGACAAACTGACACCATTCGCTCCCGCCAGTTTGATCAGCCCGGCAACGAAAAGGCCTTTCAATACCTGAAACAGCGACTGCTTCAATCCGGACTGGTCATCGATTCTCAGGTCTTCAGCAGCACCGGAAAAAACCTGTTTGGCATGATTGAAGGCAGCCATCCCAACGAATTGGTGATCGTGGGCGCTCATTACGATGCCGTCGGAAGTGTGTTCAGTCCGGGCGCCGATGACAATGGAAGCGGCGTGGCCGCCGTGCTGGAATGCGCGCGTATCTGTCAGCAACTGCCGATGCGGCCAACGGTGATGTTCGCGCTCTGGGACGAAGAAGAAACCGGCTCGATCGGGAGTGCAGCCTATGTACGGCAGCGACTGATGCCTTCCGGAAACACGTTTCTGGGATACCTTAATCTGGATATGATCGGCTGGGACGGCAATAACGACGGCATTGCCCAGGTGCATACCCGTACCATCGGACAGTCCAACCGTTGGGCAGGCGTGGCACTGGATGTCAATACCAATTATTCAATCGGGCTTCAACTGCAACCGATTCTTCAGGGGTATGGCGCTACGGATGTCGCGTCGTTCTGGGATAATCAATACACGGCCATCGGGATTGTAGAAGATTACGACAATGACCGGTCCCCGCATCAACACAGCCCAAACGACACAGCAGGCAGCCTGAATCTGCCCTACCTGCGCAAAACGACGCAACTGACGCTGGGCACCTTGCTTACCTTCTCGCTGGCCGCGCCGGCCGCAGTACAGGAATTAACCCCTTCCGGATGGAATCCCGCGCGTCCGAATCCGTTTACCACAACCCTCACCCTACAGGGTCCTGCCGATAGTGGCCATCCGGTACGGGTGCTGATCACAGACGCAATGGGCCGAACGCAGGTCGACCGCACCTTTTTATCCCAGACAGCCGTTCAACTGGATACCCGGACCTGGCCGGCCGGATGGTATCAGGTGGTGCTGTTTCAGGACGATCGTAGGTTCGTTCAAAAAGTTATCCGAATCCAATAATTCGACACTTTACCTGCTGCATATGTTCCGGAATCACTATTAACGGGAACCCTTTATCTGGTAGCTACAAACGATTTAGAAATGGATTGTCAACCCAAGAAACGTATCTGGACCCCAGACGATTTTGAGCGCATGGGCTGACACGATAACATCATCTATACACTTCGGTTTACCGGGCACGAGCTGGAACTGGATATTGACTATATTTTTCAGTGGAATCAACCCGATGCTGACGGTCTTTCGTTTACGTTTTGGGTTTCGCCGGCCACACTGGTTTTTGAGCAGGTAACCAATTTCAGCTTCGACCTCGATCTTGAATTGAATGATGCATTTGAAATCGATTCAATCGAGCGAACAGGAGCGCGCGAATGGGTTATTTCTACACACCGGAGCGACCTGTGTTTTAACGCTACAGGTCATACACAATACATCCGGCAAGCTCCTTTTCTTCAATTCGGTCAACAAATTCCACCTACTGAACGATATAGATACTCGTTGGAACGCACAACGGCTCAGGTTAATCCCAACAGAGACTTGGAAGACGTCCTTCAGCGTCGGGCACAGGAGGCCGCCGATTATGGAAATTGCCCGGCAACGGCACCTCAAAAACGAGAGCTACAATCCCTGCTGGAAGCACGGGAACACAATGCAATTGATCTGAAATCAGTTCTCCTGCAAAAGAAAGTCCTTAAAGAAGCGATTGATGATTACACCAATCATTTGAAAGACACCAACTTTGAACATTGGTAATTTGAACCGTATCCGGAAACCATTCAACCCGAATACAGCGTCTTTGAAGCTGCCAAAACCGACCGATCCTGTGCCAGACCGCTGTCCATATGCAAATAAAAACAGGTATATTTTTAGAGCCCCGCTCCTGTTCAAAAATCATTCCGGAAATTTTTGGTTTACAGCCAGATTTCTTCAAACGTCCTTTCGCATTTTCAACGGCACACCCGACCTTTAATTCTCCCAAAAGCGCTCCGGTTTGCCTTCTCTTTCAACAGATCAGATTCTTTCGCTCGCACCCGATGAGGCGTCCAAGAAAGCAGGACAGGCGCTAGCCAACAGCTCCAAATGGCAGCAAACCGGCAGCAGCGACCGAAGCCTGTGGGGCGATTGCCAGGGCAGTGGTTCCAAACCCTACCAGACGGTCGTAGAAATCGCTACGCTCACTTCTAAATGCAGCTGTCCGTCCCGTAAGTTTCCGTGCAAACATGGGCTGGGTCTGCTGTTGCTTCAGGCCAAAGACGCATCTAAATTTTCGTCTGTTCCGGAACCTGCCTGGGTAGCCGAATGGCTGGACAAACGCGCGCAAAAGACCACCGCCGAACCCGCTGAACGCACCAAGGCTGCGCCCGACGAGAAAGCCCAGCAGAAACGCCAGGCCGCACGTGAATCCAAAGCCGCTTCCGGTCTGGACGAGTTGCTGCTGTGGATGAAAGACAGTGTGCGCAGCGGACTGGTGCAGTTTCCGGAAAAAGGGAGCCGTTTTTTCGAAGACATAAGCCGCCGGTTGATCGATGCCCAGCTACCGGGACTGGCCCGCATCGTGGCTGGCATCGGCGAAACAAACTTTTATGCCGAGGGCTGGCAAACACAGGTCCTTGATGCTTTTGCACGCCTGTATCTTGCGATCTCAGGCTACCGCAATCTGGGCGACGCCCGCCCCCAACTGATGCAGGAACTACGGGGCTTTATGGGGTTTCCACAAAGCGCCGACAGCCTGAACGAACCCCTTCCGGAAACCGACTGGCTGGTGCTGAGCAAAGCTCAAAGCCGGGAGGGAGCGCTGACCGTGGAAAAATACTGGCTGATCAATGCGGACGGCCAAAAGGGTCTGTTTCTGCAATTCCTGGCGCCCGGCGCGGCTACATCACTGCATCTATTGGCGGGCGAGTGCTTCCGGGGCGAGGTACGCTATTACAAGGCTGCGGTTCCGTTGCGGGTACAGCTAACGCCCACCCAGCGACAAACCACGCCCCCATCCGTTCCGGTACTCCGTGGCTGGGATGCGGTTGCCGATCTGGAATCGCAGGTACTGGCAGCAGCACCCTTACTGGACGGAATGCCGTATGTAGTGGCGGCTTTAAAACCGGTTCGAACCCCGGAAGCGTCCTGGCGGATGGAAGACGAACACGGACGTCAGATGTACCTGGATCCCTCCGTTCCGGAAATGGTTCTTTGGAGCTGGCTGGCTGTTAGCGGGGGCCAGTACCTGCAAACCGCCGTGCTGGGTGCCGAAAATCACTATCAGCCGCTGGGCGTCTGGCAAAACACCACCTATACCCCACTCCTCTGATGGACGCCTGGACTCAACTCACCGACGTAGCTTTGATCGGAACCGAAAAAGCGGGCGCAGCGGAACGGCTTCAGGCCATCGCCCTGCCCGACGGGTTTCCGGAAGGATTGCAACCAAACACCGAAGACCTGGAAAGCCGGTTTCTGCAAACAGCCGCCTCGCTGTATCTGTACCGGCGGTGCGGGAATGTGCCTGCGACGGCCCAGCCTGCCGATACTACGGCACCCGCTGAAACCAAGCCGTATTGCAGCACAGCCGCCGACGCCATATTAGGGGACACCTTACAGTCAAACTCTTTGGGACTGCTTCAACTCTGGTTGCAGCAATGCCGGGAAAGCAACTGTATTGTATTTCCAGAACGGCTGGTTCCGTTGCTTCAACTGACGGCTCAACAGCCTGCACTCCGGTCGGCAGTTAGCGCTGTTTCCGGAAACAGAGGTGCCTGGTTGTGCAGCCTCAATCCCGACTGGCGCTTTGAGTCCGGCGAATCCTGGGAAGACCACTGGAGCACCGGCAAAACGCCTGAACGTGCAGCGGCTTTGCTGGAGCTGCGTACAACTGATCCTGCACGTGCGATAACCGAGCTGGAAGCCGTCTGGAAACAAGAGAAAGCCGACGTCAAAGAAACACTTCTGGCTACGCTGGAGCCGCATTTGACCGCTCAGGATGGGCCGTTTCTGGAATCCATCGCTACCGACCGAAGCAAGAAAGTACAGGCGCTGGCAACGAATTTGCTGCTCCAGCTCCCGGAAAGCAGTTTGGTGCAAACTGCTCAGGAACAGATGCGGCAACTGGTAACCCTGAAAACCGAGAAGAAATTTCTGGGACTTAAAACCCAGCATACGCTGGACCTACGCCTTCCGGAAACCGTTTTTGCCGGACTGGAAGCCATTCAGGACGAAAAGGAAACCCCGGATGCCCGGTTTCAACGCTTACTGACGTACACGCCACCCGCTTTCTGGGAATCCTGGCTGGGTCTTTCCCCGGACAGCATTATACCACTTTTCGAAGCCGTTTCTCCCAAAGGAAACGCTTATAAAAATGCGTTACTCTCAGCGGCCATCCGGTTCAAAGAGGCCACCTGGGCCCGGTTGCTGGTCAACGATACCCGACAATTTCATGAATCGCTCCTACCGCTGTTACCTGCCGACGAACGCCAGAACTACTTGCTCCGCATGGCCATCAGTCAGCCCGAATCACTGCTCCGGTATTACACCAATCAGCAACAGGAGTGGCCGGAGGCTTTAAATATCCCGCTGCTCCGGTATGCAGCCAGTCATCCCTACCACTATCCCGCAGCCTTTTTCAACAGCCATGCGCACCTGCTGCCGCTTACCGCATTGAAATATCCGCAAAAGCTGCAACCCGAGACACAGCCCAACGACACCTCCTATATGAGTGACTATATGCGTGAAAGCTGGGAAAAACGCCTTGCAGAGATCACGTCCCTCATCCGGCTCAAAGAAAACATCCTCCACGCCTTTCCGGCATCCCAAAACGCTTTCCTTCCATCATGACTTCAACGCCTGTACTGCGCCACCACGCAGAAAATCTATTTGCAACCGAACTGGAAGAACTCCGCAAAGCGGATTCCGGACGCCGTCCGGAAGGCTGGCATATGACGCCTCAGTCTGTAGTGACCTATCTGATCGGCGGCGCGCTTTCCAACGGGTTTACCATCACACCCAAATACATCGGCAACCGCCGGCTGATGGAAATTGCGGTAGCCACGCTCACGACCGACCGTGCTTTATTGCTATATGGACTGCCCGGTACGGCCAAAAGCTGGGTCAGCGAACACCTTTCCGCAGCGATCTCCGGTGATAGTACCCTGCTGATCCAGGGCACCGCCGGTACCAGCGAAGAAGCGATCCGCTACGGCTGGAACTATGCCCGGCTGCTGGCGGAAGGTCCGTCGGAGAATGCTCTGGTAGCGTCGCCGATGATGCGGGCGATGCAAACCGGTAAGATTGCACGGATTGAAGAGCTGACCCGGATGGGTGCCGATGTGCAGGATACCCTCATTACCATTCTGTCCGAGAAATCGCTGCCCATTCCGGAACTGAATACCGAAGTGCAGGCCGTTCGAGGGTTCAACCTGATTGCGACCGCCAACAACCGAGATAAAGGTGTGAATGACCTTAGTGCCGCTTTGAAACGCCGTTTCAACACGGTGATTCTGCCGGTTCCGGATACGCTGGAAGAAGAAATGGACATTGTACGGCAACGAGTAGCCTCTTACAGCAAAACAATGGAGCTTCCTGCCGAACCACCGGCTGCGGAAGAAATCCGCCGCGTAGTCACCATCTTCCGCGAACTGCGAAGCGGCGCGACTCTTGATGGCAAAGCCAAACTGAAATCGCCCAGTGGCAGCCTGAGCACTGCCGAAGCCATTTCGGTTATGAACAACAGCCTTTCCATGGCAGCGTATTTTGGCGACGGTCAGATGAAGGCGACCGATCTGGCGTCCAGTATTTTAGGTGCTGTCGTAAAAGATCCGGTACAGGATAAAATCGTGTGGAAAGAATACCTGGAAACGGTCGTAAAACCCCGCGACGAGTGGAAAGACATCTACCGGGCCTGTAAAGATCTGGACTAATGGCGGTACATCTTTTAGGCATCCGGCATCATGGTCCCGGCTCGGCCCGTGCGGTAAAAACCTTTCTCGAAACGCATCCGCCCGATCTGCTGCTGATCGAAGGGCCACCCGAAGCCGAAGGATTGTTGCACTGGCTGGACAACGCCGAGCTAAAGCCGCCGGTAGCTTTGCTGCTGTACAATCCGGAAGCGCCGTCCCAGGCCAGCTTTTACCCGTTTGCTGAATTTTCTCCGGAATGGCAGGCCATCCGGTATGCCCGTACCCGGCAGCTCCCGGTCCGGTTTATGGATTTGCCGGCTGCCCATACCCTGGCCCAAAAAGAAATCTCCGAAGCACCCACTCCCGAAACGCTGCCCGCTCCGGAATCGGCAGTTCCAGTGGTAGTTCCGGAATCCCAGCTTCCGGAAGCGGCTGAGCCAGAGACGCTTGAAGTCATTTCCCGCAATCCGATCTCGCATCTGGCAGCAGCAGCCGGATGGACCGATGGCGAAAAATGGTGGGAACACCAGATTGAACACCGGTACCACACCGAGCCTGCCTTTGAAGCCGTCACGGAAGCGATGACAACCCTCCGGGAGCTGCTACCGCCCAAAGCAGATCCGCGGGAAGCCATCCGGGAAGCCTGGATGCGCAAAACGTTGCGGCAGGCCGAGAACGAAGGGTTTACCAACATCGCCATCATCTGCGGTGCCTGGCACCTGCCCGCCTTCTCCGGTACCTTTAAAGCCAAAGACGATGCAGCGCTCCTCAAAGGACTTCCTAAAGTAAAGGTGGAAGCCACCTGGATTCCGTGGACTTACGACCGGCTCAGTTTTGAAAGTGGCTATGGCGCAGGTATTACCTCGCCCGGCTGGTATCATCACATCTGGCAGTATCCTGAAGATGAGGGCGTGCGATGGCTATCCCAAGTAGCAGGACTGTTCCGGAAAAAAGGCATGGATATGTCGGTTGCCCATGTCATTGAAGCCACCCGGCTGGCCAGCAATCTGGCGGCCTTGCGCAACTTGTGGAAGCCCGGTCTGACCGAACTGAACGATGCCGCGCTGGCCGTGATGTGCTTTGGCGATCCGACCCTGCTGCAACTTATTGGCCGGGAGTTGATCGTCAGCAACCGGATGGGTACCGTACCGGATCAGGTACCCCGCCCGCCGCTGCAATCCGACATCGACAAAACGGCTAAGTCGCTGCGGTTGCCGCAACAACCCGAGGCCAAAGAATACATCCTGGATCTGCGTAAAGAGTTTGATCTGGACCGCAGTACGTTCCTGCACCGGTTGCAGGTGCTGGACCTTTCCTGGGGACGCGTTCAACACAGCTCCGGAAAAGGCACGTTTAAAGAAGCCTGGAGCCTGCAATGGTCACCCGAACTGACCATCGAAGTCATTGAAAAAGGCGTTTGGGGCAATACCATAGCCACTGCTGCAACCGCGTATCTGCAATCGAAAGCCGGCCCGGACGCCACGCTTCCGGAACTGGCCGGGTGGCTCGAGAAAGCCTTACCGGCCGTACTTCCGGAAGCGGTCACCACCCTGTCCCGGCAACTGGCCAACCTGGCGGCTGCTTCGCACGATGTAACCGCACTGGTACAGATTGTACCCGGACTGGCGCGGATGATCCGCTACGGCAATGTGCGCAAAACCGATGCGGAACTGGTTTCCGGAATATTGGACAGCATTTTTACCCGCATCACCATCGGCCTGCCACTGGCAGCTACCGGGATTGACAAAGACGCGACCCAAAAGCTGGTGCAGGACTGCCGTGAACTTCAGGCAGCCGTTACGCTGTTGCAAAACGCCGCGTATCAGCACCAATGGCAGGAATGCCTACAAAAGATAGCCGGTACCGACTCGATTGCAGCCCTGATGCGCGGTTTTGCGATCCGGCAACTGAAAGATCTGAACGTATTACCGGCACCGGAGTTACAGCTGCTGATTGCCCAAAACACCTCCGCCGCGCTCCCGCCGGCAGCCGTTGCAGACTGGATAGAAGGGTTTTTGAGCGGAAGCGGTACGGTGTTGCTGCTGGACGAATCGCTCTGGCAGATTATCAATGGATGGGTTTCCGGACTAGACGAAGCCATTTTTACCGAGGTCCTACCCTTGCTCCGCCGGACGTTCAGCACGTTTTATCCGGCCGAAAGACGCCAGCTTGGTGAAAAACTGACCGGTGGCACCCGCCGCGCGTCTTCCGGAACCTCCACTCAAACTATTGACCCTGTGCGTGCGGCCCGAAGCATTCCGGTATTGCTGGATTTGTTGGGCATTTCTTCTTCTAAATCGATACCTGTTTAAGCTGATGGCTGATGAATCGTTACTCCGGAAATGGCGCCTGATTTTGGGCACGGCCGCAGACGCGCCACTGGGCGTATCCCTGAGCGCCACCGAAACCCGTATGGACGGCGCGCTGGAAGCGTTGTATGAGAGCGAGCGCACCGGCGGACTGGGGCCGTCTTCACCGAAAGTAAGTCGATGGCTGGCCGATATCCGGGAGTTTTTCCCGCAGCCGGTTGTGCAGGTCATGCAGCAGGATGCGATGGAGCGGCTGAACCTGACCCAGATGCTGTTTGAAAAAGAATCGCTGGAAACGGTGACCCCGGATGTGCATCTGGTAGCAACCCTAATGACGCTGAGCCGGGTGATTCCGGATAAAACAAAAGACACCGCGCGACAGGTGGTCCGGAAGGTGGTAGACGCGTTGATTGAAAAGTTACAGCAGCCCACCCAACAAGCAATCAGCGGCGCCCTCAACCGGAGCAGCCGGAAACTACGTCCCCGTCATGCCGAAATCAACTGGCCGCTGACCATCCGCCGCAACCTGAAGCACTATCAGGAAGACTATAAAACCATTATTCCGGAAACGCGGATTGGCTATGGCCGCCGGCAAACCGCGCTTAAAGACGTGGTGCTGTGCATCGACCAGAGTGGTTCGATGGGTTCGAGCGTGGTGTATTCCGGAATCTTTGGGGCCGTACTGGCGTCCATTCCGGCGTTGCGTACGCAGGTCGTGGTGTTCGATACCGAAGTGGCCGACCTGACCGAAGAGCTACAAGATCCGGTCGAGCTGTTGTTTGGGGTGCAACTGGGTGGCGGAACCGACATCAACCGCGCGCTTATGTACTGCCAGCAGATCGTATCAAGGCCCTTGGATACCGTGCTGGTGCTGGTGACGGATTTATACGAAGGCGGCAATCCGGAAGGCATGCGCAGGCGGGTCACGGAGCTGACGGCAGCCGGCGTACAGGTCGTGGTATTACTGGCACTCAACGACGATGGGGCTCCTTCCTATGACCATCGCAATGCAGAATTTATGGCTACGCTGGGCATTCCGGTCTTTGCCTGTACACCCGATAAATTTCCGGAACTGATGGCGGCGGCACTCACGAAACAAGACCTTCAGAACTGGGCTGCACAACAAGACTTGGCATTAAAACAATAACAAAATTGTCCGGACTTTTGTCTTAAATTTGTAGACAAATGTCCCAACTATGCCACTGAATGTTCCGGTTGCCATTGTGCACAAGCTCGACCGCGAAGCGCAGAACGCGGTGCGTAAATCAGGTATCGACAAACGCTTTCTTTCCGGAACTCCGGTGACTTACAGCGGACTGCTGGCCAATAAAATGCTATTGGTACAGCTGATCCGCAACGGACTTCCGTATTCTTTTTTCAACATGGTGCAGGATTACAGTCCGCTCAGCGAAACCGACTGGGCCGACATTCTCGATCTTTCGACCAAATCGCTGTTGCGCTACAAGCAGGCTGACAAAGCCTTTAAGCCCATTCATTCCGAGAAAATTCTGGAGATGGCCGAGGTCACAATGGCCGGACTGGACGTATTCGGAACAATGGAACGCCTGAAGCACTGGCTGGATACCCCGTCGTTTGCCTTAGGGAATTTACAGCCGCTGGTCTTGCTGCGCGATTCGTACGGCAAGGATATGGTGCTGGCCGAGCTGACCCGTATTAGCCACGGCATTCTGGCCTAATGATGGAGGTTTTTCGATTGTGCCGGCAGCCGTTCTCAACAAGCCTTTCCGGAAAAGGAGCGGCGTTGTACGGCGCCCGCTGGAATCCGGTGGGTATGGAACTGATTTACACCGCTTCCAACCGCTCGCTGGCGATGGCGGAAGTAGCGGTTCATCTGACGCTGGCGACTTTGCCGACCGATTATTGTATGATGACGATTGCGGTTCCGGACGACTTGGCCATCGAACATATTCTACCAGCAGATTTACCCCCCAATTGGAACCGGTTTCCGCACGGTCCGGAAACGCAGAAGCTGGGCGAAGCGTTTTTGCTGTCCGGAAAAGCACCTGTATTACAGGTTCCCTCAGCGGTGGTGCAGGGCGATTTCAATATCCTGATCAACCCACAGCATGGGGCTTTCAGCTGCATTCAAATAGTTTCGGTGGAGCCGTTTCCGTTTGACCAGCGGATTTTTAAAGGGTAAATCTGCTGCTCAATGGATCTTCGGGTGGCACGTATTCCACTTCCTTTAAAAGTTGAGGTCATCGCCTCATCTGATATTTTATAGAAAAGCCGGTGACGACAGTCGGTAGTTTTACATACGCCTTTGGTTTCCGGAAGCTAATTTTCCGGAAGGGAGAGCCTATTTTCGCGACGCCCTACCCCGTTTTCTTTTTTCAAAACATTTTCTGTTCATGGCCAAAATCAAAGTAGCCAATCCCGTTGTAGAACTCGACGGCGATGAGATGACCCGCATCATCTGGAAATTTATCAAAGACAAGCTGATCCTGCCGTACGTAGAGGTGGATCTGAAATACTACGATCTTGGTATCGAACACCGCGATGCTACGAACGATCAGGTAACCATCGACGCCGCTGAAGCCATTAAGCAGTACGGCGTGGGCGTTAAATGCGCTACGATTACGCCCGATGAAGAGCGGGTGAAGGAATTCAACCTGAAACAAATGTGGAAGTCGCCCAACGGCACGATCCGCAACATTCTCGACGGTACGGTATTCCGCGAGCCGATCGTAATTCAGAATGTACCCCGGCTGGTCGTTAACTGGGATGCTCCGATTATCGTAGGCCGCCACGCCTTCGGCGATCAGTACCGCGCCACCGATTTTGTCACCAAAGGCAAAGGCAAACTCACCATCAAATTTGAAGGAGAAGACGGCACGGTTATCGAGCACGAAGTGTACCAGTTTAAAGGCGACGGCGTAGCCCTGGCCATGTACAATACCGACGAAAGCATCCGTGGTTTTGCCCATAGCTGCTTCAACATGGCTGCGCAGAAGCAATGGCCGCTGTACCTGAGCACCAAGAATACCATCCTCAAGAAATACGACGGTCGCTTTAAAGACATCTTCGAAGAAGTATCCAAAGAGTTCCCGAACGTTCAGTACGAGCACCGTTTGATCGACGATATGGTGGCCTCGGCGCTGAAATGGAACGGCAACTTTGTATGGGCCTGTAAAAATTACGACGGCGACGTACAAAGCGATATCGTAGCCCAGGGCTTCGGTTCACTGGGACTGATGACCTCCGTACTGGTCACGCCTGACGGTAAAACGATGGAGTCGGAAGCCGCCCACGGCACCGTAACCCGCCACTACCGCGAGCATCAGAAAGGCAATCCGACCAGTACCAACCCAATCGCCTCCATCTTCGCCTGGACACGCGGGCTGGCCTTCCGGGGCAAGCTCGACGGCAACCAGGAGCTGATTGATTTTTCCAATGCACTGGAGCAGGTCTGCATCGAAACCGTTGAAAGCGGCAAGATGACCAAAGATCTGGCCGTAGCCGTTCATGGCAACAAAGTGAATCACGGCGAGCATTACCTCTACACCGAAGAGTTCCTGGACGCCCTGGACGCAGGCCTGAAAGCCAAGCGCAGTGCCTAGACCGTTTTAAAATAGTACTTCAAAAAGCCGGTAGCAGTCTTTCACTGCTACCGGCTTTTTTAGTAGGGCTTTATTTCTCCTCGTGGTAGTCCTGCTCGGTATTTACGGCCCAGATATTGGCTTTATCCGCCCTTCCGGAAATAAGGTTGTCAACTGCTTCCATCGCCGTAAGCATACTGTGATCGGAGTTGTTGTACTTGTGCATGCCGTTGCGCCCGATCAGAAACAGATTCTGCAATGTATCGGTAAACTGCCGGATGACGTCGAAGTTGTTATAGGTTCCGAAATACGCCGGATAGGTTTTTTCTTCGCGTAAAACAGTTCCGTCCAGCACCGCAGCCCGGTCGATGATCCCGATCTGCACCAGTTCACCGATTGCAAAGTCGATCAGCTCGGCATCGGGTTTGCTCCAGAGCGCATCGCCTTTAAAACAGAAATATTCCAGTCCGATCCAGACCTGATCCGGATTGGCCACCATATAGGGACTCCAGTTGTTGAAAATCTGCAACCGCCCGATGCTGACTTCACTTTCCTGAATGTAAATCCAGTTGTCGCGGATCAGCTGGTTGGCCGCGGTTTCATCCTTGACTTTCAGTTCAGTGAGCAGCAGTCCGACGGTCATGAAATCCCGGTATTGCAGTCCGGCAGCGGTCCGGATCACATCCGAAGGGGCAGCAGGTGTCAATCCACCAATTAAGGTCTGCACCGGCATGGTCGAGAAAACGAAATCTGCTTCGTAACGGGTTACAACATCGGTTCCGGAATTACGTGCGGTTACAGCCACAACGCTGGTATCGGTTCGTTCTACACCAGTCACTTCCTGGTGGTGAAGGATTTGCCCACCCCGCGCCTGGATTTGCGCAGCGACTTCTTCCCACAACTGGCCCGGCCCCAAGCGGGGATATAAAAAGCGTTCAATCAGGCTGGTTTCCGTGTCTTTCTGCACCAGATTTCCGGATGCTTTGTTTCCGGAAAACATCTTTTTAGCTGCATGGACCACTGCTTTCGTAACCGACAGCCCCTTTACGCGTTGCGCGCCCCACTCGTTGGAAATCTGGCTGCACGGCACGCCCCAAACCTTCTCCGTATAATCCTTAAAGAAGGTTTCGTAGAGTTCGCGCCCAAAACGGTTGATAAAGAAATCTTCCAGGCTGCGCTCGTTCCGGATCGGTTGCAGCCGGGCATAGAGATAACTCCAGCCGATCTTCCACACCTTTGCCAACCCCAGTTTACGCAGCGTAGCTGCCGACAGCGAAATCGGATACTCAAAAAATTGTTTTCGGAAATAGATTCTCGATTGCCGGCTTCGTACGAGCATCACTTTTTCAGCGTCGGGGGCGGCCGTCTTACCCACCTGCACCGATCGGGTCTTTCCCTGGTAGCTAATCGGGAACGATTCTTCAGCCCCGGCTTCCAGCGGCATGTGTGCCAGCCACCATTGCATCACACGGTCGCTTTTGGAAAAAAAACGGTGTCCGCCGATATCAATCCGGTTGCCTTTATAGGCAATGGTTTTGGAAATCCCCCCGATATACGGCGACTGCTCCAGGATAAGAGGCACAATATCGGTGCGTTCCAGCAGTTCCAGAGCAGCCGTGAGGCCGGCAGGGCCGGCGCCGATAATCAGCGCAGTACGGGGCGGCTTCATCATAAAGAAGATGCAAATTTAGGCCACTCCAGACTGGAACGTCCCAACGGCTCCGGAAGACAGTATCTTTGCCGCCCTTTAGCCGTTTTTTACCCTTTTCCTATTATGATCAGCCGCCGCCATATCCGTGTAAAAGTCATGCAGACGCTCTATACTCTTGCGGCCAGTGGCGAAATGGAGCTTTCGGTTCGGCTAAAAAAAGGGCAACAGGTACTGGCTCATCAGCTGGATGAACTGATGGATCATTTCGCCGGTGCATTACTGCTTACGATCCGGTTGGCACAGCATGCCGAAGTGGATGCGACCCGCCGCCGAAGCAAGCACCTGCCGACGCCGGAAGATCTGGTGGTTCCTACCCGGATTGCCGGTAATACGTTTCTCTGGAGTCTGCTGGAAAGCCCCACTTTTCAGCAACGCATCAAAGACTCAGGCTTGGACAAATTTGTAACCGATGATTTTATCAAAACGGGTCACAAGGCTCTGCAACAGCTGCCGGAATATGCCGCTTACAATGAGGAAACCGAACGGCACCCCAAAGCTGAAAAAGCCATGTTCCAGGTGATCTGGGAAAAGCTGATTGCAGGCAGCGACTGGGGCCGTGAGTTTCTGAACGACAGCTTTTCGGGCTGGGAAGATGATGCAGAAGTAATGGCCATGCTGCTGGAAAACTTTTTCCGGAAACCCGGCAAAACCTCGTTTGCTGAACTGCTCACAGAAGAAAAGCGTCAGTACGCGAAGGACCTCGTGAAATACTGCATCGATAAAGCGGAGTATCTGGATGAGACTATCCAGCCACGGTTGAAAAACTGGGATCCGGAGCGGGTGGCGCAGATCGATTTTATCCTGCTGCGGATGGGCGTTTGTGAACTGCTGTACTTCCCGACGATCCCAACCAAGGTGACCATCAACGAGTACATCGACATCGCCAAAACCTACAGTACGGCACAAAGCGGGCAGTTTGTAAACGGAGTGCTCGACAATTTATTGAAAGACCTGACGGCCAAAGACCTGATCCGGAAGCAGGACCGACTGAAAAAAGCTTAAATTTGCGCTGTGAAAAAAGCTTTTTGTTTGCTGGCGCTCACCGGCCTGCTGGCTGGCTGTGCCAATGATGCAGGGACTACTGTTGCTAAAGGCAACGATGCGACCCTGCTTTCGGCCGATATGGTACAGAACGCCACGACGGCATCCGGAACCGACACGGGTGTGCTAACCCGGATGCCGGCCATCTCGTTTGCAGATACGCTGCATGATTTCGGTGTGATCCGCGAAGGCGAACAGGTTATGTATGAGTTTCGCTTCACCAATTCCGGAAAAGTACCCTTGCTGGTAGCCGGCACGCAGACCTCCTGCGGTTGCACAGCGTCCGATTATCCGAAAGAGCCGATTGCTCCGGGAGCCTCCGCTAGTATCAAGGTCAAATTCGATTCCAAAGGCAAAAGCGGTCTTCAGGATAAAGCCATTACCGTAAGTACCAATGCGCCGTACACCCCGCAGCTGCACATCAGAGGGGACGTAAGCACGCCCACACCCTGATCTTCCTCTCTTCAAACATATCCCCTTACTTTCTTTTTTATGAACGCGATTCTGTTTCAGGCTGCGCCAAGCATGACCCCCCAGTTACTAATGATGCTGGGTATGGCTGCTGTAATGTATTTTTTCATGATTCGTCCGCAGTCGCGCCGCGCCAAAGAGCAAAAGAAATTTGCTGAAACGATGGGCACCGGCGAGACGGTCGTAACCACTGCCGGCATCCACGGTCGCATCCAGAAGATGAATGAAGACGGCACCGTAGATGTGGAAGTGGCCCGCAACACCATTATGCGGATGGAGCGTAATGCCATCAGCATGGAAATGACCAGTGCCCTGCACAAGCGTACTGGTGCTACTGCTACTACAACTGCAGCATCCACTTCTACTCCACTGCCACAGGCCACGCCTGTTAAGTAAGGATAGGATGCTCACTATTGGCGTTACCGGTGGCATTGGCTCCGGAAAAACGACTGTCTGCCGGATTTTCGAGGTACTCGGAAGTCCGGTTTTTTATGCGGATGCAGCCGCCCGCGAAGTCATGGAAACCAACTTGAATCTTCGCCGGCAGATCATCGAATTGCTAGGTCCGGAAACCTATCCGAACGGCGTTCTGGACCGGAAAGCTATTGCGGCGAAGGTGTTTGGCGTTCCGGAACTGTTGGAGGCGCTCAACGCTTTGGTGCATCCGGCAACGGCACTGGCCTGGCAGCAGTTTCAGGAAGAACATTCCGAAGCACCGTATCTCCTCAAGGAAGCGGCAATTTTGTTTGAAAGCGGTGCTCATACAACGGTGCAGCAAACGATTTGCGTCACCGCGCCGGAAGCCCTTCGACTGGCTCGGGCGATGGCGCGGGATAATGTTTTAGAAGAAGCTATTCGCAGTCGCATGGCCCGGCAGCTTTCGGAAGCCGAACGCAACAGCCGCTGCGATTTTGTGATCGTCAACGATGACGTCCAAGCGCTTCTGCCACAGGTACTGCAATTGGATGCGCGCTTCCGGAACGAACGGTGAAGCAAAGCATCAGTTTTTAAGAAAACTTCCGGAAAGCGACCAATTCTTTCAGCCTTTTTCCGGCTCTTTTAGTCTTCAGTATCTGCTGCTGACGTTCCATTCAGCCGCCGAATCATCTTTTCGATCCGGGCCGCAATGGGCAGGTCTTTTTCGGCGTTTTGTAACGCGCGCAACGCGTTCGTAAGTGCACCCTTCTTCGCATTCCATTCCGGATTATCGACTTGTTCCTGCGCCCGCACCACCAGATTATTCCAGGTATTGAGCTGCTGATTTTTTACGAATCCAGCTTCCTCTTCCTGATACCACTGCGTCAACAGGCGAAGCGCAGCACTGCCCGCTGTCGTATCGGCCTGCCAGTGAAACTGAGCCGCCTCCAGCAACCAGGCGCGTTCCCGGCCCCATTTCCCCTGGGCACTCGCGGCAATCCGTGCCAGATCTTCCGGAAAACCGGTTGCAGCCACGCCCTCTGCGGCAGTAGATAACAACGCCGAACGGGCATCGCCCTGATCCAGCACCTGGCGCGCTGCTACAATCGCCTGTACACTGTCGGCCTTTTGAATGGCTGTAAGGGCCGTTCCCGCAACGAAATACGAACGATCGGTCAGCAGCGACTGGTACATCGGCAGGTTTCCGGTTCCGGAATCCCAGCGGCTGTATACCGCGAGGGCGGCATTGCGTACGGCAACCGCCTCAGTAGTATTGGTAGCCGCCTGACGCAACCAGCTCCGCAGTTCCGCGGTGCGCCATTGGCCGTCACGGGCGGCCAGATCGGCGATCACGACCGGTCGCAGCACATTCCGGTTGCTTCGCAGTGTTTGCAGCACGGCATCATAAAGCGGCTGACTGAAGGTCTTGTCCTGAATGTGGGTCAGTGCCTCCGTTTTGGAGCGAAAGTCTTCGGCTACGATAAACTGCCGGATCCATTCGGCCTCCGGTTTCGTCACCTTCACCTCTCCTACTACAATATGAGCGGCATCCGGAATAATCACCGGCCTGGGTCCGGTATGCGCAATCCATAAACTGTCTTCTGCTGCTTTCAGCGTCCACGGAAGTCGTTGCAACAGCCCGCTTTCCTCCATCACCGCCACCTGAATCGGCAACGTGTAGAGCGCCGGTTGCGTTTGATTGGCCAGCAGCCAGGTACCACCCGATTCATTCCGGAAACGGAACCGCACCACCGGATGTCCGCCGCGGTTGTACCACTGGTTGAAAAACGGATTCCAGTCGTTCCCGGTCACCGCCTCCAGCGCCTTGCGCCAGTCCTGTGCATCGGCCGGACTGTTGGCATTGGTTTCCAGGTAGCGTTTCATAGCCTTCCGGAACAGTTCCGGACCGACCTGTTCCCGGATCGACCACAGGATTAGTCCGCCTTTCTGGTAGGAAACATGGTCAAACATCTCGCCTTCGGACGCATAGTAATGGCGCACCAGAGCCGGGTCTTTGCGCTTGGCACCGTTCAGATACCGCTCCAGATAGCGCTGGCGCAGTTCGGCTGCTTTATCGGCCCCATACTGATACTGGTCCCAGAGCATTTCGCCCACGGTGGCAAAACTTTCGTTGACGGTCAGGTTGCTCCAGCTTTTGGCCGTGGCATAATCGCCAAACCACTGGTGAAACAACTCGTGGGCGACCACTCCTTCCGAAGACTGATCGGCCACCTGACGAACAGTACCATTGACAAACTCGCCAAATAAAGAGGCGGAGGTATTTTCCATCGCACCGCTCACATAATCCCGCGCGACTACCTGGCTGTATTTGGGCCAGGGAAATTTAATACCGGTTTCGGCAGAGAAAAACTGAATCATCCGGGGCGTATTCCGGAAGATGGCTTTGGCAGCCGGCGCATACTGCGGCTCTACATAATAATCGACCGGAATGCCCAACGCGCTGCTATCTTTTACCTGCACGTAATTCCCGATAGCCATCATGGCGAGATACGGCGGCATGGACTGTTTCATCTCCCAGACCACAGTTTTTTCGCGGGTTGCGCTCTTAAGCGCTTCCAAGGTTTTAACGCCGTTGCTCAAGACCGTTAAACTGTCCGGCACGGTAATCTCGAAGCGGAAGGTGCTGCGGGCATTGGGTTTATCGATGGTCGGAAACCAGTGCGAGTTGGATTCGGTTTCGCCCTGCGTCCAGATCTGAAGCGGCTTTCCGGAGATTTTTCCTTCGGCATTGACGAAATACAGCCCACGGTCGTCCCGGATAGCGGCAAAGCCTCCTGCCGACTGTGCATAGGGTTTAGCTAGATAGTCGATCGTCAAAACAGACGTATCTGTAGGTTGCTGGGGCGTCCGGAAGGCAATTTTCAGGCGCGCCGAATCGGCCACAAATGCGGGGGTATAGCTGCCGTCTCTTCCGGAAACCGTTACCTTCCGGAGGTCCATCGATTGTGCATCGAGTACCAGCGAATCCTGTGGATACGCCACCGGATGCAGTTTGATCTGCGCGGTTCCAATAAGCTGTCGCTGTGGAATATCGAACCGGATTTTAAGGTCGGTATGCACCAATGCCCATTTACGTTCGGGCACTTCCTGGTATACCTCGGCTGCTTTGGAGCTGGCTTTGACGTCAATCGGTTCCAAATCGACTACGACGTTCTTTGAAGGCAGCTTTTTAGAAGGGGCACAGGCAGTCAGGAACGCAAGAAAAGGCAACAGTCGGCGGGCAGACATAACGTAGGGAAAACGTGATTTTTGAGTTCCGGAAAATCGGTTTCCGGAAGCAGATAGGTTCAAATGTACCTTCGGCGTTCTTTTCAGCGATTTTTTTCAAAACCGAATGATACACGTACAGATAAATGAAGATGCGACTTACGACCTGACTCAGACAGACGGTCAGTGGCAGTTGGCGAGTTCGGAAACGGCTGTTTCAATCGAAGTCCTGCCGAATGGTGTTATTTCTATTCTCCGGGATGGCAAAAGTTACACGGCACTGGTCGATACCATTGATCGCGACGCTAAAACCGTACAGCTTCGGATCAACAACCGGCCCTACACCGTGGCTATTGAAGAACCGCTCGACCGATTGCTGAAGTCGATGGGTCTGGATACCGCGGCAGGCGCTAAAGTCGAGCCGGTAAAAGCACCGATGCCGGGTATGATTCTGCGGATTCTGGTTGCTCCCGGTCAGGACGTACAGAAAGGCGACGGCCTGCTGGTGCTCGAAGCCATGAAAATGGAAAATGTACTCAAAGCCACGACGTCCGGAACCGTGAAGGCGGTACTGGCTGTGGAAAAGACAGCAGTAGAAAAAGGAACCGTTTTGATTGAGATGGAATGAGATACCTGCTGATTACCTTATTAATTGTTCTGAGTAGTGCAGCGGCGGCGCTGGCGCAGCGGTTTGGCTACGTCTATATCCAGGGCGACAAAGAAACCCCGATTTATGTGAAGCTGGAAGGCGAAATGCAACCGCGTTACGGCCAGCACTACAGCATCCTGCCCCGGCTGGCACCGGGCGTCATCAATGTGGAAATTTTGTTCCAGCAGAATAAATTTTTGCCGCAGAAGTTTGCCTTATTGGTTCCGGAAGGAAGCCAGCGCAGCTTTCTGCTGACGCAGCGTTCAGAAGGCTGGGCCTTGTTTGACCTGCAACAGAAATTCTATATCCCCGCCGGCAATATCGCGTCGCAGGACCGCTACAATGCGCCCGACCGGAATACAGAACCGGTTCCGGAACGGCCGTCTTCTACGGCGGTTGCGTCGGGAACAGCCACCCCGCCCACCGCCACCAGCGATGATCCTGCCTTTATTCCGGATCTGGAACTCTCCCGCAGAACTAACGGTACCGGCCGCACAACGCCGACACCCCCTCCAGTGATCCATCCAACGCTCACTCCGGCAGCGGGTTCTGCACCACCGGTTTTGACGGCTACCGGATGCAGCCAGCCAATGACTATTGAAGAGTTTGGTACGTTTTACGGACAGGTTCTGGTGCAGGCCGGCCTGGAAGCACGTCTTACCTTTCTGATGGACAGCGACCAGTGTCCTACCCCGGATCAGGCCCGGATTGTGGCCCGGAGCCTGACCGGCGATGCCGTACGCTTCCGGTATCTGAGCCGGGTAGTGCGCCGGAGTGCCAAACCCAAAACTTTCCTGGCGCTGACGAATGTCTTTGAAGATGCCCAACAGGCAGATAATTTCCGCAGCCTGATCAATTCCCTATGAAAATTTACTGGATTCCGGCTCTCGTGCTTTTCCTGGCTTCCTGCCGCCTTAATGATCCGGCCGCTCAACTGGAAGGCAGCTGGCAGGGGGTAGCCATTTACAATTCCGGGATCGAGAAGCTGCTTCAGGAGCAGCAGTTCGTACTGGATACCATTGGCCGTGAAACGCCTCCCGACCAATACCTGGCTCAATTCGGGATGCAGAATCTGGATTCGTTCCGGAAAGCAGGCTATACAGCCTTGGCGGAACTGCGCAAAAGCTACGAAGCAGGTGCAGCGGCTTCCCGGTTTCAGTTCCGGAACGATGGCGTGGCCGTTTTCAGTTACCCGGACGGCACCGACAGTGCCCGCTACAGCCTTGAAGGCGATAGCATCCTGATACTGGACGAGCGTTTTCTTAAAGGCGTGGGAGACGACCAGTTGCAGATGCGCATTGAATCGATGAGTGCTGATTCGCTGATGCTGCGGATTCCGGACCCTAGTGCCGAAAGCTGGATTAAGTTCCGGAAAACGACTTCCAAAAACTAAGCAACCGGATTTTCTGGTTTCGGACGCCGGAAAAGCAACGGCATTCCGGGATAGCCTTTTATCTTTGCGCACCACTTCCAAAACTGTTTCTTTTTTTCCCTAATGGCTGCTGATATCAATCCTCGTTCTATTCCGTTTCGCCAGGCCCTGCGCGAAGCACTACAGGAAGAAATGCGCCGCGACGAGCGCGTGTTTCTGATGGGTGAAGAAGTGGCCCAATACAATGGCGCGTACAAAGTCAGCCAGGGAATGCTGGATGAGTTTGGTGCCAAGCGGATCATTGATACGCCGATTGCCGAACTGGGCTTTGCAGCCATTGCTGTAGGCGCGGCCTCCAATGGTACCCGTCCGGTAGTCGAATTCATGACCTGGAATTTTGCCGTACTGGCGCTGGACCAGATTCTGAACCACGCGGCCAAGATGCGCTCCATGAGCGGTGGCCACTTCGGATGCCCGATCGTATTCCGCGGTCCCAACGGTTCGGCCGGTCAGCTGGGTGCCCAGCACTCACAGGCTTTTGAAAGCTGGTATGCCAACATTCCCGGCATCAAAGTCATCTCCGTTTCCAATCCGTACGACGCCAAAGGGTTGCTGAAAAGCGCTATCCGCGATGAAAATCCGGTGGTATTCATGGAAAGCGAGGTGATGTACGGCGATATGGGCGATGTTCCGGAAGAAGAATACCTGATTCCGATCGGCAAAGCCAAAATCGTACGCGAAGGCACCGATGTAACGATGGTGTCGTTCAATAAAATGATGAAAGTAGCATTGAGCGCGGCCGAAGAACTGGAAAAAGAAGGAATCAGCGCCGAAGTCATCGACCTGCGCACCATCCGTCCGCTCGACTGGCAAACGATTATCGAAAGCGTGAAGAAAACCAATCGGTTGGTGATTGTGGAAGAGCAATGGCCGTTTGGCTCGGTGAGTTCCGAGATCACGTACCGGGTGCAGAAAGACGCCTTTGATTACCTCGATGCTCCGATCTGCCGCATTACTTCTACCGATACCAATATGCACTATGCGCCTAATCTGGTGGCAGCTGCGTTGCCTTCGGTGGTTAAGGTCGTAAAAGCAGTGAAAGAGGTGATGTACACCAAGAAATAAATAGCATTTTAAATTCATGCTTCTTAAAAAGCGTTTTCCGGATGGAAGACGCTTTTTTTATAGAATGCGCTGTTACGGCCCGATGTTTTTCACGTTTCCGGAAACGATATTTCTTATGAGCAGTGCCTTTGTAAAGGAAGAAGACGGCCAGTGGCTGCATGATATTGATCCTACCTTGCCCGCGCTGATCAACTACCTGACCCGCGAAAATAACGGCGTACGCGTGTACGAACGCAGCCGGAAAAACGATCCCAAAACCGGCCGGGAGGTGCTTGCCATGAGCAATGGACTGGATTATGGCATTGATGAAAACGGTCGCTGGGCGATTATCTGGTAACTTCAACGCCCCAATCCCATGAAAAAACTTAAACATTTCCTGGCCGCGGCACTCCTGCTTGGCCTGACGCCTGCTGCAAACGCGCAGACCACCGTCGTAGACAGTTTTAGACACAATAATGTATGGCGGAGCTTCCGGGTATATGTACCAGCTGCATTGCCGACCAGTGCGCCCCTGATCCTGAACCTGCACGGCCTGGGGTCTAACTCGTTGGAGCAACAGCAGTACTCCAACTTTATGCCGATTGCTGATACGGCCAAATTCCTGATGGTGTATCCACAGGGGCTTTACAATGCGCAGTTCGGCATCACGTACTGGAATGCCGGCTTTCCGCTGACCGCCTCTACCGGCACGGATGATGTTGGTTTCCTCTCTGCTTTGATCGATACTATGCAGCGCCGCTACCAGACCAACCCGATCCGTACCTATGTAACGGGCATGAGTATGGGTGGATACATGAGCGACTACCTGGGTTGCTATCTGTCCGGAAAAATTGCGGCGATTGCTTCTGTTACCGGTAGTATCGTTCCCGGAGTTCAAAATAGTTGCTCCCCTAGCGGCCTGATGCCTGCGCTGCACATTCATGGCACTGCCGATGCAACCGTACCTTACGGGGGCAACAGCAACGGTTTACCGATCGACTCGGTCGTTGCTCACTGGCGGCGGGTTAACCAATGCACCGCAACACCTACGGTTACAGCTCTTCCGAATGTCAATACCACAGACAGCAGTACGGTAACGCGCTCCGTATGGACCAATGCAGCGGGAACCAGTTCGGTGGAATTTTACAAAGTAGCCAATGGCGGTCATACCTGGCCGGGTGCGCCGTATAATGTTCCTGGCCTGGTTACCAATCAGGACTTTAACGCCTCGGCAGAGATCTGGCGCTTTTTCCGGCCGTACAACCGAACCAGCGGATTGGGTACGTCAACAATCAGCCCGAAAGGCAATTCATCTGTATTCCCCAACCCGTGTGTGAATGTACTGGCGCTTCCGGAAGCTGATGCCCAGTCGCGCGTGCGCATCTATACCCTCACCGGCAGCCTGGTGCTGGATGGTTCCGGAAACCGGATCGACGTGTCCGGATTGCCGTCCGGGATGTATCAGGTGCAGTACAATCATGGCGAACAGCAACACCACAGCCGGTTCGCAAAACAATAATCCAAGCTTAAAAAAAGCCTTTCTGAAGCCCGTCGGTAGTCTTTCTTCCGACGGGCTTTTCGTTTGCTTCTCGAAACACTGCTTTGGATTCCGGAAAAAAGCAGCGTCCTACATTCGCAGGGTGCATACTTTACTTCTCAACATCGGGACCCTAGCCGGCATCCTGCCACCTGAAACACTGCAACTGGCGGGCTCGGAAATGGATACGTTCCAAACGATTTCAAATGCCTGGTTGCGCATTGATGGCGATTCGATAGCCGATTTTGGTCCGATGCACACCCTTCCGGAACAGACGGCTGATACCGTGATTGATTGTTCCGGCCGCATCGTTCTGCCTGCCTGGGTCGATTCGCATACCCATCTGGTGTTTCCGGCGACCCGCGAAACCGAGTTTGAGAACCGGATCCGTGGACTGAGCTATGAAGAAATTGCCCGGCGTGGCGGCGGCATTCTGGCTACGGCCGCTAAAACGCAACACGCTACCGAAGATCAGTTATATGAACAGGCCTGGCAGCGATTGCAGCAGGTGCTGGCGCAGGGCACCGGTGCCATCGAAATCAAAAGCGGCTACGGACTGACTCCGGAAACCGAACTCAAAATGCTCCGGGTCATCCGGCGGCTTAAAGAACATGCCCCGATTCCGGTACGCAGCACCTTTCTGGCAGCGCATGCCTATCCGCCTGCCTTCCGCGACAACCATGAAGGCTACATCCGGCAGATCATCGATGAAATGCTACCTCAGGTCGCCGGCGAAGGACTGGCCGAGTACATGGATGTCTTCTGCGAAAAAGGATTCTTTTCGACAGCAGATACCGACCGGTTGCTCGAAGCGGGCTGGGAACACGGCCTGAAACCCAAGATTCACGCCAATCAGCTGCACCACAGTGGTGGTGTTGAAACCGGCGTCCGGAACCGGGCGATCAGCGTTGATCATCTGGAATGTGTGGGTGAAGCCGAGATTGCCGCATTGAAAACCGGTAGCACGATGCCGGTATTGTTGCCGGGCGCAGCTTTCTTTTTAGGGATTTCCTACCAGCCGGCCCGCGCTATTATTGATGCCGGTCTACCGGTCTGTCTTGCGTCTGACTATAACCCCGGTTCCTGTCCGTCCGGAAATATGAACCTGCTGCTGACACTGGCCTGCACACAACTGAAAATGACGCCGCATGAAGCCATCAACTCAATCACCATCAATGGTGCGGCGGCACTGGAATGGTCTGACAGACTGGGAAGCATCACACTTGGTAAGAAGGCTAATCTGATTCTTACCCGTCCGATGAATCAGGTTTCGCTGATCCCGTACGATTTCGGCAACAATCCGGTGGCCCAACTGATCTTGAACGGGAAGGTCTGGACGCCAGGGAATTACTAATCGCGTTCCGGAACAGACGATTCCTGTTTTTTTTCGGCAGGTGAGGCCCTGTCCCTACTTTTGCCGCTGAATTTTGAATTCCCCTACATGGCAACAACTGCAGACATTAAAAACGGCATGATTCTCAAAATCGACGGAAGCTTGTATTCCGTTGTAGAGTTTGGACAAAATAAAACCGCCCGTGCCGCCGCCAAAGTGTGGGCCAAGCTCAAAGGCGTCGATAACGGCCGCTCGATCGAGCAGACCTGGAACTCCGGCGAAACTGTTTATCCGGTACGTGTTGAAATGCGCCCGCATCAGTTTCTGTATCAGGATGATTTCGGCTTTCAGCTGATGGACAACAACACCTTTGAGCAGATCGCCATCCCGACAACCTCGATTGAGCGTCCGGAACTGTACAAAGATGGCCAGGATTGCTTTGTGCTGTACAACACCGAAACCGAAATCCCAATGAGCGTGGAACTGCCTACCAGCGTTGTGCTGCGGGTTACGTATAGCGAGCCGGGCCTTAAAGGCGACACCGCAACCAACACCCTGAAGCCTGCTACGGTTGAAACCGGTGCTACGGTGAATGTGCCATTGTTTGTAGATGAAGGCACTCTGATCCGGATCGATTCGAAGACCGGTAAGTATATGGAGCGGGTAAAAGAGTAAGTACCTTTCCTGCGTACGTTTATTTTTAAGACCCTTGATGACTCCGGGCGGCAACGCTTTCATTTGTCAGCCCCGCGCTGTATTATTGAGTCTTTAAGCCATTTTCTAATTGAGTTCTTCTAAACAACCTATGGAATACAATCAAATTCAGGAGCTGCTCAAAGCGGTAGATGAGGCTTCTATTACCAAAGTGCGTATTAAAGATGGTGACTTTGAAATCACCATTGAGAAGCAAACTGCCACTGCAATGCCGGTTGCATACCCAATGCCACAGATGCAGGCGGCTCCAATGTCCCAACCGATGGCTGCGTCGAATGCTCCGGCAGCTCAGCCGGCAGCAGCCCCTGCGGCTTCCGGAAACGGACAGACCGTTAAAAGCCCGATGATTGGCACCTTCTACCGCAGCTCCGCTCCCGATAAGCCTGCCTTTATCAATGTAGGCGATGAGATCCGCGCGGGTCAGGTGGTTTGCATCATCGAAGCCATGAAGCTGTTCAACGAAATTGAAAGTGAAGTCAGCGGTCGGGTTGTGAAAGTTCTGGTGGACGATGCATCACCGGTTGAATACGATCAGCCGCTGTTCCTCGTAGAGCCAATCTAATCTTTTTCAGTCACCACTAAGCTACCCGATCTGTAAAGCGTTCCTCCTGAAGGAGTGGCTCTTACCGGTCTCGTGTCTTAGTGGTTTTAATTTTTTGCTTGTGTTTAAAAAGATTTTAATCGCCAACCGCGGTGAGATTGCCCTCCGGGTTATCCGTACCTGCCGCGAAATGGGTATCAAGACGGTTGCCGTGTATTCTACGGCAGATAAAGACTCCCTGCACGTACGCTTTGCCGACGAAGCCGTGTGCATCGGAAAAGCCCAGAGCAGCGACAGCTATCTGAATATTCCGCACATCATGGCTGCGGCCGAAATCACCAACGCCGATGCCATTCATCCGGGCTACGGTTTTCTGGCCGAGAATGCCCGCTTTGCTGAAATCTGCGGTCAGTACAACATCAAGTTTATCGGCCCCACCCCGGAAATGATCCGGAAGATGGGTGATAAGATGACGGCCAAAGAAACCATGATTGCAGCAGGTGTGCCTTGTATTCCCGGCTCCAAGGCACTACTCAACAGCGTTGAAGAAGCGAAGACTCTGGCGGGTGAAATGGGGTATCCAATCATTCTGAAGGCTACTGCTGGTGGTGGTGGAAAGGGCATGCGTGTAGTCTGGGAAGAAAGCGAGCTGGAGAAAAACTATACGACCGCTAAAACGGAAGCCGGTGCGTCCTTCGGAAACGACGGCGTGTACATGGAAAAATTCGTTGAAGAGCCCCGCCACATCGAAATTCAGATTGCCGGCGACCAGTACGGAAACGTCTGCCATCTGAGCGAGCGCGACTGCTCTATTCAGCGGCGGCACCAGAAGCTGGTGGAGGAATCGCCTTCGCCGTTTATGACACCGGAACTCCGCGAAGCCATGGGCGAGGCAGCGATCAAAGCCGCTGCAGCCATCAACTACGAAAGTGTGGGCACCGTAGAATTTCTGGTGGATAAGCACCGGAATTTCTACTTCATGGAAATGAATACCCGGATTCAGGTTGAGCATGGCGTGACCGAAGAAGTCATTTCCTTCGACCTGATCAAAGAGCAGATCAAGATTGCCGCCGGCATCAAGATTTCCGGAAAGAATTACGAGCCTGCGATGCATGCCATCGAATGCCGGATCAACGCCGAAGACCCATACAACGATTTCCGGCCATCACCGGGTACCATCACCACCCTGCACACTCCGGGTGGCCACGGCGTACGGATCGACAGCCATATTTACGCGGGCTATACCATTCCGCCATATTATGATAGCATGATTGCCAAAATCATTGCCGTAGCGCAAACGCGCGAAGAAGCCATCAATACGATGGAGCGGGCGCTGAGTGAATATGTGATTGAAGGCATTAAAACCACCATTCCGTTTCACCTGCAACTGATGCGGAATGAAGACTTCCGGAAAGGCAACTTCACCACGAAGTTTATTGAAACATTCAAAATGCAGTAATTTTTACTGCATTTTTGCTGCTCTTCTCTCATCTACTGCCTTCATGAAAAAACCGCTCCTTTATCTACTGACGCTTTCTATAGGCGCCTTGGCTCTTTCATCTTACAACAATGGTGTGGCCGTGAACGGTCTGGGCAACCGGACCGGAAGCGCGGGAAGCACCGGCAACTGTTCCGGAACGGGTTGCCACGCCTCTAACAACGCCAGCACACGGCCTGCGGTCGCTCTCATTGCTGCTTCTGGAAGCGGTGGCCCGTACACCACCTATACGCCCGGCACCCAGTATCGGTTGGTCATCGGCGGCACCAGTACGGCTGCTACCCCACCCAGCGGATTTGGATTTCAACTGTCGGCGGTGAAGGCCAACAACAGTCAGGCTGGTGTATTCCAAAACGGTTCCGGAACCCGGGTCATCGCTTCCGGAAACCTGTCTCTGGTCGAACACAACTCGGTGTTCATGGCCAGTTCCAACTTTGGTACACAGGAAGTGCTGTGGACGGCTCCGGCAGCAGGCTCCGGTCAGGTTAAATTTTACCTGACGGTGAATGCCGTCAATACCAATGGCAGCACAACCGGCGATGCCCCCAACAATATTGTAGTCGCCATCGACGAAGACATTCCCAGTGCCGTCGCCACCCTGCCACAGATCGAAGGCCTCAGCCTGTATCCCAACCCAGCCCGTGAAACACTGAAGGTACACCTGGACCAACCGACCACTGCCAGCTACACCCTGCAATTGCTCGATGTCCAGGGTCACCTGTGCCAGGTAGAAACGCTTTCCGGAACCGACCTTCAACACACCGTATCGGTGGATGTAAGCCGCCATCCGGCTGGAGTGTACCTCGCGATCGTGTCCAACGGACAAACGCAGCAGTCCTTTCCTTTAACTCTCCACAACTAGCTCCCGGTTTCGGGATTTTCACTCGCTTCTGTTCATGGCCAAAACCATTTTGATAACGGGCGGCGCCGGCTTTATCGGCTCGCATGTGGTACGTCGGTTTGTAACCCAGTATCCCGACCACCATATCCTTAACCTCGATGCGCTGACGTATGCGGGCAATCTCGAAAACCTGAAAGACATCGAGCACGCGCCCAATTATACGTTTCTCAAAGCCGATATCACCGATGCTGCGGCCATTGATCAGATCTTTGCCGAACACCAGCCGGATGGCGTGATTCACCTCGCAGCCGAAAGCCACGTTGATCGTTCGATCGCCGACCCACTGGCGTTTGTACAGACGAATGTGATCGGTACCGCCAATCTGCTGAATGCAGCGCTTAAAAACTGGCGCGGCAATTTTGAAGGCAAACGCTTTTATCACGTCTCTACGGATGAAGTGTATGGTTCGCTGGGCGACGAAGGGTTTTTTCTGGAAACCACTCCGTACGATCCCCAATCGCCGTATTCTGCCTCCAAAGCGGCCTCCGATCATCTGGTGCGCGCCTACGGAAATACATATGGATTGCCGTTTGTGTTGACCAACTGTTCCAACAACTACGGGCCGAACCATTTTCCGGAAAAGCTGATTCCCTTGTGCATTCACAATATTCAGGAAGGCAAACCTTTGCCGATTTACGGCGATGGTAAATACACCCGCGACTGGCTGTTTGTGAAAGATCACGCCCGCGCGATTGATCTGGTCTTCCAGGAAGGCAAAAACGGTGAAACCTATAACATCGGAGGGTTCAACGAGTGGAAAAACATTGATCTGGTTAAGATTCTGTGCAAGCAGATGGACGAGAAGTTAGGTCGCGCGCCGGGCACCAGTGAAGGCCTGATTACCTATATCACCGACCGGCCGGGCCACGATCGCCGCTATGCGATTGACGCCACTAAAATCAATCAGGAGCTAGGCTGGAAGCCGTCTGTAACGTTTGAGGAAGGTCTGAGCGAAACCATCGACTGGTATCTGCAAAACGAAGAATGGCTGAAACATGTCACTTCCGGCGACTATCAAAAGTATTACGAGGGCCAATACAACTAATATGAAAGGAATTGTTTTGGCCGGAGGCTCTGGCACCCGTCTGCACCCCCTCACGATTGCCGTATCCAAGCAGTTGATGCCGGTATACGACAAACCCATGGTATACTATCCCATCAGCACCCTGATGCTGGCCGGGATCCGGGACATCCTGATCATTACTACACCGGATGATCAGGCAGGTTTCCGGAAACTGCTGGGTGATGGCAGTGCTATCGGTTGCAACTTCGAATACGTGGTACAGCCGGAGCCCAACGGACTGGCGCAGGCCTTTGTATTAGGCGCTGATTTTATCGGTAGCAATGCCGCCGCACTGGTTCTGGGAGATAACATCTTCTATGGTTCCGGAATGGGCACCTTGCTTCAAAAGAAAGCCAACCCGGACGGCGCGGTCGTATTTGCCTATCAGGTAGCCGATCCGGAGCGCTATGGCGTCGTTGAATTCGATGCGAATCAAAAGGCCATTTCCATTGAAGAAAAACCGCAACAGCCGAAGTCCAACTTCGCCGTACCGGGTTTGTACTTCTATGACAATCAGGTCGTAGAAATAGCTAAGAATATCCAGCCGTCTCCACGTGGCGAGTACGAGATCACAGACGTGAACAGAACCTATCTGGAGATGGGCAAACTGGAAGTGGGCATTCTGGACCGCGGGACCGCCTGGCTGGATACCGGCACATTTGATTCACTCATCGAAGCGGGTGAGTTTATCGAAGTCATCGAAAAAAGACAAGGTCTGAAAGTGGGCTGTATCGAAGAGATTGCCTGGCGCAATGGCTGGATCGATGATAGCCAGATGGAAACGCTCGGCCATAAATACGCTAAGAGCGGCTACGGAAAATACCTCCACGATCTGCTCCGCAAAGCACAGTAGTCCTTCAAAACCGGATTGCATCCGTTTCCCTTCTTTTTGCTCAGCGTCTCTAAGAGACTCCTGACGAAAAGAAGGGCTTTTTTATGTACTATCGAATAAAAAAGGCGGTGTCTGTCACCCCACTGCTGGTCCAAAGCGTTCGTGCCTGGGCAGTCTGCGCCAAAAAAGCGGCCCATTCAGCCGTGGCAGGTCCCTGCTCCGGTGATCGGGAGTTGGGCGAACGGGAACCGGAGGGCAGAAACCAGTTGGCATTATCCAGCATCAGAAAACCACCGTTCCGGAGTTTCGGCCATAGCGCCAGGCACAAGCTGGACCGGTTGCTTTCCGAATCTACCAGCGCAAAATCCAGCGACTGTTCCGGAATCGCCTGAACCAACCGTTCGTAATCTACCCATCGTTCAAACGCCTGTGTAAGTATAACATTCCGGATATTCTGCCGGTCCAGCTGTTGGGCCACCTGTTGATACCAGTTGGCCTGCTCTTCCCAGCTGTGAAGAGCGGCCACCCGTTTGGCAATCCAGCTCGTGCTACGCCCGGCCCCCACTTCTACCCCATTCATGTGTGGCTGTAGCAGCTGGTCCAACGTCTGTACCGCCTGAGGTCCCAGCCAGGGCGCATCGGGATGCTGCCATTGATACCACCACTCGCGCGAGCGGTCGATCAGATACCGGGGAGTCCAGTGCTTTGGAATCATGGATTCGTCTTCAGATGCTCCAGTCGCATGGTTACCAATCGTTGTGCCCACAAATCCGGATGCTGGATCTGAGATAACTGCTTCGACCGCTCGCCCATCCGGCGCAGGGTTTCTTCCGGCTGACTGAGCATCGTGCGCATGGCCTGTAGCAAATCCGCTTCCTGATGCGGATCAAACACAAAACCGTTGTAACCATTGTGGACCAGATCGGCCGTTGCACCTGCTGTTTGGGTCACCAGCAGCGGCAATCCGGCACAGGCTGCTTCGTGGATCACTACGCCCCAGGATTCTTTAAGAGATGCCAGTGCAAACGCATCGGCCTGCCGGTAAAGTTCCGGAATCATACCGGGTTGCTGAAAATGCGTGAGTCGGATCTGTGCTGTAGGCGTCAGGGAATCATACAGCGGACCGGAACCAACCAGATGCAGGTCCCAGCCGGTAAGGCCTTCCTCCAATAGTTTCGAAAACGCCTGGTACAGCCGGTGCATACCTTTGTTGGGTAGAAAGCTGCCAACTGCCAGTAACGTCTTAACCGGTTTGGGAGCTTTCGGTCTGATTCCGGAAAACGCGTCGGCATCAGCGCTGAGCAACCCGGTGGCGATGCGTTTCTTCGGAAATCCCAGCCGGCGTGCAAATTCATACTGCGAGATTCCCGGTACCCACATATACTGATAGGTATTTGTGATCCACCACGGGCTGCTGATGGCGCCGGCCCATTGCCGTAGACTGCCATACCAGGGCGTATCGTTTCCAATGACCAGCGTTGCCCCGGTTTTACGTAGCTTTTTGGCCAGTATGTGATACTTCCGGAACATCCAACCCGATACGAATACCACATCAGGTTTGAACTCGGCAACAGCGGGCCATAACTCAGCAGCACTCTGATGAGTCGCATCACGCAGATCTACGTCACTGTCAACCAGCTGGTAATCGTTTTCCGGCAGGCTTAGTCCTTGGTATACAGCCACCGCTGAGACCTCCGGATGCCGCTGCAGGCTTTGCAGACAGGCCATCAGGTAACCAGTCACTTCGGCGTATAGAAATAAGATGCGCATCCAAGAAAGAAGATGCCAAAACTAAGGGTTGATTTTGGAGTGGCTGACACTGCGAACTATTTTCACGCTCAAACCCACGCTCATTTTTTCGCCTCCCATGCGTATTCTTCTCAACGCTGCCAATCTCAGTACCGGTGGTGGACTAAGCACCGGCGGGGCACTCATTCAAAACTGGCTTCAACGTGCCGATGTTCTACGCGTCCTAGCTTCACCGGAACTGGCCGGTTTTCTTACGGATCTTGGTATTCCGGAATCCTCTTGGATACAGGTCCGGCAGCGACCGGGGCGCTCCTTGGCAGCACGATGGGCATTCCGGACGCTTGCAGATGAGACCGTACGGACCTTTCAACCAGACATCGTCTTTACAGTCTTTGGACCGCCCCTGTGGCGACCCCGGGCACCTCATGTATGTGGCTTTGCTAATGGATTGTACCTTCCGAAAGAGCCCATACGGACTGATAACAGTGCCCACAGCCGACTTCAGACTTTATCTCATCAGATACGCAGGGCGCTTTTATTCCGTTCGTTGCGTACGGATACCGATGCGATCTGGGTGGAAACCGAAACCGTTCGGCAACAGCTGCAACGACTGCTGCCCGGCAAACCCATCTTCGTGGTACCAAACGAGCTTCCGGACGCTTTTAAACAAACGGCGTTTGAGCTAAAACCAGCCGTTCAGCAACCGTTGCGGATCCTGATGCCGGCAGCGGGCTATCCACATAAAAACTTTGCTTTGCTGCGATCGCTGCTGGCACTTCCGGATGCATCCAACATGCAGTTTTCGGTTACCCTGCACCCACAGGATTTTAACCGTTTTTTTCCGGATTATCCCAAGCCTCATAATCTGGGATTTCTACCAGCCGATCAATTACCAAAAGCATACGAAAACGCGGATGTGATTTTTGCGCCCAGTCTGGCCGAGATTTACTCAGCCACCTGGCTGGAGGCGATGGCTGCCAAACGCCCGCTGGTCTGTGCCGATATTCCGGAAGCACGCGATCTTTGTGACAACGCAGCCTTGTATTTCAGTGGCTCTAGCGCATCAGAAGCGCTGGCGGTACTGAACTCGCTTCGTTCTGATCCGGTATTGCTGGCTATACAGGTCCGGAATGGGATTGCCCGGTTGCAAGACCTGACTCCTGTCGTTTCCCGCCCCGAAGCCTTGTACCGCCTGCTTTCCCAAACTCTCGCCCTTTAACTCAGTTTCCGAATGCGTTTTTTATCTGCCTGGCGAGTGTTCCGGAAATCGGTGCAGGATTATGGCTGGCGTCGGGCAGGCGCTAAAGCAGCCGGCCGGTTGGGCTGGAAGCTACCGGGCACAGGGACCGTTTCGCGAACAAATGCGGAACGAACAGTATCAGTCATCGGCTGCGGGCAGGCGGCGTATGCGACGCTGTGTTTTTTTATCCGGCAGCAGCAGGGCTCTGTGTTCCTCGATTGCTTTGATCCCGATCCCAACCAGGCGCAGCGGTTGCACCAGGGGTATGATTTCGAAACTGTTGTACCAACGGCAGAGCTGCTGCTTCAAAATCCAAAGCTTAAAACAGTCGTAATTGCATCCAATCATGCCAGTCACAGTTCGTATACCGTGAGGGCGCTTACCCGCAATCTCAACGTCTTTTGTGAGAAGCCCTTGGCAACCGATTTTGCCCAACTGGCAGCTCTTGACGCAGCCATTGCCGGAACAGAAGCCCGGTTTCATGCGGGTTACAACCGGCCGTTTGCACCTGCGACGCAAGTTATTGCCGGGGTTATCCGGGATTCCCGGCAGCCGATCAGCCTGCATTGTATCGTTCACGGGCATTTGCTTCCGGAAGATCACTGGTACCGCCATCCTGACGAAGGCACCCGTATTTGCGGGAATATGGGCCACTGGATCGACCTGGCAGTTTACCTGATGACGGTACGCGGCTTTGTTCCAAATACCATTTCCCTCACGATGCGAAGCAGTGAGACGGCTTTACCTATAGATGACAACGTAGTACTGGTGATGACAACCGATGCCGGCGATCTGATCAGTATTTCATTGAACGCACGGCACGAACCCTTCGGCGGGGTCGACGAACTCATTTCGCTGCAATGCGGCTCCTTCAAAGCCCAGATCGACGATTTCAGAAGCCTTCGGTACAGCCAGAACCAGCAGGAACGCACCATCCGGTACCAATATAAAGACGTAGGCCATGCCGCGCTGATCGCTTCCGTTTTTCAGAAACCGGCTATATGCCGAAGCTGGGACGAGTTGCGCCTTTCGGCTGCACTGACGCTTCACGCAGCTGAACTTGCCCGCACCAGCAGTGAAGCAACCGTCCACATCCAAACCCGTCCGTTAGTTTTGGGCCTATGAAAGGGTTGGTACAACGTCTGCGCGACGGGCAGATCACACTGCTGGAATCGCCCGCACCGATCGTCCAGGCCGGGCAGGTTTTGATCCAGACACAGGCATCGGTGGTTTCGGCCGGCACAGAAACGATGTTGTTGCAATTTGGAAAAAGCAACTGGCTTCAAAAAGCCCGGCAACAGCCGGCACAGGTGCGGCAGGTCTTCGACAAAGTCCGCAAAGATGGTCTGCTACCCACCTGGAAGGCTGTCAAATCCAAGCTGGATACGCCCGTGCCGATGGGCTACTGCAATGCAGGCATCGTCCTGGAAGTAGGCCGGGGCGTTTCCGGAATTTCCATCGGCGACCGGGTAGCAAGCAATGGCCCGCATGCCGGTGTGGTAAGTGTAGGTGCTCATCTGGTCGCTACCCTTCCGGAAGCGGTGTCTTTTGAAGAAGGCGCTTTTGCGCCCTTGGCAGCGATTGCTCTTCATGGGGTGCGATTAGCACAACCGACGTTAGGCGAACAGTTCGTCGTTATTGGATTGGGACTGGTTGGTTTTATGGCGGCCCAATTGCTGCGCCAAAACGGGTGCCGGGTGCTGGGAATCGATACCAACCCACGGGCACGGGCGCGGGCCAGTGCCGCCGGTATCGAGGTGCTGGACGGCCACGCAGATCCGGACGCACAGGTCCGGGCGCATACGCAAGGCCAGGGCGTCGATGGGGTGCTGATTGCGACCAACACCCAAGATGCCGCTCCCCTGACACTGGCGGTAGCGCTGGCACGAACCCGTGGACGGCTGGTGTTGATTGGGACGGCAGCAGTGGGATTCGACCGGACCGCGCTGTTCCGGAAAGAGCTGTCTTTTGTAGTCAGCAGCAGCTACGGACCGGGTCGCTACGACCCTTCCTATGAGGTGCATGGTCACGACTACCCGCTCCCCTACGTACGCTGGACAGCCGGTCGCAACTTTGAGGCCGTTCTGCAAAGCATGGCTGTAGGTGCGCTCCAAGTACAGCCGCTTATAGGCGCCCGATGGCCGGTGGAGGCGTTTGAAAAAGCGTATTCCGGAACCGAGCCGTTTTTCGGAACGGCGGTATTCAGCTACGGCGAAACCAGCGTATCCAAAACCGCTTTTCCGGAACGCACCATCGACCGGACGGTGCCGTCCGGAACAGCCATCGGTATCATTGGCGCAGGGCAGTTTACACAAGCTATTTTGCTGCCGTTAATGCAGCAGCTACAGCTTCCGGTGCGCAGCATTTGCAGTGCCAACGGTATCAGTGCAGGAATAGCTGCCCGCCGGTTCAATATTCCGGAACTGGCTGCTGAGGTGACTGAAATTCTGGCTGATGACCGGATCGGAACCGTTGTTATCGCGACCCGTCATCACCAGCATGCACCGATGGTAACCGAAGCGATGAGAAGCGGCAAACATGTATTTGTGGAAAAGCCGCTGGCGTTGAGTGAAACGGAATTGCAGGCCGTGACCGAAGCATATCAGACGTCCGGAATGATTCTGACCGTAGGTTTTAACCGCCGGTTCGCACCCCTGATGCACCAGTTAAAAGCGGCGTTCCCGGCAGCGCCCGACATGCACCTTACCTATACGGTCAATGCGGGTGTCCTTCCGGAAGGTCACTGGTTATCCGATGCAGCCATTGGCGGGGGCCGATTGCTGGGCGAGGGCTGCCATTTTATTGACAGTTGTCTGTACCTGGCGGGCAGCACGGTCAAGCAGGTGTTTTGCAGCGGTTCTGCCAGTGGATTTACGGTTATTCTAACCTTCCGGAACGGTGCGACGGCTACTATCCATTACGTATCCTCCGGTGCGTCCCGCTATCCCAAAGAACGCATTGAACTGCATAGCATGGGTTCCTCGGCTGTGCTCAGCAACTGGCGTACGCTGGAGATTTTCCGGAACGGCGGCACCAAAACGGTTCGAAGCCGGCAAGACAAAGGACATAGCGCGCTGTTGCAGGCACACTGGGCCGCAGTAAACGGACAGCAGGAAGCGCCCATTCCGTTTCCGGATCTGGCAGCCACCACCAAGGCAACCCTGGCGGCGGCAGAAAGCCTGCAAACAGGCCTCGTGGTTCTGCTTTAGTTTTGCGCGCGTTTAGAAAGCCATGAATATCAAGACGCTGTTTCTTTTTCTGCTGCCGGTTCTTTCCGCAGGTATCGGATGGATGACCATCAAGCTGCTGTTTAAATCGCTGTTTTATCCCCGCCAGCCGGTCCGGATACTGGGTTTCGCGCTTCAGGGCGTGTTTCCAAAGAAACAGGCACAAATTGCCCGGCAGCTGGGTCGCTGGGTGGCTACGGAGCTATCGCCGTTCCGGAACCTGACCAGCCTTATGAGCGATCCGGGCACAATCAAAGCGCTGATGCCCGGCATCGAAACGCACATCGACGGCTTTTTGAACGAGCGCATCAAAGAAAAAATCCCGATGCTGGCGATGTTTCTGAGCGATGGCGTTACCGCGATGATTAAAACCGGCCTGCTGGAAGAAATTGAGGTGATGTTGCCCAAGGTTATTGCCGAATATGCCGGCAGCCTGGAACAGAAAATTGATCTGGAGCGGCTGGTAACAGAAAAAGTGGCAGCGCTGTCCCTGGATAAGGTGGAAACGGCCTTACTGTCCGGAGCCGGTAAAGCACTGCGTCACGTAGAGCTGGCTGCAGCCGGCTTCGGCTTTGTAATCGGGTTGATTCAACTGGCGATGGTGCTGGCGTAAAGCATACCAATTTCCCCGCTGGGTTGTCCAGGAGCGACAGCAGTTAATTTCAGAGCGATATTCCGGAAACCTGGCACCGAACCCTGCATTTTTTTCCAAACGACCCGGAAAATCCATATATATATATATATATTAATTTTTTTAATATTTAAATTTATGCATACTAAGCTGGCTTTGTATTTGTAAGTCTTTCGGTGCTCAATTAAAGGAATCTGGTTTATCCAGGTTTGCTTCTACCTAAATAGCTTCTCCAAAAGGTAATGGACGTGAACCACACGGTGCCGGAACGGTGCCCTGCCCTGTTATTCTCAAAAGCACCGATTGCGCCGGAACGAACCGCCTGCGTGGTGATTCCGGTTAAAAATGAAGCGGCCCGCATCTCCCAAACCCTTGCTGCTTTTGCCGGTCAGGTAGATGTACAGGGCCGGCCGCTAGACCCTGCTACGTTTGAAATTCTGCTTTTGGCCAACAACTGTACCGACAGTTCGGTGGAGCAGATTCAGGCGTTTTCCAACCAGCACCCGGCCCTGCATCTTTTCTGGGAGGATATCACCCTGCCGCCACGCTACGCCAACATCGGTTATGTTCGCCGGCTACTGATGGATACTGCCTGCCGCCGGCTTTCCGGAACCGGTCTGATCCTGACTACTGATGGCGACACCCGGGTAGCACCCGATTGGATTGCCCAGACACAGTGGGAAATTGCAAACGGTGCCGATGCCGTTGGAGGACGCATTCTACTTGATCCGGCAGAGATTGACTCCCTGGATGCCCCGACCTATATCTACCATCAGTATGACGATCAGTATCGTTTGTTGAGTGCAGAATTGGAGGCTCTTGTTCTGGAAACAGCTCACAACCCCTCACCTACTCATCATCAGCATTTCAACGGGAGCTTTGCAGTGACTGCAGCCACCTATATAAAAGCAGGAGGGATTCCGCCGGTAACACATCTTGAAGACTGTGCTTTTTTTGAACGTCTGCAACATATCGATGCCAAAGTGCGCCACAGCACGGACGTATGGGTTTATACCTCCGCACGTTATGCCGGCCGGGCCGACATAGGGCTTTCCGATCAGTTGAAGCAGTGGCAAAGACTAGCCATACAGGGTACAGAATTACAGGTCGAATCCGGATGGTCCATTCTCCAGCGGTTGACGGTCCGGAAAGCACTGATGGATTTGTGGCGTCACAGAAAACAGCCGCTTACTGATCCGGTTGCCGCACTCCGGAAGGTTGATCCACACCTTCAGATCAGCGCTGCCGAAAAAGAGGGATTCCGGAACAGTGTTTTTTTTGGAAGCTGGTATGCACAGGTCATTCAGCCCCAGGCGTTCAAACACCGGTTCAGGTTTCCGGATGTACCCATCAAAGAAGCCATCCTACAGCTCCGGACTGCTCTTGCCACCTACTCCGATCCTGCGCTCTCCCATACATCGATCCGGTAGCGCTCGGCCCGGCTGTTAAATACATTGCGCATCCGACCGTCCATCTGTTTCGCAAAACGATCGTGGACTTCATCGCCGGTTTGCGGGTAATCGTGCACGTCCGGAAGCCAGTGGACCAACATCAAATGCGCGCCAGCCTTTAGTTTGGATACCAGATGTTCCATTTCGTTTTCCCAATCTTCCGGAGACAGGTAATACGCCACCTCCGAGATCAGAATTAAGTCGAAATCGGTTTCCGGTACGTTGGCGGTGAAGCTGGATTGCCGGAATGTTACCCGGGCGGTGTCCTTGCACCGTTCCCGGGCTCGGGCCAGCGCTTTTTCGGATACATCGGTTGCCAGCAGCTGCGTACAGCGTTCGGCCAACCGTTTGGTAAGCACCCCAATCGAGCAGCCTATTTCCAGCGCGTGCTGGTAGTGTGCATGAGGCAGGGCGGCTACTGTTGCAGCATATTTTTGGGCTTCGTAGGCACTGGTTTCAAAGTCCCAGGGATCATCGTTAGCGTTGTAGACGTCCCGGAAATACGCTGCATCCAAAGATTGTTTCGATGCCATTAGTTGGACTGATAAAAGGTTTCGTACGGAACATCAAACTGGCGCAGCATCTCCTCGGAAAGGATAAAGCCTCCCGGATCATCCTGAATCAGGCGGGTGGTCTGGGATTGGTGCGCCGCAATGGCCGCCTGTTTTTGGGACTGCACCCGGCTGATATCCAGCCGAAACGGAGAGACTTCCTCCGGTGTGGGCAGATCCGCAGGTTGTCCCAGGTCCTGAAGCCAGATAGGATATTCATAGACCTTGGCCTGCTGGCTGTTGGCAGCCGTCAGCAACTGAAAGGCAGCCCGGTGATCGGGATGCGGATCGCGACGCCAGGGCACAAAAATGCTTTGCGGCCGGATACTCTGCAGGAGTTGATGCAGTTTCCCAACGGCGGTTTTAAATGCTGCATCGGATGCGCTGGGTACGCTCCGGTCTTGATACCGGCAGAAGATGAGATTCTCCGCCTCCACTCCCAACAGGGCCGCAGCGTTGGTCAATTCGGTTTCCCGGAGTTCCCGGAGCCGTTCTGCGGGATACTCTTTGCTGTTGGGATGCGATAAGGTTCCGTCGCTTAGAAGTAAGATAAAAACAGGTTGACCGTATTTGCGAAGTAACGCAATCAGTCCGCCACAGCCCAGACTTTCATCATCGGCGTGCGGGGCCACGATCAGCGTCGTTCCAAATCCGGATACACACTGCTCTGGCGCGACCGGAATCGCTGTTGTCAAGGGTACGTGCACGTTCTGAATGTTTTTTTAAAGGTTTTTAAGCGGTTCCCAAAGCGTACCGTCAGTACGCTCGTTTTCCAGCACATACCGCCCTACGGCAGCCAGCGATTCATCCGGAGCCGGTTGCCGGAGATACGTACTCAGGTCCCGGATGATCCGCTCAAACGCATAGGGCTGATTCAGGCCTCGGGCACCCACACATTGCTGACACAGCCCTAGTACGTCTACACAAATCTGCTCGATGGCGGTGCGCATCATATTCGCGAATGCCAGCAACCGCTCGCTGCCTTCTTCGGTAGGCACCTGCATGTACTGATCCAGTGCGGCGGCGGCGCCCTGAAGCCATTGATTTCCGGAAGCGACTGCGACTGTCATCCGGCCCAGACGCATCCGTTGATACGGATCTTCAGTTCGGTTGAGCGCACACAGATACTCAATGGTCTGGTGGAGCAACGTCTCCGCTGCCCCCAATTGCACGGCGGCAAACCGGACGGCACCGCCACTGAAATACGGTTGCCGGTAGTACGCTCCGGGGGTTCCCAGCAACTGATCACCGGCCAGCGGCGCATCGCAAAACGTAATTTTATAACTCCGGCTGCTTCGCATCCCCATCGGTTGCCACCAACGGGTATCGGTCTGCACCGTTGTTTCATCCAAAGACACTACTGCCATCTGCCAGCCACCATCGGGCAATGCAGCGGTAATAATCGGACGGGATACGTAACCAGATCCGGTCGCAAACGTTTTGGATCCGTTCAGGACAAAATCCGGCTTTTGTTTGGGAGTTAAAACGGTGCCGTCCTGCGCCTGGGTATTCCACACACCAAAAAGGTTTCCGGCGAAGGCATCTGCTGCAAATCGCTTTTGTTGTGTTTCGGTTCCAAACTGCCGGATAAGAAGCTGGGCGTTCATATGCCCTTCCAGCACCCGCCCGGCCACCAGATTGCCTCCTCCGATGTATTTGAGGATCCGCAGCAGGGTTGCATTCGTACCGGGAACCAACCCAACATCCTGTCCGCCATCGGCCGACCGAACGCAGGCGGTGAGCAGTCCGGCTTGGTGCATCGCGGCTATAGTCTGTTCCGGAAAGGAGTCTACGGCATCCGTAGCAGCTGCGTCCTGAAGCGCATCGGGAATCAGCCTTTGGGCAGACGCTACCAAAGCGTCCGGATCGGTCCCGGCCCCATTGGAATGATTGGGTTGCAAATCAAAGAGTATTAAGCAGATACACGGGGCTTCCAAAAACTACGCCAGAAGAACCGGGAATGGCATTCCAATCAAAGCAGTGCCTATGGCCGAAAACCGGAACTTTTTAGAGGCGTTTGAGTACGGGAACAGGTGCTGGTGAAACGTAGGGTCTCAGACCAAAGGCAAGCATCCGCAGGTTTCTTTTTTCCGGAATTCAACTTTCGGATCATTCGGGTCGTTATCCTACATTTGAAACGCTATGCCGCACTACTATACGCTGGGTCAGATTCCACACAAGCGCCACACGCAGTTTCGCAAGCCGGATGGCGGACTGTATCGCGAAGAACTGTTTTCTACGGAAGGCTTTTCCTCCAACTATTCCCTGCTGTATCATGTTCATCCGCCTACGGTCATCATCAAAGCCGGCGATCCGGTCGATGTACGTCCTAAAGCTGCTACCGACAGTTTGCTGAAGCCCCGGTCGTTTGAAGGCTTTCACATCGCGCCGGAAGCAACGTTTCTTAAAAGCCGCAAAACGGTGTTGTTCAACAACGACTGCCAGATTGTACTGGCAGGTCCGAAGGCAGGGCTTTCCGGAAACGAGTTTTTCAAGAATGCCGACTGCGATGAAGTGCTGTTTATCCACGAAGGATCCGGAACCTTGAAGACCGCGTACGGCAAACTGCCGTTCAGTTACGGCGATTATGTGGTGATCCCGCGCGGCACTATTTACCAGATTGAATTTGAAGGCGAAAACAACCGGCTGTTTATCGTCGAAAGCCCGTCGCCGATTTCCTTTCCGAAACGCTATCTCAGCAAGCATGGTCAGCTACTGGAACACGCGCCGTACTGCGAGCGTGATATCCGGAAACCACAGGATCTGGAGACCTTCGACAAGAAAGGTGAGTTCCTCATTCATACCAAGAAGAAAGGTCACCTCTACCCGATGACCTATGCCTTCCACCCGTTTGATTTGATTGGCTGGGATGGAACCGAGTATCCGTACGTGACCTCTATTCACGATTTTGAGCCGATCACCGGTCGCGTGCACCAGCCACCGCCGGTGCATCAGCAGTTTGATGCGCACAATTTTGTGATCTGCTCCTTCGTGCCCCGCAAATACGATTACCACCCCCTGTCGATCCCGGCTCCGTATTACCATAGCAATATCGACTCCGATGAAGTGCTGTATTATGTAGACGGTGATTTTATGAGCCGCAAGCACGTGACCCGTGGGATGATTACGCTTCATCCAGGTGGTATTCCGCACGGTCCGCACCCCGGCGCGGTAGAAAAAAGTATCGGCAAAACCGAGACCGGCGAACTGGCGGTTATGGTTGATACCTTCCATCCGCTGTTTCTGACCGATGACGCCCTTAAGATTGAAGACGATCAGTATGCGTACAGCTGGATTGAGTAACCGGACGGTTTATCGGGATACTAACCGCTCCTGACCTACGGAATGCTCTTCCGGAACATCAGGAAACGATTCTTTTACACCGGCGAAACGCCACAGGATTAAAGTCATCAAAAACGCTCTTTGGATGAAAAAAACCTTCTTCATTGCCCTCGCTTCCTGCACCCTGCTTTTTTGCGGTGAGGCCGTTCATGCGCAGAAAACCAGTCGTACCAAATCCAAAACGTCGGCAACCGTCAAGCGGAAACGAAGTGCGTTCGGCACCGCTGGTCAGTATCCGGAAAGCACCGACCGGCTGCTGACGCAGAAAGATGTGGAAAACGCAACGCCTTGGGGATTGAAGGTGATGCAGAACGAGATCTACGCCCGCCATGGCTATGTATTTACCGACGCTGAACTGAAAAAGCATTTCCGGAAAGAAGACTGGTATAAGGGCAAGGAACGCACACTTAAAAAGATCAAACTGACGTCTACCGAGACGCAGAACATCACGTTCCTGAAAGCGCAGCAACCCAAACTGTAAGTACAGTCACCTGCACGGTTCTCCCTCAAACAACAATCTGAAGCGACCAAGAGCTGCGGCTTTTGGATTTTACCTTTTTACTTTTGTCTGTCGATACCTCCCGATGAGAAAGCGTCACCACTGCAAGGGCCTGCTCCGCGAGGCCATCATGGCCATCTGGCCCTGTGTTTTAGCGACCCCATCTCCGGAAGTCTTCCGGAACCTGTAGTACCTCTCTGAATCGCCCAAAATTTAATCTAATATATGGAATCCGCTATCGTAGCACAAGAGCTTCAAACCCGCGCCCAAACTGATTTTCTGCCGATCCGCGGCACCGACTACATCGAGATGTACGTTGGCAATGCCAAACAGGCGGCGCATTTTTATAAAACCGCCTTCGGCTTTCAGGATGTGGCGTATGCCGGTCCGGAAAACGGCGTACGCGATCGCGTGTCGTATGTGTTGCAGCAACAAAAGATCCGTCTGGTGCTGACCACCAATCTGAAAAGCGATTCCCCTATTGCCGAGCACATCAAAAAGCACGGCGACGGTGTCAAAGTGCTGGCCATGTGGGTAGATGATGCCACCCTTTCCTACAACGAAACGGTGAGCCGTGGTGCCAAATCCTATATGGAGCCCAAAACGCTCGAAGATGCGCATGGTAAAGTGGTGGTTGCCGGTATTTATACCTATGGCGAGACCATCCACATGTTTGTAGAGCGTAAAGACTATACCGGTCCGTTTATGCCTGGCTACATGCCGTTGAAAACAGCCTATCATCCTACCGAAACCGGGTTGCTGTATGTAGACCACTGCGTAGGCAATGTGGGCTGGAACCGTATGAATGAAACCGTGAAGTGGTATGAAGAGGTGATGGGCTTTGCCAATATTTTGTCCTTCGACGATAAGCAAATCAATACCGAGTACTCAGCGCTGATGAGCAAGGTGATGAGCAACGGCAACGGCTACGTGAAATTCCCGATCAACGAACCGGCCGAAGGCAAGAAAAAAAGTCAGATCGAAGAATACCTGGAGTTTTACGAAGGCGAAGGCGTCCAACATATCGCCGTCGCAACCAAAGACATCGTCAAGACCGTAATCGACCTGAAAGCACGTGGCGTAGAGTTTCTGAGTGCGCCCCCCGATGCCTATTACAATATGCTGGGCGAGCGCGTCGGCGAGATCGAAGAAGAAATCCGGCCGTTGCAGGAGCTGGGCATTCTGGTAGACCGGGATGAAGAAGGCTATCTGCTGCAGATCTTCACCAAGCCGATTCAGGATCGTCCAACGCTGTTTTTTGAGATCATCCAGCGGAAAGGCGCCCAGAGCTTCGGCGCAGGCAATTTTAAAGCGCTGTTTGAAAGCATTGAGCGGGAGCAGGAACTCCGCGGCAACCTGTAGTTACAATAAGAAGTTTTTTCCGGAAAACCGGCAGCCTATACAGGTTGCCGGTTTTTTTGTGCCTGTACAAAACAAAGGATTGAATGCACCAGGCAATCATGCCCAGAAAATCTTCTGTAGCAACCCCACCTTTTTTACAGAATACAGGTCTTTTATGTTAACAACTTCTTTTAAACCCTCTCAACAGCCTTTTTATGAAAAGAAAACTACTGCTAGCAGCCAGCCTGGTGATAGCGGGTCTTTCCGCTCAGGCCCAGCGCATCAACTGTGGTCTGACGCTGGCCAAATCCGGTACCGGAACCAACCGGACCTATACGCTCGGCTCCGGCACGACCATACCGGCATCCGGAATGTCGCTTCGGATTTATCCCACTTCTGGTGTGACTCAATCCGGTACCAGCACCACGACGCGTACGGTGGGCTACCTGTATGGCGGGATCTATACCTTGTATCTGGAAGCGCCCAACTACTGCAACGACAGCGTTGTGAAAACAGATACGGTTATGGGGCCTATGGATTGTGCAAATACCGGAGCCTATCTCCAAAATTACATCGGCACCGCAAGCACCAGAACCTTTGGTTCCGGCCTTACCGGAGCGGGCCTAGCACCGGGTTATACAGCAACAACGACTTACAACTATGGCGATGGCACGAGCGGCACCTCATCCACTCACACCTATATGACCGCTGGTTCGTATACGGCTACAGTGACCATCGTGTGTACCCACCCCAGCTTTCCGAGCTGCACCAAAACAGAAACCAGATTGGTGTACATACCCTATGGTTCCTGCGGCTCTACGTTGTCTAAATCCGGAACGGGCCTGACGCGAACCTACGCTGTACAGACCAATGCTGTGAACCCAACCTTTAATGCTTCAATCCAAAACTTTAATTTTAATTATCAGGTTCCCGGAAGTAACAGTTCATTTACGTACACCTATCCGCAGTCAGGATACTACGAGGTGCGTGTTGCCGTAGCTGGTACCGGTTGCCAAGATAGCCTAGCCCTTGTAGATACAGTTATCGGCCCGTTGAACTGTGCAGCCCTTACACATTCATTGTCGGCCTACTCAAGCGGTTTATATGGCTATTTCTACCCTTCCGGAACTGCTACCGCCTCTTATCCGGGTTATACCCGCAACATAAGCTATAACTACGGCGATGGCACCACCGGAAGCAGCACCAACCATCTATACGCCGCTTCCGGAAGTTATCTGGTAACAGCAACCACTACACTCACAAATCCTACCTATGGCTCCTGCACGGTAGTGGATACTGCAACTGTACAGATAACGCTTCCGCCCAACCGGATTTATGCAAATGCATTGTGGGACAGCTCGATGAACGCCGCTGGCGCCTCCGTGAAGTTCTGGCTCATCCAATACGACTCTACCTCCCAGATGCTCACCGCCGTCGACTCTGCACTGGTCGCTGTCACCAACGGCTACAATGCCTCAACTATCTTCAATAACAAGCCCGCCGGCAGCTACCGCGTGAAAGCGCATATGCTGAATCAGCCCGCCGCCTGGACCACCCATCTGCTGCCGACCTATAGCGCCAGTGCTGCTTACTGGCAGTATGCTTCGGTGATCAACCATACCGGTGCTACCTCGTACGGCAACGTGTTCATGCAACAGGGCGCGGCTGTATCCGGTCCCGGCTTTATCGGCGGACTGGTCACCCAGGGCGCTAACAAAGGAGCGTCTACCGGCGATCCGATGGCCAACAAGATGATCTTCCTGCGCGATCTGTATGGCGCACCGGTAGCCACGACCCTCACCAACGGCGCAGGTCAGTATCAGTTTACTAACCTTCCGTATGGCACCTACACCGTCTATCCGGAAGAAATCAACTACACCACCACGCCGTCGCAGCCCATTACCCTGGATGCCGCCCAGCCAAATGCCCAGGGCTACAACTTCCGCCAGGAGCTGATCGCCCGCACTTTCGATCCGTATTTCGTGCCGGCAGCCGTGCGCCATACCTCGACACCCGGAGGCATTGAACTGTTTCCCAATCCGGCGCAGCACACCCTGTACATACGGCTCGGCAGCAGTGTCATTTCCGGATCGTTGCAGCTCTTCAACCTGACGGGTCAGCTGGTTAAAACACAGCCGGTGGATGCAGCCCAGGAGTTGCAGGCGATTGCTACAGACGGGCTGGCCAACGGCACCTACCTGTTGCACATCCCGACTGCTGAAGGCCGTCAGGTCTACACGATCAGCATCCGGAAATAAGCTTCCGAATATCTTTATTGCTCCGAAACGGAATGCCTTCACCGGCATTCCGTTTTTTAGTTTTTCTTAGTACCAAACGCAGCCGGAAGCCCTTATTTTTGTCAGCACTGCTATGACTTTTTGTATGCGCCGCCTGGCTGCTTTTGTACTTCTGCTCGCTGCTTTTGTAGGAACCCCAACTCATCTGCTGGCCCAGGAGGATGCCGCTACGTTCCGGAACTTTCAGTTCTCTTTTGACCGGGTCAACAAGGCCTGGACCAAAAACGGTGATACACTGGCGCGGCTGTTTCATCAGCAGGGCATTGTCTATCCTACAGCCAATCTGTTTCTACGGGAATTCAAAGCGCAGAATGAGCTAGAACTCTGGGCACGCAACGATGATACGTCTGCCTACAAACTGATTAAGACCTATCATATCTGCGCCCTCAGCGGTCTGTTGGGTCCCAAGCGCGCCGAAGGGGACCGGCAGGTTCCGGAAGGGTTTTATTTTATTGACGATTACAACCCCAAAAGCGATTTTCACCTGTCGATGCTGCTGAATTATCCCAACTACAGCGATCGGATTCTGGGCAACAAAACCAAGCCCGGTGGCGATATCTACATTCACGGCTCCTGCGTAACGGTGGGCTGCATTCCACTGACCGATCCGGTGATTCAGGAATTGTATACCGTGTGCCTGTCGAGCCGACTGGCAGGACAGACCTACATTCCGGTTCATATCTTCCCGACCCGCTTTGACAAAACCGGTCTCAACTTCCTGGGCCGCGAGTACAAAGACGATGCAGAAAAGCAGAAATTCTGGGTCAATCTCAAAACCGGTTACGACTACTTCGAGCAGCACCACCGCATTCAGCCGGTCATGTATACCGTTGACGGCCGTTATATTTTTTAAGCGTCCGGATAGCTTTGGCAACCCACGAAACGAAGGCTGTCCTTTGGCAACTGCTGACTGCTGTTGAGCCTGTATCTGCGGAAATGGGTTCCGGAACGATCGGACACCGGACAGTCCTTAATTTAGCTTTTAAATATTCGGAAGTGAACCGTCAGGTGCTGATGTCCGGACTTCTTTCTAACACGACTTTTTTATGAATGAACATACGCATTGCCTGATCATCGGATCAGGTCCTGCCGGTTACACGGCAGCGATTTATGCCGCACGCGCCAATATGAAACCTGTCCAGTATCAGGGATTGCAGCCCGGCGGCCAGCTTACCATTACGACCGATGTAGAGAACTTTCCGGGCTACCCCGACGGGATTATGGGCCCGCAGATGATGGTGGATTTCGAACAACAAGCCAAGCGCATGGGTACCGATATCCGCTGGGGCATGATCACCAAAGTGGATTTCTCCAGCCGCCCGTTTAAAGTAGAAGTCGATGAGGAGAAAACCATTGAAGCCGATTCTGTCATTATCTCCACCGGTGCTTCGGCTAAGTGGCTGGGCCTGGAATCCGAACAGCGGCTCAACGGCTATGGGGTGAGTGCCTGTGCCGTTTGTGACGGCTTTTTCTTTAAAGGAAAGGAAGTGGCTATCGTAGGTGCAGGCGACACGGCTTGTGAGGAAGCACTGTATCTGTCGAAGATCTGCTCGACCGTGCACATGATTATCCGGAAAGACCGCGCCGGTATGAAAGCCAGTAAGGTAATGCAGGACCGGGTGATGAGCACAGAGAATATCAAAACCTACTTCAACAGCGAGACCGATGAAGTGCTGGGCGATAAAAAGGTAGATGGTGTGCGCATCAAAAGTATTGTTGACGGCAGCCTAATGGACATTCCGGTGAGCGCCTTTTTCGTAGCCATCGGTCACCAGCCCAACAGTGATATTTTCAAAGGCTGGCTGGAGATGGATGAAAGCGGCTATATCCTGACTAAACCCGGTACTACATACACCAACGTACCCGGCGTTTTTGCCTGTGGTGATGTACAGGACAACCACTACCGTCAGGCAGTCACAGCGGCCGGAAGCGGTTGTATGGCTGCACTGGATGCCGAGCGTTGGCTCGGTGCACAGGAAGCACTTGCCATGCAGACGGAATCAGAAGCCGTTACTGCTGCATAGGTCTCCATAATTATAACCAGATAAAAAGCGCCTGCTTCGTAAAAGCAGGCGCTTTTTTATGTACTGCAGGATCGCTTTAAAAGTGGTAGTACACGCTTTTAAACAGGTATTGCCCCCCTTAAACGAAGATTCACCGTCTTTTAACCAGGCAAATCCCACGTTTAGATAGCACTCATTCCCGATTAAGATTGATTCTCCCATCTTTAAAATAGGGTATCCCACGTTTAAACAGGGCTTTTACTTTATGGACGTCCGGAAGCGCTTATTCGACTGTTTTCAGATCGATTTTGAAAACCAGCATTGAATGACCGGGGATTTTCCCGGATGTTTCGTCGCCATAGGCTATGGACGGAGGTACATAAAGAAGTATTTGCCCACCTTCCCGCAACTTGGGAATGCCCATCTGCCAGCCCAGAATCAACTGCGACAGATTAAAAGACACATCCGATCCCTGATCGAACACCTCGCCGCTGGTAAAAGTGCCGGTATAATTAACCGTTACGTCTGAGCAGGAACTGGGTTGCTTTCCGGAACCCGCGTTTTTGATGCTGTAGAAATACCCCATCGAATCTTCCTGTGCCTGTATGCCGGCCGTTTGCAAATACTGCCGGAGTTCTTCTGTTTCCGTGAGGATAGCTTTTGCCCGCACCGGCGGACAGTTTCTGGGAGGTCGGGGACCACAGGCGGATACCGCCAGACAAGCAGCAAGCAAAACAATTACACTGCGCATAAAAGCGATTTAAAGGATTCAATTAAACTAGTATTGCCGGCTTTCGAATGACAGCTTCAAGTAAAGACGCACGCCTCTGAGAGTGACTTCTTACAGTTTTGTCTTATAACCGGAAAGACATTTGTTCCGGAACAGATCAAAACAAAGACCCCTGATCGTTCGCTGGTATCCGGAATTCGGCCGTGTTATACTCCATAGACTTCGTGTTCAGTCCGTACTTGCGGGTGTAGAGGTTAAACTGTTGCTCGATGATATCGGCTTGGGCACCGGTTCCCCGCATCCGCTCCCCAAACGTACTGCTGGAAACTTGTCCGCTGTGAACGTCCATGATGGCATTCCAGACCTTATCGGCCCGTTCCGGAAACGTCGTTTGGAGCCATTCCCGAAACAGCATGCCCACAGCTCCGTTCAGTCGCACCAACGTATAGCCGGCCCAGCTGGCTCCATGCTGCGCTGCGGCTTCCAGAATCGCCGGCAGATGACTGTCGTTAAGCCCCGGAATAATCGGTGCGGCCATAACGCCGGTGGGAATACCCGCCTGCGTCAGAGCCTCCAGCACCTTCAGACGCTGGCGGTACGCAGAGGTTCGGGGTTCCAGCACCCGCCGCAGGTCTTCATCGAGCGAGGTAATCGAGGTAAACACCCGTACCAGATTGCGACCGGCCATTTCCTGCAACAAATCCAGATCGCGCAGCACGAGCTGGTTTTTGGTCACAATACCAACCGGATTCCGGAACTCCAGGCAGACCTGTAGCAACTGACGGGTAATGCGCATCTGCCGCTCGATGGGCTGATAGCAATCCGTATTTCCGGACAGCGAAATCACCGCGGGCTGCCAGCTTTTGCGCGATAAAAATTTGCGCAGCAGGTCGGGAGCATCTTTTTTAACCACAATCCGGCTTTCAAAGTCGAGTCCCGGACTGTACCCCCAGTACTCGTGCGAGTTGCGGGCGTAGCAATACACGCAGCCATGCTCGCAGCCCTGATACGGATTGGCGCTCCACAGCATGCCCACGTCCGGACTGTCAACCCGGTTGACGATGCTTTTACTTTCGTCGAAAATGTATTGCGTTTTGCGGGGCTTCAGCTCCCAGTCGTCGATGGCTTCGGGATGTACAATTCCATAACCCGTTTTTTCAAACCGGTTTTGCGGATTGGATTGCGCACCACGTCCTTTGTTGGGTGAAGAAGAGGGCCCTGCCATGACCCTGCGAATGTATTCCGAAAACTGACGTTAAACGAACGCGTAACAAAGATTTTCCGGAAGAACGCGGCCTGTTTTTTCAGGACGCTTCCGGAGTCAATTTTACCCCTGCAAATCCTGCTCTTTTTTATGCCCGATCCTACCCTGCGCGTTGCCACAACCGATGATCTTTCTGTTATCGAAGCCCTTGCCCGCCACACCTGGCCCACTGCTTACGGGGACATCCTGTCGCCGGCCCAGATTGAATATATGCTTCAGTTATTTTATGCACCGGAGGCGCTGTCCCATCAAATGGCCGCCGGACAAACCTTTTTGTTGCTGGAGGTTCCGGAACCGGTTGGCTTTGCTGCTGCCGGACCTGTGGGCGATTTTAGCTGGAAACTGCATAAGCTGTACGTCCTGCCCTCGCAACAGGGATCCGGGTATGGCGTCCGGCTTCTCAATGCTGTGCTGGCTTTGGCGAAACGAGCCGCTGCACAAACGCTGACGCTAAACGTCAACCGGTACAATCCGGCTAAAGGATTTTATGAACAGCAGGGGTTTGAAACGGTGTCTGAGAAAGACATCGAAATCGGTGCAGGCTTTTTTATGAACGACTACATCCTGGAAAAGAAGCTGTGAGCTGGTAGGCATCCGGAATCCGGTTGATTTCATACCCGTTCAATCCGCTCCACCGGGGAACGATTTTTTGTGAGCGTAGGCATTCAACCGATTCTCATTATGAAAAAGATCCTCCTTCCCGTCGCAGCCCTTGCCTTTTTTATGGCTTCCTGCACCAGCACCAACTCCGACAACACGACCGTCAACACTACAGATACCATGATGGTGACGCCTGTACCAGCAACAGGTATGGAAACACCTGCCACCAATGCCAATGGCATGACGCCACCGGATAATACCAATGGCGGCATCAGTACCGGTACATCGGATGCGTCTATGAGAGGCACCGGTAGCGGCAATAGTGCCGCCGCCCCGAATGGTACTACCGGCGAGCCAATGCCTGAAGCAGGCGGCTCCCGGTCGAATCTGAATCCGGCGGGCTCAGACGTAGCCAACCCGGCACCTGGTAATCCGGCTGCGCCTACCCGGAGTGATGTCAATGATCCGAAAAGCACCTATCCACGGGCACAACCCAATGCGCCGGTAGATGGCCGGATGCCGCAAGGCACCAGCCGTTAGTCCTCTAAACGCGCTATTAACTGCTGAAGTGGTTTCCGGAAACGGGAACCACTTTTTTGTTTAGATCCCTCCCTGTTCCAGAACAAGAGTGATTGATCGGTCTGCATGTGCGCTGGGTCTGGTGACGGGTGCACCGATGCTGGCTCGCTTTTGTATGCCTTTCAGTCAAAAGTTTTTAATGATGAAACGTTTCCTTTTCCTGGCATTCGTGGGAAGTGTATTTGTGTGTACGGACAGCTTCGGACAGGTTCCCGTTTCCCCGGTGGCGTCTCCCTCACGTATTCGCTCGGTTTCCGGAACCAATCCGAACACCAGCAATCCGTATGCCGCCCAGGTCGAAAACGCAGCCACGATTGGCGTTGCTACCATGGGTAGCGGGCCATCGCTTCAGGCCGACCGTAGAGGAACGGCTTTCAATGCTACCGGCTGGACAACTACCTCCGCGCTCGATAACAATGCGTACCTGTCCTGGGCGATGCCTACCACCCAAGGCCATCCGTTCAGTACCGGCAATCTGAATCTGACCTTATTCCGGAATCAGACCGGGCCACAGGAATATGTGCTCCGCTCCAGCATCGACAGCTTCAGCAGCGATTTGTATCAGGGAACCATTCCTGATATAATGACCAATATCTCTATTCCGATTGAGGTCATGGACGATCTTTCACTGACTACCGACTCACCGGTTACGTTCCGGTTGTATGCTTATGGCGCCCGCACCAACGGTGGCTTGCTGACGGTCAGCAATATTGGTTATGTAGGCAATACCATTCCGGTCCCGACCGGATTGTACGAGTTTGCAGCAGCAGGCAATGAAAACGGCGCTAACCTTACCTGGAAAAGCCAATCGGAAGCCGGTTTGTCGCGCTATGAAATTGAACGCAGTACCGACGGTAAAATCTATGAGGTTATTGGAACATTGCCCATCCGGGGTGAACTGGTCAATAGCTACAGCTACAAAGATCTCAAGCCCTACCGGATCCGTAATTTTTACCGGCTGGCGGTTGTGGATATGGCCGGCAAGCGCAACATCAGCCGGGCAGTTCAGATCAAAGGTTCCCCTATTACCGGGCTGGAAACCTTGATGACCGCCACTCCGAATCCGTTGGTCGGTTCTGAACTAACGATTAACCATCCGACGGCCCAGCCTAATGCTCTGATTAAGATTACGGATATGGCCGGTCAGGAAATCTATGCCAGTCCGGTGATCGAAGGCACTATCGTTACCAATATCCGGAACCTGAACCTGGAGACAGGCCGCTACTACCTGACGCTCGAAAACGGCGACCAGCGGTACGCCACTACACTGGTCCGGTAACATCAGGGCTATTTCCGGAGCACCACCTGCGTAGCACCGAATCCGTACTGCGGATGCCAGTCCTGAGAAAGGCGTTTGACAGCCGGCATATGGTTCAGAATTTCATGGACCGCCTGCCGCAGCATTCCGTTCCCCAAACCATGAACAACGGTCAGGTTTGTCTCCTGATGCGCGATGGCTTCCTGCAAAAAGGTATGCAATGTATCCAGTTGAATCCTGAAAACCTCAGCGGGTGGATAATCGGCTGCATCCGGTAACAAGACATAGGCGTGCAAATCAATGACGGGTGAAAATTCGGGTACGTGCGGCAGTTTGTCAATCGTTCCGGACCCTTTTATTTCCGGAAGCGGCAGCGGAGCCGTTTCAATGAAATGATCGACCAGCAATTCTGAAAACAAGGGCGCACCACTTTCCTCCAACTGCCGGATGCGCTGGATCAGTTGCCGGGCACGCAGGCATACAGTTCCGTTTTCCTGTGGCCCGACCCGACCGCCATACGTAGGCTGTAACGCCCAATGGAAGCGCGGCTGCGCTGCCAGCAGCTCCCACGGAATGGTATGCACGTATAGATTGGAATAGGGCGATAGCAGGCCACTCAACGCAAATACAGCCTGTTTCTGTGCGCTGCGCAGTTCGTACTCAAACCGAAGAGTTTCCGGAAGTTCATTGAGCAGATGCACCTTCACCCCTACCATTTCATCGACCAACTGCTCGGTTCCATAGACCGGCATAAACGACAGATACGCACCCCGCGGCAACCGTTGGGGCTTTACCTTTTCCGGAACCGGAATGGGTACTTCCTCGGCCACCTTCCGGAATCCCGGTTGCTGAAACCGGCGCAGATACGGGTGTTCCAGCTGATCGGCGAAGACCGGAAACCGGATGCCGGCCACGTCTACCTCGTAGATCGTAGCCGACAGGAACGATACAATCGTTCCTTCTTCTGCCGTTTGCCGCATCCATACGGCATCACCAACTGAAAATTTCATGGGTCTAGGTCCTCAATGGCTCTTTAACACCAAACTACGTCCGGAGGTTCAGCCTAGCAGCTCCTGAAGGGCTGCCAGTGCTTTGGCGCGATGACTGTGAGCCGCTTTATACGTCGGTGGAAGGTCGGCTAATGTCTGATTTTGTCCTTCCGGGATAAAGACGGGATCATAGCCAAAACCACCGCTTCCGGAAGCATTCTCGGCAATGGCTCCTGCCATTCGGCCTTCGAAAAACAGCGTCTCCTCCCGGTACCCGGTCAGAGCGATGGTACAGATAAAAAAGGCCTCTCGGTTTTGAATCCCAGTTAGTTCGGCTAGCAGTTTCTGGCTGTTGCGGGCATCATCGGTAGGTGTTCCGGCATAGCGGGCGCTGTAGACGCCTGGAGCGCCATCCAGCGCCGCTACACAGAGGCCACTGTCATCGGCCAGTACGGGCAGTTGGCAAAACCGGTGGATCGTTTCCGCTTTGTGGGCCGCATTTTGCCGGAAGGTGTCGTACGGTTCCGGAATCTCGTCAGTAAAACCGATGTCCGAAAGCGATACCAGCCGGATGTCCGGAAGCAGGGATCTGATTTCGGCGATTTTCTTGGCGTTGTTGGAAGCGAGAACGAGTTGCATAGTCGGAAGCGCCGAAAATAACGCGTACTCATTAAAAACGCCCTTCTTCCCGAAAGAAGAAGAGCGTTGGAGTCTAGTTTGTTGTTTCGATTCAGGCGGCCATCGCATCGGCTTGCAGCGTACCGTTGGTAATCTGCAGCTTGCGGGCCGTAAACAACGCTTTCATAGCGGCGTTTTTCTCAATCAGCTCGATATTGTTGTAATACAGGTCAGACAGGTGCGTAATCGTATATGCTTTGCCCAAAGCCGTTTCCAGGGTAGCCGGTGTGGTGTACTTGGTTTTCATCGGATCGGTAATCTCGGCATCCGGCTTCAGCATTTTAAGCTTTTCAGATGCTTTAGCAACCGGAGCCTTTTTAGGCTTTTCAGCTTCTACAGGTGCGGTTTCAGCGATTTTTTCTACCACTACCGGTGCTTCTGCCTTAGGCAGTTCTACCGGGCGTTCTTCCGCTTTAGGCGCTTCGGCTACCGGAGCTTCCGGAACGGGCGTTGATTCTGCTTTAGGAGCCACCGGTGCAGGCAGTTTGGCTTCTACCGGTGCGATTACATCGGCTTCGGTTTCGTCGAGGATGCCCAATCCCAGCAGATCCAGCGTTGCACGGCGTTTAGCTTTCGTCTCGGCTTTCATCATAGCGTTGCAGAGGTTATCGCCTTTCAGGTTTTCGATCGGCACCGCCCCAATGCTCTCGGTATGCCGACCGTCAGGCGTAGAGGCTTGGGAGGTGACTACGTAACATCCGTTTACAATTTCACGGGCGCGGATCTCATGACTTACGCTGTGAAGCTTGTTGAGCTGTTGGGCACCCGTACGGTCACAGTACAAAATCTCGCGGCCATTGAGGCGCAGCAGTTTAAATGGCTGGCTGATGGGGTCCAGTCCCAGCCGCTCGCAGAACGTCCGGTAGTAATCTACTTTCTGTTCGGGGGTGAGACGGGACAGGTCGCCCGTGGTGATAATGCTATTCAGGATAGCTTCGTTACTCGTCTGTTGACCTTGGTTTTTTTCAATCGTTTTCATTCGTCTGGTAGTCTTTAAATGGTTCACTAAATAAACAGAAAGGAAGACTGATAGTTCGATTTTCAGGCTTTTTTTCCGATGTTAAAGTACGTTAGTATTCGCACGTTTTTGCTACTGAAAATCAGGCACATCACGGCCCTCCGGACCGTAAGTTTCGGAGCTGGTTCTACAGCCTAAATTTTTTAGGAGCTGATCTGGAATCCAGTCGTCCGAAAGCGCGTTTCATCCGGCTTCCGGAAGCCTTTTTCCGGCGTTGTTACCGGACCAGTTGGTCAAAGAGTCGAAGCGTCGTATCGGTGGTGCTGGCCGCCAGACCGGCGTGAATTTTTCCGGTTTGAATAATCGTACTACGGGTAGCGGTGAGCCAGCGAAACCGTTCCGGAACGTCCAGCCGTGCAATGGGGCTTTGACTGTCCCGGCTGCCATGCGCAATGGCTGCAAAAGCCGCCAGATTTTGTTCGATCAGTCCCAGATTGGCCTTCGGATCGAGCGCCTGGATTTTGGGTATGTTGAGCTCGTACAAACACTGGATAAACCGCTGCCGTTTGCAGAATACGATGACCCCGGCGTTGATAAATTCTTCCCGTTCCACCCGCGGCACGATGCGGATCACGCCATACTCATAAAGATGACAATCGTGCATGATCAGCAGCGTTTACAAAGGACGAAGAATGAGCCAGCCGTTCGGTAAAAAAGCGGGTATAAAATGCCCGGATTTCATCGGGAGTTTCAGTGGTTTCGGGCCAGTGAAGCCAACCTTCCGGAATCAAAGCCGTCAGTGCCTCTAGCACAGTGGGCGTCAGCCGTTCGCGGAACCACAGATCGGCTTCCGGAAGTCGGGTGGCATAGGGCAGCAGCACGTGGTCTTTGATCTGGATAAAGGGTTTTGTGATGTAGGCTTCACGCCCCTCCCAGTTGTGATGAAAAAACAAACTGGCCCCATGATCAATCAGCCACAGATCGCTGTTCCAGTACAGCATATTGGGGTTACGGGCCGTGCGGTCGACGTTGAATATAAAAGCATCCAGCCACACAATTTTAGACGCGAGCAGGGCGTCGGGCTGTACGACGGCAATATCGTAGGTAATGGAACCCGACAGGTAATGCAAGCCCAGGTTCAGACCGGTACTGGCCTGGAGTAAATCCTGGATTTCCTCATCCGGCTCGGTGCGACCAAAGGCTTCGTCCAGCTGTACAAACACCAGTTCCGGAATGGGTATCTCTCCGATCCGCGCCAGTGCGCCGCCCAGCAGTTCGGCAATCAGCGCCTTCACGCCCTGCCCGGCGCCGCGAAATTTCAGCACATACAGGAAGCCGTCGTCGGCCTCGGCAAGTCCCGGAAGGGAGCCACCTTCGCGCAAGGGCATCACATACCGTTGCACCTGTACCGTCCGGAGAGCAGGAAGTGTATTCAAAGTCCTGCGAAAATACAGACCGCCTGTTTTCCGGAATCAACTGCAATCAAAAAGCCACCTGCAGGACGCAGATGGCTTTGAAAAGAGATCTTTCCGGAACGGATCCTAGCGATCCCAGAACTGCTCGGTACGGGCAAAGAAGAATGCGCCTTCAATAGCAGCATTCTCATCGGAATCGGACCCGTGAACCGCGTTTTCGCCTACGCTGGTTGCATAGTTTTTACGAATCGTGCCTTCTTCCGCATCCGCCGGGTTGGTTGCACCAATCAGCTTCCGGAAATCAGACACAGCATTGTCTTTCTCCAGGATCGCAGCTACGATCGGTCCGGACGACATAAACTCGGTCAGTTCGCCGTAAAAAGGACGCGCGCTGTGGACTTCGTAGAACAAACGGGCCTGCTCGGTTGCGAGGCGCGTGTATTTCAGGGCTACGATGCGAAAGCCGGCTTCGTTGATCATCTGCAGGATGCCGCCGATATGGCCGTTGCGTACCGCATCCGGCTTGATCATCGTAAAGGTTTGGTTGGTCTTCATAACAATAAGTGTTTTTTCAGGCCGCAAAAGTAGACCGGTAACAGGCGACCGCCAAGCTAAAAGCATATTTATACTGCTAAATGCGCTTCCTGGCAGGCCATCCGTTCCGGAAAAACGGGTGCAGGCGACAGGTAGATTCCGGAAAATCAGAGTGCGGATCCAGTTGCTTCTACATAGAACGCTTTTAATTCTGCAAACTTAAATCCTGACCGTCCGCCTATTTTCGCAGCTGTGCTTTTACCTATTTCCGAAATCTTTCCGCAGCTGGCGCAGCCCAGGCGTATTCTGATCGTTACGCACTACCGTCCCGACGGCGATGCGGTTGGCTCTTTGCTGGGCCTCACTCATTACCTGCGTGGGCGGGGTCATGAAGTCACCCCGGTAGTTCCGTCTGAGGTTCCGGCCTTTCTTAAATGGATGCCCGGCACTGATACGGTGCTCAATTACGAAGCGCATCCCCACCCCATTCTGGCCGCGCTTAAAGAAGCCGAAATCGTCTTCTGCCTGGATCTGAACGATCTGGCCCGTACCCAGGGATTGGAACAGCCGCTGCGCGAAGCAACCCAGCCCAAGGTGCTGATCGACCATCATATGTTTCCCAAGCCGGATTTTTACTGTGGCATGTCGATTCCGGAAAAAAGCTCGACCTGCGAGATGGTGTACGACTTTATCCAGGAACACGGCGGTGGTGATAGCATTACCCTTGAAGCAGCGCAGTGCCTGTATACCGGATTGCTGACCGATACCGGCGCGTTCCGGTTTCCGGCTACAACGGCTTCGGTACACCGGATGGTGGCGGATCTCAAAGACCGCGGACTGCAACACACCCCTATTCATGAAGACGTTTTCGACGCCTGGAGTTTTAACCGGATGCGTTTCCTCGGATTTGCGCTTTCCGACCGGATGGAAGTATTTCCCAAGCAAAAGGCCGGCCTAATCGCGATCTCTAAAAAAGACGCTCAGTTGTTCAACCTCGGTCCCGGCGATACGGAAGGGTTGGTCAATTATCCGCTGTCGATTTCCGGAATCCGCTTTTCTGTACTGATTACTGAACGGCCCGGCGAAGTACGCATGAGTTTCCGGAGCAAAGGCGACTTTGATGTCAATGAATTTGCCCGGCTACACTTCGGCGGCGGCGGCCATTTCAACGCGTCTGGTGGCAAGTCGACGCTCAGCTTTGCGGAAACAGTTGCAAAATTTAAGGCACTTTTAAATGAACACCACCCGAACTAACTCATTTCGGTTGTTTCTTTACACCAGATGAACAAAATGACTCTGACGCTCCTGGGCGCTACTGTAGCCCTGAGCCAAGCTTCCTGCAACGCGCAAAGCGCAGGTTTTAAAAAGCTTCCGTCTTCCCTGCAATACAAACTGGTGAAGGACGCTCCCGGTCGCACTGCTCAGGTAGGCGATTACATGGAAATCCACCTGATCAACAAGTTCAAGGGCACCCGCAAAACCGATACGGTGATGTTTGATACCCGCAAAATGAACAATAACATGCCGGTGCCGGTGATGGTGCAGAAGCCCGGCTTTGGCGGTGATATTGCCGAGGCGTTCCCACTCCTTAGCGAAGGTGATTCGATCGTTCTCAAAACGCCGATCGACAGTGTGTTGAAGATGGGCTTCCCGATGATGGCAGGTGTTGAAAAAGGCAAAGGCCAAACACTGGATTACTACATCAAAGTGGTGAAAGTGCGTACCCAGGCCGAGATGCAGAAAGAAACGGCTGATAAAGCGTCCAAGCAAAACGTTATCGACGACCAACTGTTGCGCGATTACTTTGCCAAGAACAATATCAAAGCTCAGAAAACAGCTTCCGGACTCTACTACCGTATCGACAATCCAGGCAGCGGTCCCGCGCTTCAGACCGGTCAGCAGATTACCATGAACTACACCGGTAAACTGATGAACGGTACATCATTTGACTCCAACGTCGATCCACAGTTTGGTCACGTATCGCCGTTTACGTTTGCACTGGGCACCGGCGGTGTCATCAAAGGATGGGACGAAGGCATTGCGATGTTTAAGAAAGGTGGTAAAGGGGTGCTTTACATTCCTTCCAGCCTGGCTTATGGCGAGCGCTCTCCAAGCCCGGCAATCCCGGCCAATTCCGTACTGGTGTTTGATGTAGAAGTGGTAGATGCAGGTGCTGCCGGCGCACAGCCACAGATGCAGATGACCGCTCCGGAAGGTCATTCCGAGCATGACGGACACAATCACTAAGACCCCAAAAGACCGGTATCCTGCCGCTCTTTTTTATACAGAAACGTTCCGGAAACACCTTGTTTCCGGAACGTTTTTACTTGGGACTGGCTTGATTTCTGTAGGTCCGGAGGTTCTCACCAACCTGCTCCTGCATGCATCGTACCCTCGAAGCGGTTATCCATCCGGACGTTACGCAACCCATACTCAATGCCTTAAAAGGCCACCCAGAGGTCATGGGGCTTTCAGTCTTCCGGGCCGCTTCGGTTAAGCCTGCCGGTGCGGATGTCCTTCACATCCAGGCACTCAACAAAGGCACCGATGCCATTCTGTCGATTATTCAACAGGAAAGCGGCGCTCATTCCTTCTCGATCGCTACCGCAGAGATTGCCACTCTGATCGACCCCGAGCATCAGAAAGCGATTGAAGCTGATGTAGACGAAGCGATGTGGGAAGAAATCGAAACCGGTCTGCGTCACAACGGCCGGATTACGCCTAACTTTTTACTGTTGATGGCCATCGGAGGCATTCTGGCCGCCACCGGTTTTGTAGCCGACGATCAGTTACAGGTAATCGTTTTTATTGCCGCCGCTATTATTGCACCGGGGCTGGAGCCATTGGCTAAAATCCCCCTGGGCATCGTACTGAAGAAACGGGCCTGTCTCACATTTGGTCTGCGCTCTTCGCTGGTGGGCTATACCGTCGTGCTGCTGGGAGCGATTGCATCCTTTGGTGTATTGCAGCTCACCGGCGACGGAACAGCCGCTCAATTCTTAGAAGATGGGTTCACCAAAAGCATGCAGGAAACGCTTCCGAAAGACTGGATCATTTCCACCGCTGCCGCCTCTGCCAGTATTATCATGTACCTCTCCTATCGCCGCAATGTCATTGCCGGTCCGCTGATTGCACTGGTCGCCATTCCGGCCACCGCAGCCATCGGCATTGCCCTGATGATCGGTGAGTTTGAAATTGCCGGACGCCTTGCCGGACGCTTAGGAACGGAAGTAGCTGTGACTATAAGCGTCGGCATTCTCTTTATCTGGGCCAAACAGAAATGGGTTCACAAGCGGAAACCGCTGGTTTGAGTTACTTGGTTGAATACACTTACAACACACTCCACCAAACGGCACGGCTCCCCCACTTGCCCCAGTCTTTCAGGCTCGACTGAATGGTAGTGGCGAGACCGGCACGGGTAGTCGGCTTGCTTTTAGAAGCCGGTAGTTTCATCAGGGCTTCATCAGGCCGTAGTTCCTGGATGCTGGTGGCCTGCCAGGTCGTTCCCAGCCGTGGCACCACCAGTTGCAGAATCATTCCGGGCAATCCGCCAAACTGTTCCGGACCACCGCTCACCGGGATTTCATCGGCATAAAAGGCTACGACGTACACCGAATCGCAGATCCGCGTCACGGCTTTCCGGCAGGCATAGCCGGCGATGGTACGCACCTCACTGCTGATCTTCCACGTATGCCGGGGCATCGAATCTTCAATCCGGAAGACCTGCTCAAAAATCTGTTTCTGGGCAGCGACGGTTCCGGAAGCAAAGCTTTGCACCACCCGGTTTTCAGCGCCAGGAGGCGTGTACCATTTCTGTTTTTCGTCTTCGGCTGCCGGCACCGGCTCGTACAGGCTTCTGGCGGTATCGAAGGTGAGCGTGAAGTTGTTGCTGACCATCTTGGGAATGTCGGCCTTGGCGTCTTCAAACCACTCGCTGCCTTCATAGGCCTGGTGGATGTTGGTTTTCCGCTCGAAAGTAATTTTACCGCCCATCAGATGTTGCGCCTGCACAGCCGTATTCAGCGAACAGGCCAGTAGTAAACCCAGTAGATATTTCATGCGTATTGTTTAAATAGGGTGTGAATTGTGTGCGTTCCGCATGCGGTTAGTCATCGTCTCCTCCGCCGGCACCCGGTGTGCTGGTAAAATTCCAGACAAAGCTGAGCAGGCCGTAGCGGCGAATGGTGGTGTAGGCTTCTTCTGAGATCACCGTATTGGTGACCGAGCGCGAAAAACCGATGTTTTGATTCAGGATATCGAACACCGACAACCGGATTTCAGCGGCATCCTGCTTCAGGATTTTACGGGATAGCGTTGCGTTCCAGACCACGGTATTGTAGCGTTGATCGGCTGCCGAAAACTTATTCCGGATGTTGGCCTGCACATCACTGGTGAGACGCAGCTTCCAGGGCAGCTGATTGCTGGTGTGCAGCTCGATCTGCAGGCTGCGATAGTCCGGAATCGATTGCGACAGAGTGCTACTGTTTTGACGGTAACTGCCGCTTACTTCCAGTCCGATTTCATGGGTCATCTTATCGTTCTTTTCCCAGTCTTTGTTGAGCCGGAACCCCAGTCCGTAATCGTTGGTCGTGGTCAGGTTGTCAACGCCGTTTACAAAACCGTGGTAGGTATTGCGGGAAACGTTTCCGTTGACGCTGGCATCCAGATCCAGCTTTTTGAGCTTGGTTCCGGTTCCGACATAACTCCACAGGCTTTGGTTGGTTCCGGAATTGATGTACTGGTAGGTCCGGCGGCCCCGTTCGTCAATAGCTTGCGATTGGTTAATCGCGTCCTGTACAGCTGTGAAGCCTACATTTCCATACGTGTAGCTTCCGGAAAGTGGCTTGTAGTTGTTGTAGCCCAGATTGATGTTGTGACTGAATTCCTGTTTCAGATCCGGGTTACCAATGGCTACGTTCAGCGGATCGGTATTTTGCCGGAACGGCTGCAACTGCTCGATCGAAGGCTGCCGGGTGGAACCGCTGTAGCTAAACCGCACCGACTCCATGCGACTGCGGTTCCAGAGCAGGTTGGCCTGTGGCGCCCAGTTAAGATACGAGCGACTGAAAGGCGCGGCATTCCGGAAATAATCTTCCTGTACAAAATCGGTATGGAAGACCCGTGCACCCAGACCTACGGTAAGCTTGGACGCCACATACCGGAGGGTGGCACCCCCTTTCTGCGTCAGCACGCGATAGGCATAATCAGAACTGAACGCTGAATCCGGAGCGACACTAAAATCGCCGGTACCGGGCATCTGGTTGTACGAGAACCGGGCCGAACGGGAGTTGGTAAGGCCAGCGCCATAGTTGAGCGCCAGGAAGATTTTTTTCGCAATCGGCTCGGTATAGTTGGCGTTCCCGCCCACGCTAAACGCCTCATCATCGCGCGTCTTATGCTGGATCACGCTGTCGGAGCCGCCCTGGATAAAGTAGGTGTTAAACGACCGTAGCATCGCATCAGTGTTGGTATTGGTGATGTTGGTATTGCCATCAACCATCAGACTGCGACCTTTTTTCCTGAATTTCTGCTGCCAGGACAGGTTGGCCTTCCACACCTGCTTCAGAATATCGTTGTCAAGGGTCCGGAGGTTGCGGTTGACGGCGGTGCCGTCTTCGGCTTCGGTAAGCGTATTGTAGGCTTCATTGCGCTTCCCGTTCGTCGAATTTCCGGAAGCGGTCAGCAGTACGGTAGTCAGGGAGTCTTTCTGCCAGGTAAACTTTCCACCGCCGTTTTGTTTCAGATCGCGGGTAAACTGGGAGCGCTGCTGTTTGGTAAAGTACGAGCTGTCGGGCAGCAGATACTGATTGACGAGTGAACCGTCGGTATAAATATCCAGTTGCTGGGCCTTGTAATTGCCCGACAACTGCTCTTTGCCGTCGTTCCATTTGTTGGAATAATGACCACCGCCGGCGATTACGCGGGGCAGGCCTGTTCCGGTATAGCGGGTGTTTTCGTCGCCATCGCCAGACCAGACACCGGTTTCTTCATCAAACGTAAACGAGTTGTCGGTGCCGCCGTACTTACTGGCGTCGTTGTAATCCAGTCCGGTCTGGGCGGTATTGCTCAGGATGCCGTATGCCGAGATTTTGCGCTTGCCTTTAAAGGAGTTGATCATCCCCTGATTCTGGTAATACTGATCGGTACCGCCGCCGGCTTCCAGTTTCCCGAAGTAGCCCCGCTTCATCGAGTCTTTCAGTTTCAGGTTGATGACTTTCTCCCGGATGCCGTCGTCGATACCGGTGAAGGTGGCCGTCTCCGATTTCTTATCATAGACCTGCACCGAAGACACCGCCTTGCTTTGCATATTCTTCGTGACCACCGCCGGATCGTCAGAGAAAAATTCTTCCCCGTCGACCAGTACCTTCTTCACCGTTTCGCCCTGGGCCGTGATCTTCCCGGTTTTATCGACCTGGATGCCGGGCAGTTTCTTCAATAAGTCAGATACACTGGCTCCATCAGCAACTCTAAAGGAATCTGCGGCATACTCGGTGGTATCGCCGGTAATCTTGATCGCCGCCATCCGCCGTTTGATCACCACCTCTTGAATCACCTGCTCGCGCGAAGACAACGCAATGGTTCCCAGATTGGTGATTGGTTGATTGAGGGTAATGGCATCGGTATAGGTGGCGTATCCGGGATAGCTGACCAGCAACAGGTAGTTTCCGGACGCCGGAACGCTCACGGCAAACCGCCCGTCGGTCTGCGCCCGGCCAAAGCCTGCCAAAACTGAATCCTGCGCGTGGAGAAGGACCACGGAGGCGTACTCCAGCTGACTTTTACTGCCCGTATCGCTTACCCTTCCGGAAAGCTGGACGGTTTGGGCAGAGGCAGACAGAACGCCTAGTCCTAGAAGCAGAAGCGTGAAGAGTAGAGGTAAGCGCATGATTGGTTCCGGGTATTTGACAAATCTATGACATCAACGGACGCTCCAACCAAAATCGTATTCAAACAAGCGCTTTGAGAGGACCAAAACCTAAAAACGCCCGTACAAAGGGGTTGTACGGGCGTTTCTAAGCTGGATATGTTTATTTAGTAGTCGTAGCTTTCGTTGGTGTTTCGGTAGCCACGGCCCGAGCCATATTCACCGCTGTTCCAGTTTTGGCCAGAGTCGCTGCTGTAGCCGCTGCCGGTGTACCGGTCGCTACTGAAGTTGGAATCCTGTTGACCACGATACCCGTTGCTGTCGTAGCTGTTGCGGTCGTTGTAATGATCGCGGTTGTAGCTGCTGTGCTGGGTACCGCCGTAGTTTTCTTCATCGGAGAAGTTGCCCAGGCTACGGTCGCTGCTGTAGCGGTCGCCATAGCTTCCGGAACGGTCGTTATCGAAATCCGATGCGTTCCGACGGTGGTCATCAGCGCCATATCCACCGGCGTTGCCATAGGACGAGCGGCCGTAATCGCTGCGGTAATCATCGCGCTGGCTGCCACCGTAACTGTTGTTGCCGGAAAAGCTGCGACCGGAATGATCGTTGAAGTCGCGATCATTCATCCGTGAGGAGCGATTGCTGCTGGTGTACTGATTTTGATTGTTGAATAAGCCCTGGCCTTCCTGATTGCCGCGGTGGCTGTTGTGGCCATAGTTTCCGGAACGGTCGTTGCCGGTGTTGCGGGTGCGACGGTCGTCCTGCTCATACGAAGAGCCATAATTTCCGCGGGTACCACTTACATATTGGTTGCCGTAGAAGTCATGGCCCTGCTGATGGTTGCTGTGCTGGTTGCGGTGGTCATAGTTTCCGGAACGGTGGGAATCGGACTGATGGCCATAATTGCCGGAGCGGTTATCGTAGTTCCCGGAACGGTCGTTGCTTTCGTAGCGGCCGCCAGACGTGTTTTGACGGTTGCCGCTGGTGTACTGGTTGCCATAAAACTCATGGCCTTCCTGATTGCCACGGTGGTTGTTGTGGCTGGTGTAATTGCCAGAGGGATCGTTGCTGGTACGGTTGCGGTCGTAGCTGCGGTTGCGATTGTGGTTCATGAGGTGATAGGGTTTATAGGGGGTTCACTAAAGGGTTTTCAAGGGTTTCTAAAGCCGGATAGGAGTTGGCTTTACAAGGCTGGAAGTGCCAAAAAACCATGCCGTTCGAAGGGAGTTCGCACTTGTTTTAACGTCCTTTTGAAAGCCGTTTAAGGTTATGGACCGGCAGGTTCTTACTTTTCCGCAATCAAAAAATCAGCTTTATGAAACGCGTTCCGGAACTTCTGTTGCTTGTGCTGCTGATCAGCTCCTGCGTTGCCACTGCCCAGGATTCGCTGCGTGGCAGCAACGGCCCGTTCCGGAAAGGCTGGGATGTGTTGCGCTATGATTTGGATATTGGTGTTAATCTTTCAGAAAGAAGCATTATGGGCCAGAACCGCATTTTGTTTCGTGCAACAGAGGTCGGCGTTCAAAAACTGCAAATCGACTTGCAGGAACCAATGAGACTTCGGGGCGTTAGTTTAACAGAGGGAAAAACTGCTGTTGAAAGCAGTTTTTCCAGTAGTAAAAATGCGTATTGGATCAATCTTCCTACCGCCTTACAAAAAGGAAAAACCTACACACTTTATTGTGACTTTTACGGTACGCCACGTGAAGCAAAAAACCCACCTTGGGACGGCGGGTTTGTGTGGGCGAAAAGCAAGAGTGGCAAACCGTGGGTAGCCGTTGCCTGCCAGGGAGATGGCGCAAGTTTATGGTTTCCCTGCAAAGATTTCCAGGCCGATGAACCCGACAGTGGTTCAACCATCCGGATCCGCAATACTGCAGGGCTACCCGTCGTGTCTAACGGCCAATTGATTTCCGGAACGCTTACTAAAGATCCAGTCTGGCAGGTCAAATCCGCAATCAATCCATACAACATCACCTTCTATATCGGCGATTACGTAGGCTGGACCGACACATTTAACGGCGCTTCCGGAAAACTGCCGCTTTCCTTTTATGCCCTGCGTGAGAACGAAGCGAAGGCCCGGAAGCAGTTTGCCGTGGTGCGGCAAATGCTGCGCTGCTACGAGGAAACCGTAGGTCCCTACCCGTTTTATGCGGATGGCTACAAGTTGGTGGAAGCGCCCTACCTGGGCATGGAACACCAGAGTGCCATTGCCTATGGCAACGAATACCAGATGGGCTACCGGGGCCTAGACCGCAGCGGCACCGGCGTGGGCAAAACGTTCGATTATATCATTATCCACGAAAGCGGCCACGAATGGTTTGGCAATAGCATTACCGCCGCCGATGTGGCCGACAACTGGATTCACGAAGGCTTTACCACCTACCTGGAAAATGTGTTTGTAGAATGTGCGTCCGGCCCTAAAGCCGCCAAAAAGTACCTGCTCGGCGAACGGCGCAACATCCGGAACGACCAGCCCATCATTGGCCGGTACGGGGTGTTCGACGAAGGCAGTGGCGATAAATACGACAAAGGCGCCACCATTGTCGGAATGCTCCGGGCCATGCACCCGGATGATGCTGCTTTCTGGGCCAGCTTCCGGAAGTTTTACGCCCGTTTTGCGCACAGCACCGTTACCTCCGCTCAGGTAGAATCCTGGTGGAGCACTGCCCTGAACCGGGATTTAAAACCGTTTTTTGATCTGTATCTGCGGTCGACGATGATCCCCGGACTGGAATTCCGGAAAGAAAACGGCCAGCAGGAAGTGCGACTCACGGATGTCGGCAACGGCTTTTCACTGCCCCTTTTTTACGATGCCTCCGGAAAGCCGCTTGAGGTCAGCAACGTATGGCAAGCGATCGGCAAAAAGCGCGATCCACGTCCAGAGTTTCTGATCAAAAATTAGTCCCAGCGGGGCGACATTCCGGTAGACGATGTGTTATGTATACATTCACCCCGCCCCATCGGGGCGGCATTTCGGTAGCACCCATCGGGGCGGCATTTCGGTAGACATCAATTTTCAATTTTTGATATGGCCAACACCTATTCCCAAATCAACATTCATGCTGTTTTCGCCGTCCGGTCCCGTGCAAACCTGTTGAATGCAGCCTGGCTACCCGAGCTGTTCCAATACATCGCCGGCATCCTGCGCCACGAAACCGGGTATTCCCTTGCTGTAGGCGGCTGGAAAGACCATGTTCATATTTTCTTTGAACAAAAGCCGAGTCAATCCACCGCCGATGTGTTGCGGGGGGTCAAGACCAACAGCTCGGCTTAGCTGAATGCCAAAGGCTGGTTGCCGGGGCGGTTTTCCTGGCAGGAGGGGTACGGCGCATTTAGCTATGCCCGGAGCCAGCGGGCCCCGGTGATCCGATACATCCAGGAGCAGGACGCCCATCACCAGAAGGCGACGTTTCGGGACGAATACCTCCGGATGCTGGCAGATTATGAGGTGGATTACCAACCCGAATATGGATTCGACTTCCTGGACTAATTACGGCTACCGTAATGCCGCCCCGATGGGGCTGAATGGATGGATACATAATCTATCATCTACCGGAATGCCGAAATGCTGCCCCGATGGGGCTAGGTAAATCTATATACCTATCGTCTGAACAAATGGGCGCTTGTAATTGAATCGGGGATTACAAACAACATGCAGAAGGCCGGAATGTCACGCAGAAGCTCAGCATGTCACGCAGAAGACCGGAATGTCACGCAGAAGACCAGAATGTCATGCAGAATTGGCTTAAGAGCGCGCAGAATTGATCCAAAGGCACGCAGAAATCACTGAACACCATGCAGAAATGGTTCAAGGGCATGCAGAATTGGCTTAAGAGCGCGCAGAAATGATCCAAGGGCACGCAGAAGTGACCCAAGGGCATGCAGAAATGGCCCAAGTCCGCGCAGGAAAGACCCAACACTGTGCAGATAGCCGCCAAAAGCCCAGTAAATAGATTAAAAGGCCGGTATAAAAGTTAATAGCCTCTCCAATACCACACAGGGCGTTCCGGAAACCGTGTCTGATTCCTCTGAATTCTGCCGTCCCACACCGAATCTGCAAACGCTCTTTGGGAACAGTTCGCCGGGAGCTTCCAGTACCAACCTTAGAAGGTTGTCTATACTGCTTGCTGCTCCGGATTATTTTATCGATCTCCAGCATCCGGTATGTTTTTCTCTACTCTTATCAGGCTTCCAATTGAATCCGAAGCTACTTTTGAATCAGCCTGGACACTGCTATTATTGAGTTCCGCCTGGGCACTTTCAGTCTGGTATGCCAGACGGGTGTGGCGTGGCCCTTTACTACCCTCCTAAACTACATTTTCCCGCAACATCCGGCGCGGTAGCGTGTTTTACCTTTGTGACTATGGCGAAGGAAACACCGATGATGCAACAACACCGGGACATCAAGGCTAAATATCCCGATGCGGTGCTGCTGTTCCGGGTAGGTGATTTTTATGAAACATTCGGCGAAGATGCGGTGATTGCCGCCCGCGTACTGGGCATTACCCTGACGGCGCGCAACAATGGCGCAGCCGGCAGTACCGAGCTGGCGGGATTCCCCCACCATGCCCTCGACACCTATCTGCACAAGCTCGTCAAGGCCGGGCACCGGGTGGCCATCTGCGATCAGCTCGAAAATCCAAAGGACGCCAAAGGGGTTGTCAAACGGGGCGTCACCGAACTGGTCACGCCCGGTGTCGCGACGTCCGACAAGCTACTCGAATTCAAGACCAACAACTTTATTGCGGCCTGGGTGCCTTCCGGAAACGACTATGGACTGGCCTTCTTTGACATTTCCACCGGCGAGGCGTATTGCGCCCAGGGCGATGTCGAATATGCCGATAAATTGTTACAGGGATTGCAGCCGGCCGAAGTCTTGGTGCCCAAGGGTTCGCAAAAGCGCTTTCAGGAGCAGTTTGGCAAAGAATGGTACCTGTTTGCACTCGAAGACTGGATTTTCACGGAAACCTACGGCTACGAAACGCTGCTGAAACACTACCACACGCAAACGCTCAAAGGCTTTGGCGTAGAAGACATGAAAGCCGCCACCACTGCGGCCGGAGCGGTGATTCACTACCTCAAAGACACGGCGCATCCCAACCTGCAACACGTATCGGGACTACAGCGCATGATGCCCAATACGTTTTTATGGATGGACCGGTTTACCGTGCGCAATCTGGAACTGCTTTCAGCGCAGGACGGATCGCCCGGCGGACTGCTGGGGGCTATCGACGCCACCCAGACGCCGATGGGCGCACGGTTGCTGCGTCGCCGCATTTTGTTTCCTCTCAGCGACCGTGACAAACTGAATGCCCGTTACAATGCGGTGGAAAGCTTTCTGCAAAACAAGGCGCTGCACGAAGGCGTCCGGGAGCAACTCAAAGCGATCGGAGATCTGGAACGGCTCATTGCGAAAATTCCGCTTAAAAAAGCCAGTCCGCGCGAGTTGATTGCCCTGACCCGTGGTTTGTCGAAGGTCTGTACCCTCAAATTTCTGCTCTCGGATTCCGGATTTCCGGAACTGGAGCGCCTGGTAGCCCCCATTCACACCTGCGACGATTTGCAATCGCGGGTCAACGCCACCCTGCTGGAAGAATCCCCGGCTGTAGCTGCCAAAGGCAATTTTATCAAGGACGGCATTCATCCGGAACTCGACGAGCTTCGAACCATCTCCCGCGGTGCCAAAGACTACCTGCTCGAATTGCAGCGACGTGAGGCCCAGGCCACGGGTATTACTTCGCTCAAGGTGTCGTTTAATAATGTCTTCGGTTATTATCTGGAAGTAACTCATACCCATAAAGACAAGGTGCCGGATACTTGGATCCGGAAGCAGACCTTGGCCACGGCCGAGCGGTACATTACCCCCGAACTGAAAGAGTACGAAGACAAAATTCTGGGCGCCGACGATAAGATTCTGGCGCTGGAGCTGGTAGCGTTTTCCGAGCTGCTCGACTTTATCATTCCGTGGATTCCAAGGATTCAGCAGGCGGCTAAAGCCATTGCCAACCTCGATTGCCTGTCGGCCCATGCCACCACGGCCCGGCAGTGGAACTATGTCCGCCCCACCCTGACCGACGAACCGGTACTCCATCTGAAAGACGTGCGGCATCCGGTGATCGAGCAAAAGCTGCCGGTTGGTGAAACCTATATTGCCAACGATTTATTTCTCGACCGCCAGTCGCAACAGATCATTATTCTCACCGGTCCCAACATGAGCGGTAAGAGTGCAGTATTGCGGCAGACGGCCTTGTGTGTGCTACTCGCGCACATGGGATCCTTTGTACCGGCCAGTGCGGCCACTATTGGTATTACTGACCGCATCTTTACCCGGGTAGGAGCCAGCGACAACCTCAGCGGCGGCGAAAGCACCTTTATGGTCGAGATGACCGAGACCGCTTCGATCGTCAATAATCTCAGCGACCGGAGTCTGGTGTTGCTCGACGAAATCGGGCGCGGCACCAGTACCTATGACGGCATTTCGATTGCCTGGAGTCTGGGCGAGTACCTGCACAACCACCCCACCCGTCCCAAGACGTTGTTTGCCACCCACTATCATGAGCTGAACGATCTGGAAGACAGTCTGCCGCGGGTGAAGAATTTTCACATTACCCACCAGGAAGCCGCCAACAAAATTATCTTTCTCCGGAAGCTGGCTCCGGGAGGCAGCCGGCGGTCGTTCGGGATTCAGGTTGCCAAGATGGCCGGGATGCCGCCGTCGGTCATTGAACGGGCAGAAGAGCTGCTTCGACACCTGGAGGAAACCCATGCTGATGCCGGCAGTACGTCTTCGCAGCCGCTTAAGAAAACAGGCCCGGCCGTAGCGTCACCACAGGTACAATTAAATGTCTTTGAGGAGGTTCCGGAACAGTTGCGTCGGCTGGAACAGGAGCTACGGGCCGTAGATATCAACACGCTGACGCCGGTAGAAGCCTTGTTGAAACTGAATGCCCTTAAGGGATTGGTCCGGATGATCTGACGGATTTCCGGAAGGGTTCTTTTCCGGAAACCCGTCAGATCATCCGGACCCGTTCTTCTTCCAGGTCGATCTGGTAAAACTGATTGCGCAGGAGCTCTTCATCGATGTCGGTGGTCCGGTTGAGTTCCAGCAGGTAGGCGCGTTGACTTTCGAGCATTTCCAGGTAAATTTCCTTGGTCTGCTGCGACATGGCTCCCTGATCGTTCTGGCTCATCTTATCTTCCCAGTGGCGCATCATCTGCCGGAAACCGGCGTGATTGGACAGGCCGCTTTCTTCTTTGGCCTTCAGAAAACTATAAATGTGCTGTCGCAAGCCGGCCCGCAGCTGGTCCCGGGAGGTCCGGTGCGATTCGGCTTGCTCAATCTCGCGAAATAGGCCACTTCGGGAGATAATGCCCGGCAACGTAAGTCCTTGGATCACCAGTGTGAGCAGGATGACGATAAAGGTGATAAACAAAATCAGGTTGCGATATGGAAAGTCAATTCCATCGCTCAGCTGTACCGGAATGGCCAGTGCCGCAGCCAGCGATACCACCCCACGCATGCCCGTCCAGCCCATGACCAGCGGCAGCAGCCACAGCCGTTTTCGATTGTGCGTCCGGGGCGCTTTCAAAGGCCGGAACAGCAGCGTGGCCACCATGGCGATGTAGGAACTGATGATGCGGGATACAATCAGGACGACCGTGACCAGTACTCCATAACCGATTCCGGTGCTCAGCGGAATGCCCGTCTGCTGCATGCCCCGTACGATTTCCGGAAGTGCGAGACCAATAATCACAAAAACCAATCCGTTGAGAATAAACACAAAGCTTTCCCAAAAGCTGAAGCCTTGGATGCGGCTCTTACTGTTTAGGAACGTCATCCGCTGCGACGATAACAGCAGTCCGCCGCTGACCACCGCCAATACGCCTGAGCTGTGAAACTGTTCGGCCACCCAATACAGGGCATACGGTTCTACGAGGGTAAAGATGGTATCTGATGCAGCATCGGTCGGCAGTTTTTTATGCGCCTGAATGAACAGCCAGCCCATCCCCAGTCCGATGCCAACACCACCCAGTACCATCCACACAAAGCTCAGCGTAGCCGGCTGCCAGGCAAACTGACCGGTCACAACGGCCAGCAACGCAAACCGGAACACGATCAGCGAAGAGGCATCGTTGAGCAGACTTTCGCCTTCCAGGATGGCTGAGGTCGCCCGGGGAATTTTGACAAACTTGGTGATGGCGCCGGTACTGACCGCATCGGGCGGCGACACAATGCCACCCAGCAGAAATCCCAACGCGAGGGTAAAGCCTGGGATGATCCAATGCGTAGCCAGCGCAACTGAAAGGGCTGTAAAAAACACCACCAGAAAAGCAAACGAGCCGATCATCCGCCACCATTTCCGCATTTCCTTAAACGATACCGACCAGGATGCTTCAAATAACAGCGGCGGCAGGAAGATGAAAAAGATAAGATCCGGATGGATGGTAACCAGCGGTACGCCCGGCACAAAACCGATGAGCAGGCCTGCAATAACCAATAAAATAGGATAGGCAATCCGGAGTTTGTCGGCCAGCATTTCCAGCAGCACAATGCCGACAATCATCGCCAGAATAAAAGGAAGAACACCGTGCATACGATTCCGGAAGTCAATTGGTTAAGGACTCAAAAATATCCGGCAATTTTAAATCTACCGTATTCAATTAAAAGCGCCCCGCATCCGGAATCCGGATGCGGGGCGCGTACAGACCGCTACCTGCGGTTTACTTACTTGAAAGCATTGATTCCGGTTACGTCCATCCCGGTGATCAACAGGTGAATGTCGTGGGTTCCTTCATAGGTAACTACGCTCTCCAGGTTCATCATGTGACGCATAATCGGGTATTCGCCGGTAATGCCCATACCGCCGAGCATCTGCCGGGCCGTACGTACCACTTCCAGCGCCGTTTCGCAAGAATTGCGCTTGGCCATTGAGATCTGTGCCGGAGTCGCCCGGTCTTCGTTTTTGAGCGTACCCAGGCGCCAGACCAGCAGCTGGCCTTTGGTGATCTCGGTGATCATCTCGGCCAGTTTCTTTTGCTGGAGCTGGAATCCCGCCAGCGGACGGCCAAACTGCTCGCGCTGCTTGGTGTAGCGCAGGGCCGTGTCGTAGGCGTCCATAGCACAGCCCAGTGCACCCCAGGCAATGCCGTAGCGGGCACTCGACAGGCAGCTCAGGGGTCCTTTCAGACCTTTGATGTCCGGAAAAATATTTTCCTTCGGCACTTTGACATTATCGAATACCAGTTCGCCGGTAGCCGATGCCCGCAGGCTCCATTTGCCGTGCGTTTCGGGAGTGGTAAAGCCTTCCATACCGCGTTCCACGATCAGTCCACGAATATCACCCGCTTCGTCTTTGGCCCAGACTACAGCGATGTCAGCAAATGGGGAGTTGGAAATCCACATCTTGGCGCCGTTAAGTACTACATGGTCGCCTTTATCGACAAATTTGGTTTCCATACCGGCCGGATTGGAACCGTGGTTGGGCTCCGTCAGACCGAAGCAGCCCATCATTTCGCCGGTCGCCAGTTTTGGCAGGAATTTCTTGCGTTGTTCTTCAGTGCCGAACTTATAGATCGGGAACATCACCAGCGAGCCCTGGACCGATACCATGGAACGGATTCCGGAATCGCCGCGCTCGATTTCCTGCATCATGATGCCGTAGGAAATGTAATCGAGGCCGGCACCGCCGTACTCCTCCGGGATGGTCGGGCCGAAGCAGCCCAGTTCGCCCAGACCTTTGATCAGCTGTTTCGGGCATTCGCCGCGCTGGGCATACTCTTCAATAATAGGCGATACTTCTTTCTTGACGAAGGCACGTACAGCATCACGAATGATCTTGTGTTCGTCGGTTAGAAGCTCGTCGAGGAGGTAGTAATCCGGGTGTTGATAAAGGTCTTGGGCCATTGTGGGAATGTTAAAACGCTGCCGGGCAGCGCGCGAAGTTATGATTTTCCGGAAACGAGGCTAATTTTGCAACCCGTTTGTGAATGATTAAACGTATTCCGGAGCCTTTTGTTTGAGTCAAAGGCCACGATGCACAACCGCATCCACGTATTGCTTCACAACATTTATTTCCGTTTGTGTGTTTAAAGAACGTTCAGTAGATTCCGGATATGGGGTTCTCCCCAACCTTTCCGGAAGCGGACCTGTTTAGCATTCTAAAAAAAGCCCCAAGTTATACATGAGACAACTTAAAATCGCAACCCAGATAACCAACCGGGATTCTCAGGCGGTCGAGAAGTATTTACAGGAGATTTCCAAGATCTCTATGATTACGCCGGAAGAGGAAACTACCCTCGCCCAGCGGATCAAGCAGCCGATCAAGGATGCCAAAAGTATCGACATTCCGGGTGCCGCCATCGATGCCCGCCGTGCATTGGACAAACTGGTACAGGCCAACCTGCGTTTCGTGGTTTCGGTAGCGAAGCAGTATCAGCACCAGGGGTTGTCGCTTTCCGATCTGATCAACGAAGGGAACCTGGGTCTGATCAAAGCCGCCCAGCGGTTCGATGAAACCAAAGGTTTTAAGTTCATCTCCTACGCTGTATGGTGGATTCGTCAGTCGATTTTGCAGGCCCTGGCTGAGCAGGGTCGTCTGGTGCGGTTGCCGCAGAATAAAATCGGCACTTACAACAAAGCCAACAAAGCGTATATCGCCTTTGAGCAGGAGCACGAGCGCGAGCCTTCGACCGAAGAGCTGGCCGGTATCCTGGAGATGAGCGAAACCGAGATTACCAACATTTTTACCTCCAACACCCGTCACACCTCGCTGGATGCCCCGGTGCACGAAGCAGAAGATGTGGCAATGGGTGATTTGCTGGAAGGTGCCAACGATACGGATGAGGACGTGATGAAAGATTCGCTCCGCAGCGAAATCAAGCGCATTTTGAAAAGCCTTTCCGGACGCGAAGCAGAAATCATCTCCGCGTATTTTGGTCTGGAAGGCGATGAAGGTCCGAGCATCGAGGAAATCGGTGAGAAGTACGACCTGACTAAAGAGCGCATCCGGCAGATCAAGGAGCGCGCGATTAAGCGGTTGCAAAAGGCCCGCTACAGCAACGCATTGAAAGTATATCTGGGTTAGTACCTTGTTAAATCAATTGGCAAAGCCGGTAGAAATGATTCTACCGGCTTTTTTGTATAAAAATGTTATCCAATGGTATTTTAAGTTGTGCTTAAACATTTTTTTATTTAAAATACATGGGGCGTATCAGGGGTCTTAAAAGGTACAGCAACGTACCTTCGGATACACCCAGGTACACCACATTTTGCCTACAAACCCTTGCTACTGTTGACTTAAAACAAAAAAGCCGTGTCGTTATTGACACGGCTCTCTTACATAAGTGATCCGGATTGGATTCGAACCAATGGCCCACAGCTTAGAAGGCTGTTGCTCTATCCAGCTGAGCTACCGGACCTCCTTTTTCAGCGGCGCGAAGGTAGCGCAAAAAATAACAGGTCTTAATCCCGTCCGCCGATGGGGTTCTGGCCGTCCTGTAAGATCGTAATCGGAATAATGTCTTTGACAAACTGCCACTCACCGTTCTGCCACCGGAACCCATCATACTGACCGGTAGGTACATAGGTGTATTTCCGGCCGGGATCGTTGGCATCGCTTTCCAAGTGATCGAAATATACGGCATTCAGTTCGGTGCTGTAATTCAGCGCTACTACAATGCCTTTTTTGTATTCCAGAACGAATCGTACCGCCTGGTTTTTACTGTCGGGAGAACGAACCCCGAATACTTTTCCGCCGAAGACCGGACCGTTTTTGGAGAACCACAACAAATCCATCACTTTCCGTGTCGACAGCGGATTGGCTGCGTTCATTCCAAACAAGGTATACGCTTTCTGCCCATCTACGTCTACCGGCATGATGCGATAATACAGGGCACCAAACCAGCGGCCGCCTTCAAACACACTATCCATCACGCCTTTGGTCAACTGGGCACTGTTATCGACCAGTCCGTACAGTTTGAGCTGCTCCGACGGCATCTGGATCGCGCCGTAATACCGGGCGGTCGTCTGCGTGGGCGCGATCGACCAGTTGAAGATCCGGAACGCGCGATCGTCCGGTGCAATGATATTGATGCGCGTACCCAGACTATCAAACGGATAGTTGTACGAGGCCGGAACGGACAAGGCAGTTTTAAGTTGCCGTACAAACTGATAGACGTAGCCCAGCTGATCTTCCGGAACCGGACTGGCATACATACTGTCGGCCGTGCGGATCAGGGAATCTTCATACTGATGCAACTGCTGCAGGGAGGTTTCTGGAAGCGCAGCCGTCTGGGCAAAAGACCGTTCACCGGCCAAAAAACCACCGGTGGTCAGGAAAGCAAGGAGAAAAAGCACTCGATTCATGGATTACAAATTTAACCGGCAGCATCAACCTATCATAACCTTATGATGTTAAAGCGGAAGGCCCTAATTTCAGCGCTTCAAAAAGGCTGTTTTTTTTACACTCGTATGGTGATCGTTTCCCAAATTCTGTTTACGCTGATTGCGGCCGCTGCGCTGTTTTTATTTTTCCGGAAAGCCGCTGCTATCCGCCGGAATATACGGATCGGTCGGCCCGAGGACCGCACCGACCGGAGTCCGGAACGCTGGAAAAACGTAGCGCTGCTGGCACTCGGCCAGCAAAAAATGTTCAAGCGTCCGGTAGCGGCGATTCTGCATCTTTTTGTATACATAGGCTTCATTCTCATCAACCTCGAAGTGTTGGAGATTCTGATCGACGGGATCTTTGGTCAGCACCGGGCTTTTGAACGACCGTTTGGTGGCTTTTATAATTTCCTGATCGGATTCTTTGAAATTTTGGCCGTCCTGACGCTGGTGGCGGTGATCAGTTTCCTGATTCGTCGCAATGTCATGAAGCTTCGCCGCCTCAATCAGGTAGAGCTGGAGGGCTTTCCAAAGCGCGATGCGAATACGATCTTATACATCGAAGTGGTCCTGATGACGATGCTGTTGCTGATGAACGGAGCCGAAGGAGCTTTGCGCATCCAGGAAGGACAGGCCGGTGGTTTTATTATCAGTTCGCTGTTTGCGCCTTCACTTGCCGGCCTTTCACCGGATGCGTTGCACTGGATTGAGCGCATCTGCTGGTGGGGTCATATTTTGGGCATTTTCGCATTCCTGAATTACCTCCCCTACTCCAAACACTTCCATATTATTCTGGCGTTTCCGGCGGCGTATTATACCCGGTTGAAGCCAATGGGTGAAATGCCCAATATGCCTGAAATACAGAACGAGGTATTGTACGCAATGGAGCCCGACAAGGCCCCGTCCGTTCCGGAAGAGCAATCTGAAGAGCCCGTACAGGTTCGGTTTGGTGCCCGCGATGTAGAAGATTTGTCCTGGAAAAACCTGCTGGATGCGTACACCTGTACCGAGTGTGGCCGCTGTACATCCGTCTGTCCGGCCAATATCACCGGAAAAAAACTGTCGCCACGCAAGATTATGATGGATACGCGCGACCGGACCGAAGAAGTGGGTCGGTTGCTGGATGCCGGTAAAACGGCGGCGGATGACGGCAAAAGCCTGTTGCACGATTACATTACAGTCGAGGAACTGCGCGCCTGTACCACCTGTCAGGCCTGTGTGGAAGCCTGCCCGATTGGACTGGAGCCACTTAGTATTATTCACCAGTTGCGCCGCAACCTGATCATGGAAGAAAGCAATGCTCCGGGTGAATGGAACGCCATGAGCTCCAATATTGAAAACAATATGGCACCGTGGAAGTTTTCGCCTGATGAGCGCGACGCCTGGGTAAATTCGTAACGTATTTGTTTCTCAAAAGATCTGCTTAGCCATCCATGCACCCTGCCTTGTCTTTCGCACGCACCACCCGCTTAAAAATGCTGGCCATGACGGAATCGCTTTCGACCGAAGCGCTCAATCACATTCCGGAACCCCTCAGCAACAATCTGGCCTGGCAGCTGGGTCATGTAACCGTTATTACCGAAGCGTTGATGTACCTGCGCGGTGGCATACAGCCCGAACGGTATATAGTGGGTCTGAAGCAGTATATGAAAGGCAGCCGACCAGAACAGTTTATTCCGGAAGCTGAAATCACGCGGATCAAAACGAGTTTACTTTCAAGTCTCGACGAGCTGGAACAAACGCTTCCGGAGCAGGCGCTCCATCAAACTCTTGAAACGCCGTTCGTCAATTCCTTTATTGGAATGACGTACAGCACTTTGGACGAACTGCTCTGGTTCACGTCCCATCACGACATGCTGCATCTGGGCAACATGACGGCATTACAAAAGATGATCTAAAACAACTTTAAAAAGGATAGGATATGCAGGTAAAAACAATGGCGGAATGCCTGGCTTCAGGTGAGGTTCCGGATGTACTGTTCTGGGTAGGCTGTGCCGGATCGTTCGATCAGCGGGCGCAACGCATCACCCGTGCGTTTGCCACGATTCTGAACCAGGTTGGCTACAACTACGCCATTCTGGGCAAGGAAGAAGCCTGTACCGGCGACCCGGCGCGGCGCAGCGGCAACGAGTTTCTGTTTCAGATGATGGCTTACCAGAACATCCAGGTGCTGAATAGCTATGAGGTCAAGAAAATCGTGACCACCTGTCCGCACTGCTTCAATATGTTCCGGAATGAATACCCTGAACTGGGCGGTACCTATGAAGTGATGCACCATACCCAGCTGTTGCAGGAACTGATTAACGACGGTCGGCTGGTGATGAAAGAAGGTGGCGCTTTTAAAGGCAAAAAAATTACCTACCACGATTCCTGCTATCTGGGTCGTGCCAATGGCGTGTATGAAGCCCCACGTGCCGTACTGGAAGCGCTGGACGTAGAACTGATCGAGATGAAGCGGTGTCGGACCAATGGCCTGTGCTGTGGAGCCGGTGGTGCGCAGATGTTTAAGGAAGAAGAAGCCGGTGACACGCGCGTCAACTGGGAACGCAGCGCTGAAGCGCTGGCAACCGGTGCGGGTATTATTGCTAACAACTGTCCGTTCTGCACCACAATGTTGCTGGATGGTGTGAAAAAGGCCGAAGCCGAAGACAACGTTCAGGTGATGGATATCGCCGAAATGGTGGTGCTGTCGATGCAGGATCAGGCCTAGATTAGGTATCAGGTACCAAGTATTAGGTATTAGGTAGTACGTATTAAGTACCAGATACATGATACTTAGTACGTACTACCTAATACAAGGTTTTAAATCGTATGAAGCAACTCAGTACCAGTGGCGATAGCGCCAGCTGGAATGCATCACTGGTGGGTCAGCTTAGCTTTATCCGGAAGCAGCTGCGGTTTCCGGCCAATCGCCGAACGCTGACGCCACTGATTGCTATTGCCTTGTCGAGCATCGGACTATCGCTTCTTGTACTGCCGACGTTGTTCCGGAAATCCGCCACTGGTGGGCTGCATCCATTGTGGTGGCTGGTATCGTTACTATTGCTACCAACGATTGTCGCGGCCGTCCGGTATGTCCGGAATCTGCGCTTTATCGCAGTTCCGGCCTACCCTTCGCAGGCCGATAATATGCGCCTCGTTGAGTCCTTTTTCCGGACCTATGCCTTTGCGTATGGCCGGCATCCCGAAGCGCCAGAGGTCTACCAGATGCTGAGCCGGAACGTCGGTGGGAAACGAGCACTGCGGGAAGTATTGATTTTCGTAGCCGATCCGGGTCGGATTCTGCTGAACAGCCATTTTGTAGGGGAAGGGTTCGGCCTGCCGGTTAGTTCCGGCCACAGTCGCCGGATGGCCAGGATGCTAATCCAGTTTCTAAACGAGCAGCAGCCAAACGAAAAAACGACCGAACTTTACCGTCCGTTCTGACAACGCCTGTAGTCCCGCTTACCAGAAATTCCAGAAGCCCGTTTTTATGGGGCTACGAACAACACGTTTATTTTTTACCATTCTATTTCGCCGGTACCGGTATCTCTTCTTGTTATGATGCTTTCTGCACTTCTTCCGACTGATTTTTCAATGCAATCCCGCGTCTGGGTGTACCAGGCCGGCCGGCCTTTTTCGGCTGAGGAAACCGCCATGATTGACGAGCAACTGTTGCAGTTTTATGCGCAGTGGACGGCTCATGGCGAACCGGTTAAAGGCTGGGCCAGACTGCTGTACGGGCAGTTTGTAGTGGTTATGGCAGATGAAACCGGCACCCACGTTTCCGGATGCAGCACCGACGGAATGGTCCGGGTCATCAAAAGTCTGGAGCGACAGTTTAGCACCCCGTTTTTTGACCGCATGACACTGACGTTTCTGAAAGATAACAAAGCTGAGATGCTGCCGATGAATCAGGTGACCTATGCGCTGGAGAAAGGCTTTCTGACCCCGGAAACGCCGTTTTTCAACAATACCGTCACTACATTGGGCGATCTCCGGGACAAGTGGATCGTGCCGTTGAAAGACAGTTGGCTCGGAGCCAGGCTCGGACTTTAAGTTCCGGCGTCCAAAGGCGCTCCTGGCGTCATTTTTAGGATGAATGCGGACGTTATGCGTTTCCTGCCCCCACCCTTTGCTGATGCCGCCGAAAAAATCCTGCACGTTGTTATAGAAACGCCCAAAGGCAGTCGCTATAAATACGCCTGGCAGCCCGATAGCGAATTGTTTTTACTGAAACGCATCCTACCTGCCGGTATGGGTTTTCCGATGGATTTCGGCTTTGTACCGCACACCCTAGCCGACGATGGCGATGCACTAGATGCGATGCTCATCACCGATGAACCTATTGCGGTTGGCGCATTGACGCTGTGCCGGGTACTGGGTATTATAGAAGCCGAGCAAACCGACGAACCTGGCCAGGAGCCGTTCCGGAACGACCGGTTGATTTGTGTACCGGAATACCACCCCGATTATGAGCATCTGCATAGCATCCTCGATCTGGGCAAAGACCTGTTGAGCGACCTGATCCGGTTTTTCAACTTCTACCGGTCGCGCACCGGTGGTAGTTTCAAACTCATAGCCAACCGGGGACCAGAAGCTGCGCTAAAAACCATTCACAAGGCGATGAAGACATACAAAGACGCATCAGCTTCCGGAACCAGTCTCTAATTGGGCATCTGCTACTGGTTGGGCCTACGTTGCAGAGCTGCACGAGCCTTTACCTATTGAAGGCTTGCAAAAGGCTTTCCGGAATCAACGGATGCAAAAAAGCCCTTCCGGAATGGAAGGGCTTTTCGCTTGTAAAAGTAGGTTTGCTTAGGCGTGACCTTCAGCAGCATCCGGCTCCTGAGGAGCAGCAGGTGTTTCGTTGGTTGCTTCAGCAGCAGCTTCTGTAGTTTCAACAGCTTGCTCATCACTTGGAGTTGCTTCTGCTGGTGTAACCGTTGCAGTAGCGGCGGCAGCAGGCGTAGCGGCAGCGGCTGTGTTACCACGACGGCTCCGGCGGGTTTTCTTCGCCGCAGCATCAGCGCCGTCTTTCTTGTAGATTTCGTTGAAATCCACCAGTTCGATCATCGCCATTTCAGCAGCATCACCCATCCGGATCGGCAACTTGATGATACGTGTATAACCACCCGGACGGCTGGCAATTTTATCGCCGATTACAGTAAACAGTTCGGTTACCGCTTCTTTGTTCTGCAGGTAGCTGAACACCATCCGGCGGTTGTGCGTGCTGTCGACCTTTCCACGGTTGATCAGCGGCTCTGCATATACACGCAGGGCTTTGGCTTTTGCCAGGGTAGTCGTGATCCGCTTATGCTCGATGAGCTGAGCAGTCAGGTTGCTGAGGAGGGCGCGGCGGTGCGAAGCAGTCCGGCCCAGGTTGTTGATTTTATCTCCGTGACGCATGACGAGGGGTGTTTGAACGCTGCAACCGTGTCAAGGAATTGCAGCGGATGTAAAAATTAAAAAAAGCTTCGATCCGGACGCTTATCATCCGGATCGAAGCACTGAAATTTAGTCTTCTTTCATGTTCAGGCGGCTGATGTCCATACCGAAGCCCAGGCCGCGCTCGTGGAGCACCTGCTCGATTTCCGAGAGGCTTTTCTGGCCGAAGTTCCGGAACTTCATCAGTTCTTCCTGGGTATACTGTACCAGCTCGCTCAGGGAATGGATTTTGGCAGCTTTCAGGCAGTTGAAGGCCCGTACGCTCAACTCCAGATCTTCAAGTGGCGTCGACAGCATTTTACGCTGTTGCAGGCTTTCTTCGTCCATAGCAACTTCTTTCTCCTCACCACGACGGGTCTCCATAGAGATGTTCTCGTCGGTAATGATCATCAGGTGCTGGATCAGAATACGGCTGGCTTCTTTAACCGCTTCTTCCGGATGAATAGTACCGTCGGTGGTCACTTCCATCATCAGTTTCTCAAAGTCAGTGCGTTGTTCTACGCGGGTGGCTTCGACGCTGTACTTCACGTTTTTGATTGGCGTGTAGATGGAGTCGATGGCGATAACACCGATCGGATGGTCTTCGCTGCGGTTTTCGTCGGAAGGCACATAGCCACGGCCTTTACCAACGTGCAGTTCGATCTGCAGTTTGGCAGAGGCATCAAGGTGAGCGATGACCAGTTCTGGATTCATGATTTCGAACTCCGGCAATTTCTCAGCAATCATGGCAGCTGTAAGCGCATCTTTTCCGGAAACGGACAGTTCTACACGGGCCGCATCAAAGGAGCGACCTTCACCGATGTACTTGAAACGGACCTGCTTTAGGTTCAGGATCATCTCGGTGACGTCTTCCATCACACCGGGAATGGTATCGAACTCATGGTTGACACCTTCGATTTTGATCGCAGTGATGGCATAGCCTTCCAGGGAAGACAACAACACGCGACGAAGGGCATTACCAATGGTTACACCATAACCAGGCTCCAGCGGACGGAACTCAAAATGGGCTTCAAAGTCGGTGACTTTGGAAAGCGAAATCTTATCGGGTTTTTGGAAGGATAACAGGGCCATGATAGCAGTTTTGAGAAATTGGGAGCCGGGAAATCAAACGAACTTTCTGTACACACACTCCGGGGAGACGGACGGCTCAGGGCCCGGTCCAGATTCTTGCGACAGACGTTTGGAAAATGAAACGAAAGAAAAAAGTCCGGTTGAAGGCTTATTACAAAGCGCTTCAACCGGAAATTGAAATTATTTAGAATACAATTCCACGATGAGTTGTTCCTTGATGTTTTCCGGAACATTCTCACGCTCTGGGTGAGCCAGATACGTACCCTTCATTTCCTTTTCGTTGTAGTCCAACCAGGAAATTTTAGGATTCTTGGTGCGCAGTGTAGACGTAATGTCGGTGTTGGCAGCGCTTTTCGGCTTCAGTCCGATCACATCACCTGCTTTCAGGCGGTACGACGGGATGTTGACGATTTCACCGTTAACCGTTACGTGCTTGTGGCTTACCATCTGGCGGGCAGCCGGACGAGTAGACGCCATACCGAGACGGTATACAGCGTTGTCGAGACGGCTTTCGAGCAGTTTAATCAGGTTTTCGCCGGTAGCGCCTTTCAGACGGGCCGCTTCCAGGTAGGTGTTCCGGAATTGTTTCTCCAGTACGCCGTAGGTGTATTTCGCTTTCTGCTTTTCCTTCAGCTGGATGCTGTATTCCGAAGCGCTTTTACGCTTGCGGGAATTCCCGTGCTGGCCGGGAGGAAACGCGTTTTTGTCGAGGTTTTTGCCACTGCCGAGGATTGGCTCACCGAACTTGCGGCAGATTCTGTTTTTAGGGCCGGTATAACGTGCCATAAGAAGAAAATAAGGGGTGCGATTTGAGTGATAAAGCTTTCCGTCTCATGTAAATCGCGAAAGCAGATCCGGAAAGCGAATGATTGGTGGATAGTGAATAGTGGATAACGGATAGTGCTCCTTGACTACCCGTTATCCACTATCTACTAAGCGTTATACGCGGCGCTTTTTAGGCGGACGGCAGCCGTTGTGCGGCAGCGGCGTAATATCATTGATAGAGTTGATTTCGAAGCCTACCTGACCGAGGGAACGGATGGCACCTTCGCGGCCCGAACCCGGACCTTTTACGAATACGTCGAGACGCTTCACACCCGCGTCGAGGGCTACTTTACCACAGTCGGCAGCGGCTGTCTGCGCTGCGTATGGGGTATTCTTTTTAGAACCACGGAATCCCATTTTACCAGCCGAAGACCAGGAAATCACCTGACCGTTCTTGTTGGTAATTGAGATAATGATGTTGTTAAAGGTTGCCGAGATGTGCACGTCACCGTGTACATCCACCTTCACATTCCGCTTTTTAGCGGCGGCTTTGGCCGATGTTTTGGCCGATTGCTGGGCTTTTGCCATGTTATTGGGTAAAAAGGTAGTCGTTAGAGAATAAACAGCCGGGCTGCGACTGTTACGCGGCGATAGCCTCCCCGTGCTGACTTGCGTCAGGAACGGATCCGGAAGCCGCGATTTTGGTTTGAAGTATTAAGCGTTGGGTATTAAGAATTAGGTACAAAGATCTCGTGGATCTCCATTCCTGATACCTAGTACCCAATACTAGTTTACTTCTTAGCGGCTTTTTTCTTGCCGGCAACGGTTTTACGCTTGCCTTTACGAGTGCGCGAGTTGGTCTTGGTGCGTTGTCCGCGAAGCGGCAACCCTTTCCGGTGACGCAGACCGCGGTAGCAGGCGATGTCCATCAAACGCTTGATGTTCATCTGCACTTCAGAGCGAAGGGCACCTTCTACTTTGATATCGGCGTTGATAAAATTCCGGATGGCGGCCAATTCCTCATCGTTCCACTCCATCGCCTTTTTGTTGCGATCGATGTTGGATTCGTCAAGGATACGCTTAGCCGTGTTGGGGCCAATGCCGTAGATGTACGTCAGCGCAATTTCGCCGCGTTTGTTTTTGGGTAGGTCAATACCTGCAATACGAGCCATGTGGTTCTAAATGGGCGTGGGTTCTAAAAAAATGACAGCTTGAACACAACAGAATTAGCCCTGGCGCTGCTTAAAGCGTGGGTTCTTCTTGTTGATAACGTAGAGTTTGCCTTTGCGGCGAACGATTTTACAATCGGCGCTCCGCTTTTTGATGGCAGCACGAACTTTCATGAGAAAAGTGGGGTTAAAAAAGACAGCTTAAAAGAAGATTACTTATACCGGTAGTTGATACGGCCGCGACTCAGATCGTAGGGACTCATCTCCACGCCTACTTTGTCGCCGGGCAGAATACGGATGTAGTGCATACGCATCTTTCCGGAAATAGTGGCGATGATTTCATGTCCGTTTTCAAGACGAACGCGGAACATTGCGTTGGACAGAGCCTCGACAATGACGCCGTCCTGTTTGATCATTTGCTGTTTAGCCATATAAAAAGGTGGGCAAAAGTACGAAAAATAGTTGAAGTTTGGTAAGTGGTTCAGTCATAAGTTCCATCAGTTTATCTTTATTTTTCAGAAACATTTAAGCTCCGTGTTCTTGTTGAAGTAAAACATCATCCTATCATATTCAAATAATTTTTACTAATTTATAAACTTTTTGCAAAAGGCAAGTAGAACAATCATTAGGTGTTCATTTCATCTTTCAGTAAAGACGATTGAGCAGTTTTATGACATGGATCACTACAAACAAAAAGCTCAATAGCTAGATGAACTTCCGGAAGGAACACTGGGAAAAGATAGTGCTGACTGCCTGCGACAAAACAACCTGAAACTGGTTCCTAATTACGAAAGTCATGACCTCAAACGTGTTTTGCTTGGTTTTAGGATGAATCCAGTCGATGAGATTAGAATGCAGGCTTTTATGCTCGGAAACGGAAAATATTATGTTCCATGCTTTACTATATTTTTACTTAGAGCAATCCTTTTACCTGATTTGTGGGGTGTCTTTTATCAGGATTACAGAAGAGGCAGAAAATCGAAACCGATAAAATCTTGGACTATTGATGAGTATGCACATTGCTCAACAGACCAGTTGAAATCAACACTGACCATTCATTCACACAGCAGCGCAAGACAAGCAAGTATGGGATTCCTTGTGGAAGCCGGATCTTACATAGCTATTGTGGCCGGAGTATTTGGAATGGTGTTCTGTCCACCTTATTTATTTTCCAGTAACACAGCCGATTTAGTAGGCGCTGGCTTTCCATTTGTGGGCGGTGCTATCTTTACTGGTTCGGGATTAATTGCATTATCTAATATAAATAGACGGACCAGTCAACTAGTATAGGAGCTGTAGTTTTGAAGATCTATGACAGCCCTTCAAACAGCTCAGAAGATCGGTTATCAGCAGGCGTTCAAGGCCATTACAGCCGGGTTGGTGATTGCGTATGTCCTGATGGCGTCCTTTGCTCAGGATATCCTTTGGCTAGTCACGTTCAGGTATGCGCTCACGTTGGTGTTTGCCGCGCTTGTCTTGTACGGAGTCGGCTACCTGGTAGGCCAACGTTCCGGAATCTATATTATCGTTAAGAAATACCCGGCCGTCCTGGTTGGAATGATCAGCGGCTTTTTAATGCTGGGAACCGCTACGTTTACAGGGGGCCTTATTGGATTTTTCCGGGAAGGCCTGAGTAGTGAATTCCAGCGTGCTTATGCTTTTTACGACTACCTGATCAAACCCGTTCTAACGGTTTGGGCCTATGGCTTTTTTCCTATCCTGGCCATCGGTATCTGGTACGGCTGGTCTGTGAAGCGCCGAAGCTGTAGAATTCAATCAACAGAAACATCCTGAAGCGCTCAAACCAAGGCCTTCCGGAAACGCTTAGATTAAACGCCTTCCAGACTTTTTTCCAGCTGGGTTTCCAGCGCGAGGCTCCAGGAAAACAGATCCGGAAACTGCTGGTTGATCAGATCATCCATCTGTTCGTACGGACCGGATTTGGTGGTCAGGAATACCGTAAAGGCACCCAGGCGCTTCCCAAATTCCATATCCGAGATGGAGTTTCCCACCATCACGCTTTTCCGGAAATCGATCTGCGGAAAGTCTTCGCGGCTTTGCAGCCCCATCCCGATGTTCGGCTTGCGGTTGTGGTCTTCATCGTTGACAGCTGTCGCCGCATAAATCTGATCAATGCGTCCACCCTGCGCCACCACTTCGCCGTGCATCCGCTGGTGGATGTCGCGCAGCGTGTCAATGGTCATAATGCCCCGCCCGACTCCACGCTGGTTGGTAACCACAATGATGGTTCCGAAGATTCCGGAAAGACGCGCAATCGCATTCGTCGCTTCCGGACAGAATTTAAACTCTGCCCATTCAGTGATGTAATGCCCTACGGCTTCTTCGTTGATCACACCGTCGCGATCCAGAAACAGTGTCCAGCTTTTATCGATGCCTTCTAAGGCTTCAAACCCGTTCATACCTGTATCAGACAACTGATTCCTCAAAAAGTTTGGCCTCTACCAGCTGACAAACGATATGTCCGACAGTTATGTGACACTCCTGAATGCGCGGGGTGTCTTTGGATGGAATATTGATCAGAAAATCACTTTTGTCAGCCATTTTTCCACCGGTATCACCGGTAAATCCAACCGTCGTCATACCCAGTTCACGGGCCACGTCAAACGCCCGCAGAATGTTTTCCGAGTTTCCGGAAGTCGAGAGTCCTACCAGCACATCACCGGCTTTGCCGTGCCCCCGTACGGCGCGACTGTACACATTTTCAAAACCATAGTCATTGCCTACGGCCGTCAGGTAACTGGTATTGCAGTGCAAGGCTTCGGATGGCAACGGATTCCGGTCGGTATAAAACCGGCCGCTGAATTCTGCCGCTAAGTGCTGGGCATCGGCAGCTGAACCACCATTGCCGCAGAACAACACTTTATGACCGTCCCGGAATGCATCGGTGCAACAGGTGACCACCTGCTCAATCCGGGTCAGCAGTTCAGCATCGGCCAGTACGGCAGCTTTGGTAGCAATAGCTTTTTGGAGAATGGATTCGATTTGACCCTTCATACTGACAAAGAAACGATTTACCCGCCGGAAACGTATGTCGCCGGCGGGTAAAGCAGAGATTTTTTAAAAGAAACTAGCTTTCCGGAAGCCTGATTACAGAATCAGCAGCGCGTCTCCGTAGTCGTAAAACCGGTACTTTTCCTTGATAGCGGTCTGATACGCTTCCATCAACAGGTCATAACCGGCAAAAGCGGCGGCCATGATCATAAGGCTGGTTTTAGGCAGGTGGAAGTTGGTCACCAGCGAATCGGCAATCGAAAACTTGTACGGCGGATGAATAAAGATGTTGGTCCAGCCTTCAGACGATTTGATGCGGTTGCGCGCGGTCATAGACGTTTCCAGCACGCGCATGGTGGTGGTACCGATGGCGCAGACGCGGCGTTGCTGGTCGAGTGCCGTGTTAATAATCGCCGAGTTGAAGTCGTCGATTTTGAAGTACTCGGCATCCATCTTGTGTTTGGTCAGGTCTTCGACTTCAATCGGACGGAAGGTGTTGAGACCCGCATGGAGCGTGGTTTCGGCAAACTTCACCCCTACGATTTCGAGACGTTTGATCAGTTCACGGCTAAAGTGCAAACCAGCCGTTGGAGCAGCTACCGCGCCTTCGTGCTTGGCATATACGGTCTGGTAACGGTCGCGGTCATTGTCATCCGGCGTCCGTTTGATGTAGCGGGGCAACGGCGTTTCACCCAGGAAATCAAGCATTTTCCGGAAGGCGGCGTCATCCCCATCAAAGATGAAGCGGATGGTACGGCCGCGGCTGGTGGTATTGTCAACAACTTCGGCAATCAGTTCGTCGTTATCACCGAAATACAGTTTGTTGCCTACGCGGATTTTACGGGCCGGTTCTACGATCACATCCCAGAGCCGGTTGGCTTTGTTGAGTTCGCGCAACAAAAACACTTCAATCTGGGCACCGGTTTTTTCCTTGCGACCGTAGAGACGCGCCGGGAACACCTTGGTGTTGTTGACTACCATGACGTCTTTATCGTCGAAGTACTCTACAATGTTTTTAAAGACTTTATGCTCAATCTGTCCGGTACGGCGGTGAACCACCATCATACGGGCCTCGTCACGGTTTTTGGCCGGATGCTGGGCGATCAGATTAAGCGGCAAATCGAAGTGAAACTGCGATAATTTCATGTAGGAGGAAGGGACGGTTTTTTCGGAGAAAAGAGCGCAAAGATACTTATTTTAATACATATTACCAAATATATTATACATCACATAAGATAGGACTTCTTTTCCGGAACGAAAACGATGTGGAAATCTATTTTTCAGGTGGCAGATTTATTGCTGCGGCTGCAAACTGTCTTTTCTTTGCAGCGCATTCCGGAATGGTCAGACGCCATTTCCTGCTTTATTCACTTCCAAACCACCGCTATGAATTCCCAGCAAGACTTTATCAATCAAAATAAAGACCGTTTTCTGAACGAGCTGCTTGAACTGTTGCGTATTCCGAGTGTGAGCGCCGACCGTGCCTATACCAAGGATGTAGCCCGTTGCGCTGATGCCGTTAAAGACTCTTTGCTGAAAGCAGGTTGCGACAAAGCCGAAATCTTTCCGACCGAAGGCCACCCGATTGTCTACGGCGAGAAATTCGTCAGCAACGATGTACCCACTGTGCTCGTCTATGGTCACTACGACGTGCAGCCAGCCGATCCGCTGGAGCTGTGGACCAGCGGTCCGTTTGAACCCGTCGTAAAAGATGGCAAGGTCTATGCCCGTGGTGCGGCGGATGATAAAGGGCAGATGTTTATGCACGTCAAAGCGCTGGAAGTCATGAATGCTACCAGCACCTTGGCCTGCAACGTCAAGTTTATGATCGAAGGCGAAGAAGAAGTTGGCTCGTCCAATCTGGCAACCTTCCTGGAAAGCCATAAAGAATTGCTAAAAGCCGATATCGTTCTGGTGAGTGATACGTCTATGATTTCGATGGAGCATCCGAGCATTGAGACCGGACTGCGTGGACTGGCCTATATGGAAGTGGAAGTAACCGGACCGAACCGCGACCTGCACTCGGGTGTATACGGCGGTGCCGTCAACAATCCCTGCAACGAACTGTGCCGGATGATTGCTTCGCTTCACGACGAAAACGGCCGGATTATGGTTGAAGGCTTCTACGATAAAGTCGTCGAACTGAACGCCGAAGAGCGTAAAGCCCTCAACGATGCGCCATTTAATCAGAACGAATACAATGAAGAGCTGGGCGTAAAAGAAGGTTGGGGTGAAGATGGCTACACCACGCTGGAGCGCACCGGTATCCGCCCTACCTTGGACGTGAATGGTATCTGGGGCGGCTACACCGGCGAAGGCGCCAAGACAGTACTGCCGTCCAAGGCCTTTGCTAAAATCTCCATGCGGTTGGTACCGAATCAGGTCAGCGACGAAATCTCCGAGCTGTTCCGGAAGCATTTTGAAAGTCTCGCACCAGCTTCCATTCAGGTCAAAGTAACCCCGCATCACGGCGGCGAACCCGTAGTAACCCCTACAGACAGCATTGCCTATAAAGCAGCAGCCAAGGCGCTGGAAACGGCTTTTGGCAAGGCTCCGATTCCGACCCGTGGTGGCGGCTCCATTCCGATTGTGGCGTTGTTTGAGCACGTGCTGGGTCTGAAAACCGTACTGATGGGTTTTGGACTGGACAACGACAACATCCACTCGCCAAACGAGAAGTACGATCTGGCCAACTATTACAAAGGCATTGAGACCATCCCGTATTTCCACAAATACTTTGCAGAAATGCAGAAATGATAAACTCCGGAAACTTTCCCTCCGGACATATTGAAACACTCCCCACTCCCCTGCTGGTATCCGGCGGGGGATTTTTTAAGGCAAAATCGCTTCCGGAAACAACACATCTACACTCTGACAAACATCATATTTATTTACATAATAAATGTTACAGAACAGTCCTGCATTCTGGTCGGGTGCGCTACTTTTGTGCCTATGCACCCTCGGATCAAGATTGCGATTGATGGATTTTCCTCTTGTGGTAAAAGCACGTTGGCAAAACAACTGGCCAAGAAATTAGGCTATGCCTATATCGACAGCGGTGCCATGTACCGCGCCGTCACCCTGCACTTCCTGCGCAATGCAATCGACCTGAATGCAGCTGATGAAGTCGCCCAGGCCCTGCAGGAAATCGAAATTTCAATCGTGCCCGGTATGGCACAGGATTGCGTGTTACTCAACGGTGAAGACGTCACCCACCGCATCCGCGAAATGCTGGTCGCCGAAAAAGTAAGCGAAGTTGCTGCCATTAAATCGGTTCGAATTTTTGCCGTCGCGCAACAAAAAGCCCTGTCCCAGTCCGGCGGTGTTGTCATGGACGGCCGGGATATCGGTACAGTGGTGTTTCCGGATGCCGAGCTAAAGATTTTTATGACCGCTGATCCGGCCATCCGGGTGGTCCGTCGCTTCCATGAACTGGAAAGCAAAAAGCAGCCGGTTACCATCGAAGAGGTTCAGCGCAACCTGGAACTGCGCGACTACATCGACTCCAACCGGGACGAAAGTCCACTCCGGAAAGCGGAAGATGCCCGCGTACTGGACAACACCAACCTCGACCCGACCGAACAGCTGGAACTGGCCCTGCAATGGAGCCGGGACGCCATTCATGAAAAAGCGGCCTTACCGGCTTAGTTCAATTTTGATTCCGGATGCCTGAATTCCGGAGTTGCCTTTAAAAGAAAAAGCTATCCGGGTTTTCCGGATAGCTTTTTCAATTTCAGTTAAAAGCAATTACGCCATGCGCTCCAGCACCAGAGCACTGGCACCGCCGCCACCGTTGCAAATGCCAACGGCACCGTATTGGGCGTCTTTCTGTTGCAGTACGTTTAGCAGCGTCACCAGAATGCGCGCGCCGGAGGCACCCAGCGGGTGACCGATAGATACCGCACCACCGTTTACATTGACCTGCTCCGGCTTCAGCCCCATCTTCCGGATGTTGGCCAGTCCCACGACCGAGAAGGCTTCGTTCAGTTCGAAGTACGCGATGTCGTCCATCTTCAGACCGGCTTTCGCAACCGCTTTAGGAACAGCAATCGACGGGGAGGTCGTGAACCATTCCGGTGCCTGCTCGGCATCGGCATAGCCTTTGATTACCGCCAAGGGTTTCAGACCCAGTTCAGTAGCTTTTTCGACGCTCATCAGCACTACCGCAGCAGCCCCATCATTCATGGTAGAAGCATTGGCAGCGGTAACAGAACCACCTTTTACGAAGGCCGATTGAAGGGTTGGAATCTTATCAAACTTTACGTTCCACATTTCCTCGTCCTTCGCCACCATTACCGGATCGCCTTTCCGTTGTGGAATGGAAACCGGTACAATCTCAGCCTCGAACAATCCGGCTTCCTGCGCCTTCTGGCTGCGGTTATAGCTTTCGATCGCAAATGCATCCTGATCTTCCCGGCTGACGTTGCATTCTGTTGCACACAGTTCAGCCGCGTTGCCCATCGCGTAGTTGTGATACACGTCTGTCAGGCCATCCTTGCTCAGTCCGTCAACCAGCTGTACGTTTCCGTACTTATTGCCCCAGCGCAGATCCGGGCTGTAGAAGGGAACATTGCTCATGCTTTCCATACCGCCGGCAACTACCACTTCAGCGTCGCCCAGCATAATGGCCTGTGCGCCCTGCATAATCGCTTTCAGTCCGGATGCACAAACCTTGTTGACCGTCGTACAGTTTACGGTATCCGGAAGACCGGCTTTTTTTGCCGCCTGGCGGGCAGGTGCCTGTCCCAAATTAGCCTGCAAAACGCAGCCCATCAATACATCCGTAACGGTTCCGGAATCAATACCGGCGCGGCTCACAGCGCCCTGAATGGCAGCAGCGCCCAAATCGGTGGCAGACAGGCTTTTAAGGCTTCCGCCCCAACTGCCAATCGGCGTACGTACCGCCGAAACGATACAAACATCTTTTATCATCAGTTTTATCAGAATTGTGTTGAACGGCACAAATGTACGGGTTCCGGAAACGGTCCGGCAAGGGCCCGATGACCATTCAAATCCACTCCTAAAGCGTCCAAAAAGGCGAAGGTAACACCTTGTTAAAACCGTGCCATGGACTTTGCAGGAGGCTCAACGTGTCTTATCTTTATAAAGACCGAATTTGAAAAGACACCCTACTTCACCTATCTAGACCCTTCATGACAAAACGCATTTTATTACTGGCCGTAGCCTCGATCATAGCCGTTAGCAGCAAGCAAATGCTGGCTGATGTTCCCAATTTTCCGGAAACCAACGCTCCTAAGATTGCCGCTCCATCCAGTGAGAAAAATGGCGCTACAGCCATCGACGAGTATGCAGGAACGTTGTATCGCCAGATTGACTTCAGCGGTAGCGAGCGACTGAACGCGGACGTGTTTAAGAAAGCGCTGACGGGCTACCTGAATCTAAAGTCGGCTGACAAGTTGGGCAACCGGAGCAACATTCTTACCGTTTGTGATTTTTCATTGCCCTCCAGCAACAAGCGGATGTGGATTCTGGATCTGCAAAGCAAAAAAGTATTGCTTAATGATCTGGTTGCGCACGGTCAGGGTTCCGGAGACATGATGGCGACCGCCTTCTCCAACACCAATAACAGTCACCAAAGTTCACTGGGCTTTTATGTGACCGGCGATACCTACACAGGCGAACATGGCACCTCGCTCCGACTACACGGTCAGGATCGCGGCTACAATGATGCAGCGTTTGATCGCGGGATTGTAGTTCACGGTGCGGCGTACGTAAACAATGCATATGCAGCTGCCAACCAGCGCATCGGTCGCTCGTGGGGATGCCCGGCAGTTAATGACCAGATCAGTCAGAAAGTAATCAATTACATCAAAGGCGGCTCCTGCCTCTTTATCTATGCCAATCAAAAGCAATACCTGCAATCGGCGTACTGGGTAAACAAAAAAGTGGATCGCCTGCCTGGCAGCGATCTCCGGACGCCAGCTGCGGTTCCTGCCAATACCCAGATTGCTGCTGCGCCTGGTAAAGCAGATTCTGCGATTGCAGTCCCTACCCTTCCAGTTAGTTTATTCTAAGTACTTTTTTCCGGAACTATCCGAGTAAAATCTTCCGGAAGTAGAAAAGCAGCTGATGTATACATCAGCTGCTTTTCTACTTCCGGAAAACGTTTAGAAACGAACCGCTACCGAGCCCCGAATAGAAAACGGCGTACCGGGTGTAAAATGTAGCTCTGAGATTGGCATTGCCTCCCCTTTCAAACGGCTTTGGGTATCAAACTGGGCTTCGTTCCAGTCAATGTTGAACAAATTTTCGATGGTCACGCCAAAGTCGAGCTGCTTATAGGTATACCCCATAGAAAGGTCATTTACAAAATAGCCTTTTGCTACAACGCTGTTGTCTTCGTTGGCAGGCCGGTCAGCAATATAGCGATACCGGATAGCACCTTTAAGTCCGTTCTTAGCCTGTGCCGACAAGCCGCCAATGCTGGTAAAGTTGGGTGCCAGCGGAATGTTATTCTGCCCTTCCGGAGCGCTCAGCAGCCGGCCGTGGGAATAGTTTAGGTCTAGGTCGGCATACAGCCAGCGGGTGAGCTGCGCGCGGGCCGAAAAATCGCCGCCCAGTCTCAGGGTTTTGCCACCGGGTTCTACGATACCGGCATCCCCCACATACACAAATTCCTGGTCCAGATGCAAGGCCCAGACAGCGCCTTGCAACAAAATGCGACGGCCCAGCTTGAAAGTGGTCCCAAGATCGGCACCATATGCTTTGGGTAAAATTTCGCGGCCGTTCTGCGGCACAGCTACACGGGCATCGTTTGAGTGAAAGCCCATACCGGCATTAAAGTAGACCTGCACTTTTCGGGACGCTGCATATGAAACGGTAAGCTTGGGCGAGATGCGGCCAGCTGTAGCGGTCGTCGGGTCGCTATCGGGATGCGGCAGGTCATTCTGATAATCAAAATGAAACGCATCATAGCGAAGCGCGCCCATCACCTGAAGCTTTTTAGTCAGTGCCAGCGTACCGCTTATCCAGGCAGCAGCATTGAGCTGGCCAACGCGGCCTTGTGCCAGTGACTCACCCAGTAGCGTTCGCTGCCGTTGCTTTTCCAGTCCCAGATTTTTGATATCGTCATAGCGCAACCCGAGTCCCGCCCGCACGGTCAGGTCTTTACTGCCCAGATGCGATTCTTTGGTTAGCGAGCTGTTGTAGCCAAAGATGTCCCGGTTTTCATGCTGGTAAATGCCATCCCCGTTGACACTGTCTTCTAAAAAGTAGGTAAAATTGGAATACAGGTCGAATCTGGATTTCACGTAGTACAACTGGTTTTTCAGCGAAATGCCATTGGCCAGTTGAGTTGCCAGCTGTATGCTGCCGTTGATCCGGCCGGTATTGCCACCTTCTGTAGGATCTATGGCGCCGAAGCGGGAAATAATACCCTGATCTACAGCCCGTTGCGGCACCTGTCCGGAAGCATACCAATTGCTGGCAAAGAAAGATCCGGTGAGCGTCAGCAGGTTGCTGGCATTCAGAAAAGCAGTGTACTTGCCAAACAGATTGTATCGCTTAAAATCCTGCGAGACCTCAAAGGGTCCGTTGCTTCTGAAATACTCGCCGGCCAGGTAACCGGTTTGTTTATGACGCGCTTCGCCCTTGAACGGAAACCTGAAAATGCCCACCCCGCGGTAGGTATTGAAATTTCCCACCTCCGCTTTAACCATATTCTGGGCAACAGCATCTTTGGTTTTGAACGCTACGAAACCGGCAGTAGAAAAATCGCCCTGTTCAGGGTTATACGGGCCTTTTCCGAAGTTGAACGACTCTACCGTTTCCGGAATGACCCAGTGGAGGTCGCTGTAGCCCTGACCATGAGCATGGCTTACCATATTTACCGGCAGCCCATCAACTGAGATGGCAATATCAGTACCGTGATCAATATCAAAGCCACGCAGAAAGATTTGCTCGGCCTTGCCGCCTCCGGCATGCTGGGCTATAAATAATCCCGGTACGATCCGCAGCAGATCCTGACTGGTGCGTACGGGGCGCAGCTGAAAATCCACCTCGTTGACCAATGCCAGATTACGTTGACTGCTGCCGGTTACGGCTACTTCCGCCAGTTCCAGTCCGGCAGTATGCAGCAGCACGACCACTTTGGCTGGCTCCGGCTCGGTTACCTGTACCGACAGGGTGTCCGTTGAATAGCCAAGACGGTACACCGTAAGCCGGTAGGATCCTTCCTGCAAGCCCGAAAATGAAAAATTACCCAGCGCATCGGTAACGGTAAGCCGGTTGGAGCCCAGTATAGAGATTAATGCATTGGGCAAGGGCGTCTGATTGCCACGGGTAGCCACCGTTCCGGAAATTTTGCCTTCATGGGCCACTGCCAGCAACGGCAGCAGCACCGACAAACAGACTGACCAAAAGCGACGGCAGTGCAGAAAGAAATTGGCCACAGGTTTAAAGAGAAAAGGTTCCGGAAAAATGCTTCCAAAAGGATTATTAGTTGTAGAAGACAGTACTAAAAGACGGATTCACCTTTTTAGCTTCAGCCAGATAGTGGGCGCTTTGAGCAGTGTTGCCGGTTGCTTCAGCAATCTTGCTGGCCCGGTACAGGACTTCCGGATCTTTAATACCTGTGCGCAGGGCTATTTTCATATACTGAGCAGCTTTGGGGTATTCGTTTTTCTGGAAGGCAATCCAGGCCATCGCCGCATTCACGTCAATGTTTTCCGGACGAACGGCATACTCTTTAGCAGCGTAGAATTGCGCCGAGTCGAGCGCACCCATCCGAACAAAAAGCCGGGCCTTTTCGAGGTTTACGGTGTGCCCTGAAGCAGCATCCTCATCCAGCATCCGGGATACGTCCCCGTACAGTTTTTGCGCTTCCTGTGATTTTCCGGAAGCTGCCAACAGATCAGCTTTGTCTTCGTAAAACGAAAACTCGGGCATAATTCCGGCGGCTTTGTCCAGCAGGCTTAGTGCGGCGGCGGTATCTCTACGGGCAGCCTTGATGCGGGCCATGCCCCGAAGCGCAAACGCATAGGACGGGCGGATTTTCAGAATGGTGTTGTATTCGCCTTCGGCCTCATCCAGCCGGCCTGTTTTTTCATAGAGATATCCCAGGGTGGTACGGCTCCAGCTTTCCGGCTCCGAACCAGGAAGTCCGGCGTTGGCAGCCATCTGCATACCCTGGATAGCCCCCGGATAATCCCCGTAGATTTCCCGCAGGTACGACGCGCGGGAGTACGATTCCAGCGAAGGCTTCAGCTTTTGCATACTGTCACTCATCCGCACGGCTTCCTGGTAATTGCCCAGTTCTACATTGGCATCTACCAGCATCCCGTAGGCATAGGCATTTGCGGGATTCAGATCGCGTGCTTTCAGGGCCAGGTCGCGGCCTTCCGCAAACTGGTGCTGACTCATCTTCACCGAAGCTTTGTAAACCGTAGCTTCAAAGTTGTTGGGATCGCGCGTCAGCACTGCATCCAGCATGGTGAGGATAGCCGGATAATAGTATGGGTGCTCGCCGGTGATCCGGGCTTCGGTAATAAAAATGGCAGCCAGTTGCAGGCGGGCTTTCAGGTCGTCCGGGTTCTGCTGAATCCGCATCCGCAACTCGGCATCTTTGGCCTTCGTACGGGGCCATTCAGCGCTGTCGGCCAGACTTCCTTTCCGGTCCATCAGCACGGGCAAGCCGGCGGTTATCTGGTTGGATGTTTTAGTTTCTGTTTCATCTTCTTCATCATTAGTGCAACTGCTGAAGAATGCAGCGCTCCCAAACAGCACAAAAAGAAATGGCAGGAAACGGCGCAAAAAAAAAGTCGGGGTATAGCTCATCCGGGAAAGAACGGTCAAAAAAGGTTGTAAAAAAAGGCGGCAGGCTTGGCACAAAACACATTTAAGGTTTTTGATCCACCTGCCGCCCGATCCGGTTTTAAAGAAATCTGCTTACTGGATTTTAACCAGTTTTACGGTATTCATCACCTGACCGCCAATGGCCAGTCGGGCAAAATAAGAACCTGCCGACAGGTTGCTGTTCGTCCAAGGCAGTACGTACTCGCCCGCCGACTGCCGACCGGCATTCAGTACCTGTACAGTACGTCCGTTGATGTCTGCAATTACAATCATCACCTCTGCATTGCGGGCCAGATGATAGCGGAACTTCACCTCATTGACAAACGGATTGGGGAACGCTGCCAGCACTGCTTCCGGAGCCGCCAGGTTCAGAGACGTTACGCCTACCGGAGCTGGTGCGCTGTAAGACGTACCGTTGAAACCACGCCAAGGCGTTTGCAGATACGGGAAGCTGGTCCGGATCGTCGTATCGTTTCTGGTAACACCGGCATTGAATTTTAATACGCTGTCCAGACGGGCTGTAAGCGGACTTTGAGGAGCGCCCGTGTAATCATCATAGAACAATCCAATGGCTGCCAAAGCAACTCCGGAAACAGCCTGTAATTCAATGGTGGTTACATCATCTTCCAGCCGACGACCATTGGGAAAACCATCCATGTTGGGGATAAATTGAAGCGCAGCGCTGGTATTATACGCCGGGTCGGTCAAACCCAGCGCAGCCGCCTGGATAATGCCCAGGCTGGAGAACTTCGGATCGGTACGAGATGTTACCGGAACGGCCATATTGAGGCGCAGCATATCGCCGAGCGTAGGCAGGAAGTTGTTGATAAACGGTTTGCCTGCCGACAGCGGATTCAAAGCCGGGCCAAATCCAAAGTTGAAGTTGGTTTTGCCGGTAGCCAACTGGTACGGCGGTAAGTTGGGCACGCCGGTCAGGAAGATAGGCAGGATATCAACAGCCCGTGGGCTGGTCGCGTTTGGCAACAGGATATCCCCGTAGCCACCACCGGGCAGGGTTGGACCAGGTGCCAGCGCGGTACCCACTAACAGCGGCGAACCTTTCAGGGGAAACAATCCGGCGCCACCGTTGCCAAAGTTGAATCCACCAGCAAAAACATCCGGACGTGATTTCTTCTGAATCCGCAGTTTGGACAAACCGGGAACAGCGGTTGCATAGAATGAACTATCGATGTAAAGCGACAATTCCGGAACCTCCAAGAATCTTCTGAACTGGTTATAATCATTCGCAGGTGTAGAAGCGTTGAAGCGATCTTTAGCACCTAGCGCCACGACCACTTCATTGGTCAGAGGCATCCCCAGCCGGGATACCTGCACATAGTTACCGGTGTTTGTTGGCTCATCGCCATTGGTACTGAGTGTGCGTACCTGTTGCCGGGAAGCGGAAGCCCATACGCCAATGACGTAGTTGGGATCCAGAATCGAGGTGGCACTGCTTACGCCCTGACCACTTTTCTGAAGGGTAGCAATCGGCACCTCTATCACGAGCGAGTGCACATTGTACTTGGCCAGGGCATCGCGGCCCGGCTGTCGGAAGCCCCCCAGGTCAAAAGCACCACCCAGATCCACGAAGAAGGCATCATCGCGTGGGCCGGCAAATACTTTCTCACCAGTCGAGGCTGTCATCACTGCATCTGAAACCAGGCTATCGTAGGCCCGGTTCAGACCTGCGGCACCTTCGATAGAGCGCGGACCAATGTTGGGCGGCGGGACAATCCCATTATTCACGATGGTAGAGAACGAAGCTCCACCGTTCATGCTGCGTTCCAGCGTGTAGGTATTGCGTTGATTGATCTTACCTAACCGGATGTTGAAAAACGTCGTCGTGTCCTGGTTGACCTTCTGGAACGTAAAGCGATACACAATGTCATCGCCGGGAGTAGTGCTGTTGTTATCGACATGAATCTCGTAGCGGATGCCGGTGCCAAAGCTGTACCAGTTAGGGCCGCCATGCGCCAGCTCTGCCGGAATGTAGTTCGCAATCAGCACGATATTGTTCGTATCGGCTGGCGAGCGAAATGCATATACATCCGTGTTGTCAGCCAGCGGATCATTAGAAATAAGGGGTGCTTCCCGGTGGGAGGAGGCAGCGGCGCTGAAAGCCATCGCTCCAAAAGCCACCGTAAGCAGGACGGTATTGAGTCGTTTCATAAACGGATTTTTTGCGTTTTAGAGGAAGGAATTAGAAGCGGGCCTGACGAACGAAATCGTATCCGCGCCAAGGCAATTGTACATACGGGAACGCAGTACGCAGCGTCGTATCATTTTTGGTGACTCCGGCAGTGAAGCCAACTACGCGCAGCAGTTGCGGCGTCAATGGATTACCTGCTGAAGCATTGTAGTCGTCATACCAAAGGCCAATTGCAGCCAGTACGGCTCCGGAAACGGCCTGCAACTCGATGGTAGTTACGTCATCTTCCAACCGACGACCATTGGGAAAGCCATCCATGTTGGGGATAAACTGCAGGTTAGCGTTGGTATTATAGGCCGGGTCGGTCAGGCCCAGTACAGCCGCCTGAATCAGTCCCAGACTGGAGAACTTCGGATCCGTACGCTGCGTTACCGGAACGGCCATATTGAGGCGCAGCATATCGCCGAGCGTAGGCAGGAAGTTGTTGATAAATGGTTTGCCTGCCGATAGTGGGTTCATGGTTGTAGTAGACGGCAGATTGGTTTTGCCGGTAGCCAGCTGGTACGGTGGCAGATTAGGTACACCCGTGTAAAAAATCGGCAGGATATCTACAGCGCGCGGACTCATAGAATCCGGTAGCAGGATGTCGCCAAATCCACTTCCGCCATTGCTTGGACCAGCAGCTAGTGCAGTACCATTCAACAAGGGTGAGCCTTTCAGTGGAAACAATCCTTTAGCGCCATTCCGGAAGTCAAAGCCACCTGCAATCAAATCCGGTCTGGATGCGCCTTGGATGCGCAGGTCGTTGAGCGCCGGAACAGCCGAGCCAAAGTGACCGGGTGCCTGTGACATGTAAAGTGCCAGTTCCGGATTGGCGAAATACTTAGCAAAGCGGGCATCGGTTGCATTCGCACCCGTGGCAATCGCATTGTAACGGTCTTTATCACCAATTGGAATAACGGCTTCGTTGGTCAGTGGCATTCCCAGGCGGGACACCTGCACAAAGTTGCCGCTGCCAACTGGCTGGGCATTGTTTCCGGTCAGGGTACGTACCTGTTCACGGGAAGAAGACGCCCATACGCCGATGACGTAATTAGGATCCAGGATAGAAGTAGCCGCACCTACGCCCTGGCCGTTTTTCTGAAGGGTGGCAATCGGTATTTTCAGTGCAATAGTGTGTACATTGTAGCGTGCCAGACCATCTTTTGGCGGGTTTATACCATTGCCGTTGGGTCGGAAGTTGCCTAAGTCAAACACGCCGGCCAGATCCACGAAAAAGGGATCATCCACCGGACCGCAGAACACCTGCTCGCCGGTAGAAGCCGTGGAAATAGAGTTGTTGAACAGCGACAGGTACGGCGCATTCAGTCCGGCAGCGCCATCAATCGAACGCGGACCGATGTTGGGCGGCGCTACGGTATCGGTGGCAATCGTAACGAAAGTACCCGCTCCTACCCTACGCTGACAAGTATAGGTGGTAAGCAGGTTGCGTTGGCCCAGCCGGATATTGAAGAACGTAGTTGTATCCTGGTTTAGTTGCGAAAACGTAAACCGATACGTAATATCATCGCCCGTGGTTGCGGCGTTGTTTTTCACATGAACCTCGTACCGTACGCTTGGGCTAAATGTGTAGTAGTTAGGGCCCGCATCTGGCAGTTGAAACGGAATCCAGTTGCAGATGATTGTTACCGTGTTGGTATCATCCGGACTCCGGAAGGCGTATACATCCGTATTGTCTGCTGCCGGATCAGACGAGATGAGAGGAGCTTCCCGGTGAGAGGACGCAAAAGCTCCTGTGGCCGCAATACTAAACAGCACCAAAAGCACTGCTCTGCTGCGGCGCAGCAGCGAAAAGTATGATGTTTTCATAAGCAAAAAGGGGTTAAAAAAAAGAAGAACGTGAATCAAATACGAGCCTTGCAGAATTTTAGATTTCTTTTTATAAAAATTTCTAAAATCAATTCGGCATCCAAACCGAATGGATCGCAAAGCAATGATCTGGAAAATTTTTATTAGTCGGTTTATTATTTCGATAACAATTAGGCCACTAAAATTTTAATAAGTCCTCATAGCAACTACTTACAAATAATTATATAATCATAGTTTTATCAAAATCATATTTATAGTACTAGTGATCTTATTTTTATCAAAATTTACTTAGAGAATCGCATTGAATATTTTTAATAATGTCTCTTATAACCAGAAAAATTTAGTTCCGGAAGCAGTTTAGTGGACCAGTCCCGGATGCTGTTCCTTCCAATCCACAGATCGTTTCGATGCCGGTCAAAAAGGCTTCCATTCTGGCAGTCCCTACCTTTCCGGTTAGTTTATTTTAAAACGATCGCCAGCTTAATTTAAAAAAGCCCCAGAGAAAATCTCAGGGGCTTTTTTAGGTTGTTTCCGGAAATGACCGGTGTAATGTTACACGGTTTTGGATCCCATCAAAAGCTGTGTTAATTCTGCCTGCATTTCCTGGCCTTTGTTATGGGCATACCAGGTATGCAGCTCTTTTTCAAACGCCTCGAAATCACGTCCTGCCGGATCTTTCTTCCAATCCTGATACAAGGCATTGGCGGAGTGCGGTCTGGGACCCCATGAGAACAGCTCGGTTCCGGAAGCGGCATCAAACGAAACCAGCTTTGGAATGCTTCGGCTGCCATTGGTCAGATACGCATCAATCAGTTCCGGATGAGTATCGCGCAGCAGGATACGAAGGGTGATGTGTTCTCCGGCAGCTTCCGCCATCTTAGCAATCAACGGTAAATTCTGGGCGCTATCGCCACACCAAGCTTCGGTGATCACAAACCAGTGCTGAGCAGGTGCCTGCTGTAAGGCGAGAAGCGTTTCCGGAAGGACTACCGCCGTTCGGTTCCAGCGCACCATCCGCTGGTAGTTGAGCTTCGTAAAGAAAATCAGAAACTCCGATTGCGTCGGTCCGCTGGTGCGCCCTTCTGCTACCAGCTGCTCACAGAAGGCCAGAAACTGAGGAAACGAAACTAACGGCGCGGCTTCAAACGAGGATTGCAAAGCGGATGGATTAGAGATGAATACAGAATGGCTCAGGGATGCTACGGGCGGTCTGTTTCGGTAAAGGCCAGATCACGACCGTAGGTTTCATCCAGCAATGCGGCCGCAATAAATGTAATGACCATCGTGCTGGCCGCTACGACAGAGGCGGCATTCAGCAGCCCCAGGCGTGGCTCCAGCAAGGCCATATAAGCCGTAAACAACGGCAATGTGCCCCGTACCATATTGGGAATGGTAGTAGCAGCCGTAGCGCGCAGATTGGTACCAAAGCTTTCGGCGGCTACAGTCACAAAAATGGCCCAGAACCCACAGCCAAAACCCAGCAACCCGCTGAGCCAGTACAAAGTTTCCGGACGCCCACCGCGCTGTCCCAGCCATAATACCAGGAAGACGGTGGTGAGACTGTAAAAGACGAACAAAGCCTTTTTGCGGCTACGCAATACATTGGAGAGAAATCCGCTGGCTACATCGCCCAAAGCAATGCCGATGTACGCAAACAGCACCGCGCGGGATGGTTCTACCGGTCCGGAAAGCCCCATCTGCTCGCCGTATTCTTTGGAAAACGTTACCAGGATACCAATTACAAACCAGGTAGGCAGACCAATCAGGATGCACAGCAGATACCGCCGGAACCGATGCCAGCGGGTAAAAAACTGAAAGAAATTTCCCCGGGATACGGCTGTTTCCTTAATGGCATGAAACATACCGGATTCAAACACCGACACCCGCATGAGCAGCAACAGCAGTCCGGCACCGCCACCGATAAAATAGCAGGTGGTCCAATGAAACTGTTTCGCAATAAAATACGCTGCTACGGCACCGGTCAGTCCGAAACCGGCTACCAGTGAAGTGGCCAGTCCCCGCTTGTGTTTAGGCAGGAGTTCGCTGACCAGCGTGATGCCGGCACCCAGTTCACCGGCCAGTCCAATACCGGCGATAAAACGACACCACAGATACTGCGGTGCAGACGTCACAAATCCATTGGCAATATTGGCCAGGGAATACAGCAGGATCGACCCGAACAAAACCGACAACCGGCCTTTTTTATCGCCCAGTACGCCCCAGAGGATGCCGCCTAGCAACAGACCGATCATCTGGCCGTTGAGAATGCCCATGCCTTCTTCGCGGAGGGCCACATCCGTCAATCCCAGTTCGCGCAGCGATGGCACCCGTACAATCGCAAACAACAGCAGGTCATAAACATCTACGAAATAGCCCAGCGCGGCAATCAGGACCGGCAGGCTCCAAAGGCTGCGTTGCGGGGTTGAAACAGAAGCAGAATCCATTGTTCCGGAAAATCAGGCGTTGTTGCGCGGATCGTCGGTATCCGGAAGGTTCACCTTCAGTTTGTCTTCGATCACGTCTTCTGCCACTTCCAGGACCGGCGTTTTCTTTTTCCCGAAAAACATCTTGTACAATACCGGAATCGTTGTAACGGCTACGATGACAATAGCGATGGCTTCGATATGGTCTTTCAGCGAATAGCCGAACGTATTGAGCACCCAGGTTTGCAGGAAAAAACCGCCCATCATCATCGAGCCGACCCACAGGATAGAGCCTGCGACATTCGACACCATGAAGGACCGCCGGTTCATGCCGACCATACCCGCTACGATCGGTGCGAACGTGCGGAGAATCGGCAGAAATTTGGACAGCAGCACCGTGGCTTTTCCGTACTGATGATAGAACTCCTGCGCCCGCATCAGATGCTGCTTTTTAAAGAGCAGGGAATCTCTACGCTGGTACAGCCGGGCGCCGTATTTATTTCCAAACCAGTAGCCTACATAGCTTCCCAGAATAGACGCCACGGCTACGGCCAGCATTACGACCGACCAGTGCGTGTCAAAGAAGGTCGCTGCCAGTTCCCGTACATAAATACCGGCTGCAAACAGCAACGAGTCGCCCGGTAGAAAAAAGCCTACAAAAAGGCCGGTCTCGGCAAACACGATCAGCAACAGCACATAGATACCGCCGTTGTGAATAATCCATTCAATAAACTGCTGAATCAAACCTTTCTCCATAATTGGGCAGCAAATTAGGCTGTTTCATCCATTTTTTCCCAACGGGTTACAGCAGCCGTTGCAATTGAGTTGCCAACAACGTTGGTTGCCGACCGTCCCATATCGAGCAAGGGGTCAATACCAAGCAGCAATGCCAGGCCTGCTTCCGGAATTTTAAAGGTGGCGAGTGTGCCGGCAATCACGACCAGCGATGCCCGTGGGACGCCTGCGATGCCTTTGGAGGTCAGCAGCAATACAGCCAGCATGGAGAGCTGCGTACCGATCGGCAAATGGATGCCATAACTCTGGGCGATGAACAGTGTTGCAAAGGTCATGTACATCATAGACCCGTCGAGGTTGAAGGAATAGCCCAATGGCAATACGAACGAAGCAATTTTGGGCGGACATCCAAAACGTTCCAGCTCGGTGAGCGTCTGTGGGAACGCCGCCTCGCTGGACGCCGTTGAGAATGCCAGCAGGGCCGGTTCACGGATGCGGCGCATCAGGGTAAACACCCGCTTGCCGATTACCAGAAACCCGATTCCGATCAGCACCAGCCACAGTAGTCCCAGACTGAGATAAAACTCGCCGATAAATACGGAATAGGTTTTGAGGATCGACGGTCCCTGCCGGGCAATGATCGCAACCATTGCGCCGAAAACAGCGACCGGTGCGGCGTTCATGATGTAACCGGTCATTTTGAGAATGACATGCGATACCGAATCAAAGAATGAAATAACCAGTTCGCCTTTTTCGCCGATGGCCGAGGTCGCCACGCCAAACAGAATGGCAAAAATCACGATCTGCAGAATTTCGTTTTTAGCCATGGCATCTACGACCGATGACGGCACCGTATGAAACAGGAAATCTTTCAGGTTGAGCGCCGTAGCCGTTACGCCGGTAGCGGCATCAGTAGGCGGAAGGGCCAGATGCAATTGACTTCCCGGCTGAAACAGATTGACCAGCACCATGCCCAGCAACAGGCTCAGAATGGACGCCCCCAGGAACCATAGCAGGGTTTTGCCGCCAATACGGCCTACCGACCGGATATCGCCCAGCCGGGCTACGCCTACGACCAGTGTAGAAAATACCAGCGGCGCTACAATCATCTTAATGAGTCGCAGAAACAGTTCTGCCAGCAGCAGGAACGGCCCTGTTTTCGCTTCGATGGCGTCCTGATTGGCTCTCAGGTCGTTTTGGATATCCCGCAGATCTGCTTTAGTGGCGCTGTACACCGGTAAAAGCGTATCCGGTAAGCTCCGGAGCTGAAGTTCGGTAGCCTGTTGCTGCTGTTGGAGCGCGGTGATGCTCTTATTCTCTCCATCGAGCCAGACCGTATTAAGGATTGTTCCCAGCGCAATGCCTAACACCAGCGCAATGATGATGTAGAGCGTAATCCGGTTTTTTCCGGAAGGAGACGGATGACCAGCCATTCCTTAATAGTTTATAATAAATTCAGTGAGGAAAATCGGGGGTTCCTGGACATCCGGAAATGTACGGAGACCGTTGAAGGACAGAATCCAAGGCGGTTTTATTGGTAACCGTATTCTCGCAGGTACGTTTCGTTGTCGCGCCATTTGGGCCGCACTTTTACAAAAAGCTCCAGATGCACCTTCCGGTCGAGAAACGCTTCCATTTTTTCACGGCTCTGGATGCCTAGTTTTTTAATCATGGCTCCGCCCTTTCCCAGTAAAATCATCTTTTGCGTTTCGCGGCTCACGATAATGTCTGCTTTAATCACTGTGAGCGTGGTTTTTTCTTCAAACGCTTGCACGAGGACAGCGGCATGATACGGAATTTCATCGCCGTAGAGGTGAAAGATTTGCTCCCGGACCATCTCGGATACAAAAAATCGAACCGGCCGGTCGCTGATGTTGTCATCCGGGTAATAGGGCGGTGCTTCGGGTAGTCGCTCCAGGATCAGTTGCATCAGTTCCGGAATTCCGGCACCGGTCGAAGCCGATACAGGAAGGGCTTTCCACTGCGGAAAATGGGATTCGTACTGGGCCAGTTTCTGTTGGAGTGCTTCCGGAGACTTCAGCAGATCTGCTTTGTTGAGCAGAAAAATCACTGGTGCTTTAATCCGGAGGGTATCACGGATAAACTCAAATTCAGCTGGTTCCTGGGTGATATCCGCCAGCAGCAGGGCGACGTCGGCATCTTCGATGGCAGATTTGACCGAAGCCATCATTTTCTGGTGGAGTTTGTACTTGGGTTCGATGATCCCCGGCGTATCCGAGAAAATGATCTGGTACTGGGGCTCATTGAGAATGCCGACGATCCGGTGACGGGTCGTCTGGACTTTGGGTGATACGGCTACCAGTTGCTCCCCCAGCAAGGCATTGAGCAGCGTACTTTTCCCGGCATTGGGAGGACCAAAAAGATTGACGAAACCCGCTTTAAACTGAGACATGGCCTCAAAAATAGACTCCTCAAAAAGATTTTTTGGAAAAAAGAAACTGACCTGCGTATATTTGCATCCACATCGCGAGGTAGAGCAGCGGTAGCTCGTCGGGCTCATAACCCGAAGGTCCTAGGTTCGATCCCTAGCCTCGCTACAAAACCGGAATTCTTCAATGAAGAATTCCGGTTTTTTCGTTTGGTATATTTCTGCTATGCTATACATAGCAATAAAAGAACCCCGGAAGAAATCCTTCTGGGGTTCTTTTATGTCACCATGCGCTCGTACCGGGCAATGATCTCAGCGTGTTTGGCGGCCAGAAGCTTCATTCCGGCAAACAGCTTTTGCAGGTCGTCTTGATTGGAAATGAAGCACGGTTCCAGCAGACAGGTCGTGCCTTCTTTACCCTAGACATAGTTATTGCTTCGTATTCAGTTCTGCCAACTTCTTTTTCAAAACTGCTTTTGAACTATCATCATATCCTGCCATTGAGAAGACTACGCTCCCGGTTGCATCGGTGATGAACGTAGTTGGATACCCTTGAAAATCGACTCCTATACACTTCATAAACAGCTCCGTCATAGCCTCGTTTCTAGGGTCTATGGAGCCATCATCTTTACTGTCAATAAGGAAGTTGCCAGACGGTAATTCGTATTTTGTAAGCACTTTTTTCACCTCTTGAAGTTGACTCTTTTTATCGCTAGCGAGCGTAAAAAAGTCAATATTTGGATACGACGCCTTGAGGTTACTGTAATCGCTCAGAAGTGGTTTACAGAAGTGACACCAGGTAGCCCAGAGTACGAAAACTTTTGGGCTCGCGCTTACGGAAGCGATCTTCTTTAGAGGAGACTCGGATCCTTCACACTTTATCATTCGCACCTCGCACTTACTTGCCGATTCATTCGTGCCTTGTGTGTCGTTGTTCTCTTCCTCTGACCCATTCGAAAAGGTTGCAGTCATCCCTTTAGGGAGCAATGGTGCAGAAGTCTTTTGAGATTCTGACCGGCTGGTACAGGCAGTCAGGAGAACAAAGGGAAGCAGTAGAAATAGTTTCATGTCTGTGAAAGATAGAAAACTAATCTAGAAAACAACATTAAGCGTACTCCGGAAGACCACCGGATCATGTTTTTGCCTTTCTGCCTGCTAGCAGCACACTAAAAATCGCAATCGGGTGCATACCACCAGCTACATCGCCACCCATGATTGATGTAAAAAGGCCTAAGTTTGAGCTCATCCGAAAATGGACTTCTCCACTCGTAACCAAGCTATGGACCAACCCACTAAGAAGGGCTTTGCAAAAGACATTGATCAGCTTACGTTTGCGATGAATGCAGCCGGAATCGGCATCTGGGAGCTTGATACCGAAACCAATACGGTTCTCTGGGATGACCGCTGCCGGGATCTTTTCGGACTGGCCACTGATACGGACATTTCCTACAAAGACGCCATTCAATTTGTGCATCCTGAAGATCTGCTACGGGTCGATACCGCCGTACAGGAAGCCCTTCAGGGTGTCAACGGAGGGGTTTATGAAAGTACCTATCGCACGATTGGAGCAACCGACCAGAAGCTACGGTGGGTCAACTTCAGCGGAACTGCCTATTTTGATGCAACCGGTCAGGTCACGCGGTTTGGAGGCGTGGCCCGTGATGTGACGGAGCAGATGACGTCCAGACAGGCAACCGAAGAAAGTGAGGCGAAGCTTCGCGGGGTCATTGCAGCCGCACCGGCAGCAATAGGGCTGTTTGTTGGCCGGGATCTGGTTATTCAGCATCCCAATCAGGCGTTTATAGATATTGTAGGTAAAGGCCCCTATATCGACGGCCTGCCACTGCGGGAAGCCATGCCCGAACTCATCACCGAAGGCCAGCCATTTCTAAAGATTCTGGACGACGTGTACACCACTGGGGTGCCGTTTATTTCGCCGGCCTCGCTGGTAAAAATTGTGCAGAACGGATTCCTCAACGATAATTATTACAACATCTCCTACACGCCGCTGCGCAATGCAGCAGGCGAGATCTATGGCATTCTGGATATTGCCATCGACGTCACGGCACAGGTACAAGCACAGGAAGAACTGGCGGCGACCAGCAAGGCGCTTCAGCAAAGCGAAGCAGAATCCCGCCAGCTGTTTGCAGAGCTTAAAACCAGTGAACAGGTGTTGCGCAACACCATTGCCCAGGCACCCGTTGCTATTTTTCTGTTCCGGGGCGAAGAAATGCGCATCGAACAGGCCAACGCTTCCGCACTGGCTATGATCCGCCGGACGAGTGAAGTGATCGGCCAGCCCCTGCTTCAGGCCGTTCCGGAACTGGCAGGCACATCTGCCTATACCGTCTTTCAGGAGGTGTATCGCACCGGTCAGGCGCAGTATGGGCACGAAGTGCTGGTGCCTTTGGAACGGGACGGCGTTCTGGAAGACCGGTATTTCAATTTTACCTACACACCTTTACTGGAAAACGGGCAGGTAGTGGGTGTGATCGATATTGCCAGTGAGGTTACCGAGGCAGTCCGTGCGCGCCAGACAGCCGAACAAAGCGAGAAAAAGCTGAAAGAAGCAATCGAACTGGCTGAACTCGGTACCTGGAGCTATGATATCGGATCGCGTACCATGATGACCTCTTCTTCCAAGATGATGGAATGGTATGGCATTGACGAACTGGACGTTCCGGTGGAGGAAATTATCCGGCAGGTTGTTGTTCCGGAGCGCGACTGGGTCCGCGCGGCCTTCAATACCAAGTATACCGCTGATCAGGCCGCAGCGCTATCCGGAAAGCTGCTCAACTATGAGTATAGCATCATCAACCGGAAAACTGGTCAACGGTACACCCTGCATACAGTGGGTAAAACGGTCTGCGACGCAGACGGTCGTCCGGTACGGGTCGAAGGAACCACCCGGGATGTAACGCTGGCGCGTAGCCAGCAGACGGCCCTGGAACAGGAGGTTCAGCACCGGACGGAAGTTCTGGCGATTACCAACGAAGAACTGGCACAGGCCAACATGGATCTGAAGCATTCCAACGAAGAATTATCGCAATATGCGTACGTAGCCAGTCATGATTTGCAGGAGCCGCTGCGCAAAATCCAGGTGTTCTCGGAAATGATGACGGTGGATCCGCTGCTGGGCGTGAAAAACAAAGAACTGCTGAGCAGAATCAATCACTCCTCGGCCCGGATGGCGGCATTAATCCGTGACCTGCTGAATTTCTCAAGACTTCTGAAATCAGACCTGCTATTCACCCCCACCAATCTCAACGCCATTGTTGCGGAAGTTTGGAACGACTTTGAACTGATTGCCAAAGAGAAGTCGGCCACCATTCAGGTCAGCCCGCTGCCTATTCTGGAAACCGTCAGCCTACAGATGAATCAGCTGTTTTACAATCTGATCAGCAACGCACTTAAATTTACCCAACCGGCAACTGATCCCCGCATTGTGGTTGAATCGAAACCATTGGATCTCCAGGAGGTAAGGAACTACATCCAGCATCCGCTGCCGTTTGCGACGTACCACCAGATTTGCATTCAGGACAACGGAATCGGATTTGAAGCCAAATACCACAACCAGATTTTCGAGGTTTTCAAACGGCTGCATACCCGGGAAGTATATCCGGGTTCCGGAATCGGACTGGCCTTGTGTCGCAGGATCGTTGCCAATCACAAAGGCACTCTTTACACCCAATCAACTCCGGGGGAAGGGTCTACCTTTTGCCTGATTTTGCCCGACAAACAAAAAGAATCCTGATATCCGGAAGCAGGCGTTGGCATTTCCTTTACTGACCATAAACCGGTGTTGAAGCTGGCGGACGAACGCAGCTGCTTTCACTCGCCGGTCCCTGCCGGAGCGACCTTTCTTAAACGGCGTATCCCCTTATAAACCAGCTCCTGAACGATGCGCTTGAACCCCCAAACGCATAACTGCTACCTGCAGACAGAAGCCTTATGGCTTGAATTTAGTAATACATCCGTTGAATTTCAGAAACCGGCCCCACGCATGCAAAGCTCCATACTACTCGTCGAAGATGATCAGGATGATATTGATCTGGTCAAGCAGGCTATTGAAGCCCTTCAGATAAAACGTCGGGTCGAGTATTTCCGGAGCGGGCAGGAACTGATCGCCTACCTGAAGCGAACCGAAGTAGCGCCCATGGTCGTGATTTGCGATGTTAACCTGCCGGGCGAAACAGGCTTTGACGTGAAAGACTCTATCATCGCCGATCCTGAACTGAAATATAAAGCAGTACCGTTTATTTTCTGGTCTACAACGGCTTCCGAACGCCAGATTCAGCATGCCTACGATTTATCCGCGCAGGGTTTTTTCACCAAACCCACCACCTTCGAAGCGTTGTGTGAGACGTTCAGTATGATCGTAAAATACTGGGAGAAAAGCGAGCACCCCAAGAAGATTTTTTAAAGCCCCGAACCCTCCGGCAGACAAGATAAAGCCAAGGTTACTACGCACCAGGCAGAATCTGTTACTTGTTTACTTCCAGCGTTTAGGAAATCACAATCGGACACCCAGCTAGAACTAAGAGCAAGTATCTTAATCCAATACACATAACACTATTTCAACTTCATATGAGGCGTCTGGCTCTGTTAGCAGGCGCTTCCGGAATCTGTTTGGCCGGATTTTTTTGCAATCGGAGAAAACGATCCTGTTCAGTCAGGCGTTGAACCCTTGCATATGGAACCACTACCTACCCCTGTCCCCTGCACTGTTCCGAATGGTTGTCTGATCATTATTGGTGGAGCAGAAAATAAAGAATCGGCCCCTGGCCCGGATGACAAACGGCCGGCAGAAGCCAAAGCGTCTGTACTCAGCACCTTTATCGAGCAATGTGCTAAAAAGCATCCCCGGATTGAAGTTGTAACCACAGCTGGTGAAGAAGATGTCAAAGGCACTTTTAAAGAGTACAAGCGTGCGTTTGAATCACTGGGTGCCGGCGAGGTAGCTCATATTCATCACGACCACCGCGATGAAATCGACGAGCAGGCCATGCGCGACCGGATCCGGAAAGCAGATGGTGTGTTTATGGCCGGTGGCGACCAGTTGCGGTTGACGTCGATCTATGGCGGCACCCCATTTCTGACCGACCTGAAGAAAGCGTATCTGTTTGACAAACTCACCGTAAGTGGTACCAGTGCAGGAGCTATGGCCTTGTCTACTCCCATGATCTTTGCAGGAACCGGCGAGCAGGAAATGATTGTAGGCGGCGTAAAGCTGACTACAGGGCTGGAATTCCTGAAAGACGTCTGCATTGATACGCACTTCGTTCACCGGGGCCGGTTTGTACGGATGGCACAGGTGATTGCAACCAATCCGGCCAGCATTGGAATCGGAATCGAAGAAAACACCGCCTTGGTGATTACCGAAGGACTGCATGCCCGGGTCGTAGGTACCGGAGTGGTAATCGTTATCGACGGTGTAAACAGCCGGTCCAGCAATATCACCAATTTTGGGGAAGACGCCCGGATTACAGTGCGGGATCTGAACGTATCGATTCTTGCGGAAGGAGAACAGTTCGAGATTCCCCAGCGAAACCCGCCACATCAATAGCAGCGCAGCTTCAGAGCCTGAAACCTACGATCAATCATAGATCACGCTGCAAACCAACACCCCTGCAACAGGGGTTATCCAGCAGACCGTTCGTTCCGGAAAACGATCTTCGGAATAAACGGTCTGTTCGATTAAAACAGACCAACCTTACTTTAAAGACCGACGATTTAAAAACGCAGGGGCAATTGCAAAATCTGTACCACAAACGGGTTTTTTCTTGGGTTTTAACCAAAAAGCCTTAGTTTTGACTCTGACAGGTACCCAATCCGGGTAGCATTATTCGATAACCGGGGATTTGCTTCCCCACCTTCCGACAGTCCCCTTACCCCTGCCGATGAAGCGTTTTTCAGTCGTTACTGCCGCATTTGCCGTAGCAAGTGCCTTTAGTCTCACCAGCTGCTCGACTCCTAAAGGAGTTCGCGCCACAGCCAGCACTATTTCCGCATCCCACTCCTTTAGTGGTATCGAACTGCCTCAGCTTAAGAAGTCCTCTGTTACGAGCCTCTCTCTTAAGACGATTTCAGACCAGATTACCCCTACTGCTGCCAATCCTGCGATGGATTTGGCTGTTGGGACTACCCTGCGGGCCAAATTTGCTGCAATTATGCAGGTTACTCCGCAGCTGCTCACCAATAATTCGTTGTATCGTTTTATTGACTCTTGGCTGGGTACTCCATACCGTATGGGCGGTACCACTCACAAAGGAATTGACTGCTCTGCATTTGTACAACAACTTTATGCCAGCGTTTTCAGTACCAATCTGGTCCGGACGGCGATTGAGCAGTTCGGTATGGCTAAGCGTTTGTTTGATCACGACAGCCTGAAAGAAGGCGACCTCGTGTTCTTCCGGACCGTCAGCAGCCGCATCTCACATGTAGGGGTGTACATTACCAACAATTTCTTTGTGCATTCCTGCTCCAGCAAAGGTGTGACCGTCTCTTCTCTGGATGAGAAATACTGGTCCCGCACATATGCAGGTGCCGGTCGCATCATGTAGGCAATCTCCAACCCCGTTTAAAAAAACACCCGCTAGCGCACTGCTAACGGGTTGTTTTTTTATCCGGAACTAACTTAGTTTCCGGATGATTCCCTGAAGCGTATTGGTGTACCGATGCATCCATTTGGCATCTGGATCTGTAGCAGCGTACAAAGTGTGGCCGCAATATCCGTCATGGAACCGGGCTGTGTGGACCGGCCTTTTGGAATGTTCCAGCCGTAAAATAGCAATGGGATGTGCGCATCGTACGGATTCCAGGTGCCGTGCGTGGTACCAGTGGGCGCATAGCCGGCAAACCAGCCCGGTTCCGGAATCACAATCAGATCGCCGCTGCGCTTTTTATGGTGCCCGTTGATAATCCGGGACCGGATCGGTTCCGGAAGCAGCAGTACTGAAGGATCATCCAGTCGCACCACATCTGCGATACCCGGCCGGCCCAGCATATACTGCCGAATGCGGCGGATAATGGCCTCCCGGTTATAGCCCCGCGATTGAATCAGGGTATCGTCGAGGTAGATGTAATAGTTATTGAAAAACCGCACAACAGATCGTTGGGCATCTTTTTGAATCCCGGGCGCATTCACACCAAATACCGAATCGGCATCATGCTGCATGTTTTTACCCATATCGCCTTCTGTAAACTGTCCCGCCGGGATCTTGTAATCCTGTAAAAACCGGGGATTGTGGGCACCGCCATGATCTGCGGTCAGAAAAAGCAGTACGTTCCCTTTCCCGTAGCGCTGGTCCAGAAAAGCTAGGAATTGAGCCAGTTCACGATCGAGACGCAGATACAGATCTTCCACTTCCAGGGCATTGGGTGCAAACTGGTGGCCGACGTAATCGGTAGAAGCAAGATTGATCGCCAGCAGATCCGGGTCAGCCCCGGTACCCATTTTTTCAGCAGTCAGAAGCGTTTTGGCCAGTTCTAGGGTCAGCGTGTTACCGGCCGGCAACGCACGAATGGCTCCGTAATCGCCCGGACGAAAAGAGGTGTGTGGAAACGTCGGGGTTTTCTCGCCCTTATAACGACCTTCATAGGGGGTGCTGTCAGCGGTGCTGTGACGATAGTTTTTTTCAGGCTGTGCCAGTGTCCAGCCGGCGCGCAGCATCGAATCCGGCAATTTCCGGGCATTGAATTGCTGCAACCAACCGGGCAGATCGGTCCGGTAGTAGGTCGAGGTCATAAACGTGCCCGTACTGTCGTCATACCAATACGTACCGTCCGATTGGTGGCCGCCCGGCAGGATGGAGGCGCGGTCTTTCAGCGAAACGGCACATACGCGGGAGCGTCCATTGGTGGCCAGCTTCAACTCATCCCCGACAGTCGTGGTCAGCAGGTTGCGCGGGCTCATCTGTCCGGCGCGCCAGCTGCCACCAACGGGTTGGACCGTCGAATCGTAGACACAATACGTTGATGTTCCGGAAGCAGAATAGATCCAGTCGTTGCCTGCAATTCCGTGAATCGCAGGTACGCTGCCCGTCCAGATACAGGCATGCCCCGGTGCCGTAAACGTGGGCAGGTAATTGATCATCGTCTGTTCCTGCGAAAACCCTTCGCGTACCAGTTTCCGGAAACCACCTTCTCCGTAACGATCCCAATACCGGTAGAGGTAATCCCACCGCATCTGATCCACCACAATTCCGACCACCAGTTTGGGACGGGCAATGGTTTGGGTCGAAGGTCGGGGCTGCGCAATGGCCGCCAGACCGCTTATCCATAATACAAACGAAAGCAGGTATTTCATACGCGGCAAAAGTCCGGATTTTGGCGGTATCCGTTCCGGATTCACACACGTTGAGCAGTTGGCAGTCGTTTCTTTTAAGAAAACACCCTACAAAGCAGGTCCACTCAGGCAGGTACTTTTGCATTCGGAAGGCCCCACCCCTTCAGCTCTTTATTTATGAATCGATCCGGCATCCGTACCCACCATTATCTCAGGCTTACTGTAGTCTCCCTTGTAGTCGGGCTGCTGAGTGCCTTCCTTGCATTTGGAAGCATCTGACCGAGATTGCTGAAGAAACTGTTTTTAAAGCTGTTGGCAAATCCACCAACCAGATCGGGTTTATTTTCTTACCTACCGTAGGCATCACTGCGATCTACTTTTTGCGCAAGTACCTGTTTAAAAACCGGAAGGACAACAGTTGCGTTCGGAGGCTCGACCGGTATTGAGGTCTCTAGTGTAGTGGCTACCGCCACTCTTGGCAACGCTGCCTACGAACAGGAATTTTCGGCCCGACTGTATAAGCGGGAGCTCATCTGTGCTGGTGTGACGACGGGTGTGGCTGTTTTGTTTGCGTCTCCGCTGGCGGGCTGGTTGTTTGCGCTGGAAGTGATTGCCCGAAAATTCCGGAACACCCTTTTACTGAGTTGTACCGCTTCGGCGTTAGTAGCCTGGGCTTTCATTGCGCTTTTTGACAACAAGTCCTTGTTGCCGTTTCAGGTGTCGGGCTGGCACTGGTATGCCCTACTGTTTTTCCTGCTCATCAGCCTGTTAGGAGGTGTTCTTTCCGCTTATTTTACCTGGCTGTTGACGCGGATGAAACGCTTCTTTTCAGGCATCCAAAGCAATTTTCTGCGGGTCAATTCCGGAGCCTTGCTGGTTGGGTTGTTGATCTTTGCGTTTCCATTGCTGTATGGAGACAGCTATGAAGGTTTGCGGGAACTCATGCACGCAGCGCTTTCCGGAACGGCGCTGTCGCTCACAACCGTCCTGCTGTTGATTTTTCTGAAACCGCTTGCAGCAGCCCTCACACTAGGGGCCGGTGGCGATGGTGGTGTCTTTGTGCCAAGCCGGGTGGCAGGTGCTTTGTTGGGAGTCCTTTTCGGAAGTGTGTGCAATTCGGTATTCGGCCTGCATTTGTTGCTGCTCAACTGTGCGCTGATCGGTGCGGCGGCTACCCTTTCAGCGGCAATTTATGCGCCGTTTACAGCACTGGTCCTGGTAGCCGGACTGGTGCCCGGTGGCTATGCCCTGGCCCTGCCTTTGTTTTTAGGAGCGGTTCTGTCCCGGTTCGTTTCTCAAAAACGGATTCCGTACAATGTATATGCCTATGATTTCTATCTGGCAGCAAAGGTAGCCAGGTAACCAAACAGGTCTCGTTTTCTCTGGATGCTTTGCCAGTAACCTCATTAATCCGGAACGACTTCTTGCCAGAACCCTTTCTTCCAAGAATGTCCTGAATCTTCTTTAACAAAGAAATGCAGCATCACCGGATACCTGCGGAAAGCCGGAACCTGTGATTTCGCTATACCTTTGCGCCACTTTTTAAGTCTTTATTCCTCTCTCCATGCCCCAGACTGATCTGTTTGCCAAATTTGAAACCCGTCTTGGACCTATCGGCGATTACGCCGAGCAGGCACCCGGCTATTTTGCCTTTCCGAAGCTGGAAGGTGAAATCGGCAACCGGATGCAGTTCCGTGGCAAAAACGTGATCGTCTGGAGCTTAAATAACTACCTCGGGCTGGCCAACCATCCGGAAGTCCGGAAAGCAGATACCGAAGCGGCCGCTGCCTACGGCATGGGTTACCCGATGGGTGCGCGCATGATGAGCGGCAACTCCAATGAGCACGAAAAACTGGAGGCGTCCCTCGCCGAGTTTGTCGACAAAGAAGACGCGATGCTGTTCAACTTCGGGTATCAGGGCATGGTAAGCGCCATTGACGCGCTGGCCGGTCGCCGCGATGTGATTGTGTATGACGCTGAAAGTCACGCCTGCATTATCGATGGCCTACGCCTGCATCCGGGCAAGCGCTTTGTATTTAAACACAACGATGTAGCCGACTGCGAAAAGCAGCTCGAGAGAGCTAAAAAGATTGCCGATGAAACCGGCGGCGGCATTCTGCTGATCACCGAAGGCGTATTCGGCATGAGCGGCAACCAGGGCAAAATCGCCGAGATCGCTCAGCTGAAAAGCAAATATGAGTTCCGTTTGTTTGTAGATGATGCCCACGGGTTTGGTACGATCGGCGAGACCGGTGCGGGTGTAGGCGAAGCCCAGGCGTGCATGGATGCTATCGACATTTACTTCTCCACGTTTGCCAAAAGCATGGCCTCTATCGGTGGCTTCCTGGCAGCCGACAAGCGAGTGCTGACCTACCTGCGCTACAATATGCGCTCCCAGATTTTCGCCAAAAGCCTGCCCATGCCGATTGTGCTGGGCAACCAAAAGCGGCTGGAACTGCTCCGGACCCATCCGGAACTGAAAGAAAACCTCTGGCGCAACGTCAATATGCTGCAATCGGGTCTGCGGGAAGCCGGTTTTGACATCGGTACTACCAACAGTCCGGTAACTCCGGTGCGGATGGCCGGTGGCCTGTACGACGCGGTGCAACTGATCAAGGATCTGCGGGAGAATTACGGTATCTTCTGCTCGGTAGTGGTATATCCGGTGATTCCTAAAGGCCAGATTATTTTGCGCCTTATCCCAACCGCTGCGCATACCGAGCAGGACATCACCGAAACGCTGGCAGCCTTCCGGGCCGTGCGCAGCAAAATCGAAAACAAAGAGTATCCGCAGGAAATGCCGAATCTGGCGTCCTAGAAGGCTGTAGTAAGCGGTTCGGGTTCAAAAAATCTTTATCTAAGGTTTCGATTCAATTATGAAAGTATTTATCGCCGGTGCTTCCGGACTCGTAGGCGGCCAGTGTCTTCAGTATTTTTCCGAAAAAGGCTGGGACGTCACCGGCTCCTACTTCTCGTATCCGGTAGACGGACTGGTGTATTACAATACGCTGGAGGCAGACGAGAACAACTTTGATCTGGCTGGCTGGAAGCCGGATGTCATTGTGCATTGCGGCGCACTTACCCACGTGGATTACTGCGAATCGCACATAGAGGAAAGCTATCTGAAGACTGTAAAAAGTACCGAGACGCTGGTTGAGGTCGCGAAACAGATCGGTGCCGGCTTTGTGTATTTCTCGACGGATTATGTATTTGACGGAATTTCCGGACCGTACAAAGAAGAGGATTCAGTGAATCCGCTCAGCGTCTACGGTCAGCATAAGCTTGAAGGCGAACAATTGGTGCTGCGTGAAGTCGAACCGGCACTGGTACTGCGGGTCACCAATATTTATGGGGATGAAGCACGGGGCAAAAACTTTGTTGCCCGGATTGTTTCCCAAATCGAGGCGGGCACTTCACTGACGCTTAAACTGCCGTACGATCAGTTTGCCCACCCTACCAACGCAGCCGATCTGGCCCGCGCGCTGTATCTGTTGCTGCGGGATGGAAAACGGGGCATTTACCATCTGGGCGGAACCGATTACATGAACCGGGTGGAACTGGCCCTGCGCATTCTAAAGCATTATCCGCAGGCTTCGTATCAGCTGGAGCCGATTTCAACGGCGTCTCTCCAGCAACCGGCGGCCCGTCCGCTCAACGGAGGCTTTATCCGGGCTAAGTTCTGTGCAGAGTATCCAGAGTTTTTGTTCAGCAACGTAGATGATTACCTGAACGGGAAACACTAGCGTTCCGGATCTTTTAAAGCCATGCCCATTCTCAACAGCCGGATGACGGCCCGTATCGAAGGCGATTTTGTCGTGTTTTTAATCGGCATGCGGATCAACCGCCCCTTGAAAGTTCACAAATGGCTGCCGGTAGCCCTGGCAATGCCCAAGATGCTGAAAGAACTTTCCGGAAAACCGGAGAGTGGGTTTCTGGGCTTTGAGTTTTTCGGAGGCCTTTCACCGGTAGTGCTGCAATACTGGCGTTCCTTCGAACACCTGGAAGCCTACGCTAAAGACCGGACCGGCGAACACTACCCGGCCTGGAAAGCCTTTAACCAGAAAATCCGGACCAATGGCGATGTCGGCATCTGGCATGAAACGTACCAGGTGAAAGCCGGCGCGTACGAAAATGTGTATGTAAATATGCCGTCTTTTGGGCTGGGCAAAGCCGGCACCTTACAGGAAGCTACCGGTGCTCATGCCTCTGCCCGTCAGCGTATCCAGAAAAACGAGGCCTAGTACTGGGTTTCCGGAACCGTACATTTCAGGATCGTTTTTTCCCGTCCGGTATAGGTCTGAGCCCAGGTCTATAGCTACCGGTTTCAGGGCAGCTGTCAACTGTTTTTGCAGCCGTTCGCCGCGTCCTACCTTCGCGCCGCCAAACTCATGAAAACCATTCTTGTTGCCGGTGCCGGCAAATCTGCGACCTATCTGATCAACTACCTGCTGGTTCAGGCTGAAATGCGTCACTGGCGCGTGGTCATCATCGATGGTCATCTGGAAACTATTGAGTCCAAAATTGCCGGTCGCCCCCGCGGACACGCCGCTGCAATCGACATCACCGATGCTGCTGCCCGGCAACCCCTCGTTGAAGCTGCGGATATCGTACTAAGCCTGATGCCACCGCACCTACACATTTTGCTGGCGCAGGATTGCCTGCTCTACGGCAAGCACCTGATCACGTCGTCGTACGCATCGCCCGAGATGCTGGCCTTGAGTGATGCCGCCCGCACACAGGGATTGGTATTCCTCTGTGAGATGGGCCTCGATCCCGGTATCGACCATATGAGTGCGGCACAGATTGCCCATCGCGTTGCCGAAGAAGGCGGTGTGATCGACTCGTTCAAAAGCTATTGCGGCGGACTGGTGGCTCCGGAAAGTGACACCAATCCCTGGCACTACAAAATTGCCTGGAATCCGCGCAACATTCTGCTGGCCGGAACCGGCGGTGCCCGGTACGAAGTCGACGGACAGGAGGTGTATGTACCCTACGAGAAGTTGTATGAAAATGCCGGCGAGATTCCGGTAGCCGGGTACGGACAACTGGCATTTTATCCCAACCGGGATTCGATGCGCTATCCGGATCTGTATCATACGCCAAAGGCCAAAACGTTTATGCGGGCTACCCTGCGCCATCCCGATTTCTGTAAAGGCTGGGATACCGTGATTGCCATGGGCTGGACCGATGAAACCAAGCTGCTTCCGGAAGGCACCAAAACCTACGCGGATGTCAGTCGGTCCGTATTGGGCACGCCTGATTTCGAAGCCGGATTGAAGCCATTTATCAGTAGTTCCGAGACGGATCTGGTTCGTTCCATGCTGCACTGGCTGGGACTGTTTGACGAAACGCCGCTTCCGGAAGATGCCCGTACCCTGGCCGATGCGATGCTTCCGCTACTCGAAGCCAAATGGGTGCTTCAGGATACCGATAAAGATCTGGTGGTGATGGTTCACGACGCCGAATATGTACAGTCCGGAACCCGCCACCGCATCGTTAGCACGATGACCCTGGAAGGTAAGGACAAGCTGTTTAGCGCAATGGCCAAAACGGTAGGCATGCCGATGGCGTTGTTTGCCGAGATGCTGCTTGAAGAAGGCGCCGGCGAGTATCCAAAGGGGGTCCAGATTCCGAACCTGCCGCAGATCTACGAACCGGTGCTGGAGCGACTGGCCGATCACGGGATCCGCTTTACAGAAGTGCTGAGCTAGTACCTTTGCATTTCCTTTTGGGACCTACGTCCCTATCTATCTATTGCCAAAACATTTTTCTGCTTTGAAAAAAGCTGTTATTCTGCTCGTGTTCGTACTGACGGCACGTGCAGGCTTTGCCCAGACAGATGCGTCCATTTCGGATGCGGCTGTTCAGCAAACCCCTTCTGCGCCTGTCAAAAAGGAACGCAACCATTTCTTTTACTTTACCTGGGGCTACAACGCCGAGAGCTACACCCGCAGCAACGTACACGTATCGCAACCCTCACTGGGCCGGGAATACACGCTGCACCAAGTGGAAGGCCGCGATCACCGCGGCTGGGATGAAGGCATTTTCCATCAGGAGCTGACTATTCCCCAATACAGTTACCGGATCGGTTGTATGCTGGATAAAAAGCGCGGCTGGGGCGTGGAAATCAACTTCGATCATACCAAGTACATCATTGCTGAAGGACAGCAGGCACGCCTCACCGGCAATCTGGGTGATGGTCGTGCAACCGATACGAGCTTTACGTACAGTCATGCCAATGGGTTTTACTATTACCTCAACAACGGTGCTAATTTCTTTCTCATCAATGTGGTGAAACAATTTTCGGTCTGGGAAAGCAAACGGCAGCATCTGCGCTTTGATGTACTGGCCAAAGCCGGGGTCGGACCGGTCGTTCCACACGTAGAGAATGCTTTTTTTGGCAAAGACAACGATCCGCATTTCCAGATCGGCGGTTGGAATACCGGTCTGGAAGTCGACGCACAGGTCACAGCGTTTAAGCACGTTTTTCTGGAGTACGGCATGAAAGTCGATTACGCCCGCTATTCCAATCTGCGTATTTATGAAGGCACAGCCCGGCAGTCGTTCGGCAGCTTTATTATGTACCTCGGACTGGGCGTGAAGATTTAAAGACGATCTTTAATTCCGGACAATGCTTACAGCTTCACTTCCAGATACTGCCGTTTCCAGATAAAACCGTCCAGGATATAATGGGTGATTTGCGGCAGGGAAAGCAGCGGAACTACCCCGATCAGCACTGCTTCCGGAACCCCGTCAACGATTCCGTGAAGGCCACCAAATACGCTTTCATGCTCCTGCCAGACCAGGCGGTCCCACAGCCATTCTTCTGCATAGGCCAGCAGCAACAGCAGCGCGATAAACGTCGGGATAGCCTTCCAGCTCAGGATCCGGCTCCAAAACGGTTTTTCCGGTACCGGAGGACCGTACTTACGACGGTTGTAAATCCACACCAGCGCCATATACGGAATCCCGTGGCAAATCACATTGAACAAGGTGAAGGCCAGATCGCCATTATACACCACAATCCCGACATACCAGCTGACCGCCGTTCCGGAAAGCAACAGGAATTTAGGAACGTTGAACTGTTTTTTCCGGAAAAAGGTATTCGCCAGTACACCCAGGTACAAGACCCAGACGGCGGTGTAGCATAGACCCAGCACCGGAAGCCATCCGGCCAGTGGAATATACCAGAAGTCGCCTTCCATAAACCAATGAAAATGGCGCGGGCCCGACAGATGCCAATACAGCAACGGGTACAGACAAGCCGCGTAGATCAGTATGAATTCCAGTCGCGCCTGCATCGTTTTCTTAGGTTCGTGGCGACTGTAAAGCCGTAGAAAACCATACTGTTGCTTGATAAAATGATAGACGGCCAGATAGGCCAGCACCCGCCAGAAATGCGCGGCTCCCAGACTGTACAGCACCACAGACGCGCCAAACGCAACCACAGGTACCACCCAGAGCAGCGGCCCCAGACGTTTGCGGCTGTCAGTCGCCAGGTAGGTCCGGTAGAGGGTGCTGTAGACGTGCGCCACATCAACACTCATCACCAGTACCACCCAGGTCCAGACCGGCATGGCAGTGGTATCCGGAAACCATTCCGGAAACGCCATCACGATTAGTAAGCACAGAAACGGCGGCGCCAGGATAAACAGGCCGTCGATCCAAGGCTTCGACAGGTACGGACTGGGAGGAACGGTTTCAGGCATTTCCGGAAATAGCACGGGCGGCATTGAGGCCCTGATAAAAAGCTTCCTCAAAAATAGAAATCCCTGCGTGATCAGTATGGGCAAAGAAGATGCGCGTTTCGATGGGCGCCGACCACTGCTGCCGCTGCCCGTCAAAAAAATGCCCCGGTGCAGGCTGCGCCATACTATGCCCCCAGAGCTGTACCGAAATATCGAGCACGTAGTCCCGGATCTGCGGATGGACCCGCTCCATATCAGTTAGAATCAGGTTGGCCCAGTCTGCTTCAGTTCGCGCCTGTGCTTTGTGTCGTTCGGCAGTGGTGGCACCTTCGGTAAACGGATAGTAATACACCAGGTTGAGCCGGTCATGCTCCGTTTGCAGCAATTGATGCGAGGCATGTACATAGCCCAGCGATTGGGAGTGCTGCCAGACATTATCCCAGCAGATGGCGGCGGTTTCGGCCCGGTTAAAAGCCCGTAGATGCACATTAGCTACCAGCCAGGGCACATACGAAAACTGCTTCCGGATCGCGGTCGTCCGGACAGGGTCGTCGAGCAGCCGGGCCGCTACATACTGCGGTACGGCCAGAATTACCTGCCGGGCTAAAATCGCTTTTGTAATGCCCGTCGATACGTCGTGATAACTCACCAGTACGCCTTCAGCAGTTTGTTTTACACCGAGCGCCAAAGCGTTGCAGCGGATCCGGTCTGCCACTGGTTTACGCAGTGCATTGGTCAGAAAGCCGTTGCCTTCCGGCCAGGTCAGTACATCGCTGTGACCGGCGTTGCTGCCTTTTCCTTTGCGGGCGGCAAAATAATGAATGCCGCCCCAGGCACTGCATCTTCCGTACGGCGTTCCGAAATCGTCGCGGCAACAGTAATTGACGTACTCATGGAGCGGCGTACTCCGATAGTTGTTTTGCAACAGCCAGTCGCGCATCGTTAGGGTATCCAGTTTCCGGAAGAGGTCGTCCCTGGAAGAGGCATCCACCGGAATGGCAAACGCATCTTTTCCATCCGTGCCTTTGGCGTACCGAAACGCATCCATTTGTTTTAGAAACCGCCGGATCTCAGTACCTTCCGCAGGTGTCAGTCCGACCGAGGGAATCAACCCCTCCTGCCAGCGCCCGTTGTACTGCAGCCGTTCCTGCGGATCAAAACACAAATATTCTTCCCGATAGATCGGTAAGCCTTGTCCATCATATCCGGTAATGACGCCCGCAGTTTCCAGGAAGCGCAGATATTCTTTCAGGTCATTATTAGGTGTTGGAACATAGTGGGCACCCAGCGGATACGCCGAGGTTTCGTTCTGACCGTAGCAGGCATTGCCGCCAGTGGCGGTATCCAGCTCCAGCAAAACAAAATCCCGATTTCCGGATTGCGCCAGGTGATAGGCCGCCGACAGTCCGCTGACGCCCCCACCAACGATCACTGTTCCGACCGTTTCCGGAATACCGGTAGCAGGTGTAGAGTGTTCCTGTCGCAACAGATGCCCAACCGCTGCATTCGCGCCTACCATACGCACCAAAACAGCAGACGGCGACGGTTTGCAGCGGGCCAGTAAGACGCCCCCGCCGGCCAGTAACACCGCTGTTTGGAGAAAACGACGCCGGTTCATCTGCTACTCGACGCGCCCCCACTCTTCTTCAAAGTATTGCACCAGCGCCTGATTGTTGAGTTTATTTATTTGCAACGCCCCTGTTACCTGTTGGTCTTTGGCAAACGAAAGCATTCCGGAAATGGTCTGGGAATCGGCATAGCGAAGCCCGGCCGGCAGATGCGCAAACCAAGCCGGCGGCGGTTGCCGGTATGCCAGCAAATACCCCCAGTCGCCAAAGGCCGGTACATAATTGTGGTAGGGCACGGTTTGGAATCCGGCATCCTGCAAGGTCTGCGCCACGCACCAGTAACTTTTGGGCGCTACATAAGGTGAGGTGCTTTGAATCACCGCCATCCCTTCCGGCTTCAGGGAACGCTTCAGCAACCGGTAAAACAGATTGGTATACAGCTTGCCGACCGAAAAATTGGACGGATCCGGAAAATCGACAATGGCCGCGTCGTACTGCTTTTGATTATTGCGCAGCCAGGCAAAGGCATCGGCGTTGATTACCTGCACCTTGGAATGGTTGAGACTGCTGTGGTTGAGGCGAACCAGCCGTTCCTGCTTCCGGAACAGCCGCGTCATTTCACCATCAAGATCTACTAGCGTAATGTGTTTTACAGACGGATACTTCAGAATCTCGCGCACGGCCAGTCCGTCGCCACCGCCCAGCACCAACACCTCCTGCGGATCTTGCAGAGACGAAAGCACCGGATGCACCAGGGCTTCGTGATAGCGGTACTCATCTGCTGAGCTAAACTGGAGGTTGCCGTTGAGGTACAGCCGCAGATCAGCTTTGTTACGGGTCAAAACGATGCGTTGGTAGGGCGAGGAGGTTGCAAAAACGACTTCATCCGGGTACATCCGGACTTCCGAAGCGTGTAGCAACTGGTCGGCATACCAAAAGCCAATGAGCTGGATGACCAGTGCGGCGACTGCCATAAGAGTCAGTGCGGATGCATTCCGGAGCTCCGCTTTAAAATACCAACAGAGATACAGCCCAATGCCGACGTTGAGAATACCAAACAGCAGCGCGGTGCGGATCAGACCCAGCTGCGGTACCAGCAGCATTGGGAACAGCAACGAGGCGATCAGCGCGCCGATGTAATCGAACGTAAACACCCGGCTGACCAGTTCTTTAAATGCCACCCGTCCCTGCAGAATGCGCATCAGGATTGGAATCTCCAGCCCCACCAGAATCCCCGTCAGGCCTACCAGTCCGTATAGCACCGTCCGGAACGAAGCCACCACCGGAAACACCCAGAACAGCAGCGCCGCACTGAAGCCTCCGATCAATCCGACCAGCAGCTCGATGCGTACAAACCAGCTGAGCAGGTTTCCGGAAAAGTACTTGGACAGAAACGAGCCAATCCCCATCGAAAACAGATACACGCCGATGATGGTGCTGAATTGAGTTACCGAATCGCCCAGCAGATACGAAGCCAAGGTACCGGCCACCAGCTCGTATACCAATCCGCAGGTAGCAATCACAAAAACGGCCAGCAGCAGAATCCACTGGCTGTTGCCAGCTTTTGCAGCAGTTTTCATCTAGTGAATAGCCGAAGCAATGATGATAGCGATGGCAATCATAAAGCATCCGGCCAGTACGGCCGCTGCCACGTTTTTGTTGTCCAGAATCTCCCGGCGAATGTTGTGTTTGGGCGTCAGTACTTCGATGAGCGCGAAGCACACCACCAGGATCAGAACGCCCAGCAGTGAAAAGACAATTGAGTTGAGAACGGCGTGCGTCATGCAGAAAAAGAGATTATTTATGTTGAAAGCCCTGAACATGGGGGCCGGTTACAGTAGCTTCCCGGTCATCGCCGTCCCCGAAAAGGGTCCGGTGATTCAGGTCGATAAAAGTGAGATAGCCCAGCAAGGCAGCACCCAGCAGAATAATCCACCGGAGTTCGAACAAGGCACTGTGGCGGTTAAAAAAGTTTAAGTTCATTCGCGGGTATACGGATCGTAAGGACTGCCTTCGTAACGGATTTTCTCATAGTGCCGGTGCACCAGATACAGCACCACGCACACACTGCCGAAAAGCAGCAACACGTGGATCAGATTCCAATGGGACGGCACATCCTGCCGAATCCGGATGGTTGTCGGAGCAGTCAGGAAAGCACCTATACCCGGATCGGCCTGTCCCTGAATCGTCAGGAAATACCTTCCGGAATCTAAATTATTGAGCACCGGTTCAGCTTCCCTAGACCCTTCCGACCAGCTTTCACCATCCTCAGTGCCATGATAGTATTCCAGTGTTTTACTAAATGCCACCTCGGCTCCGGAACGGCTGTTTACAAGCGTTCCTTCCAGGTATATCCAACTGTTGTTGATCGGTGCCTCTATTTCAAAAACCAGATTGGTCGGATAATTCAGCTCCAGTGGAACACTGTTTTGCAGTCCGTTTCCGGAAGCGTCGAACTGAAGTTCCATGCGTCCCAACGTGCGATTTACCTGTCGGCCGGTAATGGCCGTATGAACCAGCACCATCAGCACAGCCAGCACAAGTGCGGTGAGCACAAAGCGTCTGGTATTCAGCGGCACCGGATTCCGGAACAGGTAACTTCTACCCGATCCTTCGCGCAGGTTTTTGGCACCGCCCGTAGCTTTATTGATCTCCGCTGTGGTCAACGACTGTCCATAAAACCAAACCTGTTCGGTTTTGGTAGTTTCGGAAATCAGCGTATTGGGCGGGTAGATGTATTCTTTACAGTCGTACGGCCAGGTCAGGTGCAGATTGTACAGATGTTCTCCGGCCCCACTGATTACTTTATAATGATACTTATTGAATGGCTCAAACCACCGGTCTTCGTACTCGAAACCGCCACTCGGGTCACCTTCAATCGGTGGCGGGTCGGGCCATTCTTTAACGTAGGTCCAGTGATCGTTGTAAACGCTGAGATACGCAAAACCCGCCTGTGGATGATACAGGGTGTATTCGTCCCAGATATTCTCGGCCAGCAGCATCTCGACCTTACGGGCCATACCGGTCACCCGGAAAACAGTTTCATCCAGGGTTACGGCATCCTGCAACTGTAGGTGAAAGGACCTGGATCCCTCCAAGGGCTGTTTCTTGGACAGGCTTCCTGTAACCAGATCGCGCAGATTCAGATGGCGGCAGTTGGGACAGACAACCGACCGCGTGTACGGCCAGCTGTGCAAAATCAGATCCCGGTCGCAACTGGCACACTGCACCAGCGGCGCCAGCGGTTCCGGAAGGGTCTGTTGCAAGTGCAATTCCGAAACATGGTAACTACGCCGCTCAAAGTACCAGTCGTCGAACCCCAGAACATCCAGAAATTCATAGGCCGTTTCCGTCTCCGGCTGAAACACTTCCATGAGCGTCACAGACGCCCCCGGTTCGCCCCATAAGCACGAGCCTTCTAACTGGATCGATGGAAAAACCACCCGCCGCATCAGCCGGTACTTCACAACATCATAATCCGGATTGATCCACGCTCCCGGCTCCGTAACGCTCATCCAGGCAGGATACAGATCGGGCGGCATCGCTATTTTCCGGAGAACGCTGTAGACACCGTAGCCTTCCGAAAGCAGTCCGGTGGTTCCGTCTTCAAACAGAAGGGTCCAGTAATTAAAGATCGTGTCTTCGTTGCGGAGCAGCACGCGGCCGGTTACTTCAAAGGACCCGGAGGCGTCCTGCCCGACCGTACCGATTTTAATAAACCACGGCTCCGGCGACTGAGGATCTTTTCTGGAATCAGTGACTTGAAGTGCGTTGTCTTGCAGATAGCTTACCGTGCCGCAGACGCAGCCCAGCAACCGATGTTCGGGATGCGCCTGCACCAGTGCAGCACCACAGGCCGGACACGTAAATATGGTGCCTATCATCGGAACAGCTCTGTTTTAGAAATCACCTCGGCCGATAGATGCTCACAGATCGCTTCAAACAGCTTCCGGACCGTGCCGTCATTGGTGCGCTCATAATTACTCAGATACACATCCACATTGGCCAAGTTGTGTTCGGGCCAGGTATGAATAGAAAAATGGCTTTCGCTGAGACAGACCACACCCGTAAATCCACCCGTAGGAAAATCATGGTAAACAGTGCCCAGCGACTGTAACTGGTGTCGTTCGACCAGCTCAGTAGCGAGTTTACGGAACGCTTCAGATTGATAAAGCCGTTCCGGAACAGTCGTTTTCAGGGTTGCCAACAGGTGCAGTCCCGGACGATAAGGAAGTTCCATCGCTATCCGTAAAAGTAAGGGCCAGACCTCTGTTGCAACTGTTTTTTCCAGAACTGACGGTTCATCTTATGCAAACGCATCTGTCCACTGCCGGTCGTTCAGATTGGGATTGGCACGTTCGGCTTCCTGGATCAGCGCGAATGAAGACAGCGCTTCTCCACTGGATTTCCGGACCAGCGTTGTATGCTCAAAATGGGCCGACACTTTACCATCCTGCGTGCGGATCGTCCACTGGTCGTCTTCGGTATATACATCCCGAGTACCGAGATTGATCATCGGTTCGATTGCCAGCACATAGCCTTCCTTCAGCTTTTTGCCATCGCCCCGACGTCCGTAGTTCGGTACGTTGGGTTCTTCGTGCAGTTTCTTTCCAACGCCGTGGCCTACCAGTTCACGCACCACCCCATAGCCAAACTTCCGGTGGGTATAATCTTCAATGGCGAACGAGATATCACCAACGCGGTTGTTTTCTTTAGCGGCAGCAATCCCCCGTTCCAGCGAGTCTTTCGTAACCCGAAGCAGTTTCAGGGCTTCATCAGAGACTTCGCCTACAGCAAACGTATAGGCATGATCGCCATGATATCCATTCCGGTTAAAGCCACAGTCTACCGCAACAATATCGCCTTCTTTAACCACATAACTACCCGGAAGGCCGTGCACCACTACATCGTTGACTGAAATACAAAGCGAAGCCGGGTATGGAGAGTGAAGCGGGCCGTATCCTTTGAAGGATGGCGTACCCCCATGATCACGGATAAAGGTTTCAGCCATCGTATCCAGTTCCTGAGTGGTGACACCAGGCTTCAACATTTTGGCTACTTCGGTCAGCGTCGCGCTGACCATCAGGGCATTTTCACGGATAATAGCAATCTCTTCCGGCGTACGTACGTGAATCATAATAAGTTAAGTCTTGAATGTTGGACAAGCGAATTCATTTTCCGGAAACGCCCCACCAGTAACCGGACATGTTGAGCTTCCGGAAAACAACGGGCGTTTAGAAGGGCCACGAAGGTACGCGTCCGGGTAGATATGGGTTCCGGAATCGAAAAAGCCTTCGGTCTGGCTCCTCAATGAAGGAATCAAAAACCGAAGGCTTTGTACAGACAGGCGAGGCGACTTTTTGGGTAAAGCAGTTTTGCGCACTCAAAGGCCTGTGCCCGAAGAATTATTTAATACATGCCTGGCGTAGTAGACGTCACGGCCTGGCGACCTGTGACCCGACCCGACTTCATCAGACCGTCATACTGCTGCATGAGCAGATGGCTTTCGATTTGCTGGAGGGTATCCAGGATAACACCGACACCAATCAGCATCGAGGTACCACCGAAGAACGAGGCGAATCCGCTGGTTACGCCAAACAGAGACGCAATGCCCGGCAGGATACCGGCGATCGCCAGGAATACTGCACCTGGCAACGTAATGCGGTCCATGATCGACGCGATGTAGTCAGCGGTTGGCTCACCCGGCTTCACACCCGGAATAAACGAGTTATTACGCTTCAGGTTTTCAGCGATCTCACTTGGGTTAAAAATGAGGGCGGTGTAGAAGTAGGTAAAGGCAATCACCAATACGGCATACATCAGATTGTACCACAGCGAGGTGTGATCGCTGAGGGCACGCACCACTCCGGAAGCCGACTCATTATCAGTAGCAAAGCCTGCAATGGTAGCCGGAATAAAGAGAATGGCCTGTGCGAAGATGATCGGCATTACGTTGGCCGAGTTCACTTTCAGTGGAATAAAGTCACGGGCACCAACCACTTCACGGGCGGCATTGGTAGAACCAATGATCCGGCGGGCGTAGTTCAGCGGAATTTTCCGGACGCCCTGGGTCAGCATAATCAGTCCGACGATAACAGCGACGAACACGATCATTTCAATCAGGAACACCAGCAGGCCAGAAGCACCACCGGTACCACTGCGAACGCCAAATTCCTGAATCAACGCTTCCGGAAGACGCGCCAGAATGCCGGCCATGATGATCAGCGAGGTGCCGTTACCGATGCCTTTATCCGTGATCTTTTCACCAACCCACATTACAAACAGGGTACCAGCGGTCAGCGTAGCCACAGTAGTCAGCCAGAACATAAAGCCGCTGAAGGCAGGTGCCATAGCAGCTGCAGTCTCTGGCTGGTTGCGCAGATACGCCACATAGGCAGAAGCCTGGAAGATCGTAACCAGTACCGTCAGATAACGGGTATACTGGTTGATTTTACGACGGCCGCTGTCTTCTTTTTGCAGTTTGGCAATCTGCGGCACTACGATACCGGCCAGCTGCATAAAGATGCTGGCACTGATATATGGCATCACGCCCAATGCAAAAATAGATGCCCTCAGGAAGGCCCCTCCGGCAAACATGTTGATCAGTCCCAGGATACCACTGCTGGCAGAGGTGTTGGCACCCAGCCCGTTAGGGTTGATGCCCGGAAGAATCACATAGCAGCCTACCCGGTAGATCAACAGCAGGGTCAGCGTAAACAGAATACGCTTACGGAGCTCTTCGATACTCCAAATATTTTTAAGCGTAGCAACAAATTTCTTCACAGAAAAAAGAAGATAAGAAACAAGAAAAAGGACTGCGAATAAACAACAAAAGACGCACTTAGGCAAATGCGTCTTTTGATATCAGTATATAAACTTACAGGATTTCAACAGAACCGCCCAGCGCTTCGATGGCTTCCTTGGCTTTACCGCTCATGGCATTCACCTTGAACGGGATTTTAACTTTGAGTTCGCCGGTACCCAGAATCTTTACCAGATCGGTACGGGAAATCAGGCCGTTAACGTACAGTTCTTCGGTTGAGAACTCTTCGATACCGTATTTTTCTACAATAGCGTCAATCTGAGACAGGTTGAACACTTTGTATTCTACACGGAATGGATTTTTAAATCCACGCTTAGGCATCCGGCGCTGGATCGGCATCTGACCACCTTCGTGACCTTTCTTGGATTGATAACCGGTACGGGATTGTTGTCCTTTGTTACCTTTACCGGCAGTAGTACCGCCAGAGCCTTCACCGCGACCAACGCGTTTTTTCTTGTGAACCGCGCCTTCAGCGGGTTTCAGATTGTGTAAGTTCATGAGATCAATTTTTTGACTTTACGCGGATTGAGAAACCGCTCGCAAAGAAGTGAGTCGGAATCTGCTGCAGAGAGCCGGATTCCGGAAAGAAATGAAGCTGAATTATTCGCCGCCCAGCTCTACTACAGTGACCAGGTGGAATACCTTTTTCACCATACCCAGAATCTGAGGGGTTCCTTCTACTTCAACAGTAGCGTGCATTTTGCGCAGACCGAGTGCCTGAAGGGTACGCTTCTGGCGCTCTGAGCGATCGATACCGCTTTTTACCTGCGTAATTTTAAGTTTGGCCATGGTTGATAGTTTCAAGGCCCAGATAATCGGCTTCAACAGCCGGATTCCGGAATCAATCCAGGTATCCGGCTGTTGAAGCAGGGAATCCGGAACGCTTATCCGTTAAATACTTTTTTCAGGTTTACGTTGCGGTCTTTAGCAATAGCAATGGGCTCACGCAGCATGCTCAGCGCCTTGTAGGTTGCTTTCACCACGTTGTGTGGGTTTGCAGATCCCAGGCTTTTGCTCAGTACGTTGTGTACACCTGCAGCTTCGAGTACAGCGCGCATAGAACCTCCGGCAATTACACCGGTACCAGGAGCAGCCGGACGGATAAAGACTTTGGCAGCGCCTTCTTTAGCCAGTTGCTCGTGTGGAATGGTTCCTTTCATCACAGGCACCCGAATGAGGTTTTTCTTGGCATCATCAATGCCTTTAGTGATGGCTTCCTGTACTTCTTTGGCTTTACCAAGACCGTGACCTACGACACCGTTTCCATCTCCCACAACCACTAATGCAGAAAAAGAAAACGCGCGACCACCTTTGGTTGTTTTTACCACGCGGTTGATCTGCACTACCTTCTCGGTAAGCTCCAGATCGCCGCCTTTAACGCGGTTTGTTGATTGAACAGACATTTTCAGAAATTAGAAAATTGTTGGGATTAGAGTTTGATTCCACCTTCACGAGCGCCTTCTGCAACCGCCTTCACGCGACCGTGGTACAGATAGCCACCCCGGTCAAAAACGCAGGTTTCGATGCCCAGTTCTTTTGCCTTACGGGCGATTTCACGGCCGACTTCCATCGCACGATCGGTCTTGTTGCTGGTAACGCCTTGCTGACGGCTACTGGCAGCTGCCAGTGTAGTACCGGTAGCATCGTCGATAATCTGGACGTAGATGTCTTTATTAGAGCGAAAAACCGACATACGCGGCTTTTGAGCCGTACCACTGATTTTGGTACGAATCCGCCAGCGCAGTTTCTGGCGGCGAATGGTTTTTTGAGCAGTTTGCATGAACGTACGTTCGATTGTTACGGGCTCCCCGAATGCCGGAGGCTACCGAAGTTTAATGAATAGTGAATCGTTGATAGTGAATAACTGATAATTATCCACTATAACGATCAATTATTTACCGGCTGCTTTACCAGCTTTGCGGCGAACCACTTCACCCATATAGCGAACACCCTTGCCTTTGTATGGCTCTGGTTTACGCAGGCTCCGCAGTTTGGCAGCTACCTGACCCAGCAATTGCTTGTCAATGCTTTCCAGAAAAATCTTTGGGTTTTGACCTTTTTCGGCAGTAGCAGTTGCTTTCACCTCTTTAGGCAGATCCAGAATAATGTTGTGCGAAAATCCAAGCGCCAGATCGATCTGCTGACCGGTAACGGTTGCCCGGTATCCTACACCCACCAGTTCAAGATCCCGCTTGAATCCTTCGGTAACACCTTTCACCATATTGGAGATCAGGGCTCCAAACAAGCCGTGCAGAGCACGGTGACGGATCTGATCTGTAGGACGGATTACAGAAAGCACACCGTCTTCTACAGACACTTTAATATCGCGGTCAAGCTGTTGTTTCAGCTCGCCTTTTGGACCTTTGATGGTCAATTCGTTGGACGGAGACACCTGAACGGTTACACCGGATGGTACGTTGATCGTACGCTTACCAATTCTAGACATGATACCTGAAGCTTAAAAAAGGAAAAAATTTCCGGAAAACCGATCATCCTTGGTATCGGTGGATTAATGTATTTTCCGGAAGGAAAAAATCTTAGTAGATGTGCGCCATGACTTCGCCACCAACGTTTTGAACGCGGGCTTCTTTGTCAGTCATCACGCCTTTGGACGTAGAGATGATGGCAACACCCAGACCGTTTTGAACGCGGCGGATTTCAGCAGGCTTGGAATACTGGCGCAGACCCGGGCGACTGATGCGCTCCAGGCTTCTGATGGCAGGCTCTTTGGTAGCTGCATCATACTTCAAGGCGATTTTAATCAGACCTTGTTTGTTGTCATCCTCAAACTTGTACTTTAGGATAAAACCTTTGTCGTACAGAATTTCGGTGATACGCTTTTTTACGTTGGAAGCAGGAATTTCCACAATGCGGTGGCGGGCCATCTGCGCGTTGCGGATACGGGTCAGAAAATCTGCTATTGGATCGGTAACCATGACTTTTCTTAGAGGTCTTTTAAGGTTGTAACCGGTTTCGGGACGCTTCCGGAATACAGAGATTCCGGAAGCATTCCGACCTGGATACGTGAACGAATATTACCAGCTGGCCTTTTTCAGACCTGGAATTTTGCCATCAAGAGCCATGTCGCGGAATACGACGCGGCAGATGCCGAAGTGACGCATATAACCACGCGGACGGCCTGTAATCTGGCACCGGTTGTGGAGACGCACTTTTGAAGAATTGCGGGGCAGCTTATCGAGACCTGCATAATCACCGGCAGCTTTCAGGGCAGCACGACGATCGGCATACAATTCTACGAGGCGGGCGCGTTTGCGTTCGCGCGCTTTTACGGATTCTTTAGCCATTTGGAGTATAGATGAGAAAGGCAGTTCGCCACAGGGCGCTGACCGTTCCGGAAAAAATTAAGAAGTAGCAGCCTCGTCGGTTTTCTTCATGTTGCGGAATGGCATCCCCATTTCACGCAGCAATTCGTACGCCTCTTCGTTGGTTTGTGCAGACGTTACAAACGTGACATCCATACCAGAGATACGGGCCAGTTTGTCGATATTGATCTCCGGGAAGATGATCTGCTCGGTAACACCCATGGTATAGTTCCCACGACCGTCAAACGATTTTTCGTTAATGCCTTTAAAGTCACGAACCCGTGGCAACGAGATAGATACCAGACGGTCCAGGAATTCATACATATTCTGACCGCGCAGGGTTACGCGACAGCCGATTGGCATCGCTTTCCGGAGCTTAAAGTTAGAAATGTCTTTCTTGGACAACGTCGGAACGGCTTTCTGACCAGAGATCATCGTCATTTCCTGTACGGCGTCGTCGATGAGTTTCTTATCAGATACAGAACCTTTTACGCCCTGGTTAAGGCAGATTTTCTCCAGACGGGGAACCTGCATAACGGTTTTGTAACCGAAGCGCTTCATCAGCGCAGGCACTACCTCGTCGCGATATTTGTGCAGGAGGCGTGCAGAGTAATTAGTTTCAGCCATTGGATGTGGTGTTCGGTTAACGATTTCCAACCGTTAACCTGGGTGAAAACAAAGAAAAAAATTAGAGGGCTTCGCCGCTCTTTTTGGATACGCGGTTAAAGCCGGTTTCGGTGCGCTCACGGCGGGTACGAGCCGCAGTGCTGTTTTTAGCATCCCACAACATCACGTTAGAGATGTGGATAGACGCTTCTTCACGCACGATACCACCTTGCGGGTTTTGAGCAGAAGGCTTCTGGTGTTTGGTAACCATGCCTACGCCTTCAACCAGTACGCGGCTTTTCTGAGGATAAACAGCCAGCACCGTACGGGGCTGGGTGCGGTTCTTGTCGTTACCGGCAATAACCACTACACTGTCACCTTTCTTTATATTGAACTTAGGGGCAAAACGCTTTTTCACGATGTGAATATCTTTTGAAACGCACACAAGAGTGCGTCAAATGGGGTGCAAAAGTAAGCAAAAAGGTATTACAATACCTCAGGTGCTAAAGAAACAATTTTCATGTAACCCTTGTCACGCAGTTCGCGGGCCACTGGTCCAAAGATGCGGGTACCGCGGGGATCATCCGAGTTGTTGAGCAACACGACTGCGTTATCATCAAAAGAGATGTACGAACCATCTTTGCGGCGCAGTTTGTTTTTGGTGCGAACGATTACTGCTTTAGAAACGGTCCCCTTTTTGATGTTACCACCCGGGATCGCGTCTTTTACTGTAACGACAATCTTATCACCTACATAAGCATAGTCCTGACCGGAGTTGCCCAATACACGGATGCACAACACTTCTTTGGCGCCGGAGTTATCGGCTACGTTGAGGCGGGATTCTTGTTGGATCATTTTTCAGATTTTAAAGCCTTTGCCAGACATAGAATATAAAAAAGAGCAGGGGCTGCATGTCTGGACACCCACCCTACTCTGTGGCTTTGGGCCTTCGGAAGGATGAAACCTTCCGGAAGCTTTATTTTGCCTTTTCGATAACTTCAACCAGGCGCCAGCGCTTGTTTTTGCTCAGCGGACGGGTTTCCATGATGCGAACCGTGTCACCAGGGCCTGCGGCGCTCTGTTCGTCGTGCACCATAAACTTGGTGGTTGATTTCAGAAACTTACCGTAGATCGGGTGTTTCACTTTACGCTCTACAGCTACCGTGATGGTTTTTTCCATCTTGGCACTGCTCACGATACCAATCCGGCTTTTGCGGCGTTTGCGGTCGTTAATAGTTGGGGTCATGGTCGGGAAAGAGAGGTTTAAATGCCTTTAACGCGGCGGGTTTGCTCCGTTTTGAGACGGGCCGTATCACGACGCAGACTGCGGATAGTTACCGGATTTTCGAGCGGATTCACAGCATGCGAAAATTGCATCCGCTTCATCTGCAGTTCGTTATCGCTGATCTTGTCAGCCAACCCTTTATCATCCAGCGCACGGTAATCAGCGGCTGCGGTTTTGGTAGCTTTTGCCATTTTAATAGAAATTTTTTAAAGACGGAAGTAGAAGAACAACGGGCATCCGGGCAGAATCGTTCCTTCGAACATCTGAATGCTGCCTGTAGGTCAGTTGGGTATCGTCTTGACTTAGGCGCCTACGTAATCGCGGCGAACCACGAACTTGGTTTTAATAGGCAGCTTCTGAGCCGCCAGTTCCAGTGCTTCCTGAGCGAGTTGCATCGGTACGCCTTCACATTCAAACATGATGCGACCTGGTTTTACCACAGCCGCCCAGTGGTCGAGCGAACCTTTACCCTTACCCATCCGCACTTCAGCAGGCTTACGGGTAATCGGCTTATCAGGGAAAATACGGATCCAGACGTTACCCTCACGCTTCATATGACGGGTCATTGCCTGGCGGGCCGCTTCAATCTGACGGTTGGTAATCCATTTTGGTTCCATCGCCTTCAGGCCAAAAGAACCAAAAGCGATAGTGGCACCGCGCTGGGCGTTGCCCCGGATCCGGCCTTTATGCGCTTTACGGTGTTTTACTTTTTTCGGTTGTAACATCGGTTACAGAATTTAGAGGTCTCCGCCAGTGCGGATGGGATCTTCAAATAGGTTGACTTAAAACTTAGCGACGGTTTCCGGGACCAGCGCCACGGCGATCACCGCCACGGTCGCCTCCACCACCGCGACGATCTCCGCCACGGTCACCACCAGCACCACGGCGATCTCCGCCACGGTCGCCTCCACGGAAGCCACGATCATCACCACCACGCTGAGCGCCACGGGCATCAGAGCCGGCAGAGAAGTTCGGATTCAGGTCACGGCGACCCAGTACTTCACCTTTACAGATCCATACTTTGATACCAATTTTACCATACACGGTCATCGCGTATACGTTGGCATAATCGATGTCCATTCGGAAGGTATGCAATGGCGTACGGCCTTGCTTGAATTCTTCTGTACGGGCGATTTCAGAACCGTTCAGACGACCACCGGCTTTGATCTTGATGCCTTCAGCACCCATCCGCATAGCGGTCTGGATGGCCATCTTGATGGCGCGCTTGTAGGCAACACGGCCTTCGAGCTGACGGGCGATGGTTTCACCTACGATCATGGCATCCAGTTCCGGACGGCGGATTTCCATGATGTTGATCTGGATGTCCGTCTTGCTGGTCAGCTTTTTCAGCTCTTCCTTGATACGATCTACTTCCTGACCGCCTTTACCGATGATAATACCCGGCTTGGACGTGTGGATAGTAATGATAAGCTTGCCTAAGGTACGCTCAATAACCACGCGGCTGATGCCACCTTTGTTGACGCGTGCAGCCAGGTACGTGCGGATTTTATGATCTTCTACCAGCTTCTGGCCGAAGTCTTTCTTCTCGCCATACCACATGCTGTCCCAACCCCGGATAATGCCCAGGCGGTTGCCGATCGGATTTGCTTTTTGACCCATGAGGGATATCTTATTAGGAGTTGAGGAATTATTTAGCAGCCACTTTAGCAGAGCTTCCGGCGCTTTCCATCACACGCTTGTGCGTCTGCTCACCGGCCGGGCGACTGTCAACAAAAAGGGTTACGTGGTTGCTACGCTTGCGCAACCGATACGCACGACCTTGAGGAGCGGGGTTCATCCGCTTCAGAGTGCGGCCACCATCTACGAAAATTGTTTTTACGTACAGGTTGGCTTCGGCAACATCGGTGCCTTCGTTTTTCACACGCCAGTTGGCAACAGCTGATAACAGCAGTTTTTCAAGCGGAACGCTTGGGTGCTTGGCGCTGAATTTCAGCATGTTCAGGGCGGCTTCTACATCCACACCGCGAATCATGTCTGCCAGCAGACGCATTTTGCGGGGAGACGTCGGGTAATTTCTAAGACGGGCTACGGCTTCCATGAGGTTAATTATTTGCTGCCTGCGTGGCCTTTAAAAGTGCGGGTAGGAGCAAATTCGCCGAGCTTGTGGCCTACCATAAATTCTGTTACATACACGGGGATAAACTTGTTTCCGTTGTGAACGGCAAATGTTTGTCCCACGAAATCCGGCGTGATTGTAGAGCGGCGGCTCCACGTTTTGATAACGCCTTTTTTACTTTTACCCTCTGCCATTGCCAGCACTTTGTTTTCGAGCTTGGCATCTACATAGGGGCCTTTACTAATCGAACGAGCCATGTAGGTTGTTTGGTTTTATTCCGGAAGCGCCTTTGGCTAAAAAGGTTTCCGGAAAGTGATTGTTGATTTATTCCGTTTGAAACGGAACCATTTTAACTCTCAAAAAGCGTCAGGCTTTAAGTTATAGGCAGTGCGTCCTATACCTTAAAGCCCAACGGCCTAATTACAGTTTTTTACCATTCTTACGCTGCAGGATCAGCTTGTCAGAGCCTTTCTCCTTACGGGTCTTCTCTCCTTTAGCGTACTTACCGGTCCGGCTGCGTGGGTGACCGCCCGAAGAACGGCCTTCACCACCACCCATTGGGTGATCTACCGGGTTCATCGCCACACCACGGGTGCGTGGACGGATGCCTTTCCAGCGGTTCCGACCGGCTTTACCCATGCTTTGAAGCTGGTGATCCGAGTTGGAAACAGTACCCACAGTAGCCATGCAGGACAGCAATACGCGACGAAGTTCACCGGATGGCATCTTCAGTACGGCATAGCGCTCTTCCTTGGCGTTGAGCTGGGCATAGGTACCGGCAGAGCGGGCAATGCGTGCACCGTGACCAGGCTGCATTTCAATGTTGTGAACAACAGTACCCAACGGCATGTTTTTCAGCAACAGGGCATTTCCAACTTCCGGAGCCACCGCGTCGCCGCTGATGACCTGGGAACCTACTTCAAGACCTTGTGGGGCAATGATGTAACGCTTTTCACCATCTGCATAGTTGAGCAGCGCGATGAAAGCGGAACGGTTCGGATCATACTCGATGGTTTTGATCGTAGCCGGGATGTTTTTCTTATCACGCTTGAAATCGACAACACGGTACATTTTCTTGTTACCGCCACCGATGTAGCGCATCGACCGACGGCCCTGAGCGTTCCGTCCACCAGTGCCTTTCATAGGCTCCAGCAGGCTTTTCTCCGGCGTATTGGTCGTAATTTCAGCGTAAGCATTACCGATTCTCCAGCGGGTGCCGGCGGTCGTCGGTTTGTATTTGCGTAGTGCCATTTTACTTTGAGTAGAAAGCGGTTAGTAGAAAGTTTCGGTAGACAGTTTCTACCTGCTGCTTTTAGTTAGAGAACAGGTCGATGCTGTCGCCTTCGGCCAGAGTTACGGTTGCTTTTTTGTACGAGCTTTTATGTCCTTTAAGCACTCCGGCTTTGGTGAAGCGGCTTTTGGCTTTGGCAGGCACCACCAGGGTGTTTACATCCTGCACCTTTACGCCATAAAACTCTTCAATGGCTTTCTTAATCTCGAGCTTATTGGCGCGCTTGTCTACTACGAATGCGTAGCGACCGGCCGTTTCCATCTGGCCATTCACCTTCTCGGTGAGTACAGGGCGAACCAGAACGTTTTGCGGTTTCATGGGGTCAATGTGTTGGAGACAAAAGAGGAAAGACAAAAGACGGATGGGAACTGCTCTGGGAGCCGACCGTTCCGGTTGGAAATGCTTTTGTCTTTGGCTATCGTCTTGAGTCTAAAAATTATCCTTCCTGGGTTTCGGTCACCACTTCTTCAGTGAACATCTTGGCTGTGCTCTCGGTCAGCACCAGCATACCGGCGTTCATCAGATCGTACGTGTTCAGATCACTGAGCACTACGGTCCGGTTGCCACGCAGATTGCGGGACGACAGGTATACATTGGAGTTGTGTTCCGGAAGAACAAACAGCGTTTTGCGAACGTCGCCTCTCAGCATGTTCAGCATGATGCTGAAATCTTTGGTTTTAGGAATCTCCAGATTCAGGTCTTCCACCACCACGATTTTACCGGCCTGGGCTTTGTGCGCCAGTGCGCTCATCTTGGCCAGATCCTTCACCTTGCGGTTCAGTTTCAGATCGTACTTGTGCGGCTTTGGACCGTTGATGGTACCACCACCCTTGTACAGCGGGTTCCGGATGTTGCCCTTACGGGAACCACCGGTACCTTTCTGACGGTGCAGTTTCTTGGAAGAACCCTGTACTTCAGCACGGGTCTTGGTGTTGTGGGTACCTTGACGCTGGGCAGCAAGATACTGCTTAACAGCCAGGTAGATCACGTGATCGTTAGGTTCGATGCCGAAGATTTCTTCCGGCAGTTCGATGGTGCGCCCGGTCTTGGCGCCGCTGCTATTTAATACATCAATTTGCATGACAGACGCGGGCGTTTAGGAATTTTGAATAAGAACGATAGAACCGTTGTGCCCCGGTACGGAACCGGCAATCAGCACATAATTCTGCTCAGGGAATACTTTTACCACGCGCAGGGCTTTCACTTTTACGCGATCGCCACCCATACGGCCGGCCATGCGCATACCCTTGAATACACGGGATGGATACGAGGAACCCCCGATGGAACCGGGCGCGCGCTGACGGTCATGCTGACCGTGGGACGCTTCACCGACACCCGAGAATCCATGACGCTTCACAACACCTTGGAAGCCTTTACCTTTCGAAGTACCTACAACAGATACTTTTTCGCCTTCGGTAAAGATGTCCACAGTGAGGCTTTCGCCAACGGCCTTCTCTACGGAAGGGTTGCGAAGTTCTTTTACGACCGCCTTGGGAGTAGTGTTTGATTTAGCGAAGTGGCCGACAACACCTGCAGAGGTGTTCTTTGCCTTTTTTTCGCCGAACGCGATCTGAAGCGCGTCGTAACCGTCTGATTCAACGGTTTTCTTTTGTGTGACCACACATGGACCGGCCTCGATAATGGTACAAGCCGTTTGCTTGCCATTTGCTTCGAAGACCGACGTCATGCCGATTTTTCTGCCAATGAGTCCTTTCATTGTTTGTGAGTTAATCCAAGCGCCCGGATTGCCTGTGAGGGTGTGGACCGGGATTGGGAGTTTAGAATTCTTGTAAAGAGCGAAGGGTGAGAAGCACGGGCCGTTGCATCCGGACAGCTGCGGAGCAGTCTATGTTCCGGAAAAGCCCTTACCGTCAGGCTTTGATTTCGACTTCTACGCCGGAAGGAAGATCGAGCTTGGAAAGCGCGTCTACCGTACGGGAAGAAGACGTGTAAATATCAAGCAGGCGCTTGTGCGTGGCGAGGCCAAACTGCTCCCGACTCTTCTTGTTTACGTGCGGAGACCGCAGTACGGTGAAGATTTTTTGTTCGGTAGGCAACGGAATAGGGCCTGTAACGACGGCACCGGTGTTGCGAACGGTTTTCACGATCTTCTCTGCCGATTTGTCCACCAGATTGTGGTCATAGGACTTCAGCTTGATGCGAATGCGCTGTGACATACTTATAAATAGCTTCTAACCCGTTTTTTGGGTGGGCGAAGGTAGAAATAATTTCCGGAACATCCCAAAGTTTTTCCGGCTTTTTTAAAAATTTGTGGTTGTTTTTTGAAAAACGGAGCGGTATACAAACACGTTTACGCTTACGAATCAAACTCGTACTACGCGGCTGGTTCTGATTCCCCTGCTACCTTCGCCCTCATTCCATGAAAGACGTTTTAGGACAGGCCATGGCCGACTACCAGCAATCGGCCACCGTTAAGAAGAAATTGTGGGTGCTGTATCCCGACGGCAGCAAAGACGAGATGGCAGTGGCCACGTATTTCCGCGTTTTCCGGAACATGCCGATCCTGGAGCAGATTGCCTTGCAGGAATGCAAGGGCCGCGTGCTCGACATCGGTGCCGGAGCGGGTAGCCACGCTCTTTGGTTGCAGGAAAAAGGGCTGGACGTTACAGCACTGGATGCGTCTCCCGGTGCAGCCGAAGTGGCCCGCATTCGCGGCGTTCGACAGGTGGCCAACAAAGACATTTATGCCTTTAAGGAGGGTCTGTTCGACACTTTATTGCTGCTGATGAACGGCATCGGACTTTCCGGAACCCTGGATGGCCTGCGGACGTTCCTAATCCATGCTGAAACGCTCCTGGCACCCGGCGGACAACTGCTGTTCGATTCGTCGAATGTATCGTATCTCTACACCAACGGCGCCCCCCTGCCCGATCACTACTACGGTGAGGTCCAATGCCGCTATCAGTATGGACATACCAAGACCGACTGGTTTACCTGGCTGTACATCGACCAGCAACAGCTTCGACATCTGGCAGAGCCATTGGGCTGGCAGGTCCGGCTGCTATTTGAAGATGAAGAAGAGCAGTATCTGGTCCAGCTGACCCGTACAGGAGCCTGATTTTTACCAAAAAGCCCGTCTGATAAGATCAGGCGGGCTTTTTCAAAGGCTGTCGGTGTCTTACAACGGAATGGATTGTGGATACCGGAATACATTTTGCGGATCGTACTTCCGCTTTACCTGCCGCAGTCGCTCCAGATTGGAGCCGTAATAGGCATTCAGGTAATCCGTTTCACTCGGATCGATAAAGTTCTGGTAGCAGTGCGCCGAAGCAAATGGCACCATCTGCAGGTAGAACCGGTCTAGCCATTGTTGTGCCGCCGTTAGGGTAGGTCCATTGTCCTGTGGATTCCACTCCAGCTCGATACTGGACAGCATCTTATGACCGCGATGTACCATAGCCATTGCATCCGGACGCTTGGCATCAATGGCTCCGCCCAGCAAAAAGAATTTCCAGGTGGCAGCCCGGCTGGTACCCGGCCAGGCATTCATCTGATCAATAATCGTCGCAATCGCGGCCTCTGTCAGATAATTTGATACGAAACGGGAGCGTTCGTGACTATACTCCGGGGTTCCGTCTTCAGACAGGAACGTGTTTCCATCCCAATAATTGGTTTCCCGGATATCAGTGAGGTCCGGGGTTTGTACGGCCAGCATCGGTCGCAGCAGTTGCTCCAGCGCAGTTCGGTTTCCGGCGCTGTAGCTACCCAGTATCGCCACCGACAATGGCTCGTTGGGCCCTATTTTAGTGCGCGTGACACTTAATTTCATCCCCAGCTCGTTGGGTAGATTGGCGATCATCTGTTGAGAGGCCCGGAGCAGTCCGGCCGTATCGCCGCCTTTCCAGCGAATGTCGAACACAGTGATATTGCTTATCCGGAACGGCTGAAATGTAAACGAGGTGTGGATGCCAAAGTTTCCACCGCCGGCACCCCGGCAGGCCCAGAACAAATCGCTGTTCTGCGTTTCATTACAGGTGATTCGCTCCCCACTGGCCAGCACGACCTCGGTTTCCACCAGTTTATCACAGGTATAGCCATTTTCCCGCATATCGAATCCGATCCCGCCTCCTAGCGTCAATCCTCCGACGCCTACCTGAAAACACCGGCCATGGGTGACCGAATAGCCCAACTCCCGTCCCCGGTCGAAGACCTGCTGATTACGCGCCCCGCCTTCAGCTGATAAATAGCCGGTAGCGGGCTCGAGGCGGATCTGGTTCATAGGCGAAAGATCGATCATCAACCCTGTAGTGGTAGAATAGCCTCCGTAGGAATGCCCGCCACTGCGGGCTACAAACGGTACGCTGTGTTTCTGTGCCCAACGGACGCAGGTCTGTACGTCCTGAACGGATGCACAGGAAGCAATGCCCTGAGGCAGTACAGCTGCATACTGAAGGGCCCATGGAGCCGCTTTCTGGGCAAAACCACTGTAATCGGACCGCAGCAATGATCCCTGGAGGCTGTTGGCCAGTTCATTCCAGATGCCGTCGGCTTCCGTAGCAGATTTACGGCAACCGCCAAACCACGGTAGTCCTACGGCGAGGCCGGCTGCCAGGAGCCCTCCTTGTTTTAAAAACGACCGGCGCGAGGAGCGCAGTTCCGGAAGTACAACGGTAGAAATTTCAGACATTATAGATACTATTAGTTACGGGGAGATGGAGAGGGTTTACGGGTGGTATACGTGATGGCGCAGCCAAAGGTTTTTGTTTTGGGCAGCGGAATAGCTTTGCCATTTAACAGGGCGTCTACGGCCTGCCTGACAAAGGGTATTGCCAGTTCCGGATTTTCACCGTTGTCGTCGATGCTTCCGGAATATTTAATGACCCAGCCCTTTTTTTCTTTCCAGATCACAAAAGCAGAAGGGGTGCTTTGGGCCTGCATCCGGCGCCCCCAGTGCTGGGACGCATCCTGCAGATAAGCAAACCGGTAAGCTTCAGCAGCAGCTTTTTCCTGCATGTATGGCAACGTTTCATCTTCGTATAGGAGGGTATCCATACTATTGATCGCTACGACCGGCACCCCCAACGTGCGATACTGGTCTGCCAGGGCATTCAGACGCTGGGTATACAGGCGTGCAAACGGACAGTGATTACAGGTAAAAATCAGCACCATCCCTTTGGTTTCCGGAGTCAGGGCAATCGGTTGGTGCTGCGCTTCCGGAAGGGTCAGCATCCGGGTGATTGCTTCGCTGGAAAGGGGCTTTTGACCGAAGGCAACAATCGGAAGAAGCACGACAAGCAGTATCCTAAACACGATATTTTTAGATGTCATTGCCATCAATTCTTAATAAAGGATTGCGTGGCTTTCCGGCCTGTTTTCTTCTCCAGGATCGTCAGGTAATACAAGCCGCTCCGTAGACTGCTGATGTTGATCCCGTTTTGCCATTCGGGTTCCGGAAGCATATACATCGTCCGGCCGACCCGATCCGTAATCCACACATAATAGACGCTGCGCGACTGGTCGAGCTGCAAAAACAACCGATCCTGAGCCGGATTCGGAAAAACACTGAATGTCATCGGTGGTGTGGCAGCGGTTTGCACACCAGCGGCCTGATCGGTCACCAGGAATTGTCCCATCATCCCGCCGTCTTCATGGGTCAGGATGTGGCAGTGGAACATAAATGGATGCACCGAATCGGCGTAATCGTTGAACTGGCCGATAAAGCGTACCACGGTAGGCTGAATGACCCGGCCGGCAGTATCCCGCGGAGGGGCCGGAATCATGACCACATCTTTCCAGCCGGCTTCTTCCGGAGCCGGTGGCTGCCCGTTAATATCCAGCACATTAAACTCAATGTCGTGGATGTGAAACGGATGGGTGATAACCGACGTACTGGTGATTTCCCAGATCTCCTTGTGCGTCAGCGGAACCCGGAATTCGTTGTAATTGAAATTAAACAGACGGTGGTTGAATAAAAAGCTGCGCACCTGTCCATTGACCAGCGAATCCGAAATCAGCAGTTTCCGGACCGCCTGTACCCCACTGGTATCATGGCGCGGGATCCGGCTCAGGACTGCTGGCAACGTATGAACGGCTGCTGCAGTTGGTGCGCCTACCACCAGATGCAGCAACCGGAAGTTGCGACCCGCCAGAGCATTGGTAGCCGTAGCGGGTGGAATGATCTGCCCGCCCGGAATAGTGGCCGGCACCTCTGCGTTGAAGGCCATCAGATCCGGAGTGGTGCCTTGCTGTCCGGTGAGCGATACGACCAGCTCTACCCGCTCCCCGGGACTGATCAGCATCCGGTTTTTAATGACCGGTGCCTGAAGCAAACCGGCATCAGACCCGATAACATAGAAATTACGGTTGTCGCTGAACCCCAGGTTATAGGTACGGGCTACAGAAGCATTCAGTACCCGGAATCGAACCATCTGGGCCGGCAACGTCTTCTGCGCGTTCAGGGTAAAATTGGTCAACATGGTATCGCCAAAGCCCTGCACCACAAACTGGTTGGCACTGTTGAACTTCCGGTCGGAAAGTACCAACGGGATATCGTCGATTCCATAGGTACGGGGCAACGGCAGGGACGCTTCCTGACTATCACGCAGGATAATCATCCCACCGAGACCGGAAGCCACCTGCTTGGCCGTCATTTCATGGAGATGCGGATGATACCAGAGGGTAGCCGCCTGATCGGTCACTTTCCAGTAGGGCATCCAGTGTGTATTGGGTGGAATCACCTGGTGAGGTCCTCCATCCATCACGGCCGGCAGGTGCAGCCCATGCCAGTGAATGGTCGTGCTGTCGTTGAGCTTGTTATGAACATCCATCCGTACCGTATCGCCCCGACGGAAGATGAGCGTGGGGCCCCAGAAACGTCCGTTGATACCACCGGTAATGGTTTGGTTACCCGGCAGCAGTTGGGTAAACGTATCCCGGAGCGATAAATTAAACTGTGTTCCGGAAAGGGTATCCGGTATCCACAGGTTATTGTATTGCGCGTGAGCACACACAGCTACACAACAATGCAGCAGCAGGAGAAGAACTTTTTTCATTAAAGGTGGAAAGATTCGTAACGGAATGTCTGAAAAACAAAGGCGCGTAAAAGTAATCGGTGAAGAAAGGGCTGTCAAGCCGGCAGGAGCTGAAAGGCCGTTTTTGAGTGCGAAACCGTCTTTTTTGAGTGCGAAACCACTTTTTGGAAGGCAGATTCCCTATAATGCCGGCCCTTTGATCCAGAAACAGGCTCTTTCAATCGGCAGGTTTCCGGAACCAGATCAGTCGTTACGGTTTAATTTGGCGCTTTCAAGCAAACTGACTTTCTCCCTTGACGTCCGCCCACATGCCTGTTTTTCACCAGCCTTGGTGGCTGGATGCAACCGGTTTGTCCTGGCAGGTAGCTACTGTTCAGAACGGCGATGCCGTTTCCGGAATCTGGCCGTATGTTCCGGAACGTCGCTATGGCATTTCGTTTCTGCAAAACCCACCGCTTTGCCCCTACCTCGGACCGTACGTAGCATTTCCGGACGATCTGAAGGAAAGCAAGCAGGAAAGCTTTGAACACCAGACCATTACGGCGCTGCTGAACCAGCTGCCTCCGGCACAGGTAGTCGCAACGGCGCTGCTGCCGGCCATCCGCCAGGTAGGGCTGTTCACCCAGGCCGGCTTTAAGCTGAATGTGCGACAGACGTTTTTGATGGATCTGAACGAAATCACTGAAGCAGCCCTTCTGGAGCGGTTGCACACCGATTACCGCCGCAATCTGCGTAAGGCAGCAAGCGAACTTGTGATTTCCAATGAACCGGAGGCCGTAGATGACCTTTATTCGTTTCAGGAAGCGACCCTGGCGCGCAAAGGATTGAAGATGCAGTATCAGCCTTCCTATCTGCGCCGGCTGCTGCACGCCTCCGTAGCGCACGGGCAAGGTGCTCTTTGGGTGGCGCGTAAAGCAGGAGTGATTCAGGCGATGCTCTGGCAGGTCTGGGACGAGCGCTGTTCGTACTACCTGGCAGGTTCTAAAAATCCGGATGTAAAAGACATGCGGGCCATGACAGCCCTGATCTTCCATGCCATTGATCAGAGCCGGATCATGGGTTTGGAAGCCTTTGATTTCGAAGGCAGTATGGATCCCGGCGTTGAGCATTTTTTCCGGCATTTTGGCGGACGCAAGGCGCTCTACCTGGTTCTTCAGCGAACAGATTCACTGCTCTGGAAATTCAAAAATCTGATCCGCTAAACCCCGGTTGCCTGCCAAACACGTTAAAAGACAGGTAGGAATTTGCGTCCATATGGGTTTTCTTTACCGGAAATCAGGCGACCCGTTCGCTTCCTTTTTTTAAAGTTACTACGACTGCTAACCGTACGATCCGATTTATGCAACGCTGGACCGAAGCCCAACAACACCGTCGTTTATTTATTTATGTACTCATACTTTTTGGACTCACCGTCTGGCTGCGACTGGTGGTTATAGGCCTGTACAAAGTGGACTGCGGCGGCTCCGATGAAAATGTCCTTTTTGGGGTTCAGCGCCTGTTGCTGGGAGAAGCGTTGTACCAGAATCCATCCCAGCCCAATTTCGCTATTGTCCAGTACACTCCGCTATACTACTATACCGTTGCAGGCGTTGCAAAACTGTTTGGCATCCAGGCATTGGATGTGCAAAGCATCTATGTCACCGCCCGGATGCTGAACTTCATTTTCAACCTGCTCACGGTATGGATTGCAGGGTCGATGCTGCGAACGTTTTCGCTAAAGGCAAGCCGGATCTGGACGTTTGCGATGCCCGTTATCCTGATCCTTACTTCGCATTACTACACCCGGATCGATAGCCTGCACCTGTTGTTTTTTGTCAGTGCCATGGCGGTTTATGTCCGGTCGCTTCAACGGCCACACATGGTCCTTTTTGTTGTATCGGCGCTGTTTGCCGGGGCCTGCGTAATGACCAAGCAAAGCGGTATGCTGGCGATCGGCATTATCGGCTGTTCGATGCTGTTTTTGGAACGGACCGTTTTAAAAGCAGTGCTTTGGGGACTGCTGAGTGTGGGTTTTGCCGCGACTATTGCCTGGATCGGATCCGGAACCAACTGGCTTGCCTTTTACCAGAATGCATATTTAGGCCTTAAAAATGGTGTGGACTGGTCGTGGCCGGTAACCATTTTTACATCCCAGTTTTATTTTGAGATCATTCTGTTTTACGTACTGCCGTTTATCATTGCGTGGGATGCATTCCGGTACACTACCAATCGTGTTTACCGGTTTATGGGCCTCGGCGCGGTCCTGTCTTTTCTGTTTGCGCTTATAACCGGGTTTAAAGTAGGCAGCAGCAACAACTATTTTATAGAAGAAATTTTGTTTTCACTGCTGGGCCTTCCGGTTCTTCTGCAAAGCGAGGTTCGACATAAAATTCTTATCCGGCTGGGCAAATGGCCGCTTACCATCGGACGTTTCAGCAGAATCGCTTTTCTGGCTTTGATTACCTCTAAAACAATGGGATTTTTTACCGCTGTTTACATCGAGAAGCGACTGGTCAGTGAGCGTGATTTATATACCGACAATCAGGCGCTGCATCAGTATTTCCGGAATCAGCTGGGGCTTCAGAACAACCAATATGTGTACTGTACCCGGCGCGATTTTCTGGACAATTTCTTTCTTTCCAGCAGCCTGATGGCAAACCGGGACGTGATTTTCCAGACCTGGACCGGCGCTCCCGGCACCTTTGATTACACCCGGCTACACGAGGGACTGAACACAGGGCTGGTCCGGTATGTAGTGACTCCGATAGAAGATTCCGGCATCAACCAGCTCACCCGCGAAGAGATGCCCATGATGCAGTTCGATACCACCCGCTTTCAGCCCATTGCAACAGTAAACCGGTATCGGGTCTATCAATTTACCGGAGTGCCTTAACCGGGTCAATAAAACTCTTAAGGAAGACTTCTATTTAACAGATCGCTCCGGAAACGAAGCCGTCACCGTCGCTTCCGGAAATGCCAGAAACGGAAACGAGTGCTCCTCGTCCAGCTTCCAGCCGCTGACCACATCCGGCTGTAACTGCACACAAGGCCTCGGCGTCAGGGCGGGCACCAGTGGTTCCGGAAGTCCCCGCGCTATGGAGGCCGTATGCCATTCGAAAAACTCCCCCAACCGTCCTTTCGATTGTGCAAACGGACTGAGATTGCCATACGTGCGGTCGGGATGGCTGTAGTAGTCATTGAAATACCCGTGGCTTATCTGTAGTAAAAACCATTTAGTACCCCGCTGGATGTACTGAACATCCAACTGCCCGTTGACCAACTCCCGGCTAAGCTTGCCGGGCGCCCGGACATAGTTTTGCATGTAGTAATAACTAAAATTCGGTCGTCGGACCGCTGTACGCTGAATGCGCTTGAAGGCCAACGTAGTCCGGTCAATGATCAGCATGCCGCTTTCAGTGCTTTCGTTGTAGCTGGAACTGGTAGCGAATTTCTGGTTGAATCCGTGGTCTTCACTCGACAGGTCGCAGGTATACAGGATCCGGTACTCATCGGTTCCGGAATAACTGCTATCGAACCGAAACCGGCTGATGTCGAACAGGCGGCCCGCAAAGGAACTATTTCCCGGAAAGTACACCGGATTTTCTTCAAACAGCTGCTCCGACAGTCCATCGCGGATCTCCACATCGCCGATCTGAGTGGGTTTGATCCCAAAACGCTTTGAGCGCAGCACGGCAAACAGCTGACTGGCCTGCAACCCTTTCCGCGTGGGTTCCGGAAACACAGCAGCGGCTATCTGCGCCTCCACCAGATTCTGAAATCCGGTCTCGCTTTTCTGATACTGCCGGTAAAACCCATAACAGACGTAGTTGCTGTCGGGATAGTTTTTCGGAATCGCACGAATAGCCTGTTGAACCACCTGCCGGGCCGTTTTACCAGAGATAATGGCAGTCGCCAGCTCTATGTTTCGGGGCGTGACCCAAAGCTCTGCCAGCATCGACGACTGCGGAAATAAGGTGTATGTGGTATCGACACCTAAGGCCTTTACACGTACGGTTAGGGATTCAGCGTTTTCCGGAACAGACAGCCGGAACTGTCCGGCGCTGTCGGTCAATACTGTGACGTGTAGAGAATCTGCATTCACTAACGCTCCGGCTATCGGAGCCTGATTCCAGGCGTTTAAGACCCGCCCCAACAGTTGCGTCTGTGCTGATGCACTTATACTTGCGAACAACAGCAGCCAACCAAGGATCAGGGATCGCATGAACAGGTTTTTGAACGTTTATTAAAAATAGCCTTTTATCTTCAGATACGTTCAGAAGTTTCAGGTTCCGGAACCGGCGATGCGGCATTTTACGTGGGGCGAATTATCTTTCTGCGGCTATGGAGTTGCTTTTCAAGATTTTACTGGGCATCCACATCACCGGTGGCGCCGTTAGTCTGATTGCAGGACTGGTGGTCGTTTTGCTGCCGAAAGGAACCCGACTGCACCGGCGCTGGGGACGCACGTTCTTCTGGTCGCTGCTGGTAGCGTCGGTAGTTGCATTGCCGATCTGTTATCTGCATCCCAGTGTATTCCTGGCGCTGATCAGCATTTTTACGCTCTACATGCTGCTGACAGGGGTCCGTGCCCTCCAATTGGGTCGACAACAAAAACCACTGGTTATGGATTGGACCCTGACCATAGCCATAGCGTTGTTTGGCATTGGATTCATCGGGCTGGGGGGACGCAGCGTTAGCAACGGAGATTCATTCGGTACCGTTCTGATGGTGTTTGGCGGTATCGGGTTGCTGTTTGCCCGGCAGGACTGGACTCGGTTTAAAGGCCGAGCCACCATCAAAAACAGTTTTCTGACCACACATCTGCAACGGCTCACTGGCAGCTATATCGCTTCGGTAACGGCCTTTTTGGTCGTCAACAACAAGGTTCTGCCCGGATTCGTAGCCTGGCTGCTCCCTACAGTGCTGCTTACGCCGCTGATCTTTAAATGGAGCCGGAAATATGTTGTACCGGTGCGTACATCCGTTCCAGAAAACGGTTAACGCCTTAGCAGTATTTAATAGCCATACTTTCCGTTCCAGCAGCGCTTCAGATACGCTTTCAGCCGGGCTTCGCTTTCACTGTCGCCGGGCGTGTACAGCGCGGTTCCGGAAAGCGCATCGGGCAGGTACTCCTGCACCACAAAATTTCCGGAAAAATCGTGGGCATACTGGTAGCCCAACCCATACCCCGACTGCTTCATGAGCCTGGTAGGCGCATTGCGCAGATGCAACGGAACGGGCAGATCACCGGTTTTCTGTACCAGTTGCTGTGCATCATTGATCGCTGTGTAAGAGGCGTTGCTTTTGGGCGAAGATGCCAGATAGGTTGCGCACTGGCTTAAAATAATGCGGCTCTCCGGCCACCCGATCAGTTTTACCGCCTGGAATGCCGTAGTAGCCATCAGCAATGCATTGGGATTGGCATTCCCGATATCCTCACTCGCCAGAATCACCATGCGACGAGCGATAAACGCCGGCTCCTCGCCACCCTCGATCATCCGGGCCATCCAGTACAGCGCGCCGTTGGGATCCGAGCCCCGCAGACCTTTTATAAATGCAGAGATGATGTCGTAGTGTTGCTCACCGCTTTTATCATACCGGGCGGCCTTTTGCTGCAATACCTCTTTCACCACCGGATTGGTCAGCGTTTTTTCGGTTTCCGGAAGCGCAGATACCGCCAGTTCCAGCAAATTAAGCAGCCGTCGGGCATCGCCTCCGCTTCCGGAAAGCAAGGCCTCCCATTCGCCGATGATTATATGCTGACTTCGCAGCCAGTCATCTTTCTGAAGCGCCTGGTTGACCAGTGTTTTCAGTTCCTCTTCCGTCAGCGGTTGCAGGGTATACACCTGGCATCGACTGAGCAAGGCCGGAATCACTTCAAAAGACGGATTTTCGGTGGTAGCGCCAATCAGCGTAATGATGCCTTTCTCAACTGCGCCCAATAGGGAATCCTGTTGGGCTTTGTTGAACCGGTGAATCTCATCGATAAAGACCAGCGCCCGACCCGCAAAGCGCGCCTGCTCAATCACAGCGCGTACGTCTTTCACGCCACTATCGATGGCACTGAGCGTAAAAAACGGCAAGTCCAGGTGGTTGGCAATGATACCGGCCAGGGTCGTTTTGCCAACGCCCGGAGGCCCCCAGAAAATAATGGACGCAGGCTGTTTCTGTGCCAGCAGCAGTTCCAGCACTTTTCCTTCGCCAATGAGGTGGCGCTGCCCTACAAAATCGGTCAGCGACTGAGGACGCATCCGCTCGGCCAGCGGAACAGCAGGAGAATTTTGCACGGCGTTATCATCCCCCGGGTTCCGGAATCGTTTATCTTCGAAGAATGACACGCAAATTAGGCCTGCTGGGTATTTTGTTTGTAGGGCTCACCGCTTTTACACCTCAAAAAACAAAAAAGCCGGTTGGCACGGCTGCCGGGGCTCCGGCGGTTGATTACAAAGCACTGGGCGCTCCCCGGCCTGATCTCCGGGTCGTAGATCCGAAAGGAAGCGTTTTTACGCATCGGGATATCGACACCACGGGCCATTTTTTCATGATGCTGTTCAACCCGACCTGTGGTCACTGTGAAGACGTCACCCTGATGCTGGAAAAGCACCTGGATTTGTTTAAAGACAATCAGCTGGTGCTCATTTCCGGACCGGCTATGATGCCGTACCTGGATTATTTTCAGATTACGACGAAGGTGTTTGACTATCCCCGCATCCGGGTCGGCGTAGACAGCGCGGGTACCATCGAGAAAACATTTGTGTACAATGCCCTGCCGCAGATCAATGTCTACGACAAGCAGGGTCGCCTGCAGAAAATCTTCTCGCAGGAAATCACGATCGATTCGCTGAAGCCGTATCTGCCTTAAACAGTCTTGTTTCCGGAAGGAATGCTTCCGGGAAACGCTTACTGTGCCTGTGCCTTTACGAAATCGCGCACTTTACGCACGTAGTCGAAATAGCCGGTTTCGAGGCGTACCCACATGATGATGAATACCAGCAGACCGATACCGATGAGCGGCAAGGTATACAGCGAATATTCTTCTTGTCCATACAGGTAGCCGATGACCCCGGCAATGATCATAAACAGCGAGAACACTACAATCAGCAGTGGTCCGCCCTGATCAATCCGGCGCATGTGCGCAAACAGCGACACTTTGGTTTGCTGACCGCCCTGGCTATTCAGTTCAACCCGGGTTACCGGCAGCGTTTTAACGGCTTCTACCTGTTCGGCATGAGGCACGACGCGTACGCCCCGGTCTGTTTCTATGATTTCAAAGTCTAGCCCGTGTACACTGGTATGACGCCCCAGAAGCTTTTGACGGATCGTGTCCGCAGATTGGGAAGAAGTAAAGTGATAAGAGCGGTTAAAAAACATAGGATTGGCGTTTAAATGAAACCGGATTGGGCCATCAAAATACTGCATCTATTTTCACTATGCAACTCCCGACCGGATTATTTTTTTATTTCTTTCAAAGTTCCTGCCGCCAGTTTCAATCCACCTCACCCCGTACCCGGTTTCTTTTAAAAATCCGGCATTCTACGGATCAGGATCGTGATTTCCGGATTTGGAACCCAGTCTGCATAGATTTTATTGCAATTCAATGCATTGTCACGCTAAGTCGATTCAGAAACGCGTTGTTTTCCGAAACCGATCTGTATTACTGAGCAGCAGCACCGATGTTCTGATAATACCGTTGCACCAACTCTTTATAAAAAGGTTTCAGATCGGCAGGCACCGTCCGGTAGCCTTCGAGCAACGCCTGATGTTGCCGCAGAATCCGCTGTAACTCGGCCGGAATAGGTCTTGGCATTTCAACCCCGGCAGTCGAAGCACGCTTGTTGTCCTGCTCCTGTTCACGCATTGCTTTATCTGCTTCCAGCAGCCGGGTAAAAATCTGGCTCTGGCGCGTGGCCAGCTCCGGCGTAATCCGGCGATTCACCAGATCTTCTTCGTTTTTGTCCATCTGTTGGGCAATCTCGCGCAGCATCCGCGCCGCTTCCGGGTTTCCGGAACCGGTGAGCTTACTCACCAGTTGCTGTACCTGCCGGCGAACGGCCGCCTGCTGCTCGGCAAAACGGGCCAGTTGTTCCGCATCACCGTTTTCACCTTCGCTTCCGCTCTGACCGCCGCCATTTCCGGAACCGCCCTGACCGCCACTGCCTTGCTGGCCGCCCTGACCACCTGGTTTCTGGCCGCCCTGTCCGTCTTGTCCCTGCTGGCCGCTCTGCCCACCCTGCCCTTGCTGTCCGCCGGGCTTTTGTCCACCAGGTTTTTGTCCGCCCTGTCGACGGGCCGCGGTTTGCGCGGCCTGTTGCATAGCGTTGCCTAACTGCTGCTGACCGGAAATAATATCCTGCAACTGACCGGCACCACCACTTCCGGGACCTGGTTTTCCGGAAGGCTTTGAGCCGCCGGGCTTGGTACAGGAACCGCTGTTGCCTTGCTGCTGCATGGCCTGCGATTGCTGTTGCATCAGGTTGCTCAGCAATTCATTCAGCATCAGCGCCAAGTTGTTGGTATGCGTCATGGCATATTGCTGGGCCTGTGCGGCAGGACCAATCTGCCGGTCATTTAAAGAGGTTGTTGCATTGGACAAAGAAGACTCCAGTCCGGCAGTTTCTTTATTGACTGTAGCAGACAGCTGGAAAATGCGCTTGCTCAGGGTATACAGCGAGTCGCGAATAATGTGAGACGCCGTGTACTGCCGCGATTGCTCCGAGAGATTCGCCAGGTATTCCGGAGAAGCCGGAGAGGTTTGCTTGGTTTTGCCGACCAGTCCTTCTTCCGCAAACGACAGCCGCATCAGGTTGGTCAGGATCTGCCGTGTCGCACGGATATCGATGTTGATTTGCTCCAGCGACGCACCCGAGGCCGCACTTCGAAGTGCCTGGGCCATTTCCTGTAGCTTCTCTTTGGCCTGCTGCTGGGATTTGGATGCGTTTTGTTTTTGATTCTGGTTCAGCTGCTCGCTACTTTGCTGCATGGCTCCGTTGGCGTCTTTTCCGGATTGCTCGCTTTTGGACAACTCTTTTTCCTCGGCCTTGGTCGCCTGCTGACCGGCTTCTTTCAGATCTTTTTTCAGCGCTTCCTGCAATTCTTTTTGCAGGTCTTTTTGTTGCTGCGCCAGTTCCTCATTGCTGCGGGCGTTCTGATCGGTTTTGTCTTTCAGGTCGCCTTGTTTTTGCGCCAGGCTTTCCATCTTGGCCGCCAAATCTTCGAGTTTCAGCTGCTGTTCCAGTTTCTTCATTAGTTCCTGCAACCGTTGCAGGTCCATGTTGAACAGCTTGTTGTCCTGTTCCAGTTTTTGCAGGGTCTGAACCGCCTTGTCTTTATTGAGCTTCTGCATCAGTTCCTGAAGCTTCTGCATCTGCTCGGCCAGTTCTTTGTTCAACAGCCGGTCCATCTGCTCTTTAAGGGCTTCGGTTTTTTCTTTGGCGTCTTCGCTTATGTCGCGGTTTTGCCGCTGCTTCATGCCTTCTTCGAAGCGCTTCTTAGCCGTCTCCAGCTTTTGTTTAAGGTCTTCCTGCTGGTCCATCATTTCCTGAATCGCTGCTTTGGATTCCCAACTGGTTTCCTCACTTTGCAGCAGTTGCGATTGCAGGTCTTTGGTCGCCTTTTGCAGTTCCTGGTTTTCTTTAGCCGAGTTGCTCAGCCCCTGCGAAACCTGTTTGGCATTCTCGGCCAGAAACACATCTGTTTTCTTGCCTCCGGTGCGGTCAAAATACTGTTCGGTGCTCCGGGCTACTTTAGGACCGTGGACGCCGTCGTTGTCCCAGGCTTCGACCCAATAGCGCATCCGCTGGTTGCTGCCAAGCAGGGCCGAGGCATCAAAATAATGCTGGAAGGATGTGGCTTTCTTTCCGGAAATAGGCAGGTTGACACTTCTGTTGGCTACCACCCGACCCGTTGCATCCTGGAGGACCGCTACAAACGTCAACCGGCTCAGACCGTAGTCGTCACCGGCGGTACCGGTCAGCAAAATTTGGCCACCGGTGCTGCTGTCCGCATAATTAGTAAGCTGAATGGCTGGTGGGGCATCCGGAAGCACGGCCACCCGGAAGGTTTGCTTTTCGGTGATCCGGCTTTGGGTATTCTGTACGGCAAAGGTCACCATCGTATCCGTCAGGAAGCGATGGGAGGCGCCAAAGAAGCGCCCGTTACGCGGCAGGGTTCCGGCCAAGGTGTTTCCCAGGTAAAGCTGGGCATGATCGGCCGATTGGGTGGTGAGCATCCACGAGACCTGCGTACCGACTGGCAGACTAAGATCACCCATGGAATTGCGCACTTCGGTAGCCCGACCGGTATAGGCCGGATAGGTTAGTTGCACCCGAACTGCCAGTAAAGACGGTTTGGGCAGCACCCGAACCACATACGGTTTGGAGTTGTAGCCCGAGGCCGACAGCCGGAACGGAATATCGGTGGTTACTTTTTCAAATTTGGCGACAAATACGCCGGAATCCGTGCGCATGGGCTGGCGGTTGGCATCAGTTACCACGTCCATTTGTTCAGGTAGCGCGCTTCCGGAAGCGCGAACGCGGACGGTCAGGTCTTCACCTTCCGGAACTGTCAGTACCGGACCGTTCAGCAGCACAAAATCAAACGGAGCCGGCTTTTCAAAGGCAGTCGCGGGCTGAAGGAGCCGTTCACCGGTTTTCCGGAAGGCCGTAGGCGATAGCACCAGAAACAACAGCAGGATACCCAGTACCGGAAGCAGCCAAGGGAGGTATTTTTTGTTTTTCCCCAGATCGATGGCTCGGGCAATGGGAATCACCGACAGTTGAGATGCTTTTTGCTCAATTGAGGCCAGCAGCAGATCGGAATCGCTTCCGGAAACGGCACCGCTTTGGAGTTGCAGCACGTTGAGCATTTTATCGTCTACGTCCGGAAAATGCCGGCCGGCGATGATCGCTGCGTCTTCTCTCGAAAGCGTTTTGCCGAGGTGCGCCATCTTCACCAGCGGAACGGCCACCCAGAAAATAAGGGCGGTGAGTGCAAAAAGTCCCACTACAACCAACAGTGGAATTTTGACGGCAGGAGATAGATACAGGAAATACTCACCCACCCCTACCAACAGCAAGATGGTCAGCAGGGATGCCAGTAATACCAATCCACCGCGCAGCAGTTGATTGACGTAATATTTCCGGATAAAATGATCTAAGCGGGAAATCAGCAGTTCGTAGGCACGCATCGGCTTTAAAAGTACGATATCCCAAAGGCTTTCGAATCACGGTTCTATCATTTTAAGAAACCAGTAATTCGGATCGGATTATACTTCCAATTTCTTCAGAATCAATTGTATTCCTGCTTCTAAAATAGCCTCTTGGCTTAGAAACCGTTCCTGACGCAATATGGCCATGCGGAAAAATGACCTTTAAAATCAACTTTATATCAACCTCATTTACCCTGATTGTGTTTTTTACCTTTGTGCCTGTAATTGTATGATGCATTTGTACCCGGCCGGTGCGGCCGATGGATTGGAATTTGGAAAAATTCAGCAGCTGTTGCTGAACTACTGCCGCACGGATGCGGCCCGTGAACGCGTGGAGCGCCTCAAACCGATGACCCGGTTTGAAGCCATCGACCGCGCTCTAAAGCAAACGGAAGAATATAAAAACAGTCTGGGACAGGATGCTTTCCCGGCTGAATTTACCCGCAACCTCACAAAAGAGCTTCGACTGCTCGAAATCGAAAACTCGGTTCTACCGGGCGATGCCTTGCTGGCGATGGCGAGTCTGGCGACCAATATGCGCGATGTGTTGCGCTGGTTTGGCAACCGTCCGGGCTTCTACCCTACTCTGCGGGAACTGATTGCCGATCTGAAATTCGAGAAAGAGATCGTAGAGATTGTATCGTCGGCCATTGATGATGGCGGTCAGGTGCGGGATACTGCTTCGCGGGAGCTGATGAGCATCCGGACGAGCCTGCAAAGCCGCCGCAACGAACTGCGCAAGCTGTTTGAAACGGTGCTCCGGAAACTGAGCAAGCAGGGCTACCTGGCCGATATCTCGGAAGGCTATCTCAACGGTCGCCGTACCGTCGCTATCAACGCAGAAAATAAGCGTATGGTGAAGGGCATTCTGCACGGTGAAAGCGATACCAGCCGGACGGTCTTTATCGAGCCGGAAGAAACCATTGAGCTCAATAACGAAATCTTTTCGCTGGAGCGGGCCGAAAGCCGCGAAATTCAGCGGATTCTCCAGGAAACAACAGCAAAGCTGCGGGTCCATGCGCCGTTGTTGCAACATTATTTCAAGCTGTCCGGAATTTTTGATTTCATTCGCTGCAAAGCCTTGCTGGCGCAGGATCTGGACGCGTATATGCCCCGGCTGACGGCTCACCCGGGCGTGTCGCTGGTGAAAGCGCGGCACCCGCTGCTGTACCTGCACAACCGCGCCCTCGGAAAACCTGTAGAACCGCTCAACCTGACGCTCGACCGGAAAGAACGGATTCTGATTATTTCCGGACCCAACGCGGGCGGAAAAACGGTGAGTATGAAAACGGTGGGCTTGCTGCAAATCATGGCGCAAAGCGGACTGCTGATCTCTGCCGACCCGAACTCGGAAGTGGGACTGTTCAAAAACCTGTTTATTCATATCGGCGATACTCAAAGTATTGAAAATGAGCTGAGTACCTACAGCGCTCACCTGCGCGACATGAAGTACTTCATGGATTTTGCCAACGGCAAAACACTGTTCTTTATCGACGAGCTGGGGTCCGGGTCTGATCCGGCGCTGGGTGGTGCTTTTGCCGAGGCTATTGTGGAAGATCTGGCGGCACGGAACGCCATCGGTATTATCACAACCCACTACCTTAACCTTAAGGTGATGGCCGGTAAGGTTGCCGGGATTGTCAACGGCGCCATGCTGTTTGATGAAGAAGCGCTGGAGCCCCGGTACCGCCTGATGCTGGGCAAACCGGGTTCTTCGTACACCTTTGCCATTGCCCTGCGGAGCGGTCTTCCGGAAACGGTGATCGACCGGGCGCGGCAGCTGACCGAACGCGGGCATCACAAACTGGATAAACTACTCCACCAGACTGAGCAGCAGGGTCTACGGCTCGGCGAAAAGGAAAAGACACTCGACGAGAAGCTGGATGCAGCCGACCGGGCCCGCGAGCGCTATGAGGAGATCGCGGATAAAGAAAAACAACGGGTGCATTTTGAAACCCTGAAGCTGCAAAACCGGATCAAGAAAGAAGAACTGGATTACCTGCGCGAAACTGAGCGAAAATTCAAGCAGATTGTTCAGGACTGGAAAAAGGCAGATAACAAAGGCGCGGTGATCGACGCCGCCGAAAAAATTCTGTTCCGGAAAAAAGCCGTGATTGCCAACCAGTCGGCGGCCAAGAAAATTGACAAGACGTATGAAACCGTAGGTGGCACGCCACAGATCGGCGATCTGGTGCGCAACAAAACGACGCATCAGGTGGGCACCCTGACCGAGATTCGCGACAAACGGGGCATTGTCAAAGTAGCCAAGATGCCTTTTAATGTAGAACTGGGCGAACTGATGGTGGTCCGGAAGCGAAGCGAAAAAGGTGCAAAGAGTTAGCACGATTAGCCAGTGAATGCGTCTTGGTTGTCATTCTAAGCTTGTCGAAGGGTCGGTAGTTGGACTTATTTTATTCGGGCTTCGATCTGTCATTCTGAGTCTGCGGAAGAACAGCCTCACAACAGATTTTCCAACTCAATGACACCAAGTCCGGAAACAGGTTTTGACAAGTGGGTATCGCTTCTAAAAACAAAGTGCAGTTATCGTTTGCAACATCAAGGCTCCTAACTACTCGCTTCTCACCGCATCTTTGCAGCGTGTTGGGTTCAAATAAACGGCTGGCTTATGGCTGTTACGCGTTCATTGCTCTGGTATGGGGCACTACGTATTTAGCTATTAAGGTTGCTGTTGCGGCTTATCCGGCGTTTCTGATGGCTGGTGCGCGGCAGGTTGCCGCAGCCTTGTGTATGATTCCGTTGCTGTTTATAGGTGCTAAAAAGCCGCTGAACCTTTCCGGAACCTTGCTGGGACGGAATGCCATTATCGGCTTTCTGATGATTACGATCGGCAATGGCGTGGTAAGCTGGGCCGAACAGGTCGTTCCGAGCGGTGTAGCGGCGCTGGTTTGTAGTATGATGCCTATTTCAGTTGTGCTGCTGGGATTGTTCAGCCGGTCCAGAACGGCCGTGAATGCGCTGACGATCGGTGGCATGGCACTGGGTTTTGCAGGCGTGGCGGTCATCTTCCGGGCCGATGTCGCAGCTTTAAGCAACCCTAAATATCTTACGGGCATTGGCGGACTGCTTCTCGCCACGTTTGGCTGGGGTGGCGGTTCGTTGCTGATGAAGCGCTGGAGCAATCCCGCACACCCAACACTCGATGTGTTGTTGCAGGTGTTTTTCGGGGGCTTGTTTCTGCTGCTACTCAGCCCCACGTTTGAGTCGTATTCCGGAATCCAGTGGTGGAACCCGCAGGCGCTGTTGTGCTGGGCCTACCTGGTGATTTTCGGGTCGATGCTGGCAATGTTGGCGTACCGTTATGCCCTGAAGCATTTGCCGGTCAGTTTCGTGACCAGTTACGCGTACATCAATCCGTTGGTAGCCGTCCTGTTAGGCACGTTCTTCGGTGAACCCCTCAATATCTGGACCGGACTTGCCTTTGCCTGTATCATCGGCGGTGTGGCCCTGGTAAACCGGGGAAAAGGATAACCGATCGCGCCGAAAACAGGTCTGATGAAGCCTTCGTTAGATTTGATTTACAACTCCGCTTCCTACCTCAGCAATTGTGCCAGATCTTCCGGAAGCACGCCTTCCAGACTGGGAACCACCCAGTCGGCCAGTGCGAAGCGCGGATCGGCCGCCCATTCATGATGCGGCACGGCCAGCACTTTCATACGGGCCGCCTTGGCAGCAATGCAGCCATTGACGGTGTCTTCGAAGACGATGCACTGATGCGCTCCTACGCTCAACTGGGCTGCACACTGCAAGTACACGTCCGGATGCGGTTTACCGAGCGCTGCGGTATCGGCACTCACAATGGCCTCAAAGTAATGGGCAATCCCGAAATGCTTTACGAGCAACTGAATCATCGGCATCGGCGAAGAGGAGGCCAGTCCGATCTTCCAGCCCGCAGCCTGTAACCTGCGCAAAAGCTCCGGTACGCCGGGCAATACGGTAGCCTGTTCTTTGGACGTAGCAATCACGCCGGCTACAATTTCTGCTGCCAGCGTATCCGACTCCAGCCCTTCCGGCCAGGTAAAATTGCGCTTCCAGTAGTCACAGACTTCTCCGATCCGCAATCCCGCTGTCTCGCGGATACGATCCATTGGCACTACTACGCCATGAGCATTAGAAGTGGCTTTCATCACGGTACCCCATACCGGTTCGGTATCGAGCAACAATCCGTCCATATCGAACAAGGCTGCGTACGTCATGGAGCAAAGGTGCCCGCAAACGATGGCTTCCGGAAGGTTATTTTTAGAAAAACCCACTATCGGTTTTCAAGTCGGTCCCGAACGGCCATCAACGCAAAACCCAGCAGGTTCAAGCCGTTCCACTGGGTCGGGTCTTGTGCTTTAGGGCTGTCTGCAGAAAGTCCGATCCCCCAGATTGGGTCTACCGGACTGGCTTCTACCAGCACTTTAGTACCGGTACTGTGCAGAAAAGCAGCCAGCCCGTCATCCTGACTGAACTTATGCATGTTTCCGGCTACGACAATCTCAAAACGTTTTTCAGTCCACAAAGCGTCCTCGTAGTTTTGAACGCCCCGTCCCAATGCTTTCGCTTCTTTGGGAGAACCCGCTTCTACAATCTTTTGGTAGCTCACCTGATCCTTAAACAGCAGCGCCTTTTGCGCCATCATCCAATGTTCCGCTGTTTGATACACCACACCTTCTACCGTAAACGGTGACGGCCACCATTGGCTGAAACAGGAAACGGTGATCGTGCCGTCTTTACTTTTCTGGTGACCCCAGAACAACAGGTAATCGACAGCAGTATCCGTCCGGATGGTTTCAAGAAGCCAGTTTAAGTTGTAGGTCATCATGTGAAGGTGCCTGAAAATTCCGGAAAATTTATCTAACAAGCCTTAGTCGCGTACCAGCCGCTGGGTCATTGTCTGACCATTATGAATGATCTGCAATTGATACATGCCGGGTACCAGTCGCGTGGCCGGAATCTGCGATTGTATTTCAACTTGTCCCTCTAAAAGCAGCCGGCCACTAATATCCAGCAGCTGCCAATGGCCCTGGTCAATTCCAGAAATCGTCCAGGCGGTATGCGACGGGTTGGGCGCTACCAACAGGGTCTGTTCCGGATGGAGGGTTGTAACCGCCAGCGTAGCATCCTGCGTTACGTTGTCGATCTGATGTGGAATCCACTCATTCGGGTCGATCGTAATTCCGGAAACCGGCTTGGTCCAGTTGATGGCAACCGTTTCGGATGCACTCCGCATGTCGACCACAATTGTGGTATCGCCCTGAAAGCCGGCTAGCTTTACCTGCACCGGATAATGAAAGACTGGTACCGATTGCGGTGCGGAGCCTTGCTGGGTCAGATTGACATAGACCCGGCCACCAGCTGCATTCCAGCGGGCACTGTAAACAGGAAATCCCTGACCATATACCCATTCGTTGATAAAGGTGTCCAGCGAACGATTGTAATAGGGCTGCACCACGGCTTTAAAAGAGTCGGTTGTGGCTGTACCGTACGCAAAGTGCTGGAGATAACCCCGCAGCGATGCAAAAAACGTACTGTCGGTGGGTGCCAGAAAACGCAGCATATGCACTACCGAAGCACCTTTATTATAAGTGAGACGGGTACTAAAAATGCGGTCCACATCGGTTGTATCATCCACATATACGGAGCCATTCGAAACAATGGTTACACCAGTCCGGCCATTGGAATGCTTGCTGATCAGATCGGCCCGGGCCGCAGCGGTGCCTTTAAAATGAGCGTTAAACAGGTACTCGCTATACGCTGCAAACCCTTCATTCAGCCAGATATCGCGCCAGGACGCACAGGTTACATAATCGCCGAACCATTGGTGCGCCAGCTCATGCGGAACCAGGATTCCGGAAAAATTGGCCATTGTACTCATCGTCTGGTGCTCCATGCCACCGTCGAGCGGGGCCATGCAATGGCCATATTTTTCTTTCCAGAACGGATAGCGGCCAAACAGCTGCGAAAAATAATCAAGCTGCATCGCCGTACTGTCGACAGCATTCTTGAAATACGGCAGGGTCAGCGGGTTGTTATACACATAATTCTGCACCAGTACCGAGTCGGTGCTGCCGGTAAAGCGGGCATAAAACGAATAGTCTACATAATTTGCTACCGCCACCGAAATCAGGTAATGATCAATCGAAGCGCGACTCTGCCATTCATAACGCTTGCGGTTTCCGGATAAGGCCGTAACGGCTTTGAGCAACCCATTGCTGCCGGCTTTCAGGCTATCCGGAACTGTAATCCAAACATCCGAAGAATCGATTTTATCCTGCAGGCTTTGCTTGCAGGGCCACCAGTCTTTGGCACCATACGGCTCTGAAAGAGTGTACGTCACGGCATTTCCCCAGGAAGGCGAAGAGGCATTGTAAATACCTACGGAAGCGTTGGCACTCGGAGCGGTAGGCGTACCGCGATACCAGACCTGCGCAGTAAAGGCCGTTCCGGCAGGCAGACTGGCCCCCAAACTAACCGTCCGAATGATTCCGGACGTAGTCAGTGTCCGGTTCACACCGTTCACCTTTACGGAGTCGATCAGCAGGCTGTTATTGAGCTCAAACACATACTGGCTCATGGGCACACGGGCAACGGCATTGGTTTGCGCCGTTCCGGAAAGCGCGATGCTTCTGTTGGTCAGCGCTACGTCGAGCTTTACGTATTTCACGTCGTAGGCTTCTTCCAGCGGAGATGCAACCGCTGTTTTAGCCAATGCCCGCAAGTGAAACTGTTTGCCCTCTGCACAGGAAGCCACTTTGTTTTCCTGGGCCGAAAGCTGCAAAGCGCTTAAAACCAGCGCCGATAAGATCCGGAATTTCATAATCTCCTTAAAGGTACTGGGCTTCCAAAGCTGAAAAGCGATCCTTTTATGTAAAAGTTAATGTAAAATATATAAAGGAGTCCGTTCTAATCAATACCTGTAATAGCCCGTTCCGGAATGGTGCTTAAAGCGCATTGTGCGGCAATAGCTTCCTGAGGCGCCTGTTTTTAAAGCCTTTTGGAAGAATCCGGATGTATCTACGCATCGTGTGAGTTGAGTAGAAATAGCTTATCAATGAATACCCATGGTTTTTGGGGTGCTGAGTCAGTCTCCCCTTTAAGCTGTACTTTTGCAGCCTCAAATTCACCCTTTTTAATCGTTCTGCGCTGCTTTATGAGCACTGTAAAAGTTGCCATCAACGGGTTTGGCCGCATCGGCCGCCTCGCTTTCCGCCAAATCCACAATATGGACGGCATTGAAGTTGTTGCTATCAATGACCTGACCCAGCCAAACGTTCTGGCACACCTGCTGAAGTATGACACGGCTCAGGGCCGCTTCAACGAAGGCGTTTCGTCCGGCGATGATTCCATTACCGTAAACGGTAAGGAAATCAAGATCTATGCCCAGAAAGATCCGGCGCAGATTCCATGGGGTCAGCACGATGTGGACGTGGTACTGGAATGCACCGGTTTCTTTACCGATGCCGATAAAGCGAAGGCTCACCTCACTGCTGGTGCCAAGCGCGTCGTAATTTCCGCACCGGCGACTGGCGATCTGAAAACAGTTGTTTTCAACGTAAACCACGACATCCTCGATGGTTCTGAGACAGTCATTTCCTGCGCATCCTGCACGACTAATTGCCTGGCGCCAATGGCAAAAGTGCTGCATGACAGCTTTGAAATCAAAGCGGGTCTGATGACTACTGTACACGCTTACACCAACGACCAGAACACCCTGGATGCCCCGCATCCAAAAGGCGATTTGCGTCGCGCCCGTGCCGCTGCTGAAAATATTGTTCCCAACTCTACCGGTGCTGCCAAAGCTATTGGTCTGGTACTGCCCGATCTGAAAGGCAAACTGGACGGCGGCGCGCAACGCGTTCCGACCGTTACCGGTTCCCTGACAGAACTGTGTGTAACACTGGGCAAGAAAACCACCATCGAAGAAGTGAACGCTGCCATGAAGGCTGCTGCCAACGAATCGTTTGGTTACAACGAAGATGAAATCGTTTCGTCTGACATCATCGGCACCTCATTCGGTTCGCTGTTTGATGCCACTCAAACAAAAGTCATTACCGTAGGTGATACCCAGATGGTTAAAACCGTAAGCTGGTACGACAATGAGATGAGCTATGTAAGCCAGCTGGTTCGTACCGTGAAGCATTTTGCCGGTCTGATCAGCAAATAAGGTTCCGGAATACCGGATGCAAAGAAGAGACAGGGTTTAAACCCTGTCTCTTCTTTTGTTTTATGCAGATTCCAAAGTTTGTTTTCCGGATCTGACTTGCGCGGAATAATGAACTCAATACACGTGCTGACCACCGTTGATGCTGTAGTTGGCACCGGTGATAAAGGCGGCGTCTTCAGAAGCCAGAAAACTGACCAGATACGCGACCTCATGGGTACCGCCCAACCGCCCGACCGGAATCTGTGCAACGATGGCATCCCGGTATTTTTGTTCAACGGCCATAACCATATCCGTACCAATATATCCGGGTGAGATCGTGTTGACTGTAATACCATATTTAGCTACTTCCATAGCCAAGGTTTTGGTGAAACCGTGCATACCCGCCTTGGCAGCTGAGTAGTTGGCTTGTCCGAACTGACCGCGCTGCCCGTTTACGGACGAGATATTGATGATGCGTCCGTACTGGCGCTCGATCATGCCATTGATCACCTGACGCGAGCAGTTGAATACCGAATCGAGGTTGGTGGCAATCACCGCGTGCCAGTCTTCCGGACTCATCTTGGCAAAGCGTCCATCGCGGGTGATGCCGGCATTGTTGACCAGCACATTCACCGGTCCCAACTCAGCTTCGATCGCCGCAACCATACTGCCGACGCTATTGTAATCGGTTACATCGCCTTCATACAGATGAACTGCGATTCCGGAATCCTGCATTTTCTGGTGCCAGGCTTCGGCTTTTTCGCGGTTGCGGTAATTGGCAGCGATGGTATAGCCATCTTCATACAGTTTCTGGCACATTGCTGTACCGAGACCACCGGTGGCACCAGTCACCAGCACTACTTTTTTAGGCGTTTCCATAAATAAAACAGGGTTTAAGCCGGTCAAAATAAGAATTGCCCTGAATGTATGCAAGTCTGAAGCGTAATTTTTTGCGGGAACTATTTTTAAGGCCCTTCAGGATATGAACGTTCCGGACTACCCACTTGAAGAGATGTTGCGCCGCATTGAAGACGCGATTCTACCGTTTCCCAAAGCGGCAATGTTTGCATTGCGGGAACAGGGGTTTGATACCTTATTTGAGCAGCTCATCTCCTGCATTATTTCCATCAGGACGCTCGATGAGACCACCCTGCCCGTTTCACTCCGGCTGTTTCAAAAAGCCCGGACGCCGGAAACGATCCTCAGCCTGGGCCGGGAACCTTTAGCCCATCTGCTCGAGGGCAGCACCTTTCCGGGCCAGAAAGCGGATACCATTCGAACTGTAGCCGAGGCAGCGGTACAACACGGCGGACAATTGCCACAGACCTTTGACGCCTTGACTGCGCTAAAAGGCGTCGGACCTAAATGTGCCAATCTGGCGTTGGGCGTTGCGCTGAATGTTCCGGCAATTTCGGTCGATATTCATGTACACCGCGTAGTCAACCGTTGGGGACTGGTGCAGACCTCAACGCCCGAAAAGACTTTGAAGGTGTTGGAAGCCATCATTCCAGAAAACCGATGGACCGACATCAACCGCGACCTGATGCCATTCGGAAAATTTATCTGTACCGGAACGCTTCCTAAATGCAGCACCTGTCCGGTAGCCCAATGGTGTAAACGCATTGGCGTGACCCGGCACAGATAACATCTGTTTTTTATGGAGCGGCTGCTCAGATCGTCCATTCGTCATTCACAATGGCGACCAGATACAGGCGACCTTCAAAGGGTTGGAAGACCAACCGCAACACGCGCCAATCCATTTCCTCAGTGCCGGCATCGAAATATTCGACAACGTCCGCATCCGGAAAGACGTCTTTGAGGTTGTTGAGTGAGTTGCCCCGCAATGGCATTTGGTTGAGCAGAACCGAATCGCTGCCGGCAAAATCACGGCCATATCCGTAGCGCCGCAGGTAGGCCGTGGGCGTCAGTACCAGAGAGTCGCCGGAACCATCCTGAAAGCCCCAAAGTAATAGCCGGGCCGTATCGCGGGTAAAGGTTTGTGCTACTACTGCTTTCGGAAGCCAGACTGCACTGCCGGTATCGATAAAGCCATAGGGTGAAAACAGCACCCCTTTCCGGGGATGCACCTGTGCCTCCAGGGCCTGGTAATCCTGATTTTTTAAGCTTTGCACTACGGTCTTTGCCAGACGTTTTAGATCTGTAGGTGATTCCGGCAGTGTAACCGATGTTGCAGAATGTTCCAGAGCCGGAGCAACCGGTTGGGAACGAAGCGGGCGGTTGCAGGCTGCCAGACTGCACAGTACCAAGGCAACATAAATAGTCATCCGGTGTGTCATAACAAGTGGTTTGTACTGCATTCCGGACCGGAAAAACCATTCCACAGCACGCCTGTACTCAATCCGTTTTCCAGCTTGTCTTAAGCGTGCTTAAGGCGTTGGATTGGAAAATCCGGACCGGCGTTTGGCTTTCCGGAAGCGATAGAGCATCAAAATTCCCACTCCGATCAGAATAAATACCCAGAGGTGCAACAAGGCAAACAACACGTCTGCAAATACCCGTCCGCCTTCACCCAGTGCCATAGCAAATCGTTTTCCGGCCGGCAACCGGTAGGCTGAAATATCGGTGTTGGCTACAGTTTCTTTCCGGATAATCGGATGCTGCTTGAGTTGCAGATTTACCACACTGTAGCGTACATCAGCATCAATCTGGCGGTTGGCAAGGGTCTGGTCGATGGCTTCATCGCCCATGGCTACCCGGCCGTTTTTGGATAATCCTTTCGAAGACCCGTTGTTCAGGGTTTCGGTGCGGTTCCGGACTTTCAGTACATTTTCCAGGTAGCGCAGGCTTTGATCATCAATGTCAAGCGAGCGGCTGAGCGGATACAGACTTTTGTCGGTGGCTCCAAACAGAAACGCGTCCAGATTCTGAGCCGGAATGCGAACGCTCAACAGTGCCTGCGGTTCCAGCGCCTCGACCAGCAGCAAGGAATCTTCTGACAATTTTACTTCGCGACGATTCAGGGTCTGGTAGGTCAGCTCCTGATGAAACAATCGTCCACCCAGTGTTTGAGTCAGCTGGGTCAATTCCCGGGTTACGCGGTCCACATCGGCTACCTGGAGTTGCAAGGCACCGGTCTTCACCAGCTTTACCGAGTCGGCAGCGATCTCCGCAGCATCCACGGCGGAGGCTCCATCAGCGGCAGCAACCGATTCGTAACTGGCCGCTTTTTCAGTGGAGGCGTTCTGACAACCGGTTGCCAACAGCAACCATATACTTGCAATCAGGAGGGTAAGGCGTTTCATAGGGAAGCAGGGATTTGTACCTGTTGATGCCTAATACTGCAAAAGGGTAACCCTTCCGGATTACCCTTTTGCACATTCTGCTACCCTTTCTAGCGGCCTGCAAACGTTGTTTTTACGCCTTCCAGATGCGCTATAAACTTAGGAATACTGGGATCATACCCATATCCTTTCTGCGTTAGTTTGGTACCATCGCTAGCTACAAAAAAGTAAAACGGCTGCGAATTAGCACCGAATTTTTCGGCCTGCAACGCCTCGTTATAATCTCCGAGCGTTACGATATCGGACCCTAATATCTGGGAATAGCGTTGCTGTTCTTTAGGTAGTGCCATCTTGTCATAATCGCAGTATAAAGACGCAATAACGAAGTCCTTTTTGAGCATCTCCATCACCTTGGGATCACTCCAGACTTGGCTCTCCATCTTCCGGCAGTTAACGCAGTTGATGCCGGTAAAATCCAGCATGACCGGTTTGCCCAACGCCTTGCCAGCAGCCAATGCTTCATCGTAATCGTAGTAGGTGCGCAGGCCGAATTTGGTCACCACTTCCGGCTCGTAAATTTTCATTTCTTCCACGTACTTTACCGGTGCCGGACCGCTCCCCGATTCGCCGGTTCCGGAAACTGTAGTTCCGGAAGCCGATCCGCCACCGGATACAAAATCCTGTGTGCCCATCGGCGGCAGAAACTGGCTGAGGCCTTTCAGCGGTGCGCCCCACAGTCCCGGAATCATGTACACCGCAAAGGCAAACGATGCGATCGCCAGAAACAGTTTGGGAAGTGATACATAGTCCTGCCCATAGACGTTTTTGGCCGGCGCATCATCGTGCGACAGCTTCAGTCGACCCAGCAGATACAGTCCCAGCAGGATGCTCAATACGATCCAGATGCTGATAAAAACCTCCCGGTCGAGCAAGCGCCAGCCCCGCGCCAGATCGGCATTGGACAGGAATTTCAGCGCCAGCATCAGCTCGATAAAGCCCAGGAATACTTTAACCTGATTGAGCCAGCCACCACCGGCAGCCAGTTTATTCAACGCACTCGGAAAAATGGCAAACAATGCAAACGGCAGTGCCAGTCCAAAGGAGAATCCAAACATGCCCACAGCCGGTCCTACGCGACCACCCTTACCGGCGGCTACCAGCAGCGGTCCTACAATCGGCCCGGTACAGGAGAAGGATACAATCACCAGCGTCAGCGCCATGAAGAAGATACCGGCAAACGACTTGGTATTAGCTTTGGAATCGGTGACGTTGGTCCAGGAAGACGGCAGTGTAATCTCAAAGGCACCGAGAAACGAGATGCCGAAGACTACGAAAATGACAAAGAAAATGAGGTTTGCAACCCAGTTGGTAGACAGGTTATTCAGCGCATTGCCTCCAAAAACAGCCGAGATCAACACCCCCAGCAACGTAAAAATGATGATGATGGAGGATGAATACAGCAGTGCATTCTTGATCCCTTCTTTACGCGTTTTGCTGCGCTTGGTGAAGAAGCTTACCGTAATCGGAATCATAGAGTAGACACAAGGCGTGGTCACTGCCAGCAAGCCACCACCAAAAGCGGCCAGAAACAGCCACAGCAGCCCTTTTCCACCCGATTCCGTTGTATCCCCGGAATCTGTTCCGGAGGGTGCACTAGTTGTTCCGGAAGCAGTGGGTGTTGTTCCGGAAGCAGTGCTTCCGGGAGTAGCTCCTACGGCCTGCGTATCAGCAGGGGGGCCGTTTGCGAAGACAAGCGTGTCGGCACCAACGGGCACAGTCGCAGCTACGGTGTCATCTTTTTTTTTTGTGGTGTCTGCCCCCGGAAGGCTCACCGTAAATTTCTTTGTTTTAGGCGGCAGGCACATCTGATCGTTGCAGACCTGATAGGTGTATTTTCCGGAAATAGTGGGCGCTCCACTAGCCTTTACCCGCTGGGTGTAGGTGACTGCATTTTCGAAATAGCTCACCTTACCATCGACCCCGTCCATCTCACCGGTGTGTTTATTACCGGATTCGGTGACGCCACCGACCAGTTGCAGTCCTGTTTTTTTGTCGAACTCAAAGCCTGGCGGAATCTGAAGGCCGTCGCCGCCGGGTTCCAGGCTCCAGATATGCCAGCCTGCCTGAAGTTTCAGCTTAAAAACGACATCGTACGTGCCGGCTCCTTTGTCTTTGACTTCAAACGTCCATTTGGTAGGGTCAGAGATGATTTGCGACCATCCGGAAAACGACGCTGTAAGCGCGAGAAGTAAAAGCAGCAGGTATTTGCGCATAGCAGAAAAAAGCAGGCAATTTTTTTAGAAAAAGATCGGCAACAACAGGTTCCGGAACGATTTCCGGTAAAAACTTTTCTTCCGGAACGTTTAGTTCCAGAGACTCAGGGCAGTCAGAATCATACGGCCATCGGTATTTCCAAGCATTTCGCTGGTCGCGCGCTCCGGGTGGGGCATCATGCCAAACACATTGCGATTGGCATTGCAGATACCGGCAATGTTGGCCGTAGCACCGTTCGGATTGGAATCGAGGTGAATTTCACCATTCTCATTGCAGTACCGGAACAGGACTTGGTTGTTTTCTTCCAGTGTCTGCATGGTCTGGGCATCGGCATGATAGCGGCCCTCACCGTGCGCCACCGGAATTTTCAGGATCCGGTCGCCCACCCGCATTCCGATCACACTTTCGGTCTCCACGCTTTTCAGGAATACGTTTTTACAGGTAAACTTCTGGTGGTCGTTCTGCAACAAACCGCCAGGCAACAACCCGCTCTCACACAAAATCTGAAAGCCGTTACAGATGCCCAGCACCTTACCGCCTTCACCGGCAAAACGGACCACTGCGTCCATCATGGGAGAGAACCGCGCCAGTGCGCCACAGCGCAGATAATCGCCATAGGAAAACCCACCCGGCAACACGATACAGTCGCGTTCCGGATCAAATGCCGACAGGTCGTTGTCTTTGTGCCAGAGCATCTGCACCTCTTGTTGCAGGTCATCCTGCAAGGCATGCATCATATCGCGGTCGCAGTTGGAGCCGGGAAAAACAACGATTCCGAATTTCACAGGAAAGAAGAAGTATTAAAAATTTACAGAAAAATATACGAGGCTATGGGCAGCGCAAGCGCCATCCAGAACGCAAAAGTAGCAAACCGGCGGGGCTTCTCCGTTTCTAATGCCGCAGCTACGACCAAACCGTAGAACGGAGCCAGTACGCGCCAGCTCTGGGGGACCGTTGCCGGAGCCAGTACAGCTATAAAAACGGAAATAACCATTCCGGAAACGATGACCCCCCAGCTGCGCCGTACATAAATGCTGCTCCGGTTCATCTGCCCGTTGAGCTGATACAGCCCGGCAAGCAACAGCAGCGCTACCCCACTGTAAATACCAATGGTTGCTCCTACCTGCCCGGAATGCCAGGGCAGGCGGTGCAGGGCTATCGATGGCCAGTTACGCAAGGCCGACAACTGATCGGTCAGAAACAAGGCGGTAGCCATAAAATACACCGGTGTCAGGAGGCCCAGTAGCGCAGCCATATACTCGCCGGTATGAAAGGGTCGCAGAAACAGCAGAGCAGCCAGTAACAACCCAAATGCAAAAACATAAGAGAACTGCACGAAGGCAGCCGTGCCAATCAGAAACCCGGCGTTGAAGATGAGGCGCCGGGGCTGCGTGGGCCGTCCAAACTGCAACATGGTATCTAGTGCGCCCAACAACAGAAAGTTGGCAAACAGCGGCGGTGTGATCCCCTGAAACGACGGCAGCAGCGTAGCAAAGATCAAAAACATAAAAGCCGGTGTAAACGTACTTTTAGTAAAGAGGCGGTGCCGGATCACCAGGTTATTAAGGTACAGCGCCTGACCAAACAACAGTAACAGGTAGATGGTTGTCCACCCAAAGGCACTGGTGCCGAAAAGCGCTTTTCCGGACCGGATCAGAAAATAGTACAGCGGCTGCGATACCGGCGGTACGGCAACAGCGGCTACAGGTGCGCTGGCACCGATGAGAATCACCAGAATCAGCAATACGCCTACTGCATAAGGAGTGTTGTTACGAATCAGCGGCAGCACCGGCAGGATCAGTCTTTAAAGGCGCAAAGGTTACTTTAAAATTGCACCTTAGCAAAGCATACCTTTTTACGCAACAGGCAAGGCACCACCAGTTCGCGGGCAGAAATCTGTTTGGCCGACCGTGGAACCCAGTCGGGCATCTCTGCATCGCCTCCAAAACGCCGGGACACCTGATTGCCGGCGTCATCTACCTGCACCAGCCCGATGCTGCTTCGTTGCCGGTCAAAATTGTTGAACAGAAATCCCAGACTGTTTCCGGTATTGATAAAGGCATAGGACGAAAACAATCCGCCGTCTTCCTGGGAATACTGTTCTTTCCGGATAAAAGCCGGCCACTCCATCACACCATCAGCGCCTACCGAGACGGCCAGAATATCGTTGTAGAAATATTCGCGTACCTGAGGGCCGCCCATAAACGGTCCGTAGAAGCTGTAGTACCCCCAGCCCGGCGTGTAAGCCGTCCGGTAGCTGACATAATTTTCTTCTGAAACCACAACAAAGCCACCATCATTTTTGATGATCAGCTGGCGCAGATGCTGGTTGGCAAAAGCATTTCGAAGGGATCGCTCCCCGGTCATAGCGCGCAGCCGATCGTCAAACGGCACCTGAAGCTTCCGGAACGTGGTATAAGTTCCCGGATCCAGCCCTACAAACAAAATCCCATCCGGATTCCCGTTCCGCCGGTTGGTGTAGAACGCCGCCAGATATAGTTTACCATCCTGTGGTGCGGTGCGCAGAAAGGGTTCTTCTACATATACGTCTTCGGCCAGTGGCAGGTAGGTCAGCTCCGGTGTACGGGACGTTTCCGGAAACCGCACCAGCATCAGCGCATCATACTGATCGCGGCGGCCGGTCGCCTGCCGCACCGGAATCAGTAATTCACCCGCATTGGTCAGCACCGGTTTGGAGGCCAGCAGATTCCCGTCGCGTTTCAGGGTATTGGAAGTGCGCCGGATTCCCGACAGGTCTGCATTCATCACAACAGCCGTCACACCCAATTCCCGCGAATCGTCTGAAATGGAATAGGCCATAAGCTTCCGCTTCGAATCGGCAGCGTTGTAACTGTAGTAGTCGGCACCACCCAAAAAGCCGGTCCGCTTCTGATCGAGCCGCAACGGACGGCGCAGCAAACGCCCGTCTCCATCCAGTACCGCGCCGTAGAGATACAAGTCGCGGCCATCGAGGTACTGGTACAGCATGGTGATGGAATCGCCGGACACTGCAAAATAGCTATCGTAGATTTTTTGCGGCAGAAAGTCGAGAATGACTGTTGCCACCGGCAGCATGGAGTCGTTCCAGGCATCGAGAAAATAGCCATCGCCATCTCCCCGGAAGGTGTAGATGCGACCAGCTGCTTTGCCTACCACCGCAGTTGTCCCATTGCGCAGATCAAAATCGCTGGCAGGTGTATACAATACCTGCTGGGCCTGTACCGATGAGAATCCCACCACCAGACACAGCAGCCAGAAAAGCCGTTTCATAAGCCGTCAAAATTAGGTTTCGCGCGGGGCATCTTTGACTTCCGGAAGCCCTTCTTCTTTTGTTAAAAAGCGATGGGCATGTCCGGCTTCAGGCAAATGGCAGGTCGTACGCTGCCCAAACCACCGGTAGCGTTTCCGGGCCACAACATCGTACACCCAGTTGCGTGCCTTTCGGGGAAGCAGCCACATCGGCAATACCAGATACCAGGGTCCGCCTACCATCGCAGCAATCCGCAGCACGGCATCACTCTTGATATATACTTTATTATCCTGGACCAGTACAATGCTATCCGGAACCGCCCCGTATTTCGCTTTCAATTTGCCCTGAACAGTCGCCCCAAACGGAGATTGCAACGGCGAAAACCGAAACCGCTTTTTACGGTCGTACAGCAAGAGGCTGTTGACCACGCCGGAACACAAGTTGCAATACCCGTCGTACAGAATGGTGGGCTGTTTCACACCCGGACCCATTCAAAAATTACGCCGCCTGCATTGTTTCCGCAAAGAAAGTTAGTTCCTGGAAAGCGAATCGGCCAGAGGCGGCAGTTCAATGCTCGACCGGCGGTCCAAGTCCTCGTCGAATTGGGCCTGAATCAAAGGGATCGCTTCCCGGACCGCTGAATCCACCCGATGGCGGTATTCGGCCTCCGTATGCGTCCGGGGCGCTTTCTGACAGGAGGTAGTGATTAGTAATAATAAAATCACAGCTTTGCAAGCGACGGCAGTAGAAATCCGGAACACGGGCAAATTTAGGATTTTTTCAAAGGTTACTTTTCAGGCTAAACATTCATAAATTAGTATCGTCTTAAACCTATCTGTGAACTACTTCCGGTTTCTTCTTTTTTTTATAGCCCTGTTGCCGATGCGTGCCCTTGCACAAACCGGGAGCGGCGATGCTGTCAATCCAATTCTGGTTGGGGCCGTTATTGAAGGTCGGGATACCATTCCGATGGTCTATCTCGATGAAGTAGAGGTGATTGCCAAAATGCCTGCTCAGCTGGCCCGGCGGCGGATGGAATGGAACCGGCTCAAACAGCGCATCTATAAAGTCTATCCGTATGCAGTAACCGCCGGAGAGCTTTTCAAAGGCGTGGATGAGCGGCTGGAACAGTTCGGAGACGACAAAAAAGGCCGTAAAGCGTTTATCAAGGATCTGGAAGCCAGACTCAACAAGCGTTTTAAAGGTGAATTGAGCGATTTTACGATTAGTGAAGGACAGATTCTGGTAAAATTGATTGCCCGGCAAACGGGTCGGCCCTGCTTTCACATCATCAAAGAGCTGAAGGGCGGGTTTAGTGCGGTCATTTTTCAATCGGTAGCGTTGCTGTTCAATAACAACCTGCGGCGCGAATATGATCCGACCGGCCGTGATGCCGAAATTGAAGGCATTGTACGCGAACTGGAAGCCGACCGGTACTACCGGTATCAGTCTCAGCAAAGCGCAACGGTAGGCAGCCGACTGTAATCCGGAATGCTAAACGTGTAGCTTCACAGCCTATTTTCGCGCCATGAAACTTCATATTCTGGCCATTCTGACGCACCCGGATGATGCCGAACTGGGCTGTGGCGGCACGCTGATCAAACACGCACGGATGGGTCAGCAGGTCGGTATTTTAGACCTGACCCAGGGCGAGCTGGGCACCCGCGGAACGCCTGAAACGCGCCTTCAGGAAGCCGCTGCTGCCGGTGGTATCATGGGACTGGCCGTACGGGAGAATGCCGGCATCCGGGATGGCTTTTTCCGGAATGACGAAGCCCACCAGAAGCAACTAATCGTGTACCTGCGGCGCTGGCAACCGGATATCGTGATAACAAACGCGCCGGAAGACCGACACCCGGACCACGGCCGGGGTGCAGCGCTGGTCAGTGACGCCTGCTTTTTATCGGGACTGGCCAAAGTAGAAACCACGTATGAAGGCGCTCCCCAAGCGGCCTGGCGCCCCAAGCGGGTGTTTCACATTATTCAGGACCGGCAATTAAGTCCTGATTTCATTGTAGATATCTCGGATGCCCAAGAAACCAAGATGGACGCGATCCGGGCGTATAAATCCCAGTTTCACGATCCGGAATCCGGCGAACCCATCACCTATATCGCGACCTCCGCATTTCTGGAACAGATCGAAAGCCGCGACCGGCTGCTGGGTAAGCGGATTGGGACAACCGCCGGGGAAGGATTTATCACTAAAAACACGCCGGGCATAGACTCTCTGGACGCACTTTTGCTTCCGGACATTGCCTGATAGCTTCGAGTAGTCACGGTTCTGGAAGGGTATCCTGTCGGAACCGGATACGCGAATTTTATTTCGAAAGAAGCAAAAAAATTTTGGCTGTTTCAGAAAAAAGAAACACCTTTGCACTCCTTAAAAATCAACACATGGCACGCGTCTGTCTGGTAACCGGTAAAAAGCCCATGACGGGTCATAAAGTGTCTTTCTCTAACAAGAAAGCCAAAAAGCGTTTTCTGCCTAACCTGCAGACCAAGCGTTTTTTCCTGGCTGAGGAAGACCGTTTTATCACCATGAAGGTATCTACCGATGCCATCCGTACGATTTCTAAAAATGGTCTGATGAGCGTAGTAAAGAAGCTTCGCGCTGAAGGCCATAAAATCTAATTTTCTCACTTCACTCATTCCCCCCCTTAAAGCAGCACGATTATGGCAGCCAAGAAAGGAAACCGCGTTCAGGTGATTCTGGAATGCACCGAGCATAAGACTACGGGGCTGCCAGGCACCAGCCGCTATATTACCGTTAAGAACAAGAAAAACACTCCGGAGCGGATTGAACTGAAAAAGTACAATCCGATCATGAAGCGTTATACGGTTCACAAAGAAATCAAGTAAGACGCGCTTCGTAAAGCACGCCTCTACACTCTACTCACGACTTTTTATTCTTAAGTACCATGGCAAAAGCTGCTAAAACCGCGATTAAAAAAGACCCAAAGCTGGCCGCCGAAGCCAAAAACTGGACGAAGGTTATTAAAGCTGTTCGGTCTCCTAAAACGGGTGCCTACTCGTTCAAAGAGCAAATCATTCACAAAGACAAAGTGAAAGATTTCTTCGCAGGAAAATAATTCAATTTGTTTTCCGTTTGGAATTGTATTTGAAAAGTCCGGCTTCCTGCCGGACTTTTTGCATGTTACCCTAGTTTTGATTGTTCCGGAACCGCATGAGATCAAAAGCCTTATTTGGAGTCTGTACCGCTGGGTACCTTTTAATGCTGGGAGCCTGTCTGCTTTATTTTAAAGAGCGTACGGTTATTCTGGATGCTTCCTACCAGCTGTTTCACATTCTGGCCAAGGACGGCTTTGCGATTCAGGTGAACCGGTTTGGAGCCGCTATCACCCAGGCATTTCCGCTGCTGGGGTCGCGTCTGGGGTTTTCCTTACCGGTATTGATGCAACTGTACTCAGCCGGTTTTGTGCTGTTTTATTTCGCTGCATTCCTGTTTACCTGGTTGGTCCTCCGGAACCAACGACTGGCGTTGGTCATCTTCCTGTTTAACTTCCTGATGACGACCCATTCCTTTTTCTGGATTCAGTGTGAGCTCGTACAGGGAGTGGTCTTTACCCTACTCTTTCTAGGTCTGGTCGAACGGCAGCTTCAGCGTGGAATCGTATCACCGGTCTTCTGGGCAGTGAGTCCGCTGCTGTTGATCACCATTGTATTTTTCTACCCCCTCCTACCCTTCGTACTGCTGTTTGGCCTGGCATTCTTCGCCTTGGAGTACCGGAAACAATACCAATGGCTCTTGGCGATCGGGCTGAGTTACCTGCTGATCTACGGAATTAAGGTGTTGTTTTTCAAGACCGATTACGACTCCAACGCCATGGGAGGCATCTCGAATCTAAAAGCAGCGTTTCCGGATTATTTCACGATTCAGTCCAACAAGAATCTGGCTCGCTGGATGCTGAAGGATTATTATCTGCTACCAATTGCATTCGCACTCATCTGTATCCGATACGTCCAGACCCGTCAGTTCCGGAAACTGAGCTTGTTTGCCGTATTTTTTATCGGGCTCACTGGCATTATCAACATAGTCAACTATCAGGGAACAGCCCCGCAATTTTATCTGGAGCCTCAATACACGATTCTGGCTGTATTTATCGGCTTTGCCTGGGCCTATGACGGGCTGCCAGTGGGTTCAAAATCCTGGCTACTGCCTCTGGTAGCCGGGATAATCGTTCTTTTGTTTGCAATTCGCGTCCACTCAACTGGTATACAATACACCGCCCGGCTCGACTGGTTCCGGAAAACAGCTCAAACTGTTCCCGACAAAACCGTTCTGACACAGGCAGACGTACCCCTCGATCTGCTGAAGATGACCTGGGGCAGCGCTTTTGAATGGTGGTTGCTTTCCACTTCAGAAACCGGTAAAACCAAATCGCTGATCATTGAAGAACAGCCCGGTCAGTATGATTGGGCCTTCTCTAATCCAAAGTTGCTGCTGACTAAATGGGAACCTTATAATTATGCGAAACTTCCGCCCCTTTACTTTGTGCTCAAAGATACCGTCCGGACTTATTCCAGATACCAGCGCGTCTCTCAATAACTACAGCTGCCGGATTTAAACCAGAAGCGGGCAGTGTTCAATGCATACAGAAAGGTCCGGAAAACACCTCCCAAGAAGATGCTTTCCGGACCTTTTATGTAAATTATTTTTTAGGTATCTATCGTTGAATCAGCAGTTTAGCGGTTTTACCATTTGCCGTCCGGATCAGGTACAAGCCAGAAGCCAGCATACCGGTTTGAAGCCTGTTATCCCCTACACCCAGCTCAAACGTTTGCAGCAGGTTACCCTGGGAATTGCTCAGCATCGCCTGGGTAGCATTCAGGGATTCAATGTGAACTTCGGTTTGCGCCGGATTGGGATATACCCGAAGCGGTTGGCTTTCCGGATCAATCGCCAAGGTTTTCCGAAGGAGTGTTTTTCCGGAACGGTCCACCAAAATGACCTGATAATACGGCGTATGGTTACTGTTGGCCTTCTTGCTGGTATCTACGTACGTATACTGCTGCTGGCCCTGCCCCATCGCAGACAGCATCTGAAGCGTCGTAAATGAGGTACCGCCATTTACGGACTTTTGAAGGTAGTATCGGTAGGCCCGGTGCTCGTCTACGCTCCAGGAAACAACCGGAGCCAGCTGACTGGCATCTGCTTTTCCGGAAATCCAGGTATTGAGGTCAGACCCGTCGTACGCTTTCAGGAAGAAACCGCCCAGCTGGTTGGTATAAAACCGTACTTCCCAACAGTTGAGTGTATCGTTGAAACGGATATTTTCAGGTTTTGGAAACAGGTATTCCGGCGTTCCGGAAAAACTTTCTACCGTTCCGGTACCGCTGAGGCTATTGCTTGAATAATGCGCGATGCACAAACGCTTGTAGGCCGTAGTATCGCCGGGACGTTCCGGAAGCTTATCAGTATGGCTGGCATTATAGGCCGCCCAATCGGTTTTGGTGAAATACAGCGTAAGCCAACCCGCCGCGTTGGTTTGCTTGCTGAGATGGCGGAAGTCGTACGAACGCTGTACAAACGGGTAATCGTTTTGTTGCTGGATAGCGGTGCCGGCCCAAACGGTTGCAACGAGCGCTTCAGGAGCTGCACTATCAGCTTCCTTCAACTGGGCTTTGGCAATTAGGGTATAGCAGTTTTCGGAAAAAAAGTGTTCTTGTGCCGGCTGCGAGAATTCAACCGTTGCAATAGCTTTTCCGGTAGCCAGAGATTTGAAGGACTCCTCCGACACCGGAACCTGATATGAAAACGATTTTTTGTGTCCACGACGGTCCGTTACGTATCCCTCGTAACGTCCGGCCGGCAATCCGCTCAGGCTATCGGTAGCCAATGGGTAGCGATTCCAAAAAAACGTAAAAGGAGGATACGCCCCATAGGCCCGCAGATAAATCTGCCCATTCTCCTGACCACATTCAACCGGCAGAATACGGACATCCAAGTCTATAGATCCATTGTAAAGACTTACATACTCCTCCCGGTTCAACGCATCCGTCAGATCAATACATACATCTGCATTCCAGTATTCATATGCATCCATTAATAGCACATTCGGCATTGATTTCTGAGTCAGGATGCCTTGGTCTTTCCAGGCATGCAAGTCGGATGCCAGCCCCTTATTTACAGTCAGTCCACGACCTACCAATGAATTCTGAAGCAGCGAAAATCCTATTTTAGTCAAATCAATTGCTTTCGTAAAGTCACCTTTGGCAATACCTTTAATATCGCTAAAGATGCCATACACAATTTTACCACACCGAAACGACTGCGAGATGGATTTGGTAAACGAACGCGCCTGTTTCAGGCAACTGCTTAAATCGCCTTTCGGGCAATTCAGTTCTGAGGTCAGGTTGGTCGTGTACCAATCAGCGATTTTGTAAGTAGTCAGACTACTTTGATCCGCAATAGTTTTTTTCTGGTATGCATATAGATCAGAGGCTTCGCTGGTATTGCTGTGGAAGCGGGTGGTTCCGGAATAATGCAACGCTCCAAAAGATTCGCCGTCGTACAGGTCATCGGTTACCAGAATAACCTTTCCCCGAAAAGCAGCGATCGATTTAGTCACGATGTCGCCTAATGCGTGCTCCCCTTCCTGCCGTTGATACAGTAAATAGGCTTTGCGTTGAAAGTAACTGCGGATCTTGTCAATCTGACCGTCGCCGTTTGATACATGCAGCACAACAAATTCGGTTGGATTCGCTTTCAGAAACGTTTCCAGCGTGTTCATGAGGTCGGTTAGTTTAGTGCCAGCGCACACCGTAGGAATCTGGTCAGGATCAGTGGATTTGATCAATCGTACGGCATGGTAGGATTCCGGATCGGTGTAGTTGCCGCCAGAAGCACCCAATGGAATATCTAGGTAGCGTACTCCAGCCTTCAACTGATCTTCAACCGTATAAATCTGATTGAACCGGTTGCAGTCGCTACAACTGGTAGTAGGTGAAGGTTCCGGATCGGGCGGCAAAGAGGCTTGCAGGCTGGCTGCATAAAAATAGTCATCTCCAGACGTCATGGCCGACAGATGCGTACCCGGCAATATCAGATTTTTCAGGGTGAGCTCGTCAGATAGATTGTCGCCCTGCCACCGGTACAGCGGAACAAAGCGCAGGGCCGCATTGAAGAAACTCAGACCGGTAGAACTTCCGCTGGCCTGTACAAAAACCAGATTCGCGCTTTTCCCCGGAATGCCTGGAATTAAAAGTGGTGAATACTGTACCTGGAATGCTCCTTCCGTATTTCCCAGTATCTCTGCTCCGTCAAACTGAAAATCGGCTGCAGTGAAAGAGGTATGATACAATTTCGGATCATCCGAGACAAAAGAAGATTTCTGACCCCGATAAAACAAGTGAATTTCCGCATCGGCATCCATCCGGTACAGTTTGGGGTTATGGCCATAGGGCTTCATACCACCCGGAAAAGAGGAACCTGTATATGAAAAGGATTTTGTGATCGTGTTGTTTTCAAACAGGGCAATCCGGGGACGGTAGCCGCCACCGGTCCAGGCCAGACAGACTTTACCCTCTGCCAGATACACCGATGAAGGTGTGATATCGGCCATTTGATAACAGGTATAGGTACTCAGGCGAATCTGCCGTTCCAATTGCAGCTCGGTTCCATTTTCACGGTAGATGCAGCAGAGCATTCCGGTACCGTCAAATCCCATAACCAGAATCTGATCGGCACGGTAGCGACAGGCTGTAAACCCGGTTGCAAAACCATCCATTCCGGAAAGTACTTTTTTATCAACCAGTCCCGCACTTCCATCGGCAGCATTGAGCCGGTAGTAATAGTGCTGGCGTGTGTTGTCTTCGTAATAGATATAATACAGGTTATCCTCGGTAGTGCCGATTGCCGGCGAAACGGAAGACGAATCATCTTCAAACAATTCCATGTTCAGGCCGTCATCCGGCGCTTCATAATAAGCACCCAATCCGGTCTTCCCCAGGCAGGCAAAGTTGCGTTTACCGCCCCAAAATGTACCACTGGGTGATTGGGTCTGAACGCAGCTATACGCCATGTAGTAATAGCCTTTAAAAGACGTCCCGACCGGAGTCAGAAAGTCGGCCCGGGCTGAGAAAAAGCTATTCGGAAACGAATGCTGGAGCATGTAGTTAGGAACCGAACAGCGCAATTCCGGAATATATGCATTGAGTTGCGCCAGGCCGTTTGATGAAGTTCCCACCAGCAGGCCCACACTGATGAGCAGCTTTTGAAGAACCAGTCTTATCAAAAAAGGTATTTTTTGTCTCATGCGAATGAGCTGTAAACACAGCATCTCAAAAGTAATCCGGCTTTACAGCGCATTCACAGCCAGCAGTAGAAATGAGTGCGAAAATGAGTGCGAAAAAAAACAGGTTTACCGAAAATGTCGTATAATGCGCAAAAAGCGCCGGGTGAACGTTTCATCCGGCGCTTTTTTATAATTGCATTAAACGTGCGTACGTTAGACCAACATCGTGACCGGATTCTCGAGGAATCCTTTCAATGATTGCAGGAACCGGGCACCGACGGCACCATCTACGGCGCGGTGGTCGCAGCTCAGCGTTAGTTTCATCACATTCCGGATGAGGATCTGCCCCTGCTCTACTACTGGTGTTTCAGCAATCCGGCCAACGGCCAGAATGCAGGCATCCGGAGGATTAATAATAGCCGTAAATTCATCAATATCCATCATGCCGAGATTGGAAATTGAGAAGGTGTTTCCGGAATAATCGGCTGGCTGGATTTTCTTGTCGCGCACCTTACCAATCAGCTCTTTGGTCGTTGCAGCAATCTCGGACAGCGATTTTTTATCAGCGCCACGCACTACGGGCACAATCAGTCCGCCGCCTTCGGTCGCTACGGCCGTACCAATATTGATATAGTTATAACGGCGGATTTTATCGCCCAGCCAGGAGGCATTGACATCCGGATGCTGGCGCAGGGCCATGGCCGCCGCCTTGATGGTCAGATCGTTAAAGGAAATTTTTACTGGCGACAGTTTGTTCCACTGCTCGCGCGCGGCCATGGCCCCATCCATAGTCACCGAGATGGTCAGGTAGAAATGTGGCGCGGTAAACTTGCTTTCGCTCAGTCGCTCAGCAATGCGGGTGCGCATCGTGCTGTTCGGCACATCGGTATACCCTTCTTCAGAAGCCTGTTGCGTTGCAGATGCATTTGGACTGACAGCCGGCTGTTGCGCAGCAGGCGCTTGTGACGTGGCAGCCGGCTGATAGCTATCTACATCCCGCTTAATGATCCGTCCGCCGTCTCCGCTTCCTTTCAGGGCATGAATGTCGATGCCTTTATCTTCTGCCAGCCGGCGCGCCAGCGGGGAGATTTTCACCCGATCACCGGAATCTTCCGAAGCAGCTGTTTCTGCTGCGGCCGGGGTGGCTTTAGAAGCTTCTGGCTGCTTTTGTTCAGGTTGTTTTGCTTCCGGAGCTGTTGATTGCGTTGTTTCCGGACGATCTTCTGTAGCCGGTTGCGGTGCAGCCGGTGCATTCAGAATGGCAGAGATATCGGTGCCTTTTGGACCGATAATCGCGATGATAGCATTGATCTGGGCCGCTTCGCCTTCCGGAACGCCGATATGCAGCAGCGTACCGTCGGCATAGCCCATGACTTCCATGGTAGCCTTATCGGTCTCTACATCCGCCAGCACATCATCGCCCTTCACCGAATCGCCTTCCTTTTTATGCCAGGCTACGATTTTGCCTTCCTTCATGGTATCCGACAGCAGCGGCATCCGCACTACGGTTACATCTTTGGGTAAGGCCCCTTCAATGTTGACCGCGTTTTCGTTGCTTACATTGCCATTCGGGATCTCTCCGGTGGTGTTTTCCTGCTTGCCGGCGGGGGAAGCCTTCACCTCATTCGCCGGATTTTTTACTTCTGCTACGTCAGTGGCTTCTTTGGACTCAGGTTTGCCGGTTTCGGCAGGCGCTGTTTCCGGAACCGCTTTGCTTTCGTTATCCAGCAGTTCCTGATACGATTCGCCGGACTTACCTACGATGGCCAAGATGCCATTGACCGGGATCGCCTTTTCGGGGCTGACATACAACAGCGTACCATCCACATAAGGCATGACCTCCATGGTCGCTTTATCGGTTTCTACGTCTGCAATAGCGTCATCTGCCTTTACGGCGTCGCCTACTTTTTTATGCCAGGTTGCTATTACACCTTCTTTCATGGTGTCGGAAAGCAGGGGCATTCTTATTACTTCAGCCATAGCCGGAAAGTCTGAACCGTTTGGTTTGCGATAAGGTTTTTCAGAAGCTCAAAAGTAACACATCCGTCTTCTTTTCCGAACGCCGCTTCCGGGATTATCTTCACGCCCGTTCAAATTCTATACTATGCAGCGCCTCAGCGGCCTTATCGGTATTTTTCTGATTCTCGGATTGGCTTTTCTGGTCTCCAACAACAAACGGCGGATCAACATCCGGCTCGTGCTGAGTGGACTGGCCTTGCAACTGCTGATTGCACTGCTGGTGCTGCGCGTACCGGCCGTCAACACGGCGTTTCAGGCCGTCGGACGCGGCATGGGCATGATCGAAACCTTTGCCAAAGAAGGGGCTTCGTTTGTATACGGCGGATTGGCTTCGATTGGCGCAGACGGCACGCCTCAGAACTATGCAGCACCGGGCGCGTTCGTATTTGCATTTAATATCACGGCAACCATCATTCTGGTTTGCATCCTGGTAGCGATTTTATACTACCTGCGGATCATGCAGGCCATTGTATCGGTGGTGGCCAAGGCGATGAATTTTATCATGCGGGTAAGCGGTGCCGAGGCGCTGAGCAACGTCGCCAGTGCATTTGTAGGACAGGTCGAGGCACAGGTCATGATCCGCCCCTATTTGTCCGGAATGACGCGCAGTGAATTATTGGCGTCTATGGCTGGTTCGCTGGCCTGCATCGCCGGCGGCATCCTGATTGTGTATGTGAGCATGGGTGCGCGGGCCGACTACCTCATTGCCGCGTCATTGATGGCGGCACCGGGGGCGCTGGTGATTTCTAAAATCGTTTTTCCGGAAACCGAAGTCTCTCAAACAATGGGCACCGTAAAACTGGAAGTCAAAAGTGGCTATGCCAACCTGATCGATGCGATCTCCCACGGTGCGGCGGATGGCTGGAAGATTGCCATGAACGTGATTGCCATGCTCATCGGTTTTATCGCGCTTATCGCGCTGGTCAACTTCGGTCTGGGGCATCTGGGCAGCATTTGGGGCATGCCGGCAAGCGGAATCGGTTCGTTGTCGCTCGACTTTTTGTTTTCCAAGCTGTTTTTTCCGTTTGCCTGGGCCATGGGCATTCCGATGGAGGATGTAAACAACGCCGCTACCCTATTGGGTCAAAAACTGACGATCAACGAGTTTGTAGCGTTTAAAAATCTTACCTCCGGTACCCTTCCGATTACCACGCAGAAAGGCATGCTGATTACGCAGATCGCTATTTGCGGCTTTGCCAATTTTTCATCGGTAGGGATGCAGATCGGTGGCATCGGTGCGCTGGCCCCGGAGCGTCGCGCCGATTTGGCCAAACTGGGACTCAAAGCGCTGTTCTGCGGTACGCTGGCCTCCTACCTCAGCGCCTGCATTGCCGGCATCTTGGGATAAATTTTTCCGGAATAGCTCCTACCGGATGCCGGATTTCAGAAATAGCCCAAATGCAGTTTGGAGTACGGCGCGTACAGAATATTGACTTCATCGCCCTGCTGGAGCAGCTGATACGCCTGGGCATTGACTTCGAGACTCAGTAAAATCAGCGAGTTCACATACAGATGGTAACTGCCGTCCTGCGGCATAAACACCTTGCGGTCGATCGTGGCCAGTTCTACCACTTTTTCGCCACCCAACAGGTCGCGACGCAACGGCCGGATCATCCGCCAGTACATAATGCCGCAGATGAGCGTACTGACGACCAGCAACCAGAAGACCAGCAAAAAATAACGCAATACGGAGAACTCGGACGGATCGCCGGCACGGGCGGCCCGGATCCAGGCTCCGGCAAACGGGATCACAAAGCTCAGCAGCATACAGATGCGCGCCAGCTTATACAATTGTCGGCTGCCGGCATGCTGCCTCGTCTTTAGAAAATGTGCCTCCTCCCGCGTCAATGGTTCAGTATAATGGACAACGGCAGGCGGTTTCATGGTATCCGGAAGGTACGAAAAATACCCTAGAAAGCCGCCGGATAGACCTGCGCCAGTTTACCTTCCAGATAGCGGATAAAGGCTCCACTATCCAACCCTCGACCTGTAATGCGCTGACACAGTCCGTCCGATAAATACTGACGTCCGTAGCGGTGAATCTGCTGACGCAGCCAATGCAGCAAAGCCGTAAAATCACCGGCAGCAAACTGAGTCTCCAGTTCCGGAAGCGTTTGCTGTGCGGCCTCAAAAAACTGAGCGGCATACAGGGAACCCAAAGTATACGTTGGAAAATATCCGAATGAGCCGTGCGCCCAGTGTACATCCTGTAAGACGCCCTGACGGGCATCGGGCGGTGTAATCCCCAGGTACTTCTGGTACGCGGCGTTCCAGGCATCCGGCAGGTCTTGGGCCTGAAGCGTTTCGGAAAGAATGGCCTTTTCCAGCTCGTAGCGGATCAGGACATGAAAATGGTAGGTCAGTTCGTCAGCCTCGGTGCGAATCAATGAGGGTGCCACCCGGTTGGCCGCCCGGAACCAGTCTTCAGTCGTATACGAAGCCAATTGTTCCGGAAATAAGGTTTGCAGCTGCGGATAGAATGCCTGCCAGAACGCCCGGCTCCGGCCTACACAGTTTTCCCACAACCGGCTCTGGCTTTCATGAATCGACAACGAACAGGCGGCTCCCAGCGGCAATCCGTACTGCTCGGCCGGAAGTCCCTGCTCATACAGCGCATGACCGCCTTCGTGAATGGAGCTCCATAGCATATACGCCAGGTTGCCCTCATCTGCACGGGTCGTAATCCGGGCGTCATCCGGACCAAAGGAAGTCGAGAACGGATGCTCGGAATAATCCTGCCGACCGGCATTGAAATCGTATCCCATCTGGCGCAGGATGGTTTCAGTAAACTGAAGTTGCGTTGCTTTGGGGAACTGCCCGAAGAAAAGGGTTTCCGGAACCTGTGGCGCCGATGCTATTTTTTGCAGCAGGCGTACCAGCGCCGCTTTCAGGTCTGCGAATGCAGGATCCAGGATGACTACCGTCATTCCCGGTTCGTAGTCATCCAAAAGGGCATCGTACGGATGCGCAGCATACCCGTAGCGTTCGGCCTGCTCCCGCTTCAATTCGATCATGCGTTGCAAAGGCGCTTCGAAGAGGGAGAAGTCTGCCGATTCCCGTGCCTGCATCCAAGCTTCAAAACAAACGGTGGTTTGCAGCGATAGCGCTTCGACAAACTGCGGGGACAACTGTTGTGCTTTCCGTAAATCTTCGGCACTCCGCTGTACATTAGCGCGCTCCGATTCAGTAAGCAAGGCATCCTGTTGCAGTTCGGCCACCAGCGCAGCATACCGGGGCGAGGTCAACACTTCATGAGCGGCCGAGGCCAACGTAGCCAGTTGTCGCCCCCGCAGTGCAAAGCCTTTGGGAGGCATATACGTTTCCTGATCCCAGCCCAGTACGGCGGCGGCATTATTAAAATCGGCTGCTTTCTGGCTGAGCGTAACGTATTCGGCGTAAGACATGAAAATGAAAGTAAATTTTGAATAGAAAAGTTCGGTTTCCGTCAGCTAAAAAAGATTCGCCAGCATAGAATCCTCAAAGCAGTCAGGCATATTTCCGGAATATTTTTTGCTGCCGGATGCTTTACAGATCGCTGGCTTCGAGACGCTCAACCTTACTGATGCCACCGGATTCGATCAGTTTCTGACTCAACAGATCCAGCTCTTCGCGGTCGTGTACAAACACCATGATGGTTCCGTCGAATACCCCATTGTGGCTGTCGATACTGAGGCTGCGCATATTCATCTTCAAATCTCCGGTCACCACATTGGCGATTTTCTGAATCACGCCTACATCATCCAAACCGGTAATACTTACGCCACACAGGAATGATATTTCCTTGTTTTTGGCCCACTTGGTTTTCACCACCCGATGGCCGTGATGCGCCAGTAACTGCGCCGCATAACGACAGTCGGTCCGGTGAATTTTGACGCCTTCGCCCGGCGACTGGAATCCAAACACATCATCGCCCGGAATGGGCTGACAGCAGTTGGCCAGCTTGTACAGAATCTTGTCCTGCGTATCGCCGAAGATGACGACTTCCGAGCCTTTCGGATGCGGTACGGCATCTTCCGGAATCAACTGGCGGCTGTCGAGGTTGGTTTCCTTTGCCGGCTGCAACATCCGCTCGCCTTCAATCCGGAAGTTCTTCAGTTCACGCAGATCAAAATTGCCGACCGCCGCTCCATAAAACAGATCGGTGGAATCGGTCTTCTGGAAAAACGAGCACATCTCCGTGATGTTGGCTTTGGACAGCGGGACCCCAAGCGCCTGCAATTTTTTCTCCATGATTACCTTACCATCCTGGGCAATCCGGCGCTTTTCTTCTTTCAGGAAGGATTTGATCTTCGATTTGGCTTTGCCGGTGAGCACAAAGTCCAGCCATTCTGCATCAGGCTGTTGCTTGGCAGAGGTAATGATTTCGACCTGATCACCGCTTTTGACCGCATGCGACATCGGCACCAGCTTATAATTGACTTTGGCCCCGATGCAGTGTGTTCCCAGATCGGAGTGAATGTCAAACGCAAAATCCAGTGCGGTAGCACCTTTGGGAAGCACCCGCATATCGCCCTTAGGCGTATACACGTAAATTTCCTCGGTAAACAGATCCAGCTTTACATCCTGTAAAAACTCGAGGGTATCTCCATGTTCGGCCTGTAGCAGCAAATCCCGGATGCTTTGGAGAAATGAATCGAGCTTGGATTCCTGCGCATTGTCTTCTTTATAACGCCAGTGAGCGGCCAGCCCTTTTTCGGCAATGTCGTTCATGCGGGAGGAGCGGATCTGCACTTCGACCCAGCGGCCACCCGGCCCCATCACAGTGGTATGCAAGGCTTCATAGCCATTGCCCTTTGGCACCGAAATCCAGTCGCGCAGCCGTTCCGGAGAGGGCCGATATACGTTGGTAATAATGGAATACACTTTCCAACAGTCCTGCTTTTCGCGCTCGGGCGATGAATTCAGAATAATCCGGATAGCAAACAGATCATAGACTTCTTCAAACGTAACGTGCTTGGTCCGGATCTTATTCCAGATACTGTTGATGGCCTTGGGCCGACCGTAAATTTTGAAGTCCAATCCGGCGACCTCGAGCATTTCTTTCAGCGGTCGGATAAACTCGTTGATGTAACGGCTCCGGTCGCGGTGGGTATCTTTCAGTGCCTGCGAAATCTCGTTAAAAACTTCCGGTTGCAGGTATTTCAGCGCCAGATCTTCGAGCTCACTCTTGATTTCGTACAAACCCAGCCGGTGCGCCAGCGGACTGTACAGATAGGTCGTCTCGGACGCAATTTTCAATTGCTTGTCGCGGGCCATGCTGTCGAGTGTCCGCATATTGTGCAACCGGTCGGCCAGCTTAATCAAAATCACACGCGGATCTTCGGCAAGCGTCAGCAGAATTTTCCGGAAATTCTCGGCCTGAATGGTCGTTGTGGCATTCAGATCCACCACATTGCTGATCTTGGTCAGTCCATCGATGATCCGGGCATACCGGACGCCGAATTCCTGTTCGATGTCGCCCAGCGTCACCTCCGTATCCTCGACTACATCATGCAGCAGCGCGCAGATAGCTGAGGTAACGCCCAAGCCGATTTCTTCAACGGCAATCTGCGCCACGGCAATCGGGTGCAGGATATAGGGTTCACCGCTTTTGCGCCGCATCTCGCTATGTGCTTCTACTGCAATCTCAAAGGCCCGGCGCAGCAGTTTTTTGTCGCCCGGTTTGATGCGTGGTTTCAGCACCCGGAGCAATGCGCGATACTTCCGGAGTATCAGCATCCGCTCTTCTTCGGCGTTGAGCGTATAAACATCCTTGTTGAGTACTAAAGGAGCAACTGGCATTTTTAAAAATAAGGGCTTGAGGAATGGCCTGCAAAAAAACAATTCATTTAGGGAAGAAGTTGACCTTATCACTCAACGCAATTCTAACCGGTATTTGAATCGGCGTTCCGGAACACATCGAACGTATTTAAATACTATTTTTAAGCACCCATTTTGTACCGTTCTCCCTATATGAAGACTTTTTTAATGATCTGCCTCTGTGCAGGGATGGGTCTGACCGCACAGGCGCAGAACGGCCGTTTCTGGCAGGTGAATCTGGGTACCGACCGGCGCACAGCCGTTTTGCAGCAGATCCACGCACGGGGTGCGGTGGTGATGAGCGATTATCCGGGACCGCAGGTGAGCCTGGAAAAAAACATCCGCGTTCAGGGTCGTTTTGACGGCCGCGATTCGGTAAAGATGGAATTTGGGTTCGTCTCTCCGATCCATAAGAACCAGGAAGATCTGTTGTACGCCGGTACGGTATTCCTGCCGCGCGAATCCCCGGAATCCTATGCAGCTACGTTTTACGAGTATTTCCGGAAGCTACAGTCCAGATACGGTTCCCCCGGCTCCAATCAGGATTTCAACGCTGGAGACAGCATTACAGAAGCTGTATTTCTGAACAAAATCACATCCGGAACTGAATTTCGGTTGGGTTGGCGGGATACCCAAACGGGGGTGAGCCGCCAACTGGTTTACAAACCTGATCTTCCGGAAAAGCTGGTGCTGGACTACCGGATGCTCGATATGATGCGCATGACCCGGTACCTGAAAGATACCAGCGACTACTAGTCGCTGCTATTTATAATTCTTCCGGTAGAAGGTTTCGTATGCAGCCAAGTTCCCATCAGCAACTAGCTTGAGCAGGTTAGTTTCGGACAGCAGCAGGGTTTTGCGCTCGGCGGCCGGAAATTCCCGCATCAACGAAACTGTATTTTTAAAGGTGCGCTCGTACCCTTTGGCCTGCTGCGCATTTTTAAATCCTTTGACGAGGATCAGCCCTTTACCACCGGGTAGATTTTGAATCTGCGTTTGCAGACTATCGGCGCCAAACTGAAGCGTATTCAGATCGCCCATCCCAGCCTTCAAACCCATGATCCGTTGCGCCATCTGACCGTACGCAAAGGCAAATACATGTGGGGCATTGGGCTGGTAGACATACGTCGCCGGGACGGTAGCAATAGCCGGAGCATTTGCAGGTACCCTGGTAGCAGGCGATAGGGCCGGAGTCGTAGTAGTGGCAGGCACAACTGGATTGGTGGGAGTACCAGCTGCCACGGTTCCGGGAGCCGCAGGGGTTGAATTTCCGGGCGCAACGGCATTTCCGGAAGGGACTGGGACCGCACTGGCAGTAGCCTGAACCGAATCCTGTGCTTTTCGTTGCCGGATAAACGTCTGTAGCGTCTGTGCCCAGCTCCGCAACGAGTCGTTTGCGGTAGAGGTCAGGAAACGGTTCACCATCGAATCCGCCTTGCCATACTCGTTGGTACCGGCGAGGGCCATGATCTCCAGAATCCGGAACCGGTCTGAAGTCCGCGGATCCGACCAGCGTTGCTGCCCGTCGCGGCTTCGGCGCAACGCATCTACGAAGGACCGCTGTTGCACCAGATTGTACGTTTCGGCATAATAGGTACTGGCTTCAACGGTGCTGGTCAGCAGTGGACCGGCGGCATCATCCGAGGGACGCACCAAAGATGCATACTGGCTCTGCGGATATTTTTCCAGCAGTTGCTGCGACAGCATCTGCGCCCGCTCAATCTGGTTTTGGCGTAAGTAAATCAGATAGCCCAAGTACAAGGCTTCTTCCTGATCGGGATGCCCCGGAAAGCGACGGTCGAGATCGTCCAGTGTTTTGACAGCCCGTGGATAATCCTGTATGTCCTTGGTATAGGCAGTCGCAAGCGCCAGCATCCCTTTTTCTAACCGGTCGCGCACGGCCTGCCGCTCGGCTTCGGTCTTTGGAATGAGTGCCAGCAAACTGGCTTCGCTCGGCAACCCATTTCCGGTCTGGCCGCCACCACTGTTGACTACTGCATCCCCATTGGCAGCCGGGTTCAGTGGCGTTCCGTCCGGATTATTGCCTGCCAACGAGGTTCCGGAAGCGCCGGCCCGACGCCAGTTGTCTGCCAGCGGACGGTTGCCCCATTTGCGGCGAAAATCGTTATAGCCTTGTTGTAAAGTAGCCGTAGAGGCAAAATACCAGCTGTTATCCGCGCTTGGATCGCCGGCGTTGTCAGGTAAGGCCGCGACACTACCGTTATCACCGGCTGCACGCAGCAGTGAGTCCGACTGCTGGGCAGCCAGTGTTTTCAGATACTTCCGGACCACAGCCCGCTGCTCTTTTTCTGACAGATTCGAGAGCGATAACAGACTATCCTGCACATATACCATCCGAGCCGGACCGGCCACTGCCGAAAGCGATTTGGCACGTTGTACAGCTACATCAAACGGTGGCTTTCCGGAACCGGCTTTACCGGCCAGATATGCAGCACTGTCATACGCGGCCTGCGCAGGTGAATAATCACCACTGGCATAGTACACATCTCCAAGGGTCAGGAATGACAACGCTTTTTGACTGCGGCTGGTTTTGGTCGTCCGGATGCTTTGGTTCAGGTAGTCGATGGCCAGCGCATTGTTTCCGGAATTGGCGGCAATCTTGCCCAACACATAATACACCTGCTCGTAGTAGGGGGCATATTTGCTGTCTTTAAGCAATTTTCGCAACGAAGCGACCGTCGCTTCCGACGCCGTTCCGGACGCCATGATGCTATACGCTTGGTTTTTGCGCGCCTGAAAGTCCAGGTCGATTTTAGGATTCAAGTCGGCAACGGTTTCAAACGCTTTGGCCGCTTCCAAGTATTTGCCTTCCCGATACAGCAACTGACCGCCCAGATAGGCAGCCCGCTGCCGCTGCCAGTTGGGCATTTTTTTATCATCCGCCACAGCCAGAAGGGGCGCTGTTGCATTCTTGTAATTCTGAAGGTGCAGCGCCAGGTTGGCGGCTTCGAGTGCATAGCGTCCGCGCAGACTTTCCGGAAAATTCGGATCATTGATCAGCAGATCAAGGACTGATTCGGCTTCGCCGTACCGACCGGTTTGAGCATAGGTACGGGCCAGCCAGAGGAGCGCATCGTTATGAACCGATTGGTGCTTCAGAAAGTCCAGGGTTCCTTTCTTGTCTGCCTCCAGAATCGAAGGCGTCTTTCCACGGGTCGAGGTGGTGGTGCCTTTTTTACGAGCTTCTTCTTTACGCTTCAGTTCCCGCAGACTGATCACATACCGGAAGGCGGTAGATGCATTATCGTAGTTTCCTTTGTAATAATAGGCCTGTCCCAGCAAAAGATACAGTTCATCGGCCCAGTCGGTGCGCGGATCATGGATCTGGATGCCGACAGACGCCTTTTGCACGATCGAGTCCATATCGGCCAGCAGCAGTGTGGAATCCGTATCGGGATTGAACGGAAACAGCGCAATCAGACTATCGTAATTGTCTTTTTTGGCACGCAGCATATTGGCCTCCGCTTCTTCCATCTTGCGGTTGGCATTGAAGTAATAGTTGTAGTGGGTAAATAGGTTTTGAAGCTGCTTTCTTGGCACACCCCACCTCTTCTTGAGCATCGATTCATTGCTCCACTTCTCCCGCTTCTTAGACATTTTCAAGGTCAGCGACAAATCCATTTTTTTCTCCCTGGCTTTCTGCTTTTCCTTATTGGCCTTCTCTTTGGCCGTACGAATAGCCGTCAATGAATCGGTCCGTACTTTCCGGATCGCAGTCAGACTGTCGCTGGTTTTTTTCCGGATGGCCGTTAGGCTATCGGCTGTTTTTTTGCGCGTTGCTGTCAGACTTTCAGAGATTGCTTTCCGGCTTGTCTTGGCACTGTCGGCATATGCTTTACGGGCCAGGGAAAGACTGTCTGCACGGCTTTTCCGGACCACAGCCACACTATCGGAATAGCGCTTGCTTTCGCGGTAGTTCCGACGGGCGGCCAAGGAGTCGGTACGGGCTTTTTGAGCCGTGCGCATTTCAGCGATGGAACTGTTACGCGCGGCGGTCATCGAGTCGCGGCTGGCATTCCGGATGGCGGTAGCGGAGTCGATCCGGGTTCGCTGAACAGCACGCGAAGATTCGGTACGCGCCTGCCGGACCTTGGCAACGCTATCCGTAAACCGCTTGCTTTCCCGGTATTTGCGCAGCGACGCCAGACTATCCGTGCGCTGCTTCTGGGCATCGCGCAGGATTTTAATGGCCTCGTTACGGGCCACACGCATAGAGTCGGTGCGGACCTGTACAGCCTTACGCGCAGAGTCGATTGCAGCACGGTTGGTTTGCGCGCGCAACGGAACACTCAGAAAGCATAGTACCAAAAGCCCAAGCAACCCCACGATAAGCGGGCGAGCAGACCTTAACCAAATGAAATTCACAGGCAATTAAAACGCGAAAAAAGGGAAAATCTTATAAGTATAGACGTTCGCGATCGAAAAATGTTTGAGGCTTCTTTCAAAAATACACTTCAGACAGGACAGAATCCGTTTAAAGTTTTGTTGAATCTGCCTTCTCCAAAGAGCCCACAATCTACCGGACGCCCATTTAATTCATCTGCGTTTTCTGATAGGTCAAAGGCCTACTGTCCCCGTTTCCGGAAGTAATAGCGGCGGTACCAGGAGGCGGTTTTTTTCCAAAGCGAGAACCAGCTTTCTTCCGGAAAGATATTGACCCGGAAAATTCGGTACCGGTCGTCTTCGATCTGAAGTCCTCCGGTATCGGTGGCCACGGCATACCCATACCCGGCGTCCCGAACGTCCTGCACCACAGCATCGGTATAAAGTCCGAAGGGATACGCGAAACTGAGCACCGGCACCTCAAACTGATTTTCAATGGCAGCCTTGCTTTCACGTATTTCATGACTTCGCGCTTCCGGCAACAGTGCATCTAACCGGGGATGCGTGAAGGTATGTCCGCCGATTTCCCAGCCTTTCCGGATGAGTTCCCGGATTTCTTCAGGCGTCATCAGCCGGCTTTCCGGATGGGCGACCTCTGCGACATCCCAGTTATTGGCAGCCAACTCCCGATCGGCCAGCACATACATCACTCCTACCCAACCACGAGCCTGCATTAGCGGCACCGCATTGCGGAGGACACTCTGGTAGCCATCGTCAAAGGTGAGCAGAATGGGTTTTTGGGGCCACTGGCGGCCGCTGCGTTTTCCGGTGGCCACCGCCTCATAATCTTTAAAGGTCACCGGGGTCAGTCCGCGGGCCGCAAAAAAGCGCAGGTGCCGGGCAAACCGGTCTTTAGTAACAAAAATCCGGTGGGGCGTATCTATCGGGGCATCCGGAATCTTATGATACATCAGCGCAGGAAGCCATCGGGGCTGAAATTTCTGCATCCGGGCGGCCTCATATAATCGTTGAATGGCGCCTCCCACCTGCTCGAGAGTATACCGGTTCCGGACCAGCGCCTGAAGGGCCCTACGGCTGTCCAGAAAATGCGTTTGCTGGGTCGCCGACAGTAGAAAACCATTTAACGCCAGTAGTGCTTTTTCGGCCACAGTCGGTTCTGACGGCCCAGTATCCCCAAAATTGCTTTGGCTTATCTGTTCCATCGCTTCCGGAAGTACGATACCCTCACAGGATGCCTCGCCCAGCGCCAGAACCGCTTTGCCCATCCCCAGCGCCCGGATCGCGACCCGACCCGCCCCAATAATCAATCCACAGGACTGAAGCACTGGACCGATGTCGGTCAGAAAGCCGTGGATATGCACCCGGTCGCCAAACTGGGTTTTCAAAGCGTCCAGATGGGCATCCCCATTATTCGGAATAGCGCCTTCGGCGCTGCCTACGATGTGTACGTGCAAAGCCGGAAAATGCGTCAGCAATCTTGGAAAGACCTGCTCAAACAACTCAGCGGCCCGGGCCCCCTTGGGACCGCCCAACCGGCCAATCAACGCCAGATGAAAAAAATCGGGCAGTTCTTGGTTATCGGATTCCGGAAAGGTGAGTCCGTTGGGCAGGACGTGTATTTTCCGGGCGTCTTTGTTAAGATCTGTGATCAGGTGCTGACGCAAATCTTCACTGATAGCAATGACCCGTTCGCCATACACATCGAAGGTCTTGGACGAAAAATGAACATGCTGCCGGCCGTGAACGGTGGATACCAACGCTGCATACGTACCTTTTAAAGCGCCATGCGCAATGGCCGAAGCGGCCCGCGAATGGGCATGGACCACCTGAATATCCTTGTCGAGCACCAGTTGGCGCAGTAGCGCCCGGTTCCGGAAGCGCTGGCGGTAGCGGCGGTCGTGTACCGGAATGGTAGTATGTGGCAGCGCGCCGGGCGCGTCCTTAAAATCGGAGGCCAGCCACACCTGATGCCCCTGCTGCTGTTGCCAGGCCCCCAGTTCCAGGGCATGTTCTACGGCACCGGTAAACACGTTTCCGGAAAAAAGATGCAGAATGTTCATAGCAGGTCTAACAGGAGGCGGCAAAGGTACACGGGCGCTTTTCCTTATCTTCACCCGGCCTGTTACGTATGACCGACGTTTACTCTTCTTCCGCCAAACGCCGTCGCCGGATTCCGCGGCCGTTCCGGGGACTGCGACATCCATACCGGCTGGTGGTAGTTGATGACGCCCACCGCACCGAACTGGCGTCCTTCCGGCTGACCAAGCAGTCGGTCTGGGCAACTGGTACACTAGTGATTTTGCTGGCGATTGGGCTCACGACCCTGACGATTGTATTCTCCCCGCTGAAATACTATATACCCGGTTATGGCAATGGCAAAGTGCGCGGACAGGTGCTGCAACTGCAACAGGCTACCGATTCACTCGAAGATCAGCTGCGGATACAGGCCGGTCAGCTGCAACGGTTGCAAACCGTTATCAGCGGACAGCGTCCCGTAGCCAAAGACACGACCTTGCTTTCAGAGGCCGAGATTCAGAAGGCCCAGATTCAGGGACCGCAACTGATTCCAACGGCTGAGGCCGTTGCCGCCGCCGCCAGGCAACCCAAAACCGTTTCTAAACGTCGCTCCAAATGAAACCCTATCAGCAGTACATCGGTCTGGCCTTTCAATGGGGCATTCTCTTGGGACTCGCCGTGTGGGGTGGGATCAAAGCCGACGAAAAACTGGGGTTTGCTGCTCTTTTTGTGATTATCCTGCCATTGGTAGCCCTGGCGTATCTGTTTTACAGCCTGCTCCGGAATTTTGGAAGCAAAAAATAAGTGAGCTTTGCAGCCATGAAAGCTGTTCATTTTTTCCGGAACCTGCTGGTACTGCTGCTCATCAGCGCGGCCGTCATTTATGTTCTTCCGGAACGCCTGCAATTCAACAAACCTTTGCTCCACGGCGGTAACCTGCTACTAGTTATTACCACTGCGCTGAGTTTCCGGATTGCTTCCGGCGGAAATCCGACCAATCCCCATGGGTTTGTACGCAGTATCTACAGCGGCACCTTGCTAAAGCTGTTTGCGATTGCAGCAGCAGCGGGCATTTATATTTTCATGGTTTCGGGCGCTGTTCATACCCCTTCGCTGGGTATTCTGGCCGTGCTATATATTCTGTATTCCGGACTGGAGACGTACGGCCTGCAAAAGCTGTCGCGCAAAGGCCCAGCGGGTCCACAAGCCTAAGTTTTTCCGGAATCCTCGTGATTGATGCACCCCCAAGACCTTTCCGGACTGCGTGCCTTTTTACCGCCCAATAGTTTTGAGCAGGTCGCGCCGTATTTCCGGAAGCATCGCATTCACCTGACCATTACCCGCGCCCGCAAAACCGTTCTCGGCAATTATCGGCCCGGCACCGGTGCGCATGAGATTACCATCAATGGCAACCTCAATCCGTATTCCTTTCTGATTACGCTGCTACATGAAATTGCGCATTTGCTCACGTTCGAGGTCCATGGGCGACGGGTAGCACCTCATGGAGCCGAATGGAAGCACACTTTCGGTACGACTCTAATACCGTTTCTGGAACGCGCAGTGTTTCCCACGCCTGTGGCGACTGCACTGCAACAATCACTGACGCATCCGGCCGCGTCTACCTGTAGTGACCCTGATTTATTTCGGGCGCTGTGGCAGTATGATCAGCGGGCACCGGATGCTGTTTTAGTGGGCGATCTGCCGGCCGGCAGCCAGTTCCGGAATACCTGCGGCCAGTCGTATCAGGTATTAAAACACCGCCGGACCCGCATCCTGTGTCAACAGCTCGGTTCCGGAAAAAAATACCTCTTTCCACAAGTCGCAGAAGTCGTTCGGCTTTCAGGTCCGTAGCCGCGCTGCCGGTCGTACTTTTAAGGCTTCCAACCTTTTCTTATCGCTTCTGCTGTGGCGCACCAACATTCCGAACCGGCTCTTTCGGTTTTCGACATTTTCAAAATCGGCATTGGCCCGTCTTCCTCACATACACTGGGGCCCTGGCGCGCCGCGTTGCGATTCCTGAGCAGCCTGCAACAAACCGGGCGACTGCCAATAGTCCGGAAGGTTCAGGTACTGCTGTATGGTTCACTGGCCAAAACCGGTCGGGGCCACGGCACCGATGTAGCGGTGATGCTTGGTTTATGCGGCGAAGATCCAGTAACGTTTCCGGTAGAGAATATCAACCCAACGCTAGAGGCCCTATCACGCGACCAGCAGATGGTTCTGGGAAAATCAGCACCTATTGCATTTGATCCGGCAGCGGATGTGGTGTTTTTGATGGACGAAAGTCTACCCTTCCACCCCAATGCCCTGACGTTTCTGGCACAGCTGGAAAATGGTGAAGAGCTTGCCGAAACCTACTACTCGGTAGGCGGCGGTTTTGTAGTAAAAGAAGGCGAAGGCGGACGGGATGTCAACGGTCCGGACCTTCCGTTTCCGATTGCCGATGCAAGGGAGTTGCTGCACTGGTGCCGCAAGACCGGATTGCCCATTTCGGAGATTGTAGCCGAGAATGAGCTGGCCTGGCGTCCGGAAGCGGAGACAGCTGCCGGTGTGCTACAGATCTGGCATACCATGCGCGATTGTGTGTACCGGGGCTGCCATATCAGCGGCATTTTGCCCGGTGGACTGAATGTAATCCGCCGTGCATCCGATCTCTCCAAAAAGCTGATTTCCGGAAGAACGTATACCGACTTTGACAGCTGGGTAGCTGCGATCCGGGAGGGCGGCAGCGGCTTTAAATACACGCTCGACTGGGTAAGTGCTTTTGCCTTAGCTGTAAATGAAGAAAATGCATCGTTTTCCCGCGTTGTAACGGCTCCGACCAACGGAGCAGCAGGAGTCATCCCGGCGGTGTTGCTCTACTACATCGTGTTTTGCGATGGGTATCAGGATGAGAGCATTCTGCGATTTTTATACAATGCGTCTGAGATCGGATCGATCTTTAAAAAAGGCGCTACCATTTCAGCCGCTATGGGTGGCTGTCAGGCGGAGATCGGTGTCTCCTCGGCGATGGCTGCCAGCGCCCTAACCGAATGCCTGGGTGGTTCGGCGCGGCAATGCCAGATGGCGGCCGAAATTGCCATGGAACATCACTTGGGACTGACCTGTGATCCGGTCGCCGGCCTGGTGCAGGTGCCGTGTATCGAGCGCAATACGATGGGGGCCATCAAAGCGATCACAGCCGCTCAGCTGGCGCTGCAATCCAATCCGGATCATGCCCGCGTATCGCTCGACAATGTGGTGGAAACGATGTGGGAAACGGCGCTGGATATGAATGCCAAGTACAAAGAAACAGCCGAGGGCGGACTGGCTGTCAATATTCCGCTGGGACTGAAAGAATGCTGATGCATCTGTTAATACCCTGTTGCTGTTGAAAGTTCTATCGCTGCTTCAGCCCTGGGCCTCACTGGTTGTTTTGGGCCATAAAACCATCGAAACCCGCAGCTGGACCACCGTATACCGGGGACCACTGCTCATTCATGCCGGCGTACGTACGTCCGGAAAAGCATTTGCTACGCTGCCTGCCATAGCGCCGCTTCTTCCGGAATTTAAGGAATTGGCTTTCGGTGCTATTATCGGTGAGGTTACGCTCCGGGACGTCCTCACGTTGGAAAGCGGTCTTCAAAATGCCCTACCGGAACACACCCTCGAAGAACAGGCATTTGCACCCGGCCGGTATGGGTTTGTCTTTACGGATGCCCATTGTTTCGACGAGCCGATTCCGGCACGGGGCAAGCTGGGCCTCTGGGAGTGGTGATCAATAGGCTCACGTAGATACTTATTTATAAAAAAAGACCCGCCGCGAGTATGCAACGGGTCTTTTTTTATCAGGCTCAAAACGATTTTACCAGACTTTGGCACGCTCGTTTTCAGGACGATACATTTTTGCACCGGGCTTTACATTGAACGCCTGATACCACTCTTTTATATTGCTCAGCGGGCCATTGGTCCGGTACTCGCCCGGAGAGTGCGGATCGGTTACAATCCGGGACGCTGCTTCTTCCGGACGGATGTTGGCACGCCAAACCTGCGCCCAGCTCAGGAAGAACCGCTGATCGGGGGTAAACCCATCAATTTTCTCCCCTTTTTTGGCTTGCGCTGTTTTCTGGAAGGCATCGTAGGCAATCGCCAGTCCGCCCAGATCCGCCAGGTTTTCACCCAGTGTCAGCTCGCCGTTTACGTGGATCGTATCCAGTACAGTGTAGTTGTTGAACTGATTAATCACAACATCAGCCTTGGAAGTAAACTGCTTTGCGTCGCCTTCAGTCCACCAGTCTTTCAGGTTGCCTTCGGCATCGTACTGACGGCCTTGGTCGTCAAAACCGTGGGTCATTTCGTGGCCGATTACAGAGCCGATCCCACCATAGTTCACTGCATCATCTGCTTTATCGCTAAAGAACGGATACTGCAGAATACCTGCCGGGAATACGATTTCGTTAAACGCCGGATTGTAGTAGGCATTTACCGTAGGAGGGGTCATGCCCCACTCGGTGCGGTCTACCGGCTTGCCCAGCTTGGAGATCATATAAGTATACTCCCAGGCAGCAGCGGCTTCAGCATTTTTGTAAAACTGATCCGGGCTGATTGAAAGTCCCTGATAGGTTTTAAGCCGGTCGGAATAGCCGATTTTCTTCATAAACGTACCCAGCTTTTGCAGCGCACGCTCTTTGGTTTCTGGACTCATCCAGTCCAGCTTTTTAATCCGGGCGGCATAGGCATCCTGAAGGTTGTTGACCAGCGTCAGCATCCGCTCCTTGGCTTCCGGACGGAAGTTTTTATCGACGTACATCTTACCCAGCAGATCGCCGATACTACCATCAACGATATTGAGGTTGCGCTTCCAACGGGGCGTTTGCTCCTGCTGACCACGTAGTGTTTTGCCGTAAAAATCAAAACGGGTATCTCCAAATTGCCGGCTCAGATAGGGAGCCGCGTCATTTACCAGATGAAACCGCAGGTACTCTTTCCAGTTTTCAACCGGAATCTGCTGGATCATCCCTCCCACGGTATTGAAGAACTCGGGCTGGCCTACGAGAATCGCTTTCTGATTGCCGATTTTAAGCCCCTGAAGCAGTTGCGACCAGTTCATGCCGGGCGCCTTTGCAGAAATTTCGGCAACCGTGAACTTGTTATATGTTTTGTACGGATCACGCATTTCTACGCGGCTCATAGATGCATCGGCCAGCTTTTGTTCGATAGCAAACGTGTTGGCTGCTGCTTTCTGGGCCTGCTCCTGCGACAGTCCGCTCAAAGCCAGTAACTGAACCTGGTATTTTTTATACGCGTCGCGGATGCGGGTGCTGCGGGCGTCGTCTTTCAGGTAATAATCGCGGTCGGGCATACCCAAGCCACTCTGGAAAAACTGTGGCAGCTGCTCGGTTACGTTTTTATCATCCGGACCTACATAAAAGCTGTACAGAAAGCTGTTGCCACGCGTGTGCTGGTAGGCAATTTCCTTCAACAGATCTTCAGGTGTACGGATAGCGTCGATACGAGCCAGATCTTCTTTCAGCGGCGTAATGCCCAGCTTATCGATCTGGTTGCTGTCCATTCCGGAACGGTAGAAATCGCCCACCATCTGCTTCGGAGTACCTTTGGCAGCGGCGGCAGCGGCGGCTTCTTCCAGCAATGCACGCAGGGCTTTATAGTTATTGTCCTGCAATTCGTTGAACGATCCCCAGCGGGTTTCGGAGGCCGGAATCTGGTTTTTCTTTAGCCAGTTGCCATTGGCGTAGTAAAAGAAATTGTCGCCGGGAGCGACGCTGTTATCGATATTGGCCGGATCCAGCACTTTGGCAGGCTGTGCCAGTGCGGTTCCGGAACCCGCCACGCCAGAGAGCATGGCCAGCGCGGCATACCGCAGCACGTTAGATTTTTTCATGGGTAAGTTAGACGGTATAAAAAGAATTTAGTTTACCAACCAGTCAAACGGCAGCGCCATCTGAATTTTCCGGTTGCGGTTATAAAGTTGTTGCATTTTGGCGGTGAACGCAGCCAGTTGCCTGACTTCACCGGCCTGCAAAGACTGTTGAATCTGGGTAAGCGGACTGTTCCGGAATCGACGCAGCATATACTGAAAGCGATCCACAGGTTCCGGATAGGTTACCACACTGTAATTATCCAAGCCGGCCAGTTTGGCCGCTGCCTGAATGGCTTCCGGAAGACCACCGATCCGGTCGGCCAGTCCGTTGGCTACAGCATCCCGGCCCATCCAGACCCGGCCCTGCGCCAGTGAATCCACCTGTGCTTCCGGAAGTTTCCGGCCCACGGCCACGCGCGATTTGAACAACGCATAGATGGTATCCACTCCACGCTGCATCCGCAGACGCTCGGCATCGTTTAGCGGCCGACCCGCCGCCGGAAAATCGGCATAGGGTGCGTTTTTGACCACATCGAACGTGACACCCAGTTTTTGCGTGAGTAATTCGGAGGCATTAAACAGCATTCCAAACACCCCGATAGAACCCGTCAGCGTGGTAGGCTGCACAAAAATGCTATCGGCACTGGCAGAGATGTAATAGCCTCCCGAAGCGGCCACATCGCCCATCGAAACCACCAGTTTTTTAGTTTTCTGAAGCAACTGCAACTCGCGCAGGATAATCTCGGACGCCCGTGCCGATCCGCCCGGACTGTTGACCCGCAACACAACCGCTTTGACGCGGTCATTGTTCCGGATGTTCCGGATCTGGCTTACAATCGACTCGGAAGCAATCTGATAATCATTTTCGCTCCGGCCATCAACGATATCGCCTTCGGCAAATAAAATGGCTACCCGACCGTCTTTCAGAACGCCGCCGGTTTTGGACTTGGTATAGTCGTCTATCTGGGTAAAGGTTACTTTTTCATCTGCATCCTGTTTGGTCGTCTTCCGGATCTGCGCCTCTACCTCATCCCAGTATACGAGGCGATCGACCAGACCTAAGCGCTGGGCATCTTCCCCAAACAGCACGGCGCCCTGCTGCGTCCAGGTCGAGACCGTCGCCGTATCGGTTTTTGCATGACTGGCAGCCGCTTCCAGGTATTCGGCCCAGATGCGGTTGATGAGTACCGATTGTTGCAACCGGTTGGCGTCGGTCATCTTGGTTTCGCGCAACGGTTCGGTGGCGCTTTTGAACTTGCCGGCATAAAAAATCTCCGGTTTAACCCCTACTTTTTCCAGCGTTCCTTTAAAAAACTGCAGCTGCGCCGCCATTCCTTTCAGCTCGAAATCGCCTACTGGATTCAGGAATACACTGTCGGCAGCGGACGCCAGGAAATAATCTTTCTGCGAATAATCTTCGCCGTAGGCATATACTGGTTTGCCGGACTTCCGGAACTGCAGGATCGCGTTGCGGATGGATTGCAGCGTCGCCCAACCCGCAGAAGTATTACCGGTGCGGATCAAAACGCCCGGAATCCGGTCGTCGGTAGCCGCATCCACCAGCATCCGGTTAATATCATACAAACCGGCAGACGCATTGTCTTCGTCGGTCAGTAACGGAAGTGAAGAGGTTTCGCGTTGCTCATGAATGGCTTTTCGCAGATCGATGAGCAGCATGGAGCCGTCCTTAACGACGACCTGTTCGTTCACTTTTTTGGCAGATGTGACCAGGGCCGAGATGCCCCCCAGAATCACACCGAAAATAATGACAGCGCCTACCACTACAGCCAGCAGGGAGGCAAAAAAAGTTTTGAAAAATTGTCTCAAGAGAAGAAAGCTTTGCAACTTCTGCTGCAAAGGTCGAAAGTACGACGGCAGTAGAGGATTTATAGTGTTATTCTATGTCTAAAAGCCCCGTGTCAGTACCCCAAAACACACCGGTCGCCTCTACAACGGCGGTTTTGCTCCTGGGCAGCAATCTGGGCGACCGGCGTCAGTATTTAGTGGATGCACAAACGGCTATTACCCTTCAATGCGGATCCGTTGAATGCACTTCAGCCATTTATGAATCCGCCGCCTGGGGTGTTGCAAACCAGCAGGACTATCTGAATCAGGTGGTAGTGGTTCAAACAATGCTGCTTCCGGAACGGCTGTTGCAGGTGTGCCAGGCTATAGAACACACGGCCGGACGGGAACGCATCGAGCGCTGGGGCGCCCGTACGCTGGATATTGACATTCTTTTTTATGGATCCGATCAGATCCGGTTGCCGCAGTTGACGGTGCCGCATCCACGGATGACGGAGCGACGGTTTGTACTGGAACCGCTGGCCGAGGTACTTCCGGACTGGATCCATCCGGAAAACGGACGTTCGGTGCAACAGCTGTTGCAGGCCTGTACCGATCCGGGCTGGGTGCGACGGGCCGGTTAAGTTTCCGGAACGACGGTTGGCAGCTGATTATTTTTGATCCTTCTTTTTGTCTCAGAGTTCTATGAGTGTTTCATTCCGGCATATTGCCATCGAAGGTGTGATTGGTGCCGGCAAAACGACGGTGGCCCGGTTGCTGGCCGAGCAGCTGGGGGGCCGGCTGGTGCTGGAATCGTTTGCAGACAATCCGTTTCTGCCCCGCTTTTATGCCGCGCCGGAGCGCTATGCCTTTCCGCTGGAACTGTCGTTTCTGGCCGAGCGGTTCCAGCAGTTAAAAAGTGTGATTAGCAGCCCGGATCTGTTTAGGCAACCGGTAGTCTCGGATTACATTTTTCAGAAAAGCGCGCTCTTTGCGCGGATCAACCTCGACCCGGCAGAATACAATCTGTTTCAGACGATGGACCGGCTGATTGGTGCGCAATTACCTAATCCCGATCTGCTGATTTACCTGAATGCACCGCTTCAGCAGCTCCGAAGCAATATTGAGGGACGGGGACGCGATTATGAGCAGACCATTCCGGATGCATACCTGTTGAAATTGGGCGAAAGCTATCGTCAGTTTTTAAAGGAAGCACCGTTTCCGGTACTGGAAATAGATATGCGTACGCTCGACTTCCTGGGCGCTCCCGAATCCCTGAAGACGCTTTTGAAGGCACTCAATGCCTTTCCCTGGACCGGCACGCACATTTTAGAAATAGTTTAACCTTAAACACCCAACGTCTTGCCTGCTCCGTTCCGTTGCACTACATTGTAGGACGGTAACTTCGTGTACCTTTCAATCAAAGGTTCTGGCGAAGTCCCTTTTCGTTTTACAAAGGGCAAAAATTTACACTGTGCGTAAGAAAACAACGGCTGCGACACCCCCTACTACTCCACTTCTTGCTGCACTGCAAACCCATTTTGGATTTGAACAATTCAAAGGGCAGCAGGTAGCGATTATTGAAAGTATTCTTTCCGGAAAAGACACGTTTGTCATCATGCCTACCGGAGGCGGTAAGTCTTTGTGCTACCAGCTACCGGCATTGATGAGCGAAGGCGTGTCGCTGGTGGTTTCGCCGCTGATTGCGTTGATGAAGAACCAGGTAGATCTGGTACGTGGGTACAGCAGTCGTGATAATGTTGCACACTTTCTGAACTCGACTCTGAGCAAGGCCCAACAGAAGAAAGTAAAAGACGACCTTACATCCGGCATTACCAAAATGCTATACGTGGCTCCGGAAACACTCACCAAAGCTGAGAACATCGCCTTTTTCAAAGAAATCAAGATTTCATTTGTAGCAGTCGATGAAGCCCACTGTATTTCAGAATGGGGCCACGATTTCCGTCCGGAATACCGCAAGCTGCGGGGCATGATCGATGAAATCGACGCCAAACTGCCCATTATTGCCTTAACGGCTACCGCTACGCCCAAGGTGCAGGATGACATCGTGAAAAACCTGGCTTTGCGCGAGCCAACGATTTTTATTGATTCGTTCAATCGTCCGAACCTTTCCTACGAGATTGTTCCCAAAGGCGACAAAGACCATACGCTGCGGTCGATTGTGAAGTTTATTCACTCGATGCGTGGCAAGAGCGGCATTATTTATACGCTCAACCGTAAGACGACCGAAGAACTGGCCCAGACGCTGTGCGCCAATGGCGTAAAAGCCGTGGCCTACCACGCCGGACTCGACTCTGCACTTCGGGCGCAACGGCAGGACAGTTTTTTGCATGAGCAGGTAGATGTAATCGTAGCCACCATTGCGTTTGGAATGGGCATCGATAAGCCTGACGTACGCTTTGTAATCCACTACAACATTCCTAAAAGCCTCGAGAATTATTACCAGGAAACCGGACGTGCCGGACGCGACGGACTGGAAGGCCGCTGTGTCCTGTATTATTCCTATCAGGATGTGCAGAAACTGGAGCATCTGATGCGCGACAAGCCATTGAGCGAGCGCGAAATGAATGCTCAGCTGATCTCGGAGACCGTTTCATATGTAGAAAGTTCGGTTTGCCGGCGCAAAACCATATTGCACTACTTCGGCGAGCAGTATACCGAAGAAAACTGTGGCATGTGTGACAATTGTCGCAATCCAAAACCAAAACTCGAAGTAAAAGATTCGATCAAAATCGTTCTGGACACCATCGCTTCGCTGGAAGAGCGTTTCGTAACCGAGTACGTGATCAACATTGTGCTGGGCAAATCCAATCCGCAGGTCCAGAACTACGGGCACGACACGCTCAAAGTGTTTGGTGCAGGTCTCATCATGGAGATGAATGAAAACTTCTGGCACAGCCTGATCCGGCATATGATGCTGGACAACCTGATCCGGAAAGACATCGAAGAGTATGGGTTGCTGAAGATCACCGATAAAGGTGCTAAGTTTCACAAAAAGCCGTATTCCATTATGGTATCGCTCAATCACAACTATGAGCAGGTACTGGAAGACGAGAATACCTTGGCCGCCAATGCCAGTCCGGCCGCTGCGGACCTGGTATTGTTCGAGATGCTAAAGGATCTCCGGAAGCAGGTAGCGAAAGAAAAGAACCTTCCTCCGTTTGTGATTTTCCTTGAAAACTCGCTGGAAGACATGGCGACGACCTATCCTACCACGATGGAGGAACTGGAGCGTATTCACGGCGTAAGCAAAGGCAAAACCATCCGGTACGGCCGCAAGTTTGTAGAACTCATTGCCCGCTACGTAGAAGAAAACGGTATTGAAAAGCCGGAAGAATTTGTGATGCGCAGTGTGGTAAATAAAAGTGGTCTGAAGGTGTTCATCATCCAGAATATCGATAAGAAAATTCCGCTTGAAACTATTGCGCGCACCAAAGACCTGAACCTGCAGACCCTGCTGGTGGAGATGGAAAGCATTGTGGCTTCCGGAACCCGCCTGAACCTGGATTATTGCCTGGAGCAGGAGCTGGATGAATACGAACAGGAAGACATTTTCGATTATTTCCGGAATTCGCCCAATGATGATCTGCAGGAAGCCTATGATGAGTTTAAAGACCGCGACGTAACCGTAGAGCAGCTTCAGATGATGCGGATCAAGTTTATGAGCGAATACGCCAACTAAACAGAGACCCTCTTAAACGAAATACAGCAAGGAATCCGGATCCATTCGGGTTCCTTTTTTAATTTAGTGTTTTATTCATTGCATCGTTCCATTGCTATGACCCGTTTTATTACCGGCTGCGCAGCTGTTATCTGTCTGGCCACTGCCTGTAAGAAAGATCCGGATACAGTTGTATTGACACCAACGATTGGTTCCTGGCAGATCGGAGACAGCGTGTACACGGCAAACAGTCTGGTGCGCCGCAATGCCAATAGTGTTGTTGCCACAGGCACAACCGTTTCCGGAAACCCGTCTACCCTAACCGTATTCTGCGCACCGCTGCCCACTGCATCCACAACGCTGCCGGTTGAAAATAGCATCAGTCTGGGCATTCCTCCGGTCGGCACCCAAAGCGGCAGTGGGTTTCTGTACGAAAGCCTAGACAAATCTCAGGGGAATGTTGTCTACACGGTCACTAACGGCAAACTGACGATCGCGGTCAATAAAGTCATGCTGTACGACTATTATTCAGGCTTGAACCGGGAGCCGGATAGCTCACTGTTTTCTTGCACAATTGCAGAGCCCTAAGTACTTCCACTGAGCATCTGTACACTATCAATTTGATTCCGGAACCGGATGCCTCCGCATAAAATCGCTGGCCAGATACGCCAGGGCTTTAGCAGTCAATGCACTTTGCAATCCGTCGGACCGTTGCACAACCCCTTCGGTCAGGTGCAGGTACGCCGGTGTGGTTTCCGCTGCGGCCCTACACACATAGCGGCGGGCTTCGCGCATCGTGAGTCCGGAAGGCGTCATCGCCGAAGACAGCATGCCTTCAATGCAGTCGAGATCCAGTTCCAGCCCGGTCCGGAAGCCACGGCTGTGATCGAAAGCAGCAGTCAAAGTATCTTCGAAACGGTCTGTACCGGATAAAAAAACATCCTCATAAAAAGACGGCAAGAAGTCATCAGTTGCCATCAACTCTGCTACAAGCGCCGGATCGTTGTAATTGCGGTGCAGACATATGGGTACATATTTTTTCAGATACCCTTCGTTGTACGCATACCGGAATCCGTTGCCGCTGTGTCGCCCTTCAGCCTGCCGGAAATCGCTGTGGGCATCCAGATTGAGTGCCGCTACGGGTTGTCTGATCGCTTCAGACGTTCCGCGGAGCAGTCCGTAGCAGTTGTTGTGTCCACCGCCCATCACGACCGGTATTTTTCCGGAAGCGACAATGGTCCGGATGCGAGTGGTTACTTCCGCATCGATCTGAACCACTGCTTCGCGCAGTGCGTCCAAACTGGCATCTTCCGGGATGGAGGCGGTCAACAGACCACCGATCAGCAAGGAGGTACCGTTCACTTCCGGCTGGTTCTGAATGTTGAGCAATGCCTTCAATCCGGCCTCGGGAGCCGTTTGGGCACCACCGACGCCACCATTGGCCCGGACCCCAATGTCTTCGGCGAGACCGATCCAGACAAACTTAGCGTCGGACGCTTCAATGGACTGATTCCAGCGGTTGAGGTCAGCACGCTGAACCAGCTGGCCCAGCTTGGTTTCGCTTTTCCGGACGGTAGTGAGGGATGCCGGATCGGGCACCGTAAAATGCAGCTGAAGAGAAGAAAGTGCGGACATTCAAAAACATCAATAAGGCTATCAATAGTAGCGCGTACCGGCGGATTATCTTTGCAAAAATTTTCCAAGACACCTACTCTTATGTATCCTACTGAACTTGTAGCTCCGATGAAGGCCGAACTGACCCGTTACGGCTTTGAAGAACTGCTGACCCCTACTGCTGTTGACGAAACCCTAAACGCTTCCGGTACGACCCTACTGGTAATCAATTCGGTCTGCGGTTGCAGCGCCGGTACTGCCCGTCCGGGTGCCGTGATGGGCTTACAGGCCGCATCCAAGAAACCATCCCGAGTAGTCACCACGTTTGCTGGCTATGATCTGGATGCCGTAGCCGAAGCTCGCAAGCATTTGCTGCCGTATCCGCCATCTTCTCCGTGCATTGCGCTGATTAAAGATGGCCAGGTCGTGCACATGATTGAGCGCCACATGATCGAAGGCCGTCCGGCTCAGATGATTGCTGCCAATCTGAAAGGCGCCCTGGAGCAGTACTGCTAGGGTTTCCCGAACGCTTTCTGTTCAGATGCCGGTACCCCAGGTACCGGCATCTTTATTTTCTTCCGGAAAACTGCCTTTGTACCTTCTAGTGGGTTCGACAGGTTGGTTGGCATAAAATCCTTCTAACGGAAGTCCTTATTACAAGCGGCCGGAATTGGTTCTGTCAACAGACAGCCATATTACCGGTTTTTACACGTTCCGGAAACCGGCTCTTCAACACCTTTCTTACCTTTGACCACGCCCTGTGTAGGCAGGCGTTTTTCGTCGTATGGCACCTGCTAAAATCATCATTGTTACTGCACCCAGCGGTTCCGGCAAAACCACCTTGGTCAAGCAACTGCTTCAGCGCTGTCCCCGCTTGTCATTTTCGGTGTCTGCCTGCACCCGAAAGCCCCGTCCGGGAGAAGAAAACGGCCGGGATTACTACTTTCTGGCGCCCACGCACTTTCAGGCGCTGATTCAGCAGGAGGCGTTTGTAGAATGGGAAATGGTCTATCCGGGTAAGTACTATGGCACCCTGCGCTCAGAACTGGACCGCATTGCCGAACGGGGTGGCTTTCCGCTGGTTGATATTGATGTCAAAGGCGCACTCAGCATTCTTCAGGCCTATCCCGGACAGGCGCTCAGTATCTTCATCAAGGCTCCATCGGAAGATGCGTTGCGGGACCGGCTGATCAAGCGCGGCACCGAAACACCGGCCAGCCTGGAAGAGCGGTTGGCGAAAGCTTCTTTTGAAGCTGAATTTGCCCCTCAGTTTCACCATACCATCATCAACGACTGCCTGGAAACGGCCTGTAATGAGCTGTTGCAGCGGGTGGAAGCCTTCCTGAATGCACCCGTGGAAGTGCCGTTGGTGGCCGAGTCCTCTTTCTCTGTGTAAGTTTTGCTATTTTACGGCCTTATTGCCCGCTATGAATCTTCAACTGCTTGTTTTTCTACTGGTTACCGCACTGATCATTGCCTTGTTAGCCGGCATTGAAATTGCGTTTGTATCGGCCAGTAAGCTCAACATCGAGCTGAAGCGCAAGCAGGGACGCCGCTCGGCCATTATTTTATCGAAGATGATGGACCGGCCGGCCGAGTATCTGGGCGGTTCCCGGATGCTCATCAGTCTGCTGCTGGTGGTGTTAGGATTGCTGATGACGGAAGTTTTGCACACCTATCTGCGGCAGTTACCGGCACCACTGAATAACGTCTGGTTTGAGCTGCTATTCACGACCGCAACCACGACGTTGTTGTTGCTGGTGTTTGCCGAGTTTCTGCCAAAGGCCTTATTCCGACGCAAAGCAGAGTCTATTCTGGGCATTTTTGCGTTTCTGATGGCCGGTATCAATGCGGTTTTCGGAGCCTTGTCCAAAGCGCTGATCCAGCTTTCCCAACTGATCCTGAAATACCTGTTCAACGTCCGGATTCAGGAAGACCGCCCTGTTTTTAACCGGGTGGATCTCGATCATTTTACCCACCAGACCTTACAGGGCCATCAGTCGGACGCCAATGAGGTGAATGCCCGGTTGTTTGAAAATGCGCTGCAATTGGTTCATACCAAGGTGCGCAAGTGCATGGTTCCCCGGAAAGAAGTAGTTGGCGTTGACATCCGGACGTCCGTCGCAGAGGTACGGCAAAAAATGATCGACACCGGGCTGTCCAAACTGATTGTCTACAACGGCACCATAGATCAGATCGTCGGTTATCTTCATCATCAGGACCTTGCGGGCCGCCCGGATACGCTTTCGAAAGTGGTCCATCAGATTCTGGCCGTTCCGGAAGCGATGCAGGCGATTGATCTGCTCAATGCATTCCGGAAAGAGCACAAAACTGTGGCTTGGGTGGTCGATGAATTTGGCGGTACGGCCGGGATCATTACGTTGGAAGATGTACTGGAAGAAATTTTCGGCGATATCTATGACGAGTATGATGTTGCCGAATACACCGAAAAGCAGATTTCGGAAACTGAGTATATCTTTTCCGGACGCCTGGAGCTTTCGTATCTGCATGAGAAATACGGCTTCGACTTCGGAGACAGCGAATGGGGCACTCTTTCCGGCTATATTGTAGCGGCCGCCGGCCGGATTCCACGCAACCGCGAGCGGGTGATTGCCGACCGCTTCGAGTTTGACATGCTGCTGGTTACGACCAGTCATATTGAGCTGGTAAAGCTGAAAGTGCTGAAATAAACAGGTCTGTCGTTTTAGGGTAGCGTTCTTCAAACCATTCTTTTTCCGGAATTTTAAATTTGTTTCTATGATTGCCCGTCCGTTCCCGTTAATGCAGTGGATTGAAGACCATCGGCACCTGCTGAAGCCCCCTGTAGGTAATGCACAGGTGTATCACAACACCGGCGATTTTATCGTGATGGTTGTGGGGGGGCCCAACAGCCGGAAAGACTTTCATTACAACGAAAGCGAAGAACTGTTCTACCAGCTGGAGGGCGATGTATCTGTAAAAATTGTCGAAAACAATCAGATTGTAGACATTCCCATCAAGCAGGGCGAAATGTTTTTACTGCCGGGCAAGACTCCTCATTCGCCGCAACGGGGTTCTGGTACGGTCGGACTCGTGATTGAGCGGATCCGGAAAGAAGGCGACGTGGACGGGTTTTTGTGGTTTTGCGAATCCTGCGGCCACAAATTGTATGAAGAATACATGGAGCTGACCGATATCGTACAACAGCTGCCTCCCGTCATGAATCGTTTCTATGAAGCCCTCGACAAGCGTACCTGCCGGAACTGTGGTACGGTCATGGAAAAGCCGCAGCCCAAAAGCTAAGCGTTTCCGGAAAATCCCTTTACACGATTTAACCGGCCGCGATTAATTTCGCGACACCTTTTTTCTGCAACAACCGACTGCTATGGACCTTACCTCACACGCCGCCCCCCACGATTCACACGATACACACGGACACGATAGCCATGGCGACCACCCTGCTCCGGTAGCCGATGCGCGTCCCAATGGGGCTACCCTCAACGCTTCGTTCGCTGTTGCCCTGCTGCTGGCAGGTCTGCTGATTGCATCCGTCAATTTTATTGGTGTGATGAGCAGCGGACATGGCGATGAAAAAGGCACCGTGCATCAGACACAAGATGCTACGTCCAACCAAACCCTGCACGGCGAAGATGGCCTGGGCGCCGATAAGCCTAATCCAACGCAGCATCACGATGCCGCTACCGAACAGGACGCCGCTCAACGCGAAGGCCATGGCCACTAATAGTTCCAAAGGATGGATGAAGCCGGCAGGCACCTATGTCATCACGGGTGCTGCTGGCTTTATTGCCTCTTATCTGGTAGGATTTCTCAACCGGCAGGGCTTTGAAAACCTGATCCTGGTGGATGATTTCTCCAAACCAGAAAAGCAAGCCAACCTGACCGGTAAAAAATACCTGCACCGGATCGACCGGAAGGCGTTTTTCAACTGGATCGCAGACGCCCACGTACAGGTAGATGGTATTTTTCATCTGGGTGCCCGAACGGACACCACCGAAATGGATTATGAGGTGCACCGGGTATTGAATCTGGAATATTCCCAGCACATCTGGAAGCTGTGTGTAGCACGCGCACTTCCACTGGTTTATGCCTCTTCGGCTGCTACCTATGGCGACGGCGAGCACGGCTATTCGGATACCCATGAGGTTGTGCCCCAGTTGCACCCACTCAATCCATACGGGCAGTCGAAGAATGATTTTGACCAGTGGGCGCTGACCCAGACCGAAACCCCTCCGTTTTGGGCCGGCGTTAAATTCTTCAATGTTTTTGGTCCCAACGAATATCACAAAGACCGGATGGCGTCAGTGATTTTTCATGCGTTCCGGAACATCCAGAAGCAGGGCTTTATGCAACTGTTCCGCTCGCATCGTCCCGAGTATACGGATGGCGGGCAACTACGCGATTTCATCTACGTTGCAGACATTGTTTCCATCTGCTTCTGGCTGATGAACAGTCGTCCCAACAGCGGATTGTATAACGGAGGTACAGGCATCGCACGATCCTTCAATGATCTGGCCAATGCGGTTTTTGCCGCACTGGGCACAACACCAGACATCCGGTTTATCGACACTCCGGAAGACATCCGGGACCGGTATCAGTACTTCACAGAAGCAGATACGCAGAAACTGCGTGCCGCTGGATACGACGTGCCGTTTCAGTCGCTCGAAGCCGCTATTGAAGACTACGTAACGCATTATCTGAGTTCCGGAAGCATCTATTAGATTCTTTTTTCCGGAAAGAAGCAGTATTACAATCAGCGTCGCTGCTGTATCTTGTCGGCGCATCTCTTTTAAGCCGTATGAAACGCTTTACTTTTCCGCTGTTCGCGTCCTTTCTTTTGCTGTCGGCCACCTCTTGCGTGCGGGAGTATACCTGCCAGTGCACCATCAAGTATACTGGTCAGGCTGGACTTCCCGACAGCAGCCGTCGTGAGTATCCGATCCGGGATGCCAGAAGCAAAGCCCGCGACATCTGTCAGGGAAATTCGGTAGCGCCTACCACATCCGGAGGCATTACCACCACCGAAACCTGCGATCTGTACTAGACATTTATTTGCCGCTTCCGGAATACTTTCGTTCCTCTAATGATGCGGCGTCCTTTCTTTCGTTTTTCAGCTAGTTCTGTAGCAGCTGCTGTGCTCCTTTGGGTGCTCGGCGCTGCTTTTTTGCTTTCAGCCTTTGGCAAGTTTCAAAGCATCGATTCCTTTTCATGGGCGATTCTGGATGCTGGTATCCGGAGCGATAGCGCTGCCGCAGTACTGGCCCGGCTGCTGGTCGGCCTTGAAGCCGCAGTTGGATTCCTGCTGCTGCTGCGGGTTGCGGTACGCCGGTTGGCGCTGCCGGTGGCCACAGGGCTGTTGCTGTTTTTTTCCGGATACCTGATGTACCTGCTTGTTCAGCAAGGCAACGCCGGCGATTGTGGCTGTTTTGGCGATTTGCTGCCAATGAAGCCACTGCCTGCGCTGCTTAAAAACGCAGCGATGCTGCTGGGGGTGGTGGTGCTGTATAAACTTCCGGACTGGAAGGAGTGGCAGCGCCGGTTATGGATCGGAGGTTTACTGATTGCCGGTATGACGGTAGTGCCTCTTATGGTGCTGCCGTCATACCGGCATCGGGAGCCGATGCAGCTGACCCTGTTGCAGGATTCTTCCCTCGATCTGAGGCACGGCAAGCAGGTCGTTGCCTTCTTAAGTCTGGGATGCCCGCACTGCCGCCACGCCGCACAGAAATTCAGTGCGTTTTTCCGGAAAGACCCTACCCTACCACTGACCATGGTTTTAAACGGTTCGAAAGAAGAAGCACTAGGTTTTTTCCAGGACACGAAAGCTACCAATGTACCGGTGCTGTACGAGCCCGATCAGGAGGTATTTGTAATGCTGGCAGGCAAATGGGTGCCGTCGGTTTATTATGTTAATAACGGAATTATTGAACGCCGGGTGAGCTATAACACACTGACGGCCGAAGGCATTCGCCGATGGGCAGTGCATTGACGTACTTTTGCGCCCTTAACAGGACTATTTTTTATGGCGCAATTTGTAGCAGATACCGAAGATTTTGACGATCCGGAAGAAGAATCCGGTACCGATGCGCCCGTGTTGCGCGAACGGCTGCGGCTGACTGTGGATAAAGGCCAGGAACTGCTCCGGATCGATAAATTTCTGCACAACCGGATTGAAGGCGCCACGCGCAGCAAGATTCAACAGGCGGTAGAAGACGAAATGGTTCTGGTCAACGGCGAACCGATAAAAGCCAATTACAAGGTGCGGCCCGGAGATGAAGTGCTGGTGTATGATACCCGTAAGCCGGAGAGCAGCGAAGTCATTGCCCAAGAAATGCCACTGGATATCGTCTATGAAGATGCACATCTGCTGGTCGTCAACAAACCTGCCGGTATGGTGGTGCATCCGGGTTGCGGCAACTACGAAGGAACCCTGATCAATGGTCTTGCGTTCTATCTGGGCGCCGAAGCCCTCGACACCGAAGACCTGCCCCGTGTAGGCCTCGTGCACCGGATTGACAAGGATACCAGCGGACTGCTGCTGATTGCCAAGACCCCGGAGGCGATGACCAAACTGGCGGCACAGTTTAAAGCCCATACCGTTCACCGCCGCTACATTGCACTAGTCTGGGGCGATCTTCCGGAAGACAGCGGCACTATCAACGTACCGGTTGCCCGCGACCTGCGGTACCGGAAGATCATGAACGTATTTCCGGATGGCGATCATGGCAGTAAAGAAGCCATTACCCATTATACGGTACTGCGTCGCTTTCACTACGTCACATTGGCTGAAATGCGCCTGGAAACCGGTCGGACCCACCAGATCCGTGTTCACATGAAATCAATTGGTCACCCCTTGTTTAATGATGCGACCTATGGCGGCAATCATATCGTAAAGGGAACCGTTTTCACGAAGTACAAGCAGTTTGTAGAGAACTGCTTTGAGCTATTGCCCCGCCAGGCGCTTCATGCCCGTGAATTAGGCTTTATCCATCCGGCCACCGGCGAACGGATGGCCTTTGAAGCCCCTGTTCCAAATGATATCCAGCAGGTTTTGGAGCGCTGGGAAATCTACACCAGCGGCATGACCTCACAGCTTCGCAAGGGACTGAACGGCGCTTCTTAGAAACCTTTTTACCGGTTATCTCGTAGTTGTTAATATCTGCCGGAAGCCGGAAGGTTTTTGAATGCAGTCCATTTCTTTTCGCTAAATTTGTTCAAAGCGTTTTCGCTAAAATCCTGTCTTATGACTTTTGCAAGCATCTTCCTTCTTCCATTTCTGTCTATGCCCAGCGGTGGTGAGTGGTTCATCATTCTGATCGCTATTATCGTGCTGTTCGGTGGCCGTAAAATTCCGGAACTCGCCCGTGGCCTCGGCAAAGGCATCCGTGAATTCAATGATGCCAAGGAAGGTGTCAAAACTGAAATCGAAGCCGGCATGAAGAAGTCTGAGGCGAACCAAACGGTTACATCAACCACTCCTACCAGCCCGACTCCGGGAGAGCCTACGATCGTTTCGAACAATCCGTAATCCGGATTGATCCGACCTTTTGAGATGATTCAGAATGCTGAATCGTTTTCAACTCCCGGCTGACGCTTGTTTTCAAAACGTCACCTGCCTATGCACCGTTTCTTCTTTTTGTAAAAAACCCCTTCTTTTTGCATGAAGCTGAAAGCCTTCTGGTTTGCTGCCTTTGCTTCCCTGCCTTTTTCTGTTCTGGCCCAGCCGCGTAGCACTGCTACCACCGGCAAGTTGGCCGAATCGCTGATTGGACGGACGGATTCCGTTGCGCTTCCTAAAGCACTAAGCAACATTAAAATAACCCCTGCACTTCCGGAAGGAGGTGTGGTTTCTTCCGGAAGAATGTTTGTACCGCTGGCCGGCAACAAAACGTATTTCGGTTCGATGAACGACTACGTGGCGACGTTTGCGCGGTCGTATTTCAACGCACACTCCAAATCGCTGGCAGCGATTAAATCCCGCTCCAAGGCCCGGTTCAAGCCGATTGAGAAAGTGCTGCAAACCCATTCAATTCCAAAGGAACTGAAATACCTAGCGGTGATTGAATCGGCGCTGAACAACAACGCGATCAGCCCGGTAGGTGCCGTAGGTCCCTGGCAGTTTATGGAGCAGACAGCCCGCGATATGGGACTAACGGTCAACGAAAAGCGCGATGACCGGACCGACTGGAGCCGTTCCACACAGGCCGCCGCCAAGTATCTCAATCAGTTGTATGCCCGTTTCCACGACTGGCTGCTGGTCGTAGCGGCGTATAACTGTGGCCATGTACCGGTCGAAAGTGCGATTGCCCGTACCGGCAGTAAGAACTTCTGGGTGATCCGGAAATACCTAGCGCGCGAAACGCAGGGCCACGTACTTGCGTTTGTAGCTACGGCCTCTATTTTCGAAAAGCTGAATCACGCGATTGGTGGCGGGTTTCCGTCCACCTTCTCGTTTATCAGTCCTTCCGGAAAAGAGAATACAGATGTAGCTGCCGCATCGGAACCACCTAAACCACAGTTTACGCGGGAAGAACTGGAGCGGATGGCGATTGTGCGCATCACGGAACCTATCAACCTGGAATACATGGGTCAGGAACTTGGCATTGAGCGCAAGTTGCTGGCCGACTGGAACATGGATTATGACTTGTTCTTGTACGAAGCCTATTCCGAGCCGTATTACAGTCTGCGCATCCCGAAAGACAAGCTGGAAGAGTTTATTGTCAAGAAAGAGCTTCTGACCCGTACCTCGCGGCAGATTTTCGCTCAAAACATCCCATAGAGGCCTTTTCCGGATTAATAGTGCAATGTTTTTTTGGCCATCCATCTTTTTCGGCCTACTTTTGCGCTCTTCAATTTTAGCATCTTACCATTTCCATGGCAAATCATAAAGCAACTAAGAAAGACGTTCGCCAGGCTGCCAAGCGCCGGGAGCGCAACCGTTATTACGGTAAAACCACCCGTAACGCCATCCGTAAACTCCTTACGCTGACGGATCAAACCGAAGCGCAAGCTGGTATGTCTGCCGTTGTTTCCATGATCGATCGTTTGGCCAAGCGCAATATCATTCACAAGAACAAAGCTGGTAACCTAAAGAGCGGTCTGGCCAAGCGTATTAAGGCGCTGGGTACTGCTACTGCTGCTTAAGTACGGCTCCTATCTACTTTTCAAGCCTGATTCCCCTTCCGGAATCAGGCTTTTTTATGCGAGCAATCGTGCCAGCAACTGAATCAGGTTATCCCGGTCGATCGGCTTGTACATAAATATGGGTTCCGGAAGCTGTTTTTGATACTCTGCATCGACCTCCCGCTGCCCGTCATCGGCCGTAATAAACACCACCGGGATCAGCGCAGCATGCGGAATTTGTTGCAACAGGGCAGCCGTTTCAAAGCCATTCATATCCGGCATTTGTACATCCATCAGAATGCAATTGGCCTGCCCTCCCCGATACATCAGTTTCAGGGCTTCATTTCCGGAATAAGCTCGTACCAGTGTCAGTTCAGTTGGACTCAACAAAGCCTCGAGCGTTAGTAAGTTCTCCGGCCGATCATCGACCAGCAGGATTGTTTTTCCGTTGAAAGAATCAGTCATGAGTGTGAATAAAGGTGTTGAACCGGCCACACATCGCTTCGACCGAAAGGGCTTCAGCAGTCGGATTGGCCAGTTGGGCTTCTTCGGGCATCACTGCGTAGGCAGCAGTCTCGGGCGCCTGTACCCACCCTTTCCCGCCGGCCGCCAGTAGTTTTTCAAGTCCTTTGGTTCCATCTGCATTCGCACCACTGAGAATGATTCCCAGTCGGGCCGTGTGTTCCAGCTCAGCCGCACTTTCCAGCGTTACATCAATGCTGGGTCGGCTAAACCGTACCAGTTCGCTGTATTCCAGGGCCACCGTACCGGTGCGTTCCACCAGCAGATGATAGTTCTGCGGTGCCAGGTAAATCCGGCCCGGTTGCAATTTTTCTTTATCATCCGGTTCGATTACAGGCCGGCTCAGTTTCTGAGATAAGATCTGGGCCAGGTTGCTGACGGTATTCCGTTGCCGGTGCAAGACCAGAATCAGCGTTGCGTTAAAATCTTCCGGAAGGCATTTAAGCAGTTTCATCAACGGCGGAATAGACCCCGCCGAACCGCCGATAATAATCAGTTTCAACGTTTCTGAAGCCATACAGGTCAGTATTTTTTCCGGAAGATTTTAAGCTTGGATACCGTTTCAAACCTGCGCTGCACATTCGGAGCCATGATCGCTTCTTTCGTACCAAGAGCCAAGTATCCGAGTGGGCTCAAGCTTTCTACAAACAGCTCCAGTACTTTTTCCTGGAGTGCCCGGTTGAAGTAAATAAAGACATTGCGGCACAGAATCAGTTGAAATTCGTTGAAGACGCCATCTGCCACCAGATTGTGCTGCAGAAAGGTAATCCGGTCGCGGAGTTCTTTGCTAAAGATGGCATTTCCGTAGCGGGCGGTATAATACTGACTGAATTCCCCGATGCCTCCGCTTTGCCGGTAATTATGGATATACTCTTTGAGCATTGCTACCGGTATGATACCCGCCCGTGCCTTCTCCAGATTGGCCGGATTGAGATCGGTTGCGTAAATGCGGCAGCGGGACAACAGGTTGTGTTCGTGCAACAGAATGGCCAGTGAATACACTTCCTCTCCACTGGAGCAACCGGCATGCCAGATATTGATATTGGGAAAGGTTTCCAATACCGGTAAGATCTGGGTGCGAAGACAGGCGTAGAAATCCGGATCGCGGAACATCTCGGTCACATTCACCGTAAAATGTGACAGGAACCAGTCAAAGGCTTTGCGGTCGGTGAAAATGCGGCGTCCCAGATCTTCCAGCGACGATACATGCGCCAGGTCCATACAGCGTTGCAGCCGGCGTTGCAGGGAGGCTTCGGCATAGTCCGAAAAATCATAGCCCCACTGCTCGTTGACCTGTTTTAAAAACGCGGCTACCTGTACACCCGAAAAATTCATTTTACCTGATGGAAGCCGGACTCAATTTGAGTTTGTTGTTTTATTTAGTCAGCCACACCCGCATCAGAGATAAAAGCCGTGCCCCATCAACAGGCTTGGTAATATAGTCGGAGGCACCCGCTTCCAGGCATTTTTCACGGTCGCCCAGCATGGCTTTGGCAGTCAGGGCAATGATCGGCAGCCGTTTAAAGCGGTTATCCAGGCGCAGGCGACGGGTAGCTTCGTAGCCATCCATCTCCGGCATCATAATGTCCATCAGCACCAGTTCCACTTCTGGATGGGCGTCCATCCTCTCCAGTGCTTCTTTGCCGTCCATCGCCGTTAGAATCTCCATATCCTGCCCTTCCAGCAAACTGGTTAGCGAAAAGATGTTGCGCATATCATCATCGACCAGCAACACTTTCCGGCCTTCGAGCGCAATGGTAGAGGCAATGGCATCGCTTGGTTTTTCAGACTGGAGGGTTGCCTGCTGCATTTTGTAATGAAACAGCTCCAGTTCATCGAGCAGACGTTCTTTGGATTGCAGCGATTCCCGGATCACCACATCGGCACTCTTTTTCAGCTGCATCTCGTCAGTAGCGGTAATATCGGTGTTGAGATAGACCATAACAGGGGTCTCACCAGCGGCTTCACGCAACTGCTGAAGATCTTCAATACAAGGCGCTACACAATCGCCCATATCGGCAACCAGGCATTGATAATTGCCGGTTTGAATCAGTGAAACTGCTTTCTGAAGATCCTTTACGTATTCAAAGTGAACACTTATTTTACGCTGATGTCCCAGCATCTGCAACACCCCTTCCTGCAAGTGACCTTCGCCAAAGACCAGCACCTGGCGCAGGTCGGATTTAAGATAATTGGCGATGACCTGAAACGCACCTTCCAGATCTTCTTTCTCGACCGGTTTCCGGGCAAACGCCAGCGCACCACTTACATGCAGCGACGCGTCGTCGGCGGCAGAGATGATGTGTACGGGGATTTTCTGCAATTCTGGATCGTCTTTCAAAATTTTAAGCAACGACCATCCGTCGATGACCGGCAGCTGCATATCCAGGATGATAGCACTGGGCTGATACCGGCGGGCATATAACAAGCCTTCGTCTCCCTGGATCGCCACCACCGCTTTGTAATGGTGCTGACGGGCGAAGTCGCGTACAATGGTCGCAAACCGGGGATCATCTTCCACAATCAGCATGGTTTTATCGCCCGGCTGCAGGTTGTTGCGGTCGTCTTCCAGTAGATTCTGTTCCATGATTTCCGTTGGATCCGGAATCACGTTTGTTGGTTTCGACAGGGCGAACGGCATTTCCGGTACCCGGTTGGCTGGTCCTGCCAAAGGCAGCACAACCGAGAACGTACTGCCGTGGCCGGGCTCGCTGCTCAGATGGATTTCGCCCCCCAGTTTACGGGCCAGTTCGCGCGAAATTGAAAGCCCCAGACCGGTACCGCCGTACTTGCGGCTGGTAGAACCGTCGGCCTGCTTAAAGGCTTCAAAGATCACCCGGTGTTTATCTTCCGGAATGCCGATTCCGGTGTCTTTCACTACAAAAGCAATTGAATCGGAGATGGGCTGCCCGGCGGCATTTACCGGCCGTTCAATATTGAACGTAACCTGCCCGCCTTTGGGTGTGAATTTAAATGCGTTGGAAAGCAGGTTTTTAAGGATCTGTTCCAGTCGTGCTTTATCGGTCTGGAGTGTTTCCTGCGCATCCGGCGTGATGGTGGTCCGGAAGGCAACTCCTTTATCCTGTGCAATGACCTCAAACGGAGCCCGGATATCCCGCAGAATGCTTTCGGTCGGCACCGGCTCAAAGAGAAAATCAGTTTTTCCGGCTTCGATCTTCGACAGGTCCAGAATGTCGTTGATGAGATTTAAAAGATCGTTTCCGGATTTGTGAATCACACCGGCATATTCCACCTGTTTATCGGTCAGGTTGTGGGCGGCATTTTCCTGAAGCAGTTTCGCCAGAATCAGGACACTGTTCAGCGGTGTGCGCAGTTCGTGGCTCATATTAGCCAGAAACTCGCTCTTGTAGCGGCTGGTCACTTCCAGTTCCTGCGCTTTTTCCAGCACGGCCAGCCGGGCGGTTTCAACCGCATTGTTGCGCTCTTCCAACTCGTCATTGATCTGACGAAGCTCTTCCTGTTGCAGCCGCAGTTCTTCTTCCGACGCCTGTAGCGATTCGGTTTGGTTCAGCAGTTCTTCATTGGTTTGCCGCAGCTCTTCCTGCTGACTCAGCAGTTCTTCACTCTGCGTCTGAATCTGCTCCAGCAAGCGGGCCGTTTTTTCGCGCGATTGAGCGGCAAACAACGCTGTAGCGACTGCCGGAATGGTGGATTGGATAAGGGCAATTTTGCGGTCGCGGAACTGGCCAAAAACGGCAATCTCCAATACGCCCATCAGCTCGTCATTGAAAATGACGGGCCATAAACCAATGGTACCAGGCGTTGTCTCTCCGGTTCCGGAAGCGATCCGCCAGTAGTGGGCCGGCACTTCATTGACAAAGTGCGGACGACCGGTTTCAGCCGTCATAACCGCGAGTTGCAGCCCGTATTGCTTGTCTGTCCCCGCTTCAATTCCGGAAACCACTGTTTTCTCAAGCCCCCCAAATTCGTCGGCCAGGTGAATCGCGCCTCCGGCCAGACTCATGTAGGACGTATACGCCTGTACGACTTTACGACCCGTCTGCTCCATGTTATCCAGTCCCAGAATGGCTTCGTTGATGACCTGTGTACCCTGCAGCAACCAGTTCTGATGTTCAGATACGTCATGAATCCGCTGAATTTCAACCAGACTGGCTTCGACCTCGCTTTCTTTCTGGCGCCGGATTTGCAATTCCCGCAACATCAGATAAGCAATGACGCTTACAATCAGCATGGCCAGCAATGTACCTACCAGCAATTGGTTAACCGTGCTACGAATAGCCTTATCAGTGCTGGAAAGCCGGTTTTGAAGCAGATTCTGTTCAATGCTTTCCATGACGTCGATCACCTTCATCACCGCTGCAATGTGAGTAGTTTCCTGGCGGGTAATCAGGCTGTTGCCTTCCAGCGTAAACCGGAAGGTATCATCTGTATTCAGAAGCCGCCAGAAGCTTTGCAGGTTAGCGATCTCATCGCGCAACGTAACCAGATTCGTCAGTTGCTTTGGATTGTCATTCAGCAACTTCTGAATAGTTTCCAGATTGGATTGCAGTTCCGGACTGATCGCATAATATGACTTGAGTGTGCTCTTGTCTTTGGTAGACCGGTAGGCGGCGCGGCTGTTGGCCATCCGCACGATAATGGATTCAGTCTGCTTCAGTTCATTCAGCACCTGATACGTATGTCGGGTAATCTCGGCATCGCCCGTTTGCCGGTTCAATGCCTGATAGGACAAGATGCCCGTAATAAGAGTAATGAGGACTGCCAGAGCAGACCCGATATACACCCGGTTATTGATAATTTTATTGCTGGTCATTAGGAAAGGAAAGCGGGGCCGAAATTACAGGCAACCATTTCAGTTCCAGATATTATTGCGAATGTTTAAATACAACTCATTCAATTGGAACGATTTTGGTTCTGTTCTGAGTCCCTAAAACCTTATTCCCTATGTCACCAATTACCGAAAACGCCCGCGTATCCAAAACCGCTCCTATCAGCCCTGAGCAAAGCAGCCTGTCTCCGCTTCAGGACGTCCTTATAAGCTGCCTACAGGAGATGCACAGTGCCGAGCAACAGATTGCCAGTGCCCTGCCTGCCTTGCAGCAGAAAGCCACGCATCCGGCCCTGCGGGAAGGCCTGGGCAAGCATCTGGGCGAGACGACCATGCACATTGAACGGCTCGAAAAAGCCCTTCAACTGGTAGGCGCTGCTTCCGGAACGAAAACCTGCAAGGTGATGGAAACCCTGTTGCAGGAAGGAAACGCCCAGATCGAGCAAACGCCGGCTGGCAGCACGCTCCGGGATGTAGTCCTCGTCTTATCTGCCCAGAAAGTAGAGCACCAGGAAATTGCTTCCTACGGCGGTCTGATGCAACTGGCCAAGATGCTGGGTCACAACGATATCGTTGGATTGCTCGATGCCTCTTTGAAAGAAGAGTACGGCGCCGACAAATTACTGACGCTCGTAGCCGAAAGCGGTCTCAACTACAACGCGGCATCCGGACAATAGTCTTGCTTCCAGGACAAACAAAAAAGCACCCAGTTTTGGGTGCTTTTTTAATGCGATCTATCCTTCTGGTTTATCTTAAAGTCAGGTATGAAGCAGACGCTGTAGGGAACGTTTGTTTCTTTCCGGAATCCATCCTTCTAATTCAGTCGGCCAACCAGCTCGCGCCAGTCTTCCCGCTCGGGCTGGCCGGGCTTGCGCTGACCGAAAAACTGGACGATCATCTCACCGGCTTCGTCAAAAACTTCTACAGAGGTTACAATCCCGTCTACTGATGGTTTTCGAACCATCCAGGTCTGGGCAATCGCGCTTTCGCGCAGGTGCAGGTTAAAGTGAGGATCCAGTACATTGTACCACGGCCCCGCTTCCATTACTTTTTGAACCGGACCGGTATGAATCTGGATGCAGCCACGGTTGCCCACAAATACCATAATCGGCACTTCGGTTCCGGAAGCAGCTGCAAGCAGCTGACGGCTGGCATCGTTGCCGATCCTTCTCGCATACCCGTCCGGGGCGAGGCGAAGGGCCTGCATCCGGCTGACGCGGTGTTTGCCCAGCATCGGGAAGAAATCGTGGGTATCCTGAAGAGCCAGCCAGTCGCTCTGAAACGCTTCTTTATTGACAACTGCATCCGGCATCTCGGCAGGCTTGGCCTTTGGCGCTTCGGTACTGATTTCCGGAAGATCGGTAGCAGCATACTTTTCTACCAGCGCATTGTAGGCGGCGTTGTCGGTATGCTCTGTTACGTAGATTTTATGGATGGCCTCGCCGCTGTTATCGAAGAACTGCAAACTCTGCCGATCGCCTTCGGTGACGGCAAATACATATTTCCAGTGCATCATAAATAACCGCAGGTCTATGTCCGGATTAAGGACCAGTCCGACCGGCCCTTCGAATGACACGTTGGTATAGACGCCATGACGCTCATGTACAGCATGGTCATTGCGCGTCAGCGCCATCACACTACCCAGCGACTGCAGGTCTTGGAGCAGTTCCGGAAAATCGGGTCTCAGGCGGTGTACCAATGCACCGGTGGCGACCAGCTCGGCTTCGCTGACGCCCAGTTGCTGTGCAGCGTCGCGGATGCGGGTTTTAGGATTTTCAGTCTTGAAGGCTTCGTAGCGCTCGGCAAGCGGTTGGGTCAGAGTGGTCATAACAGGAAATAGCGGTACAAAGGACGTTTTCTGACGTTGAAATGACTTTCCAAATCGGGAAAACGAGTTGCCAATGCCGGAAAAGGTGTGAATGAGAAATAGCTTCTCTGATGCAGCTCATTATATACGCATGGAGTCTCGCGCTTTTATCACCGGGTGGTTGTTCCTCGTACTTACAGGTTGTTTTTGGGGTCCCGATTCCTACGAAAAAGAAGCCAACCAATACTTTTTTTCTGTACAGTGATGATTAGAGTACATGTGCTGTTTGTTTGGGGGACCATCGACAGAAGCGGATATCGCCTTGGAAATGGGTATCTGTCTTTTATTAAAGAATCGGATGGGATGACTCGTTTTTAATTTGCGAAACCAAGATCAAAGGCTATTTCATTCAGGATCTGAGATATCTGAAAGGGAAATATCCAGACCAGTTTTGGACCGACCGGTATGGTCCCTACGAGGAGCACTCAGCCTTTGATGCCAAAAGAGACCGCCTTGGTGTCAGTCAGGAGTTGAAGTTTGAACTTTCGTATTGAAGAGGCCAGTTGTCCGGAAATCAGACTAAAGGACCGGCGCAATTTTTACAGGTTTTCTCTACGCGCTAATCATAGAATTATCATGAAAGAAATCTGGGAGCTCATCGAAGCTAAATTAACCGAATTGTCTCCGAAAGCAGCGGCAGGCCTTCAACCCGGCGCTACCGCCGAAGCAATAGCCCATCTGGAACACGTTATTGGCACAAAACTGCCCCAAGATTTTAAGGCTTCTTGTCAGGTCCATAACGGCCAGTCGCCTGAAAGTCCCGGACTGATTGAAAGTGAGGAGTTGCTGTCGCTTCCGGAAATTCAGGTGCAATGGCAAATCTGGAAAGACCTGCTCGACAGCAAAACATTTGAAAATGAGCAAGGTTCGTATACGTCCAACCCACACCCAGGCATTCGAAACGATTGGTGGAATCCGCTGTGGATTCCGATCACGCATGACGGCAGCGGAGATCATTATTGCCTGGACTTAGCCCCGGCAGCAACGGGCAACCGCGGCCAGATTATACGGATGTGGCATGACGATCCGGAACGCAGCCTGGAGGCCCCCTCTTTCACTGCTTGGATGACCGATTATAAAAACAAGCTGGAAAGTGGTCAACTGGTGTATTCAGAAAATTATTTCGGTATTATTGATAAAGACGTGGATGATGAAGATTAAACGTTCAGTCCTTTGATTTCTAAAAAGGCAATGGAACTTTCTTTTCCGGAAAGGTACTTTCATCATCTTCCCATGAACTGGATTTCCTTTTTCAAACTGTTCTCCATCCTGTCTCTACTCGCAACTACTGCCACCGCGCAGGAACCCCTCGTCAAAGATCTGGATACAGATGGCCGCGCCGATACGGTCCGGATCGATCCGGACCGGACCGTCATCGTTTGCCTGCTTTCTTCCAAGCAGTTCCGGAAACTCGAAAGCCAGCCGATCGAAACACTTACCGAACAATCGGGCATCAAGGCTACCCGAAACGGATTTGAGTTCTATAATAATTTTATGCGGGCCGGTTACGGGGCACAGTTCCGGTATCAGCCGGCTACCCAAAAAGTTCAGCTCATTGGCTTGAGTCGATATGAGTTTGGCAATGCGGCCAACGACGGCAGCGGAGAGTCGAGTGTGAACCTGCTGACCGGGGATTACATCGGCAATTGGAATTACTATGACTTCAACGCCAAAGACGGTGACGGTGCTTTGATTCAGATTCCACCGATCAAAACGAGAATGCCATTTCAGGTCAGCAATTTTGAGGCCTTTGGCGAGGCTACATACGAAGCATTTGCCACCCGCTGTTATCGGCTGTATGAGCACGCCAAAAAGCGGATGCAATCCAAGAAAAAGTAGACGCGCAAAATCGTAAGTTCCGGAAACGACCGCAACCAGATCCGCTATGCGGCAGCCATGGCTTCCTGTTCGGCTTCCCATGCCGGGCGACCGCTGACCACATGGCTTTCGCTGTGATAGGAGGATCGCACCAGTGGACCGCTTTCGACGTGATCAAGGCCCATCTTATAACCTTCGTTGCGGTAAAAGGCAAACTCATCCGGATGAACGAACCGGACTACCGGCAAATGCTTTGGTGTCGGTTGCAGGTACTGCCCAATCGTTACCACATCACAGCCATTATCGGCCAGGTCGCGAAGGGTTTGCAACACTTCATCCTGGGTTTCGCCGAGGCCCAGCATAATGCCGCTCTTGGTGCGCATGCCGCCTTCTTTAAACCGGCGAATCACCTCCATACTGCGGTGGTATTTCGCCTGAATCCGGACTTTCCGCGTCAGCCGCTCTACCGTCTCAATGTTGTGGCTCATGACGTCCGGCGCGGCATCACAAAGTCGCTGGATCGCTTCCGGATCGCCTTTAAAATCGGGCACCAGCGTTTCCAGCGTCGTATCCGGGTTTAGCATCCGGACGGCCTTGATCGTGTTGTACCAGACTTCTGCCCCACCGTCTTTCAGCTCATCGCGGTCTACCGAGGTAATCACGGCGTGTTTGACCTGCATCAGGTGAATGGCTTCAGCCACACGTTGGGGTTCATCCCAATCTACCGGTAATGGTCGACCGGTCGCTACGGCACAGAAGCCGCAGGAACGGGTGCAGATATTGCCCAAGATCATAAAGGTGGCCGTACCGGCGCCCCAGCACTCACCCATATTGGGACAGCTACCGCTTTCGCAGATCGTGTGCAACTTGTGCTCGCTTACCAATCCGCGAACATGTTTATACCCTTCGCCGGTAGGCAGTCTTACTTTCAGCCAATCGGGTTTCTTTGCACGGGTTTCTACAGGGGCTGTAGCGCCAATTACCGGAAGTTCTTGCATAACAGTTAGGAACCGCAAAAATACACTTAATACCGCTCTTTACCGGCGTATCGCCGGCCAAAGTAAAAGGCTGCATACACATTTGCATACAGCGACTGGGCATCTTTAGTCGCCATGATCGCAACCGGCTTCAGGTAGTACGCCAGATTGACACCGGTTTCGAGCGCCAAAATACGCTTCTTGTTGTTAGTGAAGTCAAACCGCAAGGCGGATTTGGCATGCAACCCGGGATTGATGGTAATATCTTTCAGCCCTTCCGTAAATGGCGCTTTTCCTTCGATAGTGTTGGCATCCAGAAACGCAGCAGCATCGTCGCCGTCATATTTGATCGGACCGATTCCCTGGCTGGCCGAGCGACCCAGCACATAATAGGGCTTTACCAGCCCGATAGCCAGTCCTCCACCATTCACCCAATGAATGGCAACAGAGCTTTGTTCCGGCTTGCCCGCAATCATTTTCCGGAAGTTCATACCCAGCTTGACCGCGTAAAAGTTATTGGCCTTGCCAAACTTGTAATTGCTGGACCGGACGGAGAAATTGGGATCGCTGGAGCTGGTGCTTTTAAGCTCGCTCGGACTGAAATATTCGGTGAACTCTAGGCTGTAAGACCGAACATTGAAAAACATATCGGCCTTTTCTCCGCTTTCTTCAGTGCGTACGTAACCTTTTTCAATCAGCACGCTGTACCCATCAGAATTCAACTGTACTCCTGCGGCAAATTCACGGTTAATCGGCTTGGGGCGCGGCGGACGCTTGACAACAGACCTAGGCTTTGGAAGTACCTGCTTTCGGGCTGTATCGGGCACCGCAACCTGGGCCGTACTGCGCACCGACACAAAGCAGGCAGTACTCAATACAAAAACGGCAGAAAACAAAAGGCGGCCCATACTGCTAAAATAACACTTTTATGCCCTCAAGGTTGCAGCCCGCTTCCGGAAACCTAAATTGCATCTATAATCACATTCTATGACCTCAACCGTTGTTTATAAAGGCGACCTGCGTACCGAAGCTACCCATCTGCAATCCGGCGCCACGATTTTCACGGATGCCCCAATTGATAATGAGGGCAAAGGCGAAGCATTTTCGCCGACTGATCTGGTAGCTACAGCGCTGGCCTCCTGCATGGCGACCATCATGGGCATCGCAGCCCGTACGCACGAGATCGCACTGGAAGGCACCCGCTTTGAAGTAACCAAGGTGATGGCCGCCGACCCGCGCCGCATTGCCGAGATTGGAGTGGACATCTATTTTCCGGAAACGCTTTCGCTGGATGCCAAGCAGCGGATGATCCTGGAAAAAGCAGCAATGGGCTGTCCGGTGCTGCACAGCCTGCATCCGGATTGCCGGAAAACGATCACGTTCCACTAGCAGCACTAAAGCTGTTTAGCGTCAGCGTTCCGGAGGGGTTCGGAGGATTTTCAGTCCGATGGCGCAGTTGAGACAGTCTTTCCGGCTGCAATGCGTCTGGTACAGCTCCAGCATTCCCTGCGACTGGGAGGCATTTTCCGGAATCCAGCCGGCATCTGTAAAGGGTCGGATCAGGCTGTTTTGTTCCGGATGCAGCTGATCCAGGAACGTCTCGGCCGCTTCCCGCTCCCGTTCGCTGCCGGAATGCGTGGCCCGGAGGCATTTGAGCGGAGCAATTACGTTGATAACCAGATTTTCGGCCGCCGCTGCTCCCAGATGCTTTTCCTGTGGCGCATGCGTGGTGCCTTTGAAGGTGGCATGGGTCTGCCAATAGTCGCTGACCGGCACCTGTAACTGCTCCATTACGGCTTCGGGAGTTGATGCATCCAGCAAATCGGATAGCCGGTCTCCCATCCGGTGCAGAAGTTGGGCGAGTTGGGCAATCCGGAGCGTTGGAAAATTAGCCGGACGCATGCGAAGCAGTTTCCAGGTATGCCCGGCGACTGGCGTTAATGCATACTTATGCCGGAGATAGGCGTACTCCTGCTTCAGGGTTTGAACATACGTTTCCTCGCTTTTTTCCGGAAGCAACCCGGACTGGCCAAACAACAACGCTTCCAGCGTAAGCAGGTGCGGTTGGTTTTTGATGAGCAACGCGAGGGGAAGACTTTGCGCCAGTTCCCCAAACGGCTGCGCGTTGATTTTAAAACCCAGTCCGATAGCCAGGCGTTCGTACAGCAAGGAGGTAAAATCGCCGTTCAGAGCGTCAAGCTGTGTATTGTATTCGGCAAACCGCCGTTCCCAGCGCTGGGTCAGCATGCGGGTCAGCCAGGAGGTTTTCACCAGGGCAGAGGCTTGATGGTGTGCTTCTGCACAAGGTAGTTCAGCCGCCCCTCCCACCAAGTGAGTGTATTGCCGGATCACGCCCGGATCGATGTGGCGTTGAAGTTCCAGTACCGGAATGCCGGGTGCCGCATCCGGAGCGTCGTCTTGTAAAACTACATGCAGAATGACACTTTGATAGGCTTCATCAGTGCTATGACGGTGCCGGATCCAGTCGCTGCTGCGCAGATGCAGTTCGACCGCACCTACCAGCAGCGTTTCACCAATCCGGATGCGGGCCGCCGAAAAATCGGGTCCGGCATGCCGGTTGAGCAGTCCCGGATGAAGTACGGTGACCGGTTCACCGGCGGTGGTTTTAAGATCGGCGGGCCGGTAGAGGCTGTACTGCCACAGCGTCTGAAAAAGCGCTTCCTGCATCATAGATGCTGCGAAAAGTAACCGCTCCGGAAGCGCCGTCCAACTCAGTTTCCAAAACAGAAAATCTTTCCGGAATGCGCCCGCCTGTGTCCACTCTGTTCCGGAATGCCGGGACTGTTATCCTGCCAGCGCCACTTCCATCTGCCGCTGATAGTCTTTGGCCGCCTGATGAGCTTTGTCGGCAAAATCGGCACCTTTGCTGAGGCTGCAAATGCCCCGGCTGACGTTGATCAGCAGGCCACCATCAGCGTTGCAACCGGCGGCGCAAACAGAGGGCACCTCACCGCCCTGGGCACCCACGCCCGGCACCAAGAAGAAGTGATTGGGCAGCATTTTCCGGATCTGCGCCAGTCCCTGCGGCTGCGTGGCACCGACTACAAACATGAGATTTTCAGGGCTGCCCCAAGACGCTGTTTTGCGCAGAACGTGTTCAAAAACCCGCTCCCCGGTTTCGGCTGTCAGTTGCTGAAAATCGGCACTTCCCACATTGCTGGTCAGGCCCAATACAATGCCCCATTTTCCGGAATGCTCCAGAAATGGCGCTACGCTGTCTTCGCCCATATACGGCGCGATGGTAACCGCGTCAAACGGATAGGTTTCAAAAAACGTTTTAGCGTACTGCCGGGCGGTATTGCCGATATCGCCCCGTTTGGCATCTGCAATCGTCAGGCAATCAGCCCCGATATACTGACGCGTTTTTTCCAGAGCCTCCCAGCCAGCCAGTCCCTGTGCTTCATAAAAGGCCGTGTTGAGCTTATAGGAAACCGCAAATTCACGGGTTGCATCGATGATCTGCCGGTTAAATTCAAACACGGCATCCGGTGTTCCGGACAGATGGGTCGGCAATGCTTCCGGATCGGTATCGAGGCCTACACAAAGCAATGATTTTTTGGCGCGGATGGTGGCGATCAGTTGCGAACGGTTCATGCAGAAAGGTATTTTCCGGTTTTATCGGTGATGTGCAGGTCGTGGCTGAAGTTGCGGTGCAGCTTCATATTGATGAGCAGCTCTTCGGCACCGGCATTCCGGGCCGCCAGCTGCATCTGTTCCAGCAGGTTCATCACCTGTTCGTACGAACCTTCGATCGTGGTTTCAAATGGTCCGACAGTATAGGGCAGACCTGATTGTTTCACGACCTGGATGGCTGCATCAATAATAGTATAAGCCGTTTCCTGCGAATGGCGGAGCGGCAAAAACTGGATGGCCAGATTTACGGTTGTAGGAGCGTTCATGACTCCTGCAAAGATGCTTCCGGAACCGGCGATTCCGGAAACAATCGACTACAGATAGTAGCTGCGGGGCAAAAACCGGAAGTTGATTCCGATACCGATGTTCCAGAGGTTGGCATGCGCCGGAGTCGCTGTGGCATGCCCCAGCGGCACGGCTGCAAAAAAGCGTAATCCCAGATACTTGCGGTAGGCCGTAAGATCGTACGTCAGCGTCGGAAAGGCTTCGTAGCCCGATTGGTTGCTGGCGCGATCGGTAAAGAGGGTGACGCCCGGAGACAGGCTGGTTTGGTAGGTAAACAGTCTGGAATTCAGGTTCAACCCTACCCCACCACTCAGATTTATAGACTGCTGACGACGTTCGTCATCTACCCGGCGAATGCCCGGATAGGTATGTTCCTGATACGTATTATTCAGTTGATAGGTAACGAGTGCCGGAATGTAAAAACGGCCTTTCTCAAATGTTACCCCTGCCATGGCATAGGCACCCGGATCGGTCCGCTCTTTTAGTTTCTCGCCATTTACCAGGGTGCTGGACCGGGGCGTGTACACGGAAGCCAGATAACCGGCACCGATCACCGGACGGACGGCAAACTGGCTTTTAGCAGAAAGGGCGAGGCCGGTGGCAGCCAGTAACAAAAGCGTAGATTTCATAACAGCTTGCTAAGATAGCGGGCACAGGTGAAAAAAGGAACGGTTTCCGGTTGGTAGACTGATTGTGGTTGTGACCCGTATCCGAATCTGAGCTACGCAATCTATTACGCAATGTCCTTAATTATAGTAGTTATTAGGTTTATCAGGCTTATCGGTCTGAGGCATTACAAAAACGACTTCATGGTTTTTGTGGACTCTTTTGTACCTACTCTCGGCGAGTACTGTGGTGTTGGCTTTGACCAGCTCCCATCCTTTATCGATTACTTCCCCGGTTTTTTTGTCGACCTGACGCCACCGGACCTTATACGTTTTCATGCAGTGGTCGGGGGCTAAAAATATCCGTACCAGCAGACCGACCGGGCACTTATCCCATACTAAAACGGTTTCCGGAATCATTTTTACTAGATTCAACTAATTGATTATCAATAGTTAGCAACATGAACAATCCCTTTGTAAAAAAGACATGACAGGCCTCAGAATAGGCATTTCCGTTCCTGAAACCGATTCGTACCAGATGAGTTGTGCTCAAAAAGAGGCTGTAAGCAACCGAATTGTTTACCTAAGCCGTTGATACGCCAACCAACATTTAATGTAACCTAAAAGAAAAGGCAGCTGCACTCTTCATCATACCTTTTAGACTGGTGGCGAAGAGCAGACATTCAATTAAAAAGCGTCCCTTCGGGCTATGTATCAAAGGTATTAGTTACAACCGACCCACAGTCTCTTTACTCGGATGTTCCTTTAATCGGATACGAAAAATTAAAAAATATTTTTATGGAAATTTCAACAACAGCACAGTCTGTAAAATCACTACTTTTTGAATACAGGACACCTGAATTCCGGAACGTAAGGATCTGTTGGTGAGCCAGCTAGTTGGCTCATTAATTCTGGCTTATACAGGCAGACGGAAGCATGCGTTTCTCCCGGAGCTGTTTTTTGCTGAGCATCACCGCAATAACCCCACCAACTGGACTTAATAACATAGCTAGCATCATGGCTTTTACAAACCCTAATTTCCGGTCTATTCCCAGAATGCCGACAGAGATTGAAAGCATAAACCAGGCAAAAGCAATTTGAGTAATATTTTCCTGAAAGTCCATAGTGTGTTATTAATGTACGCGTAAGAGATCTGTATTCTGATGCCTACAATTTGTCTAGAATTTCAGTAGTTCAGAAGATACCAGCAAGATACGAATTAAAATTCATGATATTATAACTTTCTTTTTTTTATTCTTTTTATTTGAATGGTCCGGGAACCTGCTTTTCCGGAAGCCCTTCAGAAGGGCACGCTGCATCGAAACCGGTATCAGATCAGTAGATATGACCTGTTTGTAGTTGAATCTTTCATCCGTTTTGGCTTACACTAGCTTGCAAAATCGTTCTCGTCAGGTTGCTGAAGAGGAAGGGCATCGTATGAGTTCGATATGGTTTTCGAAACCAGCTCTAATTCTATTAGCCGTTGACAATCAGCAAGGAATCTTGAACTCATCTGTCTCATTATCGTTCTCATAGCGTGTGTTCCGGCACCACACGTCCTTTATTCAACAGCTATACTTTTTATATGATTACTATTCAACAGGAAAAAATGCGGCGTGGATTTGAGAAGTTCCATATTCGGGGACTTCCGTTTAACGCTGTGATTCATACCTTTTCGGTTACAGACAACGGTGTCATCCACGACCATCCCTTTGCCTTTACCACGCACATTCTGAAAGGCAGTTATATAGAGCGAATTTATCAGGGAGTGGATGCATCCGGAACGGTGCTGTTCGAGGAGATTAAACGGGAAACGGGCAGCTCTCACCGGGTAGAAGCCAGCTGTATTCACGAACTGATTGCCTTGCCAGACGGCGACTGCTGGACGATTATCACGCCCGAAAACTGGGAACGTGAACCCGGCTTCTGGAAATTTGACCAGCAGGGTGGCTGGTTTCGGCAGCACAACAAAAGAAAGTTTAGGCTTTTAATGACCCGGCCTTTGTAAGAAGTAATTCGAAACGCGTATTTCTACAACAAGGCGCGACCTATCCTGCCTTTCGACCCGCATCTGCACGACGTGCCGGAATGCACCCATTGAAGCCAATAGCCAGCGTAGCAGCCAGTTAGTGCTGTACCTGAAGCTTCATCGTTCGGGTAGAACCCTCTAATTGCATTTGTAACAGATACAATCCATTTGGAAGGGATGCCGTAGGCACTGTGATCGCGGTTGTCTGCACTACCCCTTCCTTCCGGAAAACGACCCGGCCACTAAGGTCAGTTACCAGTAG
>SEFP01000045.1 GCA_004144185.1 Sphingobacteriales bacterium | reverse complement strand
TTGCTGCAGGTGGAGGTGAACACCACGCTGCCATCGCTGCCCACGCTCACATCGTACGCGCCTTGCAGCACACCCGACACACTCAGTGTGGCGCCCACCACGCTCACGGCGGGCGGCACCACCAGCGTTGCGTTCACGGCCACGTTGATGCCCATGCCCGCAAACGAGAACGCCGACTGGTCTTGCGTGTATTCACGACGCTGCGTCACGCTCCACAGGGAGCTCGCAGACGACACGGCGTTGACCACGGGCAGCTCAGCCTCAGACACGCCCGGCATGATGGACACGGGCTGCGACGCCAGCAACGCCATCACACGCGCGCCCAGCGTCAGGGCGCCGCTTGCGTCACCCGACAACGCGGACACGGATACCGTCGTCGTGTTGCTGCCGGACATGGCCAACCACGTCACCGTGCCGCCGCGCGTGCCGCGCACCTCGCTCAGCGCATACGACGTCGCGTCATCCAGCACGTATGCAGGCAGCGCGGTGCGGCCTGCCGCACCGTTGTCCACCCACAAGCTGCGACTGCGGCTGCCGCAATCCACGTACACCGTGCCAGGCGCTGCGTACGGCGCAGTCGCAGATGTGCGACCGCCGCCTGTCGCAGAGAAGCGCACGCGCCAGTCAGACCAACTGCTCGACGCATAGCTGTGCGCAGCGCTGCACGTGAGTGCAATGCGCCCGCCGCTGCCACCGTGTGCTGAGCTGTGTGCACCGGAGCCACCGTTCGCCTGCAACAAGCCGCTGCTGTTCGTCAGCGTGCCCACGCTGATCCAAATGCTGCCGCCCGCACCACCGCCAGAGCCGTACCCGCTGTAGTATGCGCCATCCACGCCACTCATGTCAATCACGCCCTCCAGCGCAGCAGCGCCGCTCACATCCAGTCGGAACGCAGCGCCACCAGCGCCGCCAGGACCGTAGTTGTACCTGGAAGATGCGCCACCACTGCCAGGCAGGGACGGTGTGAACGCGCTGCCGTACGCGCGGTTGCTGCTTGCTGACTGCGCGGTGACACACTCACTACCCGCTGTTACAGCCTGGCCGCCGCAACCAGCGTGAGACGCACCATTGCCAGAGTTGATGGCGGCAGGCGTGCCAGGGCCGGAGCCAGGGTCGTACCCGCGGCC
>SEFP01000044.1 GCA_004144185.1 Sphingobacteriales bacterium | reverse complement strand
TGGGCCAATCTGGTGCTTACCGCAGTGGCAGCTAAAATGACCGGCCGCCCGGTTAAGCTTGCCCTTACCCGTCAGCAAATGTTCAATTCGGTGGGCATGAGACAAAGGAATATCCAGCAGATCAGCCTGGGGGCAACAAAAGATGGAAAGCTCACCACCTTAGCGCACGAAACCATATCACACACTGCTGTGGACAGTGAATACATAGAACCCTGCGGAGACTGTTCTAAAATCATGTATGAGGTCCCCAATAGCCTGATCAGCTACCGGGTCGTACCTATCAACCTGATCTTACCCACCTATACCAGGGGACCGGGAAAATCCACAGGCAGCTTTGCTTTGGAGTCCGCCATGGATGAGCTCGCCCACAAATTAAAAATGGATCCCATTGCACTCAGAATCAAAAATGAGCCATCAAAAGATCCCTCAAGCGGCAAACCCTGGTCATCGAGAACAACCGTAAAATGTTTACAGGAAGGGGCCAGAGCATTTGGCTGGGATAAACGAAAGTCAGAGCCGGGAACAAACAAGATCGGCGAGGACCTCATTGGTTACGGCGTGGCCTGTGGCACCTATCCCGCACGGCAACGCGACAGCTCGGCAATAATCAAGCTAAGCATGCGCAGCTCGAAAGTATTTGCCACTGTAGAGATTGCAGCATCTGATCTAGGTACAGGAACCAACACCATTCTTGCCCAGACCGCAGCTGACGGTTTAGGCTTAAGTGTGGACAGGATTACCGTTAAGCTGGGAGATTCTGATCTTCCACCAGCAGCGGGCTCAGTAGGCTCAGTTGGCGCTGCGAGCTTTGCCAATGCAGTGAACGATGCTTGCAGTAAAATCACAGACGAGCTGCTGGCAAAATCCGGAAAACAATTTTTTGTCCGCCCCAGCGCATCCGATCTGATGATCTCTGAAAATATCGCAGCTTTTCAGACACGATCTGATTCCAAAGCACCCCAGGAAGCAGAAAAATATTCTGCACATAGCTTCAATGCAAATTTTGCGGAAGTGAGGATCAATAGCGTAACTGGAATGATCAAGGTCACGCGCTTTTTGGCAGTCACCGGAGCAGGAAAGATTTTGAATCCGAAAACTGCCCGTTCGCAGATCATTGGCGGAAATATATGGG
>SEFP01000043.1 GCA_004144185.1 Sphingobacteriales bacterium | reverse complement strand
AGTGATACCGCGGCAGGCATGCGCCCGAATGCAGTGCCCACTTGCGCTGTGCGCCACGCACCTGGAGCGGTTGAATGCATGGTGCTCAAACCACTGAGAGCACCTGCTTGTAGCGTTGGATCGGCCTCTGTTGTTGCGCCATCAGCGCGCAAACTGTCATCGTCGGTGCGTGCACTGATGGTGGTAGATGTTGGGGTGATGCCTGCAGATGATGCTGGAAACGCAGCATCGCCACCCGCCTCAAACAGTGGTGGAAAGCGGCCAGCAGCACCTGCTACAGGAACTGCTCTTGTGTGTTCCCGAGAAGGAGGTGAAGGAACAGGGGCCGCAGCAGGACGGGTCGCGGCAGGACGGGTCGCGACAGGACGGGTCGCAGCAGGACGGATCGCGGCAGGACGGATCGCGGCAGGATGGGGTGCAGTCCCAGTACCTAAGTCTGCAGTGTCAGCCGCGCCGCACACAACGTTTCGCGCGCGCACACGTGGGGTGGGTGTGTGTGGTGTGTGTGTGTGTGTGTGGGCAAGCCGTGTGCACGTGCTCGCTCTGGCTACAGCGCACACGCACGCCTTTCGTACCTGCATTAAAAGGCGCACCTCCTTCTACATGATCTGTTCTGTGAACTTGCTCAGCTGGTTGTGCGTTGAACGCTGCCCGCGAGCGCTTGTTCCCAGGCACAATACGGCTCATTCCGCAGGGCGGTGTTGCGTGCTGCTGTCAACTCCTGCACAAGCGTGGGTTGGAAGCGCACACACGCGCGCACAAGCATATGCACACAAGCATCATACTTGCAGCAGTCATGTCAGTGTGTGCATTCGTGGGCATGTGCGAGATCTGTGCGGTTGGGGGGTTTGCGACAGAAACCACCAGTAGCAGACCCCGCTCGCAGCTCCTGCCGCAATCGACGCAGCACACCACCCACCCGCTTACCAGCCACACCATGGCTGCATGGCGCTTGGACATCAGCTAGGGCTGAGGCCTGGTACGATCAAGCGCACTGTACGCATCATTCCCACGCTGATGCGGCAGAACTCCGATGAGGAACTCGCTGTGCCCCCCGCACGCCGCCTTGCACGCTTGCGCTCCGCTACGCGCGCAGCGAGGAGCAGCGCATGGTGCACATGAAGCGACATACCAGGAAGGGCAAGCAAGCTGTGCGTGCGCGGCAAGTGTGCGGG
>SEFP01000042.1 GCA_004144185.1 Sphingobacteriales bacterium | reverse complement strand
ACAGCAACCACCGCCCCCGCCGCCTCAAGTTGCATGCAGTTGGCAGCTGGCAGCTGGCAGCTGGCAGGCGGTGTGCAGGCGCAGGGTTGCAACGCTGCGCGCAAGTGGGCTGGCTGCGTGGCGGTGGTGGTGCGCGCGCGCATGTCCGTGCCACACTTGCACAGTGCCGATCATGCACCCACAGGTGTAGTGTGGCTGGGAGCATGTGTGCTGGGGCGCGTGGTGCGTGGCGGTGCAGTGGTAGGGCGGCGTACTTGTGCGCGACACGCTCGAGCGAACATGTCCACGGATGCACACACATGTGCGCGTACATGCACCACACCCATCGACCACCAGCACCACCGCTCTGTGTCGATCACGCACCCATAGCAGTCATGTCATGCTGCGCTTGTGTGCTGGAGCGCGTGGTGCGTGGTTGTTCAGTGGCGTGGTTGCGTGTTGGTGGTGCGCACATGTCCACGCAGACGCACACATGTACGCGTACATGCTCCAGATAGAGTGGCCATCAGCACCACCACACAGTGCCGATCATGTGCCCATAGCTGTAGTGTGGCTGGGAGCATGTGTGCTGCGACGTTGAGTGCGTGGCGGCGCAGTGGTAGGGCGGCGTACTTGTGCCCGACACGCTCGCGCGCACATGTCCACGTATACACACATGTGCGCCTACATGCACCACACCCATCGACCACTAGAACCACCGCTCTGTGTCGATCACGCACCCATAGCAGTCATGTCATGCTGCGCTTGTGTGCTGGAGCGCGTGGTGCGTGGTTGTTCAGTGGCGTGGTTGTGTGATGGTGGTGCGCACATGTCACTGCACACACTCACACGCACAAGTGCAGACACTATCCTGCGCCACAGAATCACCAGCACACGGTGCCGATCGTCTACCCATAGCTGCCATGTCACGTTGCGCTTGTGTGCTGGGGCGCAGGATGCGTAGCTCCACAGTGGTAAGCCTGTGTGTTGGCTGTGCGCACATGTACACGCACACGCTTGCGCGCACATGTGTACTCACCACACTGAGCCACAGAATCACAACCACGCAACGTCGATCACCTACCCATAGCTGTAGTGTCACGTTGCGCTTGTGTGCTTGGGCGCGGGATGCGTAGGTGTACAGCAGCAGGCCTGCGAGATGGTGCTGCGCGCATGTACATTCACACACCTACACCCACATGTGCATTCACAATA
>SEFP01000041.1 GCA_004144185.1 Sphingobacteriales bacterium | reverse complement strand
AGCTTTGCGATACTGTTTATGGTATCGGTCACGGCTCTTGTGCTGACGAAGTCCCGGGCCGGGGTTGCGGCAAGTTTTGCCGCGCTTCTGTTGATGACCCTGTTGTTCGTGTTAAGATCTTCGCTGAACAAGCATCCTGTCCCTGCGCTTCGAGGTACCGGCCTTAGATCCATCCGCGTTGGCGCATTTCTGATAGCGATTGCTTTAACCGGCCTATTCGCAGCAGGCTTCCTGTCGTTTTCTGGCAGAGCTTTGCTCCGAGCAGAAGTGCAGGGCGCAAGCGACGGCCGCTTTTGCATCATGCCGGGATTGGGCTCGGGGGTATCCGATCATTTTCCGTTCGGGACCGGACTGGCAAGTTTCGAAACCGCTTTTACAGCGTATCGCGATCCGGACTGCGGCGTCTATACGGTTTGGAATCGTGCCCACGATGTCTATCTCGAAGCAGTCTTCGCGTTGGGCGTCGCCGGCATATTCATTATCGCGTTTGGACTGGCCTTTGTCTTATCGTGCCTCGTCAGAGGAATGGCAGCGAGGCGTCGCCTTCGTTATGTCCCGGAATCCGGCTTCGCGGTGGTGTTGCTGCTTCTCGTTCACTCCGCCTTCGACTTCTCAATCCAGATCTCCGGCCTCGCCATTTTCGTGGCTGCGACCTTGGCGCCGATCGTCGTTGTCTGCGTTGCCGATCTAAAAGTCGGGTCGAAAAACAGGCGAAATCGAACGATCCAAACAAGTGTGGCGGGGCAATTGCCGTCGGCGGCCAGCCTGCGAGATAAACAGTTGCCTGCTGCTTTAGATATGCAGTTTATCCAAATCATCTACATTAGTAAGATAGATTCCATTGTACTATTTTATAGCTTAGGCACAAATAATATATATAATTATAAGTTAAATCTGTGATTTATCAGCAACAAATCTTCGTTTCGTTCCAGATTCATTTGTTGCGTTCCAATCTAAACTAGAAATAAATAATCTCGTGTGCAGGTTTCGCTTGGGGCTTCTAAGGGGACACACGTGAAAATCAAAACCGCATCGACTTTTGTTCTTGTGGCGACGTCATTCCTGTCGGGATGCACGGCGCTGCCAAACTCTGGACCGGATTCTCGGCAGGTGGAGGCGCAGGCAACTGCAAAGGTTACATCAGCCAAAAAGGCACAGGCCGTCGGGATCGACTATGCTCTCGTCGACATTAGTAAATCTGTGCTTGCTTATGTAGA
>SEFP01000009.1 GCA_004144185.1 Sphingobacteriales bacterium | reverse complement strand
GGCGACGACCTCTTCGTCACCAACCCGTCGTTTGTCCAAAAGGGTATCGAGAACAACTCCGCCAACGCCGTGCTCATCAAGCTCAACCAAATCGGAACGGTCACCGAAACCATCGCCGCCATCGACCTCTGCAAAAAGGCCGGCTGGCGCTACGTCATCTCCCACCGCTCCGGAGAAACCGAGGATGCGTTTATGGCAGACTTCGCGGTCGCCATGGGCGGCGGCCAGATCAAGACCGGCTCCGCCTGCCGTTCCGAGCGTATGGCCAAGTACAACCGCCTGCTGGAGATCGAAATGGAACTCGGCAACAAAGCCAGCTTCACCAAGCCGTTCTAAGCAACAGGAAGAGACCCTATGTCCCACACCCTCATCCTCACCCGCCACGGCCAGTCCGAAGGCAACAAACGTAACGAGTTCACCGGCTGGGCCGATCTCCCGCTGACAGAGCAAGGCCGGGAAGAAGCCAAGTCCGCAGGCCAGCGCCTGAAGGACGCCGGTTATTCAAATGTGTCCGCCGCCTTCAGCTCCGTGCTGCAACGCGCCGCCACCACCTGCGATATCATTCTGGCCGAACTCGGCCAGTCCAGCCTGTCCGTCACCCGCAACCAGGCGCTGAACGAGCGCGACTACGGCGACCTCACCGGCCTGAACAAAGACCAGGCCCGCCAGCAGTTCGGAGAAGAACAGGTCCACATCTGGCGCCGCGCCTACGACACCCCTCCCCCGGGCGGAGAAAGCCTCAAGGACACCGTCGCACGCGTGCTGCCCTACTACGTGCACAACGTGATGCCCACCGTCCTCAGCAGCGACACCACTCTCGTCGCCGCCCACGGCAACTCCCTCCGCGCGCTCATTATGGCCATCGAGGGCATCGCCAGCGAAGACATCCCGCAGGTGGAACTCGCCACCGGCGAGATCTACGTCTACAAACTGGATAACAGCTCCAAGATCATCGACAAGCGGATCCTCAAGCCCTAACCCGGCCCAAGACCAAAAAGAAGCCGCAGGTCCCCCTGCGGCTTTTCAATACTACGTAAATCTATTCCTTTGGTTTTTTATTGGCATTATCAACGATTGCCTTGAGTCCCCAGTTTAAACCTTTTAACAGTCTATATCTTGGGAGAGGCTTTAACTTCAAAAGTTCCAAAGATAGCTTTTTATATAGTTTAATTAGCCACGGTACTTCTGCCTTAAGCAACTGAGGAGAATTCCCTTTCCCATGACGCTCATTTAAAGCAACAAGAATCAAACGTTGATGGCTAGGATTGAGTTTCAGAAAATTATCAACAAACGAATTTACATTGACGTAAACCAGTATTGGAATAAACGCATAAAAATTTTCAGAACTATTAGTATAAATTAATCTACGTATAAATAAATCTGGATTTTGTTGCATTTCCAGCAAAAGAGCTGATGCTCTTTTTGGCATACCATCTGTTCGAACAAGATTTCTAGCTTTCTCTAAATAAGCCGCGAGTTCTTTAAACTCAGAAGTATCGTTCTCACTAAAACCCAATCCTTCATAAGAGCCAAAGCTAAAATCATCTTCAGCATCGTTATCATCATAATTATTTAGCTTTGTAGGTTTAAGTTTATTTGCTCGTCTCAAACTATCTACAAATTTTTTACATTCATTCACAATCACCAATCGATCGCGATTATAAATATTTGCAAAAACTAGCTTTAATCCAAAAATATGTAAAATAACTCCAATATCAGTGATTTCTTTGTTCTTAATTTGCAAATCTAATTTTTTACGAGCAATTTCAACAGCCTTATCACTGCGATCTAAATAATACCACAATGTACGCCATGCCGGCTCGTCACTCTCATTCACAAAGAATGAACTTTGGTTCAAACAATCTTTAATTTTTTCAGAATCGCAAACACCTTTAACAATAATATCTTCTAATATAGCATCTGTAAGAATAGCATCTCTTAATTTGATATTAGGATATTTCGTTAGAATATCGTCAATATTTTTAATATCTCGCCATGACGATCTTTGCAAAATATCGTCTCGCTCAATTCTTCCCATTTTAAATTCCATGGAAAACACAAAAAATATTTGCGTCATCAAATCTATCGCATCATTATTTTTCAAATGAATATCGTCTAAACAATTATACAGCCTACAAAAATCACATATTGTTTGGTAAAGAATCCTTAAATTATTAATTTCAGACTGCTTATACACAGCTTCTATTAGGCTTCTTTTAGAATTTAATGCATTTTTATTAGCATGATTTTTTTTGATGAAAAACGTTAAAGCTTCATCAAGTTGAGACTCTATTTCTAAAACTTTGCCAATTGTTTTCTCACGCTTGCGCAAATAGTCCTTATCAGGATTTTTCTTATCAAGAATTTCTATTTCATTAGCAATCACTATAGCTTTATTACCATGCACTTCGACCAAACTATTAATATAGCCTAGCGCCGAAGCAATGGACATTTCGCAGCGCTCAAGATCATCAAAAACGAGAATTTTTTTAGTATTTTTGCTTATCTTATCATTTAAATTTATATTCAAATCAATTTTAAAATATTTTAAAGATGACTTACCTAATTGAGTCCAGAACCACTCTCTCCCCTTAACCGCTAAAAGAAATGCAATATCGATATCTTCAATCTTTGAAAGACCATAGAGGCTAATGTACTCGTATTTACACCCTAACTTTTCAAGAATATTTTTTGTTAGATAAGTTTTACCTATTCCCCAAGGCCCATTAATCATCACAGCAAAGCCCGGCTCAGTTAAGCTTAGGTAATGTTCTAAATATTTACTTATATGTTCATTTGAAATAGCAGCACCCATTTATGAATCCTTCAGATTAAACATTGCCTCTAAACAGCATACCGCATCGACACGCTAAGAATACATTTTAATTACCATAGGACATCTAACCTTACACAAATCTCACTCACGCCTGATACTGCCCTCCGCTGCCCTTACAGGGCAGCAAAAACCCACATTCTATCAATTCGCCCTGCCCTCCACTGCCCTCGCCTGCCCCCATACATCAAAATCCACCCAAAACGCCTCCCAAAGGCCTCCCAGACACTCCACCGGTGCCTCCCTGCCTCATCCGTAGGCCAATCCCACCGCCACTCGGCGTTTTTTCAGGCCCAGTGTCTTGACATCAGGCCCAACACAAGGCAAATGATGCGGGCACTTTACGGAAATCTCTGATTCTCCATAAAGCCAGCACCGTGCTGGGGAGTCGCCAAGTGGTAAGGCAGCTGTTTTTGGTACAGCCATACGAGGGTTCGAATCCTTCCTCCCCAGCCATTAGTTATTTATCCGCGGATTTCCGCGGTTTTTTTATGCCTTTAGCTTCTCGCTCTTTCATTTCAAATCTGACAAGGTCGACAATTAAGCAGAGTAAGATTAAAAATTAAACAATATACAGTGCAAGTTGTTGAATAAATTCAATATACAGGGGGTGTGCATAACCTCAAAATAATTCACTTACACTCCTGGCGATGAATAGAAAACTTACACCACAAAAGAAGTCAGCATTTCTTGCAGCTTTGGCATCTACCTGCCATGTAGGCTTGGCATGCGAGGCTGCGGATATTAGTAGGGATACTGCCTACCGTTGGCGCGAGATCGATGAAAGGTTTGCCAGGTCTTGGGAAAAGGCTAAAGAGTATGGAGCCGATGTCTTAGAGGACGAAGCAATACGACGGGGCGTGCACGGTTATGATGTACCCGTGTTTTACGAAGGGGTGATTGTAGGCACTGAACGCCGCTACGATACTAAGTTGCTTACTCTTCTTCTTCAGGGAGCTCGACCCGAGAAATATAACATGAGGAGCTTTAAACCTGAGGATTTTGTCAAACTTGTTAAGCTTCTTACCCCAGAGCAAAAAAAGAAGAAGGACGCCTTAGCCGCTCGAATTGAAGAGGTGATGGAAGAAAAGGAACAGATGAAACAACTTCAAAAGGATATTGAAAATTTAGTCTAACCACGACATCAAGCTGCACGGAACTATTTATGAATTTCTTCATAAGATATCGATGACTGCGCTATAGCAAGATCCGCCACCGAGAGCCTTCCCCCATAAGTTCCAAATGTTATGGTCTGGTCAGCATGGCCCACTAGAGCTTTGATTATGTGATCAGGCAACTTAGCTTGGTGCGCAGCCTTATCAATGAAAGTATGCCGCAAGGAGTGGAAGGACAGTTTACTATGCTTGATGCCGATGGCTTTAAGGTAACGTCCAAAGTGTTTACTAAAGATGTCGGCAGGAGCACCTGCAGCTGTTGCCTTCGCGTGGGGAAACACCCGTGCATGATTTTGAGCGCGCAGACGTTCTACGTACTCTAGAAACCCCAATTCAATTAATTTGGTGTGGACTGGCACCTGCCTATGGCTGGCATTGTTCTTTAGAGACTTGCCCTCCCCGTTCTCGTTCAGGTCCAGGTAAGTGACATCGTTTTGTATTCGAACGTCTGTAATGAGAAGCTGCACGATCTCCCGCAGGCGCATCCCCGTATAAAGCCCGATAAGTGGCACCCAGTAGTTGTGATCCTTAATGATGCTCTCCCCTTCAAGATGGCGACGAAGCTGGGTCTTTAGATCTGGAGCATGGCCAGTAAACTGAGGGCTTTTTAAAAGCTTTTTGAGTTCGTCTGACGTAAAGGGGTGACGCTTGTCCTTACTATTGCCCTTATCCCTTCCCTCGAAGCGTGGAAGCTTCCAGTTAGGCATCAGGTCGGTATCCTGGCACCAATTGATAAAAGCTCGAAGGGTGAGAGTATATTTATCAACCGAAGCTGGTGACAGCCGGGGGCGACCTTCCGCAGCGCGGTGTAATTGGGGGAAGCTAAGGTTCCGGAGGGCTTTGGTCTTTTGATAGTTCGCGGGGATCTGGGCAACCAGGGTCTCGTATTCCAAGGTCAGGCGTTTGGTAATCTGGTGCACGTATTGAATGTCGGGCCGTACGAAGCTTAGCGTTTTAAGCGATAGCTCAATGTCACTGAGGGTTTTGGGGTCCTTGCCCTTAAACTTCTTGTACTGAACATAGCCTTTGATGGCTTCTTCTATCGAGAGCATGGGCATGGGTTGCTGCCCGCCATACGGAAATGCGGGAGCCATTGGAGCATACATAGGCGGATAGCCCGGTTGCGGCATGTGTCCGGGTGAGACGGGCTGTCCGGGATGAGCAGGATAAGCCGGTGGGTACGGCGGGTAATAAGGACCATCGAAAGGTTTGTGCATAGCTATCACTTCCTTTTGTTATGCCAAAAGGCGGCCTTCAAAATGAAGGCCGGGTGTTAGTAGCTGTACATAGGCACAGCGCGGAGCTTTTAGCTTACGCCTGGACATGGCAACGCCACCCGGCCACAGATAGGGCCTAAGCGTGCGCCAATACACAAATAGCACCTTATTATGGCGGTGCTTGCCACCTATGTTTGAGGCTACTAAACCCCCGAGACCGCTTTGGCTTTGCGGTATCTTTTTCGAATTAGAGATTTTTAGAAGCTAATGTCAAGCAAATTCAATTTAGCCTAGCCCAGTCTGTAAAAGCTGCAACCCTGTAAACCGGGTGTACATGCCTCGCCCTCGCCAGAGTGGAATTGCTGGCTGAGCCTGGTCGAACGAGTCATCGGCATTGGCCACTGCAACAGAAGCAAAGTGACCACGAGGTGAGACCTGGGCGCAGTTGGTGGCGGTCGCCTGCCAATCCTTAGGCAACTCGGCCTCCTGTGCTGGGTAACGTATGGCTCTAATGATGACCCACTCCGGCCCTTCTGGGCCTACAAACCAGAGCGAAGGACTGACTTCAGGGTCCGCTTGCCACGACATGATTTTGTGCCCTTGGCCTTCGAGGACTCTGCCGACGACCTTCACTGCAAAATCTTGTAGCTCCCAGTCCGTCATTTCGATGTTCTCTCGGGTAGCGAGCTGAATTGGATCTATGGGGTTACCTGTAATAGCGCAGGTGAGCCCAGAGCCTGGATCAAGGGCTTGCCATGTCCCGTTTTGCTTCTTCATGCGGATGATGCAGGCGTGGCCTTGGCAAGCATCTGCGATGGTGAATAGGCCTTCGAGTGTACCGGGGCAATCAAGCTCGCCATCCACATCCTCGACTCTCACGAAGAAGAGCTGATTTCGGAGCCGGAACGAGAAGTGCTCAAGGTAGGGTGGGGTGAGCGAAGCTTTGAGCCACTCGAAGAATAACTTCTTGTAGGGCATGTGACGGCCTGCTGCTGACCAGCATTCGCGGAAGTCTGCTGAAGGAGTGGGGGTTTCAATTTGGTACATGGTAGTGGTTGTTCAGGTTGTGGTTCGCAGCAGCACGCGAGCGCTATTGATTAAGCTTAGGCCCATATGCTGCATCCATTATGGCCTCGAACTCAGGTGAGCCCGCAAGCGGGATGTTTTTGTCTGGCGAAGAAGTTGGAGTTGTTATCAACACGGGGGTCAGCATACCGACAGCAGTTTGGACTATCACCCATGTGAGTATAACGCCTACAAGGCTTAGCCAGACAGGAGGGCGTCTCCATATCATGAGAATGAAATTGCTCGGCCCTTTGCGGAACGCCTGCCAGCCGTCGAATATGATGACGAGAGTGAAGAGCACGGCTGTTGTTAGCAGCGGTGACCAGAATGTATGTTGATAGTCGTGTAAGCTAGATAGAGTCAATATGCTAATTCCTGCCGCAACGGTCAGGCCGCCCCATAGCTTAAAGGGGACGGCTGCATCGTTGCTTATCCACCGCCAACCAAAGACAGCCCATACTGGGTACAACATAATGGCGTACATGAAGGTGAATCTGATGGGTTCATCCGTATTCGGGAATGCCTGTGTGATAGGTAGAGCTAAAAGTCCCCACAGCCCTGCTGTGGCGGCGGCGAGCCGTGTAGTATTGATGGTCATGGTGTCGTCCTCCTTGGCTCAAAAAAGCGACCACCTAAAATGGTGGCCGGGTGTTTGTAACCGTAATGGAACGGCGCGATGCCTTTGAGCTTACGCCTTGGACAGAACATCGCCACCCGGCCATAGATATGCCGAGAGACGCGCTCAATACGCGAATAGCACCTTGCTTGGCGGTGCCTGCCATCCATTAGGGGTTACAACGCCCCAGAGCATTTCTGCTCCAAAAACATATCAACTAATATAATTAATTTAGTCAATAGATTATCTATTTTAGATTCAGTATTCTCTATATCAGAGACGAGCAATCGTAGGATTACACGATACATTAGTCGTAAATTTAAAAAGCCCAAATATAATGGGTGGGGACCATTGCTCTCAATCTGTCATCAATCAAGTAGATGTATTCGAAGTGTTAAACGCTTAGCCATTTATGGTTTGGGAGGGTGAGAGAGAATCTAATAAGCATTAGGATCCTATTAAAGACGACTTTGCGAATGAGGACATTTTAGAATGGTACTTGTATTTATTAGGATATTGATATAAGTATTTCATAATATTAACCATGTAAGTTCTCCGATTGGCCCACACTTGGTGGATGGATTATGACGGCAATAGCTGGGAAGATTTGTGTGACATTCTTCTCGGGCTCAAGCATGGCCATAAATATCAGCCCATAAGCGATGGTGGGGGTGATTGTGGGATTGATGGATTGGTTATCTCTGAAGGGATAGCTTATCAGGCCTATGGTCAAGAGATGGAGAATCAAGACCCCGTTAAGGGTCTTAAAGACAAAATCCATAAAGACCTTAATAAGCTTTTTAAGTATCAAAACGAGATTAAAGCCATTCTCGGAGACGAGAAAATTATTGCGTGGAATCTTCTCCTTAATAGAACAATACCTAGCAATACAATTCATGAATACATTGAAACAAAAAAGCAAATGGTATTGGGATGGAAGCTAAGTTTTATTGATGATGATTTTCAAGTTTCTGTCCAAGAACCTTCTTACCTTGCTACTGAATATTTAGACCTAGAAAAACGCCGTGATAAGCGCATTGAGGTAGATATTACAACATCTGATGCGCCTGCATTGGATGCATTACTAGATAATGAAAACTTCAAGATTGTATATGATAAGTTCAAAATCATAACTGATGCCGAAACTGCTAAGTACTTGGCTTATAGTGAAGTTAAGAATTATATAGAAAATTCCATACAGCTTGATGAAATCCAAAAACGAGAAGCTGAGTTCTATAAAGAAATTGAAGAAGTTCGTTCAGAAGTGGAAGAAGAAGCCGAGCTAGGTAGTATGCTTTCTGGCGAGTATGCAAACTATAGCAGTATCAAAAATACTCTAGAAAATAGACTTAATAATAAAATTGGAAGTCGCTGCGGAACTCAGACACTTGGCCGTGTCCGAAAGTTTGCAATTGCTGACTGGCTAGTTCGATGCCCCCTAAGATTTAAAAAAAGTACGGGAGAAGTGTAATGATAGAATTGGAGTTCCATCAGCGTCCTGTAGATGTGCCTGTTGAGCTTCGTCTATATCGTCGCTTAGCATTGCTTACAGTATCAATGGCTGAATGTTGTAGAGCTGGAGTAGCTTCCTTTAAACAGTTACATTTTCTAAATTCCCTTTACATGGACTCCACATTTCGGTCTCTTTACTTTGAATTTAAGCATAAGCGGTTTTCATTAAGAATCCTTTCTCCTTCTGCCGATCCTTACTTGAATCGCTGTGTAAGCTATGCGCTAGCAGCAGGCTTAATTGAGACTAAAGATATTAAAAGCGGTTATCGAGTTTCTTTAACAGAAAATGGAAAAACCTTTGTCGCCGCACTTAAAAAGGAAAAATACTTAACAGACGTTTTTGAGCTTTACTATTCGTTAGGAAAAATCAGTGAAGCTGAAATCGAAAATGCTTTGCAAATGGAGAAATCATAATGTTTCTAAAATATAAGCGGGTTCGACTTGATGGTGATTTGCTAAATGGTAAGCGAGCAATCGCTGATATTAAGTTTACAGATGGGTGTAATCTCATTTTGACTAATTCCAACACTCAAGGAAAAAGCTCTGTAATAAATGCTTTGGCAGTAGGCTTAGGATTTGATGACCTAGTAAAAGGTAACGTTGCCGCTTTGATGACGGATAAGATTAAAATCAATGGAACTGATATGCCTATAGCAAAAGCTTCAATTTATCTTGAGATTGAGAATGAGGAAGGAAAAGTTTTAAGCATTAAGAGGGAAGTTAAACCTGAACTCTCAAAAGGCATGCGAGTAAATTTTGCCCCATTAACTGAGTGGTCAGAAGAGAATGCAGAAGAGTTATATTTAGGCTCCGGTTCTTATGCGAATAGCAAAGGTTTCCACAAACTTCTGACAGAGTTCGTAGGATTTCCGGACATTCAAGTTGTATCCCAGAATGACGGTACAATGAGGTTATATCTTGAGTATATCTTTGCAGCCATCTTTATTGAGCAAAAACGTGGATGGGCAGATATTATGGCTAACTCTCCTTACTACCAGGTACGTGACCCGAAGAAATCTACCATTTCTGAAATACTAGGTTTAGATTACATTCGGAACAACCTTCAACGTAATACTTTAAAACTGTCGCTTGAGAGAATTAATGCCAATTACGATAATGCCCTTGGTTTATTGATTCATCAGATTCATGCAAGAAATTACTCCCTAAAAGGAATTCCTGAAGACATCTCCAGTGATATTTGGTTTCCTAAAGTATTCATGGCCTTCGAAGGACAAACCGAAATATCCCTAGTGGACGTAATTAAACATAAAACTAGTGAATTAGATAATAAGCAAGGTTTAGCTTATGTACCTGAATTAGATGCAAACGCTGAGGCACGCTTAAACATAACTTCCCAAGAAATAAGCCGTTTGATAACCCAAAAAACAGAAGCTAATTACACACTTTCAAATATGGAGGGTGCTATACGGCGTTACCAACAACGACAAAAGGTTTTAACAGTCGACCTAGACAAGAACAAAGAAGAGCAGAAATTAAAACGACTCTTTGCTCATGATAGGTGGGTGATTAAGTGCCAATGTCCAGTATGCGAGCGCCCAATCGATGAGACCTTGCTGTCTCAACTAAAGAATTTTCCGGCAATGAGTTTGGAGGAAAATGTGAAATATATTAGCGACCAGAAGTCTTTGTTAGAAAGTGTCTTGGAAGTCGAACAAGAACAGAAAAAGGTCTTAGAGAGGGAAATTGCTCATATGACTTCAAAGCTTAATGAGCTTTTTGAAGATCAAAGTAATATTCAGCGTAGTTTAACAGGTTATATACCTTCAGAATATATGGCTCAAGCGCGTGAAATTGCTCTCTTAGAACAGCAAGTGAAAGACTTGACTGCTCTACAGGATCTTAGTGACATGGCCATTCAAAAATTGAAGCAACTCTTTGATGATTACCACAGCAAACTAAAGGTATTCAAAAACCTTAAATCAGGTCTTTCAGATTCTGATGAGGCTTTGGTTCATAAATTCCAACAAGCATTCCGTTCTTATCTTGTTAAGCTCGGTTATAATTCTTATGAAATCAAATCAATTATCATCGACGAAGTATCGTTTTCCCCCCGCGTAATAATTACCAATATGGATCAAAGGAAGCAAATGAGAGCTGACTTTGGTAGTTCTGCTAGTGACTGGATTAGAATTATCACTGCATATACCCTTGCTCTGCATGCCTGCCGTCGGAACTCACGCAATAGTGAACATCCGAATGTTTCTGTGTTCGACGAACCTGCACAGCAAAACATGGATAAAGAAGACTATCTTAAATTCTTTGATATTGTGGCAGATGTTTGTAGCAATGGTGGTCAAGTAATTATTGCTGCTACAGATAAAGATCACGCTGTTCGTGAAAAAGCACGCTTGTTAGAAATGAATATTATTGATTTTGGCCCGCAGTATATTCTTCAAGAGCTGCCCACCCCGTAATCTTGGCTTAATTCGCGACTGGCAATGAAGTTCTGCTTCGCTACCAGTAATCCCCGTACCCTATTAGGGTATTAAGTCTAAAATTTTATAAGAATGGGGGCGTAGGAGCGAGGAGAACCTATAAGTCAGCAGCTCTGCCATTTATACGGCTAATATCAAGCACTACCTTTCAACGGCATTGGGGGGCGACGACAAAAATACATAAATTGCTTTACATCAGTATTCACCCGAATATCTGAGAGATTTACGTTCTTTCCATACTATCCAAGCCGCGCCAGCGAAAAAGAACCACTCCATAATTTATCCCTCCCGGATGTCTAGCTTGGGCAAGGCGTGGACAAGTTTCATTGTCTCCAGGCTAACCGTGATCACTCGTTGGAACAGTTTTAGGGGATAGGCAGGATCTTCCATTGTTTCTATAGCGTAGCGGTTGGCATCGTTGACGATTCCGCTGTCCTTATCGATTTTCACGCACTGGCGTTCCATGACCCATTCCAGGGCTGGTTTACCATTCACCACGTACTTATAGGCTTCCTGGGGAATGCCGGACATGGTGATTTTGTGGTTGTAGATGATCGTGGTTTTATCCACGTTTGGACGTTTGCCTGCAAATTTCATCTGCTCCACCCGGTAATCCTCGGATTTATAGTCCTTCATGAAGAGCTCGTTAGAGAAGTTTACTGGATAGGGCTCCACGCTCTCATACCCCACGTGGAGGTCGCCCAGTTTGCGGCCAGCTTGAGAAAACGCAGCAAAATCCTCGTACCTCTTCATCAAGGGGATGCGCGGCAACTGTTTGCTCAGGTTGTCGGCATAACGTTCCCGATATTCTTCCGAGTGCAGCAGGCCATAAACATAGTAGAAGATGTCCTCTTTGCTGATATCCCACTCTGGATATGCCGCCTGGAAGTGCTCTAACCCATCGTTGGTAATTCCATCCCTCACCTCATAGACTTGGCCTTCACCAGTTGCACCAAAGAGCGGACTGCTTTCATCCTTTATTTTTTCATAGAGCTTAAGAGGAAAGGACAACCCATTGTCAGTAAATTGAATATCACATAGGTTTTGAACCATAAGAACGGTAAAACCACTTCTTGCGCCAGTCCCAGATATAGATATAGCCTTATTTACAACATCATTATTAGGGAATATTTTTGGCATCGAATATAAACTATGATTGAAGTTCTTATCTGCAACAATCCATGTTTTTAAGAATGGTCGATATAAGTATTGTGTTACATTACTAATATCTAATGTTTTTTTGTTACCCTTTTTAAGTGAACTTAAAAGATTGATGCCCCAATTGAATTTAGTAGGGTCATTATTCACAAAGTCTTTTGGAGATAATGATTTATCACTAATTTGATATCTTTCAACTTCATTATTATATTCACTTATAAATTTAGTCATGTTTTGTTCTAAACTATTTTGGGAAAAGTTTATAACCCATGTATCACGACTACTTACAACTCCGTTTGAAGACACTTCAAATAGTTTTAAAGGATCTTGGTTATCTTTGTTTGCTAAAACTATAAACTTATCAAAACTTTGCTCTCTCTGTCCCAACCAATCATTATAAGAATCAGGAATAACTTCTGTCCATCCCTTCTCCGAATGGTCAATACCCTTGATACTTTTAACATCCTTGATAAATTTTAATTTATCTAACTGACTTACATTGTCTCCAATATCATAATAATAAATTTTTCCATGCTCATTAGCATAGGGATTCTTTACAAAAATGGTTATTGCAATGCCAGTCATGCTTCCAGAGCCGAATATATTCCCTCCTTCTCCAGCTTTTCCTTTGCTTAATATATTTTTGCGGATATCCCCACGCAAATTTAGTACATACAAGTTAGTAAACTCTTCACGTAAGCATTTACGCATACCATCTCCAAATGTACGCTCTATCCATGCGTTTCCAGAGACATATGCCATTATTCCACTATCACCAATAAGCTCGCTCCCCCAACGGATAGCTCTAATATAAGAATCATACATTGACCGTTTGCCTCCCTGTTGTTTGGAGTTTAATACATACGATTTGCTAATATTTTCATCTAAAGTGGGATAAACAATATTTGCTGCATTGGAGTAAGGAGGATTCCCCACAATCACCCGAATATCCAAGTCTTTTTGGCGTTTACGACGGGTGCTGTTCACTTCCATCATTCCACTAATGAGGTCGTCTTTCTCATACAGTTGGAAAGTATCAGTAAGGCAGATGCCTTCAAACGGCACGTAATCGCCAGGCAGCAGACTGTGGTAAACCTGTTCTATGTTGATGGCGGCAATGTAGTAAGCTAGTAAAACTATCTCGTTGGCGTGAATTTCATTTGCATACTTGTAAGGCAATTCTTCTGACTTTATAAGGCCTGATTGCATTAATCGGGTGATAAAGGTACCTGTGCCAACAAAGGGGTCTAAAATATGTACACCACGGCTTCCTAAGGTTTGGCCGAATTCCTGCTGAAGTACGTCATTCACCGAATGGATGATGAAATCAACGATCTCCACAGGGGTATAAACAATACCCAGTTTTTCTGTTAGGCGAGGGAAGGCATTACGGAAAAACTGGTCGTACAGTTTGACAATAATCCGCTGTTTGGCTTCTGACCCTTCAATGCCTGCGGCCTTACGTCGGACGCTATCGTAGAACTTCTGGAGGGTTTCAGCTTCCTTCTCTATATTGTGCTCATCTAAAACGTCCAAAACCTTCTGCATTGAGACAGAGACGGGGTTGTTTAAAGCAAAGCTATACCCTTCAAATAAAGCTTCAAACACCGGGCGGGTTATTAGGTGCTGGGCTAACATCTCAATTGCATCTTCCCGCGTGATGCTCTCGTTAAGGTCATCCCGGATTTCCTCTAGAAACTCGTCAAAGGCCTTACGCCCTTTGCTCTCAGGGTTATCCAGCACACCCGTAATGCGTACAATGTGCTGCTGAGCGATTTTGGCGATATCGTTAGCCCAGTCTTCCCAATACTCACGAGTACCACATTTTTTGACGATTTTGGCCAAAATGGCCTTTTGAAGATCATCAAATACAAAGGCCGTTTGGGCAGGCCCTGGGACTGACACGGGGCGGCTGTTACCTGTGTGCGTCTCTTCATCCACTTCCCCACCACTGGATCCGCCGATGCCGGAGGCTTCTGCTTCTGCATTCTTACGGTTCGGCAGGGTATTAGAGACAGCTACAATTTCCATTTTGGACGAGATGTCCTGGTTAAGATCAATTCGGTTCATATAATTATCGAACCGGTCGTCGTGTGCTCGCAAGGCATTGAGAATTTGCCAAACAACTTTATATTTTTCGTTGTTATTTAACGCTTCATCAGGAGACATATCTGCAGGAATGCCAATAGGCAATATGACATATCCTAAGCTTTTTCCTGGAGCCCGGCGCATTACACGTCCCACTGACTGCACTACATCCACTTGAGAGTTCCGGGGGTGAAGGAACATAATGGCGTCTAGCGCGGGAACATCTACCCCTTCAGAAAGACAGCGTACATTACTGAGAATGTGACAGGTATTGGGGTCTTCAACGTTCTTCAGCCAATCCAGCTCGGTATTACGGTCTTTGGTGTTGAAAGTACCATCGACGTGGTGCATTTGGCAGTGGAGAAACGCCTCGGGGTCACCTCCTAATTCCTTAAGATACTCCTCGACTACCGCTGTGAATTCCCGACTGATTTGCTCCGATACCTTGATGCTTTTGCAAAAGGCTACAGCCCTTTTCATTGGATTAGGATCTGCAAGCAGTTCCGCGCGGAAATCAGTTTTAGTAAGCGCCTTATAACAGCCGATAATTTTGGTAACGTCATCCAGCTTTAGTTCAAAATTTTCATCTGCAAACCGCTTTTGCATGCTGGCGCTAATGGCTGTTTCGTCCACCGCCAGGACGATAACTTTATAGTCGGTTAAAAGCTCTCGCTGTACTGCTTCCGAAAAGCTGATTTCATAAAAACTTTGGCCATAAAGAGATTCGTCATCCATTGCACAAAGTACAACGCCAGATTCTTGCGCCTTAGACTTGACGGCATCACCGTATATCCTCGGTGTGGCAGTCATATAAAGGCGTTTCTTGCTTTGGATAGTTTTTTGATCGTGGACTTTAACAAAGTTACTTTTATTGTCTTCTTCCCCCGGCAAGGTTGCTCCCGTAGTACGATGGGCTTCGTCGCAGACGATTAAGTCGAACTCAGGCATACCGTACTTCTTCTGAGCATCCGAAATAACTTGAATGGATTGGTAGGTAGCAAATACTACTGTCATACGATTAGAGGCTTCCTCTTCCTGGGTCCATTCGCTCAGGCGCGCCCCAAGTTTAGAGGCGTCGGTCGTGGCAGGGAATGCCAAATCGTGAATGTTTAGATCAGTCTCATCTTCGCCACCTTTGCGAATGCCCACTTGTACATCCGAGCAAACAGCAAATGAGAAGAGGTCTAGTTCCGTATCGTTGGACCATTCCCGAACAGTTTGGGACATCAGGGCTAGAGAGGGAACTAAATAGAGGACCCGCTTACCCTTGCCTGCGATGGACTCTGCAATTCGAAGACTAGTAAAGGTTTTACCAGTTCCACAAGCCATGATTAGCTTACCCCTGTCAGCGGTTTGAAAACCTTCCTGGGTGGCTTTTAAAGCGTCTTTTTGGTGGTCACGAAGATCTTTTTTACCCTGGAGAACTATCTTTTGGAATTGCGCATATTGAGACCAGTCGATGTTACTCTTTTCGAGCTCATCTAGGCTGATACGCGAAACTGGAATATTTTGTCCAATAAGAGCTTCCTCAGCATTTTTGCTCCAAGGGGCGCGAGTGGTATCAATAATTAGCCGTCGCATGAAAGGAGAGCGGCCGGAGGCAGTGAAGAAACTGTCTATATCTGCTTTAGCAATACGATGTTTCTCATCATAGAACTTACATTGAATAGCGCAAAAACCCTCGTCATCAGCTAGCTTGGCGACTAGATCAATTCCAACATCCTTGCCATCAACCCCTTGTAACGCAGCCCAGTCTTTGAACATCCAGACTTGATTATACTGTGATTTCTGAAGTGCGTCGTTTTCGAGATAAACCTTGGTTAGGTTCTCAAAATATGTCCCTTTTTCCCTTTCTGACTTGGCCCCTTGACGGTATTTAGTAAGCAGGTGAGTAAGTGCAGAAGTCATGATTTATCCCTAACACGCTTTGATTTTGTAAATTATTTCTTATACATCATGAACGTACTTATTGGAACTGAAGGAGCCAAATCTAATTGCAGTAACCGTTCATGATCGTAGCGAAAAGACAGCTATTCCCAATGATAGATAGAAAGCAGCGCGACTCAGCTCCCCAGCCAAACGTAAATTGGGAATTTCATAAAATAATTCAGAGTATTGAAGTGAAGCGGCTGGGGATGGGCACTCTCAAGAAGGCTTGGGAATTCAGCTCCCATGCCACTTTGCCCCCTGCCCTATCAACCGGTTAAGCCTAGGCTTTTGCAAGAGTGGCTGGGGAGTGTTTGTCTCAAGAGTGTCGCGCAAGACAACAAATTCAAAGTGGCATGAGATCAACAAAGAGAACCGTGGATCAATAACAGATCGGATGCTAATCTCAGATCTTGATCTACAGGGAGAAATCGTATGCATGAAATCATTTGCCCGCATTGCGAAAAGGCTTTCAAAGTCGATGAATCCGGATATGCAGAGATCTTGAAGCAGGTTCGTGACGGTGACTTTGAAAAGCAATTGCATGAACGGCTGGAATTGGCCGAGCGTGACAAGCAAAATGCCGTCGAATTAGCAAAAGCTACAGTTAATAATGATTTGCAGAAAACCTCTGCAGCCAAGGATGCTGAGATTCAAGACCTAAAGGCCAAGCTTGAAGCAACGGGAATGACTCAAAAGCTAGCCGTGACGGAAGCCCTGAGCGCGGTAGAGAAAGAGCGCGACAGACTGGCGAACGCCCTCGCCCAAGCCGAACAAGATAAGAAGGCATCCTCTGAGCTTGCCGGAGCCTTGCTTGCAGGTGAAGTGCAGAAAGTCTCTGCGTCTAAGGATGAGGAAATTCAGCGTTTGAATGCCAAATTGCAGGGTATCGAGCTGGAAAAAAAGCTTGCCGTTAATGAGGCGGTCAGTGCGGTTGAAAAGGAGCGGGATGAGCTCAAGAGCGAGATTAAACAGGCCGGGCTTGAAAAGCAGCTTTCCGAGAACTCGCTCAAAGACAAATACGAGACCCAGCTAAAAGACCGAGATGATGCCATTGAGCGCCTGAGGGACATGAAGGCTCGTCTGTCCACCAAGATGGTTGGTGAAACGCTTGAGCAACACTGTGAGATCGTTTTCAACAATGTGCGCTCTATGGCCTTCCCCCGTGCTTATTTCGAAAAGGATAACGATGCCCGGACGGGAAGCAAGGGTGACTACATCTTCAAAGATTATGACGAAGCAGGGACTGAAATCACCTCCATCATGTTTGAGATGAAGAACGAGAATGACAGCACTGCCACCAAGACCAAGAACGAAGATTTCCTGAAAGAACTGGACCGGGACCGCACTGAGAAGGGATGCGAGTACGCGATCTTGGTTTCCATGCTGGAGCCGGAGAATGAGCTTTATAACGCGGGTATTGTGGATGTCTTCCATCGTTACCCTAAAATGTACGTGGTTCGGCCTCAATTCTTCCTACCCCTCATTACCCTCCTACGGAATGCTGCGACCAATTCCCTGAAGTACAAAGCGGAGCTGGCTCTAGTGAAGGCGCAAAATATCGATATTACGCAATTTGAAAGCCAGCTAGAGACATTCAAGAATGGTTTTTCAAGGAACTATGATTTGGCCTCTAGACAATTTAACGAGGCAATTGTTGAGATCGATAAGTCTATTAGCCACCTCCAGAAAACCAAGGAAGCCCTGTTGAGCTCTGATCGTAACCTCCGCCTTGCCAATGACAAGGCTCAAGAGGTTACCATTAAAAAGCTAACGCGTGGTAACCCGACCATGGCGGCCAAGTTTGCCGAGATTGAACATGTAGATCAGGGCATCCTCAAGCAAGAGTAATAGGATTCCTTTGTTGAGTTGACTTCCTTCATAAAGGAAGCGTTCGTAGCAGCAGAACTGGAGGAAAATCTCATGAAAAAAACTCAAAATAACTGGCAGAAATGGGGAAAAGAGTGCGGAAAAGCTTTCCCCAGCCAGAAGCACTCAGAAAAATCCATTAAACATTTCAAAATTTTGGAGTGAAGTGGCATGGGATGGTGCATCTGCAGATTCAGTACCAGCTTTTATCAGATGAAAGACAACCGCCTGTCGATCATTGCCCGCAGTATCTTTATCTGTAAGCCATTCATAATCGACATATTCAAAGTCACTAACATAGCTAACAGGTTTTCCCTTACCGTGCGTCTGGAAAAGCAATAGAGTCTTATTCTTAAGAGAATGCTCTAAAAGAGCTTTATTTCCCTTAGTCAAAGTCATGTTACGCAACTGGCCTTCGCCATAATATCTAAAGACATCACCATCCCACTCATCGTGGTAGCCGTGAGCTTTTCCTGATCCCCCAGTAAAAAGAAATACAAAGGGTGTCAGAGCCGAAGCTGCGATACCAGATTATTTATTCCCACCATATTTGGCGTGGATATCAAGTTGTCGATTGTAGTAACCACCTATAATGAATGGGTTTTCCATGCCCCATAGTTGATCTGGTCTAATCATAAGTCAACTCAGGTTGCGATTTGTAAGACTTTAGTTTTAGCGAAGCGCTGAAATCTGCCGTTGTAACTGAAATATCATACATATAATCTAAATTTAGCTTGTCAAACCCTCAACCGAAGCGAAGACTACAAACATGAATCCTATCAAGATAACTTTCGGCCTCTTATTCGCAACTACTTCCCTGGGTAATGCTTGGGATGGCGTTGATGGTGCAACAGGTGATCCTGTAGAGATAGGCAAAGGTAATCTTGTGCGCTATGGACAGGAAATCGAGTTTTATGACCATGCAACTGGAGAAACCAGAAACGCCACTGTTGAGAGTATTCGCTCATCCGGTAGCGGCGCAGAGGTAGAAGTCTACGATCATGAAAGCGGCGAAACACGCACGCTTGAGATGGAGTAGATATCAGCAAAAGGAATCTAAAATGAAATACATTGCCTTCGTTGCAGCAGCTCTCCTGCTAAGCACCTCTGCATTTGCTCACAGTGGCGGGACCAATTCCCAAGGTTGTCACAATGATCACAAGAATGGGACCTACCATTGCCATTAAATCAAAAAGCCCTACAAAGGGCTTTTTGATTTACTCTCATATTTTTACCTAGAAGAATTAAGGACCTGGCTATCCATGATCAAGTCTCTTTCACTCAAGCAGAGTAGATGATTCAGGTGTTAAGTAGGGTAAACTCGCTTTTGATGTCTAGCTTCGTAATCTCTTTGTAAAAGGAACACCGTTTGTAAAAAGCTACGCAGTTTAACATCCCCAACCAATTTCTCTACCCCTATATCAATCGGTTAAGTCTAACCTTTCTTGAAAGTGGCATGGTAGGGGATGTCTCGACTCGGCACGGAAAGGCTCTCCCATCCCATTACAATTCCTTTTATATCAAGCGGAAATGTCTGATGATTCTGTCAAATGGCAGGGTAGTACTTAATAGTTTCCACATTGACGCCATGATGGATTTGTATGACAAGCCCTCACCAACTACCGCCCATTTTGAGAAGGTGACCGATGAAGCTCCTGGTAATCTGCCTTTTAATCCTGATATCTCCCCTCGCCCATGCCGCCTCCGAAGACTTTACGGCCAGGGTGGTCGGTGTCCATGACGGCGACAGTATTACCGTGCTCGACCAAGGCAAAACGCAGTACAAGATACGCATGGCTGAAATCGACGCCCCGGAGTCCAAGCAGGATTACGGGAGCCGGTCTAAGCAAATGCTCTCCGACCTTGTATTCGGTAAGACTGTACAGGTTTCGCCCGTCGACACGGACCGCTACGGGCGTCTCGTCGCCCATGTCTATGTAGGCAATCGCAACATCAACCAGGCAATGGTTGAGCAAGGCGGGGCGTGGGTTTATCAGCATTATCTTAAGACCACTTCCCTGCTTGACGCTGAAGCCAAAGCCAAGGAGTCCAAAGTAGGACTTTGGGGCGTTTCCCGTGAGCCGATTGCTCCATGGGAATGGCGAAATGCCAGACGAAAGAAATAACTACGAGAATGGCACCTTAGAGGTGCCATTCTTGGTTTAGACTAATTCAAATATAATCCCAGTCTCAACATCGCGGCCGAGTCCTTTCCATCATTCTCTATAACCAACCTCAGATCAGATTGAGATGTTAGATCACGTATGGCGGTTCCCTTGAATAAGTAGGATGGATTTCCATCAACTGGAGAAACCTCAACATTAGCTTCGATATTGAGCCTGGAAATGTCGTCAAGATTCAGGAGAACACCATTTTCAGAAGTCAGCATGAGAACATCATTATAAGACGTTTGCTTATGGTTAACTTGGCCACCAACCAAACTGTACAGAAGAACGTCCTTATTAACCCTCACAGCCTTTCCAATCTTGGCATCTACATTCATCGTTGAACATTTATTACAGATGAGGTTACGGGGTTCATAGCCAGCCTTAATCGACCAAGAATGTTCTCCCGTAACTTTGGTAGGGAGAGGATTGGTGTTTAAACTCAGAACATCCAACAGCGTTAATGAGTTCAGCCGGAGTCTGGTTTCGCTTGCCTCAACTTCCCCTGCCCCAAATATGAAGCGTGAAACTTCCTGCCTTTGAAATGGCTTGTTAGCTGCTTAGCAGGCTTTGGCTGGAGTAAAACGATATGTGGACGATAAAAGCAGGTTTCTACCCTAATAACTACCCACCTTCGAATAACGTGTGGCGGTCAACAACACACACTTCGCTTATATTCAAAAGAAGGCGAAGTTGAATCCCAACTTTTTTATGGCTAAACCTTGAAAAAACAACCACTGATAACCACTTTCGGTTTACACCCTAGGTGACTTCCCTCTTTTAAAAAGGCAAAATATGTCTAACTTTACATTTTTTCACCCGGGATTTGTTGGCGCCAACGCAGATGAAAATGCAATTATCAAGGAGGCTGAGAACATATCCAAAAATGAAGATTTCAACTTGCATCTTCAGCAAGTCTTGGATGCTGCGGAACGTTATCCTGCCGATTTTGGAAAAGCGCTTCTTCTCGTGCGCCGTTTAAGAGGCATGACGCAAACCGATGTATCCCGTCTTTTTAGTATTTTCGGCTTTCCCTATGACAACCAATACAAAGTCAGCGCGCTGGAAACAGGGAAAAAAGGTGAATGGTCTCCAGCATTAATTTGCCTTCTTTTATGTTGGCTAAAGCTACCGGTACAAGACTTAAAAAAAGAAATAACCAAAAATCAGGATTGGTTGATTTCAAATTCAAAACTATTCTGACCTCGGGCCCGCTTCGGCGGGCCTTCTTTTATAAAACCCAGACTCAACTCCTTAAGATATAACTTTGCGATGAATGGGAGCGGAGCTATTTTCCCCCTTCTGGTAAGCAACTGTATTAGAAGTGTTAGCAACTTAGTCGGCTTCGGCTGGGGAGAAACGACTCGAAGGCAGCGCAAGACAGCTCCCATGCTACTCTACCCCTTACCCTATCAAGTGGATAAATTTATTCTTTCAAGAAGATGCTCGGGAGGCGACGTCTCAATTAGGCAGGTCAACTTAGCTCCCGTGCCTTCTCTTAGCTAGTAGCAACCTAGAAACTGAATCCAATACCAAGTCCGAAAACGTTCTGCGTAACATGATCGCTACTCTGCACATGCTCGTAGCGCGCGTTCAGATTAATATCCTTAGTTAAGAAGAAGGATTGTCGTACCATAAATCGAGCGTCATACTTGTATTGCGCTGTATTATAGTATTTTTGATAACTCACCTGAGCTTTTCCGATGTCACCCTCTCGCAAAATGGCTCCTAATTCGGGTGCAATGCTCAGTACATTATCTTGTCCGAAGTAGCTGTATCCAGCATGCAGCATTCCGTAAATTGAGACTTCCTCTACCGGGTTTATCGTCCACCCAAATCCACCGAATACTTTCGGGTAAACTTTACTTGTCTTCATACCAAAACCGCTATTTTCAAGTCCTACGTCCAGTGCATTGGAAAGACTCGCGTCCTGTCCTGTAATAGGCAAGTAGGACTGGAATGAAATTACATCAAACCGCTGTACATTGAGCTTATCAAGCTTGTCGCTTATACCAAGCTGCAAGCCAAAAAGTTTCACTTCATATTCTTGTTCAGAGTAGGCATTGCGTTGCATTAGAAGGTTATATGCAGGGTACAACCCTATGCTATAAAACCCATCCTCGCTGCCGCTGTTATAATCTGCCGTCAATGTCGTAGCGTGCGTTTTGCCCGTTACATCTTCCTTGGGTGCGATGACACCATCTGCGCCATCAGTATTCCGCGTGGCGTAAAGCCTCGAAGGTATGAAGATCTGATCCGCTAATGCATCTTGCTCTTTCAACTTTCTTAAGATGTCTGCAGGTGTCACATAGTTTTTATAAAGCGCTCGCTCAAACTCAGGATCTGCTACCATCAGCAACCGAAGAATTGCACTTCCACAGTTGTTCTCTCGCAGATCATACGCAACGTTAATCCCCTTCATTTCCCAAATGTGCAGCCCCAGCATCCGACGTTGTTCAGCATTTAAGTTCAGTTCATATTCCCAGATACTCCGCTGTCCAGCGTACAGGTAATCATCCCGACGCGCTTTATATGGCTCGAGAATATAAACCCCATCTGTCCCTGTCCAAAGCGAACCTGCAATGAATCCCGCCGTACTATTTACTTTGTTTAAGTCTGCAAAAAAACTTAGCGAGTGTGTGGGATGCTGCTCATGCACATCACCTTCGATTTTCACAAAAAGATGACCCATCATCGTCGTGGGGTTTGGAATATGTTCAGTCGCAAAGGCTAGTGAAACTTTATCGAATGGCACCTTTTTTACAAACTCATCCAGCTCTGGACAATTCCCCCTCGGGAAGCTCTTCGCCATATTGGGTATCACATGCTGTATATACGCCATCCGAGCAGGGAAACGGCACTGAGCCATTCCACCGACCTCGCGAAAGGCTGCAATGGTTGCATCTAGCTCAGCCTGAGAATCGGTTGATCCACGTTGAGACAGAAAAAATGACGAATCCGTGATCTGACTGCTTCCATCTTGATAATGCAGCAATGCTAACCATGTCTCGGATTTTGCTATGGAAGTAAAGTCATCTGCAAAGGCAATGGCCCTGCTGAAGAACAGGGCCACTAAGCCTAGGCAGAACAGTGCCTTCATTACTTACCGCAAGAAGCCTTCTTCACAGTAGGAACGGTAATGGTCTCATCATACTTCCAAGCATTGCCGGTGCTCATGTCGACAGTAGTACCTGTGAGGCCGAACAAACCAAACAGCACGTTACCGATCGCCCAAGGGTTAACAGAAGAGTTAGCAGCAATTTGATTGGGTTCGTAGCAAGGATCATCAACGGTTACCAGCATTGTGCTTTTATCCCGAGCTACAGACACATTGGCTGGAACTTTAACTGTCTGTGTACCGCCTTTGGTAGAAACTTTTACATTTACATTCTCACCAACGGTAGATGGGCGCAGGTCAACAGATTGGTTGCCGCCGTCAAAAACGGTAGCGCAACCAGCAAGGGTAGTAGAAGCAACGAGTGCAACTACAAGGGTATTGATAGAGATCTTATTCATGGGGAGTTCTTTCATGGGTTAGTGCTATATACGAGCTTGTTTTCAATCACATATATAAATAGTTTGGGAGTAGCGCTCCCATGCCACTTTGCGCCCTATCCTATCAATCTGTTAAGTCTAACCTTTCTTGAAAGTATCATGGGAGGGCATGTCATTTGCCAAAACTCTTAAACCCTCACGCCATTAAACACCAACCGCACTTGCCGAAGCACTGTTAAAAGTTTACTTTCTATATATGCAGCGTATCGGCACCCTTACCGCATTATTGGTCATCCTTATGGCCGGTTTCATGTCGGTCTGTGCGGCCGATGAAAACTGCGCAACGGAAGCCACCCACGTGTCAATGCATAAGGCATCCGACATCCACGCTTCCAGCGCATCCACGCAAGATACCAAGCAAGAGCATTGCGGCATGCTGTGCCATGTGGCTCCCCATAACCTTCCCCAAACCATGGCCAACACATTTAAAAGCCACCATATAGTCCAAGACCGTATCACAAGCACCGACGACACCATCAGCCTGAGCCATTACACGGTTCTCGACCAACCTCCCCGCGCCTAAAGGCACTACTCCAAAAAGAACGCACCCGCGCTTAAGGCTGTAGTTTAATGCAGCCATAGCCTGTCGTGTTCATTCCCTTAACATCATCACAAATTGCCAGCTACTGCCAAAAAAAGGCAGTCTGGCTTAACACACGGATACACACACCATGAACCACACCATACTCGCAGCCGCGTTCATCGCCTTCGCTGGTATCGCAAACGCAGCTACTACTTCCAATACGGATGCTCCTCAGCACCACTCGGAAACTTATCAGCAACGCTCCGGCAACATCACGGCAGATACAACCCCGGATAATACCAATACCGAAAACAGGAAACTGCCGGGCCGGGACTGCAAATTGTATGAGGGAAGCACCCGCCAGCACTCTTCCCCGCAGTACGAAATCGGCAATCCAAATCGCCCGGAATGCCCCTCCGCTTAAGCGGATAACGGAAAGGGAGCCCTGCTCTGCATGGCTCCACCATTCCCCGACCATGAAAGGATTTGATATGTACGCCTTACGCCGCGCCCCATGGGTGTTACTCTTCAGCGTCTGCGTTCCTGCTTGGGCACAAACTAGCTCTACGCTCACCCTGCCCTCAGCCATTACCCAAGCTTTGCAAGGTTCCCCAGCCCTATCATCTGCCCACGCGGCACTTTCTGCAGCAGAAGCGACCGAGCGTCAGGCAAGCACCTTCTCCAATCCAGAGCTCTCTGTAGAAGCTGAAAACCTTGCCGGTAGTGGAGATTATCGCAGCACAGACGCCGCCGAATATACGTACAGCCTTTCCCAGAAAATAGAACTGGGAGGGAAACGCGCATCACGCCGCAATCTTGCCGGAGCCGAGCGCCAAGCCAACCAAAAGGATATGCAGGCCACGCAGCTCGACCTCATCCGCGATGTCACCATCGCCTACGGCAATGTTCTTGTTACAGAAGAAAAGCTGAAACTCGCCATTGCGCGAGAGGAACTCGCTAAGGATGTACATGCCAACGTCAGCCAACGTGTCGATGCCGCCCGAGACCCCCTCATCTACAAAAGCCAAGCCGATGTCACCCTCGCCACCGCCCGGCTGGAGCATCAAAAAGTCCAGCGAGACCTTCAACTGGCCAAGCACAAACTCGCCGCATACTGGGGGGATGCAACGCTCACCGACAAACTTGAAAACACAGTCCTCACCTCTGCTTCCGCACCCGAACCCCTGGATGTATACCAATCTAAGCTCGCCGCCACCCCAGACCTGCAACGCTACGAAGACCTCCGCTCCGCCAAATCCGCAGCCTTGCAACTAGAAAAATCCCAAAATATCCCGGACCCCTCGTTCAGTGTAGGTCTACGAGATTTCCGCGAAACAGGTCACCAAGCCATGGTCGCAGGCATCTCCATGCCCATACCCGTCTTCAACCGCAACGGCGGCAACATCGCCCGGGCATCGTCAGAGATTATCCAGGCAGAACAAAATGCAAAGCAAGCCCGCCTGAATTCAGAACAAGCTCTGCACGAGGCATGGCTGGAATGGCAGACAGCTCATACCGAAGCTACCGAACTCAAGGCCCGCATCATCCCCTCAGCAGAACAGGCCCTCAGCCTTTCGCGCCAAGGCTACGATCGTGGACGATTTTCCTTCCTCGAAATCCTCAACGCCCAGCGCACATTGGCCGAAGCTCAGGAACAGTATCTTAACGCCATGCAACGCCAGCTGAATGCCAAAGCCAATGTCGAGCGCCTCACCACTCCCATCACCACCCCCACAGGAGACCAGTAAATGAAACCCCGCAACCTTGCCCTTACCGCAGCAGTCCTCATCATCGCAGGCGGCGGCTACTGGTATTTCAGCCGGCCCAGCCTCAACACCCTTGCACCAGCCGAAGGATCGCTACATGCCGAGACTGATGTGCACGGTCATAACGAAGCAGATGAGCACAGCCACGAAGAAGACGGACACAACGATGAACAAGCCACTATCATCACCGACGAAGCCGCCAAGCTCGCTAATATAGTGGTAGAAACAGCAGGCCCCGCCGCCCTGTCCGAACGTCTCCCCCTGCGCGGCAAAATCATCCTGAATCCCGAAACCTCGGCCGAGGTAAAAGCCCGCTTTGCCGGAGTGGTAAAAAGCGTCCGTAAAACCATCGGCCAAACCGTCACCAAAGGAGAAACGCTGGCCACGGTGGAAAGCAATGACAGCCTGCAAACGTACGCCGTTACCAGCCCGCTTACCGGTACAGTGCTGGTACAGCATGCCCATGTAGGAGATACAGCCGCAGAAGAACCCTTGTTCACAGTCGCCAATCTCGCAACTGTCACAGCCGAGCTCCACGTCTTCCCGCAAGACCTTTCCCGCATCCATGTCGGCCAGCAGGTACACGTCCAAAGCGTAGAGGGTTCGGTGCAGGGTTCCGGTACCGTCAAAGCCCTGCTTCCCACCACCGATGCCGACACCCAGACCGTGCAGGTATGGGTCACACTGGATAATACCGATGCCCAGTGGCGCGCAGGCATGGCCGTACAGGCAGGTGCGGTTATAGGAGAAGAGCAAGTATCTCTGGCTGTCAAAAATACCGCCCTGCAAACACTGCAAAACCAAACCGTGGTGTTTGTGAAGCAAGGCGAAGCCTACTCCGCCCACCCTGTCAAAACAGGCCGTACCGACGGCACCGTCACCGAAGTGCTGGAAGGTCTTGAAGCCGGTACCGCCTACGTCACCAAAAACAGCTTCGTCGTAAAGGCCGATATCGGCAAAGCCTCGGCCGAACATACCCACTAGACGCAACAGTCAGGACTCCCGACCATGCTCGAAAACATCATCCACACCTCCATCCGCCACCGATGGCTCGTCATGACCATCGTCTTGGGCTTGGCCGCCCTCGGCGCCTACAATTTTACGCGGCTGTCCATAGATGCCGTGCCGGATATCACCAACGTCCAAGTGCAAATCAATACGGAGGCCCCCGGTTATTCACCACTGGAATCCGAGCAACGCGTCACCTTCCCCATCGAGACCGCATTGGCCGGCCTGCCCAAGCTCGACCACACCCGCTCCCTCTCCCGCTACGGCCTGTCTCAGGTCACAGTGGTGTTCGAAGAAGGCACCGACCTTTACTTCGCTCGCCAGCTCATTGCGGAACGCCTCCAGCAAGTCCGCGCCCAACTACCTCAAGGGTTGGAACCTTCCATGGGTCCTATCGCCACCGGCCTCGGAGAGATCTTCAGCTACGTCGTGCAATCCAAACCGGATGCTCGCAAGCCGGACGGCACCGCCTATACACCCATGGATCTGGCCGAACTTCAGGAATGGGTTATCATTCCCCAGCTTCGCACGCTAAAAGGCGTCACGGAGGTCAACACCATCGGCGGCTACCAAAAACAATACCATGTGCTGCCAGACCCCGAACGCCTCCGCGCCTATAATCTCACGCTTACCGATCTTATCACCGCGCTGGAACGCAATAACGCCAATATCGGGGCTGGCTATATAGAGAAAAACGGCGAGCAATACCTTATCCGCGTCCCAGGACAGGTCGACACGCAGGATGATATCCGCGACATCATCCTCTCCAAACGGAACGACCTGACCCTTCGCGTCCGAGACGTTGCCACCGTCGCCCTCGGCTCCCCCCTCCGCACCGGCGCCGCCAGCATGGACGGACAGGAAGTCGTCCTCGGCACCGCCATGATGCTCGTCGGTGAAAACAGCCGGGATGTCTCCGCGCGCGTCGCCGCCAAGCTGGAAGACATCAACCGCAACCTGCCGGAAGGCGTCACCGCGCGTACGGTTTACGACCGCACTACACTGGTCGACCGCACCATTGCCACCGTGGAAAAAAACCTGCTGGAAGGCGCCCTGCTGGTTATCGTCGTGCTCTTCCTCCTGCTCGGTAATATCCGCGCCGCCCTCATTACTGCTGCCATCATTCCGCTGGCAATGCTGATGACCATCACCGGCATGGTCCACAATCGCATCTCCGGCAATCTGATGTCCTTGGGGGCCCTCGACTTTGGGCTTATTGTCGATGGAGCCGTCATTATTATCGAAAACTGCCTGCGCCGCTTCGGCATGGAGCAGCACAGGCTTGGCAGGCTGCTGAACAAGGAAGAACGTTTCCGCCTCGCCTCCGTCGCCACGGCCGAGGTCATTCGCCCCAGCCTGTTCGGTGTCATCATTATTACCGTGGTCTACCTGCCCATCTTCTCCCTCACGGGGGTGGAAGGAAAAATGTTCCATCCCATGGCCTTCACCGTAGTAGTTGCCTTGCTGGCTGCTTTGGTCCTGTCCCTTACCTTCGTTCCCGCCGCCGTCGCCCTGTTTGTTACCGGCAAAGTAGAGGAAAAGGAAAACGCCGCCATGCACCTCGCCCACAGGTGGTACAAACCTGCACTGGAATGGAGCCTCGCCCATCCGTTCAAAATAACCGGCATTGCAGTCATCGCCACCCTCCTTAGCCTCATCATCGCCAGCCGCATGGGGACAGAATTCATTCCCAGTCTGGATGAAGGCGACATAGCCCTCCACGCCATGCGCATTCCCGGCACCAGCCTCACCCAGTCACTGGAGATGCAGACGCAGGTTGAAGCCACCCTCAAGGCCTTCCCCGAGGTCAAAGAGGTCTTCAGCAAAATCGGCACGCCGGAAGTCGCCACCGACCCCATGCCCCCCAATGTAGCCGATACCTTCGTCATGCTTAAACCCAAAAACGAATGGCCGGAATCCAAAACCAAAGCCCAGCTTGTCACTCAAATGGAAGAAGCATTGGAGAAACTGCCCGGTAATAACTACGAGTTCACCCAGCCCATCCAGATGCGCTTTAACGAGCTCATCTCCGGCGTGCGTTCCGACATCGCCGTGAAAGTCTTTGGAGACGACACCGCAACCATGCTGCAAATCGCCAATGCCATCGCAGCCGTGCTCAACAAAGTGCCCGGCGCCGCCGATGTGAAGACCGAGCAGGCCGAAGGCCTCCCCATGCTCACAATCCTCCCCAACCGTACGGCCCTAAATCGCTACGGCCTCAATATGGCCGATGTTCAAGACGTGATCGAAGCCGCCATGGGAGGAAAAGAAGCCGGCCAGGTCTTCAACGGAGACCGCCGCTTCGACCTCGTCGTGCGCCTGCCGGAAAATCTCCGCTCAAACCTCTCCGCACTCGAGAACCTGCCCATACCTCTCCCCGCCGGTACCAATCCGGCCTTCATCCCGCTCAAGGAGGTCGCAACCCTCCAGCAGGAATACGGCCCTAATCAGATCGGACGGGAAAACGGCAAGCGTAACATCGCCGTCACCGCCAACGTGCGCGGACAAGACCTCGGCAGCTTCGTCGCCACCGCGCGGGAAGCCATCAATGCACAGGTCAAACTCCCCACCGGTTATTGGCTCACTTATGGCGGAACGTTCGAGCAGCTCAGCTCGGCCAAAACCCGCCTTATGGTGGTGGTACCCGTTGCCTTCCTACTCATCATCGGCCTGCTGTTCATGGCCTTTGGGTCTGCACGGGATGCCCTGCTGGTCTTCAGTGGCGTGCCTCTGGCCTTAACGGGCGGAATACTGGCCCTGTGGCTGCGAGGCATTCCTCTTTCTATAACAGCCGGAGTCGGCTTCATCGCCCTCTCCGGCGTCGCCGTGCTCAATGGTGTGGTCATGGTCAGCTTCATCAAAGCGTTAAGAGAGCAAGGCCATGAATTGGCCGCAGCCGTAAAAGAAGGAGCCCTCACTCGCCTCCGCCCGGTGCTGATGACCGCCCTCGTCGCCAGCCTCGGCTTCGTGCCCATGGCGCTCAACAGTGGTGCCGGGTCAGAGGTTCAGCGCCCGCTGGCCACGGTCGTTATCGGTGGCATCATCTCGTCCACCATCCTTACGCTCCTCATTCTCCCGGCGCTTTACCAACTCATCCATACCAGAAAACGAAAGCCCTAATCTTTTAACCGGAAGCGGCAGCCTCATTATAACAAGCTGCCGCTTCTGGCTTTCCCGTTTTTAAAGCGGTAAATGCAGCTGAACCTCATCCAATTTATCAAACTTAGAAACCGTAACTCCTACTAACCGAACACCCATCGGCGACGGAAATGTTGATCGAACCAGAGTAAGGGATATGTCGTGTAAAATGTCCCGAGTCATAAGTGGATACGGCATCGTATGGCTCCGCGTGATGATCCGGAAATCCGCGTATTTAACCTTAACCGTTACGGTTGCCCCAAAACTTTGTACCTTCTCACACCACGCCCACACCTCGTCGGCCATATCCAACACCCGCGCCTCAATGTGCCTTTCATCCGTCAGGTCCTCACCGAACGTCGTCTCCGAACCGGAAGACTTCCGAATACGATTCGGCTGAACCGGACGCAAATCTTCCCCCCGTGCAATTCGGTAAAACCAGTCAGCCGACCGTCCAAAATGCTGTTCCAAAAAAGACAGCGGCTTCTCCCGCAGGTCCTTACCGGTATGAATGCCCAACGCATGCAGCTTGGCGGCGGTCACCGGGCCTACACCATGGAATTTCTTCACCTCAAGCGTCTCAATAAAGTCCGCCCCACGCTCAGGCGGAATGACAAATTGCCCATTCGGTTTCCGCATATCGGACGCAAGCTTAGCTAAAAATTTATTGTAAGATATCCCCGCCGAGGCCGTCAGCCCCGTCTCTTCCAAAATGCGCTGGCGTATTTCCAATGCCGTCTCGGCAGCCGTCGCAAGTCCCCGCCTGTTAGCCGTCACATCAAGGTATGCCTCATCGAGAGAAAGCGGCTCGATCAAATCCGTATAATCCTCAAATATCGCACGTATCTGGCGGGATATTCCTTTGTAAACATCAAACCGCGGCGGCGCAAAAATCAGCGTGTCGCACAATCGCTTGGCCGTAACCGAAGGCATGGCCGACCGCACCCCAAACACCCGCGCCTCATAACTGGCCGCCGCAACCACCCCGCGTTTAAACGGGTAACCCACGGCTACGGGCTTGCCCCGCAGCTCAGGGTCGTCCCTCTGCTCAACCGACGCATAAAAGGCATCCATATCAATATGGATGATTTTTCTTACTTTGCCGTCGTCCATAAATTACCCGCCAAACCTCTAGGTCTTCAGGTTCCAGAACTTAACAGGAAGCCCAAATCCCTCACACATTCATAAGCGAGACACACATAAGAAGGACCGATCGGAAAGGAAGACATGCAATTCATATTTGATATTTGAACAATATTCTTTGTCCGTCAAGCTACTCCCATTACCGTTCTACCATATTGCTCAAGCAATCTCGCCAGTTCCCCTCACCAGCTTCTCCAAGGCATCCATCGTGTCGGCCTCTCCTGCAGGCTTATCCCAACGTATCCGGTTCACGCGTGGAAAACGCAGCGCATAGCCGGATTTATGCCGGTTGCTCACATGCACACTGTCAAACGCCAGTTCAAACACCAGGCTTTTTTCCACTTCCCTCACGGGCCCAAACCGGGCCGTCGTGTGCTTGCGTATCCACGCATCCAACTTCTTTAGCTCCTCGTCCGTAAAGCCGGAATACGCTTTCCCCACCGGCAGCAACTGGCCGTCCTTCCACAGCCCGAACGTATAGTCGGAGTAAAACGACGATCGCTTACCAGACCCCCTTTGCGCATACATCAGCACCGCATCCACAAGCAGCGCGTCACGCTTCCACTTGTACCAGTGGCCCTTGGGCCGCCCGCCAAGGTACGGGCTACTCCACTTCTTCAGCATCACACCTTCAATGTAATGCCCTGTCTCGCCTTCCGCCTCAGCCCGCATCTGCTGCAGGGCCTCTACCGATTCAAACGCCAGCAATGCCGAGACATCAAACCGTGCCGAAGCATACTGTTGGTGCCACGCCTCCAGTTTCTTGCGGCGCTCCATCAACGGCAGGCCTCGGTAGTTCTCTCCATTGGCCTCCAAAATGTCATACACCATCATAAATGCAGGGTGTGTTTCCATCAGTTTGGGGGTGGGCTGCTTTTTGTTCAAACGTTGCTGCAGGTCATTAAACGTCCCGATATCAGGCCCGTGCCGCACCAGCAGTTCCCCGTCCAGAACAGCCTGAAAATCAACATCCGCCAATAGGTCGGAGAAGGTATCGCTGATATCATCCCCCGTCCGCGTAAACAAAGCACGCCCTTGGCTGGCCGATACCAGCTGCACCCGAATACCATCATATTTCCATTCCGCCGCAAAATCCGCCGTATTGATGCCCGCTAAGTCACGGTCTTCAAGCGGGTGCGACAGCATCACCGGATGAAACGTCGCACGGTCTTCAATAATCGGCGCCTCACCCCTGTTTTCCAACCACGCAAACAGGTCGGTGTAGGGCGGGGTCAACCCGTGCCACAGGGTTTCAATCTCGCTCACGTCCTTGCTGCCATAGGTCGCAAGCACCTGTTTTATAAAACGTGCGGAAACCCCCACACGCAGCCCCTGCGTACCCAGCTTCAGCAGTGCCCAGCGCTGGCCGGTCGTCATGTTGTCCAGCAGCAGCACAAGGTAATCACGTACCTCCTGCTTACTGGCATGGGTGAAATGGTCAATAATCTCACCCAGGCTCGGTAGCACTTCCAGCTTGGCCGCATCCGCCGGCACAGGCCATATGTGCGCCACAGTTTCCGAGGTTTCACCCACATAATCCCGGCTCAGCGCCAGCAAATGCGGGTCCACGCGTTCTTCGGTCACCTCGCGTATCGTATGCCGCTTAAACAGGTCAAAGGTCAGCGCACCTGCCAAAATCGCCACCGCATACCCACGTTCCGGGTCAGGCGTCTGCCGCAGGTAGGCAAGCAAAAGCTCGGCTTTCGCAAGGTTGCCGTGGGTAAAATAAAGTCGGTCAAGCAGGGCTGCAAAGTTGTCCATCAGCTGTCGTCGTCGTCCTCATAACCCAAAAGGGAGAGCACCTGCGTCCGCAAACCCATCTTTTCAGCTTGGTACACCAACGCATCTTCGCGCCCGTGCGTAATCCACACTTCCGGCGCCCCCACCTCCTGCAATGTGCGCAGCAGGTCCGGCCAGTCGGCATGGTCAGATACAACTAGCGGCAGCTCCACCAGCTTCTGCTTGGCCCGCGCCCTAATCTGCATCCAGCCGGAGGCGGCGCACGTCATCACGTTCGGGAAACTCCGCGACCACCGGTCTGCCAGCGCGGAAGGCGGCGCAAACACAATCTCGCCACCCAATGCCTTCTTGTCAGCATCCGAGACCGGAATCACTTCACCCAGCTCGTATCCGCTTTCTATGTAAAACTGGCACAGCTTTACCAACGCCCCATGTACATAAAATGGCTTGGCATAACCAAGCTGGCGCAGCTCCATCATCACACGCTGGCACTTGCCAAGGGCATACACCCCAATCAGGTGGCAACGATCAGGGAAGAGCTCCAGCGACACCAGCAACTTCTTCAATTCTTCCTGAATCGGCGGATGCCGGAACACCGGCAGCCCAAACGTCGCCTCCGTCACAAACACATCGCACGCAACGGGACGGAACGCGGAACATGTCGGGTCTGCATGACGTTTATAGTCACCGGAAAAAACGATCCGCGAGCCTCCATACTCAATGGCCGCCTGCGCACTGCCCAAAATATGCCCCGCAGGCTCCAGCGTTACCTTGGTTTGCCCCACATCCACCGTGGTGCCGTAAGCTACGGGGTGTTGGCGCTGCGTAAAGTCCTTGCCGTAGCGTATCGCCATAATCGCAAGGGTTTCAGGCGTGGCATAAACTTCGCCATGGCCACTACGGGCATGGTCGGCATGCCCGTGGGTCACTACAGCGCGCGGCACTGGCTTAAAGGGGTCAATATAAAAGTCCCCCGGCGCACAGTAAACGCCCTCGGGGCGGATACTGATCCACTGACGCGGTGGGATGGGAACAGAGGGGCTGATGACGGGTAACTTAATTAATGAATGACAAAGGTTGATCTTGAAAATTCCGGCGAACATCAATGCATGGTTTACCGCCAACAGGTGGCGCATCCGCCCTCACCAGAAGGAGATGGTCGACGCGTTCACCAACAAGCAGTCCACACTCCTTATCGCACCTACAGGAACGGGCAAAACCATGGCCGGGTTCCTTGCCAGCATCATAGATATTCATCAACAGGGTGGCGATACCCTCCACACCCTCTATATTTCTCCCCTCAAGGCCCTCACTAACGATATCGAGCGCAATCTGCTCAAGCCGGTCAACGAGATCGGCCTCAACGTGCGCATCGAAACCCGCACCGGCGACACTCCCTCCCACAAGCGTATCCGCCAGCGCAAGCGTCCCCCGCATATCCTGCTCACCACGCCGGAATCTCTGATGCTGATGCTGTCCTATCCGGACGCTCCCGCCCTGTTTGCCAATCTCAAACTGGTGGTCATAGATGAAATCCACAGCATCGCCCCCAGCAAACGCGGAGACTTCCTCGCCCTCGCCCTCGCACGCCTCACCAGCCTCGCCCCGCAACACCTGCGTTTCGGCCTGTCGGCCACGGTAGCCGATCCCGCCGCCTTAGCCGCATGGCTCGGCCCTGTCGGGCATCCGGCCAAAGTATTGGAGGTCAAATCCACAACCCCGCCCAACATCCAGCTCCTGCAAACCAAGGCTCAACTGCCCTACGGCGGGTTCATGGCCCGTTATGCCCTACCGGAAATATACACCGCCATCACCAAAGCCCGCACCAGCATCATCTTCGTCAACACACGCTCCCAGTGCGAACGTACTTTCCAGTTGCTCTGGGAAGCCAACCGCGAAGCCCTGCCCATCGCCATCTACCACGGCTCACTTACGAAGGAGCAACGCCGCAAAACCGAAGCCATGATGGCCGAAGGCAAGCTCCGCGCCATCGTGGCCACGGCCGCGCTGGAGCTCGGCATCGACTGGGGCGATGTCGACCTCGTCATCAACATCGGCGCCCCCAAAGGGGTTAGTCGCCTGCTCCAGCGGGTAGGCCGTTCCAACCACCGCATGGATGAGCCCAGCGCCGCTTATCTGGTTCCCGCCAACCACTTCGAGGTGCTGGAATGCCAAAGCGCCATCCAGGCCATCCACGCAGGCCAGTTGGATGGCGAGCCCATGCTGCCCGGCGGACAAGATGTCGTCGTGCAGTTCATCATCAACTGTGCCTGCAGCGGGCCCGTCACCCCTGCCGAAATCTACGCTCAGGTCATACAGGCCACGCCCTATGCTCACCTCACGCAAGGCATTTTCGAGCTCCTCTTCAGCTTTGCCATCGATGGTGGCTACGTCCTCAAAAATTACGATCGTTACGCCCGCCTTGTCCCCACCGAGACCGGTGCCTACACCATCTCCAGCCGGGGGGTAGCCTCCCGCCACCGCCTCAACATCGGTGTCATAACCGATGCCGCGCGTCTTTCCGTCAAGCGCATCACCGTCAACGGCCGCAGCATGGGTGTCATCGGGCAGGTCGAGGAAAGCTTCGCCCAAGGGCTGGTGCCCGGCGATACCTTCCTGTTTGCCGGAGAAGTGCTGGAGTTCGTCCGCGTGAAGGATATGTTCCTCGAAGCTCGGCGTTCCAAGGCCAAGCAGCCCAAAATCCCCTCATATGCGGGCAGCAACATGCCCCTCTCAACCTTTTTGGCGGAAGGCGTCCGCCACCTGCTGCAATCCCCGCAGCAGTGGCAGCAATTGCCGCCTACGGCGCAGGAGTGGTTGGCCCTGCAACAGGGGTTCTCCCGTCTCCCCGGTCTCAAGGGCCTGCTTGTCGAACATTTTGATTTCCAGAAACGTTGGATGACGATGATTTATACGTTCGAAGGCCGCCGTGCCAACCAGACCCTCGGCATGCTCGTCACCCGCCGCATGGAGCGCCACCGCCTCAAGCCGCTCGGGTTTAGTATCACCGATTACGCACTGTCCATCGTCGGGCTGGAACCCATGACCGCCGCCCAATGCCAAGAGCTCCTCAATCCGGATATTCTTGTGGATGATCTCGAAGCATGGCTGATGGAATCCCCCATGCTCAAACGCTCGTTCCGGCGCGTCGCCATGGTCAGCGGCATTGCCGAGCAACGCCACGGCGGCACTCGCAAAACCATGAAGCAACTCACCTTCTCAACCGACCTCGTCTACGATGTCCTGCGCCGCCACGAACCGGACCACATTCTGCTCAAGGTCGCACGAGACGACGCTGAACGCGAACTCCTCGATGTCGAGCGACTGGCCGAGTTCCTTATTCGCATGTACAACCATATCGATTTTAATCGTCTGGACCGCCCCTCGCCCATGGCCATTCCCATTCTCTTCGATGTCCGCCGCGAAGCCGTACTAGGTGAAGGTCTTGAGCACCTCCTGCACCAGCACGACCTTCAGGCCGAGGCCGAAATCCTGATGGAAGACGTTCGCGATGCCGTTGCAGCGTAATGCAAAGGAGGTGTTGTTTGCGGGCGAGCGCCTCTGGCTCGATCCCGCATCTGCGCTCTACCTGCCAGACCATGCCACACTTATTGTCTCAGACCTCCATCTGGAGAAAGGCAGTTTCCTTGCCCAGTCAGGCGCGCCCGTCCCTCTGTACGATACTCTGGATACCCTCCTGCAACTCAAGAACCTCCTCGACCACTACCGCCCCCGCCAAGTGGTACTGCTGGGCGATACCTTCCACGACCATCAGGCTCTTCAGCGCCTGCCGGGGCCGGAACGGGACATGCTTGTGGCCATGATTGCCGACGTTCCCCACTGGCACTGGGTCGCCGGCAACCACGATGCGAATATCGACCTCAACCTGCCGGGTACACCCTGTCAGATAGTCCACATCGGCGGCCTAAGCCTCTCGCACGAGCCTCTCGCGGGCGTAGCCCCGCTCATCGTCGGCCACTTCCACCCCAAAACCGTAAGCCGCATCGGCGGCCACAAGGTGAAGGGCAAGGTCTTCATCATGGACAATAACCTGCTCATCCTGCCCTCCTTTGGCAGCTACACCGGCGGCCTGCAAACCAACAACCCGGTGTTCAAGGCATACTTCCAAACCCGCCCCCGGCAGTTTCTCATCCTCCGCAATAAAATCTGGAATCTCCCGGACTAACCCGCCCGCTTCCCGCAAACGGGAAATAATATCCTACAAAACAATGCGCCCCCAAGGGGCGCGCAGTTTAATTCTTACTCAGCGGCCTCATCACCAAGGCCCAGCGCCGCGTACCAGTCGGCATACGGGGTGGTCGCGGGCTTGTGGCGGGTATAATCCGGCTCACCGTCGCTCCACCATACGGGTCCACGCTCACCAAGGGCAATCTTCACGCGGTTCACTTCCGCATGCGCCCATTTTTCGGCCCGTACGTCCTCGCGCTTCTTCTGGGTCAGCACATCCCGGCGCGCCATCATCAGCTGGTGGGTCAGCTTGTCCCGCTGGTCGGGCGCAAGGTTGGGGTTGGTGCAGCGCCACAGGCGGCCACGTACCACAAAATACCGCCCATCGGGCGTAACCGGGTATTTGTCGGAATTTGAATAAACTTCAGGCATGCCCCAATCCTTAGCGCATTTACCGGGTTTCGCCAATGCTCATAACCAAACAGGCCCTTAACGGGTTCTTTTTCATATTTTTAAAAAAGAAATGTAACCAACCCAGCCATCCCCCCGAAGGAGTCCATGTAAGCCGTCACAAACCGACGTTAACTCTCAACCTACAAAGGATACCTACCATGAAATACCACATCCTCACCCTCGCCGCCCTGCTGTCCCTCAGCGCCACTGTTGGCTCCGCGACCGAATCCACCGGCAGCAACGACCACACCGAACACCAGCGCCACCTTACCGAGACGATGATGCACCCCACCGAAGCCAAATCCGACATCCAACGGGAAAAGCACCGCAAGGAAAACACCGAAGACCTCATGTCGCAGGACGAAGACCGCTACGACAACCGCCACTATAAAGGCTAGTCATTGCACTGGCCCAAGGCCGTCCGGCAGGGGTGTCATAGGCACCCCACCTTTTTGTCCGTCTACCGGGCACCCGTCCTATCGGGGCATAACGGTTTCAGATAGATTACCCAGGTGAACAAGCGCGAAGCAACGTGGCATGGCTTAATGGTTCTCGCCCAACAGGGAGACCAGCAGGCTTATCATGCCCTGCTGCACCAAATCCGCCCCTATGTCCGCGCCATCGTTTTGCGCCACCTTAACCAGCCAGACCGTGCCGATGACGTCGCGCAGGAAGTCCTTCTCGCCGTCCACACAGCCCGCCACACGTGGCACCCCAAGCTTCCGGTCATGCCCTGGCTCCACGGCATCATCCGCTACAAAACCCACGATACCCTCCGCCAGCTCTATCGCCAGCACGGACACGAAATATTTAACGAGGCCGCCTATGAAACCTTTGCCGCTCCGCAACCGAATACAGAATTAGATACCACCGATATGGAACGCATGCTCGCCAGCCTTACTGCCAAACAACGCACCCTGCTCACTCTTACCAAAGTGCAGGGCTTTACGGCTGCCGAGGCCGGGCGCGAGCTCGGCATGTCTCCCACCGCGGTCAAGGTCGCCGTACACCGCATCCTCAAAGGCCTGCAGGCCGCGTTCGGAGCCAGATCATGAACTACCCGGACGCCTTCATCGCCGCCCTCACCCGCCAAATCGGGCCTGCCCCCGCACGCCATTTCGGCAGGCGCTACCTGCTGTGGGTATTCTCGGTTATCGGGCTGGTCATCGGGCTCACGCTGCTGCTCCCCCGGCCAGATCTCACCCAGCGCGTCTTGCAACCCGATTTCCTGCTCCAGTTCCTCCTCTGGCTGGGCGTATTTTTCGTCTCCGGCACCAGTGCCTTTGTGCTGGCCACGCCGCGCTGGCCCATGGCCCGCGGCATCAAGCTCGGCATGTGCGCTCTGTTTGCAGGGCTGGCCGTGTTCGCCGCATGGCTGGCCCTCACCTTCACCGCCACCGGCGCCCATTATGGACATGGATCAATCGACCTCGCCTGCATCTGCATCGTCAGCGGCATGGGCATCCTTGTGTCCACGCTCCTAACCCTCATCCTCCAAAACAACGCCCGTTCCACCTACCCGCTCCTTATGGCCTTCTTTATGTCCACCGCAGGCGCAGGTGTGGGTATGATGGCCGTCATGCTCACCTGCGGCCACGAAGCCCCCGGCCACGTCATCATCTCTCACTTCCTGCCCGCCCTCGCCTTCGGCATGGGCCTCACGCTGGCAGCCCGCCGCTGGTGGCACTGGTAACCCCTACAATATTAAAACACGCTTCATCCTATGCTCCGCAAAGATATTAAAAAAGCACTCTCCCGCAGCCTCGATCCTGCGGAGATCGCTAAATTCGACACCATGGCGACCGAGTGGCGCAACCCCACCGGCGCCTACCACGTCATTCACGCCTTCAATGCCGCCCGCCTTGGATGGTTGTTCAAGGTTCTAGCCCCCGGTAAATCCATGCATCTGTTGGATGTCGGCTGCGCCACCGGCCTCGTCAGCGAGGCCTTTGCTCGGCAAGGCGTCCGCGTCAAAGGCATCGATGCCTCGGAGCGCAACATCACCCTCGCCCGCACCTGCGCGCGCCGCGCAGGCCTTCCCATTACCTATGCCGTCGCTACACCTGAAGATATCGCCACCGCAACTCCCGCCACCTATAGCCACGTGCTGGCGCTGGAGGTCGTGGAGCACGTTGCCGACGCCAACCTCTTCCTTGACGCCGTCTTCCGCTGCGCCAAACCGGGCGGCACAGTGGTCATAGCCACCCTCAACCGCACGTGGCGCAGCTGGTTGCTGGGTATTATCATGGCCGAGTATATCCTCGGCTGGCTGCCCCGCCACACCCACGCATGGCACAAGTTCGTCAAACCGCAAGATATCGATACCCTTGCCGCAACCCACGGCTTCACCTGCGTGGCCCACACCGGCTTCACCTTCCATCCGCTGCGCTGGCGCTGGGTGCCAGTTCACAGCCGCGCGGTCAACTATATCAATGTCTATCAGTCGTCACCGCAGGCTTAACAATCGTCGTAATAAGGGAGAATCCACACATGCACCTTTCCAAAAAATTCCTCTGCCTCCTCCTCGCTATGGTCGCAAGCACATCCCACGCGCAATCCGGCCAAACCGCTTACGATTTCGCATTTAAAAAACTGCACGGCGCAGGCGCACCCCTGCCCCTGTCCGACTACCGCGGCAAGGTCCTGCTGGTGGTCAACACCGCATCCCAGTGCGGCTTCACTCCGCAGTTCACCGACCTCGAAACCCTCTACCAAACCTACAGTCCGCGCGGGCTGGTCATCATCGGCATCCCCAGCAACAACTTTGGCGGACAGGAACCGGGTTCGGAAGCCGATATCGAGCAGGTCTGCCGCTACAACTACGGGGTCACCTTCCCCATGGCACAAAAGGAAGACGTTGCTGGCAAGAATGCACACCCCTTCTACAAGTGGATACCCTCACAACTCGGCTTCGGCAGCGCTCCCAAATGGAATTTCCACAAATACCTCATCGGGCGCGACGGCAAACCGGTCAACTTCTACCTCAGCACCACCGCGCCGCTGTCTTCAACGTTAAAAGACGTCATCGAAACCGAGCTTGCCAAAGCCGCTCCCGTCAAATAACCGGGTCTATATGCCCCACTTGGCACAGTAATCGCGTATCTCTCCAAAAGAGACCTGCAACGCCATCAGAAACTCATCCTTCTGGCTGCCTTCCGGCAACTGTTCCGCCTGTGCCGCAATGTTGGAAAGGTAATAGATCCCAAGGCTCGCCGCCGACCCCTTCAACCGGTGGGCCACACTCTTCCACTGCGAAGATCCAAACTCCGCCTCAGCCAGCTCCTCAAGGCTCCGGCTGGCATTGCTCATGAAGGAATCCAGCAACCTTTGACGAACCGAAGCATCTCCACCGGTCAGGCTGGCAAAAAACGCTTCGTCAAAAATCTGTTGCGGGTCAGGCGCTTTGTTCACGCTCATGGCTTCAGCCGGCGGCAGGTCGGCGGTCACGTCAATGCCCTCGCCCAGCGCCGCCAGCCACTTGTCCATTATCTTTTTCAGCTTATCAATGCTCACCGGCTTGGTCAGGTAATCGTTCATACCGGCGGCAAGGCACAGGTCACGGTGTTCCTTCATCGCGTTGGCGGTCAAGGCAACAATTGGCACGGGCAATTTACCTTCTTCCATCTCATGCGCGCGTATCGCGGCCGATGCATCGGGCCCGTTCATCTCCGGCATGTTCATATCCATCAGTATCAGGTCAAAGGTCTTCTGTTTCGCGGTTTCAAAACCTTCCACACCGTTGCGTGCAATCGTCACGCGGCCTCCCAGCTGACTTACAATTTCGCGTATAACATGCTGGTTAACCTCGTCATCTTCCACAATCAATATCTCGCCGTAATCCACGGCACCGGCAGGCACGTCCTCGCTGCGCGTGCCGTAGTCATGCAATTCACGTATCACGTGGCGCGTCAGCAGGCCGTCAAACAGCGGGTGCGGGCTATCCGTCCGGCCAAGCAACACCTGCAGGGTTTCAATAAATTCTCGGGGGGTATAAGGCTTCAGCAGGTAGGCGGCAAAACCAAGTTCCTTAAAGCGGCTGGCATCGCCCCGTTGCCCCACGCCTGTGTGCAAGGCAAGCAGGGTTTCGGGGCGCAGCTTCTTCAGGTCGCGTCCCACCAGCAGGCCGTTGCTTCCGGGCAAAATATTATCAATCAGGGCAAGGTCAAGCCTCGGTGCCTTGGCGGCAATCGCAAGGGCTTCTTCATGGGTGGCGGCTTCCACCACATGTATGCCGTAGCCGCGCATCATTTCGGCCAGTATGTGGCGGTTCAGCGCAAGGTCATCCACCACCAGCACCCACTTATCCTTCAGGTGTACAACATCGGGCAGCTTCACGCGGCCCATGGGTGCAGGGTTCGCGTCCAGCGGCAGGTCCAGCGTAAACGTAAAGGTCGATCCACTTCCGGGTATGCTATGCAGGCTGATACCTCCCTCCATCAGCCGCACCAGTTCACGCGTAATCGCAAGCCCAAGGCCCGTCCCGCCAAACTTGCGGGTGGTAGATGTATCCGCCTGCGTAAACCGCTCAAACAGCTGCACCTGCCGTTCGGGTGCTATGCCAATACCGGTATCGGTAACCGATATCCTAAATCCGCAGCGCCCGTCACCCGCACGCTCCATGTCCACATCCACAAATATATAGCCCTGCTGGGTAAACTTAATCGCATTACCAATCAGGTTGGTCAGTATCTGGCGGTAACGTCCGGGGTCGCCTACCACGCGGGTCGGCAGGTCAGGGCGGTAACGCACCAGCAGGTCAAGCCCCTTCTGGCGGGCGGTAAAGGCAAAGGCTTCAATCACGTCGTTGGTGGTCACCGCTATATCAAACGCAATCGGTTCCAGGGCCAGTTGTCCGGCCTCAATCTTGGCAATATCCAACACATCGTTAATCACAATCATCAACTGGTCAGACGACTTCTTGATAGTATCCACATACTCTGCCTGCCGCTGGTTAAGCGGTGTCTGCTCAAGCAGTCCCAGCAACCCCATCATGCCGTTCAGCGGGGTACGTATCTCATGGCTAATGTTGGCTAAAAAGTCCGATTTTGCGCGGTTCGCACTCGCCGCCTGTTCCTGCAGGCGCACGTTTTCCTGCTCGTTGCGTTGCAGGCTGCGGGTCACTTTCCACCACCCGAACACCAGCAGCGGCAGCATGGCTAATCCCGCATGGTCTATCAGTAACATCATGGTATAATTTTGCGTAAAGGTTGCCACGGTGGCATCCGCAAATATCAGCCCCAGCGTCACCACCACAAGTACCGCAAGCATACGGTGCGGGTCATTCCAGTTTAGGGCAGCAGGCCATTTAATCATGCGGTTCCTTTTCGGCTTAAAACCTGTTTCATCACTTCGGCAATTTTGGCAGGTGTAAACGGCTTGGCTAAAAAGCCAGTGGCACCTAACCGAGACGCCTCATTCAAATTGTTGCGGTAAGCATTGGCGGTCAAAATCACAACCTGCGCGGCAGCGTCTGCCTCCCGCAATTTGCCAAGCAGGGTCAGGCCGTCAATTTCAGGCAGTCCAATATCCAAAAACACCAGATCCGGTGCATTCCGCCGGTACAGCAACGCCGCATCCGTGGCATTAGATACCGCCAGCACCTCCACGACCATCACCTGAGACACCAAATGCTTCAGCAACTGCAACGTTGTCGGGTCATCCTCTACCAGCAAAACCACAGGCCGTATTCGCGTGGCGCGCTTGGCGGCAATACCGTCCTGCAATTCAAAATCCATGGCCGCCACACGGCGTACTGCGTCTGCCTTCTGCTGCAGGCGTTTCTGGTTTTCAAGCGCGGTGTCCTGCGCATCCAGGTAATCTTTAACAACCTGCTTCTGGGCCGGTATCTCGGCCATGCGCGTCCGCGGAGAACCCTGCCCTTCGGCAAGCGCCGCCCCAAGCTTCTGCACAAGTCCCACCAACAACGGTTTGTTTGAACTCCGTACCAGCACACCAAGCTGCGTCCCGCCCAGCAGGTAAACCCACGTGCGTCCTTCGTTCGGCACCAATGGGCCCACAATGGCTTTCAGGGTCTCGCCCTTGTTCACCCATTCACTGCCCTTAAAGCCGGTTATTTCCAGCAGCAGCACATACCAGCCGCTTTCACCTGTCTGAAACTGGTCAACCATCCCCCGCAACTGCGCCTTGGCATCGGTGGTTACAATCTCGCAGCCGTGGTTGTAGGTCGTGTTGGCGTTCCAAACACCATTGCTTCCATTACTCAGAGAGTAATCAAACAGTTGTTTCGGGCGATCACCAGAGTTCATGTCTGCACATCTCTTTATAAACCGGCATCAAACTTTTAACTGACTGAAATAATAGATATTTTGCTGCATTGCAACAAAACACACCTCCCAAGGGTACCGGAACCACACGCCCCGCCGGGGCTTATCAGCAGATGAAACCAATCCTCCCCCTCAAACTTCCTCAACGCAGTTCCACCCAACTCCAGCACAGTATGGAGCAAACTCTTGCCCAACATCCGTCACCCCATCAGGGGGTCTGGCTGTTCGTGTATGGTCACCTTGCCAAACAACCACCCTTCAAGTTCGTAACCCAAAAACCATGGGTTCTCCGTGGCTGGCAGCGCAGCTTTCACTTGGCGGATTCCCTCAATCGCGGCACCAGCAACGCCCCCGGCCTTACGCTTGGTCTGCAGCCGGGCACCCAGTGTGCGGGCATGGCCTACCTGCTATCATGGGCAGAGTGTACGCAAGCCCTCATGCCAGTCTGGGAACAGGAAATGCTGGTCCCCTTCTACACACCTCAGTGGCTACAATCTGAAGGCACTCTGCTCCTCACCATGGTCACCGACCCTGCCAGCCCCGCCCTTTGGCAACCTCTCTCCGTAACCGAAACTGCCGCCGTCATCGCCTCGTCCTCCGGAGCCCAAGGCAGCAACACAACATATCTTACCGATGTCATCGACGCCTTCGCCGAACACCACCAGCCGGACCCCTACCTCGCGTCCATTAAGAATGCGCTTAGCGGAACATAACTCCTCGGCGCCGCTTCCTACTCTGGACGACATCGACTTCCAATCACAACAAGGAGACTAATCATGGCTGAAAAGAACATGAACGACCTGTTCCTGCACAACCTCAAGGATATCTACTACGCCGAGAAGCAGATCTACAAAACTCTGCCCAAAATGGCCAAGGCTGCCGCCTCAACCGAGCTGCAGGAAGCCTTCGAAGCCCACCGCGAAGAAACCGCCGTGCAGATCGAACGTCTCGAGGAAGTCTTCAAGATTCTCGAAAAGCGCGCCCAAGGCGTAGTCTGTGAAGCCATTCAAGGCATCATCGAGGAAGGCAAGGAAACCATGGACGACTTCGGCTCCAGCCCGGTCATCGACACCGCCCTCACCGGCGCCGGCCGCGCGGTAGAGCACTATGAGATCGCCCGCTACAGCGTTCTCTGCGCCCTCGCCAAGCAACTCGGCATGAAGGACGCCGTCAAACTGCTCGACCAGAATCTGCAGGAGGAAATTAAAACCGATAAGCTGCTCACCCAGCTGGCCGAATCCTTCGGTACCGGTTCCACCAGCACCAGCACGTCCACCCGCAAGGCGGCTTAAGGTCACCTCTCAAAAAACCGGCCCTAAAGGCCGGTTTTTTTTGTAGGTATCAGGCAGGGCTTAAAGCGTATCCAGCCGCACAATCTTCCCGTCGCGCTCATCAGTCACAACATACAGGTGGCCGTCCGGTCCCATACGCACGTCACGTATGCGCGCGTCCATGTCCTTCAACAACACTTCCTCACCCACAACCTTGCCCTCCTCAAGGTCCAAACGTCGCAATTGCTTGCCAGCCAGTGCTCCCACAAAGGCATCGTTCCGCCATTGCGGCACGGCGGTACCGGTATAAAACGCCAGTCCGCTGGGGGCTATAGATGGTGTCCAGTGCACCAGCGGGTCAACCGTCCCGCTCACGGTGGTGCGGGAGGTTATCGTGAGGCCCGAATAATCCACACCGAACGTCGCCAACGGCCACCCGTAATTGGTACCAGCTTTCAATATGTTCACTTCATCGCCACCCTTGGGGCCATGCTCATGCATCCACACATCTCGCGTCCCGGGGCGTACGGCAATGCCCTGCACGTTGCGGTTGCCGTAAGAGTATATCTCCGGCCTCACCCCGGCACGGCCCACCATCGGGTTGTTGGTCGGCAC
>SEFP01000005.1 GCA_004144185.1 Sphingobacteriales bacterium | reverse complement strand
TTTACCAGCACGTCTCCATTATTTGAACTTGCAAATCCGGCGACTATACAGCCTCCATCCGATGTTGGCTGGGCAGACTGACCAATGTCCTGCAGAGTGCCACCCAGCGATTGGCGCCACTGGATATCACCGATATCAGAGAGTTTCACCACCCAGACGTCATCATACACACCGTGGCTAACCCGTCACACGGAAGCGGTTTCATCTTCCTTCCCGCCCAGCGTTTTTTGCCATTGGAGTACACCTGTATTCGAAATTTTCACTACCCAGTATTCACCCCTGCCATGACTGCTGGTAATATCGCCGTCATTAGAGCTCGTGGATCCGGCAATAACATATCCACCGTCCGTTGTTGGACAGATCGATTCAGCAATGTCCTGCCTAATGCCCAAACACTGCCTAGTGCGCCGGATCGTCTGGCTGATCCTAGCCCTGTCCGCTATGACCTGCGTTTGCATTGCCCAGTGGGTGATCATCCACAAAGAGCGCCGGGCACGCCAGACTGCTCAGTGCGTGCACCAGAGCACTGTTGAGCTGGACAGCTTCAAACAGCGCCAGCATCACAAAAGCCGGAAACGATCATTACCACTGAATCAACCCGTATTAAGGAGCAGGCCGATCGGGAAGAACTACGTCTTGGAACATCCGGCTGAGTACCGATACCAATGCCCCAATGATCATCTTCCGGATGCCAGACGGCTCCAACTTTCAGAGCCGAGCCAGTGATGTTTCCGGAACTGGCCTGTGCAGTGCCGGCAAGAAATACGGATGCGGCTATTACTAAGCATGCTTTGCGCAGAGAAGATAGAAATGTAATGCCTGTAGAGCGAGTAGTTGTTTTGCTCATTTTGTTGGGGAGAAAAGGATTTAAAACCAGCGCCCAAGACAATCGAGCAATGTGTACTTTTCTAACCACAGAGAGTTGATGGTTGTGATTGTCTGACTCTTATGTAATTTTTTGGAGAAAACCATAGACAGGATGACCTGCAAAAGTTGTTTGCCGGAATGAAATCGCTGGCTGAAGCACGCAGCCTCTTACAAGTTTGTCATTATCCCAGCACTGCAAAAAGTACACAGCGCTGGAATCCAGGAGCTCACTAAACAGCCATCGGAGCCGGTCTACCGGATCGGCTGGATTCAAGTTGCAAGCCAAGGCCAATTCCAGATAAGGCTGCGTATTCAAATTATCCACCATCATGCTATAGCAATGGCCTTATTATCGAAATAAGAAATCCGGAAGAGAGCCTTCCGGATTTTTCTATTTTGTTGAGGCGGTCTGTATGCTATTTGCCGAGGAGGAAGCGGCATCTACGTTGCGCTCCAAGGCTTCCATACGTTTTATGAGCGTTGCGCTTAAACCCTGTGCTTCTACAGTTTGTGCTTCCAATGCCGCCACTCTCGCTTTCAGCGCTTCATTTTCAGCCTTGAGCATTGCGGTACGGGCTTCGAGTGCTTGGATGGCAACCATGTTCACCCCATCGATGTCGATTGTATTGATGATTGTATCGGCACCGATCCCGTGCAGCTTGAAGGCAGCGTAGAAGTCCTGTGCCATGGGACCGATGTGGCGCTGGGTGGCAGGCTGGGATTTGTACTTCGACTCGGTTACCGGTAAGGCAGCCAGTTTTCGCAGCAATGCCTCGGCATCGATGGGGCGGAAGTTCTCCTTCTTGCGGCGGTCGGATACGGAAGCCCAGAAGCCGGCCCCGGCAGCCAGGGTCACACCGGATGCGGTCATCCGATGTAGTTCCCGGCGAGAACGGGTAATGGTAGGTTCTACCGTATTTAGCAGTAGCCATAGTAGATTCTTGTTGAAATGAAAAGGTAGAAGCGGTCTGGTCAGACGGCTTCGGTTTCTATCAGGGTCCGCACCTAATGGAGTACGGCAAGAATCTATCGATTACATGGCTTGGAAAGAAGTACGGTTAGAAGAAGGTGTTCTTTATGCTATCTTGGTAGATAAAGTAACCCGGCCAAGCACTGCGTAGCACTGAATATGGAAGGAATTGGCTGGCAAGCAGCAATCAGGTATGCATTCGTGTAAAGCTTCCGGATCATCATGCCCTCTGCCCGGGAGAATAGGCCTTATCCATTGGTTCTTACTGGGGTGGCGTGTTTGCACTACTTCCAGAGTTCAACAGATTGCAGGTGTAGCCTTTCAGTACACCCTGTGCATTCGCTTGATTGAAAAAGGTCCGCCGGGTTCCAGAAAAAAATCGGTACCATTCTTTAGTTACCAGAAATGGTCAGCAGGTAACCTTATAAATCAAAAGAGCGCCCGTCCGATCTTGGACGGGCGCTCTTTTCTAAAACAAAAAACTATTGGACTGCAATTTTTCGCCTCACCATCCCACCGGATTTATCTGTTGCAATAAATTGATAAACCCCACCTGCTAATGGGGTAATATCAATGTTACGGCTGTTTGCAGGAACGTTACTACGCTGTACACAGACACCGCTAAGGTCGTAGATAGCAAAGGCGACTGGGCTGAACGCTTCGCTTTCCCAATTTAAGGAGCCAGTGGCAGGCATTGGGTACAGCCTGAAATCACTTCCTTTTTGCTCCACTGATGAAACGGCCAAAGACGTCAGGTTGATTCGGGTACAACCGGTATTGTTGGCTATGCCTGGGTCGACGATCCCGGTAGTAGCTGAGGTGGTGAGCGAGCTTTGGAAGCACAGAGTGTGCATGCCACTATCTCTGATCCCGATCTGCTGATTAAAGACAATCATGCTGTCACCCACAGCGATCTGGTTGCCTCCGATGCGCAAAAACGTATCCATAGTGCCATTTGGGGTACGAAAAGGCACGATGAACCCATCATAGATGAACTTGATCTTAATAGTGTCGAAGGATTCCAGAGTTGCTCCGGATATGTTTCGGGCCTGTAAGGTGAAGACAAGTGGAGTATTAGGAGTGTAGGTACCTCCATTTTGTGGAGCGACTACCTTCAGAGCGATGTCAACTGATTTGACTGTTTGGGCCAGACAAGAACTGCCCACTAAGAATAAAAAGCTAAAGACAAAGAGGCGCATAATTTGCATTAAAAAGAGGAAGGGTTAAAACCAATAACAAGAAGAAGCTTTTTCACCGGATGTTAATGGGTTACAAAGAAACTTCTTTTTCATTAGGTTCTACTATCCTAACTAACTAATATTATTTGCTTCTTGGCACTCAATCCCACATGATAGAGCGAATAATTAAGCTGCACCATTAGATCCGGATGAGAATGTGTTGCCGACTTTACGAAGTACCTCGCGTTCCTGCTCCCGGACCTTCTGCTGATGACGCTTGGCATAATACCGAAGTGTCGTGCTGGTCGTAGTGTGGCCCGCGGCCAATGACGCCAGCGCGATACCAGCCGTATCCGCCACTTCATTGGCATTGGAGTGCTTTAGGCTATACGCATCTGCCGTGATGCCGGCCATATCCGGAAACTCGTCTAGCTCCCGACAGTGTTTGATGTTACGCGCCCAGAACCGGGTCAGGCTGAGTGGCGTACGGGGCGTATCAGCCGGCACCATATCCTGCCTGTTGGTACCGAACACGTACTGTTCCGGGCCACAGCCGGCCATGGCTTTTCGCCATTCCTCTACAACTACATCGGCAATCACCCGGGTATCCAGTTTTAGCTGCTTGCCTTTCCGCACCCAGACCTTGAACTCCTGCTTTTCCAGGTCTACATGCTTGCCCTGGACTTTCACCATTTCCGCGAACCGGCAGCCGGACTTAAAGAAGATCCGGAAGAACCGCTGATAATTCGGATGCCGGGCACCCAGATACGCATCTACGGCCACGCGCTGTGCATCGGTCAGTTCTTCCCTACCCTCTTCCTTCTGCTCTACGATCAGCTTCCGGATACTGGCGACCGGGTTCTGCTCGCAGCATTCCTCCTCGATCAATTGCCCGAACAGGATCATCAGGTGTGTACGATGCTTGTTATAGCTGTGGTTGGAGTTATTCTTACTGACGGCCTGCACCTGCTCCAGCGTACGCTTGATGTGTAACCGCTTTACCTGGCTGACCGGAATGGTTTCAAAACGTAACCGAATGGCGGCTTTTTGCACGGCCCGGACGGTGTAGATCAGATCGGAGGCGGTACTGGGCGCCAACTTCAGATATTGCCGGACGGCATCAATGGCCTCGGTCCAAGGCGTATCCGGCTCGATCCGGTACAGCGTCGGTTCCGGGACTTTCATATACTGGCCGGTAAAGTGATTGTAACCGAGTTGTTCGATTAGCTTCACCTCATTGTCTACGAGCGTCCGGATAGCAGCCTGGCGGTCCTCACGATCTACGTAGTCGTTGATACCGGCTTTAATAATGATGAGTTTAACCCCTTTGTGCTTTTCGTCCTTAAAAGTGGGGTCATAGAACCGGTACCAGAGGTACCAATGCTCGCGCATAGACGCGCGGGTTGTGTTCCAGTTCTTTGGGAACACCTGGATGCCGGTATACCAGCAGTCGTTGAGCAACCTTGATTTGGTCATAGTTTGTTAACCTTTTTGTTAACTCCTATGCGCCGCAGAAAGTCTTAAAAAATTGGCCGAAACCCTTACTGGATAAGGGTTTCGGCCTGTGTAGCGAGACCGGGATTTGAACCCGGGACCTCAGGGTTATGAATCCTGTGCTCTAACCAACTGAGCTACCTCGCCAGGACACTATTACGTTACCGGTTTTTCCGGAACGGGCCGCGAAGATAAGGCGGAACATAATTTCTTACAAGTGCAGTTTCGATTTAAACAAGTGAGACAAATCGGTCACCCGGCGCGCTTCATAATCGAATGCCACCAGCCCGGTCCGCACCTCCGCCACAACCGTCTGATCCGCATCTGTTTTCTGGAGTCGGTAATACATTGAAAAGCCTTTGGCGGTAGCATCTCCGGCATACACGGAGATCTCCAACGATTCCCCGTAAAACCCTTCGGCCTTAAACGCAATTTCGGCATCGGCCATAATCAAACTGTGACCGCCGCAGTCCAGCTCAGTAAATCCCAGCTGCACCAGCAACTGCAACCGGGCTTCATGTGCCAGTTGCAGGATCCGTTCGTTTCCCAGGTGCCCGCCATAGTTGATGTCGGAGATCCGGATGGTCACCGAATAGATGCCCAACGGCGCTGATTCCGGAAACCCTATTTTTACGCGTTTCAAAAGCTGTTTTTTAGTAAAGAACCATGAAAATAATTTGCATTGGCCGCAACTACGCCAACCACGCAAAAGAACTGAATAATGACCTTCCGGAAGTACCGGTTATTTTTCTGAAGCCCGAAACCGCCCTGTTACCACCTGGCACCCCGCTCGCTATTCCTTCGTTTACGCAGGCTCTGCATTACGAATGCGAACTGGTGATGCGCATCGGCATCCCGGGCAAACACATTTCGGAAGCAGCTGCACAAGATCATATCGACGCGATCACACTGGGCATTGATTTTACCGCCCGCGATGTGCAGGATGCCCTCAAACAAAAACGCCTGCCCTGGGAACTGGCCAAAGCCTTCGATGGCTCGGCAGCAGTAGGACGCTTTCTACCCGCAACTGATTTTCCGGATCTGACTACTATTCGCTTCCGGCTCTTTAAAGACGCCCTGCCGGTGCAGGAAGGCCACAGCGCCGATATGCTCTTTTCCGTGCCGGCACTGATCGCGTTTGCCTCTCAGTATTTTACGCTGCAACCCGGCGATCTGATCTTCACCGGTACCCCGGAAGGCGTCGGCCCGGTTGTTGCCGGGAATACCTTGCGGGGCGTGCTGGAGCACCAGGATGTCCTGCAGGTCTCCATCGGCTAACGATACCAACGATTTAACTTCGCGCGCTTTCTATCGTCTTTCCCAACCATGAAATGTTTCCTTTCACTTGCCGGGTTCCTGGCAATCACCTTGTCCGCGTCGGCCCAGCAAACCAACTCACTCGGCTGCATTGATCCCGACACCCGCCTGCTCACCGATGAGGTGCGCCAACACTATGCCCAGCAAGGGTACGCAGTGGTGCGCAATGCCATGCTGAACATGACCTCGCAACAGCCCTTTTCGGCCGTTCTGGATATGAGCAATACTGAAACGTATCAGGTGGCATTTGTAGCCAATAAAAATGCCAGCCAGATGGATACCCGCGTGATTGGTCCGGGCAACAAAGAACTGCTCTATCAGAACGTACGCGTCAAAAAGGAAGGCAAACGGGTGATTACCTTTCCGTTCCGGACGGACCGTAAAGACGCCTTCCTGTTTATCATGCAGCAGAATGTCCGGAATGAAGCCACCTGCGGCGGATTTCTAGTGTTCCGCGATACCCTGAAGAACCGCACCCAGCCGGTTGTTTCCTTTTAAATCACCCTTTTCGCAACCGTATGGACGTAGCCATTGAATCTTCCTGGAAAAAAGCCTTGCAAGGGGAATTTGTCAAGCCTTATTTCGCCACGCTGGTACAGAACCTGAAGGATGAACGAACCAAGGGGAAAACCATTTTTCCGGCCGGCAGTGACATTTTCAACGCCTTCAAATTCACGCCGTTCAACGACGTAGAAGTGGTGATTCTGGGACAGGATCCCTATCACGGTCCCGGACAGGCCCACGGACTGTCGTTTTCTGTAAAACCGGGCGTGGCGACTCCTCCTTCGCTTCAGAATATTTACAAGGAAATCCAGGCAGAATACGGCTACCCGATCCCGCGTTCCGGAAATCTGGAATCCTGGGCCCGGCAAGGCGTCCTGCTGCTCAATGCAGCCCTGACGGTCGAAGCGCATCAGGCCAATTCGCACGCCAAACTGGGCTGGCATTCCTTTACCGACGAGGTGATCTACCAGCTGGCTACCCAACGCGACCATCTGGTGTTTATGCTCTGGGGCAAATTCGCACAAAGCAAATCAGTGCTGATCCCGGCCGGTAAACATCTGGTTTTGAAGAGTGCGCACCCGTCGCCGCTCTCGGCCCACAACGGATTTTTCGGTAACGGGCATTTCAAAGCCGCCAACGACTACCTGGAAGCCCATGGCAAAACGCCGATCGACTGGCAGATTCCGGCCTAAATCCTACCCTTTATTCATTCCCTTATGAAGGCGCCTGCCCGCATCCATCCGGTTCGCTTAGTTCTGGGAAGAATCTATTGCGCATACGCAGCGCTGCTGTTTATCGCGACCATGCTGCTGGTCATCATTCCGGTGCTGCTCACCAAATTGTTTGCAGAGCCTCGGCGCACCCAACTCCTGCACGGTATTTTCCGGATCTGGATGGGCGTATTCCTGCCCCTGGCAGGCTGCCCGGTGCGGCGGCGTGGCACCGAGCACTTCCGGAAGGACCAGAATTATGTGGTGGTCTGCAATCACAACTCCTTTATGGATGTGCCGGTAACCTCGCCCTGGATTCCCGGTGCGAATAAAACACTGGCGAAGGTGGAAATTGCCCGCGTGCCCATCTTCGGTATTATCTACACCGCCGGAGCTATTCTGGTGGACCGCAAAAGCGAGCAAAGCCGCCGCGACAGTTTCAGCAAGATGGAAGCGGCCCTGGCGATGGGATTGCATCTCTGTCTGTATCCGGAAGGCACCCGCAACAAAGGTGATCAACCGCTCCAAGTGTTTCAGAAAGGTGCGTTCCTGACCGCCATTCGTGCACAGAAACCGATCATGCCGGCCGTGCTAAGCAATACGGCGCGCATTTTGCCGTCCAAACCCGCGTTTTTTGCCTGGCCGTCGCCTATCGAATTTCAGTTTCTGCCACCGGTCGAAACCACCGGACTCACCTCTGCAGATGCCGATACCCTCCGGCTTCAGGTGCATCAGCAAATGCTGGAGTATCTCCAAAGCCATCCCCACCTGCGATGACCTACTACCTGCTTGGTACCGGTGGGATGGCCCACCTGCTGGCTTCCCTACTTTCCGGAACCGACTGGCACTGTGCAGGCGTCTGGGGACGGGATGCGAACCGTGCAACCGTACTGGCGAATGCCCTTTCGGCACCGGTAATGGGTGATCTCGCCGCGCTGACCTTGCCGGTGGATCTGATTTTAGTCGCTCTGGCCGATGATGCGATTGCAACTGTTGTTTCCAAGCTTCCGGAAACGACCGCAACCCTGATTCACTTCAGTGGCACAGTGCCGATAGCTGCTTTACAGCCCCACCCGCACCGGGCGGTTTGCTGGCCGGTCTATTCCATCCGGGACGGACAGATTCCCCAACCCTCTATTCCGGCTTTTGGGGAAAGCAGCAATCCGGCAGCCCGGCAAGCATTGCAATCGCTGACAAAAGCACTTTCCTGGGTGCTGTATGAAGGTCCGGAATCCACACGCCGGCAGTTGCATCTGGCTGCGGTGATCGGCAATAACTTTATTACGCATCTGCTCTGCATCTGTGAACAGTTATGCGCCGAGCATGATCTACCCGCAGCCGTATTGCAGCCACTGTTGTATCAAACCTTCGAACGGGCCGGTTCCGGAAATCCATGTGAGGCCCAGACCGGTCCGGCGCGTCGTGGAGACAGGGCTACCCAGGACGCCCATCTGGCTTTATTGACTGCTCATCCGCACTGGCAGCAGCTCTATACGGCCATCAGTAATTCTATCGCAGAGATGTACCCGCCACAATAAGCGCTGCCCCTACCTTTGCACGCTGCCTGTAAACAGGTGGCCCTCAAGATGTATACGATTCATTTTAAGTTTGACCAGAAAGGACAGGAGCCGAAAACGCTGAACAATCTTGCCGGCGGCGAAAGCATTTTGGAAATCGCGCTCGAAAACGGCATTGAAATTCACCACAACTGCGGTATGGTAGCGGCCTGCAGCACCTGCCATATCTATCTCGAAGAAGGCGACGCGTTTGTTCCGGATATCTCCGATCGGGAAGAAGATTTTATCGACCGCGCCCGCAACCCACGGATCAACAGCCGGTTGGGCTGCCAGTGCGTCCTCGACGACTCCCAAAGCGGTATGCTGACTGTCACTGTACCCGACCAGAGCCTGATCCACGGCGATTAATTCTGGAACGGCTCTTCCTATCCTTTCTCCAAGCCGAAGGCTTTCTTTATTCTAATCCGCTTCCGGAATACTATCATAACTGTCCGGGCGGGTTCCAACTCCAATTATGGCTCTTTACGAACCGCCCATCCACTGGGCCGACCACGAAGACATTGCCCTGAAACTGTACGAGCGTTTCGGCGATGATTTTAACGAAGGAAAAATTTACCGGATCCGCTTTACTGATCTGCTTGAATGGGTTCTGGAAATTCCGGGTTTCGAAGGCACCCGCGAACAAAGCACTGAAGGACATCTGGAAATGATCCAGAGTGCCTGGGTGTATGAATGGCGCGACAATCAGAACTAACGGATGGCTATGAATGTACTGGAAGATTTTGCGCAGGTAGAGGTATTCATTTTTGATGTAGACGGTGTGCTCACCAACGGACAGCTGCTGATTACCGAAGACGGACAGCTGCTCCGGAATATGAACATCAAAGACGGCTATGCCATGCAGCTGGCGGTCAAAAAAGGCTATCAGGTCTGGGTGATTTCCGGCGCTAAAAGCAAAGGGGTTCAGATCCGGCTGCAAAAGCTGGGATTGCAGGAAGTCCACATCAACATCGAAGACAAGCAGCCGTTGCTCCAAGAACTGCTCAGGAAGCACAACCTCGACGCCGCAAAAGTGTTGTATATGGGCGACGATCTTCCGGATTTCGACTGCATCAACTGTGTGTTTTTACCGACCTGTCCGGCAGATGCGGCACCTGAAATTCTGGAGCGTTGTAAATACGTGTCGTATGCCAATGGTGGCGATGGCTGTGTGCGTGATGTGATCCGGAAAGTACTGCTGCTTCAGGGTCACTGGCCTACGGCTTAATCCCGGTTGACCAGTCAGGTGAGATCGACTCGTATCCATTGCCACTCTTCAACTACCGATAGGTTATGATCACTCTTATTTCCGGAACGGCCCGCAAAGGCAGCCGTACCCGTAAGCTGGCCGACAATTACCTGCGGATGCTGCGCGACCAAGGTGCCGATCCAAAGCTGTTTTGCCTGGAAACCTACAGCGTCTGGGAGCGGGACGAAGCATTTATTCAGGCCGAGCAGGAACTGCTGATCCCTGCACAGAAATTTGTGTTCATCATTCCGGAATACAACGGATCGATTCCGGGGATGCTGAAGATGCTGCTCGACAACAGTGCGATCAAAGACTGCTGGTGGGGCAAGAAAGCACTGCTGACCGGACTGGCCGATGGCCGGGCGGGCAACCTGCGGGGCTTGGAGCATATGACAGGCATCTTGAATTACCTCCATGTAGATGTGTACTGGAACAAGCTTCCCATCTCCCGCATCAGCACCGAGATGACCGAAGACGGTACGCTTATACAGCCTGCTACCGTCGCTGCGATCCACGACCAGATTAACGGCTTTTTGCATTTTTAGATTTCTTCCCCGCCACCCATGATGCGCCGTGCCTTAATCGGAGTGATTCTGCTCCTGCTATCCGAGTATTACAGTTTCGTTGCCATCCGGGGATTGCTGCGTCATACCAGCCCCCGCGGACGAGCCATCGGAATCGGCATCTACCTGGCCATTACGGTATTGCTGTGGATATTTTTGTTTACGTTCCGGCGCATTCCCTGGCACGACATGCCACCGGTTTTGCGCACGCTGGCCATCAGCTTTGCCATCGGGTTTTTCCTGGCCAAGATTATCATTGCCGTAGTGATGCTGCTCGGCGATCTGCGCCGGGTGCTGTTGTGGGTCGTCGGGTACTTCCGGAATAAACCCCGGCTGCATAGCGATGGCACTTTGATGCCCCGTTCCGAGTTTGTACAGAATGTAGCGCTGGGTGCAGGGGCCAGTATCATCGGATTGTTTCTGTGGGGCACCACCAATCGCTACCGCTATCGCGTACACCGGGCGAAGCTCCGCGCTTCGCATATTCCGGAAGCCTTTCACGGTTTCAAGATTGTGCAACTATCCGATATTCACAGCGGGTCTTTCGACAATCCGGAAGCAGTAGCAGCCGGCGTCGAACGGGCACTGGCCGAAAAACCGGATGTCATCTTCTTCACCGGCGACCTGGTGAATAACGAAGCCACCGAGATCGTTCCGTATAAGTCTATTTTCGCCCGTCTCCAAGCGCCGCTGGGTGTCTACTCTACCTTGGGCAACCATGACTATGGCGACTATGTAGAATGGCCCTCTCCGGCAGCCAAAGTGCAGAATCTGAATACCCTGAAACAGCACCACGCCGATATGGGCTGGAAGCTGCTGCTGAATGAGCACGTCTACCTGCAAAAAGGCGACAGTACCATTGGCCTGATCGGTATTGAGAATTGGGGTGCCAAAGCCGGCTTTCCCAAGTACGGCGATATGCGTGCAGCCACCGCAGGCTATGACCTGACCAAAGCACCGTTCACGATTCTGCTTTCTCATGACCCGTCGCACTGGGAAGCACAGGTACGCCCCGAATATCCCTTTGTAGATCTGACCCTGAGCGGTCACACCCACGGCATGCAGTTCGGCATTGAGATTCCCGGCTTCAAGTGGAGCCCGGTTCAGTATGTATATCAGCAATGGGCCGGCCTGTACCGCGCGGCCCGCCAGCATCTGTACGTCAACCGCGGCTTTGGGTTTCTGGGCTATCCAGGACGCGTAGGCATTCTTCCGGAAATTACCGTCATTACGCTGGAGAAGGTCTAAAAGAGCCTGTTCCTTGAGTTCCCTTTCCGGAAACTCAGGCTTTTTGATACAGCACCTTCAGGATTTTTTGCACAGATGCTTCTGACGGTTGCAGCAGGGCTGCAGGAGCCATACAGGTGATCAGCAGGGCAGTATTCCGTTTGCGACGCAATCCGCGCAGGAGGCGGGCGTACGATGGAGAATTAAACGGTTTGCGGAAAAGAAGGGGTAGATTTTTGTTCATGCGGAGAGGTCTGCATTTCTAAACGCCCTGCGGGAACACTTATTGCTGCTGCACCTGTTTTTTTGATACATCTTTCACATCATTAGGATGGCAACCATTGGTATTACCGGCGGCAACGGCTTTGTAGGAAAGGCCCTGGCTGCTCAACTCCGCTCTGCCGGAAACGAGGTTCTTGTATTTTCGAGAAGCAACCGACCCGCTTCCGGATTGGTCCACTGGGATCCGGCCCGGCAAACCATTAATCAAAACGCGCTTGCGACACTCGACGCCGTTATCCATCTGGCCGGTGCTGGTGTGGCCGACAAACGGTGGACGGCCACACGCAAGGCAGAAATTTACAACAGCCGCGTTTCCGGAACTCAGTTCTTAGTAAAGTCGTTGCGCCAGCATGCACCCAACTGCAAAGCACTGATCAGCGCCTCGGCGATCGGCTACTATGGAGAAACAAGAGGAGGACGCGCATTTACTGAAACTGACCCACCCGCAACCGATTTTCTGGGCCGCACCTGCCGCGACTGGGAAGCAGCCGTTCAGGAAGCCAGCGATTTTTGTCGCGTGGTCATGCTTCGGACCGGCATTGTTTTAGGCCAAAACGGGGGTGCCTTATCCAAGCTTACCGCTTCGTTGCCGTTCCGGATCGTACCGATTCTGGGCGGCGGGCAGCAGCAGGTCAGCTGGATTCACCTCAATGACCTGGTCGGGCTGTATATCTATGCACTTCAGCAGGAAAACGTTTCCGGTCCGTTAAATGCAGTGGCCCCGCAACCGGTGTCCCACCGGCAGCTGATGAAGACACTGGCGCAACGTAGAGGAGGTCGTTACCTGTATATACCGGTTCCGGCCCTCGCGCTCAAACTGGCACTGGGCGAGATGAGTACGGAGGTTCTGAAAAGTTGCCGGGTCAGTGCCGCAAAAGCCCTTGACAGCGGATATGCTTTTTCATTTCCGGATCTTCAGGACGCAGCGCAGAACCTGATGCAGCGATGAGCAACCTGGAGGTTTTACAACGCCCTGCCGGATGATTTTCCGGATACCGGACTGTTTCTTCGGGCCTCTTCAAAACAGTTCCGGAAGAACGCCGGTTGCGTTGCACCTTTGCGGTTGCTTTTATGAAACCGGTCGCCTCCGACACTCCCAGCACACTCGTTATCAATCAGTCGCCCCACCCGCTGCCGGCCTATCAGACGGCAGGAGCCGCCGGGATGGACATCTGTGCCTGGCTTCCGGAACCGGTGACGCTGCAACCGCTGGAGCGTGCCGCAATTCCGACCGGACTTTATATGGCATTGCCTACCGGTACCGAACTTCAGGTTCGTCCCAGAAGCGGACTGGCCATGAAACACGGCGTTACTGTACTGAATAGTCCGGGTACCATCGATGCTGATTACCGCGGCGAACTGCGGGTCTTGCTGGTCAATCTGTCTGCCGAGCCATATACCATTCAGGATGGCGATCGTATTGCCCAGCTGGTGCTGGCGCGGTACGAATTGCTCCACTGGGAATGTACTGACGCCCTTCCGGAAACGAGTCGTGGCAACGGCGGGTTTGGCTCTACGGGATTCTCCCATACCTCTTCTTCCTCTTCTACAAATCTTCTCTGATGAACATCATTATTCCGATGGCAGGCATGGGCAAGCGCATGCGCCCTCACACCCTTACGACTGCCAAGCCGCTGCTTCCGATTGCCGGTAAACCCATCGTGCAACGACTGGTAGAAGACATTATGCATACCTCGGAGGAGACTGTAGAGGAAATTGCATTTATTATTTCACCGGCTTTTGGCAAAGCAGTGGAGGACTCCCTGATTCAGATTGCAGAATCGATGGGTGCCAAAGGGCGCATCTGCTATCAGGAAACGCCTCTGGGAACGGCCCATGCCCTGCTGACTGCGGCAGAGTCGCTCAAAGGTCATGTTCTGATCGCCTTTGCCGATACCCTGTTCAAAGCCACGTTTGCGATTGATACCGACAAAGATGCAATCGTATGGACCCAGCGCGTAGCCGATCCGTCAGCATTCGGTGTCGTGCGGCTCGGGGAGAACGGCGAGATTCTGGAGTTTGTCGAGAAGCCTGCTACGTTCGTATCCGATCAGGCCATTATCGGCGTGTATTATTTCCGGGACGGCGAGCGGCTGCGGCAGGAGCTGCAACGCCTGATCGATGAAAATATCATGCAGAAAGGTGAGTATTTCCTCACTGATGCGATGGACCATATGCTCCAAAACGGTGTAAAATTTTATACCGATGAGGTGGAGGAATGGCTCGACTGCGGCAACTACAGCGCAACGGTCTTTACCAACCAGCGGATGCTGGAATTAAAGCATCCGCAGGAATCGCTGCTGCACGAAACGGCTGTAGTCGAAAACAGTGTCATCATCCAGCCCTGCTATTTAGGCAAGAACGTAACCGTCCGGAATTCAGTGATTGGGCCGCACGTATCGCTGGAAGCTAATGCGACCGTATCTGACAGCCGGTTGCGCAACTGCATTATCGGTGAAGGAACGATCCTCGAAAATGTCAATCTGGAAGCATCTATGCTGGGCAAGCAGGTAATGCTGAAGGAAAAGCCGCGTGAGTGGAGCCTCGGTGACTTCTCTATAACGGCCTGATTTTTATTTTGTATCTTCCTGCTGTGAGGTACTTCTCCATTTTACTGTCCTGTTTATTACTGACCGGTGCCGGCCTGCGCGTTTCAGCGCAATCGCCGGCCCTTCCGGAAACCAATACGCTTAAGGCAAACAACCTGTTTCTGGATGGCATCCGGGCCCGCACCAAAAGCAACAGCCAGGAAGCCGCGACCTTGTTTCAGCAGTATACAGCCCTGCGTCCGGACGATGGTGCGGGCTGGTATGAGCGTGCCCGTCTGAGTCTCAAAGACAGCAAAGCGGTCAAGGCGGAAGAATATATCCGGAAGGCCATTGCGCTGGATCCGGACAATAAATGGTATCGCTACTTTGAAGCAGACGTTCTAACGCTTCAGGGGAAGTACGAAGCGGCAGCAGAAGTCTATGAGTCCGTTGCCCGTGCGAATCCCAACGATGCAGAAAACCTGATTAAATCGGCGCTGCTGTTTCAGCGGGTGAAGAACTATCCCAAAGCGCTGGAACAACTAGACAAAGCGCTGAGCAAAATGCCCGGCGACGAAGAACTGCTACTGCAAAAGCAACAGGTGTACCTCAAGGCCAACCAGGTGGATAAAGCGCTGGATATTTCCCGCCAGCTGATTGCGACCAATCCCAGAGAGCCCCGGTATCGCGTCCAGCTGGGGCAGGTCTATGAAAGCAATCAAAAGCTTCCGGAAGCCTTCGCTGCCTACCAAGAGGCCGAAAAATTGTTTCCGAATGATCCGCTGGTGCAGCTGTCCCTGGCCGATTACTACCGCAAGACAAAGAACGAAGAGCAGTATAAAAGCTACCTGCGCAAGGCTATCACCAACAAAGGGCTGGATGCAGAAACGCAGATCAGTTTGCTAATGCCGTACCTGCAGGAGATGGCACAGGATACCGCCCGTCGTGCTGAAGGCGTGGAAATGGCCGCCCAACTGGCAGTCCAGCATCCGCGCGATGCGCAGTTGCAGCTCTTCTACGGCGAGTTGCTGCTGATGACCGGTAAAGGGTCGGACGCTTCGGCGCAATTCCGGAAAGTAGTTGAGCTGGATCCGTCCAAATTTCCGGCCTGGGAGCAGCTGATGTACTCTTATACCGCGCCACAGGATGCCGATTCGCTGATTGCAACCAGTGAGCGCGCGCTCCGGTTGTTTCCAACGCAGGCGGTAGCCCATTATCTTAACGGGATTGGGTATCAGAATAAAAAAGCGTATCCGAAGGCAGTGAAAGCCTTGCAACGGGGAATTGACCTGCAACCGGAAGAGGATGAAAACCAACTAGCACAGATGTATGTATCCCTGGGCGATACCTACAACATGATGAAAGAATATGTTCAAAGCGATACGGCCTATGAAACGGCACTGCGTTTGAACCCGGAAAATGCGACCGTGCTGAACAACTACGCCTATTACCTTTCGGTGCGCAAGGCGCGGTTGAAAGATGCCGAGGCCATGTCGAAAAAATCGCTGGAACTGCGGCCGGATGAAGGCACATTCCTCGATACCTATGGCTGGATCTTATACCAGCAGGGCAGCTACAAAGACGCCCGCACCTATATCCAGCGCGCGATCGACCAGGCAGCCGGAGAAGCCGACGGCACGTTGTACGACCATCTGGGCGACGTCCTGTACCGGCTGGGTGAAAAGACCAAAGCTGTTGACGCCTGGAAAAAAGCACAACAAAAAGGAGCTGACAATGCGACGCTTCCCAAGAAAATTGCTGAAAGCAAGCTCTATGAATAAGGCATGGATTAGTACCGGATTCTTGGTTCTGGTACTGGCAGCAAGCTGTCAGACCACCAAAAAAGCAACCCGGAAGGCTCCTGCACCTCCGAAAACCGAGACGGCACGAAGCAAGAAAACGCCTAAAAAGGCTTCCAAAAAACCGATACCCCCACCGCCGATAGCCAGCGTACCGGGACCTAAAGCCGACCTGACGCCTTCCGATCCGGCCTATGCTGCTGTAAACGATCAGTTGAACCGGTTTTCCGGAAGACCTTTGATATTCCAGACATTTTCCGGAAAGGCGAAAGCCAAGCTCACACGCGGCGATGAAAGCAATGAGTTTACTGCCAACATCCGGATTCGGCAGGGATCTGCCATCTGGATCAATATTTCGGCCCTCGGCGGTATGTTGAATGTGGCCCGGATCTACGTCACGCCCGACTCGGTCCGGATGATTAATTTCCTGCAAAAAAAGGTAACGCTCTTACCTGCTGCAGATGCCGGAAAGCTGTTACCGGTTCCAGTATCATTCAACGATCTGCAGGCTTTGCTGCTTGGCTATGCGCCTCAGCCTGCTCTGCTTCCGGAAAACGCCCCCGTTACGATCCGTCCCGCCGGCGATACGCTGAAGCGGCAGCTTGTACTGGCAGACCTCCTTCAGACAGAATTCTTTACCCTTCCCGACTCTACGTTCCGTGCGTATGAGTTGGCTCGTAACGCAGTCTCCCAGCCGTTTGTAGTGCGGATGCTGCTGAGCAATCCAATTCAGGAAACCAACCGGCGGTTTTACAAAGATCGCCTGGCGCAGTGGAGCGCATCTGCAACCAGCGGCGAGCTGCAGCTACAGTTCGATACACCCCAGTGGGATGGAGAACTGGCGATGCCGTTTTCAGTTCCAAAAAGCTACGACCTGAACTAACACCGGCAGAAGCTGCATTCCGAATATCCAAAGGCGCATTTCCGGAACCAGGCATTCAAGGGGTCACCGTTCGTTCCGGAAGGCGATAGCTCGTCTTTAGAAAGGCCTTGTTGAAGCTTCAACCTTTTGCCAGCGCATAGTTTCTGGGGCAGATTACTTGCAGTTTCGTTTGTCTGGCTACTTTCGCCCTATGAAAGTTGTTCTCTTTGCCGGGGGTCGCGGCACCCGTATTTCAGAAGAATCGAGTCTGCGGCCGAAGCCCATGATTGAGATTGGCGGCAAGCCCATTCTCTGGCACATCATGAAAAGCTATGCCGCATATGGTCATACCGAGTTTATCGTCTGCCTCGGCTATAAAAGCTGGATGATCAAAGAATACTTTACCAACTACTTTTTACACAACGCCGATCTTACCGTAGATCTGTCCAACAACTCGGTAGAAGTTCACAACGCCGGTGCCGAGCCGTTTAAAATCACCCTTGTGGAAACCGGTCTCGATACGATGACGGCGGGTCGGCTGAAACGGGTGCTGAAATACACCAACGGAGAACGCTTTATGCTGACTTATGGCGATGGCGTGGCCGATGTAAACCTGGATGAACTGCTTGCATTTCACGAAGCGTCCGGAAAAATCTGTACCATGACTGCTATTCAGGCCACCAGCCGGTTTGGTGTTTTGAAGATGGAAGATGACGGCACCATCACCTCTTTTGAAGAAAAACCCGCCGACAGCGGTACGTGGATTAATGGCGGTTTCTTTGTCGTGGAACCGCAGATTGCTAGGTATCTTCCTGAAAATGCAGACGACATTATGTGGGAACGGGAGCCGCTCGATGGCTTGGCCCGTGACGGTGAAATTGCCGCATACCGTCACCACGACTTCTGGAAGTGTATGGATACCCTGCGCGATAAAGAAGAACTCGAATGGCTTTGGGAAACCGACCCGAAGTGGAAAAAGTGGTAAGCAGATTTCCCTTTTGCCTGTTAACCGACCTGTAAATTTATACAGTCTCCTTTTTTCCTGAAAGCGTTCCGCACCAGCCTTTAAATCCGCTTATGAACCTGACTGATCTTCAACAGTTTTTTTCCGGAAAACGCGTTTTCCTGACCGGCCATACAGGCTTTAAAGGAGCCTGGTTGTTGCTGCTGCTACACCACCTGGGCGCTGAAGTGAAAGGATATTCCTTGCCGACCGAGCATCCGGAAGATCTTTATAACCAGTTGAACGGCGACCAGCTGTGTCAGTCGGTTGAAGCCGATATGCGCGATGCCGACCGGCTGCGTCAGGAGCTGCTGGCGTTCCGGCCCGATGTGGTTTTTCACCTGGCCGCGCAGGCGTTTGTACGTCGCTCTTACCGGCAGCCACTCGATACGTTTGGGGCCAATGTGATGGGCACGGCCCATTTGCTGGATGCACTGCGGGAGGCCGAGTATCCGGTAACTACTATCCTCATAACCACCGACAAGGTGTATGAGAATGATGAGCGGGGAACGGCCTTTCCGGAAACCGCCCCGTTGGGAGGCTACGACCCCTACAGTGCATCTAAGGCAGCCGCTGAAATCGTGATCGATTCCTACCGGCGATCCTTTTTCCATCCGGACCGCTACGATCAGCATCAAAAAAACATTGTTTCCATGCGGGCCGGCAATGTGATCGGAGGCGGCGACTTTTCAGAAGACCGGCTGGTCCCGGATCTGGTGCGTGCCATTCGGAACAACGAACCGGTTGTGCTGCGCAACCCGCAAAGTGTACGGCCCTGGCAGCACGTACTGGAGCCATTAGTCGCATATCTGATTCTGGCTGCCCATGCGTCCGGCCCATCTGGCCTACGCTATGGCACCGCGTACAACATCGGACCTGACCGGCAGGATGAGCGTACAGTCTTACAGGTTGCCCGGCAGTTTTATGAAGCCTTCGGCTTGTCCCAAGAACCCATTATTCAACCCGATGAAACGCTGCACGAAGCGCAGTTGCTGATGCTGGACAACAGTAAACTTAAAACGGCTACCGGTTGGAAGCCGGCCCTGACGGCCGATGAAGCCATCCGCTGGACCGCCCGCTGGTATGCCTCTGCCATGCCGGCACCGGAAAAGTGTGCCCTGCAAATCAACGCTTATTTTGACCGGATTGAAGCAACGATTTAAATGAAGTTTGGATTTCGAAAAGCACGCGCCATTGCACCAGAGGTGCAACTTCCGGAACAGTCCGTTGATGGACACAGGCACCCTCAGAACTGCCTTAACTGCGAAACCGCGCTGGCAGGTAACTATTGCCATCAGTGCGGTCAGAGCGCCCATACCCACCGGATGTCGTTCAAGCATTTTTTGCTGCACGATTTTGTGCACGGCGTCTGGCATCTCGACAAAGGTTTTCCGGCTACACTCAAAAAAGCATTTGTTCGTCCCGGTGAGGAAATCCGTTCGTATCTGGCCGGCAAGCGCGTGGGCTGGTTCAGCATCCTGACGATGATTCTGCTGTTGTATGCAGTCGTCAACTACTTCACAACAAAATACGATTATGCTGAAGAAAGCAAACAAAGCAGAATTGTTTTCGAGTTTATCGCTCACAACTCCAAATGGCTGCTGTTAGCACTCGCTTTCGTCTGTAGCTGGTCAAGCTATTTAATTTTCCGGCGCTCCAAGCTCAACCTGTCAGAGCATACAATCGTCAATTGTTTTTTTCTGGTTGGCATTTTAGCCATCAATGGGGTTTACAGTGCCATCCCTTTTGAACCCGACGGCTGGCTCATGGCCATCATACCTGTTTTACGATAGCATATTTATTCTATGCCTATTACGGAGCGTTCCGCCGGCATTATACCCTGGCCGGATGGAGTTGGCGAATGTTGGCCCACTGCTTACTATCCGTTTTTATACTGTTTATGTTTTTGGTCATCAGCATAAAGATTTATATGCATATTACAGGTAGCAAAAAACTTATTTTCGGCAAAGCCACCAAGCCAATAGATACCACCTCCATCCATGTCCCAGCTGCTCATTGACCGACTTCAGGTTCTTACCCTGCCCCACTTCACCGATCTGCGGGGGTCGTTTACCAAGACGTTTCATGAGGATACGCTGCAGGCAGCGGGGATAGAGTTCACCCTGCGCGAAAGCTATTATTCGGTTTCCGGAAAAGATGTGATCAGAGGCATGCACTTTCAAACGCCGCCCGCCCAACATGCCAAAATCGTGTTTTGCCCGGTTGGTAAAATCCTCGACGTAGTACTTGATCTCCGGAAACATTCTTCTACCTATGGACAGCATTTCTCACAGGTACTCTCAGCCGAAAATCATCTGGCCCTGTACATTCCGGAAGGCTGTGCACACGGATTCCGGGCGCTGACTGAAGGGGCTATGACGTTTTACCTGGTGTCTTCTGTCCACAGCCCGGCACACGACAGCGGGATTCGCTGGGACAGCTTTGGCTTTGACTGGGGCGCGGAAACGCCGGTTATGAGCGAACGTGATCAGACCTTTCCGGAATGGACCGACTTCAATTCGCCCTTTTGATTTCGGGCATCAGACACCGGAAAAGCACGGGTCGTTTTCGGCACCTGAAAAAACGGCTTCAGATTCTTACTGCCAGTCTGTTACTGACCTTCAGCGCAACGGCCCAGTCGCCCACGGTCCGACCGCTCATTCTGGGAAGAGTCGAAACCTTCCACTCAACCCTTTTAGATGAAGACCGTAGGCTGAATATCTATCTTCCGGAAGGCTATTCAGCCGGTGATACCGCTCGCTATCCGGTCATCTATCTGCTCGACGGCGGCACCGACGAAGATTTTCTGGCGGTCGCCGGGCTGGTGAAGTTTAGCTCATTTCCGTGGGTCCGGTATCTGCAACCCAGTATTCTGGTGGGCATTGAAAATGTAAACCGGAAGCGTGATTACACATTTCCGGCAACTGCCATTCCGGATCCGCTAAAAACGTCTCTTACCGGCCAGTCGGCTGCGTTCCGGAAAATGCTGGAAACCGAACTGCTTCCGTTTGTCGAACGCCACTATCGTGCATCCGGAACTCGTACCCTGATCGGCGAATCCTTGGGCGGACTGCTGGCAACCGAGGTTTTGCTCAAACAAACCGCCTTATTTCAGAACTACATAATCGTCAGTCCCAGCCTGTGGTGGAATGAAGGCTCGCTGTTGCAGGATTCCTTCCGGGCGGTTGCGCAGCAGCTCCAGAAGCCTACCCAAGTGTTTATTGCAGTAGGCAAAGAAGGTCTTGCGCCTTCGTCTACGCCGCATGTAATGGAAGTGGATGCCAACATACTGGCCGATCGGCTTCGCGCCCTTAAACACCCGTTGCTTCAGGTGCATTTCGACTACCTGCCGGCCGAAGATCATGCAACCATTTCCCAGCAGGCATTGCTGAATGCATTCCGGACCTTATGCAACCGGTAACGACGCTACCGGATCCGAATCCGATGGTTAACTGGTCGGCTCTCAGCATCCGGCTTGTTTCAAAATCCATCCTCATCCGGTAGCAGCGCGGGGATGCAGGTTGTCCAACGACTTCCGCCGTAATTTCGCGGCACCTTTCTAAAAATTATTTTCCAAATGGTTGTCAATATTCAGGATCTACTTCCTCAGCTCGGCATCGAAAAAACGGCTGAAGGCGTTGCTACCGGTACCCAATACCAATCCGGAAACGGCGTTGCGATTGATTCGTATTCACCGGTCGACGGACAGAAAATCGGTACGGTTACCACTGCAACCCGGTCTGATTACGATGCGGTAGTCGAGACCGCCCGGCAAGCGTCCATCGAATGGCGCAAATGGCCGGCTCCCAAGCGCGGTGAAGTCGTTCGACAGATCGGTAACGCCCTGCGCGAGCACAAAGATGCCTTGGGTGCACTGGTGAGCTATGAGATGGGCAAATCGTTGCAGGAAGGTCTGGGCGAAGTCCAGGAGATGATCGACATCGCCGATTTTGCGGTCGGTCTTTCCCGTCAACTGTATGGTCTGACCATGACCTCCGAGCGCCCCGATCACCGGATGTACGAGCAATGGCATCCACTGGGCGTTGTTGGGATTATCTCGGCGTTCAACTTTCCGGTAGCCGTCTGGAGCTGGAACGCATTTCTGGCCTGGGTTTGCGGCAACACCTGCGTGTGGAAACCATCTGAGAAAACACCGCTGACGGCCAATGCCTGTCAGAATATTGTAGCCAAAGTGCTCGCCGACAACAATGTTCCGGAAGGCATTAATGGTCTGGTACAGGGTGGCCGCGAGGTTGGCGAATGGATGAGCCACGATGAGCGTATTCCGCTGGTATCAGCTACCGGCTCTTCCCGTATGGGTAAAGCCGTAGGCACTGCTGTAGCGGGTCGGTTCGGCAAGTCGCTACTGGAACTGGGTGGCAACAACGCCATTATCATCTCCGATCAGGCCGATCTGGATATCGCATTGCTCGGGTGTCTGTTTGGCGCCGTCGGCACGGCCGGTCAGCGCTGCACCACGACCCGCCGCCTCATCATTCACGAAAGCGTATACGATGCGTTTAAAGCCAAACTGGCATCGGCGTATGGACAGCTTTCCATCGGCAATCCGCTCGACTCCAGCAACCACGTAGGTCCGCTGATTGATCGGGACGCCGTACAAGCGTATCTGAATGCGCTGGATAAAGTGAAAGCCGAAGGCGGTACAGAAGTGGTAGCCGGCGGTGTACTGGACGGTGCGGGCTATGAAAGCGGCTGCTACGTACAACCGGCCGTCTGGGAAGCTCAAAATGATATGGAGATTGTGCGCACCGAAACCTTCGCACCGATCCTGTATCTGATGAAATACCGGACGCTGGAAGAAGCCATTGAAATGCAGAATGCCGTACCACAGGGATTGTCGTCTTCGATTTTCACCCTCAATATGCGCGAAGCCGAAACCTTCCTGTCATACAAAGGCTCCGACTGCGGCATTGCCAACGTAAACATCGGTACCTCCGGTGCGGAAATCGGCGGTGCATTTGGTGGCGAGAAAGAAACCGGTGGTGGCCGTGAAAGCGGCTCCGACAGCTGGAAAGCCTACATGCGTCGTCAGACCAATACGCTGAACTGGAGCACCAACCTGCCACTGGCTCAGGGCATCAAGTTTACGGTGTAGGCATTATTTTGGGAGTTCATTCTGTTCATTTAATCCGCTTCTATGAAAACGCTTTTTATTCCCTTGATTGCAGCCCTAACGCTGGCTGCCAGTTGCAGCTCCGAGAATGCTGAAGTCAAAAAGGATTTTATTAATACCTGTGCTTCTTCTGCGAAAGAAGGGTTTGGAGGCACCGTCAAGGAATCGCTCATCAATGACTATTGTGAGTGTTCCTATAATAAGCTGACCGGTTCGCTGACAGAATCCGAGTTGAAGCAACTCGATGCTCCGGATGCAGCCCTTAAGGCTAAATCAGAAGCACTTACAAAGCCCTGCCTGGATGAATTTGTGAGCAAAGCGTCCACGTCCAGCCAGTCCGGGCAATAAGTTCATGCGTTTTTTTAGCTCAGTTGATTTCCGGAACATCCGTTCCGGAATCACCCCTACTCACCGGTTGCTACTCACCCTGGCAGCCGGTTTTTTACTGCTTCTCATTCCGGACCTTGCAACAGCCCAAAAATCGCTTTCCGGACGCTTACAAGCCGGTGATATTGTATTCCAGAAATTGCCCTGCGGCGGACTCTGTGACGCCATCATCGCTACGACGCCCTGCGCCAATAAACGACGATTTAATCATTGCGGCATCATAGTACAGGATTCCGGAAAGCTATTTGTAGTGGAAGCGATCGGCCAGGCGGTGCAGCAAACGCCCCTGACCCGTTTTATATCCCGCGATACATCCAGGCAGCTGTTCGTCGGTCGGGCAAAGGGGTCTCCGACCCTCCGGAAACAGTATGCACAGGCCAGTCTGCGCTATGTAGGCCGCCCATATGATGATCCGTTTTTGCCCGGCGACAGTGCCTTGTATTGTTCCGAACTGGTCTGGGAAGCGTTTACCCAAGATGGTCAGAAAATCTTTCCGCTGGCTCCGATGACGTTTAAAGCCTCCGGAAAAACGCATCCTGCCTGGGAGGCTTACTACCAGTCCATTCAACAGCCCATTCCGGAAGGATTGCCGGGGATCAATCCCTGTGCCATCGCCAACTCGCCGAAGATCCGGTTTTTCAGCATCAGAAAATAAGGGTTGCCTGTTTAGGCAACCCTTATTTTCTTTAGTTAAGAAGATTAGGCATCTTTCTTAGGAGGCAGATCGTACGCTTTGGCATCGTGTACAAACTGACCTTTGTGAGAGCCATCACAGAACGGCAATTTTTGCGACTGTCCACAGCGGCAGATGCTGACCACCGTGCGGCCGCCGAGTCCGTACTCGTTGCCGTCTTTGTCTACAATAGTAAAGTCGCCATCGACTTTCAGCGATCCGTTGCTGTTTACAGTGATTTTGGTTGCCATTCGTCAGATTTTGGTCAAAAATACGGGATGGAACGCCAAAGACGGCCGGCAATCCGGAAAGTTATTGTGTGGAATTTCAAAGTGCTGGGCGTCTTTCAGAAAGCGCTTAAAAAAACGGCTCCCTGCTATGAACTTCAAAATCAAACAGCCCTGTCCTGAAAACTGGTCCGGTATGACGCCTGATGCTACTGGTCGCTTTTGTTCTGTATGCACGAAAAGTGTACACGATTTTACCGACAAGCCCAAAGAAGAGCTGCTGGCATTTCTGCTGTGCAGCACCAGTTCCCCGTGTGTCCGGATGCTGGCTTCACAGGAAACCTTTACCCCTGAAGAAGTGCAGACAGTTGTCCGGAACATCGTACGTTCCGGAAAATCCTTATCGGTTGCGGCCCTTGCACTGGTAACCCTTTTTGCAACCGGATGCCAGAGTGAATCCCGGTCTCAGGCAACAACCTCAACGATTCAGGTACCCACAACGCCTACCGGAGTAGCTGCTGTAACCCCTCAGGAAGCAGACAGTCCACAACGGGCCGATACAGTTGTAAATCCGGCGATTCTGGGGCGGATGATAGCACCTAAAGCCGCTTCAAAACCGGTAGCACCGGACCCGGAACCGATGATCATGGGCGAACCGGCTTTCATGGGTGCACCACCGGAAGTGCCGCCTCCACCCCCTGCTCTTCCGGAAATTAAGTCAATGCATTCGTCAGAAGTGCCGGAAGCGAAATAACTTCGGCGCCACTATGAAGCGTTTGCTTAAAATCGTAGGAAAGATGGTACTTGGTTTAATTGTATTTGTAGGGTTGTATGCGCTGGCAGCATTGAGCTTAAGCGCGATGGCTGTTAATAGGAATAAGCTGGCGCAGTCAGGCGTTCCGATGTATCTGTTGTCCAATGGGGTACATCTTGATATCGTGGTGCCGGTAAAACATCCGAAGCAGGACTGGTCGGCACTGTTTCCGTACCGCAATACGCAGGGACAAAACCAATCGCTGGAGTGGATTGGGCTCGGATGGGGTGATAAAGGGTTTTACCTCCACACACCGACCTGGGCCGATCTGACGTTTCCGGTTGCCTTCCGGGCAGCGACCGGCCTGAGCAGTTCAGCACTCCATGCGACCTATATGAATGCACCCAAACTGGGCGACTCATGCCGGTTCTTGTATGCTACGGAGGCCCAGTACCAGAAGCTGGTTGCCTACACCAAGCAGGCGCTGGATCTGGATTCCTCCGGAAACCCGATCTGGATACAAACCGATGCGAACTATGGCGCTGATGATGCCTTCTACGAGGCTAAAGGCAGCTACAGTGCATTCCGGACCTGTAATACCTGGACCAACAAAGGATTAAAACAGGCCGGACTGCCGGCCTGCGTCTGGACGCCCATGGCCGGACCAGTTTTGAAGAAATATCCGAAGGAAACGCACCCCCAGTAGTATAAGATTCCGGAACGCAATCCGAAAAACTTCTACAATAAAAAAAGCGACAGCATAAAAGGCTGTCGCTTTTTCGATCCGTTTTGGCCCTTTGTCGCTTTTTTTATTACACGGTGCTGCATTAAAAAATTGAGACCAAAAACCCTTCAAACCCGCGCCAGTACTGGATTTACATGAAAAAGCCGCATTCCGATTGGAACGCGGCTTTTGTCTTTCGTAGTCACACCTGGATTCGAACCAAGACAGACAGAACCAAAATCTGTAGTGCTACCGTTACACCATGCGACTGCCTTTTCCCGTTAAGGGATGGCAAAAGTAAAAACCCATTCCCAAATTTCCTAGAATTTTTCCGGAAAAATTTTCAACTCCGCAAAGTCAGTAATTGTTTGTGGTAGGTTTGCAGAACTGGCTTCCGTTCGATGCCGTTTTCTGTTTTCTATGAGATTTGAGGGAAATTCCCGTTCCTATATTCTTCGGGGCATTTTTATCGTCATCGCCATGGCGATTCTGGGCAAGTTGATGGCCTTGCAGCTGTTTCAGCCCGAATGGAAAATCATGGCCAACGATATTGCCATCTACCGCAAAGTTGTGTACCCACCCCGCGGGGTAATTGCAGACCGGAAGGGTACGCTACTGTGTCAAAACGTGGTCATCTACGATCTGATGGTGACGCCCAACGAGGTGCCGCGTAAAAACTTTGATACTATGGGCCTGTGCCGCGTTCTCGGCATTGATACCGGTGTGTACACCAAAACCTTAGAGCGGGTTAAGTTTATCAACGGCCCAATGCGCCAAGGACTGTTTATGGCACAGCTCAATCCGGGTCAGACGGCACGCTTCAACGAAAACCCCTATGCGTTCCCGGGCTATCAGCTGGTGGAACGCACCATCCGCAGCTATCCCAAACCGGTCGGCGGCACCTTTATGGGATATATCGGTGAGGTCAGTCCGGTGATGCTGAAAAAAGACCGGTTTTCGTCGTACTCACAGGGCGATTACGTAGGCATTGACGGGTTGGAATTGTACTACGAGGAAGTGCTCCGCGGGCAGCGGGGTGTTCACTTTTTCGAGCGCGACAATTTTAACCGTCCCAAGGACCGCTACAAACGCGGCACACTCGACACCACTGAAATCGCCGGTAAGCGCCTTGATTTGTACCTGGATGCCGGGTTGCAGGAATATGCCGAGAAGCTGATGCAAAATAAAATTGGTTCTGCCGTAGCCATCGAACCCAGCACCGGCGGCATCCTGGCGATGGTGTCCTCTCCGACCTATGATCCGAATCTGCTGCGGGGCAACGAGCGCGCTAAAAACTTCTCCAAGTTATACTCCCTGGCTACCAAGCCACTATTTAACCGGGCCATGAAAGGGTTTTATCCACCTGGGTCGACTCAAAAGCCACTTACGGCCCTGATTGCACTGGATGTAGGCGCCATTACGCCTTCCTATGGGTATCCGTGCGGCGGTGGCTATACGCAATGTGGCCGTTTTATCGGTTGTACCCACTCCGGCGGTGGCCACGCGGCCAACCTGCGGTTGGCACTGGCCAATTCCTGCAACTCGTACTTCTGTCACCTGTACCGGTTATCAGTGGATAACACCAAATTCGGCGGCGTCCGGAAAGGCCATCACAACTGGTATGAGCACATGCGCAATTTTGGCTTTGGCCATCCGTTAGGGGTGGATCTGCCCTTTGAAACCGGTGGGATGCTGTTCGATACGAGCGACTACGACAAACAGTATCGGGGGCCAAACTGGAATTCCTGTACCGACGTATACATCGGTATGGGTCAGGGAACCCTGGCCGTGACGCCCCTGCAAATGGCCAACGGGATGTGTATCATCGCCAATCATGGCTTTTACTACACCCCGCACTTTGTAAAATCGGTAGGCGGCAACCCACGTGATTCGGTGCTGGCGCCGTTTCTGAAACGCCATGACATTGCCCGCAATATCTCCGATACGGCCTATGCGATTGTAGGCCTCGGCATGAGCGATGTAGTGACGAAAGGGACCGGTAAAGTGGCCCAGCTCGAAGACATTGAGGTTTGTGCCAAAACCGGAACCGTCGAGAACTATAAAAACATCGGTGGCCAGCGCGTTAAGCTTCAAAACCACTCGATGTTCGTGGCCTTTGCACCACGGGTGAATCCCAAGATTGCGGTGGCCGTGACGGTAGAAAATTCCGGATACGGCGCGACTTGGGCCGGACCGATTGCAGCGCTGATGATTCAGAAATACCTGAAAGACAGCGTGACCTCGCCCCGCCATAAAGCGTTGGAGCAACGGATGTTCAGCGGAAACGTAATCAGCAAGTACACCTACATCATCGACTCACAGGACCGGTACAAAGCCAAGGTGCGGGATTCTGTAAAACGTGCCAACAAAGCGCTGGAAGCAGAAGAAGTAAAACGGCAGACGTATCTGCTGATGCGCCGCTACCTCGACCGCTGGTATTCTAAAAAAGCCGCGTAAGCCCAGCCCCTTTTTATGCCCAACAACTCGAAAAACGTTTTTCAACGGGTCGATGGATTAACCGTCTTTTTGTACCTGCTGCTGGTGGCGATCGGCATCCTGGCGGTGTTCTCGGTAGAATACCGCAGTACCGATGCCTCTATTTTTATCATGAGCAAAAGTCACATGAAGCAAACCATGTGGCTGGGAATTTCCCTGTTCGTAGGGCTGATTATCCTGCTGACGGACAGCAAGTTTTTCTCCAACATTGCCTTCCTCTCGTATACGGGTGGCATCCTGCTGCTGATCATCACCATTTTTGCCGGAAAGGCCACTAAGGGTTCGCATTCCTGGCTGGAGATTGGTCCGATTGCGTTTCAGCCGGGAGAGGTCTGTAAAATATTTACTTCGCTGGCCCTGGCACGGTTCTTCGCGCTTTCGGAAGTCAATTTTAAAACGCTGAAAGACCGGCTGATCGCTGCCGGCTTTGCCCTGCTGCCTTGTTTGCTGATTATCCTGCAAAACGAAACCGGACTGGCGCTGGTGTATTTCTCGTTTTTCCTGGTGATGTTCCGGGAAGGACTGCCGTCCGGAATTCTGATTGCCGCGTTTTCGATGGTTGCGCTGACGCTGGCTACCCTGTTGCTCTCGCATACCACGCTGCTGATTATTATCGGCGTTGGGGCCATACTGCTGGGCTATCTCTACCGGACTGAACTGCTGCGCAATCATCTGGCCAAGCTTATTTTTATCGGCTCGCTGGTTGTAGCCGTAGGCTATTCGCAGTTTGCCGTACCGCTGGTGTTTAAAAACGTACTGAAAGGTTATCAGAAAGAGCGGATCTACTCGATGCTGGGCGTAGAAGTTCCGGAAGAGTACCGGGATGCGACCGAAGATCCGGATGCGCCTAAAAAAGATACTGATTACAACGTCCGGCAATCCAAGATTGCGATTGGTTCGGGCGGGTTATTTGGCAAAGGCTATCTCAACGGCACCTCTACTAAAAACGATTTCGTTCCGGAACAGAACACCGACTTTATCTTCTGCTCGATCGGTGAACAGTTTGGCTTTGTCGGCAGTGCGGTGCTTATCTTGATTTATGTCTCGCTGATGCTGCGCATCGTGGCACTGGCGGAGCGACAGCGTTCAGATTTCAGCCGGGTGTATGGGTATTGCGTGGCGTCGATTCTGTTTTTTCACTTTGCCATTAATATTTCGATGACCATCGGGCTGGCACCGGTGATCGGAATTACCCTGCCGTTGCTGAGTTACGGCGGCTCTTCCCTGCTGTCGTTTTCCATTCTCATTTTTATCCTGCTGCGCCTGGATGCCGACCGCGTGATGGCCATCCGGTAAGTAGACCATATCGCGGCGCGTCTTTTTCAGTCCTGATTTCCATATGACCATTATCCCGCTTTCCGAAGGAGAATTCACGATCGGATTTGACAAGATTTTTGTGCCGTTCCATTCTGGAACGGATGTGTTGGAAGATCGTCCCCGCGGTTCGCTGCTGGTCGAAATCCAGCCGTTTTTAATCGAACTGGGTGACCGGTTGATGCTCTGTGACACCGGTCTGGGATTTAAGGGTACTACCGGAAAGCAACAAATCCATGAAAACCTGGCGCGTTTGGGCTATGGTCCGGAAGATGTCACGCACGTCCTGCTCAGTCACCTGCACAAAGACCACGCAGGCGGCCTGCTGTTCGAAACGGCGTCCGGATTTACAGCGGCTTCATTTCCGGATGCCACTCATTACATCTACCGGCCGGAATGGGATTTTGCACTGGAAAAAGGAGCACCTTCCTATACCCCATCTGATTTTGAAGGGTTAGAAAACCTGGTTGATATCGAGTGGCTCCAAGGCGAGAAGGGCCAGATCGGCGAAGCGCTTTCCTGGCAGCACAGCGGCGCGCACTGTCCGCAGCATATTATCTGGACCATCCAAGACGGCTCCGAGATTGCTTTTTTTGGCGGCGACGAAGCGCCCCAGCTCAAGCAGATGAAGATGCGCTACGTGGCGCGGTACGATGCCGACGGCGAAAAAGCCATGCGCCTGCGTGAGCAGTATGGGACACAGGGCCGCGAAGAAGGCTGGACCTTTTTGTTTTACCACGACATCGGTGCTCCAACTGCCGTCCTGAAATCCTGAGTCTGGGAACTCATTCGTTTCCGGATCAGACAGGAGATGACCTAAATTTAAAACCGGTAGCCGCGCAGGAAATCGGCAATGGCCATGCGCTTTTTGCCATCCAGTTGCACGTCGGTCGCATACAGCCAGCCATCGGTCGCCGCAAAACGCAGGTAACTTTTTCCATCGGTTTCGTACGTGCCGGCTGCGGGCAAGGGTTGGCCTTCGTCCACCAGTTCGAACCGGCTTTTAAAAATCCGCAGCGTTTTTCCGGACAGCGAAGTATAGGCTGTAGGGAATGGCGATACCCCCCGCACCCGGTTGTGAACGGCCTCTGCACCAAGCGAAAAGTTTAATTCTCCATCCGCCTTAAATATTTTGGGAGCGTGTTTGAGGTCATCCGTTTGTTGAGGCTGGGGATGCGCTTTTAACGTTCCGGAAGCCAGCTCGTCGACCGTTTCCACCAGCAGGGCTGCGCCCAGTTCCATCAGCTTCTGATACAGCGAACCAAAATCATCTTCCGGAAGAATGGCGATTTCCTTTTGCAGCAGAATGCCGCCGGTGTCGATTTCCTGTTGCAACTGAAAGGTCGTAACACCGGTAAAGGCCTCGCCGTTGATAATGGCCCAGTTGATCGGTGCCGCGCCCCGGTAGTTCGGCAACAGCGAACCATGCACATTAACCGTTCCCATTGGCGGCATGGCCCAAACGAGTTCGGGCAGCATCCGGAAGGCGACGACAATGTGCAAATCCGCCCCAAGCGCCCGGAGTGCCTCCAGGAATTCCGGTGCTTTCAGCTTTTCAGGTTGCAGAACAGGCAGCCTATGCTCCAGCGCAAAGGCTTTGACCGCCGACTGCGCCAACTGCTGGCCCCGGCCCGCCGGTTTGTCAGGAGCCGTGACAACAGCCACGACTTCGTGCCGGCTACTAATCAAAGCCCGGAGAGAGGCTACAGCAAAATCGGGCGTACCAAAAAAGACAATGCGCATGCGGCAAAGATGCACCCTGCCGGTCATTGGCAGCGGTTGAGAACCAGTTAGCGCGGATTCTTCCGGAACTAAAACCGATTGTCTTGATCGGTTTTAGTTCCGGATCAGAGGTCAATGGGCAGGGTTACATTTTCCCAGCCGTCGTCCAGCCGGATATTAGGATGATACGCCCGGTAAAACGCTTTGGCAGGCTCGTTCCAGCCCAGAACCTGCCAGACCATACCTGAGCAGTTGTTGAGCCGGGCGGTTTCGACCAGTGCATCCATCAAAGCCGTTGCTACTCCGGCGCGGCGCCAGGATTCGTCTACATACAGATCTTCCAGATACAACCGCCGACCCTTCCAGGTAGAATACCGCATGTACCAGAGCCCAAACCCGACTACCTGATCGGCAGCTTTCGCTACAACAGCCTGCCAGACGGGCCGTTCACCGAATCCATCTTCGGTAAACTGCTCCAGCGAAAGCGTCACCTCATCCGGCGCCTGCTCATACTGAGCCAGCTTTTGAATACGGTTATAAATTGCAGGCACATCTTTTACGGTAGCCCGTTGTACGATAACGTCAGACATTGCGTTCTTGCTTCCGGAAAAACAGTTTTCCGGCATTTACAGCGAATATGGCTTTTTTACCCCACTCTTTCTACGTTTCTTTTTCTCTTTTATGAATACCACCCAAGGCGAAATTATCTGGGTCGATGACGAAATCAACTCGCTGAAATCACAGATGCTGTTTCTCAAAGGCAAAGGCTACAACGTCACACCGTTTTCCAACGGACACGATGCCCTGCAATACCTGTCTGAGAACCAGCCCGATGTTGTGCTGCTCGATGAATCGATGCCCGGCCTGACCGGCCTGGAAACGTTGGCGCGTATCAAAGAAATACGTCCCTTGCTGCCGGTAGTGATGGTGACCAAGAACGAAGCCGAAAACATTATGGAGGAAGCGCTGGGTGCCCAGATTGCCGATTACCTGATTAAGCCGGTCAATCCCAACCAGGTGCTGCTAAGCCTTAAAAAAATCATGGATAGCAAGCGGCTGGTCAGTGAAGCAACGACCACGGCGTTCCAACAGGAGTTCCGGAATCTGTTCATGCAGCTGTCCTCGACGCCCAACGCGCAGGAATGGAAAGAGCTGTACGCCAAACTGGTGCGCTGGGAACTGGAACTGACGGCTTCTGACTCGCCGGAAATGCTGGAAATTCTGGAAAGCCAGAAAAGTGAAGCCAACAGTTCGTTTTTCAAGTTTATCTCGAAGAACTACGCCAGCTGGATTTCCGGAAAAGATGCCGATGCGCCTCTGCTGTCTCACGAAGTGATGGCCCGGAAGATTTTTCCGCATATCGAACCGGGCGTGCCGTCGTTTATGGTGCTGATCGACAACCTGCGCTTTGATCAGTGGAAGGTGATCGAACCCATCTTGGCCGATTTGTTCCGGGTGGTGGAAGAAGATGAGTTTTACTCCATTCTCCCAACCGCCACGCAGTATGCCCGCAACGCCTTCTTTGCCGGGATGCTGCCGATAGACATTGCCCAGAAGTTTCCCAAAGACTGGAAAAACGATGATGAAGAAGGCGGGAAAAATCTGTCGGAAGAACTGTTTTTGCGCGACAACTTAAAGCGGCACCGGCTGGACCATCTGAAGGCGACGTATACCAAGATTACCAACAACAACGACGGGAAGGACTTTGAAGACCATATCCACAACTACCTCAAAAACGATCTGAATGTAGTGGTATACAATTTTGTGGATATGATGAGTCATGCCCGTACCGAGATGGAAGTGCTGAAAGAACTGGCCGGCGACGAAGTCAGTTACCGTTCTTTGACCGTGAGCTGGTTTGAGCATTCCCCGCTCTACCGCGCGCTTAAGAAAATTGCCGACAAAGGCATCCAGCTGTTTATCACCACCGATCACGGTACCGTGCGGGTGCAGCGGCCCAGCAAATGCGTGGGCGACCGGACCACGACCACCAACCTGCGGTACAAGCACGGCCGGAACCTGGCCTTTGAAGAAAAAGATGTATTAGCGTTCCGCGATCCGAAGCTGGCCGGGTTGCCGCGTCCCAACGTATCGTCTACCTTCATTTTTGCCAAGGAAGATCTGTTTTTATGCTATCCCAATAACTACAATCACTACGTCCAGTATTACCGCGATACGTTTCAGCACGGCGGTATTTCGCTGGAAGAAATGATTGTACCGGTAATCCGGCTGGTGAGTAAATAAGAGCTGTCTAAAAAAAATTTAATCGTCTCCGGAATGAACCTTACTGCTACTGAGCTGATTCAACGGCTGATCGGACAGATCGAAACGGTGGTGCGCGGCAAACGAGCTCAGATTGAACTCGTTCTGACTGCCTTATTTGCAGGCGGCCATGTATTGCTGGAAGACAATCCCGGCACCGGCAAAACGGTCATGGCCCGGACGTTGGCGCAGTGCATCTCCGGAAACACGACAGATGGGCATGCCGTCTTCAAGCGCATTCAGTTTACGCCCGACCTGTTGCCGCTCGACCTGATCGGTGCGCATATTTTCGACGACCGCACCCGTGATTTTGTGTTCCGGAAAGGTCCGATCTTCTGCAATATCCTGCTGGCCGACGAGATTAACCGGGCCTCTCCCAAAGTACAGAGCGCGCTGCTTGAAGCCATGGCAGAGAGCCAGATAACCACCGGCGATCAGACATATCCGCTTCAGCAGGTCTTTTTTACCATAGCCACCCAAAACCCGGTAGAAATGGAAGGCACCTACCCCCTGCCCGCAGCACAGCTCGACCGGTTCTTTATCAAGCTGTATTTTGGGTATGTAGATGAAGCCACCGAACTGGACATTTACCGCTCCTATGCCGGCATCCGGCAAAATCTGACCGATCTGCAACCCGTGCTGACCCTCCAGGATGTACTGTCAGTACAGGCAGAAGCGGAAACGGTTTTTGTACATGATGAGATACTACGCTCGGTGGCTCATATTGTCCGGAACACTCGGAGTCACGCAGATATTACATTAGGTGCTTCTACCCGTGCGGGCATCGCGTTTATCCGGTGTCTGCGCGCCTGGGCACTGATCAAAGGCCGCGATTTTGTCAACGAAGCCGATGTAACGGCGCTGGCCCGCTATGTACTTGACCACCGGCTGGCCTACCGCAACCGGGATGGACGGGCACAGGCGCTGGACAGCATTGTAACAGATGAAGGTGAACGGCTTTCAAAGCTTAAACTGGCTTAGACAACGCATGCGGCTGATGTATTTCCGGAACGGCATTTTTTGGGTTGTTGCCTTGGTGCTGCTATCGGGCAGCACGCTGTTTGCACAGGAGATTTCTAAACCGCCCAAGCGTCAGGAAATTGACGCCAAGCGCACGGTGCTCAATATCAGTTCCGATGAAGCCTTGCCCCGGAGCCGCGAGTTTCTACGCATCGACAGCACCTATTACGTTGGCTGGCTGGTAGAAGGTATGGCCAAATTTAACCGGGCGGCGGATGCCTCTGGGTTCCTGTCGGCCAGCCAGTCGCTGGAAACCTGTCTGCGGCATTTCGAACGGGATTATGCCCGGCAGCTTCGCACCCGCACCACCGACTTATCGGCGTACCTGAAACTGTATAGTTTACAGACCGATTATGCGCAGGCGGTATCTACGCTGGTGCAGTGTTACACCAATACTGAGCAGGCACAGCAGGCGTATGGCACCATTCGCCGCTATTTGCAGTGGAATTTCCAGCGCGACTTTTTCGACGCCCATAATATGCTGATGTGGGTGGTGCACCGCAACCGGATCTACACCGCAGCCAAATACCCGTTTCTGCAAAACAGCATCGATGCCAATGAAGGGCTGGCGATGCGGTTCCTGGATTCAGCGATCCGGCGCATAGATCAGTCAGTGGCGTACAACAAAAGCTTTTTCACTCCGGAAAGCTACGTACCGGATTATCTGGGGGTGTATCACTACAAAGCCATTCTCTATAGCTACAACTTTGCGATCGACAGTGCGCAACGGTACTATGACCTGTTGGCCGAGGGCGGTCAGCCGGCTCATAACAACTACGGCAACTTCCGGGCCGTTTGTGGCGATTTCCGGACGGCCGAGCAGGAATATGCGCTGTCCGGTGTCTTGGAAACAGGCGACAACCGGCTGGAAGAATGGGCGTATTTCTCGTCCCTGCTCGACATCTACAAGGCACAACCAAAGGCAGGCATCAAGCTGATGAACGAAGTAATTCAGGCACATTTTTCGCAACCCGGCTACGGCTGGTACCAGATTGCCAAAGCGCGGTGTGAGGCCTATGATGGTCAGATCCGCAACGCCGAAAAAACATTGGAGAAAGCCTCCGGATTCCGGGAACTGCATATTGGCACTTCGCTGGGCCAGACCCACTATGATTTTGCCATTCAACTGCAAAAGTTGTTTCAGGCACAACGTCGACTGGAGATGGTGAAGTTTGAAAACCGAGGCTGGTGGTATCGTCCTGCGGCCCTCTGGGAAGCAGCCCGGCGGAAAAGCACCTTAACACTCCAACGCTTTCTGATCATCAACCAGCTGGCCCGCAACCCGGAACGCGAACGGGTGCTGTACAAACTGTTTTCCACGGAAAGCATTGTAGGGTGGGATGAAATCTGGACGCTGATTTCCGGATTTTCGACCGACTATTTTTTAAAGAAGTTGCAGCCCGAGATTACTGCTGATCCGCGACCCCGCATCCGGAAATATTTCCGGTATCTGACCGCCCGGCTGCTGTTGCAGGACGGTCAGATTTCCGCAGCCCGTAGCGCCTTGGATGCGATTTCAACGGTAGATGCGGCAACGGATCTGGATTATGAAGTGCTGCTGTTTGCCCGTAAAGCCCTGGCCTTGGCGCAGGCAGCCGATCAGCAAGACGATAACCGGCAACGCGATGAGTATCTGGTGGAAGCGGCCCGGCTGTACCCGCAACTACTGCCGTTCAGTGAACTGCGCATTCCGATGCAGTTGCAGCTAACCGGTACGGTAGATGATGAAACTGTAGCACGACTTAAAAAATGCAACTTTAATCTGGAGCCTGGTCCGGAGGCGCTGGTTGCCAGTCTTCGCTTCGAAAAAGCCGGTGCCAAACTGATGCGAGTGCATTACAGCACAACAACAGCTGACGGAACCGTAATCGTACCTCCACAGAGTTGTACCTACGATCCGGAAAAGCCTCAAAATGCAGGCATTGAACTAGCGTATCGGATATTTGGCGTGAGCGGCCGGCTTCCGGAAACAGATCCACAGGAGATCGCAGGATTCTAAGAGTTTTTAACCAAGAACGATTTGGGTAACTTTATATCTGGCAGACTATTCACATCCCATCGGATGATCCGGTAGTTACATGCGGAGGCAGCCCTGCATCAGAATTGTCCCATCACACCTACCGTAAAATGCCTGGGCAAACCCGGTCGGCCGGCAACAGACAGGTAAGCTGCATTTGCCAAATTGTTGCAACGCAGTTCCACAGATAGCGTCTGTCTTTTTAAAGGCATTGTGTAATGCACCGAAGCAGTATGCAGCCAATACGCAGGTATCCAGGCACTTTCATCCGATGTAATAAACCGGTAGCCGGTGTAGACGCTGGTGGCAGTAAGCTGCAGTCGTTTCCAATGCACCCATGCCCCTATACGAGCCGTTGTTTGAGGCGCATGCGGAATCTGTTTCCCGACCGAACCGTCATTCAGTACGACGCTTTCCACCGTCCGGGCTGTGGTGTAGGTGAATCCCGAACGAAGCCCCAGCTCGGTTCCGGAATAGGTCCAGCGGCTTTCGCCTTCGATTTCCACGCCGCCGGTGCGTACCCGGGCAATATTGTGCGGCGTCCAGATGGCGCCACCGTACCAGATAATCCAGTCGTGGATATCGCGGTAAAAACCAGTAGCGTCCACGAAACCAGTCCAGGAGCCCTTCCGGAACCCTTGACGACCGCCCAGCTCTCCGCTCCAGCCGCGTTCCGGAAGTAGATTGATGTTGCCACCCGGAAAATAGTAACGCTCTGTCAACGTAGGTGCCCGATAGGTTCGCTGGACCGCGCCACGCAGAGAGGTACCGGATCGCACCTGCCAGAGGGCGTTTATGCCCGGCAGCAAAACGGCATTTCCATCAATATGCTCGAACCGGAGCGCCAGCGGAACAACAAGCGTCTCGCCCCGAAAGCGTTTGACAACCCCTACAGCCAGTACAATTCGCTTCTGGGAATAGGTGTGTCCATTGGTAGTGGCGTATGAATATTGCAGCGGCGCATCCGCGAAGAACGTTCCGGAATGGTGCTGATACCGGTACTGCGCCCGGCCAAAAACGGTAGTGGCTTGCAAATCGCTTTGCAATGGAAGCAGGGTGTCTTCATACCGAAGCCGCTCCTGCATGAATGCACCGGTGAGGTTTAAATGGGCGTTTCCCTGCTGTTTTTCCGCATGCAACCGGATGCGCAATGCTTCATCCTGTTGCCGCTTACCACTTTCACTTTCAAACAGCGCCGGCGGAATGTACCGATCACTTTGATTCCACCATAAGTCCTGCCGGAGTTGCCAGTTTTTACCCAACCGCTGTCCGCCCTGCACCAAACCGCCCCATTGGGTTCCACCGGCATTGTCAATCCGCTTGGAAGGCCCTGTTTCCGGATGGTAGTCAAAGATGTAGTTGGCGCGGTTGCCGAATGCCCGCAGTCCCCAGTACGTTTTTGAATGGCTTTGTTTGAACCCGACCATGCCGTTCAGCAGTCCAAATGAACCCGCACCGATGCTGGCAATGCCACTCCGGTGCGTTTTTTCCGGAAAATACGGGGCATCGGTCTGAAGCTGAAGGACACCGCCGACATTCCCGCTGCCCCAGAGCGCCGGTGCCCCACCCGGCACCAGGGTTACGCGCTGAAACAGGCCGGACTGCAACAGCGACAGATCGGTCAGTCCCATCGCCGGATTTTGCAGGGGCACATCTTCCCACAGCACCATTGACTGGGCCGCCGAAGCCCCACGAATACTTAACGTGACAGGCCCGTTGACACCGGTAGCACGGGTAAAGACAGGCAGATTCTCGGTCAGTATCTGACTCAGGGTTAGCAGCGCTGGTCGTAGCAGGTACTCACTATCCAGTGTGGTGACTTTCATTCCGTTGATTCCTGGTACCAACGGTTGGAGCGCTCGTTTTCCGGAAACCACCTGTTCCGAAAGTGTATCGCTCAGCTGCGCCATCGCGGTAGCAGGCAGCAACAGCGACACCAACAGGAACGGCTTCCGGAGCAGCATACAGGAAGACTATAAAAAGAAGAAGCTGCCCGGCCCCACACCGGTTTTCCAGCGTTTCAGGAGCGTTCCGGAAGGCGTATACAATAGTACTTCGCCACGCTGGGTAAAGCCTTTCGGGTCGCCAATGTAAATCGTACCGGTTGTGGGTTGAATCCCCAACGCCCAGAAATATTGCAGGTTGCCGGAGGCGATAAAAGGCGTCTGCGGCAGGTTTGCGGAGTTGATCGGCATCCGGAACACACCGCTTTGTCCGGCTCCACCGCTGTAATCCACGCTCAGCCAGTACAACGTATCCCGGGCGGCATTCAGGCAGGGTTTCAGCACATCTTTGCCTGCCGGAAAATCATAGATTCCCAGTATCTGCCCACTTCCCGGATTCAATTTAATCAGCGCCGGAGGGACCCCCTGCTGATCATTTCCGGAAACAACCCAGAAGTTTTGATCCTTGTCTACCAAAACCGTCTGGGGCGCACGGCGGTCGAGATAAAACGAATCGGTAATCCGTGCGGTACCGGGGTCAATGCGGTACAGCGAACGGTTGGCGGTATCCCAGCCGCCCACATACAGCCCGCCGTTGTGCAGCAGCATGGATTCGCCGTTTTTATAAGGCATATAGACCGTGTCGGTAACCGTATGAGACGACAGATCCAGCACAAAAAGACGGTTGCTGTACAGCGACGACACGTAGGCCCGGCCCGGGCCTGTAGCCACCACATAACGGGGCTGCGTGATCGCTACGGTAGCATGTAACCGGTAATCCTGCGAACCAATAAAATAAACCCGGTTAGAGTTGTTGACGCATAACGCCAGTTCGGTGCCGGTGCCGGAGATGCTTTGAAAGACATCGCCCAGTTGCTGCCCGTTCGCAGCATAGAATACATCCTCTGCTGCGGGTTGCAGGGTATCAGCCGGCAGCTTCGTAAGCGCACTGTTGCCGGTCCCGAACGCGCCTTCACACGCTACTAGCACTTCACCGGTCCCGGACGGCGTCGGCGGACCAGCAGGAGTGGTGTCCGGAGATTTACAGCCCACCCAGAAAACACTTAACAGGAATGCTACCGCACCCAGATTTTTTCGCACCATGATTCGCCCTCACGGGTTTTAAGCTGGATCCAATACAAGCCTTCCGGAAGTGCTGCAACCGGGATCCGGACCTGTCCTTCTGCCGATCCGGATGCGGCGGGCCGGCCATCCAGATGCAGCAATTCATATTCAAATGGGATTCCGGGCACATCCACAGACAGCCAATCGGTTGCCGGGTTGGGAGCAATGCGCACCACGATTCCTGAAAGCAGCGTCTGTATGCGTTGAGATGTTTCGTCATGAAGCACTGCTACACCATCCAAATCAAATCCACCGGTGTTGAACGCAGTTGGAAACGGATCATTGATTTTCCGTCCGGCGGCATCGCGGCTCCCTTCCGGTCCGATGCTTCCGATCACATCCACCAGTCGTACGTGGGTGATCCGACTTTTGTTGAGCAAGACATGATTGGGTAGATCAGACAGATCAAACGGCGTTCCGAACCCGCTCCGGTACGTACCGGCCAAGTTGTGATACTTGCGGCAGTCAAGGTAGGTGCCAGTACCGGCGACCTGCGCTGTAGTATCGGCCAGTGCCTGTACCGGAAACCGGAAAAAATGGCTTCCGTCGGAGCTGACTTCTACAAATGCCAGTTCCAGATACGCCTGTTGCGAATCGGCCGGATTCAAAAAGCCATTTTCAAATACGGCCAGATCAGCGCCCGGACCATCCGCTATCGGAACCGCAAATTCCAGTACCACCACGCCACTGTCCCCCAGGCTCACCAAAGTGCCGTCAGCAGGACCGGTTCCGTTGGTATCCAGTCCGAAAGCAACCGTTCCGAGGGATTTGTTCCGGATATCCAGCCAGCCAAGCGTAACAGTAGACCGGGTAGCCCAGCCTTTGATGAGCGGGCTGCCCGCCGGAATAGCAGTACTGCCCGGCTGACCGGCCTGGGGTGCAAACTGTGCATGTGCGCTCCAGGTCAGGAAAACGGCAAGCAGCAGAAACGAAAGTCGCATACCTGTAGATTAGGGTTTTACAAAGCGATGCGTAGCTACGCCGGCAACGCTTGTTACCTGTAACTGATACATTCCGGAAGGCCAGTTGCCAATGTTTAAGGTGGTTTTTAGCTCTGTAGGCTGCACAGAGACCATCACTTTACCGGAAAGATCTGTTACCAGAATGGTTTCCGGAATCGCGTTGACAGCGTCTACAAACAGCGTTTCAGTAGCCGGGTTTGGATACACTTTCAGTGGCGCTACTGTAGCAGTGGTGGTACTTAGATTGGTTTCGTTGGTCGTAAAATTGTCCAGGCAGTAATAGGCCGGCGTGTTAATGCCAAACTGACCTTCATCAGATGAACTGAGCTGAATATTGATGCTGTCCACCCGTCCGAGGCTGGTGAGCGAAACCCATTTCCAGTCTTTTACGATGTAATCGGCTGCCGGGTTGGTCGCGCGATAGTCGGCCAGATAAAATTCCACACTATCTGTAGTCAAAGTACCGTTGCGATAGCCCCGGAAAATCATTTTGTAGTAATCCGGATACGTGCCCTGGGCCAGTCCGGAACCCGTACCGGTAGTATCTCCAAACTTGCGGGCAAACGCATCGCCGTTAAGCATGCTGTAATACGCATAATTATTGTTGGTTACATACAGGCCGCTCAGGTTATTGCCCCGTGCCGCACCCAGCAGGCGAATATCGTTGCTGGGACCGTAGCCTACCACATAATTAGTTCCGGAAAAAGCAGCGCCAGTGCGGGCATTATACTGTCCGGCAAAACCCGGCTTAACGCTGTCTTTTTTGTTTGAATAGGCAAACCCGTATGCCCAGAATCCCCCATAAGCGGTATCATAGACACTGGGAAAATGAGCCAAGCCACTGTTGAACCCGACATCCTGATGCGAGTTGGAGTAATTGATGTAAGCCGTGTCGGTACCCGGAAGGGTCAGGTTTTCGAAATCAGAAACGGTCTGAGCAGTTCCGGAAAAAGCAGCGGCCAAGAGACCGGCTACCAAAAGTAAAGACGTGCGCATGGGCAAAAAGGAAGAAAAAGATTTCAAAAGAATATGAAATGCTTTTCTGCTCTTTGGAGACGGTCAGCGGAGCCCTGCACGATCCGACCTTCCGGAATCCACTTTGTAGAAGCATCCGGAAATCTGCAGCGCCAATGCTTTTAGTCCCGAAAGCAGTGAAGCGGTTATGGGTGCAGCCTGGCAGGTCTTCTGACTTTGTTCCGGTTTTGAATCGCTGCCTTCCCATTCTGCTGACAGAACAGTGGCGTTTTAAAAGGCGATTCAACCTCGTTGGAACTTACAGCAGCGGGTACTGTTCCGGAATGACACCGGATTCCCTTTTCATCCGGCTTTGTTGAGAAGCCGGAACCAAAATGCGCCGCGAAGATAGGTATTAATCGTTGCAGCGGTGCCGGCCGAATGTGGTGCCACGTATCTCTGGTAATTTTACCGGTTTGAGGAGGTCATTCGCTGGCGTTGCGCTTCATACAGGATGATAGATGCTGCTACGCTGACGTTGAGCGAATCGAAGGTGCCCGACATCGGAATGCGAATTAACGCATCGGCATCTTTGAGGACTTCTTTGGAAACGCCTCCGCCTTCCTCACCCATCACCACGCAGGCCGGACCGGAGAAATCGGCTTCCGAAAGCGGAATACTACCGCGCATCTGGGTGCCTAGTACCGAAATCCCATTGAGTTTCAGCACCGTCATGGCCCGGGCGGTCGTAGATACCCGAACCAGCAGCATCTGAAGCAACGCACCGGCGGAGGTCTTGACGGCATCCTCGGTAAGGGTAGCTCCATGGCTGGTAGGCAGCACCAGTGCCTGCGCGCCCAGACATAGCGCCGATCGGGCAATAGCCCCGATATTCCGGACGTCTGTCACTCCATCCAACAGGAGGAAAAGCGGTGTTTCACCCTTTGCAACGACGTGATCAATGGCATCCTGCAACTCCAAGTATTGCAGCACACCGCCCACAGCTACCACGCCCTGATGCTGCGCACGGGTCAGCTGCTGTAATTTCTCGGCCGGCACCAGTGCAATCGGAATATTGCGATTGCTGGCTGCCCGTTTCAGATCGGAGATTTCCGGACCCGTGGCGGACCGCAACACGTATAACTTTTCAACATTTTCACCGCCCTGAAGGGCTTCGAGCACTGGTTTTCGGCCAATAATAAGTGGAAGGGACGGGCGGGCAGGTCTCATGGCGCAAAAGTAGCGCGGTTAATCGGCCCGATACGGCACAAAACCAAAGCTTCTGCCTTCAAAATCAAGTGTCACGTCGCCCAATTGAAACAACGCAGCCCCTATTTTGGACCGACTGTCCCCGGTAACGGTCGCGTCAACGTTGAGCAGGGTTGCTTCCGGAAATTGCAGGTTCTCCAGTCGTACATGCCGGGTTTCCATCATTCCGCCTCCATTGATTCCGCTGTATCCGTTTTCGGCATGGAGGGTCCGTACGGCCACAGCACCAGCCGACGGAATAGCCTGAATCGCTTCGTCAGACAAGTCGGCCAGGCCTTCAAAGCCGCTGTCAAACAAAAAGCGCTGCCAGTTGCCACCTACCCGAAGGTCGATGAAGGGCGAACCCTGTACATCCTGTGAATGATCCAACGGCGTTGCAATGGGTTGGGCGGCAGTAGGTTGTGCGGTTGCTGCGGTCGCAAACCGGATGGTGTTCGACCGGACGGATACCGATACAATTAGTTTTTGAAGGGCATTGCTTCCCAGAATACCATCTACCTGCAGGCTTTTAAAGATCGGATTGTCGTCTTCATACACCAGTGCAGACGTTCCGGAGACCATAATTCCGGAAAGGTCGATTGAAGCAACCGATACCACCGGAACGCGGGCCGGATTGCCCAGTGCATCCAGTACCCGGACTGTACCCAGTCCCGGCGCCTTCAGACGTTTGGCCAGCGTCTTGGAAACGACGGTCGGCGCACCGGTATCAAACAGAAACGGATATGCTTCCCCATTGAGCGTTACCGAGATTATACAGAGGCCATGACGAGTGGCTAAAGGCTGTACTACTTCATTTCGGTCAGACACTACAGCTCCGGAGGCCCAGGAAAAATCCTGCGCAAGGCAACTGCCGGCAGTTGCCAGCAGCATCCAAAGCCATAACCCAATCGTCCGCACCATGACCTCTAAGTTACGATTTAGTAACCAAAAGGTAACAATTAGGTAACATTAAGTTTTAGCACTTTATCAGGGGTCTTTTCGCTAGCTTTCTCTCAGAGCGAGTCCATTCAGGAGTGTCGTTACCAGCGTCGGAGTATCTGAAGGTTGCCACAAGATTTTCCGGAACAGGTTTTAAAGAGAACGCCCCCGCTGTCTTGGAGACGGCGGGAGCGTTTGAGTTGTTGTAAAGAGTGCGGCTTAGGCCATATTGTGGAAAACACGTTGCACGTCATCGTCCTGCTCCACTCGCTCGATCAGTTTAAACACGTCTTCGGCCTGTGCTTCAGAGATTTCGACGGTGTTGAGCGGAAGCCATTCCAGCTCGGAGGAAATCGGGTCTAGTCCGCGCTCTTCCAGTGCTTTCTGCATGTTGCCAAAATCGGCAAACTCACAATGCAGCACCAGGTTTCCATCTTCATCTTCCCCCAGGTCTTCCAAGCCAGCGTCGATCAGTTCCAGCTCCAGATCTTCCGGATTCAATCCTTCGGCAGCCAGTTTAAAAACGCCCAGATGCTTAAACAGAAAACTTACGGAACCGCTGTTGCCGAGTGCGCCGCCGCCTTTGGTAAAATGGCTGCGTACATTGGCTACCGTCCGGGTGGTATTATCTGTGGCCGTTTCCACCAAAAGGGCAATGCCATGCGGCGCATAGCCTTCATACAGCACCTCATCATAGTTGGAGGTATCCTTACCCAAGGCATTTTTGATGGCGCCTTCGATGCGGTCTTTCGGCATGTTCACACTCTTGGCGTTCTGCATAATCCGGCGCAGCATCGGGTTGATGTCCGGTTCGGGACCGCCCTTTTTGACCGCAATGGCAATCTCCTTGCCGATGCGGGTAAACTGCTTTGCCATGCGGTCGTACCGCGCAAACATCTTGGATTTCCGGACTTCAAATATGCGACCCATTCGCCTTAAAAAATTTTGCCCGAAGGTAGGCCAATCTCTCACACGGAAGCGACAGCGGATCGCGGGCCTGCGGATTCGCCACTGAAAAAGCATCTGACAGGTATAGGTCCGGCATTGAATGCACTTATTTTTGCGTTTTCCGGAAGCTTCCTGTCCAGACTCCTTCTCCTCAATCGTTCCCTTTCGCTTGTCGCAGTTTCTTCGTCAGCTTTCGCTTTTTCAGTACCGGCTGTATGACCAGGTCATGCATCGGTTTGAAGCACCCGTTATTGCAATCACTGGTGCCAACGGCAGCGGCAAGACCGCGTTGCTGGATGCAGTATATTACCTGTGTTATACCAAAAGCTATTTTACCGCACAGCAACAAAGCCTGGCGCGCTGGGGCAGCCCGGGGTTTAAGCTGATTGGCCAGTTTGAACAGCAGGGACTGGATGAAATCGTAAGTGCCCGCTGGGAATCCGGAAAAAAAGAACTTTCAGTCAACGGCAGTCCGGTCGCGAAGACCACCGATTTTATCGGTCAGTATGCAGCCGTGATGATTGCACCCGATGATGGAGAGTTGCTGTTGGGGGGTTCTGAACTTCGCCGGCGGTGGATCGACAGTATCCTGGCACAGACCGACCCTGCTTATTTCGAGCATCTGTTGCATTACAACCGGTTGCTGCAACAGCGCAATGCCTGGCTAAAGGCACAGGCCTTTGTTCCTACCGGCGACCGGATCGAACTGGAATCCTACGACAGCCGGTTGCAGGAGCACGGAACGGGCATTTATCAAAAGCGCTTGGCCCTGCTTGAGGTATTTACCCCGATTCTGAACGAAACGTACGAGCGACTTTCCGGAGGTGCTGAAACCATCCGGATCGGGTATGATTCGGATATTCATCAGAAACCAATGGCCCAGTGGCTGACCGATCGGTTGCAGGATGACCTTCGGATGCAACGAACAACCCGTGGCATTCACCGGGACGACTGGGATTTCTTTCTGCAGGACCAGCCGGTGCGGCCCTTTGCCTCCCAGGGACAACGCAAAACATTCCTATTTGCATTAAAGCTGGCGCAGTACCGTTATCTACAGGATTGCTTTGGCTTTGCACCTACCTTGTTGCTCGACGATGTATTTGAGAAGCTGGATCAAAACCGCATGGAAGCCTTATTGGGAATGATTCAGGAGCCCGGCTTTGGTCAGGTGCTGCTGACGGATACCCATACCGACCGGGTACGGGCCGCATTTGGTCCGGGTACAACGCTCCAGATGATCCAGACCTGATGGTCGCACTTCGCAGCGTCTACGAAGTGGCGTAACGCATTCGGACCGAAGCAACCAAAAAGAGAGTCTTTGGGTTACCATTACCTGCCTATTTAGAAATACTCTGTTCTTTTTTCCGGAAAATGGCTTGAAATTGGAAAAAAGGCTTTACTTTTGCAGTCCTTTTAAAAAATTTCCTTGAAGTAAGCAATGCCTACTATCCAGCAACTGGTTCGTAAGGGACGCACGCAAATTGAACTCAAGTCCAAGAGCCGAGCTCTGGATGCGTGCCCGCAGCGCCGCGGCGTTTGCACCCGTGTTTATACCACCACACCTAAGAAGCCAAACTCAGCACTTCGTAAAGTAGCGAAGGTTCGTTTGACCAACAAAATTGAAATCATCGCGTACATTCCGGGTGAAGGTCACAACCTTCAGGAACACAGCATCGTGCTGATCCGTGGTGGCCGGGTAAAAGATCTGCCAGGCGTACGGTACCACATTGTACGGGGTGCCCTCGATACAGCTGGTGTGAAAGACCGGAAGCAAAGCCGCTCCAAGTACGGTACCAAAAAAGAAAAGGCTAAAAAATAAATCCACTCTTTTCTGACGCCTGTCGTCAGGAACTGATTTTTTCGCATGAGAAAAGCACAAGCCAAAAAGCTTCCGATCGCACCCGATCCGAAGTTCAACGATAAAGCGGTAACCCGTTTTGTAAACTGCCTGATGTGGGGTGGCAACAAGAGCGTGGTTCTGAAAGCATTTTACGATGCGCTGGATAAAGTAAGTTCTATTACTTCTGAAGAAGGTTATGAAGTATGGAAGCGTGCACTGGCCAACGTAACGCCTGCTGTAGAAGTTCGCAGCCGCCGGATTGGTGGTTCTACGTTCCAGATTCCAACGGAAGTACGCCCCGACCGTAAGATTTCACTGTCTATGAAGTGGCTGATCCGTTATAGCCGCGAGCGCAACGGTAAAACCATCGCCGACAAGTTGGCCAACGAAATCGTTGCAGCTGCTAAAGGTGAAGGTGGTGCTTACAAAAAGAAAGAAGACATCCACCGGATGGCCGAGGCAAACAAAGCCTTCGCTCACTTCCGCACCTAGTCATAAGGATTCCTTATTTTCAAAGCCATGTTTCATTTCCGGAACATGGCTTTTTTGGTTTTTCCTAAGATGTCGTCTATTCCTGCCCTGCAAATCGTGGCGCGTGCCAAACGTCGACAAATAGCAACGCTTCTTGGTATTTTACTGACTTCGGTAATAAGCGCTTTTGTACTGGTAGGCCTATTTGAGGCCCCTGCTTGGGTGATTGGTATCAGTATCATGAGCGGTATCATACTAGCAATAGTGGTGTGTCTCCGGATGTTCATTCGCTGGCGGCTCCGGGCCTATGATGAGGCATCTAATATTCGTCAGCTTCACTTAATTGCTCAGCTGTTTGACATGACGGCAAGTCGTCAACTGGATGCAGTGCTGGCAGTTTTGAGTAACCGCACAGAAAGCCAACGATGGAAAGCGCTTCTGGATCATGCAACCAATGCTCCTTTTAGCCTTTTTCCGGAAGGGCCGGTACCGGAGCGGGCCATTCGATATTCAGCAAAGCGTTATTGGGTTTTACTGTTGCTTAGTGGTTTCGGGCTGATTCCTTCTTGGGGAGCAGCCAGAAGCCAATCCTCTAAAACAGATTTTGTTTACCTACTAATTGCGGGTGGATTGTTCCTATGGTCCCTACGAGCTATTTACCGCTCTATACAGGTTCAACCAGCTTTGATTTTGCAGGCAAAAGGTATTTTGTTTCCAAGAAAGAATCAGCTGCTTTTCTGGAACGACCTTTCGGCGGAACGGGTCGAAAAAATTATTGCCGGCAAGTTACGGACGCATCAACTCAAATACCGGCACCAAGGTACAGAAGAGGTATACACAGTAGATAACTGGGACATCACACCCGGCGAACTGCGGTATTTGCTGCTGTGGTACCGGCATGCGTATGAAATGGATATAAAAAATCATCGACACGCCCAAGGTGACGATCGTTTTCTGTTTACAACCTCATGAGTCCTCTCGACCGCTAGGCCCAGCCCTCACGGTAGAAAAATACAAGTGCTTTGAGATTGCTTCGTCGTTCCTCCTCGCAATGACGCAGAAAGCGTCCGTTCCGGAATTATACAATCACACACAGCAACCGGGTCATTGCGAGGAACGAAGCAATCTTAAAGCAACCGGATTGTAGCCCTTCACTTCACAGATTGCTTCGTCGTTCCTCCTCGCAATGACGCAGATAGAGTGAACCCGGCATTATACAACACGCACCCTAAACGGGTCATTGCGAGGTACGAAGCAATCCCCTGGTAATTGGTAGCGTTCAGAAGAAGCGATTTACAACCTACAGAGCGCTTCGTTCCTCGAACGGACACCCAGAAATGCCATTCCGGACACTACGCTCACCGGAACAGCCGGTGCGCATCACCACAAACCGTCCGAAAGAGTCGAAACGCACGCCTGGGAGCCGAACATATGATTAGGACTACTTTACCGAGCGCTCGTTTTGATCTGCGAAGTGCCAGGTTTGGGCTGCTGAGCACCAGTTTTGATTTGCGTACTGGGTGTTTCGGTCTGCTGAACGATCATTTGGTCCTGCTATCGTGAGAGTCCTCCCTTGCGGTCGGAATGACCCGTAATTTGTAGGAGAGAAAATTGGATCACCAAAAGTGCTTTTGATAGAAGCAACCTGTCAGACTGAGCGTGTCGAAGCCCGCAGTAACCGGATACAAACAGCCCTTCGACACGCTCAGAGTGACAGCCTGTTTTACACGTTTTAGTAGTGTCTCAACCTAACGGTAACAAGGAATTGGGTTTGTACTTATGAACGTGTAGATTAACCTCTTTCCGGACGCAAAATTTCCCGGAAATTTTCCCTTTTTTTCCAACCAACCTGCCTCTTTACTGTTATTTATAAGCACCGAAAACATGCAGTTTACAACGGGCTTTCGACACCCGAATTTCCGGAAATTTAAGTGTCGTGAGCGCGGTAGGTTCTGATCGTTTTCGATTACATTTGTTTCTTATTTACCCTTTTATTTAAGCACTGGCACTATGGCTGCAGAAGAAAAACTCAAGGTCCTCAAGCTCGCACTTGACAAAATCGAAAAAGATTACGGTAAAGGTTCCGTAATGATGCTTGGCGACAAGCAACAAAACAACATTGAAGCAATCAGTACCGGTTCGCTCGGGCTGGATGTAGCCCTCGGGATCGGCGGCTTTCCTCGCGGCCGGATCATCGAGATCTACGGCCCGGAATCCTCCGGTAAAACCACCGTCGCGATCCACACCATTGCAGAAGCCCAGAAATTGGGTGGCGTTTGTGCGATCATCGATGCCGAACATGCCTTTGATGCTGTTTATGCCCGCAAACTGGGTGTAGATGTAGACAACCTGCTAATTTCTCAACCCGATTACGGTGAGCAGGCGCTCGAGATTGCCGACCGGCTGATCTCGTCCGGTGCACTCGATGTCGTAGTTATTGACTCGGTAGCGGCACTGGTTCCCAAAGGTGAACTGGAAGGCGATATGGGTGATTCCAAAATGGGCCTGCACGCCCGTCTCATGAGCCAGGCGCTCCGGAAACTGACGGCGACTATTTCCCGCACCGGCACCATCTGCATTTTCATCAACCAGTTGCGTGAGAAAATCGGTGTGATGTTCGGTAACCCCGAAACCACTACCGGTGGTAACGCCCTTAAATTCTACGCATCGGTACGCCTCGACATCCGTCGCCCGGCCTCGGGTCAGATCAAAGATGGTGATGATGTACTCGGTAGCCGCGTGAAGGTCAAAGTGGTGAAAAACAAAGTAGCCCCACCGTTCCGTACGGTAGAGTTCGACCTGATGTTTGGAGAAGGCATTTCCAAAGTAGGCGAAATCATCGATATGGGCATCGAACTGGGTATCCTGCAGAAAAGCGGTTCCTGGTTCTCCTATAAAGAAAACAAAATCGGTCAGGGCCGCGACAATGTGAAGCAGTTCCTGCACGACAATCCGGAAGTTATGACGGAGATGGAAGGCCGCATCCGGGCTGAACTGCAACAGGATGCTCCTGTTCCGGAAACAGCAACCGAAGAAGCATAGACATACCTGTCTTTTTTAAAAGCCGCCTTAATCGGGCGGCTTTTTTGCTTTAGATTAGTGGTGTATACTTTTGAAAAGTTTTCCTGCGTTCTGTAAGTGAATCCGTTTTTCAAAGCATGACCTCCATAAAACCAATGCGTTTCGCACAGCGACTGCTCCTACTAGCCATCAGCCTGCTTTCCAGCCTGCTGCCTGCCCGGGCCTGTAGCGGCTATAAGGTCACGCTGGGAACCAAAACGATGGTTGGTGCCAATGAAGACGCCTGGAGAATGACCTCTCAGATCTGGTTCGAAACGGCTACCGCTACCGCGCCTATCGGTGCCATGTTTACCGGTTCCCGCTTTGATGGTGCCAATGGACACGCGCCGCAATCGGGCCTGAACGAAGCCGGGCTTTGCTTTCAGCGGCTGGCCTCCCCGGTGGGTACTTCCAAACCTGCACCGGTTGGCCCGAAGCCGATTGAAAATCAGACGCTGTACCTCAAAACCATCCTGCACCAGTGCAAAACAGTTGAAGAAGTGGCTCAATTCATCCGTCAGTACCGGCAAAGTGATTTTCCGGGCGATGTATTTCTGTACATTGATAAAAGCGGACGCTACCTTACCGTAGAACCCTACGCGCTGACTCTGGGTGCTGAGCCGAAGTACGTGATCTCTAACTTTTGCCCCTCTTCAACCCCGCTTCCGGAAGCGAACAAGCTGGAGCGCTACCGGAATGGGGCGGCCTTCTTGGGACAATCCCTGGACACGACCCTTGCTTTTTGCCAGGCGCTCTCCGATACCATGCATGTCTGTAGACCGAAGGTTGGCGATGGCACCTTGCTCACTTCCATCTACGATCTCAACGCAGGTGCCGTAAATCTTTATTTTTATCACGATTACCAACATACCGCACGGTTCTCTTTACAGGACGAATTGCAGCAAGGCGATCACAGCATTCTCATTCCGTCGTTGTTTCCAGCTAATGCTGAATTTGAGCGGCTGCGAACCTACCAGACGCCGCAGAACAATCCGAATATGCTTTTTTCGTTGCTGGCCTGTATCGGGTTGTTCAGCTTTTCGACTCTGTATTTCAATGTTCGTGCATTCAGAAATAAAGACGAAAACCGTTTGAAGGTGCTGGCACTCATCCCGGCAGGCCTGTTTCTATCGTATTACCTCTTTTCTCTGGTGCGGGATGCCGGACCGTTCTTTTTTGCAGCGCCGTATAAAGATCCACACTCACTGCTGCTGAGTCTAGCTTCTTATCTTCCGTTCGGATTGCTTTTAGCAATCGTTCCACTCACTAAAATGGTGTACAATCGTTTCCGGAATCGCAGTACCGGTGTTTTTACGACGTTGCTGACAGCTGCAAACCTGCTGGCTATCGGGATGTTGATTTGCTTTTTCGGCTATTGGGGGTTCTATGCAATCGCATCATAAAACAAAAACAAATTGCTTTTTAACGTTGTGTACAACAACTGAATAGCTGTACCCCGCGTTAGCTTTGCGTTCCTTTTATGCAGGTGTTGTTCCGGATTCTCATTGCGCTTACTGCGGTGTTCCTCTTAGGGGGAAAGCCTTCGTATGCCTTGATTCAAACAACAGTTGCACCCACTCAATGGGAAGCTGATTTCCGGAAAACGGAACACGACGGTCGCCTAGCGGCCAATCACTATCACAAGCCCGAAAAAGCAGCCCCTTCCTTTTCCTTTTCCGTATTGGACGAGGAGGAAGACACCGAGGATTTCCACGATCACGGTGCGTCGGTCGTACCCGTCACCCCATGGCTGGGTGCCAGTCAGTTTAGTCCACCAAGCGCCGGAAACGCTACCCTACAGGGCATCTTTCCGGATGTCTGCCAGTACCCGGCCACCTGCCGTCGGTACGTGCTGCTCTGCGTATTCCGAGTCTAGATTTTTTCAGAAGGGTTCCCGGCTCCTACATTAAAGGATTCCGGAACCTTTCTTTCCGCAAGCGTTCAGCTGCCTGTAACAGGCAGTGAACGCTTTCTTTTTTGGCCGCAGCGTCCGGAATACTTCCGATGACGGATCCGGTCCCCTCTCTCTCTCTCTTTCTTTTTTCCACCGTTTTTCCTGTCCGTATCGTGAGAACCCTTCTCCTGATTCTGAGCGCGGGCGCGCTCTTAGTCCAAACCAGCTGCAAATCTGTTCCCAAAAATGAGGACGAACAAACCAAGTTTGTTGTCACCAGTGTCCTGAAAGCGGACACCTCGCTCACCAAACAATATGTGTGTCAGGTTCGCGCCATCAGCCACATTGAGTTGCGGGCACAGGAGCAGGGTTATTTGCAAAAAATATTCGTTGACGAAGGTCAGTTTGTGCGTCAGGGCCAGCCCCTATTTCAGGTGATGCCCAACCTGTACCAGGCCGAAAAGCAACGCGCTGAAGCCGAAGCCAGCTATGCAGGCATCGAGTATCAAAACACCAAGCGCTTGGCCGATAGCAATGTGGTCTCGCCCACTGAAGCTAAACTGGCGCGGGCCAAACTTGCTCAGGCACAGGCAGCGGTCAACCTGGCGAAGGTGCATCTTCAGTTCACCGATATCCGTGCGCCGTTCAGCGGCATCATTGACCGGTTTCAGGTGCGGCTGGGAAGTCTGGTCGAAGACGGGCAATTGCTCACCACCCTGTCCGATAACAGCCAGATGTGGATCTATTTCAATGTTCCGGAAGCGGAGTACCTGGATTTCAAATCCAATCCACAGAACGACACGGCGATCCCGGTGCAGCTGCTAATGGCCAACGGGCAGATTTTTGATCAGAAAGGCTATGTAAAAACCATCGAAGCCGACTTCGACAACGAAACCGGCAACATTGCTTTCCGGGCCACCTTCCCCAATCCGAAAGGACTGCTGCGCCACGGCGAAACCGGCAATATCCTGGTGCACAAGCCCGTGCCCAATGCACTGATCATTCCGCAGAAAGCCACCATGGAAATCATGGACAAGAAGTATGTGTATGCACTGGACCGAAACAGCAAGGTGCAACTCCGGCCCATCACCATCGCTGCCGAGTTACCGGATCTCTACATCGTTGGCAGCGGTCTGGCAGAAGGCGACCGGATTCTGCTCGAAGGCATCCGGAAAGTTCAGAATGGCCAAAAAATTACCTACGACTATCAGGAGCCGCGCAAAGTCATGGACGGCCTGAGTCTGCACGCTGAATAATGATTCGTGAGTAACGATTAATGATTAATGGAGGCCTTTGTAGTTTTAATAGTGGCAGTGAGCAGTTTTAGGAGTTCCACTACATCTGCGTGAAGGCTTTGAAATTCAGATTGCGAGAGATAATCTGTTTGGTAAAGGAGTTCTAGCCAATAGACACATTCAGATGCTTCTTTCTGAGCGACGTGGTTCTTGTGAATAAAGTCGGCTTTGCTTTCAGCGAATTCGCCTTCCCGAATCATCGCTCCGATTGCCGTTCCACAGCGTAACAGTTGTTTGCTCAATACAAACTCTTTCTTCAGTTCCTGGAGAAACCGAACCGCCCGCACCACCCGGACCGCAAACAGAACGCTTTTTTCCCCGCAAGATGTTTTCTCTCATCCTCCAACAATAGTCATTATTCTTTATGCCTCAGCAATCATTTATCATTCATCATTAATCATTAAAATCCTGTGTTTAATTTATTTCTAAAACGGCCGGTTCTGGCCATCATCATCTCACTGGTGCTGGTGTTCATGGGCGTTCTGGCCATCAAGACGCTGCCTACCTCGCAGTTTCCGAGTATTGCCCCACCCCGCATTATCGTGAGTGTGGCCTATCCGGGTGCCAGTGCGGATGTGCTGGTTAAGTCAGTGCTGATCCCGATGGAAAAAGCCCTCAATGGCGTTCCGGGGATGCGCTACATGACCTCCGATGCGGTAAGTGCCGGGGAAGCCAATATTCAGGTGGTCTTCAATCTGGGCACCGATCCCAATGCCGCAGTGGTAGCCGTCAAAAACCGGATCGAGCAGGTACAAAACCGGCTTCCGGAACTGGTGCAGCGGGAAGGTCTCATCGTAAGTATCCTGCAACCCAACATGTTGATGTATGTCAACATCTTCAGTAAAGACAAGAAGAATGCCGATGAAAACTTCCTGTATAACTACGCCCAGGTCAACGTGCTGCGGGAACTGAGCCGTGTAAGCGGAATCGGTAATGCCCAGATTCTGGGAAGCCGGCAGTATGCCATGCGGATCTGGCTGAAACCTGACCGGATGCGGGCATACAACGTGTCTACAGAGGAAGTGATGAAAGCGCTGGCCGATCAAAGTGTGATCGGTTCACCGGGCCGGATTGGTCGGGCCGACGGCAAGCGCTCCGAGGCCCTGGAGTATGTACTGACCTACGAAGGCCGGTACAACCAGCCCGAGCAGTATGCCAACGTCATTGTCCGCGCGAGTGCCGACGGGGAAATCCTGCATCTGAAAGATGTGGCAGATGTAGAGCTGGGTTCGGAATTCTATGATATCTACTCCAACATGAACGGCTTTCCTTCGGCGGCCATCGTACTGAAGCAGAGCTACGGTTCCAACGCACAGGACGTCATTAAGAGTGTAAAAGAAAAACTTCAGGAGCTCAAGAAGGAGTTTCCGCCGGGAATGGACTACGAGATTTCCTACGATGTCTCGTCCTTCCTGAATGCATCTGTTGAAAAAGTCGTGCATACACTCGGAGAAGCCTTTGTACTGGTGGCGCTGGTGGTCTTCCTGTTTCTGGGCGACTGGCGCTCGACGCTCATTCCGATTATCGCCGTTCCGGTATCGCTGATTGGTGCGTTCTTCTTCATGCAACTGTTCGGGCTCAACATCAACCTCATCACGCTTTTTGCACTGGTACTGGCGATCGGTATTGTAGTCGATGATGCGATTGTAGTCGTAGAAGCGGTTCACGCCAAGATGGCCGAAGAACACCTCTCGCCGTTTCATGCGGTGAAGAAGGTGCTGGGCGAGATTTCCGGAGCCGTTATTGCCATTACCCTTCTCATGACGGCCGTGTTTGTACCAGTAGCCTTCATGACCGGACCAGTGGGCATTTTCTTCCGGCAGTTCGCCATCACCATGGCCTGTTCGATTGTCCTGTCCGGAATCGTAGCGTTGACGCTCACCCCGGTGCTCTGCGCCATGATTCTGAAAGACACCCACGGCAAGCCGCGTAAGAAAACACCGGTCAACTGGGTAATCGACAAGTTCAACCATCAGTTCGACCGGCTCAACACCCGCTACACCCGCTTCCTGACCAAAATCGTCGACCGTCGCCTCATCACCTTCGGGCTGCTGATTGCCTTTGGACTTGGCATCTTCGGGATCTCGCAATCGCTGCCATCCGGATTTATTCCGAATGAAGATCAGGGCATGATTTACGCGATCATTCAGACGCCGCCCGGATCAACTCTGGAGCGTACCAACCATATCTCGCGCGAGTTGCAGGATATTGCCGAGAAAGTAGAAGGCGTTCAGAGTGTATCCTCGCTAGCGGGCTATGAGGTGCTGACCGAAGGCCGTGGGTCTAACGCCGGCACCTGTCTGATCAACCTCAAACCCTGGGATGAACGGGCCAATTCGGTGAATGATATCATCCACACGCTGGAAGAACGCGCCCAGGAAATTCCGGGTGCAACGATTGAGTTTTTTGGTCCGCCGGCCGTACCGGGCTACGGCGCTGCAGGTGGGTTTTCCCTACGCCTGCTCGACAAAACCAACTCGGATAATTACCGGGATCTGGAACCGGTCAATGATCAGTTTATGGCGGCCCTGCGTAAGCGCAAGGAACTGACCGGACTGTTTACTTTCTTCTCGGCCAACTATCCGCAGTACGAACTGAAGATCGACAACCAGGCCGCCATGCAAAAAGGCGTTTCGATCGGTAAAGCGATGGACAATCTGAGCATCATGATCGGCTCTACGTATGAGCAGGGCTTTATCCGGTTCGGGAACTTCTTCAAGGTGTATGTACAGGCACTGCCGCAGTATCGGGCGCTTCCGGAAGATATCCTGCAGCTTTATGTGAAAAACGACCGCGACGAGATGGTTCCCTACTCGGCCTTTATGAGCATTGTAAAGGGACATGGTCTGAATGAAATCACGCGGTATAACATGTTCAACTCCTCAGCCATCCGCGGAGAACCGGCACCCGGATTCTCATCTGGTGAAGCCATCAAAGCTATCCAAGAAGAAGCCGCTAAACTGCCTCACGGCTACGACATTGCCTGGGAAGGGCTAAGTATCGACGAAGTTGGCCGGGGCAATGAAGCAGTCTACATTTTCCTGATTGTACTGGCCTTCGTGTATATGGTATTGGCGGCGCAGTACGAAAGCTTTATCCTGCCGCTGTCCGTGATTTTATCGCTGCCGGCCGGGATCTTTGGGTCCTTCCTGTTGGTCAAAATGATGGGACTGGCCAATGATATCTATGCCCAGGTAGGCTTGGTGATGCTGGTGGGGCTACTGGGTAAGAACGCGGTACTGATCGTGGAATTTGCCGCCCAGAAGCACGAAGAAGGGATGACGATTCTGAAGGCGTCTATCGAAGGCGCAAAAGTGCGGTTTCGACCGATCCTGATGACCTCCTTTGCCTTTATCGCCGGACTGATTCCACTGGTACGGGCGCATGGACCGGGTGCCATTGGCAACCGCACCATCGGTGCTTCGGCACTGGGCGGCATGCTGTTCGGAACCATTTTCGGCGTCATCATCGTGCCGGGCCTGTACTACATCTTCGGCTCTATCGCTTCCGGACGAAAACTGATCAAAGGAGAAGATGAAAACCCGCTCACTGAAAATTTTGAAAACAAGCACGCATATGAAACCGATTTGTAAGTCGCTCTTCTCCATGGCAACCGCTGCATCCGGAAAAACAGCCCGCTGGATGCGGTCGGTTCCGTTGCTGCTGCTGGGCGTAACGGCCTGCAAACTGCCGCAGGTAGCCACCAACGTGCGGCACAATCCGATTCCGGGACAGTATCCTTCCGGAACAACCGATACCACCAATTCAGCCTTCCTGAAGCCTTCGGATTATTTTACCGATCCCAATCTGGTGTCGCTGATTGATACCGCCGTTCGCAACAACCAGGAACTGGCGATTGCCTTTACCGAAACGCTGGTCAGCCGCGCCGAAGCGCAGATCCGCCAAGGGGAATATATGCCCACGGTTCGTGCCCAGGCCAGTGCCGGTATCGAAAAAACACCCCGCTATACCCGGTTAGGCGCACTGGAAAAAAACATCGAGATCGATCCGGGTAAGGAAAATCCGGACCCCCTGCCGGATCTTCAGATCGGTCTGGTCGCCAACTGGGAAGTGGATATCTGGCGGAAGCTGCGCAACGCACGGCAGTCGGCCCTCACCCGGTACCTGGGAACCCTTGAAGGCCGGAACTTTGCCATTACCAATATCGTGGCGGAGGTTGCCAACAGTTATTATGAACTGGAAGCGCTCGACAACCAGCTGGCCCTAACCAATCAGACCATTTCCATCCTGACCAACGCGCTGGGCGTGGTGCGGCAACAGAAAGAAGCCGGCCGGGTGACGGAACTGGCGGTGCAGAAGTTTGAAGCCGAGGTACTGAAAACCAAAAGCCTCCAATACGATCTGCGGCAACGGATCACGGAAGCCGAAAACCGGATCAACTTCCTGCTGGGTCGCTTTCCGCAGCCCATCGTTCGCAGCAGCCTTTCAACGGACCCGGCCCACCCGGCCAGTTCGCTGGATTCGACGCTACCAGCCACGATTGCTGTGGGCATCCCATCGCAGTTGCTCCAAAACCGGCCGGACGTACGTCGTGCGGAGCTGGAGGTGATTGCCTCCAAGCTGGATGTAAAAGTGGCGAAAGCACTGTTTTTCCCTTCGCTCGACATTCGGGCGGCACTGGGCTTTCAGGCTTTCAATCCCAAGTTTCTGCTCAGCACCCCCGAGTCGATCCTGGCGAATCTGGCCGGCGATCTGACCGCTCCGCTGGTGAACCGGTTGGCGATTAAGGGGGCGTATGTAACCGCCAATGCCCGGCAGGTAGCCGCGGCCTATGCGTATGAGCGCACCGTGCTGAATGCGTATGTGGAAGTGGCCAATCAACAGGCGAAGGTGAGCAATATCCAAAACAGCTTTAGTCTTAAAAACCAACAGGTGGATGCGCTGAGCCGGTCGATTGCACTGGCCACGAGTTTGTTTCAGTACGGCCGGGCCGATTACATGGAAGTGCTATTGACCCAACGCGATGCCCTGGAAGCCAAGCTGGAGCTGATTGAAACCAAGCGCAATCAACTGTCTACGATGGTAGACATTTACCGGGCACTCGGTGGCGGCTGGCGGTAATTATTGCTTTTATTCTTTCAGGAACGGGCAGGCCAATCAGTCTGCCCGTTCTTTTGCGGGCTTCGACACGCTCAGCCTGACACCGCATATACAATGAATAGAGTAAACGTCAGACTGAATCTGAGCATAAAGTATCTGTCACGCTTCGATAGGCTCAGCGTCGTTTACAATCTATTTCCTCATCTACAAACCACGGGTCATTGCGATGAGGAACGACGAAGCAATCTGTGAAATACGGGTACCTATGGCTCGTATAGATAGGGATTGCTTCGTACCTCGCAATGACCCGGTTGCTGTAAGATCAGTGGATAATTCCGGAACGGACTTTGTCTGGGTCATTCTTCCCTTGCAGTCGGAATCTCACGGCATTGTACTCAGCTTTTGTGAGATCTCTCCCTAACGGTCGAGATGACACAGACAGGGCAAGAAGCCGGGAAAGTAAACTTCCGGAATTGTAATGATCGGAGCCACACTAAATTGGGTCATTCCGACCGCAAGGGAGGAATCTCACAGCATCTATACCCTGCTATTGTGAGATCTCCCTAGCGGTCGAGATGACTAGATAGGGCGAGGAACCAGATAAACCAGGCTTCCAAAAGCCTCCTGTTTTACTTATTTACTCCCCCATAACCGCACGCCACCACTCCACCAGCGACCGGGCATCTGGGCACCGAGTAAATCACTGTAGGTGGTGTTGGTAATGTTATCGGCCTGGGCAAAAAGGGCCAGCCAGCGGGTCACCTTTGCTTCGGCACGCAGATTCATCAAAAAGTACGAAGGGCTCACCTCAGCTTCGATTGCCGTGGCTGTCTGCCCCTGCCGCTCTTTGTACATCGCCGTCGTCGAAAGCGTCAGCCGACGATACTCATACGATACCGAACCATTGGCCAGGAACCGGGCATGCGAGGAAATGTAAAAGCCGGGCGTTCCGTTGATACCAGTGGTGTTGAGCCAGACCAAGCCTCCATCTACACGCAGCCGTCCCTTGGACAGCGTCTTTTCATAGGTTCCGGATGCTTCGATTCCGGAGGTGTTGACCGCCCCGATATTTTGCGCCAGCGCATAACTGCCCCCCGACACCAGGTTTTCCTGACGTGGCATCTGCGCATACGGCGTCGTGACAAAATCAATCAAATCCTGCTGCTCACGCCTAAAACCGGTTACCGAAAGGCGTAGGTTCCGGACCGGCTGTACATCTACACCCAGCTCATAGCTGAGGCCTTTTTCAGCGATCAGCTCCGGATTGCCGATTGACCCACTTTTCACCACCGGCTTGTTGTAGTTGTTGAACCGCTCGGTAAAATCCGGTTCGCGCAAGGAGGTCCCGATAGCCCCACGAATCTTGTAACGCTGCCCCAGCCAGGCCGCGTTCAACTGCGGAATCAACCGCGCGCCGCCCAACTGCGGGAACGTCAACCGCAAAGCCGGCTCTACAATCAGCTTTCCGGAAAAGACATGACTATAGAGCGCAAATACGCCACCCTGTGTTAGTTGATGATCGCCCCGGTCGTTGCTGCTCATAGCTCCGGAAAGCACCTGTCCACCGACCGTCAACCGGCGTCCGGAACGCAGTGCGACACTGGCTACGGCCAGTCCCTGTGCCAGTGCCGCCCGATTGTCGTTGGCAGCTGCCAGCGGTGAAAACTGATACTGGTCGCTCAGGGTTTTGTAGCTGCCGTCGAAGCGTACCTGCCAGCGACTTTTGGCATAATGCAGTCCTACCTGCTGCCAGAAGGTGCGGACCTGCTCGGTAGCGGTATCGCTTTTGAAGGTGGTGTAGAAGTTCTGGGCGGCAAAGTCGCGGTCGTCGTAGGCCGAACGAACGGAGAGGGTCCAGAAATGACTAAGTCGTTGCGCAAGCGACAGCGAAGCCGTTGTGGTCCGGGCAAAGCCATTGATGCCCCGTTGCGCAACGCCATCGGCGCAATTGTACAAAACGCCGCCTGCAACCAGGGTGCGCCCCCGGTGATAGCTGCCGCCGGCCTGTGCGCCCAGATACCCATACTGCCCACCGGAAAGACGGGCTTCGCCTTCGGTTGTTTCGGTTCCGGAAAAGGTTTTGGTAATGATATGCACTACGCCACCCACGGCGTCGGCTCCGTACAAGGCAGAGGCCGCACCTTTCAACACTTCGATCCGGTCGATCTCACCGGGCTCGATCGGGATATTGCTGTTGAAATGGCCCGTGATCGGATCATTCACCCGCAACCCATCGACCAACACCAGCACCTGCTGAAAGGTGCCACCCCGAATCACGATATCGGATTGTGCACCAAAAGGACCCCGTGCCTGCACTTCAACGCCGGGCACATAGCGCAACAGCTCATCCAGCGAATGAACCGGCAGCTGCGAAAATTGCTTTCCGGAAATCACATGGACCTCACGGGCCGTCTCCCGCTGGTCCTGCACACTGAGGCCGGAGGTGATGGTTACGGTTTCAATCTCATGAGTGGTCTGGGCCGCCAGTGGCAGGACACCCAGAAACAGTGGTAACAACAGCGCCGGTTTCCGGAAAGCCATAAAAAAGTAAAAAACGATTTGCGGGCGCAAAAGTATCGGCCTACCGGCTGCTGGCAATGTGTTTGCATCAACTAAGCGGACATTTATTCCGCTTTATGAAAAAACTTCTCCTGCTTCCCCTCTCCGCGTTGCTGCTTCACGCCTGTGCCCGTAAGGCTATGCCGGTTGCCGGCAACACCGATGCCGCTACCGACTGCCGGGCCGTCATGTGTACCATGGATTTCCGGACCGTTAGTCTCCGCGTGGTAGACGCCTCCGGAAAACCGGTTAAGCTCGATAGCTACCAGACCGTACTGAGTGGGAAAGGAACAGCGGTCCTCAGTGGAGATGCGGCTGCTTCGATGCTGGATGGCACCTACCCAGTGGTTACCGATGAATGGGTCGCCAATCACAAAAACACCACGGCGAAAATGATCTTTATCGGTATGGTCGGGAACAAACCGGTTGTGACCGAAACCTTTGAGATCAAAGCCGACTGCTGCCACGTATCCAAAGTATCCGGAAAAGAATCGATTACAGCCCGGTAAGGATCGGATCGCAGGAATTATTTTAGGGGGCATGTTTCCGAAATCAACCCGCCGATGAAAGAGTCACTCCTGACACTCGCATTTCTGGTACTGACCGTCTCCTGTAAAAAAGACGGAAGTTCATCTGACTCCTGTAACGGAGCCACCTGCACCACCGATTTCCGGACAGTAACGGTGTATCTAACTGATGGTTCCGGACCCGCTCATGCGATAGACAGTATCCGGGTTCTGGGTCCGGATGGACAACCAACACGGGTTCAGAACACAGTTTATCCGGGACCAGGTCATTATGCAGTTGCCAGCGACGACTGGGTTCGCACGGATCCCAAAGCAGCCCTTTCATTCCGGGTTAAAGTGTTTCAAAACGGTCAGCCCGTTGTGGATACGCCCTACCAGGTCGGTACGGATTGCTGTCATGTGTTCAAAATCTCCGGACCGGATACGATCCGCATTCGTTAACGGACGCATTCTGTTCTGCCGGTTACCTTTGCGCCGTTCCGGAATCCTTCCGGAACGGCTTTTTTACCTAAAGGCAAACTCCTTTTCTCTGTTATGACGAACGCATCTGCGGGCAAAGGCCCGATCTCACAGTTTATTGAACACAACTACCGCCACTTCAACGCCGCCGCGCTGGTCGACGCAGCCAAAGGCTACGAAACGCACCTGCTCGAAGGCGGTAAAATGATGATTACCCTGGCCGGTGCCATGAGTACGGCCGAACTGGGTATTTCACTGGCCGAAATGATCCGCCAGGATAAAGTTCAGATCATCTCCTGCACCGGTGCCAACCTGGAGGAAGACATCATGAATCTGGTGGCGCACTCCCACTACAAACGCGTTCCCAACTACCGCGACTTGAGTCCGCAGGAAGAATACGACCTGCTCGAAAACGGTTACAACCGCGTAACGGATACCTGTATTCCGGAAGAAGAAGCCTTCCGCCGCATCCAAAAGCATATTCACAAACTCTGGTCCGACGCAGAAGCAGCCGGCGAGCGGTATTTCCCGCACGAGTATATGTACAAGTTGTTGCTCAGTGGTGTGATGCGCGAGCATTACGAGATTCCGGAAGAACATTCCTGGATGATCGCCGCTGCTGAGAAAAATCTGCCGATCGTAGTACCCGGCTGGGAAGACAGTACGATGGGTAACATCTTCGCGAGCTATGTGATCAAAGGTGAACTGAAGGCCTCGACCATGAAAAGTGGCATTGAATACATGGCCTGGCTGGCCGACTGGTACCGGGCCAACTGTTCCGGAAAAGGCGTGGGCTTTTTCCAGATCGGCGGTGGCATCGCAGGCGACTTCCCGATTTGCGTTGTACCGATGCTGTACCAGGATCTGGAAATGCACGATGTACCATTCTGGAGTTATTTCTGCCAGATTTCCGACAGTACCACTTCCTATGGTTCGTATTCCGGTGCCGTGCCCAACGAAAAAATCACCTGGGGTAAACTCGACATCACCACGCCGAAGTTTATCGTGGAAAGCGACGCAACCATCGTAGCACCGCTGATTTTCGCCTGGCTGCTGGGTCAGTAATCCAACCCATTTATCTTAAAAAGCAAAGCGGCGTCCCTGATATTAGAAATCAGGGACGCCGCTTTTTTAGTAGGTTACACTGCTTCGAGACGTTGAAGCCTACACCACGCAGATGCTTATCCGTTCTTTAGATTCTTCAACATATCGGCGGTCATCGCTTCGAGGTCAAACTGCGGTTTCCAGCCCCAGTCCTTGCGGGCCAGCGAATCATCGATGCTTTGCGGCCAGCTGTCGGCAATCGCCTGACGTGAATCGGGCGCATACGACAGTTTAAATTCCGGCAGATGCGCCTGGATGCTACGCCCGATTTCTTCCGGGGCAAAGGAAATAGCGGCAATGTTGTACGCCATACGCGTTGATAGCGTCTCGGCCGGTGCCTCCATTAGTTCCAGCGTAGCCCGGATGGCGTCATCCATATACATCATCGGCAACACGGTGCCTTCACCCAGAAATGAGGTATAGGTTCCGGTAGCCAATGATTCATGGTAAATGGCTACGGCATAATCGGTGGTGCCCCCACCCGGTTGGCCTTTCCAGGAAATAAGTCCCGGATACCGCACCGAGCGGACATCCAGCCCGTACCGGTCAAAATAATACTGGCACCACAGTTCACCGGCATACTTAGAGATGCCGTAAACGGTTGTGGGCTCTACGACCGTTTGCTGCGGGGTATCTACTTTAGGCGTCGTCGGACCAAAAACGGCAATCGAAGACGGCCAGAAGATTTTCTCCAGCTTTTCTTCCACGCCGAGCTCCAGCACCTGCAACAGCGAACGCATATTGATATCCCAGGCTTTCATCGGGGCTTTCTCACCCGTAGCCGACAGCAGGGCTGCCAGCAGATACACCTGCGTGATGCCTTCTTTCCGGATAAACGCACCAATGGCGTCCTTATCAGTGGCGTCGAGCTGGGCAAAAGGCCCGGTGCCCTGCAGCAACGGATGCTCAGCGGCCAGATCGGTGGCAAACACGTGGTCGGCACCCCATTTCTGGCGCAGGGCCAACGTCAGTTCTACGCCGATTTGCCCGCAGGCGCCGAGAATCAAAATGTTGCTCAATGCTTCTTGCTAAATAAGGAGTGATAGATAAATAAATGGCTGAAGTGTGCCTACTTTTTTACTGCTTGCTGTTTTTGATGAGCGCGAAGAAATCGTCGAACAGGTAGCGGCTGTCGTGCGAACCCGGCGTGCTTTCCGGATGGTACTGAACTGAAAACGCCGGGATATCGGTCCGACGAATGCCTTCTACGGAACCGTCGTTCAGATTGATATGCGTGACTTCTGCATGTCCGGAACCCGTTACGGCTTCAGCATCCACTACAAAACCGTGGTTCTGCGTGGTGATCTCACTCAAACCGGTTTGCAGGTTTTTAACCGGGTGGTTGAGGCCGCGGTGCCCGTGGTGCATTTTGTACGTTTTGATGCCGGATGCCCGCGCCAGCAGCTGGTGACCAAGGCAGATGCCGAACAGCGGAATGCCGGCTTCCAACAGACTGCGAATCTTCTGAGCAGCAATCTCCATAGCCGCCGGGTCGCCGGGACCGTTGGAAACAAAGATGCCGTCGGGGTTAAACGCCAGCACCTCTTCAGCAGGCGTATCCGCCGGGAACACTTTGAGATACCCGCCCTTGTCGGTCAGGCATTGCAGGATGTTGCGCTTTACACCAAAGTCGAGCACGGCCACCCGGTAGGGCGCGTCTTCAGTACCGAAGAAATAGATTTCCTTCGTCCCGACGCTGCTGGCCAGGTCGAGGCCTTCCATTTTGGGCACTTTTTGCAGCGCTTCGCGGGTCTGATCTGCCGTGAGCGTCTCGGTAGTCACAATACCGTTCATCGCGCCTTTGGTCCGGATGTGTTGTACCAGCGCCCGGGTGTCTACGCCGTGAATGGCCACCACATCATGCGCGATGAGGTACTGCTCCAGCGTTTCAGCAGCGGTCATGCGGCTGAACCGGTCGGAAATATTCTTGCACACCAAGGCCGAGATGGTCACGGTGTCGCTTTCAATATCGCTTTCGTTGACGCCGTAGTTGCCTACATACGCATTGTTCATCACCAGCACCTGACCGGTATACGACGGATCGGTAAACACTTCCTGATAACCGGTCATGCCGGTGTTGAAACAGATTTCGCCTCCGCGGGTACCGGTGGCACCAAAGGAGATGCCTTCGAGTGTGGTGCCGTCTTCGAGCACCAGAAAAGCCGGCTTTTGGTTTTGCATGGGCGCAAAAATAAGCCACGGCAGGCAGGGAGCTTCAACAGAAACGTCCGAATCAAAGCCGAACCTTTATTTTCCATAAAAAAAGCTCTGAGGAAAGGAGCTAGGGCGTCCGGATAGGCCTCAAAAGGAGCCTGGAAGCCACTGAACAGATTCCGGATGCACGCGCAAAGCCCCCAACCTGACGATGAGTTAATCCGGAATCCCCTTACCTGGTTCCGGACCTCTGATGCAGGCGTCCGGAATCCCCTTGTATTCGCCCATACGCGTCTATTAGCTCCTCCGGGAAGACATTAAATGAATCCGGATTGTTATGTATGGTGTCCGGACAGGCATTGCATAGGCAACTTCCGTACTATATCAAGGTTGGATACGGGGTTCCATACATCCGGAATCGTATCGTCTCCTTCCGGAACCGGGTGCTTACTGCCCGGCATCCACCACACGGCGTGCGGCCTGATACGTGTCGACCCAGCCGGGGGCCGTTTGCCGGAGCCGGAGGATCAACCGATCGATACGCTCTACGGCGTTTCGGGCGCGGTCTTCTGCTGCTTTTACGCTGCCGGTGGCCGCGACGCGGGCACTGATCTCGGTCCGGGTGGCGGGCAATGCCGCCCGTGCCGCACCAATCGCATCGTTCATCGCCTTAACGTCATTGCGGGTCAATCCATATTCTTTTTCCAGAACGGGCTGAGGATCGGTTATGGCTTTCGCCATCTGCTCCAGCGCACTGAGCAGGGTATTGACCGGTAGGCGGGTCAGGTAACTACGGGCCATATTGGTGCGGCTGTACAGTTCCGGATCGTTTTGCTCCAGGGCATATGCAGCCGCGCTCTGAGCGACCAGCAGTGTAGCATCGATCGCTTTTCTATAGGCGTTTTCAGTTGCTTCAGTAATTCCTTTGGTTGCTTTGGCCTGGATCGTTCCGATCGCTTCCCGTTCGGCAATGCTTTGTTGCAGCGCGGTGACCGCCCGATTGAAGGCCGGGATGGACTGCCACCGGGTGGGTTGCTGCTGAAGCACCTCCAAAACGGCGCGGTGCATGGAAAGACGGTTTTGCTGATTTTGATTCATCGGATGCGATGCGGGGTAAAAAGCGGTTAAGGGTAATGCTCAAAAGTATCCGGAGCCGGAGGTGCGGAAAAGAGCCGGTCCGCTTTTCGCACTCATTTTCACACTCATTTTTTAAAAGGAACCCCTGCAGTACCTTTCAGACCCAATGAAACGCTCTCTTCTTTCGCTGCTGCTGGCTGTTTCCGGACCTGCACTGCTAGCGCAAACGCCCGATACGGCGCAACTCTCCAAATACCTGCAGGCCCTGGCCGATAACAACCGCTTTATGGGCAGTGTAGCACTGTCGAAAAACGGCACTGTGTACTACCAGAAAGCAGTGGGCATGGCCAATACCACGACCCACACGCCCAATACCCCGCAGACGCTGTTCCGGATCGGGTCGATCTCAAAGAGTTTTACAGCGGCTATGATTCTGAAAGCAGCCGAAGAAGGCAAACTGAAGCTCAGCGATCCGTTGCGCAAGTATATTCCGAAACTTCCGGCATCACTTGATGCCACCATTGAGCAAACCCTCCGGCACCGCAGCGGCATTCACAACCTGACCAGCGACCCGGCGTACCTAACCTATAATACCCAGCCGCAAACCGAAGTCCAGCTGATGGCCCGTATCGTATCGGGCGGTCGCGATTTCCCGGCCGACAGTATGTTTTCGTATAGCAACTCCGGGTACATTCTGCTGTCGATGGTGCTGGAGAAGGTGTATAAGATGCCGTATGCGCAGGTACTGGAAACCAAGCTAACCAAGCCCCTGGGCCTGAAGCAAACGGGTGTGTATGCTACCGGCCACAATCAGAACACCTCCTATTCCTGGGTCGGCAAATGGGCGCCGGAAAAGGCAACGGATTTGTCGGTACCGATGGGTGCAGGCAATATTCTTTCTACCCCGGCTGATGTAACGCACTTTTTCGACGCCCTGCTTTCCGGAACCTACATTTCAGCAGCAGCGGTGGAGCAGATGAAAACCATGAAGGACGGGTACGGCCTGGGCCTGGTTTCGTTTCCCTACGGCACGGAAAAAGGCTATGGGCATACGGGCGGCATCGACGGCTACCATTCTATGGGCGGCTATTTTCCGGAAAGCAACATCGCTTTCGCCACCGTATCCAACGGACTCAACTTCGTGCAGAACGACATCGCGATTGCCTTGCTCGCAACCGCTCACGGAGAAAAGATTACCATTCCGGAATTTAAAGCGAAGAACGCAACAACCCAGCCGGCCGGGTATGCAGGCATTTACAGCACGGGTATGATGCCGGCCAAGATCACGGTGACGCAGCAAGGAAGCAATGTGTATATGCAGGCCAGCGGTCAGAGTGCTTTTCCGCTGACTGCTCTCGGTAACGACCAGTTTGAATTCACCCCGGCCGGGATCAAGGTAAAGTTTCTGCTTGCCGAAAATGCCTTTATTATTGAGCAGGGCGGCGCCGAAATCCGGTTTGAGAAAGACTGATTCGTGAAGCCTGTACCTTGTACCAAGTATCAGGTACGAAGTAGTAAACCATAGGGCCGTTTCCGGTTTTTGCTTCCTGACTTATTCGACTTCCTAACCCAGATCCTATTTTCGCTGCTTATCCTATGAAATCCTTCTCCGAACAGAACTTCTCAGGCCGTAAAGCCTTAGTCCGCGTAGACTTTAACGCGCCGCTCAAAAACGGTATTATTTCCGATGACACCCGCATCCGGGCCGCACTGCCTACGATCCAGAAAATCCTCGACGATGGCGGCAGCGTAATCCTGATGAGCCACCTGGGTCGTCCGCATAAAGACATCGCCAAGAACCCTGAGAAAACCCTGGCCGATTTCTCCCTGAAGCCGGTCGCCGCCCATCTGTCGACCCTGCTGGGAACCGGGGTACTGTTTGCCACCGATGAAGACGCTGCTGCCAAAGCGGCCGATTTAAAACCCGGTCAGGTACTGCTGCTGGAAAACCTGCGCTACCATACAGAAGAAGAAAAAGGCGATGCAGCTTTTGCTGAGAAACTGTCCAAACTGGGCGACGTCTATGTCAATGATGCGTTTGGTACCGCCCACCGCGCCCATGCGTCCACCGCTGTGATCGCCGATTACTTCGGAGCCGATCAAAAGACCTTCGGAACGGTCATGGAAGGCGAAGTGAAAGCGGCCCGTCAGGTGATGGAAGGTGCCGAGAAGCCGTTTACCGCCATTATCGGCGGCGCTAAGGTGTCGGATAAAATCCTGATCATTGAAAACCTGTTGGAGCGCGCTACCGACATTATTATCGGCGGCGGTATGGCCTATACGTTCTTCAAAGCACAGGGCGGCCATATCGGTACGTCGTTGTGTGAAGACGACCGCCTCGATGCCGCCCGCGATCTGCTGAAGAAAGCAGAAGCGAAAGGCGTCTGCATTCACCTGCCTTCCGACTCGATCATTGCCGATGCGTTTTCCAATGACGCTTCCGTATCGGCGGCCCGCAACACCGAAATTCCGGAAGGCTGGATGGGTCTAGACATCGGACCGCTCGCTACGGATATGTTCCGGAAAGTGATTAGCCAGTCCAAAACCATTCTTTGGAACGGTCCGATGGGCGTATTCGAAATGGATAAGTTTCAGAACGGCACCAAGTGCATCGCAGAGGCCGTCGCAGAAGCTACTGAAGCCGGTGCCTTCTCATTGGTCGGCGGCGGCGATTCGGTTGCAGCCGTTAATAAATTTAAGCTGGCGGATAAGGTGAGCTATGTCAGCACCGGCGGCGGTGCGCTGCTGGAATTCTTTGAAGGCAAGGAACTTCCGGGAATCAAAGCCATCACCCAGTAAATAGAATACCATTAATCCGTACATCAAAAGGCAGCCTGACCGCTGCCTTTTGATGTTAGTATCTGTTCCGGAACCGACCTCTGTCTGGTTGCTTCCGGAAGATTTCTTTGTTTTAGACCTTCGTCCTCCGAACCCTTCCTTCCATGTTTCGCCTGCTTTTCCGGACTATCCTTTGGCTGTTTGTGGCTTCGCTGGGCTATCTGGTGCTGTGCAAATGGATGCTGCCGCCGGTAACGCTCACCCAGCTCTCCGACCGGCTGCAAGGTCAGTCTGTGCAGTACCAGCCCGTAAAGTGGGATGCAATTTCCCCGGAGATGAAGCTGGCGGTGATTGCCTCCGAAGATCAGTTATTCCCCGATCATAAAGGATTTGACTGGAAGGCCGTTCAGGAAAGCATGGACGGGCAGCGTTCCGGAAAAGGCGGAACCCGTCCGGCAGGTGCGGCCGCTTCGACGATCAGTCAGCAGGTTGCCAAAAATGTCTTTTTGTGGCAGGGTACCGGCTGGAGTCGGTATGTGCGTAAAGCTTTGGAGGTACCGTACACCTGGCTGATCGAGACCCTCTGGGGGAAGAAACGGATTCTGGAGGTGTACCTGAATGTGGCGCAGACGGGCACCGGTATCTACGGCGTCGAAGCCGCATCACAGCTTTATTTCGGGAAACTGGCCCGTCAGCTTTCCGGAAACGAGGCGGCCCGGATTGCTGCGGCGCTCCCTAACCCAGTTCGGTACACGGTACAGCCGTTGAGTTCGTATGTAAAGCGGCGGTCGGATTGGATTCTGCGCCAAATGAATAACCTCCGGGGCTATCCGGAGGTTAAGAAACTGGTGACCGATTAGGAATCATTATTGGTGCTGTAACCCACCCTGCATCACTTATGACTGATGCAGATGCCTACGCGAAAGAGCCGATCGGCTGGGCACTGAAGTTGTCGCGGACGGCGCGCTGGGCATGCTGCAACAAGGTCGCGGAGCGATTTCCTACGGCCAATGCCTGCATCCGGGCACTGAAGATCATATGTTCTACTACCAGCGGGTCAATATCGTACAGACTTTTGAGGCTGGTTTTTACGAGGTTTAGTAGAGCTGGGGCAATCATGGCGAAGGGCTTAGAAAAGTTTCAATAGAAGTGGGTTACCCTTAAGGATAATAAAAGGTCGTGCCAAAGACCTAAATCTCTTTACCAGCAAGGGTTTCAGGCATTTCGGCAGCCCTATAGGATTTCCAAAGCTCACTTTTTGGTAGGCAGATTTTCCCCCGGTATTCCGCATGTTGAAGCTCAAATACCACAGTTTTGACTACGACTGAAGGTTCCGGAAATTCACCGATCTAAAAAAAGCACCGGCCTTGCGACCGGTGCTTGTTACGTTTCAGACCTGAGGCCTCGCTTTTAAGGCTGTTTTGGCTTGGCCTTCGAAGGGTTCCGGAAGCGATACCCGGCCGACAATTGAATGGTTGGCAGGTAGAGGTACGTTTCCGATACTTTGGCAGCGCCAACGGACCGTTGCCGCAGATGGTCCCAGAGCTGCTGGGTCAGCCGCAGGTCCAGATGCAGCTGAGACGTGATCTGATATTTGGCACCGGCCAGATACCCGACGCTGAAACGGCTGTCGAAATCGCTGAGAGAGACATCCGAAGCTCTGGAGGCAGGCGCTACAATCGGCATGCCGGCCGCCAGCGTATCGAAGCGACTGATCGTTGCAATTTTTACATCCACGCGAGCTACGTTCGGCCGGAAGTGAAAGCCCAGGTTAAGGCCTCCATAAAGGGAAAGCCGATTCCGGTTGTATTGTACATACAGCGGCAGGGACAGGCTGCTGTAAGACGTAAAGCTGTAGCGACTCAGCATGGAGTCGACATCGTACCGAACCGGGTAATACGTCTGACCATTGCGGACGAGGGTGCCTTCGCTGAGAACCTTGCCTGTATAATAGTCATCTTTAAAGTTCATACTGTTGTTGAGGCGATACAGGTACTGAAGCTCACCCCCAAGCGACCAGGTTTCATTCAGTTTCAGCAGTCCGTAGATACCAGCCTGAATTCCCTGAAGCGCACCGGAGCCACCACTCAGGGTACTGTTGATACCCGCCAGAACGCCCCCGACAAAACGGGAGGCCTGCAAGGCAGCATCAGGCGTGCCAGCAACCGGTGTTGTTTCCGGAACAGCCTGCGCCGGAGCCGTACTTGCAGATGCTACAGGACTTGCAGATGCTACCGAAGCTTTTGGAGCAGGATTGATAACCGAAAGCGGAGATGTCGTTGCAACCGAAGCCGGTACAGGTGTTTCTGAGGCACTGCCTTTTGGTGATTTGGCAGACCAATGATTCAGGTCTGTAGCCTGACTTCCGGAAGTAGATTTTCCGGACGGTGCAAGCGTTTGTTGCAGGAATGCAACCACCCGTTCAGGATGCATCGCGAGGACAACCGGCTCCTGAAAGACGGACATAATCGAAAACGACACCCAATTGAGTGGGTCAATCTGAACGCTTTCACGGGCGACCGGCTGTACCGCAGGAGTTGTTTCGGAAAGCGCCGGAACCGGAGTGATCGTTACCGGAGTGATTAATGCGGGTTTGGATGTGGAGCCAGCAGAAGCCGCTGGCCGTGTCAGGGCTACAGGCGGCTGTGAGCGCGCCGGAGTTGTAGGAGCGTTCCGTACAGCAACCGTAGACGCTACCGCTACGGAAGAGCGGGCAGCCGAAACAGCCGTTTTTCCGGAAGCAGCAGGTGTAGCAGGTGTTTTGGCAGGCATCGTTTGCGAGCCTTTGGGCAGTGCATTGGATGCAACCGTTTCGGAAGTTGAGGATTCAGAAACCGGAGTGTTTTCAGCAACTGGTGCTGCCGGGATTGCAGCCGTTAGCGGCATGTTGGTATCCGGTGTGGCCGTTTCGGTTGCTTCCGACTGGTGAGTCTGATACGCGTATCCGCCGGCACCCAGTGCCAGCAGGGCCGTTAGGAGAACCAGAATGCCGCCTTTGCCCCGATTGCGGCCGGCCAGCACCCGTGAAGGCTGCTGATCAAGCAACTCGGACATCCGGGACCATGCACCGGGCGGCATGCTTTCTTCCCGATCGGAAAGCTGCTGCCGGAACAGGTCATCAATACTTATTTTTTGCTTATCCATGAGCCGGATAAAATTTTACTGTTTGTAGTTCAACTTAAGCTTTTCAATCCGCTCCCGGAGCATCTTCCGTCCTTCTGAAAGATGCCACTTGGAGGTTCCGTCACTAATCTGCAGGGCTTCACCGATTTCGCGGTGTGAAAGCCCATCCATCACGTACATGTTGAACACTGCGCGGGTAGCCAGTGGCAATTCCTGCACCAACTTAATGAGTTCGTCATACTCCAGCCGGCTGGCATCACTCTGCGATACAAATTCGTGGGTATCGTTGAGGGCAACCATGGTACCGGGCTTATCAGCTGTTTTCACATAATCACAGACCGCGTGAAACACAATCTTACGCAGCCACCCTTCAAAAGACCCCTGAAAGTTGTATAGCGCAATTTTTTGAAACGCCCGTAAAAACCCATTATTCAACAACTCTTCCGCTACTTCCTGTTTGTCGATATAGCGACGGACCAGTGCCATCATCCGGCCATAGAACAGTCGGTACACCCGTTCCTGGGCGCTCCGCTCGTTGCGGACGCACCCCTGAATGAGAGTTTCCAACTCGCTCGTTTGGGCAGCTGCGGGGAAGGCCAAGGCTATTGACAAAAGAATAAAAGCTTAAGCACCTTTACAGACGGGTGAATGCGGCTTTAAGGTTGGGAAAAGCGGTAAAGATAATTTCAGCCGGCAGGATGCAAAACGGGATTCCGGATGGCCGGCAGCAGACAGGAGACTACCTCATCTGATTAAAATCAGTCTGATCGAATTCATCCGAACAGCGTCCGAACCAAAGCTCAGTTTGTTGCGGAAGACCTCTTCAGAATCCTTAGTTCGCTTTTCCTTTCAGCAGCTCCAAAACGCCTTCGCGTTGCAGAATGCGGTATCCGATCCGGTCCGACGATACACCGGGCAGTAACTTATACGGAAAGCTGAAGCTCCCATCAGGGGCCTGTTCGGTTACAAAACGGCCGAATTGCAATGCACTGTTACCTTCAAAATGAGCTGCGATCTCGTGCAGATGCGTAGACAGGACCATCAGCTGATTCTGTCGGCCGGCCAGACCTTCTACCACAGCTTTGGTGCATTCATAGGCATCGTGCACATTGGTTCCTTTAAACAACTCGTCCATCAGCACCAGGTGGGGCTCATGGTTTTGCAACCGCAGTGCAGTCGACTTCATGCGCTGAACCTCGGCAAAGAAATAACTTTCGCCTTTCAGCAGGTTGTCTTCTACGTGCATATTGGTCACAATGCCCTGTAGGAAGGAAATCCGCAGCCGGGTAGCCGGTACGCCACAGCCTACATGCGCCAGCAACGCCGCCAGTCCCAACGATCGCAGAAACGTAGTCTTACCACTCATATTGGCACCGGTCAGCAGCAAAAAATGTTCGGTTTGGGTGAGGGTCAGGTCATAGGGAACCGGACGTTTCAGCAACGGGTGATATAAACCTTCTCCTTCAAACCGAACGTTCCCTTCCGGAAGCAATTCCGGAAACTGCCAGTTTTGTTTCCTGGTCGCCAACGCCAGTGACCGCCAGGCATCCAGTTGCGCAAAGTGCAACAACAGTTGATGCGTAATTGTCTTCAGCTCCCGTCGGGCGCGGTACGCCAGTTGCGCCAGTTCGTTGTGCGGGGTGCTGCCGGTAACCGCCCGCAACCGGTCGATCAGCGGTACGTCGATGCTTCCGGAAATTTCGTTCAGCACTTCCCGCAGGCGCGCCGGTGCTTCCGGAAAGCCGCCGGCTTTATCCAGCAGCTCCCGCAACCCGATGTAGAAATCGGCCAGTTGCTGCACCGAAAACTTGACAAACGTAAATTCATTGCGGTTGAACAGCTTCTGAATAGCCGGTGCCAGATACCCGAGGATTCCGGAAGACGGTGCAGCGACGCTATCAGCTGCTTCGAAAAACCGCTCCAGCATTACCACCGTTCCGTTGGAAATAAAGCCGGTCCAGAACTGTGGGTTGGCATGCCACCAGCGCACCACCTCCTGCACCCGTACCAGCGCCTCGAAGTTCTGAGGCGGCGCTTCTATCATGCGGCGTAATGTGGCCCGTCCCACCGCAGAAAGCGTATGGTCGAGCAGGTAAAAGACGCCTCCTTCCGGACCGAAAACGGAAAGATCTTGTAAAGTAGTTTTATCAGTGCGCATGAAAAGGGAACAGCAGGCTGTGTAAGATAACAGCCGAATGGCAAAGCGGTTCTTGAAGCCGGCCTGTTTCGTGCTTGCAACGACCTTCGAGTCCATTTCAGGAACCGGATGCTGGTTTCGTATAAACCGGGCACTGTGTACTTTTGCCAGCCTATGCAATCTGCTGCCCTCACGACCCTGCTCGCTGCCCAGAAGTATACGTCTGACCGTTTGTTTCTGATGGCCGGACCCTGTGCCATTGAAGGCGAGGACATCGTGATGCAGATTGCCGAGCGGATTTCCGGAATCTGCCAGCGCCTTCAGATCCCGCTTGTTTTTAAAGGCTCCTACCGCAAAGCCAATCGCACCCGTATCGACTCCTTCACCGGTATCGGTGATGAGAAGGCGTTAAAAATCCTGGCAAAAGTGCGGGATACCTTCGGCGTACCGGTCGTTACAGACTTTCACGATGCTGCTGAAGCAGTTATGGCCGCAGCGTATGTAGACGTCTTGCAGGTACCGGCGTTTTTATGTCGCCAGACCGATATTCTGGTAGCGGCGGCACAGACTGGTAAAGTAGTTAACGTAAAAAAGGGACAGTTTTTGTCGGCCGAGGCGATGGGATTTGCTGTGGACAAAATCCGGCAGAGCGGCAACGAGGGCATTATCCTCACCGAGCGCGGCACCACCTTTGGCTACAGCGATCTGGTGGTAGACTACCGGGGCATTCCGGCGATGCAGCAGTTTGGCGTACCAGCCGTGATGGATTGTACACATTCGTTGCAACAACCCAATCAGAGCAGTGGTGTAACGGGTGGCAATCCGCAGTTGATTGAAACCATTGCCAAAGCGGCCGTGGCGGTTGGTGTCGATGGTCTGTTCATCGAAACCCATCCCGATCCGGCCTGTGCCAAAAGTGATGGCGCCAACATGCTGCCGCTGGATCAGCTGGAAGGGTTACTGACCCGTTTGGTGCGTTTGAAAGAAACCGTTTCGGGCTGGTAAAATCCGTACCTGCATACCGTCCTAGAGTCCAGTTTTGTTTTTATAAAATCCGCGGGCGGCAGAACGTGTCTGCTTTAGCTTTGCGGGTATCCATGAAATCCTTTTTCTGTACGCTGCTGGGACTCCTACCGGCGGTTGGCTTTGCCCAGGGCAAAAACTTTACCATGGCCGAGGCCGTGACCGGTCTGGGTTCTACCCTGGCCGTTGAAACGATCCGCGGGGCCACTTTTCTTTCCGGAACACCGTTATTGCAATACAACGCCAAGCAATCCGGCAAAGACGTGTGGGTCCGGCGCAACCTGCTGACCGGAGTCCTTGATACCCTTCCGCTGACACGGATCAACCAGTCGTATTTTGGTGGTGACACCCTGAAAGCATTGCCGCAACTGAACTGGCTTCCCAATGGCCGGGGGTATTTTGTACGGGGCAACAAACTGTACTTCGCACAGGTAGCCATGCCGGAGACGATGCGGGCCGAGCTCAAGGAACTGCGTGAGAATGCTGCCAATATTGAAGTGGCTTCCGAAACCGGGTGGGTCGCTTATACCATAGACAACGATATTTATCTGAACCCGCCGAGCGGCACACCGGTTCAGGTGACGTCTGACGGGTCGTATACGATCGTAAACGGACAAAGCGTGCACCGCAACGAGTTTGGCATCGAAGGCGGACTGTTTTTTTCACCGAAAGGCAACCACCTGGCGTATTACCGGATGGATCAAAGTCCGGTGAAAGACTACCCGGTGGTGAACTGGGGCCAGATGCCGGCGGTGTCCAAAAACATCAAATACCCGATGGCGGGTGATTCCTCGCATCAGGTAACAGTATGGGTGTATCATCCCCAAACGAAAACCACTACGGTTCTGCAAACCGGTGCGCCCCTCGATCAGTATTTGACGGCGGTGACGTGGAGCCCGGATGAGAAATACGTGTTGGTAGGTTTGCTCAACCGCGATCAGAATCACCTGCGTATGGTGCAGTACGACGCGATGACGGGTCAGCCGGTCAAAACGCTGTTTGAAGAAAAAAGTGATGCCTATGTAGAGCCGCAGCATCCAGCGCAGTTTCTGCCGGGCAGCACCAACGAGTTTTTGTGGTGGAGCCAGCGCGACGGGTCTATGCACCTGTATCGCTACGACCTTTCCGGAACGCTGCTGAATGCCGTCACCAAAGGCGACTGGCTGGTGAATGAGATTCTGGCCATGCACGCGCCGACGAATGAAGTTCTTATTTCCGGAACCAAAGACGGCGCGATGGACAAACAGGTGTATGCGGTCAACTGGAAAACCGGGAAGATGCGTCGCCTGACCCAAGGTGCCGGCACCCATACGGCTATCGCCTCGGAAGATGGCCAGTGGCTATACGATACGTACAGCAGCAATACCGTTCCGCGCGTAGTGTCGATCATCAACACCCGCACCGGCAAAAGCGAAACGCTGCTGACGGCTAAAGATCCGTTGACAGGTTATAACCGGCCGCAGGTACAAGACGTAACGCTCCGTGCGGCTGATGGCACCCCGCTCTACGGAAAGGTGATTTTGCCAACCAACTTTGATCCCAGCCGGAAGTATCCGAGCATCACCTATTTGTATAACGGTCCGCACGTACAGCTGATCCGTAACGCCTGGCCGGCTTCCGGAAACCTGTGGTACGAGTTGCTGGCGCAGAAAGGCTATGTGGTGTTTACAATGGACGGTCGGGGCTCTTCCAACCGTGGACTGGCCTTTGAACGTGCGACATTCCGGAAGCTGGGTACTGTAGAAATGGACGATCAGTTGGTCGGCAACCGGTATCTGCGCGAGCAAACGTATATCGACACAGCCCGGATGGGCGTACATGGCTGGAGCTTTGGCGGGTTTATGACGACCAGCCTGATGCTGCGTCATCCGGGGGCCTACCAAGCCGGTGTGGCCGGCGGTCCGGTGCTCGACTGGAAATGGTATGAAATTATGTACACCGAGCGGTATATGGATGCGCCGCAAGACAACCCGGCCGGCTATGAAGACGCTCGTTTGTCGAACAAAGTAAAAAATCTGAAAGGCGACCTGATGCTGATTCACGGCACGGATGACGATGTAGTGGTCTGGCAGCACAGCATCAACTTTTTACGCTCGTGCGTAGAGAATGGGGTGCAGGTCGATTATTTTGTGTATCCCGGTCATCCGCACAACGTACGCGGGAAAGACCGCATTCACCTGATGCAAAAGATTACTGACTACTTCGACGAGAAGCTGCGGTAAAATAGTTGCAGAACCAAAACGTAAAAGACGCCTTCAGTTGAGGGCGTCTTTTACGTTTTGGAAGGTTCCGGAACCGTTTTAGTCCGGCGGCAGCGTTCGCTGCAATACAGAACTCCTTCCCAGTCGCGTGCCCATTTCTTGCGCCAGGTAAAAGGTCGCTTACAAACTGCACATATTTTAGTGGGCAGGTCTTGCTTCGAAACATGTTTCATGATGCAGAGGCAGCCTACAAAATCATTCTAACAAAAAAAGGCCTTGCTTTTGAAAGCAAGGCCTTTTAAAGATGCCGGAATGGTATGAGGCCTTATCGGCCCATCAGATTGCCGGCACCCATAGCGAGCACCAAAACAATCATCAGCAGATAAATGCCGATTACGATTACAGTGAGGATACCGAAAAACTTAAATACATTTTTCAGATTGCCCATGCTTTCAGTGAGCTGGCGCGACTGGTTACTTTGCAGGGCCGCTTTGGTATGCTTGGCAAAGTTGAACAATTGAACCGTCGGATACAGATAAATACCGCCCAGCACCAGATAAATAACTCCAATTAGAAAACCGGTAAGCGGAGGCGCACCGCTCTGGACAAAAGCGTCGCTCAAAGCACTGCCCATCGTCAGAAACAGGGCGGCAGCCAGTACAATCAGGGCAATCAGTACAAAGCCAATAATAGCCAGAAACCGGGCCCATTTGGCCGATTCAGCCAGATGCATTTTAGCCGCGTCCTCAAGTGTAAGCGAGGATTCCGGATGTTGGAATTCGGTGTTCATAAACGTTAGATTTAAAAAGAGAAGATGGGGCGAAAGTAACCGGTGATTTTAACAATTAAAACTTTTGGTACCGCGAAACCGAAAAAGCAGGTCAGGGCCGCATCCGGAACATCCTCACTACAACGCTACCTTCGCGCCATGTTTTGGGTTCTGACCGGTATTGGAGCTGTTGTGGTGCTGCTGATTCAACTGGTTTACCTGATTTTTCTGGATCTGATCCTGCAAAAAAAATCAACCGTTCCGATGGCGTCCGGTCAGCCGTCCGTATCGGTTATAGTGTGTGCCCGCAACGAAGCACATCACCTGAATCATCGCCTTCGCGCGTTGCTGGAACAGGCGTATCCGGATTACGAAGTGATCGTAGTAGATGATGATTCGACTGATGACACGTCGCGGGTAATAGCTGATCTCCAGGCCACGTATCCGCACCTGCGTTATCACCGGTTGGTATCTGCCGAAAAGGTTTTTCCCGGCAAAAAGGGTGCGCTGGTCGCTGGTGTGACCGTAGCAGCACATGACGTATTGCTGTTTACGGATGCGGATTGTGTACCGGCCTCACCGTACTGGATCGAACAGATGGTAACCGCGATGGATTCCGGAATATCGATTGTGGTGGGATCCGGGCCATACGAACCCCGACCCGGCGCCCTCAACGCGTTTATCCGCGCGGAAACCCTGTTGAGCTTCTTAAACATCAAAGCCTTTCACCAGCTCGGCGTGCATTACATGGCCGTAGGACGCAACCTGTGTGTCCGGAAAGCTCTCTTTCAACAGGTCGCACAAAATCCGCTTTGGACGCGCACCCTTTCCGGAGACGACGATATGCTGATGCGGATTGGTGCGACGGCCCATAACGTAGCCGTAGTGTCTTTGGGCGAAGCGCATGTATACAGCCCGTCACAGCCTCACCTGAACGCTTATATCCGGCAGAAACAACGGCATCTGAGCACCGGCAAGTATTACCGCTGGCCGGTCAAAATCCTGCTGGCGACGCTAAGTGCCACGCATACCCTGAGCTGGTTATTAGTCCCATGCATTCTTTTGGGTCTCTGGTTGGATGCTGCCTGGTATGGCTTTGCTGCCGGAGCCCTGTGTATCGTACGGCTGCTGTTTTTCGCGGGTATTTTCAGCCGGCAGGCGCGGTGCTACAACACGCCGTTTACCTTTGGACAACTGTTGGGTTTTGATGCAGGTTACGCGCTCTACCCTCTTTTTTTTGCGCCTTATATCTTCTGGAAAAACAAGTCTCAATGGAACTGATCGAACATTATTTTGCTGATTTTACCCCTGCCCAGAAAGAACAGTTTGCCGCCTTGGGACCGCTGTACCGGGAATGGAACGAGCAGATCAACGTCATTTCGCGCAAAGACATCGGCAACTTTTACGAGCGTCATGTCCTGCATTCGCTGGCCATTGCAGCGGTGTGCAACTTCAGCCCCGGCGCGCGGGTGCTCGATATCGGCACCGGTGGTGGCTTTCCGGGTATTCCACTGGCGATTTTTTTTCCGGAAGTCCAGTTTACGCTGGTCGATAGTATCGGAAAAAAGATCAAGGTGGTACAGGCAGTAGCCGAAGCCATTGATTTGCAGAATGTACAGGCGTTTCACAGCCGTGTGGAAGACCTGAAAGTGCCTGAGTTTGACTTTGCCGTATCGCGGGCTGTAGCGCCGTTGGGCACCCTTTGGCAATGGGCCAAACCACATCTGCGGGTCGGGCGTCAGAGTGCGGAATACGGCAATGGCCTGATTTGCCTGAAAGGTGGCGACCTGGTCCAGGAATTTGCCGAGAGCGGCGTCAAACCGCGGGTACTGCCGTTGCCCCGGGTATTCGACGAACCCGCCTTTGAGGATAAAGTACTGATTTACGTGCCGCGCTGATGGCTGCCTGAATGAACCGGGAGTAACAAAACAACTGCCGTGAGACTCCTACTTTACGATCCCCCAGAATGTCTATGTCCTAATTCGACGTTTCCGGCCTATCGCCCTATCTGGTCATCTCGACCGTTAGGGAGAGATCTCACAATGGCAGGATACAAATATCTCACACCAGCCGGAAGAGTATATTATAATAACTAGGGCTAGTTGCTGTGAGATTCCTCCCTTGCGGTCGGAATGACCCATAAAATGTCCGCTCCGGAACCTTGCTCTACCCGGTCATCTCGACTGTTAGGGAGCGATCTCAGGATTGTGGTGCACCATTCTTACATATTCTGCTGCGAGATTCCTCCCTTGCGGTCGGAAGGCGCCGTGAAAAGTACGCTTGTAGGAAGGTACCCTTGTAAGAATGACCAGTGTTTGGTACTTCATCCGAAACGACCAGCGGTTTTCTTTTCAGAAGAACGCTACAGCACTTGTCTGGCTGACCGATCTTGTTTCGGAAAACCCACTCTTTTAGCTTGAAAACGACAAGCCGGTCTGGCGAGTTTAAGGTCACCAAACCGGCTTGCTTCCGGCAGTGTATTATCGTTCGTTCTTAGATCGCGCCTTCGCCGTGGAATGGATACCGGTAATCAGTAGCCGGAACCAAGGTTTCTTTGATGGTACGGGCAGACAGCCAGCGGTACAGGTTGAGCGCGGAGCCGGCCTTATCGTTGGTTCCGGAAGCACGGGCACCACCAAACGGCTGCTGACCTACGACGGCACCGGTCGGCTTGTCATTGATGTAAAAGTTACCGGCTGCATTGACCAGCTTCCGGGTCATCGTTTCAATAGCATAACGGTCGTTGGAGAAGATCGCTCCGGTGAGCGCATATGGCGAGGTTTGATCCACAATGTTGAGCGTTTCTTCCCACTGGGCTTCGTCGTACACGTAGATCGTCAGGACCGGCCCGAAGATTTCTTCGCACATCGTCACGTAGTCGGGACGCTTGGCTTCGATGATAGTGGGTTCTACAAACCAGCCTTTCGAATCGTCGGTGCCACCGCCGCAGATGATTTCAGCATCGGCGCTGCCGTTCACACCGGCGATGTACTTCTGAATATTTTTGAATGATTTCTCGTCGATTACCGCATTGATGAAATTCCGAAAATCGTCTACCGGTCCCATCTTCATAGTCTTGACTTCAGCGATCAGTTTTTCCTTGATGGCTTCGGCCAGGTTGGATGGCAGGTAGGCCCGTGAAGCGGCAGAGCATTTCTGGCCCTGATATTCAAACGAGCCCCGCGCCAATGCTGCAACAACCGCATCAACCGGGCTGTCGGGATGTACAAATACAAAATCTTTTCCGCCCGTTTCGCCTACAATACGCGGGTAGGTTTTCAAATTGGGTACATTCTCACCGATGTTTTTCCACATGCTGTTGAACACGCCGGTAGAGCCGGTAAAGTGGACCCCTGCAAAGGACGGATGCTGATAGCAGATTTCACCAACCATCGGTCCCGGAGGATAAATCAGGTTGATGACACCTTTCGGCAGGCCGGCTTCGATGAGAATTTCCATAAAGACCGAAGCACTGTAAATCTGGGTATTGGCAGGCTTCCATACTACAACGTTGCCGCACATGGCCGGGGCCGTAGGGAGGTTGCCTCCGATGGCAGTGAAGTTAAACGGCGTAACAGCCAGGATAAAGCCTTCGAGCGGGCGGTACTCCATCCGGTTGTGTACGCCGGGTGAAGACACGGGCTGCCCGTGATAAATCTGCGTCAGGAAGTGTATGTTGAAGCGCAGGAAGTCGATCAGTTCACAGGCCGAATCGATTTCGGCCTGGTAGGCGTTTTTGCTTTGGCCCAGCATCGTGGCGGCGTTCATTCTCCAGCGATACGTGGTAGCCAGCAACTCGGCGGCTTTGAGGAAGATGCCGGCGCGGTGCTCCCAGGGCATTTCACTCCAGGCTTTACGGGCACTGAGGGCCGCTTCAATAGCGTCTTTCACCTGTTGCGCATCACTTTGATGAAAATGACCGAGCAGGTGGGCCGTTTCGTGTGGCGGACGGATTTCCACCTTCTGACCGCTGCGGACTTCCTGACCACCAATCCAGGCCGGGATATCGCGCTGCTGGCTTTTCAGGTCTTTAAGAGCCGCCTGAAGGGCCTTGGCTTCCGGCGAGCCGGGAGCGTAGGAAAGAACGGGTTCGTTTTTGGGTTCGGCGAAGGTGAAATACGCGTTGTGCATAGGAACCGCGAAGGTACACAGGACTGCGTTCTGGCTAACGCTTTCGGGATAGTTTTAGGATACGTATTGGATTTTCAACAACTTGCAGGAACAAAAAGCAGCCGCTTATCTTTGGCGCTAAAACCTGTTATGTCACTTCTACAGCAATTATTTTACAAAACGGCGCACAGTCTTCAAAAGAAAGATTTTTATCTCATAAAGTCATTAGGTGCCCCCTTTCAATTCCGGATTGGTCCTAATACCGATTATATCCGGTACTCTACATTACAACTGTGCGCTGAAGCTATTATAAGCAAGAAGTTGACGGGTGCACTTGCCGAAGTGGGTGTTTACAAAGGAGATTTCGCCAAACGGGTGCATGCTTTGATGCCGGATAAGAAATTTTATTTGTTTGATACATTTGAAGGCTTTGATGCAAAAGATATCGCGGTTGAACAGGCGAAAGGATTTTCGGACGGTACACAGGATTTTACGGATACAGGTGTGGAACTCGTACAGAGTAAAATGATACGTCCGGAAAGCTGCGTTTTCCGGAAAGGTTTTTTCCCGGAAACAGCTCAAGGAATTAATGAACCCTTTTGCTTTGTAAGCCTAGACGCAGATTTGTACCAACCGATATATGAAGGTCTCAAATTCTTTTATCCGCTTTTGCAACCAGGTGGATACATCTTTGTTCACGACTACAATAACATTCAATACTCAGGCTCTAAAAAAGCGGTTGAAGAATTCTGCGCAGAACACAAAATTGGTTTTGTCCCTATTGCAGATACAGGTGGAACCGCCATTATCACCAAGTAGGAGTGCTGCCTTAATTGACACAAAGTAGATAGCCATTAAAACAGAGAGCCCCACTTCTTAGGAAGTGGGGCTCTCTGTTTTAATTATGGAATGGTCTATAAACCACTCACCTTTAAGGTTGTTACCACCCCGTTGCGAATCACCTTTACAAACAGAATTTCACGTGGGTACGTGCTTATATCCAGTACTTCCTGAGTGTTGGAATAATCACCTGTCATAAGTTTTTGGCCTGCGATATTGTATACCACTACAGAACCGATTCCTTTTCCATCTTTGCTTTCCAGAAACAGACGTCCATTCTCGGTGCGGGCCTGCACTTTATTTTCCGAAATAACAGTATTCGAAACCACTAATGGTGTGCTGTTCCACAAGTATTTGTAGATGCTCAAGATTTCTGCATTCGTGAGTCCACGATTGAAAATGGCTACCTCATCCATTGCACCATTAAACCAATATGGACCAGAGGGATTGGCGTGTTTCCCAAGAAGTAAATTTTCTGTATTGGAAGTCATTGAGCCATTTGTGTAGACCTGTTGAGAAGGTATGATAGTCGTTGGAAGGCCAGTCGTACTGTCCATCAATTCCTGATAAAAATCAATAGTAGTACCATTGTAGACCATTGCCACGAAGTACCACGTGTTTGGCTTTATCACAGTATTAGGCATACTGTATTGAGGCACCGAAACAGTCCCCAGATCACCACTGATCACCTGATGATATGGATCAAAATTGGAACAATTGTTATCATATACCTGATCGGTAGCATACAAGCCATACGTACCCGACCGTCTGAAAGGTTGTCCTTTTGATACAATAGCATTCGCCTGACAAGAACCACTATAAAAATTATCGAAACGTACCAACCCGAGCATGGTGATGTTCTGAGGATTCAGCAATGGTGAATGCGCAATTTGAACATAGCTCGAAGACCCGTCGAAACCCAGTGCCGTATTGGCCCGCCCCCGCCAGCCCATAGTAGGAACGGTGTTGTAAGTGGTTCCAACATGCATATTGCCACTAGTGTCCTTTAGTTGCGTACTGCCACTGCCAGTGGTTGAAAAGTCATAGCGAGCGATACAACCCGTAACGCCACTAGGGTAAGTCGTTTGTGCCGATACGTTGATAAAGGGAACACAAATTAAAGCGAATAATAGTCTCTTCATAAAAGATTTAAGGCTCAGAAAGTTAAAGCCGTTCAAAGATAATAGGATATTATTAGCAAACAACTATCCCTCAGGGCAGTGCACTTCGCTTTCCTAACTCAATGACTTCCAGCTCCCGGATCGTATCGCCGTCAATGACAAACCGCATTGCCGTCCGCATCTGATGCCAGCCATGCCGACCCGCCGCTCCGGGGTTTAGGTGCAGGCATTGAAGGGCGCCATCGTACTGGGCTTTGAGAATATGTGAGTGTCCGGAAATAAACAGTTTAGGCTGTTGCTGTTGCAGCCAGACCTTGACGCCCGGTGCATACCGGCCCGGATAGCCACCAATGTGTTTCATAGCGACCCGTACGCCTTCAATAGTGAATAACGCTTCTTCTGGAAATTCATACCGCAGGGTGCCGCCATCGACATTGCCCCAGACACCCCGAACAGGCTTGCCCAAGGCACGGAGTTGCGTGACAACTTCTGTGGTTCCAAAATCGCCGGCATGCCAGATCTCATCGCAGGCAGCAAAATGGCCCGACACCTGTGTGTCGAGCCATCCGTGCGTATCAGACAGTAATCCAATAACTTTCATAAAAGCGTTTTAAACCATCTGGCTTAGATGCCCATGGTGCGACGCATGTCTTTTGGAATGCCGTCTTTGTTCAGCAGCAACGCCGTGGTTTTGTATTGTACATACGGCTTCGACACGTAGATAAACCCTTTGTTGTCGTTTTTATCGCCCCAGGAATTTTTCACCTTGTAGTACTCCACCCCGTTCTGGTCTTTGGAAATCCCTACGATGTGCATGCCGTGGTCGTCGGTAGTACCGTAGTTTTCAAATGCCATCTGGCGCAGCTCAGGCGTAATTACGCGTTCTTTCTGCGGACCGTTGAACATGGCTTTCTGCTCGGCTTCGTCCATATCTTCCCAGTCTTTTTCCGGAACAAACGCTACGCCGTTTTTCCAGGAGAAGTACTTCTCGCTCACATCGGTAGCCCAGACTACGGAGTATCCTTTTTCCAGTGCGTTGTCGATAATGGCAGTGAGGTCATTCACCTTTACATTATACACCTTGTCGTTGCTCCAGTTATCCGGCACCACAAAATCCATCATGGTGTAATACGGGGCATCGTTGAACGACGACACTTCTACATAATTGTTCGGATCGATTCCGATCACGTCTTTCGCAAAGCTCTGCGGCGTATAGGATTTTCCGTTCCAGGTAAATTGCTTTGGATCCGGTCCCAGATAGGTATCTATTACATTGACGAAGGCTTTCTTCCAAACAGGCGTCAGCTTGCCGTTGGGCGCTTTGACCACGCCGTCGAGCATGCCTTTCAGCATCGCCTGCATCTCGCCAAACTGGTTTTTCTTGGTCCCGTAGTTGAGGCCGGTATAAACCGTCTGAGGCACGGCACCGTATTTCCGGAACATATTGATCACATCGTGTGCTTCGGCACCATCGCCCCAGGGCAGTTCTCCATGCATCCGCACGTAGCGGTCAGCCTTGTCTTCATACACTTTACGGGCCGTGTAAATCTGGGAGATTTCTACCGGTGTCCGTCCGGCTTTAATCATTTCGCTTTCGACAAACGAGTTGCCGCTGTAGCTCCAGCAGGTTCCGGAAGAGCCCTGGTTTTTGACCGACGTATGGCCGAGGTCAATCACCGGGGTGAAGCGCCATTTACGTCCGGTATCAGCCGTTTTGTTGGCTTCAATGGTTTTAATGAGATTGTCTTGCGCAGAAGACGCCAGCGGCAGCGCCAACAGGGCTGCAAACAGGTATTTGGTCATAGGAAGTAGATAAGCAGTCGGGATGCTTAAAAGTACGGATTTCGGAACATCCAGTTTCTTAAAATATAGGCATTATTGGAACGCTACCGGTTCTCCGGCTCTTCACAATCAGTCGGTTGCGTCTCAGGCAGCGAACCTATTGTAGAATCGTTTTCGGAAAGTCCTGTTTTGGTCTACCGCCAGAAAGCAATTAAACGTCTGCCCGCAGCAGGGCTCCCGAGACATGAGCGTCCAGCAACGCTTCAAAAATTCCGGAAATGCCGGCAGCAGAGTCGGCCGTCACCAGTTGCATCCGCCAGTCCTTCATGTGCGGGATGCCACGCAGGTAGTTGGCATAGTGACGGCGCATTTCGAGTATGCCCAGCTTCTCACCTTTCCAGGCCACCGAGCCTTCCAGATGTTTGCGACAGGCGGCAATGCGTTCTTCGAGTGTTGGCGGTGCCAGATGCTGACCAGTCTCGCGGTAATGCTTGATTTCCCGGAAAATCCACGGGTAGCCAATGGCGGCCCGACCGATCATCACGCCGTCTACGCCGTACCGGTTCTGGTATTCAACCGCCTTTTCCGGAGAATCAATATCACCATTGCCGAAGATCGGAATCTTGATTCTGGGGTTGTTTTTGATCTTACCAATCAGCGTCCAGTCGGCCTCGCCTTTATACAGCTGTGCGCGGGTACGACCATGAATCGCCAGCGCTTTAATGCCCACATCCTGAAGCCGCTCCGCCACTTCTTCTACGTTTTTGGAGTCTTCATCCCAGCCAAGACGGGTTTTTACTGTTACCGGCAGCGACGTACGACTCACCACTGCCTTAGTCAAACGCACCATTGCATCCAGATCCTTGAGAACCGCAGCGCCGGCGCCCTTGCACACCACTTTTTTGACCGGACAACCGAAATTGATATCGAGCAAATCCGGCCCGGTGGTTTCGACGATCTCGGCCGAAAGGCCCATTGCTTCTTCATCGCCGCCAAAAATCTGAATGCCTACCGGGCGCTCTGCCGGGAAGATGTCCAGCTTTTTGCGGCTTTTGATTGCATCGCGGATCAGGCCTTCGGTGGAGATAAATTCGGTGTACACCAGATCAGCCCCATATTCTTTACACACCGCGCGAAACGGCGGATCACTTACGTCTTCCATCGGCGCAAGAAGCAACGGGAAGTCGGGCAGCTGCACGGGACCAATCTGTACCATAAGTGCAAAGGTAAGCCTGCGTTTATTGGAGGATGGCCTTCTATCCAGCGTCTGCGCTCAGTCCGGCGCCACGTTGGAGGACGCGCTATGGTATGCAGCGGCAACCTCTATTTCCGGAACAGTTGTAGGAGAGCACTGGGTAGTGCCCCTACAAACTCCAGGCAAATCGCCAGGACCGGAAGCAGCATATACGCCCATAGTGGATAGCTACGCCTGGAGCCTCGTTTTTGAGTTAGTAAGGCAAGAGCCAATACTACTTTGCCCTTTTGATGCCATAGAATTAAGAATGTAAGCAGTAGATAGAACGGCAGTCGAATGGTAAAGGGCGTATACCATCCCATAAAAGTGAGATCCCACATCAGTATGGTTAACCAGATAGGAATCGCCATCAGCGCGCCCACCAATACGGTACGGTTATACAGGATTAAAAGAGCGGCGATGATCTGGGAACTACCAATAAAGGATTTAAAAGGCTCATGATCCGCCAAATACCACGACAGACTCAATAAATCCACATCTTTGAGCGCTTTGTTCAAGGTTGCCTCATGAACACCAAACTGGTCTCCCACTAACTTACCCCACCCATAGTGCAATAGTGTCCAAGCCAGCAAAACTCTCGCTACTAAAATGAAGTAGCTCCAAAGTTGTTCCTTAGAAAGTTTATTCATCTAATTGCAGGTCTGCCAAAAGGGTTGTAACAGACTTATAAATATACCTTCTCCCTTAGCATAAGGCTCTGACTTGGACGGATCCGGAAATTCCTTGTACTATACATTGTTCCAGGCACATTGATTTATTGTCCCCGAAAACTGGGATACCTGTCAACGAGCTTTTCCGGAAGCCGGCTTTACCAAACCTTAGAAATATCCGAGCTGTGCAGCTAGTCGTGCAGCCAGATCTTCAATGTCTGCTTTGCGGGCCAGTTGAGCACACCAAGATTCCGGAATGCCTTGCAAGCCATAGAGCATCCCGGCCAGTCCGCCGGTTACGGCACCGGTCGTGTCGGTATCCTCGCCCAGATTCACCGCTTTCAAAACAGCGTCTTTGTAGCTATTGGTCGTGAGCAGACACCAGATGCTGGCTTCCAGCGTATGCACCACGTAACCGCTGCTTCGGATTTCTGATTCCGGTAATGCGCCTATATCACCTTTCAGCAATCGGTCATACTGCGCAATTTCAGCGGGGTTGATACCCAGCGATTGCAGGGCGTCCGGAACGGTTGCTTGCAGATCTTGATAAATAGTGCGAACGTCATTGGAGGCCAGCAACTGGCGGGCAAACTCCAGGTAGTAGAAACACCCGATGACAGACCGAATGTGATAATGTGTGATGCTGGAAACTGCTTTTGTCAACGCAAAGCGCTCGGCAATAGGCTTATCGTGGATATAAAAGACCAGCGGCAGGATGCGCATCAGCGAGCCGTTGCCATTGTCGTACTCGTCCATGCCGCCGGCCAATTCCGGAGCCATTCCCGACGCATACCGGTGAATGGCTTCGCGGGTGGCAATCCCGACATCAAAAACGCTTCCGTGCGGCGTCCAGTAATTTTCGTACAGCCATTTCCGGAAATTCTCGGCGATGGACTTTACATCAAAGCCGTTGGTAAGGACCTCTGCTAGGCAAAAGGTCAATGAGGCATCGTCCGACCAAGTGCCGGCGGGTACGTGGTGGCTGCCATAGCCGCGCAGATCGGTTACCGGATTGCGGGTGAGTTCATCGCGGTGCCGGAACTCGACCGGTACGCCGAGCGCATCGCCTACAGCCAGACCTAAAAGGGAGTCTTTAATTTTAGAAGTGTGCATCGATCAGTTCTTTATGGGTCATAGCACCAGCCATACTGCCTGTAGCGACTGCATTCGCAACCGACCGCATCATACTGGCGCCATCGCCGCAGGCAAAGATGCCGGTTACGGTTGTTTTTTGGAACAAATCGGTCTTGAGATGTCCGGAATCGGTCAGCTCGCAGCCCATCATTTCCGGAATGGGAGACGATTGTTCGAAAGGCACCGCAGCATACATCGCTTCCAATGCCTGTTCCCTTCCATCCTCAAAAATCACCTTCCTGATAGACCCGTTTTGATGAACGATTTCAGAAAGCGGCGTTTCGATGATTTCAATACCGTGGGCACTGAGTCGGGCGCGTTGTTCAGGGCTGAATTCGGATCTTCCGGATGTGAAGATGGTGAGCGTATCGGTCAGGTTGCGTACCAGTGAAGCCAGATGAAAGGCGCGTTCACCGTTGGCCATAATGGCTGTGGGACAATTGCGGAACTCATAGCCGTGGCAGTAGGGGCAATGGATGACTGAAATGCCCCAGCAGTCGGCAAAACCCGGAATCGGCGGCAGCAGATCACGAATGCCGGTAGCAACAATCAGCTTTTGCGTACTAAATGTTTCGCCGGCTTCGGTACCGATTTCAAATCCTTCGGCAGTTTTTTTCCCCCAACTGGCGGTTCCGGAATGGAACTGGATGGTAGGATACTGCAGCACCTGCGTCCGGGCTTTCTGAGCAATAGCGGCGGGTGTTTCACCGTCCTGCGTCAGGAAGTTATGCGAATGCGGCGTCTGGCGGTTGCAGGGAGTTCCGCTGTCCAGAATCAGTACCTGGCGCAGGGAACGGCCCAGCGCCAGCGCAGCCGAAAGACCGGCGTAGCTGCCACCCAGGATCAGCATATCAAAAGAGTTATTTTTTTGCATAGAAAAGCCTATTGTAGAACTGTTGGATATATTCCGGACAATCCATCCGGAAGAGATCAAAAGTAGCCTACAAAACCACTATTGCAATAGAGTCGCAATAAAATAATGCGACTCTATTGCAATAACTTTACAGCTTTCCCTCACTTCACCTGCTTATGAATCGTAGACAAACACCGACCAAAGAAGCCGTTTTGCGGGTGCTTTCCGGTTCCGGAAAGGCCCTGAGTCAGGAAGCCATTGAGCGTCGGGTAGAGGTTGCGATGGACCGCGCTACGATCTACCGGATTCTAAACCGGTTTGATGCGGACGGACTGGTTCATAAGATTGTAGCCGAGGATGGCAAGCAGTATTTCGCTGTTTGCCGAAACTGTGCTGCCCATCAGCATCAGGACGATCATTATCATTTTCGCTGCACCCGTTGCGATACGATCGAATGCCTTCCGGAACCCGTGGCGTTTACCACGCCGAACGGTTATACCGTTACCCAAATCAATTGCGTGCTGACAGGGATCTGTAAGGATTGCGCGTCCTGAGATGAGGAACTACATAACGCTTCCGGAAGTCTTTGTGCTAATGAAACGATTGCCGGAAAGCCACAGGAGAGACCTGCGTTTTGGCTTTGAACAGTTTGCTGAATGACTGGGTATATTCAAATCCCAGTCCGTACGCGATTTCGCTGACCGACAGGCTGGTGGTTGAAAGCTTTTCCTTCGCTTTGGCGATCAGTTTGTCGTGGATATGTTGCTGGGTATTCTGACCAGTCAGATTCCGGAGCAGGCTTCCCAGATACCCGGATGATACATGCAGCTGGTCGGCTACGTACTGGACCGTTGGCAGGCCGTTGGCGACCTGTTCCGGATTTTCAAAATAAGCGTTCAACAGTGTTTCCAGCCGTTCCAGTAACTGATGGTTGGCTTTTTCGCGGGTAATAAACTGCCGGTGATAAAACCGGTTGGCGTAGTTCAGCAACGTTTCGATGCTGGAAATGATAATGCTTTTGCTAAACGCATCGATATTGGAGTGATACTCCTGCCGGATGTTTTCGATCAGCCCGTTGAAGATCGTTTCTTCTTTTTCGGAGAGAAATAAGGCTTCATGAATGGCGTAATCGAAGAACTCATACTGCCGGATACTCTTTGCCAGCGAGGTATTCCAGAAAAAATCAGGATGAATCAGCAACAGCCAGCCCGAACGCTCAGTTTCGATCGGGCTGGCCTGCCTCCGCAACGTTTGATTGGGTGCCATAAAGTACAGCACCCCTTCATCGAAATCATATTCCTGCTGACCGTAAAACAGCTTGCTGACCCCTCTTTTGAGTGCGATAGAATAGTAGCCAAACGTGACCGCTACCGGGTCTTCGCTGACCTGCATTTGCGCATAATCCACAATGCTGATCAGCGGATGCTCCGGACTGGGCAGTTCATGCAACTGATGAAACTCGCTGATGGTACGAACCAGATGCGGTTTTGAGGGTGTCATTGGCTGGGTAGTTCTAAAGGATTACAGTGCCTGTCCTCCGGACACTTCAATCCGCTGACCGTTGATCCAGTAAGCGTCTTCGGTACAGAGAAACGCCACGACGCCTCCGATATCATCGGGCAACCCTACCCTGCCCAGCGCCGTATACCCGGCAATCTGGTCGTTGATGTCTTTGTTGTCGCGCACGCGGCCACCGCCAAAATCGGTTTCGATGGCACCCGGAGCCACCACATTGACCCGTATTTTCCGCGGACCCAGTTCTTTAGCCATATAGCGGCTGAGGGTCTCAACAGCTGCTTTCAATGAGCCATATACCGATGAACCGGGCATGGTCATCCGTGCCAGTCCAGACGAGATATTGACAATACCACCGCCCTCATTCATCAACGGCAAGGCTTTCTGGGTCAGGAAAAAGACGCCTTTGTAGTGGATGTCATACACAGCATCCATCTGTTCTTCCGTTACGGCTTCTATCGGCGCATAGAGGGCGGTGCCGGCGTTATTGATCAGAAAATCAAACCTGGCCTGACCTCTTTTCTCCTGCAAATACGTAGTGACGTTTTCCAGGAAGGCATCAAACTGCGTCCGGTCGGTCGTGTCGAGTTGTAGCGCAACAGCCTGACGGCCCATGGCTTCAATCTGCGCAACAACGTCATCCGCAGCGGTTTTGTTGGTATGATAGGTCAGGATCACATCCAGTCCTTTTGCGGCCAGTGCCAGCGCCATGTTTTTGCCCAGTCCGCGGCTACCGCCGGTTACAAGGGCCATTTTAGTAGTAGATTCCATAAGAAAATTAAAGTGATTTAGTGCGAGTGAGACGGCTGTGCCGCATGGTGATACGCGACAGCAAAATTGTGCGCAAAATGAGCCAGTTTTACAGTTCCGAGCGCCGGCGGGTTTTGATGATAATCATCGTACAGGTGCCGGAGCCGGCTTTGGTTCATCTCCACCGTTCCGTCTGCGGCCTGCGGTGTAAAGCCGACCTGAAGCAGATTGCTCCGGAACTGGTCATCCGGAATGACTTTCCATCGCAGATCGGGCTGACCGATGGCTGCGCCCAAGGCTGCAGCAGCCTCATTGGGTGAAAACACATCGCTGGCAATGTACCGAACCGTACGACCGTTGAAGGGCGTTTCCATTTCTTCGACTATGACCGCAGCAATATCCAGCGGAGACACCCAGGGCTCTTTCTGATCTCCGCCATAGTTTTGAACGATGGCGCCGGTGTGTTGGATAGCCGGTATGAAGGCAAACATATTGTAGTAAAACCCAACCGGCCGCATGGTCTTGATCACTACTTCTTCCGGAAGGCTCTTTAGCCGGTTTTCGACGATATGGTGCGTTTTTAGGAAGCCGATTCCCGCATCGGTATGTCCACCGATACTGCTTAGATGGACGATGTTGCGGACGCCGGATTGCCGGACGGCCTGCAGATAGCTTTCGGCCACCTCCAGCCAGGCTTCCTCCACGGTGCGGGTCGGGTCGAAGAAATTAAACGGAGGTTCCATCAGGTAAACGATGTCGGCCCCCGTAAACAAAGTCGTCAGGAAATAGGGATCTTCCAGCGCACCGATGGCGGCGGTGGCACCCAGCGCTTCAATTTCAGGTTGCCGGTCAGCCGTACTGCTGATGACGGTTACAGAATGGCCCCGGTCCACCAGGTGCTGCGTAAGCGGCTTGCCGATGCGGCCGATAGACCCGGTGAGTACTATGTTCATAAGAGTGCGTTTGAGCGTACTGCAAAGTTCCGGTTCCGGAAAACCGGCTCCTGTATCCAAAACAGTGGTTCTTGTAGTCAAAACGATTGAACCGATCCGGAAAGATGGCCCTGTACCTTTGAAGTATGCACCCGTACGATGTTCTGATTATCGGTGGTGGTCCCATCGGATTGGCCTGTGGCATTGCCGCGCAACAGGCCGGGCTGCAGTATCTGATCCTCGAAAAAGGAACGCTGGTCAACAGTTTGTTCAATTACCCGCTGTTCATGACCTTCTTTTCCACTGCAGAGCGGCTGGAGATCGGCGGGGTTCCGTTTATGAGCCTGGCGCCCAAACCGGGCCGACAGGAAGCGATGGAATATTACCGTCGCGTAACAGCTCACTACGGGCTTTCGATTCGGCTGTTTGAAGCGGTGGAGACGGTGGAGCAGACCACACCACATCAGTTCACTGTCACGACAACGAAGGGCCATTATCAGGCCAATAACGTGATTGTAGCCACCGGATTTTATGATATTCCGGTGCAGATGGATATTCCCGGTGAAGAGCTGCCCAAGGTGAGCCATTACTACAAAGAGCCGCATTTCTATGCGTTTCAGGACGTAGTGATTGTGGGAGCGGCCAACAGTGCCATCGATGCCGCGCTGGAAATCTGGCGGCGGGGCGGCCGGGTCACGCTGGTCATCCGGGGATCTGAAATCGGTAGTGTCAAGTACTGGATTCGCCCTGATATCGAAAACCGGATTCAGGAAGGCAGCATCCGGGCCTACTTCAACAGCACGCTGGTAGCAGTACGGGATAACGAAGTCGACCTAGACACACCCGAAGGACGAGTGACGTTGCCCAACGATTGGGTTTTGGCGCTCACCGGTTATCAGCCCGATTTTGAACTGCTGCGTCGTTTCGGTATTGCAGTGGCGCCGGACGAAAGCCAGTGCCCAGTGTACAATCCCGATACGATGGAAACCAACCGTTCCGGAATGTACCTGGCCGGAGTGGTTTGCGGAGGCATGGACACACGGCTGTGGTTTATTGAAAACTCACGCGAACATGCCGACAAAATTATACAGGCGATCCTGGCGGATCGGCAAGCAGCCAGTGGCAGTTGATGATCCGGACACTCAGGGTGTTTTTGCTCTGATCTGATAATAAAAGGTCAGTACCCGCCGTCCCCAAAGGGTTAAGGTTTGCTCAGCTGTAAGACCGTCTGTTCCGGAACGCACGACCAACCGGTCGCGAAACGGGCGCACATAATGAACCCAATGATCGCCTTTGGCATCCTGCAACTGAAAGTAAAAACCAGCATCCCCGGATTTTTTTCCGGAACCGTCTAAGATCAGGGCCCCATCAGCCGTTACGCCCGGCTCCATAATCACAGTCGCATTGCCATTGGGCAGTGGAAACACCGCTTTGACACAGACTTTTCCGGAAGGAAGCCGGCACGTGCCATAGATGCCCATATACACCACCTTGCCAGTGGCTTGAAATGTCCGAAGCCATACCCTGTATTTCACCTGTCCGGAACCGGGATCTGAAAGGGTGATAATCTCACTCTTTAAAGCCTGGTCATCCCGGACATTTTGAATGGGAATGTTGAGCTGGTTGATGCGGGTGCTGAACAGCGTGTTTACCAGCGTACCGAATCCTTTAAAGACTGGGTTCCACGCTACCCGAAGATCCAAGGTGTAGTTGGCCGTGCCTTCATAAAACCGAATGACTTCCGGCGATAGACGGGCGTATTCAGCTTCGGTCAGCTCCAGTTGCCGCATAGAAGACAGCAATCCTCCGGACGGTGGATTTCGTTCAACGGTAAGTTGTTCCCGCGCAGCCAGCCGGGTGATAAAATCGGCTCCGATGCCATTCAGATCGCCGAAAGGCCCCGCCAGCCACGGCACCTCGGCCGGTGTTGTTTTGGATCCCCTGAAAATCACCCATTGCTGTGTGAACCAGTCCTGAAACGATTGTTTTGTGTATGCGAACCGCATGAGTAGTCTTAAAGTCCGGGAATGAACTGACGATGTCTCTTCCATTCACCGCTTTCAGTCAAAGGTCTGAACCGGAGGGTCGTAAACTCAAAATGAAAATCCTTCCGGTCGCGCTCCCGCATCGCATTCAGGTGCCGGTTCGGACGTGGCACCGCGCTGTGGCCTCGTACCATATCCGTCATCTCCTGTTGCGATTTCCAGATCGAAAAAGTAGAAACGGTCCGGGGAAAGCGAATGGAAGCCAGTGACAACGTAGTACCGGGATGGTCGCGGACCAGCTGCTCTGTCGGACGGCCCCACCGGATAAACCGGGGGATTTCCGGAAGTTTCATACGGGCAATCGTTACGGCTACCACGGGTCCTTCCGGAATATCGGGATTCCCCTCCGGTTCCGGAATATTAAACCCGCTGATCCGGCCCCATTGCCGGACGAACTGTAACCGCGTATGCCAGCCTGTAGCCAGTTCTTGCCCCAACTTATTTTCGGCCAGGAATTGATCTACGCTTGCGTCGTCTGTCCATTGCGCAAACACCGCCACCTGACGGAGCAAGAGACGGGCCGGCGAAAAAACAGGCGCGCCTAAGGTCATGACCGTCATCACCTCGGCATGCACCAACCCCGGAACCGTTCTTGGCTTGGGCGGGAACAAAAGCATTTTGAGTGCTTTAAAAAAGGATATTTTGACCAGATGGTAGGTGAACAGGCTCATGCGAAGACAAGTATATCCCGGAAGATCTTATTACCTACTCGTCATTTTCCTTACCGGCACCGTGGAAGTAGCGGTACACCAGCGCGGCTTTGCTTTGCCCTACGGCACCCGTCAGTTCGCGCTCGGTCAGGGTTTTGACTTTGGCAACGGAGCGGAACCGCTGCAACAGTTCCGTTGCGGTTTTGGCACCAATGCCAGGAATGCCTTCCAGTTCGTTTTTAAACGTACCGGCACTGCGCAGTTTGCGGTGAAATGTAATCCCGAAATTGTGGACTTCATCCCGGATCCGGCGTATCAGCAAATGCGCCGGCGAGTCAAACGGTAGATTGATGGGCTCGGAATCGCCCGGGAAAAACACGCTTTCTTCCCGCTTGGCCAGCCCGATTACCGTCATCTGTCCTTCGAGACCCAGTTTCCGGATACTTTCCATCGCTGCGCTCAACTGCCCTTTACCCCCATCAATAATCACCAGTTGCGGCAAGGATTTGCCTTCAGCTGTCAGACGACGGTACCGGCGCTCGACCACTTCGGCCATCGACGCGAAGTCGTTGATGCCCACAACGGTTTTGACATTGTAATGCCGGTAATCCTGCTTGGCAGGCTGTCCGTTCCGGAAACAGACCATTGCCGAGACCGGATACGAACCCTGAAAGTTGGAGTTATCAAAACACTCGATATGCACCGGCAACACCGGCAGCGAAAGCGACTGTTGCAGCTCGACCAGCACCGGGTTTTTCGTTCCCGCCTCCACCGGCTTGGTGTTCAGTAGCAGGGTATCTTTCCGGCGGCGATCCTGGGCAAAGTAATCGGCGTTTTTAAAGCACAGATCGAGCAGCTTTTTCTTATCACCGACTTTAGGAATGGTTAGTTTTAGGTCGGCCTCGGCCAGATCGATTTCCATCGGGGCAATCACCTCCCGCGAGTTACTTTGATACGTTTCCCGGAGCCGTGCCAGCGCCAGCGCCAGTACATCGGCGTCTTCCTCTTCATCGGTTTTGCGCTCAATCTCAATGGTGCGGGTATAAATCACCGAGCCGTTCACTACCATCATATAACTCACGAAAAACAACGCATCCTGGGTCAGCAGCGCAATGACATCCAGATTGCCCAGCGCGGGATTTACCACGGTACTGCGGGATTCGAACGCTTGTAGCGAGGTGATTTTTGCTTTAAACTGCTCGGCTTTTTCAAATTCCAGATTCTCGGCCGCCTGCTGCATCTCGCCTTTGAGGAATTTTACGACCTCGCCGGTATGGCCTTTGAGAATATGGCGCACCTGTTGCAACCCATCGGCATAATCGGGTTCGCTTTGCAGCGCCTGACACGGGCCTTTACAGTTGCCCAAATGGTATTCGAGGCACACTTTATACTTGTTTTTGGCAATCTGTGACGGCGCCAGATTGAGATTGCAGGTCCGCAGCGGAATGTTTTGCTTGATCACCTCCAGCAGTTCCCGGACGCGCTGCACACCGGTAAACGGTCCCAGATATTCAGAGCCGTCGCGGATGAGCCGGCGGGTGAGAAATACCCGTGGAAAATGCTCTTTTTTAATGACGATATACGGGTAGGTTTTATCGTCTTTGAGATCAATATTAAAACGCGGCTGGTAATGCTTGATGAGCGAATTTTCCAGCAGAAACGCATCGTGTTCGCTCCCCGTAATGGTAAACTCAAGACGGTGGATGAGTTGTACCAGCCGCCGCGTTTTATGATTGTCTACGTTCTTATTAAAGTACGAGGCTACCCGCTTACGCAGATCCTTGGCCTTGCCCACATACAGCAGCTCATCTGTAGCCGAGAAATATTTATAGCAGCCCGGCTGGTGCGGAACCGAGGCCGCGATTTTCTGGAATTGTTCTTTCGTCATTCGAAGTAACCGGAGACAAAAACACTATTCCGCCAAATTGTCGTCCTGATTTACAAGGAAACGATATTCGGCCCGGAATGTTTTAGCCGATCCAACCAGCGGGGTATTCCATTCCTGAATCTGAATGACTTTGAGCGGTGCGTAGTACAGTTTTCTGCGATTGCTGTTCCAGAAGCTGTTGGTTTCCACCTCCGCCAGAAAGCTTTTAATCCGGTGGGTTTCCAGATTCGCACTGATCATCAGCCGACGCACGGGCAGGTTGGGTTCATCGGCTTCATACACGTAACTGTGGGTAAGCGTCATCGGATCTTCAAACTCGGAAAACCGGTATTTGCCCAAAAGCCGGGTCGAACCAATATCGGCATTCAGAAACGCGGCGTACACCGGTGCCCAGTTTTCAGTCGGCAGCGCCACAATGGTAGAATCCCGCTGCCCGTTGAGTTCGATGATTTTTTCCAGCGTGTAAATTTTACCCTGGAGCATCATAATCTGATCGGTCAGGAATTGCGCTGTCGAAAAGTAAGTACCTCCGGATGAAGGTTCCGGAACGGACGGATCCGTGAGCGACTTGCAGCTCGCCAGCAGCAGTGAACAGCTAACGAACAGCCCAACAGATTTCCGGAATGCACCCATGGCGTAAAAATAGCGCTGTTGATGCTCAAAACAGTCCGGAAGCGTTTTTTTCGGAAAACCTTTAGTTGAGTTGCGGGTTCAGCGGCAGGTTTGCCAGATTCTTATAATCATTGCCCAGCGTTTCCAGTGCTTTTCGCCACAGCTCCTCGCGCGGGGTGTCGAAGAGAAGCGCGGCGCTGGCATCGGCAATCAGCCAGGTTCCGGACTGAAGTTCATCGGCCAGTTGGCCGATCCCCCAGCCCGAATAGCCCAGATAAAATTGTACGTCTTCCGGCGTTTTGATTCCGGTAGCGACTTCCTCCTCTACGGTTTCAATATCACTTCCCCAGTAAATGCCCGGCAACACCAAATGACCGGTTGCGGCCTGAGGAGCCCGTTGCAGGATGCAAATCGTATCCAGCTGCACCGGTCCGCCCTGGTAAACCGTCCGGGAAGCCAGTCTGGACAGTGGAAACAGCGTGCCGAACGTCGCATCGGTCGGACGGTTCATTACAAATCCGACAGTACCGTCCTCGCTGTGTTCACACAGTAGGATAACCGTACGGGCAAAATTGGGATCGGCCAGAAACGGCTCTGCAATCAGCAATTTTCCGGCCCGAAGGGTCTTGGGGTCTTGAAACAATCCGGCGGCCATAAACAACATGCAGTTTGATTTCCTCGAAGACGCTGCACAAATAATGCCTTCAAACAGTCCGGATGGTGAAAGCCGGCACTAAGGAACGCTCATTTTAGCCTTAGTTTTACGCCCGCGCTTTCTTTTCTCGGTGCCGCCTGATGGGTCTGTTTTTCAATCTGTTACTTTTTGGAGTCACCTTTATTGGGGGCTCTGTACCGTTGTGGATACGCGGCTTTTCAGACCGTCATATGCATGGGATGCTGGCGTTCAGCGGTTCCTTCCTGCTGGGCATTTCCCTGCTGCATTTATTTCCGGAAAGTTTTGCCGAACTGGGCGAAAAAGCAGGCCTCTACGCGCTTGGGGGATTCTTTCTGCAACTGCTGATCCAGCGGTTGACGCACGGAGCCGAACATGGGCATGATCACAGCAGCCACCACCCGCCCACGGGCGAAGTCATGGGAATCATCGGCGGGCTGGTACTACACGCAGCGATGGAAGGATTACCACTGGGCTTTCATTACCGGCAGGGCGGCACCTCCCTGGCGTTGTATCTGGCCGTGGCGGCTCACAAGCTTCCGGAAGCGATGATTGTCACGTCTTTGGCAACTGCCGTCTGGGGGCCTAAGAAAGGCTGGCTGACGGTGCTGTTATTTGCCATGGTTACCCCACTGGCTGGGGTGCTGGCGCATACGTTGGGAACGCTGTATCATGCGATGGCCCAGCTGGTTGCGATTATCATCCCGATTATGGCCGGTGCATTTCTGCATATTTCTACGACCATCTTTTTTGAAAGCGGCACCCGCAACCATCACCTCAACTTTCGCAAAGTTTTATCGATTGTACTAGGGCTGGCAGTCGCGCTGGCAACACTTCTTTTTGAGTAATAAAGTACCTTCATAGCATGATGAAATTTCTGGTTGGGCTTTCGATGCTGGCGGCCCTTTCGTGCGCCCGGACCTCTACGGCAGAGACGGTTGCCAAAGATTCAAAGACCAACAGCCTGTTGTGGAAAGTTTCCGGAAACGGCCTTTCCAAGCCTTCGTATGTATTCGGCACCATTCACATGATCTGTAAGGATGATTTTGTATGGACCAACGCCATGCAGAAATCGTTTGCGGCGGCTGATAAAATTTGCATGGAGATGGACCTGGACGATCCGGCTATGATGATGGGTGCCGCGATGGGCCTGATGAGTACGGATGGAAAAACGCTCCGCGACTATTTTAAGCCGGATGAGTATGAGCGGCTGAATGCCTGGATGAAGAACGAAAACGGCATGGGGCTGGAGATGTTCAACACCATGAAACCGGCGATGCTGCTGTCGCTGGTGACGATAAAATCAGAGGGCTGTGACTCGACGCTTTCGTATGAGATGGTACTGATGGATAAATCCAAAGCAGGCCACACCCCAAAAGAAATTATCGGCCTGGAACCGGTCGCCGAGCAGCTGGAAGTGCTCAACAGCATTCCGCCGGATACAATCGTTAAGCAGGTGATGGCCGTAGTAGATCACAAAGCAGCCGCTTCGGACGATGAATTTGAACAACTGGTTGCAGCTTATAAAACCCAGAATCTGACACGCCTCGATTCGCTGATGAACATATCGCCCACGTTGCAATCGGGCGACCGGGCCATTATGCTGGATGACCGGAACAGCCGGTGGATCAGCCGGATGGCCGGATTTATGAAAACAAACCCGACCTTCTTTGCAGTAGGCGCAGGCCACCTGCCTGGTCAAAAAGGAATTCTGCAGCTATTGCGTAAAGCCGGCTATACTGTAGAGGCGGTTACCAAATAAGATTATCAGCCCTCAGGAGTTAGTTTATGAATTCGATTTCGGTCGTTGTTATTACGTTGAACGAAGCACGGAATCTGCCGCGGTGCCTGGCGTCGGTTGCAGGCATTGCCGATGAGATCGTTGTGCTGGATAGCTTTTCAACAGATGAAACGGTTGCCCAGGCCAAAGCAGCAGGTGCTCGGATGGTGCAGCAATCTTTTGCCGGTTATGTAGCCCAGAAAAATGATGCAGTAGCGCTCGCCTCCCATCCGTGGGTGTTATCGCTGGATGCCGACGAAGCGCTGTCTGAGGAACTCAAAACAGCCTTACTCCAGTTCAAGAACAGTACGCCCCAACACAACGCGTACCGGTTTTCGCGGCTCACCAATTACTGCGGCACCTGGATCAAACACTGCGGCTGGTACCCGGATAAAAAGGTGCGGCTGTTCCGGAAAGACGCCGGTGCCTGGATAGGCGAAAACCTGCACGAAGCCTGGGAACTAACGGGCACTTCCGGAAGCTACGGTACCCTGAACGGCGATTTACTGCATTACAGTTATTATACCCTTTCCGAGCATATCCGGCAGTTCAACACCTTCACAGATATTGCCGCCCGTACCGCTGTGGCCAATGGCAAAAACTGTAGTATTCTTAAAGTATGGCTGGCCCCAAAATGGCGCTTTTTCCAGGATTACATCTTAAAACTGGGCATTCTCGACGGGTACGCGGGCTATCTGGTTTGTAAATTTTCGGCGGTGGCGGCACAGCTGAAATACGCTAAAATCCGGCAGTACGCCCGGCAGTCCCGCAACGCATGAGGCCTCCCAAACATATTGTGTTAAGTCGTACGGACAGTATCGGTGACGTCATCCTGACATTGCCCATGGCGGCCTACCTAAAGTCTTTTTTTCCGGAAGTCCGAATCTCGTTTTTGGGTCGGTCGTATACCAAGGCCGTGATTGAAGCCTGTCCGTATATCGATGCTTTTATTGAGAAAGAGACTTTTTTAAAACAGCGGTTGACCGATCTTCCGGATGCCATTGTGCATGTATTTCCGGATGCGGCTATCGCCCGGCGGGCCCGGCAGCTGGGGATTCCGGCCCGGATCGGTACCACCAACCGGTTGTATCACTGGTGGACCTGCAACAAGCTGGTTCGGCTGAGTCGGAAAAACTCCGATCTGCACGAAGCACAGCTCAATATCAAATTGCTTCAACCGTTTGGGATTCCAACCGAGGTTTCGCTTTCAGAACTGAATGACCTGGTGTGCCTGGTGCCGCAGGTAGCGCTTCCGGAATCCCTGATAGCCCTACTCGATGGGTCTCGTCCGAAGATGATCCTGCATCCGAAAAGCCAGGGCAGTGCCCGGGAATGGGGGTTGGAGTCTTTTGAAACCCTGGCACGGCTGCTGCATCAGAACGGCTATCAGGTCTTTATTTCCGGAACCGAGGCTGAACGTGCTGCCCTGCAACCCCTAACCGACGCCCTCAACGGCGTCGCCGATTCGATTGTCGGGGCGATGAATCTGGACACCTTTATTGCCTTCATTAATGCCTGTGACGGCTTGGTGGCAGCCAGTACCGGCCCCTTGCATATTGCAGCAGCACTGGGTAAAAAAGCCGTTGGAATTTATCCACCCATCCGGCCGATGCACCCGGGCCGATGGGCACCGATTGGTGTTCAGGCTACCGCTTTGGCTGTGGATGCGCCCTGTGAAAACTGCCGGACGGCTCCTCATGATTGTACCTGTATGCAGGCTATTCGTCCGGAAGATGTTTTCCAGGTCTTACAGCGATGAATATTTCCAGTCCCGATCCAATCCCGAGAGCTAAACAGGCCCGCTTTTTCCGGATGGAAAAAGCGGGCCTGTTTGATTAAGCGGAGTATGTGTTGCCCCTACGAGCGACCATAGTCCTCAGTCATACCCTGGCTTGCTGGGACCTTTTTACTTCAGAACTTCAACTTTCCGGATGACCACATCAGCTCCTACTTGGATGCGCACATAGTACATCCCTGCGGCCAGCGACTTCAGCGAAATAGTTACTTTGTTTTGAGGACTCATTTCCTGCTGATACACCTTCACACCAGTGCTGTTGACAATGGAAATACCTTTTAACATAAGTGTACTGCCATCGATTGTGAGCTGGTCTTGAGCAGGATTGGGATACACCTGTACCTGTGCGTTAATGGCCGGGTTAGCGGCTACGCCCAGGAATACGATCACGGTGGTTGCAGATGAACTGTCGCAGCCATTAAAATCAGCGACTTCTACACGGTAGCCTCCATCCTGAGTAGCCGTATAGCTATATTGTGTGGCACCCTGAATAGCGGTATTATTCCGGAACCATTGATAAAAAGCAAAGTTGGGATCCGTAGAGAGTGTATTTCCGGTGCGGGTGATGGTCGGATTCGGAGAGGTGTTTACGGTTACCGGAACGATCGGTGACGTACCGCTGCATCCTTGCGAGGTCACCACCTGCACGGTATATGCACCTGTTGTACGAACCGGATAAATCGTTCCGGTGACTCCTGTAAGCGGGTTCCCGTCCTGATACCATTGATAGGTGTTGCCGGCCTGTGGATAAGCATTGAGGACTACTGCGCCACCATTGCAAAAAGTAAGCGGACTGCTGTATGTAATGGTCGAGATAGGGGCCGGGTAAATGATTATGTTTACCACTGCGGAACTGGCTTTGCAGCCCTGTGAGCTGGTCACTTCAACCCTATACGCACCACTCAGATACGCTTTGTATTGGCGAGTACGAACGCCTACCAAGCTATCGCCATTCCGGAACCAGCGATAGGTGAGTCCGGTAGCACCAGGAGCGCTGAGCGTAATGCTATCACCTTCGCAGACTGCTGCCGGCGCCGCAGGGGTAAGTGTTGCGACCGGAGGCGGGGCATACGTAACCGCAGTCGCGGCGGATGTATCCTTACAGCCTGTTTGATTATTGGTAATCGCTACCCGGTACGATCCGGCGGCAGTAGCTGTATACCCCTGACTGGTGGCACCGGCAATAGCCGTGGTTCCCAGAATCCATTGATAACTCAAACCCGCCGTGTTATTGGCATTCAGCGTAACCGAAGCTCCCTGGCAAATTGTAGTCGGACCGGCAGCACTAATAATAGCGTTTGGACGGGCGTTTACAGTCAGCCGGGCAGAATCACTCACAATTACCGGACAGGCGCCACCGGATATCCGGACCCGATAGGAATAGCCCTGCTGGGCAACTGTATATCCGGACAGGGTAAGAGTATTGGTGGTAGCGCCGCTGTAAATACCGCCGTTGGTAATGTTGGTAAATCCATTTCCGGAATTCACCTGCCATTGATAGCCGGTGGCAAGGGTGGCGCTCACGCTGAAACTGGCCGTGCTGCCGGGGCAACCATTGGCGTTGGCAGGCTGCGCGTTGATTGTAAAGGCGCTGCAGCCTCCGAATTCATCCGCACCGATATCGGGTGGCGTTTGGCGGGGATCGCCGTCGATATCATCGGTAATTCCGGCTATTGCGGTGCCCAGATTATCGAGTGCGATATTGGAAGCGGCCGGCAAATGCAAATCGGTGGCAGACGCAAACGCAGGCGCAAGGCTGACCGAATTGACGTTTTTACCCATATTGGTCTGGATCTGCGCAATGGTATTCCAGATCGTTGCATTGGTGCCCTGGGCCGCCAGATTTCCGGAAGCACTGTAATAGTTATTGTAGTTAAACGTGTTGATAACTGTAGTGGGTGCAGTCACAGCCAGTGCAAAACGACTGTTGGCATTGCCCACTGTTTGGGTATTTACCAGCAGATTATTGCGCAGATTCACTGCATTGGCAGCTGTAATATTAGAGGTAATCAATAGTGCAGCTGCACGGGTTCCGGTCGTAGCCACCTGATTGGTATTGAGCCACACGGTGTTAAAATACAGGTTGTAGCCTGCCCCACCGTCTACGACTATCCCGTTGCCGTTCGCATCGGGCGTCCACAGGTTGGTTCCATAGCTGGCGATGTCCCACACAAAATTGTTGATCACATCAATAGCAGCAGTAGTGCTGCTGCTCACCAGCAGCATCCCGGCCGCTCCATAACCACCGGTGTTGGTGTTTTTAATATTGCTGATTTTATTTTTCTGAATTCGCACTCCGGCAGTAGTGCTGTACACATATAAGCCGATAGCGCTTCCGGAACTGGTTGTAGCAATATTGGTGATGGTATTTCCGGAGACGTTAATGGACGCATTGCTTACACCCGGCGACACGTTGATTCCGATGGGCGCATAACCCGCAGTAGCTCCGGTGTAGTTAAGTCCGGAGATGGTGTTTCCGGAAATAGTGGTATTGGTGGTGCTGGTAGCCAGCCAGATTGCCCGGTCAAATTCGGCACTGGTTGTTTCAAAATTACCGATGGCATTGTTGCTGATCGTAGCGCCATATACGCCTTGTGCATAGATGCCTACCAAGCGAAGGGCATTGGTTCCGGTAGCATTCAGGTCATTTCCGGAAACAAACGTACCGTTGCCATTGGTGCCGGTTGCGGTTGCGATAACATACAAGCCAATGTACGCTTTTTGAATCGCATTGTTTTGAACACTGATATTCGTAAAATACCCTGCGGTTGCAGGAGTAGCAGCATCCGAGACAATTACAGCCGAGCTGGTATTGACACCGTTGATAACGGTACAGTTACGCAGGGTATCATTGGTAACCGGCACTGTACCTACAGAACCGATTACCACTGCCTGCGGAGACGTAATGGACGTATTGGTAATGGTGAGATTACGGGTCGTGCCGGCAGCATTGGAGCCTTCAATTGTTACGTTGTTGGCTCCGTTTAATTTAATAATGGGTGCACTGGAAATATTTCCGGAAATGGTTGGACTGCTGTTGGCTGCCGGTCGCACCAGTACACGGGTAAATGAAGCAGCACCCGTCCCGCTGGCATTTAGAGAAGCCGTGGCAGTTTCTGTGGTACTGCCGGTAAGACCAATCGTGATTACTCCCTGGTGTGTGCCCGTATTGATGGCATCAAATGCGCCCTTCAGAGTGGTATAAAGGGTCGGACCAGTGGTGCCGGCAGTGGCAGTTAACGAGACTTGGGCGAGCGCAGTTCCGGAAAACAGACAGCCGAAGCTCAGAAAAGCAATCAAAAAGCAGATGCGGGGAAAGGAAGCACGCATAAAATCAGGAATTTTCAGGGTTACCATCCTTTAGTAGACTGTTAAGAACCGACTAAAGGTTTGGTAAGATACCTATAAAACTTTGAATGGTGCTTTTTTGATTGCCAGTTTGTTATCCAGACTTAGAAAAATGAGATTGATGATGGTTGTACAAAATCTATAGTACGGCTGCCAACATAAAAAGCTAACCTTTTTGGCTAGCTTTTTATGCAATTTGGAACCGTTTTTCCGGATTTTTGTTTAGTTCCGAGTTGTTTATAGCCCTTCCAACAGGGATTTTTGGAGCTTTTACGGACTCGGGTACGTTTCTGAGCAGCCATAGATCAGTTTTTGGGAGATGAAAAGAATTCACCAGAAAACATTGTGCCGGATGCCAAATTCAAGAGTTGACGACTTATGGGGATTTCGCAGTCAGAAATCGAAAATGGACTAAAAACAAAAAAGCCTCAACGATAAACGTTGAGGCTTTTTAAATAAATATGGCAGCTACCTACTCTCCCGGAATGATACCAGTACCATCGGCCATGAGGGGCTTAACTTCTCTGTTCGGAATGGGAAGAGGTGAACACCCTCGGCAAAACCACCATAATAAGGTGATGAAACGAGTCATCAATAATGTGACATATTGGTAAAGCAGTTCTGGAAAGAATTAATAAGAATTAAAGCTTACGGGCAATTAGTACGACTCGGCTTTGATGTTACCACCTTTACACCTGTCGCCTATCAACGTCATCGTCTTTGACGACCCTTAAAAGGAAACTCATCTTGAAGCAGGTTTCGCGCTTAGATGCTTTCAGCGCTTATCCTTTCCACACGTAGCTACTCTGCACTGCACCTGGCGGCACAACAGATACACCAGCGGTGTGTACGACCCGGTCCTCTCGTACTAAGGTCATGTCTTCGCAATTTCCTAACGCCCACCACAGATAGAGACCGAACTGTCTTGCGACGTTCTGAACCCAGTTCACGTGCCACTTTAATCGGCGAACAGCCGAACCCTTGGGACCTTCTCCAGCCCCAGGATGTGACGAACCGACATCGAGGTGCCAA
>SEFP01000015.1 GCA_004144185.1 Sphingobacteriales bacterium | reverse complement strand
GCGTATGGTGATGATGGGCACGGAGCTGACCGGACAAGTACCCTTCAGTAAGATTTATACGCATGGCCTGATTTTGGATGAGCACGGCCAGAAGATGAGCAAGAGCAAAGGTAACGTACTTGACCCGCTGGAGCTGATTAACGAATACGGCACTGACGCCCTGCGCATGACCATGGCCAGCATTGCGAGCGCCGAGGATATGCGCTTTAGCACGGCCAAGGTTGAACAGAACCGTAACTTCTGTACCAAACTTTGGAACGCAGCACGCTTTTTGGGGATGCAGGACATCACGTTTACGGATGACGAAGCCAAGGCTTTTGATGTGCGCAAGGTAGGCCACCCGGTTAACCTGTGGCTGATTGGTGAACTGAAAGCGATGTTTGCCCAGTTGGACGCTCACCTTGACGCCTATGAGTTTAACCAGGCTGCGCAACTGGTTTACCACTTTACGTGGGGCACATGGTGCGACTGGTACCTTGAGCTGACCAAGCCGCTGCTGGCAGGCCAGATGGGTGCTGACGTGCAAGCCGAGACAAAGGCTGTTGTTGGTTGGGGGTTTGATAACCTGCTGCGCGGGTTGAGCCCGTTCATCCCCTTTATTACCGAACAGCTTTGGCAAAACCATACAGTGCATGACAATGCCTTTTTGATGCTGCAGCGTTGGCCGAAGTATGCCGCGTGGGGCACCGATGACGCTGCGACCCAGCGTGTGCGTAAAATGATCGATGTGGTTGGTGCGATTCGTCAGACGCGGACGACGCATAAGCTGTCTCCTAAAACCGAGCTTGCTGTGCAGGTGAGGGGGGCCAGTGAGGCCGACCTTGCGGCGCTGCAGAGTGAGGTTGCTTTGTTACGTGCTGTGGCGGGGGTTTCTGCCATTGAAGGCCGGACAAATGCGGCCCGCACAGGTGAAGCTGCTGCCGTGGTGGACGGTGTAGAGTACATAATGGACCTGAGCGGCCATATTGACCTAGATGCCGAGAAGAAGCGCTTGGAACGTGAGGTTGAGAAACAGCAGAAAGAGCTGGATAAGATTAACACCATGCTGGGTAACCCCAACTTTGTTGAACGAGCGCCTGCAGATGTTCTGGCCACCAACCGAAGCCGTTTGGCCGAATTGACCGATAACCTTGCCAAGCTGCGTGCGATGCTTGCCGAATAACCCGACTGAATTGAGATAGTAACGATGCTTTATATTGATTTCCGTCAGCATGTTCTGGCCGTGCTGAAAGACAAGCTGGCTGATAAGCAGCTTGTTGATGCTGACTTTGCACCTGTGAATGTGGAGGCTCCCAAGGAGGAGTCTCATGGTGACCTTGCGACCAATGCGGCCATGGTGTTGGCTAAGAAAGTGGGCATGGCCCCCCGCGCACTTGCGGAAATGCTGGTTGATGGTTTGAAGATGCATGACGCAGTTGAAGCTGTTGAGATTGCCGGGCCAGGATTTATTAACTTCCGCTTGAAAACCTCTGCCCTGATGGGTGAGGGGCTGCAGGCTGTGAAGCTGGGCGATAAGTACGGCCAGCTTGATGCTGCCAAGCGCAAGGCCATGGTGGAATACGTGAGTATCAACCCGACAGGGCCGATCCATGTGGGACATGGACGTAACGCCGTGTTTGGCGATGCGATTGCCAATGTGCTGGAGAAGGCTGGCTATGATGTTTGGCGGGAGTATCTGGTAAACGATGCGGGTGGGCAGATACGGGCGCTGGTGAAGAGCCTGCATGCCCGTTACCTACAGTTGTTTGGACAAGACATTGCCGTGCCTGAGAACGGCTACCCCGGCGAGTACCTTATTGAAATTGCCGAACAGCTTAAAGCCAAGGATGGCGATAAGTGGGTGAATGTTGCAGACGAGGAAGCCTTGCTGCGCGACCTGCGTGAGTTTGCTGTTGATACATGCCTGAACCTGATTAAGACAGATATTGCGGCGCTTGGTATTGAGTTTGACCGTTACTTTAGCGAATACGCCATGCACCAAACCGACCGGATGAAAGAGGTTGTGCAGATTCTGAGAGATAAGGGTTTGGTGTACGAGGGGACTTTGCCACCACCGAAGGGTAAGGAAGTTGCCGATTACAAACCGGTGGAGCTGACGCTGTTTAAATCGACCGAATTTGGTCTTCCGGAAGACCAGGCTATATACAACCGCGCCGGTATGCCGACTTATTTCGGGCAGGACATTGCCTACCACTTCGACAAACTGGAGCGCGGGTTTGAACTGCTCGTTACCGTGATTGGGATCGATCAATCGGGATCCTTTAAGCCCTTGGCCAAAGCGATTGAAGCGTTGACCGGCCGTAGTGATGTTTACCACCCTGTTACTTATGAAATGGTAAAGGTTTTGCGTGACGGACAACCGGTGAAGCTGAGTAAGCGTGCGGGTAATATTGTTTTGCTGAGTGACGTTCTGGAAGAGGTTGGTAGTGATGCCTTCCGCTTTACAATGCTGACGGTGAAGCCGACTACGCCACTGACATTTGACCTTGCGCATGCCGTTGCGAAGACGATGGATAACCCTGTTTTTTATGCCCAATATGCCCATGCGCGTTTGTGTGCCGTGGAGCGCCAGCGCGTTGAGCTAGGAATTGCCGACGTCAACTTTGAGAACGTAAATGTGAACGGCGATATCTGCTTAGACGCGCGCTCGGTTTTACGCGAAGTTATGCTTTACCCAGCCTTGATTGAGCAAACCGCACGTGCGCTGGAACCTCACCGTTTGACATTTTATGCGCAGAACCTTGCGGCGGCCATTCACCGCTGGTATGCCGCCGAAAAGTGGCTGGATATCAATGATGTGCAGGCGACTCATACTCGTTTGGCAGTTGGGCGTGCCGCACGTAGTGTTCTTGCAGATGTGCTGAAGCTGTGTGGTGTAAATGCACCAGCAAGCATGTAATTGTTGCTTGGTTAGGCTTAGAGGCATTTGAATCTCGATTCTACTCAGGCATAAGATGCTTGTATGAGTAGTTTTGTTACGCGCTGGCTTAAGATATCCCTCGTTGTGATCGTGGGATGTGGATTCTTGTCCATGATGATTTACGCACTGATGAACCGGGATGAGATTAGTTCCAGTCAAATTGAGCCTCCGCTGATAACTCCTTCGGCCGAACCGCTTAAGCGGCGTCCGGACCAGCCCGGTGGTATGCAGATACCTAACCGCGACAAGATGGTATTTGATTTGCTGGATAGTAGTAGCTCTACTTTGGACGTTACGAATGGAGTGGCGATTGATGACGATGTTCCGGATGATGTCTCGGCAGTTGCTCCTCAGCCCGTCATGGCTGTTTCTGAAACCTTGCTTGAGACGGTGATTGCGCCCGTTGTTAAACCCGTTGAGCAGGCTGCGCCTGCGCTGGCACCTGCGAAGCCTATTGAAACTGTGGTTACCCAACCGAAGGTGGAAGAGAAAAAGGTTGCTGAACCGGTTAAGGCAAAAGATGAGCCTGTAAAGAAACCTGAACCAGCAAAAACGGCAACAAAGCCTGCTGCGGGTAAGTGGGGTGTGCAGTTGGCAGCTGTCAATTCCACTGCTGATGGTAATGTGTTTGCCGCCAAGGCATCTAAAGACTTTGCTGCATTAAGCGGGCTGACTGCAAAAATTAGCCCTGTGCCTGGTGGCGGTAAGTACCGTGTTCAATTCGTCGGATTAGCAAGCCGCGATGCTGCTGCTGAGGTTTGCAACAAACTGAAGGGTAAGCAGGGCTGCTTCCCGGTGAGTATTCAGTAATGATTTCGAATGTTCGTCCGTTATTGCATGGATTGAGTGGACTGAAATTGACTGTTGAGGAGAAAGCATTTCTTCGGGATGCTCCGCCGATGGGGTTTCTACTTTTTGCGCGGAATATTGAAAGCGTCGAGCAGACTCGGGCCCTGTGTGAAGAACTGGCGGAATTTGCTCCGTTCGGAACTCCATTGATTGGAGTTGATCAGGAAGGTGGCCGTGTACAGCGTGTAAAATTTGGTGGGAAGCTACCTGCCGCACGCGTGTTTGGTGAATGGTATGAGTCAGATGCGGACACTGCGCTTGAAGCGGTACAACTCAATGCTTTGTTACTATCTGCGCAATTGCGGAATGTTGGTGCAAACTGGCTTTTGGGGCCGTTAATTGATGTTGCGAATGATTCGACGCATGACATTATTGGGAACAGAAGTTTTTCGAAAGACTCCGATTCCGTTATTCACCTTGCAAGAGCTTATTCGGCTGGTGTGTTTGATGGCGGGTGTTTGTCATGCATTAAACATGCGCCAGGACATGGCAGGGCACTCGTGGACTCTCACATGGACTTGCCGGTTGTTGATGCGGGCATTGATGAATTGCAAACTGATTTCGCACCTTTCAAAGCTTTAGCCAGAGATGCGGACTTTATGATGACTGCTCATATTCGGTATAAGGCGCTGGATGCTGAGTTTCCGGCTACGTACTCTGGAAAGATACTTTCCATGATGCGTGAGGACTGGGGCTTTGATGGGGTGATTGTGGCAGATGACGTTGGCATGAAAGCACTGAAAGGCCCGTATGTTGAGCGTGTGATTAAAAGCTTAGACGCTGGTTGTGATGTTGCGATTACCGCGCTTTCCGTTTTGAAGCACGGAATGGCGGGTACCTACTTTGATGAGGAGAGTTTTAAGGCATTGTTGACGGCAGATTTACCTATGCTGAATGAACGTGCTTTTAAGTACTTAAAGGATCTGGCTCTTCCGGATATGCCCGATGAGGATAAGGTGACTTATGCCAAGGCACGTTTGAAAGAACTGTGGGCTGACGGCCCGGCCCGAATGGGCTACACTCTGGACCTGTGAAAACGCTCTTTTTACCTATGATTATGCCGACGGGCTTAGTGCTTGTTAGCATTGCTGTTTTGGCTTTCGTAATATGGCGTAAGCGCTATGTGGCGTTTGCTGGATATGCCAACTGGTTGGTTGGATGGCTTGGGGGAATCTTCCTACTTACTTATATTACGGCAACCCCCTGGTTTGGTTTGCTTTTGACGGAAATGTTATCGTCTCAAGTTGAAGGACGCGTACTTGAAGACCCGCAAGATGCTGATGCGATTGTGGTTTTGACGGCGGGGATGAATAATGCAGGGCCGGTTGGATGGGTGCCCAAGGCTGATGGAATTCATAGACTTGCCGTAGGATATGAGTTGCAGCGGATGATTAACCTGCGCTTGCCGGTAATTGTATCTGGTGGGCACACCAAGGGTGGTCAGAACCCTTCGGAAGCGAATGTGACAGCTAGTTTCTTTGCACGTCAGCGTACGGAAGTGACCCCTACAGAACTTGAAGAAGTGAGCACCGATACGTATGAAAGTGCCATGCAATTGGCGCCGGTGCTGGGGAAGCGGGGTGCGCGGAATGTGTTGCTGGTGACGGATGAAGTGCATATGTTACGGGCACTTGCGACTTATCGGTCTCGTGGGATTGACGCGATACCTGCGCCCGCTTTGAGCCTGCCGGTTGACCTCGGGTTTAGGGCTTACTTGCCTTCGGCATATGGGATTGGGCTGGTAAGTAACGCATTATACGAGATAATTGGTCTGACCGGTTATCTGGTGAGCGGCAAGATTTCATTCGGTGATTTGCAGTATCAGGAATAGGATAGACACATGATTGAAAAGATTCTGGTTTTAGTGATTGTTGGCGTTGTGGCGCTGATGTTTTTTGGGAACCGTTTGCCGCAAGTGCTTGGAGACCTTGGGAAAGGTATCAAGGCGTTTAAAGAAGGTATGAATGAGGGCTCATCTAAGCCCAAAGCCAAGCCTACAGCCAAAAATGCGCGCCTGGCCAAAGCTGCGGTGAAGCCTAAGAAGCGTAAGTAGGCTTGGTTAAGTGTTTGGCGATATAGGCCTTTCCGAGCTATTTCTGGTTGGAATGGTGATAGTGTTTTTGACCCGGCCGGAAGACCTGCCGGTGGTGATGCGCCGGTTTGGTGTTATTTATGCGCATATTCAGACATTTATATATGGCATATGGGCCGGTTGGCAGGAGAAGCTGGGTTTGATTGGCGATGCCGCGACACATGATGAGCCGCGTGACGATAAGCAGGGCAGGGGCCTTTGATAATGAAGGTGAAACCGACGACATTGGTGGCATTGAGCGAGTTGCGGGGGCGGCTTGTAAGGGTGCTGTTAGGTATGCTGCTGGGCATGGGGGTTTTGTACGCGTTTAAGGCGGAGGTGCTGGACGCGCTGATGCTGCCGCTGACGCAGAATGAGTTTGCACCGGAGCAGGTCGTGTTCACGGGGGTAAGCGAGCTGTTTTTTGTGTACCTGAAGATTTGCACATGGGGCGGGGTGTT
>SEFP01000014.1 GCA_004144185.1 Sphingobacteriales bacterium | reverse complement strand
CGCATCAAAACCGGACTGAAACTCCACGTGACCAACCGCGCTCGAGCCGCTCATGAGGCCAGGCCAAACGCTCGGGCGCAGACTGCGCGACGGGCGGGGTTTTGCAGACCGTCCCTAGAAAAATCTGCTCACCAGTATTGCTGCAGCGGGCAAAGAGAAAACGGAGATCACTGCTGCCCGCTTGCCGAATCTGATCGCGATCCAGAAAGGCAGTGCGACTACAAACAAACTGATCATCAAGATCTTGGCGTCTTCCGTCTGTACAAGGGACCCCGAAAACATATAGAGAACGATTGCCGGAAGCGTCGAAAGCAACAGTAAGCCATCGATATCCCGGATGCCCTTTGAGCTCGGCGAAGCGATGAAGCGAAGCCGCACCCACAGATAGCGAATCAGCAGGATGCTCATCCAGCCTGCTGAGAGCAACATGGCCCAAGCCTGCGTCCATGGCACTGTCTCTGCAGGCGAGTGGCGCACTCTCGGCACCACCTTGATTTCTCCGATGGCCATGGCATCGGCGATCGAGTGACAGAAATCCCAGAAGAATAGGAATCCGATCGCCAGAAGGACCACGTCAAGCGGCCACAGGTACAGGGTTTCCTTTCTTCGGGCTTTGACCACTTCAGGCGAGAAGGTCTCCGGAGAATGTTCGGAGCAAGCCGCCTGTCCGTCGCGTTGGTGAGACATCTTCATTTCAGGTTTCATCGTAAGCCGCCTGCGGCTTTGCCTGGGTGCTGTTCAGAATCGAAAATTGGGTTAAAGAATCCTACTTCCCCCCAATGACTTCCTAGATGTCACGCCGCTGACCCCATCCTCAATCACCTCTCGTACCGGCGCAGTACGCACCCCGTCGCCATCGCTTCCAACATCAACCAGCTCACCAAGAAAAAATAGGTCAGGTGTACATCTCCACTCTTCAGGATGATCACCACCTCAAATCTGCTTGACCTGACTGAGAATATTCACTATCTCATCATAAAGATCAGGCCAACGTTCGCAAACATCTCCTGACCTCACAATAATTTCCACATATATTCCTTCACGCCAAACAAATCCGCCGCCAGCGCCTGCCGAATTTCGATTTGTGGTGCCTCGTTCGCAATTCAACACTGGCGGCAGCCCTTCTGGCGTGGTCCGATCGGTTGCCACATACGCGGTGATCACAAGGCTCCTGCTCACGTGTCCGGTCGCAGGATTTTTATAGTTATATCGAATACGATCCAAATCTGGACGCAAATTCATATATTCCAGAACCCTACCTTCCATCTTGGCTTGCTCAATAATTCGATATCCTCTGAGGTCCGGAGGGATGTCGTACGAACGAGGTAAAAGGTAGACCAAAAAATCGGTGGGTGCGCCCTCTGGCTTGTTTGTAGCCGCGGGTCGCCTAGTTGGCCAATAGAATCCAATCCCAGAGTTGTATTTATATTCAGAAGGGATCAGAAACCATTGATCGTTCCATTTGAAGAGACGATGCCGTTTCAAATCGAAGTTCGGTTTTTGCAAATTTCCACAATTCACCTCATCTTTGCAAAGTACTCGATTGCGCGCTTCTTCCTGGACTCTATTGGAAGGCGACTCTTTGCCACACGATATCAACGAACCCAACAAGAACGCAATCAGGATCAGCCTTGCCAAATCAAGGAATGAATCTCTAAAACACCGATTGACTGGGAAATATCCTAGAACAAACATACTTATCCCATTCATCAACATTCTGCCTGCCGATATTGACATCTGCATACGTTAGTAAAAATCAATATCCGCCCAAACTCTTCGATTAAATCAAATTAACCAATTTGGATGAGAAAATCAGTCATCAGGCCTCCTTTGTCAGATTGAGTACGCGCTCAATCTCGTCGTAAATTTCCGGCCACTCTTCGCACACGTTGCCCGCACGAATCAATATTTCGACGTAAATCCGCTCCTTCCAGACAAAACCGGCACCGCCTCCGGCTTGAGAAGGATCCTGCGTCAGCGCGCAGGCAAGGACCGGAGATCGTCCATCAGGTGTCCTCTTTTCTGTTGCTATATAAACCGTAACGGGGCTCCTATCACTCGACGAAGCTGCGGTCGCAGTGGCCCGGATATATCTCACTCGATCCAGTCCCGGCCTTAACGCCACACGTTCAAGCAACCGTCCGGTCTTCTCTGCCTCTTGGATGTGTCCGTATCCTCGAGGCTCCGGCGGAATATCGTGAGATCGTGGGAGCAGAAAAACCATCCAATCTTGGGCATCGGACTCCTTGCGATTCACTGCAATTGGCCTTTTAGACGGCCAATAAAATGCCAATCTAGTGTTGTACTGATAATCGATCGGCGCAAGAAACCAACGATCGTCCCGTTTCAAACGTGCCTGTGTCTTAGCGTCGTAAGTGGGCGCCGTCACATTCCCACACCAGGGCTCATCCTTACATGCCTCTAGTCTTCGCGCTTCTTCTTCGAGGGCTTGCTGCGGAGTTCTTCGATCACAGGCAGCAACTAGGCTCGCGAATGCCAGAAGAAAAGAACAACTTTTCAAAGCCTTAAAGCCGGACTTCAATTTACGCTTATTTTTCATTTTCTTTCCATTGCATAATTAGCTATTTCCAATTTTTAATTTCACACAGTGGAATTTTGGAAATAGCGAAATTCTTGGAAATCAATCGATCCATAAAATCCATGAACCCCGGGCAATGAGTAGGCTCGCGAAAGCCATGAGAGCAATCAAGCCCCTCGAAGGCAAATGTTCATTGAAGCTCTTTGCACCCGCATCGGTGAATCGACTGGAGTGGTCATTCCCTCGCTTCAACGCTGCGATGAGAGCATCATCCTCAAGCGGCCTCTTCGTCACACTGTGAGTCAAGAATGCCTCTGCAGCCATCTGCAGATTTGAGAACTTAAGAAGATCTTGCGTAGTGGGGACATTGCCGTTCATTGTATTTCTTTCCCTTACCGACTAAATATTACTGAACAGATTTAAGAATCTTCTGAACAAATCGCTTGGATTGATAGAACTGCAAGCGATTCACATGTCGAACAGGTTTTTCTATTTGAGGAAAGTCTGCAGAGAACTCTGGGCAAGCATTTTCTGCGGCAAACAGCCAAGGCGATCGCCCTCCGGCCTTACTGCCCTGGGCCCAATCGACCATATAGCCAACACGCTCACCCATTTCCAACTGGCGCTCCAGATCAATTACTTTGAGCGAGCTACCGGCAATCCAATAATTCCGATCTTCACGTGTTGACACATCGGAAAATTCGACACCATAGCGAGCTGATCTCATTTGAATCAACTCTCGCTCAAGAACAAATTTCAGCTGACCCCTCATGTGGCTCTTGTCGGTTTGCCATGGCTCGATGACGCGCCCCGTGTAGCGATAAAGGTTTCCGTCCTTGGGATCACGTGCTTCCACAAATTCATATCCAGAACCTTCCCCACCCGCAAGAACATAATTCCCTCCATAGCTATCCTTGAGAAAGGAGCGAATATACCCATCACAAGATCATTACCATATGGATCATCCAGATCGTATTGCTTGTCATAATTTGAATCGATCCGAACATTGATCAAGTAAATTCCGCGAACGCCACTGGCAGTTTGTCGAATGAATTCCCCAGATTTTTCGCATCTTGCTTTCCACATTGAGATAGCCCGCTCATGTTTCGCTGCCATTTCTTTTCTCTGCTCAGCTTGATCATTTCTCTGAGAGACGCTTCCACATGCGGCGAGAAATACCAAGCCCAATAACGCAGCAGCTAATGAACGACCAAAAATCGATGGCGCGCAACTCGGACAAGACATATTTGATTCATTCATATTATTTATCCCCACCTTGCTTCAGACATGAACACCCCTGTATATAAATATTTATTTCGAATAACAAGAGCCGCCTTCTATCGTTCGGCGGCCAATTGCATTGCCTTGATCAAATCACGGCGCCGGTTTCAGGACCTTCTCTACGAATCGCTCGGATTGAGACAGCTGGTATGAAAACAGTCTAGTTCCGGATTTATTGGGGAAATTAAAATCTCGATTGAATTCAGGACATGCATGATCAGCGGCGAAAAGCCAAGGCGAGCGCCCGCCTGAACTGCTCCCCTGAGCCACATCCACCATATAGCCAACACGCTCCGCAATCTTCAGGTTGGTTGCGAGATCGACCACCCTTAGCGATCCCCCGGCAATCCAATAGTCCCGATCTTGCTTGGAAGAAATATCCTCAAATTCCACTCCGTAGCTTGCTGTGATCGCCGGAATTCGTACACGCTTCATGGCGAATTTGGTATAGCCCTTGACGTAATTTTTATCAGTCTGCCAGGGCTCCAGAATTTCGCCCGTGTATCGATAAAGGTTCCCGTCGGACAAGTCTCGCGCCTCGACAAAAGCGTAGCCGGTATGCGGCGGCCAACCTGGAGGCGGTTTTCCATCCCTGCTTTGGGCATGACCACCGCGCAGGAAGCTAGCGATATAGTACGCGTATTGATTAGATATTCCTTCGACGCTAGGAACAACCTTTTCAATGAACTCACCTGCCCTTTCGCAATGAGACTTCCATATCGCTAGTGCGCGATCGCGCTTCACAATCGCTTTTTGCTGCTCTACTCCCTTCAGCGCGACGCCCATGCACCCTGCAAGCAATACTAGGCTCAGTAGCGATGTCGCAAACACCTCCCACCGCCTCGAGCTTGGCCGTGTGGGGAACCCTAAGCTGCGGCCATTGATGCTTTTCATCTTCATGCTGAGACGTTCGACTCTTTTGAGTATCACGTTCGCTTCTCCCTGCTCGCAGCATTGAGGACGAGCTCTACAAAATCAGGTATTTGCAGCACCACTTCATTGTGCAGGAGCAATTACCTTCTCAACAAATCTTTGGGTCTGTCTAAGTTGATAGAGACTCTTTGGCGATTGACGGCGCGCGGCCTCTGGCAAGTCCCTAGCAAACTCCGGACAAGCGTATGCCGCTGCATAAAGCCACGGTGAGCGCCCTCCCGTACGATCACCCTGTGTCGGGTCGATCATGTATCCAATGCGTTCCGCGACGAGCGTTTTCAATTCCAGATCGATCACCTGTAATGAACTCCCGGCAATCCAATGCTCACGTTCTTCACGAGTTGATATATCTTTGTACTGAATTCCGTACCTCGCAGAACGAGCGGAAATGGGTGTTATTTCAAGAGAAAATTGGAGATACCCCTTGGGATATTTTTTATCAACCTGCCACGGCTCAACAATCACACCGGCATATCTGTAGAGTTGCCCGTCCCTAGGGTCAATCGCTTCAACGAATTTGTATCCAAAATGGGGCGGTCATCCCTTTGGGACGGCGGGCTCGAGGTTGAAGTGCGACACCCCGCATCTTGTAAGGTGTCGCGCAAATGGGATCTCACTACTCGCACCTGAGCCAAACCGATCGCGTTGCGATTCAACTGTTGCTTCAGGCCGGATGCAGTCGGCGTCAGATAGCCGACAAGCTTGGCTTCAGTCCATCCACCATCTGTCGCGAAGTCATTCGCGGCAAGTCCTCGCCGACCGCTCTTCCCGACAGCTATCGCGGCGCCACGGCTCAATCGCGGAGTCATGAACGGCGTGCCGACGCGGGTGTCGCTCGCCGAAAACTCGGCACCAATCTCAAGACGCCACTTTGGCGAACTGTGATCGATGGGCTGCGGTGTCGTTGGTCCCCTGAGCAGATCGCGTGCAGACTTCGAGACATGACATCAGCAGCGATTCTTCCCTCGTCCGCGTCGCCTCCCTTGGCCGTATCCCACGAGACCATTTACGGCGCCATTTACGCCATGCCACGCGGCACGCTGCGCTCCGAGCTTGTCGAGCTGCTTCGCCAGAGCCACAAGGTGCGGCTTCCGCGGGCCAGAGGGACTGAGCGCAAGGCACGCCTACCCAACATGACCTCCATCGCGCTGCGCCCGCCAGAGGTGGCCGCGCGGATCGTGCCTGGCCACTGGGAAGGCGATCTGATCAAGGGGGCCATGAATCGATCCTCGGTCGGAACGTTGGTCGAGCGCCTGAGCCGATACGTCATGCTGGTCAAGCTCGAAGGCAATACCGCCGAGGACATCCTCAACGGGTTCCGACGGCGCCTCAAAAGCATCCCTGAGAGCCTGCGCAAGACCATGACCTACGACCAGGGCTCAGAGATGGCCATGCACGAGAAGCTCAGCGCCGACCTGAACATGGACATCTTCTTCTGCGACCCGCATAGCCCATGGCAACGCGGATCGAATGAGAACGCCAATGGGCTCGTCCGCGAATATCTGCCTAAGGACGGTCTGCAAAACCCCGCCCGTCGCGCAGTCTGCGCCCGAGCGTTTGGCCTGGCCTCATGAGCGGCTCGAGCGCGGTTGGTCACGTGGAGTTTCAGTCCGGTTTTGATGCG
>SEFP01000040.1 GCA_004144185.1 Sphingobacteriales bacterium | reverse complement strand
TCAATTGCTATCGTCGGCCTTCCTAACGTCGGCAAATCAACACTATTCAATGCGTTAACAAATGCAGACATTTTAGCTGCGAATTATCCGTTCGCTACAATTGAGCCGAACACTGGCATTGTTCCCGTCCCAGATCAGCGCCTTGAAACACTACAAAAAATGTACTCGGCGGACAAGATCATTCCAGCAACAGTCACCTTTGTTGATATCGCCGGATTGGTCGCAGGCGCCAGTCAAGGCGAGGGTCTGGGTAATAAATTCCTAGCAAACATTCGCCAATGTGACGCCATAGTACACATTGTACGCGCCTTCCACAACGGAGACATCGTGCACGTTAACGACAAAGTAGACCCACGTGCTGATATTGATATTATTAATACTGAACTGATTTTGGCAGACATTCAAACAATTGAAACTCGAACAACAAAATTGCACAAAGATGCAAAAACAAAGCCTGCAGCTCGAGCGCAAATGGAATATATCCAAGAGCTACTCACCCAGTTACAGTCTGGAACGCCCCTGTCAAAAATAACTGATTTAAACCGAGATCTGATTAGCGATCTACATTTACTCACTGCAAAGCCAGTTATTTATACGTTCAATGTCGATGAAGACACTCTTGTTGATGATACTAAAAAAGCAGAGCTGTCACAGCTGGTCGCTCCTGCCCGAACAATTTTTGTATGCGCTCAATTAGAAGATGAAATCAAAGGGCTATCCAATGAGGATGCAACCGAACTACTCGAAAGCTACGGCGTCAAAGAGACAGGTTTGCAACAAATGATTCATACGGCCTACGACACGTTGGGGCTACAGAGCTATCTAACAGCTGGACCTAAAGAGGTGCGCGCATGGACAATTAAAAAAGGCTTCACCGGTCCGCAGGCGGCCGGTGTCATCCACACTGATTTTGAACGCGGATTTATCGCAGCACAGATTGTCGACTACAACGACCTCGTTGCAGCAGGCTCGGAATCCGCGGCCAAAGCATCCGGTAAAATACGCACCGAAGGCAAAACGTATGTCATGCAGCCCGATGATGTTGTCGAATTTCGCTTTAACGTTTAGCGTAAACCCTAATGTAGTGTTCAAATAAAACATCCTCCGTTATGAAAACCAGAGGATGGGTTCATGTTATACGCTACACGTCAGCGTTCTCGTAAGAGAATTTTTAGATCACATCAACTGCGCAAACACGACACGATTATACAGCGTATCCTGTCCACCTTCGACGTTACACGTCACCAAGACTAAACGCCCCGGGCGACTAGTGAACACATCCTTTCGATTGGACATCTGGTCTTTTAAAACCAGGAATGGCTCGTCCTGAAC
>SEFP01000039.1 GCA_004144185.1 Sphingobacteriales bacterium | reverse complement strand
GTTTCTCTTTCCAGATCAACGATTTCAAAGACCAGAACCACCGAAGCAGCCCACCCGTTTAACGCCCCGGGTCCCGGCGGAGGCGGCTATCTAAGGAAAGCCGATCCTCGTGTCAAGCGATTATTCCGAGGAATAATCGGCCCCGCCGGGGCGTCCCTGCCGAAGCAGAGGGAGGCGCGTATTTAGCGTCTCCGGCGTTCCCGTCAAGCCATTCTTTTGAAGAAGAACCGCTTTTCCGGGCCCCGCTTCCCCGTGAGGGGCGGCGGAGGCGGGCTTTTAGCCTCCCCTCAGTTTGGGTCAAGCCGGTTCCTTCATATAACTGAAGAATACGGCGAGATGCCCGCCGGGCGGGCTTCTGCGGGGCGCCGGGGGGCAGGCGCTTCGCCCTTTCGCCCCGCGGGTCCCCGCGCACGGGACCTGGAATCGCGACGGACAAGCGCCCGATTCCACGACCGCCGGGCGCGGGCGGGCCGAAATGCGAGGCGTCCGCCCCGGAAATCTGACCTCTCCTGTGCGCGCCGTCTCCGCTGGACGGCGTGAGTCTTCTGATCCTGTCGGCCGCTGGAGGTCTTCGAGTCGCCCGATCGACGCTCGCGAAGTTGGATTCGGGGTTCCGCTGACAGCGCGCGGACAGCGATTCTGCAGGGTCCGGCCAATCCCCGGCGCGGCGGAGAATCAGGGTCGGGAGACCAAGCCGGCCGGATCCGCCCAATCTGGCCGAGGTAGAGAGGCCGCTGCGGGGCGAACGCGCCCGGTTCGCCCGCTTGAGGACGCGACACAGCGAACCCGAACGCCCTCGATGAGGACGGGCACGCACACCAGCCGGCAGGGCGGAGGCTGAACAGGCCGGAGCCTTCAAACCTCGGCGGCGGTTGAGCGGTTCGGCTTGAGATATTCGGTTTCCATGGAAACCGCCGCAGGCAGAGCGCCGCTTCAGCCGGGAACAGGGGCCGGCGGGGTCGGCGAGCAGGCGATGCAGTCGAGCGTCACTCAGCTGCCGCGCCGGTCGGGGCGTGCCCGTCGGGCCCTGCCAGCGGATCTGCGATCGGGGACCGAGCTGCGGGTCAGACGAGGGGTTGGAGCAGCGTTTGATGTTCAGAAGCCAGGGCGCAGGCATCGGCCGGGGTTCGGGCGACGGGCGGATGGCGGGCGCGCTACGGGATCGGCAGGCTGCGGGACGGGGTCATTGGGCGGCCGGCGCGTGATTGGGCTTCGACTCCGCTTGCGGTTGAGCGCGTCTTTGTTGGTGGGTGTTGTGTTCTGGACAGCAGAAAGCCCCGCTGGTTTTGCCGGCGGGGCTTTTTGTATTTGGGTGCGGGAGCAGGATTTGAACCTGCG
>SEFP01000038.1 GCA_004144185.1 Sphingobacteriales bacterium | reverse complement strand
TCGCGTATATGCCATCGACCATGATCCCGACATGCATGATCACGCAATCATTGCGTGCATGACGCAATCATGACGCAATCATGACGAATCACGACCGTTTCTTACGAAACCGAAAGACCAACACTTTTACCCTAACTCACTCCGGGGGTACAATAGCACTAAGTTGCCGACAAAGCTGCAATCAACCCTAAAATCGCAGAAATTTCTTGAGAAGTTTCTGAGAAATTTCTTGACCCACACTTTTACCCTAACTCGGCGGCGGGGGTACAATAGCACTAACTTGCACGGACACTCCGGGGGTACAACAGCACTAAGTTGCACAGGCACGGGCCGTCCCACATTAGCCCTAACTCGAGGGAGGGGGTACAATAGCACTAAGTTGCACGAGCACTCCGGGGGTACAATAGCACTAAGTTGCACGGACACTCCGGGGGTACAATAGCACTAAGTTGCACGGGCACGGGCCGTCCCACATTAGCCCTAACTCGCGGGAGGGGGTACAATAGCACTAAGTTGCACGAGCACTCCGGGGGTACAATAGCACTAAGTTGCACAGGCACGGGCCGTCCCACATTAGCCCTAACTCGAGCGCGGGGGTACAATAGCACTAAGTTGCACGGACACTTCGGGGGAACACGCACGGGCCGTCCCGCATTAGCCCTAACTAGGTCCGGGGGTATAATAGCACTAAGTTGCACGGCAACCCTGGGGGTACAATAGCACTAAGTTGCACAGGCACGGGCCGTCCCACATTAGCCTTAACTCGGCGGCGGGGGTACAATAGCACTAAGTTGCACGAGCACTCCGGGGGTACACGCACGGGCCGTCCCACGTTAGTCTGCACTCCCGGGCGCGCGGGCGGGAGGGGGTACAGCAACCACCGCCCCCGCCGCCTCAAGTTGCATGCAGCTGGCAGCTGGCAGCTGGCAGCTGGCAGGCGGTGTGCAGGCGCAGGGTTGCAACGCTGCGCGCAAGTGGGGTGGCTGCGTGGCGGTGGTGGTGCGCGCGCGCATGTCCGTGCCACACTTGCACAGTGCCGATCATGCACCCACAGGTGTAGTGTGGCTGGGAGCATGTGTGCTGCGACGCGTGATGTGTGGTTGTGCAGTGGCAGGCCTGCGTCCTTGTGCCCGGCACGCTGTGCGCGCATGTCCACGGATGCACACATGTACATGCACAGCACCACATTGAGTGACCATCAGCACCAGCACACAGTGTTGATCACCTACCCATAGCTGCCATGTCACGTTGCGCTTGTCTGCTGGAGCTCGTGTTGCGTGGTTGTACAGCAGCATGGTTGCATGTTGGTTGCGCGCACATGTCCACGCACACACTCACACACATATGTACACGCACAATACTGTGGCACAGAAGCACC
>SEFP01000037.1 GCA_004144185.1 Sphingobacteriales bacterium | reverse complement strand
TCGCGCATAGCATCATCCGCTGGAACGATGAAAGTCTTGCAGGGAGCTGCGCTCGGCGCAAGCATTGTTGGCGCAATTGACGCATCCTGCACGATCTACAATACATCCCGCGCCGTCAGTACCATCGCCAAAACAAAACAAAAAGCAGATGCTGCCAGGTTTGCTGCGGGTATGATTTTGACTCCAGCAGATAGCCAAAAAGCAGGCGTCGCCACCGAAGAAATGATGACATTCGTCGGCGACAATCTATCAGCTCCGACACCACAAACAAAAGTTGTCGATGAATCAAAGTGGGCCACCCCAGGAAGTTCGGGGAGTCCTGCGGTCATTGATGACCCTGATACCGGAAAAACTGCCTATGACTCTGCTGGCTATCATTTAGCAGCATACGGTACAACTGCGCCACTGAGCGCACGCGATCAGCGATTGATGATCGGTGGCGGCATGGTTGGTAAACTCGACGTCGTTAATCAAGCTATCGCGACAGTGGTGAATGCTGGCGATCCAGATCCAAAACTCGTCAGTGAGAAATGCGGTTACGTACAAAATCCATTCGTGCGAACCGCTGCACTTGGTATCGGCATCCTAGCTGGCGCTGGAACGCTAGGCCTTTTCACTGTCGCATCAGTTGCCGGATCGACCGTTATTTCACTCGCGCTACCTCTACTCGAAGCGCGAATGGCTGATATGTTGAAGGGTGAGGTCTACACCAACCTGGAAGGCCAGGACAGCGGCAGTGGTGGTTTTGTCGGTACGGCAGCTATCTATAGTCAAGCGGCTCAGGATCGCGGCATGAAAGCGTTGAGCAGCGAAGAGGCGTTTCAACAGCAACAGATTACTCGCCAAGCTAACGCTCGTATGGATGAAATAGGCTATTACATGGCGCGCTCAACGCCGTTTGATATTATGAATCGCTATTCATTCCTGGGATCGATCGCGTACGGCATTACGCCAACTGTACAACAATCCAAAAGAACGGTTGCAACCGCCGCCATGGGGCTATTTAATAGCTTTTCGCTAGCAGCATCAATTGCAAATCCCCATGCAAGTGCCGCAACGTTATCCCAAGAACGATTCGAGCAATCTAATGACCAAGACTACTTATCTGCTGGTATCGGTGCGGACATGTTTGGCAATGTTCGTTTTGGACTGAGTCGCGAAGAAATGGAAATGGATCCGTTTGAAAACATTGATTGGCTAGTTAGTACAGGGAATATTGATCCTAATGACGAGAGTGGTGTCGCTATCGATAATGGACAGCCGTGGAATTACATGAAATACATGGAAACGTGCGTCGCAAAACCGATTGACTACACGTATGCTCCGTGCCGATCCGAAGAAAACGAACCACTCAATAAACACTTCCGTGTCTTTACTATCCACAAGAC
>SEFP01000036.1 GCA_004144185.1 Sphingobacteriales bacterium | reverse complement strand
ACATTATTGTCAAATATTGTTATTGTTCGACAAAAATTATAAGTGTATAAGTAGTGTTCCACTATAAGGAAGTGAGAGTGGGTTATGAAAACGATAGAACTCCTTGTAACTTCTTCATCTGCGCTTATGTTGATGTTTGTTATTTATGCCTTTGGACAAATGTTCAATTAGCCAGAAAAAAATAATATAAAAAAAGCACCCGCGGGTGCTTTTTTCATGGTTGGAACATAAATAGAAAGTTTATTTATTCTGCTATGTTCTTTCCCATGCATCTTTTACAGCATGCTTGGCATGTTCCCATTTTAATCGCGATTTAGCTTTAAATTGATCCCATTTACTTTCAAGATCAGTTTCTGAATCTTCAAAACGGGCATTATCGCCGTATCCAGATCGAGACGTTCTTCCAAACTCATAAGCAGAGGATAGATCTGTGTCATAATCAATATCTGGAATATCACGATGTAAATCTTGATAATAAGGTCGGCTGGTATAATTGTCACGCCAATACTGATCAGATTCACTGTTAAGGTTGCGGTTTTGATTTTCTAAATTCGGATCAGTCATTTTTATAAAACTCCTCATTTTTTTTGAATTATTCGCCAAGCAATAAGATTCGATTCCACCTTTAAAAATGTGGAATCGAATATTTAATCAATCAGTTATTGCTGTTGATTATTTTGGTCATTCTGATTTTGTCTATAATCTTGCTGTTGCCCAGCTTGCTGACGTTGATTGTCATTTTGCTGTTGTTGCTGATCATTGACATGTCCTAAAGGTTGATTAGGATTTTGTTGCTGACCAGACTGTTGGCGTTGTTGATCATTCTGCTGTTGCTGCTGCCCAGATTGTTGACGCTGCTGATCGTTCTGCTGCTGCTGTTGACCAGGTTGTTGACGCTGCTGATCATTTTGCTGCTGTTGTTGCGGGTTATGTTGCTGTTGACCAGGTTGTTGACGCTGCTGATCATTTTGCTGTTGTTGCATGTTACCTTGTTGCTGACCAGTCTGTTGACGTTGCTGATCGTTCTGTTGTTGCTGTTGGCGTTGTTGATCATTTTGTTGTTGGGGTTGATTTTGATTAGTCATTTCCATACACCTCATCTATGATTTTAATAAAATCTGCATAACCAGATATAATTATTATTAGCATGAATATCCTATTAGAAAATAGAATGGATGTTACATAATGTTTGGAATGTAACTATAATGTTTTGCTCTCAACTTATATTAATGAAATATATCGCGGAAGTGAGTCATGTCGGAGAATGAGAAAGCAGCTTCTTATGTCACCTTGGGGCTTGGCATAGCACATTGATGCCTCAATTTTCCGGGCTGGGCCATGTTCCTGGATGGCATGAAGCTTGGAATGCTCCTGGGGCTATTTTACTTCAATAGGTTTGGCA
>SEFP01000035.1 GCA_004144185.1 Sphingobacteriales bacterium | reverse complement strand
TCGCTGGCGCCGGCAAAATTACGAATATATATTTTGAAGAATCGTTTTAATGGGTCGTATCGCCGCGGTTCTAGTTCGGTCGAATATTTGTCATGCAGATCTAACTGCAGATGAAGTAGCCCGATCAGCTCTTGCTGACTGTGGTCTACTTGGGTCTGTTCAAACGCGAAGGGGTTGCTGAATATGCCACGACCAATCATAATGCCGTCGATGCCGTACTGATCGACTAGCTGTTGGCCTTGCTGACGGTCCATGATGTCACCGTTGATAGTTAAGAGTGTTTGCGGCGCGATTTCGTCGCGTAACGCTTTAATTTCTGGGATTAATTCAAAATGCGCTGGGACTTTGCTCATTTCTTTGCGGGTCCGCAAGTGAATCGTTAGGTTGGCTATATCTTGCTTTAAGATATGTGTTAACCACTCTTTCCACTCGTCAACATGAATATCTCCGAGGCGCGTCTTGACGCTAACTGGCAGTCCAATAGTTTTTGCAGCGGCAATAAGTCCTGCTGCTGTATCGGGCGTGCGAATTAGACCACTCCCCGCCCCTGTCTTTACGACATCTTTAGCTGGGCATCCCATGTTGATGTCGATGCCCTTGTATCCCATTTCAGCCAAGCCTTTCGATATCTGAGCAAAATGTTCGGGATTATTGCCCCAGATTTGCGCGACCATTGGATGTTCGTCGGGCGTGAACGCTAACCGCCCGCGAGTGCTATGGGCGCCTTTTGGACTGCAATAACTGGCGGCATTAGTGAATTCTGTAAAGAATATGTCGGGTTTTGCTGCCGATGCGACGACATGGCGAAATACTACATCGGTGACTGCCTCCATTGGGGCGAGGATGTAGAAAGGTTTCGGTAGGTCGTTCCAAAAGTTAGTCACGGGGTGTTACGCGTCGATTCCGCCGGTAGTCTCGCCACCTTCTCGTTCAAATGCCTGTAATGCGCTTGGGTGTGCGGGCGCTGCATCATGTTTCATGCGGCCGTATGCGTAGGCGTCTTGTTCACGCACTTGGCTGATCGCTTGTGCGCCGACGTTGCGGTCAAGCTCCCCTTTCAAATAGTTCTCTATATCCTGAATCATTAGTGCTTGAATTTCTTGGTTTCGTTGTTCAGCGGCTATGCGCTGTTCATCAGTGAGATCATCGTTGGTGACGTGACGAAGTCCTTCATAGTTCATAGTAAAACTCCACGTTTACTTTAATTAATTCCAGATTGTATTATCTCATAAATTGGAGGTGTTGTCAGTAGGTTTAAAGGATGAAACATGTCATTTTATTATTCATTTTTACAAAAAGTTACCGACGTTTTCTTTTGGATAGCAAAAGAAACAAAACACTTTCAACGGCTTCGCCCCGCGGCGTAACTGACATGCGCTATTCAATCGGAATCTGCGGAACTCAC
>SEFP01000013.1 GCA_004144185.1 Sphingobacteriales bacterium | reverse complement strand
GTGGCGGCTCCCGGCAGCGGGAAGGTAGAGCGGGCGAGTTTGAAGGCAGCCTATGATTATTATCCGTTCGGGATGGTGATGCCGTCGAGGATGTTAGAAGACCAAAGTATTAATTGTATTCCGGTAAGCCGGACGCGGTATGTGCGGGAGGTGGTGAAGCAAAACCAATTCAGTGCGGGTGGGGTGCAGTCGATCACGGGTCGTGCGGTGGCGATAGGCGGCAGTAAGCTGGACCAGATGGATGACAGTCGGTTGGAGGTGGTACGGGGTGAGGGGCAGGCTGATGAGATGCCGATCGAGGTGGCCTTGCCGGTGGGCACGCTGCTGGGTGCGGATGAGGTAGGGGTTCGGTTGACAACCCTTGTGGAGGGTCAGGGGGAGATTGTGGCGCAGCTCAGGTGGTATCCGGGTGGGTGGAGTGGAGAGAGTGGTCCGGTGGGGGAGGATTACGAGGTGCTCAACGAGGCGATGATTCCGGATGGGGGGATGTTGAGTGTGGAGGCTGGGAATGAGGATGCGCCGTTGCCGGTGCAGATGCGGAGCAATGGGGGATTGGCGTTGGTGTTGCGCAGTGTGAACAGTGGGAGTGGCAGGCTAGTGGCGGCGGAGGTGGCGTATGAGACGGTGATTCGGGCGGTGCAGACGTACGTGGTGTTGAGTTGCGACACGGACGGGGTGTGGGGCGGTGGCTATCAGTATGGGTTCAATGGGAAGAAGAAGGACAACGAAATTTCCGGAAGTGGGAATAACTTAGACTTTGGGGCTAGAAGCTATGATTCACGTTTGGGCCAATGGTGGACTACTGATAAGAGTCCAAAGCCTAACCTGTCTTCTTATCAGTTCGGGCGGCGTAACCCGCTTACTTTTATTGATCCAGACGGAAATACGGAATACTATTTCGGGGGTAAATGGGTTGGTAGCGATGGAGTCAAAAACAATTTGATCGGTCTTGTAAACAGCAAAGGTGTAAAGAAGGCTATGGAAAAAGGAACGTATCAATTTCCGAAGGAAATAGAACATGGATTTAGCAATGCTGATTTATATGCAATAGACGCTAATGTATTGAAGGTAGCTAAGCAAATCTCTGATTTATCGGTTGGTGAAAAAGGTAAGAATAGGGAGTTCTCTACTGCGATGAACAAAGGAGAGGCAGGCTATGAGATGGACAAAGGAGGAATCATCGAGGGTAAACCAGGTGCAGCTAACGAAGTAGTAGAATCTATCCACCCGCCAGGAGAAATAAATATCCATTCTCACCCTACAGGCTCTGCCCTCATTGATGGAAGTCCATACTCATCTGATGGAAAACCTTCTCCTAAAGATAAAGAACATATAGATAAAGGTGGTATGTTTATAATCGTGGGGAAAGAAGAACGTGCAGGTGCTGTAAGAGGACAAAGAATGGATGGCACCTTCGATGAGCCTAGAATAATGTCTGGCTCTCAAGGAAGGGATCTGATTCGAATCTACAATAACGCTACTTCTACCTCTCCAGCTCAAGTAATAGAGTCTGAGGAGGCAGGGAAAATTCTAAAAGACAATGCGACTAAATAAGTTACTGATAAAATTATTTCTGTCTTCCACTTTGCTTTGCTGTTTCGTGCATGTATTTGCTCGTAAAAAGGTGTCTTTAGCAAGTGACAGACAAACATTGTCTAGTAATGTGTATAATGTGAGAGGTGCAGAACTTTACTATTATAATTCGGAAGACACCATATTCATTTATAAAGATGGACCATTCACATTTTTAATAGCTGACTCATTAGAAAACATAATTAATGCTGAAGAAACTAAAATAGACTTCCTTTTAATTACTTATAATTATAGACTCATGTTTTCTATACCTAAAGATGTATTTAATAAGCATTCTGATTTCTCCCTCTCCTTTATGGAGAATAAAAAATATGGATTGCGTTTGAATGTTGGTTTAGGATATTACGGAATTACTTTACAAAGTATAATTGTAAGACCAAACAGAGATTGGGTTCCAAAATATTACCCAACTCCTTCTTGGCTTCACTGATAATGATTTAGGGGATTGACGTGCGCAGCCTGGAGCCGGTGCTGAGCCAGGGGCTGCTGGAAGACAAGTTTTATCTGGCCGACCAGGTGCTCTATGGGAGCAGTCGGCTAGGGGTGAAGACGTATCTGCCGAGCCAGTACCAGTACCACTGGAACCACGAGCAGACGTTGGCGCAGAACCAGGCGCGGTGGGATTCGAGTACGGCGGCGTACCGGATGCCGTGGTACAGTGATGCGGTGCAGTCCTTGATGCACTACAATGCGCCGGGGCCGTATAATGTAGCGCAGAGCGAGCCGTTCTGGAGCAGCCGGATTATTGGTCAGAAGCGCTATGAGCTTACGAACCACTTAGGCAATGTGCTGGGGGTGGTGAGCGATAAGGTGACCGAGGTGGCGGCCCCCGGTAGTGGGAAGGACGAGCGGGCGTCGTTGAAGGCGGCCTATGACTACTATCCGTTCGGGATGGTGATGCCAAGCCGGATGTTAGAAGACCATAGTATTAATTGTATTCCGGTAAGCCGGACGCGGTATGTTCGGGAGGTGGTGAAGCAAAACCAGTTCAGTGCGGGTGGGGTGCAGTCGATCACGGGTCGTGCAGTGGCGATAGGCGGCAGTAAGCTGGACCAGATGGATGACAGCCGGTTGGAGGTCGTTCGGGGAGAGGGGCTGGATGAGGCGTTCCCGATCGAGGTAGCGATGCCGGTGGGCATGCTGCTGGGTTCGGATGAGGTAGGGGTTCGGTTGACAACCCTTGTGGAGGGCCAGGGGGAGCTTGTGGCGCAGTTGCGGTGGTATCCGGGAGGGTGGAGCAGTGAGAGTGGCCCGGTGGGCGATGCCTATGAGGTGCTCAACGAGGCGATGGTACCGGACAATGGGCCGTTGACTGTGGAGGCCGGGAATGAGGATGCGCCGTTGCCGGTGCAGATGCGGAGCAATGGTGGGTTGGCGTTGGTGTTGCGGAGTGTGAACAGCGGGAGTGGAAGGCTGGTGGCGGCGGAGGTGGCGTACGAGACGGTGATTCGGGCGGTGCAGACGTACGTGGTGCTCTCCTGTGACACGGACGGGGTCTGGGGTGGCGGGTACCAGTACGGGTTCAACGGGCAGCGCAAGACCGATGAGATCAGTGGCATGGGCAATCACAACACGGCCACCTTCTGGGAGTACGACACAAGGCTAGGACGCCGGTGGAATCTAGACCCGAGACCACAAGTGAGGATCAGTGACTATGCAGCAATGGGAAATAACCCTATTGCAAACAGTGACCCTAAGGGCGATGTTTTTAAAGTTCAAACCAAACAGGCAGGCAGCACACCAACTGCGTCTTGCGTACCGAGGGGACGGGTGACGGATCCGGCAAATCAAAGTCAGGCTCAGCGGGACGTGAGAGGGGTAGCGGGTAAGTACGCAGATATCATCTCTTTTGGGGAGGATGGGACGGTTTCGTTGGATATTTCTCAGATAGGGAAGAACATAGAAGACCCGGTTGCGAGATCGGTTGAGGTGGCTCGTGCGATGGCGGATCCGGGACTGGCAGTAATCAGTGATTTGGTAACTTCTGAGAAGAGCTTCTACTTCGGAAATGAAAAAACGTATTCGTTTGGATATTCAGAGGACCAAGGAAAAACTTGGGATCTGGCCGAATGGACTATAATGGATGTTATTCCCGGGAAAGTTATTGATCCGGTATCCACAAAGTCCGGTGCGAACTTCTTTTCGAAGTTTGCTCAAAATCTCAATGGGCAACCTTCTGCAAAAGGCGTACTCGATGAACGGATGTTTCGTGCGTTGGATTATGATGGGGCTGTGTACATGCCTAATGCCGAATATAGGAATATTAGGGATGGTGTCACTTATATCGTCCCTAGAGCCTCTGCGGTCTATCATGAGCTTCGGGAGAATTACCTTCGGGTGAGTGGTATAGAACCTTATTATGAATCAGCTCATGACAGATCTTCAAAAGACGAAGGCAATCACTATGGCAACAAAAATCCAGGAGAAATCAATGAGGTACAATTCAGGTAAACACGTATTGGTGAGCGCGCTTTTGATACTTTTGAGTTCTTGTGCTATGAGGCCAAGGACTCAAAAAAGGTTGGTCTATCAAGGAGCAAAAGAATTTTCAGTAACGGATTTATCCATTTTGCCAAAGGGTAGTGACTCTGTTGAACTATCCTTCTCCGTGTACAACCATGACAGCTGTCGCTTATTTTTTCCTAAGCGTATAGAGGCACATTACGTTGGAAATGGCGAATGTAATATAGATGACATTAAGGGCGGCGGACTCTTTGCCATTCTATTAGGCATCAAGACAAACAATACAGCTGCTTACACTATTATACTGGATGCGAAGGTTAGCAAGATAAATATATATTATATGGTAGATTGTTTCAACAACGATAGTCCAAATAATATACCATATGGATGCAATGTATACGATTGGAGAGAGTTAAGAAAAAAGTTCTCGATTTATGTAGATTGAATTTTATACAGTTCGGTAAATGTTGTTGTAAGACAAGTTTTATTTGGCCAACTATGTGCTCTACGATTGCAGTCGATCACGGGCGGAGTGTGGCGTTGGGTGGGAGTGTGATCGTGATGCAGGAGCCCGACCGGTTGGAGGTGATCCGGGGCGAGGGTCAGGATGAGGCGTTCCCGATTGCGGTAGCGATGCTGGTGGGCCCGGATGAGGTGGGGGTGCGGCTCAGTTGTAAGGTGGAGGGAGAGGGGGAGCTTGTGGCGCAGTTGCGGTGGTATCCGGGTGGGTGGAGCAGTGAGAGTGGCCCAGTGGGAGAAGATTACGAGCTCCTCAACGAGGCGATGATTCCGGATGGGGGGCCGATTAGTGTGGAGGCCGGGAATGAGGACCATCCGTTGCCGGTGCAGATGCGGAGCAATGGTGGATTAGCGTTGGTGTTGCGCAGTGTGAACAGCGGGAGTGGGAAGCTGGTGGCAGCGGAGGTGGCGTATGAGACGGTGATCCGGGCGGTGCAGACGTACGTGGTGCTCTCTTGTGACACGGACGGGGTCTGGGGTGGCGGGTACCAGTATGGGTTCAATGGGCAGCGCAAGACTGATGAGATCAGTGGTGCGGGCAATCACAACACGGCGATGTTCTGGGAGTACGATACTCGTTTGGGATTGCGGTGGAACAACGATCCGGTGCGCAATCCATCCGAAAGTCCTTATACAGTTAATCACTCAAATCCAATTCAGTTTAATGATCCAGATGGTGACCAATCACCGGCAACGACATCTCAGCCATCAACGCCGGTAATTCGGACTATTACCGAGATTGCACTTAAATGGTTTGGTGGCCCAGTTGGGAGAGCTATTGTTGCAATGGACCAGATTGCACCTACAAGGGCACAGCTACAGCAACAAGCAGCAGCAAGAGCGGAGCATGAGCGATTGACAGCTAAAGAAACGAATTGGGAGACGTTTAAGAGGGTGTGGGCCATCGAAAAGACTGAAGAAAAAAAGAAGGATGAATTGCCCTCAAGAAATGAAGCTCTTAAAAAAGCTAAAGACCATGCTCAAGTGCCACGAAACGGCAGAGGAGGTGAAGATATTCCCATGGGAGGCGATAAGGGAGTAAATGAGACCAGCAGAGGTAAAAATTGGGAACAGCAGAAAGCTGATGGTGCAACACGAAGCGGCCGTAGAGGAATAGATAAAAATGGCGATGCCACAGGAAATAGTTGGCAAGAGCATCTGGATGGACATCCTGACGCAGGGCAGAAAGGTGTTCCGGAGCATCATGGAAGTGGACACTTCCACTCAACCAATCGCGCAGGAGAATCAAGAGTTATACCATATAGAAAATGAAACAAAGTATGGGCATTTACATCTCGCCTTACAGTCCAAGTGACGAGTACTCAAGAATCGAATTGGGTACTGATTTATTCACAGTGTTTTATAAAACACAGGTAGGGCCCTTAGGCTTCAATCTGGATCCTAACGGGACTACAATTTTTCGTCAAGTTGTAGAAGGGACTATCTGGTGGAGAGAGTATAACGGCGAATTTGAAAATATAGACGATTATTTTTTTAAAAATAATCGTTCGCTTAGCTTCAATGGAATATTTATGATTCCTACTAACTCCATCAATCAGGAGATTGAGTGTGAGAAAGTATTGTGCGCGACTCAAAAGAAGAACCAGCTTTTGCAGCGATATAACAAGCCCACGTTAGAAGAATATCCTAGTCTTTTTACGAATATTTACAACAAGAGTGAACATCGGTATGTCTCAGAAAAACTAAAAAAGCTAGCTCTAGTGACAGATATTGTTATAGGTAAGGAAGACTCGTTAGGCTCTCAATTCATTATGAAGCAAGATTCAATCTTTATGAGTAGGCTTCTGTTGTCATGTAGAAGGCTAAACGTTCAAGTACATAATGTAAACAGTGATGCAGAAGTCCCCGCGTGGTGAATAATCTCAGACCCTGCCTATTTTCTTTTACACCTTTACCTTCCTTATTACTATCCGTTTGGCATGGTGATGCCAAGCCGGGTGGTGGAGGATGGGAGCATTAATTGTATCCCGGTGAGCCGGACTAGGTATGTGCGGGAGGTGGTGAAGCAGAATCAATTCAGTGCGGGGGGTGTGCAGTCGATCACGGGTCGTGCAGTGGCGATAGGGGGCAGTAAGCTGGACCAGGTGGATGACAGTCGGTTGGAGGTGGTTCGGGGCGAGGGGCAGGCTGATGATATGCCGATGGAGGTGGCGCTGCCGGTGGGCACGCTGCTGGGTGCGGATGAGGTCGGGGTTCGGTTGACAACCTTTGTGGAGGGTCAGGGAGAGATTGTGGCGCAGTTGCGGTGGTATCCGGGTGGGTGGAGTGGAGAGAGTGGTCCGGTGGGGGAGGATTATGAGGTGTTGAACGAGGCGATGGTTCCGGATGGGGGGCCGATTAGTGTGGAGGCTGGGGATGAGGATGCGCCGTTGCCGTTGTATCAGAGAAGCAATGGTGGGTTGGCGTTGGTGTTGCGCAGTGTGAACAGCGGGAGTGGCAGGCTGGTGGCGGCGGAGGTG
>SEFP01000034.1 GCA_004144185.1 Sphingobacteriales bacterium | reverse complement strand
AGCGGGAGTGGCAGGCTGGTGGCGGCGGAGGTGGCGTATGAGACGGTGATTCGGGCGGTGCAGACGTACGTGGTGCTCTCGTGTGACACGGACGGGGTGTGGGGTGGTGGGTACCAGTACGGGTTCAATGGGCAGCGCAAGACCGATGAGATCAGTGGTGCGGGCAATCACAACACGGCGCTGTTCTGGGAGTATGACACGCGTTTAGGCTTGCGCTGGAACACCGATCCGGTGCGTAATCCTATGATGAGTCCGTATGCTACGTTTGACCGGAATCCGATCTGGAAAAATGATGTGCTTGGAAATGTGGCGGAGGAGAAAGTGACGGGTGTAGGCAGTAGTAACAAGCCGGTATCGTTGGATGAGGCCGTGATCCATAGTAAGTCGCCCAGCGCTACGGGCACCCCGGCAGGATTGTCGAAAGCGTTGGACCGGTATGTGTTTGAGAAGGTGTTGCGGGACGAGACGCCGTCGGGTCAGCGGACGGGTAACAAGTACGATTATGCGGCCTATCATTTGCAGCGGGACTTGGCAAAGAGACAAGCGGATCAGACAGAACGGGCTCAAAGGGCCTATGACTTAGGCTATATGCCCATGATGGGGCCGGATGGCTTTGGTATACACGGGAGCATAGGTGCAAATGGCGTATTTGCAAATGGTGGTGGGAGTATAGGTGGCTATGTAGACCATGATAATAATATGGGGGGCTTCGTAAGTGGTGTAGGAGGTGTTGGTGCAGCTACCCCAGGTGTTAGTGCATCTGTCGGACTGGATTTCTATAGCTATCAAAAAAGAATAGGCCCCAATGACTTTATAAATGGTACTTCTGTATCACACAGTCTGCAATTTGGTGTAATCTCGTTTACTTATGCAACTGCAACTAACTCAGAAACCCCATTAATTTCTAACAGAACTTTGAGCGTATTTTCCATTGATATTGGCCTACATGGCTTTGGCTACAGTAGTAAACTTGGAATCACAAAATATGTGGGTACAGATGAGAAAAAATAAATTATACATTGTCGTTTTGTTGATGTTGGCAGTCGCCTCTTGTGCCGATTGCGAAAAGTCAATTGAAATGAATGTAAAGCCTAGGGCAGGTCATGTTAAAATAGACACCATTTATTCTAGATGGGGAGACCATGCGTCTACGGCTGAAAATAAAAAATATGGAAGCAAAATTCTATTTAATGAGACTGACTTTGTGATCGGGCCTGAGATAGGAGATAGTCTAGTTAAAATAAAAGGGAATGCCGACTATATCCTGTATACCGCAGATAGTGTATATGTGCAACGCTTTGATTGTGACAAAGGGCGAGCGATCATTGTTACAAGTTCTCATCGGTGAGAAGGGGTATGAGGTGTTGAACGAGGCGATGGTTCCGGATGGGGGTCTGATTGGTGTGGAGGCTGGGGATGAGGATGCGCCGTTGCCGTTGTATCAGAGAAGCAATGGTGGGTTGGCGTTGGTGTTGCGCAGTGTGAACAGCGGGAGTGGCAGGCTGGTGGCGGCGGAGGTG
>SEFP01000033.1 GCA_004144185.1 Sphingobacteriales bacterium | reverse complement strand
GAACACTTGTTGCAAATGCCGATACGGTTCCATCTGTAACAGCTACAAATGCATCCCAAACTTTGGTAAATGTATTTGATAACGATACTAAAAACGGAACAGCCCTTGTACCATCAGATATAAACCTGACAGTTACAACAGCAGACCCAACAGGATATTTAACAGTAGATACAAACGGAAATACAGTTTTAGGAGCAAACGCTCCGGCAGGAAACTATGAATTGACGTATACAATCTGTGAGAAATTGAACCCAACAAACTGTAGTTCAAACACAGTGAAAGTAACAGTTGGTCTTTCAACAATCGATGCAGTTACAGAAACAACAACTGCCATCAACGGAAATGTTGGAGGCACAACAGCAGCATTAACAGCAAACGATACTTTAAACGGAACACCGGTTGTAATCGGAACAAATCCGGGTCAAATAAAACTGACGGGAATCACGGTTCCAACAGGACTTACTTTGAATGCCAACGGAACGGTAAGTGTTGCAGCCAACACTCCGGCTGGAAACTACAATGTGGAGTATTCAATCTGTGAGATTACCAATCCAACAAACTGCGATACGGTAACTTCTGTAGTTGTTGTAACTGCAGCAACAATTGATGCGGTTACGGAAACAACAACGGCAATCAACGGAAATGTTGGAGGCACAACAGCTTCATTAACTGCAAACGATACGTTGAATGGAACACCGGTTGTAATCGGAACAAACCCTGGTCAAATAAAACTGACTGGAATCACGGTTCCAACAGGTCTGACTTTAAATGCCAACGGAACAGTAAGTGTTGCAGCAAACACACCGGCTGGAAACTATAATGTGGAGTATTCAATCTGTGAGATTACCAATCCAACAAACTGCGATACGGTAACTTCTGTAGTGGTTGTAAGTGCAGCAACAATCGATGCGGTAACAGAAACAACAACTGCCATCAACGGAAATGTTGGCGGTACAACAGCAGCATTAACAGCAAATGATACGTTGAACGGAACACCGGTTGTAATCGGAACAAACCCGGGACAAATAAAACTGACTGGAATCACGGTTCCAACAGGACTTACTTTGAATGCCAACGGAACGGTAAGTGTTGCAGCAAACACGCCGGCTGGAAACTATAATGTGGAGTATTCAATCTGTGAGATCACCAATCCAACAAACTGCGATACGGTAACTTCTGTAGTTGTTGTAAATGCAGCAACAATCGATGCGGTAACAGAAACAACAACTGCCATCAACGGAAATGTTGGAGGTACAACAGCAGCATTAACAGCAAACGATACCTTAAACGGAACACCGGTTGTAATCGGAACAAACCCGGGACAAATAAAACTGACTGGAATCACGGTTCCAACAGGACTTACTTTGAATGCCAACGGAACAGTAAGTGTTGCAGCCAACACACCGGCTGGAAACTATAATGTAGAATATTCAATCTGTGAGATTACCAATCCAACAAATTGCGATACGGTAACTTCTGTAGTTGTTGTAAATGCAGCAACAATCGATGCAATAACAGAAACAACA
>SEFP01000032.1 GCA_004144185.1 Sphingobacteriales bacterium | reverse complement strand
ACGATTATCTGCTACTTTATGCCTGCTGGAATTGTTCTCTAGAAAGCAAACACCCCGCCTAACCGGAATGCTGCACTATGATGCGCTGCGCTCGACGGAGCGGGGTAGCTATGACGCAATTTTGAGTTGGGCACGTCGTGAATGTTCATCCAAAATGCTTGATTTTGTGATCTCGAATCCACGAAGTATGCCGATAGGGATAGTTCCATAATCACCCCATCGCACGTACAGACTTGCGAACTGAGTGACTCGGTTCGCGCCACTGCTATCGCTCAAGATCATCCCGGAAAGAGGCGGAATGATGTAATCCTTACGCCCATTGATAGTCGGAGTGAATTGACTGATGGCAGTGCTGATCTCTCGCTGATGTCCGCTACCTAGCTGAAACCTAGGTAGCCCACGACCATACGTGGAGTAGGCGGACAGCGTGCATTTGATATTCGCGTACGGCGTTCGAGTGACGACATGAAATACATACTGTTCCATAACGGCATCGTCCTCTAGGATCAGCTGATCTAGAGTGTTTAATAACGCGGACATGACTCCCTCTCGTTGTGTGAAAGCTATAAGTAGTATAGCGCATATGGTAGCAGTAGCGACGCTAAATGTGTAGTAAAAATCATAATGAAAAAGCCGCGTCGGCGGCCCGCCTGCATGTGCAAGCTGGGCCACCGTAACGCGGCAACTACTCTTCATCAGGTACATCTCCATGATCGAAGTTGGGCTCGCGATCATGCTGATCGTCGGCCGTCCTTCTCCTTCTGTGATCGCTCCAATATTCATCGGGTGAAAGTGGGTGAGTCATGCGATACTCCTTCTGTCGGTGTGATGCCCTACGACCAATTGTCGTTGATCAGGTTGCTGAGTGATATCTCGGCGGCGCGCAAGTCGTCTGAACGAATTGCCTCGGCCGGACTAAGCCCGTTTGCCACACTGTGCCCGATAAGCCAGGCACGGGTGACGTCGTCACTTATTTCATCCTTACGTGCCCTTTCTAGGCATTCGATGGTGAACTCGAGTCTTCGTATTTGTTCCGGTGAAGGCGAAAGCGGACTTGCGTCGTCCAGCCATTTAGTGACAACCTCTTGATCACGACTATTTGCAATCACAGCCACCAGCGTTGGTCCGATACTCTTGCTCAGTAGTCTGATTTTTTCAGTGTCGAATGTTCCGATCAAAGTCATGCGAGCTCCTTTGTCCGAGTAGCTGTATCCAAGGTGTGAATACAGTTTTATCATAACATCAAACAAATATCTTTCAATTGCAACATTCTCTGGAATATAGAAGACCCCGCAATCCGGAGGACAACGAGGTCTTCTACGAAGTGCGGGGTTATGGTTGAGACACCAACTGCTTGTATCTGGCCTCCAATGTTGCTTGACTCAAGCCGAGGTAGTGTAAGTCCAACTCCAGCACCTTCAGTTTGGGCTCCTCTGCAAGCTTCACGTTCAGCCAGAGTTGTCGATCACTTGTCGTTACATCTATTGAGCACGATGATCTGACGAAACGCTGGGCGTGGGTTTGCACCATTGCCG
>SEFP01000031.1 GCA_004144185.1 Sphingobacteriales bacterium | reverse complement strand
GGTCAAGACCGACTCGGACCACATGGCGAGCTTATGCTCGAATTCTTGAACGATCTGACCTGCCTTCATTGGATATTCCGATCTATGAGAAGTATACACCAGCCGAATGACTGGTTTTGGTATTATACAATTTTATAGTGATAATATCAATATATTGAGCGATTGTGAAATTGGCGACTACCATTTATACTGAAAAGCATATGCGTAATACTCGTGGATTTACTATCGTTGAATTATTGATCGTTATTGTCGTGATCGGTATCCTGGCTGCAATTACCATTGTCGCGTTCAACGGCATCCAAGACAGAGCAAAGTTCGCGCAAAAACGCTCAGACTTGACAACTATTGATAAAGCCGTAAAAATGTACTACGCCGACAATGGAAACTACCCGCCAATTGCATCCGGTGGCTACACATATCAACGTGGAGCCAGCACAGACAATGACTTCATACCCGGACTTGTACCGAAATATATTGCAAAGCTTCCATCTATAACTGATGGCCCAACGGCTGCAAACAATAACAACACTTTTATTTATCAGTCTAACGCCGCAGGTACATTCTATAGATTGCAACGACTCTACCAAACCGGTCCGACTCCACAATCTATCCCTAGTGGCGAATGGAGCCAGGTGCCTGACGACCTAAAAGAAGGTGCATTCCTCGACCGATGGGGATTTAGAGGTTAATTATGAATAATTCAAGAGGTTTTACTATCGTCGAACTATTAATTGTCATTGTCGTGATCGGTATCCTAGCTGCAATCACAATTGTTGCATTCAACGGCATCCAGCAACGTGCTAAAAACACGTCTACAATATCTGCCGCCCAGCAAAGCATCAAACTTATTAAAGCCTACCGAGCCGCAAATGATGACACATATCCAATGAGTGGTACTGCCTGCCTAACCAATACTTGCACGGACTATGCAGGTACCGCAGCTGCTGTAGATAGTGGCCTTCGCACTAATTTAGGTAAAATAGGTAATCCGCCAACATCAACACCGGTAGCAGGGTCAGGAAAATACTACGGTATTTGGTACAACATTCGGGCAGGTGCAGCATCCTATGATGGCGACTCAACACGAAAACTACTACTCATGTATTGGCTAACGGGGCAAGCGCAAGATTGCGGCGTCAGCGACGTTGCAATACAGGCGACCGGAGAAGCTTGGGCGCGGTCAACAAACAAATATAGTTACAGTTATCCTGCTGATAACACTACGGCATGTTGGGTAAGCGTCTAATTATGAACCCAAGTAATCGTGGCTTTACAATTGTAGAACTGCTGATAGTTATTGTCGTGATTGGCATTCTCGCTGCAATCAGTATTGTGGCATTCAACGGAATTCAAACAAGAGCCCAGAATACGCAGAAGTTTAATGAACTGAAAAACTGGCAGCGAATATTTGAATCATACAGATCACTAAAGGGCAATTATCCTGACGGTGCTGACGGGCAAACGTATTGCCTCGGAAGAGGGTTTCCGATGGGCGGCGGAAGCGTCCGTCGTTGCCGCGATTATTCAGGGACGGGAACGACCAGTGTCGA
>SEFP01000002.1 GCA_004144185.1 Sphingobacteriales bacterium | reverse complement strand
AGCGGGAGTGGCAGGCTGGTGGCGGCGGAGGTGGCGTATGAGACGGTGATTCGGGCGGTGCAGACGTACGTGGTGCTCTCGTGTGACACGGACGGGGTGTGGGGTGGTGGGTACCAGTATGGGTTCAACGGGCAGCGCAAGACCGATGAGATCAGTGGTGCGGGCAATCACAACACGGCGATGTTCTGGGAGTACGATACTCGGTTGGGCAGAAGGTGGAACCCTGATCCAAGGGCAGAAGAAATATCTAATGAGTCACCGTATGCAACTAATCACGGAAATCCAATTTTATACCAAGATCCTAATGGAGATATAGGAGTAATAGGTGCTCTAATTGGTGCTGGAATTGGCGGTGTAGCGTCACTTACAAAATCTGTTTTGCAGAATGGCTGGGTAACACTAAAGGATGGGAAAACTTGGAAAAAGGCTGGTGTAAATGCGGTTGGAGGTGCAATTGTAGGAGCAACCGGTGGGATGGGAGCCGGAATAGTTGCTACTGCTACGACTTCTTTTGGCAGCTCATTAGCTGAAGATGCAATTGACGAAAAGCCTTTAGATTACAAGAAGGCTGCCTTTTCAAGTGTTGTAGCAACTACAACTTTTGGAGCGGCTCGATATGGAGCAGACAAGTTATCCAAAGCTGTTACCCGACATTGGTGGAACAGAGGTAATACCAATGCATTTATGAGACATATTGGAAATAATCCTGCTACTAATGTTGGCCAATTAGTTGATAGGACACAAGATGTAGTTGGTGTTGGGACATCTATTGCCATAGATAAAGCGTTTGAAGAACAACAAACTCCATCACCAAAATATATGGATTTGCCGGAAGTAGTTATTAAAGCCAGTCGGGCAAAGGGCCAAGTAAAAGTAAGTGAGCAAGCTAGACAAAAAGTAGGAGTAGACATTAAAAGATCTATAGATCAAAATGGTAAAAAGCCTTAAAAATGAAGAAAGGATATATTTTCGTATTGTGCTTTAGTGCATTCATGGCGGCAGCTAATGTAATAAGGATCAATCTATTTATGAAATCTTCTCCAGATTCCATAAATGTATCTTTGTTAAATTTTTTTGCAATGTTTATCTTGTTCTTATTGCCTTTTTGGGTATTAGTACGATGGTATTACAAGAATAAAACATAGTTTTTCATTAGTATATTATGTGAAAAATTATGTCAATTTATCTGATCCGAATCTGCTCAGGATGAATGTATGGAAAGATGCAATTGGTAAGATATGGACACTTGACCATAGAAGGTTAGCTGCATTTCGTTTATCAGGTTTAAAAGAAGCGCCTATTCAATGGGCAAATCCAGCAGGTCAGATGTGGAAAATGACTACGCGTAATGGTGGAACCTCTATTAAACTAAAACTGGGAGAAGGACAAAGCATCATGGTAAAATAATCATAATGGATATAGCAACAAAAGTAAACGGTATTCAATCAAAAGATGACTTTATTGATTTCTTAGAAAGCCTAATAAATGATCTAAAGAATCATCCTGAAAACTGGACAAATAACACACTTCCTGAATTTATAGAAGCGTTTGCCAGTTGGACGGAAGATATGGAAGGTTATTATATAAATAATAATATTCAAATGCCAATTAATATCAATTGGAAAGTAATAGCTGATATTTTGACTGCAGCACGATCATATGAGTAATTAAACATATTTATTATAATAATTATTATTATGGGGTCGTGGCGTAGCTGCGGTGGTATCCGGGAGGGTGGAGCAGTGAGAGTGGCCCGGTGGGCGATGCCTATGAGGTGCTCAACGAGGCGATGGTACCGGACAATGGGCCGTTGACTGTAGAGGCTGGGACGGAGGATGCACCGTTGCCGTTGTATCAGCGCAATAATGGCGGGTTAGCGTTGGTGTTGCGCAGTGTGAACAGCGGGAGTGGAAGGCTGGTGGCGGCGGAGGTGGCGTATGAGACAGTGATTCGAGCGGTGCAGACGTACGTGGTGCTCTCGTGCGATACGGACGGGGTGTGGGGCAGCGGGTACCAGTATGGGTTCAACGGGCAGCGCAAGACCGATGAGATCAGTGGTGCGGGCAATCACAACACGGCCATGTTCTGGGAGTACGATACCCGGTTGGCCTGGCGTTGGAATCGGGATTCAAAAAAGAATCCTTGGGAAAGTGATTACTCTGTCTTTGGTATGAATCCAGTAAAAAATATAGATGTACTTGGAGATAAATGGAGGGTTAGCACAGACGCTAGTACAAAAAATGATGTTACAGGTATAGTAAAGCAGAAAAATCAGAAATATCTCAATATTGATAAGGATGGGAACGTGTCCTTAGATTTTAAGGGGCTAAGCAGTAATAAAATAGATAAAATTTTGGGCAAAGACGATGGATTGGGTCTTGTTAAGACAATAGTAGAAGCAAAAGAATCATATTATTACTCTACTTCACCTGATTTTCAATCAAGAGGCCTTAAAGAAGAGAGGACAGCTTTTATTGAGGCTGGTGGATCAGGTGATATATATGATAATGTAAACTCAGTGTATAATAAAAATCAATGGGTTGGTACTGGGATAGGTTTAACTACGGAAAGCAAAAACTCAGTGTTTTATAAAAATGCCTCTGAAACGAGTTATGGATCAGATAATCGCGGTAACTTGGTTCCTACCTTATTGCCGCAAAAAGATTATAACGGACAAGTTGGTATGGCTGTTGGGAACGTCCAAAGTGAATACTCAATAATTACAAACAATACACAAGCAGGTACTCAAACCACACTTGTAAGCTATGCAGATGTAAGATTAAATGTCTTGAAACATGAGTTGTATGAGAACTATTTGCGAACTACTGAAAAAATGCCTTATAAACAAGCTCATCAAGAGGCAAACAAGAAATTTAGTGGTACATTTAATCTTCTCTACTTTACTGGACGATGAATAAATTTATAATTAGCTTTCTAATAGTCTGGCTTAGCATAAACTCATATGCTAACGATACCCTCATTGAAAATAAAAAAGTTAAATTTCATTTCTACTGGTCTAAAAACAACCAAGTAAACGATACTATAATTATAGAAATTGAACCACTGGTAGATATATTATTACCAGACAATAGTGGTTGTTTCAATGTTGACACAAACGGTGTCTTAACAGGTACGTTCAGGAATATGCATTGTCCTTTTTATATTCTTAATCAAAATACCAATTCTGTTTATCGTTCAATTGTTAAAGACACAGTTATAAAATATGAATGGATAGTACCAATTAATATGAATATAAAAAAATTTGTAGCTAATATTGATTATGTAGTAGTGAATGATAAGCACTACGTGTACAATAAAAAGATAGAAGTTCGAAAAGATGGAATTGTTTTGATTAATCCAGAAGAAGAATATGAAATATTGTCCAGTATATCCGTGTCAATTGACAAATAGATTTTATTGAATAATTACTGTTGTAAAAGTAATTATTCAAGTATGATCCGCAAAAGATCAGTTGAGTGCGGGGGGGGGTGCAGTCGATTATGGGTCGTGCAGTGGCGATCGGCGGTAGTAAGTTGGACCAGATGGATGACAGTCGGTTGGAGGTGGTTCGTGGGGAGGGGATGGCTGATGAGATGCCGATGGAGGTAGCGCTGCCGGTAGGGAAGCTGCTGGGTGCAGATGAAGTGGGGGTTCGGTTGACAACCCTTGTGGAAGGTCAGGGGGAGATTGTGGCGCAGTTGCGGTGGTATCCGGGTGGGTGGAGCAGTGAGAGTGGTCCGGTGGGCGAGGCGTATGAGGTGCTCAATGAGGCGATGGTACCGGATGGGGGTCCGATTAGTGTGGAGGCCGGGAATGAGGACCATCCGTTGCCGGTGCATCAGCGGAGCAATGGTGGGTTGGCGTTGGTGGTGCGCAGTGTGAACAGCGGGAGTGGGAAGCTGGTGGCAGCGGAGGTGGGGTACGAGACGGTGATTCGTGCGGTGCAGACGTATGTGGTGCTGAGTTGCGATACGGACGGGGTCTGGGGCGGTGGGTACCAGTACGGCTTCAATGGGCAGCGCAAGACCGATGAGATTTCCGGAAGTGGCAATCACAACACGGCGACCTTCTGGGAGTATGATACTCGTCTGGCGTGGCGTTGGAATCCCGATCCGGTGGATGAGGCCGGAGTGAGTGATTATGCAGTGCTGGGAGGAAGCCCTATCTATATGAGTGATCCGGATGGTGACTCGCCGGGCGGAGGATGCTGTGATGGGTTAGTCCAAACACTAGTAGCAGTTGGTGGGGGTGCGGCGGCAATGGTAGATAATCTATTGCCAACGACGAGTAATCCGGTTCGGGAGTGGGCAGCCCCCAGCGATCCGGTTTTACGTCAGCATTTTAATCGGGGAACACAGGCTGGGGATGCGGCAAGTTTGATGACTGGAGCAATGCTGGACAATATAGGTACGGGGATGATGGGTGCGGGTGTCCGGGTAACGGCTGGCACGGGTGGAGCTGGTGCAGAGGTAGGGGTTCCGATGGCAGCAGGTGGAGCGCTCGTAAGAGTGGCGGGTGCTTGGATGTTTGCCAAGGCTGTAAGTAATTTAGCTAGTGGTCCCAAACAGCAACAGCCTCAAGGAAGTACTACAAGTTCAGGAGGATCTCAGCAATCACCAGGAAAAAGACAAAGAAACATATTACCACAAGGCAAACAGGCTAATCACGTTTTTTCTAACAAAGACGGTAAATTCGCTGATACAAAGGCTAATAGAAAAATGATAGAAAGATTTTCTAACAAGCCTGAGAATTATTCTCACACTGATAATAGAGGTAAGGATTGGTATCAAGAAATGAATAGTGATGGTACACAGAACTGGTCGTACTCTCAAAATGGAGTAATTAAAGGTGCTGGTGTTAACCAAACACCAAGGGAGTTGAAAAAGACAAACAGCGTGAGATAAATAAACTAGTATGGAACCTATTAAGCCTACAGACAAAATCACGATTAAGCAAGGCTATGAGGCTATGCTTCATCTATTACAATATTATCTCCAATTAACAGATTCTACTGATTTGACTGACATACTTAGTGGAGGAGAATATCTTCCTGATGGAAGTCCAGCAGACTCCGCATTTTGGGACTATTGGGTAGATGCAATTGAACGATTAAGATTAGAAGGACCAATTTTTAAGCAAGAAATGTAGCTTTCAAATTGATGGCCGGGTCGCGAACAAGTGACGGGTGCCTTGGGCGAGCTGGGCCTGAGCGGAGGGTTGCAGGTGGTCAACGGCTTATCCGGGAAGGGAATCGACGTGCGTGTTCTGGAGCCGGTGCTGGGCCAGGGACTGCTGGAAGACAAGTTTTATTTGGCCGACCAGGTGCTCTATGGCTCCAGTCGGCTGGGGGTGAAGACGTATCTGCCGTCGCAGTACCAGTACCACTGGAATCACGAACAGACCCTGGCCCAGAACCAGTCGCGGTGGGATTCGAGTACGGCGGCGTACCGGATGCCGTGGTACAGTGATGCGGTGCAGTCCTTGATGCACTACAACGCGCCGGGGCCGTATACTGTAGCGCAAAGCGAGCCGTTCTGGAGCAGTCGCATCATTGGTCAGAAGCGCTACGAGCTTACGAACCACTTAGGCAATGTGCTGGGAGTGGTGAGCGATAAGGTGACCGAGGTGGCGGCTCCGGGCAGTGGGAAAGTGGAGCGGGCGAGTTTGAAGGCGGCCTATGATTATTATCCGTTCGGGATGGTGATGCCGTCGAGGATGTTAGAGGACCAAAGTATTAATTGTATCCCGGTGAGCCGGACTCGGTATGTACGGGAGGTGGTGAAACGTAGCTCATATTCAACCTGCCAAAGGACTCTCGACCCGCGAAATGTTTAAACCATGTTTAAACCGACCGAAAGCAAAAAAGGCTTCCAGTCGCTGGAAGCCTTGATTTTATTGGGTGGAGAATACCGGAATCGAACCGGTCACCTCTTGCATGCCATGCAAGCGCTCTACCAAATGAGCTAATTCCCCATTTTTAGGAAGGCAAATATACAAACCCGCACCAAAGACTGCCAAAAACTTTTTTCGCGATCAACCGTTGCCTTATCAGGCCCGTTCCGCCTTCCGGAAAGGCCCCTCAATTTCCACTTATGCGACTCCGCGACCAGCTCCTCAATTACCTCTATCTCAAAAAGCGCGACCCCAACGCGCCGCACAATACCAATATCCGCCTCATGCACGGCATGAACCGGATTTCCATCTTTATGTTCCTCTTTGCACTGGTCGTGATGGTGATCCGGCTGATCCGTCACTAAACGGAACAACCCTTCCGGAACGGTTGTCCGAAAGGGTTTTCTACACACTACTGGAACGCGCGGTTCCGGAAGAACGTTTATTCCGATACTGTGACTTCAAAGCTTTCCATCACCGGGTTGGCCAGCAGCTTGCGGCAGGCGTCTTCAGCCAACTGCTTCGCTTCGGCAGCACTGGCGGCTTCTACCTGCAAGGTCATATGCTTGCCAATACGGACATCGGTGATGTTGCCCAGACCCAGGTTATGAAGACTGCCGGTAACGGCTTTTCCCTGTGGATCGAGCAGGTCTTTCAGCGGCAGAATGTTGATACGGACAGTATGGATCATAAAAAAGAGATTTAAAATTTAAACAACAGCGGGTTCAGCGGTTTCCGGAGTCTTTGGCGCAACCATCGACAGGAGCGCATACAGCAGAATCGCTCCCAAAAAGCTGCCGCCTTTCAGCACCGGAATCAACACCAATGTTCCGATAATCAACAAATACGCAGGCCAGCCTTTGGCGGGTGTTTTCAGATGCTCGCTAAGCTTGAAAAACCGGATCTTCGAAACCATCAGGTAGCACAACGCCAGAATCAGCGCGTACAGCATCCAGGGACGCAGCAACAGGTTGGCCAGTGCCTGCGGACCATACAGCGGTACCAGCGGCAAGGCTGCAATGGCAATACCCACTGCCGGCGTCGGCATCCCGGTAAAACCCGATTGCGGCGGCGCATGGTTGAACCGCGCCAGCCGATACGCCGCAAATACGGCAATCAAAAAGGCCGGTGCCGTTGCCCAGAGACTGATATCCATGGCTTCGGGCTGGCGCATCCAGGCGGCCCACAGCAGCTTGTACAGAATCATAGAGGGTGCTACGCCAAACGAGACCACATCAGCCAGCGAATCCAGATCTTTCCCGAGCGGACTGCTCACCCGCAGGGCACGGGCCACGGCTCCGTCAATGAGATCGAAGAACGCCGCCAGGAAAATGAAGATCGTTCCGAGCCAGGGCTGTTCCACCGCCGGCACTTCAATGAAATGCTCGTAATCGGTCGTGACACTGAAGTTTTGCGCACTCAGCACCAATGCAATGGCACAACAACCACAAAACAGGTTGGCGAGAGTCAGCAGGTTGGGTAAATGACGCATGGAGGAGGGTCAAAAATAGCGCAAGAAAACCCTGCGATCGGCTGTGTTTCCGGAAAGACGCAAAAAAAAGTCCGCTTACCAACACGGGAAGCGGACTTTTTTGGACAATCAGTTGAAGTACGTTTTTAAGCGGCTGCGTTGGGCACGACCAGCCGGAATCCGTTGCCGTGGATATTGACGATCTCTACCGACGGATCCAGTTTCAGGTACTTGCGCAGTTTGGCGATGTACACATCCATGGAGCGGCCGTTGAAATAGGTATCCGAACCCCAGATGCGTTTCAGCGCCGCTTCGCGGGGCAGCAAATCGTTTTTGTATTCAGCGAGCATGGTCAGCAACTCGCTTTCTTTCGGCGATAAGGTAAAGCTTTCCTCACCGATCTGCAGGTTGCGCAGCCGGGAATTGAACTTGAAATTGCCCAGATTCCATTCGGTAATGGCGTGCTTCTTTTCTTCCAGTTCGCTGTTACGCTTTAAAACGGCTTTGATTTTATGCAGCAGGATCTCGGAGTCAAACGGCTTGGTGATATAGTCGTCCGCACCCAGCTTGTAGCCTTGCATAATATCGTCTTTCATGCTTTTGGCAGACAGGAAAAACAACGGCATATCAGGATCTACGTTCCGGATTTCTTCGCCCAGCGTAAAGCCGTCCATATTCGGCATCATGACATCCAGCAGGCAGATATCGAATTTCTTTCTTCGAAACGCTGCCAGACCCAGAATCCCGTCGCGGGCCAGTTCCACCTCGTAGTCGTTCAGTTCCAGATAGTTTTTCAATACTTGTCCCAGCGAAGCGTCGTCTTCTACGAGGAGGATTTGGTTTTTTTCATTTTCCATTGCGAGAGGTGGATTAGCGTAAACAGTTCAAATATAATGGAACAGGGCAGATACGGGCCGCGGTCTGTTCCGGAATCTTAAAAAACGTGCCTTGTTAAAAGCGGGGACAGGCAAATTTGCTGTCGCGCATGTCTTTTTTGTACGTGCCCTGATACAGCAGCGACACCTCAAACGCGCCGCGTCCCCCGGTTGCCGGTTTCAGCGATGACAGCGTGTAATCATACGACGACGTCAGCCGGAGATTGCTCCACTGATAGCCCACGACCCCGACCGCTGCATCGTTCCAGCGGTGAAACGCACCCACAATAAAGGAACCGGCCGCCTCATCGCCGCCAATCCGGAACTGGGCCAGCGAACCGTACAGCGCTTCCCAGGCCGACTGCTGCGTGGTGAAATACACCGACGGCGTCAGAATAACGGTTGGACTGGCCCGGATTACGGCTTCCACATTGCCCGTCAGCCGCAGGCCAACCCGGTGGGTCGTGTCGTAAAAAGTTTCTGTGGGCTGGTTGAGATGGCTCGCGGCCACACCCATCTTCAGGTAAAAATTTTCATTGGGAAACAAGGCATAGTTGAGGCCAAGACCCACATCCAGATAGTTGGTTTTGCGAATCTCCGCCGGCTCCCCGCTGCTGAGGTCCCTATCAAACGAAAAGCCGTCCCATTGCTGGTCAAACGTGAATTTGGTAAAATCCACCTTGCGCTGCACGGTACCCACCGAGGCACCTAAAGACAGCATCTGCACATCTCCCAGTTGCAGGTGATAGGCAGCAAATAAATCGCCGCGGCTTTGCTGCAATTGTCCGGCACCGGCCTTATCATCCCAGAACGCGACGCCGATGCCCAGCCAGTTGTTGCCTTCGATGCCCCGCAGCAGCTGAAATTCGCCAAATCCGGATATAGTTGTGTAGGGCACCGGAATGGAGGCCCATTGCTGCCGGTAGTTCACGCCCACCCGGTAGCTCGCATCCGGAAGCAAAGCCGTATTGGCCGGGTTGACCAGTAACGGTGCATTGTAATACTGCGAAAAGTGAATGCCCTGCCCATAGCTTCCGGAACAGGCCGCGCCGAGCAAACCGGCTAGGACCGTCAGTTTTTTAAAAAAAGAAGAAGTTGTCATTAGCGGAGGAGGGTGATGTGGCCGTTTCTGCGGACGCGGGTGCCGTCGATAAAGGTAGCCGAGAGCATATACGCATACGCGTCGGCTTCCTGCGGCTTGCCCTGCCAGGTGCCATCCCAGCCAGTGGTCAGCGTGTCGGTCTCAAATAGCAATTGTCCCCAGCGGTTGTAGACCCGGAATGAAAGGGTTTCAATGGCGGCTCCCCGTACATACAAGATGTCGTTTTTACCGTCTCCATTAGGAGAAAAAGCGGTGGGCACATCGCAGGCAATCCGTACATCTGCCACGACCTCCCGGCAAAACGTATCCAGACAGCCATTGACGGAAATCGCCGTCAGACAGGTGCTGTACGTACCGGTTTGCTTGTAAAAATGTTGCGGACTGGTTTCGGACGAACCGTCGCCGTCGCCAAAGTCCCAGCGGTACCGGTCGGCATCCACCGACTGGTTGATAAATGAAATCGGCGTGTTGGCTTCCGGAATGATCGGCGTAAAATCAAACAGGGCAGTCGGCTTCCGGAAAATGCGGACCGTCTTGAATGCCGTGTCGGCCCGGTTGCAGGCATCCGGATTGGCGGCAATCAGCCGGACGGTATAGGTGCCCGGTTGCCGGTAGGTATGGACAGGTGCTGTCTGGCGCGAGGTATCGCCGTCGCCGAAGGTCCAGCGAATGGTGGTCGCGTTGGTCGTAATGCTCTGGAAGGTAATGCCACCCGCATTCTGACACAGCGAGTCGGGGCCGCTGAGCGCTGCTTTGACACGAAGCGCCCGCACCTGAATGATTTTGGAAAACGTATCCGGTGAATTGCAGGCGGCCGGGTCGGTTACAATCAGCCGGATGGTATACGTGCCGCTGTCGGTGTAGTTATGCGTCAGCGGATTCCGGCTGAAGCTGCTGCTGCCGTCGCCGAAGGTCCAGGCATAGGTGGCGCTGCTGCCGGGTACGGTTACGTTGTTGGTAATGCGAACGCTGTACGGATCACAGGTGTTGAGATCCTGAACGGCGATATCCCCGAAGATTGAGTTGCTGTCTACGACGATGGTGATGTACGCGGTGTCAGCAATGCGGCAGGCAATCGGGTTGACGGCTACCAGCCGGGCGCGGAAGGTGCCGGGCCGGGTGTAGGTATGACGTGGGTTGCGGGCGGTATCGGTCGGACTGCCATCACCGAAATTCCAGGTAAACTGCGAGGCATTCACCGAGGTATTGTTGAAGTTGACCACCAGCGGCGGGCAGCCCCGGGTGGCCGGTGTGGCATTGGCGGAGGCATCCACCGATCCCAGCTCAAACGCAATTTTCAGCGCGACCAGATTGCAGTTATTGGATCGGTTGGTGGTACTGTAGGCGCCCTGTGTGGTCGGAAACCCAAGGCGGCCGCACCCGCCGCAAATGGCCTGGTACACGACCCCGTTTTTATCAAAACGGCTGGTGCCACCGTCTACGTGCTCATCTGCTCCATTCTGGCCCCGATAAGTTCCGTACAGCAGGCTTCCGGCATTTTTGCTGAGGGCAATAAAATAAAAGTCCGCATTGTCGGTAGTGGTCTGGATTGCACCAGGAGTAACCGGCATATTGAGCATGCCGCCCGAGAACGGGTTTTCGTTGAACAGCGTACCGCCCCAGCCACTGAGGTAAATATTCCCGCAGGTATCCACTAAGAACGCCACTGGCGAAATATTGGGTTGGGCCGCGGCTCCGTTACCAATCACGGTCGACACCAGATTGGCTTGCAGATTGGCGTCCATCTTCATGATAAACTGATTGGAATTCGGATTGGAATAGGTACCCGGCGTGACCGGAAAAGTGCCGCCCAGGGTCTGTCCCATCAGGTAAATCCGGTTCTCGTAGTCGGTTTGCAGCCCGTATACCTGATCGTAATCGCCACGACCGATAAAACTGCCGTTGACCACCGGATACGTGCCGCTGTTTTGAAAGCGCAGCACAAAGCCATCGGCCCGGCCACCCTGATACCCCGGCTGATAGCCACCGGCCGGCATCGGAAAATTAGTGCTGGTGGTGCCGCCGCCCACATACAGAGCGGTCTGCGCAGTATCCAGGGTAAGGACATAGGCAGCATCCTCTCCGGATCCGCCATAATAGGTACTCCACAGCAGGGTACTCAGTGAGTTGTCGAGCTTGAAAATAACGGCATCCTGTGCGCCGCTGGAGGTGGTCTGAATGGCATTGACCGTTGGAAAATTAGTCGATTGGCTGCTGGCTGCCACATAGACATTTCCGGAACGATCGGCGATGATTTCACTGCGGGCGTCATCGCCATAATTGTAAAACAACGTCGAGGCGGTACTGGGCGTTCCGGAACGGATGTTGACGCCATCCGCCGCACTGCCCCCCAAAAACGTAGAACCCAGTAAGGCGGTACCGGTAGGGTTCAGTTTGGATACGACGATATCGGCCACGCCGTTGAAACTGTTATCGTAACTGCTGCCTACAGCCGGGTAGTTGGTGGAATAGGTCCGGCCGGCAATAAATAAATTACCCTGCGTATCCACCACCATGCTGTGCGGTTGTTCGTTGTTGGACCCGCCGATATAGGTGCCGTAAACCAGCGTGTTTCCGTTGGCACTGAACTTACTGATCGAAATATCGGATGGGTACGTACTGTACACGGCCCCACTGCCGGTGTTGGGACTGCCGCCGCCATAGGTCGTCTGAAACGCACCGGGAGTGGTTGGATACGCTTGTCCGGCGGTCACGTTGACAAGGCCCCCGGCATAAAAGCTGCCGGCATTGTCGTAGGTGGCGGTAAACCCCCAGTTATCGGCTGTAGAGCCGCTGAACGAGGCAAACACCACGACTGGATCAATGACAATGGGCAGGCGCGGATCGTAGCCGTCCGGAAACAGGTACCGAACGGTGCTGTCGGTCAGCTGGTACTGACAGCGGATCTTCTTTTTAACCGTTCCGTTGGTCTGCCAGGCCACCGGGGCCTGCTCGGTTACGGCACCCAGACTGGTTTGCAGTTTCAACGCGCCTTTTTCAATCCGGATGCTCTGAACACCCTCATACCGCTGGGCAATCACAGCCGGATCGGCTCCGGCAGCGATGTGGTATTCATATTTAAACTGCCCGGCTATGAACCCAACCTCCAGATCGATGCCTGTGTACAGGCGTTGATACTGCAGGGAGTGCGTTGGATGCAGGCCGCTTTTCCAACGGGTACTGTCCGATCCGAGAAAGTAATTGTAGTAATGCGCTTCAGAGTCCAGCGCCCGGATAACGGGTTGGGGATGAGCCCCCACAAACTGCATTTTCCAGGCGTGACCGTGGGTGGTGTGAGTGACTCCGGAATCGGACCGGTGGTGATCGTGTCCGGAAAAATCGGTCATCGAGTAGGTAAGTCCGGTTGCTTCACCAAACACCCAGGTATCAGCATGAACGCGGCCCCGGTACCGGAACGCGCCTTCCCATTGACCGCTGTTGGCTACAAATTCCTGTACAGCCTGCGAAAAGCCGGTCAGTGACGTGGCACAAAGCAGTAGCAGCAACAACAGCCGGGGGCGTAAGCGGGATCCATCCATAATAAAAAAACACAACGAACGGGGGCGTACCCGTGCGTTGGTGAAAAGTTAAGAAAATGGCTTGGAACCGACAAAAATTAGTTGCCGGCTTTTTGGGAGTTGAGGGTATTAAAAAAGCCTGTTGCAGGGAAGCAACAGGCTTTTTGAAGTACGGAGTCAGTTTAATCCGCGCGTTCCGGAAAGAGACTTTCCTTAGATACGCTTCACGTTAATGGCGTTCGGGCCTTTACGTCCTTCTTTTGTTTCGAAGCTTACGCGTTCGTTTTCACGGATGGGTTCGGCTACACCGGTAGCGTGAACAAAAATATCTTCACTGCCGTCGTCTGGCTTAATAAAGCCGAAGCCCTTCTCGGTATTGAAGAACTTTACTACACCTTCTTGCATGGTACTAGGGTAAAAAATGGGGTAAAAAATGAGACCCAAAGATACGGGGTTCTGATTCTATTAAATGCATTTTTTTTTGGCGGCTGATTTTCCGGACGCGTTCTACCCGGTAGAAAGCCTTACCCAAGAACCGGATTGTTCGTACTTTTGCGCGCGATTTCAGGTAAATCGCTTTTTTAATTCTATAAAATTATTTCCCCCAAATTCTCATGAGCGCAACAATTACCGCTGCCGATGTAAATAAACTCCGCCAAACCACCGGTGCGGGGATGATGGACTGCCGCAAGGCGCTGGTAGAAAGCGAAGGCGATTTCGAAAAAGCCATCGACTACCTGCGTAAAAAAGGTCAGAAAGTTGCTGCCAATCGCTCTGACCGCGAAGCCAAAGAAGGTGTGGTAATTGCCAAAGCCAATCCGGACGGCAACTACGGTATTGTCCTGCAACTGTCTTCCGAGACGGATTTCGTAGCTAAAAACGCTGAGTTTATCGACTTTGCCAATGAGCTGGCTGCCCTGGCCGAGCAAAATATGCCAACCGATATCGATGCGCTGAAAGCGTTGCCGATGGCGGGCGCTACTGTAGGCGATAAACTGCTGGAAATGGTTGCCAAAATCGGTGAGAAGATCGACGTGGTTCGCTACGAGCAGGTCAGCGCCGATGCTGTGATTGCGTATATCCACGGTAACTACCGCATTGGTGTGCTGGTCGGTCTCAACCAGGCCAACCAGAACGATGTGCAGCTGAACGCCGGTCGTGACGTAGCCATGCAGATTGCAGCGATGAACCCATTGGGCCTGAACCACGAAAGCATCGAACCGGCTGTTATTGAGCGGGAGCGTGGCATTGTAATGGATCAGATGAAAACCGATCCGAAAATGGCCGGCAAGCCAGACGATATGATTGCTAAAGTGGCTGAGGGTAAACTCAATGCTTTCTTCAAGGAAAATACCCTGATGGCGCAGGCCTTTGTAAAAGACAACGGCAAAAGCGTAGCCGATTATCTTAAAGGCATCCACCAGGACCTGACCGTTACCCAGTTTGTACGGGTAGCTGTAGGCTAAGCGTCCATCCGGTTCCTCTGAGTTCCGACAATTTTTAAAGCCGCTTCCGGATTCCGGAGGCGGCTTTTTCATGGATTCTTATTGCAGCGAACGAAAGATTATATTGGCTGAATGCTAGCCGGCCAGAGCCGCAAGTACCGCGTCCCGGTAGCTACTGCCCAGCGGAATGTCTTCCTGCCCTCCATTGAGTGTGATCACCGTGCCGGCAATGGCGGCTACTGCATTTAAGGCTACGATATACGACTTATGCACCCGGATAAACTGGCTGTCCGGAAGCTGTTCTTCCATCGCCTTCATGGTGTGATGACAGATGATATTCTTATCCGTCAGGTGGATTTTCAGATAATCTTTCATGCCTTCCACATACCGGATGTCGGTGTGGTTGATCTTAACCAGTTTGCCGTTCGACTTGATAAAGAAATAACTTTTGGCCGTTGCCGGACTGTTCGCTGCCAGACCAGGTGCGATTGGTGCTTCTGGAGGACTAGAAACGCTTTTGTCGGAAAGACCTGCCTGGGCGGCCGCTTTCGTAACAGCCTTTAAAAACCGCTCAAACGAAACCGGTTTCAACAGGTAATCGACGACATCCAGCTCATATCCTTCCAATGCATACTCGGTATAGGCTGTTGTAAGAATCACTGCCGGCGGGTCTTTCAGCGCCCGGAGAAAACTCAGTCCGCTGACCACCGGCATGTTGATGTCTAAAAACAACAGATCAATGGGTTGGCGGTGCAGCGCTTCAAACGCTTCCATGGCATTGCTGCACCGGCCGGCCAGCTGCAGGTACGGCACTTGTGCGATGTGAGTCGCCAGTACATCCTGAGCCAGCGGCTCGTCATCCACGATCAGGCAGGTAAGGGGTTTTGCAGGGGCAGACATAAATGGATGCTTACGTTAGAAGAAGTGAGTTCGGTAGTCAGCTGAAGCGGCATACCGGCCAGCCGGCTCAGTTCGGTTTCGAGTGTCCGGAACTGCAAGACTACAGCATCGGGGGCGATAACGGTTGTGATTTCCACCGCAATGTGCAGTGCATCCGGCTCGGCCAGCAGGTAAAAAAGAACGGTTCCGGTAGGATCCTCCTGTAACAGGGTCAGTGCCGATTCTGCCAGGTTGAGCAACAGCAGTGGGGTCATAAACGCTTCCGGAAGCTCGCCTTCCACATCCAGAATCGCATCGCCTGCCCGCTGGGTCTGGTACAGCTGAAACAGCTTGCGCAACTGAGCAAGTTCTTCAGCCAGCAGTACCTGCGGCTGGCTGCTCCGATACAGCCGGTACCGCAGGATGTCGGCAAACTGCACCACTGCTTCGGGTGCCTGGGAACTGTTTGTTTCTGCCAGCGTGCGAATGGCCTCCAGCGAGCGGGTCATAAACGCCGGATCCATACGGGTCTTCAGCACCTGGACTTCCGTTTGCGCAAGCGCCTGATGGTCCATCGCCATTTCCTGGGTGGTCCGAATGCCTTCTGTGAGTTCCATAAAAAACAACACCACTGTAAATCCCAGAAACGCGGTTCCGAAATCCCGGTAAAGCATCCATACAAAACGCCAGCCCGACACCGGAAGCGTTTCGGCTCCCCGGAGTGGATACCGGCGAAACACGCTGATCTGCAAAGCCGCTTCAATCCAGGGTACAATAGCCAGCAACACGAGCAGGATCGTCCAGAAGCGGCGGTACTGATTCTGCTTGAAACAAACCGGAATGAGATACAGGCAGTAATAATAAAAGAACCCCAAGAAGGGCAGCTGGCCCAGTAGGGCTACCCATCCGGCGCCTGGTGGTGCCTGGCCACCAACGGGCTTCATCTGGATATAGGTAATCCACCAGATTAAGACAATGCACAGCAGGTGAAAAATCCACTTTCCTTTTTTAAAGTAGATGCTGCGGTTTTTGGTGCGTAACCGGTGCTGAATGTAATCCTGAAGCATGTGCGCGAAAAAGCTAGAGTTGGATGTTCAGGGATACAGAATGGCTCTCAGGGGTGTCGTGGATCCGCAGCGTATGGCGGCCCGGATACAGAATCTGCAATCGTCGCTTCACGTTTTGTACACCAATGCCACCCCCGTCCCGGACGGCCTGTTCCGGATGGGTGGCTGCCGGTGGTTTGGTATTAAAAATGGAAACCGCCAGCAGCCGGCCGGTAATGGTGAGCTGAACCCGTACCACTGCTGCGGTGATGCCGGCCTTGACCCCGTGCTTGAATGCATTTTCGATAAAATTGACCAGCAGCAGCGGCGCAATAGACAGTCCTTCCGGATTGCCCTGAACCCGGTAGTCGATCTGTACCTGATCCTGTGCCGTACGCAACTGCTCCAGAGAAATATAGTTCTGTAGAAACGTCAGCTCTCCGCTCAGGGAAACCATTTCCCGGGTTCCGTCGGCCAGCATGTACTGGAGCAATTCCTGGAGCCGGCGTGCCAGTACCGGTGCCTGTGCCGACTGGGTCAGGGTGAGTGCGTAAATATTGTTGAGCGAGTTGAACAGGAAATGCGGGTTGATCTGCATTTTTAAAAAAGCTGTTTCAGCCTGCATTTTAGCTGTAAACACGTCCCGGTACCGGTTCAGTGCTTTTTGCTGATCGTAGAGATCCACGAAGTAATAACCGGAGAAGAAAGCTCCGACAATAATGAATACCAGAAAGCTGGCCAGGATCAGGTGTATCAGCGGTTGATAGCTGGCGGACGCGTGGGGACCGGCCTTGTGAATGGATTCTGCTATTCCCCAGGCCAGTACGCTTCCTATGAGGAAGATCAGCAGCCCGGCCACGACCAGGACTATGGCCCAGATCAAAATGCGTTTTTTCCGGCGGTAGCGGGCATATGGAATGATCCATAACAGGAAGGTATAGACCACAATGGCTCCCACGGCAACCCCGATAGCGCTATCCGTCAAAAGACTGGCCGGGTCCCCGACGATCGTGGTGGTTCCATCTGCAGCGATTCCGGAAACTGGTTTCCCGGGGACAGATTTCTGAGCCGAAGAATCCGGTTTGGGCTTACCGATGCTGATTACCAGACCCCGCGAAAAGTCGCTGGAATACGGGACGCAGGCGACCAGTACCAAAAGCCACAAGCCGATGTGCAACCAGTACCGGCGATGGCCGAATACGGTCTGCCGCTGCTGGCGCAAAATCTCTTTAAAAGCAGGTGTCATTCTGAAAGCTGAGGGCAACGCTGTCCGGCTGTATCGGATCAGGTACGACTCAAAGCTACTGCCGAACCCAGGCGGCCGGCCGTGCTATTCGCTCTGGGCGGGCCTGGTTCGACAAACGTCCGTTTTTCATCGACCAACGTTGGTCGAATATTCCGCACAGTAGGTCTAATTCCGGAAACGGCCGCTTCCGGACGCCGGTACGTTTGCATCATCAAACCAACACAAACACCTCACACCTTTCTCAACACCACACCCATGAAAAACTTCATCCAGATTGCCTGCACCGCTGCCCTTTTGCTGACCTCTGCCATCGCTTCCCAGGCACAGGACGAAGCGCTGGTATACAATCGTCGCTTCAACCGGAGTATCGGAATTACACCGATGGCCAATGCGGTAGGAACCAGTTACAGTGTGGTAGATGCCCAGGGCGCGGCCGTTCTGACTGGTAAAATAAGCAGTTCAAATACCTTCTTTCTCTCTACGTCCCGTCTTAAAAAAGGACTGTACCGCTTTATGATTGGCAGTACCAATGCCCAATCGTTTATCATTAAATAAAATCTGATTTAAAGGCTTCTCCGAACGATTTTGATAAGGAATCTCGCCGGGCATTGGATGGGGATCATCCTGAACTGAATAAGCCTGCAAGTCAGATCGTAGTACACAACTGTTTAAAAGCCTTTTCCGGAAAACGGAAGAGGCTTTTTTAGTACGGCTCCGGCTGATTTTTAGGGCGTTGGTTTTCCTGCCTTTAAACCGCTTCCGGAAGCTCCCGAAAACCTGGCCGACAGATTTTGAGGTTTAGCTTCCTGCCGGGCGCACTTCCGGAGCAGTCAGATTGAATGAAACCGGTTGAAAGGGTCGTAACGTTGACTTCCGGAGCCGCTTTCGGCCATTGAGGGTTACTTTTTCATCCATTTTGGATACACATCTAAGCATGTCTTTGTCAGGTGCCGGATATTCTGATTTGCTGCGGGGTCTTGCAGCTGGCGACCGTACTACTACCGAACAGGTCTATCGTCAGGCCTATCCGATGGTAGCGCAGTGGATCGGTACGCACGGTGGTACAGAAGAAGATGCCGCAGATATCTTTCAGGAAGCGATGGTCGTGCTGTTTGGGAAAGCCCAGGAAGCCGATTTTGTGCTGACCTGTGCGCCCGGTACGTATTTGTATTCCGTTGCCCGCCATCTGTGGCTGCGCCGGTTGCAACACCAGAGCCGTTTCCCGTCGGCCGATCTCCGCGAGGAAGCCGGTACCGACGACGGTCCCGACTGGGCGTATGAAGAAGACCTGCAGGAGCATGAAGCGCGCGAACGCCAGTACAACCGGCTGGAGTACGCACTGCAACAAATCGGAGATCCCTGCGCTGCGTTGTTGCGGGCCTTTTATCAGGAAGGCAAGAGTATGCAGGATATCAGTGCCGGATCGGGTTACAGCAATGCCGATACGGCCAAAACACAGAAGTACAAGTGCCTCAACCGGTTGAAAAAACTGTTTTTTCAGCTGGAAGCGGCCGAACATTAAAAGACGTTAGGTATAAGAATCCAATGAATGCACACACCCACCTCTGGGACCAGGCCGACCGCTACGTAACGGGAACACTTTCCCTGGCGGAGCGTGCTGCCCTGGATTTGAAAATGGCCGAAGATCCGGCGTTTGCCGCCACCTTCGGCGAGGCGCTGCAACTGCAACGAACCCTGCGCGGAAAAGCCAAGACCGATGGGTTCCGGACCCTGCTGACGCAGATCCAGAAATCGGCTGTCAAACCGGCTAAATCAGTTTCCGGAAATCCGGCCCGTCGGGTCATTCCGTTTATTACCAACTGGCGTACGGTGGCCGCAGCGGCTTCAGTCGCGGCTGTCATTTCCATCGCCGGTTTAGTAACCAACAAAACGACGGATAAAGGCGTTGCCCGGTATCACCAACTGAGCCGCGAGATCGAAGCAGTGAAACGAACCCAGAACGATCTGGCGCAAACCCAGCAACAACTGCTCTCGGAAGTCAAATCGGTTAAACGCACCGCACCGTCAGCTCCTATGAATGCAACCGGTACAGCCTTTGCCCTGAACAATGATGGGTATCTGATTACCGCTTATCACGTAGCTAAAGACGCCGATTCACTGTATGTACAAACCCGCAAAGGCGAAAATTACAAAGCGTCTTTGCTGGCGTTTAACCCGCAGGCCGATGTAGCTGTTCTGAAGATCGAAGAAAAAGGGTTCCGGTTTACCAGCGGAGAGCTTCCCTATACGTTTGCGCCGCGCAAATCGACTTTGGGGACCCGCATCTATACCCTTGGGTTTCCGCAGGATGAAGTGGTGTACAGCGAAGGCTACGTAAGCGCTGCCAATGGCTTTCACGGCGACTCGGCGCAGTACCGGCTGGAACTTCCGGCCGATCCGGGTGTAAGTGGCGCACCGGTGCTGGACGGCACCGGCAACGTGGTCGGGATTGTAGCCGGACGCAACAATGAGTTGAGCGGGACGACCTATGCGGTGGCTTCGAATGAACTGCTGCGCCTGCTGAAATCAATGCCTAAAGATGCCCGTCCGGTATTGAGCAGCACCAACCGGTTGAAGCCGCTGGCCCGTGAGCAACAACTGGATAAAATGCAGGATTTTACTTGTATTGTACGGGTTTATCGTCGCAATTAAAGTCCTTGTACCACGCTTTTAACGGCTTCCGGAAAATCAGTTTCCAGAAGCCGTTTTCTTTTAAAATACAGGTCTTTTTTGCAACAACAGACGCAGTAGGTTGTTATCATAGACTATGAATTTTGGATGGCTGGATCCGGAAGCACTTTCCGGAAAATCATTTCCGCTACCGGCAGATCCGGTGACCAATCAACTGCTGCTGCGTCGTGCGCAGTCGGCGCAACCGTTGAAGATTCAGGTTGGGTTGGCCGAGTGGCATGTAAAGGAATGGAAGGGACGGCTGTACCCGGCCCGCACGCGGGAGGCCGATGTGATGGATGCCTATATGCAGCGCTATCGCTGCATCGAATTCAACGGGACGCACTACCGCATTTACCCGCCCGATACCATCCGGAAATGGGCCGAAAAAGCGGTTCATGACGACTTCAGCTTTCTGCCCAAATTCCCGCAGCTGATTTCGCATCACAGCCAGTTTGTGAACCCGGTCCGTGATACCGCTTTGTTTCTGGACAGTGTGGCAGCTTTTGGGACGCACTTGGGACCCTTGTTTATCCAGACGGGCGAGCATTTTGCGCCTACGCGGATCAACCAGGAACATCTGTACCGCTACCTCGGCACATTGCCCCGCCCACTAACGGTGTTCGTAGAATTCCGGCATCCCGACTGGTTTACCGACCCGGTACTGGGCATCTGGACGGAAACCTTCCGGGATTTGGGCATTGGTGCTGTTATAACCGATACGCCTGGCCGCCGCGATGCCTGCCATATGCAGCTGACCATTCCAAAAGTGCTGGTGCGTTTTGTGGGCAAAAGCCGGGTAGCCAGTACCTACGCCCGTATCGAAGAGTGGATGCAGCGTATTAAAGGCTGGGAACGGGATGGGCTGGAAGAAGCGTATTTTATTGTACACAGCGGACTCTCGGCTCCAGAAATGTCGCGGTATGTGATTGCCCGTGTGAACGAGATTCTTGGACAGACGATTCCGGATCCGCAACTATCGCAACCGTTGTTCAATCCGTTTGACGACGCCGTCCGGTACGGACTGATTGCAACCGGTCAGACACCGGTACTGGACCAGCCGCTGGCACCGGTACAAATGGGACTGTTTTAATGGATGGCGTAATTTTTGTAAGTCCCTTGGGCAAATCTCTTCTCTTATGAAAAAAATTCTGCTTTCCAGTCTTGCTGTTGCTCTTTGCCTGTCCTTTACAGCTTGTGATACCAACGAAACCGACTCCAAAGAGGTAGCCAAAGATCAAAACGAGCAAAAGTTTGATGACACCAAAATCGAGGATGACTCTAAATTTGTGGTCAATGCTGCTGACGGTGGTATGCTGGAAGTAAAGTTGGGCGAACTGGCACAGACCAACGCAGCCAGTGCCGATGTAAAGGCCTTTGGTAAGATGATGGTTGATGATCACAGCAAAGCCAATAAAGAACTGATGGATCTGGCCGCTGCCAAAGCCATTACCGTACCGGCTACGATGGGCGAAGACAACATGAAAATGTACAACGACCTGATGGCTAAAAAAGGAACCGATTTCGATAAAGCCTACATGAGCATGATGGTGGATGATCATGAAGATGATGTGGATATGTTCCGGAAAGAATCTGAAAGTGGTGCGGATGCAGAAATTAAAATGTTTGCTTCCCGTACGTTGCCGACCCTGCAACAGCATCACGAGCGCGCCAAGACGGTTCGCGATATGGTTAAATAATAAGAACAAGCCGGTTCTCCCCCCGTCTTTCTTATTGAAACAGCCGCTGCATCGTGCAGCGGCTGTTTTTTTGTGTACTGGTTTTTCCGGAACGATCTTTTCACCAGAGATTCCGGACATTACCTCTTTAAATTCAGACGCATGACATTTCATCATACCCACGACATCGAGAAAGGGCTTTTTACGGCTCAGCAGGATACCCAACAGGCAGGCGAAGTGTCATATTACCATTCCGGTGCCCACACCATTGTGCTGGATCATACACAGGTAGACCCGGCGTTTCAGGGGCAGCATTTAGGACAGCAACTGGTGGATCAGGTGGCCGACTACGCCCGTAAAAACAGCCTGAAAGTGATTCCACAATGTCCGTACGCCAAAAAGCTGTTCGAAAAAAGCGATGCGTATCAGGATATCTGGCAGCACGAAGCCTGAAAAAAGCCCCAGTACCTTCGCCCCATGCCTTATGCCACTTCTTTTGAGCGCCTGCTGACCATTCTGAATGAGCTTCGTGAAAAATGCCCCTGGGACCGCAAGCAGACGATTCATACGTTACGGCCGCTGACCATTGAGGAGACGTATGAGCTGGCCGATGCCATTGACCGGGAAGACTGGGACGGCATTTGTGAAGAAGCCGGTGACATCCTGTTGCATCTGGTGTTCTATGCCCGACTGGGGCAGGAAGCCGGACACTTTACGATAGATGACGTTCTGGAACGGGTTGGCAACAAACTGGTGGCTCGTCATCCGCATATTTACGGAGGCACGCAGGTAGCCGACGAAAACGACGTGAAGCGCAACTGGGAAGCGTTGAAACTTAAAGAAGGCAAAAAAAGCATTCTGGCCGGCGTTCCGGAAGCGTTTCCGGCTCTGCCCAAGGCGACCCGGTTGCAGGAGAAAGCCCGGCAGGCCGGTTTCGATTGGGAACATGCGGCCGATGTGCGCGCCAAGGTAGCCGAAGAATTGAGTGAGCTGGATGAAGCCGTTGCATCCGGAAACAAAGCCGCTATGCAGGACGAATTGGGCGATCTGCTGTTTTCGGTAGTCAACTATGCCCGGTTTCTGGATCTGGACCCGGAAGCTGCGCTCGAAAGTACCAACCGGAAATTCAAACGTCGGTTTGAACAGGTAGAGCAGAGGGCGCTGGCCGCCGGAAATCCGATGCCGGGGACACCGCTGGATGTACTGGACCAGTACTGGAACGAGGCTAAAAAAGCGTCCGGACACGAGTAACTAAAAGCGCCGGTGTGCTTCTCAGAAGCACACCGGCGCAATGGGTTTAATTCCGGAACCTTAATAGTTCTCGGAGCGGCCGACAATAAAAGCCGTTTTACCGTTGATGGTTTCTTCCGATAACACGTCGGTGGAGAAATTGAGGCTGTCCTTACGTACGCCGCTGAACGTCATACGGGGAAGAAAGGTGGTATAAAGTCTGTACCGGCCCCAGGCGGTTACCTGTGCAAACGCGCTGTCGTTTTCCCGATACTGAATCACAGGAGATTGCCAGCTGTATCCCTGGTGCACATGATCCGTTTTGACACCGGTGGTATCGTTGTAAACCACCTGCATGGAATCGATTTCGAATTTAGTCGAATCGAAAGCTACACTATAGCGGCCTGCGCTCACCGGATATTCGACCGGTGGGGTGGGGTCGTCTTTCTTGCAACCGATAACAGCAGTGGCCAGCAGCAGCCCACAGAGGAGAGTCTTCATCCGTCAAAAATACATCTGTATAGTCTTTACAACACGTTAATCACTTTCAGGAATCGCCGGCTGTAATACGTGTTGGAGAGGGCAGAAATCATCACCTTTCCGGTATGGCCCGTGCCGGCGGCGTGCAGAAATTCGGTGTCGCCCCCATCCGCTCTGGTGATAATGCCCACATGGCCGACCGGTCCGGAAGCATTGGTGCCGGTAAATAAAATCAGATCCGCGACCTGGGCATTGCGCATCGAAACCGTTTTGCCGGCGTTGAACAATCCGGCTGTGGTGCGGGGCAGAGACACGCCAAAATGTGCATAGACGTAATTGATCAGTCCGGAGCAGTCAAAGCCTTTCTGAGGCGTGGTGCCGCCGTAGCAGTAGGGCGTGCCGAGATAATTCCGGGCGTAGGCCACAATGCGCTTCCGATCTTGTGTAGGGCTTCCGGAAATCTTGCGGCCGGAGTGGCAGCCGGCGATGGTAACCGCCAGCAGCAGCAAAGCCAGCAACCGGGTTGAAAACGTAAGGCGATTCACAGGTACGAAGAAACGTTTTTTGAGCTGATGGCGGATCCAAGTGTTTTACTGTAGTTTTGCAACCCGTTTCAGAAGTAGCGCACGTGGCGAAACTGGTAGACGTGCCAGACTTAGGATCTGGTGCCGCAAGGCGTGGGGGTTCGATTCCCTCCGTGCGCACTGAAAAAAGCCCCCGGATTCGGGGGCTTTTTTATGGGCTAATGTCGTGTGTTAGGGCGATCCATCCGGTCTGCTTTCCGCTCGGTTTTGTACAGTTTTTGGTTGGTTTTTCGGTGGGCCTTGTACACCTTTCGGTCCCGCTGGTCCAGCGTACGGTCTATCTTTCGGTCGATCTGATGCAGCTGAACGTCCCGTTTAGGACGTTGGGCCAGTGCAGTAGTGGCGGTGCCAAAAGCTAAAGTAGCCGCTAGGAGAATCAGTTTGAGCTTCATAAAAAGGAGTGTTTAGTAGGTAGACCTGTACACGATAGACCCGTTTAATGCCGGAGCAGCGCCTGGAAGTGGGTCTCGGTCTTAAAATTTACTGCTGACCCGGTTGCTGCAATCCTGCTTCGAACCGTTTCCGGAAGCCGTTTTAAAAGTGCTTGCTTTTATTCGCTTTTTCTAAAATCCGGGTCCTTACCTTTGCGCAAAATTTGAGCGGGATTAACGGTTCTGTCCATACGTTTTTCCGGCTTTCCACTCTTTCAAATTCTTCCTTTTTATACCATGTCCAGCGTAGGTAAAATCAAGCAGATCATCGGTCCCGTGGTGGACGTGCATTTCCCTGGCGAAGCCAATCTTCCGGAAATCTACAACGCCCTTGAAATCACTAAAGAAGACGGCACCAAGCTGGTTCTGGAAGTGCAACAGCACCTCGGCGAAGACTCCGTGCGTACTGTAGCCATGGAAGGTACCGAAGGCCTCACCCGTGGTCTGGCCGTAACCGATACCGGTAAAGCCATCTCCATGCCTACCGGCGAGCAGATCTACGGCCGTCTCTTCAATGTAACCGGTGATGCCATCGACGGCCTGCCGGCGACTACCAAAGGCGCCAACGTTCGCCCGATTCACGCGCAGCCACCCGCATTTGAAGATCTGTCTACCGCATCTGAAATCCTGCTGACCGGCATCAAGGTAATCGACCTGATCGAGCCGTATGCCAAAGGTGGTAAAATTGGTTTGTTTGGTGGTGCGGGTGTAGGTAAAACCGTACTTATCCAGGAACTGATCAACAACATTGCCAAAGGTCACGGTGGTCTGTCGGTATTTGCCGGTGTAGGCGAGCGGACCCGTGAAGGAAATGACCTGATGCGGGAGATGATTGAAGCCGGCATCGTAAAGTACGGTGACAAGTTCAAGCATTCCATGGAAGAAGGCGGCTGGGATCTTGACTCTGTAAACATGGAGGAACTGAAAGACTCCAAAGCAACCTTCGTATTCGGTCAGATGAACGAGCCGCCAGGTGCCCGTGCCCGTGTAGCCCTTTCCGGCCTGACGATGGCCGAGTACTTCCGCGATGGCGACGGTTCCGGAAAAGGCCGCGACATCCTGTTCTTCGTCGATAACATCTTCCGCTTTACCCAGGCCGGTTCTGAAGTATCTGCCCTGTTGGGCCGGATGCCTTCAGCGGTAGGGTACCAGCCAACGCTGGCGACCGAGATGGGTTTGATGCAGGAACGTATTACCTCCACCAAGTCTGGTTCCATTACCTCCGTACAGGCGGTTTATGTACCAGCGGATGACTTGACCGATCCGGCGCCGGCCACCACCTTTGCCCACCTGGATGCCACTACGGTATTGTCCCGTAAAATCGCCGATCTGGGTATCTATCCGGCGGTAGATCCACTGGACTCTACCTCGCGTATCCTGACACCAGCAATCGTGGGCGAAGCGCACTACAAGTGTGCCGACCGTGTGAAAAGCATTTTGCAGCGGTACAAGGAGCTTCAGGATATCATCGCCATCCTCGGTATGGACGAACTGTCTGAGGAAGATAAAATGATTGTAAGCCGCGCCCGGAAAGTACAGCGCTTCCTGAGCCAGCCGTTCCACGTAGCCGAGCAGTTTACCGGCTTGCAGGGCGTATTAGTTCCGATCGAAGAAACCATCCGTGGCTTCAATATGATTATGGACGGTGCAGTGGATGAGTATCCGGAAGCGGCCTTCAACCTGGTTGGTACCATTGACGATGCCATCGCGAAAGCCAAAAAAATGATGGAGCAGGCCTAACCGATCTCCTGATAGTATTCCATCCGGAAGCCATTGATTTCTTTTCAAACTGAGCAATTAACATGCAACTCGATATTCTGACACCGGAGCGCAAGATTTACAGCGGCGAGGTCTATGGCGTGCAGCTGCCGGGCGTAGAAGGCTCGTTTGAGGTACTCGACCGCCACGCACCCCTCATTGCTGCCCTGGGCGAAGGCCGGATGAAAATCCTGACCGACAAAATCAACCACGAAATCTGGACGATCAACGGAGGCTTTGTGGAAGTGCTCCACAATAAAGCAACGGTACTGGTCGAAGGGGCTCAGGAACTGGGACGCTAAGCATATCCGGAACCTTCCTAAATGGATTTAAAACGCCTCGTAGCCAGAAGCTGCGAGGCGTTTTGCTTTTCAATTCCTTATACGTTTATCAAAAAGAAACTATCTTTGAGAGATATTCTCCTAATCCATTTATTATGAAACGTTTATTCTTACCGGTGCTGGTGGCCGTTGCAACCCTTACTTCCTGCGACAGCAACCACACCGAAAACACTACAGCCAACGATACTGCCGTATTGGTACCCTCTGATTCTTCAACAGCTACAACTCCTGCTACTACAACTCCTGCTGCTACCGGTACGGTTTCGGATATGGACCGTGACTGGGCTATGAAATCAGCAGACGGTGGTATGATGGAAGTCCAATCCAGCGAACTGGCGATGAACACGAGTTCGAACCAGGCCGTGAAGGACTTCGCCAAAATGATGATCGATGATCACACCAAAGCCAACAACGAGCTGAAAAGCCTGGCTACGACCAAAGGAATCAATCTGCCGACTGCACTGGGTCCTGAGCACAAAGCGAAGTATGATGAGCTGGCTGCCAAAAAAGGAGCCGACTTTGATAAAGCCTATGTAGCCACTATGGATATGGACCACGAAAAAACCGTTCAATCCTTCAAAGACTACTCGCAGACCGGTACCGATGCCGATATGAAAGCCTGGGCGTCCAAAACGCTGCCTACGCTGGAGCACCACGCCATGATGGTGAAAGACATGAAAGCCAAGATGAAATAACGGTTTTCCGGAACCACACTTTTCCACCGCCCCACAGCACTACTGCTGTGGGGCTTTTTTAGATCCGGCTCCTGTATACGGCTAGCGGATCAACACCCGTTGTGAATAAACGGCATCTGCTACCTGAATCTGCAACAGATACCATCCGGAAGGAACTTCAGCTACGTCTATCCCGTCTGTTGAAACGGCAGAACCGGAGGCCTGTAAAGATCCCTGTAGGGTGTAAAGTCTGTAGGTAAACGAACGTTCTGTCGTCCCCTTGACGGTTAGTTTCCCGGAAACCGGATTTGGTGCTACCTGCCAGTCGGCGGGAACTATGCCCGACGAGACGGCCTGCACCGGAGGATGATCATCACAGGGAATGGCGGTATCCACATGATACGCGATCTGAGAGTCCAGGTAGCAACGGAGGGTCCGGCTGTCTTCCGGAATACGGGCGTACCGCAAATGAGTGAAATAATCAAAACTGCCAATCCGCTCCGAGTAGCTTTTGCCTGCAAACGTGCAGCAGCCGCCATAGGGCTCATGGGTGTACACCCTGCGAAGGGCGCGACCATTGACGTTGAAATAAACCACCGAATCCACGACTGATTTCCAGTAAAAATCGGAATAGGTCATCATATAATCAGGGGTAGGATACCAGATGGTATCCCCGGCCTGTACATTGAAGATGAGGAGCGGAACCTTCTCCTGAAGCAGTTTATGGTAGTAGAAAACGGTATTCGGATTGGAGGATACGTAAATAGTATCGAAGTGGTGCAGCGGGGCGGTAGCGGAAACCCACTGTTTTCCAATCACCATTCGCATCGGTTCCCCGCCCAGCAGCGTATCGCGCACAGAGATTCATACAAATGATAGGGGAAAGTAACAAAGGCGACCCACCCATCCCGCCATTATAATACTATTTGGCTCCGATAGGTGCAAAATCGGTCTGCGCCTGTGCAAACACACTACAGAAGACCAGTACCGATATCAGGAACGCTTTCACAACTAGTGATTTGTATCAAATGTAATATCCATGAGCATTTATCTATGCGCGCAATCCTGTCTGGCTCCATCCGTCTTAAACAGGCTTCTTTTTGGATCTGAAACGGGAACGGTGGTGGGCGTATACCGTTAGTGTTGAAGCGTTTCCGGAAGCGCGTTTCCGGAATGAATCTGTACCTCTGCCTGCTCTTAAATAACGCATCCGCCAAGACCCGGCCTTTCGCGCTACTTTTGCAGTCCTTGCCTATGCGTGCTGTCTTCCGTAAAGAAATCGCGGCGTTTCTGTCGTCTATCGCCGGCTATGTAGCTATCGGCGTGTTCCTGATTGCCTGCGGCCTGTTTCTGTGGGTCATTCCCGATACCTCGATCCTCGACGAAGGCTATGCCGGTCTGGATCGCTTTTTCGAACTGGCGCCCTGGTTTCTGCTTCTGCTCATTCCGGCGGTGACCATGCGGTCGTTTGCCGATGAATTCCGTTCCGGAACCATCGAGTGGCTGTTCACCAAGCCCTTGCGCGATCTGGATATTGTGCTGGGCAAGTATCTGGCCTGCCTGGTTCTGGTAGGCGTTGCCCTGCTGCCTACTCTCCTGTACGCCGTATCTATCAACGCACTGACGGCCCCACGCACCGTGCCTGATTGGGGCGCCATTACAGGTTCGTATATCGGACTGGTATTTCTGGCAGCCACTTTCACGGCGATCGGGGTCTTTGCCTCTTCGCTTACGGCCAATCAGATTGTCGGCTTTCTGGTCGCGCTGTTTCTCTGCTACCTGTTGTATGCCGGTTTTGAAGCGCTGAGCCGGGTGCCGGCCTTTGCCGGTGGCGCCGATTATTACCTCGGGCTGCTGGGCCTGTCTTATCACTACGAGAATATCTCCCGTGGTGTGGTCGATACGCGGGATATCGTGTATTTCGTTTCCGTTATCGTGCTGTTTCTGGCGTTGACCCGTATCGTACTGGCCCGCCGTACCTGGGACCTCCGGTAAACGGTTGTTCCGGAACCTTCAACGCCTGTTTTTCAAAACGCCTTTTCCCCCTGATCCCTTCGTTCTGTGGCTTCTGTTTCTTCTGCTTCCACCCATGCCTCACGCAACCGGGGTGCCCTCGTCCGGCTGCTGCTGCTGGTAGGCATCCTGCTGGCTGTAAATGCACTGGCTGTCCGGTTCCATTACGGCTTTGATCTGACCGCTGAAAAGCGCTTTACGCTGTCAACGGCTACCCGGAAACTGCTCAATACGGTTGATGATGCGGCTGTATTTACGATTTATCTTAAAAACGACCGGATGGGGGCCGACTTCCAACGGCTGGCCGACGCCACCCGCGATCGCCTGGAATCGTTTCGATCGGTTACCGGTGGCAAACTGGTGTACCAGTTTCAAAATCCGTTCGATGGCCTGGCCGATGATGAAGCCAAAGCCAAAGTCGCCCAGCAGCTGGCGCAGAAAGGCATTGTAGGCATTCCGTTCGGAGAAGGCGAGAATGGCGACAGCTACACCGAAAATATCTTGTTTCCCTATGCCCATCTGGTGTATCAGGGAAAGGAAATTACCGTTTCATTGCTCGATAATCATCAGGGCATGGACCGTGCCGCAGTGCTCAATTACTCCGAATCCCAGCTGGAATACAAACTGGCGCGTGCGCTCTACCTGCTGGGCCGTACGCAGCAGCCGTCCATCGCGTATCTGGTCGGCAACGGAGAGGCACTCGACTTCCGGACCTTCGACCTGCTGACCACGCTGCCGCAGTTTTACAAGGTCGATACGTTCGATCTCACCCAGAACCTGTACATCCCGGCTGCATACAGCGCGGTGATCCTCGCACAGCCAACCATTCCGTTTGACGATAAAGACAAGTACAAGCTCGATCAGTATGTACTGGGCGGTGGACGGGTGCTGATGGCCATCGATCAGAATACAGCCTCGCTTGACAGCCTGGCGGTCAATGAAGCAATTATGGCAACCGACCGGAGCCTGAACCTCGATGATCTGTTGTTCCGGTGGGGCGCCCGCATCAATGCCAATCTAATTGAAGACGTACGCTGTGTCCGGATTCCGGTTACCGTCGGCATGCTGAACGGCCAGCCGGAAATCGACCGTCGTCCGTGGACGTATTTCCCGGTGTATGTACCCACCTCCCATCACCCGATTGTAAACAATATGGATGGGGTTCTGAGTTTATTTGGCAGTAGCATCGACACCATTGCTACGCCGGATATCAGGAAAACCATTCTGCTGGAATCCTCGCCCCGCAGCCGGGTCACGGCTATTCCAACGCGTATTTCACTGTCTATGCTGCGCTACAAGCCCCGGCCTGAGCTGTATAACAAGCCGTATCAGCCGGCTGCCGTGTTGCTGGAAGGCCGCTTCCGGTCTGCTTTTGAAGGCCGGCTTCCGGAAGCCTTTTTACAGTTGCTTCAGGACAGTATCAAAAGGCCGTTCCGGGCCTTGGCCGATACTGCAGGCGCGGTAATCGTACTGGGCGATGCCAACATGGTGCTCAACCAGGTTTCGGAGAAGCGCGGCCCCCAGGAACTGGGGTACTGGCCGATTGATGACGCCCGTTTTGCCAACAAAGCCTTTCTGCTCAACTGTCTGGAATACCTGACCGAACCGGGATCACCTCTGGAAGCCCGGAGTAAGGAATCCCGGTTGCGGCTGCTTGATGGCGCCCGGGTCAAAAATGAACGGGTGATGTGGCAGTCGCTCAACATCTTGCTGCCACTGGCGTTGTTAGCCGTATTCGCCTCCGCGTATCTGTTTTTCCGGAAGCGCCGGTACGAAGGCCGTACCCGTTGATTCTCTATTTTTAAAATTGCATTCAGTGCCATGCGCAATACCTTTTTATATATCCTTGCTTTTTTGCTACTGGCCGGTGCTGCCTGGTTTTTTCTGGTCCGCGAAAACGACACTGTTTTCAGCAGTGATGAGGCTGGCTTCACCGTACGCGATACCGGATCGATTACTAAAATTTTTCTCAGTGACCATGCCGGAAGCCTGACACTTACCAAGACTGATAGCGGCTGGCGGGTCAATGACCAGTATCCGGCACTGCCGGCGTCCCTGCATACCTTGTTTGAAGCCCTTCATAATCAAATGGCCATCGGACCCGTACCGCAGGTTGCACACAACAACGTAATCCGGGCCATGTCGGTGAGTGCCACCAAGGTGGAAATCTATGGGGCAGGCAACCGTAAAATCAGAACCTTTTTTGTAGGCAACGAAGCTGCTGACCTGAAAAACACTTACATGCTGATGGAAGGTGCCAAACGGCCCTACATCGTAGGCCTGCGCGGCTTTGACGGCTTCCTGACGCCCCGCTACAGTCCGCGGCTGTATGACTGGCGCGACCGGACGGTTTTCAATATTGCACCGGATCAGATCCGGAAAGTAGACGTTACCTATCCCAACAACCCAGACGCTTCCTTTACTCTGACGGCTGCCAACAACAACGTGCAGCTCACACCGGCCCTGCCTTCCGGAACACCGGCCTCCAATCGGATGCGCGATTACCTGGGCTTTTTCCAGGCCGTCAATGCCGAAAGCTATGTAAACGGCACGGATGGTCTGGACTCCCTGATCGCGGTAGCGCCCTCCTATGCCAACTTCCGGGTGACAACCGCAGACGGACGTACACAAACAGCTAATCTGTACTGGATGGTAGCCACACAGCGGACCAGTGTAGAAGGGTCGATCCGAATCAATGGCGTTCGCTATGATCCGGAACGCCAGTATGCCGTGCTGAACGGGAGAGATACTTTGGTGGTCCAGGAGCTGCTGTTTCACAAACTGCTTCAGCCCCGGACTATGTTTTACGAAACGGCTAACGCCGATACGACGACTGGTACACCATGATCGATCCAGTTGTGCCTCCGCAAAAAAGGCAGCAACTGTCGCTTGAACAGGTTCGCCAGTTGTGTGACGGTGCCTGGGCAACGTCACCTTTAACCGGAAGCGGCTGCCTCATTACAGATCTGGCTACCGATACGCGCCTGCCGTTACTGCGCCCGGCCGAAACCCTTTTCATTGCACTGCGTGGCAACCAGCGTCAGGGCGATGCCTTTCTAGTACAGGCATATCAGAAAGGCATCCGGTGTTTTCTGGTGTCAGACCTGCCATCGCAGGTCCTTCCGGAAGATGCCGCAGTCGTCGTTGTACCCGATACCTTGGCGGCTCTTCAGATCCTGGGGCGCTACCGGCGACAGCAGTTTTCCAATCCGGTCTTAGCCATTACCGGGTCCAATGGTAAAACGATCATTAAAGAGTGGCTATACGAGGTGCTGCTGGCCGATCATCCGGTTTTGCGCAGTCCTAAAAGTTTCAATTCGCAGATCGGCGTTCCGCTTTCGGTATGGCTGCTGCAACCCCGGTACAAACTGGCCATTTTCGAAGCCGGGATTTCACAACCGGGAGAAATGGCGCGGCTGGAAGCTATCCTTCAACCTACTGTCGGCATCTTCACCAATCTGGGCGATGCCCACCAGGCCGGGTTTGATACCGCCCTGCAAAAAGCAACTGAGAAAGCGCTGCTGTTCCGGAACTGCAAGACTATTCTGTACTGTGCCGACTATGAACTGATTACGGAGGCCTTCCGGAATCTCGGGTATCTGGAGGATCCCACCAGGCAGGTCATTAGCTGGTCGGCTACCGGAATGTCCGCCGACTGGCAGGTATCCGGAATCGTGGTTGAGGAAAGTCAAACCCGGTTTCAGATTTCCGGAGATGGGAGTACTCACGAAGTTGTGATTCCGTTTGGGGATGCGGCTTCGCTGGAAAATGCCGTTCACTGCTGGCTGGCAGCACGGATGCTGGGCGTTCCGGAAGCCGCCCTGTCAGATAGGATGCTACAGTTGCATCCGGTAGCGATGCGACTCGAATACCGACGGGGCACGCATGATTGTACGTTGCTCAACGACAGCTACAACTCTGATCTGACCTCGCTGCGCATTGCGTTGACGGCCCTGCAAAATCAGCAACAGCATCCACACCGCGCGGTGATCCTGTCGGATCTGTTACAGTCAGGTATGGAGCCGGAAGAGCTGTATCAAACGGTCGCAACATTGCTGCAAACCGCCGGCCTTAAACTGCTGGTTGGTATCGGTCCCGAGCTGGTTGCGCACGCGTCTTTATTTACCAGCCAGACGGCCACTGAAGTATTTCTGTTTGAAAACACTGCACAGTTTTTTGAGGCCTTGCCCGGTATCCGGTTCGAGGATATGTCAGTTCTGATTAAAGGTGCCCGGTCGTTTGCCTTTGAGCAGATTGTGGCCTTGCTGGAGCAGGAAGTGCACCGGACGGTGCTGACCATCGATCTGGAAGCTTTGACTGATAATCTGCGTGTCTACCGATCCTTGCTTCCGAAACCGGTAAAAGTGATGGCGATGGTGAAAGCCTTTGCCTATGGCAGCGGCAGTCATGAGATTGCCGGTGCGCTGCAGAGTGCAGGCGTCGATTACCTTACGGTGGCCTACACCGATGAAGGCGTGGCGCTGCGCGAAAAAGGCATCCGGCTGCCCATTATGGTGATGAGTCCGGACGTGGGCTCATTTGAACGCATTATTGCCTGGCACCTGGAACCGGAGATATTTAACTTCCGGTCGCTGGCTGCCTTTACCCGTGCCGCACAGGCATTGGGCATTACAGACTATCCGGTTCACATAAAACTCAACACCGGAATGAACCGGCTGGGGTTTGATAAAGCCGATCTTCCCAAGCTGACCGATTGGTTGCAGGGCAATCCCACGTTGCGGATCGCGAGCATTTTCAGTCATCTGGCCGGCTCGGAAGATGCTTCTCTGGATGCTTTCACAGAAGAGCAGGCCGCGCTGTTCCGGAAAGGGGCTGAGACGATCAGCGCGATTCGGCCTCTGAACCGTCCCTTGTGGCATCTCGACAATACGTCCGGCATTGTGCGCCATCCGCAGTATCACTTCGATATGGTCCGGCTGGGACTGGGCGTCTACGGAATAGATTCTACCAACCAGAACCTGCCGTTGCGGCCGGTTTCGGGCCTGCGGACGACCATTGCCCAACTGCGAACTGTTGCTGCCGGCGAAGGGGTTTCCTACGGGCGGGGCGGGCAATCGGAGAACGACCGGCAGATTGCCACAGTGTGCATTGGCTATGCCGATGGCTACCCGCGTGCGTTGGGACATGGCAAGGCCTATATGCTGGTACGGGGCCGGAAAGCCTATACCGTCGGGGCTGTATGCATGGACATGTGTATGCTGGATGTAACTGAAATTGGCGGTGTACGGGAAGGTGATGAAGTGGTTGTCTTTGGCCCCGAGCTGTCTCCGCGGTTACTGGCGCAGTGGTCGGGTACAATTACCTATGAAATCCTGACCGGCATCTCGCAACGGGTCAAGCGGGTCTACCTCAATGCCCTCTGAAAAACTGAAACAAACATCCTGACCTTCCGGAACAGGCTGCTTAAAGCACTCTCCGGCGTTGGAGGAAATGAAAAAACCGCCTGAAATTTTTCAGGCGGTTTTGTATGCGATTCTGATGAACGGCTAGCGCTTCAACAATACAGGTACTGTAGCGGTTTCGCCGGCTTCGTTGCGCAACACCAGGAAGTAGGTGCCATTTGCAAACGCCTCCATAGAAAGCTGCTTTTCCGGTGTATGGGTTAGCACTTCGGTCAGCAGGCGCTGGCCCATGTTGTTGTAAAGGGCAACTGTTACAGCACCCACCGGGATTGCTGACCAGCGCAGGGTGAGGGTGCCCTGGCTTGGATTCGGGAATACGCTCAGCGTGCTTACGTCAAAGCTGTTTACCGACAGCATAGAGACCCGCAACAGGTTGGAGGAATCGGATTCACAGTTGACATCGGTCGCACGGGCGTAATACCAGCCACTGGCGACCGGATGATAGCTCATTCCGGTTGCACCTGCGATCCGGCCCGAACCGTTGTACCACCGCACATTGGCGATGTTGGCTACCAGATTGCCGCCGATAAAGGAAATAAATGGTGCGACAGGACGAGACGTGCGCAGAGCCGTAATGCTATTGGAGGTGATCAGATCTGAGGTACGGCAGCCCGGATCGGTGGTAGAGCCGACCGCATTCACTACATCTCCGTTTTGGAGGATCGCGGTATAGGTAGCACCGGTAGCTACGCTGGTACCGTTTACAAACCAGGTAATGGTTGCGGTCGGTCCCAGATTCTGAATGGTAGCGGTAAATTTAAGCGCAGAGTCGATGCAACCCGGATTGGTACCTCCGGTGATGGCAATCGAGATCCGGGACGTATCCGTAGGCGATACAACAAGCGTCAGGATATTGGAGTTGGCCGTTGTAGGCAGTGCGCAGGGGTTATTGGAGTAGAGGGTAGCCCGTACCTGATCGCCCGTAACCGGCTGATAGGCAAACTGGCCGCCTGTTGTGGCTTGCAGGGCATTGTTGACATACCACTCATACAGTGGGGACGTACCACCATTGGTTGGAGTCGCTGTAAACGTAACGGGTTTTCCGGAACAGGCCGGTGCCGTACCGGTAGAAGCCGCAATGGTGACTGCCGGAACGACGGCGCTAAACTGAACCGTTACTGCGTTGGACGTAGCGTTGTTAGGCGTAGCGCAGCTTGAAGAGGAAATCAGTTGGACAGTGACCTGGTCGCCGGCACTGAATGTACTGTTCGTGTAGGTAGGCTGGGTAGTGGTTGCAACTGTTGTTCCGTTGACTTTCCAGTTGAACGTAGGCGTAGTTCCCGGATTGGTAGCAGTAGCCGTGAAGGTGATGGGTTGTCCACTGCAGGAAGTGCTGGATGTGATAGCGATGCTTACAGTAGGCGCTACTGCCGACGACCGTTGAACCGTAACTACGTTCGACAAAACGCTGTCTGCTCCGCAGGCACCGGTGTATTTTACTTTTACAGAAACCCGGTCATTGTTGGTAGGCGTAGCCGTGGTAAAGGTGCTGCCGGTAGCGCCTGCCTGAGCCGTACTGTTGATAAACCACTGATAGGTAGGTGCTGTTACCGAGTTGCTGAGCGATACACCGAAGGTCAGCGTGGTCCCGAAGCAGGAGGGGTTGCCGCCCGCAGTAACCGTAGCGGTTGCCACCGGAAGACTGCTCTTGACATACACAGTATAGTCTTCTGCTTGCCCGTTGGCCAGTGGGCCACAGGCATTAATCGTGGTACTGCTGGTCTGATCCGCGATGACGCGCATCCGGAGTGGGGTACAGGTGGTTACACCGGTCGTGGGTACCGTCCAGCTTCCGGAAAAAACAGGGCTGGTGCCGCCATTCGCGGTATAGATCAATTCCGTAGCATCAAATGCGCCATTGTTGTTCAGGTCTACCCAGACCCGGACCTTGTGAATAGATGCGTTGGTCGAGATCTGCAACGGATAGGTCTGTCCGGCCGTTACTGTGGCAGTATACAGGCAGGCTTTGTCCAGATAGGTACGGTTTCCGTCAGAGCGGTATCCGCCGGCACTTTCAGCTGTCATACTGCCGAGAATTACTTTTTCCGGACCGGCATCCAGTGTGCCTATAGGGCTGGGAGCCGTTGGGACACAGGCTGCAACAGCACTACTGGTGGGTGGAGCCACCGCACCCATCGAAGACATCAGACCGGGACGATAGGTACGCAGGGACCACAGGAAACGCTCCCGCTGACCTGCTGTAAAGCGATCATCGCAGTTGGAATAATCCATGAAGTTGCGAACCACGTTGTTGTAACCGGTGCCGGTGCATGGGTTGATTCCGGAAGGGCAGTTTTGATTGGAGCGGATGTGCGGGTCGGTATCACACACCTGATCGCCATTGGTAGTGCAATTGGCGTTGGACGGGCAGGTAGTACCGTTGTTGTCACCCTCAAATGTGTGGAACAGCGAGAATGCATGTCCCAGCTCATGCGGCAACGTTTTGCTGCCTTGCTTCGCTTGGGAGGCCAGCATAACAGTGCCATCGTAGAACTGGCCGTTTGGAAAATAGGCATAGCCGGCTGTAAACGTGCCGGTCGTACCCGGATAGCCATCCACACCGTCGATTTTGTTGACGACCCAGATATTGTAATAATCGGCTACCGGCCAGTTGGATACGGCTTTAACTGCCTGATCGGCCGCGCCATTGGTGTTGCTCCGGTTGATGCCATTAGTGGCATAGCCGGGCACCCCGGAGGCATCTACGCGAAGAATACCATCGGTAGGATTGCAGGCGGTATCGCGTTTGGCCAGTACAAAGCGCACCGGAAAATACGTGCCGCCGCTGCCTGCTGCCGCGTAGCCTGGCCAGGTAGCCGCGTAGGCCTGATTGACATAGTCGATCATCGCCGTCAGCTGGGCCGTGGAAGGGTTGTAATTGGTACCGATCGCTGCACTGGCCACCGGTTTCATTACATGAATGACCACCGGAATTTCATACACCGTATCTACACCGTTGATGATGGTGCGCCGGAGTGACTGCTGCTGCTGGTAGGAAAGCCAGTTCTGAACAGAGTTGCGCATCCGGGCTGCAAACGCGGGGTCTGTAGCCGCCAGGGACTGGTTAACGGCATCAGCGCCGCAGGTGGGCGTCTGAGCGTGGAGAAGGCCTGCACTCAATAACAGGGCAGACAGGAACAGCGTAAAACGTAGCCTCATGGGAAATAAAAAGACAAAAGATTGAAAACCGGCTGATAGCCAATGGAGCCACAAATTAAGTCATTTGTGTTTCTGTAACAATGACAGGGCTTTTCTTTTTCCGGAAAAGCGGTTTTTGAAGGTTCATTTACATTTTTTTAGGTTTAGGCCCTTCCATATTCTTTGACTTTTTTTATAAATACTATCTTCGCGCACTCTTTTTCACGATTTTTATCCAGTAACACCGTATGCAGTTGAAAGGACTGGTGAAGTTTTTCACCGCAGCCCTGATTCTTATCTCGCTCTATCAGCTTTCCTTTACCTTCTTGGTTCAGGGCGTAGAAAAGAAGGCCCACGCACAAGCCGAGCGACAAGCCCGTGCTGCCAACCCGAGTGCCAGTACCGCTGATCTTCAGAGGCTGGTGGAAGCCCGTTACAATGACATCACCGATTCGCTTCAGGGCGAAAAAGTGGTGAGTCTGCTGGGCATCAAGAAGTACACCTACGCGGAAGCAAAATCCAACGAACTCAATCTTGGCCTGGATCTCCAGGGCGGGATGAACGTGACACTGGACGTAAGCCTCGCCGATCTGGTACGCTCGATGAGTAACAATCCACAGGATCCGGCGCTGAACGCGGCTTTAAGCAAAGCTGAAGCCCGGAAAGCCAGCAGCCAGGCCGATTTCGTAACGCTTTTTGGTGAAGAATTTACCAAAGCAGCTCCATCGGCGAAAATGGCGTACCTGTTCACCAAGCCGTCGCAGGAAAAAATTACCCTGCAAAGCACCAACGATCAGGTTTTGACGCAGATTCGTACGGAAGCCAAAGGTGCGGTTCAACGCACCTTTAAAGTGCTGCAAACACGGATTGATAAGTTTGGTGTCGCCCAGCCGAGCATCAACCTCGACGAAAACAAAGACATCATTACGGTAGAGCTGGCCGGTGTACGCAACCCGGAGCGGGTTCGTAACTACCTGCAATCCACAGCCAACCTGGAGTTCTACGAAACGTACACCAACCAGGAAATCCTGTCGAAGTACGAAACAGCGGAGAAGGCCCTGGCGGCGTACCTGAGCGGTACCGAAGCCACACCGGCTACCGCAGGTTCCGGAATCGATACGGTTGTTGCAGGTGATACTACGGTTGTAGTGAAGAACGACGCAGATACCGGTTCGCTGGGTGCACTGGTCGGCAGCACAGGCAAGCCGGGCGATACGTCCAAAGCCAATGCCGGGAAAAATCCGCTGCAACAGGTTTGGCTGCTGTCTGAAGACCTCCTCCGGGGCAACTCGCCGGTCGTTGGTCTGGTCATGAAAAAAGATACCGCTACGCTCAGCCGCTACCTGGCGCTGGATGTGGTGCGCAATCAGTTCCCGGCCAACGTCAAGTTTGTGTATGGTTCTGAGAACCGTGCCGAGCGCAACAATCCAAACATCCCGCTGCGCCTGTATGCATTGCAGCAGGCTCCGGGCGGTGGGGCCCAGCTCGAAGGCAACCACGTAGTGGATGCCCGTCAAGACTTCAATACCATGAACGGAGAGCCGGAAGTCAGCATGAGCATGGACTTTACCGGTGCGCAGATCTGGAAAAAAATGACCGGGTCCAACATCGGTCAGTTTGTAGCCGTCGTACTCGATGATCGTGTGTATTCTTCGCCGATCGTTAATGGTGAAATTGGTGGTGGAAGCACCTCTATTTCCGGATCGTTTTCACTGGAAGATGCCACCGATCTGGCCAACATCCTGAAAACCGGTAAACTGCCGGCACCGGCGCGTATCGTGCAGGAGCAGGTAGTCGGTCCAACTCTTGGTGCCGAAAACATCGCTTCCGGAATCGCGTCGCTGGGCATTGCCTTCGCTATCATCTTTATCCTGATGCTGGTGTATTACAACACCGGTGGTATCGTGGCCAACATTGCCCTGATCCTGAATGTATTCTTTACCATCGCCATCCTGTCGATGTTTGGCGCTACGCTTACAATGCCGGGTATTGCCGGTCTGGTACTGACGATTGGTATGGCGGTGGATACGAACGTAATCGTGTTTGAACGGATCAAAGAAGAACTGACCGCCGGGCACAGTTATCAGGAGGCTATCCGGCGCGGGTATACCCGTTCGTATGCGCCGGTACTGGATGGTCACATCACGCAGTTTATTACCGCGCTGATTCTGTTCATCTTCGGACTCGGACCGGTACGGGGCTTTGCCACAACCCAGATGCTGGGTCTGATTCTGTCGGTGTTCTGCGGATTGCTGGTAAGCCGTCTGATCACTGATATGTACACCAACCGCAACCGTCACCTGAACTACTTTACCGGGCTGTCGAAGTCGATTTTCCGGAAAGCGCATTTCAACTTTATCGGTGCGCGGAAGATTACGTATATCATTTCAGGTATCGTACTGCTGGCTGGTATCGGTGCATTGGTCAACGGCTTTGACTACGGCGTTGAATTTGCCGGTGGCCGTTCGTATACCGTTCGCTTCACACAGCCGCATACCGTGAGCGACGTACGCGAAAAACTGGACAAGTACCTCGGGGAGCGTCCGATTGTGAAGACCATCGGAACGGCCAACGAGATGAACATTACCACCACGTACCTGATCAATGAGCAGGGGCAGGAAGCGACCGGTAAAGCCGCTGCCCGCCTCCATGAAGGCTTGCAGAAGGAAGGGTTGATTCCGGCGACGGTAACGCTCGACGATTTCCGCCGCACGTATGTGGTGAATGAGCAAACGGTACTGCCGACCATTTCGGATGATCTGAAGAAAGGTGCGTTGCAGGCTACATTGCTGTCGCTGGCGGCGATCTTCCTGTACATCCTGTTGCGCTTCCGGAAATGGCAGTATTCGCTGGGTACCATTGTATCCTTGCTGCACGATGTGTGTATCACACTGGCGGTATTCTCGTTCCTGCGCGGTGTAGTGCCATTTGCACTGGAAATCGACCAGCACTTTATTGCCGCCATCCTGACGGTCATCGGCTTCTCGATGAACGATACGGTAATCGTATTTGACCGGGTCCGGGAATACTTCCGGAAGCATCCGGGCGAAGACAAGAAAACCATTATCAACCGCGCCATCAACGATACGCTGAGCCGTACGGTGATGACCTCGGCTACTGTGTTCCTGGCTGTACTGGTGTTGTTCATCTTCGGTGGGGAAGCCACCCGTGGGTTTGCCTTCGCGATGCTCATCGGTGTTGTGATCGGTACCTACTCGTCGATTTTCGTAGCCGCTCCAATCCTGGTGGATCTGGACAAAGGCGACTCGCTGAAACGAGAAGTCGATACTGAAGCGAGAGTTGCTGAACTCAAAAAACTGGCTTAATTGGAGACTTAAAAAGCCCTGCAACTTTTGCAGGGCTTTTTTTATGTCTGATGGTCCGCACGCTCACTATCTGCCGCTCCGGAAGCGGATGGGCAGGAATAATTGGGTTGATTCGGTTCCGGAAAGGATCTTGCACATTATTTCGCCGCTTTGTAGGTGGCAGTGCAGCCCGGCGTTCCAACGCAGCCCTTCTGTGCTAAAGCTTTTCCAGATCGAAGGCGTTCTTATTCGTTATGTTTCGTAGATTTTTTACCCATGTGGGACGCTTTTCGATGATGCTTGCCGGAGGGTTTACCCGTCCGGAAAACAAGCGCATCTACTGGCGGGAGCTGATGGCACAGTGCAATGATATCGGTATCCGGTCGCTGCCCATCGTGCTGATCATATCCGTGTTTTTAGGGATGGTCCTTACGGTGCAAACCTCCTACCAGTTGCTGTCGCCCCTCATCCCGCGCCATGTCATTGCGGGCGTCGTCCGCGACTCTACCATTCTGGAGCTTTCACCGACCGTTATCAGCGTTGTGCTGGCAGGCGTAGTTGGGTCTAAGATTGCCTCTGAGCTGGGCAATATGCGGGTTAGTGAACAGATCGATGCACTGGAGATTATGGGCATCAACACCAAGGCCTATCTGGTGCTGCCCAAAGTATTGGCTGCACTGGCCATGATTCCACTACTGATCGTGTTATCCATTGCCGTCAGCATTGCCGGAGGCTACCTGGCAGGTGTGAGCAGTGGGATTCTGACCAGTGAACAGTTTGAGCTGGGGCTGATTCAGAAGTTTGTGCCGTTCAACGTCTGGTTTGCCATGATCAAATCGGTGGTCTTTGCATTCCTGATTGCGACTGTGCCTGCGTACTTCGGGTACCATGTGCAGGGTGGAGCCCTGGAGATCGGACGGGCCTCTACCACATCGGTGATCGTAACCTGTATCCTGATTCTGTTTGCTGATTACGGCTTGTCGGTTCTGCTGCTGTAATCGACCCGGTTAACCACTGATCTTCCCAACTAGCATCTTTCCGGAAAAGATCATTACGCACGGGCCTCACCCGGATCGTCCGGATCCTGAAGGCCCTTACCAGTCTCGGTATCGTCCGGTTCTTTGGCCGCTTCAACCACACCATACTGGGACAGCATCGCATAAATTTTCAGCGCGATGTCCTGCTTGATGGATTCTTCTTCGGTTTGTCCCAGCGAAGGCACCGGCAGGTGATAACTCAACATCAGCTCGATCGTGCTTTTACCAAACGTATTCAGGTTTACGGAAACCGGGGTCCGCACGTTTTCGGTCTGCGCAATCCGGTCTTCCAGCGTGTTCATTAAGGTTCCGAGCGATTCAACCGGCAGATCGTTCCGAAGCAACACTTTCAGCTGCACGCGGGTCCGGATGCGCTTGGAAAGATTTTCCAGGTTCTGGCTCACCAGATTGCTGTTGGGAATTACAAACATCGACCCGTCGGCATGGCGCAACCGGGTACTGCGAAAGCCAATCCGTTCGACGGCTCCTTCGAGGGTGCCGAGCCGGATGGTATCGCCCGACTGAAACGGCTTGTCGGTCAGGATGGTAAATGCGGCGAAAAAGTTCTCCACGCTTTCCTTGGCTGCCAGGGCAATTGCCACACCACCAATTCCAAGTCCGGCGATCAACGCCGGAATATTGACGCTGAAGACGCTGCCCAGCACCCAGAAAAACGCCATTGTCCACAGCAGAATTTTAGCTACATCGCGCATCAGCGGAAACAGCTGCAACTGCTCCGTATCGCCGGCGGTCTGGGCCCGGTTGATCTGCATCCGGAAAATATAGTCGATGGTCCGGGCAATGACCAGTCCCAGCTGAATGATGATCAGCAACTGGAAAATCCGGTCGGCCACTTCCAGCAGGGTCAGGTTGACGGCGGTATGGGTGCCGGAGGCCGGACGGGCATAGATCACGAAGTTGAACGGCCAGGTGAGGCGCAGAACGGCCAGGTAGAGAAACAGTAAGGCCAGCAGGTTACCCAGCGGACGGGAAACAATGTCTGAGTATGCTTTCTTGTTTTTCTGATGCGAGAATTTCCAGATGACGGCGGAGACCAGCCGTGCCATTCCGGAAGCAATTGGCCGGGCCAGGAATAGCGCGATGAGCAGACAGGCCGCTGCGATAATCCAGTCGCTGGTGCGGTTATTCAGAAACGGGCCGTTCCAGGAAAAGGCTTGCAGGAGCATAGAAAAACAAAAGTTGAAGCTTAAAATGAAAAACTGCGCCGGAGTCTGCGTGTGTAAAAACGAGGCTCCGGCGCAGGTTCAGCAAAAAGCGTTCTCAAACGCGGTTAGCGGGTTGTAAAGCGCCTATACGGCTACGTTAAACTCGCGCAGCGCATCGTTGAGCGAGGTTTTGAGGTCGGTGCTTTCTTTCCGTTGCCCGATGATGAGTGCACAGCCTACGCCATAGTCACCCGCCGGGAAGGATTTGGTATAACTACCCGGAATCACCACACTGCGGGCCGGGATACGGCCTTTGGTTTCAATTGGTTCAGGACCGCTGACATCGATGATCTTGGTGGATTTGGTAAGCACCACATTGGCCCCCAATACGGCTTCCTTCTCTACGATCACGCCTTCAACCACGATGCAACGAGAACCGATGAAGGCACCGTCTTCGATGATCACTGGAGAGGCCTGAAGCGGTTCCAGTACGCCACCGATGCCTACGCCTCCGGAAAGGTGGACGCCTTTACCAATCTGCGCGCACGAACCGACGGTGGCCCAGGTATCCACCATCGTGCCTTCATCTACATAGGCACCCAGGTTGACGTAGGACGGCATAAGCACACAGCCTTTGGCGATATACGCACCATAGCGGGCTACGGCATGAGGTACGGCCCGGACGCCCAGTTCGGCATAGCCGGTTTTGAGCAGCATTTTATCGTAAAACTCGAAGGGTGGCAATTCCCAGGTCTGCATCTGTTGAATGCTAAAATACAGGAGGATGGCCTGTTTGACCCATTCGTTGACGGTCCACTGCGACTGACCGGCGGCATCGGTTCCGGAAGGCGCTGCCACGCGCAGCTGGCCTTTATCGACGGCATTGATCACGGCGCGTACGGCATCGGCATAGTTGGGTTGTTGCAGCAGGTTGCGATCTGCAAAGGCGGCTTCGATAAGGGATTGCATAGGGATGCGAAAGTAAAAAGCTGGCGGTAGAAACCGGCATGCTAAAAAGAGGTAGCGGAGCGTTTGGGGCAATCAACCGGATGAAGTGCTTTCCGGAAAGAAAGTTTCAGGATTTCCGGAAAAAACTTTTGGTGGTTTGCGAGGGCTGGTTTTATATTTGCACTCCCAAACGGAAGCATAGCTCAGCTGGTTCAGAGCATCTGTTTTACACACAGAGGGTCCGCGGTTCGAATCCGTGTGCTTCCACCCAAGCGGGAAAATCGATTTTTAAATTGGTTTTCCCGCTTTCCTTTTGGGCTAAAACCTGCGCCAGGCTTGACATACAGCTGAAAACGCTGTTTACTCGTCCAGTTCGAAGTGTATCATTTTTCCGGTCGTAGGCAATTCCGTCTGGATAGATCAGAAATTGAAGTCGCAGTTTATCGCCATAATCGCTCAAATCCCACAGGGACGCGAGTTTCGAGGCATACTCTAAACATTTCTTGACGCAATTTTTCGGGTTCGAACTCTGATTTTCTGTTTGTTCTAGTTCTTGCTCTAATGCCTTCTTCTCTATCCGCAATTTTTCGTTGTACTTGGTGAAGAGATCAGGCTTTAATTCTTCCAAAATATAGCGCTCTTCAAGACGATCTATTTGTTTTTGGAGAGCTTGCAATTGTTTGTTGAGGCTTTCCTTAGCTGTTGCTTTCTCTTTATTACTTTGATAGTATGTCTCTAGCATTTGCCGTTCAATCACATCTTTGATGAACCCGTCTATCTTAAGCTGATACGGCTCTATCAATTCCTTAAATGCCTCGTGCAAGACCGCTGCGCGGCGATTACACCCACAGCCGACTGTACGGCATTTGTAGTAGAACTCACCGTTTTTTGAAGCCTTATAGCTGGTTAGTAACTGGTCGCACAGCGCAGAAACTTTTTAAGCGGTGCCTCGTCGTTATCCGGCTTTGTAGAATAGCCATAAGTATTCTTAGCCAGCAGGCTATTTACCTGCAGGAAAAGCTCTTTAGAAACCGCCTTTTCTTGGTGGCCTTCAATTACCTGCCCTTCGAGTGCATTGTGCACTACCAAACCACAGTAGAATGGGTTTCGCAGAAAATCAGACACCCGCTGACCGGATGTTTTCCAACCAGATTTTTCGAGTTTATCACGGACCGCTTCATTGCTCATTCCCTGCAAGCGCCACTCAAACGCTCTCCGGATTAGTTTGCCCTTGGAATTGAGTACAATCGCTTTTTTGCCGTCGCGCTGCACGATGTCATAGCCTAATGGTTGACGGCCTACCCATCCACCTGCCAAGAGCTTTTCTTTCATTCCAGCCATGCACTTCTCCCGCCGCAGCTGATTATCGTACTCGGAGAAGATGAACTGAATATTTTGTTGCAACATGCCGCTGGCAGTAGTGGCATCTGTTGGCTGCGTAACAGCGTTGATGGTGATCCCAATAGCCTTGAGCTGCTGGGCGAGGTAGATAGCGTTGGCTCCAGAACGGCTAAACCGGTCTACGGAGTAAACGATGATGGTTGAAACCTTTGCACTGCTCTTTTTCACGAAAGAAAGCATCGCGTTGAACTGCTTTCGCTCGTCAGTCTTGGCACTTTCGTACGTCCCGCCAAAGTAACCTTGGATGACAAGGTTTTGCTTCTGGGCAAACTGCTCGCAAGCTTTCCGTTGGGTTTCCAAACTCAGATTGTTATCAGCCTGTTCCTTAGTTGAAACGCGGGTGTAAATCACACAACTTTGAGACCGAAGCGCTTGTTGCTGTTTACCTTTTCCAAACTGATTAAACAGCACTGAGAGTGGATTGACAAGAGAACTGTTTTTACTTGCTGCTTTCATTCTAGGCTACTTTTTGATGGTTGGGTTGGAAAGGAATTACTTCCGTGCATTGTTGCTTTGACCAGAGGCTGTAAACGATTTCGGTGAAGGCTCTTATAGTTTCCAGTAAGGTTTTAATGTCTGCCTCACTGAAGTTGTCAAACTGACCAGAAGCCATCAACTCTTCAACAGTGAACGCTTTTACGCTGTCCTCTTTGACATGATTAGGTATGAATGGGATACTCATAAAACGGCCTTGAAACTATTGGTAAAGGTGATTCTACTACAGGCAACGTTCTTGAACGACAAAACCATCTTCCGGAAAGTAAGCGACCTCCGTATTGGGATCAATCGGACAACCCTCTCCAGTCGCTTGGGCTAGCAATTGCTTAAGCATTTGAAGCGCTAGGATACCCTGCTCGTCAGAGCCCTTGAGTGTAAGCAGAAAGGTATTTTGCGGGTTTTGCTGAGCCGAACCAAGCGCATCGCTGAACGCAACGTTTTGCTGGGTTAGGTGAGTCGGAAATGGAATAAGTTTCGCCATGGCGGATTTATTTTTGTACTGCAAGATAACTAATTTTTGTCAATAATTCACAACCTAATTCCTGGTAGTTAATTTTGCCTCTATTCCCAACATCATATGTCCCAATCTATCGAAAGTCGATTTCTCCAATTCTGTGACTGGCTTAAAGACACTCGCAGGTTGCGTAACGACAAGGAGCTTAGCAGCACTTTGGGCATCTCCCCTTCCATGCTATCCATGGCCCGGAATGGCAAGCGTGGCTTCTCAGTTGAAACCTTAGCTGGTGTAGCTTTTAACCACCCTCAACTCAATACATATTGGGTATTAACTGGGGTAGGCAGTATGCTGGATGGTAAAAAGGTATTGACTATGACCGCACGAGGAATCGAGGAGTACGTACCTACTCCGTACGACCCTTACTTAGTCTTAAACCGGGAGGCAGATGAGGAGACGTATGACCGCCTGCGAGGAGCACACCACACCACAACGCTGGATCAGTCTGCACAGGAGAATCTGATGCTGAAGCGGGAGGTAGAAAAGTGGAAAGACAAATACATCGACTGCCTAGAGAAAAGCAGTCAACAACAGCCAAAGTGAGGTAGATATAGGTGATTTTGGAAGAAATCAATGAGTTAGTTACTACCAATCTGCCTGCCATTACTGTATTTATAGGCAAAACAAAGGAAACAAAGGGCGTAGTCGCTAAACAGGCTACGTAAAATCGGCATAAAACCAGTACAAAACCTACTTTGGACATACATAAACCGGCATCAGGTCGGCAAATGCGGCATAAAACAGGCATCAAAGCAACATACAATCTACTTGAAGAGCGATTTTAGATGCATCGAAATACATTTCAGGACCGTTTTGCGTGTTTCTATGCTGCATTCGGTAAGTCTGTTTGGCTTGAAAGTTTCAAAAAGGAGACAGGAGATTACTAAAAGAAGTATGGAAAGCAGTTTTGGTCTGCATTGAACGCCGCAAATGACTTGTTAGTGAAGCAAAAGGACACATAAAAGTCCGATTAAGAGAGCTTTTTTACCGCAGAAATCCAAATTGGGATCTAAAATGGCTGCATAGAATGAAATTGGTAATTATAACTCTGCTTAGAAAGTACTTCATCAATCAGAAGCCAACCTAAAAAGAGCGCCTTGCCTTTACAAGTATTGTATTAATTGAATTAACGTCAACCGTGTGCTTGCATTTTGTCGATCCAGTCCTTCACAGTATGGCGATGCACCTTCAACGCACGGGCAATATCCACCTGCTTAGCACCTTCTTTCAACTTTTTGCGGATGTAGCTATCATGTTCGGCAAGTTTCAAGACTTTTTTCCTGCTTCCTTTTGGCCTGCCTAGTATTTTGCCTTCCGCTTTTCTACGCGCAAGTGCCTCCTTGATGCGCTGAGAGATAAGCGTGCGCTCAATTTCGGCAGAAAGTCCGAAGGCAAAAGCAAGAACCTTGGAATTGATATTGTCTCCTAACTCGTATCCCTCCTTAATCGCAAATACTTTCACGTTGCGCTCCATGCAGCGATTCAACACGCTCATGATTTGCATTAGATTGCGACCCATTCGGGAAATCTCCGAGACAATAAGCATGTCTTCCGGTTTGAGCCTTCTGAGTAAAGTGCCGAAGCGACGTGCATCCAGTTCTTTTTGAGAGCTAATCGTCTCCTCTACCCACTTATCGATTTGCAAATTCCTCTTGGCAGCAAATCGCAAGATTTCAAAGCGCTGATTTTCGGTCGTTTGACGGTCTGTGGATACCCTTAAGTAAGCGTAGATCATTGTGAGAGTGGTTGGTTCCCAAAAGTGCAAAAGGATTATCCTAACCAGTCTTCTTTCGAAAACACACAGCATTTTGGTGTAAAACGGCTACGTAGAGCGAAATCAACAGTTTTTAACCAACCAGAAATGCTTTATCATAACGGGTGAGGCATTGGGTTATCTAACTGCCTTCTTCAACTCTAGGATTTTCCGCTTCGCTTTCAAAGACTACTTCCCAGAACTTCTCGGTGATACACGCGAATTAAGTAAGGTGTTCTTCGAAAATGTTACGATCAAAGAGGTGAGCGCAGGCGACCTTCTTTTCTTCGAGAATATTGTCCAAGAAATACAGGAACTAAAAGTGGCGGGAAAGGACACCAACTACTTAGAGTTTGAAGCAGAAAGTAGGCTTGCTGCCATCTACACGCTTTCAGGAAATGATCTAGCACTGATTGCAGCTAAAGAAGATGCTGTGGTCCCTGGTGAAGACCAAATAAGAGAACGTTCTTCCGCTGTCAATTCGTAGAGGTCAAAAAGCTTTTCGTCGATTCGTATTTCCAGCTCAGTAGTGGAAATGTTTTTCGCTTTAGCTTCCTGAATTGCCTTCAAGATGCTTTGGTACCACTCTTCATTTTGGGTATCTTTCACGGGGACATTGTCGAAAAAAACCTTGCGGAGTTCGCGTGTATCTCCCAGCAATTCCGGAAAGTAATCTTTGAAGGCAAACTTGAACAAAGAGGAGTTGAAAAAGCAAACTAGATACTCCAAGTGAGAGCCGGTAATAATGAAGGCCTTGTCGTTGGTTAAAAACTGTTGTCTATCATGGACGAATGGCAGATACTTCGTCATATTCGGGTAGATGATCTTAGGCTTCAAGAAATCTGCGTAGTAGGAGATGCTGTCCTGAGTTTCAAACCACTCATAAGATCCGCTTTTTCTCCCTGGCCATTTTGATTGTTTAACACTAGGTTTCCAATCATCGGGCTTAGGCGTCAATCGCTCCTGGAATTGGAGTAGATAGTTTTCAACAGCCGGATAATCTCCAAGTGAAAGATTCAAAGAAGGGAAAGTGCCAATTACCCATAAACCTGCCCATTCCGGAACATAAGCCTTCACATCCTCTCCTCGTAGGATGGGGTGAATTATTTCTGCACTATGCGGGTCTTCAGCAACTAGTCTGTTCCTAGTGTTTGTGTCAATGATAAATGCCTCATTGAAACCTGTTTTGAGGCCGTATTGTATCTGGACATTCCATTCTTTCAGTGGCTTGCCAGCAGCTTCGATCTTTCGGATGAGAGCGTACTCTTGTTTGTCATACGCAATCCAACTTGAAGCACCTGGATTCTCAATCTCTGCTGATGCAAATGCCACGTAATCCTCTAACAATACAGTCGGGTCGTAATCGCCTTTGATGCGGCACATCTGGATTCTTTCTCCGGCTGGTGCCTTTTTCAGAAGTAGAATGTTGGTATAAGTGGTTGCGGAGTCAAACATCTGCGCCATCCCAAAATCCACTACGAACTCTGTTCTCACCTTGGTGGAAAGCAAGGCGCGTGTACAGGAGCCGTAGTCAGTGCGCATCCACTTGTTGCTCGTGATATAGCACAGATAGCTGTCTTCTTTCAGCAAGCGAATACCCAACTCGTAGAAAAGCTGATAGAGGTCTCCAGTGCGGGTGTACGTTTCAAACTGCTGTTGTTCCAGCGCGCTTTTATCAGCTTCGCTCAGCTTTTGCAGTTGGACGTATGGCGGGTTGCCAATAACCATATCAAAGCCCACAAAGTGGCCTTCCGCATCCAGTATTTCCGGAAACTCAAAGCGCCATTCAAAAGCGTTCTCGTAAATCCTGTTATTCTTGATTTCAGCGATTTCTGTCTCCAGTCTTTGAATTTCTGCTTCTAGCTTTTTCTTCTCGCTCTTCTGGGCAGTCGTGAGTTTTATCTCAAATAGTTTCTCCGCTTGATACTTCGAGTAGTGTTCTGCGCTTACCTTGATCAACCGCTTCTGCTTCGGATCGTTCTTGCCGATCTCAGTCCGGAAATCTTTCTTTATACTCTCAATCAGGGCTTCCAATTGACGCTTTTCCTCTTTCCCTTTAGCTGCTTTATAATTGTTTACAGAAGCTTGATAATCAGAAATGCCCCACTTCAAACTTTTCAACGCCGGTGCCAGGTCAGCATCTAGTGAAAAACGCGATACCAAAGAATTCCCTTGCTTGATGTTGATGTCAATGTTAGGCAGCGTTTCTAGCTCTTTATAGCCACTTTTCGCCGTGTAGTATGCATTTTTTAGCAGCTCAATCCAAAGGCGCAACCGGCAGATTTTTACGGAGTTGGGATTAATATCCACTCCAAAAAGACAGTTTTCAATCAGGAGTTGCTTTTCGTGAAAAAGAGTTTCCTGAATCCGGCGACTCTCTTTGCTATTCAGGCTGTATTGGAACAGCTTACCATCATCCATGACAATAAGCTCGTCATTCTCAACCGAGATTTCTACATCCCGCAGTAACCGGCCTTCGCTGTCCGTAAGAATGCGCAACTCGCTTTTGATAGCAATGATTTCATTCAGCGCAGATACCAAGAAGTGCCCCGACCCTACCGCCGGATCACAAATTGTAATGGAGTTGATGATTGTGTTTGCCGTTTGGCGATCTAAATTCCTATCGATTGCATTGTACACATCATCCAAAGACTTGTAAGGCTTTGACTTGTTGAACCTGCCTTTATGGACAGCTTGGTTGAATTTCTCCACAACGGCGCGGCGCAACGATTCCCGGCACATGTACATCGTGATAGAACCCGGCGTAAAGAAAGACCCGTCTTTATACCCGTTAAGCTTCTCGAAAATGAGGCCTAGTACCGAAGCATTAATCAGGTTCTTATTCTCCTCCTGAATTTCCTCTGAGCCCTCAGAAGTAAAATCATAAGCGTCAAGAAAACGGAACAGGTAATCCAGTGCAGGTAGGACACCAACCAGTCTTTTGCCTTTATCATCCTTTAGTACCGTACGCGTAGCGATGGGAAGCAGAAGGCCATTATCAAGCAACGCAATTTCCAGCACCCACGCCTCTAAAGGAGTACGTTCAAACAATGAGGAGTTAAGGTAAGGAACCGTAGAGAACTTAGTAGCTAACCGTACTTTTCTGGCTATCGGTTTTTCAGCTAGCACGCCAAAGAATAGGTTGCTTAGCTCGTCGTAGTCCTGAATGCGGTTGCTGTTTAAAAACAGATAGTCCTTGTTGCCTCTATGGTATTTAGCAAGCTGGGCTTCCAATAACTTCATGAACAACACCCGGTTCACCCAAGTGATACATAGCTCTAAAGCCACGTTCTGGATTCGCTCTCCTGCACTAGTGCCATACGCCGACGGATTAGAAAGCCGATGGATGCTGTCGCGTTCTTCCAGCTTGGAAATAGTGTTTTCCAGGAGGGATGCTTCATCGCCTTTTTTCTTTCGTTGGATCAGTTTTTTGCCGCCATCCTTTACCTCTTCCAGCCCGATAAGGTGTAGCAGCTCCTCGTAAAATCCTTTGTCGAGAGAGTTAGAATCGTTCGCGAATTTTTCCTTGAGTAGGTGAGGTGGTGATAGGATTTTAAATAGCGCAATGAGCCTACTATCATCAATCCTGTCCTTGTTCTCAATCACCTTTTTATACTCCCGAATGTCGAAGTACGTGCAAGGCATTTCTATGTCTAAACCATCCAGAAAAGGCCTTGCAATGTTATCGTAGAAGAAGCTTGTGGTTTTGCCAGAATCCTTAAATTCTTCGTACTCTTTTCGAAGTTTTAGATTGCCATAGAGATACTGTTCCGCCCAGCGCTCGTCGATGATGTACCACTCGTAGACGTTGGTGACGATAAGGTGCCGGATAAACTTATTGCCACCATCGATGCGCTCCCGCAGGTAATACAGGATCAGCTCTTGCAGAGCCTTAGCGTTGGGTTTTGTTGCCGAAATCATCTCCCCTCTATTACTCGGCTTTTTTACTTCCAGAATAACGCCTACTCCCTCTTTTGCCGTTTTACCAGTGTGAATAACCAAATCTTTCCGGTCTTTGGTATTGATCTCATACTGCTCCTTATACCACGTATCCTTCAAGAAATCAGCGACGATATTCTTACCATGTTCCTCACTCTCTGCTTCATCAATGCGAGAAAGTATGAGGCTGAAATTCTTCTTAAAAAGCTCAATTTCAGCCCGCCCGACCTTCTCTTTCAAGTAAGCTTTGTTCAGCGTTTTCTTCGGAGGATAAAGGTGAAGTTTCATGGGATGCTACAAAGAAAGACGTTGCACCAAAGAAGTGCAATAGAGCAGTAGGTTGAATGTGCAATGTCCTTATTATTACAGACAATCTAACTAAGCCATTATTCTCGGGTTGCTTATCCGTTCCGTATAAAACAAGCGACGTTTTGTGTAAACAGCAAGGCAAGCAACGGAAATAGCTTTGCAAAACAATCAATATCTCACAGAATAGGTAATGTCACAGGAAGTTATTAAGCTCAACACCATCGAGGAATTTGCAGATCACTTCGGTTTTCCTGAACCTACACACCCGCTGGTAACGCTCATCCGGCTATAAGGTGTGAACTACACCATTGCCCAAGAACAAACCATAAAGGTCGATCTTTACTCTATAGTGATGAAGCAAGGTGTAAGGGTATCAGCGAAATACGGCTGGCGACAATACGTTTTAGTAAGGGCTTCATGGGCTTTTTTGCGCCGGGACAAATTGTTTCTTGGGACGATACGGTTGACCTTGCCGAAATTTCCGGATGGATGCTACTCTTTCATACTGACCTGCTTTGCAAATACCCGGTCGGTGATAGAATCAGCAAGTAAAAGTTCTTCTCTTATGATACGCATGAGGCCCTGCGCATGTCGGAGGCCGAGCGGCAGATGATTAATGCGGTCTTTGAGAACATGCAGAAGGAATCCAGCCATTCAATAGACGAGCACAGCCAGAACATCCTTGTCTCACAGATTGATCTGCTGCTCTTGTATGCATAGCGATTCTACACCCGTCAGTTTAGAACGCGCTTCAGTGTAGAGAGCGACATTACCACACGCGTGAGGAAAGTCTAGCCTTCGCAAAAGAGCACAATATTCAAGTGGAATCCTGGGGCCACTGGCACAAGGCAACTTCGATATCTTCAACAACGATGTGCTGAAGTCTATGTGATCAGTACGTAAAGTCCGTTTCACAGGTAGTTCTGCGCTGGCACATTCAACGCGGTTTAGTGGTTATTCCTAAATCTACGCGTAAGGAGCAGATTGAAGAAAACTTCAACGTCTTTGACTTTGAGCTGAGCGAGGACGACATGGCCAAAATTGCTGAGTTGGACACGAAGAAGGGCATCTTCGATCAGTACAACGACGTGCACTATATACAAGCAACCTATCATTTCGCAACACAGAAATAAACTGTAAATAAGTGGAAGCCCCTCCTGTGATAATCAGGACAGGGCTTCCCTGAAAACGGACTTTACAACAACTAAACAAAAGTTCATTCAATGAGTAAGAAGATCATTATTGTAACCGGTGCTTCGGATGGCATTGGAAAAGAGACCGCCATGACCTTGGCGAAGCAGGACCACACCGTTATCATACATGACCGCAACAAGCAGAAAACGCAAGTGGTGTATGAAGAAATCAAGCGGGAAACGGGCAACCAGAATGTTGACATGTTCCTGGCCGACTTCCTTTCCTTGGCAGAAGTAAAACGCTTTGCTGACGTCATCAAAAAGAAGTACGACAAGCTGGACGTACTTATCAACAACGCCGGTGCGCAGTTCACCGAAAAGCGGGAGACAACCACCGAAGGGCATGAAAAAGATGACAATAAATGTCTTCGCACCACTACTGCTGACGACCCTGCTGTTAGATCTACTGAAGAAGAGCGATTCAGCGCGGGTGGTTACGGTGTCGTCTGCATCACACGCAATGGGCGGTAAACCTAACTTCGACGACATTGAGTTGAAGCAGGACTACACTATGACCAAATCCTATTCCTTCTCTAAGCTGTATGTGATCTGGATGATGCGGCATCTGGATGCCGAGCTAAAGAAATCTGGAGTGCGCAATATTGCTTTCAATATGGTGCATCCGGCTTCTACGCAAACTAGCCTTGGTCGGGAAGCAACGAACTCGTTGAAGTGGCGCATCATCTGCATCATCTACTTCCTGTGGAAACCCATGATGATTTCGGTAACAAAGGGTGCTGGCAGCAGCAAAGCAGCAGTATGGCCTGAACTGAAGGGCGTGACCGGAAAATACTACGGGCCGAAGGGTGAGGATAAAGTGAATGATAAAAACTATTCTGCCGCCAATGAACACAAGGTCTAGGACTATGCCCAAAAGGTGATGAAGCCATATTTAGAAGGGTGAGCGTGATTTTGTGAGGAGGTAATAAAGGGATTGCCTCTCTTTATGTATGCAATAGACGAAAAGGTGGGGAGACCCAATAATTCATCTAGTCGCAATTTTGGCAATAATTTTGACGACCTCACTCCAATTTCTTTACCTTTCTAAACCAGTCTATTATGACAACTCAGCAAAAAGCTGACTTTGAGAAGGCGATTCTAGAGCACAAGCTTAAGATTGATAAGCAAATTCAGACGCTAGTCGAACAAGGCTTAGCGGATGGTACCATCTCTGATAAAAAATTTGAAGCTGCGCCTAATGGTGATTTGCACTTCCGACTGAATGATCAACAAGGGACAGAAATCATCTACAATGTGACGCAAAAAAAAGTATACAGCTACGGCGGTAAGATCAATCAATAATGCTAGAGTGATTCCTAACGAAACGCTACTTGTGTAACTGAACCTGTCATTGTTGCGCAAGTGTCCGTCCTGATATTTCAGGTCATTAAAGCCCCATTCAGTAAAAACAATCAGGCAGAGACTACTCAATCACTGCGTGATTTCTAAATTTTCAAGAGAACATCTCAGTATGTCTATTACAAAAAGCCAAACCGAAAAAATTGGCTCTATATTTAATGGTAACAGGTTCGTAATCCCATCTTACCAACGGAAATACAGTTGGACAGAGAACGAGCGTAAGGCGCTTTGGCAGGATATTGAAGAAAGCCTTGCGGACGATATGAACCACTTCGTTGGCACCTTGTCGTTTAAGGAAAACAAAGTGGTCGGCCTTTCAACAGATACGTTGTATGAAGTCATTGACGGACAGCAACGCATCACCACAATATTCGTCTTGTTGAGCGTGCTTATTGATAAGATTGAAGACAGCACTACTCAGAAAAGTCAAAAGGTGGCTTTTATCGGCACGGCAGATAATCTAAAGCTACAGCCATTGGGAGCAGACGGAGATTTCCTGAAGCAAGTACTATTCGGCTTTGACGACATCAATATTTCAGCGGTTCGCAAGCGCAGCCAGCGGTTCATGTACGCTGCAAAGCGCGAGTATAGGGCATTTGTGCATCCGCTCTCGCAGCAACAGGTGGCTGAGCGTATCATCTTCATTCGGGAGCGGTTAGAGGTGCTAGTGTTCAATGTGGCAAGCCAGGCGCAGGCAGTCAAGATGTTCTCCATCATCAACGACCGGGGATTGCCCCTGCGCATATTGGATAAGACGAAAAGCATCCTTATGCTTTACTCTACTTTACATTTAGACGATGGTTTAAACGACAGCATCAACAACAGCTTTGAACATATCTTCGATGCCTACGACGACTTGCTCGTAACACGCGATGAGTTAGGTATTCTAGGTCGCTTGGAGGAGAACACCATCTTTACTCAGCATTACTTTTCTGCGAGACAGCACTTCCTGGAAACATGGAACAACCGTAATAGTGCGGAAACTATTTTCGACAACCTCAAATATAGCTGTGAGCAGTTGCGCGATAAGCCAGAAGAGCTGAGACAATTTATTTCCGACTACATCAGCGATTTTGAGTCGTTCGCTGTTAGCTATTCTAGCCTTATTAAAGAAGTTGAGACGAATACGATTCTTCAAAAACCATTCCGTTTCCTAGAATTTTCCGCGACGCTGTACCCACTAATTGTTCGTTTGTACATGCAAAATAAATTGAATGATTTATTGAGTATCCTAGAGGCAATTGAAGTGCGTGTGTACAAACTACGCGGTACAAATCCAATTGCGGATATCTATTGGTTAAGCTCCGATGTGGCAGAGTACGAATTGAGCATTGAAGATATCAGAGATCGGCTTATTAACTTCAACGAGAAGTTTATGAATGAATATAATTTCAGAAATTACCTTGCCGCAGACATTTATCGAAATGGCTCCGTAAAGTATATCTTAAGTGAATATTGTGATCAGTGTATTGACATTGACAGCTACAAAAGCTATCAAGTGGAACACCTGTTCAGTCAGGAGCCCAATTTTGAGCCATCCTCCTACGGCTTCGCAGAAGACTACGATTATGAGAAAAATAGAATAGGTAATCTAACGCTGATAGAATCCGGTCTGAATGATGGATTGGGCAACCAAGCGCCCATCAATAAGGTATCTGGCTACATGAAGTCAGGATTTGAGGAGACGCGTAATTTAGGTGGTGTGATTCAGCAGGGGGGGTATGGGAAGGAACAAGTGGACAAGCGCCGGGATGAGATTATTGAGTTTTGCGTGGATCGATTTGGAATGAACCGAGAATAAAATCAAACTACCACATGTTGCAAGAAGTTGGACTTTACCTTATTACAGGCGATAACTTCGAACAAATCGCCCCCAACTAGTTCAGCTCTTTGTGAGCTGTTTTCACTAGTTGGCTATTTCCAAATCGCATCTCCTTTTCAAAATGAACTGCTTCATCGCTACGTTTGATATACTCGGGTACAAGGAGTTTATTCTGAATAATAACAAGGAATTTGTTGACTACTACAACAAGCATATTTTCAGAGAATCGCAAGATGCCGTCAGTGGTGGAGAACTGATATCATATGGTGCCGGTGTCGCACCAGATGTAAGTCTCAGTAAAGTTCAATGTCTGCATTTCTCCGACACGATACTTTTCTGGACTGAAAACGTAAGTGCAGAAGGGTTTCAAGAGTTGCTGAAGGTTTGCTCTCGGTTTTATACGAGAACCATGCAACTAACTTTTGCTGTCAGAGGTGCAATTGGTTTTGGAGATGTAGAATTCCACCCTTTTGAAATCCAAGGGAAAGACGGCGCGGTATTTAGAAACGCTTCATTGTATGGAAAAGGATTGGTCACGCTTTACATTGAGGCTGAAGCCCAAGACTGGGCTGGCTGCGTGATCAGTGAATCTATCTTTGGAGCAGTGGATGACCAGGGAGATAGGATAGTTACTGAACAACTCATCTATGAGGCAATCAGCCAGAAATTCATTGCATTCTATCCGGTACCTTTCAAAGACGGAACTCGTGAATACAGACATTGCCTTAGAATTATCCGATCACATCTAAATAACGTATTCTTTAGGAATATGGCAAAAGACATAGAGCGCATCTTTGCCTCGCATCTAAAAGGTAAACCGATGCCTGTGGCAGTAAAACGAAAACTCCAAAATACGTTAGATTTTTTGGCACATTTCAGAGTTGAGCCAGATTATTTAGGACAGGAGCCATCCGGCCAGCCATCTGTGAGCACAAACGCAGACGACACCAAAAAAGATGAGCAAACCGAGCCAGATGGACAATCACCCACTAATGAATGAGAATAATATTGAGTTGTTGTATCCAGAGCCAACGATGGTTCTAAATTTATAGGAAATCGAATGAACTATATATCTTTATTCCTGAATTTATGTAATGTAATTTCATGTGACTATAAAACGAATCTACCAGTAACAATAAAATTTAAGTGATTTATAAGCGGAAGAGCTACTGCGGGCGGTATTGCCTTTCAGTCTGAAATGGGAGCATATGTAGCTGCTTTACTGCTTTCGGAACGGCCATTTTCCCGGATTGGCAACGAAATGCCTGGGAAGATAGTGCGAGTGGCTTTTGAAACAGACCAACCGGTCGACGATTTGCTCATTCAGACACGAGAAAAGCGAGAAGTTCTGCTATCAATAAATCGTATTCATTCGCTCCACCTCTACAAGCAGTTGCATTTAAGCCATTAGGTGAGAGACATTAACTCCTTCAGTAAGAGTATTATTAAATTAATAGATATAATAATATAAAAGCACGAGTGAGCACAACCTTTAAAGTTTCAACCTCACTCTAAAGTGTGTTTTAGTATAGAGCTGTAGTTTATTCATACATTGCATTCCATAAAGCAATTCTCAGTAATGGCTAGATTTTCAGAAGAAACCCTTGCGAACTGGACCCTCCCAGCAAGTTCAACCGAAGAAAGTAAACTTGCTAATGCGGAGCGAGCTGTGAAAGATGCAATCTATGTCAACAAGTTTAGTACATCGGATGTAGAAGCATTCGGTCAAGGTTCATATGCAAATGATACCAATGTTAAGAATAATAGTGACATCGACATTAACGTCTGTTATCACGGTGGTTTCTTTTATCAAATTCCACCAAGTAAAACTAAAGAAGATTTTGGGCTGGTAAATCCAATAAGTTATGGATTTATTGAATACAAGAACGATATTGAGGCATTGCTTGTAACAAGATTTGGTCGTTCAGCAGTGACAAGGAACAATAAGTGCATTACCATCAGTGAAAGCAGTACGCGAGTAGAAACGGATGTGGTTCCTACATGGAGATTTCGTAGGTATAATGAAGATGGGAACTATGTAGTCGGTGTAAAATTCAGAGCTGATAGCGGCGAGTGGATTGAGAGTTTTCCTAAGCAACATATCGAAAATGGCAAAGCGAAAAATCGAAGTACATTCAAAAGATTCAAAAGGCTGACCCGTATTTTTCGCAAGGCCCGCTATCAAATGATTGCAAGCGGTGAAATTGTCAATAAAAATATTAGCTCGTTCTTATTGGAATGTTTGGTTTGGAATTGCCCAGACAGAGTATTTAACAATTATACCACTTGGACAGAAAGGCTAAGGCAGGCTGTCATTTATTTATATAATGCGACGAATGGAGATGATTGCAACAAGTGGGGTGAAGTTTCTGACCTCCTTTATTTATTCCATTCTGAACGAAAATGGACGAAAGCAGATGTAAATGCTCACATGCTGCACATGTGGCAATACTTTAAATTCACTAATTAATTATGAATCTGAAGTATTTTAAAGCGCAATCTTTAATATTGACGGTCTTAAGTTTGGCCGTAGTCCTTGAACCTATTTCAAGCGTGATCGAGACTTGGGCGGGAAATTTTGAGCCACTAAAAAAGATTGTTGATTATGTGGACGTTTTTTCAACTATTGGGCTCATCACTGGAGCATTGGCATTTGTGAACTACTGGGGATGGCGATGGCGCATTTTTAAATTTTTGGTAGACATCCCTAATCTGAATGGTAGGTATGAGGGTAAGCTAATATCGAGCTATTTAGATCCACAAGGTAATCCAGTGGAACGTGATTGCGTTATGGAAATCAAACAGAATTCTTCATCCCTGCATATTTACTCTTATTACGGAGATGTTCAAACTGGTATTACATCTTCTAGTTCAAAAACAACGTTGGAACAGCTAATAAAGGAGCCAAGCGGCTTTTTTATTCTGTATTATATTTATTCAAACCAACCAGGAGGTCTAATAAGTCAATTGAGCAATCACGATGGTACAGCTAAGCTGACCTATTATCCTGACTTGAAAAAGCTGTCAGGTGAATACTATAACCGAAGAATCAACACCGGAACTTTTGAGCTGATATTCAGGCAAAAAAAGCTGCTGGGAAGACTTATTAGATAATCATGAGCGGATATCCAGATCAACTAAAATACTTCATGTGGCCGTTTCAGGTACACTTTCGTATTTCATGCGAAGTGAAAGCTGAAAGTGTATTTAATTCATTAGACCGTAGTTTAAACCCTAATATATTTTTCATTGGGGTAAACAAGATATTGAATCAAGACAGTGAGCTATTTTTTGAGCCCGAATCAATTGATGCTAGGGCAAAAGATTTTCTCCAAATACACCAAAGTGCAGAGCAAGAATTAAGGAGACATTTTAGAAGTAAAATGATGTATTCTGGAGCAGGCATTCAACAAGAAATGGATATCCGTCTTAGTAGAGAAAGTTATCGTCTTGCAATAGAAAACATTCTTAATAAATCTGAGGGCAGTCATCAGAACAGATACTTTGTTGCAGACGGTGTAGTTGTTAATAAACATATTGTATATGTTATTCTAACACTAGCCAGAGAAGTTTATGAGTCTCACGACCATTTGAAAGTCAAACTTCACGACGAACTGTTGTCAATTGAGACATCATTGTTGGACGCAACAGTCAATGCATATTTGAAGGATTGTATGCTCGGTCTGTCGCTGCCGGAGCCTGGTCGAAATCTATCTGAAGATACAAGAACGGCGGAAGAGATTTTAAGAGCCGCAGCTAGGCATTTCATGTATACAATATCATGTAAAGGCCAAAAATTTGAAGGTTTACATGGCTTATTTGACACCTGCAATAGTATTTCAACCTACAGATATGAAGGAAAGGAGAACATAGGTCAGTTATTCATCTGCGCAAGCGACCATGCTAGCGTGCATTATGACTTAGAGTTGAAGGTTTCTTTTAGATTGCGTGATCACCGCAAGACCCGAAAATTACTTCAACTGACCGATGGAGATATAGGTATGATATCTAATACTTTTGAAGTTACTGGTTTAGGTAAAATTAAAAGTAATTACGACCCAACATCAGAATCAATATTTAAAATAGTCTTTACTGGCATCCACTGCTGGGAAGTATGGCATGCAAACAAATGCATATTAGTGATGCGTTATGGAATGCCATATCTTCCGAGTGAAGCAATTGAAAAGCACCAGTTTTTTACTGACTGTAAAAGAATATTCCAGAATGCACAAGAAGATATTATTGCTAATCTTTACCATTTAGCTAGTGCGGCTACCCGACAAAAGAACGGTGCGATGCTTATTGTGACTGAAGATGCTGAGCTTGAGGCTAAACGATTATCTAAGCAATGCATTGAAGTTGCCCCTCAGAAGATTGATGCACACATGCTCCTCAACTTATCAACGATAGATGGAGGTGTACTAATCAATCCAAAAGGAGTTGTATTTGCACATGGAGTAATACTTGATGGAGTCGTTTCAGATCATGGTGATTCAGCACGTGGCTCTAGATACAATTCAGCAATAACCTACCATGACTATCGTGGTCGATCTAAGCCAACTCTTATTATCGTTGTTTCAGAAGATGGTGCTGTAGATACTATTCCAACACTCAGGCCACAAATAAAAAGGACTGAAATCGACGACATGATAAGTGCGCTTAATGGCTTGAAAGATGAATTTAACAGAACTACATTCAATCAAGTTATGAGTTGGTTTCGGAGCCGGCAATTTTATTTATTAGAAGATGACTGTGTAATAATCAATAAGCTTAGGTCAGAAATAGATGAGAGCAATCCGACCGATTTGCGAGTTGTTTATGATGACTTTACTGTAGATCCAGAAATGGATGATACATACTATTTACTATAAAGTCCATCCGATATGCAAGAGCAGAAGAAGCCGTTTAAGATATTATCTTTAGATGGGGGCGGCGCAAAAGGTTTCTATACTCTAGGTGTACTAAAAGAGATCGAACTGTTAGTTGGGAAAAGGCTATCTAAAGAATTCGACCTTGTCTTTGGAACCAGCACTGGGTCTATCATTGGATCTCTCATTGCTTTAGGCTATAGTATTGATGACATCACAAATCTATACAGAGAGCATGTGCCAACAATCATGCAGAGAAAAACGAAAAAAGGCAAATCAGAAGCATTGGCATCATTGGCAGATGAAATCTACAAAGATAAGGGCTTTGAGGATCTCGAGATTCCAGTCGGCATTGTTTCGACCAACTGGCTTTTGGAGAAACCGATGATCTTTAAGTATTCTGTTGAACAGGCTCATGGTAGAATTGCTTCCTTCGTGCCAGGTTTTGGGGTAAGCATTAGTGATGCTGTCCAAGCATCGTGTTCAGCTTATCCATTTTTTGAGAAAAAACTTGTCAAAACGTTAAAAGGGGACGAAATTCTTCTTATTGATGGAGGATACTGCGCAAATAATCCATCATTGTATGCAATAGCTGAGGCTACCCGCGCTTTTAAACTTTCTCACGATCAATTGCGAGTTATCTCAATTGGTGTTGGAACTTATCCTACTCCCTCAGTTCCATTTTTTAGCTATTCAAATTTGGTGAGCAAGTTAGTGAGTGTCAAATTGTTGCAGAAGACACTCGAGATCAATACTCAGTCGATGGAACAACTACGAAGGATATTATATAATGATATTTCGACTGTTAGAATCAATGATTCATTTTCGGAACCGACAATGGCCACTGATTTGTTTGAATATGATATAGCTAAACTTGGGTTGTTGAAGTTGCGTGGTAGTGAATCATTTGCAAGATATGAGACGGAGCTTAAAGCTTGCTTAGACACTTAATTTTATAGCCATGTATTCTAATACCGCGCTTTTGCTTGCACTAACAAATTTATCAAGAAGGTACTTAATAAGTCGTTGCTGTACCACAGGCATGGCTTTAAACAGCTAAAAAAGAAGCTAATAACATCGTATGGTTATAAAGTGCACGTTTAAAGAGATATTATATCAAGACGACGATTTGTGATTCTTCAAGCTTGCGAGACCATTTTAGCTGTTGGGACGTAAGGTTGAGTTGCTTTGTCACAATCGCGGAAAACTATCTTGTTCATCCAACAGAAATCATATTGTTTGAATGTATGTCTGACCCAAATACCTCCAGCATTCAATTAGTGCTGATCCACAATAAAATCGTGTGAGCAAAGGTCCTTGCAACGACATTATTGCTGCATCCGGCAAATGCGGAAAGCTTGTATTAATATGAGGACAGAGTTGGCATTCTTAGAGCTTGCCCTGTAATAGATCGTCAGATGGAGACGCTGCTAAAAAGTTGCAAATCCTGCTCGAAAAATTTCGACAATTCACCGCTTCTTTCCACCTCCAAAAGCCTCGTTCAAAAGACGAGGCTTTTTTGTTTTTAGTCTGTGACTGCATGTACCTACTCTCCGCCTTGGCCGGTAGTTAGAAACGACGTTCACGTGTACAGTTTGAAATGCATCGTTTTTTGATCGCAACCCAGTTCGTTTGAACCCCACCGCTTCTGAATCTGCTGCTGGGCGCCGGAAAATCCCTATGAGTACTGGTTCTCGCAACGGAATCAAGACATGCAATTCCGCCGGATCGATTTGGCGCTAAGACCGATCCAACGGAGCTACTCCCAGGCATGATACCACTCGCTTTTAACGACGCATCCTTTCCTTGCAATAAAATACAGAAAGTCGTGCGAGCCACGCCACTGATAAATCAGAAGTCTGGTGCCCGGTGGCAGTTCAATCACACCATAACGCGCTGAATGTCGCAGATCCGGTTTGCCCATTAGCGCAGTCACTTTTTTTACTGCGGTGCCGGGCGGCAAACTGTCGCGAAGCAATATCATCGCCTGCATCAGGCCGCTGTTATAACGGTTGCAGCACCCCGATCCAACCTCACGGCGCAACCGCCGGTAGTCACTGGCAAGGTCACGAAGCGTCCTGATCGTTTCCGGAAGCCGGCAGCACTCCTCCTGCTGTGCGCAAGCCAAAGGTGTTGATAGACCGAAAAAAAACAACATTGCCACGAGGTACCGGATCATGTTGCAAAGGTGCGCAACAGGTTCATTCCGGGTCTTAATGGTTCTCTCCTCCCCGCATGCATCCTCCCTACAGGACCGGCATCAGATACGCTGTAGCCTATATCAGGGGAAGCGGGCAGCGGACTGGGCAATAGTGGAAGCACGTACCCCAGCACTGTAAAGCAGTATGAGACGAAGACCTATGGAAGCCCCGCAGGCACCAGCTCGACGACCTGCTCACGGTGCCAGGGCAACGGTAGGGTGTCGTTCTGGGAATACGAGGACGAAGCGTATTAAGCTGATCGTGACGATGTGCAACAGGACTGTCTTTCCGGATCTGGGAGCGTAGATGTCCATGAACAGGGGCTACCCACTCGATATCCGGCCTGCATTGCAAAAAGATCCTGCTGCTCTGAACGGGCTGGAGTTCTCGGCGCGGTTTATCCTTAAACGTCTGATCCGGATGGCTCATTTAAATACCGGGCGAACGGTATGTGCTGCCATCTGGTGTTTGTTTTACTTTGATAGCACTTCCGGTGCTACACTACTGAACATCCATGATCCAAATTCTCCTCACCGCAACTGTATTGCTGCTGCCTTCCGTATGCGACGCACAGCGTCCCCGCAAGACAGCGGATACTTCATTCAACGCCTCCGGCTACTCTCTGGACCGCGACTTTAGCGCGCCGGCTGATCCAGTGCCTGCCAAGACGGGCGATGGAACATCCCAGAGTCGTTTTGGGTCAGACGCTGCCGGGATTACAGCCGCCGTGAAGCTCCTGATTGCAGCTGCACCGGACCATTTTAAATCTGTACGCGTGGAGAGCAGCAAATCCTCGGATGAAATCTTCGGCGGGATTGAATTTGATGGTCGTGTGATCATTGAAAGGGGCTTGCTCGCAGCACGCGCCAGCGTAACGGTGGAGGAGGGTCGCTATACCTACAAAATGAACTTGCCACTGCTTCGCAGGGGAGGAAATGAAGCGGCGGCCGGCCAGGTACAGGAGTTGCTGAAACTGCTGCCACCCCTTGTAGGGAAAAACGCAAAAGTCAGCGGTCCTTCCGAAATTGTTGGCATTCTTAGTTACGATATGTCCATCAGCGAGGAGAATCCGGCATTGCGGGTAGAGCGAGTCGGCAGCAATGTTGCGATCTATGTATATCCGAAAGGATCGCAACTCCAGAGTCGATAGCCACTTGCAGGGTTTAGTATGACTCCAGGCAGGACCTCTTTTCAATCTCAAGCCCGACACGGACTGAGCTCTAGCTCTGTACTGAAAGTCTGTCGACCGACGTTGCAAGCATACTGACATAGGAGTGGTCCGGCCGTATGGTAGAACCTGCTTCCACATCTTCGCTTGATACGACTGTTGCATGTACGTAACAAACTGCTGCAAATCCTTTACAAAATAATCCCGGCTGTAGTTCAGGAATTGCTTGTCCATTTCTGCAATTGCTAGCAGGGTGGCAGTTTGCTGCGTTTGGATGATATAGTCGTAAAGCTCTTTTACTTCTTCTGTCCACCAGATACCGAAGAGCGCTCTGAAAAATTTCCTTAGGGTTAAGGGTGTAAATGAGTGCGGAACGACCCAACTGGTTTCTTTTTGAATGCGAACGACCGATTTGCCTACCTATCACTAGCTTCGCAGTAGTAAAATGAAGGGTTCCGAACTCGTACCGGTATGCATCAACTGATCTGGTCCACACCACCCAAACCCACCTGGACGTTCAAGAAAAAGTTCCCGACTACCATTTCCTATACGGCCGTATTTTCCAGTTGCTGCTGGTACAAATAAGTATATTCTTATAGTGCACTGCCAATCCAACGATTAGTACCCGCAATCCGCAGGGCTTCCGCTTTGTTGTGTACGGCCAGTTTCTGGTAAATATTGCGAATATGACTGCGCACCGTCTCCTTATTGATAAACAATTCGGCGGCAATCTTGGTGTAGGTTTTGCCTTGCGCAATGCCCTGCAGTACCTGCGTCTCGCGTTCGCTGAGCGGGGAATCGACCGATAGCTTGAACGATTTTACCACCATACTGGCAATATGCAGACTCATCGGTGCCCCACCTGCCAGCGCCTCGTCAATACTTTTTACAACGGCACCGACATTGGCGTTCTTTACAATGTACCCTCCTGCTCCGGCACATAACGATTGAAACACCTTATCACTGTCTTCAAAAACGGTTATAATCAGCACCACGCAGTCCGGACACTGTTTTTTGATACGCGAAGTGCCTTCTATGCCGCTCATGCCGGGCAGCTCTATATCCATCAGCACCACGTCCGGCCGGTCGCGGTCCAGGTTGCGGATGGCCTCCTCGCAGGTATCGTAATGGGCGACCACTTCATACTTCCCGGCGGCCTGGATAACAGCAACCAGCCCCTCGCGAATGCTGCGGTTGTCTTCGATAATAATGATTTTCTTCTGTTCTGAACTCATGAGGTTAAGGATTGAATGCGGTAGGCATTAAGAGCCAAGCCTATACGGATGCGTGTACCCGATTGATCGTGATGAAGGACATAGCTAAAACCCGACTGCCGGCAGCGCCTTTCCATATTGCGGAGGCCGTAGTGTTCCACAGAAGGATCGGCTTCCTTCCACATCCCGTTGTCGTGCAGCGAGTACACAACATGTGCTGTTTCCCAATGCATTTCCAGCGCCACTTCGTCTGCGCCCGAGTGCTTCACCACATTGCTCATGGCTTCTTTAAAGATGTAAATGAGGCTTAGTCCGGCGAGCGGATGCAGTTGCAGGTGTAGCTGTGGTTCTCCGCTCACGATGGCAGAGAAAGACATATCGAACTGGTTGTAGAACCGCTGCCCGTATCCGCTCAGGTATTGAAGCAGAACCAGCGGGTCATCAGAATCGTGATTCAGGTTCCAGAGAAAGTCTTTGGAGGATGCGTACAGCTCGTTGGAGTTCTCCATAATGCTGCGTATGGCGGGCAGAAACTCTGGCTGATGCAACAGCTTGATCTCCAGGGTAGCAGCCTGACGGGCAATGGCGGCCAGCATATTTCCGGTCTGATCGTGAAAGTCGGTGGCAATGGTCTGACGCATAGAATCGAGTTGCTCGGTGCGCCGCTTTACGGCTTCGTCGAGCTGCGATATCTTATAGTCCTGTAACGCTCTGATACGGCGGCGGCTGCGCTCATGCCGACGGAAATTGTAAATAAGGATGCTGAGTATAACAAGGAGCAGTCCGATGCCTGCGATAAGAAGTGTACGCTCGTTGCGCTTCTGCACCACTTCCAGTTCTGCAATGCGAATGTCCTTGTCTTTAAGCTCCAGCGCGCGCTGGGTCTCCAAGGAGTGGATCTCCCTTTTGCCTTCCATCTCTTTCAGCGAGTCGGCAATAGAAACCGAACTGCGATAGGCCTCCAGGGCTTTCGGGTAATTGCCCTGAGCGGTGTAAGCGTCTGATAGATCAGTATAGAACGCGGGCAAATTCTCCGGATAGCCAGCTTCCCGGCTCACCTGTATACCGCGGTTCAGGTGATATACTGCACGGTCTAAGTTGGCTGTCTGCCCCTGTAACACGCGACTGTCGGTGGTGATAGGCCGCACACTGTTCGTAGCAAGTGCCAGGTAGGTTTCGCCGATGCTGCCGTGGTTTGTGCCGGTGAGTTGTTTGTCTCCGATTCTTTCGGCATGGTCCAAAGCGCGGTATTTGTAGACAAGCGCCTGATTGTACTGACCCAGCTCATCGTAAAGCAAACCCAGATTGCCGGCTACGTTGCTGATGCCTTCGGAGGAGCCGCTGGCTTCTACAATGCGCAGGGCACGGCTGTAATACAGAATCGACTTTGTATAGTCCTTTAAGGCGGCATGGGTACCGCCCAGGGACTGGAGCAGGTATTCAACATCATACAGATCGCCCGATTGCTCCATAAGCTGCAAGGCCCGCAGCAAACAGGGCTGTGCCTTTTTATATTCTGCCATCTGCATATAACAGCCCCCGATGTTGGAAAGCAATACGCTTTGGCTTCGGATGCTTCCCCTGTCCTCTGCCAGCCGAAGGCCTTCCAAAAAAGCAGATAAGGCTTTTGGCAAAGCGCCTTGGGTGGTGTAGTTATTGCCCATTATGGTATAGGCATCGAGCATGCCAGTCACAAAGTCGAGACGCTTGCTTAGCGCTAACTCTTTCTGGGCCCAAAAGAGGCCGGAGTCGGGGTTCCTGTCGGGGTACATCGCACCGATTTTTCCCATCAGCTTGGCCCCGGCTGTGTCTTCCTTCAGGCTTGGCACCGCTGCCAGGAGCGAGTCGAGGCGCGCTGCCCCCTGCTTGCTTTGAGCAAAGGCAGACGAGCAGAGTAAAAACAAAACGAGAAGCAGGATCTCGGTAACGCGTTTCATGGGCAGAAGTGAGAAGCAGGGGGCGCAGGGGAGAGATTGCAGGCCAAAAATAGGGGTGTAGCCAGGCCGGTTGAAGCCTTCCGGCAAGATTCACCCAATCTGTAGGATTGACCGGGCAGCAGGGTTTTCCCAATTTGCACCCTGAAAAATCATTTATCTATGAAGCGTTTCTTTTCCTTTCTTTTGTCTTTCATCACACTGCTACCCTACGCTACCCGGGCAAACGTCATTTATGTAGATGCTACTGCCACAGGTTCCGGAAACGGCAGCTCCTGGACTAATGCTTATCTAACACTGTCCGCAGCACTGGCGGCATCCAACGGAGGGGCTACATCTGACAGCATTTTTATTGCTGCCGGCACCTATTACCCCACCGGCATCCAGGCCAGCACCATGCGCGATTCGGCTTTTTGCATCACTCGTGGAGGCATCCGGCTCTATGGCGGCTATCCGGCCGGCGGGGGGGCGCGAAATCCTGCTTTGCATCAGGTTTCGCTGGATGGGAATATTGGAGCGGTTGGAAATATAACCGATAACAGTCGGCATGTACTCATTATAGCCGGGCTTTCTGTTACGGCTGATACGGTGCTGCTTGATGGGCTTACTATCCAAAATGGCTATGCAGATGGAGGCAATACCATTCAGTACGTTAATGGGAAACCACTAACCTGCCGTTTTGGAGGAGGGATTTACATAACGTGTTGTGGTTCTTCTAAACTGCTTTTCAACAATTGTCGCATCACTAACAACGCATCTGAGGGGAACGCAGGGTCTTTTTATTCCCTTACAGCAGGATATACCGGCAGCGGCGGCGGTATCCGCGCTGATAGTTCCGTCTTTGAATTACGCAACACGGTTTTGGCACACAACAGCTGTAAAGGGGGAAAAGGAGCAACCAATCCTACTTCGGGATCGCCGAATTATGTTCCTTCAGGCCACTCCTATGGCGGAAGTCTGGCTGTTTCCAGTGGAGAAGCCCGGATATACAACTGCCTGTTTTCTGAAAATACAGCGCGGCGAATGTCTGCTTTTGGAATGCCCAGTGGGTATGGCTATGGCGGGGCCATTTATAATGACAGTACCGTACTCACAATCGCCAATTGCACATTTGCAAAAAATACATCGGAAGCAGAATACTTTCCATATTCTACAGGTCCCGTCTTGCTAAAAGGCGCTGTTCTTTATTCCAGAACAACCCCTTTGCCCACGCTTACCAACTGCATTTTCTGGCAAAGTCGAAACTGGCCCCTCGAATTATCGAAGGATACCACTGCCGGCATCGTAGGCGGCGGTGCTGTAATGTATTCTTTATCTTGGAGGGCCCTGATGGCAGGAACCGGTAATTTGTCGAACACAAGCCCTCTCTTTGTAGATTCCGCCAACGGAGACTACCGACTCAGTGCTGTAAGTCCGGCCATTAATGCCGGTAGCAACAGCGCGGTACCGGCCAGCCTTACAACAGATCTGGATGGTACGGTACGTATACAGCAGTCTACAGTAGATATGGGTGCTTACGAAGCGCCCGCCAGTGGCCTGGTAGGACCGGCAACCATTTGCAGCGGTGCACAGGCAATTTTTAACGGCTATCCGGCAGGAGGACTCTTTTCGGCTACCAACCCTGCGGTGATAACAATTAGTCAAACCGGTTTGGTAACCGGTATTTCTGCGGGTACCGACACCATCACTTACGTTTCCGGAACCACCACCCTTCGGCAGGTAATTACCGTTCTGCAATCGCCTGTTATAGCCTCTATTTCCGGAAACGCCGTGCCGGTTTGTCCCGGAACAACATTAGCGCTCAGCCATGCCCTCTCCGGTGGTAGTTGGAGCAGTGCCAACACCAGTGTGGCAACGGTAACAAATGCTGGAGTGGTAGCCGGCATCAGCGCAGGAAGTGCTTTAATCAAATACACTGTAGTTGTGTCGCCGGGCAACGGATGCCCCGCTACTGCCAGTACTTCTGTAACGGTTCTGGCTGCTCCGGTTATTTCCGGAACGGTTTCCAATCCGAGCATCTGTGTTGGTTCCGTAGTTCCGTTAAGTGGCTCCGCACCGGGCAGTACCCTTTCCTGGTCCAGCAGTAACACTGCCGTAGCCACGGTAAACACTACCGGTGTGGTGACTGGCATCTCAACCGGTATGGCCACCATAACCGTTACAGCAACAGGCACCAACGGGTGTACCAAGAGTTTCCCATACAACCTGACGGTAATGAGCTTTCCATCTGTCTCGCCCATTGCTGGACCCTCAGCAATGTGTATGGGGGATTCCATTGTTCTGAACGGCTCGCCAGCAGGTGGCATTTGGACCAGCAGCAATCCGTCTGTGGCCTCGGTTATGCCGGGCGGGGCGGTGTGGGGTATTTCTGCCGGTACCGCAACTATAAAGTACAAGAAGAGCACTAGTACTTGCAGTGACTCGACCCAAAAGATGGTAACTGTGAACGGACTTCCCACTCCGACCCTCCTAAATACCAATGGGATTCTGAGCACCAATACCGCTGCGACCTATGAGTGGTTCCTAAACGGCATTCCTATATTCGGTGCTACGGGTCAAACACTTCTTCCAACGCAAAGCGGAGATTACAGCGTCAGGGTAAGTAATGCAACCGGATGTTTTGGCACCTCTGCGCCTGTAACGATAACCGCAATGGGTATCGCGGATCCGGAGCGTTCAGGCGCCACTCGTGTGTATCCGAATCCGGCAACAGATATCGTGTGCATTGATGCAGCAGTTGAACCGTCTGTTATAATTACCACACTGGACGGACGCGTTGTGCTGCAACAGGAAAACGCGCGGAAACTCTCTGTTGCACATCTGCCGGCAGACCTCTACATCGTTACCATCCGGGGAAAGAACGGGGAAGTGCTGCTGCGCGAAAAACTCGTCAAACTCTCTCCTTAAGCCATTCCTTCTTCTGAATTATTAGTGATAAACAAGCTTGTTTAATTCCTCTTTCATAATCCCAAAAACATGAAAAAAACACTACTCGCCGCCGGGTTCCTGCTCGGTACCGCAACGGCCACGCAGGCCCAGACCTTCCCCGCTGCCTGGGGTGCCCGCATGCAGGCGGTACTCGACAGCGTCAATACCGTAAACCAAAACGGCCTGGGCGTTAATGCCGCGGTGTACGTGCCCGGCTATGGCCTATGGAAAGGTGCTGCTGGCATCTCCTCGCCCGGTGTACCCATCACCACCGATATGCGTATGTTCATCGGTTCCAACTCCAAGCTGTTTGTGGCTGTTACAATGCTGAAGTTGCAGGAGCAAGGCGTCCTGAATCTCGACGATCACATCGGCAAGTGGATTCACTACGGCCCAACGACGGTAGATACCACCGCTACCATCCGCCAGCTGCTTTCCCACGAAAGCGGCATGAGCGATTTCAGCAATGACCGGACCGACAATTTCTGGAACCTTGTTTATGCCGATACCAGCCGGGTCTTCACAGCCCGTACAATGGTGGATAGCAGCGGGGCTCCGGTGTATCCCAAAGGACGGGGCTATCATTATTCGAATGATGCCTATGCGCTGTGCACCATGATCGTTGAAGCGGCTACCGGGCAAACCTACTGGCAGAACCTGCGATCCGTTGTGCTGAATCCGCTGACTTTAGACAGCACTTTTGTACCTGTAAAGGAGCCCTATCAGCCCATTTCCGGAAGCAACGCGTATGGAGATCTGTACTCCGGCATTGGCTATACCTCTTTTGCGACCGCCTTTCCCGGAGCCGGCGATGTTGTTTCCACACCGGCGGAGATGGTGCAGTGGTACCAGAGTATCTTTAACAGCTCCTTCCTTTCGCCCACTTCCAAACAACAGCTGCTCACTTTCGAGCCTTCGAGTCTCTACAGCCTGGGCCTTACAGATATCGTAAGTCCCCGGCTGGGCGATGAATATTACCACAGCGGCTCCGTAGGTGCGTTCAACTCGGAGGCGGGTTTCGACCAAGATACCAAAGCCAGCTTCTTCATCGCAATCAATACGGCCTTCGACAGCCTCACCACCAGCCAGTACTTGGCCCCGCTGCTGGATGTCTTTACCAAAGAAATGCCGAAGAGAGCCAATGATGCCTCCATTACCGCGCTTACTTCTCCTACCGGTATTACCTGTAATCCGTCAGTGACGCCAGTGGTAGCCCTGAAAAACAACGGCTCTTCTAACCTTACCGCCACTACTATCCTGGTACAAGTGGGTACGACCGTAGCGGCTACCTACAACTGGACCGGCACCCTCGCGCCAGGTGCTACCACCGCTGTGACGCTGCCTGCAACACCCATCTCCAACGGGATGCACAACGTAAAAATCTACACGACCCAGCCCAACGGTGTCACCGACGGATATCCCTGGAATGATACCTTCAGCACCCGCCTCGGAGCCAACCTGACCACTGCCTACAACGGGTATTTCAGTGAAGGATTTGAAGGCCAGACCACGCCCGTGCTGATCTGGAACACCCGCAATGGGAAGAGTGGCCAGGCCGGCGTTTCCCACCTCACCGGCTACAACAGCATGCACTCCCTGGTGCGGGCCAACCTAATAAACAATGGCGACTACCGCAATGTCTCCAACGTCGATATGCCGGCCGTAAATCTCTCCGCAGGCACCTCCTCTGTGCTGAGCTTCCGGTATGCCTACAAAGTCAATCCGGGCGGTCAGGGAATCGACTCGCTGGAAGCATTGATTTCTACCGATTGCGGTACCACTTGGACGTCTTTGTTTTATAAAGGAGGTGGCGACCTTTCCGGTAACGACAGTACAGACATGCTCTATTACCCCCAGACGGCTTCGGAATGGAAAACGCAAACCATCCCGCTGAGCGCCTACAGCGGCAACGCGCTGATCCGCTTCCGGATCTACAACGGCAACAGCAATAACATCTATCTCGATGATCTTGCTATCGGTACGCCCACAGCTGTTGCAAACCAGAATGCCTCATCGGTACTCCACATGTATCCAAACCCAACTACCAACCAGGTCACGCTGACTGGGCTTCCGGAACGTACACGTGTTACCCTGGCTGATATCACAGGTAAAACACTGATGGAAACAGAGGTTGCCGGTACCCGCACGCTATTGGAAGTAGGCCATCTGACACCCGGCATATATCTGGTGAATACATCTCTGGGCACCAAGAAACTGGTCAAGAATTAATATCCGGCCGACTGATGCAGGGATTCTTGGGGCGCCTCTCCCGACCGTAAAACCGATTGAAGTGTTAATGTGTTTGAAGAAGGAAAGGTTTTTTCAGGATTTCTTCTCCTGTTTAAGAAGCCCCGTTAAAAGACGGGGCTTCTTAGTTTCCGGAAGTATTTCTGAACACTCTACTTTCCGCTGCTTCAAGAATGCCTTCTGATTTTAGCAGGGTTAGTCGCCAGCGAACTGGTTAAACCCTGATCGCCCGACACCGAAATAAGAATGCGTATCGCCTTCTGTATTCCGGAAAACTATGCGCCTAATGCGTGATCATTATACCTTAGTACGAAACCGTATGTGTAAAACACGAAATCGATCTACTTGTCTACGAAATCGTATGCGTCCGGTCCGAAAAGGCAATGATTGGATGTTAAATCGTATGTGTGTGGTGCGAAACCGATTTGCCTGATTCCGAATCCGTATGGGTTAGCTACGAAATCGTTCTACCCGCCTGCGACACCGCTCACAACAATCCTGGCCGATACCAAACATCTGCCTGATCAAAAACTGGTTTTTTTAAAAGGAGCCGACTTCCATCTGAAACTTGGTGCGCTCCTCCGACAAGAGAATCGTACAGCTGATACGTTCGTTTTGAACCTTACCATTCTCACCTAAGCACCGACTGTATTGAACAAAATCCGAAAGCATTGTCAAGCTTCGTATCCGGGTTAAAAATACCGGATACTGTGTATTGCCTGCGTTCCGGAACCCGTCTACATTCACCTCATGAATCTGAACGCCTTTTCCCGTCACCTGTTGCTGGCCGCATTGCTGTTCTGGACTGCGGGCTGCAAAAAAACGGACGATACCAACGCTGCAACCGGACCGGATGCGGCGCCTTATTTTACGCCCGGCCGCGGCTTCCGGTACCTCAACACCGTCTCTGCCAACGATGGCAGTACCAGCCAGATCAACTTTTCGTCCTGCGATCTGTCAGTAACAACCGACGGCCGGATTCACTGGTGCGTCGATCGGAGTAATACATTTAGCGACGCCCGGAAGGTAGGCCGCTTCGTATTCGACCCGACTTCCGGAGATACCCTACCGGTAACCGGTAAGCGACCGGATCAGATGGTGGATAATTATCAGTGGGGCAAAAATGCCTACGATCTGGATAAGTATGACCGGTTTCTGTACAAACCATATAGTTCAGATCTGTACCTGAGCTTCAAATCGAATAATTACGTGTTCAGCGCCGCCGGTGATATCCCCCGGTTCGACTACCTCGACGCGTCCTTCAACCGCCATCCGCTGGTGTATGCCAATGGAGACATTGGGATGTCGTTTTTTGAGCAACAATCCATCAGCACGGCCCATACGTACAGCCGGATCAAAACGTTCCTTTGGCACAACGGGCAGAAAAAAACAGGCGCCGGACGCTCGCGTCAGATGTGGACCTACCAGAATCAGAACATGGACTCGCTCTGGCATGGCGGAATCGGCTTCCCGGCCGGTCCCGACGGACAAACCCTTGCTGCCACCGCAGATTATCATGCGGTGTACCTAATAGACGAAAGCGGTGCTATTGTGCAGGCCGTTCCGTTCAAAGGCCAGCCGTTTAGTCCCAACTCGGCGTCCAACACGGCCAATATTCAATGGACTGCTAAGACCAGCGCAGATATGAAACAGACCGTGTTACTGTTCAAGGATGAAGACCGGGTCAACAGCGGCTATTATTACAGCACGTTTTTGGTAGACAATGCAGCCAAAACCATCCGGATCGGTGTGAACGCCGTCCAGATCAAAGATCCGATGGCAATGGACTTTGATCTGGACGGCAGTATTTATTATGCCGATTGCGCTGCCTGTGGCAACGATCAGAAGGCAACTGTAAGCGTCCTCCGGCTGACTCCGGGCGGTGGACAAAGCGCCATCGCCACCAATTTTATCGGTCGCCAGCTGGTGGCGGGCCTGTATGCACGCGCCGGCCGTATTTATCTGGCCGTAAGGAGTATGGGTAAAGACCAGTATGGAAGTACCGTCGGGCGGATTGCCTTGTTCGTTTCTGAAAAATAACATCTCCGGACAATGCGGGATTAGGGCCGCACATTGGATTGGGCCTGTTTCGAAATTCAACAGCGCTGGTTTACACATTTCCGGAACTCGTGATTCGGATACGGCTTATAGCAATCCTTCCCGGGCAGCCCATTGCATTAGTGTAAGCAGATTGGTGGTGCGGGTTTTCCGGAGCATATTTTTCCGGTGGGTTTCAACGGTCCGGATGGAAATAAACAGTTCCGCAGCAATTTCTTTACTCGATTTATCCTGTGCGAGCAGCCTGATAATTTCTTTCTCGCGGGGGGTGATGCCGAGCTCCCGGATATGCTGCAACGAACGGCGGTACCGCTGGCGGTCTTCGGCCAGCTGCGGATCGAAATAGGACTTGCCGGCATGAACGGCCTGAATAGCGTCCACCAGCTCCATTATACTGCATTGCTTGAGCAGATACCCGTCGATAAACGGTGCGAGTGTTTCCACCAGTTCACCGATTCCGCTCATGCTCAGGGCTAGGATCCGTACCATCGGAAATGCACTGCGTACATGTTGTACAAACTCCTGGCCGCTTAGATCCGGCATCATGATATCCGTAATCAACACGTCGGGCTGCGTGACTTCCAGGTACCGGAGCATGGTAGTGGCGCTGGTAGCGGTAGCGACAATATCCACCTGGCTAAAATTCCGCAGCGCAGCAGAGAGGCCGTCGATCACGATCTGATGATCGTCTGTCAGGGCAACGCGGATCTTGGCAGGTGCTTTCATGGGGTTGCGGGAATGTGGATGGCGACCACGGTGCCGCCATCACGGCCACTGCTCCATTCGACGGAGCCATGAAGGTAATGAACCCGGGAGCGAATGTTTTGCATGCCCATGCCTGACTTCGATGTGCCCAGTTCGCTTTTCAACCCAACACCATTGTCTTCGATCATCAGGTCCAGTCCGGCTTCATCTGCACTCATTGAGATATACAGGGCGGTTGCTCCGGCATGCCGAACGACGTTGTTGATGCATTCCTGAAGCATCCGGTACACCAGCAGTTCGGTTCCCTGTTTCAGATTATAGGTATCCAGGTCGACCGACAAACTAACGTGCAACCGGTTGCTATCCAGCCGGCTGACGAGCTCCTGCACCGCAGGCACCAAGCCTTGGTGCAACAGCATGGCGGGCATCATATTGTGACTGATGTGCCGGATCTCTGCACAGCTCTCGCCGACTAGCTGCGTTGTTTTTTGAAGCAGGGATTCATCCGCCGTTGTAAACTGAGACAGTCTGGGCTGAATAGCTTGCAGATTTAGCCAGGCTGCCGTCAGGGTTTGCCCGATTCCGTCATGCAGATCGGCGGCAATGCGCCTGCGTTCAGCTTCTTCTGCTACTACAATCTCGCGTGCTGCGGTTTGTTCGCGTGCAATCAGGGCTTCGCGGTAGCGCTGTTCCTTCCGGATCTTAGTTCGTTGATACGCGTAGTACAGAAACCCGATCAGCAGCAGGCTACCGATTGAAATCGCCCAGGTGGTTTGCCGTTGTTGTTTAAGTTGCAGGGCCTGCACCCGGATAGCATCTTCCTTGCGTGCGGTTTCATAAACAGCCTTCCATTCTGCGAGCGCCAGGTCGGTTCGCTCATCGGCAATGCTGTCCCGGATGGCGTTGTAGCGATTGGTTGCATCCAGTGCACGCTGGTAATCATTAAGATCGGTGTAGACGCCGGCAAGTTCTTTCCAACCCTCCATAGAACCGGCCCGGTATCCGCAGCTGTCTGCCTGGCGTATCGCTTGTTCCAGCAATGGAATGGCGAGGGCCGGCCGGTGTTGCTTCCGCTCCAGCATGCCCAGATTCAGCCAGGTATCCGACATCTGTTTGGGATCTCCCAGTGCAGAGTCGATGCGTTGGGATTGATGAAAGTAAAACCGCGCGCTGTCCGGGCGGTTGGTGTACATAAAGCAGTTTGCTTTATTGTTCAGGAACGCGCTTTCGTACACCTCCACACGGGTCCGTCGTGCAATCTCAAGGCCCTGTTCGTCGATGGCCAGTGCGCTGTCGGTACTTCCGGTCATGCCATAGACATTGGCAAGAGTATGAAGTACTTTTAGATATGAGGTGTTATCGGTCTGGTGTTGCAGGTAACCCCGTGCATCATTCAAATGAACAATGGCCTGCCTGAAATCGCCCTGTTGCTGAAAAACCTGCGCGATATTCCCATGAATGCCGGCGGTATGCAGGGAATCGGTGCCGCTGTACTCCAGCGCGGTGGAAAACAGTTTCAGGGCTTCCGGATATTCGGCGAGGTTTTTGGCGGCATTCCCAAGACCTGCGTAGATCCGGCTTTTAACCAGTGCCGCCGTTTGGGCATCGGTGGCAGCCAGGGCTTGGTTGAACGCTTTCCTGGATTGCCGGTACGAGCCGGTGCGGCTGTAATACGTACCCAGATAAATACTGGTCAGAGCCGCTGCGTCGGTTGCGCCAGCTGCTGCCTGTGTGGCTATAACACGCGCCCGGACAAGAATCGAATCCGGCGCATCATTGGCATCCGGAAACACGAGTTCTGGCGACTTCAGCATTGTGGAATCTCTGCAACCCGATAGCGTAAACAGCACCCCAAGTGCAATCCAAAATAACCTATGCTGCATGCTGGGGGAAAGATACATGCAATTTTGATCGAAGGCTTGATAGCACGAATTCAATCTACAACGGTCTGCCGGCCGGATTGAACGCCATCGCCCTGATCCGAACAGCCGGTATCGGTAATCAACCGTACCGGTTCCGTTCGGAGCCATCGATTAAAGGGCTCGTCAGCTGTAGCCTGAAGTAAATACAGGTGCAGGTTGCCATACCGGCAAAACGTGCCCAACAGCTGCTGGTCGGGATCTATAAAATAGAGTTCCGGAAAGGAGGCGTTACTCACAATCAACCAAAGCAACTGCGGTACCCATTGAGGCAGCTCCGAACGCTGCAACAGAACCCCTCCGTTGAATGTTTTAGAGAGCTGCCGGGCCTTCAGAAAAGCATCTGCCGCTTTCGCAGGTTCGAATGGATTGGGCTGGTAGCGCCAGGGCGTTTCAGAGGCACCCATAAAAAGCAAGGCCTCGGCACCTACCTGTTGGGTAAGGGTAGTAAGCACCGCTGCGAGTTGTGCAAACCGGTCTTCGGCAGAATGGGCGGCGGAGATCTCCAGAATTTCCGTGCGCACCGGATCGGGAAACGAAACCAGATCGGTGTCGCTCGGTTCGTCATAACTAAACGACGGCAGCAGTGGAAACTGTTCATAGGCCTCGGCACGGGTGATAGTCTGCATGACGGAAAGGTAGTATTAGGCTAATAGCATTAGGGTTTAAAACTACCGGATTCGTTCAAGCACGTCAACGCCCCTTTCAAAATTTTTAGGGTGCTCCGGAGCGCACTGCTAAAAAGACCTTTTTGTTTCCGGAACCCAACCCGCCGTTGTGCTGTTTGGAAGCGGGCGTTTTGAAAACTGAAATCCAGTCTTACTTTGGGGCTATGGCTACCGGAGGTACAACAAAACGCTGTCAATGGCTTCTGACGATCTGTGTGGTGGTATCCGGGATCGGACTGCATCCGGCGCAGGCACAGACCGGTCTCCTGCCAGGGTATAACAGCGCCTTGTATCCAACCGTCCTGGCCGCAGCCAGAGGGGTGGCTAAACCCTTTTTACTGCAACAGGGCTATGATCGCATGAACGGCGTCACCGTAACGGATACTATCCTGCATAGCAGCACGGTCAATTATCCGGTAGAGCAGCTATACCAAAATCCTTCAGCCGGATACACCCTGCCGGCAGCGCAATATGCTTCCTACGGCATCACGCCGTTTACTACTCTCTGGCCCCAGCAGATTCCGTTTATTCTGTACGATGCTACTGCCCAGACCTACCGCGGCCATGCCGATTGTGTCGGATATATGGCTCGCCTCTTATCAGCAACCGGCGATACCAGCAGTACCGGTAATGCCTATATCAACCTGATGAATACGGTCCATGCGGCAGCTACGACGTTGTTTGCCTACCGGGGCTATGTCTGTACCGCTTACCAATTGGGCGCAGCGTTTCCTACACTGAGCAGCACCAACCCCACCGGCTGGCAATATGTTTCCGGAACCGTAATGACCGATTCGGTCAATAACTACAACCACCGCTACCGGCCTGCACTGGGTACGTACAATGGCATCCGGAAAGGTGGCTTTGCACAGGCGCAGGGCGGCGATGTACTGGCCTTCTCGTATTCGCAGGCCTCGTCCTTCAACGGCCATGCGATGGTGCTGGAACAGGCACCTATGCTCCTGAATACCGACAGTATCAAAGCCTATATGCCATCCCAGACTATAAGTAAAATCACCGCGCTACAAGTCCGGTTCCGGGTCTATGCCGTACCGGTGTTCGACTGCTCGGGGCAACAGGCGCATTTCCGGGACTCACGGGTGCTACAAAGCGGTATGGGGCACGGTACCTTGCTGCTGCTCACCGATCTCACTGATGATGCACCACGAGGGTACATTTTCAGCAGCGGGCAGGTCAGCGGCAATACGATCCGCTACGATTCGCTGGGCGCGGGGGTGCATGCCATTTCGGTCGGGCGGTGGAAGGGAGGCAACGGTGGACTGGGCGTGACAATACCTGCTACCGAACTGCTGTTGGAAGCTGTATATCCCAATCCGGCGAATGAAGTCATACACGTGCGTTTTGCAAAAACGGTTTCCGGAACGTTGGAGGTGATTAATGCCAGCGGACGGGTCGTCATCCGCCAGGAATTAAAGAACGCCACCAGTGCCGCACCCGAGGTAAAGCAGTTGCCTGGCGGTCTGTACTGGCTGCGGGTGTCAGGGCCTTCCGGAACCGTGGTGCGCGGATTTGAAAAGCGGTAGGGACTGTCGGCTCCGGCTTTCAGACATCTTACCTTTAGGCACTGTTCCGGAATAGGAACAGTGCTTTTATCATGCCGACTGAACATCCAACCCTCACGCATATCGACCCGGCGACTAACCAGCCGCAAATGGTGGATGTGAGTGCTAAAACCATCACCAAACGCAGTGCGACGGCTCGGAGTATTCTGACGGTCGGTGAAACTATTCTGGCACAACTCACCGGTGGCGATATCCAGACCAAAAAAGGACCGGTCTTCCAAACGGCGATTATCGCTGGTACGATGGCGGCCAAGAAAACATCCGAGCTGATTCCGTTCTGTCATCCCATCGGTCTCGACAACTGTAAGATTTTGATTACCGTCAGCGCCGAAAACGAAATCGTGATTGAGTGTACCGCTACCGTTACGGCCAAAACCGGTGTGGAGATGGAAGCGTTGACCGGTGCCAGCGTTGCGGCCCTCACGGTATACGATATGTGTAAGGCGTTGTCGCACGATATCGTGATCCGTGAAACGCGATTGCTGCAAAAAACCGGTGGCAAAAGCGACTTTAAACACAAAGGCTGACCTTTGTGACGGTTTCGGAATGCAACTAACTATTCCGGAATCCAATGAATGTTGAATGGGTTATACTTCCTATTCATATCGTGATGAAAGCAAATCCGGCGGCGGATGAACCCCTATGCAGCAACACAATAAGATTCCCAAACCTTCCGGTGGCGACTGGAACCGTATCGGGCTTTTGCTGGAACACCCGGGTCCGGACGAAGCCGCACGGTGGACGGAGGCGCTCTTCGAAATCACTTCGCAATTGCAACTCGGTGTAGTCAGCATCGATCGCGACGGAATGACTCGCTTCCGGAAACCAGACGGGACGAGCCTGTACTTTCCGCACTCACTTAACCGGTTGGAAAAGCGGCTGTTGGGCGCTTCCTGCGATGCCGTCTTGGTGCTGGACGCCGGAGACTCTGGGGAGAAGCGATCCATAGACATTCCGGAACAACTGCTGGCGGAATTGCAAACGCTGATCGCGCAACAACGACCACCCCTGTATGGGCTGGTACTGGCGGGTGGGCAAAGCCAGCGTATGGGCACTGACAAAGGGTTGCTTCAATACCACGGGCAACCGCAACGGGAGGTCGCATTCAACCTGCTGCAACCGTATTGCGAACAGACGTTTATTTCCTGCAACGCGAGCCAGGCATCCGGAATCATGCTGCCCAAAATCGAAGACCGCTTTCTCGGTCTGGGTCCGATGGGCGGGATCCTCTCTGCGTTTCAGGCTGCACCCGATGCTGCCTGGCTGGTGGTGGCTACAGACCTGCCCTACCTGAATCCGGAAACTCTTGACTACCTGATCGCGCACCGCAATTCTTCGGCGCTGGCTACTGCCTTCCGGGGCTATCAGGAACTGCCCGAACCGTTGCTTACAATCTGGGAACCGCGCGCGTACCCGATCCTGCTTCAGGCAATCGGCCTGGGAATGAGTTGTCCCCGTAAAGTGCTGCTTTCCGGCACCGTCGAACTGTTGCAACCACCGGTTCCGGAAGCCTTGCAAAATGTAAACCAACCCGACGAGCGCGCAGCCGTCCTGCAAACCCTTTCTAAGCCTACCGCAGCCTACCGCCTGATCTCAGTCCTATGAACCAATTCATTCTCACCCTGCTCCTGGCCCTAAGCGCCATCTGTACGAAGGCGCAGGAAAAGGCCAATGGCTTTTCCGGAAGTACCGATACGGTGTTCGTAAGCGGTCTGGTACAAAAGCCATTCAATATTACCCCGGCTACGGTTGCCAAATTTGCCCTGACAGCTGTACCGGCCCAGTCGCTGGTCAATGATAAAGGTGAGGTCCGTAAAACCCTGGGTGCGTCCAGCGGCTTACTGTTGCGCGACCTGATTCAATATGCCGGTGCAGAGATCCCACATAAGGAAAATGGCAAATACCTGGTCGTCGTTACGGCTGCTGATGGTTTGCAGGTGGTGTTTGCCTACAACGAACTGCTGTACGGTCCGGCCGCCAAAGGCGCCTATCTGCTGGTGGCTGCCGGCGTATCCGGAATGGAAGAATCCGGATCCTTTACTGTACTCTGCACTACCGATCAGGCTACCACCGCCCGATACGTAAAATGGGTACGTTCCATCGAACTTCGTAAAATCTAAGCCCTTTTCTAATGATCCTGCTGCTATTTGGTATTGCGCGTGAAATCGTAGGTGCCCCCAGACTAACGCTTCCGGAACCGGCCGCTATCCAAACAGTAGCCGATCTGCGGGCCTGGCTGGTGGAGACCTATCCGGCCTTCAGCGAACTTCGCTCGCTGGCCGTTGCGGTCGATCAGACCTATGCCACCGACGACCAGTCTTTAGATAGTGCCACCGAGATTGCCCTGATTCCACCGGTCAGTGGTGGCTAGACTTTTGAACCCTGCTCAACCCATCCATGATTTCAATTGTTTCTCAGATTGACCTGGCACGCATGCACACCCAGCTCGAAGCGCCCGAAGCGGGTGGAGCCGTAGTGTTTACTGGTATGGTGCGCAATCAGGCGATGGGCAAAGCCGTAACGAAACTGGTGTTCGAAGCCTATGAACCGATGGCGTTGTCAGAACTGGAAAAGATCGCTGCCCGCGCCCGCGCGCAGTGGCCGCTAACCGGACTTGCTATTCAGCATGTGATTGGCGAAAAAGTAGTGGGGGAACTGGTCGTTGCCGTCGGCGCTGCATCGGCACACCGGGCCGCAGCCTTTGAAGCCTGCCGGTTTTTGATTGATGAACTGAAGCAGACCGTTCCGATCTGGAAAAAAGAATTTTACGCCGATAGTAGTATATGGGTCTCTGCGCACCCTTAAGCCTTAACCGCAGTACGAGACGATGAGCCAATTGATAGACCGGTATGGCCGGACCCTGAACTACCTGCGGTTGTCGGTGACCGACCGGTGCAACTTCCGCTGCTACTACTGCATGCCGGAAGAAGGCACTGATTTTGCGCCGAAGTCGACGCTGTTGTCGTTTGAAGAAATGCTTCGCCTGTGCCGGCTGTTTACCACGTTGGGGGTTTCTAAAATCCGGATCACCGGGGGAGAGCCGTTTGTCCGGAAAGGGCTGATGCCGTTTTTACAGGAGCTAAGCGCTACGCCCGGCCTTGAGGAGATTACGATTACCACCAACGGTACGCTGATTGCCCCCCATTTGCCGCAACTGTTGGATGTAGGCATCCGTAAAATAAACCTCAGCCTGGATTCCCTCAGCCGCGAACGGTTCTTCCAGATTACCCGCCGCGATGCCTTTAATGAAGTACTGAACCTTATCTATACGATGGTAGACGCGGGGATGGATGTGAAACTAAACTGTGTGGTGCTGTCCGGAAAAAATACCGATGATATTCTGCCGTTTGTAGCCCTGACACAAACCCTTCCCATTGCGGTTCGGTTTCTGGAAGAAATGCCGTTTAATGGCGGCGATCATGCCCATACCAGCACCTGGGATCATACCGACATTCTAACGCACATCCGGCAGCAGCACCCGCAACTGGAACCTGTTGCATCCGCTCCGGAATCAACGTCCGTGAATTACCGGATTCCCGGTTATAAGGGCAGCTTTGGCATTATCCCGGCGTTTAGTCGCACGTTTTGCGGCACCTGCAATCGCATCCGGCTGTCGGCCACCGGCGCCCTGCGAACCTGCCTGTATGGACCGGCCGTTGTGAACCTACGCGATCTGCTTCGAACTGATGTTCCGGAAGAGAAGCTGGTCACTGCAATTGAAAACGCGATTGCAGCCCGGGAGCGCGACGGACGGGCCGCCGAACAAGCCAACGCGGCCGTGCACAATTCCATGGCCCTGCTGGGCGGATAAACCGATTTTTAGATGCTACCCGCACCCCATTCTGACCGCTACAGCCGACACCTGCAACTCCCGCAGTTTAACGCCTCGGTACAGGCCCAACTCACTGCGGCCCGCGTGTTGGTGATCGGTGCAGGAGGACTGGGTGTACCGGCGCTGCAGTACCTGGCCGGTGCCGGAATCGGAACCCTCGGGATTCTGGACGGTGATCACGTCAGTCTGAGCAATTTGCACCGACAGGTGTTGTACACAACTGCCGATGTCGGGCAACTGAAAGCGATTGTGGCCGCGCAGAAACTCCGGGCTTTGAATCCTGAAATTGAAGTAATCGCGTTTCCGGAAATGCTCTCAACGGAGAATGCTCTGGAACGGATTGCCGCATACGATATTGTAGTGGACGGAACCGACAATTTTGCAGCGCGGTATCTTATCAACGATGCCTGTGTACTACTCGGAAAGCCGTTTGTGTATGGCGCGGCGCATCAGTACGAAGGGCACGTAAGTGTCTTTAATCTGGGAAACGGGCCGACCTATCGGTGTCTGTATCCGGTACCGCCGGCAGCAGGGCAGATTCCGGATTGCAACACCGGCGGCGTGCTCGGCATGGTACCCGGAATGATTGGGATACAACAGGCATTGGAAGTCGTGAAGCTGATTACGGGTATTGGCCAGTCGCTTTCCGGAGCGTTGCAGGTCTATGATTTGCTGGATGCGACCCAATACCGCATTGCATTGAAGGCCGTTCCGCACCATAAAACCATCACTGCTTTGCAGGAGCAGTATGAACTGCAAGTTTGCGATAGTCCGGCTGCGGATATTTCGGTGACGCAGCTCCTCGACTGGATGCACTCCGGAAAGGCCTTTCAATTGCTGGATGTACGGAACCCCGAGGCGTTTAAAATGGCTCATCTGAGCAATGCCGTCAATGCGCCCTTGGCTTCGATGGACGAAGGGCTTCCGGAATTTTCTGCCGACGTTCCGACTGTTGTGTACTGCCAGCGGGGGCGAACCAGTTTAAAGGCTATCGAACAGCTGCAACAATATCATCCTGCCGGAATATTTGTATCGCTTACGGGTGGGATGAATGCCTGGAATGCTCAAACGACGCGTTTATGATTACGACTCTGGTGCTGCTGAAGCTGAGCCTGATTTTTTTTCTGATTGCGACGGTGTATGCGGCGGTAGGTTTTGGCGGCGGCTCCAGTTATCTGGCCATGCTCTCCTTGTACCTGAAGGATTTTCTGGCAATCAAAACCACGGGGTTGTTGTGCAATCTCGTAGTCGTATCCAACGGCTCATACCTGTTCCGGAAAAATGGCTGGTTCGACGGGCGCAGATTTTTGCCAGTAGTACTGGGTGGGGTGCCGATGGCGTTTTACGGCGCAACCATCCGCTTGCAACAAACCATCTTCTTTATCGTACTCGGCAGCGTCCTGATGGCTTCCGGAGTGCTGTTGCTGCTCCAGCATGTTCTTCGGCCCTCCGAGACATCAACCTACCGGAAAACCTATGCAATCGCAGATGGCCTTTTAGGTGCAGGGGTTGGATTTCTGTCGGGGCTGGTGGGCATTGGCGGTGGTATCTTATTGTCGCCTGTTTTGAATCTGATGCGCTGGGATTCGCCGAAGAGGATTGCTGCCCTGGCGTCTTTTTTTATTCTGGTCAACTCCATCGCAGGGCTGTTGGGCCAGTTGGCCGGCGGGCACTTCAACATCCAAATGCCGCTGGTGGGCGTCTTGCTGGTAGCGGTCTTTCTGGGCGGGCAGCTCGGTACGCGGATCAGCCTGAAGGCGATCCGGCCAGGTGTTATAAAAGGGCTGACCGGGGTGCTGGTGGGATACATCGGCGTCAAGCTGGTTTTGAAACACACGATTGGAATCGACATTTAGCATATGATTTCTGTAACCGAAGCGCAGGCGATCATCCGGGACTGCTACCGGGATCTGGGCACCGAACAGGTTCCACTCTCCGAAGCCACGGACCGCATACTAGCGCAGGATATTGTGGCCGACCGCGATTTTCCGCCCTACGACCGCATTGCCATGGACGGTATTGCAATCGCTTTTCAAGCCTGGCAGCATGGAATCCGGCAGTTTCCGGTATCCGGAATGGCGGCCGCCGGATCACCGTTACAAACCCTCCGGCATCCAACACACAGTATCGAAGTGGCTACCGGCGCGATGCTTCCGAAAAATGCTGATACTATTATTCCGTATGAGGAGATGGAGCTTGAAAACGGAATAGCTGCGATCACGGCTACAACGGTTCGGCAAGGTCAGAACATTCACCGGCACGGTACGGATAGCCGGATGGGTACGTTGCTGCTGGCTAAGCAAACCCAACTGACACCCACTGCAATCGGGCTGCTGGCAACCGTTGGGCAGGCTGACGTGAGGGTCCGGAAAGTACCCCGGATCGCGATTTGCAGTACCGGTGATGAACTGGTAGCTATTACTGAGACGCCTGCGCCGCACCAGATTCGTCGCTCCAACAATTATATGCTGGCGGCTGCATTGCAACGGGAAGGTATCCGGGCCGATACGTACCACCTGCCTGACGATAAGGCTACTTTGCTAAAAAACCTTCCGGATATTCTGGACCGGTACGATGCCGTGCTGTTTTCGGGTGCAGTGTCGAAAGGCGCCTATGATTTTCTGCCGCAGGTGCTGGACAGGCTGGGCATGCAAACACGTTTTCACCGGATTGCGCAAAAGCCCGGAAAGCCGATGCTCTTGGGTACGTTTGAGAACAGCTGTATCGTCTTTGGATTTCCGGGTAATCCGGTGTCTACTATGGTCTGTTATGCCGTGTACTTCCGGAACTGGCTGTATCAGGTTCTTGGTACAAAGCAACCTCTATGCAGCGCGCAATTAGCTACCAACGTGTCTTTTGCACCGCCGCTGACCTATCATCTGCTGGTGACCCTGCAACTGGAGGACGGCGTGCTGAAAGCTACGCCCTGCGCTGGTACCACCTCTGGCGATCTGATTGGACTGGAAGCCACCGACGGTATTTTATCCTTGCCTGCCGACCGCAATCAATTCAGCGCCGGAGAAGCTTTCCCAGTGTGCTTGCTCAACCCATTACGCTAACACCCGCATTCCATTCCGGAACCGGACAGCCTTTCACGCTATGCCACCTGATGCTATTGTTCCAACGCATGTCCTCCAGGTACGAGCCGGCCTTCCGGAAGTAAAAACGGATATGCTGGCTGCCGAAGAACCGCTCGAGATCCGGCTGGTGCATGGTCCGGCAACGGCCCGGCAGCAGCACGCCATCTCAGTAACGATGCGGACGCCCGGACACGATTTTGAGCTGGCAGCAGGATTTCTGTTTACCGAAGGCATCGTGCGAAGCGCGGCCGATATCCGGAAGGTCAGTTACTGTGAGGGATTATCCGGAAATGTGGTGCGGGTATCGCTTAAAGGAGACGTTTCCGTAGACAGCACGCAGCTGACGCGCCACTTCTACACGACGTCCAGTTGCGGCGTCTGCGGCAAGGCGTCTATTGATGCCGTGTATACTACCCGTCGCATCCGGCCGGATAAAAGTGCTGACTGGGCTTTTTCTGCTGAGCAGTTACTCACATTGCCTCATCGGTTGCGTGAGGCGCAGGTTCTTTTCAACCAGACCGGTAGTCTGCACGGTTGTGCCTTGTTTGATGCTTCCGGAACGCTGCTGATGGTGCGGGAAGACGTGGGTCGGCACAATGCGGTAGATAAATTGATTGGCGCAGCTTTGCAACAGGATCTGCTTCCCCTAACCCAGTATGGACTGTTGCTGAGTGGACGTATCAGCTTTGAACTGGTGCAGAAGGCCTGGATGAGTGGTATTACCCTGATAGCAGCTGTGGGAGCCCCATCGAGTCTGGCGGTGCAGCTGGCAACGGAATCCGGGATGACTTTGGTGGGCTTTCTGCGGGGCAGCGGCTTCAATGTGTATTCCGGAAAGGAGCGTATTGTAATTTCAACGCATGAAAATCCGCATTAGAGGCAACACGGTCCGATACCGGCTTTCCAAATCGGAGGTGACCACGCTGGCACAGAGAGGCCGGATCGAAGAACAAACCCGGTTTGGAACCCAGACGCTGGTGTATGCGATTGTCCAAACCGATGCACTGGATTTGTCTGCCGATCTGATCGACCATATCATCACGCTGCACGTTCCGAAGAAGCAGTTGCAAACCTGGGCGGCGACCGATCAGGTAGGACTGGAGCACCGGATGCCGCTGGAGGCGGAAGACAGTCTGCATCTGCTGCTCGAAAAAGATTTTAAGTGCATCGACGCCGATGTCAGCGAAGATCAGTCCGATTTTTTTGAGAATCCTCATCTGACCTGTTGAGTATCCGGAACGATTCTGTTTCCGAGAAATCCGGTGGGGCGTAGGCCTACATTCATCTTCGTACCCAACCCAGTGAAGGAGACATTTTAGTAGCTGACAAAATTCATAGTCCACCCAGCCCGTTAAGGGTGACATTTCGGTAGCTATATTCTTCGTACATAACCCAGCCCGTTAAGGGCGGCATTCTGGTACTACCTGCAACAGACCTTCTTGCATCCAGCCCTGTAGGGGCGGCATTTCGGTAGGCCAACAACATCCATATTCCACCAAGCCCTGTAGGGGCGATATTTTGGTAGCCAATTTTTCAATCATGAGCGCATCCCCCGACAACCACCTGCCCAAATCCGAGAATCCGGAAGTGCTTTCCGATGATGCCAGGCTGACCCGACCAGAAGCCATTGCTGCCGGTATGGAAGCGGTGGTGGTTTCCTTCAAGCATATCCTGAAAGAAACCGGGTTCATCCGGGGTAACAAAGCGTTGCTGACGATGAATCAAAAAGGCGGCTGGGACTGCTCATCCTGTGCCTGGCCCGACCCGGATGACGACCGGTCGCCGATTGCTGAATACTGCGAAAACGGGGCCAAAGCGGCAGCCGAAGAAATCACTACTAAAAGTCTGCACGCTGATTTCTTCGCCGAAAACTCGGTGTACGATCTGTCGCTGCTCGATGATTTTCACATCGGTAAAAAAGGACGCATTGCCCAGCCCATGTACCTTCCGGAAGGCGGCACGCATTATCAGCCTATTTCCTGGGACGAGGCATTCCTTAAAATCGGCGCTAAACTCAGGTCGCTCGCTTCTCCCGACGAAGCCGTTTTTTACACCTCCGGCCGGGCCAGCAATGAAGCCGCTTTTTTGTATGGCTTGTTTGTCCGTGCGTACGGCACCAACAACCTGCCCGACTGCTCCAATATGTGCCACGAATCGACCAGCGTGGCGCTTGCCAAACAATTAGGACTGGGAAAAGCATCTATCAAACTGGAAGATTTTTACCAGGCGGAAGTCATTGTCATTATTGGCCAGAATCCCGGTACCAATGCACCGAGGATGCTGACGGCGCTCCGGAAAGGACGGGAGAATGGTGCTAAGATCATTGCGATCAATTCCATGCGCGAAACCGGGCTGATCGGATTCGCCGATCCGCAGAATCTGAAGAGCGCGCTGCATCTTAATACCAAGATTTCGGACGTATACCTGAAGCCCAAGATCAATACCGATCAGGCCTTGATTAAGGCCATCACCAAGCTGTTGTGGGACGAAGAACAACGGGCGCCGGGAACTGTGTTTGACCATGCGTTTATTGCAGAACAAACCACTGGCTACGAAGCGCTGCTGGCTGAGGTGGCGCAGTATGATGCAGACGAACTGATTGCTTACTGCGGACTGACGCGGGCCGAAGTGCAGGAAGTAGTCGATCTGATCAAACACAAACAGAAACTGATCTTCTGTTGGGCGATGGGCATCACCCAGCACAAAAACGCGGTCCATACCATTTACGATCTCGTCAACATCCTGCTGCTGAAAGGCAGCATCGGGAAACCCGGAGCCGGTACCTGTCCGGTACGGGGACACAGCAATGTGCAGGGCGACCGGACGATGGGCATCTGGGACAAGCCTAAAGAGGAAATGCTCGACAAAATGGAGGCTGTCTTTGGCTTTAACCCACCGCGCAAGCATGGCTATGATGTGGTCGAATCGCTCCGGGCGATGCACGAGGGAAAGGCCAGTGTGTTTTTTGCGCTGGGCGGCAACTTCCTGTCGGCTACACCGGATACGAATTTTAGTGCTCAGGCGATGCGAAACTGTGACCTGACGGTGCATGTATCGACCAAGCTCAACCGCAGCCATTTTGTGCACGGTAAAGAAGCGCTGATTCTACCCTGCCTCAGCCGCTCCGACAAAGATCACCACGACGGCATCGAACAAATTGTATCTACTGAAGGCACCACCGGCGTGGTACAGTCGTCCAAAGGCGTACTGAATCCGGTGTCCAAAGAGTTGCTGAGCGAAGTACAGATTATCTGCCGCCTGGCGAAGGCAACCCTGGATTCCGGAATGAAGATCGATTGGGATGCGTTTGAAAAAAATTATGATGCTATCCGGGATGTGATCGAGCAGGTGGTGCCGGGATTTGAAGACTACAACAAACGTGTCCGTGTCAAAGGAGGCTTTTATCTGCCCAACGGACCGCGCGAACAGCAGTTTGACACCGAATCGAAAAAGGCTACGCTTTTTGTGACGCCGCTGGAACGGTATCATCTCAACGCCGGAGAACTGATGATGATGAGTATCCGCAGTCACGACCAGTTCAACACCACCATCTACGGATTAAATGACCGCTATCGCGGGGTGCACGACGAGCGACGCGTCCTTTTTATGAATTCGGAGGATATCGCCCAACACGGTCTGAAACCGGATGACGCGGTCGATATCGTAAGTCAGTATGAGACCGAGCGGGTCGCGCATAACTTCCGGATTGTGGCCTACGATATTGCACGGGGCTGTGTCGCCGGTTACTTTCCGGAAACGAATGTGTTGGTGCCCATTCAGTGTACGGCCGCTGGCAGCAACCAGCCAGCGTCTAAATCGGTTGTTGTAACGCTCCGGAAACGGCCGGCATAGACTGGCATGATTTGGGTTTCCGAAATCTGAAAACCGGATTTTCTATGACGCCTGTTACCCGCAAAAAACTTCGTACAGCCACCCGCCTGTTACTGGGCGCTTTTGTAACTACCGCCGGCATCGGTCATCTTTCGTTTGCCCGGAAAGACTTTCAGGCGCAGGTGCCGAATTGGGTGCCGCTTCAAAAAGACGATACCGTCGTGTACTCCGGGTATGTGGAAATTGCCCTCGGACTGGCACTGCTTGCTGCCCCTAAAAAATACCGGCAGCAGGTAGGAACCATTGCAGCAACGTTTTTTGTCGCCGTATTTCCCGGCAATCTGGCCCAGTATAACCACCACCGGGATGCCTTGGGTATGGATACCGATACCAAGCGTTTGGTTCGGCTGTTTTTCCAGCCGGTGTTGATGTACGCAGCCGTAGCAGGTACCAAACCAGAACCGTTGGCGGAACTCCGACAGGGCAACGTCAAAGATGCCATTGAAGCCTGATCCAGAATCCAAAAACGCCTGACTCGTGTATACGGAATCAGGCGTTTTTGTACCTATAGTTTGAAGGAGTTGATATCGATTCGGATGTTTTGAGTTCCGGAAAAAGCAGATCCAATAGCCGTAGATGGAAAGGAATGACTATCCTTTGACTTCGCCCATTACGACCATTGCTGTAAGGGTCGGGGAAACCGAGCCACCGGATGGCTCCAGCGTAATTGCGAATGCCTGGGCTTTATCAATGGTCGCCAGCGATTGGGTGGCATCTGCGGCATCCAGTCCGGCACTCACCGGTTTGCCGTCTACGATGGCCCACAACTGATACTGCTTTCCGGAAGGCGGTTGTGGCAGGGCCATGTTATCCAGATACACGTTGTGATTGCGGCTGTCCCAGTACACCATCGCTCTGGCTTCCGGATGCGCTTCAACGCCGTTGAGCGGCACGACCTGCATTCCCGGCTGGGCTAGTAACGCCTCTTTGGCTGCGTAGCGGGCGAGACGGCTTTCCTGTTGGGACGCCAGTTGGGTTTGTTGGGCAAGGGCTGCCTGTGAATCCTGTTGGGCCTGGCGCATCCGGAAAAAACCAACTGTGCTAACAACAAGTAATAAGGAAGCAGCCATCGCAAGCGTTCTCCAGGGAAGAATCCGGCTGGTTGCGGCTTGTTCCGGACGTGTGCTAACCGGTTGTGCAGGCATTTCCATAACCGTAACCACGCTGGAAGTAGCTTTTGGAATTGGTTTGGATTGCAGACGCGCCCAAATCGTCGCTTTCAGGTCCGGAGCCGGCTGTGCAGCCGCATCTGCCAAATCCTCCAGCGTACGGGAAATGTCTGCGAGCGCTTCGCGGATCTGCACATTATGCTTTACCACACATTCGAGTATGGCGGCTTCCTCCGAGCTGGCCATTCCCAGTGCGTAGGCTTCCAAAATACCGGATGATATGTAGGCTTCAGTATCCACGACTTACTTGTAATCTTTTAAAAGGCCGCGCAGCACCATAACAGCTGCACGAAGCCTGGTTTTAACCGTCCCTAATGGAATGTCTAAGCTGCGGGAGATTTCATCTTGCGTAAAGCCTTTGTAGTAGGCTAATTCAACCAGAATCTTTTTATCGTCATCCAGTTGATCCAGAATTTTCCGCAGTCCTAAATGTTCCGACACACTCGTTACTGAATGTGCACTGGTGTTAGATACGGCATCCGGAAGCGTTTGGTTTCGCTGCAGATTTCGGTGCTGTTTGGATTTTAAGAAATCGAGCGCGGTATTCCGGGTCACCTGAAGCAACCACGTATACAGCCGCGCTATTTTGGGGTCGTACTGGTGAATATTGTTCCAGACTTTAACAAATACGTCCTGCAGTAAATCACTTACGGTTTCCGGCGGATGCTTGATAATCTGCATCAGCACCCCGTAGAGCGCATCAGCGTAATGATCGTAGAGGTACGAGAAGCCTGCCTCCTGTCGCGCCTGCAACAGCGCCACAAGTTCTTCTTCTGTACAGGAAACAGGCTGGCCCAAAAGACTATTGAGTAAAGAAAACCGGCGAAAAAACCGAAAGGCCAAATTACGACGCATGCAGGTCTGCGCCAATCCTTTTTCTCTCTGAAGGCAGTTTCCTTAAAAAAAAGCTGCCTTCCGGAAAACCGTCTTTCAACAGACTCCGTATCTGTTTCCGAACCTCTTTTTTCAAAATTGCCGGGTGGACCTCCCAAAATACGATTCGTCCATCTGAAACAACCCTTCTTATGAAAAACAAAATCACCCTCCTGATGCTGGGCCTGTCGCTGGCCGCTGGTACTACTACCGTAACTGCTCAAGGAATGAAAACCAAAACCGTTATGGTTGGTGGTGCACCGATGTACCCAACCAAAAATATCATCGAAAATGCGATCCATTCTAAAGATCACACTACGCTGGTGGCAGCTGTCAAAGCAGCAGATCTGGTAGAAACGCTGCAAGGTCCTGGTCCGTTTACCGTGCTGGCGCCCACCAATGCTGCCTTCAACAAACTGCCGAAAGCAGCCGTAGCCGATCTGATGAAGCCGGAGAATAAAGAAGCGCTTCAGAAAGTGCTGACGTATCACGTACTGGCCGGTCGCTACAGCGCTGCCGATATTATGAAAGCAATCAAAGCCGGAAACGGAATGGCTACGATGGCCACCGTACAGGGCGAATCGCTGACCTTCTGGATGAAAGGTAAAAACATTTATGTAAAAGATGCCGGTGGCAAGAGCGCTCAGGTAACCATTCCGGACGTAAATCAATCCAATGGTGTCATTCATGTCATCAATAGTGTGTTGATGCCCTCATAGGGAGAGGGCGAGGACAAGGTCCTCGGGAAAAGGAGAGCGGCACCTTGGAGAGAGGGTGCCGCTTTTTTTGCGGTGGATTCCGGACTATCAGGTTATTCCGGAATGGGGCACCTTACATCGCTGGCGACTTCCAAGAGCCGGTAAAGGATTTAAAAAAACGCTTCCGGAACTATAGCAGTTCCGGAAGCGTTTTTTAAGTTGAAAAAGCACCAGCTACTCCAGTTTTAAAACCGGCAGCGTAATCTGCTGGCTGGCTCCTTTAATCAACACCTGATAGGTACCCGCTGCCAGTCCTTGCAGGTGAAGTTGTGCCTGAGTACCGGTGCTGGTAACCGAACGCACCTGTTGACCAGCGCTGTTGTACAGCCTGATCTGATCTCCCGCAGCAATTCCTGTAACGGTTGCCTGTGTGGTCACCGGATTGGGGAAAATTGACACTGTACGAACATCGCACTGCGTTTGTATGTGCAGGATTGAACTCCAGCTAGCTTTGCCATCCGGACTGGTGATCTTCAGGCGATAATAGGCCTGAGCAGAGGGCTGTGCCACTGTGGCGGTATACATACCCGGATCAGCAGCCAATCTGATTGCCACTGCATCTGCAACTGCAAATTGTCGGCCGTCTGTACTGCGTTCCAGTTCGTACTGGTCTGCACTCGGTTCAGACCGTTTCCAGGAAAGGACTGCATCGCATTTTTGTGCGGTGCCTTCAAACGAAAGCAGCCGGGAAGACAATCCTGTCGCCGGATTGATCGTAAGCGTCGTGGTAGAGTTGTCGTTGGTAAGGTCCGATCCGTTTCCTTGGGTACTGCTAGCAACATTTCCGGGCAGGTTGGTATTGGGTCCCGGGATATAACCAATGGTGCCCAGGATGGAATTATTGGACGATACTGTAAACCCGAGAATATTCAGGAGAATATTCTGGGTCTCGAATGCAGCGAGTGTACCATTTGTGTTTCGAAGTGTATAGGTGCCGGGGGTGGAGCTGGACATCACCCAGTTGGGATCGGAACCGGGCGCTAATCCAACGAATTGAATGTTCCCGCTGTTCCCGATATTGATTACAATTTCCAGGGAATTGGCTACAATATTGTCTTGATTCAGATTGGAGGCGTTGATCCTGAGAATGTTGCTGGTGTTTTGCACCATCGGGTTGTCGGTGACGAGAATATTGATCGCAGGATCTGCGTCCTGTGCCAGCGTCGTTCCGGAACAGAATGCGGCGAGTGCGGCAGCGAATAAGAGCTTTTTCATGGCAGTCGTTGATTTAAATGGTTGATAAGAAGCCTACTTGGTAATCACTTTGACCGTATACTGGTTGTTGGCTTTGTTGCTGTCGCCGCCGCTACCATTTATAATCGTGGCTGTAATGTTCTGCTGGGTGCCGGGTGCCGTATTGGTGTTTCGTGCGATCCGGAAACCGATCCGGCTGGTTGTGTTACCGGCAACAACCACATTGTTGTTCAGCTGACAGGTAATTACAGAGCTGTTTTCGGAAATCGTCCAGTTGCCGTTGCTGACGGTCGTAGTGCCGTTTACCGTGCTACTGGTAGTTCCGGGAGCATACGTGATGGTAAAGGCAGACGGCTTCAGGATTTTAACTATAATCGGGCTGTTGGAACTGGAAGGACTGAGGTTTCCAATAGTCAGCACGAAATCGCGCGCAGCATTTACCGAAGTGTCAAAACTGGTGGAGTCGAATACAAGAGTCGGTGTAAAGTCAGGTCCTATAACCGGTACAACCGTAATGTTGAGCGTCGCAGTAGCGCAGAGCGAAGGGGTTCCGTTGTCACAGGCCTGGTACCGCACCGCTACGTTGCCTGTAAATCCGCTCGCAGGTATAAACGTGTAGCTGCCATCCGGGGCCAGGTACAGGGCGCCTTTGGCAGGATCCACCGCATCCAGCACCGTTGCAACCAGCGGATTGCCATTGGGGTCGCTGTCATTGACCAGCACATTTCCGGTTGTGTTTTTGTTTGCTGCGGTCTGCACGTCATCGTCATAGGCATAAGGGGCATCATTGATTGCCGGCGTCAGGTCTGGTGTTACCAGAATCCGGATGATGGATCCGTCACACAAAACCGGGGTTCCGTTGTCGCAAACAGTAATGAAAGCTGAATCAGTACCAATGAAAGAACTATCTGGGGTGTAGACATACCGACCATCCGGATTTAATGTCAGGATTCCATGAGCCGGCGGAGTCGCTACAGTGTAAGTCAAATCGTTGCCATCCGGATCCGTATCATTGCTGCTGGCATTTCCGGAAGTAGATGTATTGACTAATGCCCGGCTGAAGTCATGCTGTGCATTGGGGAAACGATTCGGGCTGCCGGGGGTGCTGGGGGGCAATACCGATACGAATGCCCACTGACGGGAGCAGACGTTGCTGGCATTGCATACACTATACTGGAAGGTGTCAATGCCCAGAAAATTGCTGGCAGGTGTATAGGTAAAGGTGCCATCAGCATTGATGGTTACCGAGCCATTGGCCGGAGGGATGACCGCTGCTGTGTTGTACGTGAGTACCTGGTTCTGCGGATCGGTATCGTTTGTTTGCAGATTTCCGCTTACCGGCGTACTAATAAGTGTCGAAAGGTGATCGGCTGTTGCCAGCGGCGGACGAATACAAACAGGTCCTCCGGTGGCGGCTCCGTCTACATAACGGGTATCGATAAAGGCCCCGTATACGCGGACAATCGGAAGGACGCCTGCCAGTGGGGTGGCACTGATCTGAACCTCATCAAACGGCAGGGAGGCCGTAAACCCTACGTTGTAATAGCCGGTACCGGGATTGACCTGGAGAATCAGAGCCGACAGGTTGAGCAGTTGGCCGGCTGAGCGGGATTCCTGCAAAACACCATTGTTGTAGGTCCGGATCGTAAGGCTTCTGAGCAGGTTGACCTGAAGCAGATTATTGAGATCGGCAATGGCATATCCGGCAATGGTCCCGGCCGGATACGTTTTGATCGCGTCATGAACCGAAATCGATACAGACGCGCCCACATTCGCTACCGGCGACAGCACCGCATAATCCGTGGTATCGGCTGAGATTACATTGGGTGTATTGGTTACGTTGCAGGCAGCGCAGGCCAGTCCTGAAATACCGGTGTGAGCGCCATTGACATAAACAGGAAACGTCGGATTGTTGAGCCAGTACGTGGTGCGGGCACAGGTAAGTGCCGTGTCGCAGAAGCGAACCAGATTCACCCCATAAACTTTAATAAGACCCAGATTGACGGTTGCCGTACTTTGATTGGCCGTCAGGACGACTTCATCAAAAGGGGTTGTGGAAACGCCGCCGACGGTCACCCTTCCGGACGTACCTAGTAAACCAGTTGAAACACCTGCCAGCAGGGTAGGGCCACTAAACGTTTGCTGAAAGACGCCGTTGTTGTACGTAGTGACTGTAAAGTTGTTCAGTACACTGACATCCAGTAACGAGGTGCTTTCAATATCAAATCCTACAAAGGTGCCGACGCCGTAGGTCGTCAGGGCATCTTTGACGGCGATACTGCCGCTGCCAATCACATTGGCCGTCAGATTGATGGTGGCCCCGGTAGCCGGATTGCCATCGATCAGATTGCTGGTGCTGTCGATCCGGCAGTTGACACAGGCGGTCCCCGGAATCCCTGTTTTATCCAGTCCGATCAGCACCGGATAAACAGCTTCATTTAAGGTGGTAGGCGTGTTGCAGCTCAGCGCCGGGCCGGCACACAGTTGCTTTAAGATCGATCCGTAGACCCGGGTGGTTCCCAGCGAAACGCCTACTGCCGGTTGGGTAAGGATCAGCTGTACTTCATCGAACGGCAGGGTCGTTACAAACCCTACTTTCTGCCGGCTGCCACTGCTAAGGGCCGTAGCACCCAACAGTAATCCGGGGCCGCTTTGTTGCTCTTGGAATACACCATTGTTATAGGTGGCAATCGAAAGGTTGGACAGCAGCGCTACATTGACAAGCGTTGGGTTTTCGATGTCGAATCCGGCATAGGTGCCCGCCGTATAGGTAGTAGCAACATCTTTCACAGCCAGCGAAGCCGAGCCTACTGCTGTAAGCGTATTCACAATCGAAGCGTAGTTGGTAGGATCACTGTCTACCAGATTGCTTTGACCGGTTACACTCCCCAGAGCCACGGCGCCTGTAACGCCCGTATGTTCCGGCTCAACCACAGCGGCAAAGGTGGGAAAGGTGGGGCGGGTATCCGTATTGCAGATCAGTGCCGGACTGGTGCAGGAACCGGTGCCCTGCATAAAGGCATAGTACACATTGTACGTGGCCAACCCAAGCGTAGAGGAAATAGAAATCTCTATCGCGTCGTACGGAAGATTGGTGTAAAATCCAACTTCACTGGCTCCGGAAACCAGCGAGGATCCCAGGCCGATCAAAGAACTTCCGGATTTGGTTTCCTGGACTGCGTTGTTGAGGTAGGTACGAAGCGTGATCGATCCGAGCACGTTCAGATTGAGGACGCCCCCGGTCGAAACGACAAACCCGGCAAAATTGCCTGCGTTGTAATCGTTTGTTGCATCGGAGACCCGTAGTGTGACTGAGCCACTTCCCACTATAGTAGCCTGTGCGGCGTTCGTGGTCACGTTGTTGTCGATCACATTAGGGGCACCGGACCAGCTGTTGGGAATGGTGATAGACCCCGCAACAACAATTCCTCCTTCGGTACTGGGAGATTGCGTGACCGTAAAGGAAGGCGTTCGTCCATTGACAAACGGCACATTCGTTTGGCTACAGGTGAGGTTGCTTTGCTGCGCGATGGCAGTGAACGAGCAACAGGCGGCGAGAAGAAGGGATTGAACCCTCGTAAACATCTTTCTCATCTTCTGAAATGGTTTTATGGTTCATGAAAACAGACTAAAAAAAACCGGAAAGACCTGCTATGTACCTTTTTGTGGTTCGGAAAAGCATCGCGAATACTTTTCGAATTAAAAAGGGTGCTACTTGTAAAAGAGCGTTAAATGAGTACCAAAACTATGCCTATTGTAGAGCTTCACAAATAGCAGAATCATAGAATTTTAAATTTAATAATTCAAAGGCTTTATTGTGACAATGTCTTTAAATGATGTAAGTTGTCGTTCTAAAATATTGATATTCAGTTTTAATAATCAAATTTTATACTACGTAAAATGGATTAAGTAATTATTTTTAGAAGATTTTACGTGTTAATTTATAAGTAATGTGACTTTTGTCACTTATATTAACATTTTAACACAAAAACGTTTAAAGAACCTTATTCAATCTTTATCGACGACTGGGTAATGGCTGAAAAACCATTTGGTGCGTGTACTATTAAACGTACTAGCAGTAGGGTAGCAATAAAAAAGCCCTGCGATACGTCGCAGGGCTTCGGCCGGAACTTTCAGGAAAAAAGCTTTCTTACAGGTAGGTCACAAATGTTTCGGATGGAGTGCGTATTTTTTTCAGGTTGACCAGCCAGTCGTTTTCCGGATCCCGATAGCCGATTGGTAAGATCACAATGCTTTTTAACCCCTCTGCGTCCAGTCCCAGCAGGCTATCCAAAGCAGCACCGTTAAAACCTTCCATAGGCGTAGCGTCTACCTGCTGCTCGGCTGCTGCCGCAATAGCCAGTCCCAGCGAAATGTAAGCCTGCTTGCTGGTGTGCGCAAAATGCTCGTCCGAAGACTGGTTTTTATACATACCCCAGAGACGCTGGTGGTACTCGTCTACCGATGCTTCCGGAAGGCCACGCTCTACAGCGCTTCCTTTTAAAATAGCGCCGGTTCCTGCTTCGGTATAACTGGTCTGTGCAGCCCAGATCAGCAGCTCGGAACAGTCTGTAATCTGGCTCTGATTAAACGCAATGGGCTGAATCTTTGCCAAAAGCTCCCGGTCGCGCACTACGATGATGCGATAGGGTTGCAGGCCTGAGGAAGACGGCGCCAGCCGGGCCGCTTCCAGAATGTAATGAAGCTTTTCGGCCGGTACCGGTTGACCGTTCATTTTCTTAGTGGCATAGCGCCAGTGAAGCGCATCTGCCAGCGCGGTTGTTTCTAACGTCGTGTTCATGTCGCAAAATTAGAATGGATCGCTTACCTTTGGTAACTACTTACTTTATTGTAACCAGTTACTTTTTGGTAACTATCTATATGAAACTAACCGAAAAAAAACATCCGCCCGAGATGTGCCACAAGTATGTGCAGGGTATTAAAGATGCACAGGACCTGATGGGTGGTAAGTGGCGCATGATTATCGTGGCTTCCTTGTACTACAACGGCTGCATGCGGTTTATGGATTTGCAACGCCACATTGGCACGATTGCGCCCAAAGTGCTTTCCAGCGAATTGAGAGATCTGGAACTCAACCACATTCTGAAGCGCACCGTTTACGATACCAAACCCGTTACGGTAGAATACGAACTGCTGCCACTGGGTAAAAGCCTGAGTCAGGTGATCGGAGCCTTTGGAAAATGGGGGATGAACTACCGCGAAGAGTTGTTGCGTAAAGACTGATGACAACGGGTCTTCCGGATGCGCAGTGCTACCCGTTGACTCCGGACTGCAAATCATCTGGCACCGCTTCAGATGCTGGTGTGGGAGCTACGTACTCGATGGTGCCCATGTCTTTGAGCTGTGGCAATTCATGCGTTCCGTTAATTCCCAGATAATCCAGCAGATGACGGGAAGGCATGTACAGCAACGGTTTTCCAATCGCGTCTTCTTTCCGTCCGGAAATGGTAATCAGCTCTTTGTCGAGCAGTTTTTGAATGGCATAATCGGCGCTCACACCGCGGATAAATTCGATCTCGCCTTTGGTCACCGGTCCCCGGTACGCGACAATGGAAAGGGTTTCCATAGCGGCCGCCGATAACTTTTTGAGATGCTTGTCGCCGGTCAGCTGTACCACCACTTTATGGTAGGTTGGTTTGGTCAGAAACCGGAATCCGCCCCCGCTCTCCACCACCTGAAACGGAAACGCCTCAGCCTCATATTTTTCGGTAATGGCTGCCAGCAGCAGGCGCAGGTGTTCCGGAACCAGCACCCTGCTCTCGATCTCTGTTACTGCCAGGCAGCCGGAGATCTCTTCAACCGTCAGCGGATGATCGGCGGCAAACAGTAAGGCCTCAACCGAAAGTTGCAGCTCCTGACCCGTAGGTACAGACAGTTCAGAATCGTTCATAAAGCGGACCGCGAAAATACGGCTTCCGGAACCGACGGTTATCTAATGCTTTACAGCGCCACGCCTGTAGATCAGATGCTGGAGGCCATCAGCAAATCCAGATCGGTATACTTGATGCTGAACCGCTTGGCGAGGGTTGCACTGGTTACAGCTCCCTTGTAGAGATACACGCCATTGCGAAATCCTGACTTGTTCAGAATTACATTTTCGGCACCGCCCATGTCGTTGAACTCCAGCAAAATGGGCATAAATACGTTTGAGATTGAGCGGGACGCCGTACGCGAGACGCCTGAGGCAATATTGGGCACGCAGTAATGAATCACGTCGTACTTCCGGAATACCGGTTTTTCATGGGTCGTCATCCGCGAGGTCTCGATGCAGCCCCCACGGTCGATACTTACATCGATAATAACGGAACCGGCTTTCATATGCTGTACCATTTCTTCCGTTACCACCATCGGTGTTACGCCATTGGTAGGCTTTACGGCACCCACTACAACATTGGCATTGCGGAGCTCGTTGGCCAGGGTAACCGGCTCGATAACCGAAGTATACAGGCGGACACCAACCTGGTTCTGCAACCGCATCAGCCGGTAAATTGAATTATCAAACACCTTGACCGATGCACCCAATCCCAGCGCAGTCCGGGCAGCATAGGTACCCACCACACCGGCACCGATAATCACTACTTCGGCCGGAGGAACTCCCGTGATGCCACCCAGCAAAATACCTTTCCCCTGATGACCGCCGTTGCTGAGATACTGGGCCGCCGTGAGGATGGCCGAGGAGCCGGCAATCTCGCTCATAGATCGTACGACCGGATAGATGCCTGCATCATCCTTGATAAATTCAAAGGCTATAGCGATGATTTTCTTTTTCATCATCACCTCCAGCATACTCTGTTGCATCATGGGCAGATGAATCGGCGAAATCACCACCTGGGACGGCTGCAACAACGCCAGCTCTTCCTCACAAATCGGGGCACTTTTAATAATCGTGGTCGCCTTAAAAACAGACTCTTTATCGTAGGCAATCCGCGCACCGGCTTCACTGTAATCCGAATCGAAATAAAATGACCCGTCGCCGGCCCCTTGCTCAATAACGACTTCCACACCATTATTAACCAGGACACTAACCGCCTCCGGCGTTAAAGGAACCCGGTTTTCCATGAAAGCAGTTTCTTTCGGAATACCGATAAACATCTCTTTGCGACGGGGCAATACCTCCAGCGTTTCTTCGAGTGGAGAATAGGCGAATGCAGCGGTTACGACAGGACGCGTTGCCATACGGCGGGTAGCAATAAAAGTAAAGAGTAGGGAAGCTGAACCTAGAAAGGTACAGTAGGGAACATCAAACAGCAAAAATCATTTCCCAACCCGTCGCGTCGGTATTAAGGAAGACAACAGAGGCACCGGAAGAAGTACCTTTGCAACGACCCTTCCGGAAGCCGGAGGGAATCCGTTTCCGAAAGTCTTCACTCCTCAGATGCTTCGTCAGTTTCAGTCCCAAAAGCTTCTTCAACGCCTGTCGCCGCAGCAGATTCAGTTTATGCAACTGCTGCAGGTGCCTACCCTGGCGCTCGAAGAACGCGTCAAGGAAGAGATTGAAGTCAATCCGGCGCTGGAATATGATGAGAAAGAACCTACGGAAGCTGATTTTGAAAGCACCGACGATGATTCATTCGATACCGGTACCGATGATGATACACTCGAAGCGGCGGACGAAGGAGAGCCGCTGGATCTGGATTCGTACCTGCGACAGGAAAGCCGCGATGATGTAGACTTATGGGAAGATGACGGCGGGTATTCCGGAAGTACCGACAGTCCGGGCAGCCACTATTCAGTAGAGTCCGATTTTTACGAGCAGATGCTGAGTCAGGTCGGGCTGCTGGGGTTGCCGGCAGAGGACACTCAGATTGCCGGTCAACTGGTAGGAACGCTGGATGAAGATGGCTATCTGCGCCGCGATCTGGTCTCCATTACCGATGATCTGGCCTTTGGTCAGAATATCTATACCGATGTGGCTCATGTGGAAGCAGTGCTCCGGAAAATACAGCAGCTGGATCCGCCCGGTATTGCAGCCCGGGATCTGCAGGAATGTTTACTGCTGCAACTGCAGCGGTTGCCGGCACAGGCACCTGCCGTCCGGCACAGCATCGATATCTTAACCCGGTATTTCGGTGATTTTACGGCCAAGCATTACGACCGGATCCGAAAAGCGCTGCATCTGGATGAAGAAGACCTTAAAGAGGCCATTCAAACCATTCTAAAGCTCAATCCGCGACCGGGTGCGGCCTTCAGCGTATTGAACCGGGCAGAGACCTATCTGGTGCCGGATTTTTTTATACGGAGTGAAAACAACGAGCTGCACATAACGCTCAATGCCCGCAATGCACCGGAGTTACGGATATCGGAAGGCTATCTGGAAATGATCAAATCATACGAGCGCAGCGATTCCAAGAGCCGGTCCCAGAAAGAAGCTATCAGCTTTATCCGGCAAAAGCTCGATGCCGCCAAATGGTTTATCGATGCCATCCGGCAGCGCCAGCAAACCCTACTGGGCACAATGAATGCCATTGGGGCGTTTCAGAAAGTATTTTTCCTGACCGGCGATGAATCCGCGATCCGGCCGATGGTGCTCCGCGATGTAGCAGCCATTACGGGCCAGGATGTATCGACGGTATCACGGGTAGTTAATAGTAAATACGTACAAACGGAGTATGGGACCTACCGGCTGAAGTTTTTCTTCTCCGAAGGGCATCAGCTCGAAAGCGGGGAGGAAGTCAGCACACGGGAGCTGCGCAAACTGCTGCGGGAAGCCATCGACCATGAAGATAAAAGTGCGCCGCTTTCAGATGAGAAGCTTACCCAGTTGCTGAATGCTAAAGGCTATAATCTGGCCCGGCGTACCGTGGCCAAGTACCGGGAACAACTTCAGATTCCGGTGGCGCGGATGCGCAAAGGACTTTCTTAGGTGAGGCCGGAAGTACCGGGTCTATGAATTAAAAGAACCATTTAAAAAAACCGGAAGCTATAATAGGGCTTCCGGCTTTTTATCAAAATAACTCAGTCCCAAAGCGGCTGATTACCATTCCATGTTGGGATAGGCCCGTTGCATAAACTGTAAATCGGTCAGGACATAGCCTAAGTGTTCGGTATGCATGCCTTGTTTGCCGCCTTTTTGCATCCAGTTATTACTAGGCAGTTGCAACGTGGCTTGATCAAATATAGCTGTCACTTCTGCCAGCCAGCTGTCTTTTAATACTGCTACGTCCGGAGCCATGCCCGACTGGAATGCAAAGGCATCAGCTTCTGAAGGCATAAATAGTTCACCCGTGTACGACCACAACGTATCGACTGCCTTTTGCATGCGATCGTGACTTTCCGCAGTGCCGTCGCCCAGCCGAATGACCCACTCGGATGACCATTTTTTATGGTACGTGACTTCCTTGATGGATTTCTCGGCAATCGCCGACAGTTGGGTATCCGGGCTTTTTAGCAGCTCCTGATACAACAAATACTGAAACACATCGTAGAAAAAAGACTTGGCGATAGTCTGTGCCCAGTCGCCATTGGGCTGTTCCACCAGCACCACATTCCGGAAATCCCAGCCATCGCGCAGGCTGGACAGGTCATCTTCCTGAACGGCCCGTGACACCTGTTGCAGAAGCGGGGAGGAAAACGCGGCTGCTTTTTCGGATTCCGGAAGTGCATTCAACAGCTCAGAAGCATACTGATACAGACTTCGGGCCTGACCGATATGATCGAGCGCTGTGTTGGTGATGGCAATATCCTGCTCCAGAATCGGGCCGTGACCGCACCAGGCACTCAAAAGCTGACTGTGGATAAGCGCATTGTCGGCCAGTTGCAGCACGTAAAAAAGACGAAGCAAAACGTTTAATAATTAGTGGTGAAGGAACAGCGATTCATACGTAGACGGCTATTCAATTGATGCTATTCCGGAGTGAGACCGGCAGTCATCAGGTATGCCTACGTACTCATCTATGTGATTTACATATGCCCGATCTCGTCGGGAATGGTATAAAATGTAGGGTGACGGTACACTTTATCGGCCGATGGATCATACAGGGATTCGGAATCGGCTGCGGCAGACGCATGAATGTACTTGCTTTCGACCACCCAGATACTGACGCCTTCCATGCGACGGGTATAAACATCGCGGGCATTTTCGACGGCCATCTGCGCATCAGCTGCATGAAGCGAACCGGCGTGCTTGTGATCCAGACCCGCTTTGCTACGGATAAATACTTCCCACAGCGGCCATTCTTTAGCGGCTGTATTCTGAGACGCATCGGGAGCGCTGCCGGCGGCCTCACGATCGCCATAGTCGCCGTAACGTTGGAAAATAGTCTTCATGATTCAAAGGTAGGAACAGGCCTTCACCTATTCATAAGAAAGGGGTTTTGAAACAGCGAACGCGCCCGGAGGCGCGTTCGTAAAAATTAGTTTGCCGAAGGGTTACGCAACGGGTTCCGGAACAGAAACCTGACGGGCCTGCCGCTTGCGGGAATGAGCCAGTGCTGCTTCGCGAACCCAGGCACCGGATTCCCAAGCCGAGCGACGGGCTTCAATCCGCTCCCGGTTGCAGGGACCATTGCCCTTGACCACGTTCCAGAACTCGGTCCAGTCGATGGCGCCGTAATCGTAATGACCGCTTTCTTCATTCCACTTCAAATCCGGATCCGGAACGGTCAGACCCAGAAACTTAGCTTGTTCTACCGTAACGTCAATAAATTTCTGACGCAGTTCATCGTTGGTAAACCGCTTGATTTTCCAACGCATGCTTTGCTCGGTGTTGGGCGAGTTGTCATCCGGCGGACCAAACATCATGATGCTGGGCCACCACCAGCGGTTGAGCGCGTCCTGGGCCATTTTCTTTTGAACGTCGCTGCCCTGCGCCAGTCGCATAATGGTTTCAAACCCCTGCCGCTGGTGAAACGACTCTTCCTTGCAGACACGGATCATAGCCCGTGCATAGGGTCCATAACTGGTCCGGCAGAGCGGCACCTGATTCATGATAGCTGCACCATCTACCAGCCAGCCGATCGCACCCATATCCGCCCAGGTAAGGGTAGGGTAATTGAAAATAGAAGAATATTTGGCGGTGCCGTCGTGCAGCTGTTCTAGCATCTGATCGCGGCTGATGCCCAGCGTCTCGGCGGCAGAGTAGAGGTACAACCCGTGTCCGGCTTCATCCTGCACTTTGGCCAGTAACACCGCTTTGCGTTTCAGCGACGGTGCGCGGGAAATCCAGTTGCCTTCCGGAAGCATCCCTACATACTCAGAGTGCGCATGCTGGGAAATCTGGCGGATGAGGGTCTTTCGATACGCATCCGGCATGGCATCGCGCGGCTCGATAAACGAGTCGGCGGCGATGCGGGCTTCAAATGCGTCGTTCGTTGCGCTCATAAATACTGTTTTTACGTAAGCCTTTAAAGGTACACTCTCCAAACAAAAAGACGGGTTAAAGGTTGCCGGATCGGTCTGCTGATTTTCGATATGCATACTTGCTTTCCGGAAACTACTTTTGGCGCAAATTTTTTCTCATGAACTCTCTGTTCCCAATTGCCGCCGCGAGCCTGTTGCTGTTCGCCGCCTGCAACAATGCCCCTGAAGCTCCTAAAGCTAACGCAACCGATGCCCAGGCAGTGACTACACCGGCTGCCGGAAAAACCTACACAGTTGACGTAGCCCAAAGTTCTGTTGGTTGGATTGGCACCAAGCCTACCGGCAAACACAATGGCACGTTCATGATTAAAGACGGCAATCTGATGGCTACCGACAATGCTGTAACCGGTGGTCAGTTTACCATTGATATGGCGTCGATCAAGGCGCTGGATCAGGATGCAGAAGGCAATACCAAACTTGCCGGCCACCTGTCCAGCCCGGACTTCTTTGAAGTCGCCAAGTACCCAACTTCAACCTTCCAGATTACGGAAGTAAAGCCCGGCATTGCTGGTCTGACCGATGTAGACAGCAACCTGCTGAAAGGTGCAACGCACACCGTTACCGGCAATTTCACCATGAAAGGCGTGACCAAGAGCATTACATTCCCGGCTAAGGTGACGATGAATCCAACGGAGGTAATGGCCGATGCCAACTTCAACATCGACCGTACCCAGTGGGGACTCATTTATGGCAATGATAAAGGCTTGGGCGATAAATTTATCAACCCAATGGTTAATCTGAACATCCACCTGGTTGGAAAAGGCTAGTTCATTAACCTTACTAATTTTGAAAGCGTCTGTGTACCCTACACAGACGCTTTTTGTTTTAAGTCCCTACCGCTTACTTTTCCGGAAACTATCGTCTATGTGCAGAGCCCTGCTCTTGCTAGTACTGCTGACCACCCGCGTTTCGTGGGCACAGCCGGCTGTGGGTGGATACCACTGTTCCGGATCGGAAACATGCGTACTTGTTTAAAGCGGGTATTGGCTTTGCAAACGCAGGGGCAAGTTTCCAATGCCACCTTCGGGATGGCCTGGATCTGGTTGTTAGCGGTGGCCTGAGCAGCAGCTACCTGCTTGCCGGAAGTGATTATCGGGCCTTTAAATACTATCCGTACGGAAGTATACCGGCTTCCCGAAGTTCCTTTCTGGACTTTGGAGAGGCGTGGCCGGCGCTGTATCTGGCCCCGGAAATCAGACACTACTTCAGATCGAAAAAACCGGAAAACGAAGGGCCTTTTAGCGGTGGCTACATAGGCCTGAAATACCGGTTAAGCAGTCGGGGGCTGGCATTCGAAGAGTCCGGCAGCGGTAGCTTTTTTGGATCCTCACAACCACTGGTACAAACATACTTTCGCAGCACTCACAAAATAGAGATGATGATTGGTGGCCAATATTTCACCGGACGCAAACAGCGAACGGTATTCAGCGCCGCTGGTGGCATCGGACCCGTCTTCAACTACAATTTCTCTCGTGCCGACCTGGGCGTTTTTCTGGATTTTCAGTTCGCCTGGGTACTACAAAAACACGTAGCTTCCGGAAGCGCTACTCCGTAAGCAACTTCCAGAGCTGGTCTTTGAGTTCCTGCAGGCCGGTCTGGGTCGCAGCGGAAATAAACACATGAGGAATATTGGTCGGCAGCGTCTCGCGGATGGCTTCCTGCAATTCCGCATCCAGCAGATCGCTTTTGGATACGGCAATCAGTGCCTTTTTATCCAGCAGTTCCGGATTGTATTCTTCCAGCTCATGAGATAAAATCTGCAACTCCTTCGCCAGATCAGGGCTATCCGATGGAATAACAAACAACAGCACCGAGTTGCGCTCGATATGGCGCAGAAACCGGTGACCTAATCCGCGCCCTTCGGCCGCTCCCTCAATGATACCCGGCAGATCGGCTAATGCGAATGATTTATTATCGCGATACGCCACCATACCCAGTTGAGGGACTAAGGTCGTAAACGCATAATCGGCAATCTTGGGTTTGGCAGCCGAAAGGACCGACAATAACGTACTCTTGCCGGCATTGGGAAACCCTACCATCCCCACATCGGCCAGGATTTTCAGTTCCAGCAGCTTCCAGCCTTCTTCGCCCGGTTCGCCGGGTTGCGCATGGTCGGGTGCCTGGTTGGTAGGCGTGGCAAAATTGGCATTCCCCAGTCCGCCCCGGCCGCCCGGCATCCAGATCACTTCCTGACCGTCTTCCAGTACTTCCGCTTCGATTTGTTCCGTTTCCTCATCAATGGCGACGGTACCCAGCGGCACTTCAATAATAATGTCTTTCCCATCGCGGCCGGTCATGTTGGATTTGCTGCCGCCTTGTCCGTCTTCCGCCAGGATATTTTTGTGATACCGCAGGTGCAGAAGAGTCCACAACTGGGCATTGCCCCGCAAAATGACGTGCGCACCCCGGCCGCCATCACCGCCATCCGGTCCACCTCTGGCGGTAAGCTTATTGCGCAGGAAATGAGACGCTCCACGCCCGCCTTTTCCGGATTTGCAAAAGACCCGGATGTAATCAACAAAATTTCCTTTCTCCATAATGCGCTATTAAAAACTGCCGCAAAGATGCGGCAGATATCGTTGGTAGCTTAAAAGAGCTGCTTCCGGAACGCGACAGCGGATGATTTTCCGCCACCTGAACCTCCGGAATGCATCAAAGGCGGCCGGTCGCTGTCAGTTAGATTTTGGACGTCTTCCGCAGCTGGTCGATCCGTTCCCAAGCCTTTTTTCGGTCGCTCGAAAAGTCAAGGGTGTTCACGGCCAGAAAATACATCTCTTTATCCAGACAGGCCGGATACGCGGCAATCAAAAAATCCTTCCGGCTGGAATTAGAATCAAACAGCTTGGCTAAGGCCACGATCTGCTGTGTTTGCAGATAGGACATTTCCGAAATGTAACTGGCGGTCCGCAGCTTATCGGCTTCAAAGGATTCCGATGCTACCTGTTGCAACGCCTGCTGAAACTGGTTGTCGGGCATCGGCTGGTTGTAAAAAGCCTGTCCGCCGCAGGCACAGTTGCCATTGCACCGGTTCCGGTCGGGCGGGCGCTGCGCGGGCGGATACCGGCGGTCGGTTCCGCGATTGGGAAGGGATTGTTGCGCCTGCACGTAAGCAGATGCACAGCAGGCCAGAAAACCTACAAGGAAAAGTCGCTTCATAGATTGGATGAGAAGAAAAAATCCGGCTCTGACTGCTTTAAACTGAAATCGGTTTAGCCGGAGGGAATGAAAAAAGGCAGCCCAAACCAGCTGCCTTTTGAGTTGAATCGTATGGGGTTGAGTTTAATAGCGGGCCGTGCCAGCTACCGGGTCAATGAATTTTTCCACTTCTTTACCCAGTGTGGTGCCGATGCTGTCAATAGATTCGTCGCCTTTGATGCGTTGCAGCTTGCCCTGCACTTCATAATACTGCGCTACCGGCTCTGTTTTGGCGTAGTACTCTTTCGTGCGCTTGCTGATCACCTCTTCGGTATCATCGGTGCGTCCGGACATTTTGCCCCGCTCTACCAGCCGACGGACCAGTTCATCTTCCGGAACCTCCAGCGCCAGTACCAGCCGGATCGGCGCCTGCCGGAACTCCAGCAACCGGTCGAGCGCGCCGGCCTGGGCAACCGTCCGTGGAAACCCGTCGAAGATAAAGCCCTGTGCATCCGGTGTGTCTTCCAGCCGGCTGCTGATCATACCAATCACGACTTCGTCGGGTACCAGCATGCCATTGTCCATAAACTTCCGGGCTTCGACGCCCAGAGGGGTGGCACGAGATACCTCATCGCGCAGCAGATCGCCGGTCGAGATGTGGTGAAGCCCGTAGCGCTGAATGAGTTTTTCGGACTGGGTGCCCTTCCCACAACCGGGAGGGCCAAAAAGGACCACGTTGAACATAGCTGGAGAAATAGAAAAAGAAAGCCTGCAAATATAAGCGTGGCGCGTTATGGTATCTTTACACTTTACCTATTACCTGAAGACCTGTGATTGACCTTAAAGCAAACTACGAAGACGAACGTGCGATTCTGGTGGGCCTGATTCATAAGAACCAGACAGAAGTGCAAACCGTGGAATACCTCGACGAACTGGCTTTTCTGGCTGAGACGGCCGGGGCTGAAACCGTGAAGAAAGTGATGCAGCGACTGCCGCACCGCGATGCCAAAACGTTTGTCGGGAAGGGCAAGATTGAAGAGATTGCCGAATATGCCCGTGCCAAAGACGTAAACCTCCTCATTTTTGATGATGAACTGACCGGTTCGCAGATTCAAAACATTGAGAAAGCGACCGGTATTAAAACCATCGACCGTTCCGACCTGATTCTCGACATCTTTGCCCGCCGCGCCAAAACGGCCCAGGCCAAAGTGCAGGTGGAGCTGGCGCAGTACCAGTATATCCTGCCCCGCCTGCGAGGTATGTGGAAGCACCTGGAGCGGCAGGGCGCCGGTATCGGTAGCCGGGGACCGGGTGAAACCGAAATCGAAACCGATCGCCGGATTGTAAAAGATAAGATTACCCTGTTGCGCAAGCGGTTGGGTGAGATCGACCGGCAATCGCAGACGCAGCGCCAGGAACGCGGCACTTTTATCCGGGTTGCATTTGTAGGGTATACCAACGTCGGCAAAAGCACGCTGATGAATATTCTCAGTAAAAGTGAGGTCTTTGCCGAAAACAAACTTTTTGCCACGCTCGATACCACAACCCGGAAAGTGGTGTATGAACAAACGCCGTTTTTGCTGAGCGATACGGTCGGATTTATCCGGAAACTACCGCACCACCTGGTCGAAAGTTTTAAAAGTACTCTCGATGAGGTACGCGAAGCCGACATCCTGATTCATGTGGTCGATACGTCGCATCCGGCTTATGAAGACCAGATGGGCACCGTTCTGAAGACACTGGGTGAAATCGGTGCCGGCGATAAGCCGATGCTGACCGTATTCAATAAGATGGACCTGTACGAACAGAATACCTTCGATGAGTTCCTGAGCGATGAAGTCAAAGCAGAGCTACTGACTGATCTGAAGCAACGCTGGGAACACCAGACTGCCGGCGCCTGTGTATTTGTCTCCGCGATCGAACGCCGCAACATCGACCTGCTGCGCGAAACGGTCTTGGAAAAGGTGCAGCAACAGTACCGCGAGCGCTATCCGTACCTCACGGATTTTTACAAAGCCTGATCCGTTCCGAAAATCCTTTTTACAGCCTGGCCGGACTCAGAAGGTGCATTCCTTCTGAGTCCGGATTTTGGCTTTTTAAAATGGTTATGCGCCGGACCTTCGTCTGACGAATTACCGGTCGTACCTTACTGTCTATGCGTCCTGCCCTTGCGGTTACTACTGACGTAGCCCAACAATTTGCTGCTTTTTTTAGGGAAGATTCATTTCGTCCGTATGCCTGGCTTCTCTACCGTAAACTCGGAGAAGGTCACGTTTGCATATCAACCGATCAGCTTTGTGCCAACGATGAATCGTTGCCTGAACGCTATCGAAGCTGGGTTGCTGAAGGCCGCTGTTCTCTTGAACACCCGGCTTTGGTCGGGAGTCCTGCCGATACCCGGAAGCCGTTTATCCTGCACAACAACCGGTTGTATCTGCAACGCTATTTCCTGTATGAATCGCAGTGCGTAGCGCGCATTCATCAGTTTCTGGACGAAGAGCAGGAACAGCTTCCCAAACGGCTGGCGGTCCTGCAAACCCAGAAAGCCTTTATTCAAACCCTTTTCGAAGATTCCCGATCTACGGCTCCCGACTGGCAACGGGCGGCGGCGATCACTGCTGCGCTACACAACTTCACCATCATTACCGGCGGACCCGGAACCGGAAAAACCACTACTGTAGCCAAACTCCTGGCGCTGCTGTATGCCACACAGCCAGACCTGCGCGTTGCACTGGCTGCGCCAACGGGTAAAGCGGCTGCGCGTATGGCCGAAAGCCTCCGGCGTGCGCAGTTTCCGGAAGGCCTGGACACTACCAGAGAACTTTTTGCCCGTCTGACCCCTTCGACGATCCACCGGCTGTTGGGCGCCAAACGGCATTCGCCGTATTTCCAGCATCAGGCTTCGCAGCCTTTGCCCTACGATGTGGTGATTGCCGATGAAAGCAGCATGATTGATGTGGCGCTGTTTGCCAAACTATTACAGGCCATCGGTCCGGGAACCCGGTTGATTTTATTGGGCGATAAAGATCAGCTGGCTTCTGTAGAGGCTGGCAGCATTTTTGGCGATTTGTGCAGCGCGCTGCCCGAGGGAAACCGCTTCAGCGCCGACCGGTGTGCGTTTATCAACAGTTTTATTCAAACCCCGCACCAGCAGCTTCCGGAATCGGCAATTGGTGGAACAGCGACGCATCCCTTATATCAGCACGTCGTAGGGTTGCAGGTCAGTCACCGGTTTCGGGATGACGCCGGTATTGGACGGTTTAGCAAAGCGCTCATCCGGAATGATGCGGCTACATTGCAAGCCTTTTGTACGGATATCGCAGATCCTCAGGTTATCATCGACAGCGACTCCGGCAAGGAAGTATTTGAAACGTTTGTTTCCGGATACGAAGCTTTTATCAAGGAGCCGGATGTGTCGAAGGCGTTGCAGTTGCTGGGCCGGCAACGGGTGCTGGTGGCTACCCGGGAAGGTACCCGCGGTCTGGCCGAAGCCAATGTGGCGATCGAGCAATACCTGCGCAGAAAAGGACTGCTGCAACCGGTATTCGGTGCCTATGAAAACCGGCCCATCATCCTGACCCGCAACTATCCGGAACACGGGTTGTTTAATGGCGATACCGGGATCATCCGGCGAGATGCCGGTGGCGTATTGCGGGCCTGGTTTGAAGATGCTTCGGGTGAGGTGCGCGCTGTGCTGCCGGGATACCTGCAGGAAGCTGAAACCGCCTTTGCCATGACGATTCACAAAAGCCAGGGCTCTGAGTTTGAACACGTGCTGGTGCTGCTGCCGGATACAGAAGATATGGCACTGCTGACGCGTGAGCTGCTGTATACGGCCGTGACCCGTGCCCGTAACAAAGTCTATGTGCAGGGCGTTCCGGACGTGATCCTGGCTGCTGCTGCCCGTCAGGTGGCCCGTGCGTCCGGAATCCATGAACGGTTTTAAACCCACTTGCGGTTTGAAAAATCCTTGGACTGCTGGTAGTGTTCGTTCCAGGCCCTGAACCTCCGGCACGCCCTTCGGCCTGCTGAACGGAACCTTTTTTACGATTTACCCGATTTCTCTTCGATTTCCTTCAATGGCGCTTTTGCTCAACGTTTCGTCCTCACTGCGTCAACTGGCGCGGGCCTTTACTAACGACCTTTCGTCCCGTACCAAAGGCGTGTTTGAGCCCGACTATGTAGTGACCCAAACGGAGGGAATGAATACGTACCTGCGCCTGCAACTGGCACAGGAAACCGGCTTGTCTGCGCATTGCCGGTATCTGGGGCCAACCGAACTGATTTTGCAGGCCCACCGATTGATTGTTCCGGATGCCCGGGCCAGCATTTCGGTACCGCAGTTGCGCTGGCAGGTCTACAAACTGCTGGCTGAAGACACCTTCATAGACCGGTTTCCGCAGGTGGCCGGGTATTACCAAACCACCGATGCAGACCGCGATTTAAAACGGCTGGAACTGGCTGAGAAAGTAGCGACGCTGTTTGACCAATATCAGCTGTACCGGCCTGCGCTGATCCGGGAATGGAACCGGCCTATTGAAAGTACCACCGACTGGCAGCGTTATCTGTGGCAGCAGGTAAAACGCCGGGCCGAGCACCGCGCGTCCGATAAAACCCATATCAGCGATTCGTTGCTGGAGGCGCTGAAGATTCCGGAAAACCAGGACCTGCTGCGCCGCAAAATGGCTGCCGTGTATGTGTTTGGAATTTCCATCATCACTGATTACCACGTAGGGCTGCTGAAAGCCTTATCCCAGGTGATCAACATTCACCTGTATCTGCTCGACCCCGCCGCCGGTGTATATTGGTATGACGACCGGAGCGAAAAACAGTTGGTAGCTCTCAAAAGCAAAGGCGTCGACACCGGCCATATGGAGGAAGGCAATCCGCTGCTGGTGAGCTGGGGGCGGGTGGTACAGGATACGTTTAAGTTGCTGTTTAAACACGAGGTCTTTCTGAATGCCTATGAAGTACTGGATGATGTCGCCCGCCCGCTGCCCCAAACGCTGCTCGGCAAGATTCAGGCCGATCTGCATACCGCTGCCGGCAGAACCTCACGAAATCCCATTCATCCAACCGATTTACAGGATGGATCGTTGACGGTAGCAGCCTGTTACACCCCCCTCCGGGAGGTAGAAGCGCTTTACAACTACCTCGTGGATCTACAGGTGCAGGGAACCCGGTTTGCCCCTCAGGATGTACTGGTCATGGTCAATGATATCAACGTGTACGCGCCGTATATCAAAGCGGTATTCCAGAATGCGCCGTATCCGTTTCGCTATACCCTTACCGACGAAAACCCATCCGGTGGCGACAGTTTTATCGATGCCCTCGCCGCGCTGCTGCAACTCAATGCAGAAAACTTTAAACCCGAAGAAGTGGTGCAGCTGCTTGAGTTTTCGGCCATTCAGCAACGATTCGGTATTGAAGATGCCGGACTGGTCCGCCGCCTGATCAACGACGCTAACATCCGGTTTGGTTTCGATGGCAGTCCGGAAGACGACACCCGGTTTGTAAGCTGGCGGTATGGCCTGCAACGCATCGTATATGGCGTTTGTATGCAGGGAGAGGACGCTTGTACCACCCTTTCCGGTGAAGTGCTGGAGCCGCTGGACCGTGTGGAAGGCCGTGAAGCGCAACTGGCGATCCGGTTTGCGTATTTCGCTGAGACCCTGATGCAGTACCTGGAAGAACGGCACCGGTCCCGCAGCATTGCCGAATGGGTGACGTATATCGAACGGCTGATCCATGATTTGCTGGCCGATACCAGTGAGGATGTGGAAGAAGAGATTCACGATATCCTGAACCAGCTGGGTAGTTTCAATACTGCCTATGAGTACATGACGGAACCCATGAGCTACGAGGTATTCAGCCGAAGCTTTTTACAAAGCCTGCGGACCATCGTACAGGAAAAAAGCTATGGATACGGTGGGATCACCTTTTGCTCGATGATCCCGATGCGAAGCATTCCGTTCCGGATCATTGCGATGCTGGGCCTCGACCAGGATAAATTTCCCCGAAAAGAAACCCCGCTGTCGTTTAACCTGATTAATCAGCAGCGCCAGACTGGCGACCGGAACCTGCGCGACAACGACCGTCATTTATTTCTGGAAACCCTATTGTCGGCCGATGAGCGGCTGTACCTCAGCTATATGGGGCGTCGCACGTCCGACAACAGCCCGGTGCCGCCCAGCGCCCTGGTGGAAGAACTGCTCGATTACATAGAAGCGGGCATGGAACCAAGGACCTTTGACCGCACTGCGTTTGTAACCGTCCATCCACTGCACAGCTTTAGCGGTAAATACAACCTTCCGGAAACCAGGCTGAAAGATTACCTGCGCCGGAGCCAGGCCCAGCCGGAACCGTGGACGCGCGAGCCGGAAGAACCGGAGATTCATACCTATGATATTCCATTGCGGGGATTGGTGCAGTTTCCCAGAAATGCCTTGCGCCACTGGTATCAACACCGGTTGGGAATTCACTATCAGGATGCGGAAGTTGCCTTGCCGGATACCGAACGTTTGGACATAGATCCGTTGCTAGCCAGTCAGCTCAAGCGCACCATCCTGTTGCAATCAGCCGATCAGCTGGAAGCCTTGCGGCAAACACAGGTACGCACCGGTGTCCTGCCACTGAGTAGCTTATCGGTAGTGGTCATGGAAACCCTGAAAGACGAACTGGCAACCCTTAAACCGCTTGTGCAACAGCACGGCTTACTGGAACCAGAACAGTCGGTGCCAATCGTGTTGACGCTGGAAGAAGGACGGGTACTCAAAGGCACGCTGCAGGTGCTGGAGGGCCACCGGATGGTGTATATCTGCCTGTCTAAAAATGAAACGCCGCACCGGATCCAGGCGCTGGTTGAATATTATGCGGGGGTCGCTTCCGGAATGGCCCGGTCGATGACCTTTATTTCCGGACCAACGGAGAACGTACAGGAACTGGCCCCTGTTACTGCCGATGAAGCGCTTCAAAAGCTGCGGGAAATGACACGCCTGTATCTGCATGGTAAGACTGCACCGCTGGCGTTTACAGCCGAGCTGATCAAACATCTCCGCAAAGAAATAGACCAGCTCGATACCGAGCATCTGGTCATCATCGCCGGTAAAGCGGCTGAAGGATATGATTATACGCCCGATCCGTACCTCTGCCAGTACCACCGGCAGGGCCTGTTTAGTACCCCCGAAGCGCTGAAGGGATTTCAGGCCATGTACCGCGCTTTTGCGGCCGACCTGAAACGATTTTTTCCGGAAAAATAACGTCATGAGCACTCCGATTTCTTATTTGCCCTTTAACGCCCGCACGGTGCCTCTGGAAGGCAGCAACCTGATCGAAGCAAGCGCCGGTACTGGTAAAACGTATTCGATTGCCATCCTGGTGCTGCGGCTGGTGCTGGAACAGAAAATGCCGCTAAAGGACATTCTGATGGTGACGTTTACCAAAGCCGCAGTGGCCGAACTGAACGAGCGGGTGCGGCTGTTTCTGCGGATGGCCTGGCAATGCAGCCGGGGCGGCGATTGCTCCGATGCGTTGATTGCCACCATCGTAACCGAAGCAGCTGCTTCCGGAACCGATGCGGCCACCCTGCTCAACGAGGCGATTCTGATACTGGACGACCTGTCGGTGCTGACCATTCACGGATTTTGCCAGAATATGCTGCGCGAATTTGCCTTTGAAACGGCCCATCCGTTTGCCGCCGATACCATCCCGTCGATCAAACCGATGGCCACGGACCTGTTTAACAAATTCTGGCGCCAACGGATCAATACCTTGCCGCCTGCATTGCTGCGCCGGCTCGATCCGGTAGCACTGCGCCGGCAACTGAGCGATGCGGTCAACGACCAGCTGGACGGCCGGTACTATTACGGGTATGAACCGGACCGGGACTACAAACCCTCAGAAAGCCAGATCGCCGGCTGGATTGCCGAACTGGACGCTTTTGCGCAACAGGTAGCCGAAAAAGAACAGATGGCCTACGAACGGTATTGGAACGCCGTGCAGGTTAAAATACAGGGCGGTAAAAACCTGATTGCACACAATGCCGGGAAGCGGCCGCACAACAAACCCCGCCGGCAGTTCCGGAAAAACCTTCAGGATGATTTTGACTACATTCAAAAACATCATCCGGAACTGGAAGGCCCGCTGCGGTCGTTTCTGGCGGACCATGCAACCCACGATTCCCTGTGTGCAGGCATTCATGAGCAGCTCCGGTACTGGACCTTGCAGGAGCTGTTGCGCAGTATTGAAATCGTCAAGAAACGCATCAACGTAATTACCTACAGCGATATGATCGGCAAGCTGCAGGAAGCGATCAAAGGACCTAACCGGGAAGCCATTATTTCCGGAATGCGGACCCGCTATAAAGCTGCTTTTATCGATGAATTTCAGGATACCGACCGGCGTCAGTATGATATTTTTGAGGCGGCTTTTGGCGCTGAAACCATCCTGTTTCTGATCGGCGACCCCAAGCAAAGTATTTATGGCTGGCGCTCGGCCGATGTGTTTACGTATTTCGAGGCACGGCGCAGTGTAGACCGGGTGTACAGCATGAACACCAACTTCCGGTCGTCGGCAGCTTTGATCGACGGGATGAATCACTTCTTTTTGCCGAAGCCCGATTTTAGCACGTTTGCGTTTCCGGAAGGCGAAGACAGCTTTTCCTACCTACCGGTTGCCAGTCCGGACGTTAATACCAAAGAAGGCTTATTCCGGAACGGCATCCGCCAGCCTTCGATCTCGCTTACCGAAGAGGCCAACGCCAACGACGTGCGCGAAGCTGCTGCCATGCAGATTGCCGCCTTGCTTCAGAACGGGTACCAGTTGAAAGAAAAAGGACTGCTGCGCGATGTACGGCCTTCGGATATCGGCGTACTGGTTCGCAGCAAAAGCAAAGGACTGGAAATCAAAGAACGGCTGGCCCGATGGGGGGTGGCGGCGGTGTATGTAGACGAGATGCGCATTTTGCAGACGCCACAGGCCGGAGAACTGGTTCAACTCTTGCAGGCCATTCTGGAGCCCAGCCGGGGTTCGATCAACCGTGCGTTGCTGTGTACCCTGTTGCCATTTACCAACGATGATCTGCAACGCCTCAATGATGAAAAGGTGCTGCGCCATTTTACCGCCTACCGCACGACCTGGCAGCAGGATGGCGTGTTGCCGGCACTTACGCGGCTTGTTCATGATTTTGAGATCCGCCCGTTTCTGCTGAACCAGAAAGACGGATACCGGATTTTTTCCAATTTTCTCCAACTGGCCGAGCTGTTGCATACCACCCAGACCCGCCGCAAACTGACCGAGACCGAATTACTGGGCTGGTTGCAACGGGCGCTTCGTGAAGAAGGGGCTGTGAGTGGAGACGAATTTTTGCAACGGATGGAGCGCGATGACGAAGCCGTTGAAATCATCACCATCCACAAAAGCAAAGGCCTGGAATACAACCTGATGATTGCACCGGATCTGAACTGGGACGGCGCTCTGGATGCCGCCTGGATACAGACCGTGAGTTATCGGGATCCGGAAACCGGACGGTACTTTTTTGTCGAAAAAACAAGGCTCGACGACCGGCAAAAGGCGCTGTTTCGGGAACAGGAAAACCAGGAAAACCGGCGGCTGATGTACGTGGCCGTAACGCGGGCCATTCACGCTGCGTTCCTGTTTACAACGACCTACCAAGCCAAACTGGGCAAGACGATGTGGGATTACACAGACGCGCTCCGGAAAAGCTCGCATCCGGAATTTGTATGGGGTCAGAAAGCCATTCCGGACCACCGGATGCCCAACATCACAGCCGAAGACAGCCGCTATGAAGTGCTACCGGAAATCAAAGATTTTAAGCCCGATCAGGCCTGGTGGTGGCGGTTGAGCTTTTCCGGTCTGGCGGCCAAAGGACCGCTGATGCGGCTGGAACGACCTCAGGCAGTAACCGATCCGTACGACCAGTTTGTCTTTGATACACTGCGACGCGGAAGTAAAACCGGAGACTTATTGCATTACCTGCTGGAGCGTGCACTGCCCGACCAGCCCACGAGCTGGAACTGGGCCATCGGGCAGACCCTAAGCCGTTATGCACCAGCCCGTAAATCGGCCTACACGCCCCTGTTACTACAACTGTTGCAACACCTCGCCGGCGCTCAGATCCGGATGCCCGACGGAACGACTTTTACCCTCGGCCAGGTTTCGTTTGAGCGGCGCATTCCGGAATTTGAATTCGATTTCCCGGTATCGCTGTTCCGGATGCAGGCTCTGCGCCAGGTGGTGGAGTCGGCCGGATTGGCGGTGGGCTTACGGGATCAGTTTACGGAGGCACAGGGCCTTATGAATGGCAAGATGGACTTGTTTTTTGAGTACAACGGCCGGTATTACATTCTCGACTGGAAATCGATTTATCTGGGCGATGCTCCGGAAGCCTATGACGACGGAGCCCTCTCCGAAGCTATGGACCGGTCTAACTACCATCTGCAATACCTGCTGTATACACTGGCTGCTCACAAGTACCTGAAACAACGCGTACCCGGGTTCTCGTACGAGCGTGACTTTGGCGGCGTCATCTACGTGTTTGTGCGAGGCGTACGAAGCGGCCAGGAAACCGGGCTGTATACCACCAAACCACCCGCAGCACTGATAGCCAAACTGGAGCAGCTGTTCATGCAGGATTAATTCGATTCAGCCGTAGGCAAATGGTTTCGCATTTCTGGAGAATGATCTCCTGAGGACTTTTTACAGGTCATTCCGACCACAAGGGAGGAATTTCACAGTACCATACCCGGCTTTCGTGAGATCTCTCCCTCACGGTCGAGATGCCCCAGATGAAGTGAGCTTCCGTAAAAGTGGATTTCCGGAAAATCTCGGAGCTTGTTCTTCCAAACAAGACGCCCCGCAATTTGCGGGGCGTCTTAATTCTTCTAAACGGTGAGCGTGGTTACGCGCCGTGGCAGTTCTTGTATTTCTTTCCGGAACCACACGGACAAGGGTCATTGCGGCCAATCTTGGGATCTGCTGTTACCGGCTCCCGCTTGGTTTCCGGAATCTCCCGCGGATTGTAATAATCCTGCTCGTTGGCGGCATAATCCTGACCAGCGGCCTCTACTTCCGCTTCATTGGTGTAATAGTCTCCATACGCTTCCGGCGCACCGATCTGCTCGCTTTGCATAACCTCATGTGGAGCTTCCTGCATCGGAATGCCAGCGCGCATCAGGAAGGATACAATCGTGCGATCAGTATCCAACAGCATTTGCTGGTACAGCTTGAACGCCTCGAATTTGTAGATTAGCAGTGGATCTTTTTGCTCAAAACTGGCGGTCTGTACCGAGTGACGCAGATCGTCCATCGCGCGCAGGTGGTCTTTCCAGCCTTCGTCGATCAGAGACAGCGTGATGCCTTTCTCCAGAGCTGTAATGACCGGACGGGCTTCATTCTCAACCGCCTCGCTCAGCTCGGCACCCACCTGCATGCCCCGTACGCCGTCTGTAAACGGAATGGCGATAGAACCTACCTGCGGACCATTTTCCTGAAGAATCTGTTGCAGCGTGGGCAGAATGCCTTCGCGCAGCTGGTCAAACTTCCGGTCATACACCTCACGGGCGTCCTGGTACAGTGATTCGGCGATTTCAGCGGCCTTCGCTTTATTGAATGTCGCTTCGTCGATTTGCGGATCGATCGCCAGCATCTGTGCCGCCAGCAGCTTAAAGCCTTCGTAATCGCGGGAGCCTTCTCCCTGCGTACCGAGGTCTTCACACACGTGGAAGAGCGCCTGATCAATATCGAGGGCCAGTCGCTCGCCGTACAAGGCATGGTTGCGACGCTCGTAGATGCCCTTGCGCTGGGCGTTCATGACATCGTCATACTCCAGCAGTCGCTTCCGGATACCGAAGTTGTTTTCCTCGACTTTCTTCTGGGCACGCTCAATCGAGCGGGTAATCATCGAATGTTGCAGCACCTCACCGTCTTTATGGCCCATACGGTCCATCAGCGCGGCAATCCGTTCGCTGCCGAACAGGCGCATCAGATCATCTTCCAGACTTACAAAAAACTGTGACGAACCCGGATCACCCTGACGACCGGCCCGGCCCCGCAACTGGCGGTCGACCCGGCGGCTGTCGTGGCGCTCGGTACCAATAATGGCCAGTCCACCGGATTCTTTCACACCGGGTCCCAGCTTAATATCGGTACCCCGACCGGCCATGTTGGTGGCGATGGTCACAGCGCCCGGCAAACCTGCTTCGGCTACAATCTGTGCTTCACGGGCGTGCTGCTTGGCGTTTAGAACGTTGTGCTGGATCTTTTTGCCGCTCAGCATTTTAGCCAGCAGTTCACTTACTTCTACGGAGGTGGTACCGACCAGTACAGGCCGGCCAGCTTCCTGAAGCCTGATCACTTCTTCAATTACCGCACCGTATTTCTCCCGCTTGGTCTTGTAGACCAGATCCTGCTGGTCATTACGGGAGATAGGTCTGTTGGTCGGGATAGACACCACATCGAGCTTATAGATTTCCCAGAACTCGCCGGCTTCAGTTTCGGCCGTACCGGTCATCCCGCACAGCTTGTGGTACATCCGGAAATAGTTTTGCAGGGTAATCGTCGCAAACGTTTGTGTAGCGGCTTCTACCTGCACATTTTCTTTGGCTTCAATGGCCTGGTGCAGGCCATCCGAGTAGCGGCGGCCATCCAGAATCCGTCCGGTCTGCTCATCTACAATCATTACCTTACCGTCCATCACCACATACTCCACGTCTTTATCAAACAGGGTATAGGCTTTCAGCAATTGCTGCACCGAGTGAATCCGGTCGGTTTTGGTGGCGTAGTCCTGCAACAACGCGTCTTTGTGCTGGGCTTTTTCTTCCGGAGTCAGCGCTGCATCGGTATCAATCGCATGCAGGCCGGTGGAAATATCGGGCAGCACGAAGAAATCAGGATCCTCGCCGTTGCCGGTAATCAGTTCGATGCCTTTGGAGGTCAGGTCTACGCTGTTGCTTTTCTCATCGATGGAGAAAAACAGTTCCGCATCTACTTTAGGCATGTGACGCTGTTGCTCGCCGAGGTAGTAATTCTCGGTTTTCTGGGCAATCTGCTTCACGCCTTCTTCACTCATCAGCTTGATGAGCGCCGAGTTTTTAGGAAGTCCGCGCTGGGCACGGTACAGGGCCAGGCCGCCGGTTTCTTTATCGGTTTTGCCTTCACCCAGCAATTTCTTGGCTTCGGTAATGCTTTGGTTGACGACCGCCCGCTGTGCTGCTACCAGCGCCTCGATCCGGGGCTTCAATGCATGAAACTGCTGCTCGTCTCCGCGGGCTACAGGCCCGGAAATAATCAGCGGGGTCCGGGCATCATCCACGAGGACCGAATCCACCTCATCCACCATCGCATAATGGTGCGCCCGCTGCACTTTCTCAGACGGGTGGTGTACCATGTTATCACGCAGGTAGTCGAAGCCAAACTCATTGTTAGTACCGTAGGTAATATCCGCCATGTAGGCGTTGCGGCGCTGTGGGGAGTTGGGCTGGTGCTTGTCGATGCAATCGGTAGTCAGACCTAAAAACTCGAACAGCGGACCGTTCCATTCCTGGTCACGACGGGCGAGGTAATCGTTGACCGTAACCACATGAACGCCTTCGCCGGCCAGTGCGTTGAGGTAAGACGGCAGGGTCGAAACCAGCGTTTTACCCTCACCGGTAGCCATCTCGGCGATCTTGCCGTCGTGAAGCACAATACCACCAATCAGCTGCACATCATAATGCACCATGTTCCAGGTGACGGTACTGCCGGCGGCATCCCAAGTATTGGCAAAAAAAGCGCGGTCGCCTTCGAGCCGGACATTTGGCCGGTGTGGGGCCATCATCTGATCCAGCTCGGTTGCAGTCGCCTCCAGCTCAGCATGCTCGCTGAAACGCCGGGCGGTTTCCTTAACGACTGCAAAGGCTTCCGGAAGAATTTCCTTCAGGATTTCTTCGAGACGGGCATTGCGTTCTTTACGAAGTTTGTCGATGGTCGCATACTGGGCGTCTGATCCACCATGACCGGCGGCTTCGGCTGCGCTGCGGGCATCAGCGATTGCGGTGTCCGTTTGAGCGAGGTAGTCGGCAATACGCGACCGGAACTCCGTTGTTTTACCCCGCAGTGCGTCGTTGGAAAGTTCCGCGTATTGGGCGTAATAGGAATTGATCTGCTCAACGAGCGGACGAATCGGCTTCATGTCTTTTTCAGACTTGGAGCCACCGAAGATTTTGGAAAGAAAACCAATCATTTTATAAGAGAAATTGCGCTTTGTACCGGTAGAAACGTATAAAATCCCACCCACGGTTCAGCGGGCGCCGAAGGTACGTTAAACGTATTTCTTTGCCGATATATGGCTCTATAGAACCCAAGTACCAAAAAATTTTAACCCGCCTCTTGCAAAGCCCGGATATTTTACAGTATTTTGGCGCTGTATTTACTACAATCCAAGCATTTTTGCTCATGAAAAAAACCTTCGTTCTCGCCGCTGCGCTCGTTGCAACCGTAGGCAGCGCTGCCCTGGCGCAGGATCGTTCCGATCTGGTGGCCGTAAACCGGTGGTATAATAAAACCGACAATAACTACGTAACTGTAGCCGAAAACGAATATCAGGAAGGACAGTTGTTGAACTGGGGCTGGAAAGACAAAATGATGCTTTTTACAGCCTACAAAACACCTGGTGAAGGTCGCGTAGGAGTGTACTCCTGGTTCAACCCGGTAACAAAAGATCAGGCGTCCATCGCAGAAGATGAATACACGGACGACCAGATGATGAAGATGGGCTACGCCAATAAAAAACTTCAGTACTATGCCCTTACCCGCCGCGGACCCAATACCATGGGCGTATACCGCTGGAAAAAAGGCAATGACTGGGTAACCGTTCCGGAAGAAGGCGACACCGATACATACCTGAAAAAGAACTACCGTCAGAAAACCTTCCAGTATTTTGGGATCTCCCGCTCGGTGGATGCCAATGTGTACAACCAACTGTAAGCCTCCGGCGTACAGCCAATCCAATTTTTAAAAGCGTTGTTTCTGTTCAAAACAGAAACAACGCTTTTGCTTTTCACAGGTTCCGCACCGGCAGACCGATCCACACCGATTCCAAAAAACCAAGCAACGGGCATCTACAGGTAATCCTTTGCGGGTACCGGCGGTCCTATCCCATTCCGGAATCGCTTATCTTCTTTATCTTATGCTGATCCAACGTCGGTCGTTTCTGAAAATGGGTGCGCTGACGTCTGCCGCCCTGCTGCTGCCCCGCTTTCTAAAAGCTTTTGAATCCGGTACGCCTTTGCCAAGAAGCAACCGGGTGCTGGTAATCATTCAGCTTACCGGCGGCAATGATGGCCTCAATACCATCATTCCAATAACAAATGATCTGTACCACACCGCACGGCCGACCCTGCGCATGCGTACAGGCGAAACCTTATCGTTGACCCCGGACGCCGGGTTGCATCCGGCGCTGCCATTCTTCAAGAACTGCTATGATGCCGGTGAACTGGCAGTACTCAACAATGTAGGCTACCCGCAGCCCGATAAATCGCATTTCCGGAGCATGGACATCTGGCAATCGGCCTCAGCCAGTACCGAATACCTGCAAACCGGCTGGATTGGCCGGTATCTCGATGCCGTCTGTCACAACTGCGATCACCCCACGCAGGCATTGGAACTGGATTCGATGCTGAGTCTGGCGATGAAGGGCGAGGCCAAAAAAGCACTGGCGGTTAAAGATCCCCAGCGGCTGTACCGCACGACCCGCGAACCGCTGTTTCAGCAGCTTCAGAAGGCCCACCGGCATACCGACGAAACGGCCGATTATTTATATCAGACCCTGGGCAACACACTGTCCAATGCCGATTATATTTTTAAGGAAAGCAAAGTCCGGCCTACTACACAGACCTATCCGGCAACGGCACTCGGAAAAGATCTGAAACAAGTGGCATCCCTGATCGGTTCCGATATCAATACGCAGGTGTATTACCTGTCCATCGGCTCTTTTGATACGCACAGTGGTCAGGCAGGCCGGCAAAAAACGCTCTTTACCCAGCTCAATGATGCCGTTGAAGCTTTTGTAAAAGATCTGAAAGATCAGAGCCGATTCGAGGATGTGCTGCTGATGACATTTTCGGAATTTGGCCGTCGGGTGGCTCAAAATGCCTCTTCCGGAACCGACCATGGTACGGCCAACCAAATGTTTTTTATGAGTGGCGCGCTGGCGCAAAAAGGACTGCTGAACCCCCTTCCGGATTTAAAAAATCTGGCTGACGGCGACCTCATCTTCACCGAAGACTTCCGCGATGTATATGCCACGGTACTGCGGAAGTGGTTGCAGGCCGATCCCACCCGGATTCTGGGTGGCCAACGGCGTATGTATGATTTTGTATAGCGGTCTGGTTCGGATATTCGGTTGTGCGTAATCAACTGAACAAAATTCCTATGAAAACCATTTTGGCTATTAACGGAAGCGCTGCGGACGGTGCGGCCAACCAGCAACTGCTGGACTATTTAGCTGATACCTCCAAAGACCTGTTCCGGTTTGTGTTTCCGGAACGCCTTAAAACGCTGCCACCGTTTGACCCGGCTCAAACCTTAAATGAGGTTCCGGAAGCGGTAAATCACTTCCGGAACCTCATCGATACGGCAGATGGCGTGCTGATCTGCACGCCTGAGTATGTGTTCAGCATTCCGAGCGGACTGAAAAATCTGATCGAGTGGTGCGTGGCGACCACTGTGTTCTCAGAAAAGCCGGTTGCTCTTATTACGGCCTCGGCCAGTGGCGAGAAAGCACATGAAGAGCTTCAGTTGCTGTTCAGAACCTTACAGGCCCGATTCCGTCCGGATACGACGCTTTTAATTCCGGGGATTAAAGGAAAGCTGATCGCTTCCGGAACGCCTGTAGAGGATTCGCTCGCCGAACGCCTCATGCAGCTCCTCCAGGCTTTTAATGCACTGATTGAATCTTCCGTTACCGGACAATTTTCATCTCGTTGAGCAGCCAGCCGGCTCCGCCGAATTTTTCAATAACAAACAAGGTATAGCGGATATCAAGGCTGATGTTGCGGCTGCGGGACGGATCGAAATACAGGTCGCTCATGGTGCCTTCCCAGATCCGGTCGAAGTTGGTCCCAATCAGTTCGCCTTTGGTATTCAGAACCGGTGATCCGCTGTTGCCACCAGTAGTATGGTTGTCGGCGATAAAAGCAACCGGAACGTTGGTCTTATTGCCCCAGCGTCCGAAGTCACGGCTGGCATACAGCGTTTTAAGCTTTTGCGGCACCTGAAATTCAGCCACCTGTGGGTTGTCTTTGGCAATGGCTTCGCTCAAGAATGTCTGGTAGGAGTACGGTGCCGGGCCATCGGGATCGATGCCTTTGACCTGACCATAGGCCAGTCGCAACGTACTGTTGGCATCCGGATACGCAATAGCTGCTGAATCAGCCGCTATCTGGGCTTTGCGATGCAATCGGGAAAGGGTTGTCAGGCGTTGCTGGGCCGCTGCCAGCACTGGGGCAATAGCCGTACGACGGGTTTGCATCGCAGCCCGGTACAATTGTAAGGCCGGATCGGCTTGCAACTGTGAAAGCGAAGCTGGTGTGGCTTCTTTTAAAAATGCTTCAAAGCGGTTGCGGCCGGCTGCAATCGACTGGCTGTAAAGCTCGGCCGACCATTCCCGGAAATTACCGTGATAGCGGGCCAGTTGACTCCGGAAAACGTCTGGAATAAATGCTTCCGGAACCCGGCTGAAGAAAAGGGGCATCAGCTTATCAAACACTGCCTGATCCGTTCCGGAATCGTAGTTTTTGTAAAAGCCTTCCCAGCCTGCAACGGCCTTTTGCAGTTCTTTGGCCGGGTCGGTGGTTTGCAGGGCAGTCGCCATCCGGTCAAGCACTGCGCCACGGGCAATCAGTTCAACGCCCAGTACTGCTTCCTGAAAGTAGATTTCGGCGGGCAGCACGCGGTTGGCTTCATTGATATTGGCGTTGATACGCGACAGCACATCATCAGCATACGGCAGGCTTGTATCGGACTGGGTCCAGTATTGAAAGCGGTTTTCGGTTTCGCGGCGCTTGGCAACGACATTGGCCGCTTTCAGGCCCTGCACTTCGCCCTGCCATTTTTTCCAGCCATTGGCTACTCCGGCGCGCTTGGAGGTGTATTGCAGGAAAACGTTCCGGTTGGCCTGCATGTGTTGCGTCCAGGCCGCGAGGCGGGCACTGCGCGCTTCGATGCGGATCGGGTCGGTAATGTCGGCAATCTGGGCGATCTGTGTAGCAGCCAGGTATTCCTGGGTGGCACCGGGAAAGCCATAAACCATCGTAAAATCCCCTTCCTTGACGCCTTTGGCGTTGAGGGTTAAAAACCGCCGGGGTTTGAAGGGCTTGTTCGACCGGTTGTAATCGGCCGGCTTATTATCCGCACCGGCGTACACGCGGAACATGGAAAAATCGCCGGTATGGCGGGGCCACATCCAGTTGTCGGCATCGCCGCCAAACTGACCAATGCCATTGGGTGGGAATCCAACCAGCCGGATATCACGGAACACCTCCATCAGCGAGACCCAGTACTGGTTGCCGTTGTAATAAGCGCTTACTGAAGGCTCCAGACCCAGATTGCTGTTCCGGTAGCTGGCTTCCAGATTCCGGATGCGCTGACTGATGATAGAATCGCGGGTTGTTTCCGGAAGCGCGTCCGGCAACCCGTTCAGAATCACATCGGTGACGTTTTCCATTCGCCGTACGATGGCAACAGTCAGTCCCGGACAGGGAATTTCTTCACCCGGCTTCATAGCCCAGAACCCACGGGCAAAGTAATCGTTGGCAGCAGAGGAAAGGCCCTGTACCGTACCATACCCACAGTGGTGGTTGGTAAGCAACAACCCGTTTCCGGAAATCAACTCACCCGTACAGCCGCCACCAAAGCGAACAACCGCTTCGTTGAGACCGGTACCACGTTCGTTATACAGTTCGCTGACGGGGATCTGTAAGCCGGCGCTGCGCATGGCCGCGGCCTGTCCGGAAAGCAGGGGAGGCAGCCACATGCCTTCGCGGGCGGAAACCTGAAAAATGCAGCCCAGCAGCAGGCTGGAGAAAAGGACTAAGAATCGCTTCATAAATAGGAAAGGAGGAAGGGTCAAAAATAATTCTCCCGCCGCGCTAAAAAAATTCCGTTCTCCAAGCTATATTAGCCCAACTTTACAGGGATATTGTCCTTTCTGTATTCTTTACCGAATGATACCTGCCTTTACTTTCAGATTATCCATGATGAAGCGTTTTTTACTGGTCTTTGTGACGGTACTTTTCGCATTGCCGGGCCTGTTGCGTGCCCAAGACACCCTGTTTACAGCGCCTGATACGGTTTGTGTACGGCAGGCGATCCGGCTATTGCCCACGCAGACCAATGCCTCTTCGTATTACTGGAGTTTCTGCCCCGGTACCCTAAGCAGCAGTCCAACCATCCGGAATCTGGGTGGGGGCTATCAGTTTCGGGAGCCATCAGCCATCGAAGCCATCAAAGATGATAACGGTCGTTACTACGCCTTTATCCTCAACCGCGCTGAAAAAAGCCTCGTTCGTCTTGATTTCGGTGCCACACTCGCCAACCTGCCGCTCGTGACTCCAATGGGATCGTACGATACTACAGTTCCGGATACCGGGGGAGGTATGTTCCTGATGCGTACCAAAGGCAGCTGGTATCTGTTTCTGACCGGCGGTTCCAACGCAGCCAATTCCAGTCTGGCCCGCTTCGATTTCGGCAGCAGCCTGGGCAACCGGCCGCTCAGTGTGAATATGGGCAATCCGGGCGGCGTTCTGAATGCTCCGAAAGATCTGTACATCACGCAGGAAGCCGACCAGTACTTCGGCTATATCCTGAACGCGGGTTCCTCTACCTTGGTCCGGGTCAATTTTGGGACCAATATCTCGATTACACCTTCTTTTGTAGACATCGGAAACATCGGTTCGCTCAATCAACCGGGGCATCTGACGGTTTCCCAGATCAATGGCGTGAACCGGATTTACGTGACCAATACCGGCAACTCGTCGCTGACGATCCTCAATTTTGGTGCTTCTCTCGGGACAACTCCTGTCGGTACCAATCTCAGCAACCTTTACAACAACCTGTACCAGCCCTCCGGCCTGGCGTATTACCGGGATTGCGACCGTCCGTATCTGCTCCTTGCCAACACCCTTTCCAATACTGCAATCCGGGTTCGCCTGAATGCCAATGGGGATGTGTCCTCCAATCCTGCAGACGTAACCGCCGTAATCTCAGCTGCAAACGACTTCTCCGGTCCTACCGGTATGACGCGGTTTCAGCGGGATGGTGCCAACCTGTATGCCTATGTGGTCAACACCAACAATACGCTTACAGAAGTGAAATTTGGTGGCTGTACCCGTTCTACCGTCGCAGCCAGTACCAGCGCTACGCCACCGGTATACAGTTATGATACGACCGGCACTTATACGGTCAATCTGACCATCAATGACGGACTGCCTAATATGCGGACCTTCTGTCGCCAGATTGTGGTGTTGCCGCAACCGGGTATCAACATTTCCAACGATACGCTGATCTGCCAGGGAGATACCATCAACTTGATTGCCCAGTCGCTGACTGCAGACAGCCTGCGCTGGTCGCCGGATTACAACATCACCAGCACCGTCAGCAACGAGATCCGGGCCTTTCCGGAACGGACCACAGACTACCGGGTCTATTTCAGCTATCCCGATGGCTGTGCGATCGATACCAGTGTGACCGTACGGGTTGTGGAAAATGTAGCTGATGCCGGTCCTGACCGGACGCTTATCGATGGTAGCTCAACTGTATTGGGCGGACCACTGACCAGTCGTGGGGCAGAATTTACATACGAGTGGTCGCCGGCGACGTATCTGGATGATCCTACCAAGGCATTTCCTGTTGCACGGCCGTTTACCAACTATACCTACTATTTTACCGCCATTCACACCACCCCGGAACTGGTTTGTCGCCGGACGGATAGCGTGGTGGTCCGTGTACTCTGTGAGGACATCCATCTGCCGAATGCCTTTGCGCCGGAAAGCAGCATCGATGGCATCCGCCGGTTCGGATTGCTGAACAAACAGCTGGTAAAACTGATTTCTTTCCGGATCTTTAACCGTTGGGGACAGCAGGTGTACACCTCTTCAGATCTGACCGGAGGATGGGATGGCCAGTACAATGGTGGTGCCGCAGAGCCGGGCGTTTATGTCTGGGAGATTGACGGCTTCTGTCCGAGTGGCCAACGAATCACCAAATCGGGCGATGTCACGCTGATCCGATAACGTTTTCAAAAACACCAATACAGACACCGGCAGTAGCGTTACTGCCGGTTTTTTGTTTGAAAAATTTCCGGAAAAATTTTAGCGTTTACCCAACCTTTCGTTCTGTTACTGCCGTCTCTCCCTCGGCTGCCTTTTCCGTAGCGTAGTGGAAAAAGACGTTCGCTGCGTTTTAACGTTTCAGCACCTTCTTTTTTACAGAATTTACCGCCTATCGTAGAACGACTACATTTTTTTTATTGAAAACCCTGCTCCGTAAGGTTTTTCTTTTTGTATTCGTTTTACCCCATGCCCATTCTGTATCCGGCAGCTTCTGATGCCACTTTGATTGCTGCTTTCCTGGCAGGCGATCAACCGGCTTTCGAAATCTTATTGGTTCGCTACAAGGACCGCATCTTCACCAGCATTTATCTGTTGGTTAAAGAGCGCAACCTGGCGGAAGATTTATTTCAGGACTGCTTTCTAAAGATTCTGCGGACCCTACGCGAGGGCCGCTACGACGAGCAGGGCAAATTTCTGCCCTGGGCGCTACGGGTCGCTCACAATCTGTGTATGGATCATTTCCGGCGCACCCGTACGCATGCTACAGTCTATTGCGGCGACGATCAGGTGTTGGATCACCTGACCGGTAGCTCTGTACCTGAACTGCGGCTGGAAAAGCAACAAACCGAATCGGGCATTCACGCGTTGATCGGCCAGCTTCCGGAAGAGCAGCAAAAGGTCGTGATCCTGCGCATCTATGGCGAACTGTCCTTTAAAGAAATTGCCGAGGAAACCGGTGTGTCGATCAATACCGCGCTGGGCCGGATGCGCTATGCGCTGATCAACCTGCGGAAACTGATGGAAACCGATCTGGTGGGTATATTGTAAAACAGGCTTTTGGAGCCGGGCGTACTTTTACCGCAATGCATCCACTGTTTTATACCCCTGACATTCCGAAAGCTGGTGGCGTGTTAGATCTTCCGGAAGAAACGGCCCGGCATCTGGTACAGGTGTTGCGAAAAGAGGTTGGATTTGAACTGCTCCTTACCGATGGGCATGGTACAAAAGCGTCAGGCGTGCTGGCTGAAACCGGAAAGAAACGAGCGTCTGTACAGATTCAACAGATCGAACGGATACCAGAACCTCAGCCCCGGCTCACACTCGCAGTAGCCTTTACGAAAGCGGCTGCCCGCAACGAGTGGCTGCTGGAGAAGGTTACGGAACTGGGTGTATCCCGGATTGTACCACTGCTGGTACAACGAAGCGAAACCGAAAAATTCCGGAAAGAACGCTGGGAGGCGATTCTGGTTTCTGCGATGCAGCAAAGTCAGCAATACTGGCTGCCGCAGCTGGAAGCGCCTCAGAAGCTTCAATCGTTTCTGCAACAACCCTTCAATGGGCAGTTGCTGATGGCCCACTGTATGGACAGCGGGCCGCGTCAGTCGTTCCGGGACGTGCTGCAACCGGGTACGAATGCCTGCCTGCTGATTGGTCCGGAAGGCGATTTTACAGAAGCGGAAGTCCTGGCCGCGCTGGGAGCGGGCGCCAGGCCGGTTACGCTTGGCTTAAACCGGCTGCGGACCGAGACCGCTGCAATGACCGGCGCGGCGTATTTTCGGTTACTCAATGATGCGTAAGATTCTTTTAGGAGCGTTGCTGGTGCTGACCGCATCTAGTGGCTTTGCACAACGGCTGCGACTGGGACTGTTGCAATACAGCGGTGGCGGCGACTGGTATGCCAACCCGACAGCCCTTAAAAACCTCGCACAGTTCTGCAACCAGCAACTGCGTACCAATCTGGATCTACAGGAAGGACAGGTTGCGGCAGCGTCTCCGGAAATTTTCAATTACCCATTTCTGCACATGACGGGTCATGGGCGGTGGGATGTAACGCCTGCGGAAGCCCAGAATCTGCGGACGTATCTGGAAGGCGGTGGGTTTCTGCATATCGACGATAACTATGGGCTGGACCCATATGTACGGCCGGCGCTGAAAAAGATTTTTCCGGAACTGAGTCTGGTGGAAGTGCCGTTCTCACATCCGGTGTATCACCAGCGGTTTACGTTCGCCAACGGACTGCCCAAGATTCACGAGCACGATAAGAAGCCGCCCAAAGGGTACGGGCTGATGTATAAAGGCCGTATGGTCGTGTATTACAGTGTGGAAACCGATCTGGGCGACGGCTGGGAAGATCCGGAAGTGCACAACGATACGCCGGACGCACGCCTCAAAGCATTGCAAATGGGTGCCAATCTGGTACAGTATGCCTTTATGGGGCAGTAAGCAGTTTTTGAAGAAATCCGGTTAGTGGAAAGCGGTGTAGACTGGTTTCCCTGCTGCATCGGCGTCTACACAAATAGCCCTTCGACAGGCTCTGGGTGATACCGTGCATAACTAGCACAAGGTATTGTATAAGCGACTGGTCAGGCTGTTCTTCGACAGGTCATTCTGAGCCTGTCGAAGCCCGTACTACATGCGTCCAACTACCAGTTCTTCGACAGGCTCAGGCCAAGTCTGCGCCTGTTTACCGCGCTTCCGGAAAGATGGTTTGCAGAACGCCGTGCGCCACCTCTCCCCAGTGATAAAACCGGTAAAACGCTTCCGGAACGATCGCATCGGTTTGCGTTGCCTGTAAAATGTGGGCTACAAAGCGCTCCCAGTTGCCATCTTTAGAAACGTACAAGGCCTCGCCGCAAACGGCCCGATCCAGTCCGGCGGCCCCGCTGCTGCAACTCACTACGCGTTTGCCCCAGGCCAGTGCCTCTACCGCTTTGGTTTTGATCCCACCGCCGGTCAGTACCGGGTTCAGCATCACGTCGCAGGCGCTTAGAAAGTCATCCAGCGAGGGCAGAAATCCCGTATAGGTAATGCCCGTTCCGGAAAGTCTGGCGGCTAGCTCCGGAGCTAGTCCTTTCCCGGCCAGCAGGATTTCAACCGCGTTTCCGGATGCTGCCAGCCGCGGAGCGATTTCAGTAATCAGATACTCCACTGCTTCTGCATTCGGCCGGTAATCCAGCGCACCCAGGAAATACAACCAGGACACCTCCGTACGGATGCCCAGTGTTTGTGCCAGTCGCTGCCGGGCTTCCGGACGAGGCACAGGCGTATGAATCAGCGGTGTACCATACGGCGCTACATGGCAGGTGCGTTCCGGAATGGCCCAGTGCTGTTGCGCCCACCGGGCATCTTCGGCCGTGACAAAGAAGGTTCCGGTGCTGTGTTGCATGGCCCAGCGCTCGTAACGGGCCAGTACCGGCCACCACAGTTTGCCCATCTGCCGGAAGCGTTCGCTTTCGATGTTGTGAGACCGTAAAAACCAGGGTACGCCCAAGGCTTTGGCAACTGCCCGTGCCGAGATCGCCATATACGGATGCTCGCAAAAAACAGCACCGACCTGGGTACTTTCTCCCAGGCGAACCAGTGCCTGCTGATAGCGGAACGGTAAATAACGGCTAGTGGTCTGGCCAAAGATTTTATGGAGTGCAAACGGTTCCGGAATAGTTGGCGCGTTGCCTACCGTGCCGGCCACATGATCCTCGCAGTACAAGGCCAGATGCCGGTGCATCTCGGCGATGCCCAGATGGCCGCCATTAACCGCCGGCAGAAACGGGTAGGGCACCAGCGATAGCAGCGGCGGAAACGGCTTGGACATGGCACAAATATGCGATTGCTAACTGACAGTACAGAAGATTGCTAAATGGATCCGGAAGCGTACCCAGTGGGATGCCTTACTTTGGAGGCCGAATGGCGTCTCAATTCTTTCAGATTTCCCGTAAAAAGACGGTTTATCCTATCCGGGAACCGCTTCGCAGATACCTCCATCGGTACGGTCGCGAGGTGCGGCTGCCGGTCACCTATGCCCAGCTTCTGAACTTCCAGGAAAGTCTGCCCCTGACCGATAAAACCGGGCGCGATACGCTGTGGGAAACGGTGATTTATCCGTCCTGGGCCGTCGATGTTATTCACCAGGGGCTCAAGGAAGCTTATGCGTTGCTCAAAGCCGGTGGCAACATCCGCTCCCAACAGCATCTGGCTATTGAGCGGATCGACTATTGTACGTTCGGCAATACCCATCCCTTCCGGGTACGCATCGTCAATCGCTATAACGATGTCTACGATTATTTTTACGTGAAGGTGGCCGATGCTTCGCGCATCTACGGACTGGAACTGGAGCATTTACTGTCGCCCAATGCGCTGAACTTTCTGACCTCAGAGGATACGCTGGTTGAAGAGCACATTGCCGGCATTCCAGGGGATGTATTTGCCCGCGACTACCTGCAACGGAAGGAATACAACCTGAAGCGCATTGCCAAGGACTTTGTGAAATTTAATGAGCGTTGTATGGTGCGGATTCTGGGCGATATGCGGGCGTACAATTTCGTATTTGTCATCACCCCCGATTTTGACGACTACCAGTTTCGTATCCGGCCGGTCGATTTCGATCAGCAGTTTTACGAAGGCGACGTGAAGGTGTACCAGCCGCAGTTTTTTAAGGAAAACTATCCGTTTGTGTCGTTGGCGCTGACGCATTTCAATCCGGAAGTGATGGCGCAGTACCAGCAGGAAGAGCGAGCGATGATCGTACAGCGGATGCGGAGTGAGCGGGTGCAACTGGCTGCCCTGCGCGATGCCTTGCGGCAGGATGAAGTAGCCCCACCGGAGAAGGTAGCCGAGCTGAAACACTCGCTGGCAGCTCATTACGACGATTCCCGTTTTGAGCGCTGCCAAACCACGGCCGACATAATGGAAGTGAGCCTCAAGCGGCTGATCGTCCGGAATAAAAGCTGACAGAATTCGTGCTCATTTTGTGGATAAGGATCTCTCTTGCTCAAGACAGTCTCTACTTTTGATTCGTGAAGGCATCTGTACGTTGGCAGATCGTCAGTTAGGATCTAATTCACTCAAATAGGAAGGTGCAAACGCTGGTTCTAATCCTGCTAATTTTGCCTTATGAAAACATACTTAATTTTTTGCAACACTACTGTTGGCGTTTGTTTCCTGCAAGCAGGAGGAGAAAAACCCACAACCGTTTGGCACCTAGACGATCGGAACCGATAGTTTTACTACGAATCAGGTGGATTTACGTTCCGGCACTAAAGGCCAAAATGCCAGTTTGAGTGTTTATGCAGATGGAAGTCACTTCGCATACAGCAATAGCGCTGCCGGTGGTTTGCCGGGCGAGGGAATCCACACGTTTGATATCACTGGCTGGAATAATAATCCGGATTATTTAGACCTAGGCTTTTCCAAAGGTGACGCGGGATATCTGCCTTTCGATTCAACGTCTTATATGGTGATCAGTCGTGGAGATAAAATTGTGACGATGGAGATGCCGCTGACCCGGTTCCGGAATGGGTTTCCTCCGTATGATACGCAATGGATCAAAGCAACCATCCGGGTGCGGGAACAGTGGTAGCGTCCTTTGCTGCTCCAGAGTTTCCGGACTACAAGCAGGGATTGGAACGCATCCCGTTTGTGGAAGGGCCATGGCACCTCTTGATCTTTACCTTTGCGCCCGATTATGAGCAAGCCATCCATACCGCAGGGAACCCGCGATTTTTCAGCTGCTGAGGTTCGCAAGCGCCAATACCTCCTCGATACCTTCCGGAAGACGTTTGAGCTGTATGGCTATCAGCCACTGGAAACGCCCGCTATGGAAAACCTGAATACCCTGATGGGTAAGTACGGCGAAGAAGGTGACCGGCTGATCTTTAAAATCCTCAACAATGGCCTGCACGAGAAAAAAGATAAGGCTGCCCTCCGCCAGTCCTGGGATACCTTGTTGGAACGACCGGTATCGCTGCCTGCTATCACGGAGCGGGCGCTGCGCTACGATCTCACCATTCCATTTGCCCGGTATGTAGCCACGCATCACCAGCAACTCCCGATGCCGTTCCGGCGCTACCAGATGCAGCCCGTGTGGCGGGCCGACCGCCCGCAACGGGGCCGCTACCGGGAGTTCTGGCAGTGCGACTGTGATGTAGTCGGCAGTACGTCGCTGCTTAACGAAGCTGAACTGATCGCGATTTACCGGTCGGTTTTTCACCAACTTGCCATTCCGGGTATTACGGTCAAGGTCAACAGCCGGAAGCTATTGCTGGCATTGGCCGAGGTGTCCGGGCATCCGGAACAGCTCATCGACATTACCGTAGCCATCGATAAGACCGACAAGATTGGCTGGGAAGGAGTCGCGAAAGAACTAACTGAAAAAAACATTTCCGGAACGGCGCAGGATCTGATTCAGCGTATTACACAGCTCAAAGGCGATACTGAAAACGTACTGGGCGAACTGCACCAATTGCTGGGCGAGAAAGCCGACGCCGGCATTGCCGAAATCCGCGATACCCTGCGCTACCATCAGGTGCTTCAGGATCCGGCCTGGACGTCTACCGTAGCAATCGACCTTTCGCTGGCACGGGGACTCAACTATTACACGGGTCTTATCCTGGAGGTGACTACCGATGCCGTAAAAATGGGTTCAATCGGTGGTGGTGGCCGCTACGATGACCTGACCGGATTGTTTGGCGTCAAAGGATTGTCCGGAGTCGGCGTTTCCTTTGGAGTCGACCGGATCTACGATGTAATGGAAGAGCTGGCACTGTTTCCGGACGCACTGGTGGGGGCTGCACAGGTCCTTGTAACCAATTTTGGCGGTGAGGATGAGCTGTATGCGCTTTCGCTGCTTAAAACGCTGCGGGATGCCGGCATTGCGGCCGAGATGTTTCCGGAAAAGGCGAAGCTGGACAAGCAGTTTAAATACGCCGATAAAAAAGGCATTGCTTATGTACTCATCGCAGGCGAACAGGAACGTACCAACCAGACCTTTGCGCTTAAAAATCTACAGACCGGCGTGCAGCAATCAGATCTTTCTGGTGCGGATCTGCCGCATATGCTGAAGTGATCCCGGAAAGCTTCTGTTCCGGAATTAATGCGCAATAAAAAAGCCCTGAATCGTTCAGGGCTTTTTTGTGTAAAGACGTTCTTGATTTTACCGGCACTTGGTCGGCTCATAGCTTTGGCGGTTTCCAAAGGCATCCAGATAAATGGAAACGCCCAGGGTACCAAACCAGTACCAGTCATTGGCTTTTGGATTGCCACGTTGATACTTGTAATCAGGGTAGATAGCGCCGCCGTTGGGTGCAAACGATGAAATCTCATCGCCCCGGAACGAGAAGTCGGCCGACTGCTGACCCCGGTAGGCCCGAAGGGTATCCAGCGATACATACGATTGGCTGACATCATCCAGATAATCGGTAGCGCAATAGCGGAAGCCGACTTCGGTCGTGATCATCAGCGTTTTGCCAACAAAGAATTTCATCCCGCCGCCGACCGGAAAGGCTACGTTGAACAGGCTGTAAGGCTTGCGGTCCGGATAGCGGTCGAGTCCCTGTCCTTCGGTCGAAAGCGGCTTCAGGTACACCTGATCACCGTTGCGGTCGTAGGCATACGGATTGAAGTAGAAACCTGCAATGCCACCAAAGATGTACGGAGTGATCTTAAACCGCTCCCTGGTGATCGGCAGAAAATTAATTTCCACCCCACCACTCAACTCCAGCAGATTCGTGCTGAAGCTCAGGTTGCGTCCCCGGTATACAGGAACATCGGAGAGGGAATCGGCAGCAGATAGTTTAGTATAGCTCACACCGGCACGCAGCCCGATCCGGGGCGTGACGAAGTATTTGTAGCTGATACCGGCTACCGGATGGTAGTTGCGCTTGGGCAACCAACGCTGCTCCAAATCACCGTAGTAGTTGGATACACCGGCTACCAGACCGATTTCATGGTGCTTCTGCGCGGAGGCAGACCATGCGCTTAAGAGGAGCGCCAATGCAGAGAAGATACGCTTCAAAATGGCTGAAATTTTGAGGGACAGTGCCGAAAGATAGTTAACAGAAACCAAAGAATAAAACTATCGACGCAATAATAGCATTCGGCCCCATCCTTTTTTGAACTGAGCGTCTACTTCAGACGGAATAATCGGCATCGGGCCGTCCTTACCATCGATCACGGCACGGTACAGGTAAATGCCGTCTATCAGCGGCACTCCGCCGGCATCTGTGCCATCCCATTCATAACGCGTTACGTTCTGACCAATGCGCATTGGCCCCAGTTCATCCTTCCGGATCACCCGTACCAGACGCCCCTGCATGTCTACGATTTCGATGCGCATATCCTTTGGCAGCGCGTCTCCGGCAATAAGAAATGCAAAGCGTGTTTTGGTTACAAACGGATTGGGGAAGTTGAAAGGCTGGGTAATGCCGGCTGTGGCTGCTACCCGGAACGAAACACGGTAATCGTTGCTTCCGGCAACCAGACCGCTGGGATCTTTGGCGTGTACGATCAGCTCGTACAAATTGTCGTCGGGGGACGTACTGCGGGCCGTAAGCGTAGGACGGAAAATCACGTAGGCTTCATTCCGGAGCGTACCTGTACTGTCGTATTTGGCCGGATAAAAGCGGCAGATCACGCTGTCGTACGCAATCCGCTGTCCGTTGGTTAGGCTGAGCGGATCATTGGGGGAGCGCAGGTACACCTGGATCAGGCTGGTATCATCAAGCCGGCGGAACCGGTTTTCGTCGGTGAAGCGAATCCGGATTTCCGGATGCGAAGACACCAGATCCCGGTCGCTGATATGAATGCTGTCGAAGGTGACATCCAGCAGCGGATTTAAGACATCGCGCGAAACCCGGAAGGCCAGATACCCCAAGTTGTTTGGATGGTACAGCTCCGGCTGATCCGAATCCGGGTTGGCTTCCATAAACAGGAAGTTGTTGCCGCTATAGGGAATCGATGAGAACCGGAGGGTGGCATGCAGCGTATCGGCGGGTCCCAGCGGGCGGTACCGGAGCTCTTGAAGCGGAAGAATCGTTCCCTGCTCCTGTACAACCCGGTAGCGTACCAAAACCGAATCCATAGGCAGGTCGCTCAGGTTTTCCAATGCAACACTCATGGAAAGGGTCTCACCAACGGTTGCCGAATCGTTGAAGACCAGATGCGCTGCCGGATTTAAAGCCAGTTCCGGAAGCGGCTGGTAATTAACCCGCCAGTACTGAAGCTGGCCCGCCGTGCGATGAAGATTATCGGTACTTTGCCACTGAAGACGCAGATTTGGATACACAGCGGCGTCAATCTGGCTAATGGTCGTATCACGGGCTGTGGTGCCGAACAGCAGGGTATCGGTGTTGTTTGGGCGGATGCCGTAAACCAGCACACGGTTTTGATCACTCGAATCGATGCCGTCAGACGCATGGGCTTGCCAGTGCAGCTCCTTCCACGCCTGCGACGGACCTACCAGAGTGCTTTTCATAACCCCCAGGGTATCAAATGGACGCACTTCAAAATTGGCCAGAATCATAGTGGTGTCGGTACTGCCAACCTGCTGATACGGCACAAATCCCGGGGTTTGTTTCTGAGTCCAGAATACAAACGGACGCCTTCCAGAAAACGAATCCAGCGAGGCAAAGCCCATGTCCTTGAGGGTTTGGTAGAGCGTGTTTCCGGAACCGTAAGCGGCTGTATCGGCTAGCCAGGTACGGGCATCCGTGGGATTGTATGACGGATTGTATCGGCTGCTTTTGATCAGCACAAACTTGCCCGCCGGGATAGCATTTAAAAACGTCCTGCCCAGATTCCGGTTGGCGCTGTCATTAAGAATAAATTCAAACGCCTGTACGTTCCGGTTGTTTCCGCAACGGCTGGCACTGCCATAAGCCGCAATCCGGTCCGGGGTATTCTGCCACATCTCACCGGTGGCCGAGTCGATCACCAGAATCTGCATTGTTGTGTAGTTCAGTCGGCAGGAACTGCGCTGCACATCTGCTTCGTTGATTTGCACTTTATTGTTGTCTACATCAGCATCTGAATACATGGTTTTGCAGCGCACTGCAATTCGTCTACTGATGCGGCCAAACCGGAACTCCCGGCTGGCTTCGGTATAATCAAGTCCGACCCGTGTATTGGGCAGGTACTGGTAAACATGCGACTGATTCCAGCCCGTGCCGGCATCAGGCAGATATACAAACGAAGCATCTGCCCAGGTTGGAGTGGTTCCGAAAGCCGGAACGTAAGCCGCACGCCAGTAATATACCACACTATCCTGATACGTTAGTTCTGGGGTCCATTTCACCAAACCCCCTTTTCCAGAAAGACGTTTTTCTTGCAGCAGTGGACTGTTGAATGCTTCTGTTGTGTCGATCTGCATCAGGTAGTCTGCCTCGGCTGCAAACGGATTCAGCGTAGAGGCTTTCAGCGTCGGAGCCTTGTTGACAATGCTGTACTTGTACGGGTATACCGGAATCAGGTTGTTCCCGGAAATAAAGAGCTCGTAGGTAAAAGTGTTGTTGGTTTCACTCATTTCAGCAATCCGGTTGTCCGGATCGATGGAAATCACATATTGGTTCAGACCCAGATCTTTAATCTTATCGATCGCTACTGAGAAGCTGAACGTATCAGAAAACAGCAGCTGCGGCAACGTCAGTTCCCGGATCAGCTGGTTTTCACCGGCGGTGTTGATATGGCTGATGCGCAATTTCAATCCGGTATCGCGGAAGGTTTTGGCCAGGTTGTAGGCAACCACGGTCATCCGGAAGGAATCCAGTGCGGTCGTGATCTGTGCCGGTGCCGTTTTGATACCGGCAGCACCGATCTGGAAGTCGGGCTTAGGTGTCTGATACAGTTGGAGCGCCGGGTCACCCTGATAGATCATCGCCTCCAGATTGGTCCGGAAGCGACTGGACGTATTTTGCTGCAACAACAAAGCGTTGTTGTGCGTCACCTGCTGCCCAATGCTGTGCCCATAATAAGTTCTGCCCAGAGTGCGGTAAAGGCCAATAAGGTAGTCGTAGTGGAAGTCGGTAAACTGGGTAAGATCGGCTGCCAGCATGGATACGGCGCCGCCGTTGGGTGACAGCACATACCGCTCCGAAATAGTACGGGCGACCGTATCAAAAATGTTGGCCACATTGCAACCCAGCGCGATAAACAGCGGCAGTTTGGGCGAATTGCGATAGATCTCGGGCGTGTTGATGTTGTAATCAAAGCCGGTCGCATAAGCGTGCCCGTGGAAGGTCAGGATGCCCATGCCTTCGTTCATCATCGAGTCTACAAACTCATTGGTAAACGGATCAACCGGATTGGTGGTGTTCTTGGCAATGGTATAGACCTCTCCTCCGAACGAGGAATCAGTAATAACGGTTGCCGCTGTGTTCAGCGTCTGAAGCAGGCTGGCCTGAATATTCTGATCGCTGGCGCCGGCAATATGCAGGATTTTTTTCCGCCAGCCATCGGCAGCGAACGTAGCATTCGCGGGTTGCAGTGCAGCTTCATAAGATTTAATTTTGTTCAGGTATCCGGTTAGTTCTGACGGCGTCAGCACCGAGATCCGTCCAATCGCAGGCGCATTTACAGAACCGTCTGTAAACAGCCCGTCCGAACCTGGCTGCCCGTAGGTAGGCACCAGTGAACGGCTGTAAGCAACCGGACGTCCGGAACGGTAGGCGGGGTAGCTCACTCCGTGTCCGATCAGAAGGACATTTTCCGGCTTTACAGCAGCAGATCGTTGCAACCGGGACAGGAAATGTTTAATTGCCAGCGGATGCTGGGAAATACCACCGGCAAACTGGTCATACAAATCGGGTGTATAAACGACCAGCGGTTGATGGCTGCCACCCGCGGTCGAAGCGCGGTAGGTTTTGTAGGCAGTTACTGCGCCGCTGCCTGTTTCCAGCGATGGATGCGTGATGATGACATAGTTACCGGCATTTCCGGCAGCAGCATAATCTGTGAAATGAGCTTCATCACTGATCGTGGCCGCTACGATGCCAGCAGGCGCTACAACCAGGCAACTCCGTGGAGTCGCTGCGGGTTGCAGGTAAAACCGGACCTGTCCGGCAACAGCGCCATCGCCATCATAATACCGGTTGTTGGTCCGGTCATAAAGCCGGGGCATACCGCCGGTCGTTGCAAAATTGGACAGCACCAGCAGCTGATCCGTAGCAGCAGGTTCCAGTTCAAACTCGGCCAGCGATTGTCCGGAATAGTTGAGGCTGCGCCAGTATTGAATCTCTGCATACGCCACTCCCCAATAATCGTAATTGGGCGCTGATACCACACGCGACTGATAAGTCAATGGTACGGTTGCATTCTGAGGGCCACCGGTGAGCGTACGCTGAAAGCGGCAAAACTGCTGCGAACCATACATCGTATCGACCAGCAACTGGCCATCGGCAAAAATTTTAATCGGGTGTGGTGGTGCTGGTGCACCGGCCTGGCCGGTCGGGTAATAATCCAGCGCATACCCGGCTACGCCGGTGGTAAAAGTGGCATCGCCGACAAGTGCTTCCGGGGTAGCCAGACTTTCGGTAAACGTGTGACCGGGAGAGTACATGCCGCTCAGAAAGCCTTCGGCTTCCTCAAACTGAGAGGATGGAAACTGGTACAGACTGTTATTGGACCGGCCCTCATGAAAGAAATTTCCGTAGGCTTTTTGAACGGTGGCCCGGCAGCGGTTGGCTACTGAAGCCGGATTGGTTGGAATCGAAACGGTTCCATTGCTGTTCCGAAGGCCGGCACTGCTGGCATCCCAGGTCAGAAAGTACCAGGCCGTATCGCTAAATAAACTCCGGCTGGGGTTGCTCTGAATCCCTGAATACAGTTCGGCATCTGCCTGCCCATCATTCCGGATACCTGCAAACTCGAGATAATCGGTTCCGGAAAAAGCTCCTGTCGTCGAAACGGTCAGGGCTACTTCTTTACCCATCCGGTACAGGCGAAACTGGCTGCCGGTGACCGTTCCGGGAATGCCGCTTCCGGAAAGTGCCTGTAGGGAGATCCGGTACACTCCATTGACACTCACCGGGATTTTAAAATAACGCTGCTGGTACTGAATCCATTCATCCCCCAGCACACTGGGTGTTTGTGCCTGAACAGCATTCATAAAACCCACCAACAGAACCCAAAGAAGTAGTGCTTTCCGCATAAGACTAATAATAAGTCGCAAAGATAAAATTTATGAACGGTTTTTCTATATAAAACACCCTGATTTCGTTTCGTTAAAACCGGCTGGTCAGCTAACGGTTTTTTAGCCGGAAAGTTGCTGCCTGGTCTCAGAAGACGTTCTTTTCCGGAAAACGGATTCGCCCAAAACAAGAACCCGGAAAGCTATTTCAAACAGCTTTCCGGGTTTGGAGGTATGGATCGTAACTGGTTCCGGCGTTAGTAAAAATCCTAAAAATGGTTATCGGAGCCGCTGCCAGAGCAGGAATGCCAGCAATAGCAATACAACAATCGCCAGAATTCCCATTGCTGAACCGATCAATTTTCTACGGGGAGGGGCGTCTGTTGCTTCCGGAACAAAGGGCGAAGTGGGTTCAGCGAAAGAAGCGGGTCGCTCGGCAGCAAATCCAACCGGTTCAGACAGGCGTTCCGAAGCGACAGGTGCCTCCGGTTCATCACTATCCGCCAGCGCAAGATCGTCTGGAAGCGCGGTTGGTTCCTGATGCTCCAGCCAGGCTTTGAACTGTGTCTGTGGCACGTCTTCTGCTCGTACAAGTCTACCCAGCTCTCCCAGGAATCCCGGAACAGCGGCGGTTATCAGCATGCCTACAGAATCGGGGCGCAATCCGGCCCATTCGCCGATCCGCTCCATCGAATCCAGAGCACCCGATCCTAAAAAGGTACTGGCCAGGGTGGTGTTTTCCACTACCCAGTCCGGAAACGCATCGCTGCGCATAAACGTTCCGGCCTGTGGAAATTCAATCGGATCGGTGTAGTCGCTCATCCATTGATACAGCGCTTCGGTGCCATCGGCTGTCTGGGCTTTATGATGACCTGTCTGAACCAGTAATTGAACGACTGCGCTCCAAGCTTCTTCAATCGCATGGGGTGGTTCATCCAGCAAGAGAGCCAGATAGCCTGCATCTTCAGGTGTAAGGTGATTCTGAATGCGGTCGGTCAGAGAAGGATTCATAGTGCTTAACAGGCTGAAAAAGTTCTTTTGGGAAAACCCTGCGCCAATATTACACCGCACCGGAAGATGTTTGCCTGCAATTCCGGAATTTACGTCTGTGCCGGTTCCGGAACCGGATAAATACTTTGGCCAACTGCTTTTAGCTTCCGGATACCACTGCTATATTTAAGGCTTCTTTCACTTTTCTATGGATATGAATCTTTTTCTACTGGTTCCCGTATTTGGGATTGTAGCACTGCTGTTCACCTGGCTGCGGGGCAATTGGGTGAGTGCACAGGCCGCCGGCAACGACCGGATGCAGGAAATTGCCCGGTACATTTCGGAAGGCGCCATGGCCTTTCTGAAAGCCGAATACAAAGTGCTGACGTATTTCGTCATCATTGCTGCAGTGCTGCTGGGCGTAATGGGCGCTTCTAACGAAGCGAGCCACTGGAGCATTGCACTGGCCTTTGTTATGGGCGCGTTCTTCTCGGCACTGGCCGGGTTTATCGGAATGCGTATTGCTACCAAAGCCAACGTGCGCACGGCGGAAGCCGCTAAAACGTCCCTTTCCCGCGCGTTGAAGGTGTCTTTTACAGGCGGGTCTGTTATGGGCATGGGTGTAGCCGGACTGGCTGTATTGGGTCTGGGCGGATTGTTTATTTTGCTGCGTCAGGTGTTTGCACCCGGCGCCGGCGTGGATTCGATTGAAATGGAACGGACCATCGAAATCCTGACCGGCTTTTCGCTGGGCGCTGAAAGTATTGCCTTGTTTGCCCGTGTAGGCGGCGGCATCTACACCAAAGCCGCTGACGTGGGCGCCGATCTGGTGGGTAAAGTCGAAGCCGGCATTCCGGAAGATGATCCCCGCAACCCAGCAACAATCGCCGATAACGTTGGCGACAACGTAGGCGATGTAGCTGGTATGGGCGCCGATCTGTTCGGTTCCTATGTAGCCACCGTACTGGCTACGATGGTGCTGGGCCGCGAAACGGTTTCTGTAGATAATTACGGTGGCTTTGCACCCATCCTGCTGCCAATGCTGATTGCTGGTACCGGTATTCTCTGGAGTATTATCGGAACCTTCTTTGTACGCATCTCCGATACTGCTAAAAGCACCGTCTCGGCCGTGCAGAATGCACTCAATATCGGCAACTGGGGATCAATTGTTCTGACGGCGATTGCCTGCTATTTTCTGGTTCAGTATATCCTTCCGGAACAGATGACATTGCGCGGGTTTGAATTTACCCGCAACGGCGTATTTGGAGCGATCATCATCGGACTGGTGGTCGGTACGCTCATGAGCATCATTACCGAATACTACACCGCTATGGGCAAGCGCCCGGTGCTGTCGATCGTCCGCCAGTCGTCGACCGGCCATGCAACCAACATTATTGGTGGCCTGTCGGTAGGCATGGAGTCTACTATGCTGCCTATTCTGGTACTGGCAGGTGGTATCTACGGCTCGTACGCCTGTGCCGGCCTCTACGGCGTTGCTATTGCCGCTGCAGGTATGATGGCAACTACAGCGATGCAACTGGCGATTGATGCGTTTGGACCAATTGCCGATAATGCCGGAGGTATTGCCGAGATGAGCGAACTGCCCAGCGAAATCCGTGAAAAGACAGATATCCTGGATGCCGTAGGCAACACCACAGCGGCTACCGGAAAAGGGTTCGCGATTGCTTCGGCAGCCCTGACGGCGCTGGCGTTATTTGCTGCGTTTGTAGGTATTTCCGGAATCAGTGGCATTGATATTTACAAAGCGGATGTGCTGTCCGGCCTCTTTGTAGGCGGCATGATTCCGTTCATCTTCTCGTCTCTGGCGATTACCGCTGTAGGGCAGGCCGCGATGGCTATGGTGGAAGAAGTACGCCGGCAGTTCCGCGAAATTCCGGGCATTCTCGAAGGCACTGGCAAGCCCCAGTATGAGCGTTGCGTGGCAATTTCGACCAACGCTTCGATCCGGAAAATGATGCTGCCGGGGGCGATTGCTATCCTAGCGCCGATTCTGGTTGGATTTATATTCGGTCCGGAAGTACTGGGCGGGTTTCTGGCTGGTGCCACGGTAAGCGGCGTACTGATGGGTATGTTCCAGAACAACGCTGGTGGTGCCTGGGATAACGCCAAAAAATCATTCGAGAAAGGCGTTGAAATCAACGGTGAGATCTACTACAAAAAATCGGAGCCGCATAAGGCGTCTGTCACCGGCGACACGGTAGGCGATCCGTTTAAAGACACCTCAGGTCCGTCGATGAACATCCTGATCAAACTGATGAGTATCGTGGCGTTGGTAATTGCACCGACCATCGGTAAAATGCACGGTACCAGAGTGCCACATACGGCACAGAAAACGGTGCCGATTGAAACCGTGGTGGTTCGGTAGACTAGCTTTTCCGGAATATAAAAAGAGGGACGCGCTTAGTTGCCGCGTCCCTCTTTTTTAGGGGTGACCGTGGTTGCTTTTAGCTGATTACTCAGCTCCCTGGTCATCAGCGCTGGGACCGTAAGATCCTGGCACTGCAATGTCATTGAGGCGGTAATACACGCCCAGCTGCGCGCGGTGGTGAATGATCTGGCTCAGGACGTGACGCATAGATTCGTACCGGCTCCAGTCGGCGATCTTGTAGTCTCCGTTTGACAAGACCCAGCGGCCTTCAACAGAGACGGCCTGGTCCAGCGCGGCTTTGCCGGTTGCATACGACTGCTCTAGAAACTGAACCAGTTCTTCACGACTGTGGAGGTGGGCCGGCTGGTACGCACCTGTAGCAAAATCCAGTCCGTCTGTGTTCAGGATCAGGTCGGGCCAGGCAAATAATTCAGCAATGTGCGAAGCCAGCCGCATGAGTTTCATGCTTTTGGTATGCGGGGCATAGTCGTTTTGATCTTCCGGAAACCGCTCGAAAAATCTATGCGTAGTTCGGTATTCGGAATCAAATTCGGTCCGGAGCTGCTGAAGGGTGATGTCCATAAAAAGAAAGAAGTTTGAGGTGAAGATATTGTACGTCCCGGTTGCAACACAAGTCCCTTTTGATACCTTTTAGTGGTCTTTTTGTACTGCTATAGAGAGGTGCTGTCAGGAAGCAATTGTAGCAGGTGTCAGTCCCGCTTCTCCCGGCTACAAACGAGCACTTGGGAGACTGTAAAATCCAATTGCCAGGCTGTATTGAATCTGATAGGCTTCCGGATAGTCCGGCTTTAAATACAGTATGGGGTCAGGCAGAAAAAGTATGGGGTCAGACAGAATACTGCCTGAAACCATTTGACAGGTTTCAGGCAGTATCCGCTTGCAAGCGGTTCCGGAAACGATCAGAACGTTTTGGCCACGACGCGCATTTTAGGCGATTTAAAGACATCCTTGGGCCAGGTAGCTGAAAAGCCGGGTGTAATATCCGCCTCGTTTCCATGTGCGGCTTTGATCGCCCACCAGGCCGATGAACTGCAGATAAACGAATTGGGCGCTAGCGCATTGGCAGTCAGCATCTTCGTTAGCGGAGCATACGGTGTGTTCAGTATTGTGAGAATCTTATCGTAAATGGGACCATTGGGATAATCGACTTTTTCTTCACGGTTGCTGCCATCGGGCTGCCGACGATACACGGTATTGAATGCCTGCATCACCACCGCCTTGCTGTGTTTGTGCGTCCAGGATTCTTTGATGCGTTCATAGTGCATCCCCGGTGTCGGGTTGACAGTCGTAGTCGTGTTGTCGGTACCGACCGAAATGTTGTAGTTCTCATCAATAGTTGCCGGAACATCACTGCCTTTCTTACTGATGATGGCTACGTGACCGACATCCAGAAATCCGTTGGTAAACAGCGTTGCATCTTCGCTGAGGACACCCGCCGGTAAGGCCAGCAAGATCCGGCCCGGTTGCATTTCAGAACGGATTTTATTCACAAACTCCGTTGGGGTCAGTTCCGGTGAGGAGGTGAAAAAATAATTGGCTACAATGGTAACCGGAGAAATATTGGCGACGTTTATGGCAACTGTTTTAGTTGTGTTGTAGGTCGTGGAAGCTGCATCTTTGATCCAGTCCCAAACACCCCGCGCCTGTGGCGGAGCCGTGCTGTCCGTAGGATCCATATTGTCTAGGTCAGCGTACGCTTCTACAATGGCAGTGTTGCGCTTTTTCCGGATGCTGACATAAGGGTTTGCATCCGTGATAGAGGCCCGTACCGCATCAAAATTCAGCGTGTCGCTGTAAACCGCATTAAAATACTGATCCGTGATCTGGTTGTTCGCTTCTTCCCGGTCATCGGTGGCTGCGGCATCCATCATGGCATACTTCTCAGTGAGCAACTTGGCATCCACTTTGATCATATCGCGCATCAACTGATGACGCGCGTCGTCCGGAAGCGAAAAGAAATTCTCCGGCTGGCCGGACGGGCTCAGAATCGTCTGCTCATTGTAATAGCGAACCAGATCGTTTTCGCCGGTATCGCTGTCTGTTTTCTGCGCATTGGCATTCAACGCAGCCTGCAAAGCCACCGGGTGGTCTACGTACCATTCAATCAGGACCGCCCGGTCGGTGCAATAATCCACTGCTACTTTGCTCAGACTGGCCACCGGGATGGTTTTAGGATCAGTTCCGATGGCAGTCGTAGAAGAGTCGTCTTTTTGACACCCTGCAAAAAGTAACAGGGCAGGCGCCAGCAAGTGTAAGCGTATTCTCATGGCGGCTAAACTACAGCCGTAGTCCTGATAAAGAAAGCCGGTTCCGTCCTCAGACGCGAAAAGGATCGTACGAATGAAATTAAAAAGCTCAATTCACTTCCGGAAGCGGTAAATAAGCGGTTGGAGAACTTCCGGCTGGATACACCAGAATAGCTGTGCAAACAGCTTTCGCTCCTGGCTTATCTACTTCAAAGGAAATGCCCTGTGCCGGATCATCATAACGAATAGCCACGTCTGGAGCGGTGTTCTCTGCCTGTGTCAGGTTGGGAAAGGCCTGTCGGATCGCCGGAAGTTTCAGACCGGTATGAATGCCGGATGAGGTCTGGAACCGGGCCGCCGTGATCCGGATCTGACGGATGGCTTTCCGGGTCGTGCTGGTGTCGGCGTAGGTGGTGAACACGGCCAGGGTAGTGCCTTGCCGGTGACCGTTCCAGACCAGCCAGGCTTTGCCCATCGCCGCATCTGACGCATCTGGCCGTCCCTGCCGGTCCATAAGCTGCTGCGGGTCGTCGTCCAGGGCCGTCTGACCGATGCGCTGACCGGGTACAATCAGCCAGTCAGATTCAATGGCTGAAGGCGTTGGTACCGCTTGCGCTGGCATTGCAGATGCGGTCGTTTGTGTTGCAGAGTGGCTTGCGTCGGATAGCGTTTCGGGAGTTGGAGCAGCTGTGGTGCAGCTCCATAACAGCACCGGAAGCCAAAAGAGGATTCGCATAGCAGGATGATGTTTTTCCTGCTGCTACAATTTATATACCGACGCAAAAAGAGCGGCCCACCGGGCCGCTCTTTAAAAATTCACTGAAGAAGCGATGGAAGATTCCTTCCGGAAAACCTACGCCAGGGTAATGCTGTCGTCGAGGTACACATCCTGAATGGCGTTCAGCAGGGTTACACCTACGGCCATATCCTTCTGGAACGCTTTGCGTCCGGAAATCAGACCCATACCACCGGCGCGCTTGTTGACTACAGCGGTAATCACAGCTTCCTGCAGATCCGAATCGCCTTTAGACTCACCACCGGAGTTGATCAGACCTACGCGACCGGCGTAGCAGTTCATCACCTGATAGCGGGCCAGATCGATCGGGTGATCGGTGGTCATTTTTTCGTACACATTTTTGTGCGTCTTGCCGAAGTTCAGCGCGTTGTAACCACCGTTGTTGGTCGGCAACTTCTGCTTGATGATATCGGCTTGGATGGTCACGCCCAAGTGGTTGGCCTGTGCGGTAAGGTCAGCAGCAGTGTGATAATCGATACCATCTTTTTTGAAACCGCTGTTGCGCAGGTAGCACCACAGTACCGTTGCCATACCCAGTTCGTGTGCATATTCAAATGCCTTGGCAACTTCCTGAATCTGACGGGTGCTTTCTTCTGAACCGAAATAGATGGTCGCACCTACCGCTGTGGCGCCCATGTTCCAGGCGTCGCGGATCGAACCAAACATGATCTGGTCGAAGCGGTTTGGATACGAAATAAACTCGTTGTGGTTGATCTTAACGATAAACGGAATCTTGTGTGCGTATTTGCGGGCTACTGCACCCAGCACGCCGTAAGTAGATGCAACAGCATTACAGCCGCCTTCCATCGCGAGTTTCACGATGTTTTCCGGATCGAAATAAATCGGGTTTGGTGCAAACGAAGCGCCGGCGCTGTGCTCGATCCCCTGATCTACCGGAAGGATGCTTACATAACCGGTGTTGGCCAGACGGCCATGGCCCAACAGCGCCTGGATGCTGCGCAGGGTCTGGATATTCCGGTTTGAATCAACCCAAACGGTCCCTACGGTATCAGCCGAAGGCGCATGAAGGACTGATTTGTCGATCGCTGTGCTGGTGTGGTCGAGGTAATATTCGGCCTTGTCGGCCAGGATGTCTTCAATGCGGGAGGTCGCCGTCAGTGTTGCCATGAGGAGTCGTTTGGAAAATAAAAATGCGGTAAATCGGCTGCAAAAGTATACCAAAAAACTGCCGTACAGTTGCAGGAATTTTCAGATTGATCGGAATCCGGTTAGAATTTCCGGATGCGGTAGGTTCCGGAAGCGCCCTTGACTGTGGGAACCGATTGCAGAATCCATTCCGGATGCGGCCCGTTGCGAAGCGTATCGGGAGCTATTGGCTGTTTGGCAACCCAATACCGCATCCCGGCAAAATAAGCAATCCGAAGGGCCTGTCCATAGCTGACGGACGTGTCTGTCATAAAATCACCCCAGATCGACTGCGCCTGAAGCGACCTGGCAAACGCTTTTTCAGATCGACCCAGCTGCCAGCCTCCCGGAAGGTACAGGAGCCCGTCAACGCACAGACTGATGGCCAGCAACACCACTACCGTACGGTTGAAAAACCGGTCGACCAGCAAATGCCCGACCCAGATAATGGTAAGCGGTGCCAAGACCCACAGGTACCGCACTTCGGAGTGAATCAGCAGAAACGGCACCGGAAACAACATCAGCGCCCATTGCAGCAGCTGGGTTTTAAAATCGCCCGGTAACCGAAGCCGCTTCCGGAACAGTTGCCGGATGGATTCAAAAATGGCGACCGGCAAAAACAGGGTCAGCAGCACGGATTTTTCGAGGAGCCGGGTCAGGAAGTAATACAGCCGGGGCAGCAGCCGGATGAACGCATTCGGGGTCTCCCAAAAAGGGGTCTTCGGTACGTTGACCCACCACGGGTCTTCCCAGAACGAACTGGCATCGGCATGAAGCGGGGGCAGCAACAGATCAGTGGTCCGATACACCGGATGGCCTACCAGGCCCCAGGAAATATTGAGTCCTCCGGCAACACCGGTGGTCCAGAACCCATAATGATTTCGCAGCGCCCACCACCAGGGCAGACATACCAATGCCGGAACCAGTAAGGCCGTCAGCAGAAACATAAGATTCCGGAACAGGGAGGGTTCGTTTCTGCGGAGCAGGACTGCGCCGATCGTTTGCAGCACAAAAAAAGGCAGATACACACTTTTAGCGAGATACGCCAGCGCGCCAATCAGTCCATACAATATCCAATGGACGGGCTTCCGGAAAAAGCCGGGTTTAAACAACAGGTGCAGGGCCAGCAGCTCGAAGGCGGCTCCCCACAGATCGCTGAACCACTGCACCAGTACGGCGTGCAGCAAGAAAAAGCCCAGTGCCGGCAATACGATGTTCAGAAAGGACCTCGACAATTCAAACCGTCGAAACAGACTCATAGAAGCTCCCAGAAACGCGACTGCACCCAGAGTATTCTGCATAAAAGCTGCTGCAATTTCCGGAATACCGACTTTCATGAGAAGAGCCGTCAGCCAGATCGAAAACGGACTCCAGTAGCCGTTGATCGCGCCCTGGAAATCACCGCGTGCCCAGCGCCGTGCCAGCGTGAAATAAGCGGTCGCGTCGGGATCCACTCCATCGCAATACTGCGGATACAGCACCGCAATAGCCAGGATCAATGCGCCTGCCGTCCAGCCAAAGGCTTTAGTAAAATACGACGACGCGGAAAAAGGCATAGAAAACGCAAAACTACTTCCTACCGACCGCCGGCTGCATTCAGTAATTGTTGGAAATAAGCGGGCGAGTATTGCAACCGGCTGCCGTACCAGGAAAACAGTTCCCCATCGACCAGCTGAATGATCGCGTTGGGTACTACCGCCTGGATCTCGGTCAGATGCTTTTCCCGAAACGGATACGGCTCGGATGATAGCAGCACCCGGTCGGGTTGCAGAAGTGCCAGGGCTTCCAGCGATACTTCCGGATAGCGCGGGGTTCCGGAAAAAACGTTTTCCCAGCCGCACCGTTCCAACAGATCGTGGATAAACGTATCGCCACCGGCCCACATCCAGGGATCGCGCCAGATGGCATACGCCACCCGTTCCGGCACCAGACTTTTTTGCAGGGTCGCGAATCCGGTTTCAATCCGTTGCGCAAGGGTCTGCGCTGGGTTTTTTCTTCCAACCAATCCACCAACCTGCCGGATCATCGTCAGGGCATCGGCCAGTGTATGGATATCGCTGACCCAAACGGGCGCAATTCCGGAAAGGGCGTCTACCTGCGCCTGTACATTTTCTTCTTTATTGGCCAGGATCAAGTCCGGATGTAGCGCTGCTACCCGCTCCGGCTTTACATCTTTGGTACCGCCCACGCGCGCTTTGGTCCGAAACCAGGATTCCGGATGCACACAAAACTTAGTAATGCCCACTACCTCAGCGTCCAGCCCCAGATCGGCCAGCAGTTCGGTCTGCGAAGGCACCAGCGACACGATGCGAAGGGGCTGTTCCGGAACCTGTAGTTCGCGGCCCAGCATATCGGTAACAGAAAGAAGCATACACGGTTAAAGTTCAATCCAGCGGTCGTTACGCCAGTGCAGGAGGTGGTACTGCGCCACGGGCTGTTTTAAATGAAGGTCATACGCGCTGCGTTCCGGAATAAACTGCACCGAAAACCAGTCGTTGGCCCAGTCCACATTGGCTCCTCCACCGACCCACCAGCCACCACCGTTGGGTTGAGTCACCCGCACAGTTTGTGGCCCCTGCCACTGGGTTGTGACAACCAGATCCTGTTCGGAAGCAATGTTGCAGGCGCAGGGTTCTGTTACCAGACCGGAAAAAGGCTTTTGAAATACATACCGGCGCATCAGCCCTACTTCTCCGTCAGTCGTCTGGCCTGTCATAGGAATGCCGTTATACGTGTTGGGAACATTGAGCAACACCGTCGTCCGGCCATCCTTAAAATCCGGAATGCCCAGCAGCAGCTTCCGGTTCAGGGCGTCGCTTCTGCGCCAGCCCAAAACAGTGTACAAAAGCAACCCAGCCGCACCTACCAGCACAAGTATCCGGACGGTTGGGTTGGCAATCCAATAGCCGAGCAACGCCCCCACTGCCGGAAGCATAAAATAGGTATAGCGGTCAAAATCGACCTGGCCGGCATCCTGAAAATACAGCGGTGTAACCAGGAGCAGCGCAGCGAGCCCGGTAGCCAGCGGAACCCAGACCGGCTGGTTCAGCAGCAGCCGGAACCGTTTCCGGAACTGAAACACTCCTGCTGCTACGATCAGGTAAAACCCCGCCAGAAACCCAGCGCTGTTCAGAAATCCATACACTGTTTGCCGCAGCGTGTCCGGCCAGTAGCGACCCATCAGGAACAGGTTAAACAGGTATTTAGCCGGTTTGCGCAGATAGCCACCAACCCGCCTTGGATGAATAGCCTCGATGTGAGGCACCTGATAGTGATACAGGCTTCGGAACAGGAGATACTGCGCGAGGCACAGTCCCAAAATCGGAAGCAGCAACCAACGGACCGCCTTCGGGGAAAGTGGATTCTTCCGGAAATGCACGAGCAGTACCGCTACAGACACCGGCGTCAGGTAAAAGACCTCCAGCGCAAACAGCGATGGAATAAACAGCAGCACGCCCAAGCCCAGCCAGATTGTTTTTCCGGAATCGAAGTAGCGAAACAAACACCACAAGACTGCCAGCAACAGCAGCATCCCTTGCAAGTAATGATACCCGGCTTCCCAGACAACGACCTCGGTTGCATACGGCGAAACCAGTACAAACCATCCGGCAAACAGCCCGATCGAATCGTTCCGGAAGATGCGACGGTAGAACCGCATCCACCCCCAGGCACAAACCCCATGGATACTGACCATCATAAGATGCCAAGGCAACGGATGAATGCCGAACAGCTTCCACCAGACCCACAACATTCCCTGCGTCACCGGATACAGGCTTTCGACCTGCAAACCGCGTCGCATCAGGTAATCCGGAAACGACTGGTGGTGCAGGGTTTGCAGCCAGCCGCTTACATCCCGCACCAGACCCGCTTCCCAGGCCGGCGCATACAGCAAATGGGCCGCCAACAAGAAAACTACCAGCTGGTAATGCTTTTGCAGACGGCCCATCCTGAGTGTGTTCCGGAACGAATTTAAAAGACCTACTTTACGGCTTCTAAAGCAGCCGCCGGGTCTTTAGAGGTTTTACGTACGTCCTGTGCTTCCAGCGCAGCTTTTACAAATCCTACAAACAGCGGGTGTGGATTCTCAACTGTGCTTTTATATTCCGGGTGATACTGCACCCCAATGTAAAACGGATGGTCTTTCAGTTCCATGACTTCGACCAGTCCGGTTTTGGAATTCCGGCCAACCGGCAAAAATCCGGCGTCCTCAAACCGGTCGAGATAATCGTTGTTGAACTCGTAGCGGTGACGGTGACGCTCCCGGATATGTGGCGTACCATAGCAGGCAGCAATGCGCGAATCCGGATTCAGTTCGCAGTCATAAGAGCCCAGACGCATGGTGCCACCCATGTTTTTGATTTTCTTCTGATCTTCCATCATCGAGATTACAGGATGTTGGGTATCCGCATGCATCTCTGTCGAGAAGGCGTCTTCGTATCCGAGCACGTTCCGGGCAAATTCTACACAGGCCATTTGCATGCCGAGGCAGATGCCCAAAAACGGCAGGTTGCTTTCACGGGCATACCGGATAGCGTCAATCTTGCCTTCAATGCCGCGCGAGCCGAAGCCCGGGGCCACCAGTACTGCATCCAGATGTTGCAGCTTCTCAGCGCTGGTTTCCGGTGTCAGGTATTCGGAGTGGATGTTGACTACCTCTACTTTGCATTCATTGACCGCACCGGCGTGAATCAGCGCTTCCAGGATCGATTTATAGGCATCCTGAAGTTCCACGTATTTACCGATCAGGCCAATCGTCACCTTGGATTTAGGGTAACGAAGCTTGTTCAGAAACTCTTTCCACTTGTCCAGCTGTGGTTCCTGTCCCATAGGCATCTGAAGCTTCTGAAGACAAATGGTATCCAGACCCTCACGCATCATTTCCAGCGGCACCCCATAAATGGTATCGGCATCACGGGCTTCGATCACCGCGTTTGTAGTGACGTTGCAGAACAAGGCAATCTTGCGCTTCAGTTCATTGTAAAGCGGCTCTTCAGTCCGGCAGACCAGCACATCCGGATTGAGGCCGTTTTCGCTCATCATTTTAACCGAGTGCTGGGTCGGCTTGGTTTTAAGTTCTTTGGCAGCTCTGAGGTACGGCACCAGTGTCAGGTGAACGACCAGGCAGTTTTCATCGCCCAGCTCCCACTTCAACTGGCGTACGGCTTCCAGAAACGGCAGGGATTCGATGTCGCCTACGGTGCCACCCAGCTCGGTGATGACCACGTCGTACGTATCGTCTTGGCCCAACAGCGTCATCCGGCGCTTGATTTCGTCGGTAATGTGCGGCACGACCTGTACCGTTTTACCCAGAAATGCACCTTCGCGCTCCCGGCTGATCACATATTGATAGATGCGGCCGGTAGTGACGTTGTTGGCCTGCGAGGTGGGTGTATTGAGGAACCGCTCATAGTGACCGAGATCCAGATCGGTTTCGGCACCATCTTCGGTTACATAGCACTCCCCATGTTCATACGGATTCAGCGTACCCGGATCAATGTTGATATACGGATCAAATTTCTGGATGGTCGTCCGGTAGCCACGTGCCTGAAGGAGCTTGGCCAGCGAGGCCGCTACAATCCCTTTACCTAAAGAAGAGGTAACCCCACCGGTTACGAAAATAAACTTGCTCATAAGATGCGTGTGTTCTTTTTCTGCGACCGGCCTTTTTACAAAAATCCAGCGGTCGGGCAAAGGTACAATTTCAGGGTGCAATCGGTCGTATGTAGAACGGATTTAAGAGAACCCTCCGGATTCAAACGGTTTTCCGGAATGACAGGGTGTTGGGACTGATTTTAACAAAATTTTTAGTATAGGATAATCCTATTAACAGGATTGTATGCGCTGGTATGAAGGAGAGTACGTTCCGGATCGTTCATAGCCCGCGAACTACTTTGGCGTCGGGCGCAAAAAGAATTATCCGGAGTGAAAACAGCCTCGCTTGGTTAGATCCAAGCGAGGCTGTTTTAAGAGGATGAAAGTGCACTTAACGCAGGTCTACCACCTCTACACCTTTGTATTTCTTGGGATCGAAGGTGAACATCGCATCCGAAACCGGTGCGTTCGGGGTATAGCCACTAACTGCATACTGATACACGGTGCCGTTTTTTTCGGTGATGGTACCACCAATCAGATTGTTGGCTTTGGCATCCACTGCCAGCTCTACTTTTTTAAACTGCTTCACTGTTTTAGGAGACAGTTCTACCACATTGGCTGCTTTGCCGTTCACCGTCTTGGCACCTGCATACCGATAAGTATACTCCTTATCGTAAAAATTAGTGAACAGCTTGGTCGGCGAAAGCGTTTGTTCCGAAGCACTGAAGTTGGTAACCTGAACTTCACCGGCATCTTTCAGATAGGTCCAGACCGTACGGCCATCGCAGAAAATTTCCTGCGGACCCAGCACCACATGGTACTTATTGCCTTTCATTTCCAGGCTGCCTGTTTTCTTATCGCGGGTTTTACCATTGGCAGAAGCCAGCGACAGGGTAAAGTTTGTTTTAAGAGACTTCAGCGCTGAAACACTTTTGCTTAAATTATCCAGAACCGTTTTGGCTTTGGCGTCGCCTTGGGCAAATAATGGGGAGGCCAGTAAGGTGAACGCGAGCGTATACGTCAGTTTTTTCATAAGAGGTGCAAAGGTGCGTGGTAGTGCCGGTTCAGACAGATTCCGGAAGCGGATGTTTAGCCAAGGCTTTGTAAAAATTCCTCCAGCTCGGCTTCGGTATGGTACAGCACATCCCGCGGTTTGGAGCCACTGGCGGGGCCTACGATGCCCGCAGCCTCCAGCTGATCCATGATGCGGCCGGCCCGGTTGTAGCCCAGATTAAACTTACGTTGCAGCATCGACGTAGAACCGCTTTGCGACTGTACCACTACACGGGCGCAGTCGGTAAACTTCGCATCCCGGTTGGTCAGGTCCACGCTTTCCTTCGCGCCATCGTCATCGGCACCTTCGTATTCCGGAAGCTCAAACGCGCTGGGATAGCCCCGCTGGCTGCCAATAAAATCGACAATGCTTTCTACTTCCGGGGTGTCTACAAAGGCACATTGCAACCGGATCAGCTCCGAACCGTGTGAAACCAGCATATCACCCCGGCCAACTAACTGCTCGGCGCCTCCGGCATCCAGAATCGTCCGGCTGTCGACTTTGGCGGAAACCTTGAAGGCAACCCGGCCCGGGAAGTTGGCTTTGATAGTACCGGTAATTACATTGACACTCGGACGCTGGGTAGCAATAATCAGATGGATGCCTACGGCACGGGCCAGCTGTGCCAGTCGCGCAATGGGCATTTCCACTTCCTTGCCGGCAGTCATGATCAGATCGGCAAACTCATCCACAACCAGCACGATAAATGGCAGGTATTTATGGCCGCGTTCCGGGTTCAGGCGGCGGGCCATAAACTTGTCGTTGTACTCTTTAATATTCCGCGTACCGGCTTCCTTAAGCAGTTCGTAGCGGTTGTCCATTTCAATACACAAGGCATTGAGGGTGTAGATCACCTTTTTGGTATCGGTAATAATGGCGTCTTCCTCGTTGGGCAATTTTGCCAGGAAGTGCTTTTCGATCGTCTTGTAAATGGAAAGCTCTACCTTTTTCGGATCGACCATCACAAACTTCAACTGGCTCGGATGCTTCTTATACAGCAGCGAAACCAGAATGGCATTGATTCCGACCGATTTACCCTGACCGGTAGCCCCTGCCATCAACAAGTGGGGCATCGTGGCGAGGTCGATAATATAATTTTCGTTGGAAATGGTTTTGCCCAGCGCTACCGGCAAACTCATTTTAGCATTCACAAACTTTTCGGACGACAGCAGGGCCCGCATCGGCACTATCTGCTTGTGTGCATTCGGTACTTCAATTCCGATTGTGCCTTTTCCGGGGATGGGAGCGATGATCCGGATGCCCAACGCGGCGAGGTTCAGCGCGATATCGTCTTCCAGATTCCGGATCTTGGAAATCCGCACGCCTTCGGCCGGTACAATCTCGTATAAGGTTACCGTAGGGCCTACCGTGGCTTTAATCTGCTGAATCTCAATGCCGAACGAACGCAAGGTCTGGATGATCTGGCTTTTGTTTTTCTCCAGCTCTTCGGTATCGAGGGCAACTGTGCCCTGATTGCGTTCTTCCAGCAAATCGAGTGTTGGAAACTGGTAGTCCGGAAGGTCGAGCTCCGGCGCATAGGGCTCGTTATCTGCGACCGTGATGTGCGCGCCATGACGCACCGTCACAGGAGCCGGCTTTTCTGCAACCTGGATTACCTCAAGCGATGGTTCAGTCTCTTCAACCGGTTTCTTCTTTGGAAGCGGTGCCGGCGGTTCCGGAACCTCCAAAGCTACTTCCGGCATTACCGGAACTGAAAGGATGGGTGGCGGCAGGGGGGGACGGATCGGGTCCGGAATCTCAACAGGCGTCAGAACTTCACCGGTGTCCAGATCTACCTGAAGTCTGGAGGATGCTGCCGCAGGCCCTATAAAGGGAACCGGTTCCGGAGCCGGGGCCACATGAACCGGAAAAGGGGTTTCGGCGGGTGCTTCTGCCGGGAGATGATCCAACGGCTTGATATCGGGTACCGGATCCGTGACTATTACCGTATCCATCGCAGAAAGCGGAGTAGGTGTTACCGGAGGTGCTACTGCCTGAACAGGAGCGGGTTCCGGAACATTGATCTCATCGGGAGAAGGCGTCGGTGCAACCGCATTGTAGGCCGTACGGGCGGTATAGCGGGCCCGGCGCAACAGAGGACGCACATCGAGTGCAAACACTACAAATACTACAAATGCCGTGACAGCCAGCAGCACCATACCGGTACCGGCTTTCCCCAGCAATCCGTTCAGAAACAGAACCGATTCGCTTCCCAGCGCCCCGCCCCAGGCAAAAGCACTTTGAGGAAATAAATAGGTAAAGAGTGGGGCTGCTACCAACAGCACCAAAGCCAGCCAGCGCAGATACCGCATGGCCGGCAATGCCCGCTTACCATAAATTACATGGATACCGGCAGCCAGCAACCAGAACGCCAGCGCCAGTGCGGCAATACCAACGCCGCGAAACACCAGTGCATGCGAAAGCGAAGCGCCCAGGCGTCCGCCCCAGTTGGCAACTTCTGCACGGTCTTTAACCAGATAATCGGTTGCACTTTCGGTTCCGGAAACCAGATCCTGATCGGTCTGCCAGGTGAAAAAATACGACAGAAGCGCCATCAGGGTAAAGGCGCCGGCGATAAACAGAAGGGTTCCCAGCAGCAGCCGCGCCTGACGGCGGCGGAAGACCGGCCGGGGAGCGACCGATTCTTTGCGGGGAGGCGCAACGGGTGGGGGCGTTGCCGCTTTTTTAGAGGGTATTTTCTTAGGAGAAGCCATAGCTTTTCAGGGGTTGGCGAAGCTACACCAATCCGGTCGCCTTCTTCTATACCTGTAAGGGTGTTTTACCCAACGAATCTTCCGGAAACAATGTCTTGTCTACGGAGCAGACAGCGATTCACCGGTCCGGAACTGTAGAAACAGCCTTTCAGGCTTCTTTTTAGAGGTCAAAATTCCTGCCAATCGACCCATACTTCCGGAATCGGGTCACCTGTTTTTCTGTCTGCCTATTGCATCATTCAATTACTTGCGTATTTTTAACCGTTGAGAAGCCTTTAACAGCGCTTCAAAAAGATCCCTTAAAACCTGCGTTCCGGGCATTCCGGAGGCAGTCTCAAAGGACTTTCTGATGGTGTAAAAAGGATCTCTCTGTTCTGTCCAAGAATCCGCCTGTAACGTTATTAATTTACCTTTCTTTATTCCCAGGACGTAGTCATCTGAGCATATGATCCGCACTAAATTTCTACTTCGTGTTGCAACTGCAGCTACGCTGAGTCTGTCTGCCGTTGTTGCGACCGCGCAAGACGTACACTTTACCCAGTTTGACGCGACGCCTTTGCTGGTAAATCCGGCTTTTACAGGCGCTTTTGACGGCCGGATGCGGGTAGCCGCCATTTATCGCGACCAGTGGCGCAATGCTATGGGAGGCGATGCCGCTTTTAAAACGGTTGCTGCCTCTGTTGATGCCCCGATTGTACGGGATCTTTCGGTAGATGACTACCTGGCTGCAGGGATTCAGTTCTATAACGATCGCGCCGGTGCTGCCAATCTGGCCAACAACAGTGTACTGGCCTCCCTCGCGTATCATAAGTTTCTGGGCAACGGTATTAATGGTCCCAGTACGGCTTTGAGTGTAGGCCTGCAGGGCGGTTACACCCAGAAAAGCATCGACATCAGCAAGTTGTATTTCGGCAACGAATTCCAGAACGGCTTTTTTCAGCAGGGTACCAACGGATTGCAGCTCAACAACCGCGTCAATTACTTTACACTGAACGTTGGCCTCAGTGCTGCACATGCCTTCAGTGAGAACTTTGGGATTACCTTGGGCCTCGGCGCAAATAATCTGAATCAGCCCCGCGAATCCTTCCAGAAGCAGGAAAACAGCCAGGTGGGTCTCGACCGCCGTTATACCGGTCAGTTGGGCGCTATCATTTACACCGGCGAGCGGCTTTCCATCCGTCCGGGGGTTCTGTACCAATCACAGGCCTCTGCCACAGAGCTGGTAGCCGGTTCTGAATTCAATTACATTGTTGGTAATCCGGAATTCCGGAACTACGCTACAAAAGTGTTTGCCGGCGGCTGGTGGCGCAAAGATGACGCAGCGATGTTCACTGCCGGTGTTGAGATTAAAGGCCTGCGCATTGGCGCCAGCTACGATTACAACACATCGTCCCTCAAAACGGCTACCAATGGTAATGGCGGTTTCGAGATTTCACTTCGCTATATCATGGCCGATCCAATCGATTTTGCCCGTCGTCTGATCTATCCGTGCGCACGTTTCTAAAGAATTACACACCGTTCCAAAACAGGAGCCGGAAAAAAATCTTTTCCGGCTCTTTCTTTTTTTAATCTCCGCGGCTACTTTTATACCCATTCAAACGATGCACACCCACATGAAGAAAATCGGGCTGGCCTTTGCTTTAGCAGGCTTTTTCGTTGCGGGCGCGGCTCCCGCACAAGCTCAGCAGCAAAAGGAAAAATATCGTAATAAGGCGAACGATCCGGTAGCGGCGCTTCCCTACTACAAGAAATTACGTTGGGCAGATGGGCTGTTCCGGGCCGGTTCTTACTTCAGCGCCATTGATTATTATGGTCAGCTGCTTCAGGAACAACCCCGCAATCCGTATCTGGTATATCAGCTGGCCGAAAGCTACTGGTACACACGCGATTACGTGCCTGCGGCACAGTCGTTCCACGATGCCTATGCACTGGCTCCCAAATTGTATCCAGAAGCCATCTATAAAGAAGGGGTGATGCTGAAGATGCAAGGCAACTATGATGAAGCGGTCGTTCGTTTTGAACAGTTTATTGCCGACAACCCAAAGACGTACAAGAAGTTGAAACTTCAGGCGCAGCGGGAAATCGATGGTGCCCGGATGGCCCAGACGTCTGTGAATGATCCGGTGCCGGTTACCGTAGTCAATGCCGGTCCGAACGTAAACTCGGCCTATACCGAGTTGAGCCCGATGCCATTGGGTGACAGCGCGTTGCTGTTCTCATCGATGCGTCAAAATAGCCCGGTAACGGTTGATGCCCGCCAGCGCGAGAATTACCTGAGCCGGTTCCTGGTCAGCAAAAAGCAGGATGAAGTGCCTCAGGTGGATTCGTTCCAATGGCCGCTGAACTTTAATGATGGCAACTTCAATTCCGGAAACAGCCACGTAGGCAATGGTGCCTACTCACCCGGCCGCGAGCGGTTCTACTTTACCCGTTGCGATGAAACCGGTGATTCCCTAGGCGTTAAATGCCGGATCTTCGTTTCTAAATTCGAAGGCAGTGCCTGGAGCAATCCGCAACTGTTGGGCGAAGGCATCAATGATGATGGCAGCAATACCCAGCCGAGCGTAGCCTTGGTAGGTAAGAAAGAAATTTTGTTCTTCTCATCCAACCGTAAGCTGCAAAGCCGGGGTGGATACGATATCTGGTACTCGGTAATTGATCCCCGTACCGGAACCTATCGTCGGCCGCAAAACGCCGGTAAAAGCATTAACACCGAAGGTGATGAAGTGACTCCGTACTACGATTCCCGCGTTGGTAAGCTGTATTTCTCATCCAACGGATGGGTCACTATGGGTGGTTTCGACGTGTTCAGCGCTGACGGAGGCCCGTCACGCTATACCAATCTGGCCAACCTGGGCTATCCGGTGAATACGTCTGCCGATGAACTCTACTACATCAAAGATCCTGTTGGAAAGCCGGATGCCTATCTGGTATCCAACCGTCTGGGATCGATTGCGCTGAAAAACCCAACCTGCTGCGATGACATCTGGCGGGTTCAGTACGAGCCGCATCTGCGTGCCGTAGGCCGCGCCATCAACAGCCGCACCGGACAGCCGGTACGCGACGTGGTTATCAAGATGATCGACGAAGCAGGTGCACAACGTACCTACAACAGTACGGATGGCAACTTCGCATTTAACGCGGCCCGTGGACACAACTATGTACTCACCGGCGACAAGCGTGGATTCTTCAGCAGCCGTGCGACTGTAAGCACGTCTTCTATGAAGCGTACCGATCCGGATGGCGACGTAGCCGTAACCATCCTGATGGACAGCGTAGATATGGGCTTCCGTGTCAACAACATCTATTACGATTACGATAAGGCCACCCTGCGCTCAGAATCTATCGTAGCACTCGATTCGCTGGTATCCTTCATGCGCGACAACCCATCGCTTGCCGTGGATGTGTACAGTCACGCAGATGCCGTTGGAAACAGTACCTACAACAAAGACCTCAGCCGCCGTCGTGCCGAAAGCGTGATGACGTATCTGAAGGAGAAAGGTATCGAAGCCAACCGCATGAATGCCCGTGGTTTTGGTGAAGAAATCCCCGCTGCTCCGAATGAGATCAACGGTCAGGACAACCCGCGCGGCCGCCAGGCCAACCGCCGTACCGAATTCCGGATCGTAGGCGATGAGGCCGGCCGTCGGGTTCAGTTCAATTCTGCCAAACCAGGTTCTGTTGATGCACAATCGAAAAACCTGCAGATGAATGAAGCCAACAACCCTGATACTCCGGAAAATGACTCCGAAAGTGATTCAGGCCGTCCGGGTAGCCGCGTTAACCGCGACAACAACTAAGAACCGGATTTTTAAAATTCCTTTGAAAAATGGCCGTCTGTTTAACGACAGATGGCCATTTTTGCATTTTACAGACCCTTTGTACCCCCAACCTATGACCCCCTCACAACAGTATCAGGAATGGACGATTGCCTGTACAGACCCTTCGCTTCGGGAACTGCTTTCGGCATACTTGTGGGAACTGGGTTTTGAAGGGCTGGAAGAAGGCGATGGCCTGCTAAAAGCCTATGGACTTCCGGAACAGATTCAAACGGAGGCTGTGGAAGAACTGCTTGCTGACCACGGGTTGGACGCTTCCGTTCAGGACCTGCCGTCTCAAAACTGGAATGCACAATGGGAAGCCAGCTTTGAGCCCGTGACAGTCGGGTCGTTCTGTCGCATCCGGGCGGCTTTTCATTCTCCGGAAACCGGCTATGAATATGAGCTCTGCATTACCCCTAAAATGTCTTTTGGAACCGGCCATCATGCAACCACCCGAATGATGATCCGGGCGATGCAGGAACTTTCCGTTCCGGAAAAAACCGTGCTGGATTTTGGTTCCGGAACGGGCGTACTGGCGATCTTGGCAGAAAAGATGGGCGCCACCCGGATCCTGGCTATCGAAAATGATCCCGGTGCTGTGGAAAATATGCTGGAAAATAACGGCGCTAATGCCTGTACCCACATAGAAGTCCGGACGGGTTCCTTGGAGCAAACACAAAACGAAACGTTTGACGTACTGCTCGCGAATATCAACCGCAATATTCTCATTCAGTATGCATCCGGAATGGCTGCTGCAACACGTGCAGGAGGTGTATTGATCATCAGCGGTATTTTGAATGAAGATGTCCCTATGATGCAGACTGCGATGGAAGAGGTGGGATTCCGGACCGAAGCCATTTGGAATGAGGGTAACTGGGCCTGTATGCGTTTTAAGAAAGACAACATTTATTTAAAGTTTGACACAGCCATTTCTTAAAAGTGAGGGTTGTGCAGGCATTTCTTTGCCAAGAGGGCACGGATTTTCAGTTGTGAAGGCTATATTTGAACCTCGCGTTTATACTAAATAGCATCAATGCCTGTTATCCCAAATGCACCCTTACTGATTCTTGCATATTTGATTGGCTCTATTCCAACGGCGGTCTGGGTCAGCAAACGATTCTATGGAATCGATATCCGGGAACATGGTAGTGGAAATGCAGGGGCTACCAATACCTTCAGGGTTTTGGGTGCCAAGGCAGGTACGGGGGTGATGATCGTGGATATGCTGAAAGGCTTTGCAGCCGTAAAGCTTTCGCTGCTGTCGCAGTATGGCTGGCATACCGAAGCCATCACCAACCTTCAGATTTTTTTAGGTCTGGTCGCGGTTCTGGGACACATTTTTCCGATCTGGGCCGGTTTTCGCGGGGGTAAAGGAATTGCTACCTTATTTGGGATGATTCTGGCTATTCAGCCGCCGGTAGCGCTGAGCCTGGTAGCCGTATTCCTGTTTATGTTGTTTCTGACCCGCTATGTTTCGCTGTCCTCGATTGTAGCAAGCATTTCCTTTCCGGTTCTGATTTTCTTTATTTACCGGGAACCGGAACTCACCTACAAGATATTCGCAGTTGCTACGGCGCTGATGGTGATTCTAACGCATCATAAGAATATCAACCGATTGCTGCAAGGCAATGAAAGCAAAGTAAAGCTGGGGAAACGCAACCGTAAATAGGTTGCGTTTTTTTATTCGCTGACGGTCTGTGCACGCTTTTTGTTGCGGAGCCAAAAGAATCCTCAAGTGTCTTTTCCGGAACAGCTGTGGAAGCCTCTTCTGATCATTTCTTTTTTCTCCCTCTTATGAAACGTAACCTCTCCCTTACCCTAGTGTCGCTGAGTGCCGCGCTTACCTTTTCCTCCTGTTATACCAATCCGGTCACCGGCCGGCGGGGGCTTTCGCTGGTAGACGAAACGCAAATGCGCCAGATGGCCGACCAGCAATACGTGGCCTTTTTAAGTGAAAACCGCCCGGTAAGTGCCTCTTCCCGCGATGCGGAAATGGTCAAACGGGTCGGAACCCGGATTGCCAACGGGGTTCGTACATACATGAATAGCATTGGTCAACAAGCAGAGATCAACGGCTACCAGTGGGAATTTAACCTGGTGAACAACAACGAAGCGAATGCCTGGTGTATGCCCGGCGGGAAAGTAGTGGTCTACAGTGGCATTTTGCCGCTCACCCAGAACGAAGCCGGACTGGCGATTGTAATGGGTCATGAAATCGGCCACGCCATAGCCCACCACTCTAACGAACGGATGAGCCAGCAAATGGCGTTACAGTTCGGAAGCCAGACGCTTTCCAGTGTGCTGTCAAGCCGCCCATCGGCGGCTGCCAATATTTTTAATGCCGCAGTAGGCGTTGGCGGACAGCTCGGTTCCCTCAAATTTGCCCGTAATCAGGAGTCTGAAGCCGACCGGATGGGACTCATCTTCGCAGCGCTGGCCGGATACAATCCAAACGAAGCCATTCCATTCTGGCAACGGATGGCAGCTGCCAGCGGCGGTAACAAGCCACCGGAATTTTTGAGCACCCACCCTTCGGATGAAACCCGGATCAACAATATCCGGCAGCTGCTTCCGGAAGCAATGAAATATTACCGTCCACAGGGCAAGTAAGCAGATTCTTCTAACAGAAAGGGTGAGCAGTAGCTTTGGCACTTGCTCACCCTTTCCATTTTTCAAAAAACCCTGAGTTGGCTGGTGCCGGTCCGGGTACTGACTACCAGCAGTCCTGTACACGCAAGGCTGGAACTGTTCCGCTACCGCGGCCGGTGGCAGCTGGCTACTGAAGACGCTTTTTATTCGGACGGTGCGGCGTATACGCCCATGCTCAAAGCCTTTGGTGCGTTGGGGCGTCGGGTACTGGTGTCCTGGAACGATGTAGTGGTGCTGGGCGCCGGTCTGGGAAGTGCAGTGCAGGTGCTGAGCCGGAACTACCGGTTACAACCCCACATGACGCTGGTCGATATTGATGAAGCCATTCTGGAACTGGCCGGAACGCTGCTGGGGGCCGCCGGGCATGCCCACCATGTGGAACTGATTTGTGAGGATGCCAGCTTGTATGTAACGCAGGAAACTGATTCGTTTGATGCGCTGATTCTGGATGTATTCCGGGGGCGGCAGGTACCGGAGTTCGCGCTGGAACGCCCATTTCTGGAACACTGCCTGCAACGGCTGCGTCCCGGAGGAACCTTTATCATGAATTACATTATCAACGAGGATGCACAGTGGCTCCGCCTTTCTGCAACCCTGGATCGGGTGCTTCCGGGCTATCAGGTCCGGTCGCACGGGATCAACCGCATCGTGCTCTGGCAAAAGCCCTGATTACAGCCGGGCGCTTTGAATCCGAAGCACTCTCCGACCTTTCTTCTGGGTCCGCATTTTTTCCGGAATCAGGCTCGTCAGGGTGTCGCTGAGCTTTTCCAGCAGGCTGCTATGCACAAAATACTCGGTTGTTGCCAGTCCTACTTCCCGCACCGGTTCCGGATCTTCGAAATACCGGACGCGGTCGAGCATATCCTCATTGAATGACTGCAGCGACAGTTCCGGAAGAATGGTCAGCGTACCGGGATTGGCATCTACCATCCGGTGCAGGGTTTCTACATTGCTGCTGTCATAGCGAAACGGCTGATCGGCCTGAAGGGTATCAAGGTAATCGCTGCACAGGTCCAGCACCTGATTGCGCAGGCAATGGCCTTCATTCAGCATCCAGATCCGGCGGAGGTCTACATCGGCTGGTGAAATCCGCTTTTTAGCCAAGGCCGCTTCGCAACCGGTTTCGGAGAAATACGCGACCAGCGGCTCTTCAAAAATGGGATGTTCCCGGATGCCCGCGGCTTCTACCGGCAAACTCAGCAATCCGACGTCTATTTCATTGTCCCGGAGGGCTTTGATCAGCGCCTGTGTTTCCATTTCCCGGATCAGCAGTTGCACGCCCGGATGCGATTGGTTAAACGCACTCAGCAGTTGCGGAATCAGGGTGGGGGCCAGGGTCGGAATCACCGCCAGCCGGAACCGGCCTGTAATCAAACCTTCCTGATCCTGAATGATTGCATGGATTTTCCGGATTTCAGCCAAGGCCGTTTTGGCCTGAGCAACCACTGCTTTACCGGCGTCCGTTACTGCAATCGGATGTTTGGTCCGGTCAAAGATTTTAATCCCCAGCTCTTCCTCCAGCTTCTGGATCTGCATACTCAGGGTGGGCTGGGTGACAAAGCATTTCTCAGCAGCAGCCACAAAACTCTGGTAGGTGGCTACGCCTACAATATACTCGAGCTGGGTGATGGTCATGATTGTTGAAAAGGGATAAAACCGACGATGAAAGAACGAAAATAAGGCCGATGGGTTTGTCCGCCCATCCGAAGAAGTACTTTTGCGGCTTTATTTTATTCCGGAACTTTTTTTGCACAGGCCATGTCGTCTACCCACCCCGATGTCATTCTCAATCAGATGCGGGAGCGCTATCTGCATAAAAAAGTGCAGGATACCCGTTCTCCGACCGGCAACTGGCTGGGAATGACGCTTGAAGAAGTGGCCCGCGGTGAGGCGATGCTGTCGATGCCGGTGCGGCCCGAAATGGCCAACCCGTATGGCGGTATCCACGGGGGGATGATGGCTACGTTGTGCGATGAGGCTATCGGCTGGGCCATTATCAGCCTGGGACTGGAACAACATTATACCACTGTCAATCTGAACACGGATTTTCTCTATACCGCCCGGGTCGGGGAAGTGATTCAAGCCCGGAGCCGGATTGTCCGGGAAGGTAAAAAAATCATCAACGCCGAAGTGCATGTTTACAACGAAACGGGCGTGCTGCTGGCACATACCACCAGCAATCTGGTCGTTACCGGTATGAAGATGTCGGCCACTGAAGTCTTTGATGCGGGCAGCCGTACCTAGTAAACCACCGTTTCCTGACTTATTTTCGCCCACTTATGCTCAACGGCAAAAAAATAATCGTAGTCCTACCGGCGTATCGCGCAGCCTTGACACTGGAACGTACCTACCGTGAAATTCCCTTCGACATTGTAGATGATGTAGTCTTGGTCGATGATAACAGTCCCGACAATACGGTGGAAGTCGCTGAGCAGATCGGCATCCGGCATATCGTGCGGCATCCGGTCAACCGGGGCTACGGTGGCAACCAGAAAAGCTGCTATGCCAAAGCAATGGAACTGGGTGCAGATATCGTTGTGATGCTGCATCCGGATTATCAGTATACGCCGACCCTGCTTCATTCCATGGCCGCTATGATCGCTTACGACGTGTATCCGGTGTCATTCGGATCGCGTATTCTAGGTAAGGGTGCGCTCAAAGGTGGGATGCCGATGTATAAGTATGTCGCCAACCGGTTTCTGACCATGTTCCAAAACCTCCTGATTGGCGAAAAGCTATCGGAATATCATACCGGTTACCGGGCGTTTAGTAAAGAGGTCATTCAAAGCATCGATTTTACCCACAACTCTGACGATTTCGTATTTGACAACGAGATGATCTCGCAGATCTTTATGAACGGTTTTGAGATCGGTGAAGTGACCTGCCCGACCAAATATTTTGAGGAAGCCTCTTCCATCAACTTTGCGCGTAGCTCTAAGTACGGCCTGGGTGTACTGCGGGTGAGCCTGGTGCATCGCCTTCACAAATGGGGGCTGGTTAAAAGTTCGCTGTACCACCGCGCCCGTTAAAAACGTCCGGAAGCACTGCAACGGACCCTTTCGGAACCTGAAGCCGAAATGAGAGCCCTTGCCTTAGCTTTGTGGTCCTATGGATTTGCAAGCACTTTCGGCCCGCATCGAACGGGAATCTGCTTTTGTAGATGCCCTGACCCAATCCTTGGCTACACAGGTGGTCGGGCAGCAGCATCTGGTAGAACGGCTGTTGATCAGTCTGCTGGCCGGCGGCCACGTATTGCTGGAAGGTGTTCCCGGACTGGCTAAAACGCTGGTAGTGAAAAGCTTGGCAGCCGCCATTGATGCCCGGTTTTCGCGAATTCAGTTTACCCCTGATCTGTTGCCTGCCGATGTGCTGGGCACCACCATTTACAATCCGCAGGAGCACAGTTTCTCGGTGCGCAAAGGTCCCATCTTCGCCAACCTGATTCTGGCCGATGAAATCAACCGCGCACCGGCCAAGGTGCAGAGTGCATTGCTCGAAGCCATGCAGGAACGGCAGGTCACCATCGGCGACACTACCTTCCGGCTGGACGAACCTTTCCTGGTGCTGGCAACTCAAAACCCGATTGAGCAGGAAGGAACCTACGAACTTCCGGAAGCACAGGCCGACCGGTTTCTGATGAAAGTGCTGGTCGGGTATCCGGAAAAAGAAGACGAAAAACAAATTATCCGCCAGTCACTGTTGCCCAATGGGGTGCCACCGATCCAGCCGGTCGTATCGCCGCAAACGCTGCTGCAGGCACGGCAGCTGATACGGGAACTGTACATGGACGAGAAGATCGAAAACTATATTGTAAATCTTGTTTTTGCAACCCGCTATCCGGCCGAAAACCGGTTGGAAAAGTGGAAGCCTTACATTTCCTATGGCGCTTCGCCACGGGCGTCGATCGGACTGGCGCATGCAGCCAAAGCCCGGGCCTTTCTGAAACGCCGCGCCTATGTGATTCCGGACGATGTACGGGCGGTATTCCCGGACGTACTGCGTCACCGGCTGGGACTCAGCTATGAGGCTGAAGCCGAAGGCATCCAGATGTCTCAGGTACTGGATGCCGTTCTAAACGCTGTAGAAGTACCTTAGGCCAGACGTAACCGCAGGCTTTTTACTTTCCGGAAATGAATGTCCACCGATACGACGAGGAACAACGGCTGCAATGGGTCAAGCAACGCCGTAGCGGTGCGCTTAGCGTAAAGCAGGTAATGGAACAGGCCGGTATTTCGCGGGCTACACTGTACAACTGGCTGGCCGAGTTTCCGGAAGCGGAAGCCATTACCGAAACAGCAATTGAAGCCGCACCAGTCGTCGTAGAAATTGCTGCACAGCGGAGTGGCACGGCCCGGTGGCAAATGCTGCAGGATGCGCTCGCGGTAGTTGACGAAGCAACTTCCGTACGGCAGGCCATCGTGCGCCAGCTGGTACGCAAGCATACGGTCTCCATTGCACAGGCCTGTGCCATCGCCGGACTTTCGGTAGAAGCGTTTGAGCATAAAGTACGTAAGCCCGAGGCCGACGACCGTGAGGTCTATGAAACCCTGTGCCGGTTGCTGGAAGAAGATCCGTCGCGGCAGTTTGAAGAACTGATCGTATTGCTGCGGCGCATTGCTCCCAAATGGCCACGCAAGCAAATCCGCCGGATCTACAAGGAAGGCCGGTTATACCAGCGCCGCGCCCGTAAAAAAGCCACGCCTGTTGTCCGGCCCGCCGGACGCGACGGACTGTTACGACGCCAACGCCCTGATGCCGTTTGGACATTGGGTCTTGCCATAACTGCTTCCGGAACCATCCTGTATGCCGCTGATACCGTTGACCAGGCCGGTTTGGGGGCGATCCCTATTTTGGAAACGGACGGTGCTGCCGGTGAAACGACGCTTATTCAATTCCTTACGGAAACGGCTGCGCAGGCCGGTATGCCCCGAAAACTGCGGGTGCCCGGCATTGCGCCGTTTACCGCCCGCGAAGTGCTGCGCTGGGCCATGCAACAGCAGGTCGGTCTTCAGACGTTTACGTTTGGTAAAGAAGAAAACGCAGCCGAGTGGAATGCTCTTTCCGGAACGGTAGTGGCTTCGATTGCAGCCAGTGCTTCCTTGGACGCGTGGGCCAGCGAATCGCTTTTTTAGATAACAACCTGTGCCAGCTGCGCAGCATAGCTGCGGCCAAACTCGTAGCGGTTCCGGAAGCTGACTTTCGACAGGTCAAATGCCAGCGATGGAAACGTTTCTTTCCACGGTTTGATCAGTGCCTGTACCGTTTCCTTGATGTGCCTTTCGGCAAGCTTGTGGGTCTGGATGTCGTAGAAGGGTTTCCGAAGTCCCAAATCGTTGAAGTAGCGGGGATGCCAGACTGCAAACAGTACGATCGAAAGATCGCGGATAACATCGGGCATCGTGTAGAGATACAGATTGTAGAGCGGTCCGTATTCCAGCAGGCAGGCAGCCAGCTGTTTCTGGTGGCGCGCTTCATAGGTTTCTGAACTCTTCAGCGACCCCAGAATGTGATCGCGCATTTTGTCGGGTTGCGGATCATCGGTGAGGGAGAAGGTACTGCGGGTCCGGTGTAGACACTGGCTGATCTCGTCCGGCGTCCACTGAAGCAGTTGTTCCAGTGCAGCCTTAATCTCGCGGTTGCGCAGCACTACAGCTTTGTCTTTCTGACGCCAGTACAATCCGGAAATACGTTCGATTTCCAGCATCAGCCGTCCGTCGGGCGACAGCAGGAAGTCGAGCCGGTAAATAGTAGTGAGGTATAGTTCGGCAATGGCCCCGGCATAGGTATCTACGTCAAAGGTATCGGCCATTTGCAACGCATGCTGAATCCAGTTCCGGAACGCGAGCACTTTGGTTTTGATCTCCTGATCGGACAGCGGCTCGATAAGGGCTTCACCAACCGGCTCCAGGTTTTCAAAATCGGTCAGCAGACTATCGTCCTGCCGGTCTGCTTTAATAGCGAGTTCTTCCAGTCCTGCAAACAGCTTGTGCGGACTGGCGGTTTCGGCATCGGTATCAAATACCAGGTAAAAAATGCCTTCACTGCTCATGCCGACGCTGGTGTAGCGCAGTTCATAATTCAATTCCAGCAACCGGCGCATCACTGCGGTCCCCGCATTCTGGGTGCGGGCCAGGGGTGCAGCTGCATGCAGAAACCGGCCATCGAAGGCGCCGGTAATCAGCCGGGTGCCCTGTGAAAGCTCGAAATGCAGGATGCCATCGGCGGCCGTATGCCAGGCTACGGCCGCTTCTTTTTTATCAAACAGATATTGCAGAAACACCTGCAACGACTCGGTATATTTTTTGGCTTCAAACAGGGTTTGTGCTTCTCCCCAGTACTCTTTCTGTGCAGGCGTACGGTTGTTGTCGCTGAAGTGGCCAAACTGAATGTATTCCAGCCCCTCCAGTGGAGGGCCTATCAAGGTCTCCTGTACCGCAGGCATGGGCTGGGTTTTCCGGATGGTGATGGGCGCCCGGCGTTTGGGCCGTAGCGGGGTGGGGTCCAGCAGCTGAAAGAATTTTTGCAGAAAGGACATAAGCGAAGAATAAGGACTACAAATTCCGGAAAAGAGGTTGACCGGGCACTGCTATCTTTGGTTTTTTACGAGTATGGCAAAATCTAAAACCGGAGGACTGGTGTATAGCACCGATCCCGGTTTCCGTCCGGAAGCACCCAAAGAAACAACCGAGCTGCCTCCACAGGCGCAAAAATTGCGCCTCCGGCTGGAAAAGCGCAACGGGAAGCCTACAACAGTGATCGCCGGATTTGCAGGACCGGATGCCGCACTGGAAGCACTGGCCAAACTCCTGAAAACCAAAGCTGGTACCGGCGGTTCAGCTAAAGAAGGATTAATCCTGATTCAGGGCGATGTGCGCGAAAAATGCATTGGCTGGCTCAAAGACTGGGGTGCCAAAGACGTGAAATAAATTCAGACACTCTTGTATCGAAGGCTCTGTTTCCGGAAAAGCCGCAACCGCTTTTCGTACCTTCGCGGCCATGCAACTTCTTGATGGCGTCGGAACGGCGCAGCGCATTCAGGACCGCATCCGTGAAGAAGCGGCCGCTTTGATTCCTCAACGGGGCCGTGCACCGCATCTGGCCGCCGTACTGGTGGGGGAAGATCCGGCGTCACAGGTGTACGTAGGCTCTAAAGTAAAGACCTGTGAAGCACTCGGCTTCGGATCTACGCTGATCCGCCGCAACGCCCATACGTCCGAAGCAGAACTACTTCAGATTATTCGTGAATTGAATGCCGATCCGGAAATCGACGGCATTCTGGTTCAGCTGCCACTACCGAAACACATTTCCGAAAACGCGATCATTAATGCGATTGATCCGGCGAAAGATGTAGACGGCTTTCATCCGGTGTCGCAGGGCAACATGGTGCTGGGACAACCTACGTATCTGCCGGCTACGCCGTTTGGCATTCAATTGCTGCTGGCCGAGTATGGCATCGACGTCAGCGGTAAACATGCGGTGGTGATCGGCCGGTCCAATATTGTGGGCACGCCGATGAGCATTTTGCTGAGCCGTTCCGGAACCGGCGGCAACGCAACCGTGACGCTGACCCACTCGCGCACCCAAAATCTCAAAGAACTGTGTTTGCAGGCCGACATTATTGTCGCGGCTATTGGCAAGCCTCGTTTTGTAACAGCCGATATGGTCAAGGAAGGTGCGATCGTGATTGACGTAGGCATTAACCGGATCGAAGATGCGTCCCGTAAATCCGGATCCCGGCTGGTAGGCGATGTCGATTTTGACGCGGTTTTCCCCAAGTGTTCCTACATCACTCCGGTTCCCAAAGGCGTGGGCCCGATGACGATCTGCGGTTTGATGATGAACACGTTAAAAGCCTGGAAAGCTGGTGCCTGAGGTTCCGGAACGCTCGCTGACGGTTTGCTTGAATTCCGGATCGGTCGCGGTGAATGTAAATTTTGTAACGGTTTGTAAGGAGTCTGTATCATGTCGTATCCGGTAATGGAACATTTCTATACCCTGCAAGGGGAAGGCGCGCACAGCGGTCGTGCAGCGTACTTTATCCGGCTGGGCGGATGCGATGTGGGCTGCGTATGGTGCGATGTGAAAGAAAGCTGGCCGATCGACGCGCATCCACTAATGACGGTGAATGAAATTGTGGCGGCTGCTGCTGCTTATCCGGGTCGCATTGCGGTGATTACCGGTGGAGAGCCGGCCATGCACAATCTGGAGCCGTTGACTAAAGGACTCAAAGCGGCCGGGTTTCAGATTCATATTGAGACGTCCGGCACGCGCTTGCTCACCGGTGCCATTGATTGGGTAACCCTTTCGCCGAAGAAATTCAAAGCCCCCTTGCCGGCGGTACTGCCGTATGCAAGCGAGCTGAAGGTGGTGATTTTTCATCCGTCTGATTTTGACTGGGCCGAGCAGCACGCTGCGATGACATCCCCCGACTGTCGGTTGTACCTGCAACCGGAATGGAGCAAGCATGAAAAGCTGACGCCATTGATTCTGGACTACATCCATCAACATCCGCAGTGGACGCTTTCGCTGCAAACCCACAAGTACCTGAATATTCCGTAGGCAGTCCCTTCGACACGCTCAAAGCATAGAGAACGATACGAGCCTTATCAGGCTGTTTTTCGACATACTCAGAATAACACGCTTACTTCTAGGCGGTATAAGCGACTTGTCAGGCTGAGCCTGTAGAAGCCCGCATTCTACCTCTCAACAAGCCCTTCGACAGGTTCAGGGTGACAATGCATAGCGAAATTTATGGTTTCTGCATGCTATTGAACCAGTTCTGCATGCTTTATTTGACTTCTGCAGGGCCTTTGACCAGTGCTGCATGGCCTGCAATGAATTCTGCATGCTTTTCGATGGTTTCTGCACGGACTTCTATGGTTTCTGCATGCCATTGGGTGACTTCTGCATGCCCTTGAACCATTTCTGCATGGACTTCGATCAGTTCTGCACGGTGTTCAGTCATTTCTGCGTGCCATTGAGGGCTTCTGCATGACATTGAGGGCTTCTGCATGACATTGAGGGCTTCTGCATGGTTTGAACGTTCCTTCAAAGCTTCTGTTCCTGATTCTCGCTCGGTTTCCTGTCTCCTTAATCTTATAGGAGTCTTCATTGGAGTAACCATAAAGGCGCCCTTCGACAGGCTCAGGGTGACACCGCATAGCGAAACGGTGAATGGAAATGATATAAGCAACGTGTCAGGCTGTTCTTCGACATTGTCATTCTGAGCCTGTCGAAGCGCAGAATGACAGCGTCGAAGCCCGGATAATGATGTTGGAGAAGGGGCTGTTTCATTTCCGGAACCGGAGCGCGTATTTTCGCGGCCATGACAACGTTCCAGGCGATTATTACAGCAGTGGTCGAAGGACTGACCGAGTTTTTACCGATTTCGTCCACAGCACACATGATTTTCGTCAACACGGCGATGGGTATCCAGGAAGATGAATTCGTGAAGTTGTTCACCGTTTCCATTCAGTTCGGTGCCATCCTGGCGGTCGTAGCCTTGTACTGGAAAACGTTTTTCAACTTCCGGAACCCGGCTTTTTACCTGAAACTGGCCGCAGCGGTCATTCCGGCACTGGTGTTGGGCAAATTGTTTGATGATGCCATTGAAGCCGTATTGGAAAAGCCCATGCCGATTGCGGTGGTGCTTATTTTAGGTGGTGTGGTGTTGCTATTTATCGATAAACTGTTTCCGCAACCGGTGCCCGGTGCGCCTACGCAACTCATCACCGACGAAAAAGAAATCTCCGTCAAAAAAGCAGTGACGATCGGCTTTTGGCAATGTCTGGCGATGATGCCGGGTACCAGTCGGGCGGCTGCGTCGATTATCGGTGGGATGCAGCAACGGCTGACGCGGGCCGCAGCGGCAGAGTTTTCGTTTTTCCTGGCGGTCCCTACGATGCTGGCGGTAACGGCCTATTCGATTCTCCTGAAAGACTGGCATGTAGGCGGCGTGGAGACGAAGGGATATAAATTAATTACGCAGGACAGCGCGCACCTGTTTCATTTTTTGCTGGGTAATGTGGTGGCGTTTATCGTAGCTGCGCTGGCCATCCGGTTTTTCATCGGATTTTTGAAAAAGTATGGCTTTCAGGTTTGGGGCTGGTACCGGATTGTCGCCGGCGGAATTATTCTCGCATTGCTGATGAGTGGACAGCTTGGGTAGGATTCTTTCCGGAACGGTCTGCGAATAAGTTTTACTTTTAAAACTATGAACTTCATTATCCGGTTTTTGATCGCGTTTGTGCTTGGGGTAGGCCTATAGTACCTGATAGATCTGGCGGAACAGGCGATCTGGAACACGGGTTGACTTAAAGACCAAACCGGCGGCTGTCATTGGAATCAGTTTAATAATAGCGTTGCTAATCGCCGTACCCCGAAAGGCTTCCGGAAAACATTTGTCCGGAACTGGTAAAATATAAAGGAAAGCCCTGCCACTGCGGGGCTTTTTTAATGGCAAGCAGCTGTTGATACCGTGCATAGATATAATAGGAGCTCTTCCAAAATCCTCTTTCCAATCCTTGATCATACGTCCGAATGACATTAACCAAGATCGAATGGAACTAAAAAAGGCCCCACAGTTTTGTGGGGCCTTTTGATGGTCTTTCCGGAAACAAACCTTCCGGAGCCAACACTTATTTTACTTCTTCGTACTCGGCATCGGCTACCGGGCCATCTCCTTCGGCCCCTTGCGGCTGGCCTTCCGGATTCATGCCTTCTGCACCGCCCATGCCATCGGCAGACGCTTTATACATATCTTCTGAAGCCGACTGCCAGGCTGCATTCAGCGTTTCGACCGCGCTGTCGATCCGGGCGATGTCTTCTGCCTGATGCGCTTCTTTCAGTTCGGCAACGGCTTTCTCAATAGCTTCCTTCTTCTCGGCCGGAATCTTGTCGCCGTACTCCTTCAATTGCTTTTCAGAGTTGAACACCAGACCGTCGGCCATGTTTAGCTTCTCGACGCGCTCCCGTACTTCTTTATCGGTTGCTTCGTTGGCTTTGGCTTCATCCTTCATGCGCTCGATGTCTTCTTTCGACAGTCCGGAACCGGCTTCGATGCGGATATTCTGCTGCTTGCCGGTGCCTTTGTCTTTCGCCGTTACATGCAGGATACCATTGGCGTCAATATCAAACGTGACTTCGATCTGCGGTACGCCCCGCGGAGCTGGTGGAATGCCGTCCAGGTTGAACCGACCCAGCGACTTGTTGTCTTTCGCCATCGGACGCTCCCCTTGTAATACGACGAGGTCTACGCTCGGCTGGTTGTCGGCAGCGGTCGAGAAGGTTTCGGTTTTCCGGGTTGGAATTGTAGTGTTGCTTTCGATCAGCTTGGTCATCACACCACCCATCGTTTCGATACCGAGGCTCAGCGGGGTTACGTCCAGCAGCAGAACATCTTTTACATCACCGGTCAGTACACCCCCCTGGATGGCCGCACCAATCGCTACCACTTCATCCGGGTTTACCGAACGGTTCGGCTTCTTGCCAAAGAACTTTTCTACGACTTCCTGAATCTTCGGAATCCGGGTTGAACCCCCTACCAGAATTACTTCGTCGATCTGGGATGCATCCATACCGGCGTCTTTCAACGCTTTGCGGCACGGCTCCAGTGTACGCTCCACCAGACGGTCGGCCAGACTTTCAAATTTGGCACGGGTCAGTTTCTTCACCAGGTGCTTCGGCACACCGTCTACCGCAGTTACGTACGGCAGGTTGATTTCGGTTTCCTGAGAAGACGACAGTTCGATTTTAGCTTTCTCGGCGGCTTCTTTCAGACGCTGCCAGGCCATGGGGTCTTTGCGCAGGTCCATGGCTTCGTCGGCCTTAAACTCATCGGCCAGCCAGTCCATGATTACTTTATCAAAGTCATCACCACCGAGGTGCGTATCACCGTTGGTAGATTTCACTTCAAACACCCCGTCGCCCAGTTCCAGGATGGAAACGTCGAACGTACCACCACCGAGGTCAAACACGGCAATTTTGGAATCCTGATGTTGCTTGTCAAGGCCATAGGCCAGGGCAGCAGCGGTTGGCTCGTTGATGATCCGGCGTACGTTCAGACCCGCGATTTCACCGGCTTCTTTCGTGGCCTGACGCTGCGCATCGTTGAAGTAGGCCGGAACAGTGATGACCGCTTCTTTTACTTCCTGACCAAGGAAATCTTCAGCGGTTTTCTTCATTTTCTGAAGAATCATGGCCGAAATTTCCTGTGGGGTATACTGGCGGTCTTCGATGTTTACACGCGGCGTGTTGTTATCGCCTTTGACGATTTTATAGGAGTTGTGCTCCATCTCATTGCCAACCTCGTCGAAGCGACGACCCATGTACCGCTTGATAGACATGATGGTGGCACTCGGGTTGGTGATAGCCTGGCGCTTGGCCGGATCACCCACTTTACGCTCGCCGTTTTTCAGGAAAGCGACGACTGATGGGGTAGTACGACGACCTTCGTCGTTGGCAATTACAACAGGTTCGTTGCCTTCCATAACAGCCACACAGGAGTTGGTCGTGCCAAGGTCAATGCCGATGATTTTGCTCATATAGTTGGGGTAAGATTTAAAAGATGAGAGAACGTCTTTCCGGACCTGCAATCAGGCTGCTTCCGGAAAGACATTCTCTTCCTTCAAATTCTGCACCAATAAAAAATAGATTCCAAAATGTCAGCCTGTAACGAAATAATGGCAGAAAAAAGCCTTCTGCACTGACGCAGAAGGCATATCAAACCTAAATCGGTTTTGAAAGAACTATTGAGTGGACCGTCCGGTGATGTTGGCGCGAGCAGTGTTGGAGTTGGTTTTCAACGCCTCTACGGTCCGGTCTGTGAGGTCTACGCCAGTACGCTGAAGGCGTGCACGCGATCCCAGAACACCCAGCACGTCCTTCCCCCGGATATTGGTATAACGATACTGAATCTGATCGCCGCCCAGACCACCGGTCTGACTGAGGTTTTGCTGGTAGGTATACAATTCCGGAGAACCGAAGTACGCAATGAAATCAGCACTGTCGACCAGGCGCTGGACGCCGGCAGGGGCTTCACCCAGGCTGTTGATAAGACCCTGATAAAAATTATTGAATTTATCGCTCAGCAACATCCCCGGCCAGCTTGGACCACCCGGATTAACCGGACGGCTAAAGGTGTAATCCACTGAACGGGGCGTTTCCTGACCGCTGCCTGTACGCTCCCAGAAATTGAAGCGTATTGTAGCATCCATGAATTTTACTGTAGGACTTTGCGGAAACTGGCGGACCCGCCATGTATACGTACCATCTTCACTCGGGTTGGTTGGATTAGTAGGAGCCAGCTCGATCTTCTGGTTCGGACTCAGGACCGAATCCAGTTCGGAAATGGCAACCCCGGTGAGGTCAACAATAGCCGTCTGGGCGGTATCCACATTACCAGTAGTGTTGTTTTTAATCAACAGGCGGTAGGTGCGACCCGGAATCAGTTTCGTGTTGATTTCATAGGCTTTGCTGGCAGTGAAAAATACACCCGGGGTTTTATCCGTTAAATCCTTCCGTTCAAGCGGGTTGCCCACAGCCTGAAAGTTAGAACCAGTTGCATCCTTAATCTGAAGGGTCACCGTAAGCTCAGAGGCTCCAAAGTAAGAGGAGTCCGGCAGTTTGGCGATGTCCAGTGCACTTTTGTTGGGATCGCCGTAGGCCCGCTGGATACGCACATAATTGACCGGCTCGTTGGCGTCCAGAATGCCGTAGACAACTGTATACGGCTTGGCGGGTGCCAGTACGTCGAAATCTTCAGAGCAGGAAGAAGCGCCTATGGCCAGGGCCAGTACCGGCAGCAGTGCGCGAAGTGTTTTTTGCATCATGGGTTCGAAAAGCCTGCTTCGTACACACGTGCGTAGCAGGGTTGCGAAGATACAGGTTGCTACCGGATGCCAGTGTGGTCAAAACTGAGTCCATACGGTGGCAACCCAAAGGTCCGGAAGGCCCGGTTTTCAATTGTCGGTCTACTTTTGCCGCATGAATCTTGTTGCTCAGATTAAGAACGCGACGGCCGATGCCCTGAAAACAGTCTTTCCGGAACTGGGACCGGTAGAGGCGCAGACGGTTACCGTCAATGAAACCAAGCCCGAGTTTGAAGGCGATTACACCGTAGTCCTGTTTCCGTACGTCAAAACCCTGCGCCAAAAGCCGGATGCGTTGGGTGCGCAGCTGGGCGACTGGCTGCTTCAAAATACGAATCTGTTTTCGGGCTTTAAAATCGTAGGTGGCTTTCTGAACCTGAGCGTCCGCGATGCCTACTGGGAAGCGTTTCTGCTGAATCATTTCAATAACAGCCTGTGGGGCCAGAAGCCAAAAACGGCCTACCGCGCTATGGTGGAGTACTCGTCGCCGAATACCAACAAGCCCTTACACTTCGGTCACCTGCGGAATATTTTTTTGGGTTTTGCCGTCAGCGAAATCCTGAAAGCGGATGGCAAACAGGTGATCAAAGCCAATCTGATCAACGATCGCGGCATTCATATCTGCAAGAGCATGATTGCCTGGAAACGGTACGCCAACGGCGCCACACCGGAAGATTCCGGAATCAAAGGCGACCACCTCGTTGGCGACTCCTATGTAAAGTACAACGACATCTACAAGGCAGAAGTAGCCGATCTGGTCGCCGGTGGTATGGACGCCAAAAAAGCTGAAGCCGAAGCGCCTATTTTTAAGGAAGCCCAGGACATGCTGCGCGGTTGGGAAGCCGGCGACCCCGAAATCTACTCATTGTGGGAAACCATGAACAGCTGGGTGTACAAAGGATTTGAAGTGACCTACAAGCAGTTGGGTGTAGACTTTGATAAATATTATTATGAAAGCGACACCTACCTATTGGGAAAACAACTCGTAGAAGAAGGCTTGCAGAAAGGCGTGCTGTTCCGGAAAGACGACGGATCGGTCTGGATCGATCTTACCAATGAAGGCCTCGACCAGAAACTCCTGCTCCGCGGCGATGGTACATCTGTGTACATGACGCAGGACCTCGGCACTGCACGGCTGAAGTACGACGATTACAAGCTCGATGAAAGCATCTACGTAATTGCCGATGAGCAGAATTACCATATGGAAGTGCTGAAGCGGATTCTGAAACGGCTGAACGAACCCTGCGCCAACGGCATTTATCACCTGAGCTATGGCATGGTGGAACTGCCTTCCGGAAAAATGAAAAGCCGGGAAGGAACCGTTGTGGATGCCGATGACATGCTCCATGAAATGATTGGTCTGGCCAAAGTGCAAACCGAGGCTGCGGGTAAAACCGAGGGCTTTTCCGGAAGCGAGCTGGAAGCCTTGTATAAAATGATCGGTACGGGTGCGTTGAAATTTTACCTGCTGCGCGTAGAGCCGAAAAAGAAGATGATCTTCAACCCGGCCGAAAGCATTGACCTGCACGGCTATACCGCTACGTTTGTACAGTATGCACATGCCCGGATTCATTCCATCCTGCGCAAATCCGGCGTATCGGTATTTGTAGACCGGACACATTTCCAGGCCTTCGATCTCACCGAACCGGTGCTGCCGTTGGAAAAGGAGCTTGTGCTGCAACTGGAGCAATATCCGGACACCATCAGTGCGGCCGCTGCTGAATACAACCCGTCGCTGATCTGCCAGTATGCCTTTGCGCTGGCGCAGAAATTCAATAGCTTTTATGCCCAGCACTCGGTAGCGGAGGCCGAAACCCCTGAGAAACGTGACCTGCGGCTGATGCTGTGTATCATGACCGCGACGGTGATCAAACACGCCATGAATCTGCTGGGCATTCAGGTTCCGGAAAAAATGTAACTGTTCCGGCTGCGTCAACAGGCGCACTGAACCGATCCTGAAAATTAAAAAGAGGGCTGCTTATAAAGCGGCCCTCTTTTTAATGTATCCTCCTGGGAATCAGTTGTTGTGGTAATCGACCCCGTCCTCAAACGGAACCTTATGCCGGGCCTGTCGTTTCCGGATCCATCGGCTGCCCCAGTGCAACCCTGCTGCCAGTAACAGCAGAAACAGCATAAACGGAAACCAGTCGCCACCACCGCGCATCGGAAAAGAATTAAAAGGTGAAATCCAGCGGTTCCGGAATGCTTAGCGGCCGGGAGCGTTGAACACCCGACTGCGGTAGACCGCTTTCAGAATCAACATCACCAGTAAGACCGTAAACAAACAGGCTGCTACAAACGTAGGCATACTGGCCGTTTGGGCAGACGACATCAGGATGTAGGCCAATAGAAGAATAAAAGGAACCGCCAGCGAAACCTGCAGAATGCGGCTGATGAGAATTTTTTGAGTAGTCCGACTCATAATGCAAAAAATTTATAGAATGACAAAAAGCAACTTCACGATTTTCGTTTGTTAACCCTGAATTCATACAAACTTAACACAGAAATAATTTGGTTCCAAATCCTGTTCTGGTTTATAGTTGCGATTTTAGGACCGTCCGGTACGTAGCTCCCGGTAAGGTCTTTTCTTCCGGAATGCAGAATCTCTTTTACAACCTATTGAGCGCGCCCTCAAACGTGTGTCAGGCGTATTGGCAGGAGCTGACGGCTGCTTACAACGAACCTCACCGGGCCTATCATACCCTGGATCATATCCGGCACCTGATCGAACAGATACAGGCCGTAGAACCGTTCTTGCAGAACCGGACTGCTGTTTATCTGGCGGCTTTTTACCATGATTGCATTTATGATCCGGCCCGTACCGACAATGAATTTCAAAGTGGACAGCTGGCCAGGAAGCGGCTTACTGCAACCGGAATTCCGGAAGCAGCGGTTCAACGTGTCGTGGAACTGATTGAAGCTACCCGTCAGCACGAAGCTGCCGGCCTGGCCGATGCTGCACTGTTTCTGGATGCGGATTTATCGATTCTGGGTGCTCCGCCGCGTCAATATCAGGACTACACCGTACAGATTCGCATGGAATATAGCCAGTATCCTGATGCGGTGTACCAGGCCGGGCGTGCGCAGGTCCTTCGATCCTTTCTGGATAAACCGTCTGTTTTTCAGACTGCATTTTTCAGGGATCGCTACGAGGCGGCGGCCCGTCGGAATCTGAAACAGGAATTACGTCATCTTTCCGGATTTTCTGTAGATTGATGAATGGGGGTTTCCTGCAAACGCTGGTTCATTACGGACTGCACCTGCTCGCACCGCTGGGCCTGGCGTTCCTTTGCTTCCGGAAACGGCCCTGGCGTGCATACGGGATCCTGCTGGCAACGATGCTGATAGATCTGGATCACCTACTGGCAACCCCGGTTTTTATGCCGGGCCGGTGTAGCATCGGGTTTCATCCATTGCATACTCTGCCTGCTTTAATTGGCTACGGTCTGCTGCTGCTCTTTGGCAGGGGATCTGTACGCATCATCGCCGTCGGACTAACATTTCACCTGTTTACGGATTTTATCGACTGTCTCTGGATGTATCGTACCTGCGCCGCCTGCCTGGAAGGACAACGCATTGTTCCGTTGTTTCAACGTCTTTTTGGGTAAAAAATCCGGTGTAAACGCACCTCTTTCCGATCGTAGGGCTGACCGGAGATCATTAGCTCAATATTGCAACAGTTCGTACACGTCTGCATTAAACGGACGCAGCCGCTCCCGGCCGTTCAACGCGCTCAGGCCAATCAGAAAGCTGAACTGAACGGCTTTTGCGCCCTGCCGGGCCACCAACCGGGCCGCCGCTTCCGTAGTACCGCCTGTTGCCAGCAGATCATCATGAATCAGTACCCGCTGACCGGGCTGGATAGCATTTGTTTTCATTTCGATAGCTGCCGTACCGTATTCCAGCGCATAATCCTCCCGGATGGTAGGCGGCGGAAGTTTTCCGGCTTTCCGGATCAATACAAATGGCAGATTGAGGGCCACAGCGATGGCAATGCCAAACAAATACCCTCTGCTTTCGATTCCACAGACCACGTCAACCTGTCCCCGGCTAAAGCGTGCCAGATCGGCTACGACGTCTTGGTACAGATCGGGTTGTAAGAAAACAGGTGAGATGTCCCGAAACAGAATATCCGGAATCGGAAAATCCGGAATGGTGTCGATTGTCGCTTCCAATCGACGGATGAGTTCAGCAGAGGCCATTGGGTACAATAAAAAAGGAATCGGTGCGGCAAGGTACCACAACCGCTTATCTCAGAATGCCGGAACGCTGCCGGCCCGCCCGCCAGGACGGCCACCAGCCCGCCACCAGCCCGAGTCCCAGCGCCGTAACAAATACCACCAGAACATCCCGGGCCTGTAGTGCGACCGGATAGGCATCGATCAGGAATCCGCCCTGAAGTTTGATCCATCCAAAATACTGCTGCCCCATGCAAAGCCCTATCGCCAGCACGATTCCAATAAGTCCGCCCAGGCTGCTCCACAACAAACTTTCCAGCAGGAAAATACCGCGGATAGACGCCTGACCGGCACCCATAGCCTGTAAAATGGCGATGTCTTTCTGCTTTTCCAGAACCAGCATAGACAAGGCGCCTACCAGATTAAACGAGGCGATCAGCAACACCAGCACCAGAATCAGGTACATGGTCCATTTTTCGGCGGCCATAATGCTGTAAAAGGTCGCATTCTGCTGCTGGCGGGTTTCAACACGAACCTGGTTCCCGAATGCCTTTCGCAGATTGCCGGCTACGGCCGGTTCGGCGCCCGGTGCCAGTTTCAGATCGACCTGCGAAAGTGCGTCACCGGCACCCAGCAGTCGTTGAACGGTAGCAAGCGGCGCCAGAATGTAATGTTCATCAAAGTCGCTTTCAATGGCAAAAATGCCGGTTGGTTGCAGCAGTTCGCTTCGGAAGGCGGTGGTCGGGTCGATAAGTCCGCTGACGGGCGCTTCCGGATTGGGTGCATACAAATGCAGCTGGCTGAACACATTTTCCGTAGACAAGCCCAGTTTGGAGGCAATGCCGATGCCCACCAATGCAGTAGCAACGCCCCGGGTTTCCGAAACGCCCTCCTGCCCATAACGGACATACGGCTGCATCTGCGCCACCTTGAAGTAGCGCTCATCCACCCCACGAACCGTCGCTACCATGGCATCACCGGTTCCGGATGCCAGCATGCGGTCTTCCAGCACCGGCGCTGCCACCAGTACGCCCGGTTGATTCCGGAGAACCTGCCACTGATCGGGCGTTAGGTGAAAGGTTTTTCCTTCCGCCGGCCGGATGCGCAGATCGGTGTAGAAGGCGGTGTAAAACTGATCAATAACGGCGTTGAAACCGTTGAAAACCGAGAACAGGATCAGCAGTGCGCTACAGCCCACTGCGATCGCTGCCATACTGATCCGCGACAGGATTGGCACTGCATTGGCAGACCCTTTGCCCCGCAGGTAGCGCCGGGCAATCCGAAAGGCGAACGCAGCATTCATAGGGCCGGATGCAGGATACGGTTAGTTTTCAGGACCATCTTCACGCGACTCGCGCTCTTTCCGAATCTGATCAAACAGAGATTCCATTTTGAAGGCCCGGTCCAGCGAATCGTCGAGGTGAAAATAAAGTTCCGGAACGCGGCGCAACTGATTTTTGACCCGCCGGCCCAGCTGGTTGCGCAGTTCAGGGGTTCGTTCCCGGATGCCTTTCAGCAGTTCATCCGGTGTTGGGACTTTAAAAAAAGAAAGCAGCACCCGTGCTTCCATCAGATCGGGGGTGACTTGGACGCCGGCAATAGATACCATTCCGCCATTGATCATTGTCAGCCCCTCGCGAAGAAAAATATCACTCAATTCTTCCTGTACCAGCTGGCCTACCTGTTTTTGTCGTTTCGTTTCTTCCATAATCGTTCAAAAAAGCATTTCCGGTTTTCCGGAAAAAGCCTCTAAAGTTACGCATCCGGAAAAAGAAAGGCGGGTTAGAATACCGTATCTTCGGCAGCCCTTAAGCATTTATTATACATGAAAGCGTTGCGTTTTGCCGCCCTCGCGCTGGCTGGCCTTATCGGATTGGCCTCCTGTGAAAAAGAACTTGGCCCGGCCATCAACTTTAATCCGGCAGCAGTAGATACGACTTATGTGGCTCCTGTAGAGGCAGCTACCCTTCGTCGTGTACTGGTTGAGGAATTCACCGGGGTGACCTGCCCCAATTGCCCGGCAGGTCACCTGATCATCAAGAATCTGATCGAAGGCAACCCTGGCCGGATCTCAGCCATTGGCTTCCAGCCCTTCAACATTGCACAGGCCAATCCCTCCAAAGAAACCCGCATCGACAACCGGACCCAGAAAGGAACCGATTTGAGCAATACCACATTCGGGAGCATTCCGTTCCTGCCTTGTGCGTCTATCGACCGTGTCAAAGCACAGAATTCCCTTCTGTCCCAGCCCAGTCAATGGACGTTAAAAGTAACCGACCGGATGAAGATAGCTGCTCCGATGAATATTGACATCACCAGCACCTATGACTCCACGACCCGCGAGCTGAAGTTGAAGGTGCACATGGCGTACACAGCAGATGTGACTACCAAAAACGGCCTGACGGTAGCACTGGTGGAAAATCATGTGGTAGACGCCCAGGAATCTACCAATACCATATACGACGAGTATGACCATGAGCACGTATTCCGCGATTTCCTCACGGCTACGGCGGGCGATGCGTTTTTGAACGACTATCCAACCAAAACGGCCGGCCGGGTGGTAGACCGCTATTTCACGTACACCGTAGATGCGAAATGGAAGCCTGAAAACTGTGTAATCGTTGCGTACGTGCACAATGCTGAAACTGACAATATTGAACTCTTACAGGTAGCCGAAAAGTCTTTGAAGTAAATGTTGAGTTCTCTGCTGAAAAAAGGGATGCCGGTGGTCACGCTGTGCCTGCTGACCCTGGCCGCCTGCAAATCCGGAACAGAAAATAATCTGGAACAAACCACCGCCGATTCCGGAACGGGAGCACCTGCGCCACCACCGACTGCCTTACTTACGTTTAACGCGGATACTGCGTACAACTACGTAGCCAAACAGGTGTCTTTTGGACCACGCGTGCCGGGCTCTAAAGCCCAGCAATCCTGTGCTGCCTGGATGGGCCAGATGCTGCGCCAGTCCTGCGATACGGTGTACACCCAAAATGTAACGGTGAAAGGCGGCGATGGTAAAATATTGCCTTGTATTAATCTTGTTGGTACGTTCAACCCTGCTGCCAAGCGCCGGTATTTGTTGCTGGCGCACTGGGACAGCCGTCCTTGGGCGGATATGGATACCAAAAACCAGAACCAGCCCATTGATGCTGCCGATGATGGTGGCAGTGGCGTAGCAGTGCTGCTTGAGCTGGCCCGCCAATTCCGGAATACTCCCTTGCCACAACACATCGGTGTAGACCTGCTGTTGGTGGATGTGGAAGACTATGGCAAAACGGAGTGGGGCGATGCCTCCTACGGCTTGGGAACCCAGTACTGGGCTACCAACAAGCACGTGCCCGGTTACACAGCCGAAGGCGGCATTTTACTGGATATGGTCGGGGCTACCGGCGCCCGTTTTCCGATGGAACAAACGTCCCGCAGCTTTGCACCTGATTTGCAGGACAAGTTGTGGCAAACCGCCAACCAGGCCGGATACGGCTCTTATTTCCCGTTTGAAGCCGGCGGCGGCGTAACCGACGATCATACCTTTGTGAATAACATCGCCCGGATTCCAACCGTTGACATCATCCACCTGACGCGGACCACGCCAACGGGTTTTCCGGCACACTGGCATACCCACAATGATGCCATGCCGGTGATCGACCGCGCGACTCTGGGTGCGGTAGGCAATACGGTCCTGTTGTTTTTACGGCAACTGTAATTCCTGTTCCGGAAACTCCGCCTGACGTCTGCCCTATATTTGCGCCCTTATCCTGATCTTCTGCGCCGCGTGAAATACCGTTATGCCCTCATACTGATTCTGCTGGTTCTGGTGATCGACCAGGCCACCAAGATTTATATTAAAACGCACTTCTACTATGGTGAAGAGGTGAACTACATCGGTACCTGGGCCCGACTGCATTTTCTGGAGAATGAAGGCATGGCCTTTGGTCTTAAAATCAGCAATACCCCCATCGGGAAGTTGGTACTGACCTTGTTCCGGCTGGCCGCAGTGGTGTTTGGCTTTGTGCTGATCCGGCGGTTTGTGCGGCGTGGCTACAGCAAAGGGCTGATTGTATGCAGTGCCTTGATTCTGGCAGGTGCGCTGGGCAATCTGATCGACTCGATGTTTTACGGGCTGATCTTTACGGAAAGCTCCTTTCATGTGGCCCGGATGGTGCCGTTTGGGCAAGGCTACGGAAAGTTTCTGTACGGCCGGGTGGTGGATATGTTTTACTTCCCGATGGTCGATGCGTCCATTCCGGCTGGCTGGCCTTTGGTAGGCGGCAAGCGGATTGCCTTTTTTGAGCCCGTATTCAACGTAGCAGATGCCGCCATTTCGATCGGTGTGATTGTCCTGCTGTTATTCCAGAAGCGTTTTATGCCGTCGACCTTCAATACTGCACCGCCACCGTCTCCGGTGGATGTAGTAGAGTAAGCTTCCGGCAAAATGGCACCTGTACCCTTCTCAGGATTCACCGCTTTCTGGAAGCAGCGAAAGCAGTGTTTCCATCCGGCTGCCACGGGAGCCTTTTAATAAAATCGTTTTTTCGGCTGGAAGCGGTTCGTTCCGGAAGGTTTCTAATGCAGTCGATACATCCGGAAACCAACGTTCGGTAGCGTCGGCCAGGTCTTCGTATTCAGCGCCTACCACCACGACTGATTCCCAGGGCCACTGCCGCAGAAACTGAAGAAGCGACTGATGCTCGGACTGGCTTTCTGTACCCATTTCTTTCATGGCGCCCAACCATACGATTCCGGTTCCGGACGTACGCTTGGCAAAAGCACTGATCGCCGAACGCATGCTGGTCGGGTTGGCATTGTAAGCATCCAGAATCAGCGTGTTACTGCCCCAGGCCATTTGTTGCGAGCGACTGTTATCGGGTTGGTACTGCCGGATGGCAGATGCAGCAACAGCAAGCGGAATGTCAACGACAGTACCCACGGCAATCGCTGCCAGTGCGTTGGGGAAATTGTAATCGCCTACCAACTGGGTTTGGATGTTAGCTGTCTGATTGGCCACGGTAGCTTCAAACCGCAATAATCCTTCCTCAGAAGGGTGTATCCGGCCACTGATGGTATCCGCTTCACCGCTGCCGTAAGTAATCTGATGGGTGATCCCGGCTGCCATTTGAGGCAGATGCTCGCTGTCGGAATGCAGGAAAACGGTTCCGTTGTGCTGGCGTAGGTAGGCATACAGTTCACCTTTGCCTTTCCGGACCCCTTCTTCGCCGCCAAACCCTTCGATGTGTGCTTTGCCTACGTTGGTAATGAGCCCGTGGGTAGGTGCTGCAATAACGCAGTACGATGCAATTTCGCCCTGGTGGTTGGCGCCCATTTCAATGACGGCCAGCTGATGCTGTGGCCGGAGCCGTAGTAAAGTCAGCGGCACACCGATATGATTGTTGAGATTGCCTTCCGTAGCCAGCGTTTCGTACTGCTGACTGCACACCGCTGCCATCAGTTCTTTGGTGGTGGTTTTACCGTTAGAACCGGTAATGCCGATCACCGGAATGGCGAACTGCATCCGGTGGTGGTGGGCCAGTTCCTGCAACGTTTGCAGAACATCCGGTACCTGGATCAGGCGCGGATCGGTTCCGGAACGGACCTCATCCACTACTGCGTAGGCAGCTCCCTGCTGCAAGGCCGCCTCAGCAAAGGCGTTCCCGTTGAAATTCGGGCCTTTAAGCGCGAAAAAAAGACCACCGGGGATCACCTTCCGGGTATCGGTAAAAACCTGTGGATGAGACAGAAAAATAGAATACAGCTGTTCCGGAAGCATAGCAGCAGAAAGACGTAAAAATTAAAGCGTAAAAATAAACCCCTTCCGGAAACGGAAAGGGTTTTAAAACAGTTGCAGTCAGCAGTCTTAGCGACGACGACGCTCATTGAAATAGTTACCGGCTTTGTCTGCGTTCATACCGTTAGGAGAACCCAGCCGATCCATTACGCAACGGAATCCGAGGGTATTGGAAGCCTCTCCGGCCTGCATAAAGCGGCGGGTTCCGGCAGCCATCCAGTAGGCGCGGTCTTTCCAGCTACCACCTTTGATCACTTTCGCATCGTTGGAGACCAAGGACGTAGAACCGAACTGATAAGCATAGCGGGAAACGCTGTCACCATCACCGAAGTCGCGTACATCTGGTGTACGGGTTTCGTAGCGGTTGCGGCCAGCCAGCTCATCCGCAGATTGCAGACGACGTGGCAGATGACCCAGCGAATCTTTTTCTTCAATGGAGTTGTCTTCAGCTACACGGCGGTAGGTTTCGTATACGTTGCCACGGAACGGACGGAAATCCGCTACATCACCGTAGGAAGTCGGACGATAGGTATCGAGCGTCCATTCGCTTACGTTACCGGCCATGTTATACAAACCAAAGCCATTGGCTTTAAAGCTCATAACCGGTGCCGGGATATCAGCGTTGTCATTCAGACCACCGGCAATACCCATCACATCGCCACGGCCCCGCTTGAAGTTGCCGTAGAACTCACCCTGCTGCGAGTTGCGCAGACCATAGCGGGTTGAGTTGGCATCGCCCCATGGATACACGTTGCGGTCGGTGATAACTTCTTCACCCCGGCGACGCTTGGTAGCAGGCTCCGGGTTGTTAGCGATCAGACCCAGCGCAGCATATTCCCACTCCGCTTCGGTTGGCAGGCGATAGTTAGGCAGCAACACACCATCTGCATAGGTGTTGTTCCGACGGCCCGATCCGGAAGGATCCAGATCGCGGGTCCGGCTTTTTCCGGCCAGACCTTCATATTGACCGTTGATGTACGTCTCGGTAGTGAAAACGTCTTCGTTAACCTGATTCGGGTTCTTTTTCAGCGCACCGTTCCGTTGCAGAATGTATTCGTTCACCCGATCCGAACGCCATTTGCAGTATTCGTTGGCCTGATACCAGTTTACGCCTACCACCGGGTACTTATTGTACGAAGCATGGTTGAAATAATACTGGACCAGCGGCTCGTTGTAAGCCATTGCTTCACGCCAGATCGTCTGATCGGGCATAGCGCTTTGAACCACGTTAGGATAATCGGAGCTGTAGGAGCGACGCAGCCAATAGATATACTCACGGTAATCGACGTTGGCTACCTCGGTTTCGTCCATGTAGAACGAAGAAACTGAAACCGTACGTGGAACATTGTTATGCTCCATCGTCAGATCTTCGGCTACCTGGCCCATCGTGAAGCGGCCTCCTTCTACAAACGTCAGGCCCGGGCCGGTTTGTTGCCCTTCATAATTGGTAGGAACCGAAAAGCCGCCCAGTTGGGGATCGTTGTATTCCCAACCCGTTTTATCAGAGCGGCCGGCGTTCTTTTGTGATGAACAGGAGGTGAGGCCTGTAGCCGCACCCAGACTCATCAGACTCAGGCCCAAAAGCGTTCTTTTCATTGTGCTGAATTCAGTGATTGCTTCTTGTTGTAAAAAGAAATTTCCGGTAGATTGGATACAATGATAGGCTGTATTCCCTAAAAAGGCAAGCATTCCAAGTCTCAAACCAAAAAAAAATTTAGCAAAACCTTTATCATTGTTTTCTTGTCATATAAGATTCGTCGTTTTCAGGCGTTCTTATTCTGTAGGGGGTTCAAATCCGCAGGTTGGTTCAAACCCGTACTTTCACTCAAAAGGGCGTCTAAACACGCTGATTCGATTTTTCAAATCATGGATTGCAGCTTTAAAAAACTACTTCCGGCATTGGTACTGGGTTGTGCGTCCGGCGTGCAGGCACAGGAGTCGGCTACTTATACGCTTCCGCAGCAGGTATCGGCGGCGGAACAGGAGCAGGCGTTTATTGTACGGCAAATTCCGCTGAACCATGCGGTGTTGCCGATCGTAACCGTAACGGATGCCCGCTACACAACCACCCAGCCGCGACCGGAGGATACCGCTTCGCTGGCATTAAAGGTTGTTTTGGGAACTGATCGCAAAAAACCGTTTGCCCTGGTAGCGGTTCCGGTCCGCACCGCACAGGGCCGCCAGGCGCTCAATGCGTTTACGCTGGTCGTTAAAGAACAGCCTTCCAACCTTCCGGAGCAGTCCCTTCTGAATCAGGCTAAAACAGCTGCCACGACCAGTCCGCTCGCCACCGGCAACTGGTACAAGCTTTCTGTAAATGCGCCGGGATTTTATAAAGTAGACTATGCATTCCTGACCGCAAACCTTAACGTTTCCGGACCGGTTCCATCAGCGTCTATCCGGTTGCTCGGAAACGGTGGCGCGATGCTGGACGAAACCAATCCAGCGATTCTCAAAACCGCGATTCCGGAAAATAATCTCTGGATTCAGGATGGTGGCGACGGCACCCTGGACGCAGGCGATTATGTTGTTTTCTGGTCGCCCGGACCGCAAAGCTGGACGGCAGACGCGACCCAGAAGCGGTATTCCCACCGTAAGAATCTGTATGAAGACAAAAGCTATTACTTTTTAAGTGCAGAGGGCGGAAGCGGTAAAACCGTTTCCACCATCGCCAATGCGCCTGCAACGGCCCAAACTGATGTAACCGCGTATGATTGCCTGAATGTGATTGATGATGATCTGGTGAACCTCGGCAATATGGGCAAGCGCTGGGTCGGCGATGAATTTACCGGCGGCTCTAAAACCTATTCGTTCGATTTTTCCAATGCCGTATCGCCGTTGCGGATCCGCACCAATGTAGCCGCCCGCAACAATGGGGGCGCCGAGCAGTTTCAGATAAGCCTCAATGGCGTTAGCCTGGGCAGACGGGTGCTTTCCTTTAGAAGCGGTGTGAGCGATGTTCCCTGTACTGATGCCCAACTGGATGCAGAGGTGCCGTTTGCAGCCGGACAGGCTTCTGTTACCATCGGATTTTCACCCGCAGGAGCCGGTAGCCGGGGATACCTGGATTATCTGGAGGTTATTGGCCGCCGCAGCCTGGTATTCAATGGCGGTTTTCTAACCTTTCGCGACATGGAAAGTGTTGATTCCGGAACAGCCGCCCGCTTTACAATTCAGAATGCTTCCGGAACCCTTCAGGTTTGGGATGTCACGGAGCCGTGGAATGCCGTTCGCATGGCAGGAACGCTTCAGAACGGAAGCTATGTGTTTATCAACAAAACCGACCAGCTGCGGGAGTATGCGGCTTTTGACGGCAGCGCCTACAGCACTCCGGTTGGTGTTGGAAAAGTAGACAACCAGAATCTGATGGGCGCAGCGGATGCCGATTATCTGATTGTAACCCATAAAAACTTCCTGACGGATGCCAATCGTCTGGCCGACTGGCACCGGACCACCAATGGCTATCGGGTACAGGTAGTTACCACCGAGCAGGTTTACAATGAATTTTCAAGTGGCGGTCAGGACATCGGAGGCATCCGGGATTATACCCGGTTCTTCTACGACCGCGCCGGTACGGACAGCACCCGGATGCCGCGGTTCCTGTTATTGTTTGGCGATGCGTCTTTTGATTACAAAGACCGGGTGCCGTCCAATACCAACTACGTGCCGGTGTACGAATCGTCCGAAAGCAATGTGGTCCTCGATGCCTATACCACAGATGACTATTTTGGTTTTCTGGATGCCGGAGAAAGTGCAGAAGGAAGTAATGTTTATAACGTGCTGGATATTGGCGTAGGCCGGCTGCCGGTCAAGACGCCTGCTGAAGCGAAAGTGGTGGTCGATAAAATTTTGCACTATAAGTCGCCGGCGTCGCTTGGACCCTGGCGGGTGACGGGCACTTTGGTGGCCGATCAGGAAGATGGTGCCGGTGCACACCTGGCCAATGCTGAAGAAGTAGGCGATATTGTCCGGAATGTCAGTCCGGTATTCAACGAAGGCAAGATCTACATGGACAATTATCCGGTTGTATCCACGCCGGCCGGTCCGCGGGCACCGGAAGTCAATGCCCAGATCAGCAATCAGATTTATAAAGGCACACAGTACATCAACTATGCCGGGCACGGCGGCATCCGGGAACTGGCGCAGGAGCGGGTGCTGACTGTAGATGATATCAACCGCTGGAAAAACCTGGATAAACTGCCGTTTATGGTAACGGCTACCTGTGACTTCGCCCAATATGACCGCCCCGATTTTATGTCGGCAGGTGAACAGCTTATGTTGAAGGCCGATGGGGGAATGATTGCCATGCTGACCACTACGCAGGCCGTTTATGAATTCGGAAGTCGTGTCCTGAACAATGATTACATCCTGGCGCAGTTCCGGAAACAACAGGATGGTCGCTGGGCCACGTTTGGTGACGCCTTGCGAAACGGCAAAAATGCGACGTATAAAAGGTTGTTACAGTATTTTCCGGCTGGTACCTGGGGTACCCTGCTCAACTTCCGGAAGTTTGCCTTGCTGGGCGATCCGGCCTTGACGCCTAACCTGCCTGCTAAACTGAACGCGGTACAAACCAATGCCGTGGTAGAAGTTGCCACCGGATTGAAGACGGACTCTCTGGCTGCGCTGGGCCGCTATGTACTCGATGGCAGTGTAACCGACGGTTCCGGAAATCCGAATGCAGCGTTCAGTGGTCGGGTATATGTGACCATCTTCGATAAAGCCCGTTCTACATCGGTCCGGACGGTCTATGACCTGCGTACGTTCGAAACCCGGAATAACATTGTGTTTAAAGGGCGTGCAAATGTGGTAAATGGTCAGTTTTCGATTCCGTTTGTGGCTCCCAAAGACCTGAACTATGAAATGGGGATCGGTCAGATTCAGTATTATGCGGAAGATGGCAGCACAGACGTTGCCGGGGTAGATACAACCATCCGGATCGGGGGCTCCTCGCGTTTTCCGGTTACCGATGATCAGCCACCGGTTGTGCGTCCGTTTATTGGGGATTCGCTGTTTCGTAATGGCGGACTCACCGGTGCCAATACCGCGATTTATGGCATTCTGGAAGACGAAACCGGTATCAATGTGTCCGGAAATGCAATCGGTCATGATCTGGTGGCTGTAATCGACGGGAAAGAATCAGAGCCGTATGTATTGAACGACTACTACGAAAATGCGCCCAACACCTATAAAAAAGGATTTGTACGCTTTCCGGTTACCGGTCTGAGCAACGGCCTGCATACCCTGCGGATTAAAGCCTGGGATATGGCCAACAATTCCGGAGAAGGCACCATCCAGTTTCGGGTGGGCGATGGAAAAGTGGTAGAAGTTCAGGAACTGCTCAACTATCCCAATCCGTTTAAAGACCAGACCCGCTTTCGGTTCGAGCACAACCATCCGGATGAGAATATGACGGCCGAAGTGCAGATTTTCAGTAGTGCCGGAAGCCTGGTGCGCACCATCCGGCAGGCCTTTACGCCAACGGGTTCTCACAGCAGCGAGATTGTCTGGGACGGTGCCGGTGATACTGGCATGCTTTTACCTTCCGGAATTTATATTTACCGGATGGTGATTACAACCGCCCAAAAATCTGAAGGACTCGGATACCAAAAGCTGGTAATTGCCCGTTAGAGTCTACTCATTTAGTAAAAATCTTTCTTTAGTACCTTTGCGCCGCTTTGTAAGAAGCGCTAAATTCTCTGGAATGTCCTCAACCATTTTTAAATCAATCCTGCTGGTTTCTGTTTGTGCAGCCGGTAGCCCGGTCCTGGCACAGCAAACAGGGCAGATTGATGGCCGTGTAAATACCATTACTACTGCGGTTCCCTTTTTGCGGATTTCGCCGGATGCCCGTGCGGGCGGAATGGGTGATGTCGGAATTGCAACCGAAGCCGATGCCAATGCCCAGTACTGGAATATAGGCAAGATGCCGTTTGCTCCCAAGCAGTACGGAATCGGAGTCACGTATACGCCCTGGCTGAAAGAGCTGGTTCCGGATATCGCGTTGTACTACGTTTCGGGCTACGCCAAGTTTGGCCGTGAAAATAACCAGGCTGTATCCGGTTCCCTCCGGTACTTCAATCTGGGTGACATCAATTACACAGACAATCAGGGCGCTCCTTTAGGAACCGGCAAGCCCCGTGAGTTTTCCTTGGATCTGGGCTACTCGCGTCGCTTCACACCGTATTTCAGTACGGGTATTTCCCTGCGGTACATCCGTTCGGCTATTGCCAATGGCCTGGCTTCGGGTACCAATGGGACCGACTATCAGCCGGGTAACGCCATAGCCGCCGATGTGGGAATGTATTACTCCCGTACCAAGGAGATTGATGGTCCGCGTACCCGTACGTTCAGCGCCGGTCTGGTGCTTTCCAACCTGGGTTCCAAGATTTCTTACAGCTCCACCCGGAACGACTTTATCCCGGCGAATCTGGGTCTCGGGGTCGCCAATACCTGGCAGATCGACGAATACAACAAGTTTACCGCTGCCCTGGATGTCAATAAACTGATGGTGCCTACGCCCCAATACAGCTACGACAGCAGCGGAAACATAACCAGCTACATTCCTTCTGAAAAAGGAACCGTTGCCGGTATTTTTAGCTCTTTCGGCGATGCTCCGGGCGGATTTAGCGAAGAACTGCGTGAGTTCCAGGTGTCGCTGGGGGCCGAGTACTGGTATCAAAACCAGTTTGGTCTGCGCGCCGGTTATTTCTACGAAGACAAAACCAAAGGCGACCGTAAATACTTCACCGTTGGTGGCAGCGCACGGTACAACATTTTTACCCTCAACTTCTCATACCTAGTTCCCTCCAATTCCGGAATTACCCGCAACCCGCTGAGCAATACCCTTCGCTTCAGCCTGTTGTTTGAATTTGATAAGGTTCGGGGCAACCGCGACGAAGCTGCTTCGGCAGAATAAGCATCCATAACCTCATTTAAAAAGACCTGCTTCAAAAAGCAGGTCTTTTTATTCAATAGATCAGGGTCTGATTGCATCGGAACCTAATGTTACAGACATCTGCACAAAAGGCGGCAGGCTTCCCGGATCTCGGATTCAGAGATGGTGAGGGGCGGCGCAATGCGGATACAGTCGGCCGCGAATAAAAACCAGTCGGAAAACAACCCTGCTGCTGCGCATTTTTGAAGACATTGCTGCACCGCTTCGGCACTGTCCAGTTGCACTGCCATCAGCAAGCCTATACTGCGCACCTCCCGAATGGCTGGATGCTGTAACCATTCCCGAAACAGCGCTTCTTTCCGGAAAACAGTTGGCACGATGTCTTCTTCCAAGAGCACCCTAAATGCTGCCTCGCCGGCTGCACAGCACACCGGATGTCCACCAAACGTCGTGAGATGGCCCAAAACCGGGTTGTCGGCCAGTTGATGCATCAGCACCTGCGAGGCCACAAATGCGCCCATAGGCATCCCGCCACCCAACGCCTTGCCCAGCATCAAGATATCCGGAACGATTCCCAGCTGCTCAAAGGCCCAGAGGGTGCCGGTGCGACCAAAGCCCGTCTGAATTTCGTCGAGTACCAACAGCGTACCCGTTTCGCGACAGCGCTGCGCCACGGCCTGCATCCATTCCGGAAACGGACCGTTGATACCCGCTTCGGCCTGTACCGGTTCCAGCACCACACAGGCGGTATCTGCATCAATCGCGTTCATCAACTCCTGCGAGCCGTACGCATATTGCCGTACACCCGGTAGCAGCGGCCGGAATGGGCCTTTCCAGTATTCATCCCCCATCAACGCCAGCGCACCGGTGGTGGCGCCATGATAGCTACGCCTGGCTCCGATAATGCCGGGCCGACCAGTAACACGCCGGCTGAGCTTGATAGCGCCTTCAACTGCTTCTGCGCCCGAGGTGGTAAAGAAAATGCAATCCAGTGACGGTGGCAGGTGCGCAGCCAACGTCGCCGCATACGAGGCCTGGGGCGTCTGCACCACTTCGCCGTATACCATAACGTGCAGAAACTGGGCCGCCTGTTGCTGAATGGCTTCAATCACACGCGGATGACTGTGTCCCACGTTGCAGACCGAAATGCCACCGATCAGATCCAGCAGTTGTTTTCCGGAGACTTCGTAGAGATAGCTTCCGGACGCGCGGACGATGTGCAATCCGGTAGGTGCAAAAGAGGTAGGCGCTAAATGTTGCTGGGCCAGTTGACGGGCGTTCATACCATGCAAATGTGAGAAACGAAGCCCATCCGGCACGTAACATTCCGGTAATACAGGCGTAACAAGGGCGCAACAATCCCGTAACACTGCCGCAACGCACGTAAGTGACTTTTGCAGCAAATATTACCCATGAAGAATACCTTACTTCTAACCGCCTGTATGAGCCTGTCCACCTGGGCTTTTGCGGATGGCCTCATCACCGGCCGTGTGACAGATGAAAAGACCAGTGAGCCGCTGATCGGTGTTGTGGTGTCGGTTAAAGGCAGCTCGGTAGGAACTGCTACCGATCTGGATGGGAATTATACTCTGAAAGTACCTTCCGGAACGTACGAGATCGAAATCAAGTACCTTGGGTACACCACTAAAAGCATCGGCGATGTGGCACTGGCAGATGACCAGAACCTGACGCTGAACGCCACACTGGCCGAACAAAAGAGAAGCCGGGATCTGGGTGAGGTAGTAGTCCGTGCGACCCTGAAGAAGGAGAACATCAACTCCATGATCCTGGTGCAGAAAAACACCAACACCGTCGCACAGGTGGTGAGTGCAGAAGCCATCCGCCGCTCGCCCGACCGCAACACCGGTGAAGTGTTGAAGCGCGTATCTGGTGCGTCTATTCAGGAAGGAAAGTACCTGGTGGTACGTGGCTTGGCCGACCGGTACAACGCAGCGACGCTCAACGGTGCCCTGCTGACTTCGACCGAGCCAGACCGTAAAACGTTTTCGTTCGATTTGTTTCCGGCCAATATCATCGACAACATCGTCATCAACAAAGCAGCGGTTCCGGAATTGCCCGGTGAGTTTGCCGGTGGTCTGGTGCAGATCAACACCCGTGACATCCCAACCGAAAACTTTTTCACCTTACAGCTGGGAACCGGTGCCAACACCCAGACTGTTGGCAAGCCATTTCAAAGCAACAATACAGGCGGTACGGATTTCCTGGGCATTGACAACGGTTCCCGTGCGCTGCCTGGTAACTTCCCTGCAAGTCGCGAGGCCTATCTCGGTGCCAACGCTACGGAGAAAGCAGAGTTCTCCAAGCAATTTGCCAACAACTGGGGCCTGAAAGAAAGTACGGCGCCAATCAATTTCGGTACTCAGGGTACTGGTGGATACACCCGTAAAATCGGCCGGGGTACGTTCGGCTTTATCGGCTCGTTCAACTATGCCAAAAACAACCGTCGCACCGATATCCTGCGCCGGGATGAAGATGCGGCCAACAACCTGCTCAGCAACTACAACGATCAGCGGTTTTCACAGGATGTGAGCTGGGGCGGACTCGCCAACCTGGCGTACACTGTCGGCAAAAGCAAAATCAGCCTTAAAAACCTGATCAACATCAACTCCACCAATTCTGTAACCACCCGGGAAGGGGAAGAATACGGCAACGGATTGTTCAACATCCGCGCCTACGAGTTAGCCTTTGTAACCAACCGGATTTTCTCCTCGCAGCTGGCCGGGGAACATGTACTGGATTTCCTATCCGGACTGCGTGCCAAGTGGAACCTCTCGTATTCCAACCTCGCTCAGAACACACCTGATCTGCGTCGTCTCAGCTATCAGAACTCCGCCATCGGTGCCAGCGATTATGTAGCCAACATTCCACAGGGCTCGCCTTCACTGGGTTCTTCCGGACGGTTCTTTTCCGATCTGATGGATCATGTATACAGCGGATCCGGCGACCTGAGCAAATCGTTCAAGATCGAAGGCGTTACCCAGACCATTAAAGTGGGCGGCATGTATCAGTACCGGACCCGTGACTTTACGCCCCGTGCCTTGGGTTATGTCGGTAACCGGTCGAATCCGGAAGTGCGCGATATGATCGTCTACCAGCCAATCGGTACGCTGTTCAATCCGGAAAACATTGCGGCGGATAAGCTGTATCTGAACGAATCCACCAACCCGACCGATAAATACCAGGCATCGTCTGCCCTGGGTGCCGGATACATCCAGCTCGATAACCAGTTCCTGAAGCGCGTGTCGGTATCGTGGGGTGCCCGGATTGAAAGCTACAACCAGCAGGTAAAGTATAATGACGGCAATGCCGATCTCAAAGTCGACACGACGGTAGTCGATATCCTGCCATCCGCCAATATTAAATATGCCCTGAACGATCAGATGAACCTGCGTTTGTCGGGTTCGCAGACCGTGATTCGTCCGGAATTCCGGGAGATCGCACCGTTCAACTTCTACAACTTCGACCTGATGGCCGTTGAGAGCGGCAACCCGACGCTGAAGCGTACCAAAGTCACCAATGCCGATCTGCGCTGGGAACTGTATCCGGCTCCGGGCGAGTTTGTAACCGTAGGCGGTTTTTACAAGCACTTCGACAATCCGATTGAGCGCTATTACAATACCACCGGCGGCGGCTCTGCACAATTACTGTATGCCAACGCCTTGGGCGCGGTCAGCTATGGCGTCGAAGCCGAGTTCCGGAAATCACTTGGGTTCCTCGTGGCCGAATCCAAGCGTACCGAGAACAACGTACTGTCTAACCTATATGCCTTCGCCAATGGTGCGTATATCAAAAACGAAGTCGACTTTGGTGCCAACAGCACGCTGAAAACCCGTCCGATGCAAGGGCAAAGCAACTATGTCCTGAATGCCGGTGTGCAGGCGGAGATCCGGAAAACCGGTACCATCGCTTCAGTGATGCTGAACCGGATTGGTCGCCGCATCTTCCTCATCGGCGACCAGGTCAACCAGCTCGATATCTGGGAAGCGCCCCGTACCCTGCTGGATCTGCAGATTACCCAGCGCTTTGCCCAGAACGGTGAAATCAAGCTGGCCGTTTCAGACCTGCTCAACCAGTACCAGAATTTTTACGAAGACACTAACGGCAACGGTAAGTATGACGGTGAAGGAACCACTGATGTGCTGCGCATCCGGAGCCGCTATGGCCGCAACATCTCGATCAGCGTGGCGTATAAGCTGCCGAACAAGCGCAAGCGTCCGGCCCAAGGAGTAACGATTCCTTAATGGCTCCGTAAGATACCGGTAATACCCTTTTTGTCCTTTTGCACCCAGAAACTATTTCTATTCCCAGCAACGTCATGAAAAAGACTTTTTTGCTTTTCCCGCTTGTCGCAGCTCTGCTCGCTACCAGCTGTAAGAAAGATGAGACCACTAATAACCCAATAACTGCTCCTACCGACAGCGTGAGCTACACGAGTGCTACGCTGGCCCGTACTGCCAACAACAGCACTTATGTGGAGCTGGCTGATGGTGCTACCCTGAAAGGCAGCATCACGACCAACACGTTGCTGAAAGCAGGCCGGACCTATAAGATAGATGGCTTTGTGTTTGTGCGCAACGGTGCAACCCTCAAAGTTGAGGAAGGCGTTGTTGTCAAAGGGGTTTCCGGATCCAAAGCATCCCTGATCATTACCCGTAATGGTAAGATCGATGCGCAGGGCACGGCGTCCAACCCCATCCGCTTTACCTCTATCGAAGCCACTCCAAACCGGGGCGACTGGGGCGGTATTATCCTGCTTGGAAATGCCAACAACAACGGTAATTACAACGGTACCAGCGGATTGCAAGCCATCGAAGGGGGTGTAAATACCACTACAGAAGGCTATGGCCTGCACGGTGGCACCAACAATGCCGACAATTCCGGAACCATGAAGTATGTACGGATCGAGTACGCCGGTGTTGCCTTCGCGGTTGACAACGAAATCAACGGTCTGACCATGGGTTCAGTCGGTAATGGTACGACCCTCGATCACATCGAAGTGTACAAAAGCAATGACGACGGTTTTGAGTGGTTTGGTGGTACGGTTAATGCCAAATACCTGATTTCTGCGTACAGCACCGATGACGATTTCGATACCGATAATGGGTTCTCCGGAAAAGTACAGTACGGTATTTCCATCCGCGACAACCAGCAGGCCGACTTTGCCCAGGGAGGTACCTCCAATGGCTTTGAAAGCGACAACGATGCGTCCGGAACCGCCTCTACGCCACGTACCGCTGCGGTATTCTCCAACTTCACCATGATCGGTCCAAAAGCACAGAGTGGTACGCCTGTAACGCAGTTTGGCCGGGGTGCGCACATCCGTCGCAACAGCTCTGAGTCGATCCTCAACTCCGTGTTTGTAGGCTGGAACACCGGTATGCGGATCGACGGCCGTCTGACGAATGACAACTTTGCTTCCGGAAATGCAGAGTTCAAAAACAACATGGTCGTCAACGCATCTAAAAACATCGATACTACCAGCATTTCAGGTGCTACCAGCCCGGTAGACCCAGCTGCGTTCTTTACTGCCGGTAACAATACGGCTGCCGCTAACGTAAGTGATGCGATGCTGAGCTCGGTGATGATGGGTACTTCATTTAATCCGATGCCGGCTGCTGGTGCCGCTATCCTGAGCGGTGCTTCGTTCACCAGCAGCAAACTGAGCGGTCTGGAAAGCGTAAGCTACCGCGGTGCTGCCGGTACCACTTCCTGGTGGAATGGCTGGACCCGTTTCGACAACTAAGCTTTAATCACCTTCATTTAAAAAGGGTTGCCATCATCGGATGGCAACCCTTTTCGTTTTTGCTTCCGGAATGAACTCAGCGCAATTTCAAAGCAATTGCCTGTGTCTTGACAAAGTCCAGCGCAGCATCCCGGGTGTTGGGAATTACACCATCCAGAATCGCATCGCGAACTGCCTGTTTTAAGAGGCCCACCTCCCGTCCCGGTGGCAGGCCGAAGAGTTGCATAATATCATCGCCGCTGACCGGTGGCTGCCAGTTGCGCATGGCATCCGTCGCTTCTACTGCTTCGAGCCGTTCTTTGACCAGGGCAAAGTTTTGCAGATACCGGCGCACCTTGACTTCATTCTTAGAGGTGATGTCGCTTTCACACAGCATCATCAAATCTTCCAGATCGTCTCCTGCATCTACCAGCAGCCGGCGCATCGCCGAGTCAGTAATGGCATCTTTACTCAACGAGATTGGCCGCAGGTGCAGGCCTACCAGCTTGGCCACGTATTTCATGTGTTCGTTGAGCGGCAGCTTCAACGCCTTGAAAATCTTAGGCACCATCCGCTCGCCTACCGCATCATGGCCATGAAAGGTCCAGCCTTTACCCGCTTCAAACTTTTTGGTGGCTGGTTTGGCGATATCGTGCAGAATAGCCGCCCAGCGAAGCCACAGATCTTGGGAACGTGCGGCTACATTATCCAGCACTTGCAACGTGTGATAGAAGTTGTCTTTATGGCCTTTCCCTTCCACCATTTCCACGCCGGCCAGTGTCGGCAACTGCGGGAAAAACTGCTGCAACAATCCGGTGTCAAACAGATGGATAAAACCTACCGAGGGCTTGGGTGACAGGATAATCTTGTTCAGTTCATCGGTGACCCGCTCCTGCGATACAATCGAAAGCCGGGAGGCCGTGCGCGTCATTGCCGCGCGGGTGTCCGGAAAAATATCGAACCCAAGCTGCGAAGCAAACCGGGCCGCCCGCATAGCCCGCAGCGGATCGTCTGAAAACGTAGTGTCACCATCCAGCGGCGTGCGAATGATGCGCTGCTTCAGATCTTCCAGGCCGTTAAACGGATCATGAACCTGCCAGCCATCGGTGCCGTACAACGGAACCGACAATGCATTGATGGTAAAATCACGACGAATCTCGTCTTCTTCGAACGTACCATGTTCCACATCCGGCTTCCGGCTTTCGCCGCGGTAGCTTTCCTTGCGGGCCCCTACGAACTCTACTTCAAAACCACTGGCCAACCGGATCTGAGCGGTCCCAAAAGCCTTGAAAAACGCAACGTTCGGGCGGGGCTGAAATGCTTTGGCAACTTCGTGCGCCAGTAAAATACCGTCGCCTTCGCAAACGATATCGGCGTCTTTGGTCGGGCGTCCCAGCAGCTTGTCGCGTACATAGCCGCCTACCACGCGGGCGCGGATTCCCAGCGCATCGGCCGCCTGGCGAATGGTGGAAAGCAGTCGTGCTTCCTCGGGCGTAAAAAAATCGTCGGGCAGTTGTTGCACAGGCCTGAAAAAAGAATGCTAAGAAATAAACGTTCCGGAAAGGCCACCCCGGAGGTCGGACAGCGGAATCTCCCTGGCACAGCGGAAATGTCCTTCCGGACAAACCTTGTGGCCATGCAGTCCACAGGGTCGGCAGTACAGGTCACCCGGAAACTGGGCAATGCGGCCGTTGAGGCCGGCCGGACCAAAACCGAATTGTGGAATAGTAGAGCAGAATACGGCCGTGACCCGCGCTCCGGTGGCCGTACACAGATGCAGCGGTGCAGAGTCGTTGGTCCAGTTGTGCAGCGCATCCCGCATCAGCGCGGCAGAAGCCAGCAGCGAACATGTTCCGGAAAGATTCTGTACCCGGTCGCTGGTACACTGTTGCCGGATGGATTCGCACAGATCGGTATCGCCGGGGCCTCCAAGCAGATACACGGGAACCGTATCGGGTAAGGTATTAATGAGTTGAGACCAGCCTTCAGTCGGGTATTGTTTGGTGGCCCAGACCGAAGCCGGCGAAATACAGTAGTAGGGAGCCTGCTTATGCGGCAATATAGCAGCTTCCTCTATGGCAGATGGATACACTCTGGGCAGGGCAGGGGTTTCATCGGTAAGAGCTGCGATCAGCGATTGGTTGCGCTCCAGTTCATGCACCGGTTGCGGATTGTCTTTTCCGGAAATGACATGCGGCAGGGCCAGGGTATAGAAAGCCGATAGGGGATTTTTGTCAAACCCAATCCGTACCGGTGCGCCCGATAACACCGTCAGCAGTCCTGAGGTAAAAAAGCGCTGCATATTGATGGTATGGGTATAGCCTTCCCGTCGAAGGGAAAACGCCAGTTTGAGCAGATTAAACCCTTTGCCTTTTTTCTTGTCCCATACCCAGACGGTTCGCAGATGCGGATTATTGGCCAGCAGGTTTTCGGCCCCTTTCCGGACTACAAAGTCGATCGTGGCGTCCGGAAAAAAAGCATGCAGCTTTTCGGCCACGGCCGTAGCCAGTACCACATCACCCAGAAAGGCCGTTTGGATCAATAAAAAGCGGTGCGCCACAGCAGCGCGAAAGTAACCCGGATTGAAGCGCGAAAGACTGGCAACTTTTTAACGTCCTGCCTGTTTTTTTCAATCTGCTGAAAAGTAAATTTGTAGGTAACAATCCTGTCTTTTATTTTGCCCTTTATGAAAAAATATATTTTGGCTCTCGGCCTGCTTACCCTCGCAGCCGCTCCTTCTTTTGCCGGTGACAAGAAGAAGAAAGATCCGAAAGCCACCGGTACTACTGAAGTGGTAGCATCTCCGGCAGCTGCCGTCGCTGTTGCCCAACCCATGGCTCTGCAAACTGAGGCGTCGAACCTGACAGCTGAAAACATGGCGTTTTCGGAAGATCTTCATGACTTCGGAACGGTAACAGAAGGCGAAAATGCTGACTTTGATTTCATCTTCACCAACACTGGCGCAGAACCGATCATCATTCAGCGCGCGCAACCTGCCTGTGGTTGTACGGCTTCTGACTGGACCAAAGAGCCGATCCTGCCTGGTAAAACCGGTTATGTAAAGGCGTCTTATCACACGCAGGGCCGTCCGGGACCGTTTACCAAAACGGTAACGGTGTTGAGTAATGCAGGTGCCAAAGTGCTCACCTTTAAAGGCGAAGTGGAAAAAGCACCTACGGGATCGGTTCCGGAACCGCAATCGATTATCAAAACCAACTAAACTTTTGAAGAAGCTGTCTGTCTGACGACTGCTGTTCTTCTAAACCTTTCTTTTTCTTCCATCCAACCATGAAAAAAGTTTTTCTCGCCTGCTTCCTCGCTTTTGCCAGCGCAGGTGCCGTGTCTGCCCAAACTGTTCAGACTACTGAAACCAAAGCTGCCAACCCGGCTAAAGCGCCGAAATTTAAATTTGCTGAAGAAGTGCATGACTTCGGTTCCGTGAAAGAAGGACCGCAGGCTGAGCACGTGTTTGCATTCAAAAACACCGGCAAGTCTCCGCTGATCATTCAAAATGTAAGCGCTTCTTGTGGTTGCACTACACCCGAGTGGTCTAAAGAGCCGATCGCTCCCGGCAAATCCGGTAAGATCACCGTTCGGTACAATACCCAAGGCCGCGTAGGACCGATCGACAAAGCTGTTTACATCCAGTCGAACGCGTTGTTGCCGGAAGGTAAAGGCGACCGCTACGAACTGAAAATCAAAGGCACTGTAGTACCTGCCAATTAAGTCTTTCCACAAGATATGAAACAGCGGCTTCCGGAATTTCCGAAAGCCGCTGTTTCTTTTTAGCGCAGCCAGCTTTTGGCAGCCGGGCCTTCACAAAACAGCAGGTCCAGAATGCTCATTCCAGACAAAAAACCGGTTCGCTCCAGAAAGGGCTGTGCATACGGCGCGTGCGGATCCGTAAAGGAAATGCGGCTTTCCCGTCGATCGTCAAAAGCAGACGGTAGGTTGTCTGTAATCGTGAGGGGCGCTGAAGCTTCCAGCGCTTCGCTGCACCAGTGGATGGAGGCTTTGTTAAAGCCTGAAAGACCATCGAACGCGGTTTCAAACAGCGGTTGCAGCAGCGGCTCGTAGTGGTCGAAAAAAGGTGTGCGCCGGTAAATACTGACCAGACTGCGCCAATGATTCCGCTGCCAGGGAAGCCGGTTATCGATTTTGATCTGCCCCACCGGACGACGTTGCTCGCGGCCTCCGATAATGGGAATCGTAAGCCAGAGCGGTCCGTTGGAAGAGGCCAGCCGGTATCGGTTCCGGTAGCCCATTTTCCGGAACGGCTCCGTCGCATCCAGCAGGCTGCCGGAGGATTGAAACGCGGTCTGCCACCAGAGCAGGGGTGGAAACGGCAGCAGTGAAAGGACAGTCACGGTTGAAAGAAGTTAATTTTGCAGCCAAATTTCAAGCAAAGGAACCACGAATGGATCGTTTTATGGGATGGATACTGCTGCTGTTGCTAGCCGAACGCACAGCTGCCCAACAAGGGAATATGAATGTAAGCGTATTCCGGGCGTCGGCTACCCGGGCACGTGCCGAAATCTACTGGCAAATTCTGCCTACGGTGCTGCACTATCAGCGCGTCAACACCACCGACTCGCTGATTGCTGCTACCTATACGACCGAGCTACGCATCTACCGCGATACCACATTGGTCAAAACAGACCGTTGGGTGACCCGGACGCCACCGGTAACGCCCAAAAATGCTGCATTCGTAAACCTGCTGGATGGCTACACGCAGAACCTGCCGGTAGGAAGCTATCGGGTCGAGCTGCAATGTACCGAGCCGCTGGCGCCTGCTGAAAGCTTTACGCTAACCTCCGCGTTTCAGGTCGACAGCCCGATGCTAAAGATGTCGCCGCCGCAGTTGTTGGATACATTTTACCATATCAGTCAGCCTGCCAAACTGTTTATCCGGAACGGCTGGCTCTCTCTGCCATTAACCGTCGATTTTGCCGGGGACGACCAGCGAACGTTGCATTATTATGTGGAAGCTTATGAACTGCCTGCACTGACAGGTCCGAAAAAGCCTTTCCGGATTCAAAGTACCCTACTGAAAGGTCAGGCGCCCTTCGGCCGGTTTCAGCAGACTGATACCTGCAGCGTTCAAAATGGGGTTGCCGCGGCTTACATCAGCCTGCCCATCGCCAAATTGCCATCCGGAAACTTTATCCTTCAAACGCAGCTCACCGATGCTTCCGGAAAAATCTGGGCCAGCAGCCGGCGTGCGTTTCAGCGCAGCAATGCCCAGCCTGAAGCCGATACTATAATTGGTGGCGCCGATTCGGTTGCGCGCGGGCAAAAGCTGGACGAGTATATCCGGGTGGAAAACACGTTTGTGCAGCCCTACAAGCCGCAGCAGCTCAAGGCGATGCTGAAGATGATTCAGCCGATTGCCAAACCAGACGAAGGCGTATCCATCCGCGCGTTGTTGCAGGGAGCCGATCCCACCTTCATCCGCACCTTCATCTACTCGTTTTTTGCAGCCCGGAATCCGGAAGATCCCGAAAGCGCCTGGAAAAAGTATGCGGATGAGGTCCGTACCGTAAACCGCCTGTTTAATCTGGGCAGCCGGATTGGGTATGAAACCGAGCGGGGGCGGGTGTATCTGCAATATGGTCCGCCTACCGAGCGTGTGGAAGTGTATCAGGAATCCGGCAGCCGTCCGTATGAAGTCTGGCGCTACGATGATGTGCAACACACCGGTAAAAGCGGTTCGTTCTTGTTTTTTCAGCCCGGTACCCGGCTCGACGATTTTTTACTCCTGCACAGTACCGCACCGGGAGAAGCCAAGAACCGGGTCTGGCGGTCGGGATTGTATACCAACGGCCCGAATGAGCGTTCCCGTGCCGAAACCTATTTTCCGGAACGTCAATAACCGATCAGATCATGTCACAAGTCATTCAGTTTGCCAAATACCAGGGCACCGGCAACGATTTTATGTTGCTGGACAACCGCGCCGGCATCTACTCTTTGACCCAGGCCGACGTAGCGGCCTTGTGCCATCGCCGGTTTGGGATTGGTGCTGATGGGCTGATGTTGCTGGAAACAACCTCCGAAGCCGATTTCCGGATGGTGTATTACAATGCTGATGGTGGCATCAGCACGCTTTGCGGCAATGGCAGCCGGTGTATGGTAGCCTTTGCCCAAAAGTTGGGACTGGTGCAATCCGGAGCCGTTCGGTTTGAGGCTGCGGATGGCCTACACGATGCTCAAATTTTATCCGATGGGCAGGTAGCGCTTCAAATGGCGGATGTGACCGAAATGGCTACCGATGCAACCGGAATCTTCCTGAATACCGGTTCGCCCCATTATATCTTCTGGACAGAAAACGCTGACTCCGAGCCCGTCGATCTAAAAGGCCGGGAAACCCGTTACGATCCACGCTTTGCACCCGGTGGTACCAATGTCAATTTCGTGGAGCGTCGTGCGGCTGATTTGTATGTACGGACGTACGAGCGCGGCGTGGAAGCAGAAACGCTTAGCTGCGGAACCGGTGTAACGGCAGCAGCTATCGCGGCTTCCGGAACGGCTTTGGGTAGCTTTGATATTCCGGTGGAGACACCCGGCGGCTGGCTGCGGGTACAGTACCAAAAAACCGGCCCGGAGACAGCAACCGCTGTTTGCCTCACCGGACCGGCGCAGTGGGTGTTTGAGGGTACGATTGATCTCGAAGCGCTATTAGTTAATTTCCGGAAACTGTAACGTAGTTGTCGATCGGCAGTCGTTTAGCAATGGACCGGGCCAGGGTCATTTCATCAGCATATTCCAGCTCGCCGCCAAAGGAAATACCCCGTGCAATAGTGGTGATTTTTGCGTTGAACGGCAATATCTGACGAGCAATATAATACACCGTAGTATCGCCCTCGATGGTAGGCGACAACGCCATGATGATTTCTTCTGCACCCGTCGTCTGCACCCGGGTACGAAGCGATTCAATCTGCAGTTGTTCCGGACCAATGCCATCGATAGGGGACAGAATGCCACCCAGTACGTGATAGAGTCCGTGGTACTGTTGCGTACTTTCAATGGCAATTACGTCGCGGAGGGACTCCACTACACAGATCTGCGTTTTGGTACGGTTGGGTGAGGCACAGATGGTACACACCTCTGTATCGGAAACGTTGTGGCAGATGGTACAGAATACAATGTCCGTCCGCATCCGGTCAATGGCTTCGGTGAAGACCCGTACATCTGCCGGTTCCTGTTTGAGGAGATGCAGCACGAGTCGGAGCGCCGTTTTTTTGCCGATGCCGGGCAGTCGTGAGAACGCGCCTACGGCATCTTCGAGAAGTTTGGATGGGAAGTTCAAAAGAAGAAGAATTAAATCGGAAAACGGACTTCAAAGGTGCTTTAAAACTGCCTTTAGGCCGCTATATAAATAACATTTCAGGGTTTAAATGGTTGGATTTATCAGCATTTCCGTTAAATTGCATGCTTCAATCTTTTTCCATGAAAAAACTTTTCCTTTTTACTGCTGCTCTGGCTGCTTTTAGCACTGTCCAGGCGCAGGAGCTGAAAGCACCTGCAAAGATTACGTTGGGTGTTAGTGAAGCCGGCACACTCTACAATGATGTAAATGCACGTGTGAATACACAGCAAAAAACGGCTGCTCAGACCGATACCGGTTATTTTACGTATAATACCTTTTTACCGAAAGGCTTCTCCAATATTTACTCACGTCGCATTTTCGACAGCTCTGTTGCCTACCGGTTAGATGCAGCTACACCAAATGACAGCGGCTATATTTTTGGTACCAACCCACTGATTAGCAGAGGTGTTGCCGAACAATTTCATTTCCGTTATAAGACTGATACCGGTATGCTCATTCTGGGCTTCCGGACCGCCTTCTCTGGTCACGTGCAGTCTACCAGCACCAGAACGATAAGTTTCAACATGTGGAAACGTGCGATTGAAACGCCTGATGGTACCAAGACGTACAACAGCGGTCTTCCCGGCACTTCTATCGTCTCTTTGTCAGTACCGGTAACACGCTTGGGTATTTCAAATGCCGGCAATGGTGCAGATAGCCTGAAGAATTTCTTTTTTGCGTCTCCACAAACCCTCGCAACTGCCGACTCTGATTTCTTTATGGGCTATACTATGCCTACGTATAGTTGGGCAGGCATGATGGATACTTTCGCCATGCGTTCTTCCCGTAGTGGTTCGTTTACTGGTGTAGGTTCATACCTCAGAGGTACGGATACCGTAAACCGTAACCAGAACGTTGTCATGAATGCTAATGGTACTTGGGTTGACCAATATTGGGATTACACCACTGCTCAGCTCAATTTCTCTATCCTGCCTATCGTAAAATTGACTGGCTCGCTGAGTGTAGACAATAGCTTTACTGCTAACGACCTGACGTTTTTCGGCAACTATCCGAACCCGGCCAGCGACCGTACTACTATCAAATTCAGCCTGCAAGTAGCTACAACTGTTTCACTGGTCATCACCGACCTGAACGGCCGTACCATCCGCACGGAGCCTGCTCAGAAATTGGGTGCTGGTATTCAGGAAATGAGTCTGAACGTTTCGGATCTTGCTGCGGGCAACTATGTGTACGTACTGACTTCTGCTAATGGTGGTGCAATCGCTTCACAGCTAACTGTGATTCGCTAATAAGCCTCATAACAGACGTTTTCCGGAAGCGCCGCTGCAACCTCGTTGCAGCGGCGTTTTGTATTTACCGGAGTTTATCGTTGTTGCGATGCCGCTGCGCATCGCGCGTCGTTTTCTTCTCCAGGTTGGCCTTCAGGGCTTCGGTGAGGTCTACACCGGTCTGATTGGCCAGTGCCAGAACCACCCACAACACATCCGCCAGTTCATCGGCCAATTCCGCTCCGGAATCGGAGGATTTGCTGCTCTGATCGCCGTATTTCCGGACCATCAGACGCGACAGCTCGCCGACTTCCTCCATCAGGATTCCCAGATTGGTCAATTCGCTGAAATAGCGAACGCCAATCGTACGAATCCAGGTATCTACGGTTTGCTGGGCCTCTGTCAATGTCATTCCGGAAAGGTACACTCCCATGCTTCCTTGGGTGGGTATGCAGCCTGGAATCCTTCTTATTACAAATGATTGCAACCGGTCAAACGCCTGTTGGCGTTGCCTAAGGCCAATTGACTTAATTTACGGCCATGAACCCGATCTCTTTCGCCTCAGATGTAGAAGCGGCCGCCCATTTGCAGAAAAGCTTTCAATCGCTACGCGGCGCTATCAAAAACATGGTGGTCGGGCAGGATGCCGTTGTCGAAGGCCTGCTGATCTCCCTGCTCTGCAATGGCCATAGCCTGCTGGTAGGCGTTCCCGGACTGGCGAAAACACTTTTGGTCAAAACCATTGCGGATGTCCTGCACCTGTCGTTCAAGCGCATCCAGTTTACGCCCGATCTGATGCCGGGCGACATTACCGGGTCTGAAATTCTCGACGAGACGCGGCAGTTCCAGTTTGTGCCCGGTCCGTTGTTTGCCAATATTGTTCTGGCCGACGAAATCAACCGGACCCCGCCTAAAACCCAGGCAGCTTTGCTGGAAGCGATGCAGGAACGCAATGTGACGGCCGGTGGTAAACTATATCCGTTGCCCGCACCGTTTTTTGTACTGGCTACGCAGAACCCGATTGAGCAGGAAGGAACGTATCCGCTTCCGGAAGCCCAGCTCGACCGGTTTATGTTTCAGATCAATCTGGATTACCCGTCTTTCGAAGAAGAAGTGGCGATTGTACGGGCCACCACCGATGCCCGTAAAGTAGAGTTACCCAAGGTGCTCGACGCCGAAACGCTGCTGGCGTATCAGGCGCTGGTGCGCCGGGTTCCGGTGCCCGATAATGTGTTGCAGTATGCGGTCGGTCTGGTTCACAAAACCCGTCCGGCTTCTTCGATGGCACCCGACAGCACCCGGCAGTATGTGTCTTATGGCGCCGGTCCTCGTGCCTCGCAGTATCTGATTCTGGGCGCCAAATGCCATGCGTTGCTGCGCGGCAAGTACAGTCCGGATATCGAAGATGTACAGGCCGTTGCTCCTGCCGTATTGCGGCACCGGATGGTACGCAACTACAAAGCGGAAGCAGAGGGGCTGACTACCGACCAGATCGTTTCCCGTCTGTTTTAAATACATTCCGGACTGTGCGCATACGTCCGTCGATATCAAAATTCAAGTGTGATGCAACCGCTTCTTAAAAAATCTGTGTGGATGGGTCTGAGCGGCCTGTTACTGACAGCCTGCGCACGTCCGACCTACAGTACAACCAGTACGGGCCAGACTGGAGCGCCTGCGGTTGTGCAGGACACCGCGATCCGCCGTCCGGCAACTCCTCAAGCGGGCAAAATACGTCCTGCCGGAGTTCAGACGCCCGGCGTGCAGGTGCCGGCTGCCGAGCGATAGATCCTATAAGAATTTCCGAAAAAGCAGTTTAAAAGTCATTGCAGACTGCTGCCGAAAGAGAAGCCTATTTTTGTATGCAAAACAGGCTTCTCTTTCCTATGTCGCTGACCCAACTTCAGAACTACGCCGAAGGCCACTGGCACACGGCTTCCAAAACCGGTGAAACGCTTCACAACGCCATTACCGGCGAAGCGATCTATACGGCCTCCTCCGACGGGCTGGATTTCGCCTCCATGATGGACTATGCCCGGAAAGTGGGCGGACCGGCATTGCGTAAACTGACCTTCCACGAGCGGGGCCGGATGCTCAAAGCACTGGCGTTTTACCTGCTCGATCGCAAAGATTATTTCTATGAAATCTCGGCCCTGACCGGTGCGACCCGTGCCGATTCCTGGGTGGATATCGAAGGCGGGATCGGCAATCTGTTTTCTTACGCATCGCTGCGCCGGCAGTTTCCGGATGAGCGCTTTTATGTAGACGGACAGCAAGCGAAGATTTCCAAGCAAGGCACCTTTGTAGGCCAGCACATCATGGTGCCGCTTCAGGGGGTCGCCATTCACATCAACGCTTTCAATTTCCCGGTCTGGGGGATGCTGGAGAAGATCGCTGTCAACCTACTGGCAGGCGTTCCGGCGATTGTAAAACCCGCCACGCTCACCTCATTTCTGACGGAGGCCGTATTTAAGTCCATCATCGAAAGCTCCATCCTTCCGGAAGGCTCGTTGCAGCTGATCTGCGGTTCGGCGCGGGGCATCACCGATCAGGTCCGCAACGGCGATGTCGTCACCTTTACCGGTTCGGCAACGACTGGTCTCATGCTGAAAAGTAGTGCGCGCATCCTCAGCGAAGCCGTGCCGTTCAATCTGGAAGCCGACTCGCTCAACTGCTGCGTGCTGGGTCCCGACGTGACGCCTGAGATGCCGGAGTGGGATCTGTTCATCAAAGAAGTGGTCCGGGAGATGACCACCAAAGCCGGCCAGAAATGTACCGCGATCCGCCGTATTCTGGTGCCGTCTGATAAGGTAGAAGATGTTCAGATCGCCCTGGGCAAACGCCTGAAAGGCACCACCGTAGGCGACCCGCGCGTGGAAGGCGTCCGGATGGGCCCTCTGGCCGGTCAAAGCCAGCGCGAAGAAGTGCGCACCCGCGTAGCCGAACTGAGTCAAACGCAGGAACTGGTGATTGGTAGCCTGACTGATTTTGAAGTCATCGGTGCCGATAAGGAGAAAGGCGCGTTCCTGTCGCCGCTGGTGTTCCTTAATACCGATCCGTTCCGGAAGACCGATGTACACGAGATTGAAGCCTTCGGACCCGTCAGTACCATTCTGCCGTACGATACCCTGGATGACGCGATTGAACTGGCCAAGATGGGCAGAGGATCGCTTGTCTGTTCGATTGTAACGGCTGATGACGCTATTGCCCGCGATTTTGTACTGGAAGCCGCCATCATGCACGGGCGGATTATGGTGCTCAACCGCGACTGCGCCAAAGAAAGTACCGGTCACGGCTCTCCGTTGCCCATGCTGATTCATGGCGGGCCGGGCCGGGCCGGTGGCGGGGAGGAAATGGGCGGTATGCGGGGCGTGATGCATTACCTGCAACGTACTGCCGTACAAGGCTCACCGACTACGCTGACGGCTATTACCAATGTGTATCAGCAAGGTGGTGCCCAGCGGGAAACCGAGGTGCATCCGTTCCGGAAGCATTTTGAAGATCTTCAAATCGGTGATACGCTCATCACTGCAAAACATACCGTTACCGAAGCCGATATCACCAACTTCGCCAACGTTTCGGGCGACCATTTTTACGCTCACATGGATGCGACCTCGCTGGAAGGCACCATCTTCGAAGGCCGCGTAGCGCATGGCTATTACATCCTGTCGAAAGCGGCGGGAATGTTCGTGGACGCGAAGAAAGGTCCAGTGTTGCTGAACTATGGCATCGACGAGTGCCGGTTTACAAAGCCTGTGTATCCCGGTACGACCATCGGCGTGAAGCTGACCGTAAAAGAAAAAACCGATACCGAAAAGCGCGATGAAACCGACGTGGCGAAAGGCATTGTGCGCTGGCTGGTAGATGTATACGACCAGACGGGCGAGACCGTAGCGATCGCAACCATCCTGACCATGGTCAAAAAGCGGAATCAGTCCTAAGTACCTTTTGAGAGCGACGCCCGGACCGGGCGTCGCTCTTTTACAATCCAATCTTTGTCAGCTGTTCTGTACAGACGGCTTCTCTAATGAAACGCTTTCTTTTTTTACTTTTCGCGCTGTCGTTTGTAGGCTTTCTCATCTTTGGCGTGAAGCCCCGAAAGTCTTCCATGATGTCGCCCCAGGCACGGTACTGGCTGGCGTTGGCGGCTTTTATCGGGTTGCTGTGCTTTGTCTTGTGGCGTCTCTAACCGTGTTTGATCCGGGCTTTTTCCCGGAGTCTTAGTTTTGCAGCCGATGCGCATCCTGGGGCTTGTACTGTTTCTGCTGGTGGGTGTCCGAAGTTCCACCCATGCGGATCCGTCGGATACCTACTTCTTTCGCTATACCCCGGATTGTGCTGCGGCCTATGATGCGTACCTGTCGCTGCGTTTTCCGGAAGGTGCGGCTGCCGTTCGTCGGGCTATTGTAGCCGAGCCGGGCAATCTGTTGCCGGTGTTTCTGGCCGATTATGAAGACTGCCTGCTGCTGATGCTCAACGGTGATCCCCATGAATATGCACAGCGCAAAAGTCATTATGATGAACGCATTGCCTGGATGGAAAAAGGCTCGGAAGATGCGCCCTGGCAAGGATTGACAACTGGTGTATTGCACCTGCACTGGGCACTGGTACACGTTCGCTTTGGCGAGCGTCTCAAAGCAGCATTAGCCTTCCGGAAATCGTACGCGCAACTCAAAGAAAACAGCAAACGCTTTCCGTCGTTTGCACCCAATCAGTTGTTTCTAGGCCTTGAAGAAGCCATTGCCGGGACGATTCCGGATGATTACCGGTGGGTTGCCTCTGTTTTTGGCGTCAAAGGCAGTACCGTAAAGGGCGTCAATGACATTGGTCGTTTTCTGGACCAAAGCAAAAGTGCCCAGGCACCGTTCCGACAGGAAGCTGCTTTGTTCTACCATTACCTGCGCTTTTACCTCCTACACCAGCAGGAAGCTGCCTGGCAAGCCGTTTCCTCGCCCTCATTTGATGCAAGCGACAATCTGCTCAACAGTCTGGTAGCGGCGAATCTGGCGCTCAATTACCGTCATGCTGATGCGGCGTTGCAGTACCTGCGCACCGCCCAGCGGTTTCCGGAAAGCCGCCGGTTCCCGGTGGTCGATTATGAACTGGGCTATGCCTACCTGTTCCAGCTCGACCCGAGCGGTATTGGCGCATTTGAGAAATACCTGGCTACGGCACCGGGTGCCTGGTACCGCAAGGATGCAATGCAAAAAATTGCCTGGTTGTATCATTTACAGGGCCGGGCCGATAAGGCCGCCGAAAAGCTGCGTGCAATGGCCAAAACAGGGAACACGTTTGTAGATGCGGACAAACAGGCGCAGCGGGCTGCTACGGCCGGTGCGCTTCCGGAACCTTCGCTGCTGGCTGCCCGGCTGCTGTGCGATGGCGGTTTTTACAATCAGGCGATTCAGAAACTCACTGCCATCGCTCCGGCGGTACTGACTGTACCTGGGTACAAACTGGAGTATTATTACCGCGTCGGCCGCACCTATGAGGGCTTGGGACAGATGCCTAAAGCATTATCCTATTACAACGCTGCCTACGAGTCCGGAAAGGAAAGCGAAGAACAGTTTGGTGCCCGCGCTGCACTGCAAACGGCGATCCTGTATGAAAACAGCGGACAGGCGGCGGTTGCCAAAAGCTGGTTCCGGAAAACACTGGCGTTGCGCAAACACGATTTTCAGGCATCGATTGATCAACAGGCTAAAGCCGGACTGGACCGGCTGGGAAACTAGCACAACCGATTGCTTGTATGCGCCTGACCGTCTTAGCTAAAGATTCACTGGACTTTCCGGACCCTTCCCTGGCCTTGCCGGACGGCTTGCTGGCGCTGGGGGGTGACCTGCGTCCTGAACGGGTGCTAACGGCGTACCGGATGGGCATCTTTCCCTGGTTCAGTGCAGATGAACCGCCGCTGTGGTGGTGCCCCGATCCGCGTTGCGTATTGTATCCGGAAAAGCTTCGGATCAGTCATTCGATGAAACCGCTGCTTCGCAAAAAAGCCTTTGAGTTCCGGATCGACAGCGCATTCGAACAAGTCGTGAAACAGTGTCGCCAGACGGATCGCCCCGACCAGGACGGCACCTGGATTACCGACGAGGTAGAAGCGGGCTATACGGCGTTGCACCAGATGGGATATGCCCATAGCGCCGAAGCCTGGAACGAAGATCAGCTTGTGGGTGGACTGTACGGCGTGCAACTGGGAAATGTCTTTTTCGGGGAAAGTATGTTCAGCCAGGTTGCTAACAGCAGCAAGTATGCCTTTATCTGCTGGGTGCAGCATCTACAGTCACAGGGCGTCCGGCTGATTGATTGCCAGGTGCCGACCGAACACTTAATGAGCCTGGGGGCCGAGTTGATTCCGCGCGAGCAGTTCCTTACTGAAATCGGCTTCCGGAACCGAACGTAATTATTGCAATCGCGTTCCTGTCTGGAGTATCTTTCTTCCGGAAAATCCCGCTGTTATGATCCTTCCGGAATGTTCTGCAGATCCCTGTTTACTGGATGTTGATTTCATTCACGACTTTTTGCGCGCCTCCTACTGGGCTAAAGACTGTAGCCGGCAGACCGTCGAAACCTGTATCCGGAATTCGGTCAATATTGGAATGTACCTGTCCGGAACCCAGATCGGGTATGCCCGGGTGGTTACCGATCAGGCCGTATTCGCGTATCTGATGGATGTATTCATTGCAGAATCGTATCGTGGCCGGGGGTATGGCGAACAGCTGGTTGCATTTGTCCTGAACTACGAGCCGCTCCGACACGTCAAAACCTGGCGACTGGCCACCACAGACGCACACGAACTGTACCGTAAATTCGGTTTTCAGGCGCTGGCTTATCCCGAAAAGATGATGGAGTGGAAACGAAGCTAAGTGTTCGTTACTTGAACGGATGCCGGCTTTCCCAGTCGCCTTCCGTCTCGGCCAGAGCCGTTTGCAGCTGATCGACCAGCGCCCGTGCAACCGGATTCCGGATGTGCAGAAACGTATGTAAATACTGTGGCCGTGCCCCAAGGCGGGCTTTGGCTTCGAGCGCGGTACGGCCAAAAATGATTTTTTCGCAGCGTAACAGGATGGCCTGTTCTACAGCAAAAAACAGGATGTTGAAATACAACTGTCGGTCCCGGTTGCGCTCATATGCGAAGCCGATGTAGAACATATCCAGAACCGTACCTCGTTGCCAGGCCGAAGCAAACGCCACCAGGGTATCATCCTCATAAAAGCCCCAGACCTGAAAGGATTCCGGAAACGAGGTTTTCAGATGCGGCAGGTAATCGGGACTTAAAAAGCCCAGTCGCACTGGCTGATTCTGAGCGACCTGTTCATACAACTGATGAATGGCTGCTGCTTCCTGTTCCACCTGTGCCGCATCCAGCGAGCGTACGTCCAGCGGACTGCCGGCCTTCCGGATGTTGCGCAGCCGCTGGGCATATTTATGCTTCAGTAAACCTTCGTAGTCGCTCATGGTTTGCCAGGATTCCGGAAGTGTCAATTCCATCGAAATATCGCCCGGCAGCAACCGGTACTGCGGCATAAAATGTTGCAGCAACGGATGGAAATCAGTCGGTGGATCTTTAATCAGGATCGCATCGGCGCTGGTTTTACGGGCCGCCAGTTTCAGCGCCTGCCGGTAGCCTTTAAAGCCTTCAAACGCCGGTACGGGTTCTGGAATAAAGACCGCTCCGAAATCATGTCGGAACAAATGCCCGCTTACCAGCAGCCGGGGTTTCCGGATACGGCTAAAGACGCGCCACAGGCGTTGTTGCCAGCGTTTCATCTTCGCTGCAGCGACGTGGTGCTCGCGCAGGTGCAGCAGTTGAAAGAATGTGAGTACCAGCAGTTGATTGCCGGCATAGACGGCTACATACATGGGACGGACGTTTTCAAAAACAATCGCTTCCTGTTGCAGCAGCAATTGTTTCTGCAATGGATGCCCCGTCGGGAGCGCCGCACTCCAGGTGTCGGGCAATTCCTGTGCCCGCGTATAGATTTTCGTCCGTAGTTCGCTGCAATGCGGAATTTTCATTGCGACAGCGATTTAATCATTTTGAGGTGTGGAATACCTACTTCCGTAAAGCGATCTCCGGATATATGGTATCCGGCTTTGGTGTAAAAGTTTACAGCGGTTTCCCGCGCGTGCAGTTCGAGAAACAGCATTCCCTGATCCAGCGCATACCCCTCGGCGGCCTCCAGTAAAGCGGCGCCGATGCCACGGCCCTGATAGTCCGGAGCGACGGCCATCTGTCGAAGTTTTCCCCTGCCTTCCGGAAGCGGGCGGATGAATAAACAGCCCACCAGAACATCGTTTTCGATTGCTCCGAAAATACAGTCGGCCGTCTCTTCTGAAAGATCTTCGTTCTTCAGGGAACGTCCCAGCGGAGCCCGGAGCACCGTCTCCCGCAACTGCCAAACCGATTGAAAATGAGTACTTTCCGGTGTAATCTGCTGAATCGTCATAGGGATGAAATTGAAGAGTCGAATGTAGGCCGGAATACGCGTTTCCGGAATCAAAATACGCAGGGTATCGTATTGCCGGCGTTGGACTCTAAACGGAGTTTTGAGGTCTGTTTTAAACACTTAATAACTCCCATGAAAAAACTTTTGACCCTGTCGGTCTGTAGCCTGCTGGCACTCAGCTTTACGGCCTGTTCCAAGAATGACAGCACAACGCCTACACCCACCCCGACGCCGACTCCTACACCTACGCCCGTTCCCACAACTGGCTGGACCTGGAAGGAGGCAAAGGGTGGCGTGGACGCATCTTTCACGGCTGATTCGGCTTTTATGAACAATGGTTACAAAACCTTCATCGTTTATAAAAACGACCGTGACACGGCTACCAAGCGCTTTTTTGAAGTCAACCTGACCGGCGATGGCGTGGGTACGTACGATTTTGCCACGCAAGGTAATTCCCTGACGTACCTGATCGGATCCGGAGGCTCGTTTCAGGCCACTGCCGGCACCCTTAAAATCACGGCGGCTGCCAATAGCAAGTGGACCGGCGAATTTAGTGTGACCGGCACCAGTACTACGGGCACTACGGCCCTTTCCGGAACTTTTAAAGACATTCCGGGCCGCTAAATGTATCCTTGCATTCTTTAATGAGAAACGGCCTGCTACAGAGCAGGCCGTTTCTCATTAAAGAACTGGGTTCGGTTAATTACGGGTATCGGCGCCCCAGTATAGCTTTTGCTTGATGGTCTTTAGGAAGTTGTGCTCATCCGGACGTACCAGCGCGATGGTAAACGCTTCTTTCCGGACCGCCAGCTGCACCCCGGCCGTAATGGTTTCGGTTCGGGCATCGAGGGTCGCGAGGAAATGTTCGGCCCGTCCTTCCACTTCAAACGAAATAACATTGTCGTCGGGCACGATAATGGGCCGGACGTTCAGGTTGTGCGGCGCTACGGGCGTAATCAAAAACGAGCTGGTTTGCGGAAATACAACTGGTCCTCCGCAGGAAAGCGAGTAGCCGGTAGAGCCGGTAGGTGTGGCTACGATCAGGCCGTCGGCCCAGTAGGTGTTCAGAAACTCACCGTTGAGGTAGGTGTGAATCTTGATCATCGAAGACGAATCCTTGCGGTGCAGCGTAAACTCGTTGAGCGCAAAGGGCGCATCTGTAAACAAGGGGACGGAGGCATCCAGATGCAGCAGGCTGCGTTGCTCAATGGTGTACGAACCGCGCACCAGACTTTCGACGGCCTGGGTAACTTCCTCTTCCGGGATGGCAGCCAGAAAGCCCAGCCGGCCCAGATTGATGCCGATGATCGGAATGGCGCTCGCACCTACATGGCAAACGGTATCCAGCAGCGTGCCGTCGCCGCCCAGCGAAAACAGCATACTGGTATTGAATGGCAGATCAGAGCCGCTGTGAAACAACCGGGGTGTTTCCCGGAAGGCTACGCCAGCGGCAATCAAACGCTCATAAAAATCCTGAAAGACCGCCAGCCGCAACGTGTGCAACTCCAGGAGCTGAACCAGTTGTTGCAGAAACGATACATCTCCTTCATCGAAGGTGCGGTTGTAAAGGGCTACGAGCATACACGGAAATTGAGCGGCTTAAAGGTAGGGGGATGCTAGTGAGAAGAAGATATTGCCATTTTGGGTGTGTAGGAATAATTGGTTTGAACAGCATCTTTGCAGTCATGTTCACCATTTCACTACACGGTATCCGGATTACGGCATTGGTTGGCGTTTTTCCGGAAGAGAAAAAGGTTCCGAATTCCTTTGAGGTCGATGCGGAGCTGACGGCGGCTGAAGAGGCCCCGTTTATGGATTACGGCGAGCTGCAAAAAATGGCGTCGGCAGTCTTTGAAAGTGGACTCGATACGCTGGAAGACTGCTGCAAGGCTCTGCTCGACCGAATGCACAAAAAATATCCACAGGCCACTTCCGGAACCGTCACCATCCGGAAATACACGCTGCCGTTTGGTTCACCGGTGCGGTATGCGCAGGTTCAACTGGCGCGTACCTGGTCATAAGGCTCCCGGCTGTTTATGGTTCCGGAACCAGCGTCACGTTTGGATGATCAGCAATAATTTGAAGCAGCAACTCGAAATAGGTTTTTCCGGCTCCGGATTCCAGTTCCTGAAGGTTGCGTCGGGCGGTTTCCATATGATAGCGCTGTGGCTGTTGAAGCTTCTTCAGGTAATAGTCCCGCGTTGCATCCAGTCCCAGATCAATCCGGCTTTTCTCAAACTGATGCCAGCGGAGGATAATGGCAGGTTCGCCAGCCGCGTCCCCAAAGCCGCCATAGAGCAGGTCGTCAAAGGCATCCAGACTTTCGCCCAACTGCCAGTCTTCAGACGTCATAAACAGCCGGTTGAGTTCCCGGTAAAATCCGGCAATGTCTGCAAACCGGTTACCGTCGATCACGAATGTTTTCACAGCGATCAGAGTGCGGCCGCCAGATTGCGGATAAGAAATGGCCAGGGGGTTTTGCCATCTGCTTTTCCGAGGCGAACGATAATGAGTTTTTTCTCCGGAAAGGCGAATATGAACTGACCCAGATGCCCATTGGCGTACACTGCACCCGGAGCCAGCCACCACTGGTATTTGTAAAACCGGGCACCGCCTGCGGTCGTATCCGGAACCATGGATTCCCGGACCCAGTGTTCCGGAATCACCGGAGCGCCGTTGAACCGGCCTCCTTCTACCATCAACTTTCCGACTTTGGCAAAATCGATAGCGGTCGCGTTGACACAGCAGAATGTTTTCTCGATGCCGTTTTTGGGCTGATCGATGCTCCAGCCCGCCGGGTACTGCGTTTGAAGCGGCGACCAGAGCTTTTCAGAGCAATACTGCGTGATGGTTTTGCCGTTAAGGGCACGATCCAGAATAAGGCCCAACAGTTGCGTCGAGCCGCTGGTGTAATCGAAGGCTGTGCCGGGTGTTCCGGACCGTTTGAGGGCGAGGCTACGCTTGCGCAGGTGCCGGCCATAATAAAAGGCTGCTGCGTGGGCCGCCGGACTGTAATAATTTTCATTGAACCGCAGGCCGGAGGTCATCTGCAACAAATGCCGGATGGTGACGCTGTCGAAACCCGCGTCTTTCATTTCCGGAAGGTAGTTCGTGACCGGCTCGTCCACGCTTTTGATCAGGCCATCCTGAATGGCTGCACCGATGAGCAGGGACGTGAACGACTTGGCCATCGAAAACGAGGCCACGCGGGAATCCTGCCGGTACCCCGAAAAGTACTTTTCGTACAGCAGGGTATCGTTGCGGATAATCAGGAACGCAACTGTTTTATTAACCCGGAGGTACTCCTCAAACGGATAGGTTTTTCCGGAAATGGTGATTTCGCGGGGTGCCAGCGGCTTCAGGGCTTTGGCAAACTGATAGGGCTGCGGAGCGGGGGGCAGTGGACGTTCCGGAAATTTTTTATAGTCAGTAATACCGGCAAAATTGTAGGCCACATACCGGGTGGGCAGACAACCGCTCAGCAGGAGCAACAGCGAGGCAAAAAGAAGAATGCGCAAAGGAATAAGGTGCTAGCTACCGGAAAGGTTAGTTGGCTGAAAACAGCAGCTCATAATCGTTGCTGGCTTCCAGATCAAACAGTTCCTGCACATAGGTTTTAATGGTTTCATAATCGGTACTGGTCATCGGAAAGAAATGCTGGTGGAGCATCCGGGGCTCCTGGCTGTCGTCGGATGCATCGGTAAACCAGGCTACCTGAAACAGCGAGCCTTCTTTATTGACAGGTTCTGCACCGGTTGCCAACTGGCCTTTGTGATACGGCAGGATATGTTTCCGGCCGCGGATAAAACCATAGGTGAGTCGGGCGGTCAGCTGCTGCGTGCCGAGTTCGATATCCTCTACAACAATCGTGCGGATCATCCGGCGCAGAACCGGATACGCTGCAAAGCGGATGAGTAGAAAACCAATGATAAGCCCGCCCCGCTCCTGTGTGAGTTCCAGCAATACCCATCCAAACAATCCTGTTGCCAGCAGCAATAAGAAAATGCTTCCCAGAATTCCCATCCATCCACCCGAATGGCTTCCGGAGATATAGACGGTTTGGCCGTCAGACTCAATCTGGTTGCGGTAAGGCATGAATGAAAACTAAGATTCCGGAATCACCCCCAATATAAGCCGCATTTTCTCTTAATTCGCTGAGAACGTAATGGGGAGATTCTGCGCCGTACTAAATAATGCCTCTACCTGCGTCCGGATCCGGTCTGCATCCGCTGCTGCAATGGCTAAGGTCTGCGCGTATACCAAAACAGGAACATCCGTAATGGCATGGCTGGTGTACCAGGCTACATTCAGAAATTCCACTCCATAGATGCTTCTGGCCACTGTCGTCTCTTGGCTTAACTCACCCTTCCGAATAGGATGGGCTTTGGGTGCAGTCCGGAAAAAGCCGTAATCCTTTTGACTGACGATAAACCTGGTGCTGATACTGATCTGCTCTTTCCCGAAGGCATTCCAGCTCCATAGCAGCCAGGGCAGTCCTATAAAAAATCCGAACACCAGTAGCGCTGGAATGAAGAACCGGACACTGTCTGAAAGGAGCGATTGAATCAGCACTAGTCTCAGAATAGTTACAATCAGACTGAATGCTCCAAAGCCATACTTCGCAGCCGTCGTCATTCCGGAAAGCACAGTGATGTAAACCGCTTTAGGATCTGCCTTTACAAGGCACTGGTTGGTGACGGGCATAAAAAAATCACCGACCGGAAAGGCGGTGATTTAAAAGTAAGGAGCGATTGGCAAATAACTACTAGAGCTAGCCCTGAAGCAGCTTTTCCAGTGCTTCGTCATACGCTTTTTGCCATTCCGGAAGATACCCCCAGCCACGACCGTCGATACAGAGTTCGCCGCCGGCTTTGGTACAGCCCAGTTTCACAAACGGTTGCTCACCCAGTTCGGCTTCAAACATCGGTGCCAGCGCTGTGTTGACGCTTACCACAATCCGTCCGGCGCTTTCACCAAACAGCACCACATCTTTCCGGAACTCCTGTGGCAGGTGTACATCAAAACCGATGTTGCCGGCCATCGCGCTTTCCAGCAGGGTTACAAACAGCCCGCCTTCCGAACAATCGTGGGCGCTCTGGATAAGCTTCTCTGCAATCAGGCGGCGAACCGTGGCCTGCAACAGCACTTCTTCGTTCAGATCGAAGCGGGGTGCCGGACTGTAGCGGACGCCCCGCAGGTGATGCAGATACTCCGAAGAGCCCATCTCATCTGCATGGCGGCCCAACAGATAAATCGTATCCCCTGCATTCCGGAACTGAAGCGTCATTTTATCCGCCATATCGTCCAGGATGCCCACCATACCAATGGTCGGTGTCGGGAATACCGGGCCGTCTTCACTTTGGTTGTAGAAGCTTACGTTCCCACCTGTAACCGGCGTCTGGAAGGCTTCACAGGCGGCACCCATGCCTTTAATGGCGTGTACGAACTGCCAGTACACTTCCGGATTGTAGGGGTTGCCAAAGTTGAGACAGTTGGTCACCCCAACCGGCAGGCCGCCGGAGCAGGAAATGTTCCGTGCGGATTCGGCTACCGCCATGGCTGCACCGGTAAACGGATCAGCCTCTACATACCGCCCGTTGCAATCCACCGACATCGCCAAGCCTTTTTTCGCACCATGGATCCGCACCACAGCGGCATCCGAAGGCGCATTGGTGTTGGTATTGCCGGTGCCGACCATGCTGTCATACTGTTCCCAGATCCAGCGCTTGGAGGCGATGTTGGGCAGTTGCACCAGTTCGTAGGCCGTGGCTTTCAGATCGGCCGGCACCGCAATCTGTTCCGGATCAAAGGCAGCTACTTCAGCCAGATATTTGGGTTCGGTATACTCCCGTGTATAAACCGGAGCGCCACCGCCCAGCACCAGGCTTTCGGCGGGCACATCGGCAACCAGCGTACCGTTCATGTAATATTTCAGGTTCGGGTCTTTGGTGACTTCACCGATCTGCACACAGTGGATATCCCACTTGTCGAAGATGCGCTGAATGGTTGCCTCGTCACCTTTCTTCACCACGATCAGCATGCGCTCCTGGCTTTCGGAAAGCAGCATCTCCCACGGCTTCATGTCGGCCTGGCGGGTCGGTACGCGATCCAGGTGGATGATCATGCCATGCTCACCTTTGGCACTCATTTCGGAGGTGGAACAGGCAATGCCTGCTGCACCCATATCCTGCATCCCAATGATGGTCCTCGTCTGGATCACTTCCAGGCAGGCTTCCAGCAGTTTCTTTTCTTCAAACGGATCGCCTACCTGTACGGCCGGGAGTTGCTCGGCAGAGTTTTCGGTAATGTCGGCCGAGGCGAATGAAGCCCCGCCAATGCCGTCTTTGCCGGTAGCGGCGCCTACAATAAATACCGGATTGCCTTCGCCATAGCTGGTGGCACTCACGGTGTCGCCGGCTTTGACAACGCCCACACTCATTGCGTTGACCAGCGGGTTGGTTTGATAACAGCTTTCAAAATACGCTTCGCCAGCTACCGTCGGAACGCCAAAGCAGTTGCCGTAATGGCTGATGCCTTTAACGACCCCTTTCACCAGCCAACGGGTTTTTGGATTGTCGACCTTACCGAAGCGCAGCGAGTTGAGGGCTGCAATCGGCCGGGCACCCATCGTAAAAATATCGCGGTGAATGCCACCAACACCCGTGGCAGCACCCTGAAACGGTTCAATCGCGGACGGGTGGTTGTGACTTTCAATTTTGAATACGCAGCCCAGCCCGTCTCCGATATCCACCAGTCCGGCATTCTCTTCACCGGCCTTTACCAGCAGCCGTTCGCCGTCACGGGGCAGGGTCTTAAGCCAGGTAATGGAGTTTTTATAGGAACAGTGTTCACTCCACATCACCGAGTACATCGCCACTTCGTTGAAGTTGGGCGTGCGTCCGAGAATGGATTTGATATGCTCGTATTCGTCCTCGCGCAGGCCCAGCTTAATGGCATAGTCTGCGGTGGCGTCAAAAGTCTGGTACGGTGCGGCGGCGGTGGCTTCCATGGGCGCAAAAGTAAGCCGTAGCCAGCAGGCCGGAAACCTTTCCCGGGAAGATGGCGGTTCGGCCTCGCTGGAAGCAGTCCCGCAACACATTCGTCGTATCTTTCCATCTGCAATCATGAAAAAACAGTTTACCCTTTTATTGCTTGCGGCCGGAGTCACCACGCAGGCCCAGCAACTGTCCCCACAAGGCGAAATTTATCTCCGGAAAGCAGAAGGCCAGTCCGGGCGCCTGGAAGGGTACGTCTATCGCCAGGATGCTTCCGGAACGTTCTACCTGCCGGCTATGATTCTCACCGACGGTACGGTGAAGGCCACCACGCTTCAGCAAAAAGGCATCCGGGTCCACACACAGGCAGGCGCTATCTGGACGGTCGAATTCCCACAGGCCACCTTCCCGCAGCTGTGCCGGAACCTGCCGGGCGTCCGCTATATTGAACTGGATGCACCGCTGGCGCCTACCATGGATTCGGCCCGCAAAGTGACGCGTGTCGACAGCGTTCACAGAGGCTACAGTCTGCCTAAAGGCTATTCCGGAACCGGCGTGGTCATGGGGGTACTGGATGTAGGCTTTGAATACAACCATCCGGCTTTCTACGATACGACCTACAATCGCTACCGGGTCCGCCGTGTCTGGGAACAAAAAGCTTCTTCCGGAACGCCTCCTGCCGGATTTTCGTATGGTCGGGAATACACAGATACAGCTCTGATCAAAACGGCGGGCAGTGACAACATAACCGCTACGCACGGGATGCACGTAGCCGGCATCGCCGCTGGCTCCGGTGCCGGTGCGGGCGATCCCACCAACCGGCGTTACCGCGGCATGGCCTACAACTCTGATGTGGTACTGGTCGGAATTACCCCGGCCCAGAACGCCTGGACCAGTACGGGTATGAGTGATATTATTGATGGGATGAATTACGTGTACACCTACGCCGGTGCAGTCCGGAAGCCGGCTGTAGTAAATCTGAGCTGGGGCTGCCCGGTAGGCCCCCACGATGGTGGGTCCCTGTTCAGCCAAGCCTGCGACAATCTTACCGGAGCAGGTAAAATCTTTGTGTTGAGTGGTGGCAACAATGGTGATAATGCCATTCATCTGCAAAAGACGATGACGGCTACCGATACGGTCATAAAAACGTACTTCAACTTCCCCAGCACTCCGGTAGGTGCTAAAAGCTGGATTGACATCTGGGGCGAAAGCGGTCAGAATGTTCAGGTACAGCTTTCGCTTTACAGCGGCCTGACCCGTGTAGACAGCACTGCCTGGATTCCGGTGGGCAGTGGCACCCAGGCCGTTTCCATGCGTGGATCTTCTTCAGCCACTGATACGCTCGGCGGTTATATTTCGGCTTCGGTTGCGACGTTCAATAACAAACCACGCATCCTGCTGGATTTGCAATCGGGCACCAATAAGCGGTTGCTGATTTCGATTAAAGGCAGCACGGGTACGGTCAATGCCTGGGCCGGCTATGTGTATCAGTCTTCCGGATACTACGGCAGCTTCAACGGTGGCATCGGTGGTGCTGTCGGCGGCAATACCGACCTTACGGTAAGCGATATGGTGACCACCCGTAGCGCCCTCGCCGTAGCAGCATTTGTTTCTAAAAACAGCTATACCACGGTGGCCGGCACGACCACGTCGTATTCTACCGTAGCGCCCGGACAGATTGCTCCGTTTTCCAGTAAAGGCCCTACTGCGGATGGCCGCATTAAACCCGATATTGCCGGTCCCGGCATGGTGGTATCAGCGCCTCTGAGCGGACTGGATACGAGTTATGACCTGGGACGCACCGGCCGTGGCAGTGTCGTTACCGAATGGACAGCTCCTAACGGACAAACCTACCGGTACGGCGCGCTGAGTGGAACCTCGATGTCGTCGCCCGCAGTCGCTGGTATTGTGGCTATGATGCTGGAGGCAGATTCCTCGCTGACGCCTTCACGTATAAAAGAAATCATTCAGCAAACTGCGATTACCGATGCGGGTACCGGAACCATTCCTACAGGTGGATCGCCCATCTGGGGTGCCGGAAAGATCAATGCCTATGCGGCATTGCAAAAGACATTGGCTACGCTGGGAATCGCTGAAATCACGCAAAACCCGGCGCACCTTGATGTCCTGCTGTATCCCAATCCGGCAACGGGTCAATCGACGCTGGAATACAGCGGTTCCCGGACTGAAATCGCTCACCTGCAACTAACGGATATTACCGGTCGCAGGCTGCGCCAACAGGACTGGACGCTTTACGCAGGTGCCAATACTACTACGATCGACTGGACCGGATTGCCGGCCGGCTTGTATTTTGTACAGTTGGAAACCGCTTCCGGAACCGCCCGGATTAAAGTGTTCCGGAAATAAGAAACTCCTCTGAGAACCCTATTAAAAAAGCCGACTGTAATCAGTTGGCTTTTTTAATGGCACTTAAAATGCTCAAACGGCTCGTGGCAGTGGTTGCATTGGTATTGTGACTTGCAGGAGGTCGATCCGAATCCGGAAATCAACTTCGTATCAGCGGAGTTGCAGTGGGGACATGGCACGGTATCTTCTTCAAAAAGTGCCCGTTTCCGGTTGGCGTCGTATTGCGGTGGCGCAATGCCATAGGCTTTCAGCTTCTGTCGACCGGTCTCGCTCATCCAGTCGGTTGTCCAGGCCGGCGAAAGTTGCTGACCAATCTGTACTTTTTGAACCCCGTGCGCTGCCAGAACCATCCGGATTTGCATCGAAATGACATCCATCGCCGGACAACCACTGTAGGTAGGGGTGATCGTAACAGCAACGGTTCCGGGCTCCGGAATACGAACGTCCCGGACAATACCCAGGTCGAGAATACTCAATACCGGCACTTCCGGATCAGACACTTGTCCGAGCCAGTTCAGTACAGTCTCGGTCGTAAGGGTTTGGGAATCCATTGATCTTAAAGATAAGGCTCAACCTCCCATTGCTGTGGGGAAGAAGTCCGGAAACGATCAACCTAAAGGCAGTTTTCACGTTTTCTTATTCTCCATTCAACGGATTCCGGAAAAGGAAGCAAGCGGTTTTCGGTAGCTTGCAACCGCTTTGGGCGGCCTGCTTTTGTTTTCGGCTGCGTTTTTGGATTTTTCTATGTCGAACCCGCGCCGTTTTCTGGCTTCTTTACTCCTTGCTGCACCTCTGTGGGCGAGCGGGCAGCAACGGTCTGCTTTTAAAGAACCCCGTATTCTGTTGCTCGTAGACGGTTCGTCATCGATGCTGCAACCCTGGAAGGGCACCGAAAACCGGTTTCAGACAACGGCCCGCCTGATCGACAATCTGATGGATTCCATGTACCGCCTGAATCCGGATGTAGCGTTTGCATTGCGCGTGTATGGCCACCAATCGGTGGTTTCAGACAGCAATTGCTACGACACCCGGCGGGAAGTGATGTTTTCCAAAAACAACCGTGACCAGATGAGCCTTCGGATGGCCAGCCTGCACCCGCTGGGCGTATCGCCAATTGCATACAGCCTGCAACAGGCGGCCGAAGAAGATCTGATTGATGAAGAACATTACAGCTATAGTATTATCCTGATCACCGACGGCGGCGAAAGTTGCGGCGGTGATCTTTGTGCGGTTGCCAGGCTGTTGGAGCAACGGTCGATCTTCTTTAAGCCATACATCATCAGTATGGTCGACTACGCCCCGCTGGCAGGACAGTATGCCTGTCTCGGAACCTATCTGACGGTATCCCGTCCGGATCAGATGAAGCCGACCATTCAAACAATTCTGGACGCGTATCGCCCGATTTTCCGGAAGCTGGCCGAAACGCCCGTGGAAGCGCCGCGTCCAAAGCCGGTTGAAACGCCTGCAGTCGTAACCCCGGTTCCGAAGCCTTCGGCAATCGCGCCCCGGAGTATGGCGCAGCTGTCGGTTAAAAATGCTCCGCTTCGTTTCCCCGTGACCATCCCTGCGATCGCGATTCCCTCCCATAGAAGTATCCCACCGGTTCCGCTTCCGGCCCGTCAGGAACTCCCTGTTGTGGTGACGGTCCCGCCGCCGGTGGTTCCGGTGCTGAAACCTGTTCCTGAACCTAACGTAACCATCCCGCTCCTGGCCTTCCTCGACCGGTATGTACCGGCTCCGGCCAATCCGGCCCGGCCTAACCTGCCGCAGCCCCTGCGCATTCCGGATGTACAGCGACCGGCCCTGGAACGGGAACCGGAAACCATTGCGTTGTTATCATTTGTCGTTCGCCGCCGGCCGGTGTATGAAATGACAACACCGGTACTGGCGGCCCGCACCCGACCGGTTCCGGCGGTGGCCTTGCCAAAGGCAATTGAAGATCCCAAGCCCGTCGTAGCGGCTACCCCGGCTCCCCAGCCAGTACGCCCAACACCCACCAAACCGGCCCCACCTGCACCAAAACCAACCAAGCCTACCCCTGTTGAGTACACTGCCCGTACGGAAGCGGCAGCCGAGTCCGGCTTACAGGTTTTTTTCAGCGATGGTAAAGGTAAATTCTACAAATCGAGTCCGCAGCTGGAGTTGCGCGAACCCAAAACCGGCCGGATTGTAAAACGCTTTTTCCGGACGGTAGACGCCAATGGACAGCCGGATCTGCAACCCGTTCCTGCCGGCAATTATGATGTCGTGGTAACCGGCCGGAGCAATGTCATGGCCCGGAATATCACCATCGAGCCGACGCAGAAAATGAACCTGATCATGGTGGTGACCAATGGTTCGCTGCGGTTTTCGTATTCTGAAAATCCAGGTCGTCCTGTATCGGAATTTGAAGCCTCGGTCGTACGCCGGTTTGCCGATGACAACACGATCGTAAAACAGAAAGCAACGGAAGAGCTGCCGTATGAACCGGGTAATTATTATCTGGAAATCAACACCCTGCCGGTCACCCGCCGGAATCTGGATATTGATTTTGGGGGGGCTACGGAGATTCAGATTGCCGAGCCGGGCTGGGTGCAGTTTACCAATACCGCTCCTGTATCCGGTAAAGTGGTTTTGTACCAACCTCTGGGCGACGGGTTTGCATCATTCCTGCAACTCAACATCACCGGTGATCTGGGCACACAGAAAATACGCCTGCAACCCGGCACGTATGAAGCCCGTTGGGTAACCGGACCTTCCGGAACTCCGCCAACCATTGTACGCTTCCAGGTAAAAAGCAACCAAATCACGGCTACCTTGCTGGAGTAAAATCCGACCTTCAAAAGCCTTTAAGCGTTCCGGAACCCCCATAATTATGCATTCATTAAAACGTGTAGGACTGTTGGCAGGCGGACTGCTGGTGCTCCTGACTTCCTGCGATTCCTGGCAGGAAGGCTGGACTGAAGACTATCGGCAGCAGTTTAAAGAATCCTGCCTGACGGGTGACGGTCAGGTGCATCTGGATCCGGAAACGTACTGCAACTGTGCACTGGAGAAAACCATGCAGCAGTATCCGACCATTGCGGCATTTATGGAACAGCAGGATACAGCCGCTTACCGGCAGGCCCTGAAAAGCTGCCCGTAGCCTTCCGAAGCTAACGGACCAGGTTGATATCACCCTTCAGATATACCGGCGTGCCGTCTGCACAGAACGTTTCCATTACATACAGAAACACCCCGGCGCCCAGCGCTTTTCCCTGATAACGGCCATTCCAACCTGCATACGGATCATTGGGCGTCAGATTCCGTCCTTCGAAGACCTTCTGTCCCCAGCGGTTGTAGATATCCATGCGGCTGATAGGATTGACAGCTTTGCCCTGTGGGTAAAACCAGTCATCCTGCCCGTCGCCATTGGGCGTAAATGTATTGGCGACATAATAGGCGCTGCCATCGCAGGTGGCCGTGATCCGCACCGAATCTTTTCCGGAACAGCCATAACTGTTTTGAGCAGTTGCGATGTATACAATGCTCGTCGTCAGCTGGGCGGTCGGATTGGGGCAGTCGGTACAACTGAGCCCGGTAGCCGGCGACCATAAAATAGCATTGGCATTGGTGACGACCGCCCGAAGGGTAACACTGGTTCCCGACATGGCGCTGAAGTCCTCGTCGATCTGAACGGTTGCCCGCGGAACGACTGTAACCAGTTGCGAGAGCGTATCACTAAAGCATTTGTTTTCCCGGATGACAACCGTATAACGGGTCGAAACGCCGGGGAATGCGCGGGGATTCTGGGTTGTCGGGTTCAGGAGACTACCAGCCGGCGTCCATTGATATTGTGCTCCGCCGGAGGCGAATAACTGAACCGTATCGCCGGCACAAATAGTGGTATCGGCACTGATCCGGGTCGCAACCGGGCCAATAACTTGAACCAGAACACTGTCTTCAGCCCGGCACCCATCCGGAAAGACCGTACGGACCACATACCGCTGGCTGGATTGCGGGGTGGCAATAGGATCTATACAACTCGTGCAACTCAATCCGGTAGCGGGCGACCATTGCCAGTTATCGGTGGTACTGGTCGCCATCAACTGCACGGAATCTCCCTGGCAGATGCTCTGATCCGGACCGGCCTGGATGGTATACCCTTCAGGCGCTGCAAGTACAATAGTGGTATCGCCAGTACAACTGGCGCCGCTTGCCGCCCGAATAACGTACCTGCCGGCAGGAAGGGAATCCGTAACTGCACTGGTAAGATTGGCGTACGATCGTATTACAACGCCGTTCTGAAGGATTGTGATGTTCTGCGAGGTTCCGGAAGGGACATCGATCCGGAACACGTTTTGGGTAGAACAGGTGGCTGCCCTCACGGCAGTATACAAAATCCGGACGGGATCGGCTACTACCACGCTGTATCCAATCACCTGCCGGCTGGAAATCGGGCAGGACCGGTCGGCATAAGAAACAAAGAAATTATACGTAGCCGGTGGTACGTTGGCCGTATTCCAGCTAAATGTAGAGGTTGGCGCAGGCGTTCCGTTTCCGGAAATAACAAAACTGGCCGTTGCCGGAATGCCGGAAGCGGTTATGTCAATAGTATCGTTTTGTGGATCGGTCGGGTTCAGGCTAAAGGAAGCCGTTTGTCCCCGGCATACCGAAATCGTTGTGTTGTTGAGCAGAACCGCGTTGGTCATGCCGGTTGGGTTGGCAGACGGCGCGGAATTGGTGCAGGGGATGACCACAAAATTCATCTCGCGCATAATACTGCCCACCCGGATGCCTCTCCGGTACTCATCAATCTGGTACACCACAGTACTGTACTGCGTCTGGCTGGGTGAAAACGTCAGCTGTCCGGTTTGTGGATTGAATACGGGTGTACCGGTCGTGGCCAGGTAATAGGGCGCCGGATACCCGTTGACATAGCCTACCGGTGCATTACCGGTGCCCCGGGCAACAGTTAGCCTGTTTGTCAGTACATCGCCATTGACATCGGTCGCGCCCGGGTTGAACTGCTGATTAGGAGCGTTGCAGAAATAAGGCGTCGCCAGCACACTGAAATCCGGCGAGGTATTGACAATTCCGGAACGGTTGTTCAGGGTGCTGTAGATGTAAATGAGCGTAACCGCATTGTTCTGGTCGATATTTTTAATAGACGTGGTTCGACCGGCACTGTTGGTGCTTTCGCTGCCGTCAAAAACAAACCGCCAGCAGGATGAAGTTGTATCCTGTGGAAGCGTGATAGTGGCCGCATATTCATAACGCTTGATTCCCGGCACGGTGCTGCTGGTTGAGTTGCAGGTGGTTTGGGTCTGATAACTGGGACAGCTGGGGGAAGCATCCTGCGGGGGCATCGACGTACGGCCGAGTTGAATAGCCCGATACGGAAGAACAGAATCCCGGAATATAGTGATCACGGGAATCATTGTGGGCAGGCGCGAGTACGCACTGTTAGGGTCGAGATTGCAGTCGCCATACAGATTCAACACCACCCGGTACGTAGTGCCGCTGATGTGTTCATAGCGCACCTCGCCACCAATAATGTGAGAGGCAATGGCTTGGTTGCCTGCCAGGAAACAGCACAGCAACAGCAGACCATACAGGAGAATCTTTTTCAGGAACATACGTCAGGCGACACCACTACTCCTTGAAGAGTGATGAAACAAATTTCGGAAAAAGATCCCGTTGAACGGTTCTTTTAAAGAAGATTGCAAGCTGTAGTGGCCGCCTGAAACCGTTTCCAAGACGATACCCTTCCGGAAAACCTCAGCTTTCTTAGCTCAGGAACCGCTCGTCATTGCGGGCTTTCTGGCGCAGCAAAACCGATGCGCGGTACCGGTCTTCCCCATATTCTTCATACAACGCATCCAGCACGGCCAAAACACGGGCTGCACCGGCATCATCGGCCCATTGCAGCAGCCCTTTGGGATAGTTGACGCCTTTGGTCATGGCCATTTCCAGATCCGCAGCCGAAGCCACGCCCAGATGCAGGGCCTCAATGGCTTCGTTCATCAGCATGGCTCCGATCCGGTCTACCAGATGCCGCCCCAAAGCTTCATCCATCACCGGCTCCGGAAGCACGGTTCCTTCAGCGTACTCATAAAATCCGCGGCCGGTTTTGCGGCCCAGCCAGCCCGCTTCGAGCAGTCGTTTCTGCGAAAACGAAGGTTTGTAGCGCGGGTCATAAAAGAACGAGGTCCACACGGTTTCCGTCACCACATAATTGACGTCGTGACCAATGTAATCCATCAGGGTAAAGGGTCCCATCCGGAAGCCGCCCAGCGTAGTCATGGCCCAGTCAAGAGTAGCCGGCGAAGCAATGCCTTCCTCATAAATGCGGATGGCTTCCCCGTAAAACGGGCGCGCCAGCCGGTTGACGATAAAACCCGGTGTGTCTTTGGTTTGTACAGGCATCTTGCCCCATTGCTGCATCAACGCCATTAGTTCCGGAACCAACCCTTCACGGGTTTGCAGGGCCGGTACCACTTCTACCAAGGCCATCAGCGGCGCCGGATTGAAAAAATGCAATCCCAGCACCCGCTCCGGCTGACGACAGGCAGCGGCAATCGCTGTTACCGACAGGGAAGAGGTATTGGTGGCCAGAATGCAACCGGCAGAAACCACGGCCTCCAGTTCTGCAAAAACCTTCTTTTTAATGTCCAGATTTTCAACAATGGCTTCAATAACCAAATGGCAGGGCGCGAGATCGGCCAGTGTGCCGGTAAACTGAAACCGGTTCATCACTGTTGCTGCATCCGGAAGCTTGCCTTTCTCCTCCAATTTCTGAAGGGTCGTCTGCAAGCCTGACTGCGCTCTTTGAAGCGCAGGTGCTGCTGTGTCATAAATATGGACCGAATGGCCGGCCATTGCGGCTACCTGAGCAATACCGGCGCCCATTGCGCCCGAACCAATGATTCCAACGTTCATAAAATTTCGCACCAAAAATTGATAAAGTGGTTGCAAAGGACGGTCGGAATCCCCGGATTGACACCGCTCTTTTTTGGAAGTCTGGGGATAGCTGGTGCCGGAAGCGGCACAAAAAAACGTCTGCTTCAAAGAGGTGAAGCAGACGTTCCGGAAAAAACAGGGTAGAGCTTAGCGGTCGTGCCGGCCTTCCCCGATTTCTTCAATCATTTTTTTGCAGAATGCAGGCAGATCCTTCGGATCGCGGCTGGTCACCAACCCTTTGTCTGTAACCACTTCTGCATCGCTCCACTCCGCACCGGCATTTTTCAGATCGGTCTGAATGGATTTATAAGACGTCATTTTGCGACCTGCAACGACGCCTGCTTCGGCCAGCAACCACGGACCGTGGCAAATCGCCGATACCGGCTTCCGGGCATCCATAAATGCTTTGGCAAACGCAACGGCTTTAGGCTGGGTGCGCAATGTGTCGGGATTCATCAAACCACCGGGCAAAACCAGTGCGTCATAATCGTCGGCTGTGACCTCATCCAGTGTTTTATCTACGGCGACTTCGCGGCCCCAGTTTTTTTCGTCCCATCCTTTGATCGAACCGCTTTTAAGCGATACGATTTCTACGGTAGCTCCGGCTTCTTTGAGCGCAGCGACCGGTTGCTCCAGTTCAGATTGTTCAAAACCATCGGTGGCCAGTACGGCTACTTTTTTGTTTTCCAGTGTAGGCATAAAAGGGTTTTAGTGCCCAGCAGGTGTATAAAATGATGCCTTCGGTCCTGATGAACTGCCTCAGCATTCACGATTCAATAAACCTTAACACACAGTTAGTGACCCAGGTTAAAACGCAGCCATTGCATGAACATCAAGAGCTTAGATGTCATTTTCTGTTGCAGAAGGGTATCTGAAACCGATTTCCGGAACCGGATCATATCGCTGATGGCGTCCGGAACCGGTTTCCCGGCTGCATAGGCTTTGAACGCTGCTTCCGACCGGATGTTTACGTTCCGCAGGAGCCGCCAGCAGTAATCATACGCAAAGAGGCTCCGGTAAAAGCGTGGCCAACCTGACAGCAGATCCAGGCATTCCGGAATCTCTACGTCCGGGTTTCGGAAATAGCTTTTGGTGGCCTGTTCTGGATGAATACCGATGCAGACCAGAGGCTCGTGGATGACTTCAAAAGCAGCGCCGCTGTGCAGTAGTTTTAAGTACCAATCAATGTCTACAATCCACTTCATATGGTTCCGGAACGGAAACAGCACGTCTTTCCGGATCAGCGTAATGCTGGGAGGCCCAATCACATTTTCGGACAATAAGCTAAACGGCGTACGTCTTAAAAGCCATTTCCGGAACGTAGAAATTCCCACACGGGTCCGGGCGCTGCTGTCCTCATCCACATTGTAATAATCTGAAAAAAGAAAGCCGGCTTTGGTTGCAGTGGCGGTTTGAGCAAAGGCTCCCAAGCTGTCCGGTGTCGTAAACCAGTCATCATCATGAATCAGTTTGATCCATTGACCCGTCGCCTGTTGCATACACCGGTTCCAGTTTTCGCCCATTTCGGTCTTCGGATTGTTGAGCGAGTACCGGATCTGGAGCGAAGGATACTCCGCCACCAGATCGGCAATCTGATTGTCGTCGCTGTTGTCGGTCACAACGACTTCAAAATCGGTGTAACGCTGAAGGGCAATACTATCCAGCAGCCGCCTCATGATGGGACTGCGATTTCTGGCCGGAATGCAAATAGAGATAAAAGGAGCTGCCATACCCACGCGTTAAAAGCGGGACGAAAGTACAGGAACTCCCCGTAGAGCAGGCCGCTGCTTCTCAGAGACGGCTTTGGAACGCTGTTGTTCCGGAATCCAATGCTTCCGGATACTAAAGAAGCGTTGCCGGTACGAGGCAACGCTTCTTTAGTATTTGATGGTGCTGGATTGGAAGCCCTGTAGAGACCTTATTGTGGACTTTTCTGGCCCCAGGCGGCCATTCCCGGACAAGACCGGAACTCCGGTGCGATACGGATGTAATACGAAGGCAACTTCTTCTGAAACCAAGTTTCCATTTCTTCCTGCTTTTTCTGCATCAGCGCTACTCCCTGAATCTGTGCATAATCGTCTACCAGGTTGGCTTTGTGCGGCTCGGTGCGACTGCGCATAAATACAATGCGGGTCGACCGGTCACCGGATTCTTTCGTAAAGATTTGCGGCTGTGAATACATACCCGGAGTCAGGCTGTCGATCATCAACGCCATGGCCGGTTCCAGCTTATCCACTTCCAGCCGGGTGGCACCGGTAGAAGCATCCTGCACCATGCCACCGCTCATCTTGGCACTTTCATCGGTGCTGTACTTGGCAACGGCTTCCGGAAATTTGATGGTTCCGGCAATCAGTAAGGCCCGTACACTGTCCAATTTGTTGAGAGCGGTTTTATAATCGGCACTGCTGCGCTCCGGGCGGATCAGGATATGCCGCAGGTGTGCTTCTTCGCCCTGCCGGCTCACCATCTGAATGATGTGATATCCGAACCGCGTTTTTACTATCGGAGAAATCTCGCCATTCTGCAACCGAAAGGCGGCTGCCGCGAACTCCGGTACAAAATCAGCCCGGCGCGAACTGCCTCCCAGATCGCCCCCATTGTCGCGGCCACTATTGTCGTCGCTGTACAGACCGGCCATGGTTTCAAAGCTTTTGCCGTCTTTCACAATCTGGTTCCGGATGTCTTCCAGCTTCTGACGGGCGTAAGCATCCAGTTCCGGACTCACCGCCGGGTCGATCACAATCTGGCCCATCTCAACGGTAGCCGGAAAGTATGGAAGCGAGTCTTTGGGTTGCTTGTCATAAAAGGACCGCACTTCCGCAGGGGTCACTTTGACATTGTTCATCAGGCTGCCCTGCATTTTCTCAGCAATCATCTGCTCGGCAATCGGCTCCCGGAAATCTTCCTTGATCTGATAAATCGTCTTACCGGCATCCTGCTCCAAACGCTCTTTGGAACCGTATAACCGCAGGTAATACCGCATCCGGTTTTCAAGATTGGCATCTACTTCTTCCGGACTGACCATAACGGAATCGCGCTCGGCCTGCTCAATCAGCAGTTTGCGCATCATCATCTGTTGCAAGAGCGCACAGCGCATGGAATCCGTAAATTCCGGATGCTCCTGCTTCTGGCGCATCACTTCGGTTTCCAGCTCAGACGACAGGATAATCCGGCTTTTCCCAACCGCAGCAATAATCTTGTCGGCGGCTACTTTATTTTGCGCAGTACCCAACAGGGTACTGCCCAGCATCATTACTAAAAACAAAAAACGCATTGAAACAGCCGGGAATGAATACCTCCCGGTCCTCGCGAAAGTAATTCATTCGCAAAAAGCAGTTTGTATCCCAGCCGGGAATTAACGTTTTAGGAGTGTTTTCTGGGTGGTAGCCGTCGGACGAGCCATCCTCCCAGCACTTCAGAAAATACCAGAATCATCAGCCAACGCACCGTAAACCGGAACGCAGCATCTTGATCGGCCCCATAGCCCCAGTAATGCCCGCCAAAAAGCACCATACCGATCAGCACCACCGCCAATCCCATCGAAAGGATCTTTTCGTTTGAAGCGTCATGGATTACAACGGGTTTTTACGAACACACGCAAATGTTATTCGCCTCGCTTGAACGTGATCGACCGCGTTTTCTTGTCATTATAAAACTGGCCCGGCGCTACGCGGAACCGATGCTGTGCTGCCCATGCCGCAAATTCCGGAATGGCCTTTGGGCTCATCTGATTCCATGCCTCAAATCCACCGCCTTTTTCAGCTCGGCCTAACAGCTGCTGATTATACGCTTCGAAAATGCCTTCCCGAACCATCGAATCCTGGTAGCGAAATAATCCATACGGATATGTGGATGCATACTGGACCATCCAGTCGGCCAGAAAGCGGGTGCGGACCATCGTCAGGTTTTCGGTGGTCACGCCGTCGGAAATGACCGGTGCCTGCCGGCGTAGCGTCTGCACCACAGCGTCTTCAAACGTACCGGCGGTGCCGGACTGGGTCCGGGTGCTTCCGGGATTAGCCCGTTCATCGGCCGCTGTTGGAAAGAAAAACCGCTTGTAGGCCGCCAGTAGCAGGTTACGGGCATCTGCCGCGCGCGGCGTCTGGTGCTCATACAGCAAAAACGTTTCAGCGTATAAAATGGCCCAGACCAGTTTCCTGGAAAACACATAGATATTGGCCGCCTTAAAATAGTTGAGATAGAAATTGGGTTCCCGCTCAATACCGTCCAGATAGGCAGCCAGCGCCTCTTCCGTCCGGTTGGCGGTTTCTTCCAGCGCACCCAGTTCCTGGTACAGGGCACCCGACTCCGGATTGCGACGCAACCCTTCGCGAAGTAGCTTCTGAGCGGCCTCCGGCTTTTTCTGGGCAGCATAGGCCTGGATGCCTACCCGATACACCGACGCATCGGCTGCGCGACTTTTAAATAGCGGCTCCAGTTCCTGCAGGGCGCCTTCCGGATCGCCGGCAACCACCATGGCCTGAGCCAGATCGCGCCGTGCTTCCGGAACCTCCGGTGCCAGATCGGTCACCTGCCGGAACAGACTCATGGCCAGCCGGGCATTGCCTTTGGAAAGGGCCTCCCGGCCTTCGCGGTATACCCGCTCAATCTCCGGGGAAGGCCAGTCGGTCTGCGCCTGTGCGCCGACGGCCGTCAGCAAAACCAAAAGAGTACCAACTATAAAGTAACGCATAAGGGAAGCCGCGAAATTACAGTGCGGCTGTGGTTACGGATTTCGGATTCCGGAAGGTGCCGGCTTTAATCGGCTTTTAAGGACTGTTGGAACAGTGTTTTTCCGGAAAAACCAAGCGCCCGGAATCGCAATTAGTTGCTATTTCGGAACTTGCTTCTCCTTTCCCGTTCCGAAACGGCTTCAACTTCCTCTATTTTTCGTATGCCTTTTACTGACCGTACCCGTCGACCAACCGATCTGACGCCTATGGTGGCCCTGCAAATGTTGCGCGAGGGCAACTATCGCTTTGTCAACAACCAACGGCTGCAACACAACCTGCGCGAACAGGCCGATCAGACGCGTGAACAGCAATTGCCTTTTGCAGCCATCCTGTCGTGCATGGACTCCCGTACGGCAGCCGAACTCATTTTTGATCAGGGACTGGGCGATATTTTTTCGATCCGCATCGCCGGCAATGTGATTACCGATTCCGTAGTAGGATCGCTGGAATATGCTACCGCAGCTGCCGGTTCCAAACTGATTCTGGTGATGGGTCATACCAATTGCGGTGCGGTGGCCGGTGCCATCAAGAAAGTAGAGCTGGGCAAGCTCAGTTCGATCCTACACCTGATTGATCCGGCGGTGGAATACGAGCGGGCGCATGAACATGAAGCTGAGACCGGCGATTTTACCCGCAATGTGTCCAAACGCAATGCCATCATGGGGGCCCGGCGGGTGTATGATGAAAGCGATGTGATCCGCGATCTGGTCGATAAAGAAGAAGTGGCGATCGTGCCTGCGATGTATGATCTGTACAGCGGCGTGGTGCAGTTTTTCCCGGTCGTCAAATTCGAGGACTAGATGGCAACCACTCTCCAGCGTATTGGTGTGCTGACCTCCGGCGGCGATGCGCCCGGAATGAACGCCGCGATCCGGGCTGTTGTGCGAACGGCGGTATACCACGGTTGCCAGGTATCCGGTATCCGGCGTGGGTATCAGGGCATGATCGAAGGCAATATCTATGAGTTGAAGTCTACCGATGTAGCCGGTATTATCAACACGGGTGGTACGATGCTCAAAACAGCCCGAAGCGATGCATTCAAAACGCCCGAAGGCCGCCGGAAGGCGTATGAAAATCTCCGGCATCATGGCATCGACGGACTGATACTGATTGGCGGAGACGGTACGTTCCGGGGCGCTACGGCGTTTTTTGAAGAATACGATATCCCGGCCATCGGGTTGCCCGGAACAATCGATAAAGACCTGGCTGGTACCGATGCCACCATCGGGTTTGATACGGCTGTAAACACGGCCGTAGAAGCTATTGACCGGCTACGCGATACGGCACAGGCGCACAACCGCGTATTTGTAGTGGAAGTAATGGGCCGCGATGCCGGCTACATTGCCCTGCACAGCGGCATCAGCTGCGGCGCAGAAGATATTTTGATTCCGGAAGAGCAAACCGATGTGGAAGCGGTGCTGGAACGTATTTACTCGGATGAGGCCCGCCACAAAAACGTGCATATCCTGGTAGTGGCCGAAGGAGACGATGCCGGTGGCAGCGAAACGATTGCCACACAAATTAAAGCGGCGTTTCCAGCCTTGGATGTCCGTACCTGCGTACTGGGGCATATCCAGCGGGGTGGGCGGCCGTCAGCGGCCGACCGGATGCTGGCCAGTCATCTGGGGTTTGCGGCTGTTGAAGCGCTGCTATCCGGAAAAGCACAGGCAATGGTCGGCCTGGTGAATCAGCAGATTCAGTTTACGCCGTTTGATGCCGTCGGGAAAACAGGTGCTTCTATGAACGACGATTTGATGCGGATGGTGCGGGTACTGGCTACCTGAACCACTCTTAACTCTTCCGGAAGTGCTCTTACTCCAGACGGTATAAAAGTGTATGGCCCGGACGAGTCCGGGCCATACACTTTTATAGTTGAATCGAATTCAAATCAGGCACCTGCTATTTTTTGCTCCCATTGCCAGGCTGTTACCATACACTCTTCCAGTGTGTAGCGGGGCGTCCAGCCCAATGCCGCTTTTGCACGGTCGTTGTTGGCATAGACGGCGATCACATCTCCTTCCCGACGATCGCCGACCTCGTAATTCAGGGATTGCCCGCTGACGGCTTCAAATGCTTTGATTGCTTCCAGCGTGGTAACCCCATTGCCGGTGCCGAGATTATACACTTCCAGTTGCTGCGCCTGTTGACCGGAAAAGGCATTCTGCAAGGCTTTGGTATGGGCATCGGCAATATCCATCACGTGAATGTAATCTCGGATGCAGGAGCCATCGCGGGTGTCGTAATCAGAGCCAAAAACGGTCATCAGACCGCGCTTGCCGATTGCTGTCTGGGTAATGACCGGTACCAGGTTTTCCGGCTTTTCCTGCAACTCTCCGATCAGGATAGATGGATGCGCACCTACCGGATTGAAATAGCGCAACAAGGTGATTGATAGATTTGGATAGGCCCGCGCCACATCTGCACAGATCTGCTCGCCCATTACCTTGGTCCGGGCATACGGGCTTTGTGGTTCACTCAATGGAGTGCGTTCCTCCACCGGTAAGGTCGTTACATTGCCATAAACTGAGCAGGACGACGAGAAAACAACGCTTTTGACGCCGAAATCGACGGCACACTGCAACACGTTGACCAGTGAACGGATGTTGTTATCAAAATATTTCAGCGGCTCCGCTACACTTTCCGGAACACTTTTAAAAGCCGCAAAATGAATGATTCCGGATACATCCGGATGTGCTTCAAATATGGCACGGGTAGCGGCTGCATCCCGCAGATCCACCTCGTAATTCTGAATAGACCGGTCCAGCAATTGCTCCATGCCCGCCAGCATTTGTCGGGAACCCCGCGAAAAGTTATCCACGGAGATCACCTCAAAACCTTTTTCGATCAGATCGACAATCGTATGACCGCCGATATAGCCGCAACCGCCAGTGACTAGAATTTTCTGCATAACACCTGCAAAAGTAGCCAGCAGACGGACGTTCCGGAATGCTTATTTTACTTCCTGCATCTCGACCAACCGGTAATAGGTTCCGCCCAGAGTCATTAGCTGATCGTGCGTGCCTTGCTCTACAATCCGGCCTTGTTCCAGCACCACAATCTGATGCGCATGCCGCACGGTCGAAAGCCGGTGGGCAATGACCAGACAGGTACGGCCTTGCATCACGCGATTAATGGCATCCTGTACCAGCCGCTCGCTCTGGGTATCCAGCGATGAGGTGGCCTCGTCGAGAATGAGAATCGGCGGGTTTTTGAGCACCGCACGGGCAATGGTTACGCGCTGCCGCTCGCCGCCCGATAGCCGAACGCCCCGGTCGCCCGCAAACGTGTCCAGTCCTTCGGGACGTTCTTCTATAAAACGCCAGGCATGGGCAATCTCTGCCGCAGCCCGTACTTCGGCATCCGTAGCCGTTTCGTTGCCCAGCGCAATGTTGGCCCGCAGAGTATCGTTGAATAGAATCGGATCCTGATTCACGGTGCCAATCAGCTGCCGCAGATCGCTGATGCGCAGGTCGCGCAGGTCATGCCCATCAATCGTAATGCTGCCACCCGTCACGTCGTGAAAACGCGGAATCAGGTCTGAAAAGGTACTTTTTCCGGCCCCAGAGGCACCTACCAGCGCCACCGTTTCTCCTTTCCGGATCGTCAGGTTGATGTCTTCCAGAATAGGGCGGTCGCCATAGGCAAAGGATACGTTCCGGAACACAATCGCCTCCTGAAATCCGGTAATCGGTTGGGCATCCGGCTTGTCGGTAATGGTATTGGGCGCTTCCAGAATGGCATCGATCCGGCCCAGGGCTGCGGTTCCTTTCTGCACCTGGTTGATGGCCGAAGACAGATTCTTGACCGGGTTGATGACCTGGCTGAAGAACGCGATGTAGGCCAGAAACGACTCGGCAGAGAGTGCGCTTTCCCGTAAAAGCACCAGCCGGCCGCCTACATACAAAATGGCAGCTACAATCAGTACCCCCAAGACCTCACTTAAAGGCGAGGCCAGCTCCTGCCGTTTGGCAGAGCTGTTGCGGACTTCATAATTGAGCTGATTCAAAGTCTCAAATCGCTTTTGCTGGCTCCGCTCGGCACGGAAGGCTTTTACGACCCGCATGCCGCCCAGGGTTTCGTCCAGTACCGTGGTGATATCGGCCATCTGCTCGGCCATGGCACGGGCAGCCCGGCGAAGGGAGGAGCCGATCTTGCCGATAATCAGTCCGGTGACCGGTAAAAAGAACAGCAGGAACAGCGACAACTGCGGCGAGATGGCAATCATCAAACTGAGGTAAATCAGGATAGTGATCGGTTCCCGGATAAATACTTCCATGATACTCAGCACGGAATCTTTGATCTCGTTGATATCGTTGGTCATCCGGCTCATCAGATCCCCCTTGCGCGCTTCGGTAAAATAACTGATGGGCATCGACAGCACCTTGCTGAACATCTCGCTGCGCAGTTTCCGGATGATACCGTTCCGGACGGGCAGGAGGATCACCATGGCGAGGTAGTAAAAGAGGTTTTTGAACAGGATAGCGACCACGAGGGTGCCACAGATCGCTAACAGCGTCTGCACCGGGTTGCCGCTGTTCAGCAGCGTCGATTTGAAATCAAATATCAGCCGGTCAAACCATCCGGCATCGGCTTTCAGACCCGTCAGCGCTTCTCCTTTGAACAGCACGTTGAGCACCGGTGCCAGCATCCCGATGGAAGCCGCACCAAAGGCAGACCCCAGCAACACGAAAATGAGGTATCCAAACAACGAGCCGGTATACTGCCGGAGGTGTTTCCAGATGCGACCGAGATGCTTCAAATCAGTTGGTTTCGAGAGTGTAGGTTACGGTGCCGTCTTTGGCATCTTTGAGCAGGATGCCGGCCGCCTGCAATTGATTCCGGATCGCGTCGGAAGTCGCGAAGTCTTTGCGCAGCTTGGCTTCTTTCCGGATGTCGATCAGGATGCTCAGTACTTTATCGAGCGAATCATGAGTATCGGTTCCGGAAATGGGTTGCAGGCCCAGAATGTCTTCCAGGAACAACTGAAAAGTACTTTGCAGCTGCACCAGCATTTTTCCGGAAAGGGCTGTTTCCGGAAGTTGTCCGCCTTTGAGGCCGTTGATGACCGGTGCCAGATCAAACAGCGTGGCAATCACCTTTGCCGTGTTGAAGTCGTCGTTCATGAAGTCGCTCAGTTCAGCGCAACGGGCTTCGACTTCGGCATCCATCGTTCCGCTTTCGGTTTCCGACTGAAGGGTCTTCAACGTTTCATAGGCTTCCCACAACCGCTTCAGGGCGCGTTCGCTCGCCTGCAAGGCCTCGTTGGAGAAATCGAGGGTGCTGCGGTAATGGGTTTGCAGAATGTAGAAGCGCACCACCATCGGGTGATAGGCTTGCTCCAGCATTGGGTGGGCTCCGGAAAACAACTCGGTGAGCTTAATCACGTTGTTGTAGCTTTTGCCCATCTTCTTACCGTTGATGGTAATCATGTTGTTGTGCATCCAGTAGCGCGCCGGTGCGTGACCATGTGCAATGGTGCTCTGGGCAATCTCCGATTCGTGGTGTGGAAACTGAAGGTCCATGCCGCCGCCGTGGATATCGAAGGAATCGCCCAGGTATTTGGCACTCATGGCCGAGCACTCAATATGCCAGCCCGGAAAGCCGTACCCCCAGGGCGACGGCCAGCGCTGGATATGCTGTGGCGGTGCCGCTTTCCACAAGGCAAAGTCTACGGTATTGCGCTTTTCATCCTGTCCGGCCAGCTCGCGGGTCGTTTCCAGCAGTTCGTCGATTTTGCGTCCGGAAAGGGTGCCGTAGGGATAGCCGGCTGCGTATTTTTTGACGTCGAAATACACCGAACCGTTCACCTCATAGGCATAGCCTTCTCCAATGATTTTTTCGATCATCGCGATCTGCTCGGTGATATGGCCGGTAGCGGTCGGTTCGATGCTCGGCTCCAGCGTATTGAACAGCCGCATCCCGTTCCGGAACAAACTGGTGTATTTATGCGCCAGCTCCATCGGTTCCAGCTTTTCGAGGCGTGCTTTCTCGCCTACCTTGTCTACGGCATCACGGCCTTCTTCTTCAAAATGGCCGGCATCGGTAATGTTGCGCACGTAGCGTACCTGATAGCCCAGATGCCGGAGCCAGCGGTTAACTACATCGAAGGTGACATAAGGACGCGCATGTCCCAGATGGCTTTCGCCGCTTACCGTAGGGCCGCAGACATACAATCCGACATGACCGGGGGTAATCGATTCAAAGGATTCTTTCTGGCGGGTATACGAATTATACAGCTGCATGGTAATGGGTTGAGGCTTCAAACGCAGAAAAACGGTTGTGGAATCTCCGGGCTATTTGTTGTGGACAATGCTTTTATAAATGGCCAGTTCGCGTTCCAGGTCTTCCACGCGCTTTTGAAGCGGGTTTACGGCATCGGGCGGGTACGGAAAAACAGCCGCCAAATCGGCAAAGATGTTGTGTTTCAGGGCAAGTCCTGCATTCCAGAGAATCGCGGTCTGTATAGAAGGGCGCTGGCAATACGCTGATACACCCGTGTCGGAAATGCCCATAGCTGTACAAAGGTCGGTTTTTGCCCAGCCTTTTCGCTTTAGAATTTGAGCCAGAAAGTTGCCGATATGCGGGTAGGGATGCTCCCCCTGCTTGTGGTATTTATGAAGCGGCATATACTAATACGAGAAATGAATACGTCTGAAAGTAAAGCAGACCCTCCAAAAAGGCCAAAATTAGGGTTTAAAACAGGGATAGACCTGCTTTAAGCGCCTATCTACCTGCTTAAATGAGGTAAAATAGTGCTTGACCATGGGTAGGGTACCCTTTTAAAAGAGGGTGTCCCCGTTTAAACAGACAATGTCCCTGTTTAAAAAGAGTCCATCCCATGTTTAAACAGGGATGACGGTTCCCGGAAGACCATTATTCCGGTTGGGCAGCGGCTTCCCGGCCGGTTTTCAGTTCGAAGGTGGCCAGGATCGGGTTGTGATCCGAAAGGGTGGTGCGGAAGGTTTTGAAATCCACGCACCGGAGGGCTGCCGGGTCATAAAAAATATGATCGATCCGCAGTGTTGGCGCCAGCCTATTGTACGTCCGGCCGAACGGCTTGCCATAATCGGCAAAGGCATCGCCCAGCTCACCCCGAACGGTGGTATACGCATATGAGCCGGGAATATCGTTGAGGTCGCCGCAGACGATCACCGGATACGGGCTTTCTGCAATAATTCCGGCAACGCTATCTGCCTCTTTTGCCCGGTTCTGAAACGGCTGGATCGAGCGCTGCATGTATTTTTTCATAAGTTGCAGGCTGCCTTTAACTCCCGCGCCGCCGCCTTTAGCCTCGTCTAGAACGGCCTTGTCTTTATCGGCCAGCCGGAACGATTCCAGGTGCAGGGTCAGAAAGCGGATGCGCGTTTCCGGATCGATGCTGACATCGCTTTGCAGCAGGCTGATATTATGGGCAATCCACCGTTCCTGAATGGCACTGACCGGTAGTTTAGAGAACATCCCGATGCCAATGTAAATCTTGGTGCCCAGCGTATTGTCCCAGACAAACCGGAACTCGCGAAACCCACCTTCTTCCATAAACCGGGCCGAGTGGGGCTTCATCGCATCCTGGTAATCCGTGTAGAACTCCACCAGAAACACGATATCCGGATCCTGTTCTCGGATAAACTGAAGCATTTTCTGCGGTACGGACTTGTCTTCCGGAAGATCATAGATGCCCAGTCCGTGCACATTCCAGAGCAGCACCTTGAATTCAGGGCGGGTTGCCAGCGATTGCGCGGCTTGTCGCAGCGGCGAGCCAAATACCGGCTTGATGGCATCTGCAGCAGCGATCAACGCAATCAGTGGTACCGCCGACCGTAACAGCCGCTTCCGGAACAGCAGAAACACGAATACCAACCCATTGGCAATAACCGCCAGCGCGGTGGTAAACGGCAGAAATGCCAACAGGGGTTCCTGCTCCGGACTTACGAGTGCGGCTGCCCGGCACCCCACCAGCCACAAACCAATGACCAGTGTGACCGTCCACTTCAGTATGCGCATGATCCGCTGCCTGCGCCGGCTTGGAGCGTGTTGCATAAAAAGAAAATCAGGCCCCTTCGCCGGATGACTTTAGAAACTCTTTTTCTTCGGCCGTGAGCGCGTCGTACCCGTTCGCAAGAATTTTTTCGAGCAGGGTATCTACGCGTGCCTGCCGGTCCTGGATCCGGATCACGGTGCCTTTTACCCGGGGTGGCATTGCACTCGTACGGCGCCGGACAGGGGGTGCCTTCGGAGTTACCAGCTGCGAGGCAGCGTCAAACACCCCATAAATCCGTTCGCCGATCCGGGCGCCTTTGCGCAACGCGATTACATAGAGGAAACCCGCCAGTGCGCCTCCCGCCAGCCAGGCCAGCATCGGAACGGCATTCAGCATTCCCAGTCCGTTGAGAATAATAAAAATCGCCAGCACCACCTTGATCGACAGGGAGAACGTAGGCGTCAGCCAGAACCGGTAATTGGGAGCCAGGGTAAATGCTGCAAAGGCCAGTGCCATCACCCCTGCCTGGGATCCTACCAGATACGGACTGCTGCCGATGCCCGGAATCAATCCGGTCAGCAAAACACCGATGCCGCCGAGCAGCGCACCACCGGCAAAAATGGGAATCACCTGCCGGTGCCCCACCAACATCTGCACCACACTGCCCCAGGTATAAATCCAGATGGCGTTGCCGACCCAGCCCAGAAAGCTGGTGTGAAACAACCCATAGGTCAGTAGGGTCCAGACTTTTCCGGGAAACGCCCCAACCGGTGCCAGTCCGATATACGACAGCAGCTCGGCCTGGGCCACATGGTATTGATACCGGCCAAAAGCCTGAAAGCATACGGTGGTAAAATACAGTGCGACAAAGCAGACGCCCGTAGCCAGGATCAGGTGCAGGACCGCATTCTGATTGGAGTCGGGCAAAAATGTCCGGAACGACGAACGACGAAAAGGGGAACTCATGTGATGGAAAGAAACAGCGGTCTAAGAATATTGATTGGGACGCATGCGCCAGGCACGCAGCAGCAGGTAGCCGAACAGCATCCCGCCCAGGTGGGCAAAATGCGCTACGTTGTCGCCCGGATTGGCCCGGATACCGGAATACAGTTCAAAGGCGGCGTACAGGATAACGAACCATTTGGCTTTGATCGGCACCAGAAAATAGAAGTACAGCAGCATGTTGGGAAACAGATAGCCGAAAGCCAGCAAAATGCCGAATACAGCCCCTGATGCACCCACTGTAGTCTGGTCGAACAGGCCTCCATAGTGGTTGCCGCTCGCATGATCGGTAAATCCGTACAGCGATTGTTGCAGCAGGATCACCGCGTCGTTTTTCAGATTGCCGGCGCTGGGATCGGACTGCCAGGCGGCGTTGAGGTTCCGGAAGGCCGGAAAATTCTGCCAGTCGTTTTGTTGCAGCATCCGGCCAAACTGATCGACGGTCGGGTTGTGATAAAAGGCCAGTACATTCTGTTCTACCACGTGAAAGTTATAGCCCAGTACGCCCAGATGACAGGCGGCCGCGCCCAGTCCGCACACGAAATAGAAGGTCAGAAACCGTTTGGCGCCCCAGATGTTTTCCAGCATTGATCCGAACATCCAGAGCGCGAACATATTGGTGAACAGGTGCATCGCCGTGTCCTGCACGCTGTAGGGCGTACCGTGCATAAACAGGTGCGTGATGTATTGCCAGGGCTTGAAATAGTAGGACTTCCAGTAGTGCAGTCCCAGATAATCGGACAGGTCGATGCCCCGGCGGATGAGTACAAACTGCAGTACCGCCATCAGCACATTGATGATGATGATGTTTTTTACGACAGGCGGCAACACCTGAAAACTACCGGGGCGAACACTAGACATTTAAGGAAGAAAAGAAAAGCAGTGGAATCCTGTTTTAACAGTGTGCATCCGGCAAAAGTTTGATTTCCGGATGCGGGGTTAAAAGTACGGGTTGGCTCACAGTGCGGCCTTTTTTGGAAATAAAGCTTGCTGTTTAACCGGTATCGTGTACTTTTGCCGTCCTTAAAACAAATACGCTCTTACCGAAGGGCGGTTTTCTGCTTAGACGATCATGAAACGTACGTACCAACCTTCCCGCCGGAGCCGCAAATCTGTACACGGTTTCCGCAAGCGTATGCAAACGGCCAACGGCCGCAAAGTGCTGGCTTCCCGCCGTGCCAAAGGACGCCACAAGCTCAGTATCTCTGACGAGCGCCGCCTCAAGTAAGCGGAGCTGCTGACCTGCGCCTTTTACACTTAAATGCTGCGCAATACGCTGGGTGCTTCAGAGCGCCTGAAGCGCGAAAAAGACTTAGATGCGCTTTTCCGTACCGGAAAGGCGCATTCTGCTTTTCCGGTACGCGCCGTGTTCCGGCTCACCGATCGGCGACCGGATGAATCGATACCGGTTCGGGTGGCGGTGTCGGCTCCAAAGAAGAAGTTTAAACGCGCGCATGACCGCAATCGGGTGAAGCGGCTGCTGCGCGAAGCGTGGCGGACGCAGAAAACAGCGGTTTACAGCGCCGTTCCGGACGGAACGCAATTGCACCTGATGGTGCTGTTTTCCGGAAAAGAGTTGCCTCACTTCGCGCAGGTGCAGGCCGCGATTGCAAAACTGGTTCCGGTGCTGGTGCGGTTTGTTGCAGAGCAACAGGCGCAAAACTGATCAAAGACTTCGTCTGCTTCGTACCTTTTTGATGGCAAAAAGGTACCCAAAAACCAGCTGCCTTTAAGTGCGGCTAAAGGCAGCGCAGCACCGATGAGGCGAAATCAATTCTGCTATCTAGGCTTCATACCGCTGACCTTAGGTCGGGTATCCGATACAGGTTTAAACATTGCATCTATTCATGAAATTGCTTTCCGGAATGTTGCTGGCGCTGGTAAAAGTGTACCAGTGGGGGATTTCACCGTTTCTGGGATCGAACTGCCGGTACACGCCTACGTGCAGCCAATACATGACCGATGCCATCCGGAAGTACGGACCTATCAAAGGCCTTCGGCTGGGATTGAAGCGGATCAGTCGCTGCCGGCCTGGTGGCGGGAGCGGGTATGATCCGGTGCCCTAAAAAAACAACGAGCGATCCGGAAGGTCCGGATCGCTCGTTGGCCTGATGATCAGATTATGTTATGCTTTGCGCTTGTAGAACAGCGTATTGCAGTTGTCGGGCCGGAAGATTTCGGCGGCCTGCTGTTGCAGTTGCTCGCGGCTGATGCTTTGATACGCGCTCAATTCATCGTTGATCAGTGCGGCATCGCCCAGCAGTTCGTAAAAGGCCAGATTGGCAGCGCGGCTCAGCAGACTGGTGTCTTCAAATTCGATGGCGGCTTCCAGCTTGTTCTTGGCTTTGGTCAGTTCGGCTTCGGTGACGCCGGCCAAGACAATCTGTTCGATCTCGGCCATCACGGCGGCATTGGCTTCTTCGATGGTTTTGCCTTGAGATACCTTGCCTTCGATCACCAGCAGGCCCGGATCGGTGCTGCCCATCTGGTAGCAGTTGATCCCCGTAAATAATTCCTGCTCTTTGACCAGGCGCTGGTGCAGGCGGGAGGCAAAGCCATTGCCCAAAATCTCGGTCAGCAGATCGGCACAGTAATAGCTAGTCGTGCGGCGGGCACCAATATGCCAGGCTTTATACAGTGCTTCGAGCGGCACGTCGGCATAGACAGTTTGTTCGCGGGCTTCTGCCTGGCGGGGTTCTATGGGCAGGTGGCGTTGAGTGGGTTCGCCGGCCGGAATATCGCCAAACCATTTTTCGGTGAGTGCTTTGACATCGGCTACGGTCACGTCGCCCGCGACACAGAGCACGGCATTACCGGGCAGGTAATGATGCTCAAAGAAATCGCGGACATCCTGCAAGGTGGCGTCTTCGATGTGTTTCAGTTCTTTGCCGATCGTCATCCACTGGTACGGATGCTGCTTGTAGGCGAGGCGGCGCAGGTACATCCAGGCGTCGCCGTAGGGTTTGTTGAGATAATGCTCTTTAAACTCCTCGCTGACGACTTTGCGTTGTACGTCGAGGCTTTTTGGGGAAAAGGCCAGCGCTTTCATCCGGTCGCTTTCCAGCCAGAAGGCCGTTTCGATATTCTGCTTCGGCAGCTGGAGGTAGTAGTTGGTCAGGTCGTTGGTGGTGTAAGCGTTGTTTTCGCCACCGGCTTCCTGTAAGGGCGTGTCGTATTCCGGAATGTTTTCCGAGCCGCCAAACATCAGGTGTTCAAACAAATGCGCAAATCCGGTGCGTTCCGGATCTTCATCGCGCGCGCCGACATCGTAGAGGACGTTGACGGCTACCATTGGGGTAGAGGAGTCCTGATGAACCAGCACGCGCAGGCCGTTGGCAAGCTTAAATCGTTCGAATTGGAGCATGGGAGCGAAGGTACTAGGTTATTCGACCGCTATCTCCGGCTGTTCTGTTCTTTTGGGATGAAATGGTTTACGGCTGTTCTTTTGCCTTGAAGCAAAAGAACCAAAAATTCAAGGCGGTGCCTTTTCCGGCTCAAAATCCGGTCTGCGGGACTAAAATTTGCAAACTTGCTTCCCTTCGGTACGCTTCAGACAGTGCAAATTTCTGAACGTCCCTTCGCCGGATTTTTTAAACGCCGAAAAGCCAAGGCCGGGTTTCATCCGGATACCCTTTATAGGAACGTGGTGCAAGTGTATGCGCGTGGTGCAATCAACGGAAGATTTCTCCTTCATTGGGCTAACCTTCTGAAATCGGAAAGAGGAATGGGATTTCCAAAGGCTTTATTTCGAGATGACATCAACTGCCTTTACAAAACGCTTCTGGTAGTGCGGACTTTTGTAGGATGAGATGGTAACGGCCATTTCTTTACCGCTGCTGGCATGGATAAACGAATCGCTGCCGGGAGCCAGTACAATCCCGATGTGGCCGATCCGGTCGCTGTCGGATACACCGGTGAATAAAACCAGATCGGCCGTCTTGGCTTGTGCCAGTGGAATCTCGCGCCCATATTGCTTGTATTCGATGGTGGAGCGGGGTACGGCAATACCGTAGTGCTGATAGACGTAATAGATAAATCCGGAACAGTCGAAGCCCTGTTGCGGATCGGACGCGGCATAGATATAAGGCATGCCTAAAAACTGATGCGCAAACTGCACCAAATCCTCGCGTGAGGTAAACGGTTCTTTGGGCGGCAAGGCTTGGACCACAGGCGGCAGGGCATCCGGTATTACAGGTACTACTGGGGTATCCAACGGTGTTACTTCCGGAAGAGTCGTATCTGCCGGTACGACGACGGTAGACGGGGTAGATTCCGGAAAACCTTCGCCCGGTGGTTCGCTACAGGATAGCAGGCCTGTCAGTGGCAAAAAAACAAATATGTGAAATATGCGCATCATGACCCGATTTAGAAATAAAGGTCTACATAATCGGTGGTCATGCCCCCTTCGCAGTTGGTCATGTTTTGCATGCGCCAGTATTTGCGGCTTTTGGTGCTCAGAAATTCCTGGGTGCCGCTTTTATCGCAGGGCTGTCCGCTGTTAAGGGTCGCCACGCGGTAGATCAGGGTGCCTTCGAAGCGCAGCTTTTCAGGGCTGATGGATTGCAGCGTGCCGTGGATCGTCAGGTAATCGCCCCTGCGACGCTGTTCACCGTCGATCCGGTATTGGTTGTCGCCGGTTTTTTTAACGGTGGCCCGTCCGGGGCGATCCCAGCTGATCCATTGCAGGGTGATGTTGTGAACGCCCTGCCGGATGGGTTCATCCGGTGCGTTGGGGCCTTCGAGTTCCGGAACCGGTGCCGTAACAGGGGCATTGTCTTGGGCAATTTCCTGTTGGAGCGAGTCGATTTGGGTTTGCTGTTGTCCCACGCGGGCGGTCAGCGCCGAATCGGGCGGCGACTGCATGTGTTGCTTGCTACCGTTGGAGGTACAGGCAACTGTGAACAGGCTCATTGCCAGCAGGGAACAGACCAGACGAATCATAAGGACAGAGTTTGCTTTCGCTGCCTAAAAAAATGACGCCGGGTGAGGAAAGGCGATTTAAAAGAGGAGAAGATTCGTCAATAAGCAATCCTATTAAGTTGAATAGATCATGTGATAAGAACTATGCGTCAAATAAGCGTCTAGAATCTAATCACTGGAAACTCGGTAGCTTAGAAATCGGTATGTGATTTTTCGATAGAGTAGGTGTATATCAAAGTTCAGGTAATCCTCATTCCAAGGGGTTATGGATATATTCTGCAGGAGTTCGACCTGCTCTTGATTTTGCCATACGTTTAAATAGCTACCGCTTAACAGGGGGTACCTTATCACACAGCTAAAGAGGTGCATTTCCTGACTTTGAAGTCCTAACTTAAAAAACATTTTACCCGGGTTGGGATATCCACTACTTCGCATAACCTTTTTAAGCGCCTTTTTAATCACGTGATTGAGCTCAATTGATGAACCCTTTTCGAATAGTTGAATAATGATCTTTTCTAACCAGCCTATAACACCATTCAAAACCAAATCTTTGTTTAGTTTTAAAAAATAGGTTGTAGGACGTTTTATTCTAAGGCCTAGTACCCTGATCTCGTTGTCTACCTCTTCTATATGGATGATGTGCCTACGATAAAGATTGTAGAATACATCGGTGATTAGATTGATTGCAAGATCGTTATATCGATCGCCGATATGCCAATGATCGATATCGTATTCAGTATCGTTCACATTAGCCAGCTCTACTTCACTAAGTATCAAATCTCCTTTCAACAAGCGATCATTATTCAGTTAACAGATGTTCGTTTCACTGCTAGTATGGATTCTATAAAAGTAAATAAGGATGCCTACAGTCAGAAAGAGCATTTTTCCAAATGGATATTTAGAAGTCTCTAACAAAGTATTCCTTCCCCGAACTTCGCCGCTTCGTTATGCGCCGAGTTCTCCTTTTTTTAGTGTGTCTGCCACAGTTTCTCCATGCCCAGGAAAGCCCTAATCCGCTGTACTGGAAAACCAGGAAACCACACGCCGCCTACTGGCAGCAGGATGTGGCGTATACCATCGATGCCCGCCTCGATGAGGAACAGCACAGCTTAAGTGCCCACCAGACGCTTCGGTATACCAACAACTCACCGGATACACTGCGGTTTGTCTACTTCCATCTGTTCCAGAACGCTTTTATCAAAGACGCATACCTTGATAAGCTGCAAACCGAGAAGAAAATTGCGCACCAATTCGGTCCGCGCGAAGGGAGCGGACTTGGCACCACGATTTCCGGACTGACGGTGGATGGGCAATCGGTGCAGACCGAGCTCGACAATACCATTCTTAAAGTCTACCTGCCGCAGCCGCTAGTACCCAATAGCAGTACTACGTTTAACCTGGATTTCGTTACCTATTTTGATGACAAAGGCACGACGCGCCGCCGGATGAAAATGTACGATGCCTGGGGCTTCAAGCATTACAACGGCTGCCAGTGGTTTCCGAAGCTATCAGTCTATGATGCCAAGCACGGCTGGGATACCTACCAGCACCTCGGCAAAGAATTTTACGGCGACTTCGGTACCTGGAATATCTCACTCGATCTGCCGTCCAACTATGTGCTGGAGGCGACGGGCGCGCTGCAAAACCGGGCCGAAGTGCTTCCGGAAGCATTGCGCCAGCAGCTGGACCTGAAAAATTTTAAAGACAAAAAATGGGATGAAGCACCGTCGATCATCACACCGTATGTAAAAGGACAACGGAAAGTCTGGAAGTATTTTGCTGAAAATGTCCATGATTTTGCCTGGACCGCCGATCCGTCCTACCGCATCTCGACGACCTACTGGAAGGGCATTGAATGCGTCGGCATTGCCCAGGAACCCCACGCCGCCGGCTGGCAAAACAGCGCGCAGTATGTAGCGAAGATCATCCAGACGTTTTCCAATGATATCGGGATGTACGCCTACCCCAAAATGGTGGCCGCCGATGCGGCTGATGGGATGGAGTACCCGATGATTACCCTTGACGGCGGCCGGGATCCCGGCTATCGCGGATTGCTGGTACACGAAATCGGTCACAACTGGTTTTACGGGATGGTGGGCTCCAACGAAACCTACCGGGCATCGATGGATGAAGGGTTTACCCAGTTTCTGACCGCCTGGGGCCTGAAGCGCATTGAAGGCGAAAGCCGTAAAGCGGGCGTTCCGGAACCGTTTTTCTCCCCCAAAGGAGAGGCGATTCCGGTAGTGGACCGCAATGTAATTCTGCCGTATACGATGGCGGCGTTGCAGCAGAATGAACTGCCAATCAACACCCACAGCGACGACTTCCGGAATGCCACCGGCCATGAAAACGGCTATGGGATGGTGTACTACAAGACGGCTACCATGCTGTACAATTTGCAGTATGTGCTCGGCGACTCACTGTTTCTGCAGACCATGCGGCATTATTTCGATCAGTGGAAGATGGCGCACCCGTATTTCGAGGATTTCCGGAACAGCGTCATTCAGTTTACACACCAGGATCTCAACTGGTTTTTCGACGAGTGGTTTGAAACCACCAAAACCATCGACTACGGCATCCGGGGCGTGAAAAAAGTATCCGGAAGCGATTCAGTGGACATTACCCTCCGGCGGCGTGGACAAACGCAGATGCCGGTACAATTTACCGTCACTGCCAACGACAACAGCCGTCAGACCTACCTGATTCCCAACACCTGGAATACCCCGCCCGATGCCCGGCAGATCTTGCCGCGCTGGATTGGCTGGGGCCAGCTGCAACCGCGCTATACGGCCCGGATTGCTGCGCCGTCCGGTATCCGCGAGGTGCAGATCGACACCACCTATCGCCTTGCCGACATCTATTATCCGGATAACAGCTTCCGTCCCGGACTGGGACTCGGAAAAGGCGTTGCGACCCGGTTCGACTGGGGGACGAAACTTTCCACCGACCGCCGGCGGTACCGCGTTTCGGTTCGGCCGGATCTGTGGGGCAATGCGGTTGATGGACTCAAAACAGGCATTCATGCCGAAGGCGATTATCTGGGGCTGATGCACCGGTTTGAGGCGACCGTCTGGTACAACACCCATCTGCTGCAACAAGACCCGTATCTGGCGTACCGGAGCGAAGGCTGGTACGACCGGTATCTGCCGCTGGCGTATACGTTTAATTATGCATCGCCCATCACGCGTTTCTATCCGAAACTGCAATGGAACCTGAGCAGCCGGATCAATGATGGGCTTAACCGGCATGGCGTCGGGCTATCCTGGCAGGTAAACGACCGCAATGTCCTTTCCGGAAGTTTTCTCAGTCTGTGGCGGCAACGGAGATACGATCTGGATTATCTGCTGTATCCGCAGGAATGGAGCAGTGTGGGTGCGCGGATCAATACGTCGATTAATCTGGGCTGGACCTATCTGCCGGCTGTCCGGAAAGGTGCCGGTAGCCTTTCTATTGTTGTTCGGGCACCGTTTATGACCGGCAAGCAGGACAATGCCTTTGATTACAGCTATGTGCAGGGCGAAGCTAAACGGTCCTGGAACTGGGGCAAAACGGAGTGGCGTACCCGCTTGTTTGGCCGGTATGGTCTGGGCGCCAACATTCCTTGGGAGAGTGCCTTGTATGCAGCCGGTGCTAATCCGGAAATGCTGATGGAGAATAAATTCCTGCGCTCGGCTGGTTTTGTGCCGACCGACTGGACGGGCTATTCTGCGACGACAACCAATCACCTGCAACAAGGCGGCGGACTCAACCTGCGCGGGTATGCCGGCTACCTGATTGCTGAAGAACAAGACGGACATATTTTGCTGGGATACAAAAGCCGGAGCGGCGGCGCGTTCAATGCAGAGATGGACTTTGACGGTCTGGTGAAACTCCAGCCCAAAGCGTTCCGGAACTGGCTGCATTTTGATACCTATTTATTCGCCGACGCCGGTTTAATGGAACTGTCGCGCTACGATAGCCTGAGTACCTATGCGGCGCTGACACCGGCCAACCGCTGGAGCAGTGTCCGGGCCGATGCCGGTGTGGGTGTAGCCATGACCATAAAGAAATTCGGCAAGCTGGACAAAGCCAAACCGCTGACCCTGCGGTTCGATATGCCGCTGTTTCTCAGTCATCCGCCAGCTGGTGAAGACTACCTGAAGTTCCGGTATGTCGTAGGCATCGGGCGTACGTTTTAAGGAAGGACATCGCAGCAACCAAGTTCAGAGCGGCCTGATTGTTTTTCCGGAAAAGCAATCAGGCCGCTTTTAACGTACAAAGCTGGTTTGTTTAACTCCTTTAGATCTATGTCGTTTGCCAGCCGTATGAAAGCGTTTAACCGGAGTCTGCAACTGGACGTGCCGCTTCCACCAGGGATTAAGGTGCTCAATCCGTTTCAGGAAGAGGCCACGTTGAAAGTGGCAGATGCCTTTTATGACAGATTCTATGCCGACAACCGGCCCCGGCAGTTGATTCTGGGTATCAATCCAGGGCGGCATGGTGGCGGACTCACCGGAGTACCTTTTACCGATTTTAAACGATTGCGGGAGGTCTGTGGCATTCCGGTTCCGGAAAATAAATCGTCGCATGAGCCATCGTCTACGTTTGTGTATCAGGTCATCGCAGCGTTGGGCGGACCTGAAGCAGCCTACCACAATATCTATATCAATTCGGTTTGTCCGCTCGGATTCGTTCGTCTCAATGACTCGGGACGCTGGATCAACTACAACTATTACGATGAAAAAACGCTTCAGGCCCTTGTAACGCCTTTTGTCGTGCAAACGTTGCAACAGCAGATTGCGCTGGGTTGCCACACGGATAAAGTGATTGTAATGGGCAAGCAGAATACACTGCTGGTGAAGCAAATCAATGAAACGTACGGATTTTTTGACCGGATTATCACGGTGCCGCATCCCCGGTTTGTAGCGCAGTACAAAAGCCGGTATACCGATCAGTACATTGCTGAATACCTAGAGGCAATTAGTTCCTGAGTTAAAGGAGCCGAGACGATCAGGCAGTTACCTTCCTGTTGTCCTTCAGATGCTCGTCGATAAACTCGGTGATTTCAATAACGCTCAGCTTCATTTCCTGGCCAAACGCCAGTAGTTGTGCCTGTTCGCTGGGGGTCAGAATGCCATCGATCAGAAACCATTCAATCATCATCTTTAGCGCTTTGGGTGCGTAATGCCGTTTGATCTCATCTTCTGCCGAATCAGACAGTTGAAAATACGTTTTGACGTCAGCCAGAATGCGTTTTTCATCGTCATCCAGTTGCAGGTTGGCCAACGCATGTTTCAGTACCTCATGGTAGACAGCCGATCCCAGTTCAGCCTTCTCCGACTTCGAAAGCTTTTTCTTGTCGATGTAATGCTTCACATGCGATTTCCAGTCCGCAGGATCCGCTTCGCGCAAGGCCAGCAACAGGGATTTATGAGGATGGTGAGGCACAGAGAAAAGTCTTTAGAATAAGGGTATCAGCCGACCCTTTTCCAAAAACATGCCAATAGATTTTATTGCTGTTGGACACCTGTCTAAACAGCTGACAGAACCAAGCCGGATAGCAGCCTTCCGGACACTTAAACGCCCGTTGAGAGCCCTTCCGGAAACAGTCCCAACGGGCGTTATAGGGATTTAGATTAAATTTTAGTAACCTCTTCCCTCTCGACCTTCCATCCAGTTCATAAAAGCCCGGTTGGCGACCCGGTTACCGCCAGCAGTCGGATAGTTACCGGTGAAATACCAGTCGCCGGTATTGTCGGGGCAAGCCTGGTTGAGCCCTTCGAGCGTCTGATAAATGACATCGACCTCGGCACTGACTTCTTCGGCACGCAGCATTTCTCCGATTTTCAGGCTAATGGCTTCGTACTCAAACGGCTCGTACACCTTCTTGACGAAGTTCTCAGAGGTCAGGTTTCCGGCTGCCTCAGCGTCTTTACACTGTTGATAGATTGTATCGAGCAAGGCTTCGTTGTTGTGATCTTTAAGCAGGGCCACCGCAGCCTGGAAAGCAATAAAATCACCCAAACGGCTCATGTCGATGCCGTAACAGTCCGGAAACCGGATCTGGGGGGAGGAGGACACGATCACGATGCGTTTCGGTCCCAGCCGGTCGAGCATCCGGATAATGCTTTCGCGCAGGGTAGTCCCGCGAACAATCGAATCGTCAATGATGACCAGGCTGTCTACGCCGGGCCGCACGGTACCGTATGTAATGTCGTAGACGTGTTGCACCATCTCGTTGCGGGCGGCATCTTCGGTGATGAAGGTGCGCATCTTCACGTCTTTGATGGCAATCTTCTCGACCCGTACGCGCCGGCCGATCAGTTCCAGCATATCCTCATCGCTCATGGAGCGCTGGCCTTCGCGGATGCGTTGCAGCTTGATCTCGTTGAGCCAAGCTTCCATCCCTTTGATCAGACCATAGAAGGCTGTTTCGGCTGTATTTGGAATGTAGGAAACGATAGTGTCTTTCAGATTATGTCCAACTTTCTGGAGAACCGCTTCCGCCAGATTCCGTCCCAGTTGCTTTCGCTCTTTATAGATGTCGGCATCGGAGCCACGGGAAAAGTAAATCCGTTCAAACGAGCAGGCCGTGCGTTGTTTCGGCTCCTGAATCTGAGGGTTGGATACGTTTCCGGAGGCATCCACAATCAGGGCACTGCCGGGATTCAGCTCCTGAATATCTTCCAGTTTCAGGTTAAAGGCGGTCATCAACGCCGGGCGCTCAGAGGCGGCCACTACGATCTCGTCATCCGCATAGAAAAACGCCGGACGAATGCCGTGCGCATCGCGTATCACAAACGCGTCGCCGTTGCCAATCAGTCCACCTACGACATAACCGCCGTCAAAATGTTTGGTTGCGTCTCGCAGCACCTGCTCCAGATCCGCTCCGGCCGGGTTAGATGCATCTGCCAGACTCAGGTAATGCGATACCGATTCAATCATAGCACTGAGATCGCTCTCCCGCATGGCATTGACAGACAGATTCTCGAGCGACGAGAAAATTTCCTCGGTATTGACGAGGTTGAAGTTGCCCGCCATAGACAGCGTTCGGGCCGGATTGATATGCGACTTGATAAACGGATGGCAAAATTCAATGTTGTTACGTCCCTGGGTGCCGTAGCGCAGGTGGCCCAGCATCGCTTCTCCCATAAAGCGCAGATAGCCTTTGAGCAGACCCGGATACTGCCGGATATCGGGATAGGATTTCTCGATTTCGGCGACTTCATCCTGAATCTCCGCAAAGATTTTGGCGATCGCTCCGCTTCCGGAAATCCGCAGCCGGTGCATAAACTGATGCCCCGGTTCTACGTTCATCTTCAGGGTCGCAATGCCCGCGCCGTCCTGCCCGCGGTTATGCTGTTTTTCCATCAGCAGATACAGCTTGTTGAGGCCATAGAAGGCCGTGCCATATTTACGGTGATAGAAAGAAAGGGGTTTGCGGAGGCGCAGAAACGCCAGTCCGCACTCGTGCTTAATTGCGTCAGACATGAGAAGGGCGCAAAGGTACGCTGCCTCATTCTAATGGAACCGTAACGGGCCGCATATCCGGGGATAGACGGTACCTATACTAGTACCGTTTTCGGAACCAACCCAGCCAGATGGAAGTCGTCAGCCCAGTTCAATCCAGTCGAATGCAGCCGCCAGAATCAGCAACAGACCTGCGCCAAACAGCAAAAAAGAGGATGTCTTTTGCAGGTACATGATCCGGCGCAACGTTAGCTTTTTCCGGATGCTGTCGGCCGCAAATACTTTAAGGAAATCGAGCCCCAGCACCAGTCCCAGGCAAGAGCCAAAAAACACAATCCGGAACAGCGATCCTTTTGTTGCCACTGCGGCCGCTGCAGCCAGCCAGTTGATGACGACCCCGGGATTGATGGTGTTGATCAGAAATCCGCTGACGAAGATGCGCAGGTAGTGGCCGCTCGTCACCATCCGGATGCCACGCTTGGGACGTACGGGTTTGTATTTTTTCAGAAATCCCAGCAAGCCGATCGTCATCAGCAGGATCCCACCGCCGTAGGCCAGCCATTTTTCGAACCGGTGCAGCATCTCCAGCCACGGCGTGGCCAGATTGGCTACCGTTACATACAGTACATCGCTCAGCGATACGCCCAGCACAAATGCCAGTCCCGTTTTATAGCTGTGATTGAGGCTGTAACGGATGATGGCGAAAAGCGTAGGCCCCACCGAAATAGCCATGAACAGGCCCAGGGTAAGTCCGCCGATAACAGCGCCGATTATATCCATAGAGAGGCTACAGGGCAAGGATTAGGGAACACAATATTAAGCCCACGCCGCCTGAAGCAGCCGGCTTTCCGGATCGGTACAGGCAATTTCGACCTGAATGCGCGGGGACGGCAGGATGCTTTGGGCTTGTTCCGGCCACTCGATGAGGATGCGCGCGTGCTTCGTATTGACCAGTTCTTCCAGCCCGGCATCGATCGCTTCTGCAGCGCTTCGTAACCGGTAAAAGTCCATGTGATACACGGTTTCGTTCAATTGGGTCCGGTATTCATTGACCAGTGAAAAGGTAGGGCTGCTCACCGCATCGGTCACCTGCCACTGCCGGCAGAGCTCCCGGATAAAGGTGGTTTTGCCGGCTCCGAGATCTCCGGAAAAAACAAACACCCGCGCATCCGGTCCGCACCAGTTCCGGAAAGTGGTTACTACAGCACTGATCTCAGCCAGTGCGTACGAAATTTGCAGGGTCTCTGTTGACATTCCGGTAGCAAAGAAACAAAAGCCCCGCGCTATCGGTTATTAAAGAACATCAGAACGCCGGTTCCGGAACGTATTGCCTGGTTTTAAACCAGCCTTTCTAACAACGTTTTCAGTCTCATGAATCAGTCTCATACACTCGAAGTTCAAGGCATGACCTGTGCTTCGTGTGCCAACGCCGTAACCAAAACCCTTCAGCGACGCGGCTTGTCCAATATTTCAGTCAATCACGCCAGTGGCGAGGTTCGTTTTGACACCGGCGACGCCATTCCGCTGGAGCCGGTTTATGATGCCATTGACGGGCTGGGCTACCGAACGCTTCGTCCGGGCCTGGAGGCCGGTATCGAGACCGATGATCACGCAGGGCACGACCATGGTACCCTGGCGGATACCTTGCTGCCTTGGTGTATCGCACTCACCATTCCGTTATTGGCGCATATGGTCTCCGACTGGTGGCTGCTGCACAATGTCTGGTTTCAGCTGGCGCTGGCTACACCGGTTTTTATCATGGGCTGGCTGGTATTCGGCCGAAGCAGCATTCAGTCGCTTCGCAATGGCTGGCCCAGCATGAACGTGCTAATCCTTCTGGGCGCAACGGCTGCGTATGGGTACTCGCTGCGCAGTTTGGTTGGATCGGCGCACCAGTTTATGTTTTTCGAAACCGCTGCGTCCATTATTACGCTGGTGATGCTTGGCAACTGGCTGGAGCACCGCACCGTAAAAGCCACAACCAAAAGTATCGATGCGCTGTCGAAGTTGCAGCCTCAAACGGCCCGGCTGGTGCAGGTCGACAGCCTGGGCCGCGAGTCGGTAATGGAAGTCGAAGCCAAGTACCTGCGCACGGATGACTTGGTCCGGGTGGCCGAGGGCGAAGCCATTCCGGTAGACGGGGTTGTTGAAACCGGGGACCTGCAGATAGATGAAAAAATGCTGACCGGAGAAGCGCTGCCGGCGCATCGGGTCGTGGGCAGTGCCGTAACCGGCGGTACGTTGGTGGTAAGCGGCTCGGCACTGGTCCGGACGACCCGGGTCGGAAAAGCCAGTACCCTGTCGCGGATTGTAGAGCTGGTGCGGCAGGCACAGGCTACTAAACCACCGCTGCAAAAACTGGCGGATAAAATTTCCGGAATCTTTGTTCCTGCTGTGCTCGGCATCTCCGTGCTAACGCTCGTGATCAATTACTTTGTCGGCGGTCATCCGTTTGGCGAAAGCATGTCGCGGGCCATTGCCGTTTTGGTTATTTCCTGTCCCTGTGCCATGGGACTAGCCACTCCGGCTGCGGTTGCGGTTGGCCTGGGACGTGCGGCCCGTATGGGCATCTTGGTTAAAGGCGGCGATACGCTGGAGCGGATCAAAAAAATAAAAACCATTGTATTTGATAAAACCGGTACGCTGACGACCGGCAACCTGCAAATCGCAGCTACCACCAGTTCCGGAATCTCAGAAGCCGAATTGAAAGACATTGTGGTGAGCCTAGAAAAACACTCAGCCCATCCCATCGCAAAATCGATTCTGGCCCAATGGTCGGCTGATACCGTAGTGGACTATTCCGGAATTGAAGAAATCAAAGGCCACGGGATGCAGGGCTTCCGGAACGGCAGCATGTGGAAGCTCGGCAAACGAAGCTGGGCGGCTCTAAATGCCGGACCGGAGGACTATGATCTGTACCTGTCTGAAGACGGGCAGTACCGAGGGGCTTTGAAACTGGAAGACGAGCTGCGGCCGGATGCCGCCGAAACCATCCAGACACTAAAAGCGCAAGGCTATGAACCGGTATTGATTTCCGGCGACCGACAGGAAAAATCGGCCGCAGTCGCCTCACAGGTCGGTATCGAAACCGTCCATGCCGGTCAGACGCCCGAAGGAAAAGCGCAGCTGCTGGATGCATTGTTGCAAAAAGGAGGCGTTGCCATGGTAGGCGATGGGATCAACGATGCGCCCTCGCTGGCCAAGGCTACTGTGGGGATCTCGTTGAGTGATGCGTCTCAGATTGCGGTTCAGTCGGCGCAGATCATTCTTTCCGGAAACAATCTAAGCCGGTTGCCACAGGCATTTAAGCTGGGCATTTATACCGAGCGCACGATCAAGTCCAATTTGTTCTGGGCGTTTATTTACAATGTAATTGCCATTCCGGTAGCCGCTGCCGGCTATCTCAGTCCTACCTGGGGCGCGGGCGTCATGGCATTGTCAGATGTAGTGCTGGTGCTCAATAGTCTATACTTGGGCATCCGCCGGTTGCGCTAATTTGCAAGGAGGACTGGTTTTTTTACGATTTAAATTAGACCCCGATTTAAAGCATTTGCTATTTATGACTGGAGTGTTATTCAAATCGGGCATTCTCCTGATTGTTATACTGGGAGCTGCTTGCACCGCTCCGCAGAAAACAGTTGCTGTGGAAAGTCCTACAGGCTGCAATCTGGTGCAGGCTGGTGCCGCTACCATTCGGTTGACATCGGTGGATGGGAAGAAGCTTCAGTTTATTCGTACTGGTCAGACTATTCCAACGGCCTATTCCGCGTATACCCTGACCGGAGGAAGCGATTTTTTTCAGGCTGCTAAAACGCAGCCCGCCCAAGCGTCGCTCCGGTTGCCTTCGGGCTGTCAACAGTTTACACTGACCCGTTCAGAAACCATGAGTCCGGAACTGGCGCGGAAATATCCGCAGCTGGTGTCTCTGAAAGGGGGTGGTACCGGCGGTCGTGATCTGCGGATAGACTGGGATGGGCAGGTGATGCGCGGACAAGTCATTGAAATGAATAAAACCTACCTGATTGAACCGTATAACACGGCTTCCGGAACGGTTTACCTGGTTTTTGATAAAGCAGATGTACCGACAGTCCGGCGTCCGTTCGAATCAGAGAACACCGGCAATAAACCTTAAATTCATCTTTTAACCTTCCGCTTTTTGGGGAAACGTCCTTCATGAAAAAAATACTCTACGCGCTGGCTTTATTGACTTCTACAGTGCCGGCACTGGCGGGTGAGTCGGCCGCTTATTGGCAACCGCTGGCCACGGTGAGTGGTGTGCCCCGCATCCGCGCTGAAAAGTACATCACCTATCAGTTGCAGACCACGCTGCTGACCCAAAAGCTGGTTGCTGCGCCTCAAAATCCGGAAAAAGGTATTTTGGTAGAGCTGCCGCAGCCCGATGGGCAGTTCAAGACCTTCCGGATCTGGGAGACACCGATCTCTTTCGGTGCCTTTTATGAGAAGTATCCTGGACTGCGGACGTATACCGGCGTACAAACCGACGACCTGTACCATACCGTAAAGCTCGATGTTGGAGAAGGCCGGTTTCATGCGATGATTTTTTCCGGAAACAGCCAGTATTTTATTGATCCGTTCTCCCTGGATGCTAATGCACCATATATGGTGTACGACCGGAAGGATATGAGTCTGGAAGGGCGTGAAAAAATGCGGTGCGAACTGGAGGCGCAGTTGCAACCCGATCCGGAACCGACCCAGCCCGATGCGCTGTTTACCAACGGGACTATCAAGCGGACCTACCGGCTGGCACTGGCATGTACCGGTGAGTATGCCCAGGCGGCTACCGGTACGGCTACACCCACCAAGGTACAGGTACTGGCCGCGATGATTACGTCTATTAACCGGGTCAATGGAATCTATGAGCGGGAACTGGCGGCAACGATGATGCTTGTCCCGAATACCGATACCCTTATTTTTTTCGATGGCTCTACAGACCCGTATGATAATAATAATGGATCTGCCATGCTGGGGCAAAACCAGACGACAGTCACCAATCGGATTGGTAGTTTGAATTATGACATCGGGCACGTGTTTTCGACTGGTGGGGGAGGCATCGCTTCTCTGGGCAGCTTATGCAGCAACGTAAAAGCACAGGGGGTCACCGGTTCGGCCAATCCGGTCGGCGATCCGTTTGATGTGGATTACGTAGCCCACGAAATGGGGCATCAGTTTGGCGGCCAGCATACATTCAACGCCAACACCGGTAGCTGTTCCGGAAACGGATCGACCAGCAGTGCCTATGAGCCAGGTTCCGGGTCTACGATCATGGCGTACGCAGGTATCTGTGGGGCAGCAGATAATATCCAGCAGAATAGCGATGCGTATTTCCATGCCCGCAGTCTGGATCAGGCCACTACGCGGATGTCGAACGTACCTACCTGTGGCACTGCTGTAGCTACTGGTACCCTGGCACCTGTTGTAACCCAAGCCGCTGCCTCATACAGCATTCCCTGGGTAACGCCTTTTGAGCTGATGGCGCCTTCGGTAAGCGGTACGGCCGTTACTTATTGCTGGGAACAGCATGACCTCGGTAACTTCCGGAGTTCGTACAATATTAACCTGCCACTCGGGCCAATCTGGCGCAGCTACTGGCCCGATCCATCGCCTACCCGTGTATTTCCAAGTCTGGGACGGCTGCTCCGGAACATTCCGGGTTTTATCGGAGATCGCCTGCCCACCATTGCCCGCACCATGAATTTCCGGCTCACCACGCGTGATGTAGCCAATGGAACCGGCGCCTTTACCATTTCCAATACCGGCATTGTATCCGTCACGACTGTTGTGGCTCCGGATACCTTCAGGATCACCAATCTGATGTCGAACTTGGATACGCTGTTTCAGGGAACGCTTCAGGAAGTGACCTGGACGGTTTCCAACACCACCGCAGCACCGATCAATTGCCCGAGTGTGGATATTTATTTTTCAACGGATAGCGGCCGCACCTGGCCGTATCTGCTCGCCGCCGGTGTACCCAACGACGGACTGGACTCGGTGATCGTACCGACGGTTACTACCACCCGTGGCCGGATCAAGATCAAGGCGTCCAACAACGTTTTCTTTGTAATCAACCGGGCCTTGCTCACTGTAGCTGCCGGAACTGTGCCCAGTGCTGTGAAAACCGTTTCCGGAGCCGCTGCACAGGTACATCTGTATCCGGTGCCAGCCAAGGCATCTGTACAGATTGATCTTCCTCAGTTGTTGACCGCAGTTCAGGCGTCTCTTTACAACAGTATGGGGCAGCAGGTCTGGAAAGGAACGCTGAATGCGCCTTCTACGACCTTCCCTGTACGTATGTATCCTGCCGGCACATACTATTTTCACCTCCAGAACCCGGAGAAAAACTTTGCCGAAACCGTTCCGTTTGTTGTTCAGTAATCTGCTTCGCGGTTACAGATTCATTTTAGTAAAAAGCCGGCTGCATCAACTTGATGCAGCCGGCTTTTTTAATATTTGGTTGAGCTATCAGGCCTTTAGTTCCAGCTTCAGGTATTGACCAGTATGGCTTTCCGGAATGGCTGCGATTTTTTCAGGCGTGCCGGTACCGACTACCGTACCACCGCCGGCACCGCCTTCCGGACCCATATCAATCACGTAATCGGCCACCTTGACGATATCCAGATTGTGTTCGATTACAATGATGGTATTTCCTTTTTCCACCAGCCGCTGTAGTACATTGATCAGATGCTCAATGTCCTGAAAATGCAGTCCGGTTGTAGGCTCATCCAGGATGTACACCGTTTGGCCGGTATCGCGCTTGCCCAGTTCGGTCGCCAGTTTTACCCGTTGGGCTTCCCCTCCGGAAAGGGTGACCGCATTTTGTCCCAGGGTAATGTAGCCCAGGCCTACATCCTGTAATGCTTTGATCCGGCGGTGCAGCCAGGGCACGTTCACGAAGAAATCGACGGCATCCGCTACGGTCATTTCCAGTACATCGGCAATGGATTTGCCTTTGTAGCGGATCTCCAGCGTTTCCCGGTTGTAGCGCCGCCCCCGGCAGGTTTCACAAGGCACATACACGTCTGGCAAAAAGCCCATTTCAATGGTCCGCATGCCGCCGCCACCGCAGGTTTCGCAGCGACCGCCTTTTACATTAAACGAGAACCGACCGGCGTTGTATCCGCGGATTTTGGCTTCCGGAACCTGAGCAAACAGTTGTCGGATTTCGGTGAAGAAACCGCAATAGGTCGCCGGATTGCTCCGGGGCGTCCGACCGATCGGGCTCTGGTCGATCTCGATGACTTTGTCGAGGTGTTCCAGCCCGTCCATCTTTTTATACGGCGCGGGTTGCTGCTTGAAATTGTGGTAGCAGTGCTGTCCCAGCAACGGATACAGCGTATCGTTGATGAGCGTACTTTTTCCGGAACCGCTTACGCCTGTCACGGCCGTAAAGGCACCCATCGGAATCGTGATGGAAACGTTTTTCAAGTTGTTGCCGGTAGCGCCCTTTAAAACCAGCTTTTTGCCATTGCCTTTGCGGCGGTTTTCCGGAATCGCAATTCTCAGGGTGCCGTTCAGGTAGCCGGCCGTTTTGGTATCAGTCTTTAAGACCTCAGCGGGGGTGCCCTGGCTTACAATACGACCGCCGTGGTAACCGGCAGCCGGGCCGACGTCGATCAGGTAATCGGCCGCCAGCATAATGTCTTTATCGTGTTCGACTACCAGCACCGAATTGCCGGTGTCGCGCAGGTTTTGAAGGGCACCGATGAGGCGGTGGTTGTCGCGCTGGTGCAGCCCGATACTCGGCTCATCAAGGATATATGTGATGCCGGTGAGCTGGGAACCGATCTGGGTAGCGAGCCGGATGCGCTGGCTTTCGCCGCCGGAAAGAGTACGGGTAGGGCGGTCGAGGGTCAGGTAGTGCAGTCCTACATCCAACAGGAAATGCAGCCGGTCGCGGATTTCCTTGAGGATGTCTTTGGCGATGAGGTTTTCGCGGGCATCCAGCCGGTCTTCAATGCCTACAAACCACTGTTGCAGTTCAGACAGCGCCATCATGGACAGCTGGGCAATGCTGTGCTCGTCGATCCGGAAAAACAGACTTTCTTTTTTAAGGCGCGCACCGTTGCATTCCGGACAGGTCTGCAACATCATAAACCCTTCGGCCCAGTCGCGGATGCCTTCGGAAGACGAATTGTTGAACCAGCGGTACAACACGTTGATGATGCCTTCAAATTCATCGCTGAGGTAGCCCTGGTAGGCGTTGGTCTCATCGTAGGTCAGCGTTCCTTCTTCGTTGCCGTACAGCAAAAAGTTGAGCGCTTCGGAAGGCAGGGAAGCCAGGGGTGTTGTGGTGGAAATTTTCCGCTTCTTGGCTTCTTTAATCGCCTGCTGAAACACCTGGGCTTCGCGCTCGCCACCGAGGGGTACAATCCCGCCGTCTTTAATCGATTTGGAAGTATCCGGAATTACCTCTGCCATATTGATCTGGTAAACCGTTCCCAGGCCATTGCACTTGGGACAGGCTCCATACGGAGAGTTGAACGAGAAGGTATTAGGCGAAGGTTCTTCGTAGCTGAGACCGGTTTCCGGGTCCATCAGTTGTTTGCTGTACTGACGCAGCGAACCGTCGTCGGCATCCAGAATAAACAGCAACCCTTTGCCCATTTGCAACGCTTTCTGGATGCTTTGCGACAGGCGCGCCTTGTCTTCCGGAATCACTTCCAGCCGGTCTACGACCAGTTCAATATCGTGGATTTTGTAGCGGTCGACCTGCATCCGTTCTTTCAGATCGGTGACCTCTCCATCGACTCGTACTTTGAGATAGCCTTGCTTGCGCAGTTGTTCGAACAGTTCCCGGTAGTGTCCTTTACGGCCCCGGATAATGGGTGCGAGCACCGAAATGCGTTTTCCGGACAGGTTTTCGGCCACGTGTGCCAGAATCTCTTCTTCCGAAAATTTCGTCATGCGCTTTCCCGTCTGCCAGGAATAGGCCCGACCGATGCGGGCGTACAGCAGCCGCATAAAATCATAGACTTCTGTAACGGTACCGACGGTAGAGCGCGGGTTACGGTTGGTGGTTTTCTGTTCAATGGAAATGACCGGCGACAGACCCGACACTTTATCTACGTCCGGGCGCTCCAGATCGCCCATAAACTGGCGGGCGTAGGCTGCAAAGCTTTCCATATAGCGGCGCTGGCCTTCGGCAAACAGGGTATCGAATGCGAGCGATGATTTTCCGGAACCCGAAATGCCGGTAATGACTACCAGTTCATTTTTAGGAATCGAAACATCAATATTTTTAAGGTTGTGTACACGGGCACCCTGTACAATAATCTGGTCTTTTTCAGCCGGCATAATCAATAAAATAACGGAGGAAATAATTCCGGAAACAAGCTAACAACCAACTGTTCATAAAGTTCCTTAGCATCTATATAGCCAAGGTGTCTTCTTAAGCGCCTTACTATTGAAAGAATCCAGACAACAACGGGCCAGTTTGGCTAATACTTGCGGTCGATGGCGTAATTGACCAGCTCTTCCAGTGCACGGCGGCTGTCATCTGCTGGAAACGCCTGAAGCAGGGCCAGCGCTTCATCGCGATAGGCATACATTTTCTGACGTGCGTATTCAATGCCCCCGGTGTCGATCACCTGTTGGATAATCCCGGCCACTGCATCTTTATTGGTATTGCGGTTGCGGACATCATAAATAATATGACGGCGGGTTTCGCGATCCGCCTGTTGCAGGGTGTAGATCAGGGGAAGTGTCATCTTCTTTTCCCGGATGTCGATACCGGTAGGCTTCCCGACACTATCGGCCCCATAATCGAAGAGATCATCTTTAATCTGAAAGGCAATCCCGACTGCTTCGCCGAATTTCCGGAAGATTTCTGTGGTGGTTTCATCCTCGCAGGCCGACCAGGCCCCGGCAGCACAGGCAGACGCCAGCAGGGAAGCTGTTTTGGCGCGGATAATATCAAAATAAACCGTTTCGGAGATATCCAGTTTACGGGCTTTCTCCATTTGAAGCAGTTCGCCTTCGCTCATTTCCCGTACGGCACGGGAGGTGATCTGCAAAATCCGGAAATCGCCGTTATCAATCGACAGCAGCAACCCTTTGGAGAGCAGATAGTCGCCTACGAGCACGGCAATCTTGTTTTTCCACAGGGCGTTTATGGAAAAAAAACCCCGTCTTTGCAAGGCATCGTCCACAACATCATCGTGTACCAGGGTAGCGGTATGCAACAACTCTATCAGTGAAGCAGCCCGGTAGGTGGCCGGTTGCACGCCGCCGGCCATCCGGGCACAAAGAAACACATACATCGGTCGGAGGCCTTTGCCTTTACGGCGCACAATAAAGCGCATGATCCGCTCCAGGAGTGGATTTGAGGCTTTAGTGGCGTTTCGGAATTCCTTTTCAAAAAGGTCTAACTCGGCACCAATGAGATCTCTGGCGAAGTTCATGTGAGCCCGTAAAGGTGCTTTGCAATCCTGACAGCAGCAAAAAAGGTGCTATAGGGGTACCGGATTCCGGCTGCGTTTTTAGCATTGGCACAATTGTTGGATACGGGGTTTCCGGATCCTGCAGGCAGGCAACATTTTTTGGATTTTCCATTTTATAGCGCACCTTTGCCGCATTAAACCCAGAAAGAACGAGAAGAATTTACCTTTCACTGCTTTAAAACAAGACTCTCTTTTTACTCAAACCCCCAGTTATGGCATACACTAAATACCTAATGGTAGCTGGTTTATGTACCGCTCTGGCTTCTCAGACTGCACTTGCGCAGGATGGCACAGCTACCGCTACATACACCACTCGCGATATGACGTATCGCGGACAGAACTATGATGTATTTGACTCCTCTCTGTATCCGGCGTCCCGCATGGATCAGTACCGTCAGTACATGAACTACGAATACGTGTTTCCTCCAAAGCCCCGCAATCAGTGGGAAATCGGTATTCACACTGGTCTGTGGAACATCATTGGTGACGTTCCTTCTACCAAATTTTGGCAGAAATCCAACTCCAAAGAGAACTTTGGTAGCTTTGGTATCGGTGCTCACATCCGGAAAGCACTGGGTTATACCTTCAGCCTTCGTGCAGACTACACCTATGGTGTTGGCAAAGGTCAATCCTATCAGCCGGTAGATCGCCTGACATTTGCAGCCAACCTGCCTACACGTCCTGATATCACCTCATTGTATCCAGCGACTACAGGTTATTTCTACAACTATCGTACAGAAGCTCACAACCTGAGCCTGGACCTCGTTGCTAACCTGACCAATATTCTGTTCCACAAGGCGAAGCCACGTGTGAATGTGTATATTTTTGGTGGTGCTTCTGCAATCGCTTTTGGTACCCGTCTGGATGCCTTGGATGCAAACTACCAGGCATATAATTACCAAGGTAATTCAGGACTGGCTCCATACTACGCAGCCCAAGCTGCTGGTAACCGTGATCAGGGATTCAACCATACCAACCGTAAAGATATCCGTGAAGCAATTACTGCTATGCTGGATGGTAATTACGAGACAGATGCCAACATCAACTCTGAGCGCAATAACAGTCTGTTCAAAGACAAGACCCTGATGCCAATGGTAACCGGTGGTCTCGGATTCCAGTTCCGTCTGAGCCGTACCCTGAATATCTCTCTGGAAGATCGTATCAGCATTCCATTTGGTAACTCGAATGACTACCTTGATGGTGTTAAATACAGTGTAACCCCTCCAAACGGAACTGTTTCTGTTACTGCTGACCGTGATCTGATCAACTATGCAAATGTTGGTTTGAATCTGAACATCGGCAACCGTCGCACCCGCGTAGAGCCGCTGTACTGGATGAACCCGCTGGACCATGCGTACAGCGAGCTGTCTTACCCACGCCACATGCGTCTGCCTGATCCAACCCTGCCTGATTCTGATGGCGATGGTGTTGTTGACCAGTTCGACAAATGCCCAGGTACTCCTGCCGGTGTAGCCGTTGATTCTCATGGTTGCCCAATGGATACCGATGGTGATGGTGTTCCGGATGATCGCGATAAGCAACTGATCACTCCAACCGAGTGCCAGCCAGTAGATGCTGACGGTGTAGGCAAATGCCCTTGCAACTGCGAAGGTCAAGTAACAAGCGCTTGTAGCAATATCGGTGCCGGTTCCCTGACATTCTCTTCCGGAAGCAGCCGTATCAGCCCTGCTATGCAGAACCAACTGTCTAGCCTGGCTGCTCAGATGAACGCTAACCCTACTTGTAAGGTAGTTATCATCGGCAACGGATCTGGTTCTAAAATGGAGCAGCAACGTAGCTGGGATCGCGTGAACGCCGTAATCGAATATATGAGCGAGAAGTCCGGCATCGACCGTGGCCGCTTTATCTTCCAATACGGTGGTATGGGCGAAGGCAACGCAGTAATGTACCGCAGCGCCAACAGTGGCGAAGAAGGTCCGTCTAACGTACCGCCGCCATTCCCTAACATGCGCCGCAACTAGTAGCTGTTTTACAGTTATCAAGTAATCGCTTTGAAACCGCCTTCCGGACTCTCCGGAAGGCGGTTTCTTTTTGATTCTTGTGTCAGCGGCCCACTTCTGGCGTAAACTGAATGCGCACAAAAAATCCCCTTTCCGGAAAGGGGATTTTTTAATAGGCGTAAATCAGATTCAGGCGCGTGCCAGATGATACCTTACCAGATCATCCATCGGAGCCTGTACCACTGTACCCAATTCTATTTCGTGGTTATGGCAGATCTCTGCCAGCACATCGCGAAACTGCCAGGCCACCGAGCCGGCAAAATGCACCGGACCTTTCCAGGTTTGCCGGTATTTAAAGAGATGCCGCGTGAAGAATGCGGTGAAGGCATCTTCCAGAATGTTCTCCACCATAAAATGTTCCCGGTACTCGATCAGCAAGGTCGTGAACCCGGCCAGATACCGGTTGGGAAACGGATCTGCATACAGGCTTTTAAGAATGCCGGAAAGATCATTGCCCCAAAGTGTTTCAAACGCAGCCGTAAGCTCTTCATCAAACGTTTTGTACGCGTAGTACTGAAGGACTTTCTTACCCAGATAGTTACCACTGCCTTCATCGCCGGCGATATACCCCAGCGATGCATGCTGATCCACGATCTGCTCGCCATCGTAATAACAACTGTTGCTTCCGGTCCCCAGAATGCAAACCACTCCCTTTTGGTGGCCACACAATGCACGGGCAGCGCCAAACATATCGGTGGCAACTTCTACAGCAGACGTATCAAAAAAATTCTGAAGCACTTCTGCTAAATCTGCTTTTTTCTCAGGACTGCCTACGCCGGCCCCATAAAATACCACCGAACGCTTCTTGGTCAGGCCGCAATCCTCCGGAAACTCTTTCCGAAGCAAACGCCGGATCTCAGCCGTGGGCTGGAGATACGGATTGATTCCGGATGTACGGGCTGCATGCACCACTTTCCTGTTCCGGATAATGCGCCAGTCGGTTTTTGTGGAGCCACTTTCGGCCAGAATAAGCGTTGACATAACAGGGAATGGATGGGTCTACAAATTTGCAATACGGCTCAGGGAGTTCCTAACATTTTATCATAAAAAACAACAGACTGACAGAAATAATTTACCTCTATTTGTCCATGTAAAGGCCCTACCTTCGCGCGCCGGAAATCCCCTCCATGAACGATCCCAGGTTGCGTCGCCTTTACATTTGGACGCCTATTTTATTTGCCGCTATCCTGGCACTGGGCATGACGCTGGGATTCCGGATGCAGGAAACGTTGCGGAATAAGCGCGACATCGGCGTGCTTATAGAGCGGAACGACCGGCTCGAAGAAATCATTGACCTGATTCAGGAACGCTATGTCGATACGGTCAATGTCAACGGGCTGTACCAGGATGCTGTAGAAGGAATTATCTCGCATCTTGATCCCCACACCAGCTATATTCCCGCTGCTGACCTGGGTGGTGTAAATGATGATCTGGAAGGATCGTTCTTTGGCATCGGTGTGGAGTTTGACATTATTCGGGACACCATTCAGGTAACCTCAGTCGTAGACAAAGGACCTGCCGACCGGGCAGGCGTGCAGATTGGCGATAAGATTATTAAAGTAAACGACAGTGCTGTTGCGGGGGTGGGCATTACGTCCGAACGCATTATCCGGATGCTGCGCGGCAAGCAGTTCAGCCAAGCTACCGTGAGTTTGCAGGGTGCCGAAAGCGCAACCCTCCGGAAAGCGGTGATTGTACGGGATGCCATTCCGATTTACAGTGTGGATGCAACCCTGCTGCTGGATTCCACAACCGGTTATATCAAAATCAACCGGTTTGCTGCCAAAACGCATGAAGAGTTTGTTAAGGCCTTACGGGGATTGCAGGAGAACCGTGTGACGAGCCTGATTCTGGATCTGCGGCAAAATCCGGGTGGCTTCCTGGAGCAGGCGGTCGCCGTAGCGGATGAACTGCTGGCGATGGGCAGAACCATTGTACGCACCAAAAACCGGACTGAAGAAACCATTAGCAAAGCGGAACGCCCTGGTTTGTACGAATCCGGAAAACTGGTGGTTCTGGTAGATGAAGGCTCTGCTTCAGCTGCTGAAATCGTGGCCGGTGCTGTACAGGATAATGACCGTGGACTGGTAATTGGTCGCCGCACGTTTGGAAAAGGGTTGGTGCAGGAACAGTTTGGACTGGGCGACGGGTCGGCTTTACGCATTACGGTCGCGCGCTACTATACCCCTTCCGGACGAAGTCTGCAACGATCTTATGCCGCCGGGCGTGCTGCCTATGCGGAAGATCTTGCCAATCGCTATCATACTGGTGAACTGACCGGTCGTACCGAAGACGTCACCGGACTTGATACTGCGACGTACTATACCAACAACCACCGAAAGGTGCGTGGCGGCGGTGGTGTGATTCCGGATGTGCTGGTGCCATACGATTCCATTACATTTAACACCCCACTTCTGGCACTGGCGTACAATGAAACGGCCGGTCTGGCGGTTTGGGAATATTACCTTCAACACGTTGTTCGCCTGCGTCGCCTGCCCAATGTGGCGGCACTGATGGCCAACCGGGCGGTTGCCGATACCCTGGTTCAAAACTTAGCCCAACGGCTGCCGGCTGCCGATCAGGAAGCGCTGCTTCGCATCCGGAAAAAGCCTCAGTCGTATGCCTTCCTGCAAAATCAACTGCTGGCGCGTCTGGCCCGGCTGATCTTCCGCAGCAATGGGTATTACGGCGTGCTCGTTCCGAAAGATCCAATGGTCATTAAAGCGCGTGAAGCCTTAAAAAGCTCAGTGTATAATGTCCTCGAAGGGCGGTAAGCCGGAGCGCCACTGAATGGCCTGCGGATCCTGTGCATCTGCGCAAAAACACTGAATACCGTTGTAAAGCACCCAGTAGCGACAGCCCAGCGCATGTTGATACCGGAGCAACTGGTACAGGGTATCTTCTGAAATAGGTACATCCGGCGCTTTGCATTCCACCAGCATCCAGGGCCGGTGGGCAGCATTATACAGCAGCAGATCGAAGCGCGCTGCAATCCCCGGTGCCACAATACTTTTCTCGACGGCCAGGTAGGCGGCAGGATACTGCAGTTCGGTTAGGCAATACGTAATAAAATTCTGTCGGACGGCCTCTTCCGGGGTGTACGCCACCCATCGTTTCCGGATGGGATCATGCACTTGTACCCGCCCGGTGGCCAATCGCCGGAGCCGGTTGGCTCCGGAAAGCAAGGGAATCGAGATCACAGGGACGAAGTTGAGGGTTTCCGGAATGGCTTTTTTATCTTCGGGTCAAATGGCTATGCGTACCAAAGAAGAAATCACCCAAAACTGGCTGCCCCGGTATACCGGTGTCCCACTGGATAAATTTGGCAAGTATATTTTGCTTTGCAATTTTAGCAACTATGTGCAGTTGTTTGCCGATGTCTTTGAAGTTAAAGTGATGGGGCTGGACAAGCCGATGCAGTCGGCTACAGCAGAAGGAATGACCATTATCAATTTCGGAATGGGGTCGCCTACAGCTGCTACGATCATGGATCTGCTGAGTGCGATTGAGCCTGAGGCGGTGCTGTTTTTAGGAAAATGCGGAGGACTGCGGAAGAAAAACAATGTGGGCGATCTGATTCTTCCGATTGCCGCCATCCGGGGCGAGGGGACCAGTAATGACTATTTTCCACCCGAAGTTCCGGCGCTTCCGGCCTTTGCCCTGCAAAAGGCGATCTCGACGACTATCCGGGAATACGAGCGGGATTATTGGACAGGTACGGTGTACACGACCAACCGCCGGGTCTGGGAACATGATGAGGAATTCAAGGAATACCTTAAAAAAGTCCGGGCGCAGGCCATTGATATGGAAACGGCTACCATCTTCATTACCGGCTTTGCCAACCATATCCCCACCGGAGCCTTACTGCTGGTTTCAGATTCGCCCATGACACCGGAAGGGGTCAAAACGGCGCAGAGTGATGTCTCGGTGACTAAAAATTACGTAGATCTTCATTTACGCATCGGGATCGATTCCCTGCGCCAGCTGATCAATCAGGGGCGAACCGTCAAACACCTGCAATTTTAATAAACAGTTCCTGTTCGGAACATTGGTTTGATGGAACCCGTTTTACAGCTTGCCGAGGTCTCAATCCGGTTTGGTATGGCCGAGCCGGTGGTCCGGTCGCTGGGATTTTCTATTGCCGCCGGCCAAACGCTGGCGCTGGTGGGCGAAAGTGGTTCCGGAAAATCATTGACGGCGTTATCCGTAATGGGATTGCTGCCGAAAGGAGCGGTCGTTTCCGGAAGCATCACCCTGACGGTTCCGGATGAACAGGTAGCCTTGCTTCAATTAACGCAAAACGACTGGAAATGGATCCGGGGTCGACGGGCGGGACTGGTGTTTCAGGAACCCATGAGCGCACTGAATCCGCTGATGACGGTAGGAAGTCAGCTCACGGAGGCCATCCGGCAACACCAAGCTGTTTCCGGAACATCCGCCAGGCAGCAGGCTATCGAATGGCTGCAAAAAGTGCAGCTTCCGACACCGGAAAAACTATACGACCGTTACCCGCATCAGTTGTCGGGCGGACAAAAACAACGGGTCATTATAGCTATGGCGCTGTGCAACCGGCCGGCGCTGGTGATTGCTGATGAACCGACTACGGCACTGGACGCAACGGTGCAACTGGAGATTGTACGATTGCTTCAAACGTTGCAACAGGAAACCGGCACTGCGCTGTTATTTATCACACACGATCTGGCGCTGGCGCGTGAAATTGCCGATGAGGTATTGGTGCTGTACCGGGGCGAAACGATGGAGTACGGACCTGCCGAATCGCTGTTCCGGAATCCGCAGCATCCCTATACCCAAGCGCTGCTCCAATGCCGGCCCGATGCGGATGCCAAAGGAAAACGACTGCCACAGGTAAGCGATTTTATGAATGGCGTTCCGGAACCGGTGACCATCTCCTTGCCGGTTTCGGCTGAAGCTACACCACCGGTACTTCGTGTGGAGCAGTTGTCTGTTGTATACGGTTCCGGAAAAAATGCTTTTCGGGCGGTGGATGATGTGTCGTTTACGCTGCACCAGGGTGAAGTGCTGGGCTTGGTTGGGGAAAGCGGTTGTGGTAAAAGCACGATTGCCAAGGCCTTGATGGGGCTGGCTCCGGTGAGCGCAGGCACCATTGGACTGCCTGGAGATGTTCCGGAACAAAAGCAAACACGGATTAAAGACCTCCGCCGACAAATGCAGCTGGTGTTTCAGGACCCGGCCTCGGCGCTCAATCCAAGAATGACTGTACTGGATGCCATTGCCGAACCGATGATCGCCCACCGGATGAGAAGCGTACGCGAGGCGCGGACAGAGGCCGTCCGGTTGCTGGAGCAGGTGGGATTACCGGCGGTTTCCGGAACTAAGTATCCGCATGAATTTTCGGGTGGCCAGAAGCAACGCATCGGGATTGCCCGGGCGCTGAGTCTGCGTCCCCGGATTCTGATCTGTGATGAAAGCGTTTCGGCGCTGGACGTGAGTATACAGGCCCAAATCCTGAATCTGTTGCAAGAGTTGCGTGTTCAACTGAATCTTTCGTACCTGTTTATCTCCCACGATCTGCAGGTCGTGCATTATCTATCGGATCGGGTGCTGGTCATGCAGGCCGGGCGGGTCGTAGAAAGTGGTACCGCTGAGGCGGTCCTTCGTCATCCGGCGCATCCGTATACCCGGAAGCTGGTTGCGGCTTCGAAGTGGTAGTTGAGAAACCGTTTCATCAGATAAACTATAAAGCAACCAGATACGCAGTTCTTCGTATTGCAAGAACTCTGAGCAGGTAGTACTCTTGCAGTATTATTTCCACTCTTCCTTTCTCTCTTTTATGAAAAGAATTCTTCTCTATGGCTGCACCAGTGCGCTGCTGCTGGCCGGTATGATTCAAACGACGTCCTGTAAAAAGGAATCTGATCCCGGTACGCCTACGTATGCCGATTATTCCATCAATCCGTCGATGCCCGATTCGCTGACGATGGTTATTTCCTTTGGAGATGCCAAGCGTCAGAGCGGTGCCCTGCCTGTAACGGCTTCTACCGGTACCATTACGATCTCATATGATCCGTCGCTGACCGTGAGCACCGGTGGTTCCAAAACCTTTTTGCCGATTGTATTCCAAGGCTCTGAAGCATTCACCAAAGTATTGCTGAGTGTAACCGGCGCTACCAAAGAATACTTTGTGTTCGATGCACCGAACGCCGGCACGTCCGGAACCTTCTTCGTGCCGATGACGATTCCTAAAAGTGTAACAGAAGGCAACTTTAGCCTCGACGTGCTGTTGCAAAACGACAAGGGCGATATCGTAGGTTCTAAGCGACTGACCGTACCGGTGAAAATCAAAAAACCGTACGAATGTGCAACTGGCGGCACCAGCGTCAGTGGTAGCTCGGGCATTACCCAAACGCTTCATGCACTGAACGGAAAAGCGGGTGATGTTTCGATTGCCTGGAACACCTACAGCATTCCGGATCGTATCGATGTGTTTGTAGACGGCGTTTGGAAAGCCGGAACGGGTTCTACCATCGCTCCGCCGCCACCGTTGTGCCCATGCAGCAGCCCGCTGCCAGGCTTCGTAGGCTCGAGCGGAACCTTTACCGTACCGGTTACTGCGGATAATAAAGCGGTAGAAGTATATGTATCCGGTTGCACCGGCAGCGGTACTGCCTGGGATTACAACCTGAAGTGTGCTCAATAAAAATCAGCTTCCGAAATGATTCCGGAACAGAAAGAGTGGCGATGCATCCAGATGCATCGCCACTCTTTTATTGATTACAGTCAGAAACCCCTTGATGTGCCTCAGACATAGATTGATACAGAATGTGTCTGTAGCGCCTTGTTACTTAAAAGGTTTTCGCCGGTCCCGGTCCCATCGTCAGCAGAAACGCGGCTTCGTCCAGTGCTTGTACGCTGTGCGGAATCTGGTCGTCTATCACCAGTACTTCACCAGGTTGCAGTTCATAAGATTGCTCATTCATTCCAATGGCCAAACGACCTTCCAGAACCTGAATGGTCACCGGACCATCGGCTGTGTGGGTCTCCATTAAAGCGTCTTTGTGGAGCGTCAGTAACACAACCCGCAGTCTGGGGTGGTGTACCAGCGTAATGGCCGTCCGGTCGCGGTCCTGCCAGGCAGGTTCGCTTTTGAGTTGCGCCAGGCGGTCGTTCAGCGAAATATAAATGGTATCTGCGTCGAGTGGGCGGCTGCCTTCCGGACGGTTGGGAGTCGCGTCATTTTGTTTATGGATCATAACTGATTGGTTATGAAAAATTTGTGCCTTCGGCCTTCGGATCCATACGTTCTGGAACCATTCCGGATTCGGTTAGAGCCGAAGGAGCGGTTTAGCTTTGTGGCTTCTCGACTCCCGGATATGTTTCAGCGGTTTTTATCAGACAAGCCTTCACGGCTGTTTTTATTTCTGACGGCCTTTTTTGTGGCCAATGCCCTCATTGCAGAATGCATCGGCAATAAGCTGTTTTCCCTCGAGGCACTGCTGGGACTTCCCGTGCGACCGTTTACCCTGTTGGGGCAGGAAGGGCTGACCTATACGTTAACTTGTGGCGTGTTGCTCTGGCCGCTGGAGTTTGTGCTGACCGATATTATCAACGAGTACTACGGACCGCGTGCCGTACGGCGGATTTCATATATCGCTGTAGCCCTGATCGGGTATGCGTTTCTGGCATTTTACCTGGCTATTCACATGCCGGCCGATGATGGGTTCTGGCGGGGCAGCCAGCGCGCAAACGGCATTCCGGATATGCAGGTCGCATTCGAAGGGATTTTCGGGCAAAGTATGCGGATCATCGCGGGGAGCTTGGTGGCTTTTCTGGTCAGTCAGGTGCTGGATGTATGGATTTTTCACCGCATCAAGCGCAAAACCGGCGAACGAAAAGTCTGGCTCCGGGCTACCGGATCGACCGCCGTCTCTCAGTTGGTAGACAGCTTTATTGTACTGGCGATTGCCTTTGGTCCGCTTTGGGGCTGGCAGCGCGTACTGGCGGTAGGACTAGTGAATTATTCTTACAAGCTGGTTGTAGCCATTTTACTCACACCGGTCATCTACGCAGCCGAACGCCGGATTGAAACGTCTTTTGGCAAAGACCTGACGGCCCAGCTCAAAGCGGAAGCAATGGGAAAAAATTGATGTTTAATTCCTGTTCCGGAATTCTAAACTGAAAAGGTCTTTATGGTATGAATCAAGTCCAATGGTATGGGCAGTGGTGGTGGCTGAGCTTTCGGGTGCTGTTCTTAGCTTTTTTTGTGACTTGCACCATCAGCGCAGTGATCCAATATATACAGGGTACCTGTGGACTGGATAAGCCTGTCTTCTTCGGCGTCATCACTCTTGCCGGTATTCTATTTAATAGTCAATACTGCTACTACTTTGGTGTAACAGACAATGAATTAATTATTAAAAATCACATCAGGCGGTGGTATCGGAAATCGTATCTGATTCAGGATATTAAAAGCATCCGGATGGAAACTTCTACTAATAAAATAGATTCAGATAGCATCCGCATATTTATAACGCCGGCTTCGTATCAGCTTTATTACGCAGCTACCCTGACCGGAAAAAGATGGCACCTGCTAGAACAACAACTGGAAGCAAAAGGACTGCGCGTAAACAACTTTATCTCGTACGGAGCTATTTGGTCAAGCTAGGAAAAGAAGTTTACAGATACTTTAAGCCACTTTTGGAACCGGCTTTTTCAGCAATGGCAGGCCTCCCAGAATGGCAAACAACAATCCGGTGGTGCAGACGCCCGGCCAGCCATAAAGTCCCCAGGCAATGCTGCCGACAACCGATCCGATGGTGCCACCAATGAAAAAACTGGTCATGTAAATGGTGTTGAGACGAGTCCGGGCTTCCGGTGCCAGCGACGACATGCGGCTCAGATTGGGAATATGCGCCAGCTGCAACCCCATATCGATCAGCACAATGCCGCCAATCAGCCAAAAAATGGAGTGCGCACTGGGAAACAACAACCCGTAGCCCAACACCATCAGGATCAGTCCGATTCGCATAGGGAAAAGGCTGCCTCGCTGGTCGGCCATACGGCCCGCCTGTGGCGAAATCAGGGCTCCGGACATGCCTGCGATTCCAAACAAACCGATCGTAGCCAGTGCATACGAAAACGGTGGTTTCTCCAGAAAGAATGCCAGCGTGCTCCAGAAAACCGCTACCGACCCAAACAGACAGCCGCCAATCCAGCTGCTTTGCCGGGCCAGTTTCTCCTGACGCAGCAAGGCCCATAACGACTGTAGAAGCGACCGGTAGGTGCCTTTAAAAGCCGGCTGTTCCGTAGGGATAAACCGGTAGATAAGGATGCTGGTCACCAACATCAGTCCGGCGGCAATCCAGTAAATGCTGCGCCAGCCCCAGGCGTCGGCTACAAAGCCGCTCAGCGTCCGGGACAGTAAAATTCCGGAAAGCAGGCCGCCCATCACCGTTCCGATCACCCGCCCGCGATTGGAATCAGTAGCCAGGTGTGCCGCCAGCGGTACAAACACCTGACAGGCCGTTGAGGCCGCTCCTACCAGCATACTGAATATGTACAGCACATAAATATTGGGCGCTAAAGCCGCCCCTGCCAGCAACACCGCTGCCGCACCTACCATATACGTGAGCAACTTGCGGCGGATCATCCGGTCGCCCAGTGGTACAATGAGAAAAATACCCAGTCCGTACCCCAGTTGCGAGCAGATATTTACCCAGGATGCAGCATTATCGCTGGTGTCGAAGTATTCGGCAAACCGCCCCAACAACGGCTGGCAATAGTAAATATTGGCCACTACCAGCGCACAGGCAGTAGCCATAAAATACAGCAGGAAGGGCGAGATCCCGGAAGCGGACTCGATTGGTTTTCCGGAACCGGATAAGGCTGAAGGCATAACAGTCGAAGACAGCTGCAAAACTAATACCACCTGCCTGGCCCGCCAGCGAGGCATTCTGTAATGAGCGTAGCCATTTTATAAATGCGGTTCCGGATACCCCTCAGGCTTGCGCCTTTTGATGCTGCATTGCCCAGACGAGGAGTGCATTTTTTTCTGCCGGCAGGGCCAGTTTCCGGATGATATTGCTTCGGTGATTCTCAACCGTCTTTTCGCTGATAAAAAGCATCTGGGCAATGGCACGGCTGCTGTGACCACCGGCGATCAGCTCCACAATTTTTTTCTCGCTAAACGTAAGGGCTGAAAAACCGGTTTCATGAGCTGCAGGGTCACTTTCCGGTGCATAAGAGGAGAAATGCGGACTGTAACAGATGCCGCCGCGACTGACTTCGGCCAAGCATCCGGTCAACTCGGTGAGTGCAAATTCTTTGAGTACATAGCCGCGTGCGCCGAGCGCCATCGCCCGGTTGAAGATGGCTGCTTCATTGTGCATCGTCAGCAATACCACTTTGGTAGTGCATTTCTGCCGGCCCAGCTTTTCCAGCAGTTCAATGCCGTTAAGGCCGGGCATATTCATATCTACCAGCGCCAGGTCCGGGCACCGCGCTAAAATCCCGTTGTATGCGGCAATGCCATTGGAGCAGGTATCTACTACCGTATACCCCAGGCTTTCCACAAACGACCGGGTGCCCATAACCGTTATCGGATGATCGTCGGCGAGTAAAATAGTAGGCATCAGGCGGTCGGAATGTCAATGGTAATCGTAGTGCCTTCCGTTCCGGATGTGATAATGGCCCGTCCGCCCATCGCCTGACTGCGTGCGACAATGCTGTGCAGGCCAAAGGCATTTTTGGAGGCCAGCATTTCGGCAACGTCAAAGCCGTGTCCATTGTCTATAACCGAAACCAGCAGGTGGCCCGGTTGCGACGTCATCCGGATCTTAGCGGCAACTGCGCCTGCATGCTTCACTACATTGCTCAGCGATTCTTGGATGATGCGGTACAACTGCAACTCGCTTTCCGGAGGGAGCTGTTTCTGATAGTCGATATCAGCTGAAGCAAATAAGTGTCCACCGGCCATGATCTGTTCGCAGAGATGCTCGATGCTGTACTCCAACCCGATCTTGTCCAGCATAACCGGGTGCAGGTTCCGGCTGAGCATCCGGATATCGTTCAGAATGCTGTCGATGTGCGTTTCAGACGCGGCCTTCGGTTGTTGCAGGTTGTTTTTAAGATTCAGCAGATCATGCGTGATGCCATCGTGCAGATCAGCGGCAATCCGGCCCCGTTCGGCTTCGGTATGCTTCAGGATTTCGGTGGTAAAATGTTTCTGAAGGACAGCTTCCTCTTGACTTCGGCTCAACCGGATGCGGCTCAAAACGATGGCAGACGTCAGGATAACGGCCAGTGCCCCAAGGCCAAAAATGATACTAAGTGTGCGTTGCTGTCGCAGTTCTTTTTCCTGAAGCTGAATGGTAAGCGCGGTTTTTTCATTCTCATACTGCGCTTCCAGGCTGGCGATATGGGCCCGGTTGTGCTCATTGGAAAGCAGTGTCCGCACCGAATCGTACAACTGATAATAATCTAACGCTTCATCGGCATTTTTTTCGGCTACCGAAACCATGTACAGGGTATAGTACGCATCGCGGGCGGTTGCCAGATCGCTATCGGCGAGTAGGGCAGGAATATAGGCAGCAATCCGCCGGGCGTCTTCGGTTACAGGCCGTCGTTGCGCATAGGCGCGGGTCGCTGCAATCAGGTACAGCATTTCGGTATTGGGGTCTCCAAAAGCAGTGGCGAGCGGAGCTGCTTTTTCAAAATAATGAATCGCTGAATCGTAGTTGACAAAGGGTTGATTCACGTAAAATCCCCCATGGGAGATATGGAGATAATATTCGGCAACAGGCTGCCGGACACCAGCGGCAATCAGCTTTTCGGCTTCAGTAAAATAGTACTGTGCAGAATCGGCGTGATTAAGAGCTGCGTAATCAGCTGCCAGGGCACCTGTGGTGGTAAGCCAAGCTGCACTGTCTTTTATTTTTTTAAAATAAGCATTTGCCCGATAGTGATCAGCAGCAGCCTTATTATAATCTTCCAGTAGCCGGTAGATATTAGCGCGGTTGCCGTAGTTACGGGCCATCATGCTGGTATCATGCGCTTTCTCCGCGTGTTGAATGGCTTTGAAGAGTGCTACGCTGGCCTGCGGCAGATCACCCCGGAGCTGTGCAATCTGAGCCGACAGGGCATAACTTTTGGCCATGCTGGCGTCGTTGCGCAGATCGGCATATTTCCGGAAAGACGCCACATAAACAGTGGCGCTGTCCGGATCTCCGGAAATGTGTGCGTAGTAGGACGCCAGCTGAAGGGCAGCCGTAGCGCGGTTGGTATCCGGAAGCTGCGGGTCGGCGATAAGCCCCTGATAAAACGGAATTAAAAGGGTGTCGGCATGGAGCTGGTAAAACAGGAGGGCACTCGTTTCCCGAAGCAAGGGCGTTAAAAGAACCGGCCGCAGTTGGGCTGGTGTCTGATCGTAAAAGTTCCGGAATGCAGTGGGTCGCAGCGAGTCGGGCGTGGCGTTCTTCAGCGCCTCCAACCGGGTTTGCAGCGCCTGGGTATCGCCGGGTGTATGGCTGGCCTGAGACCTGTTACATGCGCTCCAGCTGAACGTCAACAGCACACACACATAAATAAGACAGACTCGGGAGAAACGATACAAGGTGAGGGATTGGTCTGCAAATGTATCTGCTGGGGGTCCACGTAAAGACGTGGCCGGACATAAATAGGGGGTAGCCCCTAGATACAGGAAAAAAATGAAGATAAGTTTTGCGGCTTGCATTCGATTTGTTGCAGAGGGTTGTTCCCGGCACTGGCGACCTCATTGGTGCTGCCTGAATCCGTAAAGAGGGAGGTTCCGTATCCATCCGGCAAAAAACCAGCCCCTAAAAGTTGCGGAGATAAATAGGGGGTAGCCCCTATAGGTGTGGAGAAAATATAAAGCCACTTTTGCAGTCAGGATATCCCCTTTCGCTTATGAAGCACTCTTTCCTTTCGCTGCTGCTGGTTTTGTTGGGTATCACTGCGTTTGCACAACCTGCTGCACCAGGTTATACTGGTAACACGACTTTTTGCACAGGCGTGGCAAATACCTTTACGGCTACGGGTGCCCCAGGGGCCACATTTGTCTGGCAGGGCGCCTCTAACGGAGGAACGCTTTATTCTACCAGTGCCCAGTATACCGTACCGGCCACTACATCTGCGGGTGGGTATGCAGTGTATCTGATCCAGACGGTCAACGGGCAGGCCAGCCAACCCACTTATATTGCCTTTACCGTTAATCAAACGCCTGCTCCTCTTACCGTTTCCGGTCCGGGTTCTGTTACGGCTGGTTCCGTTGCCAACCTGACCGCCAGTCCGGCGAACACGGCTTATGTGTGGACACCCAACCAAGGGTCCTCTGCTACCATGACCGGCTCGACAGCAGCAATGGTGCCCACGGCGACGACGACTTATACCGCGACACTAACGGCTGCTAACGGTTGTGCGGCAACTGCCTCCACAACCGTATCGCTGATACAGCCTGTTACCGTAGCCGGAAGCGTAAGCGTTTGCCGGGGTGGCACAACGACCCTTACCGCCAGCGGCTCCACGTCTTACACCTGGTATGATGCTGCAATAGGAGGAAATACACTGTCTACAGCAGCCGGTTTTACCACTCCCACACTGTATCAAAGCCGGAGCTACTGGGTGGCCGGAACAAACGGCATTCGCCGGCAGGTGGGTATCACGGTTTCGCAGCCCTATTACGGTGCAACAATTTTTCCATCCGTAATCTGTGCCGGCCAATCTGTAAAGCTGCGCTCCTTTTACAGCGGAAAAACGGCCTGGTATGATGCGGCAACGGGTGGTACGTTGCTGGGCACTACTTTGAAAGATTCTATGCTGACGGTAACCCCCGCGGTTACAACAAGCTATTATGCGCAGCCCTTGGCATTTATTGATACCGTCGTATTTAATCCAGGTGCCTCAACATGGACAGTCCCTGATGGCGTGTATTCCATTCAGGTGGAAGCGCTGGGTTCCTGGGGAGGTAATCTGGGTGGAAATGTCACTTTTGGTATTGTTAACTACGGGATGTACAACGGTTTTTATCGAGGTTTCGGTGGACGGGTGCTTGCTACGATTGCTGTTACACCAGGGCAGGTATTGTACATCAACGTCGGTCACTCCAATAGCTTTAATGGAGGTGGTACCAACGCAGGCGCGAAAGGCGGTGGGGCTACAGACATCCGGATTGGTGGAAATGCACTTACCAATCGGGTACTGGTTGCCGGCGGCGGCGGCGGGGTAGGGTATGTAGGAACTTCATCACTGAACTGGGCAAACAGCTGGACGACTGTCGGGCATGGCGGCGGACTTGTTGGACAGACCGGAACGTTTAATCCCTCCTTTGTTCCCCGAAGAGGAGAAGGGGGGACCCAATCTGAGGGGGGCACCGGATACGGAGGAGGTGGCAGCTTCGGGCAGGGCGGCGGTGCCGGATATGCCGGTTCTCCCGGCGGAAATGGCGGCGGCGGCTGGTATGGCGGAGGCGGCGGTACTGATTATTTGGGTGGCGGTGGCGGCGGAAGCAGCTATACCAACCCGCAATATTGTGCAGACGTAAGTCATACCCAAGGCTATTGGCAGAATGATGGAAAGCTGACCATCAGCTATGGTTCCGCTGCCTGTGGTGCACCCACGACCACCCGTACGCCGGTTACCGTTATGGTTAATTCGAGTCCTTCCGCCACGCTTGCCAGCAACAGTGCTTGCTTGGGTGGTGCGCTCACCGTCAGCAGTACGATTCCGGCCGGTTCCCTGATCTGGAAATCCGGAAACGATACTGTTCTGAATGCACCAGCAACCTGGAATGCCACGGCGACCACAGCGGCCGGCGGCAACGGATCGGGCAGTGCGCTGAATCAACTTTCTACACCGCGCCGGCCGTTCGTAACGCCGAATGGCGATGTGTATGTATGTGATAACAGCAACCACCGCGTGGTGAAATGGGCTGCCGGTGCTACCACCGGTGTGGTCGTAGCCGGTGGCAACGGGCAGGGAAGCGCAGCCAACCAGCTCAATGGTCCACAAGGGGTGTATGTAGATGACGCTGGTACGGTGTACGTAGCTGATGAGAACAACCACCGGATCGCGAAATGGACCGCCGGCGCTACCACCGGTACCACCCTGTTCGGGGGGAATGGCAGCGGATCAGCGGCCAACCAGCTGGGGAATCCTTATAAGGTTGTCCGCGATGATACGGGTAATTTTTATGTGGTGGAAGCCACTGCTCACCGGGTTTCCAAGTGGGCACCCGGCGCTACCAGTGGTGTTACCGTTGCGGGCCTTGCCGGTAGTGCCGGTTCGGCATTGACACAGCTGAGCTATCCGTACAGCCTGGCGTTGGACAAAGCCGGTGCCATCTACATCGCCGACCTGAACGGACGGATCATGAAATGGGCGCCGGGCGCAACGGCCGGAACTGTTATGGCGACTTCCGGAAGCGGAAGCCAGTCGTTCAGTCCGATGGACATTGCGGTAGACCGACTGGGGAATTTTTATGTCGCCGACCAGTTCGGCGGCCGCGTTCAGCGTTGGACGTCGGGTTCCACAACAGCAACTACAGTGGCTCTTACCAACGGTGGACAGGCCGGTGCGGTGCAAGGTGTGGCCCTGGATGGTGCAGGGAATCTTTACGTAGCCGATGAGAGCGGCAAAAAAGTACAGAAGTTCGTGTATAATGGCGCTTCACTGACCTACACACCCACTAATCCGGGTACTTATAAGGCAATCCTGACGCCGCTTACCGGCTGCGCTTCGGTTACGACCAACGATCAATCGTTTATTACAGCGCCGGCCGCAACCATTGCCGGCTCTACGACGGTGTGTAAGGATGCGGCCATTCCCAATGTTATCCTTACAGGTTCCGGAAGCGTCTCTCCTTATACATTTAGCTATAAGATAAACGGCGGCGCCACCCAGACAGCTATCAGCAGCACCCGGAAGGTGCGGTACATCCGTCTGCGGCAGAAAGGAAATGGTGAGTTATTGGTCGGCGACATCGAGGCGATCCAATCCGGCACGGGGGCGAATGTGGCGATCAACCAACCGGTGGCCAGCAGCGGTGCACGATATCCAAACCAGAACCGTGTAAACGACGGGAACATCGCCTCCTATAGTATCTGGGCCTCCAGCGGATCGGGACCGTCTACATTCGTCGAGATCGACCTCGGCGCCGGTGGATACAACCTTTCCGAAGTCCGCATCTACAGCACGACCTGCTGTGGTTTCAATGATTTTAGTGGTGATAGCAGCCTGGAACTTACCTGGCGGGATACGGCAGGGGTTGTATTGTACACTTCTGATATCGATGCCTACAGAGGGATCAATGTGCAGCATGGAACGATCGTTTCCAATCCGCTTCCGAACTATGTAGCCGTGCCGGTGTCTACCGCCACAGCCGGTACTACAACTGTTACCCTACTCAATACGTCAACTACCAACGGTTGCGCGACAACCCCATCTACCGGAGCGGTAACGACCGCAACCGTTATGGTGACGCCGCCACCGGTTATTGCACCTATAGCGGGAGTTCCCTGTCTGAATACACCCCTTACAACCGCTGTTACACCCGGTAGCAGTCTCCAATGGAAATCCGGAACGACGGTGCTGCAAACCAGTCTGCCCTTGTGGAAGGCAATCGCCACGACGGTAGCCGGTGGCAATGGCGCAGGCAGCGGACTGAACCAGCTTTCTTCGCCCCGCTTTGGCTATGCGGCGCCCGATGGTACCTTCTATGCGTCTGATATTAATAACCATCGCGTGGTGCGCTGGAGCACAGGTGCTGCAACGGGTGTTGTAGTTGCCGGTGGGAACGGCAGCGGAAATGGTGCCAATCAACTGAGTGAGCCGCGTGGGGTGTATGTGGATGGTGCACAGAATGTGTATGTGGCTGATTTTAATAATCACCGCATTCAGAAATGGGCGCCCGGCGCTACAGCCGGTGTTACCGTAGCGGGTACAGGTATCAGCGGAGCTACTGTGTCACAGTTGAACAACCCTATAGATGTAGTACTGGACGACAGCAGCTACCTCTATATCTCCGACAATGGCAACAACCGGGTGCAGAAATGGGTACCGGGCGCCGTTTCCGGAATCACCGTAGCAGGTGGCTCGCCGGGCAGCAGTCTGGCGCAGCTCAGCGCGCCTTACGGGATTGATGTCGATGATTCCGGAGCGGTCTATGTGGCCGATCTGAGCAATAACCGCGTCGTGAAATGGCCTCGGAGTGCTACCTCAGGAACTTTGGTAGCCAGCGGCTTTACCGGTCCTACCGATGTGGCGGTTGATCCGATCGGGAACGTGTATGTATCCGATCAGTTTAATCACCGCATTCAGCGTTGGGCACCCGGTGCTACCAGCGGCACTACTATCACCGGTACCGGACAAATCGGTGTGGTGCATGGGGTACAGCTCGATGCAGCGGGCAGCCTGTATGTAACCGATGTAGATAATAACCGCATCCGCAAGTTTGCCCTGAATGACAGTACGATTTCTACCTATTTACCGACCGTTTCCGGAACCCTTTCAGTAGTAGCTACATCGTTTGGCGGCTGTGCGGCTACCAGCCAGAAAACAGTGGAAACCCTCACAACTGCCACCCTTTCAGCGCCTGCTAATCTATGTAAGGATGTGCCGGTGCAGGATCTGGTCATTACAGGTTCGGGCGGATCTACTCCATACACGTTTGCCTATACGCTGAACGGCGGTGCTACCCAGACGGTAGCAGCAGTACGCACCCGGGTACGCTATGTACGGGTGAAGCAGAATGCCAATGAGCTTATTAACCTGGCCGAAATCCAGGCCATAGAAGACAGCACGGCGGTGAATGTGGCGTTGAATAAAACCGCGACTGCCAGCAGCACCCTTTCCGGATATCCAACTACCAATATCAACGACGGGAATCCCAACAATTTCTGGCATACCAATGCTGCAACGCCTTCTGAATATATTGAGATCGATCTCGGAGCGCCGGGCTACTATCTGTCATCCGTGAAGATTACCAACCGGGGCGATTGCTGCCAGAACCGTTCGGCCAATCTGCAACTGATTCTTAAAGACAATGCCGGTACAACGCTGACCAGCACGCCTGTCAACGTATATCAGAACCAGAATAACGGGTATACCTCAACCTATCCGAGTACACTGAACGGGACAACAGCGCGTATTACGCTTCCGACCTCTGCTGCGGGTGCGTATAAATACAAACTCCTGAATGCAACTTCAACCGGCACCTGCGTTTCGACCAGCGCTGATTCGGTTACGGTCAACATCCGTCCACGTGCAGTAATTGCCACGCAGCCAGCAGCAGCAGTTACGCTGTGCTCCGGCACTTCTTTAACGTTGACTGCGGCTGCTACCGGTGCAGTGACGTCGTATCAATGGCGCAAAAACGGCACCGCGATTACCGGAGCCACGGCTGCGGTTTATACGAAGCCGGCGTTCCCGATCGCTGACTCCGGCTCGTATTCAGTCCTTGCATTGGATTCGGTATACGGCTGTAACGACACGTCGGCAGCCAGCGTTGTAACGACGAAGCTGACGCCAGCGTTCGCAATGACCGGGCCTTCTTTAGTCTGTTCCGGAACGGGTGCCGCAAGTGTAACGTTTACGTCTCCGAATGCGCTTTACCCAACGTATACCTATACCGTGAATAACGGCGCAGCGCAAACAGTAACGCCGGCATTCTCCAAGGTGCGTTACATCCGTGTGGCACAAAACGCAGCCGACTTTATCAACCTCGCCGAAATCCAGGCAATCGATTCTGTTACCGGAACCAATGTGGCACTCAACAAGCCCACGACATCCAGCAGTACTGCAACTGGTTATCCTTCCGGAAACATCAACGATGGCAGCACTGCAGCCAATAATTACTGGCACTCGGCCGGTGCCAGCCCCGGCGAATGGGTGGAAATTGATCTTGGCGCACCGGGTTACAATCTTTCTGCAATCACAATCACCAACCGGGGCGATTGCTGTCAGAACCGGGCGGCAAACCTGCAACTGACCTACAAAAACAGTGCAGGAATGCTGGTTGGCAACGAGACGATCAATGCCTATCAGGGACAGAACAGCGGTTATACCGCATCGTTTGTGCCCAGGTATAATGGGTATGGAGTCGCTGTTCCAACGACTGCGGCAGGGGTTGCAACTGTTTTCAAAGCAGTGACGGTGACCACACCCAATGGCTGTAGCAGCAGTCCAACAGATTCGTTTGTTGTGACCGTAAAACAAAGCACAGTGATCACTACAGAACCGGATACGGCCAAGATCCTCTGCAGTGCGACTCCACTTACCCTGACTGTGGTTGCAGACAGCGCAGCAAGCTACCAATGGCGGAAGAACGGATCCATCATCACGGGTGCAACTGCAGCGACGTATACAAATCCTGTTTTGGCTTTGGGCGATGCCGGCACCTACAGCGTCATTGCTATTGGCAACGGTGGATGCACAGATACCTCACGAAACAGCATTGTGTCTGTAAAAGCGTCCCCGGAACCTTATATTTCTGGTACGGCAGGTGTCTGCGCCGGTACTACGACGCTGCCTTATGTGTACCTGCACGCCAACCAGAGTGACAAGCCCTATACCATTGGCTACCAGGTAAACGGCGGCGCTACACAAACCGTAACGGCGGCTAAAAGGCTGGTGCGGTATGTCCGGATCGAGCAACTGGATGCGGATTATCTCGCTTTCAACGAATTGCAGGTAACGGAGGCCGGGACCGGTACGAATATCGCCTTGGGTAAAACCGTGACTTCCTCCGGTACCGGTTATTATCCAAACAGTAACCTAACGGATGGGGATATCAGTGATAATAGCTATTGGGAATCTGCCGGCCAATCCAACCAAAATGGAAATCAGTATGTGGAGATCGATCTGGGTCCGCAGGGATATGCGGTCGATTCAGTGAAAGTCTTCTCGGCCCAGTATTACGGTCAACCCTATATTAACTACTTGTCTCTAACCTACCGGGATGTCTTTGGTGGGACTATCACGGATGACTATAGCTACAATAACTTCCAGAGCAACACCACACAGCAGGTCGTCAAATTCAAACTGAACCCGAATTTAGACGCGCGTGCGACCGCCGCGGTACTGGTACCGACAACACCGTCCGGAACCTATACGTATAAGGTTGTAAGCATTACAGCAGCAAACGGTTGTAGCGCTCCGGTTCTGGCCGATTCTGCCGTGGTTACGGTAAATCCCAAAGCGGTTATCACCGCGCAACCCGCTGCGGATTTCACCTTCTGCCAGGGAAGTGTGATCGCCGTTCCGGTGTCGGCCAGCAATGCACTGTCGTATATCTGGCGGAAATCGGGTACGGTGCTGCCTGGCGCTGCGAGTGCTACGTATTCCAAAGCGGCAGCAGCCACCGCAGATTCGGGCCTGTACCAGGCTATTGCTGTAGGCGCCGGTGGATGTAATGATACGTCCACAAAGGCCACCGTTCAGATTAATAACGTACTGCCGACGGCAACCATCGTTGCCCAGGCAGCCGGCATCTGTCAGGGCGTGGCAGACTCTATAATTATTTCCGGAACAGCCGGTGTAGGAAACTTTTCCTATGCTTATACTGTAAATGGCGGCGCGGTACAAACGGCTGCTCCGGCGAGTGTGAATGCACGCTATGTGCGCGTAACACAGAATCTGTCCGACTGGACGAACCTGGCTGAAATCCGGGTATTCCAGGCAGGTACCGGCGTCAATGTGGCCCTCAATAAGACCACATCAGCCAGCAACAATGCCTCAGGATATCCGGCGCCGAAAGTGGTGGATGGCATCGCGACATCCGGTAATTACTGGCATTCTGCCAATATGAACACAGGCAACTGGGTGGAAATCGACCTAGGTACATCGTATGCAATCGATCGTCTGGAAATCGTTAACCGATTTGACTGCTGTCAGGACCGGGCCCGCGATCTGCAACTGCAGCTCAAAGACGGATCAGGCACAGCCGTTGTCACCCGGCAAATCAATGCCTACCAGAATCAGAACAGTGGCTACACTGCGTCATTTAATATTTCCTCTGGTACTGTAACCATACCCGTGCCTACCACTGTGTCCGGCGTTTACGCGTACAAGCTCACGGGGATCACCTCCGGCGGTTGCACCAGCACGCCGACCGATTCTGCGGTAGTGGCAGTGAATGCAAAAGCGACAATCAATACCCAACCGCCGACAGCCTTGCAGTTCTGTACGCCCAATCCACTGGTGCTTTCCGCTGCGGCTACGGGGGCTACGTCTTACCAGTGGCGTAAAGCCGGGGTAGCCATTGCCGGAGCAACAAGCGCCAGCTATGTAAAACCCGGTGCTTCAGCTACCGACGCCGGCCTCTATTCAGTTGTTGCAGTAGGCATTGCCGGCTGTAACGATACCTCTATCTTAAGCACCATTACCACCGGTACCCTGGCATCGATGCCTGTTGCCGCTACTCCGACTGCTACTACGGCCAGCCTCATGCAGGCAGATGGCATGACGCTGGCCTATACCACAACTGCCTGCGAACCGATCGCCGATGTATCTGATGGTGCGGGAGGCAACGTGCTGGGTATGGTGACGACCTCCGTGGTCAAAGACGCAACCGTACAGGTATATAAAAGCCAGCCATATCTGCAGCGCCATTGGGAAATTACGCCTGCTTCTGACGGACCAGCTACCGTAACTCTTTATGCCACCCAGGCAGAGTTTGATGCCTTCAATGCGTGGCTGTTGGCGAATGGCAGTTCGTATCCGAAACTTCCGACCGGCCCCGCTGATGTAGCCGGCATTGGCCGCTTGTCTATCCTGCAGTTTCACGGGTTGCCTACCGCAGGTACCACGGGTCCGGGTGGTCAGTACAACGGTTCGCAGCAGCAGCTGATTCAAAGCAGTGCTTTGACGACCACCTGGAACGGGTCGTATTGGTCGATCCGGATGCCGGTCTCCGGCTTCTCCGGCTTTTTCGTCACTTCCGGATCCAGCACGGGCTTACCGGTGTCATTACTGGGCGTTGCTGCAAACAACCTGGGATCGGAAAATGAAGTGCTCTGGAGCACGGCCAGTGAAGAACTCGGCAATTCCTTTGAGGTAGAACGCTCCTTTGACGGCACCGCCTTCACCAAAATCGGCACCGTAGGCAGCAGTGGTCAGACCTTTTCCGAGTACCGTTTGGTAGACCATTCGCCGGCAACGGGGATCAACTACTACCGGATCCGGGCGGTATCGATGAATGGAGCGGCCCAGTACAGCAAGGTGGTGAGTGCGCGGGTGAAGGAAGGCGCGTTTGTGGTAGAAGCATTCCCGAATCCGACTCAGGGTGATGTGACAGTGCGCCTCAGTGCGGCGCCGGGTCCGGATGCGCTGGTAACTATTAGTGACGTATCGGGAAAGCGGTTGCGTGAGGTGCCGGTGAAGGGTTCGGTGGTGAGGGTTTCGATGGAGGAGCTGGCAGCAGGGTTTTACCTGTTGCAGTATCGGGACGGGGTTCGCACCCAGATCATCAAGATCACCAAGCAGTAAAGACTTCAAGGACTAAGAGAGTCCTGTAGACGGTGTGTTCCGGAAAGCGGTTACCAAACGTATTTGGTAGCCGCTTTTCCTTTGTTCGTCCCCTTTACTTAACCTCCAGCAATCGTACAGCAGCTGATTGGATTGTTGGCTGTGGTACTGCTGATAGCTACCAGAAGTTCCGGAATTGTTTTCAATTAGACACAGAGTAGGCTGCGTTCAAAGAGCGGTATTACTCGCAGCAGCATAGCTTAACCGCTTAGGCCTGTTCTGGTAGCCGCCAGTAATTGTGGCAGTAAAATTATTGACTATAATTTATATATGTGTCTATGATTATCTAAAAGTTGCGGACATAAATAGGGGGTAGCCCCTATATGCCAGGGAAAAATATAAAGCCACTTTTGCAGTCAGTATCTTCCCCTTTCGCTTATGAAGCAATCTTTCCTTTCGCTGCTGCTGGTTTTGTTGGGTATGAGTGCGTTTGCACAACCCGCTGCACCCACCGTAACCGGAGCAACCACCATTTGTTCCGGAACTAACACGACCCTAATGGCCAGTGGTGCTTCCGGTGCCGTTTTTAAATGGTACGATGCCCCAACCGGTGGTACCCTGCTTACGAATGCTGTGAGCTACACGATACCCAACCGAAACACGGCTGGCACCTACCATTACTATGTAGAGCAATCGGTCAACTCCGTTCCGAGCGCACGCACCGATGTAGCGATCGTAGTCAACCAAACTCCAACTGTTACGCTCAATTCAGGAAATACAACGATCTGTAACGGAAGTAGCATCACCCTTACCGCCTCGGGTGCAACGTCCTATTCCTGGAACAATGGTCCTGCTACTGGAACCCAGACGGTGTCACCAACGGCAACAACCGTTTACACCGTTACCGGTACTGATCAGAACTGTCCGTCGGCACCGGTATCGGTCACGATTGCTGTTTACAAAACGGTAGTGTCTCCGGTTGCTTCGATAGACGTCTGTTACGGTACTAATACGGTGTTGTCGGCCAGCGGTGCCAGTACCTATCTATGGTCTCCCGGTGGGGCCACTACGGCTGCAATTATGGTTTCGCCAACGACTTCTACAACGTACACTGTAACCGGTAGCGCTCCGGGTTGCGCGCCTACTACCGATACGATACGCCTGAATGTCCGACCCAATATCGGCTTGTTCGCAGGTGCAAATCAAACCGTAGCAGAAGGTACGATAGCAACGCTTACAGCAGGCTCGGCTACTGCAACCAGCTATGTCTGGAACCCCAATCAGGGCAGCAACCAGTCTCTGAACGGAACCACCGTTTCCGTATTGCCAACAACGACAACAACTTATACCGTAACCGGTACGGATGTGTACAACTGCACTGCGACAGCTCAAACGGTGGTAACAGTAAGTGAACAGATACGGGTCGCCGGTGTGACCACCGTTTGTGCCGGCGGAACTACGACTTTGACGGCTTCGGGCACGGGTCCGTTTGCATGGTATGATGCAGCCAGCGGCGGTACGACCCTTGCAACTACGGCCAGCTTTACGACCCCTGTAATGGTGACCGGAGCCGACTACTGGGTTGCCGGCAACAATGGAATACGCAAAAAAGTAAGTGTTTCGCTGCCTACTTTTTCCAATACTCCCTATGCCTTTCCGGCAACGGTCTGCGCCGGCGATACGGTTTGGTTAAAAGGCCGCGTGCCCGGGCCTATTAACTGGTATGATGCGCCTACAGGGGGACAACTGGTCAGCGGAACCATCACCGGTTCCGGATTTATGATTACCCCTCCGGTCACCAAGACCTATTGGGCTGAGATTGCCTCAGCGCAGGTTTCAGTGGACTTTCTACCCATAGATGCCATGCAAACCTGGACGGTGCCCGAAGGTGTTACGTCTGTTCAGGTAACTGCGTACGGTTCTAAAGGACTCCCTGCATCCAGTCAGCCTGCCAAGGGCTATAGTGGAAAAGGCGGAACGGTAACGGCCACTTTAAATGTGGTTCCGGGCCAGGTATTGAATCTTTTTGTAGGAGGCACAAACTGCTGGAATGGTGGCGGCAATTCACTCGCCGGCAACCGCGGTGGCGATGCTACTGATATCCGCATGGGTGGTACAGGGCTGCTCAACCGCGTATTGGTAGCTGGCGGCGGCGGCGGTTCTGGCTGGAATCAAAGCTACAATAATGCAAACTCCAATACAGGTGCGGGCGGCGGACTGATCGGGCAGGATGGTGGTACGATTTCCGGTTTTTATGAAGCCCCTTATTGGCTTGGACGGGGTGGCAGCCAAACGGCCGGAGGACAAGAAGGATATCAAATATCAGCAACCTTTCATAGGGCTGGATCAGGCAGCTTTGGACAGGGCGGCGGCAGTCAGAACGCTTATACGGGCACGGTCTATTCGAATACCTATTACGGTGGCGGTGGTGGGGGCGGTTTCTTCGGCGGCGGCGGTGGTGTGAATCATGGAGATGGCGGCGGCGGCAGCAGTTATACCAACCCTGTTTATTGCAGTAATGTTACCATGGCCCAAGGCACCTGGGACAACGCCGGAGCCCTGACCCTTACCTATTCGGTAGCCTGCGGCGCACTGACTGCCCGGGTCCCGGTAACCGTAACGGTAAGCCCGCTTCCTATCGTGGCAATCAGTTCACCCAATGTTTGCCTGGGTACTGCCCTTACGGCCGCACCTTCTGCCAATGCAACCCAATTGCAATGGATGGGCGCGGGAGGCCTTTTAAACACCGTTTATCCTTCCTGGAATACAACCGCTACAACCGTGGCAGGTACCACAACCGGTAGCGGACTGAATCAATTGTCGGCTCCGCAGGCGGCTTTCGTAGGTCCTAACGGCGATCTGTACATTCCGGATGGCGGCAACCACCGCATCATGAAATGGAGCGCTGGGGCAACCACTGGTATCGTAGTGGCCGGCGGAAACGGTGCAGGAGCTGGTGCAAACCAACTAAATACACCTGCCGCTGTCTATGTAGACGAATCGGGCACCTTGTACATTGCCGATAAAGGCAACCAGCGCATCCAGAAATGGACCGCCAGTGCCGTTTCCGGAACGACCTTGTTTGGTACTACCGGAAACGGTGGCATTGCTACCAATCAGTTGTACGATCCGGTAGGGATTACCCGCGATGATACCGGCCGGTTCTACATTACAGAAGCCGCTGCTCACCGGGTTTCACGTTGGGTTGTAGGCGCTCCTACAGGGACACGTGTGGCCGGGACCACTGGTAGTTCCGGGAGTGGCCTTACCCAGTTGACCAATCCGGCCGGCGCAGTGGTTGATAAAAGCGGAGCTGTTTATGTAGCTGATCTGGGCAACAACCGGGTCGTGAAATGGGCCTCTGGTGCTACTACCGGAATGCTGGTGGCTGGCGGAAATGGGAGCGGAAGTGCTGCCAATCAGATTTCGCCGGCCGGGATTGCCCGCGACGGCAACGGAATCATTTACGTTGCAGACGGTTCGCAGGCCCGCATCCAGCGGTGGGTACCCGGCGATGTGGCCGGTACCACAGTTACACCTGTAACCGGTAGTCCGCTCACCTCTGCCAACGGGATTGGGTTTGACGTTTTCGGAACGATGTATGTAACAGATGGCAGTGCGGGACAGGTCCGGAAATTCAGTACGGCACCGCTTTCACCGCTTACGTATATACCCACTGCATCGGGTGTTAAACGTGCCCTTGTGACCAATGCATTTGGTTGTGCGGCCACCTCCAATACGATTACGTTAAGCAATATTCCCACCGCTACTATTTCTGCCCCTGATTCGGTGTGCGTAGGTGGTGCTGCACGGGTGCTTACTCTAACAGGAGGCAATGCAGTCGCTCCCTACACCCTTTCGTATTCGGTAAATGGCGGAGCTGTTCAAACGGTTGTAACCCCACCTGCTCAAGGGGTACGGTATGTACGCATCAAGCAAAATAAATCCAATGCAAACCTTAACCTGGCTGAGATACAGGCCATAGACGCAACCACTGGCATCAATGTAGCCCTGGCTAAACCAGCTACGGCAAGCAGTACGCTCAACGGTTACCCATTGGCTAATATCAACGATGGCAACCTGAACAATTTCTGGCACAATACCTCGGGAAGCACTACAGAATATGTTGAGATCGATTTAGGCGCACCGGGGTATGTCCTTTCTTCAATCAAGGTGACCAACAGAGGCGACTGCTGTCAGGACCGTTCCTCTAACCTGCAGCTGAGTCTGAAAGACGCAACCGGTACTGTGCTGGAAAGCCGGGAGATAGATGCCTATCAGGGGCAGAACAATGGTCTGACCAGTACGCATCTTGTATCTTCATTTTTCAGTTCTGTGTATCAAGATACAATTGCTACGGCGCTGCCTTCTGACAGTAAGTACAAACTGGTGAGTATTTCGTCCGGCGGTTGTACCAGTACGGCAGGCGATAGTACGCGAATTAAGGTCAGTGCGTATGCCAATATCGTCACGGAGCCTGTACCAACGCTGTCTGTCTGTGCCGGCAATACAATGGCCTTAACCACTAGCACTATCAACGCCACCAAGTATCAGTGGCAACTGAATGGAACTACTCTTACAGGCCGCACCGATACGGTTTTTACCAAAACAGCAGCCTTAACCGATGCCGGTTCGTACCGGCTGATCGCTACGAATACCGCTGGCTGTAGTGATACCTCAATCAATAGTGTGGTTACCGTAAACGAAACGCCAGACGCAACGCTTTCCGGAAATGCGTCCTATTGTAAGGATGTAGCCGGAGCAGCGATCACGCTGAACAACCCGGGAATCAACCTCGACAATACTGTTCAATACACGCTGAATTCCGGAACGCCGGTTTCGGTTGTATTTCCGGTCAAGCAGATCCGGTACATACGGGTGCAGGGACCGACTAGCTTCAATCAAAGACTGGGCGTAACCGAGATCAAAGCGTTTGTGCCGGGCAACCCCATGTCTGTTTCGTTGGGCAAACCTGCGGTGAGTTCCGGCGTCACCTCCGGCTACGCCAATGCCAATGTAACGGATGGAGATCTGACGACTTCCTGGCTGAACTGGCAGTACGGATCAACCGGATTCGTAGAAGTAGACCTTCAAAACAGTTATCCGGTTTCGCAGGTCGATCTGTATGCAGGAACTGCGTCGGGTGGTGGGTTTGGCGTTAATAATTTTCAGCTGGTCTGCATGGATAGCCTGAGGACCGTAGTAAGCGACCAGACCGCCTATATCTACCCAACGGCTCCCTCCAGTCCTGCGCTCAAGAATTGGTCGGTACAGGTAACCAGATCGGCTACGCTTCCGGTAAATACCAGTGCAGCAGGTACAGCCACCTATCAGTTGATTATGATTTCGTCCAGCAATGGGTGTGCACGGCCAAAATCCGACTCTATACGGCTGTCGGTATTCAACAGGCCTTTTATCACACAGCAGCCACCGGCTGTTGCTTCTATCTGCGAGTCGTCTTCACTGACGCTGGCCGGTACCAGTCCTACCGCACTGGGGTATAAGTGGATGCGCAACGGAAGTATCATCAGCGACACCACGTCTATGCTCAGTCGGGCCAGTGTTGTGACATCAGATTCCGGAACCTATAAACTGATTGCCGTAGGTGTGGCCGGTTGCAATGATACCTCTATTGCAACGGCAGTAACGGTGAAGAGTATACCAACGGCTACGCTTGCAGGAGAAGTGCAACTATGCCAGGGAGCAGTTGCGCCGGAGGTTACCTTAAAAGGCTTTCGGGATGCAACACCGTATACCTTTATGTATGCCATCAACGGAGGAACACCCCAGTCGGCTGTGACCCCTACCGATCAGCGGGTACGCTATGTTCGGATCAAGCAAAACATTCCGGTTTCATCTACCCTTATAGCAGAGATGCGGGCAATAGATATGGCTACCGGTCAGAATGTAGCTTTAAACAAGCCGGTAACCGCCACCAGCGGCAGTCCTTATGCTATTACTGATGGAAGCACGTCCACCTTTAATTACTGGTCGCCATCCGTACTTGACAGCACACAATACGCAGAAATTGATCTGGGAGGGCGTGGCTATTATCTTTCAGACGTTCAAATCGTCTCTTCCTCATTCTGTTGTCAGAACACCTTAAGGAACCTGCAGCTGATTTTCAGAGACAGTGCGGGCGTACCGATAGCCAGTCGCCAGGTAGACGCCTATCGGGGTATTAATACCATGGCCACTACTTCTTTCCTGAACGAAACCAATAAGGTAGCGTTGCCGGTTTCATCGGCGGTTGCGGGGCTGTACAGCTACCGGTTGCTGAGCGTTTCCAGTACTGGCGGTTGCAGTCGCAGCTATGCCGATTCGGTGCAGGTGGCGATTGCGCCCAAAGCGACCATTACCACCCAGCCTCTCAACATACAAAATGTGTGTACGCCCAATCCGCTGGTGCTGTCAGTCAACGCTACCGGTGCTGTATTTTACCGCTGGCAGCGGAACAACGTCAATATATTCGGCGCCTACGATAAAGAATACCTGAAAACCGGTGCCACTTCAACGACTGCCGGCACCTACCGCGTGATTGCGATGACGCCCGACGGCTGTAATGATACCTCTGTTAATGTGACCGTAACCGTTGGCTCTGTGTCGGGTACGTCGATCGCAATGACTGCTGCTGCCGATACACAGGTCCATACCAACGGGCTGGACTATGTCTATACCAACGCGTCCTGTGAGCCGATCGCGGAGGTAGCAGATGCAGCCGGTGGCAACACCTTGGGCAGGGTAAACGTGCAGATGCAGATGGACAGCACCGTACAGCTGTTCGGAGCAGGTCCGTACCTGCAACGGCACTATGACATTACCCCTGAGAACAATGGACCGGCAATCATCAAACTGTATGCCACGCAGGCGGAGTTCGATGCGTACAATGCCCGGATCGTCGACAGTGGATTGGTCTGGCCCAAGCTCCCCACCGGTCCTACCGACACCGCCGGCATTGGCCGCTTGTCTATCCTGCAGTTTCACGGGTTGCCTACCGCAGGCACCAACGGTCCGGGTGGTCAGTACAATGCCGCGCAGCGACAACTTCTAACCAGCAATGTGATTGCCACCACCTGGAACGGCAACTACTGGACGATGAGCTTCCCGGTCAGCGGCTTTAGTGGCTTCTTTATTACGTCCGGAACGGGTGGTACGTCACTGCCGGTATCGCTTTTGGGCGTCGCTGCGAACAACCTGGGCTCTGAAAACGAAGTGCTCTGGAGCACGGCCAGTGAAGAACTCGGTAATTCCTTTGAGGTAGAACGTTCCTTTGACGGCACCGCCTTCACCAAAATCGGCACGGTAGGCAGCAGTGGTCAGGCCTCTTCCGAGTACCGTTTGGTAGACCATTCGCCGGCAACGGGGATCAACTACTACCGGATCCGGGCGGTATCGATGAATGGAGCGGCCCGGTACAGCAAGGTGGTGAGTGCGCGGGTGAAAGAAGGCGCGTTTGTGGTAGAAGCGTTCCCGAATCCGACTCAGGGTGATGTGACGGTGCGCCTCAGTGCGGCGCCGGGTCCGGATGCGCTGGTAACTATTAGTGACGTATCGGGAAAGCGGTTGCGTGAGGTGCCGGTGAAGGGTTCGGTGGTGACGGTTTCGATGGAGGATCTGGCGGCCGGTTTTTACCTGCTCCAGTATCGGGACGGGGTTCGCACCCAGATTATCAAGATCACCAAGCAGTAAAGACTTCAAGGACTAAGAGAGTCCTGTAGACGGTGTGTTCCGGAAAGCGGTTACCAAACGTATTTGGTAGCCGCTTTTCCTTTGTTCGCTCTATCGGCTCAGTTTTCGGTGATCGAGTAGATGTTGAATCCATACTGACCGTGTACTTTTAATAATTCTTAATCCCTACTACCTTATCTGGATATGAAAACACTGATTGGAGTACTGGCCGTGGTTCTGCTGGCTGCCTGTACCAAAGACCCCATGATTGGGAATCACTTCACTACCTATACCTATGCCGAAACGCAGTGCAGCGATCCGTGGGGGCGTGCAGCCACCGACAGCCTGACGTTACGAAACCTTTCGGCGTACCTGACAGCTCGCAAAATTGAATTTATGAACCTTGGGATTCAGAAAACGGATTCCGCACAGGTTTGCAATGCCTGCATCTGCAAAACCGGGAATCAGCTCAGCGTCACTTTTCTGGGACTGAAGGACTCGACCGTCTCCAGGATGCAGCAACTGGGCTTCAACCGTATGCCGGATGAATAGTCACTTGCCAAAAGGATTGCTGCGGTTGTATGTATTAGTCAGGGAGTGCTGTAACAGAATGATCTGAGCAAACAAGCAGTTAAACTAAAAGCAGCCCATTATTCGTTTCCGGAAGCAATGCTTTCGTTCCGAAACTGCCTGTCGATCTCTAGGGTGCTGGCTTCGTTGCTATGCGCCGTATTGTATGGGCTCGGTAGCGACTTCTCCTACTCCGACTGGCGGGATACGCTTAAGGAAGCATCCATTATCGCTGTCATGTTATTTGCGCTGATTCTGGCGTTTACCTGGTTGTTCCGGAAGCGGGAAAGAGGATAGCGAGTAGTGAAAGAACATTACTCTTCCGGCACTGCCGCGATAGTCTCGAACAAAATATCAACACCCCGGTTGCACTGCAACCGGGGTGTTTTAAAACAATCAAATATTTACTACAAATACTCACCCGTAGCGCTTTCCTTCACGGCTTTCATTCCTTCCGGAACGCCTTCGTAGATGAGATAGCCTCCGCCTGCACCGCCTTCCGGACCCAGATCAATCACCCAGTCGGCGGATTTGATCACGTCGGTGTTATGCTCGATCACCAGGATGCTGTGGCCTTCGTCAATCAGGGCGTTAAACGATTGCAGCAGCTTCTTGATGTCGTGGAAGTGCAGGCCGGTCGTCGGTTCGTCGAAAATGAACAACACTTTCTGCTTGGACGCGCCTTGTCCCAAAAACGTCGCCAGTTTCACCCGCTGCGCCTCGCCACCGCTCAGGGTATCCGAACTCTGGCCCAGCTTGATATAGCCCAGTCCCACATCCGAAAGTGGTTTCAGCGCCTTCACAATTTTCTTCTCATCGCGGAAAAACGAAAGGGCTTCATCCACACTTAGCTCCAGCACGTCAAACACGTTTTTGGTGCCGTAGGTAATCTCCAGCACTTCGCCTTTAAACCGGCGGCCTTTGCAGCTTTCGCAGATCAAATGCACATCGGCCAGAAACTGCATTTCGACGATCACTTCGCCTTCGCCTTTGCAGGTATCACAGCGGCCGCCATCGGTATTAAAGGAAAAATGCCGGCCTTCATAGCCCCGCATCTTCGACAGCGGCTGCTTTTCGTACAGCTTCCGGATCTCGTCCCAGGCCTTTACATAGGTGACCGGGTTGGAGCGACTGCTTTTACCGATCGGGTTCTGGTCCACCAGTTCCACACCATCAATTGTATTGAGGTCGCCGGTAAGCGAACGGTGCAGCCCCGGTTTATCGGTGCCGGTACCGAAATGTTTTTGCAGTGCCGGAAACAAGGTGCCTTTGATCAACGTGGTTTTCCCGCTTCCGGAAATTCCAGACACCACCGTGAGCGCACCCAGCGGAATGGCTACGTTGACGTCTTTCAGATTGTGTTGCCGCGCACCTTCTAAATACAGCTGGCCCGTTGGGGTCCGCTTCTTTTGCGGAACCTCAATTTGCAAGGCACCGGACAAATACTTGCCCGTCAGGCTCTCCGGATTGCTGATGATCGCGTCATAGTTGCCTTCGGCGACTACTTCGCCCCCCAGATACGAGGCCAGCGGACCCATATCAATAATGTGATCGGCCTCCCGCATCATCATCTCATCATGCTCAACCACGACTACCGTATTGCCTAAATCCCGCAGGTTTTTGAGCACGCCGATCAGCCGGGCGGTGTCGCGGGGATGTAACCCGATGCTCGGTTCATCCAGGATGTACAGGGAGTCGGTAAGGTTCGATCCTAAAAATTTCGTCAGCTGGATACGTTGACTTTCGCCTCCGGAGAGTGTGTTGGCCGTCCGGTTGAGCGTGAGATACCCCAATCCGACATCCAGCAGGGTTTTGATGCGCTGCTCGATCTCAATCAGGATCCGCTTGGCAATCTGTTGCTCCGCATCGGTCAGATGAATGGTCTGAAACCAGTTGGCCAGATCGGTCACCGGCATTTTCAGCAAATCGGCAATCGTAACGCCGCTCACCTTCACATACAGCGCTTCTTTCCGCAGCCGCGAACCGTGGCAGTCATGACACAACGTACGACCGCGATACCGCGCCTGCATAATCCGGTACTGGATCTTGTACAGGTTTTCCGACACCATCTGGAAGAAATCCCGGATGCCCTGCACGCGGCCTCCGCCACTCCACAGCAAATCGTACTCGGCCTGCGTCAGATCCATCACCGGCTTGTGCACCGGAAAATCCATCCTGGCACCCTGGCGTACGAAATCGTCTTTCCAAAGGCCCATTTTTTCGCCTTTCCAGGGCGCTACGGCACCTTCATACACCGATAACCGCTTGTCCGGAATTACCAGATCCGGATCGATGCCCAGAATCATCCCGAAACCTTCGCAGGTCGGGCAAGCACCCATCGGGTTATTGGGCGAAAACAGATTCGGCGTTGGTTCTTCAAACGTAATATCGTCTTTTTCGAAGCGCGAGTTGAACGAATGCACGGTCCCGTCGATTTCGACAAAGCAGTCGCCATCGCTTTCGTAAAACGCCGTTTGTACTGAATCGGCAACGCGGTGCAGGTCGTCCTCGTCAAACGCTTTAACCACCAGCCGGTCGAGTAACAGATAGGCATCGTGCTGCCACATCGGTTTGGCACTTTTAGAGGCTTTAGACGCCTTGCTTTTTTGCATCCAGAAAGTTTTGGTGGCTTCTGGAAGCTCCGTAACCGTTACATCCGAAATCCCGATCGGCGAAACGCTTTCGGCAACCTCCTCATCGGTTTGCGGCAATGGACCAATCAGATCTTCAATCCGCACCATACCGGTCTGCGGGTTGTAGACCCGTGTAAATCCTTTTTGCAGCAGAATATTCAGCTCTTCCGGAAGGCTACGGCCATAGCGGGTCAATAGAGGTGCCAAAATATACACCCGGCTGCCGTGTTCCTGATTCTGAATAAACGTAACCACATCGGTAACGGTATCTTTTTTGACTTCCTCGCCACTAACCGGCGAATACGTACGACCGGCACGGGCAAACAGCAGCCGCATATAATCGCCGATCTCGGTCATAGATCCTACCGTAGAGCGTGGCGTGCGACTGGTCACTTTCTGCTCGATGGCAATGGCCGGGCAAATGCCACGGATATAATCCACATCGGGCTTATCCATACGTGCCAGAAACTGCCGGGCGTAGGCACTCAGACTTTCGGCATAGCGGCGCTGCCCTTCGGCAAACAGTGTATCCATCGTCAGAGACGATTTTCCGGACCCCGATACCCCGGTAACGACCACCAGTTTATTGCGCGGAATCGCGACATCCACATTTTTAAGGTTGTGCATCCGAGCGCCTTTGATGAAAATAACATCATCGGAGGCACGGGGCGAAACCACCTCCGCAACAGGTTCCGCAGCTGCTTTTTTAGTTTTGGCCGGGGCTTTTTTCTTGGGGGAAACCGTCTTTTCGCTCATAGAATCGTAGGAATACGCAAAAATACCTTTCCGGCAGTTTGACGTGTCTGATCAACAAGCGGTCAGGTGGATTGGTTCAATCCAAAAACAACTGGAAAAAACGCCTGTCAACAAAGCTGGTATTCCGGAAGGCTCATCAGCCGGAGCAGGTATTGATACGTTTGGTTGGGCTGATCTGTACCGGTGACCGCCTGTCGGGCCAGTGCTACCGGTGCCTTTTCGGGACGGATGAGTACATAGGACGCGATTTGCGCATCAGACGCCTGTCCCAGCACCGCATCCCACGCCGTCCAGTCAATCCGGGTTTGCAGCAACTTAGGTGCAATCGCCGGCTTCTGATCGAAGTTCTGTTCCGGAAGTTTTTGGCCCATCTGAAGATCATCATTGGGTTTAGGTGCTACCGTCAGCGGTTCAGACCCTGCCAGAATGAAAGGCAGTTGCATCCGAAGCAGCAACGAACTGCTGTCAATCCAGGCTTTTCCCATTGGCCAACCGGCTACATTAGGCGGATACAGCAGGATCTGGCCCAGCACATTCTGAAGCACGACCAGCCCCCGCGGATTGCCATATTGAATCGGCACCATCCGGTTGATCCCAACCAGCAGATCAATCGGCGACTTGATCCGGTTGGCTACGTTGCGTTCATCGAAGAAGGAAACATGAGTAAACAGTGCTTCCAGAAGGGTGCTGATATCGTAGTTGCTGTCGTAAAAAAGCTGACTCAGGACTTCGATCTGCTTCGGGTCCGGGGTTTCATTGACAAAATAGCGGTAGATTTTGGTGGTGATAAACCGGGCGGTCTGTTTCTGTTGAAGCAGAATTCTAAGAATGTCTTCTCCGTCAAAGGCGCCCCGCTGACCCAGAAAGATTTTTTCGCCTTCGTCGTGGTCGCGTTTCCGGAACACAAAGGAAACTTCGTCTCCATTTCCGGTCGGGGCATAGGCCCAGCCGGTAAAGGCACGGGCGCTTTCTTTAATATCGGTTTCCGTATACGGTCCCCGTCCCAGTGTAAACAACTCCATAAGTTCACGGGCAAAATTTTCGTTGGGATGCTTCTTTCGGTTTTGCTGGTTGTTCAGAAACGACAGCATCGCCGGGGAGGTACTCACTGCCGTCAATAATGCACCAAAATTGCCCAGCGCGTGTGTCCGGAACACATGAAGCAGGTCGCGGTTGCAATCGACCCGGTTGACACGGGTGGCAAAATGGTTGTGCCAGAAAAAAGCCATCCGTTCCCGCAGTTGCGCCTTACCGGAAATCAGGGTCTGAAGCCAGTCGCTGCTGAGTTTTTGCAGTTCCTGCCGGCTTTCTTTCCGGAAGGCCTGCAACGCTGCTTTTTTACCGGCCTCCGAATCCATTGCGGCAATCGCTGCCCGGTCGACCTGCGGCATTGTGGCTTCAATCTGTTCCGGAAGGGCCTGACTGTCGCGCACTATGTTCTGCCAAAGTTGCGCAGGCGTTGATGTCGCCAGGCCGGGAAGCTGTTGCAGCGAAGGACCAAAGCCGGCACGCCACAGGAGGTGCAGATTTTTCTGAAGATTGGAAAGGGCCATAAAAAACCAATTTAAAGGGCTGGTTTTTGGAGACAGGAAGCTCTGCCTGAAAACCAAACGCCGTCCGACAGACCCTGAAAACGCCGCTAGGCTTAAATAGAAGCGTTACGACCCGTGAAGCACCTGCAGCACTTCGATTTTCCCAACAATATGCTGATTGAACGCCCCCAGTTCCTCAGTCGGAACCCACAGCTCTTCATACACCTCTCCGGAAAGCGACTGCACCTCAAAATCACGTACATACCGGGCACTGATCTTAAAACGGGTGAGGTAGCCGGTTCCCCATTCCGGAAGCTTCCATAATCGGGTGGTCTCTAGCGCAAACTGCCGGGTAAGCGCGGGGTAAAAAGCGGCTTCGGCACAGGGAGGAAGCCCACGCCAGCGCAACGTCTGCAAGGCCTGTAATCCGGACTCGCTGACAGTATGGTAGAGGGTGGTTACGGCAGGGGGCTTCGGCACGCAGATCTTAAGATGGATAGTCGGATAGGTATTTAGGACTTAGTCGCGGTGTCCGCCAAACGTGCGTTCCTTCTGCACCCGGCTGCGGGGTAGGGGATTGGCGGTATTGGCCGTATACATTGCCCGCTGCCGGATCCGGTCGATGCATTCAAACAACGCTTCGCGCATAGAAGTCGGATCTGCTATGCCCTGACCGGCAATATCAAACGCGGTACCGTGGTCGGGAGACGTCCGGATGACGGAAAGGCCTGCCGTAAAGTTGACCCCTCCGGATTGGGCCAGTGTTTTAAACGGAATCAGTCCCTGATCGTGATACATCGCCAGCACCCCGTGAAAACCGGTATAGCTGCCACGGGCAAAAAACGCATCGGCCGCATACGGTCCGAAGGCCAGTATGCCATTTTGCTGGGCCTGGTCGATAGCCGGTTTGATAAGAGTGTCTTCTTCGCTGCCGATAGCGCCGCCATCTCCGGCATGCGGATTGAGTCCCAGCACGGCAATGCGGGGCTTGTCGATACCAAAATCCTGCACCAGTGTGTTCCGGAACAGCGTGAGTTTTTGCAGCACCCGGTCGGTGGTAATGTGTGCGGCGATCGCCGACACCGGCAGATGCTCGGTAACCAGTGCCACGCGCAACGAGGCATCGTGAAGCACCATCAAGACACTCTTGGCACCGAAAAAATCCTGCAAAAACGGTGTGTGGCCGGTGTAGGCAAAGTGTTCGGATTGGGTATTGGCTTTATTGATAGGAGCCGTTACCAACCCATCCAGCTGCCCGTCTTTAAGGCATTGTGCCGCTACCTGAAGCGATCGTACGGCATACTTTCCGGAACTGTCCGTAAGCACACCCGGCTGGATGCTGACCTCTTCATTCCAGGCAGTAAATAAGTAATTGTGTCCGCTCTCCAGGTTGTCGAATGACTGAATGACCCGGAACGGAACCTTCTCTTCGGTAAACCGTTTGGCGGCATAGAAGCCGATCGCTTTTTCGGAGGCAAAAACCACCGGAATGCACTGGTGTGCAATCCGGGGATCGGCCAGCAGCTTCAGAATCGTTTCGATTCCGATCCCGTTAAGATCGCCACAGGAAAATCCGATCACAGGCAAGGCCTGCGAAGGTTCCAGCACGGAGGCGTGCTCGCTAACGGGAACCGGGGCACTGGTAGAAGAAGACTGCAAAAGAGAAGATTTTGAACGCAAAATAAACAACCAACCCGGCACGTTCCGGAACCCGCCGGAAACCTGCACCTGTTCACCGGATCCGGTTCGGATAAACTATATCCCGTTGAGTTCCGGAAGATACCGTTTCCGGAATAAAGCTTCCGGAACCCAGGGGCTGCTGTGTAAAGGCTTTAAGCGGTGTACGACTGAAGGAAATCCAGCAGCATCCGCAATCCAAAGGCCGTTCCACCAATGGTCTGGTAGTTGCGCTTGGCCGTCGCAAAGCTGACCCCGGCAATATCGAAGTGCATCCACGGATAGGAGGTGAAATGCTCCAGAAATTTACCGGCTGTAATCGCGCCGCCGCTGGGACCGCCCACGTTTTTGATATCAGCAATATCACTTTTGATCTGCTCGCCATACTCACTCCACAGCGGGTACTCCACCAGTCGCTCGTACTGCCGCTCGCCGGCTGCGCGCAACTGTGTTTTTACACGCTCATCGGCAGTGCCCATGCAGACAATGCCGTGTTCGCCTACGGCCACACTGGCGGCACCGGTCAGCGTGGCAAAATCGAGTACCAGTTCCGGATTGTAGCGTTTGGCCCAGTGCAGCGCATCGCCCAGCAGTAAACGGCCTTCGGCATCGGTATTCAAAACTTCAACGGTGGCGCCGCTGTACATGGTAATGACATCACCCGGTACATACGCGTTTTCACCCGGACGGTTGTCGGTTGCCGGTACCAGTGCAATCACGTGCAGTGGCAGGTTAAGCTGGGCAATGGCCTGCATCGTAGCACCTACCAAAGCCGCACCGCTCATATCGCTTTTCATCCGGTCCATGCTGTTGGGGGTCGGCTTCAGACTGAGGCCACCGGTATCGTAGACCACACCTTTTCCAACCAGTACAATCGGCTTGGCGTTGAGTGCTTTGGCCGGCTTGTGCTCCATAATGGTAAATGTAGGCGGATCCTGCGAGCCCAGATTAACCGCCAGCAAACCGCCCATGCCTTCCTTTTCGATGGCTTTCTTGTGCAGCACTTTTACTTTAAAGCCGCTGTCCTTGCCCATTTTCTCAAATGCATTGGCCAGGTCTACTGCAGTCATCGCATTGAGCGGCTCGTTCACCAGGGTCCGGGCCGCATAAACCGCATCGATCACGGTTTGCAGTTCCGCAAGCTGGGGTTTGGTAGCGCTTCCTTTATCGAAGGCGATGGTCTTGAGGCGGTTTTCCTTTTTGGATGGCTCCGTTTTGTACTTCAAAAACTGGTAGTTGCTCAGGGCTAGTCCTTCTGCCAGGTGAATCGCGGCGGCTCCGAAAGAAGAGGTATTGTGAATCGTAACGTCCGGAAGCTTCAGGGCATTGATACGGCCACACAGATCGGCTCCTTTTTTGCGCAGGGTTTCGGCCAGCAGCTCCTGGGAGTTGCATGCAGGCAGCGAAACCATAAACAGGGTGGAATCGTAGTGATTGATCGGAATGATGCTAACCTCTTCCTTGACCAGCCGGCGTACGTACTCGGCTTCTGCATCCGATAAGCCTGTTGGGTACACCGCATCTTTTGCGTCTTCAATAATATAAATAGCATCTTTCCTGGATGCCTTGGTACTGAATTTAAATTCCATCGCCAAAATTACGGGCGTCCTACTTTCGTATGCATGTTCCCGTTAAATCTTTCCGGAAAAAAAGCGCTCGTGTGTGGCTCGACGCAAGGCATCGGTTTTGCAACTGCAAAAGCACTTTCGCAGTTAGGCGTTCGGTGCACCCTAATGGCCCGCAATGAAACTGCCCTTGAGTCGGCCGTCGCACAGCTAACGCCGGTTCCGGAAGGCACACATACCTATCTGGTGGCCGACTTCTCGGATGCCGCTTCGCTGGAAGCAGCAGTGGCGCAGGCCGGCACCCAAACATTTGACATTCTGATCAACAATACCGGCGGTCCGGCAGCGGGTCCGATCCGGAATGCGACCGGCGAGCAGTTTCTGGCGGCGTTCCATCAGCACTTACTGGCAAATCATGCGCTGGCTACGGCGTTGTTGCCACATATGGAAGCACAGAAATGGGGTCGCATTGTAAACGTGGTATCCACCTCCGTTAAAATTCCACTGAAAGGACTGGGCGTTTCCAATACCATTCGCGGATCGGTGGCCAGCTGGGCCAAAACCCTTTCCAACGAGGTTGCCAGGTATGGCATTACGGTAAACAATGTGCTGCCCGGCGCTACGGCGACTGGCCGGCTCGACGCGATTATTTCCGGAAAAGCCGCGAAAGCAACCGGAGGGCGCGATGGAGTGGAAGACGAGATGCTGGCTGAAATCCCGGCCCGACGGTTTGGTCAGCCGGACGAAATCGGTGCCGTGATTGCCTTTTTATGTTCCGATGCTGCGGCGTATATCAACGGCGTCAGCATTCCGGTAGATGGTGGCCGGACGGGTAGCCTGTAAGAGACTATATTAATAAAGCATTCTTATATAAGTAGGGTGCCTTAGAAAATCTAACGATCTTTTAAGTGTCCGGGAATTGTTTTGGGAAGTTTACCTCCGGGTTCATAATGTGTCTGGCACTCCGATTGCCATGAGCGGGACGGAAATTTTCAAAGAAATGCTTTTCAGTCGTATTCCGGAAGGGGTTTAAACCCGCATCCCTGTTCCAAAAACTTTTTTTGTGACAATCTGGACAATTTGATGACAGTAGCTTAGTTTTGCCGCCCAATAAAGGGGTAAAAACTCGTTAATTTTTATCACTTTTCAGTCGAACTTCTAACCTTTTGCTCGTGTCTCTACCCAATCCTGCGACCCGCCGCCATTTAAGAGGACTGGTGCGTTCTTTGTTGATGGCGCTCGTTTTGGTACTTGGTTTTCAGCCTGCTTTTGCCCAGCCGGATGGTAAGGCAATTTTCCAGGCCAACTGTGCCTCCTGCCACAACCCTTTAAAAGATGCCACCGGTCCGGCCCTGAAAGGCGTTGACGGTCGGGTTCCCAACAAAGAATGGATCTACAAATGGGTTCACAACCCAAGTGGTGTCATCGCTACCGGCGATAAGTATGCCAACGATCTGTTCAACAAGTGGAACAAAACGCAGATGACCGCGTTTCCGCAGTTGGCCAACGAGGAAATCGATGCTGTTGTTGCGTATGTGAACTCTGTTCAGGACAAAGCTGCCGCTCCGACCGGCACCAGTAACATGGGCGATGCGAACGCAGGTGCAGACAACAACAGCTGGATTTATACCGGTATTACAGTTTTGCTGTTGCTGGCTACCTGGGTGATGTGGCGGGCCAACAAAGCCCTGAAACGTGCCGCTGCTGAAAAAGCGGCCATTCCGGTGACCAAGGAAATTCCGTGGTATCGCAACAAGTTTACCATTGTATTGCTCACCATCGTGGTAATCTGCTTCGCCGGCTACTGGCTGGTGAATGGTGCGGTCAATCTGGGCCGGCAGACCAACTACATGCCGAAGCAGCCGATCTTCTACAGTCACAAGGTACACGCCGGTATCAACCAGATCAACTGTCTGTATTGCCACTCAGCTGCCGAGAAGAGCCGTCACGCGATGATTCCTTCGACCAACGTGTGTATGAACTGCCATAAGCAGATCAACCAGTACACCGGTGCCGACGAGCATAAACTGGTTACGGCCGAAGGAAAAGAAATCAACGGTACGGGTGAGATCCAGAAGCTGTACAAGTACGCCGGCTGGAATACCGAGAAGAAAGACTACAACCGCGATGCGCAGGGCAACATCCAGGCGACCTCTCCGGAATGGGTGAAAATCCATAACCTGCCGGATCACGTGTACTTCAACCACAGCCAGCACGTAGCGGTCGGTAAAGTGCCTTGCCAGCAGTGTCACGGTAATGTAGAAGAAATGGACGAAGTGTATCAGATGGCACCGCTCAGCATGGGCTGGTGTATCAACTGCCACCGTCAGACCAATGTGCAGTTTGCCACGAATAACTACTATCAGATCTACGAAAAATATCACCAGGAGTTCAAAGAAGGTAAGCGTGATAAAGTAACCGTAGAAGACATCGGTGGTATTGAGTGTCAAAAGTGTCACTATTAATTTTCGGACCGGTTAGTATCCGGAAGCGGACCACGACTACTCTTAATAATCATTAGCAAATCAGCACATTTGCATATTAGCAAATTAATCAAATGAGCGAAAAGCAATACTGGAAAGGACTCGAAGAGCTGCACAATCCTGCAGCTCATCAGGAAGCGGTGGCAAATGAGTTTAAAGACTCCAATCTGCCGCTTGCTGATCTGAGTGATTCGCTGCTGGGTGCAACCACGCCCCGCCGTGACTTTCTGAAATACTTAGGTTTCTCCACAGCGGCGGCAGTAGTCGCGGCTTCGTGTGAGATGCCTGTGCGTAAGGCCATTACCTACGGGATCCGTCCGGAAAACGTAGTGCCCGGCGTACCCGAGTACTATGCATCTACCTTCATAGATGGCGGTGAGGCTGTTCCGGCGATTGTAAAAACCCGCGATGGTCGCCCGATCAAAATCGAAGGCAACGATCGCAGTTCACTGACGATGGGCTCGACTTCGGCCCGGATGCAGGCTGCGGTACTGTCCCTGTATGATGTAGCCCGTCTGAAAGGACCCCGCATCAACGCTAAAGAAACCACATTTGACGCACTTGACCGCGCCGTTCTGTCTGGACTGGGCAAAGGGCCGGTTGTACTGGTTACCTCTACCATCAGCAGCCCGACGTTGCTGGAGGCCATCAGTCGTTTTACAGCTAAAACCGGTGCCCGCCACATTCAGTGGGATCCGGTCAGCTACAGCGCGCTGATGCTGGCCAACGAAGCTTCGTATGGTCGCCGTGCCATTCCGTTTTATCATTTCGATCGCGCTGAAACAATTGTAAGCCTGGGCGCGGATTTCCTGGGTACCTGGCTGAATCCGGCCACCCAGGCCCGTCAGTATGCCGAAGGCCGTAAAATCTCGGCGCGCAACCTGCGCATGAGCCGTCATTATCAGGTGGAAAGCCTGCACACCATCAGTGGTGCAGCAGCCGACCGCCGGGCTACCTGCCGCCCGTCTCAGATGGGTGCTGTAGCGGTGGCGCTTTACAATGCCGTAGCTTCCGGAAGCACGCCGAATCTGCCGTCTCCTGCTCTGAATAAGTTGGTGACCCAGGCAGCTGCCGATCTGAAAAAAGGTCGTGGTCTGGTGGTGAGCAGCTCGGATGATGTGAATGTACAGACGGTGGTGAATGCCATCAACAGCGCGATCGGTGCCAACGGCACCACGATCGACTGGGGTACGACCAACAATACCAAGAAAGGCTCTGACGCCGATATGGCTGCATTGCTGACCCAGATGAAAGCCGGCCAGATCGGAACGGTCATCTTCAGCGGTGTGAACCCGGTGTACGAATGGCCTAATGGTAAAGAATTTAAAGAGGCCCTGGCTAAAGTTCCGACCCGTATCAGCACTGCTGACCGGATGGACGAAACCGCACAGGCCTGTACAATGGTGGTTCCGGATCATCACTGGCTGGAAAGCTGGGGCGATGCCGAACCTCGCAGTGGCTATTACAGCCTGATACAGCCAACGATTGCACCACTCTTCAAAACCCGTGCACTAGCCGACAGTCTGCTGATCTGGGCGGGGAATGGTGCGAACGCAGTTGCCGTAACCGGTACTGTAACGCGGGGGGATAGCACGAAGGCCACTCCGGTAGCGGCTACTACTGGTGGCGCTACTTATGCCGACCTGTGGAAGAATTATTGGATGGGCCGTCTCGGTTCGCAGGAAGCCTTCGATCTGGCTTTGCAGGATGGGGTGATCGAGCCGGGTGGTGCGCGTAAGACCGCTACCAACCGTGCAACCGGTTCCGGAAATGAGGTGCTGAAAAGCGATACCGCTTCAGGTGCAGGCATGATGGCCGCTGCCGGAAGCCGTACCGAGCCTACGGAAATGCCACAGGCGCCAGCCAGTCCCGGACTGACCAGTGCGGCGTATGCTGGAAACACCGGCGCTGCGGTGACTGCGATCGGCGCCATGCCGGTGAGCAAGAATCCGGAAGTGATGGTTTACGAAAAAATTTCTATCGGACACGGTGGTGCCTGGAGTAACAACCCTTGGTTGCTCGAGATGCCCGATCCGATTACCAAAGCAACCTGGGATAACTACGCTACGCTGTCTCCACAGCGGGCCAAAGAACTGGATGCGGAACTGACCGGTATCAATGAGGTAGACCCTGCCAAGCGCGTGGTCAGCATCAAATACAATGGTCAGGAACTGCGTTTGCCAGTAGTAGTAGTACCCGGTCAGCACAACGATGTCGTTGGTATTGCCCTCGGCTTTGGCCGCGATAAGCAAGTGGGTCGCGCTGCTGCCGGTACTGGTCTGAACGCTTACCCAATGCGGGTTTGGAACGGCCGGACACTCGATCGCGCCAACACGCAGGCAACGATTGAAACCACTGGTGATACCTACGAGGTAGCGATTACCCAGACCCACCATAGTTACGAAGCCCGTCCGATCATTCAGGAGTTCACCCTTGGTGAATTCTCGAAAGATCCGATGTACCTGATGAATAAGCGTCAGGAAGAGCTGGGTCATTTTGCACACAACAGCTGGGAAGATCATGGTGGCGGTCACGAAGGTGCTGCCCATGAAGGAACTGCTGCTCATACAGGTGCTGCCGAAGGACATGGCGGAACCGGTCATGAAGGTGCCGGTGCCACCGGTGCCGAAGCACACAGCGTAATGGGTGTAAGCGGTGCTGTAATGGCTGCTGCAGATACGGCTGATTTCAACGCTGCCTGGGGCGGTCCGGAAGCGGCCGAACAAGGTGGTGGCGCACTGGAGAAAGGCTTCCGTGAAAACGGTACGCTGTATCCTAACTACGTATCACCGGGTATCCACTGGGGCATGTCGATTGACCTGAGCTCCTGTATCGGTTGCGGTGCCTGCGTCATGGGTTGCCAGGCAGAAAACAATATTTCAGTTGTTGGTAAAGAACACGTGAAGCTGGCGCATGAAATGCACTGGATCCGGATCGACCGGTATTTCTCCGGAAGTCCTGAGAATCCGGACAGTATCCAGACGGTTTTCCAGCCGATGATGTGCCAGCACTGCGACAACGCGCCTTGCGAAAACGTTTGTCCGGTAGCCGCTACGCCACACAGCTCTGAAGGTCTCAACATGATGACCTACAACCGCTGTATCGGTACCAAGTATTGCGCCAACAACTGTCCGTACAAAGTCCGTCACTTCAACTGGATGGACTGGAACGAAGCGGATTGCTTTGACGACAACACCTACGAAGATTACAAGCGGGATGATATGAATGATAACCTGACCCGCATGGTGCTCAACCCAGATGTAACCGTCCGGAGCCGTGGGGTGATGGAGAAGTGCTCGTTCTGCGTTCAGCGTTTGCAGGAAGGTAAACTGGCTGCCAAAAAAGACGGTCGTCCGTTGCGCGATGGTGAAGTGAAGACCGCTTGTCAGCAGGCCTGTCCGACCGATGCGATTGTATTTGGAAACGTGAATGACCCGAAGAGCGCCATCTATCAACTGCGCAAAGACCAGCAGAAAGAGCGGATGTACTACGTACTGGAAGAAATTCACACCCTGCCGAACGTAAACTACCTGTCGAAAATCCGGAATACGGATGTGAAAATTGCCGGTACTGCGGAAGATGGCCTGTATCAGCGTCACATCTAAGCTCGTATCAACGTATCAGCATTAATAGAAGCAGCGGCCTGCCGCAACCTTAAGAAGCTAACACACTATGCACCTTAAATACGAATCCTTTGTCCGCGAGCCGTTGGTAGATGGGCATAAGACCTATCACCAGGTGACGGAAGATATCATTTCGCCCATCGAGCGGAAGCCAACCAAGCTTTGGTATATCGGCTTTGTGCTGTCGCTGATGCTGCTCGGTTTTGGTGCCTTCTCGGTATTCTGGGAAGTGTACTACGGAATCGGGGTCTGGAATATCAACCGGACTATCGGCTGGGGCTGGGACATCACCAACTTCGTATGGTGGGTGGGTATCGGTCACGCCGGTACCCTGATCTCTGCCATCCTGTTGCTGTTCCGCCAGGGCTGGCGGACAGGTGTAAACCGGGCGGCGGAAGCGATGACCATCTTTGCGGTTATGTGCGCCGGTCAGTTCCCGATTTTCCACATGGGCCGGGTTTGGGATGGCTTCTTCGTAATGCCATATCCTAACAGCCGCGGCGCTTTATGGCCGAACTTCAACTCGGCGTTGCTCTGGGACGTATTCGCGATCTCTACTTATTTTACGGTATCCCTGTTGTTCTGGTACTCCGGTCTGATTCCAGATTTCGCGACTGTCCGGGACCGTGCTAAAACCAAGCTCCGGAAGCGCCTGTATGGTATGGCTTCGTTTGGCTGGAGCGGTACCGCCAAAAACTGGCAGCGTCACGAGGCCCTTTCACTGGTACTCGCCGGTTTGTCTACACCACTGGTACTTTCTGTACACACCATTGTATCCTTTGACTTTGCCACCTCAGTCATTCCGGGCTGGCACACGACGATCTTCCCGCCCTACTTCGTAGCCGGTGCGATCTTCTCCGGATTCGCGATGGTACAGACGCTGCTGATTCTGGTTCGCCGGATCCTGCATCTGGAAGAATATATTACCCTGGGTCACATCGAAGCGATGAATAAGGTAATCGTATTGACTGGTTCAATTGTAGGGGTTGCGTACCTGACCGAGTTGTTCATGGCCTGGTATTCCGGAGTCTTGTATGAGCAGGAAGCGTTTAACTGGCGGATTCTCGGTCCGTATTGGTGGAGCTACTGGGCGATGATGACCTGCAACGTAATTTCTCCGCAGTTCTTCTGGGTGAAGCGTCTGCGTCGCAACATTCCGTTCACCTTTATCATGTCGATCGTTGTAAACATCGGGATGTGGTTTGAACGCTTTGTAATCATCGTAACCTCGCTGTATCGGGATTACCTGCCGGGCTCCTGGGCGTACTACAGCCCAAGCTGGCCGGAAGTCGGTTTCTACCTCGGTACGTTTGGGTTGTTCTTTACCTGCTTCTTCCTGTTTGCCAAGTACTTCCCGACCATCGCGGTGGCTGAGATCAAGTTTATCCTGAAAACGTCGGGCGAATCGTACAAAAAGCAGATGGAGCCGATCGAAGAGAAAAGCACCGAAGAGTTTGTTCACGAACTGGAGCACGCACACTAACCGTATCAAGATCTTAGTATCCGGAAGGACGCTGACCCGATAAGTCACGCTTCGTTTTGAATACGCACTATCAACACTACCATCATGGCCGTTAAGAAATTTGCAGTTGCTGCGTACGATGACGAGGACGTTCTGTTCCCGGCAGTTCATAGCCTGCGTAACAGCGGATATAAACTGCACGACGTGTACACGCCTTTTCCGGTACACGGATTGGATGTAGCGCTCGGACATAAGGAAACAGACCTGCACATCGCCGGTTTCATCTTCGGTATTGCCGGAACCTGCACCGCGCTGGGCTTTATGTCCTGGATTTTTACCAAAGACTGGCCGATCAACTTTGGTGGTAAGCCGCACCTGCCGGTACCGGCGTTCATTCCAATCACCTTCGAGCTGACAATTCTGTTTGCTGCGGTGGGTATGGTGTTGACGTTCTGTTATATCAACCAGATTATGCCGGGTGTAAAGAAGCACGTGTTTCATCCACGTCAGACCGATGACCTGTTTGTCGCAGCCATCGAACTGACGGATGATACCTCGGAGCTGGAAGTGATCAACTACCTGAAATCGACTGGTGCCGTTGAAACCAATATTCAGATTGCAGAAGAAGGCTGGTGGTTTGGCCGGTACGACAAGCCGGAAGATTACGAAACTGATCCTCAGGAAGCGCTGAACCGCTCCCGCCGGATTGAAGCCGAACTCCACGCCTAGAAGACTCTTATTGATTGCCCTAAGTTTTTTAAGAAAAAACGCTCATGCCAAAAGCATTTTTATATAAATCTGGTGTACTGGTAGCTGCTGTTGCAGGGCTGATGATAGCCTCCTGCACCAGCAATGGCGAAAAACACCGTAACCCGGGCCGTATTTATGCACCGGATATGACGTATTCACGGGCGTATGATTACTATAACGAGAATCCCAACTTCGCGGATGGTCATACAGCACGCCGTCCGGTTTCCGGAACGGTAGCCCGTGGGCAGGAATTGCCGGATCATATGGTGGAAGGCGATACCAACGCGTACAAAAACTTCAACACGTCTCTGCGGTTTACCGAAGGAGAACTGGCTGAAGGTCGCCGGATGTATAATATTCACTGTGGGGTCTGTCACGGTACCGGCCTTGATGGCAACGGTCCGCTCTACAACGGTGGCAACGGCAAGTTTGCTGCGGCTCCGGCCAACTTCAAACTGCCGAAGTACCTCGAGATGCCGAATGGCCAGATGTACGCAGCCGTTAAGTTTGGTAAAAATGCGATGGGCTCGTACGCGTCGCAGCTCAATACCAAAGAGCGCTGGATGGTGATTGCTTATATCCGGCAATTCCAAAGCCAGAATGGCGGCAAAGCCTTTACTATGGGCACCGGCCCGGTAAAAGCCGGTGCTGTTCCGTCCGATTCTACCAATGGTATGAAAGGCGCCGCTCCTGCTGATTCCACCGGCATTACCGCCGTAACCGCACAACGTTAATTCCGGAAACGTCTTTTTATACAGGACTTTTAATTACTCTTGAGTCATGACCGATAGGTTTGTAGTTCCCGCCCGGCTTCGCCTCACCAGCATGGTGTTGATGGCCATTGGCATTCTGGTGATTATCATTGGCGCGGTTTCGCTGCTGGGTAGCACCGGACCGGATGCCCATTTTGATAAAACCCGCTTCTGGATCGTATTGCTTCACAACAGCGTGTTTTTTGTACTGATGGCACTGGCATCGGTCTTTATCCAAGCTGCGTCCAGTCTGGCACACGGCGGCTGGATTGTAGCGTATCGCCGGGTTCCGGAAGCGATCGGAGCCAATGTAGGCGTCTTTGGCGTAGTGGCCCTGATCATCCTCTTTGCGATTGTATTTGGCTTCCAGATCGATGGTCACAACCCGATCTTCCATTGGGTAAACCCGCATGGCGATGAGCTGCTGGAACATAAGTCGGCGTTCCTGAACAAAGGGATGTTTGTAGGCTTTAGCGTAGTGACGGTGTTGCTGTGGGCGTTCTTTGGTAAGAAATTCCAGCGCATTTCACTGGACCAGCAAACAGCTCCGAAAAACTCGACCAAGAACTACTTCAAGTTCATGAAATGGGCGGCGTTGTTCCTGATCGTATTTGCCCTGACGCAGATGAGCACCACGCCGTGGTTGTGGATCATGTCGATCGATGCGCACTGGTACAGCACTATGTTTAGCTGGTACACCTTTGCTTCTGCATTCGTAAGCGGTATGGCCCTGATTATGCTGTGGGTGGTGTACCTGAAAAACCAGGGCAACCTTGAGCTGGTCAACCGCGAACACATCCACGATATCGCCAAGTTCAATTTTGCCTTCTCGATCTTCTGGACCTACACCTGGTTCTGTCAGTACATGCTGATCTGGTACGGTAACATTCCGGAAGAAACCATCTACTTCAAGATTCGCCAACAGGGCCCGTACAGTGTCATCTGGTACGCGACGTTTATCATCAACTTCGTAGGACCGATCCTGATTCTGATGAGCCGTCCGTCGAAGCGCAACTTCTTCACGGTAACATTCATGGCTTTGATGATCATCTTTGGTCACTGGCTCGACTTCTTCATCATGACCATGCCGGGTCCGTTGGCGCAGCACTGGCACCTGGGCTGGTATGAAATCGGCGTTCTGGCGGGCTTCAGCGGATTGATGATGTTCAGTGTCAGCCGTACCCTGGCGAAACATGATCTGGTTCCTCAGAACAACGTGTTGCTGAAAGAAGCCATTCTGCACGTCAGCTAGTTTTTAGTGCCCTCTGAAGCGTCGGCTTTGTGGAAACTTTGCTTCCGGAAAGCCTCTTAAAAGCAGTCAAAAAACCACCTTCTGCCCGTGCTGCGCGTACCTTTGCAGCAGTTTCCGGAAGTTGTCGATTTAGAACGTACTCACCCCCGAATTACCTATTATGTCAGGCTTTATACTGATTGCATTATTGATTCTCGTGCTGTCGGTCATCTACCAGATTGCCCGCGCCAGTGAATTTGCTACCATCCTTCGCGGCGAAGGCCGGGTACAGGCCTCCACCAACCGGACCATCGGCTGGGTGATGGTCATCATGTTTGTAGCCGGGATGTGGGGTATCTACATGTGCCACGAAGCGCTGAAAGGCAAAATGCTTCCGGTATCGGCTTCGGTTCAGGGCGAGCAGTATGACTTTATGCTGAAGATTACCCTGATCGTGACCGGTATTGTATTCGTGATCACGCAGGGCCTTTTGTTCTGGTTTGCCTTCCGCTACCAAAGCACCGAGAAGCGCACGTCTTACTTCTATGCACACAACAACCGCCTCGAGCTGATCTGGACTACCATTCCGGCATTGGTGATGGCCGTTCTGGTTGCGATCGGTTTGCGCAACTGGTTGAACATTACTTCTGAAGCCCCCCGCGATTCGCAGGTGGTAGAAGTAGTCGGTAAACAGTTTAACTGGATTATCCGGTATCCGGGCGCTGATGGCGTTCTGGGTAAGCGGAACTTCCAGCTGATCAACAACGAAAACAACGTACTGGGTCTGGATACCTCTGATCGTCAGAACATGGACGACGTCGTACTGGAAAACGGTGAGGTGCATGTAATCGTGAACCGCCCGGTGAAATTCATCATCGGCTCCCGTGATGTAATTCATGACGTAGGTCTGCCGCACTTCCGCTACAAGATGGATGCGGTGCCGGGTATTACCACTACGCTGTGGTTTACGCCGAAGTACACCACGACGCAGATGAAGGAAATGACCGACAATCCGGATTTCGTGTATGAACTTTCCTGTGATCAGATGTGCGGAAAAGGCCACTACTCCATGCGTGGAACCATTATCGTAGAAACACCAGAAGAACATGCGGCCTGGGTTGCCAAGCAACAGCCGTATCTGAAAGGCGGCCAATCGCCTGCACCGGCTCCTTCTGCGGTCGACAGTACCGGCGGTCCTGCTGCTAAAGCACCCGTAGAATCCATTACCAAGCGTTAACCGTCTGATTCTTCGTTCCGGAAGTTTCTCTGAATAAACTAAGTGATATTATGAACCAGGATGTAGTTATACAAGGACCGAACGTCGCCCATACCCAGCATAGCGACGATACCGGTCATCATCACGATCATCACGAACAACACTTCATCTGGAAGTATATTTTCTCGCAGGATCATAAGATGATTGCCAAGCAATACCTGATTACAGGGATTATCTGGGCGATCATCGGATCGTTGTTCTCCGTATTCTTCCGTTTGCAGCTGGGCTTTCCCAACGAAACCTTTCCGATCATGGAAAAGTTCCTGGGCGAGTGGGCTAAAGGCGGTAAACTGACCCCTGAGTTCTACTATGCATTGGTCACCATGCACGGTACCATTCTGGTATTCTTTGTATTGACAGCAGGTCTTTCCGGAACGTTCTCCAACTTCCTGATTCCGTTGCAGATCGGTGCCCGGGATATGGCATCGCCGTTTATGAACATGATTTCCTACTGGTTCTTCTTTATGGCCAGTGTGGTCATGTTTGCATCGCTGTTTGTTCAAACAGGACCTGCATCCGGTGGCTGGACAACCTACCCGCCATTGTCGGCCCTGAAAGAAGCTTCATTGGGTTCCGGAATCGGTATGGATCTGTGGCTCATTGCCATGGTCTTGTTTGTAGTCTCTTCCCTGTTGGGAAGTCTCAACTATGTTTCCACCATCCTGAACATGCGGACCAAGGGTATGACCATGACCCGTATGCCGTTGACGATCTGGGCGCTGTTCTTTACTGCAGTACTCGGTATCCTGTCCTTCCCAGTACTAGTTTCCGGATTTGTACTGTTGATCTTTGACCGCAGCTTCGGAACGTCTTTCTATCTGTCTGAAATCTTCATTGGTGGTAAAGCACTGCCGTACGTAGGTGGTTCTGCCATCCTGTATCAACACTTGTTCTGGTTCCTCGGTCACCCGGAAGTGTATATCATCATGCTGCCGGGAATGGGTATGGCGTCGGAGATTCTTTCCAACCACAGCCGGAAGCCGATCTTTGGGTATTTCGCCATGATCATCTCGCTGGTGGGGATCACCGTACTGGCGTTCCTTGTATGGGCACACCATATGTTCGTAACCGGTATGAGTCCGTTCCTGGGATCGATCTTCGTACTGTTGACGCTGTTGATCGCGGTGCCTTCTGCGGTAAAAGTGTTTAACTGGCTGACCACCATCTGGCGTGGTAACATCCGGTTTACTGTTCCGATGATGTTTGCTCTGGGCTTTGTATCCATGTTTATCTCTGGTGGTCTCACCGGTATCTTCCTGGGTAACTCTGCACTGGATATTCACCTGCACGATACCTATTTCGTAATTGCCCACTTCCACATTGTAATGGGTGTGTCTGCGTTCTTTGGTATGTTCGCCGGTATCTATCACTGGTATCCAAAGATGTTTGGCCGCTTCATGAACAACACCCTCGGCTATATTCACTTCTTCTCCACATTCATCGGTGCCTATCTCATTTTCTGGCCGATGCACTACGAAGGAATCGCAGGTATGCCACGCCGATACTATGATTACAGCGCCTGGCAGTCCTTCAAGCAGTTTGAAGGGTTGAACGCCTTTATCTCAATCGTGGTAATCCTAGTGTTTATTGCCCAGCTGATTTTTGTACTCAACTTCTTCGTAAGCATCTGGTATGGCCGTCGGGTTACGACTATGAACCCCTGGAATTCCACATCGCTGGAATGGACCACGCCGATCCGTCCGGGTCACGGCAACTGGCCGGGCGAGATTCCAACTGTATATCGTTGGGCGTATGATTACAAGGATGATGGTCACGGAAACGACTTTATCCCACAAACCACTCCGATTCGCGATGGGGAAGAAGTCCATTAATGGAACCGTTCTTCAAAAGCATTTTTCAAACTCTCTGAAGCCTTGGCTTCAGGGAGTTTTTTTGATTTACGCCGTTCCTTGCAAAAGAGGGTGATTCCGGTTCAATAACCAGGCGTTGGCCGGAAGCGTGCACTAAGTCAGCAGGACCAATGGCAGAATAAACTTTCGGCGTGTTCAACGACCCGGTATAAATCGTAATCTTCCGGAAGTGAACAATAGGTACCTTCGCAAACCCTTAATATGAAAAAACGAGTACACTTCCCTTCCAACACGCTGCTGCTCTTTTCGCTCGCCTGTGTGCTGACTGCTTCGGCGGTTCAGGCCCAGCCGCTTCCGGTACCAGCGCCGAATGGGTATCAACCCATGATCAGTCCTGCTTCGCCGTTTAAAACAGCGGCATCTGTGCGATTGGCAGCCTGGGCCAACCGGCTTTACAATCCTAATGATACCAGCTACAATACGGATTCGGTCCGGTATGTATTTGGACTGGGTAAAGGCGGTGCCGAACCGGAAACTGTGGCATTCGATACCGCTACCAAGTATAGGATCAACTCCAGGCAGCCGGCTACCATTCGTCGGTACGATGATGTCATCCGGGCGTATACCGGATATGATAGCATTGCCCGGCAACTGCGCGATCAGTACTACAATGTGGCCCGGCCCAATCCGAATGGGCCTACGCAGGTGGAGGAAATGCGGCGCACCTTCAACGCTGCCCGGCAGTGTGATACCGTAATCTTCCAGATCCGGAATGTGAGTATCCAGGCACTGGTTCCATCTACCATGCAGGTATACAGCTACACTAGTGGACGGATGACCGAGCGCAGGTACTTCAACTATGACGCGACCAACAGCGCCTGGTTTCCGGCCTGGCAAACCGAACGCTGGCAGTATACGGCCAACGGGCTACTGACTGATTCGGTTAAAGGCAACCTGAATGCCCAGGGTGCTCTTACGTCCGGAAACCGGGTGCACATCTACTACACCCCTTTTGACAGCGCTCAGGCTTACTGTACCTACAGCTACAACAGTACGATTCAGAACTGGCTCCGTAGGGATTCCAATGCACATAGCTATGATGCCCAGCTGCGCCGAGATACCTCCCGCAATTACACCAGCACCAGTGGGATTGTATACCTGAATTATGAGATTGATTTTGCGTACCCACAGCCCAACGTAATGCGGCTTTATCAATATGCCCGCGCGAGCATTTCGGCCCAGCTACTACCGGTTCAGAAAGACTTTTACCAGTATGATGCCCAACGTAGCGTAGTGCAGGATAGCTTCTGGGTGTATCAGAACAGCAGTTGGGTACCGGCCAGCGCCACCAAAACGATTTTCAATGCGCAGCACGAGGTAGAATCCTACCATCAGTTGACCTACAACCCCAGCTCCATTCGGTTTGATACCCTCACGCGGGCCCTGTATACCTACAACACTGCCGGACTGCTGACAGGAGCCGAATTTCACAACCTGTATGTGGGCGATCCGGGTCCGCGTCCGACCTGGCGTTATACCATTACCTATGCCAATGGGACACCGTATCCGGATCTGTACCAGCGCGAAGTCTGGAATCCGTACTACCGGCAATGGTCGTTCCAGGAAACGGATGCATTTCTGAACCGGTATTACTATGAGAATTTCCTGAGCGTTCCGGATGTGTCGGAACATACCGTTAAGACCAGCCTGTATCCGGTGCCTGCTACAACAGCATTCCGGGTCGCTGGAGGTTCCGGAACCATGCTGGTGGAGGTATTCGGTCTGGATGGCCGTCTGTTGCAAACCACCTTCCTGACTACACCGGATGAAGAAATACCGGTCAGGAGCCTGGCCAACGGCGTGTACCTGGTGCGCATCAACAAAACGGATGTCCATCGACTGCTGATTCAGCCGTAAAACTGCATTCCGGAAACCTTATAACAGCGGCTGACGTCTTTACTGATGTTAGCCGCTGTGGTGTTCCCTCCCAATCAGTTAGGCACCCCCAGATAAGTTGCTAAAAGTTATACTGATAAATTTATTAAATTCCTTTGGGTTTCTGTTTCAGTTGAATAGCTGGGCTAAATTTTGAGAAAAAGATCAGGGCAGGGCTGTCTACTGGTATGAAATTGGGATACTGGTCAACGTTGACAAGAAATGCAACCGGCCGCCTATCCCTCCTGTGATTCCAGGTGTTGGAGAACGATCGATCCGGAAACTTTGTTTCCGTTGGCCTGCTACCGGCTGAACACACCGGATGCGTCTTACCTGCTAGCTCTAAACACTCATGACCGAACCGATTTCGTTATACTGCCGCGACAACGAACGGCCTGATGCGCCTGTGCTATTGCTGCTCCACGGACTGGCTGAAAATGGCCGTTCCTTCGATGCGTTGCTGGATGCGGGCCTGGATGCTCGCTTCCGGGTATTGACCCCTGATTTGCGGGGCCGTGGTAAAAGTCCGCGTCCGGAATGGGGCTACTCCTTAGAGGAACACTGCCAGGATCTGTTAGCGCTGCTGGATCGTCTGAACATCAAACAGGTTTACATCGCCGGCCATTCATTTGGCGGGTTGCTGGGCCTTTATGTCGCACACCACCATCCGCACCGGGTTCACGGCCTGGCTATGATCGATGTGGCGCATCAGTTGCATCCGATGTCGCCCTTATTTCTGATCCTTCAGATAGACCGGCTCGGTAAATGGTTCCCTTCGGAAGAAAAGTATCTGCTCAGCCTCCGCGCCATGCCCTTTATGACGTCTTGGGATGAACGGATGCGCGCTGTATTTCTGGAAGATGTAGTCCGATCGGAAGCAGGACCGCTCTGGGTGCTCACACAAAAGCACCACGTATTGCAGGCCGGCACTGATATCTTACGGATTCCCGCTCATACCTGGCGGCAATATGCGCTTCAGTTTAACGGACCTGCGCTGCTGCTGTCTGCAACCGAACCATTCATGATGGCACAACCGATGGTGCCGGTCCGGCATATGCTGGCACTGGCTGCCCTGGCGCCCAACGGAACGCATTTGATGATCCCCGGCAACCACACCACTATGCTGTATGGCAACGGTGCACGGGTCATTGCTGACAAACTGATCCGGAAGTTTCTTCCCTTTAGGAAACAGTCGGTTGACAACAGACAGCAAGCAGACCCGACTGCGTTGGCTGCTACTGCTCGATAAAGCTCATAATAGCATCCAGTTCCCCATCCGTGAGCTGCGGGAAGGCCGGCATATTTCCACCCCATTGCTGCTTTACGGCCACCGCACGCGCATCTCCTTTGGCAATCACGTCCTGACTGTTTTTGATAAACGTGTACAACCGTGTTTTATCACCGCCCCAGCGGCTTAAAGAACCTTTGAGTGCAGGTCCGACCGCATCCCGGTCTTTCTGGTGACAGGCCGAACAGTTCTGTACAAACAGAGTCTGCCCATCTACCGGACTATTGGAAGTTGTGGTGGATTCCGGAGTAAAACCCGGATTGTCTTCGGTGCTATTGGTACAGGCGGTAAAACTTACCAGGACTGCAGCAACAAGTAGAACGCGATTTTTCATAACAGTTGAAGTTGAGTCTGCTGTGGAACGGCAGGTGGTCTTCCGGAACAGCATTCAGCTGATTCGGTTATAAAAAAGACGCCCGCAACAGCTGCAGGCGCCTTTGAAATTGAATCCGGAATCCGGATTATTCTGCAAGCGTTTTGATGCTGCGCAGCAACCGGCTCCAGCGAATGCCATCCGAACCATACGAAAGCCATACAAACCAGGCCTTTCCTACGATGTGATCTTCCGGAACAAAACCCCAGTAGCGGCTGTCGAGGGAGTTGTGGCGGTTGTCACCCATCATCCAGTAATAATCCTGCTTAAACGTATAGCTGGTAGCCGCCTGTCCGTTAATGACGAACCCACCAGCGGTTTCTACTAAGGTGTTGCCTTCATAGTTGGCAATGATGCGGCGGTACAAGGCAATATTCGTTGCGTTCAGTGCTACCGTCACCCCTGCTTTCGGCACCACAACCGGTCCATACTGGTCCCGGTTCCAGCCCGCATACGGCGCATCATACGGAAAAACCGCTTCTGTAGTCGCATTGGCCGGATAGAAATAAGGTCCTACTGGTGCGCCACCCGCAGCGGCCCGTACCATTTCGAGCTGATTAAGCTGAAACGAATAGAAAAAAGTATCGGCCCGTTGAGGCGTGGTTTCATCGGCGCGAATCTCATTCTCTTCCATGAAATCGAAGTTCAACGGCTTGCCTTTGACATAGAATGTGGTCTTGCTTTTCGGAAACTGCGGTGCCAGCTGGTTGTTGACATACAACTGCCCGTCTTTAACCGCAATGATATCGCCCGGAACACCCACACACCGCTTGATATAGTTTTCTTTTTTGTCGACCGGCCGTGTCATCACATGAAACTGGCTTTGAACCGCGGCATGACCATAGGCCCGTACAAACTGGTAATAATCCTGATCCGGATACTCCTGGATAATGGTATCGCCATTGGGAAAATTAAAAACAACCACGTCATAGCGCTCTACATGACCAAAACCGGGCAGCCGGCGATATTTCCATTTCACGGCCTCACTATAACTTTTGCCACCCGTCAGCGGCATGGTGTTGTGCACCAGCGGGACTGCCAGCGGTGTCATCGGCAGGCGCGGACCATACGAAAGCTTGCTTACGAACAAAAAATCATTTACCAGCAACGAGCCTTCCATAGAGCCCGTCGGGATGGTATAGGCTTCGACCAGAAATAACCGGATGAGCGTAGCCGCCACGATAGCAAAGACAGCGGCGTCGAGCCACTCCCGCCAAAACGGCTTTTTCTTTTTGACAACAGTTTTTGTACGATTCAGGCCGGTCGGCGGTACTGCCGACGCCGGATCGGTGCCTGGAGTCGTTGTTTTGGTTCTTGAAAAAGGAAAAGCCATGAAGGATTCAAAAGTAGAACGACAAAAGTAGAATCTGAAAAGAAGGAAGCATTCTTTTCATAAAGAATCCCCTGATGCCACTACCGGTTTTTAGTTCAGGTACTCTTGGAGTACGGTTTGAATGAGCATCATCAGCGGTGATAGCAATTAGAAAGCAGTTCATAAACGCATCCCTGTACAAGAAATTGCCTCATCTGGTTCGTTAAAAACCAGATGAGGCAAGCAGTTGAATGTAGGATGAACTAATGAGCCGCCAGGTAAACCAGAACGATCAGTGCTTCTAAAATACCGAGTGTCAGTCCGGCAATGGCGAGTCCCTGATACTGAGAATGCTTGGAAATGGCAACGACCCCCAGAATGATAGCCGCAATCCCGAGTGGAATACTGGCTACAAACAAGCCAACGACCCCACAGATAAAAGACGCAATCGACCAGCCACCCTGAGTCCGGTACCCACCTTTGGTATCGGGACCAAAATACTTTTTAAGCTTTGCAAATGCATGAAGAACTGCAGACTGTTTCCGGAACTTAAAACCGGCAACCGGTGTAAACGCAGATGCGTTGGTAGAAGTTGTTACAGCAGTATGCGTAACCGAAACAGCAGATGCCGCTTTATAAGTAGCACCCTGCGTGGTAGACAGCGTCGTAAGAATAACAAGCAGGTACAGAACGAATTTCTTCATGAAGGAATATGTGTAAAAGGCGGCAAATAAAGCACCGGATCTTCAATTGTGCAATGCCTTATAGCCCTTTACTTCCAAAAAGGCCTCCCTTCTTAAAAACCGCCGCCCATATCGCCTTCGCTGGTGCTACGATTGTTGCGGCGCCGGAACAAATCGGCATCGGCCTGACCAAAGCGCCAGCTGAAGTTGAGCCGGAACGTGTATGGATTGGTAATCCGGTCGTAGTCCTGGACGAAATACACGTTCTCGGTATGCTGAATGAAGTGCCGGGTACCAAACAAATCATTGCAGGCCAGCGTCAGGCTCATAGCATCTTTGGGTCCCCATGCTTTCCGAACCGATAAATCTACAAACCAGTTGTGGTCGAGATAACCCTGCGCCGTTCCGGAAGGACCGCCAAACATTCCTCCGCCACCGCCACGCCGGTCGCCACCACCGTCATTGTCCGGCAACAGGTTGGTCCGGCTCTGGTACGAACCCGACAGCTGCACGGTAACCTTGGAGGGCAGGGTGAACGTATTGCTCAATTTTGCAAAACCCGACAGGTAGTTGTTGCCGTTGGTAAGTGAACTGTCGGTGGTGATCTGAGCATTGTACCCATTGGCATTGGCCAGGATCGTCCACCATTTGACCGGGGCAAACTGTGCCGTCAGCTCCAGTCCGTAGCGGTCTGAGGTGCCCAGATTCGCAAACGTGCTTACCACCGCCTGATCGCCCGTAAACGGATTGGTTGCCAGTGTCTGATAGGTGCTGATCAATCCGGCCGAATGCCGGTAATAGGCCGATGCGCTTCCGTAGCTGCTCCGGCTCCAGCTTTTGAGATAGGTTACTTCGGCGGTGTTGATAAATTCAGGCTTCAAACCGGCATTGCCCTGGCGGATGTTGAGCGGATCGCTGTAATCGGCAAACGGAAACAACTGGAAAAACGACGGACGATTCACGCCCCGACGATACGAAAGCTGCACCTGATCTTTCTCACTGATCTTCTGACTCACGAATACCGATGGAAACAGGCTGAAGGGGAACTCATTTTTAAAGCTTTGGCCGGTTTTGGGCAGGTTTCCTTCATAACTGGAGCTTTCGCCGCGCAATCCCACCTGATAGCTGGTGTTGGTATGGATCGTGCCGCTCAGGGATGCGTAGGCCGCATACACCTGATCGGTGCTGTTGTAATCAGAAACCGGGTTGGGCAACACTACATAGTCCGCACTGGCTGTGTTCCAGCTGTAGTTGTTGTTGGAATTATCCATCTTCCGGAAGGTTGCCTTCACGCCGGTTTCCAGCTTCATGCCTTCGGCCAGCGGTTGTACATAGTCGGCCTGCAAGGTTCCAAACGCGCTTTTTCCGGAACCACTGGTTTTCTGCTGGATGGTGTTGAAAACGGTTTCGCGACTGGCGCTGGTAAAGCTGTCGGTCCGGAAAAAGTTGTTGTTGCTGTTGGTAATCTGATTGTAATCCAGATTCAGGGTAAACTCCTGACCGGTTTTCTGAAACAAATGCTTCAGGCTTCCGGAGATACCGGTCATATCAAACTTGCGCTGGCCGTCCACGTTTCGTTGTGCCCAGTTTCCGGAAGGCGTCGGCACATTCAGGTCTTCGCGGGTAATATCAATCGTTTCAAGCGGGTTGTGCTGTCCGGACGATTTGTTGGCTGCCAGCGACAGGGTCGTGCGGTTGGAAATAAAGTAATCCAGTCCCAGCCGTGCAAAGCCATGATAGCCCCGGCCGTTCCAGATGCCATCCTGCGTTGTAAAATTATTGGGTGTGCTGTACCGGTCGGTACGCTCGGTCAGCGAGTTGGTGATCATCCCGTTTCGCCGGCCGTTGGCACTAAGCGAAACATTGATTTTTCCGGAACGCACGTTGAAATCGCCCCCTAGATTGGCTCCGCCGCGAGTGTCGCCACCGGCGCGCACATTTCCGTTGTAGCCCTGCCTGCGGTTCTTCTTCAGCACTACGTTCAGTACGCCCCCGGCACCGGCTTGGGCATCGTATCTGGCGGAAGGATTGGTAATGAGTTCCAGACTTTCAACGGCATCGGCCGGAATCTGATCCAGCGAAAGCGTTGTTTGCCGTCCATCCACCAAAATCTGCGGACCGGCATTCCGAACGGATACTTTGCCATCTGCATCGACCAGGACCCCCGGCATATTGCGCAGCACATCCGTTACCGTACCGCCCTGTGTGTTCAGGTTTTGACTGACGTTGAAGACTTTCTTCTCTCCATCAAGCGCAAACTGGGGTGTTGTAGCCGTGATGGTAACTTCTTTTAGCTGGGTCGCACCGGTGGGGAGCATCCGCAGGTTGCCAAGGTCTTTATTGAGTGCAGCCAGCATTGCCGTGCGGGACTCTTCTCCGCGCATGGCAGGCAGGTTGAATGCAACCGCGTCTTTGTACGCGGTATACCCCAATGCCGTAACCACCAGATTCAGGGTGCCGCTGGTAGGAATATTATCGATCTCAAACTCGCCGTTAGCCTCTGTGAAAGCAGTTCCGGCCATAATTCCGCCCGATGCAGAGTCGGCTGCTGAACGGATCTGCAGGATTGTGACGGAGGCACCGTCTACCGGTTTTCCGGACGCGTTGTCTACAATCTTGCCGTACATTTTGCCACGCATCTGCTGAACCGCTGGTCCGCCGGGGCGCTGTCCGCCTGCCGGTACACTGGATTTCTGAACGCTGTCAGGCACTGTTTGTGCCAGGACGGGCAGCGATAAGAGAAAGGAAGCAGGTAGAAAAACAAAACGGTTCATAGCAAAGATCAAGACCCCTCAAAAGGACCTGCAAAAGTACCGTCATGATACGTTTAAAACAGGAATCCTCCACGCTATAAATTCCTTAAAATCCATCCCTTCCGGATGACCTCCGACGGGCGTGGAACGCATCTGCGGTCGCCTGTTACCTTCGCGGGGCTTATGATTCGCTTCCCGATTGCCAAAATCAACCTCGGCCTGTACATCACCGAAAAACGAGCCGACGGCTACCACAATCTGGAAACGGTTTTCATGCCGGTTGCAACCGTTCAGGACGTGTTGGAAGCCGTGCCTGCCCAAGGCGAAACGGTTCGGATGCATTTGGGTGGACTGCCGGTCGCAGGCGATTCCAAAGATAATTTGGTATGGAAGGCCTATGAATTGTTGCGGGACCGCTTTCCGGATGTCATTCCGGCGCTGGACTGGCATCTCCATAAAGCCATCCCGATGGGGGCCGGATTGGGTGGCGGTTCTTCGGATGGTGCAGAGACCCTGCTGCTGCTGAATGAAGCTTATCAGTTGCACCTTCCGGAAGCAACTTTACTGGAACTGGCCCTGCAGCTGGGCTCCGACTGCCCGTTTTTTATCTACGGCAAGCCGTGTTTTGCATCCGGCCGGGGCGAGCGTCTGGAACCGATGAATTTAAATCTCGACGCCTACCGGATTGAAATTGTTCCTTCGGATATTCACGTCAGCACGGGTAAGGCTTTTGGAATGCTCCATCCCCGTCCGGCGCCGTTCGACCTGCGGCAGTTGTCACAGGTTCCGGTAGAAGACTGGCGATTCACAATCGGCAATGATTTTGAAGCACCTGTGTGTACGATGCATCCGGAACTGGCTAGGACCAAGCAGCAGCTTTATGACCGGGGAGCGGTGTATGCCCAGATGAGCGGCAGCGGCAGCGCTTTATTTGCATTGTTCCGGAAAGATATTTCCTGATCGGCATGTATCTATTTCTAAGTTTGTTTCGGAAATGACCCCAACCAATGCTAAAAATGCTGTCAACCGAAGGGACCGGATAGAATATCTAAAAATTAAAAGAGCGTTCTGCCTAGGCAGAACGCTCTTTTAATTCCAGACGGAATGGAAATCACTTTACAGAAGCTACGAGGCTTTTGAAGCTTGCCGGCTCGTTCATCGCGAGATCAGCCAGTACCTTACGGTTCAGCGTGATGCCGCTTTTGCTCAGCTTGTTCATGAATACGGAGTAGCTCAGACCTTCTTCGCGAACGGCCGCGTTGATACGGGCGATCCACAGGCTGCGGTACTCACGCTTTTTCAGCTTACGGCCTACATATTTGTACTGAAGACCTTTTTCGAGAATGTTTTTCGCAACGGTATAAACATTCTTACGCTTGCCATAGAAGCCTTTAGCCTGGGCAAGGATTTTTTTGCGCCGTGCACGGGAGGCAACAGCGTTTACGGAACGGGGCATTTTAAATGGGGTTTAAAAAGAAACAAATGCGCAGTGGGCAGCCCTTACTGAAGGCCCAACATGCGTTTTACCAGGGGTTCGTTGGCCGGATGCACATAAGCAGACTGGCGCAGGTGACGTTTGCGCTTGGTTGCTTTTTTCGTGTTCAGGTGCTTTTTACCGGCGCTCCAACGCTTAATCTTACCGGAAGCGGTTACTTTAAAGGTTTTCTTTGCGCGGCTATGTGGCTTCACCTTAGGCATGGTGCTCGTAATTTATTTTGGGTCGGCAAAAGTAGGCACTATTCTTTACACAATGAAACTTTTACACAAGGCTTTTTAAAGAAAAGACGTCCCATTCTTCCTGAAAGCCAACCCTGACATCCTTATTTTTGCTTCTTATGCCGCTTTTTCGCCTCCGCGTATACTGGGAAGACGATGACCAGATTTACCGCGATATAGAAATCCAGTCTGCCCAAACATTTGCTGATCTGCACAACATCATCATCAAAGCGTTTGAGTTTGATGGTAAGCATCCGGCCTCTTTCTTTGAGAGCGATGACAAATGGAACCGCGCCGGCCGCGAGCTTTCCAGCGAGGTGCTGGTCAATAAGAAAGATGCGCCGGCTCTTTCAATGGTGAAAACGCCGATAGGCGCACTGATCACCATTCCAGCTCAAAAATTTCTGTACGAATACCGGTCGGCCAAACGCAGCTGGAATTTCTGGATCGAGCTGATCGGAATCGAAAAAGAAGAGCATCCCAAGCGTACCTATCCGTTTGTCGCTGCCAAAGAAGGCGTCGCACCGGCACAGTATGGTATCAAAGGTATTTCGCCTGAACGGATGCCGGAAACTGAACTGGTCAATGATCTGGGTGCGGAAGAAATCGCCGAAGGCTATAGCAGTGAAGGCGAAGGCAGCAGTAGCGGCGAAGCCGAGGAAAGCTATGATAGCAGCAGCGAGGAGGAGTATTAGGTAACGGGTACAAGGAATTACGTACTAAGTATTAGATACAAGGTATTGGGTACTAAGTGCCAAATACCCTTGTACGTTATACAATTTTCACCCTTTATGTCCTTGAAAACTGCCCTTGTTATCGCTGGTCCTACAGCCGTGGGAAAAACGAGTGTCGCCATTCAGGTGGCGCAGGCATTGCAGACAGACATTCTGTCGGCCGACTCGCGCCAGTGCTATCAGGGGATGGCGATTGGTACGGCACAGCCCAGCCTCGAAGAACAGGCCACTATACGGCATCATTTCGTGGATTGCATACCGCTGACGACGCCGCAAAATGCGGCTGGCTTTGAAACCTACGGGCTGCAAACGCTGGACCGGATCTTCCGGAAGGCAGATACGGCGGTGATCTGCGGCGGCACCGGCCTGTATCTCAAGGCACTGCTTCATGGGCTGGATCCAATGCCTGAAGTGAATGCCGGTATCCGGGAGGCTACCGAAGCCGAGTACACTGAAAAAGGCATCAACTGGCTGCGCGGGCAGTTGCAGGAAGACGACCCGGCAACCTTTGCTTCAATTGATAGCCATAATCCGGCGCGGCTGTTGCGGGCGCTGACGTTTGTCCGCAGTTCCGGAAAAAGTTTGTTTTCGTTTCAGCAGGGGCGTCAGACCGAACGTCCTTTCCGGACGGTCTGCATCGCGCTGGACCGACCCCGCGAGGTCTTGTACGAACGGATTAATCAGCGGGTCACAGCGATGCTGGAGGCGGGATTGGTAGACGAAGTAAAGGCCATTATGCCCTTCCGGGAGCTGCAACCGTTACAAACCGTTGGCTATGCCGAAATCTTCCGGATGCTGGACGGCGACTGGACACTAGCGCAGGCTACTGAAAAGATTGCCCAGCATACCCGCAACTATGCCAAGCGACAGCTGACTTGGTTCCGGAACAGCGGTTCGTATCAGTGGCTGGATGCCGGAAGGAATGATCTGATCGAAGAAATTCTGCGACAGCTTTAACCTCAAAATATCGGATCAAACGGGTCCAAACGAAAAACGTCCCGGATAGCATCCGGGACGTTTTTATGGAACCTCTTTTAGAAAAATTATTTCTTCTTGACGTCAGCCTTAGCGGTTTCAGTGCCTTTCTTGCAGCAGCCTTTGCCTTTAGCACATGCCTCTTTTTTCTCTTTTGCACAGGCTTCTTTTTTACCAGCGCAACATCCGCCTTTATTGCCGTCACCAGCATAAGAACCAAAAGCAATCATCAGACCGGACAGCAGGAGGGTGATTTTTTTCATGGGAAAAAAGGGGGGTTAAATATTGAATTACGAATGTACTCCGATTTTGCCTAAAACAGTGATCCCGCCCTGAACGGTTTCGCCAATTTTAACATCAATCTGGGTGCCAACGGGAAAGAAAATATCCACGCGCGAACCGAACCGGATAAAGCCGAATTCCTCATTTTGCTGTACCTGCTGGCCTTCCTTGACATAGTACTTGATGCGGCGGGCCAGCGCACCGGCAATCTGCCGAAGCAACAGCGTCGCATGCGGGTTTTCGATCACCATCGTAGTGCGCTCGTTTTCGGTAGAGCTCTTCGGATGCCAGGCTACGAGATATTTGCCCGCGTGATACTTCATATACTTCACCACGCCGTCGATCGGCACCCGGTTGACGTGCACATTCAGCGGACTCATAAAGATGCTGACCTGCAGACGCTGGTCTTTAAAGTACTCCGACTCATAGGTTTCTTCGATTACCACGACTTTACCATCGGCCGGAGCAATTACGACGTTCTCGCCGGTTGAAAAATCACGCTTGGGCAAGCGGAAAAACCAGACAATCCAGAACCACAGCAGGAAGCAGACCAGATTGATAGCACCAAACAAAATCGGAATGTCGCGGACGTACATCCAACTGATTGTACCAATAGCGATCCAGAAAAGCGTCGCCAGCAGAATATACTTCGTGCCTTCGCGGTGAAGTGTCATGAGAAAGGGAAAATTAAGCGGTAAAGATAGTCGGAGGGCACTGAACGGTATCTGCCTGCCTTCCGGATTAAAATGAAAATCTACAGTGACGGCATCCGGCGCACAGGTGTCGCTTTAAAGCATATCCAGCAGGTAGAGATAGCAGAATGCAAAGGGTGTGGCAATCAGCAGAGAGTCGAACCGGTCGAGGGCCCCGCCGTGTCCGGGCATGATGGCACCGCTGTCTTTGACGCCTGCCAAGCGCTTGAGGCGACTTTCGAGCAGATCACCGAGATTGCCGGGTAAAGCTGCACACAAGGCCAGCCCCATCGTCAGTTTATACGAATACTGCGGCATAAAGTAGCTGACCGATGCGCCTGCTGCCAGTGTCAGCACAGCACCGCCCAACGTGCCTTCCCAGGTTTTCTTGGGCGAAATTGACGTCATTGGGGTCCGGCCAAACAGCGAACCGCAGAGGTACGCAAAGCTGTCATTCATCCAGATCGCTGTAATCAGAATCACCGGGAACGCGCTGTCGGCCACGCGCAGCAGCAACAGCAACGCCATTGAAAGGGTGATATACAGATGACCCGTAAACGCCTCCGCAGCGGCAATGGGGGTTACTTTTTTGGAGAGTGCTGTTCCCAGCAATAAAAGCGCCGGATACAGTACCAGTCCGGCGATCCAGAAGTTGGAGAAAATTTCCGGAATGGCATGCGTCGCGGCTTCGCTGGGCGTCGAAAAGAACGGCGTCTGCAACAGAATGGGCACCATCATGGCAATCAACAAGCCCAGTCCGAAGAGCTGCGCGATAAATTCCGTTCCGACTGCCGGTGGCTGCTTTAGAATCCGGTTGAACAGTTGAAAGGCTTCCCGCAGGCAGAGAAAATGAATCAGCAGTACCAGCAGCCCAAAACCCCAGAAGGGTCCCAGTAGCCCGGCAAGCATCAGGATTCCGAATACAATGGCGGAACCGGTACGGACGAGGAGCGTTTTTTGATCGAGCGGCAAACGAAAAACAGGTTTAGAACAGCAAACGAATGAGTTGGGGTGCGCTTAGGCTTCCGGAACGGAAGAATCTAACAAAGGGTCCGTATCAGAGGCCCAGCCTTCCGGTAAAGGCGTCCGGAGGCGCCACAGCAGTCGAAACGAAAGGCCGAAAAGAAGTAATCCGGCAATCACATACACCATAGGTACCGTATTCCCGGCCAGTGCTGCCTTCAACGCAGGCTGGTTTTGGGAGACCTGGTACAGCAGCAACTGGCTGCCGTTGTATACGAAATGCGCCAGAATGCCGGGCCAGATCGAGCCGGTAAGGTAATAAAACGCGGCAAACAGCATCCCGGCCAGAAAAATGGGCAGCATTCCGGATGGGTTGGAGTGAATAACGGCAAAACAGACCGCCGAACCGATGACCGCCGGCCAGGCCCCCGGAAATTTTTTGGCCACAAACCGGAACAGGATGCCCCGGAAAAACAATTCTTCTGCAATCGCAGGCAATAGCGCCACCACTATTAGAGCACCCAATAACTGTGGTGTAGTATGCGTTTCCAGAAAGGCACCCACCAGCCGGTCATTAGTCGCCTGCGTTACTGAATCTTTCAAAGGAAGGATCTGGCGCAATAAGGCATCGATTGCTAAGAAAACAGGTGCGCTGCTCAGAATACACATCAGAGCCAACAACCACTGTATCGGACGGCCAGGTTTGCGAAGACCCAGATAATTGGCAGGCCGGGGATGCGATACATACGCAAATAAAAGTGCCGGAACCAGAAACATTCCCAGGGTGCCAAACGCCTGTGCCAGCAATGCCCCATTGATGAAGACACGGGGGCTGTCGCGGCTGACCCTGCTGAGCTCGGGAAGCGAAGCGCCGGTCGTTGCCTGCACGACTACATAGGCAATCGCTGTAAACAGAGAGGCCAGCGTAAAGACCAGTAACAGCAGCAACAGCAGCTGCATAGGCCAGGGATAGGTGCGCCAATAGCGCACCCGGAAAAGCGGATGTGTAGCCATCAGGGAAGATGCAAAGCTAATCGGATTGAAGACTTTGGATTGAACCAACGAACCGAATTCGTTGAACCGGGAACTCAGCGTCCGGCTGCCGGCATACTACGAAACCGGAACCTGGGTAAGGTGCGGGCATAGGTTTTTAAAACTTCCGGACTGGTTTCCGGAAAACATAGTCTGCTTCAGGTCTGACGTTCCAATCAAAAATCTGTCATCCCAAACATACTGGTGGTCGTATTTTTGCCGTTACGTCCAGAATCTTTTGTGGAAGTCACTGAAATGCAAGAAACACCCGCCGGACCGCTCCTGTCGCAGATTGATATACCCGCCGATCTAAGGCAATTGGATAAAAGTCAGCTGCCTCAGGTAGCCAATGAATTACGTCAGTTTATTATTGATACTGTGAGCGTGCATGGAGGCCATTTCGGGGCTTCGCTCGGTGTCGTGGAGCTTTCCGTTGCCCTGCATTATGTTTTTAATACACCCGATGATCAGCTGGTCTGGGATGTAGGGCACCAGGCTTATGGCCATAAAATCCTGACCGGTCGACGCCGGAATTTTCACACCAACCGTAAATACGGCGGACTGTCTGGCTTTCCGAAGCGTAGCGAAAGCGTGTATGACGCGTTTGGCGTAGGCCATTCCAGTACCTCGATTTCAGCGGCTTTGGGCATGGCGATTGCCTCCAAACTGCAAGGCAATACTACCCGTCAGCACGTAGCCATTATCGGAGACGGAGCCATGACGGCCGGTTTGCCGTTTGAAGCCCTGAACCATGCCGGCGTTTCCGGAACCAATCTGATTGTTGTTCTCAATGACAACAATATGAGTATCGACCAGAACGTAGGTGCGCTCAAAGAATACCTCACCCAGATCAGCACGTCTCCGCTTTGGAACAAGATGCGCGATGACGTCTGGAAAATTCTCGGGAAAGGCCCCAAGCCGGAGTATACCCGCGATATGGCCGCTAAAATCGAAGCCAGCGTCAAAGGGGTATTCAGCAAGTCGTCCAACCTGTTTGAAGCGCTGGGAATGCGGTACTTCGGGCCGATCGACGGGCATAACGTAACCGGACTGGCCGATACGCTGGAGCAGCTCAAAAATCTGCCCGGTCCCAAGCTGTTGCACATCAAAACCGTAAAAGGAAAAGGCTACGAGCTGGCAGAGAAAGACCAGACGCTGTGGCATGCGCCCGGCACCTTTGATAAGATTACCGGCATCATCAATAAAAAGCCTGTTACGAAGCCCGAACCGCCGAAATACCAAGATGTGTTTGGTCATACCATCGTAGAACTGGCGCAGCAGAATCCTAAGATCATGGGAATTACCCCGGCGATGCCCAGTGGCTGTTCGCTGAAGTATATGATGGAAGTGATGCCCGACCGCGCGCTGGATGTGGGCATTGCCGAGCAACACGCCGTTACCTTGTCTGCTGGATTGGCTACGCAGGGAATGACCGTGTTCTGCAACATCTATTCGTCGTTTATGCAGCGGGCGTACGACATGGTAATCCATGACGTGGCCATCCAAAAACTGCCGGTGATTTTCTGTCTCGACCGTGCCGGACTGGTGGGCGATGACGGTCCGACGCACCATGGCTGTTACGATCTGGCTTTCATGCGTTGTGTGCCCAATCTGATTGTGGCCGCGCCGATGAATGAGCAGGAACTCCGCAACATGATGTATACCGCGCAGCTTCCGGAAAATAAATTGCCGTATTCCATCCGGTATCCGCGCGGACAAGGTGTGATGCCGGAGTGGCGCACCCCGTTTGAAGCCATTGAAACCGGAACCGGCCGTGTCATTCGTGAAGGAGAAGACGTGGCCATTCTGACCATCGGGCATCCGGGTAATTTTGCTGTGGACGCCTGTGAAACGTTAGTAACTGAAGGATTGAATCCGGCGCACTATGATCTGCGCTTCGTGAAGCCGCTTGATGGCGTCTTACTCGATCAGATCGGCCGCAAATTCCGGAAAATCATTACCGTAGAAGACGGAACGGTTGTCGGTGGTTTTGGTTCTGCGGTGCTGGAATGGCTGAATGAGCACGGCTATCATCCGCAGGTAGAAATCTTGGGTATCCCGGATCAGCTGGTGGAGCATGGAACACCTGCACAACTGCATCAGGAGTGCGGGTATGATGCCGCTGGCATTGCTCGTACTGTGCGGCAGTTTTACGGCGCGGAAGTAAGCGCAAATGCCTAAGCAGGCGACCTGAACAGCTTCCGGAACTGGGTTTTGAGTATCTAATACTCCTCCTCCGGGAAGTTTTCGAAAGGATTTTACGCGTGCTTCAGCGTTATTTGGGGGTTTTCTGCGCCCGGATCATCTCGCCAAACGACCAGCCGTTGGCCAGGGCCGCAACACTTTGCGCAATCCGGTTGAACCGGGTTTCCGGAGTCCTGGCAGCAACGATATGGTTCACGTAATAGCGCTGATGAGACGCTGTCAGCTGGTCCCAGGTAAGCTGTGCGTCCGGATCGGACTGGATGGCCACCAGAAACTCGTCCGGTTGGTCGGGGGCAGATTCATCTTTGAACAGCCGGAGCAACACCGTTTGGCCGGCTTCTTTCCGGAGTTTCCGGCGCAGGGAAGCGTTCAGCGCCAGCAGATACCCGCCATCTTTAACCGGTTGCACGGCTATCTGTGCGATCGGAACGGCATCGATCCATCCTTTGACGCGGAACGATTTGCGATCTGCCGCATGCAGTTGCCCGGCTTGCTCCTGCGGCAGTGTGATAAACGTCCAGTGGGTCTTATCGCCATGGTAGCCAAATTGCTCGAGCGTTGCTTCAAAGGAAATCATAGTCTTCCGGAAAGATAGACGCCAAAGGTGCGTATTGAACTGGTATTCAACGGTCCTGCTGAGAAGCGACTTTCTTTGATCCTCGTTCCTGAAAGAAATGGGTGCAGCGCGTCCGGAGGAAAAAATAGCGGTAACCAGGGCGTTTCAGGGCGCTATCTTGGCAAGGTTATTTTAGAGCGTTTTGCTAACCTATAAACCTCTCTTTTATGCCTACCAACGAAAACCCGCAACATCAGGAAGGACCTGTAGCCAAGGCGATTGAAAAGCAAACCGCCAAATTGCCATCAGACGTATTTCTGTGGTCTGCACTGGGCTCCATGGCGATCTCTGCAACTGCTAAAATCATGAAAAAAGACCACCTCGCCTTGTTTGTAGGCCAGTGGGCGGCTCCGTTCTTGTTGCTCGGTCTGTACAACAAGATCGTGAAGCTCGAAGGCAGCGACAGCGACGATCACGGCGAAGAATACTAAGATTCGTTTCTAACGGGCTTTGTAAATAATCCCGTTTCAAAACGTTCCGGAAACCTAGGTTTCCGGAACGTTTTTCATTTTGTGCGGAAGAGTGCCGGCTGGTCACGCGCTGCGCCCCACCTTTGCAGCCGTGTATACGCTTAAGAAAAGTCTGGGTCAGCACTTCCTGACCGACGAAACTGTTTGCCAGGCTGTAGTAACTGCTGTAACGCATACGCCCGGGCTGCGATTGCTGGAAATCGGTCCCGGCGGCGGTGCCATCACGCGGTATTTTGCCCAGTGGACCGATGTAGACTACAAGGCCTACGAGATCGACGCTGAGAAAGTAACCTACCTGGAAAAAACGGTTCCGGAACTTACCGGTAAGGTGCTGTTGCAGGACATTCTAACGGCTTCTGCACCCTGGACAGAGCCATTCGCGGTCGTAGGCAATTTTCCGTACAACATTTCGTCCCCCATTCTGTTTAAACTTCTGGAATGGGAGCCATTGGTGACAGAGATCACCGGAATGTTTCAGAAAGAGGTGGCGCGGCGGGTGGCTTCCGGACCGGGCAGCAAGGAATACGGGATTTTGAGTGTGCTGATGGGTGTGTATTTTGAGGCTGAGTATCTGTTTGATGTACCGCCGGAGGCGTTTAATCCGCCGCCGAAAGTGATGAGTGGCGTCGTGCGGTTCCGGAATACCGGAAACCCGTACGGGATCACTAACCGGAAAGCCTTTACACGACTGGTAAAAGCCGCCTTCGGACAGCGTCGCAAGATGTTGCGGAGTGCGCTTCGGGGCACCTTGCTTCCGGACGCGATTGCAGCTGAAGGCGAAACCATGAGTTTGCGGGCCGAGCAGCTTTCGGTGGCCGATTTTGTGAGGTTGTACAAAACGTGGATGGACTCATGAGAAGTGAAAAAACGGTGTTGATTGCTGCGCCGGTGCATCCGGTGCTGACTGAAGGGCTGGAAGCAATGGGCTACTTGATGCGGATGGTTCCGGAAATCAGCCAGGCCGATGCCGATCGGCTTCTGGAGGGGTGTGAGGGTGTGATTACCAGTACCCGGTTGCAACTCACACGGGAATTGCTGGTCTCGCATCCGGCGTTGCAATGGATTGGCCGGATGGGTTCCGGAATGGAAGTGATTGATGTGGACGCTGCTACTGAGCAAGGAATTGCTGTGTTTGCTTCGCCGGAGGGAAACCGTAATGCGGTAGCGGAACATGCGCTGGGGATGTTGCTGTCGCTGCTTAAAAAAATTCCGGGTGCGGTGCGGGAAGTAAAGCAGGGGATTTGGCTTCGGGAAGAAAACCGTGGGGAAGAGCTGGAAGGAAAAACGATCGGGCTGATTGGTTTCGGGCATACCGGCCGGGCATTCGCCAAGCTGTTACAAGGATTTGATGTGACGATTCTGGCGTATGATCCATACAATACGGCACCCGATCCGGGGTATGTCCGGAGAGCCAGTCTCGCAGAAATCCAGGAATCGGCTGATGTACTGAGCTTTCATGTCCCGATCCGTCCGGAGACCCGGTATTACTTCGATGCCGCGTTTCTGGCTGCGTTCCGGAAGCCATTGGTGCTGCTTAATACCTCGCGTGGCGAAGTAGTACGGAGTGAAGTGGTAGAGGAGGGGTTGCTTTCCGGACGGTTGAAAGCAGTGGCGCTGGATGTATGGGAAGGAGAGCCACTCCCTAAAATGAGTGATGCCGAGCAGCAACGGTTGCTTCGGCTGGCGCAGCGGCCCGATGTATTGATTACCCCGCACATCGCGGGATATAGTGTGGAAGCATTGTATAAAATGAGTGTTACATTGCTTCACAAAGTAAAGACTCTGTTAATAGCACGATAAGAAAATTATAGGGGGGATCCCTTATTTGTGCGTTTTTTTAACGGGTTTTTTTATCTTTACCCTCTTTTTGGTTAATAAAACAACAGCAAAAACTTAATAATGGTACGTAGTCTACGTTATCTGCTCCTGCTGCTGAGTACAGTGGTATCAAGCCATGTGTTTGCACAGACGGGCGGGATTGAAGGGATTGTGAAAGACGAGTCAGGTGAGCTTTTGCTCAGCGCTTCGGTACAAGTGACCGAAGGCGGCATCGTTAAAGGCGGAACGGCAACTGACCTGGATGGTCGCTATGTGGTAAAACCACTGAGCTCCGGTCGGTACGATGTGAGAGTGACCTTTGTAGGGTATACAACGGAACTTGTTCAGGAAGTTGTGGTCGTAGATAACCAGAATACAACCGTAAACATCACACTGACCCGCCCAAAAGCCGGTACAACCACAACCGGACCGGGTGGTAAATCCACAAACATCGGTGAGGTAACCGTTCGGGCGACCCGCTATACTAAACCGCTGATCGAGCCTACACAGCCCGGTTCGCGTACGGTTTTGACGGATAAAGACATCGAGAAAATGGCGGTGCGCGATCTGGCCTCCCAGGTTGCCACTACTGCCGGTGTCCTGAAAGGCCGTGAAGGCGGGCTGAATCTTTCCGGTGGACGGGAAGAAAACACCGTGTATATCATTGATGGGGTACTCCAGACCGGTAGCCGCGCTACTAACCTGCCTCCGGGCTCGGTTGGTTCGATCTCGGTATACACCGGTGGTCTGCCGGCCCGTTATGGTGATGCAACCGGTGGTGTAATTTCGGTAACGACTAAAGGTGTAACCTCTAAACTTCAGGGAAGTGTCGGTGGCGAGCAGTCGATAGATGGTTATGGCAACTCCCGTGCGTACTTTAACCTGAGCGGTCCGATCCTTCGTCGCACCGACAGCAATGGTAACAAACGCTCCCTGCTGGGTTTCACCCTGAATGGTGATTATCAATATCTGCACGATGAATTTCCTTCTTACTACAACAACTATGTAGTAAAGCAGGAAGTACTGGATGCGCTCCGCGCAGAGCCGATCCGCGCGGTTACCGATGTGAACGGTACTACCTACCGGAACGCAGCTGAATATGTAACCAAGGCAGATCTGGAAACCCAGAAGCGCCGTGTGAATTCAGATATTCAGCGTGCAACCCTCCTAGGTAAGCTTGACTTCCAAGTGGCAGATAACATCAACCTGACGCTTGGTGCACAGGCTACCGGAAGCAGCGGTAAAAACTACAACCGTGCTGCCACGCTGTTTGCTCCGGAAAGCATCGGAACCACAGACAACGCTACGCTTCGTGGCTACCTGCGGTTTACCCAGCGGTTTACTAACCGTCCGAATGATACCAGCAGCCTGATTTCCAACGCGTTCTATACCGTTCAGGCCGATTATCAGAAAGAGCTGACCCGTAACTGGAATCCGGATTTCAAAACCGATATCTTCAAATACGGTTATCTGGGTAAATTCTATGAAGACATTACTACCCAATATGTGCAGGGAACCGATCCGACTACCGGCAAAACCGGTATCATTATCCCTCCGGGTAAAGGTATAACCAGCAATGCCCGTTTCGAGCGTTCTGAGCTCAACCCGATTCTGGCTAACTATACCAGCATCCTGTTTGACAAGTACGACATTAAGCCGCAGAGCATTTATACCGGTACGCCATCTATCCGTTCATTCAACGGATTGCTGAACGGTGACCGTCCTGCCAACGTCTACACAGACTGGCAGAACGTAGGAACGCCGCTTAACGGATACAGCAAAGTAAATAACGATCAGGTAAGTGTGGGCGTAGACGCCTCACTGGATCTGCGGGCCGGTAAAAACCGCCATGCGATTGAATTCGGTTTGTATTATCAACAGCGTACCGAGCGTTCGTACAGCACCGGAAGTTCTTTGGGCGGTACCAACTCCCTGTGGGAGCGTGCCCGTCTGCTGACCAACAGCCATCTGAACCAATACGATTACAACAATCCGATTTTTGTTGTAAACGGCCAGCGGTATACCAAAGCAGATGTTGATGCCGGCCGGATCAACCCAGGTCCAACCGATACCATCCTGTACAACTACCTGTATGTAGAAAGTGCGCAGAGCACTTTTGATGCTAATCTGCGCCAGCGTTTAGGACTGACTAAAGACAACACCGACTTCATCAATGTTGATTCGGTTGATGTTAATAAAATGAGTCTGGATCTGTTTTCCCCGGATGAGTTGTTCAACAACGGAAGTCCTTTTGTAAACTATTCCGGATTTGATTATCTCGGCAACATGCAAAGCGGTTCGGTAAGCTTCAATGACTTCTTTACGAAGAAAGATGCGAATGGCCGTTACACCCGTCCGATCGGTGCGTTCCGTCCGAACTACATCGCCGGTTACATCCAGGACAACTTTGAACTGGGTAAAGCCCGCTTCAACGTCGGTGTTCGGGTCGATCGTTATGATGCCAACACCCGTGTACTGAAGGATCCGTATTCACTGTACGAAACCATCAAGGTGAACAACCTGGGTGCTGCCTATCCGGCGCAGATCCGCGATGAGAACGGAAATGTTCAGGGAATTCCTAGTACCATTGGTAGCGACTACGTAGTGTATGTAGACAACAACAGTCTTCGCACCCCTCGTATTGTTGGGTTCCGGAGTGGTGATGACTGGTATGATCCATCCGGTCAGCTGATCGGTGATCCAACCACGTTGAAAACCCTGACCGGTGGCCGTAACCCGGAGCCGTATCAGATCAAGAACACGACTACCGGTCGTGTAACGGATATCAAGGACGCTAGTTATGATCCAAACTCTTCGTTCACGGATTATACACCACAGGTAAACGTGATGCCACGTTTGTCTATGTCGTTCCCGATCCAAGATCAGACCTTGTTCTATGCACACTATGATGTGATCGTTCAGCGTCCACGCGGCTTTGTATTCTCTTCCCCGCTTGATTATTACTTCATGGCTAACCAAACCGGTGCGCCAATCATCAACAACCCGAACCTACTTCCGGAAAAACTGGTCGACTATGAGTTTGGCTTCCAGCAAGCGCTGACCCGTCGCACAGCGATTACCCTGAGCTTGTTCTATAAAGAGCGCCGCGACCAGATTCAGGTGCGTCCATACCTGTACGCATCTCCAACTACGTATTATACGTTTGGTAACCGTGACTTTTCTACTACGAAAGGTCTGCGGGTGAAGTATGACTTCCGTCGGACCGGTCCATTGCAGTTTAACCTGGCGTACACCCTGCAGTTTGCAGAAGGTACCGGCTCCAACGTTGCTTCGAGCAACCGTGGTCGTACCGATGTATTCCTGACAGATGGCCAGTTGAGCAACCTGATTTCGGCTTCCCTTCCGAATGCCCGCAACCCGTATGCACTCGATTATGACGCTCGTCACAACATCGTGTTGAATGCAGATTACCGGTATTTTGATGGTGAAGATGCCGGTCCGATGATCTTCGGATACCGTCCGTTCCGGAATGCCGGTGCCAACCTGATTGCAACCGCTATTTCCGGAGCTCCTTACAACCGTTACGAAGATCCGGTAACGACTACCATCATCGGTCAGCCATTTGGTTCCCGTTTGCCATGGCGCTTCCAGCTGGATCTGTCCCTGGATAAGGATGTGGTTGTAAAACGATACGGCAACAAAGTCTCCGATCAGACCGGTCTGAGCGGTGCCCGTGCCCCACTGGTGATGAACTTCTTCATAAATATCCGGAACCTGCTCAACACCCGTCAGATTCTTGGTGTTTATGGATACACGCAAGATCCACGTGACAACGGCTTCCTGCAACACCCATTGGGTCAGCAAGCCATTGCCAACCAAACCTATGCGCCTTCTTACATTGATCTGTACGGGATTTCCCGTGACGCTCCGGGCAACTTTGCGCTGCCACGGATGATGAATGTAGGTTTCCGCTTTAATTTCTAATCAACACTGTTACTCTTTTGAGCATGAAGAATACGTTTCGTTTACCAGTGCGCGTCCTGGCCCTAGCTGTTGCTACGGTGCTGGGAACCGTTTCCAGAACGGATGCGCGCGCGCCTGAAAAAACGCTGGATGACCAGGGTAAAAAGCTGTTGCTGAAAACCGCAGCGGGTTGTACAGCTCCGGAAGCTAAAATTGACCTCGACATCAACAATGTTCGGGCACAAATTATGACGGCCGGTAACATGTGGTACGACCCAGGTACCTCAGAAGCCCGCTATGAAATTCCAAAAGGCAGCCGCAAAAACTCGCTTTATGCCGGTGCCCTCTGGATCGGTGGCCGGGATACCCAGGGTAACCTGAAAGTGACTGCACAGTTGTACCGTGCCGATGGTAAGAATGACTACTGGACCGGTCCATTGGATCCTAACAATAATATCGATGCGGCTACCTGTAACCTATGGGACCGCTTCTGGAAAGTAAATGGCTCTGACATTGCCCGCTTCCGTGAACTGGCCCGTCAGTATGCAACCGATCCGCAAGGACTGGAAAATGCGTTGGCCGGAGCTGAATTCCTTGCTATTAAGGAATGGCCTGCCAAAGGCAGTCTGACTGCCAAAGGAACCAACGATCAGTTGATTTCGTATCTGGCTACAACCACCCGCGATTATGCCCCGTTTGTAGATGTGGATGGTGACCAGAAATATGATTACCTGAAAGGTGACTACCCGAATATCAATGGTGACCAGTATATCTGGCGGATCTATAACGATATGGGTGGCACGAAAACCCAATCCGGTAGCTTAGGCATCGGTCTGGAAATTCAGGCCTCTGCGTTTGCCTATTCAACCAAAGATTACCTTAACGACGCTTCGTTTTACAACTATCGTCTGATCAACCGTGGTAGCCTGACTCTGGATTCGTGCTTTACAGCTACTTGGACAGATGCCGATCTCGGATATGCCTTTGACGATTACATCGGTTCCGATACGGCACGGGGTCTGGGTATCCTCTACAATGCGAAAGCAGTAGACGGAAACGGAAGCCCGAACCACTACGGGAATCAGGTGCCTATGGTAGGGGTCGACTTCTTTATCGGTCCTAAAAAGTTCTATCGCGACTCATTGGGACGGGATACGTTTACACTGTTGAAGATGGCCAACTTTACCTACTTCTCACAGGGAACCGGGACGCCTCCTCAGATCACTGACCCTCAGAACAACATTGAGTTTTATCGCTATATGAGTGGCACCAACAAACTTGGACAGCCCTTCGCGAATGACTTTAAAGGCCGTTGCGGACAGAATACGAAAGGATATGGTGAAGGTCCGCTTTCTGCAACTGTATGGACAGGCGATCCAAGCAATCGTCCAAGCTGGTCGGAGTGCTGTAGTGAAAATCCTCCTGGTGACCGTCGCTTCGTTCACTCTGCCGGTCCGTTCCGGCTCACCGGTGGTGGCGTTACCAACGATATCACTATTGGAGCCTGCTGGGTAGCCAATGTAGGTGGTTGTCCGAATACCAACTTCTCCCGGATTAAGCTCGCTGATGATGCGATCCAGGCGCTGTTCGACAACGGATTCCGTTTGATTCAAGGTCCGGAAGCGCCCCGCGTTGTTAAGCGTGAGCTCGACCGTCGTGTCATCCTGTACCTGTCCAACGACAGCAACAGTAACAACTTTCAGGAAAAATTCGGTTACGATCTGTCTGAGCAGCGCTACCGTGTAAGCACTGCCAAAACCCGCCTGTTTGGTGGTGGCGACAGTCTGTATCGCTTTGAAGGGTACCGCTTATTTCAGCTCCGGAATGCCAACGTAACTCCTTCTGATATCTTTGGTGAAGATGGCCGGGTTAATACCGCCCTGGCTGCTGAAGTGTTCCAGTCGGATATCACCAATGGCATCCGCCAGCAGGTGAACCACTCCCCTGACAATGAAGTTCAAGGGATCCCAGCCTTTAAATCAGTGATCAAAGTAACCGGTGCTGATCAGGGAATCCGTCACTCTATCGTGGTGACTCAGGATGCCTTTGCTGCCGGTAACGACAAGCAACTGGTGAACTACAAAACCTATTACTTTGTAGCGATCGCGTATGCATATAATAACTTCCGGAATTTCGATCCAAACAACCTGGAAGGAACTCAGGATGTAACCTACCTGGAGTCTGCAAAAGGCCAGGGCGGAACTCCGATTGAAGTTGTAGCTGCCATGCCAAATCCATCCAACACGGATATGGGCACGGTATTGAATTCTGATTATGGTTCCAGCGTAAAAATTACCCGTATCGAAGGCACCGGTAACGGTGGCAATGCCCTGCAACTGACGACTGCTTCCGAAGATTCCGCTATGATGCCAAGTGCATACCGCGTGCTACATCCGGAATACATCGAAGGTTCTGGTCCGGTTAACGTACGTGTGGTCGATCCGGTAAAACTGAAAGAAGCAGATTGGGAACTTTCCATCACAGGGAATAATACGTACCGCTCCGGAACGATTGATTCGCTGTCGCAGTATGGTATCCGTGCCAACACCGGTACCTGGAAGCTTACCATGAATGATGGCTCGACTCCTGTAACTATCTACGGCGAGCGCAACATTGACGTAACCAACGAGCAAATTCTGTCTCAGTATGGCATGAGCGTAGAAATTCTGCAACGCTCCGCTCCGGGCGATGTGAATGACTCTACCAACGGCTATATCACGTCTGATGTCACTTTTATGGATCCGGCTCAAGCCTGGTTGACGGGTGTTTCTGATGGCGGTGTAGACGGTGCCAACTTCCTGAACTGGATTCGTTCCGGTTCATTCGCCAAAGGCAATGAATACAACGATGTTGGCAACATTACCATCCGTGACTGGGTTCGTGCCAACGGAGTCGGTGAATCGTATGATCCTGCCAAACTGTATGAGAAACTGCTGGCCAACAATACCCAAACACTGGGTACTTGGGCGCCGTATATGCTTACAGCCAACCGTGATTCATTGAACCATGCGATGATGCCAAGCGGTGTGAACGGTCCGGAAGTCCTGCCGCTCAGCACACTGCCTAGCATAGATGTAGTCTTTACATCGGACAAAAGCAAGTGGAGCCGTTGTGTGGTCATTGAAACCAGCTCCGATGTCGGACTGAGTGAAGGTGCTGCACCGAAGTTCTTCCTGCGTCGTCACCGCGGCTGGAACAAAGATGACATCAATGCCAGTGGCAACCCGATTTACAATGACACTGCTGGTATGTCCTGGTTCCCGGGCTATGCCGTTAACCAGGAAACCGGTGAGCGCCTGAATATTTTCTTCGGAGAAGATTCGTACCTCACACAGGATAATGGTGGTGACATGATCTGGAACCCAACCAACAATCTGTTCTCTGCCGGTGCACCTGTCTTTGGTGGTAAACACTTTGTATGGGTTACCAATACCCGTTATGACAGCTGTCGCACCATCTACAACCTGCTGCGTAGCAACAACCAGCTTAGCATCAACAATGCCTTCCGTCAGCCGGTATGGTGTGGGATGCCGATGTCTCAGGCCGGCAAGCTGGCATCGCTGAGCAATGGTCTGATTCCAACCATGACACGTCTGCGTTTCCGCGTAGCCAAGCCGTACGACCGGTATGTAGCCGCTGGTATTGATACCATGCAGCCTAACAATGGCTACCCGCTGTATCGCTTCAGTACACGGGGTCTGGGTGCTAAATCCCTGTCGGACGTAGCTAATACTACCGACAAACAGTCGCTGCTCGACCGGATTGCTGTGGTGCCTAACCCGTACTACGCGTATTCAGAGCACTACGAGCAAAACCGTTTGGACACGCGGGTACGGGTGGTAAACCTGCCTCCGCGGGCTGAGATCAGCATCTACAGCATTGACGGTTCACTGGTACGCCGCCTGAACAAAGACAATGGAGATGTAGCCTATATCGATTGGGATCTGCGCAATGCGAAAGGGTTGCCTGTAGCCAGCGGTATGTACCTCTTCCATGTAAAAGCTGAAGGCATCGGCGAAACCATTGTTCGATTCTTTGGTGCCCTCCGTCCTCTTGATATCCGTAACTATTAATTCACCGTTCCGGAAAAGAAGCGCCACGCTTCTTTTCCGGAACCTTTCATATCCGTTTAGCACGACATGAAAATTTTTAACTCTTCCCGGCTGATGGCACTGTGTGCACTCAGTACGCTGGCACTTACCGCACAGGCCGGTAACAAAGACCGTACGGGACAGGCCGGTGCATCCGAATTATTGGTGAATCCATGGGGACGCAGTACTGGTGTCTTTGGTCAGGATGCTGCCCACACAGGCGGACTGGAAGCGATGCGCATCAACATTGCAGGTTTGGCTTCCACATCCCGTACCGAAATCGGCGGTTCTTACAACCGGTTTTTCAACTCGGCAGATATCTCGGCTACCAATGCCGGCATTGCTCAGAGACTGGGCAACGCAGGCGTATTGGGCGTCAACCTGTTTTCGATGAACTACGGTGAGATTCCCATCACCACGGTGAACAATCCGGCCGGAAACGTGGGTATGTACCGTCCTTCGTTCCTGAACATCACAGTAGGCTTTGCCCGCGAGTTCAGCAACAGTATTAAGGCCGGCGCCTCTGTAACGTTTATCAACGAGCAGATTTCCAACGTAAGCGCTTCCGGAATGTGCTTTGACGCAGGGGTCCAGTACAGCACGGGCCGCCGCGACAATTTCCACTTCGGTGTGGTCCTCCGCAACGTTGGGACCAATATGAAGTTTGGCGGTGAAGGGTTTACCTACAACGCCGAAGCGCAAAACAACAATACCTTCACCAACACGGTATCCATGCCGGTAGAAGGCTTTCAGTTGCCGACCTACCTGCAGCTGTCTACGTCGTATGATTTCTATCTGGACGAAAACCGGTATACCAATGACAGTACCGAAGCACCGAAACACCGTCTGACGCCGATGTTTGCCTTTACTTCCAACTCATTCCTGAATGATTACCTGGGTGGTGGCGTCGAGTACGCGTTCCGCGAGACGTTCATGCTCCGCGGCGGCTATCGGTATGAGAAATCCATTGGCGACAACAGCTTTTACACGGGTGTAAGCGCAGGTGCCTCTGTAGGGACTACTCTGGGCAGCGGCGTACGGGCTCCTAAGCTGATGCTCGATTATTCCTTCCGTCCTACACAGCGGCCTGCCAACGGCGTACATGCCGTATCGCTGCGCTTTATGCTGCGCTAAAACCCATCGGGGTTCCGGAAAGTTCCCGATTGTATCCTCCATTTCAAATCGTGGAACAACGCTTCTTGAATAAAGAAGCGTTGTTCTTTTTTATTCTATTCCCATCCCCACCTGTTACCATGAGTACTATCAACTACGTGTCGAAGGAAACGCTCGAAAAAATGAAAGAAGAGCTGAATGAACTGCGTACCAGGGGCCGTGCCGAGATTGCCCATGCCATTGCCGAAGCGCGTGAGAAAGGCGATCTGAAAGAAAATGCCGAGTATGATGCCGCCAAAGAAGCACAGGGAATGCACGAAGCCCGGATCGCACAATTGGAAGGTGCGGTAGCCAATGCCCGTATTCTGGATGCCAAAGACGTAGATACCAGCAAAGTGTCGGTTCTGAGCAAAGTGAAACTGACCAACCTGAAAACCAAGAAAACAGTCGAATACCATCTCGTATCCGAGAAAGAAGCTGATTTGAAGCTCGGTAAAATTTCCGTCAACAGTCCGATTGGTAAGGGCCTGCTGGGCAAAGCACCCGGTGAAACCGCTGAAATTGAGGTTCCGGCCGGAATCCTGCAATTCCGGGTGGAAAGCATCAGTATCTAAGCTGGAATCAGATCTTCTGCCAGTCCGGCATTTATAAACCGCGCATCTCAAATTTGCTTCTATGCCCTCTGTTTTCAGCCGCATTGTTTCCGGAGAGATTCCGGCGTATAAAATTTCCGAAAACGAGCATTTTCTGGCGTTTCTGGACATCCAGCCGCAGGTGCCGGGTCATACACTGGTGATTCCTAAAGTTGAAACCGACAGCTTATGGGATCTGGATGCGTCACTACTGCAAGGCATTTTGCTGTTTGCACAGCCCATAGCTAAAGCCCTGGAACGAGCCTTTGACTGTGAGCGGTGCGGACTGTCGGTGATCGGGCTGGACGTGCCGCATGTGCACATCCACCTGTTGCCAATCAACAGTGCCAGGGATATGCATTTAAGCCCGTCGGCATCCGGAACCCAACCAGATCTGGCCGCGATTCAACAACGCATTCTGGCTGCACTCGACCAGCACCAATAGTTCCGTGTCGATCAGAACCATTATTCCCATTTAAAAAACCGGTTTCAGATCCATATCGATTTGAAACCGGTTTTAGTAGGTTCCGGAAAGGACGGTTCAGTGTTTCGGCACTACGGGCGCGCCGCTAAAAGCCTGTGCTTTTCCGGCAAACAAACTTTTGGTAAAGGTCCAGGTTTCCTTGAAGAACGCTGAAAACCGGTATTGGTCCAGATGAGCTTCACTTTCCCATTCGCTGAGGGTGTAGTATACGTCGGGCTCTTTGGTGTCGCGCAGCAGATCCGTCCGGTAACAGCCTTCAAAGGCTTCTATCAGCGGCTTGCGCTCGTGGAAAAACGCTTCAAACTGCTCGGTTGCGTCCGAACGTAAATGCAGCCGTACAACACGGTAAATCATCCAAACGTAATTTTCAGGTGACGGTACAGCAGGGATTTCTCATGCTGGAGTTTGAGGCCCAACAGCTGGGAGGCATTGCCGCGCCGGACATTTATTTCCAGATAACCGGCACTGTTGAACCGACACATCCGGTGCCCTTCCGGAACGTCGTAATAGGTTTCGGAGAGTTCTGCCAGTTCTTCGGTGTCGAAGAAGCGCAACCGGAACGGCCGTCCGCCCGATAGCCGGTCAAAATCGGTCCGGGTAAGGTTCAGGACAGCATTGCCGAAATGATCGATGTACAGCACTTTGCAATCGACCGAAGAAACCGGCTCGGTCGGGAATGCCGGTAATACTTTTGTTTGCGCCGTGAGGGTTGCAAGGCCTTTCCGGAAGGTTTTGCTGCCTTTCAGAATGGATGCGGCAATACCGGCCGCTGCATGGACCCAGTCGTGAAAGCGGACCGGATGGGCAGGAGCATAGCACAGGGCGCAATCGGTCAGTTCCCGCCGCAACACCAGTGGCAACAGCCCGTTGTCCGGAAATAAAAAATGGTGGCCGCCATCCGAAACATGCAGCAACCGGGGTTCCCGCTCGGCAAAAACATCAAACAGCACCAGATGAACAGCACCTTTCGGGAAGTGCGGATAGGCGTGCTCGATGGCATAGGCCGCGCCGGCATAATGATCGGGCTGCAAAGCATGCGTCAGATCAATGACCGGCGTTGCCGGCAGGTGCTGCATGAGGATGCCCTTTACCAGACCCACAGAAGCGTCTTGGTAACCGAGGTCGGTAGAAAGGGTCAGGCAGGCCATAAATGCGTTCCGGAAGGCTGCAAAAATAGGGTGGTCTGCGGGCTGAAGCCACCAATTTTTGGCGTGCAAAATTTTTTACCTGTTTCAGACGTTCTTAGAAACCTTTCCCAACCATCCCGCTTCCGGAACCCCTAGCTTTGTAAGCCACCTGAACCGGTAGGATTGGTTTTAAAAAATCGTTTTCCCCTGATGCGTTTTCGCACTCTTTTTATCCTGTTGAGTATTGTGGCCGGCCTAGCGGCATGCCGTAAAAACACGCTGCTGACCTCGGGTGGCTCGTTGCGCTTTTCGACCGATACGCTCACGTTTGACACCGTTTTTACCGAGACCGGTTCGTTTACCCTGGGCGTAAAGCTTTACAATACCTCCGATGCACCCGTAACGCTGAGTTCGGTGCGCATGGGCGGTGGCGCGACGTCTCCATTCCGGATCAACGTCAATGGCATTCCGGGACCGGACGTAACCGATGTGGAAATTGCTGCCAATGACAGTGTGTATGTGTATGCACTGGTCCGGATCAATCCGGATACCGTCAATGCGCCGTTTATTGTGCAGGATAGTCTGATTGCAACGCTCAACGGACAGCGGTTTATGTTGCCGTTTATTGCCTACGGTCAGAATGCGCATTACATCAATGGCGAACTGCTCAAAACGCAAACCTGGGGCGCCACCGATAAGAAGCCATATGTGATCATCAACAGTGCGCTGATCGAACCCGGAAATACACTGACCATCGTGCCCGGCACCCGGGTATATATGCATGCCAATTCCCGTCTCATCATACAAGGAAAACTGCTGGCGCAGGGTACAAAACGGGACAGCATTGTGTTTCAGGGCGATCGCCTCGACCGGAACTATTTTGGCGGTCGCGGGTACCCGGGCGAGTGGGGCGGGCTGTACTTCGATTCGCGCAGCAACGGCAGTATGCTGCAACACGTAGTGCTGAAGAATGGAGGCAATACGGCCCTCAATACCTATCCGGCACTGATCCAGGTCAATCCGGACTCGGTCAACAACGGCATTCCGCAACTGTATCTGGATAAAGTCACGATTCAAAACAGTATCGGCTACGGCATTCTCAGTTTCGGCGGCAGCATTGTGGGCAACAATCTGTTGATTCACAGTTGCGGTGCCAATGCACTGGCGTTGTTGCAGGGCGGGACGTATGAGTTCAACAACGGCACCTTTCACCTGCAGGGCACCTATGCGTTGCGCCATGTGGATCAACCCACGCTGGTGGCGCTCAACTATCTGGATTTAGGGAAAGGTGCATTCCGGGATCAGGCGCTGAAGGCAACATTCCGGAACAGCATCTTTTGGGGGACGCTCGATAATGAAGTGTTTTGCGGTAAACGGCCCAACACTGCGTATGAGGTGACGCTGGACCACTGCCTGCTGAAAGCCAAGGATGCGGCCAACTATACGTCTGCGCAACAGACCGGAGTGTTGCTCAATACCGATCCGGAATTTACCGATCCGGACAAAGAAGATTTTCACCCGAAACCAACCGCACCAGTCAAGAACGCCGGCATACCGCTGACGGTAACCGATCTGCAAACTGACCGCGACGATCAGGCACGGGGCGGGCAATGGGATCTGGGGTGTTATAAGGTGAAGTAGTATTTAGTTATGCGTATCCTGACTGCAATCCGGGCTTCAAAAGGCAGATACGCATTTCTGATTTTGGGCGTGTTTCTGGTACTGCTGACTGGGATCTTTTGATGGGCTTTATCAATGCCGATCTGGCCCTACGAAACTCCTTTTCGATTAGTCTTGCAGAACAGGAACGCTACCAAAACGATCAACGATTGTTCCAAAAGTTGCTGATCGGGTCTGGACTACTTTTGCTGTCACTTCCTGCCTTGTATTATTACGGCTATAAACCCTGGTTCCGGAACCGACGATAAGAGGTCTTACCTGTTGTTGCGATAATGGCGCTTTGACTTCAATTTTAAATCCCTTGTTTAGTGGACAGCTCAACGTACTTTTTAAGGGGTAAGCAATTGTATCCAATCACTTGCTTAATTTTTATTGCATGTATATTATATTCTTGTAAAAGCGAGATTTACTACCCATTGACTATTAATGATCAATATCGTATAGACTATGATCACGCAAGTAAACTAACATTACTCAACTATAAAAATAGTCCACTTATGGGGGGTTGTCAGGTTGAAAACTATGCGCTTCATAATGACCTGTTGTTTATAAAGTGTGAGAGCGATCGTATAGGTCTTGTCCTAGGAAATGATGAGGTTATTGAATCTATGGACAGTGCCCTTCTCTTTACCAGGAAGGAAGTAGAAGGGGTTAAAAAGCTAAACTGGCTTCCGGTCCGTACCGATCAGATTCCCAACAATGAGCTACGATAATGATCAACCTTTTATACTTTAAACCAGATATGGATGATTGGCGATTAACCGGACAGGAAGACTGGCTAAAGGGCGTAAAATTGCTCTTTAAGCCCTATCAACGGTACAGTGCTACCTGGGATCATGATCACTGTGAGTTTTGTTATGCAAAGTTCTCGTTGCGCCCCGGTGATCTTTCGGAAGGCTATACTACGGAGGATCAGTACCGCTGGATTTGTAGTCCCTGTTTTAATGATTTCAGGGAATCATTTGGCTGGATTATAGTCACCGAAACTACAGAGGGTTCTGGTTGCTGAGCAGAACGCGTATCCCTACTCATCCAGAAAGCCATTCTTCACTATCAACTGTGCCGCCAGGCTGCCACTGCGCATGCAGAGCGGAATGCCACCGCCGGGATGCACCGTGCCGCCGGTAAAATACAGTCCCTGGTACTGCTTGCTCTGGTTGGGATGTCGGTTAAAGGCCGCCATCATGTCATTGGATGCCATCCCGTAAAGCGCACCCAGATACGATTCGGTCCAGTCGGCAATGCCCTGTGGGTCCAGAATTTCTTCAAACCGGATCAACGGCTCCAGATCTTCACCCAAAACGTGGGAAATCTTTTGAAGTACCGCCTGTCGGGTTTGCGCTACAAAATCAGCATCTACTGTTCCGGAAGGCGCATTGATGAGCACAAACCAGTTTTCATGGCCTTCGGGCGCATGCTCCGGGTTATACTTGGACGTGATATTGAGGTAGACCGTCGGGTCCGGAAAGGCGGCTATTCCTGCTTTGATTGCGTTAAACTCAGCCTGGTAGTCGTCGGCGAAAAAGATGTTGTGCAGATTCAGCTGCGGAAAGGACTTAGCGATGCCCCAGTAAAACACAATCCCACTCGACGACCGTTCCGGAACGTTCCAGCGCTGGGCCTCTTTGGCATCGTTCAACAGATGCTGGTAGGTAAAAACCACATCACTGTTGCTGATCACCGCGTCGGCCCCATACACCACACCATCCATCTCAATGCCTTTCACTACCTGGCCTTCGGTAATAATCTGGTCCACCCGGCTATCGAACTGAAACTGGACGCCCAGATCGGTACAGAGCCGGTACAAGGCCTGTGGGAGCGCATACAATCCCTCTTCCGGATAATAAGCGCCTTCGGTGAGTTCCAGATGTGCAATCGTCGACAGCATTGCGGGACACCGGTACGGATCGGAGCCGTTATACGTGGCAAACCGGTCAAACAGCTGCACCAGTTTTGGATGGCGAAGCGTTTTCTGGTTGTAGCGGTGAAGTGTCTGCGTCAGGTACGGCAGCCGCAGGTAGCGCAGGGCGTTCAGAATCTGCGGATGCAGCCAGGTGCGCCAGCTGTGAATATTCTGGTCGAGAAAAATAGACCCGATATGCCGGTACAGATCAGCGGCCCGACTCAGATACCGCTCGGTTGCGTCGTTGGAAAGACCCAGCTGTTCGGTCCATTCCCGTGCCCGCTGGTCCGCTTCCGGAAAGGCTTCCAACCGGGTGCCGTCATTCCAGAAATACCGGGTGCCTTCGTCCAGCCGCTGATACGAAAAATAGTCGCTTCGCTGTTTACCACAGGCAGCGAAATGTGCATCGAACAAATGAGCCTGGGTAAATAAAGACGGTCCACGGTCAAACCGGTAACCGTCTGCTTCCAGCAACCCCAGCTTCCCGCCTGCATACGCGTTTTTTTCAAAGACCTGAACCGTATATCCTTTCGCTGCCAGCAGCGAGGCCGCAGAAAGCCCTGCAATTCCGGAACCGATCACAGCGATAGTAGGCATAGGCAGAAGATAGATGAAGGCTAGCAGGTAAAACGGGTATGCATCTGGTTTTTGAATGGATGCACAAAAGAATTCCAAAACCAGGCCCACAATACGAACTGCTATCACTCACACAGGTACTGAAAACAGCCTGTATAAGTGGTAGTTCTTCTTGAATGAAAGGACCGGGGTTCCGGAATGGGACCGGGAAAGAATAATGCCAGCGCCGCGTCTTAGTCGGCCAGTTCCAATGCTTTTTCCACCAGATTTTTAGATCCGATGTAGATCGGAACCCGTTGGTGCAGTTCGGTTGGCACTACATCCAGCACACGCTCTTTGCCGGTTGTGGCCATACCACCGGCAGCTTCCAGCAGGAAGGCCATTGGATTGCACTCGTATTGCAGGCGCAGTTTGCCGTTGGCGTTTTTGGTGTCGGCCGGATACAGGAAAATACCGCCTTTCACCAGCGTCCGGTGCAGATCACCGACCATCGAGCCGATGTAGCGGTGTCCGTACGGCCGGTTGGTTGCTTTGTCGTCGGCCATGCAGTAGTCCAGAAACGCTTTGGTGCCTTCATGAAACTTAGACGTATTGCCCTGATTCACGGAGTAAATCTTGCCTTTAGCCGGGCATTTGATATCCGGATGCGACAAACAGAATTCACCTACCGAAGGTTCCAGCGTAAAGCCATTGGCACCCAGTTTGGTGGCATACACCAGCATCGTGCTGGTGCCATACACCACATAGCCGGCAGCCATCAGCTTATTGCCCGGTTGCAGAAAATCTTCTTTGGTACAAGGGGTGCCGACTTCCGAAATCCGGCGGTAGATCGAAAAGATAGTTCCGATCGGGGCGTTGCAGTCGATATTGGACGATCCGTCGAGCGGGTCGAACAAGACCACATATTTGGATTGTTTTTGAACGTCACCTTCAAAGCAAACGAAATCGTCATTTTCCTCTGAGGCAATCCCGGCACAGTCAGCAGAGTTACGCAGGATGTTAATCAGGATTTCATCGGCATATACATCCAGCTTCATCTGCTCTTCGCCCTGTATGTTCACGGCACCGTGAGCACCCAGGATATCACTCAGGCCGGCCCGCAGCACCTGGTTGTTGATAAACTTACAGGCCAGCCCGATATCGCGCAGCAGTCCGGAAAGTTCCCCGGTGGCATTTGGAAAACGGCGGGTTTCCTGAATCGTGAATTCGTCGAGCGTGAGCAGTTTACTGGTAGGTAACATAAGAAGCGGCAAAGGTACGTTTTGTCGCTGTATAGCTTTAAAATGCGTGGGAAGGTGTTTCCAGACCCTACCGGTTCCGGAAAATAGTTTTCAAACCAATGCTAAAAAAACTAATTTAGCGCCCGTCAAATCGATAATAAAAAAACTGATTCTTTCATTAGTGTTGCCGTTCACGGCTCTTGCTGCCCAGGCGCAGTTCAACTACACCTTTACCTACCAGACGGGTCAGGTTTATATGCCATTGCCCGCAACAATGATTTCGGTAAACGATACGACCGTGTGGGATGCAGAAGATTATGGGTTCCTACTGCCGTTCAGCTTCCAATGGAATAAAGGTATCAATACCAATGCTATGGTACTGGCTTTGGGGTTTCCAGGTATTTTACCGGATAGCAATTACCGGAACGCACCGTATGCCAGCGGGTTTTCGGCCGGCGCTTTCGGCGATCTGATCGACAAAGGACTCCCCATGGGATTTTCAGAATCGCCTATCCGTACGCAGATAACCGGTACTGCACCCAACCGCATCTACAAACTGGAAATCCGGAATGCAGGTTTTTATGATGAGTATGATGCCTCCGGTTCTTTCACCGATTCAACCAGCTTTCAATACTGGCTCTACGAAGGCAGCAATGTATTGGAAATGCGCTACGGCCCTTCCAGCGTTCAAAATCTGGGCATCTACTATCCATATGGTGGCCCTACCGTCCTGTAATATGGATAGCCTGCAGATAAATGGTTCTGGAAGCGCAAAAGGATTTTACTTTCTCAGAGGGTCGGCCAACGCGCCTGTACTCGACAGCGCTACTGAGATCGATAGTCTGGGCGGACTGAACACCTATCCCACTTCCGGAACGGTATACCGGTTTACGCCTAAGCCCAATGTCCCAATCGGTGTGACCAACGTGCTTCCGGAAACGGATTGTCAGGTGTATCCGACCGAGGCCTCCAATCAGCTCTTTATTCACAACCAAACAGCTGCGGTTTTGAATTATACCGTATGTGCATTGACGGGCCAGAAACTGCTTTCCGGAACCGTGGTATCCGGTGTACAACCAGTGTCTATCGACGCACTGGCAGCAGGGATCTATCTGGTGCAGGTGCAAAACACTACCAGAGTCCCTACCTTCCGGATCCAGAAAAAGTAAATCGTGGAAAGGCATTGTAGCCTCCGCAATAAAAAAGCGCTTCCGGTTTCGGAAGCGCTTTTTTATTGCTCTTGGGACTTTAATCTACTTGTCTTCTTCGTCTGTCTTTTTAGCCTCGTCTTCAGCGGGACCAGTGGCTTTAGGCTTTTTTTCCTTCTTTTTCTCGCCGTTGCTGATATCAAAAACCATTTTCGCTGCTTCTGAATCGTACCGGGCGGTTACTACGCTGCCTTCTTTCACATTCTGCGCCAGGATTTCTTCGGCCAGTGGGTCTTCCAGGTATTTCTGGATGGCGCGGTGTAGCGGACGGGCACCAAACTGCTGGTCGTAGCCTTTGTCGGCCAGAAACTCGCGGGCAGTCGCATCGATGGTCAGGTTGTAGCCCAGCGTCGTCAGACGTTTCAGGACATCCCGCATCACGATGTCGATGATGACATTGATGTTTTCCTGGGTCAGCGAATTGAAGATAATGACATCGTCAATCCGGTTGAGGAACTCCGGTGCAAACGTGCGTTTCAGCGCTTTCTCAATCACCCCGCGGCTGACTTCTTCCGAAGACGCATTCTTGGCACTGGTGGCAAACCCGACGCCTTCACCGAAATCTTTCAGTTGCCGCACGCCGATGTTCGACGTCATGATGATAATCGTGTTCTTGAAGTCCACTTTCCGGCCCAGGCCATCGGTGAGCTGCCCATCGTCCAGTACCTGCAACAGGATGTTGAAGATGTCCGGGTGCGCTTTCTCGATCTCATCCAGCAACACGACGCTGTAGGGCTTACGCCGTACTTTTTCGGTGAGCTGACCGCCTTCTTCATACCCAACGTATCCCGGAGGCGCGCCAATCAGACGGCTCACAGAGAATTTCTCCATGTACTCACTCATATCAATCCGGATAAGCGAATCTTCGGAATCGAACAGGTAGCGTGCAAGGGTACGGGCCAGCTCTGTTTTACCCACACCGGTCGGACCGAGGAAGATGAACGAACCAATCGGCTTTTTCGGATCTTTCAAACCTACCCGGTTGCGCTGAATAGACTTCACCACTTTGTTGATCGCATCATCCTGACCAACGACTGAGCCTTTCATATCCTCGCCCATGCGCCGCAGTTTTTGCTGCTCGGCTTCCACCATCCGCGTCACCGGAATGCCGGTCATCATGCTCACGACTTCAGCAACATCCTCTTCCCGGATCGGGTACCGCTTGCTTTTGCTTTCTTCTTCCCAATCGGCTTTCGCTTGTTCCAGCTCTTTGCCGACTTTCATTTCCTTGTCGCGCAACGCAGCCGCTTCTTCAAAGCGCTGGCTTTTAACCACCCGGTTTTTCTCCTGCTTGATGTCCTCGATTTTCTTTTCGAGATCCAGAACGGCCTGAGGAACATTGATGTTTTTCAGGTGCATCCGCGCGCCCACTTCATCCAGCACGTCAATCGCTTTGTCCGGAAGCAGGCGGTCGGTCATATACCGGTCGCTCAGCTTCACGCAGGCTTCAATAGCAGCCTCATCATAGGCTACGTTGTGGAACTCTTCGTACTTCGGACGGATGTTATTCAGAATGGTGATGGCTTCATCCACACTCGGTTGTTCGATCAGCACTTTCTGGAAGCGACGGTCGAGCGCACCATCTTTTTCGATGTGCATCCGGTACTCGTCCAGCGTAGATGCACCGATGCATTGCAGCTCGCCCCGGGCCAGCGCCGGTTTGAAGATGTTGCTGGCATCCAATGAACCACTGGCACCACCTGCACCTACAATCGTGTGAATCTCATCGATAAACAGGATCACATCACGGTTCTTTTCCAGCTCGCCCATGATGGCCTTCATCCGCTCTTCAAACTGACCTCGGTATTTGGTACCGGCCACCAGTGCAGCCAGATCCAATGAGATGACCCGCTTATCGAACAGCACCCGGCTGACTTTACGCTGAACGATCCGGAGAGCCAGACCTTCTACAATGGCTGTTTTACCCACACCCGGCTCGCCAATCAGAATCGGGTTGTTTTTCTTCCGGCGGCTCAGAATCTGGCTCACGCGCTCAATTTCATCTTCGCGGCCTACAATCGGATCGAGTGTTCCTTGTTCGGCCATCTTGGTGATGTCGCGGCCAAAGTTGTCGAGCACCGGCGTTTTGCTTTTGCTCGCGCCTGCCTGCTGCTTGCGCTGCTGGGAAGACGAGCGTCGTTCGTCGTCATCGTCATACTCTTCGCCTGGATCGTTACCGTATTCAGCCGAAGGCAAATCGCCCTGCAGAATCGCCAGCTCATTCCGGAAGCGATCATAATCCACTTCGTACTGGCTCAGGATCTGCGTGGCTACGTTTTCCTTGTTTTTCAAAATCGACAGCATCAAATGCTCGGTTTCAACCGTCGGGCTTTTCAGCGCCTTGGCTTCCAGCACGGTAATGCGGATTACGCGCTCGGCCTGCCGGGTCAACGGCAGCGAATTCACGTTGGTCTGCGGTTTGGCAGCCTTGTCTTTAATAGCAACTTCAAGCTCCTGGCGCAGTCCGTACAGATCTACGTGCATGCTTTGAAGAATGCGCACGGCCAGACCTTCGCCTTCGCGCAGCAGACCCAGCAATAAATGCTCGGTTCCAATGAAATCATTGCCCAGCCGCAGGGCTTCTTCGCGGCTGTACGAAATAATTTCTTTTACTTTCGGTGAGAAATTAGAATCCATTATCGGAAGTTCCTTTTTTAAGAGTGAATGCGCAATTCTTTAAAACAAAACGCAGTGTGGTAAGTTTTTTCCTTGCGTCAGTACCTTGTAAAAAGGAAGCTTCTTATGGGGAAAATGCGTTCGACTCAAAGTTTCTTTGCTCCCTATGAAGTTCAAAATTGATACCACCGACCTCTATACCCGCATTTTGCCAGCAGACGCCCCTCTAAGTGACAGTATGGCGGCTCAGCTGGTAACCATATGCCAGAAACAGCAGTTAACCGGTTCCGGAAATTGCATTATTGACTTGTCGTCGCTTCCGGACAGTCCTGCTGAAGACACTGAGGCCGTTTTTAAAACCTTGCTGCAACTGCATGAAGCCCAGTACAACGCAGGGCATTCTCTTATCTTTACAGGTGCCGGAACACAGCTGCTGGCCCAGTTTAAACAGGCCGAACTACACCACATCCTTAATCTGACGCCAACGCTTCCGGAAGCCATCGATATGGTGAATATGGAAATTATGGAGCGCGACCTTTTCAACGAAGACGAACCGTGAACGTAACGATCCTTGGAAATAACTCGGCCCTGCCGGCGCATGACCGGCATCCTACGGCCCAGTTTATAACCCTGCATACCGTAGACCTGCTGCTGGACTGTGGCGAAGGCACCCAGATGCAAATGGCTCGCTATGGCGTTAAATGGCGGCGACTGACCCACATTTTTATCTCGCATCTGCACGGCGATCATTATCTGGGACTGCCCGGGTTACTGAATTCGATGAGCTTGCTGGGCCGGACGGCACCGTTGACGGTAGCCGGACCGGTTGCGCTGGGTGAGCTCCTGGCTTTGCTTAAATCTATGGGCGGCGGCCATCCGTACGGATACGAAGTGCGGTTTCAGTTAATTGATCCGGCTCGTGACCTGTTGCTGGCTGATACCCCGGAGTTTTCGGTGGAGGCGTTTCCGGTCGAACACCGGATTGAGTGCTATGGCTTTTTGGTCACGCAGAAATCGAAAGGCCGGAAGCTGCTGGTCGAAAAGGCGGAAGCCGCCGGAGTACCCGTTAGTTTTTATAACCGCCTGAAAGCAGGCGACGATTATGTGGGCGAAGACGGAACGGTGATTTCCGGAACGGACCTGACCGAAGACGGTCCGGCCCCGAAACGGTATGCCTACTGCGCCGATACCCGTTATACGGAATCGTATCTGGAGGTGATCCGTGGGGCAGATGCGATCTACCATGAAAGCACGTTCCTGGAAGAAGACGCTGAAAAAGCCACCCAACGGTTTCACAGCACCGCCAGACAGGCCGCTACTATCGCACAGAAAGCGCAGGCACAGCGACTGCTGTTAGGGCATTACTCCTCACGCTACCAGGAAGTACATCCTTTTGCCGACGAAGCCGCTATCCTCTTTCCGGAGGTGACAGCTACGGTAGAAGGCCATGTGTATGAGATCTGAGACTTCGCTTTCAATTCCATATCAACGAACAAAGGCGCTTCTGTGGAGCGCCTTTGTCAATACAAGTAGTTTTGAATCTTTTCTTACAGCCCTGTCAGGCAAATGCCGATCGAGTAGGGGGTGACAGATGGACCTACACCATCGCGGAACACGCTGTTGAAGTTGTACGCGCCCATGACGCTGAAGTTGCCGTATCCCATCCGCACCGTAGCCCCATAGCGCCATTTATCCAGAAAATCTTTCGACTGTACTTTCTCGGTCAGCTTGGTGCCGTTTTCGGTGCGGTTACCTTTGGTATGTGCTGCCATCAATAACCCGACCCGCATTCCGATAGCGGCTTTAAAGCCTTTATTGCGATTTTCTTTGTTGGAAAAAAACCGCAGTTCAAACGGTGCTTCAGCATAGGCGGTCGTAAGCTTGAACTTAGTGTAGTCTTTCTGTTCCGGAATAAATTTTGCCGCAGTTTGTCCGCTGTCGGTCAACACCAGTTGCTGATCGTTAAAAAACATGCTCGAAGTACCAATGCCGATGCCGGTGGCAAACGAAAAGTGGGTTTGCTTGATCGGAAAATCATAGCACAGGTACGCGTTGAAGCCCCGGCTAAAACCACCCACTTTTACCGTGTCCGGGGTATTAGCCCAGCCATCATAGGTGAATTGAAGCATTACAAAATCGCGGCTGGGCTTTTTGACAGACGTGATCGGAGGAGCTTGTTCCTGCGCCAGCGCAGGCAGCGAAAACAAAACGGAGGCCAGTAAGAGCAGAGATATACGCATAGAAAAACGGCCTAATAGCCGAATGGCGGCAAAGATGCAGGCCGGAAGTGAATTTCCGGAAATTACGAATCGTTAAAAACGCACGTCTACGGTTTGCTCCTGTCCGTTCCGCTGCAACCGAAGGGGTACCGTCATGCCGGCTTTCAGCTTACCCAGTGCTTCCATATAGCTTTGCATGCCGCCAATTTTAAAATCGCCCAGTTGCAGTAAAACATCGCCGGTCTTCACGCCCGCAGCTGCTGCTGGTCGCCCTTCGGTCACACCATCGACCTTCACACCGCCTTCGGTAAAAGAATAATCGGGCATGATTCCCAGCGTCACCTTAAAGCGTACTTTATTAACGGCCGTCTGCTTCGTGGGCGTAAAAACAGGCTTCGGTCCGCCATCAATCTGCGTCAGCATGCCATCCAGCGATTGAATAATCTGGTAAATGCCCAGGTAATTAATCTTGTCGGCGTCGTCGCTGGGCTTATGATAATCGGAGTGGGCACCGGTAAAGAAAAACAGCACCGGAATCCCGGCCGTGTAAAAGGAGGTGTGATCGGAAGGTCCGATTCCGGACGAATCGACAACGACTTTAAACTGCTTACGGGGCAATAGTGCATCCCAGACCGGCGATGTACCCACACCCCCTACCTGAACGGCACGGCTGCTGTCGGGCAGGCGACCGATCATATCGAGGTTGACCATGGCCGCCGTGTTGGTACTATCGAGGCCAAACTGCTTTACAAACGCTTTGGAACCCAGCAGGCCCAGCTCTTCGCCGCTGAAGTGCACAAACAGGTAATTGTAGCGTTTTTTGCCTTCGTTCCGAATGCGTTGTGCCAGCATCATAAGCCCGGCTGTTCCGGATGCGTTATCATCTGCACCGTTGTGAATTTCGGCCAGCTTGGCTGCGTTGGCCAGCAGGCTGTTGCCGTCTTCGCCGTGCCCCAGGTGGTCGTAATGTGCCCCGATCACGATGGTAGAAGGGGCCTTGTTGTCGAGGTAAGCCGCTACATTAGCTGACGGCGCTTGTTCCTGTTCAACGGCCGTCCGGAGCTGATCGCCGCTGGCGGGCACCGGTGTGGCATCGGTAAACAGTACGGCTGCAACCAATGGAAGCGCTTCCCATTCCGATTTGGCGTTGAAGCGAATCTTGGATTGTGCACGGATCGGAACGGTAAAAACCACTCCTTGCAAGCCGGTGCCGCTCCAGGTTTTGGCTTGTTCATACGCTTCTTTTTCCCAGTCGAAATGCGGATTGGACAGATCAGCGGTGTCTTTAAACAGCGGAACGATCCGGGATACTGTTGCGGTGCCGGTAGCCGACCAGGGCATCGGGAACACCTGCGTGGCGTCAGTGTACTTTTTCCCGGACAGGATGAGTTCGTTTCCGGAACCGATTTTTTTGCCGCGCACAAACGTAAACGGCTGGATATACGACCCTTTCCAGGCCGGGATATCCATCTGGCGATACCGTTTTTCGAGATAGGTCCGGGCCAGTTCTTCTCCTTTGGTTCCGGTACGCCGGCCTTCCAGCGCATCGGACGCCAGGTAGTGAATGTCTTTCTTAATCAGGCCCATTTCGTAGGGCATCGAGCTCTGCGCAGTTGCAGCCGGTGCTATCAACAACGCGGCCACCACCATCCGGCAAAAAGATTTCATAAGCGGCTGCAAAAATACCGCTTCGGGCAGACTGCCTTCGTCACAGGAGCGTCAGCCGCCGTATTTTCGCGTTTCCGGATTCAGATTGCTTTTTTGCTGCTGTAAAAAACGTCTGTACACGACTTCTACTCCTTCTATACCATTCATGGCCCGTTTTTATCCGCTTCCTATTCTCGATGTCCGCCGCGAACTGTCCGATTGTGTATCTGTTGCCTTCGATCTGACACCGGAAGCAGCGGCAGCCTTTCCGTTCAAAGCCGGTCAGTACCTGACGGTGCGTACGACCATCGATGGGGAGGAAGTGCGTCGCTCATATTCAATTTGCAGTGCGCCGGCATCGGGCGAACTGCGGGTAGCGATCAAACAGGTGGCAGATGGTAAATTCTCGACCTGGGCCAATACCGAACTGAAGAAGGGGGATGTACTTGAAGTCATGGCTCCTGATGGGCGCTTTACCGTGCGGCATCCCCAGAAAGCCCACAAGCACTACCTCGCTATTGCCGCCGGCTCCGGAATCACACCGGTACTGTCGCTTCTTACCCAGATTCTGCAAACCGAACCCGACAGCACCTGTACGCTGATTTACGGCAACCGGACCCGTGGCAGCATCTTATTCCGGGAAACCCTTGAAGGACTGAAGAATGCCTTTATGCAGCGGTTGCGCATCTACCACGTGCTCAGTCGCGAGGCCATGGATGTGCCGCTGTTTAGCGGTCGCATTGATGGTGCCAAAGCGGCTGCGTTTATGGAGCGTCTGGTGCCCCCCAATACGATTGACGAGGCGTTTATCTGCGGACCGGAGGAAATGATTTTGTCGGTGCGGGATGCGCTGGCCGACGCAGGGGTTCCGGAAGACCGGATTCACTTTGAACTCTTCACTGCTACCGGCGCAGCGGCACTCCGGAAAAAAGCGCCGTCCACATTAACGCAGGAAGCAGCCGAAGCTAAAAGCCGGGTCCGGATCACGCTCGACGGCAGCACTACGGAATTGGAACTGGCCTACGGCGGCGACAGCATTCTGGATGCGGCATTGAAAGCCGGTGCCGACTTGCCGTATGCCTGCAAGGGCGGGGTTTGTGCCACTTGTCGTGCCCGACTGATCGAAGGCGAAGTGGAGATGGAGCTGAGCTACGGACTGGAAAAAGACGAAATCGCCAAAGGATTCGTCCTAACCTGCCAGAGTCACCCGCGGACTCCGGTGGTCGCCGTCGACTTCGATCAGCGGTAAGCCAAATCTTTCCGGAATAGAAATCAGAGGTCGTCTCCCCGTCGCTGGGCTTTCCGGAAGGCGTTCTGCCGTTTGGATTGCAACCGCCGCTCTTTTGCTGCCTTGCTGGGTTTAGTGGCTTTCCTTTTCTTGGGGATGTAAAGGGCGGCTTCAACCAACTGATGCAGCTTTTCCAACGCCAGCGCTTTGTTCTCCAGCTGCGAGCGACTGTTACTGGCCCGCACGGCCACCTGGCCTTCCTTATTAATCCGGCTGTGTAACTGCTCCTGGAGCCACTGTTTCTGGTCGTCACGCAGCAGGGTGCTAGTGGAGATGGCCCAAAGGGCTTCGACTGCCGTTTCGACTTTATTGACGTTTTGGCCGCCTTTACCGCCCGACCGGCTGGTGCGCCACTGGACTTCGGAGGTCAGATCCATTGCTTCAGCTGTTTTCAATTGAAAAAGACGCCCGGGATCGGACGTCTTTTTCGGATAAGATCATTTCCGGAATGATTAAACGACGGTGATGTCCTTGGCAACGACCCGGCCATCATTCAGTGTTTCTTCGCTGTACTCGACGTTATCTCCGACCTGAAGCTGCGCAAAATCGGTATTGGTCAGGGCCGTATGGTAGAAGAAGGCATCGCGCGGGTAACTGCTGATAAAGCCATAGCCATCTTTCAGCGCTTTGACTGTACCGGATTTCCGGATGGCACTGTCACTGACTGGTGTAGAGGCATTGTAAACGCCACCAGCGGCGGCGTACGCCTCATTGTTATAAGTAGGCGCGTTGGTTGCGGAATAGGTGATTTCGGCGTCGGCTTCGTAGCGGCGGCCCGGCACATAGGTCCGGTCTTCTTTCTTCGGCACAAACAGCGCATCGATGGTTCCGTCTTCGCCTTCAATGGCTTCGTCGATGAGTGTATGCATGGCAATCGGATAGGCCGATTCCGCCACCAGATCGCGGGAGGTTTGCGACACACGCTCGCGGCCCAGATCATCCACATAGGAAAACTCCCAGTGAACGAGCATCACCCGCGTCCCCAGGGTATTGAGCTTGCGCACCAGCGGGGCATAATCGCCGTCAGAGGCAATCAGGACCACCACGTCGAAACGCTTGTGGAGGGTCAGTTCATACGCTTCCAGCGACAACCAGACTTCGGTGTTGCTTTCAGAACGGGAGGTACCGAAAATACGGATTGGCAGGTAGTGGGTCGTAACCCCTTCATTGGTCAGGATATCATCAAATACCCGCTCATACAAGAGTTGCTTTTCGCGTTGGGCGGTTTCATAGGCGCCGAGGCGACCCCGGAAATAATGCGCATCTACGATCGGGCACAATTCATAGGCGACGCCGTCCGAATCAGATACCCGCTGCCGGATAAAATTGTGTAGTCCGGAAATCGAGATGCGGGCTTTACGGTCATGAACATAATTGTAATAGCGCGACACATGCATTAAATAATTGCCGTCATAAAAGACGCCAATGCGGGTTGTGCGGGATGTAGATTGCATAACTCAGCTGTAGAGGAAAAAAACTAAAAATGAATACTATTTGAGGGGATTCCGGAAGGTGGGGTTTTTAAAACAGGACACAGTCAAATTCAGTAATAAGCATTTAAATACCCCATAAGCTAACCAACTTTATTAAAGAATACGTACCTACTACTACCTGTCAGAAACGGTCTGGAACGTTGCAAAAGTAATTTTATTTTAAAATAAAAAACAAAAGAGGAAGATTTTAATAATCTTCCTCTCCGTTATCGTCCAGATCGTCAAAATTCATGTTCAGCATTCCGGAGAGCAGGTCGCCAAAGGCATAGCTGCCGGTATCGGCATTGCGCCGCGCAATCAATGAGAATTCAGACAGGGCATGCAGCATAAACTCCATCAGCAGCGCCGTCTGTGCCTCATCAGCCTGCGGATAAAATCCTTTTACCGCGGCATACAGGCCACCCACACCCATCAGTTTTTCGCGATACACGGTATCCGGCGCATCAGCCGGCAGCATCAATTCATTGCCTTGTCCGAACCAGTCGATGACCGGTGCATACGGACTTCCCTTTGCTTTGGCTTCCGGACGGCCTTTGGGTTGCTTACCGCCTTTTTTGAAAGACGCCGGGTCCGGAAAATAGTCCACAAATACCGCCCGGATGGCCAATCCAAGCAACCGCTGAGCAACCGACGCCGGACCTTCAACCTCACCTTCATAAACGAGTTCAATCTTGCCGGTAACGGAACTGACCACACCCGAAAAATCGGCAATACGGGCCATGGTAGCCGAAGACCCTTCCCGGAGTGCCCGCCGTTCGGCTGCACTGACCAGATTTTCGTAGGCTGAGATGGTGAGACGGGCTGAAACACCGCTTTTCTGATCTACATACTCACTTTTGCGGGCCTGCATCGCCAGTTCTTCCACCAACACTTTCAACAAATCCGGAACTGTTACCAGCGCATCCTGTTCCGGAAGAATCGCGGCTTCCTGCGCCGTAATGGCCCTGGAAATATCCACTGTCTTGGGATAGTGGGTGATAATCTGGCTTTCAATTCGGTCTTTCAGTGGCGTAACAATCGATCCCCGGTTGGTGTAATCTTCCGGATTGGCGGTAAAAACAAACAGAATATCCAGCGGCATCCGCAGTTTAAAGCCCCGGATCTGGATATCGCCTTCCTGCAAAATATTGAACAAGGCAACCTGAATGCGGGCCTGCAAATCCGGCAGTTCGTTGATCACGAAGATGCCCCGGTTAGAGCGCGGAATAATCCCGTAATGCAGCGCCTGATCATCCGAAAGCGCGATGCGCAGATTGGCCGCTTTGATCGGATCGATATCACCAATCAGATCCGCTACCGATACATCCGGCGTTGCCAGCTTCTCGCTGTAGCGTTCACTCCGGTGCACCCAGCGGATGGGAGTATCGTCTCCTTTTTCGGCCAGCATCCGTTTTCCAAAAGCCGAAATCGGCTGCATCGGATCGTCATTAATGTCGGAACCATCAATCACGGGAATCCACTCATCCAGCAGATGCGTCATTTCGCGTGCCATCCGGGTTTTGGCCTGCCCACGCAGGCCCAGAAATAGAATGTTGTGGCGGGACAACAAGGCACGTTCTACATCGGGCACCACCGTGTCTTCATAGCCGAGTACCGTCTGGAACGGCTGCTTTTTGGCTTTGATAGACTGAATCAGATTCTGGCGGACTTCTTCTTTAACGGAGCGGGTGGTGTAACCAGTGGCGCGGAGTGCACCTAGGGTTTGAATATCAGGAATAGGAGCGTGCATAGTAAATAAACAAGAGAACACGGCTGCTTAAACACAACCGTTATGTAGAGAATGAACTAGAAACAGCAAAGAGCCGGCAGGGTTGAGTGCGGTCCGGAAAATGCCGGAATGCATCCGATATATAGCTTAAAAAAATTAATAATATCTTGGATTCGTGTACGTTATTCGTGAGCGTGTTTAACTAAATGAAGGGAATGCTTTAAGTTTTTGCTAACTTGCCAGAAGCCTTTAGTATTATATTATTTAAATAGTTTTTATGCGTTTGGTTTTTTACCTTGTTTTACTGCTGCTTCCGTATTCCGGACTGGCGCAGCCACCCGTGGCCAACTTTACGGCTACCGGTGTGCAGGGCTGTGCTCCGCTGGTGGTGCAGTTTAGCAATACCTCTTCCGGAACCGGCAGCGGCACGACCTGGAGCTGGAACTTTGGCAACAGTGCCACATCGGTATTGCAAAATCCAAGTACAACCTATACGCAGCCCGGACAGTATACAGTCACCCTGACGGCTACCAATCCCGGCGGGAGCAGCAATACGAAAACGGTTACTGGTTTTATCACCGTTTATCCCAACCCGGCCGTCACCTGGACGGTCAATGACTCCGATGGCTGTCCGCCGCTGGCCGTGGCGTTTACCGGTACCAGTACCCTAAATGCCCCCGGTGCCGGCACCTACCTGTGGAGTTTCGGCAACAGTGGCACGGCTACCACGCAAAATGCCACACAGGTCTACGGCAGTTCCGGAACCTATACGGTTTCACTGCGGGTCACCAACAGCAACGGTTGCATTGCCACCGCCTCCCGTCCGGGCCAGATTCGGGTGTTTCAAAAGCCGGATGCGGCCTTTACCAATACCAACTCCCAGTTTTGTAACAGTGGGTCGCATTCGGTCTCGTTTACCGGATCGGCCAGCAATGGTGTGGCACCCTATAGTTATCAATGGAACTTCGGGGATGGCAGCACCAGTACCACGGTCAATCCAACGCATACCTACACCGGTGTGGGGCCTTACAGTGTCCGGCTGATTGTAACCGACGCCAACGGATGCAGCGATACCGAGCGCAAGGCGGATCTGGTGAACACAACGACAGTGAATGCCGCCTTTAGCATGGTTCCCACGATCGGTTGCGTAGGAAGTAATGTGTCGTTTACAGACCTGACCAACCCGGCCAGTACCTCGGTGGAATGGACATTTGGTCCCAACGCTACGCCCAGCGTTTCGACGCAGGGTTCGCCTACGCCGTTCTTCAGTGTGGCCGGAACATTCCCGGTTACGCTGATTGCAACATCGGTCAATGGTTGCAAGGATACCATTACACAAAATGTACAGATTGCACCGCTGCCGGTTGCTTCGTTTACCAACAGCCCACAAATTCCCTGTAGCGCGCCGGCAACGATCAGCTACACCAATACCTCCTCCGGAAGTACCAGCTATCTGTGGCTTTTCGGCAATGGCGGCACCAGCACCCAGGCCATTCCTACCCATACGTTCAACAGCTTCGGGTTGTATACCGATACCCTGATTGCAACCTCGGTGAATGGCTGCGTAGCGAGTATTCTGTATCCCAATAACGTTCGGATTTATAATATTCTGACCGACCTGCGCCCGTCGGTCAGGCAGGGGTGTATTCCGCTGTCGGTTCAGTTTTCCAACGCGCTGTCTACTACCACCGGTGCGTCCACTCCGGGGGTGCCCTATCCGTACCCCTCACCGGTTACCGGCTGGCTCTGGGACTTTGGCGGGGGCATCACCAGTACCGCTGCGTCACCGTCGCACGTATTTACAGACACCGGTACCTTCCTGGTACGCGTAACGATGACAACTGCCAACGGATGTACCATCCAGGATAGCGTTATTATCCGGGCCGGCCGCCCTCCGGTGGCCTCGTTTACCTATGCACCGTCTACTGCCTGTGTAAAGCAGCAGATTTCCTTTACCAACAATTCTACCGGTGCCAATAGCTATGAGTGGACGTTCGGTGATGGCGGGGTATCGGGCGCCGCATCGCCTTTTTACAGCTACTCAGTGCCTGGTTCATACCGGGTGCTGCTTAAAGCCTCTCACAATGGATGCATCGATACGGAACAAAGCGCGCCGATCATCATCAATCCGCCCAATGCTGACTTTAATGTGGTATACAACTGCGACACACCTTTAAAAATCCGGCTGCAACCGCTCGCGATGGGTGCCCAGACGTATTTCTGGGATTTTGGTGATGGTACCTATGCCTCTACCGCCAGTCCGTCGCATACCTACACCACCTTCGGTACATACGCAGTCAAACTGCTGACCACCAACACGACGTATGGCTGCACCGATTCTATAACTAAAAACGTCACCGTCTTTAAAGGTGTCGTGGGCTTTACCGCCAATGACACCACCATCTGCCGGGGCGATAGTGTTACTTTTTCCGGAACCCTGACCGGAGGAGCTGTACAGGCCTGGAAATGGTCGTATCAAACGACTTCCGGATGGGTAGAAGATACTGCTACTACCGGTGTGCTGGGAAAACGGTTTCCAAACGAAGGTCGTTGGGGCATTAAACTGGTGATCCGAGACGCCCACGCCTGCAAAGACTCCCTCACCAAGTCTAGTTATATACTGGTTGCCCGGCCTGTCGCCCGCATCAAAGTCTCCGATTCCTTGGGCTGTGCCCCACTGAATGTAACCTTCACCGATTCCAGCAGGGATGTAACCGGCGTATCGATTGTAACGCGCTATTGGGATTTCGGTAACACACAGACGCTGACGGGCACCACGCCAACGGCCACCACCGTATACAACCGGGGCACCTATAACATACTGCTGGCCGTGACTGATGAAGTCGGTTGTGTGGACACGATCCGGAAACCCAACTTTATACGGGCGCTTAAACCGATCGCTGCATTTAGTGTGTCGGATACCACGGTATGCCCGGGTACTGCGGTCACGTTCCAGAACGGCAGCCTGGGGTCCAACCCGATGGCCTCGCGCTGGAGTTTTGGCGATGGCGATACCAGTGTGGCCCTGCTGCCGATACACCGCTACCGCACCACCGGCACTTTTACGGTACGGCTTATTATAACCGACTCACTGGGCTGTAAAGACACCAGTACCCGGCCCAATTACATCAGCATCACCAGGCCGGTTGCCGCGTTTACTGCTTCAGACACGCAGACGGTTTGCCCGCCACCGTTTGTCGTCAACTTCACCAATGCCAGCCAGCAGGCCGCCACGTATCAGTGGACATTCGGGAATACCTTCTCGTCTACCCTGACCAATGCCAGCACCAGTTATATCAGTCCGGGGGTGTACACGGCTACGCTTGTTGCGATAGATGGACAGGGCTGCACCGATACCGCGTCGAAAATGATCCGGGTATTCGGCTATGCCGGCGGCTTTACTGCTAATGCTACCAAAGGCTGCGCGCCGTTTCCGGTCACCTTTACCACTGCAATCAGCGGGGTGCCGCAGCTGACCTGGGATTTTGCCGACGGTGTGACGCAGCCGGCTTCCGGAAATTCGGTTACGCATATCTACCAGACTCCGGGCACCTATGTACCCAAGCTGATTATCTCTAACGGACAAGGCTGTGCGACCAGTAATACCAGTCTCGATACCATCAAAATTGATGCAATTACCGCCGATTTTACCGTACAGACTGCCTGTTCCGGAAAGCCGGTGCAGTTTACGGATGCCAGCCAGAGTCTGTTCTCAGCTACGAGCCAGCAGCAATGGCGGTTTCCGGGAAATGTGGTGCAGAATACGCTCAATCCGCAGTACACGCTGGGGGCAGCCGGAACCTATTCCGTTCAGCTGATTGTGACCAATACCACGGGTTGTAAAGACACGGTGATCAAAACGGTTCTGGTCAACAGTCTGCCGGCCATCAGTGCCGGTCCGGATACAACGGTATGCCCGGGCGACGCGGTCCGGTTGCAGGCTACCGGCGGCATTCGCTACGAATGGTCGCCAACGGGCAGTCTGGATAATCCGCAGAGTGCCAGTCCGAATGCATCACCGGTTACGCCAACCGAATACCGGGTTTCCGGAACGGATACCAACGGATGTCAGAATACGGATGCGGTGGTGGTGCGGACCAAAACCAAAACAACTGGCTTTGCCGGCAACGATACGGCCGTCTGCGCGGAAACCCTCTTACTGCTGCGGGCGGGCGGTGGTAACCGGTATCTCTGGACACCGGCTACCAAAATGTCGAGTGATACGATTCCCAACCCGGTCATTCATCCGGATACAACGACCCGCTACCGCGTCATCATTCGCCAGGGCTCCTGTTTGCCGGATACCCAATACACCCGTGTAGAAGTGTATCCGCTGCCGGTGATAGATGCCGGTCCCAGCGTACGGCTCATCAGTGGTTCGTCTACCACACTGGTAGCGCAATCGACCCAGGCGAGCCGGTTTCAGTGGACCCCAACAGAAGGACTGAGTTGTGCCGATTGTCCGACGCCGACCGCTTCGCCACTCCGGACCATTACCTACACGGTAACCAGTATCAGCGACAAAGGCTGCGAAGGCCGCGATTCGGTAACGGTCTATCTCGACTGTAATGAGTCTCAGCTGTTTGTTCCCAACTCGTTTACGCCCAACGACGATGGCGAAAATGATGTGTTTTATCCGCATGGAAACGGTCTGAGCCGGATTCGCAGTTTCCGGATTTACAATCGCTGGGGCGAGGTGGTGTTTGAAAAGCAAAACATCGCTATCAACGATAAAAGCGCTGGTTGGGACGGCACCTGGAAAAGCGAAAAGCTGCCTGCCGATGCCTTTGTTTATTCTATTGAAGCCGAATGTGCCACGGGGCAAACCCTGCAATACAAAGGCGATATAACCCTGATTCGATGAGCTTTAGAACCCTTTTTTTGACCCTGGTGGGAGCGTCCTGTCTGGGGCCTTCCGAAAGCCGGGCACAGGACGTGCATTTTTCACAGTTCTGGCAGGCACCGGGCGTGCGGAATCCGGCCCTGATAAGCCTTGCAAAGGGCGATGTTCAGGCAACGGCGCTGTATCGCAACCAGTGGGGGAGTGTGGGCAATGCGTTTTCTACTGCACTGATGCAGGCGAGCTACCGGATGCCATTCCGGGTTGGTAACGGCAACAATGATTACCTCAGCTTTGGCCTGGCAGCGTACAGCGATCGGGCCGGATCATTGGGACTGCGGACCTCTGCGGCCTATCCGGCCGTGACCTACAATAAAAACCTGGGTGGAGAGCGACGTTCGTACCTGGCGGTCGGCCTGACCGGCGGCTACCTGCAACGCAGCTTCGATGCTTCCAAAATGACGGTCGATAATCAATGGGTCAGCAATGCCTATGTAGCGTCGGCGGCTACCCGTGAAAATATCACCAATCCGACCCTGCAGGCCTGGGACGTTGGGGTAGGGGTTGCATATTCATCCGCGATCGGAACCGATAATCAGCATGTGATGTATGCTGGTGTTTCAGCCTACAATCTGACCCGGCCGAAGTGGAATTTCAAGGAAAGTGATCCATCGGTCAATCGCCCGACGCGCTTCAACGCGAATCTGGGGTTTGGCTTTTCGATTCCGGAAGGCTGGCGCATCGAAGCGCAGGCCAACTTCATAAAGCAGGGACCGGCAACGGAGCTGATGCTGGGCGCCATTGGCAGCTGGCAGCGTGACCCGTCCCGATTCAGCGATGCCGCATTCAGCTTTGGTGCCGGTGTATATTACCGCTACCAGGATGCCCTGATTCCGATGGTACGGGTGACGTACCGCACGCTGACACTGACGACGACCTATGACCTGAACGTTTCGACTTTGAGGGCGGCCACACAACTGCGTGGCGGCTATGAAATGAGCCTGACGTATTCCGGATTGTTTTCCAATAGCAGCAGCGATCGCGAAGGCGCCTCCTGCCCGGTGTTTTAAAGATCCGGAAGATTCAGAGAAGGTTATTTCAGGTCCAGTCGCATTTCGGAAGGACTACCGTGCAGATCAAAGGCCGCTTCCGGAAATGAGGGCGCGCTGAACAGTCCGCGTACATTATTGCTGAACCCATATGGTTCTGAAGGCACACCTACCAGGTTTTTGGATAGCTTTCCGTTGCCGTCGGCATCGTAAAAAGCGGCAATCGCATACCGGCCTTTGGGAAGGGTTAAAACCGTACGGGCCACGCCTTGTTGCAGCGGAATTTTCAGTGCCTGAACGGCATGCGATGGGTTATCCGGAAAACCTTTCCCAGACTGAAACACGGTCAGATACACCTGTCCGCCGCCTTTTTTGGAAGGCGTGGTGAGTGTCAGGTGAACCGGATGTGCCGGTGGTGGCTCGTGGTCAGTAAAACATCCACAAGCCGCCGTCAGAAGCAGATTTAAGAAAGTCATGGGTACGGATAGAGCGAAGTTCGCCCGAAGCGTTTAAAGGTTGGCACAGTCTTTTAACGGAAGGAAGCAATAACCTCTGAAAACTTTCAAAACACGCTCCCATGAAACTGCGTAACAAGCAATACCTCCGTCGTCAGAAAGCTCTCCGCAATTTCTTCAATTTCACAGATCTGCGCTCTATGTTGCAGGCGGGTCTTGTAATGTCCCGCAGCCGGGTCGTGAAGCGTGATATTTACCATACTCTAAACCAACTCGATCAGCAGTTTGCCGCATAAGGCCTGCATTCGATTCCGATAACCGCCTCTATAAACCCTGTCAGCTTCCGGTTGCGCCTTTCTACCCTGAAAGCGCAACCGGATTTTTAATTTCAACACTTTCTGTCATGCCCCGCAAAGCCAAAAAAGCGCATTTTCCGGAATCGGCCCCTGTCAGTGAGGTCGAAGGAGACTGCCCGCTTTGCGGACGCCTGCTGGCACCGCCGGCCAACCGGCACCACCTGCTGCCGCTCAGCAGGGGTGGCAAAGGCACACCCACGGTTCTGCTGCACAAAATCTGCCACGATAAGATTCACTCGGTGCTGACGGAGGCCGAACTGAAACGCAGCTACCATACAATCGAAGCGCTGCAACAGCAGGAGGAAATCGCCACCTTTATCCGCTGGGTGCAGAACAAGTCCCCCGAATTTTACGATCGCTCGGCCCGTCGTAAAAAATAAACGCATAAGGGACTTAATTTGCGCTCCTACTTCAAAAAAATCAGCACATGTCAAGTCCTTCCTTTTACAACCGCCTGCAAACCGAGCTGGCCGAAATCAACGCCGCCGGATTGTTTAAAAAAGAGCGTGTCATTGCTTCTGAGCAAGGCCCTGAAATCACCGTAAACGGACAACAGGTGCTTAATTTCTGCGCCAACAACTACCTCGGTCTGTCCTCGCATCCTAAAGTGCTCGAGGCGGCCCGCGAAACGCTCAACGAGCGTGGCTATGGCCTGTCTTCCGTACGCTTTATCTGCGGTACCCAAGACATTCATAAAGCACTGGAGCAAAAGCTGTCGACCTTTCTGGGTACAGAAGATACCATCCTGTACGTGGCTTGCTTCGATGCCAACGGTGGTGTATTCGAGCCTTTGGTAGGCGAAGGAGATGTCATTATCTCGGATGAGCTGAATCACGCCTCCATCATCGATGGGGTGCGGTTGTGTAAAGCCGCCCGCGCCCGTTACAAGCACGATGATATGGCCGATCTGGAAACCCAGCTTCAGGCACATGCCGATAAGCGTACCCGCCTCATTGTAACTGATTCGGTCTTCTCGATGGATGGCACGATTGCCCGACTGGATCTGATCTGCGACCTGGCCGATAAATATGATGCACTGGTGATGATCGACGAAAGTCACTCGTCCGGATTTATGGGCGCTACCGGCCGGGGCGTGCATGAGCGTTGTGGCGTAATGGACCGGATCGATATCATCACCGGTACGTTGGGCAAGGCGTTGGGTGGGGCATCCGGCGGCTTTACGTCCGGAAAAAAAGAAATCATCGACATGCTGCGCCAGCGCAGCAGGCCGTACCTGTTTTCCAATACGGTAGCTCCGGTAGTCGTCGGTGCGTCGATCGCCGTGCTGGATCTGATTTCGGAAAGCACAACCCTCCGCGATAAACTGGAAGAGAACACGCTGTATTTCCGGAAGCAGATGACTGATGCCGGCTACGATATCAAGCCGGGCGAGCACCCGATTGTACCCATTATGCTGTACGAAGCCACCGTGGCGCAGGAACTGGCAGCCCGGTTGCTTGAAGAAGGCGTCTACGTGATTGGGTTCTTCTTCCCGGTAGTGCCTAAAGGCAAAGCGCGTATCCGGGTTCAGATCTCGGCCGCGCACGATCGGGCGCATCTCGACAAAGCCATTGCGGCCTTTACCAAAGTAGGGCGGGAAATGGGCATCCTCAATGCAACTGCCGCCGTCTAACACCGCTTGGTTCCAAAAACCGTACATTTTTAAAAGGCGCGCTTCCGATTCCGGAAGCGCGCCTTTTTTGCCGCTCCGAATACCCGATAGCCTACCTTTACACGGTGCAACGTTTGCTGGCGCTCATCATCCGGTCGTTCTTTAAAGGCCTTATTATCCTGCTGCCGCTGGCGGTGACGGGTTATATCATCTGGGCCGTATTCAACAGTGTGGATCAGCTGGTGCCCTGGGTACCCCGCGGAACCGGTTTCTTTATCGTTATTGCCGGAATTACGCTCATCGGCTTTGCCGGTCTGAAATGGTCGTTCGGGAAAGTTATCTTCGATTTTCTGGGCGATATCCTGGCCAAAACGCCCGGTGTCCGGCACATCTATTCCTCTGTAAAAGATATTCTCGACTCCTTTGTCGGCGACAAGCGCAAATTCAACCGGCCCGTTTGGGTGCGGACCAGCGAAGCGCCGGAAATGTGGCGGATTGGCTTCCTGACCCAGCGCGATATGACCCAGTATGGATTGAATGAAATGTCGGCTGTATACCTGCCTCACAGCTATGCGATTTCCGGATGGGTGGTGATGGTCAAAAAGGAAAATATCCGGCCGATAACGACCATGAAGCCGGCCGAAGCCATGAAATTCGCTGTTTCCGGAGGCATCACTACGCAGGAGCTGCCCAAGAAGCGTCTTACGGAGATGGATTGATCCGGAAAGGAAAATCCTTTAGGAGTGGGCTGGCTTGTGTTACCTGTTTAATTATCTGTATCAGAATGGATTATTTTGGAGCCGGACCGGCGGCCCTTCCGGAAATCGTGTTGCAGCAGGCTGCCGAAGCGGTGTTGAACTATTCCGGAACCGGAATCAGCATCCTGGAACTGCCCCACCGCTCAACGGCTTTCAATGCGATTCTGGAAGAAGCCAACAGCTTGGTAAATGACCTCTGCGACCTTCAAAACGAGTATCATATTTTATGGCTGGCCGGTGGCGGACGCATGCAGTTTGCCATGGTGCCTCAAAATTTGCTTCGTCCCGGAACCACCGCGGCCTACATCGATTCGGGTTACTGGGCGCACGATGCCTACCAAACAGCCCTGAGCGTTGGCGCTGCCGAAGTGGTGACCTCATCGCGGGCTGAACAATACCGGTCGCTGCCGGATATGAATTCGGTGTCGCATTCCAGCCAAGCCTCCGGAACGCCCTGGGCCTACCTCCACCAGACCACCAACAACACTATTTTTGGAACGCAGTTTAAATCGCCACCACCGGCTTTGGGCGTTCCGCTGATTGCGGATATGAGTTCTGATATCCTGGGCGTACCCCGCGACTACCGGGCCTACGATCTGTTTTATGCCGTAGCGCAGAAAAACCTGGGTCCGGCAGGTGTGACGCTGGTCTGCATCCGGAAATCCCTGCTTCCCCAACTGAATGCAGGCTTGCCGCCGATCCTGTCGTATCAGGAACACGTTGCCGCCGGAGGGATTCTCAATACGCTACCGGTATTCCCGATCTATACCTGCCTGCTGACGTTGCGCTGGCTGGCCGGACAGGGACTTTCAACGTTGTTTGGTACCAATGAGCGTAAAGCCCGGTTGCTGTACCAGGCCATCGACGAAAGCCGCCAGTTTACGGCCCTGGTGGCTCCAGGCTCGCGCAGTTCCATGAACGTGGTGTTCAAGGCGCATTTACCTCAGGCGGAAAATTCCTTTTTACAGTTTTGTGCCGATCGGGCTATCAGCGGGATTGAAGGCCACCGAAGTACCGGTGGGTTCCGGGCTTCGATTTATAACGGCGTATCCGAAACGGCCGTCCAGCATTTGGTGTCGGCCATTCAGGAATTTGATGCCACCTTTGCCTCCTGAAAAAATCTTATGGTTACTATCCGTCCGTTTAAAGGGTTACGTCCGGTGCCCGAGCTGGCAGCACAGGTTGCGGCTCTGCCGTATGACGTTGTCAACGAAGCCGAAGCCCGCCAGTACAAAGACCAGAAAGTCCATTTCTATCATGTTACCCGCGCGGAAATCGATTTGGCGGAAGGCACGGACGTACACAGCCAAGCCGTGTACGAAAAAGCCTGTGAAAACCTGGAGGGCATGATCGACGAAGGGATTCTGCAGGAAGATGCCGATCCCTGCTATTACCTGTATGAACTGACGATGGACGGTCGCTCACAGACCGGACTGATCTGCGGCTCTTCCTGCGACGATTATTTCAATAACCTGGTGCGCAAGCATGAGTTTACCCGTCCGGTAAAGGAAAAAGACCGGATCGACCATATCCGCACCACCCGTGCCCAAACCGGAACGGTGTTTCTGGCCTATCGGGATGTTCCGGAAATCCAGGCGGTGATGAACCAGTGGAAGGACACTCATGCGCCAGTCTATGATTTTACAGCCGAAGACGGCATTCAGCACCGCTTCTGGGTGATTGACGACTACGCTAAAGTAGGCGCCATCACGCATTTGTTCCGGACCGAAGTACCTTGTACGTATATCGCCGATGGGCACCACCGTGCCGCCTCTGCCGGGAAGGTGTGCCTGGAGATGCGCGAAGCCGGCTTTCAGGTTACCGGCGAAGAGCGGTTCAACTCGTTTCTGACCGCGATTTTTCCGGAAAGCGAGCTGAAAATTCTGGATTACAACCGGGTGGCAAAAGACCTGAACGGCCTGACACCCGAAACTTTTTTAGCCAAAGTACAGGAGCGTTTCAGTGTAGAACCTGCTTCGCAGTCGCCATACCGGCCACAGCAGCCGCACGAGTTTGGAATGTACCTCGCTGGCAAATGGTACCGGTTACAGGTGCTTCCGGAATATGCCGGCGACGGCCATCCGATCCACTCATTGGATGTCAGCATTCTGCAGGACAGCCTGCTGACACCGATTTTGAACATCGACGACCCGCGCACCAACAACCGGATTGATTTTGTGGGGGGTATCCGGGGCTTGCAACCGTTGCAGGATCGCGTCGATGCCGGCGAAGCGGCCGTAGCATTCAGTTGCTATCCGGTGAGTATCGAGCAGTTGCTGGAAGTGGCCGACAGCGGCGAGGTGATGCCTCCGAAAAGCACCTGGTTTGAGCCAAAGCTCCGCGACGGACTGGTGGTGTACTCGATCTAAAAGAACGATTAAAATAATCTAAAAGGCTTCAGGCGAATGCGTCTGAAGCCTTTTTCATTGGAGTACTCCAATAAACTCTGAAACCGGTTTCGGATGCGATCAGCCCGTGGAATGCCGATGAGAAAGGCTGTCTGGCTAGGGCGAGTCAAAATAAGAGCCATTCAATTCTTGGTGCGGCTGCCAAAAAACCTTATTTTCGCGCTCCATTCCTTAGAGAGGTGCCCGAGTGGTTGAAGGGGCTCGCCTGGAAAGCGTGTATACGGCAACGTATCGAGGGTTCGAATCCCTTCCTCTCTGCACAGAGGGACCAATCGTTTTCAAAAGCGTTTGGTCCCTTTTCCGTTTGCCCGCAGCGCCTTACTACGACTGACACCAGAGCAAAAAGGCTATTGACTTTTCCGGTTCGAACTACCCCTTTTTTGCCATCGTAGTAAATTCCTTCTGGAAACACCAATTTTTGCAAGCGCTCTTTTTGCTCTATTGGGCTGGAAGCCCATAACGACGGGAGCTTAGAGGCTATTCGCAACGCCTTTTCGATAGCTTCTTTGTTTAACTCGTAGGTTTCTCTTTATCATTCTGTCAAAAATAACGGCCTGTAGGATACACTGCCGAAGCGCGATTAGGCCACATTTGGCTGCTGCATATAAAAAGTTACGAATAAATAAAGGGTTAGACCTTGAAATCTATTTGTGCTTTGCAATTACTAAAAATCAACACTAAACAGATAGTTTATTGAACCTGGCTTTGGCATTTTTAAGCGGTAAATAGGGCGTGCAAAAAACTACTCTTTCCCTGTTCTCATAGCTGATTACGGGATAGCGGAGTGCCCCCAATTTTGCTTCACATTATTTTAACCAATGAAGAAGCATACTACCTTTTTTCGCACCCCGAAAGCCTTTCTGCTTGGCGCCTGTAGCCTATTTGCAGTCAGTACGCTGGTGTATTCCTGCAAGAAGGAATCCCCTACTGAAATGCCAGACAAATCGAATGCCATGAACCTATCTGCCGTCTCCAGATCTGGTCCCGCTCTATCCGTAATAAACGGACGACTCGTATTTGCAACCAGTGGTGATTTCGAGGCCCAAATGCAAAACATCCAGAACATGACAGATGCAGATCGCCTTATCTGGAGCAACGCTCAAACCGGATTCACCAGTGTACTAGCAGCTTACGACCAAGCTGATAACAACGCCAATAATGGTCAAGGCATTACAGCAGACTCTATGATCAGAAGCCATAGGATGATGGATGTTCCTGATTACGCCTTCGCAACGGTATTGAGCAGCAATGGCTTACTTCAGATTGATGATTCTATCTATGTTTATACCATCAGCGGCGACATCTACGCAGTTCCTGAAGCATACGAGAATCAGATAGCTGACGGAAGCTATCTGAATTTGGCCGGCGTACGGAAAATGACTGCTGCTGGTAATACACCTGAAGGCAACTGTAACTGGTTCGACAATAACCGGGAGATCTACAAGCTAAACAATGGTAACGATTTTCCTCAGCACAACGGACGTAGAGTACGTTGGGTCGTTACTAAGTGGAATTCTTGGTGGGGAGTTTACTCGTCTTGCGGTTATCGCCTAAAGATGCAGAAGGATACCCGTTTTGCAGGTTGGGTTAATAACACGAGCCCACAGTGGTTCAAGGCTACAAGTGGTTGGGAAGGACTTGCAAAGTTCATCAACCTACCTCCGGCACCACGCAACGAACCAGTTTACACGCAGACTAATAGCGGTCAGCTTTACCTGACCCGGACCATGGTATGGTACGGAGGAGTAGCTACTCCTCAGCTCTGCTACTACAGCACCAAGTTCCCAGGGTTCTTTGAGGTGAACTATGGTGGCTACGCTTCCTATACCTGGAATCACTAAAATGATTGATCTGCCAAGATATAAAAAACCCCCGTAAGAACCCTTACGGGGGTTTTTTATATCCAAGTTGGTAGTTAGTGAATAGGGCTCAAGACCTGACTCTACATTCAACTCAGACTGTTGATAAAATAGTCAGGTGCATAAGGCAATTTTTAATATGTGTACAAGATTTTTCTGACTGAATCTATAGTAATCGGGTGATGACCGCTGTTTGCTTGTATCGGATGAGCAAAAAGAATCGCTTCACCCGCAAGTAATTATTTTCGACTGTGTGATTAGGTTCTTATCATCTCAATGCGCTCTTTATTTGTATAATACCCGCATTTTCTAACGTAAAAGCCGCATATTTCTTACATAGAACCTACACTTTCAAAGCAAATAATATAATTTTTCTACATAAAAAAGCTTTTCTTATTTCCCTTATACAATTCGACAAGGAAAATGCATTTTCAGGGTATTTGTAACTAAGTTATCCGCAGAACAACGGATTTTGCGACAAAATTTGGATATAAATCCGAAACTGGCGTCGTTTTCTATACATAGACCTCACACGGTACCATTTTGTTCCGGAAGATGGAAATCAAAATCTGCAAAAAAGAAGGTTTTATTAAAAACAGTAAGGCATTATTGGGCTACACCAACTTACCTGGGCGGTTTTTGACGCAAAATGTGTGCTATGAAAAAGTGCTCTTTCTGGTTGGGTACCTAATTGGAATCGATTGTTCAATAAAGTCATCATTTAAGCTGCATTTAACGACCGCTCGCGTAAATAATAGAAGAAAAATCTCAATGATTTATGCGTATTTAGGCTGATAGAATACTCAAAAGTTGACTTTTAGTGTATGAAAATCTCAAAACTATTTAGAAACGTTTCTTCAACCACGTCAAAGGTGATAAGGCGCCCAGCGTTAACTGCGCTTTTCTGTAACCGAAGAAGGTATGGATGAAAAATAACTGGTTATTATTGCAAAGGTTCACCTAGATAGTGTTGACATCTGCAATACCTACTCTTAAGGCGTATAATACCAGTCCAATTCGAGTATTAAGGCTGAGTTTATCAAACAGTTGGTCACGTATACTGTGAATTACCCGCAGGTTTAAGCTCATCTTATCTGCGATTTCCTTGTAAACCAAATCTGAAACACACCATTTCAAAAAGTCCCGCTCTCTGTCAGTTAGTATTTCAACAGGCTTCCCATCTTTTCTAAACCAGCTCATCATGCGTCCGGATACAAGACTGTTATAGTAATAGCCCTCTTCGTTAATGCTTCGAATAGCCCTTTTCATTTCCGAAGGCTCATACTCTTTGAGCATGTATCCGCCAGCTCCTTGCCGTAACATTTCTATTATGATGTGCTCATGGTCTATCATAGATAAAATAAGCACCTTTATATCAGGATGATTTTTTCTCAGCTGTACGATGGTTTGTTGACCGTTCATCTTGGGCATATTGACATCTAAGATGCATACGTCGGGAGGTGATTTTAAGACTTCAAGTGCATTCAATAATTCCAATCCGTTACTTGCTTCAACTACCACTTTCATATCGGCCTCGTCGTCGATCATAAGCGCCATGCCTTTCCGGAACATCGTGTGGTCATCAACCAGCGCAACAGTAATTTTTGTTTGAGAATTAGACATGCTTGAGTTTGTGAGCGGGTGGAGGGGTGGAGAGAAAACTATTTATTAGGAACCTCAAGTTGAATAATAGTCCCTTGATCAATACTGGATTGAAAGAAGATTCTACCTTTCAGCAATTCAGCACGGCGACGCATATTTGACAGGCCTATTTGGTGAGTTGAAGAATCGCTTTCAGCAGCAATAAACCCTCTGCCATTGTCGCGTATGGAAATAATCATATCTTCTTTATTATAGCACAACGTAACACTAATCTGGGTAGCTTCAGCGTGTTTGATAACATTCTGAATACTTTCCTGAAAGATTCGAAAAATTAATAGTTCCTTTTCTTTATTGAGGGTTACATAATCACCCTCAATTATTAGGTTGCAATCTAAGGATGTAAAGTTCTGAAGGCGGATCACTTCTGTTTCAAGGGCTTGCTCCAGACCTTTTTGTAAGATCAAATTGGTGTTGAGACTGTGACTAAGCAGTCGGAGGTTTTTGATGGTGTTTTTCAAGACACTTTGTTGTTCCTGTAGCATGTGTTGGCCTTTCTCAGTGTTGATGTGACCCTCTAGCCGATCCATCTGAAGTCGAAGCATACTTAGTTCTTGACCAATGCCGTCATGTATTTCTCCTGAAAAGTTAGACAATGCTTGTTCTTGGACTTCAATCCGGGTATGAAGCATCTCTTCATCAAATTCAAGTTTCATACGCTGCTTTTCCAATTGGGATTTGACTTGGCGGCGAGTTGTAACAACCAGAATTATAACTAACAATACTGCTAATATCACGATAAGCATGGTACCTATTAACAGAAAAACTGTCAGATCAATACTATCCATAAACGCCTTTGATCTTCTTGTGGTTAAGAATTATCAGTGATAAAGAAAGATAGAAACCTATATTTATTGATATAAAGAAGTACTCTAAGCTACTTAGAAATTGAATTGATACACGATCATAAAAAATCAACAATCCATCCCGGGTATAGGTAGTTGTCCAATAAAATAGCATTGAAATCGTAACCCAAAAACTTGGTAATAGGGTTATATTTATGTCCTTTTCAAGTAGTAAACCAATAAAATAGAAGCAACCAGCTATGATAATTGCTAGCGCTTCAAATAAAATAAATGAGAGGCCATTAGAAGTATTCTTATTAGAGAATAGAGTAATTGTAAACCATGCAATACCCATTAAAGTCAAGGTTAAAGGGACTTTCTTGTATATCCCTCGGGAGAACAATTTATAGTAATAAAGCATAATTAAGAAAAACTCCAGTAGACTATACCATTGTATGATGTAGATGTTATTCCAGTTATGCTGAGAGAATATATAACAGACAAACACCTGTGGGAAAGTTAGAATCAAAAGAGCTGCAATAATCCGTTCTTTATAGTCTAAAGTTCTAAAACGGATTATCGCAACTATCGCCCCAAAAAAGAGTACCCCAAAAAGGATAAAATCAATCGCTTTCACATGTTATTATTGAAGCAAGCCCGTTGTTGGCCCACTGCATTGATGGGGACATGGATAAAGGTGTTCATAAACGCCGTTGTGCTTGTTTTTAATCAACACGTCGTTCTCACTGTACCCTACAATTATCATTGTCAGTGCTTGAGGATTGTAACCTGCATATACGCCAGGAGCTGATCGAATCTGCGTGGGAGTATGAGCCATGTGAAACCGAATGGTCTTAATGGAGGTATCTGCGAGGTAACTCCGAAGTGTGTCAGCATCAAACGCAAAAGAACGGATTGCGGTGTCCTGCGTAGGGAATTGAACACTGGAAAGGTAGCTGCTGATCATCTCATTAGCTGCACCAATGGAAATTGATTGAGAGTAATGCTCACTAGCATAACGGGCTAGAGTTTTGGATGAGGTAAAATTGACTGGATGGTAGGAACCATCATTTGGTGTTGTTACTAATGTTGGTGTAACAACTGTTTCGGAATCCTTCTTACATGCACTGACAAGCAGAGTGGTTAGAAGAAGAGAGATTGTAATCAAAATAGAATGTCGCATAATAGATAGGTTTTATAAAGGCAAACCTAAAATCATTAAGCACCTTATAAAAGGTATAATAACACGTCAGAAATTGGTTTTAGAAGCAATTTCTGACCGTCTAAAAAGGGTTGTATTTGTTGGTTTTTTTCACTAAGAGAATTCTGCACAAAATATAAGTTCTACTATATGGATTCTGAGAGTTAAAAATTATTATTTATATATCTAAAAAGGAGTTCTACAAAAGCACGGAGAAAAGGCGTTCAATAAACTCTTTCGGTGCGTTCGATTGTACATAGTGAAAGTAAAAAAGCATTTAATGTTTGCAAGCGATCTAGACTTCGTTTAAAACAGCAGCATCACCAAGCGACTTTAAGGCTTGAATCCAATCGAATAAACGCTTAAGTGGTTCGATTGGCATCCCGTCCCCTCTGCATTTTCTAAAACCCGCTCCTAGAGCGGGGCCTGTCGTTCGAACTCAATTGTATCAAAACTGCCCGGAGTGGATAGCCGGTTTAGTTGGGTTCGAATTCCGGCGTCTCATGATATAAATTAGGGGGTACCCCCTATAGGCGGGGTGGAGGCGAGCGTGGACCTTTGCCTGTAGATAATTCCCCTGGCTACACCCGGATAGCTGTTCCAGTGCAGCGCGGGTCGTTTTCTCCTTTCCTCTCACTTCCATTATCCAATAGTCTCCCCACATGCAACGACTGTTACTTGTAACCGCGCTGTTCCTGAGCGTTCTTTCGGCCCGTGCCACGGTGTATTACGTAGACGGCTCCAAGCCTGACAACACCGGCAACGGCAGATCCTGGGCGGCCGCCAAACGCGACCTGCAGGAAGCTATCTACAGTGCAACCTCCAACGTCGACGAGGTCTGGGTAAAGGCCGGTACCTACCTGCCCACCCTCGATACCAACGGCGGCGTACCTGCCAACTCAAGTGAATGCGTCTTCGACATATCCTTCCGTAACATCAAACTATACGGGGGCTTTGCCGGTACCGAAACGGCCGCAAGCCAGCGGAACCCGGCCGCCAACGTCACCATCCTGAGCGGGGATCTTGACAACAGCGGTACAGCAACACCCGGCGATGCGACTACAGTACTCCGCACTGTAGGGCGATTGGCCTCTTGTGTGATCGACGGCTTTACGGTGACCCGCGGTGCTGGCTACTACATCGGTAACAGCTTCTACCCAGGTGAAGGGATGTACAACCGTACTAGCAGCCCTACAATCAACAACTGCATCTTTACGGCCAATACCAATGGACCGGGCATGCGCAACAACGGCGAAAACCCGGCTAATACCAATAACCCGAACGCGCCCAGCAATGGCGGAAGAATTACGGTCACCAACTGCACCATCAGTGGCAACACCAATGGCACGGGCATATACAGCCTCAACACCGGCCTTGCAATCACCAATAGCACCATCAGCGGTAACACTGGAACCGGGGGACCCGTTGGGGGCGGGGGGATATACAATGACTGCCGGAATACCAGCGGCTTCATCATTACGGTCACTAATAGTACCATCAGTGGCAACACCGGGAACGGGGGCATGTACAGTACAGGCAGCTTCTTCCTTACGGTCACTAATAGTACCATCAGTGGCAACACTAGCTTAACCGGTGGGGGCATGTATAATACTCGCGGCGAAGTCAGGGTCACTAATAGCACCATCAGTGGCAACACTAGCTTAACCGGCGGGGGCATGTACAATACTGGCTGCCTGGGCGCTTATCTTACCAACTGCATCATCAGTGGCAACAGTGCTACTCTACGCGGCGGCGGCGTGTGCAACGACGCCACCCAACACACGATCACCCAATGTGCCTTCACTAATAATACCTGCACTGATAGCACCGTTGGCAGTAATGGTGGTTTCAATGGCTCCGGCGGAGGGCTGTGCAACACCTTTTGCTCTTTCTCCGATATCAACGCCTGCGTCTTCAGTGGTAATACCTGTAGGGATACCTCTATCTATACTGGTGGCGGAGGTATCTACACGTACGCCAATAGATATAATCTCTTTGCGAGAATCATATACTGCACCTTCTATGGGAATACCGCCTCCACCGGTGGCGGGATTTATATCGACAATAGCAACTTCAGCCACAATACTATATCCAACTGCCTCCTGTACAACAACAGGACATACAACCCAGCAGCCAATGCCAACAAGGAGGAGCTTCTGGTGAAGGCGAACGACCCCAACGGATACCCTACAGTCGCTGTCTTCAATAGCATCATCCGCGACTACAACAGCAGCAACGCTACCAACTATTACGACACTATGGCCGTTACGAACAACAATGGGGCTAACCCCGGTCTGGTCGATACGGCAACTCCCGCCGGGCCTGACGGCCGGTGGCTCACCGCTGACGACGGGCTTCGCATCAGCTGCAGTTCAGTGGCCAAAGACGCGGGCCCCGGCCCTACTGGACCTGAGGTCCTCGATGCCATCGGCAACCCTCACCAGGGTACGGTCGATATCGGTGCGTATGAGGCACAAGGCATCAGCACAATAGCCCCCACCACGCTACCCTCGGCAACTACGGCGGTGAGCGGCACCCCGACGGCCAACGCCACTACCTACTACACCGATTGCGGCAACACGATTGCGGGTCTGCTCGCCAGCGGAGCGGCGCCGGTTTCCGGATCGGTGATTGCCAAAGTGAATGTGCTGACAGCTGTCCCCACCACTTCCAACGGTCAGCCCTATGTGCAACGCACCTACGACATCACCCCGGCCACTAACGCGGCCACAGCCACCGCTACGGTCACTCTCTACTTTACCCAGGCCGAGTTTACCGCATACAACGCGGTGCGCGGCGCATACCCGTCGCTGCCGGTCGACGGCAGTGATGCGGCTAACAATAAGGCCAACCTGCGCATCACCCAGCAGCATGGTACCTCGGCCACAGGCGTACCCGGATCATACTCCGGCTCTGCCGTGCTGATCACGCCCACCAGCGTCACATACAATGCAACCGCACAGCGCTGGGAGGTAGCGTTCCCGATCACCGGCTTCTCCGGTTTCTTCGCCCACACGGTGCAGACGCCGACTACGCTGCCTGTCGTGCTCACCGCTTTCACGGCCCGCCCCGATGGCAGCCGCAATGCGCTTTCCTGGCGCACAACCAGCACCGGGAGCAGCGTCTTTACGATTGAACGCAGCACCACCGGCAGCGGTTTTACCGACATCGGTATAGTGAAGGGTGACAAAAACAGCGACTATTCCTTTACAGACGAAGCCCCCGCTACCAGCTCGTACTACCGCCTGCGCGTGACAGCCGAGAACGGTGAAGCGTCCTACAGCCCGGTTGCACTTGTGCGCCGTGGTACAACCGGAGGTGGCACCGTGACCCTGGCTCCACAGCCGGCTTCGGAATCGCTGACCGTTACGAATACAGATCCATCGCTGAATGGCGGCACTGCCACCGTGCTCGATATCCAGGGCCGTGAGGTCGCTCGCTTCCTGCTGGCACCATCCGTCACCCTGGACTTGAGCGGCTGGGTACCCGGCCTCTATGCGCTGCGTCTGCCGTCCGGCGAAGTGCTGCGTGTGGTCAAGCAGTAAACCTGCCCCGTTTTAACTTGTAAAAAAGCCCCGGTACAGTATGCCGGGGCCTTTTTTGTTTTGGGAATTCGGATGTGAGTCCTCCCGTTGCCGTCTACGAACATCAAATAGGTCCTGAAAACAGCCCGATTTTGCGCAGATCGTCCTGCCAACGGTTCGAACGCGGTCCAACTGCTCCTGATTTTAGGTGCACCTTCTTCAAAGCCTTTCGGTAACGGGATAGCCGATCTTATTGTCAGTTAAAAACGGAATCAACTCACAGTAACCCTTGCAAAAGCCTGTACCAGAATCACTTGATTCTGGTACAGGCTTTTCTGTGAGTCCCCTTTCTGCACCGCAATCTCAACCCGCAGCGAAATCAAGATCCGGAATGGTCAGTCCGGAAAAGCTTCCGAACCTCCGGGCTGCCGGTCGGGCAACAAAATATGAAACTGGCTGCCGGTACCCACCTCCGAACTGGCATACAGCACGCCGTTGTGATTCACCGCAATCCGGCGACATAAGGCCAACCCGATTCCGGAACCCGGATACAACTCCCGGCCATGCAGCCGCTTAAACACTTCGAAAATCTGTTCCTGGTACTCCGCCTCAAACCCGATCCCGTTGTCGGCCACTGTAATGTGATGATACGTAGCCCGCGGCAACGGCTTGGCAATCCACCGCCGGACCTCTTCCATCAACGCCGGGCGCGCCGTAATCGTAACCTGCGGTGCCCGGTCGGCCGCAGCAAACTTCAGCGCATTGTTGATCAGGTTGTAAAACAACTGGTTCATCTGTAGCCGGATACCTTCAAGCACTGGTAGCGTCCCAATCTGAATCGTTGCCTGCTTCTCGTCTACCACCAGCTCGAAATCGTTCCAGACCTCCGTCACAATCTCCTGCAACGGAACCGGATGCATCAGCGTGTCGGATCGCAGCAACCGGGAAAACGCCAGCAGATCCTGAATCAACAAATTCATGCGCTCGGCCGAATGCCGCACCTTGCCCAGCAACACCTGGCTCGACGGCTTCAGCGCTGCATCCTCGCTCAGCATTCCGGAAAAAATACTGATTTTCCGGAGCGGCTCCTGCAAATCATGGCTCGCCACATACGCATACTGCTCCAGCTCGCCATTGCTCTGGGTCAGCAGTTTGTTCGATTCTGCCAGCTCTTCGTTGGCCGCTCCCAGCTCTTCTACCACCGTGGCCAGCTGCTCGGTCCGCTCCTGTACCTTCTGTTCCAGGGCTGCCTGGGCTTCACTCTGGATGGTAATGTCTTCCAGCGTCCCACTCAGCCGGTTACAAACAGCATCGGGCCCAAACAAGGCGTAGCCCCTGGCCCGGACCACTCGTTTCTCCGAAGCTCCGGCCGGTAAAAGAGCATATTCAATGGCATACCGCCCGTCCGAACCCGGCTGCATCGCTGCGTTAATCGCCTCACTCACCCGTTGCCGGTCGCGTTCCACAATGGCATCTATCGCCAGGTCCAGCGAAATCTGATCGTCTGTACCCAGCCCAAACCAACGCTTCAACCGCGCATTGGACGTAAAGTTTCCCGTAGCCGGATCCAATACCCAGGTACCCAGCTCGGCTGCATCAATGGTAAACTCCAGTTGCCTGGACTTCTCTTCCAGGGCTGCCAGACTGCGCACTTTCTGGGTCGATTCAAAACAGGTCATCAACACCGCAGCCGGCCGGCCGCTTTCATCCCGCACCGGACTGTAGCTAAACGTCCAGAATACTTCTTCAATAACGCCGTTGCGGTAATTGGGAATGGGAAGATCCTCGAAATACGCCGACTCGCCTTTCTGAAGCACATTGTCGATCAGTGGCTTGATGATATGCCAGTTCTCGGTCCAGTACCCAATAGCAGGCTGCCCCAGCGATGACGGATGCTTGCCTTCGGTGCCCAGACTCGGCCGAAAGGCATCGTTGTAAAACTGAATCAGGTCCTCACCCCACCACAACAGCATCGGAAAAGAAGACGTCAGCACAATACTCACGGCCGTCCGTAGGCTCTGTGGCCACACCTCCGGGGCACCAAGTGGCGTCTGAGACCAGTCAAATTGCCGGGTCAGCATCCCCATCTCGCCGCCGTCGTTCAAAAACGTATATTCGGTACTGTTCATAGAATGCAATTCAGGTAATCCCCTTTGAAGCATACACAGCAGGTCTGCAATCCGAGGCGCGTTGCAAAGTAGCCCTTAATGCATGCTTTCCGGGTGTCAAAGCAAAGCAGACCGTCCGTTTTGTGGAGAGCCGCTGCCGGGAGGGTCCATAAAAGTCAGACCCGGTTCCGCTGCAGATCCTCATCCCGTCCGCTCCTACTAGACCCACTACAGCGATACCAGCCGCTCCCCGGCCGCTGAATCTCCGGAAACGGCTTCTAACCGGATGTACAGGCCGTTCCGGAGCAGCTGTAGCATAGACAATCAACTTGGATAGGAGGCGTTTCCCGTCCGGAAACCCGGCTACATGCTCTGTTCAACCATCCGCAGGCCTGGTAGCTGCAACCTGCCACCTGGCTGAGCAGACGGCATGCTCCGTTGCGTATCGGTACCAGTGCGTTGACCGGAATGCAGGCTCCGCTTCTTAAGATGCAGGATTCGCAGACCGGAATGCAGGTTCAGTACAGTAAAATGCACACTCAGTAGCGTAAGATTCATCATGTATTTGACTTCCAGGCATGAAAAAAGGGCTGCAAAGCCCTTTTTCCGGAATGCTTACGCCGCAGGGCTGTCGGCCGGCGGTGTTGGCTGATCGTCTATAAAGTAATCGTTGTATTTGGCTGCATGGGTATCGGCATAAAAGCTTTGCCCGATCTTAGCCAGCTTCGAGAGCTGTTCAAATAAGGCATTTCCGGCCTGTACACGTTCCTGCGTGCGGATGTCGCGGGTTTCTTCGGCCGCTCCTACGGCATCAATGGTCTGGTCCAGCATATCGGTATCGTCGGCCAGGCGAATCAACAGCGTGGGCGTCAGTCCTTCGGAGGCCAGCAGCGGCATCAGCGCCGTAGCCACCCGGTGTACCCGACGCCCACACCGTACCAAATCGTTGTCGGTCAGGCGGGTCAGGTCATCGAAGCCAAAGGTTTTGTAATGGCCGGAACGGCCAAATTGGGTTTCGGCCATCCCCCGGATGCTGCGGATGGTTTTCTCCAGCTGCGTCCGGAAGGTGGTTTTAGCCGTGGCGGCTATGGATACGCCTGACTGCTCCTCCACATCGGTCGAAAGCAGGTCGAAGGTATTCCGGGCCTGCTGCAGGGTGTCTACGCGCAAGGCATCGACCCCACGGGCGCTTAGCTCGTTCAGGTCGCGGTTCAGGGTGTTGAGAAGTGCATCGCTCCGCTGGATGAGCTGGGCATCGGAAAAGCCGTACAGGCGCTTAGATTCTGGGGTGGCCATAATCGGTCAAAAGGGGGTTGAAGGGTGAAACAAATAGCGCCGGATGTTCAGGTCCGGCAATGTCAAAATACCGGCAGATACGTTGGTCCCGGAAACCGTTCGCACTCTTTTTCGCACTCATTTTTCGGGTCCCGATGGTGGCATCCGGTTCTGCCAGGTCCGGCCGCCGGGGCGGCTGGTGCAGAAGAAGGCACTATTTTACCGCTTCTTTTCCCGGAACGGCTGTTCCCCTCAACAGGTGTTCCGTCCGGAGCCAACGATCCTAAGCGGGCGGCCCAGTAGTTCAAAAAAGCACAGGAAGCGCAGCCCCATACCGACTTGATCCGCCGGGTCGCACAAACCCAGGAGACCGTGCGTGTAGACCCGCCGGAATCCACCGGTTCCGGAGACTATAAAACAAGCGCCTGATATTGGTGAACCCGATACCGCCAAATCTGAACGTGTAATACATCGCTGCTCCCTTGTTTATAATGCAACAGCCGAAGATTCCAGCGAAGGCCGGTACAGAGGGGCGCGTAGGCCACTTTTCTCAGGTTGGGAACGGGGAACATCTTCTTCTAGCGCGCCTGGTTTCCGGAAGCGGACCTCAGGGAAGCAGGGAGCCGGAGACGGATGCAAAAATCCGTTCGGCATTGGCTGTTGTCAGACGTGCTACCTCGGCCACCGGAAGCCCCAGTGCATCGGCAACCGCCTGCGCGATATACGGAATGTAACTGCTTTCATTACGCTTGCCCCGGTACGGGACGGGTGCCAGGTACGGGGCATCCGTCTCCAAGACCAGATGCTCGATCCCGACCGCCCGTATCACATCCGGAAGATTGGATTTTTTGTAAGTAACGACCCCGCCAATGCCCAGGTGCAGGCCCAGTGCGACCGTGCGCTCGGCTTCTGCGACCGTACCACTAAAGCAGTGGAGAATACCCGGCACCGTTCCGGAACCTTCAGACTCGATAATATCGAGGCAGGCGGTAGTGGCCTCCCGGCTGTGAATCACGATGGGCAGCCCGGCGGCCTTCGCCCAGCCGATTTGTTCCCGGAAGGCGGCCTCCTGCTGGGCTACAAAGGTTTTGTCCCAGTAAAAGTCCAGTCCGATTTCGCCAATGGCCCAGAAGGAATGGGTAGCCAGATAGGCTTTCAAACCGGCCAGTTCAGCAGCCACATTTTCGTTGACATAGCAGGGGTGCAATCCAATCATCGGAAAGCAGTGGTTCGGAAACCGGGCGCTCAGCTGAAGCATGGCGGGCACCGTTTCCAGATCGCAGTTGGGCAGAAAAATCTTGTGGACGCCTGCTTCTGTGGTCCGTTCCAGCAGCATATCCAGTTCGGTTGCAAAGCAGGGATCGTACAGGTGCGCGTGGGTATCTGTGAAGTTCATGAAACGGGTTCGGGGATTGAGTTCCGGAAGTGCGGTAAGGCCAGAAACGGTAACTGCCGGCGGTGATAATACCGAAGCACCAGTTCCAGCGCGGGCAGGCAGCGCGGTGCGGCTTTCAGACTGTCGTGAAATACCACGATGCTTCCACTACGGGCATTCCGGATCACAAACCGGGCGCAGTCGCGCGGACCGTACCGGGCATCAAAATCGCAGGACAAGACATCCCACATCACGATCCGGAAGCCCTGTTGCTGCAGGGCGTGTGCCTGTGCGGCCCGGATGCGTCCGTAGGGCGGACGAAACCAGCCGGTAGCAAGCGTAGCCGCTGCTTTCAGGGTATTGTCAACATACGCAGGGGTGGGTGTTTTCCAGCCGTTGAGATGATTGTGGGTATGGTTGCCAAGCGTATGTCCTTCGGCCAGGATCTGCGCAACGAGTTCCGGAAACGCCGCTGCATTTTCACCTACACAGAAAAACGTGGCCTTCGCTTCATAGTTCCGGAGCATAGCCAGCACCTGTGGGGTGACCTGTGGGTGCGGACCATCATCAAACGTGAGATACTGACCGATTCCGGAAGACGCAGTTTTACCGGTCCAGATCAGCCCTTTGGGTTGCAGCAGCGGCAGAAAGCGAGGGGTTTTTACAGCGTAAAAGCGCACAAAAACTTAGTTTGATGGGGTAGAAGACCAGTCTATAAGACGCTGCAGTAAATACCGGCCTTCTTCAAGAAGGGTCGATTCATCGACCGGAAGGCCTCCATAGCGCGCTGCTTCCGCCCTGGCCAGATAAACCGGAAGCTGCTGAGCGGTCAGGGCATCCAAACCACTCCGGATCAACTGTTCAGCAGTCGGATCGGACCGGGTACTTTTCTGACGGACCAGCACCCGGATCGCGGCCTGAAGTTCCGGCAGCGTGGCAGGCACCGGAGCCGGAAGCGGCGGTTCCAGAACCGGGTTGGTCAGGGGTGCGATCGGATCGGGAGAAACCGGTTGCGGCTTAGGAATGGGTTTAGGAACCGGTGGTGTTTTTCGGTGCATCCGCAGACCGATCAGGAGCGCTGCGACTGCCAATCCCAGGAGTCCCCACAACAGCGGACGGCTGCTGCCGGCGCTTTCCAGCTCATCCAATGCCTCGGGGGCTGTTACGGTCAGCGTCTGTGGGGTTGTCTGAATCGTTTGGTACGCTGCTGACTGCGGATTGAAAAAGGAAACGGAAAGCGCAGGAATGGTGAAATGGCGTTCCTGACTTGCGGTCAGCGGGTAGATAAACGTACGGCTTCCCAGCAGGCGTTTGCCATCGGTTTTAAAGGCGTCTTGTACTACGGCTTCCTCTGCCGAAAGCCCATCCGGAAGCGAGAGGCTGGGCGCTTCGAGCTGCGGCAGGTTGCCTTCGCCCGAGACGGTGATGCGCAGGGCAGAGGAACCGTTTTGTGGCATGGTTGCCGGTTCCAGCGAAGCCGCAACCTGGTATTGACCCACGGCACCATTGAACGAAGCCGGTTTTCCGGTTGGTGGCAACGGCGAGACAACCAGGCTGGACGGAGCCGATTTGATGGCCCAGCTGTATCGCTGCGGCGCCCCGTTGGCATCGGCGACATTCGTGACGGCCTGCATCTCCGCCGGTTCAATAAGAAGCTTTCCGGCCCGTTGCGGAATCAGCGCGACCCGTTTGATTAATAAGGTTTGAAAAAGGCGGTTGCCTACTTGCTTGGTACTGCGCTCTTCCCGATCGGTGGTGAGTTCCTGGACCCAGAATCCATCCGGTGCCGGGATTTTGTTCAGGTTGCCGTTTACGGTGATCCCCGACACCAGCCGGTATTCCACCAGAATGGGTTCGCCGATAAAAGCCGTTTGCTTTTGCGGTACGATCTCCAGGTATGCCAACTGTCGGAGTTCCGGAATAGTAGGCAGCCGTTGCTGGCCTCCGAATGCATCTGCAATCCGGTCGAGCGGTGAGCCGGGTCCGAAAGGATTGGCCCCACCATTGCCGAACGGATCCGGTCCGAACGGATCCATACCGCCAAACGGATCCGGGCCGAACGGGTCAGGTGCCTGCCGGTTAGCCGTACGTGGATTTCCGGAAACAACTTTAACCGTAGCCGGACTGGACCGATAGGTGCTGCCGTCTGTAGTTTGAGCCACGGCTACCGGTACGGTGAAGGTGCCGGTTTTGGATGCGCGCAGGGTATAGCTACGGGTATAGGTGCGGGTAGTGCGGGCACTGCCGTTGATAATCTGCGTACTGGTGCGCTGGGCATCGGCATAATTCCCGATGCTGCTGAACGGAGGGGCGGGGTCCAGCGTCATCTGAACCAGCTCACCGGCATTTTCCAGATTGTACTGAACCTGAAAGGCCGTGTTGACGCCGACCTCATCGTACAGCAGTTCAGCACGAAACGTGACCTGTGCGCCGGCGTGGAAGGCCAGCAGCAGCAACAGGGTTAGAAAAGAGGCGGCCCGCAGCATGAAGGTGCAAAAATAAGTTTCCGCGTATTGGAAACCGGGAAGCGGCTTCGTTAAAGATCGCCGCTTTGCGGTCGGATCACGATCCGCTCCGGACAGGCTGCCGGCGAAAGGGTATATGCGCTCCAGAGGATATCGGCAATATCGCTGGCCTGAATAATGGTGTTGGAATCGACCCCGCTGCCGGACCAAGAGCGGCTCCACGTGGCACCCGGACACAGGGCCGTAACCCGGATACCGGTGGGTTTGAGTTCTTCGCGCAGGTTGTCGGAAAAGCCGAGGAGGGCATATTTGCTGATGCTGTAGGAGCCTCCGCCCGGATAGGCCTGAAGGGAGGCCACACTGCACAGGTTGAAGATATGGGCACCGGTTCCGGACGTTTTCAGGACCGGCAGCAGCGCGCGGGTCAGGTAGTATGCGCTGTAGAGATTGGTTGTCAGCATGGTTTCCAGCTGGCCGTCGGGTTCATCGGCGATCGCGCCCGGTTGAAAGACCCCGGCATTATTGACCAACAGATGGGGCGTTCGGCCGGATGCGAGGATAGCGTTGGAAAAGGTGGTGAGCTGGTCCCGGTCGGATACATCTACGACGTGCGGTTCCAAGACGGTTCCGGAACGATTCCAGTACCGGGACAGGGCTGTAAGATCGGTTTTGCTACGGGCGCAGCCGATGACATAAAATCCTTCCCGGAGCAGCTTTTCAGTGATGGCGAGGCCAATGCCCTGGGTGATACCGGTGACGACTGCAGTTTTCATAGGAACCCCGAAGCTATTGGCTTTTGAGGTATTTAAATGCTTTGGGTGGCTGGCGTGCGCGTCCATCCGGAAGCTGGAACCGTACGTGTGGGTAGCAGTAGGGTGGTACGTGTAGGATCAATCGTACGGGTATTTCGTGACCCGCTGTCCCGGCTCCAGCAGTACCGAGACATCCTCTCCCAGGGCGCCTGCAATCATATGCAGTTTGTTCAGTGTGAGTTCGGTGGTACCGGCTTCGATCCGGCAATACGCCGAGTCGGATAAGGCCAGTGCCTGAGCGACTGCATGTTGGGTAATATCTTTTTGCCGGTGAAGGCGAACGATCCGGGCAACCACCGCATCATTCATGGTCTTGGGGTTGAACAGCATGTACTGCATAAGGTTAGCCGCAAAGCTTGGAAAAAAAAGCAGGCGATGCGTTCAAAAAAGCGACTTTGAGTGCGAACTGCCTTCTACTACAGGCGTTTAGGAGCCATTTGGGCCAAAATCTTGCAAATTCTGCAAGATTGCTTGGAAGCCAGGGTTGGGCTTCGTCTTTTTGAAAAAGCGACCCGGTGTTGCGAAGGATAGCCCAGGCAGAAAGGTTCTTAAATGGCTGTCGTAAAGCCTACCAGATCGCTGAAGTCGTGATGTAAGTTTCTTCGGAAGCGCCTGACGCAGCTCCAAAACACCCGTTCCGGAATGCAGGCTATTCTGGGCGCTGAAACGGTTAGTTGACGCGGGTGTTTATTTTAGCCGAATGATTTCCAGGCTCAGGGTATGTATTGATAGTGCTTCTCGTTTTTGGCGTATCCACCCGCTCGAATGCACAGAAAGGAACCTCCTCTCCCGATAGCATCACTGTCTTTTACAAGGCGTTGTTTTCCACATTGAAGACGGCCTATTTACATAAAGACTCGGTCGACTGGAGCGTTGTTGAAACTGAAACCATCCGGAATGCAGGCACCCACGAGACGCTTGATTCTTCCCTCAATGAACTCATTCCGTTGTTCCGGAAGATCCACGCAACGCATTGTATTGCAACGCATTGTATTTAAAGGCGACCACAGATATTCGTTAGCAGCCGAGATTCCACCTAAAGAACGCTTTAGCAGCCAATGGAAAAAGAAGTATGATTCCAAGCCCGGCTTTGAGGTCAGGCTTATTGATGGAAAATATGGATACATTTTAATACCCAAAATAATGCTTCCCAGTATCAACCCTGAAATGGTCCACGAAGTAGCACAACCTTTGTATGATCAGGTTGCAGCACTTCAGGACCGCTATCATCCCCACGATTGGATCCTCGATCCTCGATTCAACACCGGTGAAAATGCCTGGCCTATGCTTGCATCGGTCTATCACCTTCTGGGCAACACGCTTTTGTGGTCTTCGCTGAACAGCGGGTTAAAACCAGTCGATGCGTTCAGCTTTGATAACGGAGTCTACCGGATGGGTTCTAAAAAACAGTTTTCCATAAATCCTAAGGGACCGTTGATGGTAACTGAAAAAGTAGCTGTGATTACAGGGTTGCTGACCACGAGTTCTGGTGAAGTGACTGCTCTGGCGTTTAAAGGGAGACCCAATACCCTTTTTATCGGTGAACCCACGCTCGGTTATACAACCGGAAATAGGCTGGTAAAGCTGCCGTTCGGGTACGAAATGGCTCTGACGACTTCTTATAACGGCGACCGGAAAGGCAGCTACCACAAACGGATTGTTCCCGACATTCCTGTTGCGGCACAGGATCAGTTCGATGATCTGATGGAGGATAAAATATCCGGGAGGCGATCCGGTTTTTCGACTCGGCCGCTTCAACGCCCTCCTCAGAACGAAACTGATTCCCTGAAGCCAGCCAAAGCAGCTTTGGGCTCCTTGCTCCCTGAACGGCACTGTTGTCGGTTGGCCTTTGCCGGTCTACTTTCGCTGCACCATGACTTTCCGTACTGAAAAAGACACGATGGGAACCGTGCAGGTTCCGGTAGCGGCCTACTACGGCGCCCAAACCCAGCGCTCTATCGACAACTTCAAGATTGCACAGGACATCAACCGGATGCCCCGTGAAATCATCCGCGCCTTTGCCTATCTCAAAAAAGCTGCTGCCCTGACCAACCACGATCTCGGCGTGCTTCCGGAAGACAAAGCAAAGCTTATCGCTCAGGTCTGCGACGAGCTGCTGGACGGACAACTGGCCGATCAGTTTCCGCTGGTGGTCTGGCAAACCGGTTCCGGAACGCAAAGCAACATGAACGTCAATGAAGTCATCGCCTATCGCGGCCATGTACTGTCGGGCGGACAGCTCACCGACGAAAAAAAGGTGCTGAACCCGAATGATGACGTCAACAAAAGCCAGTCGAGCAACGATACGTTCCCGACGGCAATGCACATCGCTGCCTACGAAGTGCTGATGCACAATACCATCCCGGGCGTCGAAAAACTGCGCGATACGCTGAAGCAAAAAGCAGCGCAGTACATGCACGTGGTGAAGATCGGTCGCACCCACTTTATGGATGCCACACCGCTGACGCTGGGGCAGGAACTCTCCGGCTATGTGAGCCAGCTCGACCACGGACTGCGGGCACTGAAGAATACCTTGTCACACCTGGCTGAACTGGCCTTAGGTGGCACGGCAGTTGGCACCGGCCTGAACACGCCCGATGGCTACGCTGAAAACGTAGCTGCCAAGATCGCCGAACTCACCGGACTGCCGTTTGTAACCGCTGAAAACAAGTTTGAGTCTCTGGCCGCCCACGATGCCATCGTAGAATCGCACGGCGCCCTGAAAACGCTGGCAGCGTCGCTGATGAAAATCGCCAATGATATCCGGATGCTGGCGTCCGGACCCCGCGCCGGTATTGGCGAACTGCACATTCCGGACAACGAGCCGGGGTCGTCGATCATGCCGGGTAAAGTCAATCCAACCCAATGCGAGGCCCTGACGATGATTGCCTGTCAGGTGATGGGGAACGACGTCGCGATCAATATCGGTGGGATGAACGGTCAGTTTGAGCTGAACGTGTACAAGCCGATGATGATCTACAACTTCCTGCACTCGGCGCGGCTGATCGGCGAAGGCTGCGTATCGTTTAATGACAAGTGTGCGGAAGGACTGGAGCCGATTGAAAAAAACATCGATGCACACGTGAAAAACTCCCTGATGCTGGTGACCGCGCTCAATACCAAAATCGGGTATTACAATGCGGCCGCTATTGCACAGGATGCGCACAAACGTGGCATTACCCTGAAGCAGGCCGCGCTCGAATACAAACTGAAAGATTTGTCGTTTGAGCACATGACTGAACAGCAGTTCGACGAATGGGTGATCCCTAAAAATATGGTCGGTAAGCTCGACGCCTAAGAACCGGTTCAGTTCCGGAAGCCTTCGGGCAGGCCGGTTGGAGGTGTTTTGTCAGCGTAAGGTCAATTCAATTCCGGAAAACGGGAAGTCATGCAACATGGCTTCCTGTTTTCGTGTTGGCTTATATTCCAGGGCTTGCTTTACCAAAAGATTATCCTTCTCCGGAAAGTGCATTCGGTAAATTCGCAAAGCCTATTTATTAACGATTAGTTTTTATCGCCTTTGAAAAAGACGTTTCTGTTTTCAGTAGCCCTCTGGGCTTCCCTCGGAGGGTACGCACAAAGTACCAAAGCTCCTGTAAAAACCGCCGGTCGGGTTGCATTGGAACAAGCACTGCCGGCCTGGCTCGTAACAGCCGACGGGTTGCAGGACATTTCAGACCTGGATGCTTATGGTGCCGCCCGGACCCTTCCAGGTGCTACGCCGCTGGCCAAAGCACAGCAATTTATCAACAGCCAGTTGCGGGAAGCCGGTGTGCTTCCGGACGAATGGACGATGGTACGCAATGTGTCTACGGCGAAGTTTACGTACGTAGATTTCAACCGGACTGTTCAGGGCCGTGAGGTTTTGTTCTCGCACCTGCGGTTTCAGTTTACCAACGACGGACGGCTTGTTCGGTTGCAGATCGCTGTTCCGGAAGGCCCGGCAGTTGGTGCGCAGCCGGTCCTGGCATCGGGACGCGTAGCTGAAGCCGCGGTTTACCGGCCCCATGAAGGCGAAGTCATCCGGAATGTAGCTGTTGACGGCAACTGGGTCTGGTTTCCGGAACGGGATGCCAAAGGCGTGAACCGGTTGCAGCCGGCCTATGCGTTTACGGCGGATGGAATCAGCGAAGACGGGCAGACGCCTGCGGTTTATGAAGGATACATCAGTGCCGTTTCCGGAAAACTGCTGGAGCGTTTCAACCGTACCCGGACCGATCTGAATCTGCGGATACAGGGTCGTAAGCAATCGCTGCGTCCCACCGATCCGGTGGATACCGTTGGATTCCCGGACCTTCAGGTGAATGTCGGCACCAGTTCGTTTTATACCAACGATACCGGCTTTGTTTCCGGAACCGGAATCACCCTGCCTGCAACCGTGACCCTGCCGTTGCAGGGACTCTGGTCGAAGGTCAATATGATCAACGCAAACGGTACCACGCCATCCATTACGGCTACGATTACCGCCGCTGGCCGTACGGTTATCCGGACCGACAACCAAACGGCACAGAATGCCTATTACCATGTAACCCGCATTCACGATTTCGTAAAAGCGCAGTTGCCCACCTTCACCGGTATGGACACGCAACTGCCCACCAATGTGGATGATCCTTCCAATACCTGCAATGCGTTTTACAATGGCTCCTCGATCAATTTTTATGCGGCCGGTGGCGGGTGTAATTCGATGGCAAACTATTCGGACATTATTTATCACGAATACGGTCACGGCGTAAACGAACGCTTCTACAATCAGAATGGTGCCCGGCGGATGAGCAACGGTGCGCTCAACGAAGGCTATGCAGACGTATGGGCCATGCTGCTGACCAAAGTGCCTGTCATTGGACAAGGGGCTACCGGCGGCGGTAGTGTAATTCGTCGCTACGACAATTCCACCAAGGTCATCCCAACGGATATCATGGGCGAGGTGCATGCCGATGGCGAGATGATCGCCGGCTCCTGGTGGGATGTTGCCCGTTACTTGGGCGATGCGGATAGCATGCGTCCAATCTTTGTCGAGTCGTTTTACAGTCTGGCAGATGGCCTGGCCGGAAATGAGCCTGCGATTTATCGCCGCATTCTGGTTGCTGCCCTGCTGGCAGATGATAACGATGCCAATCTGAATAATGGTACCCCCCATTTCGGGTCGATCATCAAGGCGTTTGCCAATCATGGCATTTATTTGGGTGCGTACGCTGCGGTAACCCATACCGAGCTGGACCATCAGCCATCCAATCAGGCCATTCCGATAACGGCAACAATCACGGTTGCACAACCAGCGGTATTTGGCGGCGCAACCGTCTTTTTCCGTCCCCGTATGACGCCCGCAATAGGCTGGGATAGTGTACAATTGGTGGCTGCCGGCGGAACGTATAGTGCTTCTATTCCGGCACAGCCTTCCGGATCGATTCTGGATTATTATATCCGGGTAAAGAACACGCTTGCACCCGAAGATCTGACCTATTACCCGCAGGGCTTCCGTCCGGAACTGCCTTCGGTACAGGTCACTATGCCCTATCAGTTTGGCGTGGGGCTTCAGGTGAAGCAGGCACAGGATTTTGAAACAGATATTACCGGTTGGCAGGTTGGCAACGTGTCGGGCGACAATGCACAATCGGGTATCTGGACCTGGGCTGCACCGATAGCAACGTACCAGACTGGTACCGGATTTACAGCGCTGATGATTCAGCCGGGTGCCAATCATACGGTAGGTGGATCCAAATGCCTGTTGACGTCCAATACGGGCGATGTAGACGGTGGCCAGACCTCCGTGCTGTCACCGGTTTTTGACCTGACCGGCATGACCACTCCGATCCTGGAATATTACCGCTGGTTCAGCAACGACCGTGGGCTGAACGCCCGCACCGATTACTGGCGGGTGCAGCTGCAAAGCGGTGTCGGGGGCATTCCGCTGCCGGTAGATTATACCAAGCAGTCGGATTATACCTGGCGTCGGCGCATCTTCCGGGTCAATGAATACCTACGGGGAACGACTGCACAAAGCGTGGTGTTACGGTTCCTGATCAGCGATATCGGTGGCGACAATCCATTGGAAGGCGCTATCGACGATGTGGTGGTGTACGATGCCGAGAATCCGGCCGCTACTCAAACAGTCGTTGCGATGAATACCCGGATTTATCCCAATCCGGCAGGAAACCTGCTTACGGTAGCGTTTGAGGGCAAGGTTGCAGGCGCAACCATCAGCCTCTGTGATCTACAGGGTCGGACCCTGATCGAGGGCCAGACGGCTGCCGGTCAGCGCGAGGTATCGTTCAATACAGCCAATCTGGTTTCCGGAACGTATTTTGTCCGGATCAAAGCCGATGGCGTTCAGTCCATCAAGAAAGTACAGGTGCTGCACTAAGCAGTTTCAGATTCCAAGCATAAGAAACGTCCGTCTTTGCACCTGCAGAGACGGACGGTTTTGGTTTGACCAAGAGCATATATTGGAAGACAAGTTCTGTGGTTATTGATGAACGCGCCCGGAACGAAAAACCCCATTGTCCCCGAATTCTATTACCACCTTAAAATCTTTGCTGAAAAGAATAATCGTGTCGACGTCGATATGCTGTTTTATCAAGGAGAGACTGGTACGTTTATTTGCAACTTGACTATCAATGCGCGTACGGATGAAATACAACTCTTCATCCGGAAAGCAGGCATTAATACCGTCTTCCAGGAGGGGTGTCTGCAAGTCTACCGAGGTTCCACAATAGATCCAGCCTCCTAAAGGCTGCTTGTCTAAATCTGACTTGTAAATCAGATGAGGGGCTTTTATAAACAGCAATTTGGCATCCATAATGTTCTCATCAATTGAAAAGCCGCTCTGCGTCTTTGCAAAGCGGCTTTCAGATGTTCCGGAAGGACATTAGGCTACCAGTTGTACTGCTTTTTATTCAGCAGCAACGCTTCGCCGGCAATGGTTTGTTCGCCGGTTTCTTTCTCGTAGACCGCGCAGTCGTACAGAATCCGGTGCTTTTCCGGAAAAATTTCCTTGACCGTAACGACCGCCTCATAGGTCGTGTCCACAAACATGGGCCGGAGCCATTTCAGGTTCTGACTCATGTATACATGGCCGTCGGCATGCCACAATGCACCAAAGATTTTCGTAAACACCGACGCTCCCAGAAAGCCGTGAATAATCCGACGGCCAAACATCGAAGCGGCACCGGCTGCTTCATCAATGTGAAGCGGATTGACATCGCCGGATACCTGTGCGTACAGATCTACTTCTTTCTGGGTGTAGGAGAACTCATGTCGGAACTGATCACCAATTTTAAGCATAGCACGAAGGAATTAAAAGAGTGTTGAAGGTTCAAAATAAGACCCTATTCCGGAATCGCCGTGTCAAATTTTTAGAGCCCTATTCTCCGTAGGGCCATTGCTGCCGGAGACGCCGATTCAGATCAGGGCATGGCAAAGGCCGACAACTGTTCCGGAATTCAAACCAATGTTCAGGCACTCTTGAACCTGAACCGGAAACACAGTACAAAATGATGGACTGCGTCTGGATTCATAAGCGAAGTTTAACAATCCAACCCAGAATAAGACTTATCTTTGCGCCGCCAATTGGAAGGAGATTTTAATATCTCTTTTTTAAGAGGCCTTCACTCTTGACTAAAACTTCACCGGATATGAATCCAGAAAATAATCAAATCGTTGACAACCTGATGGATGCCCAGAAGGGAATGGTTGACTCTATGGTAGAAAATACCAAGAAAATGACTGCCGGAAACACAATGGTTTCTGAAACGATCGAAAAAGGTAGCGAATGGTACAAAAACTGGCTCGATACCCAAAAGTCTTTCTTTGGTAAAACAACTGAGAAGATGACCGAAGCCGGCGAAACCATCAAAGAAAACGCTGAAAAAGCCAAAGATTCGTATCAGTCGATGATGGACCGTCAGACCAACATGATGCGCCAGATGTACGATATGAACGTAAACTTCATGAAGCAGGCTATGCCCGCTAATGGTGCTGCCGGTATGCCTACAGGTAACCCGATGGAAGCCTTTACTGGTATGTGGAGCAACGCCATGAACACCTTCCAGAACAGCATGAACAACGGTAACGTGTTCAACAACTGGATGAAATCGTTTCAGGGTATGAACCCGCTCATGAACGGCGCTATGAATGCTGCTTCCGGAAACGGCTTCACCAATATGTTTGGTCAGTGGAACGAATTGCTGGGCCAGCAGATGAACAACTTCCAGAACAACTTCAAAAGCGGCAACGCTCAAGATGCGTTCCGGAATATGATGAACACTGCTGACGGCTACAACCGCTTCTATCAGCTGTGGGCGCCGATGTGGAAAAGTGTTCAGGACAAAAGCTTCAACACCGAAATGTTCCGGAAAATGATGAATCCGGGTCAGTACAAAGAAATGCTGGATCAGTATTTCGGTTTCATGCCTGAGCAGATGCGCAGCTATATGCAGCAGTCGTCTGGCATGATGCAGGATATGATGAAGCAGTGGTCTGCTGCCTCTACCAATGGCATGGAGCAAATGCGCGGTATGATGGGCCAGTTTACGCCTGCCGGTACCGATCTGTTCGGCGGTGCACTCAGTGGCTACAACAACTTCTACAACAACCTGCAAAGCGCCTTCGCTCCGATGGCGCGCATGTCGACTCCAAACAAGTATACCAAGAGTATGACTGAGTGGAATGACATCGCCAACCGCATGGTTCAGTTCAATATCAAAAATGCCGAGCTGCAGTACATGGTATACGAGCAGGGACAGCAGGTGATGGAAGAACTGTCGCGCACGCTGACTCAGAAGCTTCAGAACGGTGAGGAAATCACTTCGATGATGGCTCTGTATCAGGAGTGGATGAACCTGAGCGATAAAACCTTCGTAAAACTGTTTGAAAGCGAAGCGTACAGCGCCCTGATGGCTGAGGTGAGCAGCATGCAGATGCGCCTCAAAAAAGACATGGAGCTGCAAATGGAATCTGCGCTGACCAACGTACCGGTGGCCACCCGCAGCGAGCTGGATGAGCTGTACAAAACCATCTACGACCTGAAAAAGCAGGTGCGTCAGCTGGAAAAAATGATGGAAGTAGAAGGTGACAACGACAACATCGCTGATGCTCCTGCTACCAACAACAACAGCAACAATACTAACAACAAGCCTAAGATGAACCCGAACGGCGCGCCTAAAAAAGCGTAATTCGTACACAGGTTTTTAAGAAGCCAAATCAAAAGAGCCGCGTCGAAAGACGCGGCTCTTTTGATTGAAACAGACGCTGATACCCATTACTGGAATTCATTCCGGAAATTGAATAATCCAGTTATTGAATTACTTTAGCGAGCCGCTTGCAACACTGCAGGCGGTTTTTTAATTCCATTTCCACACATCTCTCCACAATTATGAAGAAAGTACTTTTAGGCGCAGTAGCGCTTACGATGGCATTTACTGCCTGTAAGAAAGACGACAGCCCAACCACAAATGATAACACCCTGAAATTTTCAGGTACAACGTATACTTATGGTGGTATCGGTACTACGTTCTTGGTCAATAACAGCACTGTTAGTGTAACGGGTATGAATGGATCAAATGCAATTGGTGCATTTTTGTCATTTCCTGGAAACACGGCACCAGCAGCAGGTAAGTATCGGGTTGTATCTGATGACTCTACACTAAGCGCTGGACAGATGTCTTTTCTGGTATCTGGTAGCACCACTGCTGGAACAGGATATCAGTCTACAGGTGCCGGGAACGTTGATGCAACTGTTTCTGTCAACGGGGGTAAGTATACCATTGTAGTGCCTGATGCAGAAGCCAAACCAATTTCAGGCAGCGCTGCCAGCACCACCTTCGCAGCCAATGTTACCCAGCAATAAGGGTTTTTAAAACCTGCTTTTGCAACTAACTGAGGCTTTTGCTTTGCAGAAGTCCCTTTTTTTCCCTAGTGCTTTGGCCACTTGAAGTTTTACAAAAGGAAAACCGTGCAGTTGCAAAGGCGACTGCACGGTTTATTGTGAATTCTAAAAAGTCCTCTTAACCTACAGTGTTCGGGGTTCTTCCGGAACCGCAGGTGCTTTCGATTCTTTCGCGCCCAGGCTCAGGCCATACCAGTCGATCTTCCGGGAGAAGTACATCACCACCGCCAGAATGATAAACAGTCCGATACTGCCCAGCAGCAGTGCATAATCCTGCAACTGGATAATGACGAAAATAAAGGCATACAGCAGCAACAAAATGCCGCTTACAACCAAAGCCAGTCGCATCGACCGGAGAATGGCCCGCACATAACCCGTTACCAGTACCAGTGTGGCCAGTGCCGATAGGATAAAGGATGCGTTGAACCCAATGTGCTCCGACAGCGAGAGCAGCAATGTGTAGAATACCACCAGCGCAATGCCCACCAGAATGTACTGCACCGGATGGATAAAGACCCGGTTGAGCACTTCGATAAAGAAGAAGGTCAGGAAGGTGAATGCAATAAACAGAATGGCGTAGTGGACCGTACGATACGTTTTCTGATAACGATCTACGGGCAGCAACAGATTAACGCCAAAGGCCGATTCCGCTAAGCCTTCCTGCTGGCCGATCCAGACCTGTGGATAGTTGCGGTTGAGGTGCAGCACATTCCAGCGGGCATTGAATCCTTTTTCAGAAACGGTCTTCTCGTCAGGCAAGAAAGAACCACTGAAACTTGGGTTAGCCCAGTTGGACTGCAATTTGATGTCGGTGACTTTGCCGACCGGCACAAAATGCAGATACTGGCTGCCTTTCAGATCCAAAGTGAATGAAAAACTATTGTCACTGCTGTCGGCGCGCAGGCTAACAGGTACATTCACGCCGGAAGCAACCACATCCTCGGTAATCACACCCGGATTAAAATCGGCCCGCTGACCGTTCCACTGCACTGCGATTTCCTTTTCAATGCCCCGCATATCGCTGATCCCTACAATTAGGTGCGCTTTGTCAAACTGAATGTATTCCCGCGGGATATCCAATTCGCTCAGCGGCAGGTTGCCGAATTTGCCACTGACCTGAATGGCCGATTCATACAGAACCACTTCATAAATGCCCCGGTTGCGGGCCTCCGGTTTTAAGGCACCAGCTACGTTTAGCTGTTCGGGCAAAACATAGATATGGTCCCGCACTTCTACAATCCGCTGGGTGGTGTCGTTTCCGGATGTTTCGCGTACGTATCGCTTGTACGGAATCTCCAGAATCGGGCCGGTAATGGTTTGTTCCTCGCCCCATTTGGAAGACACTTCATGCACCGCGTCCGACTGGTAATTCTCCCGCTCCTGAATGAGCGATTGAATCATTGCAGTCGGAATCAGCAGTAACAGCGCGATGAAGACAATCGCACCGATCTTAAAATACAGGTTGGTTTTAATCCAAGACATGAAGAGCAAATATTTTAGGCGAAACGGGCTTAGGCTTCCGGAAAGTACGTGTAGTAGCTGATTTTAGAAACCTTTAAGAAAAAGCCGGCCTCCTCATCGAGCTGCCCGGACCATCCGCGGCGCCCCAAACAGGTCGTTCCGGAGCGCAACCTCCCGGAATCCATACGTCCGGAACAGGTCAGCTGTTGCGTCTGCAAAGTCCCGATGGGTTTCACAGTACATCTGTCCGGTCGGAGTCAACAACGACGGTCCTGCTTCAGCCAGCTGCCGGTAAAAAAGCAAGGCATCCGCATCAGGTACAAATAGTGCCTGTGCCGGTTCGTAGTCGCGTACGTTCCGATGCATCGTTTCTGCTTCCTGCTGTGGGATATAGGGTGGGTTGGAGACAATAATATCAAACCGGTGTTCCGGAAACAGCGTTTCCGGAGGAGACAAAAAATCCCCTTGTCTGAACTGCATACGGGCACCCAGGCTTTCGGCGTTGTTTCGCGCCAGGGCCAGCGCGCCGGGAGAGATGTCCAGTGCCGTCACCTGTGCGGTGGGTAGCGCCAGGGCCAGACTGATCGCAATACATCCGGTACCGGTCCCTACATCCAGAATCTGAAGACCGTCGGTTCCGGAAGTCTCTTCCAAGATCCACTGCACCAGCTCTTCGGTTTCCGGACGCGGAATCAGCGCCCGCTCGTCGCAGCGAAACGAATGGCCGCAAAAAGTAGTCCGGCCCAGTACATATTGAACCGGTCGCCCGCCCGCCAGCTGCTCGATGCTTTCGGTAATCATCTGGGCCGTCACCGGTGGAATCGGTCGGTCGGCCGTTAGTGCCTGTGTGTAGGAGAAACCGGTGGCAGACGTCAGAAACAGCTTGGCAATGGCAATGGCTTCGTCGGCTTCGTACATCGGTTGCAGGCGACTGCGCATCTCCTGAAAAAAGGTCTGGTACGTGGACATAACGCGAATACGGATGTGAACAGCAATTCCGGGGAAAAAGCCGGAATCTGTCCGGGCGAAGGTCGGGCGGCTGTTCGGTATTCCTCCGATCCATTCCGGAAAATTCCCAGGTCTGATTGGCCCATCAACGGGCTAGTTACAACTGCCGAAGGGGTTATCTTCGCGCCGCTTATGCCAACCGGATCGGAGATGTGGATGCAACGGTGCCTGCAACTGGCGCAGTTAGGGAAAGGTGCGGTAGCGCCCAATCCGATGGTGGGTGCGGTACTGGTACACGAAGACCGCATTCTGGCCGAGGGCTACCACGCCCGTTACGGTGATCTGCATGCCGAAGCGGCCTGCCTCAATGCCGTCCGGGACGCCGACCGGCATCTCATCCGCGAAAGCACCTTATACGTTAATCTGGAACCCTGTGCACACCACGGAAAACAGCCTCCCTGTGCGGCCCGGCTGGTACGCGAAGAAGTAGGACGGGTGGTGGTTTGCAACGATGATCCGTTTGAAGCTGTTTCCGGAAAAGGCTATCAGCTGCTGCGGCTGGCCGGCATCCCGGTCGAAAAAGGACTGCTGGAAGCCGAAGGCCGCTGGCTCAATCGCCGGTTCTTTACGTTCTGGGAACAGCAACGTCCGTACATCATCCTGAAGTGGGCCCAAACGGCCGATGGATTTATCGCTCCGTCTGATAAAACACGGACGATGATTAGTGGGCCACTGGCGCAGCAGTTGGTGCATCGCTGGCGAACCGAAGAAGCTTCGATTTTAGTAGGAAAGGCAACCGCACTGGCAGATGATCCACAGCTGACGGCCCGGCTATGGCAAGGACCTCAACCGCTCCGGCTGGTACTGGATTCCAATCTGGCGCTTCCGGAAACACTCAACATTTTTAATGGTGCTGCCGAAACCTGGCAGGTCAACACCAAAGAAGACTCGCAGTTGGCCACGCACCGGCGCGTCCGGATTCCAACCGGAGACGATGCGCTGACCGCACTGGTGCAACGACTTTTTGAAGCAGGCAAACAGTCCTTGATCGTAGAAGGCGGAGCCGCCGTGCTTCGCTCCTTTATCGGTTGCGGGTTGTGGGATGAGATGCGCGTGTTTCACTCACCGCATTGCTTCGGACACGGCATTGCCGCACCACAGGTGCTGGGCGCCCGGAAAGTATTGGACAGCCAACTGGGCGACGATTCGCTCTCGGTGTACCTGCCGCGTACCTCACCGCTGGCTTTTCCGGCAGGTGCATTTCTTTAAACCGATCCTCTGACACCGCAATGCTGCTGTTACTGCTGGTCGTACTGCTGAATACCTACGTATCGGTCGCGTTCCGGATGTTTAAGTGGCTGGGGATCGATGCATTTGTGGCCATCGTGATTAACTACTGGATCTGTGTCGCAACCGGAAGCCTCACACAAGGGCAGTTTCCGGTATCGGCAGCAACTCTGACACAGCCCTGGGCCCGGTGGGCAATGCTGTTGGGAATCGGATTCATTGGCGTGTCCAATCTGATGGCTTGGTGCGTCCGGCGGTACGGCATTACATCCATGACAATTGCCAATAAGCTTTCGCTTGTGATCCCGGTGACGTACGCACTGCTGTTTTTACCCGGTGAAACGGCGCACTGGACTCAAATTCTGGGTGTGCTGCTGGCATTGCCAGCGGTGGCGCTGGTGACCAGCCCTTCCGGAAATGAATCTCAGAAACCGCTTGCCTTTGGTTGGGGCATTGCACTATTATTCCTCGGCAGTGGCGGATTGGATACGTTGGTTACGCTGTTGTCGCGAACCTATCTGGAAACCCGCCCCGATCTGCAACCGGTCGCCACGATTCACATCTTCTTCTCGGCGGCGCTGCTGGGTTCTCTGTTGTTGGTGTATCGCCTGATCCAGGGACAGTCCCGGCTGATCGGAAAAAATATACTGGGTGGCATTTTGCTGGGCATTCCGAATTACTTCTCCATTTACCTGCTGGTTCGCCTGTTGGCCACCGGGCCGTTTCAACCTTCTGTGGCAGTACCTGTTACCAACATTGCGATTGTAGTGAGCAGTGTGCTGGCTGCCCGGTTGCTGTTCAGAGAGCCTGCTGATGGCCGTCGCTGGCTGGGAATCGGCCTGTCGGTGCTGGCGATCGGACTCATCGCGTTCAAAGCCTTTTTTCCGGAACTTTAATTGCCTATGCCTGCTGAAAGCTATCAAACCCTGACCACACCGGTAGAAGCCGAATTTCGCGACCGCGGCAGCCGGTTCCTGGGGTTTGCCTTTCCGGTACGCACTGTAGCAGAAGCTAAACAGACGCTGGCCGAAAAACGAAAGGAACATCCCAAGGCTGTGCATCATTGTCTGGCCTACCGCATCGGCGACGATTTTCGGGCTTCTGACGATGGCGAGCCTTCCGGAAGTGCTGGTCGGCCCATGCTGGGAGCTATTGACAGTGCCCGACTGGATTATACCGCTGCAATTGTCGTCCGGTACTTCGGTGGAACCCTCCTCGGCGTGCCGGGATTGATTCATGCCTATCGCACTGCTGTTGCCGATGCCTTGGCCAAAGGCGAACCAACGACCCGGTGGATGGAAACCTCGTACGAGATTGTATGCGATTACGGACTGGTAAGTGAGGTGTTGCGGGTACTCCGGATGCAGGGTGCAACGATGCTCCAACAGGAGATGCAGTTGTTTTGTACACTGGTAGCAGGCATCCGGCCTTCTTTGGAACCCGCCTTTCTGGCAGCGATGGCTGAGTTGCCGTCTGCAACCGTTAAAAAGATCTAATTGTGAGAACGCCTGATGCTACGGCTTCCTGGATTAAAGCCCGTGCAGCTGCACTGGGGTTCGACGAATGCCGGATTGCCAAAGCGGTGATGCTCGAGGACGATGCCCATCGGCTGGAAGACTGGCTGCACAGCGGTTATGGCGGCACCATGAACTATCTGGAGCGGCATTTCGACCTCCGCGTAGATCCCCGTAAACTGGTGCCCGGTGCCAAGTCGGTGATCACCTTTCTGATGAATTATTTTCCGGCAGAAACCCTTCCGGAACAGGCACCCAAAATTGCGCGGTATGCCTGGGGAAAAGATTACCATGAGGTGATCCGGGAACGGCTAAACATCCTGCTGGACCAGATGCGTGCTGAAATCGGAGACATTACCGGACGCGGCTTTGTGGATTCGGCGCCGGTGCTGGAGCGGTCCTGGGCGGTGCGCAGTGGGCTGGGGTGGGTGGCCAAAAACGGCAACCTCATTCATCCTAAAAAAGGTTCCTATTTTTTTATTGCCACGCTGATCACCGATCTGGAGCTTCCGGAAGATGCACCGTTCCAGACCGACCATTGCGGCACCTGTACGCGCTGCATCGACGCTTGTCCGACCGGTGCAATTGTGTCGCCTGCGGTGGTAGACGCGCGCAAATGCATTTCCTATCTCACCATCGAACTGAAAGAAGCGGCCATGCCTACCGGATTTGAGCACCGGAATGACGACTGGATGTTTGGTTGCGATGTCTGTCAGGAAGTCTGCCCCTGGAACCGGTTTTCAAGTCCGCACCGCCAGTCCGAGTTTTTGCCGGTTCCGGAAATCCTCAGTTTGTCGACTTCTGAATGGGAACAGCTCACGGAAGACCAATTCCGGAAAACCTTCCGCGATTCGCCCATCAGCCGGGCTAAATGGAAAGGCATTCAGCGAAACCTCAAAGCCATCCGGAAAGACGATTCTATACCTCCATCCTCCTAGTCAGGGCAAGGTTCAGTTACTACTGAACGCCTAATGGTATTACCGGTCGGTTTTGCCGGTCAGCATCGGCACGAAGGAAAAATCGCCAAAGCGTTCTTCCTGGAGGCTTCCGTCGGCTTCTTTGCGCAGCCGCATCATTTTCTGTCCGCCTTCGTCACCTACCGGAATCACCAGAATGCCACCCGGTTTGAGCTGGGCCACCAGTTTTTCCGGAATAAAAGGCGCAGCAGCCGTTACAATGCAACGGTCGAACGGCCCGTAGGTAGGCAGCCCTTCATAGCCGTCTCCCAGAAAACGCTTGATGTTGGGATACGTTTTGAGTAATGGAAACGCCTCCAGACGGTTATAAAGTTCGCGTTGCCGTTCGATGGTGAAAACCATTGCCCCGAGCGCTGCCAGTACGCAGCTCTGATAGCCGCTGCCGGTGCCGATCTCTAATACCTTATCAAATTTCCGGACGTCGAGTAACTGGGTCTGGAAGGCTACGGTATAGGGTTGTGAAATGGTTTGGCCGGCTCCGATCGGAAACGCATGATCTTCATAGGCACGCCGCTCAAAGGCAGGTTCCAGAAAGTAATGGCGGGGCAATTGAAGCAACGCAGCCAGTACTTTTTCATCCGTAATGCCTTTCTCCCGAACGCCGTCTACCAGCTTTTTCCGAAGGCCTTTATGAAGGTAACTGTCTTCCAGAGGAGTATTTTGCCGCAACATACAATGGTCGCAAAGGTAAGGGTTCCGGAAGCCCTTAAAACCGGATTGCCAATGCAATACCGGGACCTACCGGTGTAAGTGCCGGCCGGACTCTGATAGAAAGGTCGCGCGAGACGTCAAAGTTTTTCAGATGCGCGAATACCAGGGCATCCATTACCTGCAACGTAAAGCCCAGCGTCGTAAACAGCACCGTCATATCCAGATTTTGCCGGTAGGCATCCTGAAGGGTTTTTAGCTGTGCGGAGGTATACGTTCTGGTAAGCGGATTATCCGATCCCAACGGATCGAGCGATGCCAGATACGCTGTCCGGTACTTTCGGTAGTCGTTGGTATTGGAAATCAGGAAGTAAAAAGAAGTGCCCATACCGGCATAAATGATCGGTATTTTCCAGTACTGCCGGTTGTAATACTGACCGGCACCCGGTAGCAGGGCTGAATACAGCGCAGCTCTCTTAGGGGTGTGTTGATTCAGGACGGTGCGGGCGGTTGAGAACGTATCCGCAGGAATGGTTAATTCTCCGGAACGTTGCGCATCGGCGCGTACCCGGTCGCGAAGCGAGTCTGGCAGCGGACGGTTGACCAGCGTATCCGGTACGGCCTGTGCCAGTGCGGTTTGTAAGCCCGCACCGCCAGTGAAAAGCAGAAGCCAAAGGAAAAATCTCATGAATACCGGGTTCGCCGCCGGCGAAGGTACTTCTCCGGCGGGTCTGGAAGTGGGTTGCCTGCACCAAAAAAAGAACGGCAGCTTTCAAAGCTGCCGTTCCGGAAAAGTTCGGGTCTTCTGTCATTACCGGCTACCGGTCAGGGACGTACCTGCAAGGTCATTCATGATCTGAACGGTTTCGCTCAGATACACATCCTTTTTCATGTTTTTGAGCCAGTCCTGGTTTTTCTTGACAGTGGTGCTGTCGCGGTTTACCTGTGCATCGTCGGCTTTGAGTGAAGCCACGCTGATCGGCGTACCGGCCTTCTCAATTTCTTCCAGCCGCTTGTTTAAGGCATTGGCTTCCGCAACTTCCTGACGGTAGACTTTCTCATTCAGTGGTTGGGCCTTACCATCTTCACGGGCTTTCATTTTCAGCGCGCTGGATTCAATAATCCGGAAGGCTTCGTTGGAAGCCAGCCGGGCTTTGCTGCGGGCCGCCAGTGTAGATACGCCGCTGACGCTGTTGGCAGCACTGATCGACAGAGGTGTGATCTGATCCCACTGAAGCGCTGATTTGTCTTTCCGCTCTCCGATTTCGTCCAATAGCTCATAGGCATCCGGCAGTACGATATCCGGTGCTACACCCCGCAACTGGGTAGAGCCACCGTTGACCCGGTAAAACTTCTGCATCGTCAGTTTCAAAGCGCCCATAGGCTGTTCGCCGGAAGCACTGAGTTTCATACGGGTAATCGGGTCGAGTACTTCTTCCAGATTCACCAGCTTCTGCACGGTGCCTTTACCAAAGGAGTTGGTACCAACAATCAAACCGCGGTGGTAATCCTGAATAGCTGCTGCAAAAATTTCAGAAGCCGAAGCACTACCATTGTTGATCATCACAATCAGTGGACCATCGAACAACGTTCCCGGAGCATCGTCGCTGAGCGTCATCGGAGCGGCCTGGGCACTTTTTACCTGAACCACAGGGCCTTTGTCGATAAAGAACCCAGCAATGTCGACGACATCACTTAGCGAACCACCGCCATTGTTGCGCAGATCAAAGATGATGCTCTTGGCACCGGCCTGCTTCAGTTTTTCAATTTCAATGGCTACATCCGGGGCGCAGTGGCGGCCATTCCGGGTCGTAAAGTCGGCATAAAATTCCGGAAGCGTGATATAGCCGATCGGACCATTCTTGCCTTGGATCAGCGCAGACTTAGCAAAGGTTTCTTCCATTAGTACATCGCCGCGGATAATCGGAATAACTTTCTGGGACCCATCCTGCCGGCGGATCGTCAGGCGGACTTCAGTGCCTTTCTTGCCACGGATTTTACCAACCACATCGTCGATGTCCCAGCCTTGCACATCTTCCGGTTCGGCAGTGCCCTGACCGATCTTCAAAATTTCATCATTCGCTTTCAGTTCGCCTTGTTTCCAGGACGGGCTGCCGGCGATGATGGAAACGATCTGGATTTTACCGTCTTCCTCTTTCAGCTGTGCGCCGATTCCGGAAAACGAGCCGGCCATCGCTTCATCAAACCGCTGCTTGTCCTTAGGCGGAAAATAATCGGTGTGCGGATCTTCTGAACCGGTAACAGCATTGACATAGATGGCAAAGCGTTGTGCCTCGTCCAGCTTGTGCATCCGCCGGAAAAAAGCGGTTTGGTTCTTGCCCACTGAAGTCCGTGCGTCGGCTTCCAGTTCTGCATCGGTTTTCTTTTTAGCACCGGTGCTGTCCTTGGTTTGTGCATCTTTCAGTTCTACGTACTTCAGCAGCACCCGATACTTCATGGCTTTGCGCCAGCGGTCCTGCAAGGCAGCATCATTGGCAGCATAGGCAATCTTATCACCGGAAAGCATAATGCTATCGGCGGCTACGAAGCTGAACGGCGCTTTCAGCGCGTCTTTCGCATACCCTTCGGCGCGGTCGATACTTTTGACAAAAAAGGCATCTGCAGCATCAAAGAATTTGGTGTCTCCGCTTTTAAGCGCATCATCCAGCTGGTACTGATACGTTTTAAGGGAATTGATTTCGGAAGCTGTAAAATACTGCTTGCCATAATCGAGCTGCTCCAGATAACGACTCCATACCCGTACCGAAAACGAATCGTTCAGGTCGCGGGGAGCATAATGCCCTTCATTCAGGGCTTTCATGATGGTGTTGAGAATCAGTTGCCGGCGGGTTTCCGGAATGGTTTTGCCTTCCGTACTGGCACTTCGAAAGGCCAGAAAGCCACCGAGCCCCACTACAAGCAGGGAGGGAATCAAAATTTTTTTCTTCATGAATTCCAACATGGAACGGGTCGTACGCATTGAGAGTTTCAAATGTAATGGGGAGTGCTGTTAACTCAGACGTAAAGTCACCTAAGAAGTAAAGTCAACTAAAAGGTCAGGCCACCGTTGCCATACCATCTGTTGTAATTTGCACACTATTGAAACAAGAATTGAAACAGAAAGTTTTCTTTCAGGATCTGGGCCGCATAGCCTACCAGCCCGCCTGGGATTATCAGGAGCGGCTGATGCAGGAGAATCTGGCTCTTAAAGGGGCGCACCACGAGCAGCCCCCGCACGAACGGCCTACTTTTCACAGCCTGCTGTTGTGTGAACATCCTCATGTCTATACACTGGGCAAAAGTGGCAAACCGGAACATCTGCTGGCCAACAGCGAGCGCCTGCGGCAACTGGACGCTACATTCTGCAAAACCAACCGGGGCGGCGATATTACCTACCACGGACCGGGACAGCTGGTTGGATACCCGGTGCTGGATCTGGAAAAATTCTTCACCGACTTAGGCCGGTACATGCGTTCGCTGGAAGAAGTTATTATCCGGACCATTGCTGCTTACGGCCTGGTCGGGGAGCGGCTTCCGGAAGCGACTGGTGTGTGGATCGATGCCGGCGATCCGCAGAAAGCCCGCAAAATATGTGCGATGGGCGTGCGGTGCAGTCGCTGGATTACGCTCCATGGCTGGGCGCTGAACATCACTACCGACATGACCTATTTTGATGCCATTGTGCCCTGCGGAATTGTAGATAAAGGCGTCACGTCGATGGAGCGGGAGCTGGGGGTTGCGCCTGATGCAGAAGACGTCAAAAAGCATCTCAAAGCTGCGTTTGAAACCGTCTTTGACTGTACCCTGACAACGGCCGGCATCCCGATTCCATACCTTCCGGAACCGGACTCGTTGCCTGTATGAAAAAAGGACTTGTTTTTCATTGGGGACAGGAGCATTTGCAGATTGTACTGCATCCGCCAACCGACCGCCGGACCCGTTTTATAGCCGGACTGGAGCTGACCGTACTGCTGGGCCTTTGGGCCGGACTAGTGGGCCGCCGGCAGGTACTGAGTACCGGGCTGTTTCTGGCGCTGCTGGGAGCGTTGGCTATCCTCACGGCGCTAGTGTTGATCCGGGTCGCTCACCGCGCAACTTCTCAGGAAGTCATTTTCATTGATCCCACACATATTACCCTGATCCGTTCCACCTGCTTCTCCAGATCGGTACGGGCTTTTTCCCGGACGCACATGGGTCCCTTACGGTATCTGCTCCCCAAGTCGGATGAATCGCCCGCCCAGTGCCGCCCTTCCGATTTGTTGTGCGAAGCCCACAGTCCACAGCTGCGGAAAGCGTTGCTGACTACCGGCAACCTGTTTTTTGAGTACGGAGGCGAGCGCATTTATTTTGGCCGCGGCGTCTACAGCTGGCATGCCGAAGAGCTGGCGCTGTATTTGCGCCTGTATTGCGGCAATTCGTTTCAGTTTGGTCCGGAGTGGCAGGCAATTCTGGAGGATGCCCATCATGAATAAGTGGCCCGACGGATTTTTGCAAAGCATTGATGGATTGCCGGGCTTCGACGAGGATTCGTTCCGGAAGGCCCACGAGGTAGTGCCGCCCGTATCCGTACGGTTGCATCCGCTCAGAGGGGCCGGATTGTTTCCGGATGTTCCTGTGATTCCCTGGGAACCTCAGGGGCGTTATCTGCCGCAGCGGCCTGTTTTCGCGCTGGATCCGTTGTGGCATGCCGGTGCGTATTACGTTCAGGAAGCGTCTTCGATGCTGGCCGGCTGGGCCTTTGATGCGCTCTTTCCTCAAAAAGCGGGTCTGCGTGTGCTCGATCTGTGTGCCGCACCAGGTGGCAAGTCCACGCACCTGGCCGCATTGCTGCCTCCCGATAGTCTGTTGGTGAGCAACGAAGTGATCCGGACTCGTGCCGGTATCCTGACGGAGAATGCAACCCGTTGGGGATACGCCAACCATTGGGTCAGCAGCAACGATCCAACGGCCTTTGCCCGTTTACCGCAGTTTTTTGATTGTCTGGTGATCGATGCGCCGTGCAGCGGTTCAGGATTGTTCCGGAAAGATCCGGATGCAATGACTGAATGGAGTCCGGAAGCCGTGCAGTTGTGTGCACAACGCCAGCAGCGGATTCTGCATGATGCCTGGCCTGCGCTAAAGCCCGGCGGCATCGTGATCTACGCGACCTGTTCGTATAGTTTTGAAGAAGATGAAGCCGTGGTCGATTCCTTTTGTACAGAAACCGGTGCCGAACCCGTACTACTGACTCCGGAAACCTCCTGGGGAGCCGTACCGGTCCAGACTACCGGTGGTGTCTTGGGTTTCCGGTGCTATCCGGATCAGGTCCGGGGAGAAGGATTTTTCCTGGCTGCCTTCCGGAAACCTGTTACCCCAACAGAACCTGCCCGGAAAGGAAAAAAGTCTTCTTCAGCACATGATGCAACGCTCTGGAACAAAGCGTCTCATCTGCTTTCCGGAAGCGATTGGGTGTGCATTCCGGATGGAAAGAATGCACGGGCGCTTCCGGCGTTTCTGGAAGCCGACTGGCAGCAACTCAAACATGTGGTGTATCTGCGGCGGGCCGGTATAGAAGTGGGCATGCCAGGGGCCAAAGAATGGATTCCGGATCATGCGCTTGCTGCAGCTGTTGATCTGAACCCATCAGTGCCGGCGGTAGCACTTTCGCTGGAGGCGGCTCACCGGTACCTGCGCTGTGAAGATCCGGGCATCGATCCGCCCCAACAGGGATGGTTGCTGGCTACGTACGAAGGCCGGCCGCTGGGCTGGATGAAAGCCGTAAAGGGCCGGATCAACAATTATTTGCCTCGCCACCTTCGGCTTCGGTTGCGTGGCTAGGAAGCCGAACGCGTATGCCCGATACTTTCCGGAACGATCCTAAAAAATTCTTTTGCGCATTGAAAACGCTTTTCATTTTGCTGGCGCTGTGTCCATTCATCAGCCGGGCGCAGGACAGCGTATTTGCCGCGCTGCGCCGGGATCAGCTGGTGATTCTGCATTCGGTGCAACCCATTGAAACGCTTCCGCAGCTGGCCCGGCAGTATGGGGTGCCAATGTCGGAACTGCGGCCGGTGTATACCGCTGCTGATTCGTCACAGACCGGGCTGCCTGCTGGTGTGGAGATTCCACTGAGAAGGCAACTGGTAGGAGCGACTGCTGCAAATGGAATCCCTGTTTATTTCCGGTGTACGGGTATGGAAGACCGGTACCGGCTTCCGGAACTGCTGGGGAGGATCCCTGGTTCGCTGCAAACTGCCGGACCATCCGGTTGTGAACGAGGGCAGATACTGTTGTTGGGATATCTGCGTGCTCCGGAGGCAGCAACTGATTCCGGAACAGGAATCGATTCCGTTCGGCGGGAAAAGCCCGATAGTGCCTGGACGGATGCCGAAACCGCAGCCAGGCGTTTCGAAAATCAGCAATCGGGTATCAGTTCCTTGCTCCAGCAGACCGGACCGGTTGCATTCTTTTCATCGGCTGCACCACCAGGTATATATTATGCGCTGCATCCAACAGCCGCCCGTGGCAGTTGGTTGCGGGTGCGCAATCCGGTCAACGGGCGGGTCATCTATGCAAAAGTGCTGGGCTCCTTACCCCGTACGAAAGCGTATGCCCGGGCTGTGGTTGCGGTGAGTCAGCAGGCGCGACCCGTGCTGGGTTCGTTGGGAGATGCACGGCTGTGGTGTGAGATCACCTACCTGTCCGGTGTTGAAAACCCTTCCGCACCCATTTTGAGGTAGGTCTGTTTGGATGGCCAGGAGGGCGGCCTGGTGTGTGTTGCTTCAACGAAGGCGGCCGATGCAGAAGATTGCCCGAAATCGCTGCATCTTTGAAGTCTGTGAAAATTCTGTTTCTTCGGTTCTCTTCGATTGGTGATATTGTATTGACAACACCTTTATACCGGTGTGTGCGTCAGCAGCTGCCTGATGCCGAGATTCATGTGCTGACCAAAGAAGCGTTCCGGCCGGTGCTCAGTGCCAATCCCAACATCGACCGGATTCATACGTTTGAGAAAGAAGTTAAAGAAATTCTTCCGGCATTGGTGGAAGAAAAGTATGACTATGTAGCTGATCTGCATCACAACCTGCGCAGCCTACAGGTAAAGCGGGCGCTGAACGTATCCAAAACCTATTCCTTTCCGAAACTGAATATCGAAAAATGGCTGCTGACCAATCTGCGTATTAACCTGCTGCCGGATAAAAGTATTGTGGAGCGGTACTTCGAAACCCTGAAACCGTTGGGCATCCGAAACGACGGGCAGGGGCTGGACTATGTGATTCCGGAAAAAGAAAAAACCCGGCAGGACGATTTGCCATTCGGACACTGGGCCGGATTTGTGGGCTGTGTGATTGGCGGCTCATACGAAACCAAAAAATTTCCGGCGCATCAATGGATGGCCTTGTGCCATTTGCTGCCGTATCCGGTTGTATTATTAGGAGGCAAAGAAGACCGGGAACTGGCCGAGATCATTACCGCGACCCATCCGGGGAAGATTTACAATGCCTGTGGAAAGTTCTCCCTCAACGAATCTGCCGATTTGGTACGCCGCAGTCGGGTGGTGGTAACCAATGATACCGGTTTAATGCATATTGCTGCTGCTTTCCGGAAACCGATTATAAGCCTGTGGGGAAATACTGCGCCCGAATTTGGCATGTTCCCGTATTATGGGTTTAATAATCATCAGGAGCGGGTGGCCCCGCAGTCTGTGATTGTAGAGCGCAAGGACTTGTCCTGCCATCCATGCAGTAAAATTGGGTACAGTCATTGCCCGAAAGGTCATTTTAAATGTATGAATAGCTTGGATGTAGCCGGTATTGCCCAGGCCGTAGCTGAAAAATGGAGTCTTTAGAAGAAATTTTGGGAAAAACAGCGTTCTTTCCGGAAAAGCTCCCAACCCTTTTGACAGATGGAGCGTCTTTATATCCTTAGAGACGCATTTCTGTTTAACGTTAAAATAACGTATTTTGCAGGACGTACAGAGTGCCTCTTTTCAGCCCTTTGTAACCTCTTTTCTGTTCTATTCTGATGAGAAAGTCTTTATTTTCCCTCTTGTTTGCCCTTGTTGCCATGTTAGGCATCCTTCGGCCTGAGACTGCACGGGCGTCCCACGCCGCGGGCGGCGAGTTGCTGTATCGCTGGATCAGCGGCAGCACCTATGAAGTCTTGGTAAAGTTTTACCGAGATTGTTCGGGTATCAACGAGCCGGCGTCCTTTAACGTGTGTTACAACAACACCTGTAACACGTTTTCCGGAAACGTAACGCTTAATAAACTGACCGGTACCCTGCCAACTACGTTTTGCGGGGGGGGAGTACCGGGTGGTGGACAGGTAATTACAGGCTGTCCGGCGTTTCCTACGACGTGTACACAGGCTGGTTCTCCGTTGCCCGGCTATCAGGAGTTCTGGTATACGGGTACGGTGACGTTACCCAGTACGTGTAATTTCTGGCGTTTTTCAACGTTTGAAAGTGCCCGGAACGGATCTGTAGGCAACATCCAGGGGGGCAACCTATACCTGGAGGCTACGCTGTACAGTGAAAACGGTACCGGAGAGGCGCCTGGAAATTCCAGTCCTTGCTTTACCGTAAAGCCGGTGCCGTATGTAAATAACGGTCAGCCTTTTACCTATAATATGGGTGCGGTAGATCCGGACGGAGATTCCCTGACCTATCAGGTAATTCAGCCTCGTACCGATGGTCCTAACTGCACCGGAACCAATCTGCCTTTTACCGATCCCTCCTTAAACATTACAACCCGCCCGTTTTTCGTACAGGCTAGTGGTACGGGTACGAATGGGTTTAACTTAAACTCTCAGACCGGTCAGATTTCGTTTGCAACCACTCAGAGTCAGGTCGCTAACCTGGCGATTCTGGTGCGGGAATATCAAAACGGGCAGTTGCGCGGCACCAGTATGCGGGATATTCAGATTATCTCCCTCCCGGGTACCAGCCGGCAGCCCCAAGCCAGTGCACCCACCACCATCGTGGGTGGCCAGTCGAACAACGGCCGGATTGAAGGTTGCAGCGGTCAGCCGATCAGCTTCTGCTTTAATATTATTGCAGACAACACCAACGCCGCGCTGGAAGTAACTGATAACAGCTCTACTGTATTCCCAAATAACCCCGTTTCACCACTGGGCTACACTGGTGCTTATACCGACTCCGTACGGGCTTGTTTTACCTGGACGCCTGGTCCATTGGATACCGGTTTTCACAACATCATCATTCAGGCACGTGATACCGTATGCCGTCCTCCGGGCACACCAATTTTCCAATCGTTCAGTTTGCCGATTTACGTTTACACCACTACCAATATCCTGAAAGATACTTCGATTTGCCAAGGAGACACCGTAAGTCTGCAGGTGTTTGGCGGAAGTAAGTTTTTATGGTCTGCCATACCGGGTGGCGATCCTCGCGGCGTAGCCAGCTTAAGCTGCGATACCTGTAAAATTGTACGGGCCTGGCCAAGCAAGACTACGTCTTATGTAGTCGTAAGTAACCTGCAATCCGTATGTGGTAAGAACCGGGATACCGTTACGATTACCGTTCCGGAAGCGCCTCAATTTAATCTGGGGCCGGATCGGACGACCTGTGTAAACAGTTCTGTCATCCTGGATCTGAATCTGGTGCCTAAAGTCGGAACCAACTATACCATTCGCTGGACCCCTGCTACCGGCCTTTCCAGTGACACCTCACGGGCACCTGTGGCTTCTCCTAAAGCGCTGCAAACGCAATATGTTGTTACCGTCACCCCCGGAGGCCTCAACCGTTGTGCCGTTAAGGATACTATTATCGTATATACGCTGCAAGGATTTAATATAGACAAACGGGATACTGCAATCTGTCTCGGAAACACGGTAAGCGTTCCCGGTACCGGAGATACCCGCTATACGTACACCTGGACTCCGGTGAGCTCAGCTATTTCCAATCCAAACGACGTAACGACCTCGATTACCCCTACAACAGTAGGACCGGTATCTTATACAATCAAAGCTTCGTATCCGGGTTGCCCGGACAGCCTGAAAAGCTTTGTCATTGATGCCCAACCGACACCGGTGTTTGATCTGGGACCTGACCGTTCGCTTTGCTTCGGTGATACCGCCAATATAGATGCGAACGTACAACCTCTGTACAGCGGCTATACCTATGTGTGGACGCCCGGCGGCTTCCTGTCGAACAGCAGCATTCCAAATCCGGTATTCTCTGCACAGGAAACCACCCGCCTGAAACTGGTGGTACGGACCTCTGCCGGTTGCCGTGCCGAAGATTCTGTTCTGTTCACCGTAACGCCTGCTGACTTTATTACAGTAGGAGGAGACACTACCTTGTGTCCTGGTGATTCTGCCCGTCTGCGGTTTTCCGGAAATGGTGTAGCCAGTTTCTCCTGGACGCCTGCGATCCATATTTCTGATCCAACCATTGCCAATCCGGTTGTTCGTCCGATCACCAATATCCGCTACAACGTGTTTGCACGGGATACGATTGGTTGTATCGACAGCGGCAGCGTATTCATCCAGGTAAAACCACAGGCGGTTCTGCTGCTTCCGGACACCGTTTATCTGTATCCGGGTGATAGCCTTCAGTTTAATCCACAGGCCAATGGCAGCAACGTACTGTATTACAACTGGTATCCGGCAACCGGCCTTGACAATCCAAACATCGCCAATCCGGTAGCGCGTCCGGCCTATACCACCGAGTACATCGCTTACGGTACGACAGAGTTTGGTTGTAAAACCTCGGATACGACCTATGTCAAAGTAATGACTGAGTCGCTGGTTCAGATGCCGAATGCCTTTGCGCCTTCCAATGACGCTGCCAGTTATTACAAGCCGGCCCGTTTGGGAAGCATGACGCTTAAATCGTTCCGAATCTTCAACCGCTGGGGGGCTCAGGTGTTCCAGACAGCGAATATCGAAGAAGGATGGGATGGCAAACTGAATGGTGAGTTTCAGCCGATGGGTGTGTATGTCTTTATTATCGAAGGGCTCCTGCCTTCCGGAAAGACGTATTACCAGCAAGGTTCTTTCACACTCATCCGCTAATACTTTAAATCATACCTCCCATGAATAAACTTTTATGGACAAAGACCCAGAACGCCTTTAAAGGTGTTCTGGGTACTTTGATGTTGCTTTGTTTATCTGTGTTTTCGGCACAGGCAAGTCACTTATCAGCAGCCGATATTTCAGTACGCTATATCGGAAGTGTTCCGGGTGATAACCGCTGTGTACCGATTTTTACATACCAGGTAACCATTGATGTGTACAAGATATGTGAGCCTGGGGGTACCAGTCTACCTACAGGGTCTACTTCTTATACAATCAATTCACCTTCAGGTTGTTATGTTGGGAATATCAACCGGAACGCGCAGCTTGAAAACCGAATAGATACGTTTGACCAGCTATGCACTTATACCAAGAATCTGAACGCATGTAGATTGCCCAACCAGGATGGTCCGAATGCACAGCCAGGAATTATTCGGCATCGGTTTATCGATACCGTAAGTCTTCCTCAGGCGTGCGAAGACTGGACTTTTTTCTGGAGTTCAAACGCGCGGAATGCAGGCGTTAATAACCTTCAGAATCCGGGTTCCCAAGACTTATATGTTTCATGTAAGTTGAATAACGTGGCTCGTCCGATGGGTAGTACACCCAAGTTTACAATTGACCCAACACCGTTCTTATGCGTCAATAAACCTTCTATCTTCCTGAACGGACCGATCGACTATGACGGAGATTCTATAGCAATTGTTCCAACGGTTGCAAAAGGAGGCGCCGGTGCTCCGATCAATTACGTAGCCCCTTATACGTTTCAGAATCCGGTCAACTCACCTGCTAGTTACCCCTATTATATTGACCCCCTAACCGGAACCGTCCGGTTTATCGCGCCAGCCGCGGGCAAATTTGTACTGGCTTTCCGGATGTTTAAATACGACCGGTTAACAGGTCAGGAAATAGGTTATGTAGACCGGGACGTTCAAACAGTTGTGTTCCCATGTACCGGTGATGTGCCTGTTATATCAGATCCACCCATCAGTATTACAGGTGGAACCCTGATTCAATCGGGTGCACAAGGAAATATCGTAACTATCTGTCCGGGCGATGAACTCCAATTTACGGTGAATGCTTCTTCAACGACGCCTACTGCCCTGTTGAGCATAGACGACACGCTCGGTTCCAGAATTGGTTCGTTCTCCCTGTCCGGTTCCGGAACGAATGTTACCGGTACATTTACCTATCGTCCCCAAGCCGGTGCAGAAGGAGATTACACCAAGATCTTTACTGTTTCCGATACCAGTTGTGCTCAGAGTGGTCAGATCATTGTTCAGAAAAACTATGTAGCGGTGCTGATCCGGGTTCCTACCGGGATCGAAGCCGGCCCCGATGGTGACTACTGCCAGGGCGATACAGCTAACCCGTATCAGATCAATGTGACCTCACCGGCCGCTACCACGTATTCCTGGTCTGTATTGGAGGGAGGTGATAAGGTGAGCAGCCTGAGCTGTACGGATTGCCCCAATCCCAAGGCCCGGCCGGATTCGACGACGGCTTATGTGGTAACGGCCGTTCGTTCACCGTACCTCTGTAAAAACGTTGATACGATCACAGTACGCGTTAACCGGATTAAAACCATTCCGGATGATGAAATCGTACTGTGCCGCCCCGGATTTATCAATCTGGATGCCGAAATCTTCGGCCGTCCAAACTTCTCCAATGTAAGCTGTACCATTCAGGATACCCTCGTAGAATGTGTGACTCCTGACAGTGCCCGAGTGGGTTTCTGCGTAGAATCTACAGGCGGAGCCGTCACCCAGACGCCCTTCCGGACGGCAAATGCATCGTCTCGTTTGCAGATGATCTACCTGAAAGAAGAAATGAAAGGTGGTGGAATGACTACCGGAACCATTCGCTCGTTATCCTTTTTTGTCACCAGCGCGCCTTCAGCAACGGAGATGCGGAATGTGAAACTGGCGCTTTCCTGTACGCCTCTGAGCTTCTATACCAGTAGCCAGTTTATCACCAACACAGTAGAAGTCTATTCAGATACGCTGCTGCCGGCATTGGTTCCCGGCTGGAATACCATTGCGTTTAAAAAGCCGTACAACTGGGACACGACTCAGAACCTGCTGGTTGACTTCTGCTTTACCAACAGCGGCCTGACCGCCGGAGCCGTTTCCACCGACATTCGGTACAGTGCTACGACCAACAATACCGTTGCACAGCGTGCCAGCAACAATGAGAATACCTGCCTGATTCCGGGAATACCAACGCTCTCCAAGAACCGGCCGAATATCCGGTTCCAGTATTGCCGGCCGGACTCCAAGCCATTTAAAGTGACTTGGACACCGGGCCTGTATCTGGTAGATTCAGATGTAAAAGCGGCTACCGGATACATTCCGAAGAGTATCAAGTATTATGTGCAGACACGTGGTTATAATAATTGCATCGTGCGGGATTCGATTGACATTACCGTTGCCGTTGATACCGTCTTTACAACGCCAACCGACAGTCTGATCTGTCCGGGTGATGTTGCGATTCTCCAGGCCTCACCACGTGCCTACTACAAATGGTATCAGGGAAGTGAGTTTGCACGTGCCACAACACTCGACTGCGACACCTGTGCCCGCGTCATTGCCCGTCCTACAGAAAATACCGACTATTATTTGCTGGGCTTTAATTACGTCGGTACCAAAGTAGTAGCTGTCTGTACCGATACCTTTAAGGCAACCGTCCGTCTGAAGGAGCGCGCCAACGTGCAACTGACTCCTAAAGATGTCACGATCCGCTACGGCGAATCGGTTCCCCTGTATGCCAATGGTGCCAATATCTACTACTGGACACCCGGATCGGGCCTGAATGGTTTGGTTGGTCCTACCGTCGTAGCAAGTCCTAAAACAACCACTACCTATGTGGTGACCGGGATCAACACCAATGGCTGCCAGGATTCGGATACCGGTATCGTACGGGTAGACCCGTCCACGACGATCTTCCTTCCAACGGCCTTTACGCCTAACGGAGATAACGTAAACGATTACTTTAATCCTGGCAATCTGACCACACAACGAATTGTAGAGTTCCGGATCTTCAACCGCTGGGGTGAGCAAATGTTTAGCAGCAACACCAATGCGCCTGGTTGGGATGGCTCCCTGAATGGAGTGGCGCAGCCTTCCGGAACGTATACGTACATTCTTCGGACTACGCTGCCAGACGGTGGAATACAAACCTACAAAGGTGACTTTACCCTGATCCGGTAAGCTTGTTTTGAAAGCCAACTAAAAATCCCGTGCAGATCATATGCACGGGATTTTTAATATCCGGAAATCAAAGTATTCTGGAAGAACTGAATATTCGCTCTGTGATTACGCTTCGAATACTTGTACCTGCACTTTAAGTTCCTGAATCTGTTTCCGGAATTCGTCATCGGTCGCCATCAGATTTTCGACTGCTTTCAGGGCGTGCAATACGGTAGTATGATCATAACCGCCAAAATGAGCACCAATCGCTTTAAGCGAGTATGGCGTAAAACTCTTGGCCAGATACATAGACACCTGCCGCGCCCGTACGGCATCCTGCTGCCGGGTGCGGGTCGAAATCCGTTCGTATGGCAAATCAAAGAAAACGGCTGCTACTTTCTGGATATGATCGAGGGTAATTTCGGTAGGAGGCGCTTTGACAAAATTGCGGATCACAGACCGGGTCAGGTCCAGATCCACATCTTTTTTATTGAGGGTAGCCTGTGCCAGCAGTGAGATTAGTGCGCCTTCCAGATCCCGGATGCTGCTCTGCACATTGTGTGCGATATACCCAACCACCTCCGGCGGAATTTCCAGTCCGTCGCGCTTCATCATCCGTCGCAGAATCTCCTGTCGGGTGTTCAGGTCCGGTGCCGTCATCTCGGCATTCAGCGCCCAGCGAAACCGGGATAACAGCCGTTCTTCCACGCCTTCCAGATTGTTGGGCGGCGTATCCGACGTCAGGATAATCTGCTTACCGTTCTGATGCAGGTGATTGAAGATGCTGAAGAACACCTTCTGTGTTTTCAGGGCCGGTACAAAAAAATGAATGTCATCTACGATGAGCACATCAATCAGCTGGTAGAAGTGTACAAAGTCATTTACACGACCCGTACGGGAGTGCTCCATAAACTGGTTAATAAACTTCTCTGCCGATACGTACAAAACGGTCTTGGACGGATGTGCCACCCGGACCTGATTGCCGATGGCCTGTGCAAGGTGGGTTTTACCACAGCCTGTAGGGCCAAAAACCACCATCGGGTTGAAGGCCGTCTGACCGGGTTTCTGAGCTACCGCCATCCCTGCACTGCGGGCCACCCGGTTAAAATCGCCTTCTACACAGCTTTCAAACGTATAGCCGGCATTCAACTGCGCGTCGATCTGAATGCGTTTCAGTCCGGGCGCTGCGTAGGGATTCGGGTTGAACGGATTTTTGAAATCTTCGGTATAGGCTACTGAATTGCCTTTAGGAGACGGCTTTTTAGTTTGCGTGGCCGACAGATGAACTTCGCTGCCTTCCTGTTGCTTGGTCGGCTTTACGACCTGTACCTGATACTCCAGCCGGCCTTCCCGACCCAGCACTTTCCGGATCGTTTTGGTCAGCAGTTCCAGATAGTTTTCTTCCAGCCATTCATAGAAAAAGGCCGTTGGAACCTGTAACGTCAGCTCGAAGCCCTGTAAAGCAACCGCTTTGATGGGCACAAACCAAGTGGTGAACGCCCGCTCATCAATAGCCGCGCGGATCAGCGTCAGACAAGCCTGCCAGGCAGCCCCGGCCGACGGCGTCGACGGCAAATCTTTGGGCTGTTTTTGGGAAGGCATTGGAGATACTAAAAAAGGAAGGTTCTAATAAGACGCTGACAGGGCCGACAAAGCCTGCAATCCAGTAGGTACCGGTATGCAGGCCGCACACTAAAACAGTTCGTAAAAATCAGAGATCCTGCGGAGGAACTGCCCGTATGTATTAATCCCCACCCTACTTTTTTAAAAAGTACGGCTCTCTGCTAACAAGCCACGAAATTGTGACCGGAAAACCTAAAAAAAAAGTGTGCTGCCTCTTGTTTATGTCCCGATTTTGATGGGGGCCGCTGTAGTGCCTTTCCGGACTGTATTATTGTCAAAATAAATATCTATCCGACCCAATCGCAGGCCTGCCCAGCCCACCTGATTGATCAAAACCTCTTTTCCGGATTTGTTGGTCAGGATCGTGGGGGTATCCAGAAAGGTATGGGTATGGCCGCCCAGAATCAGATCGATCCCATCGGTTTCTTTTGCCAGTGTCTGATCGCTGACTTTCCGGAAGTTGTACTCATAGCCCAGATGCGACAGGCAGATTACCAGATGACAGCCCTCTGTTTTGCGGAGTTTATCGGCCATCTGCTGGGCCATCCGGGTGGGCTCCAGATAAACAACTCCCTTACAGGCATCGTCCGGAACCAAACCTTTGAGCTGGATGCCCAGACCAAACACACCTACTTTGACAGGCCCCTTCTGGAAGATTTTATACGGCTGCGTTTTACCTTCCAGTGCCGTGCGGTTGAACTCGTAATTGCTGCACAGAATCGGGAAGTTGGCATGGGGTAGCTGCGCTGCAAAGCCTTCCACGCCGGCATCAAAATCATGATTGCCCATGGTAGCTGCGTCGTAGCCCATCAAACTCATGGCTTTGATCTCTGGTTCGCCTTTATACAGGTTGAAATACGGCGTGCCCTGAAAAATATCGCCGCAGTCGAGCAGGAGTACCTGGGATTCTTCTTTCCGGATCCGGTCGATCAACGCCGCCCGTGCCACCACACCACCCTGGCCGGCAAATTTTTCGCCTTCGGCCATCGGAAATGGCTCCAGCCGGCTGTGAACGTCGTTGGTGTGCAGAATGGTAAGCCTAGTGCCCCCGGCAGCCGCCAGTGCACTTAAGGGAAAGCTTCCTCCCAATGCCAAGCCGGATGCCTGGAGCGTACGGGTAATAAAATGTCGTCTAGTCGGCATACCGAACGCGTTCGTCGAGATAAGGATGATACGGTTTTCCGGATGCCTGGGCCGCTGCCAGCTGCGCAAAAATGGCATCCCGGATAAACACTGTTGTGTAGCGCTTTTTGAGCGGAATCAGAAAGTCGCAGTTATCGCCGCCACGGGCATTGTAATCGTTGAGGGCAAATTTATACAGCCGTGCACCGTCCAGCTTCTGACCGCCAATGAGAATGTTGGTCGCGGCGGTGTCTTTGATAGTAAAGGTGATTCCGGAAACGGGCCAGCCTTTTCGTTTTGCCATACTGTTGCAATACTGCTGCACCACCGAGCCGGGGATTTCCACAATGCAAACCGTATTGTCAAACGGCATCAGTTCATAAATTTTTCCGCGCGTAACCGCTCCTTTCGGAATCATCGGCAACCGAAGGCCTCCATAGTTAGACACGGCCGCTACTACTTTGGGATCCAGTTTCCGGGCGGCTTCGAGTTGGGCATCGGCTACCAGGTTGCCCATGGTGCTTTCGGGTTGTGCCTTGGTGAGTGGTGCATCCAGTGCGCCTACAAGTACCTGCATCTGGGTATCCACACCGGCTTTATAGGGCCTGAGCAGGGTCGTTAACCGATCCGAGCGCCCAACCGTACTGTCGATCGGATAAAAGGTGCCGGTAGGCTTCTCTGCCACCAGCATCCGGGGCGCAGTGCAGCCCAGCAACCCGGCCAGCAATCCTGCGAACAGGAAACGTGTTTTCATACTACCGGGCAAGATAGGAAATAGTTGTAAAAAATAAAATTCATTCCCTTTAATGGGCAATGATCAACTTGCAGAGCTTAATAGGTTTCTTTCCGGAAAACCGGACGAAGTATACTCCAACCGGTAGGTGCCCAACCGGCATTGAAAGTGTCGGTTGGGTAACAGGTTGGGTCGCAACGACGGTTCCCTGCAGATTGACGAGCCCAACGTTTACCACTCCTGCTGCTTCCGGAAGCGTGAGTTGCAGAAAATCGTTGGCCGGGTTGGGGTAGAGGGTAATTCCATTGTTTTGACCGACCTGGCTGATCGAAAGGGCAGGTACGTCCAGATAGGTGCCGTACGTGCAGGAATCAGTTCTCAGATATTCTAGCCGGGAGTACAAATAGCGAATAGGCCCGTCAAAAGACCCCGAATAGTGATAAGAACGAGTACGACCCAAACCCGTTGCAGTCTGCGTATAGTCACTCACGCTGCCTTGATATCTACCTACCCAATACAGTCCTGGAGTTATGGCTTGGTACAGAAAATTCAGGTCTGCGCAAACCTGAGGTCGACCGCAAAGCGAATCCGTCAGCAAATAATTCCAACTCGTTCCGCTGACCCCGGTGTCCACTGCATCCGGAAGAATCCAGTTGTGTTTGGCTATTCTTCCAGAGTCCGCACTAAAGGTGTCGGTGTAAAAAGTTCCGGGATATGGGGTCGTTACCCAATACGGTCCAGGACGTGACGGACCGGTAGGGGGCATCAACTGAAACTCGCAGCTGCTGCGCCAGAACTGAACAATCACACGCAGTCCCGAAATCTGAATATTCAGGACGGAATCCTGATCATATCGATAGAACTCCTTGTAATGACCATAACTGCCACGCTCCGTGTAGATCCTGAGGATCGTGCCGGGTTTGTAGAGCCCTTGCAGATCTGCCAGGGTGCGGCCTTTGGACAGATCGGGTGTATCTGCCAGCCGGTCGTAAGTAGACGTATCCTCCGGTACGCCAGCACGCCAGGAAAATGGCTGACCGAAGTGGCTATCCATGTATGGGAACGGAAACCAGTCGAGCGTTTTGGCCCAGCCTTGCAGTTTGGTCCATTCCAATGTGCGTCCATTGTGAAAATGAGCAACTGGTAGCTGATTCTGGTAGGCCTGTAGGGTCATCTGGCGGAAGCTATCGGTAATTCCGTTGAGGGAGACCGCACCCACAGCGGTCAGTGTAGCCCGGATTTCGATGCCTGAAGTATCCTTGAACAGCGTCCAGATTGTACCTACTGCAGCACGCGTTCGAATCCGGATCATGTCGTTCCGGAAATTGTAAAACTCATCCGTGCCATCTATTAACTGACGACAAAATGGCCCTTGCCACCCTGACTTGTGCCTTCCATAAGGATCTCCGGGCCATATAGGTGCGGACGTGTCAATGCTTCGAAGCACCGTCGGGAAATAAAGTCTTCGTTCATTGGTTAGTTGCCGTACGCTGTCCACCTGAATTCGCCGGATGAGCCGACCACTGGTACCTAAATGAAACGGTGCTTTGGCTGCGTAAGTGCCTCCTAAAAAATAAGGGGTATCGGTTTCGCGAATGGTGCTCCAATCGCGGGTTTGGCTGTACGCCCAAGAGCTGAATAGACAGCAGACCAGCAGCAGCCAAAGGCTCCTTGAATTCCATAGAGAGGTGCGCATCAATTACCTATGTCTAAAATGAAAATAGCAGCTCTTAGGTATAAGAGGTGCTATAAAACTAATTCATAATGATTTCTAATAGCTTACTTTCTTAATGTTTTCTGAATATCCGCCCGGCTTTGCCATCGCTCAGCACATACTGACCGGCCGGAAGAAGCCGGGTATCCAGAATGGCTTCGCGATTCTGAACCGGTATGCGGCTCAGAACCCGTCCATTCAAGTCGTGCAGCCACAGCATTTTGACACCAGTTGCAATACCGGAAATATGCAGCTGCTCGCTCGTCGGTTGCGGATACAGCACCCAGTTGGCCGGTGATTGGGGAATGTTTGGCGTTGAAACCCCGGCTGGACTGCACATCGCCGCATTTAGTTGGATCCACAACGCATTGTCAAAATCAGAGGTCGCCAGCCGGGCCGAGTCGGCCGCATCACCCATCCGGACCACGACCAGCCGCTGGGACGGCGAAACATAAATTTTCGGATCGTCTTTTCCCAATGCGGCATACAGATCCTGCGGCGCAGCCGGAACCAACGGACCGGCATAAACAGTCTGCAAACCGGGCAGCCGGTACGTACTTTGTCCGTTCAGCCAGTTCAGGTAGCCATACGATGGGTTCAGCATCTGCGAAGGCCTTGTCATGGCGCTGAAATAGGCCGTATCACGCAGCACCATATCGTTGGCCCAGATGCCGCGTCCCAATAATAACAATCCGAAGCGAGCCGCTGAACGGGCTTTGGAGTAGAAAATACTATTAAACCCATTGGTTGATACCCAGACTCCGGTACGGCCGGTTTTGACCGCCAGGCGGGCATTGAAGTATTGCGGCTAGGTAAAGCGTCCAAAGCGTCCGGCGGCTGAGTCTACCACGTGCTGTACCCATGTGTACAGGGCATTGTGGTACGACCACCGGGTACCGGCATCTGCCCGGTAGGTCAGGCAGGAGGGAAGGGGACAGTCCAGATCCGGAACCCGATCGTCAATACCGGTCGTCATCGTCAACTGATGGCACACCGTAATCAATGCTTCTCTCGCCGGTGGGTAGGATGTCCAGCCGGTCTTTAAACAATCAGAACTAGGGTTGTTGATATTGATCAGTCCTTCCTGTTGTGCAATACCGGCTACAAACGCCGTCAGGGTTTTACCGGCCGAGGCCCACATATGAATGCTATCGGCTGTGAACGTACCAAAGTATTTTTCCAGGACGATCCGGCCATCTTTGAGAACAATGAATGCCTTGGTATGCTTGTCTGACAGAAAAGTATACAAGGAATCAATCCGATCCGGACACCAGCCTAGCGAAAGCGGCGAACGGGTAGTCTAAATCGGTCCGGTAAGCGGCGGATAATACAGGCGCATCTGTGCGTTTCCGGAAGAAGTAAATACCAGTAGTAAAAACGTACAGGTAAAACGAATAAAAGAGTATTACACGCTAACAGAATACCTATTACGTAAAACGTTTAGTTTTTGATAGCTTTTTAGTAACACATGCGTAAGGTCAATTTAGCTGCCAGACTGAATAGAAAAAGACGCCCTGCAAAGGGCGTCTTTTAAAGTGTAATCCTCGGACGTTATTAATTTCCGGAAGCAGTAACGCTTAGCATCGTAGCATAGTTATCTGCCAGCATTTTGGCGGTTGGGCCAGGCATGTGAATCGTCTGCATCTGGCTAAAATCAATCTTATTGGGCGATGCAAATAGCTTGGCAATGTCGGCCGTCACTGCTACGGAAGACGTCTTTCCTTTCGCAATCACAATCGGAGTTGGCAACGGCAAGGTCGTCGTGCGGATCGCATTGTAAGCTCCGGAAAAACCGCCGGTATGCATCAACAGCTTTTCGCTGGTAGTCGTAGCCTGTGGTGAGTTGCCTTCAAACTTCATGAAAATATAGCCGGTATTCCAGCCCCAGAAGTTGTTGAGCACCGGATTCAAATCGCCGTCCTGCACCCCCATCGTATTGCGGGTACTGTCTACCCCAATCATCATCGTAATCGAATTGTACGTGCCGTCTGCCACGCTGTCAATGGTAAAGGCCATGGATGCCGGCCGGGTATACTGGTCCAGCAGGCGGTAGCTCTCCGGCTCTGCATAATTACTGCCATCCGCACGATTGAATCTGATGTTGGTGATGTAGTAGTTAAAAAGCGTTACGTTGAACGAATCGCCATTGGCGTTCTGATACCAGGTATTCCGGAACTGAAGCGGCTGGCTGCCTACCTTGTTGGTAAACGTCATATTTACTTTGCCGGGCTCGGGTGTTGGCTGGTCGTCATCACGATTACAGGAGGTAAAAAGAACCCCGGTAAGGAACAACACCGTCAATAATAAAAAATTGGGCTTCATGATCTGGGAAGATGCAGGCAGAAACGGTTGACGTTGCTGCCGGGATGAGATAAAATCTGTTTTAATAAACAGCTCTGCGTGTCCGTTGGTTGGGTTGTCATTCAAGATACGACACAACCTTGTCACAGGTTCAGAATGCGCACCGTCGTATCCACTCTGTTGCCGTCATGATCAATCTCCACGGAAAGATTGAGTCGCAGGGTTGCTGGTCGGTTCAGGGTGTCTATCCAGCGCTGATCGATGCTGAAATGGTCATCATGCTGATGGGCATCTGCACTCCATACGGTGGCGCCCGTCGCCGAATCGGTCATCTCGATTTCGTAGCCGTGCAGCTCAGTTACATACGAAACATCTGCTTTCAAATAAAGGGTGTCGCCCTGGCGAAGGCGCGATCCATCGGTAGGACTGTAGAGTTTGATAGCCAATTTGGATGGGTTCGCAGGTACGTCATTGGTTGCTTTCTGGCAGGACGCAAAAACAACCATCAACAGGGCACTGGAAAAAATAAAAGGTTTCACGGGTAAGGTCGTTTTTAAAAAGAAAATTAAAAAAAGAAGGTCAGGCTGCCATCCAGCCGGGAACCGGTATGAAGGTCTCCGGAGGCCGCCTGATACACCGGTTGCGACCAGAGCACCGATACACCCAGCCGGCCCAGGTAGGCTTGTACGCCCGCCTGGGCATACACCACGCTGCCGCCTGTTTGCCGGTTAAGCCAGCGTCGGGAATAACGGGTATAGTTGTGCAACAGATACTCGAACCGTCCGCCTGCAATGGGCAGCCACTCAACTGTACCGGTCCGGCGGCGCAGAAAGGCGGTTACACTGGTGCCCAGCCGGTTGCCGTATTTATAATCGTCGGCATTGGGAGTAGTGAGTACATACGAAGCTTCGGCATTGAATCCTGCCCTGATTCCGGTTAGGGTATACGAAGCGGCCAGCTGCCCATCCCAGGCACCGGTGCCGGGCTGGCTGTTGGGAAGGGCCTGACGGCTGAGGTCGGTTTCGGATAAATGGCGGCCGGTAGGCGCTTTAAAGCCGGCACCGGCCAGCAAGACCTGCTGGGGTGCGCCGGAATCGGCGTCTCGCCGGAAGACGACGGCCTGAAGCAGCACTGATACATCACCGATTCCGGAAAGGTGCGTCCGGGTGGCGTCTTGCTGAATGCGGTTGAGCCGGTAGGGCACAAATCCGTACAGTTGCCAACGCTTACTCAACGAAGCGCGGCCCCAGGCCTGTACCGTCGTGTATGCCTGATCTGCGGTTGCTGTTTTAAAAGATTGCTGTTGAAAGGAAAGACCTGCAAAATGACCGCGCGTAGCAGGCAGCAAGCCCAGTGTAGCCGGACCCGCTGCCGAGCAGCCGCACGCGTCACAGGCCAGGGTGTGTAGAGGCAGTGCCGCACAAAGCAGCACGCTCCACACGCCAAACCGTGGGAACATAGAAAAAGCGTTTTGAATGAAAAAGGATCCGCCGGACTTTAAAGGCCAGGCGGGCGTTTTTAACCTCTTCTACGCTTGCGGTGGGTGAAAGGAATCTTCCGGAAGACCAGCGAGCAGGGCTGCGGCCGGCGCTATCGGGTAGGTAATCGATGCGTAGTGCACAGCTTCCGGAACAGACAGTGAAGTACGGTCTTGTACTATAGCCGGTTCTTCTTTAAGGGATTTCTTTAAAACCTCTTTATCGGTATTCTTTTCCGGAACCTTATCGACCTGTTGCAGCTTCTTGTTGAGTACACATTTCCCGCAGCAGTTCAGCTCGGGCTGATCGCGGTTTTCGCAGAGCGTCTGAGCAATCTCCTGCCGGTTCCAGAGCCACCAGCCGATCACGCCCATCTTAAGCCCCTGTTGCAGGGAAAGCGCGATCAGAAGAAACAAAGAAACCAGCCAACGCATAGACGCTGTAAAGGTAGGTCGCAGGTATCCCGGAGGACTTAAATCAATCGCTTCTTTTTCCGGAAAAAGCAAAAACGGGCGATGCAGTACTGCATCGCCCGTTAGTAGAGTCAAACTGACCGAAACCGGTTTAGATAGCGCGGTTCGGATCGAAGTTTTCGAGGTAGTTGGCAACAGCTGTCAAGAAGGACGCACCCAGCGAACCATCTACAATGCGGTGGTCATAGCTCATCGACAGGTACATCATGTGACGGATGGCAATGACATCGCCGTCTTTGGTTTCAAGCACCATTGGACGTTTTTTGATCGCACCAACTGCCAAGATCGCTACCTGCGGCTGGTTGATGATCGGCGTACCCATCAGCGAACCGAACGTACCCACATTGGTCAGCGTAAAGGTGCCACCCTGGGTATCGTCTGCCTTCAGCTTATTGGTACGGGCAGCGTTGGCCAGACCATTTACATTCTTGGTAATACCGATAAGGTTCTGGGTATCTGCATTTTTGATGACCGGCACAATCAGGTTTCCGGAAGGCAGCGCCGTAGCCATGCCGATATTAATGTCTTTTTTGACAATAATCCGGTCGCCGTCAATGCTGCTGTTGATCATCGGGAACTTGCGGATGCAAGCTACCAACGCTTCGATAAAAATCGGGGTGTAGGTAATCTTCTCGCCGTAAGTTTTCTCGAAAGGACCTTTGTTTTTCTCGCGCCACTTCACCAGATTGGTCACGTCGCACTCGGTAAAGGAAGTTACGTGCGGAGAGGTCGCTTTCGACCGGACCATGTGATCGGCGATCAGCTTGCGCATCCGGTCCATTTCCACGATTTCCACATTTCCGGAAATTGGTGCAGGAGCGGGCTTGGCAGGCGCTTGTGGCGCTGCCTGAGGGGCAGCTGCTGGTGGCGTAGCAGGCATTTCCATAGCAGCCGCACTGGTACCAGTGGTCGTCGCTTGCTGCGGCTGTGCCGGCTGATTGGTTCCGGCAGCAGCGGTGCGGCCACCGGATACATAGGCCAGAATATCTTTTTTGCTGACGCGGCCTTCGGCTCCGGTGCCCGGAATGTTTTCCAGCTCGCTCATCGAAATGCCTTCTTTGGAGGCAATGTTCAACACCAGCGGCGAGTAGAAGCGATTGCCGCCTGTGGTTCCGGAAGCAGTGGCTACCGGAGCGGTTGTGGCTGCAGATGCACCGGCTTCAAAAACAGGTTGCGGAGCCGCAGCAGGAGCGGGCGTTGGGGCCGCTGCCGGAGCTGCGGTTGCACCGGCCTCCGAGGAAATCCGGGCGATTACAGTACCTACCGGCACCACATCATTTTCGTTAAACAGCAGTTCAGTGAGGATACCGGCGCCGGTCGAAGGCACTTCCGAATCGACCTTGTCGGTGGCAATTTCCAGCACGGTCTCATCCATCTTCACAGCATCACCCGGCTTTTTGTGCCATTTCAGGATGGTTGCTTCCATGATGCTCTCGCCCATTTTGGGCATCACAAGGTCCACGGTGGCCATAAAAAGTGTTGAGTTTTAAAGATTTTATTATTGCGGGCGAAAGTACGAAGCAAATGCCCGTTCCGGAAAACGGAACCCTGAGGTTCGTCCTAAAAATACGGTGATTAGCGGTCCGGTTCCGGAATGTTAGGCAACCACTACCGCGCTTTTGCGCTGTTGCCGGTTCCAGAGACTGAGCAGGAAGCCCAGCACCATTACGATCGTTCCAATCCAGACCAGGTTGATACCCGGAAACAAAATGGCTTTCAGAACCACAAATTTTCGGGTCGGGTCTTCCTCACGAATCTCAAAACTACCTGCGCCGGTTTCCGGATTGACCTGTGTCAAAGCCATGCTCACGCCAATCGTCTGAGCGGTATCCGGTACGGACTGCGCAAAGCGTTCCCGAACATAGAAGATCGGTTGCAAGCTGTCTGCCTTACCGTTCAAGTTATACACATCTACCTGTGCCCGCAACGCTACGTCACCCGGTTGAGCGGCATAGCGACTGGCATCCACCTGCCCGTCAAAATTCCGGAATACCAGATATGCTTTCGACATAAACAGGGTATCGTTGGGCTTCATCTCCATGCGGCGCAATCCGGCCGTATCGCCTTCCTTGGCCGGCGCACTTACGCTCGACACATAGGTAAATACGTCCCGGTCCCAGTAATGCTTGGAGTCTGGATTGGCGATAATGCCTTCCTGTCCTTTTGGATTGACAAAGGCATCCGGGTACAGGGTAAACCGCTCTTTAACCTCGCGTGTCTGGTCGTTGATCCGCTGATAATCGACCCGGTAGAACGTCCGTGGATCTTTTGGATCCGTACTGTCGCCCTTATACGTGGCGAAATAATCACCCATCGCTACCGGAACGTCTTTGTACAGCAATACGTTCTCCCGGCTTTCGCGGGCATTTTCAGCCGCATTTTTACCGAAATCCAGGTTAACGCCCAGCGTATTGAGCGAGATCACTTCTTTATTGAAGGATGAAAACAGAATGCCCAGCAGCAGCACGCCAAATCCAAGGTGTGCCATCGACGGACCCATCTTCCGGATGCTTCGTCCGCCAATCGTGAAGGCATAATACAGACTGCCCATCACGGTCCAGGAAGCGGCAAACAGCAGAAGAATGTACGATAGCGTATCGGTGCGGAACGGAATATGTTGCCAGTAGCCCAGTCCGAGTGCCAAGGCCAGGGCAAGCAAACCAGTAATGCCCCAGCGCTTCAAGGCAGTGGCTTTGGAAGTCGTCTTGTATTTTAAGAACAACACCGCCGAGGACAACAGCCCGAGCACAATGGCGATCCAGATCTGTACGGTATTGTAGTGTTGCAGCGGTTCGGTCGGCGGGGCAATGTCTTTTCCGGAAATCCATTTGGCCAGCGGTGCCCAGACCGGAATCGAAGTACTGACGATGATTTGTCCGGCTGAAAGCAGCAGCACAAACGCACCCACAAACATCCAAAACTCGCGCGACAGCAGCTGCTCTTCACCTGCGGCACGGGGCAGCCGGCGTTTCCGGATCAGGTAGGCTACCAGCAGGGTAAGCCCAACGGCCAGCAGTACAATCAGCAAATGCCATTTGATGGACGCTCCTTCACCTGTAAAAGCGTGAACCGATGAGTCGCCCAGAATGCCGGTACGGGTCAGGAACGTAGAATACCAGATCAGCACATGGCTAATGCCAATGAGCAGTACCGTGGCCCCAAAACTGCGGCCGGTACTCCGGTACACCAATGCGGTATGCAGTCCGGCCACCAGCGTCAGCCAAGGCACCAAAGAGGCGTTTTCCACCGGATCCCAGGCCCAATAGCCACCAAAGTTGAGGGATTCATATGCCCAGGCGCCGCCCATCATAATACCCAGTCCCAGCACGCCGCCGGCAAACAAACTCCAGCCGATCAGCGGTTTGAGGAAGGACTGGTATTCACCTTTCCAGAGAGCTGCAATGAGGTAGGCAAATGGAAACAACGTCGCCGCAAAACCCAGAAACAGGATCGGCGGGTGAATCACCATCCAGTAATTCTGCAACAGCGGGTTGAGGCCGTTGCCGTCTTTGACAAAATCAAGGTAGTTGGGCTGCGAGAAGATGGGGGCACCGGCCATCGCATCGCGCAACAGCATAAACGGCGTTTTACCGATCTGGATATCCGGACCGAAGTAAAAACCCAAGACAAACGACACCAGCGCGGCCTGTACCAATGAAATCACCACCATGGTGCGCGACTCCAGCGAACGGCCTTTCCACATCACAAACATCGACAGCACACAGTGCCAGAAGGTCCAAAGCAGAAACGAACCTTGCTGGCCTTCCCAGAAGCAGCTCAGCAGATATTTGCTGGGCAGCGAGCGACTGGAATGTTCCCAGGCATAATGATACTCAAACAGATGGCCGGAAATAATCACATACAGCGCGATAAATACGCTCAGCACCGACAAACTGTGAATAATGAAACTGCTGCGCCCCAGCCGAAGCCAGCTGCGCAACCGGTTTTGTTCCGGAAATTTCTCGGCCCGGACGGCCTGCCAGTAGCTAAAGGCACTGAGCAGCGCTGCTACAAACGCTAAAATGGCACTGAAATGGCCCAGTTTGCCGGGCAGCAGGTGTTCACCTATAAAAGTCGGATTCAAAACGCGCGGGATTCGGGGGTTGCGGCCGCAAAATTACCGCATAAAAAAGACGCCGGGTCGGGCGTCTGTGGAAATAACAGTTCCGGAATTTTTAGCTTTGTTGGGCCAGCTGTTCCTTGTCTTTGTATTTGGAAGGACACTTCAGCTGCACATCGGAGCAGCGAAACACCTGACCATCCATTTTGCCGGTCATTACAATATTCTCGCTTTTCTCAATATCATACAGCGATTTGGAACCGACATAAATCACTTCGTGGGTTTCGCCTTTTTTGTCGGTTACGTGAAAGGAATACTTCTCCGTATCTTTTTTAGGATCATGCACTACGGGTTGCGAGCGATCGAGGATGCCGACGACCTTAATCGCTTTCTGAGGTTCCTGAGCCGCCGAGGCGAACGTCTCATACGTGGAGAAGTCGCTGAACCGCGAAAAAATGACCGCTACCGCAGCCGCCAGCACAATCAACAGAACAACATGGGTCTTTTTCATAGCCTGGGAAAACAGCCGCTTTCCGGAAGCAACCTTCTGCCGGATAAGGAACTGCCACGAAGGTACAAAAAGGCGTTCAGGTATGCAGCGCCGCCGTAAATTTGCGGCGCTTTTAACGCACTGCACTAATTCCCTCATCATGGCTGTAGATCTGTCCAACTTCGACCCCAATTCGGTAGGCCTGAAGAACAATACCATTTTCGGACTTCCGTTTTCGGAAGAAGATGCGGCAGTCGTCCTGTTGCCGGTGCCCTGGGAGGTTACGGTATCGTACCGGCCCGGCACCGCCCGTGGACCAGAGCACGTCTTTGAATCGTCTTTGCAGATCGATCTGTACGATGCTGAAACACCGGATGTGTGGAAAAAAGGGTTTTACATGATGCCGGTAGATAAAAACATCCGGAAAAAAAGTGATTACCTGCGGCAGTGTGCCGAACTCATCATTTCCCACTTGGGCGACGGCGGTGTTGTAGCTGAAAACGAACTGCTCTCGGAGCGGCTGAAAGAAATCAACAAAGGCGGACGGATGGTGCGCGACTGGGTTCGCGAAATGACGCTGACCCAATTAAAGGCCGGTAGAAAAGTAGGGCTGCTGGGCGGCGACCACAGCACGCCGTTAGGCTTTGTGCACGCACTGGGTGAGATGAATCCCGACGGCTTCGGAGTGTTGCAAATCGATGCCCATGCCGACCTGCGGAATGCGTTTGAAGGATTTACATACAGCCATGCGTCCATTATGTACAACGTACTGGAAGAAGTGCCGGCAGTACAGAAGCTGGTACAGGTTGGCATCCGCGACTACTGTGATGAAGAAGTAGATTATGCCAAATCACAGGGCGAACGCGTAGTGATGTTTACTGATGCGGCCATCAAAGAGCGCTTCTTCGACGGACAAACCTGGAAGCAGGTCTGTGACGATATCGTGGCGGCGCTTCCTCAAAAAGTATACATTTCCTTCGATATCGACGGTCTCGACCCAAAACTATGTCCCAACACTGGTACACCAGTACCGGGCGGCTTTGAAGTAGAGCAGATTTACTACCTGTTTAAGCGGGTGGCCCAGAGCGGCCGGCAAATCATTGGCTTCGACCTCAACGAGGTATCCTGCGGCGAACACAGCGAAGGCATTGATGCTATCGTCGGTGCGCGTGTGCTCTACAAGCTCTGCAACTATCTGGCGGTATAGAAAGATATCCTGTGCACACCTTTCTTTTAAGTGAATCTTTTCGTGGAGCGCTGCGAACGTTTGCCTACTTCATGGCAAGCGGTACTCATTATAACCTTAAAGGAATTGATTACTTAAGCCTTTATGGAGAAGAGCCAAGTGCGATTGAGCAGGTTTTTGCAATTTACGTCAATGTGATCAGGCTTGACGAACAAGGACAAGTTTTGAATGCCAAATATGCAGAGCAAAGAGCCACAAACTACTTACGAGCGTATTGTGATCCCACATTTGAGGTAACACCTACTTATGAAGACTGGGAAACGCAGTTGAATTAATTATCACTTTTGAATTAGTTCAGGTAGATTTCCATCTACTCTATCAGCTTTTCCGGAACACCGGTTAGCCCAAGCCACTCCAAAGCACCCGCAACGCCACCAGCGCTAGGCATACGGCCAGCACTTTAATGATAACGCCGGTCGGAATGCGGTGACTCAATGCAGCGCCCAACTGGGCACCGGGAATTACACCGATGGCCAGTCCGCCTATCAGGCGCAGTACCTGAGCGCTTTCATAGTCGCCATTGAAGAAATGCACGGCTACACTGATGGTTGCCATAATAGCCAGGATGAAGTGTGAGGTGGCGGTGGCGATGTATACTGGAAACTGCAACCACTGCACCATGGCCGGCACGTGAATAATGCCGCCACCAATGCCCAGCAACGGCGAAATAAAGCCGACCAGCACACTGATAATAATTCCCAGCGTTTGGTTGTACGCATAACTGAAGGTTTTTCCGCCGGCGTCGGTAAGGGTATGATGGGTGAGTTTGTCAGAATGCGGGAGCGCAGCTTCCGGAACGGCTGCCTTGGGCTTCCGATTCTTGATAAACAGATAGGCCGACAGCACGACCAGTAACACGCCAAATCCAACATCAAAGACCCGGCGTGGAATGTAGTTCGTGAGGTACACCCCGATGATGGATCCCGGAATGGTAAACACCGCAAACACGATTCCGGCCTTGTAATCAATCCGGCCCGACCGTGCGTATGCGACTGTTCCGGAAATGGCATTGGCCGCGACCACCGCAATCGAAATTCCGGTGACCACTTCCGGTGAAAGCTGAGGAAAACTCAGCAGCAACAGCGGTACCAGCAGAAAGCCGCCCCCCGCTCCGATCAACGTTCCACAGGTGCCGATGATGAGTCCGACCAGAATCAGAATTCCAAAATGATCCATACGCGCAAACAGGTTTTCCGGAACCAACGCCACTGCCGGTCCGGGGCTGCAAAGAAAGCGATTTAGCAGCCGTTTTAAGTCCCGATAGCTTGCCGTACCTTTCCAATACCTACTGTCTTTCCGGAAAAACGCTCCTCCCTATGGGCCCTTACAGTCAACTGGCCGAGAACCTCGTCGGCTCCGAAATCGTTCGCCTCGGCAATATCATTGCCGATCGGGTACGCAACGGTGAATCCATTTTCAACTTTACCATCGGCGATTTCAATCCCCGCTTGTTTCCCATTCCGGAAGGCCTGAAAACGGCCATTGAACAGGCCTATGAAGAAGGGTACACCAACTATCCCTCGGCGGATGGCATCCTGCCATTGCGTGAGGCGGTCAGCAGCTTTGTACAAAAGCACTACCACGTCGACTATGCGCCCAACGAGATTCAGATTGCCTCCGGTGGACGACCGCTTATTTACTCCGTTTTCCGGTCGCTGGTAGATCCTGGCGATCGGGTGGTGTATGCCGTGCCGTCGTGGAATAACAACCACTACACATTTATGAACGGCGGCGAACATTCGGTGGTGGAAACGACGGCTGAAACAGCCTTCATGCCGACTGCCGGCACCCTTCAACCGCATCTTAAAGGCGCTACGCTCCTGTGTCTGTGTACCCCGCAAAATCCAACCGGAACGACCCTGGGCCGCACTGAGCTGGAAGCTATCTGCGACTTGGTGCTGGCTGAAAATGCCCGTCGTCCGGAAGGAGCCAAGAAGCTGCACGTACTCTTTGACCAGATGTATGGCGTGCTCACCTACGGCGATACGGTGCATTACAATCCGGTAGAGGTTCGCCCTGAGATGAAAGATTACACCGTATTTATAGACGGCATTTCCAAGTGCTTTGCTGCTACCGGCGTACGGGTCGGTTGGGCGCTGGGACCAGCTCCGCTGATCGCCAAAATCAAAGCGCTTTTAACGCATATCGGTGCCTGGGCGCCAATGGCTGAGCAGGTAGCTACGGCCCGGTATCTGGTTCAGGAAGCAGCGGTAGAATCCTATCTCGACTGTCTGAAAACAGGGCTGCACGAACGGCTGCAACAGATGTACGACGGCATTCAGCAACTGAAATCAAAAGGGCATCCGGTAGATGCCATTCATCCGCAGGGGGGACTGTACCTCACCGCCAAATTTGATCTTTCCGGAAGATCCGCTGATGGTCCGCAGTCACAGGCAGCCGTAACCGATTACCTGCTCAATGAAGCAAAGCTTGCTGTAACACCCTTTTATGCCTTCGGTGCTTCGCGGAATGATCCGTGGTACCGGATCAGCGTCGGCACCTGCGATCTGAAAACCCTACCCCAGATGTTTAGTCAGTTAGAGGCCGCGCTGGAGAAGTTGCGGTAACCACTGTCAGATCTTCCGGAACCGTTCTTTTAGGCCCTTTGTCTGAAAAAGAATGCATCCGGAAACCAACAGACCGGCGTGCATGTTACTTTTACGGCTCTCAAATCAGTCATGAAAAAGAACATTGCTCTGGTGGCCGGCGGATATTCCGGCGAGTCGGTGATTTCGCTGCGCACCGCCCAAACCATCCGTCGGAATCTGGACCCGGAACGCTACAATGTCTATCCGATCGTTATTACCCGGCAGTCGTGGTACTACGCGCCCAACGGCGAGGCGTCCGGAATCGAAGTCGATAAAAACGATTTCTCCCTGGTGCTTCCGGAAGGCAACATCAACTTTGATGCTGCTTTTATCGCGGTGCACGGCACGCCTGGTGAAGACGGCCGTTTGCAGGGCTATTTCGACATGATTGGGTTGCCGTACAGCACCTGTACCGCTATTGTAAGCGCGCTGACGTTCAACAAAAAGTTTTGCAACAGCGTAGTGAAGGATTTTGGCGTGGTGGATATTGCCAAATCGGTCCATCTGACCAGCGCCTATCCGTATAACATCGGCGCCATCCTGGAAATGGTGAAGCTGCCGGTATTTGTAAAGCCTGCTGAAGGCGGCTCCAGTCTGGGGACCTCCAAGGTAAAAGAGGTGTCTGAGTTGCTTCCGGCCATTAATCTGGCGTTTAACGAAGACAACCAGGTGCTGATTGAGGAGTTTATCGAAGGGCGCGAGCTGACGATTGGTGTGTACCGCATCGGGGATACCATTCATGTGCTGCCGCCTACCGAGATCAAAAGCAGCAAAGAATTCTTCGACTACGAAGCCAAGTACACCCAGGGTGTGACCGAAGAAATTACGCCGGCACAGGTGACGCCGTCGGTACTGGCAGAGCTGGATAAGAAAGCGGCCTATCTCTATCAGCACCTGAACTGCCGTGGGGTGGTGCGGATCGATTTTATTTTGCAACGCGATACCGAGAAGCTGTTTTTCCTGGAAGTGAACACGATGCCGGGTCAGAGTGAAGCCAGCATTATTCCCCAGCAGGTACGCGCTTCCGGAATGGAGTTGACAAAATTCTATGGCGCTCTGGTCGAGCAGATGCTGTCCGGAACCGCATAAGCAACCTTTTTTCATGCATTTTTGCAGGCTATTCTCTCTTTTTTTCTGATTTTCCTTCCAGAATGGCGCACCGCGATCCCCGCAAACCAACGGCACCCGTAGCTTCCAAAAGCTATCGCAGCAGTCTTTGGTTCAACATCCTGCTGATGACTGGTGTGGCGATCCTGCTGTACTTCTTCATCTTCTCGTCTTTATCCTTTATTACCCAGCACGGCGCTGAAGTAAATGTGCCTTCGGTAACCGGACGGCCTTTGAACACAGCACTCGATGTACTCCAAAAAGCGGGCTTTGATATCGAAATCGACAGCTCATACGAAGCAGGACGGAAGCCACTCGAAATTCTGATGCAACAGCCGCTGCCTGGCTCGGTGGTAAAGCAAAACCGTACGATCTACCTCACGGTCAACAAAGCAGAACCTCCTGCTGCACAAATGCCCAACCTGGTCAATCTGTCGTTTCGCAGTGCGACACTGATCCTGAAAAGTCACCGGCTGGTGCTGGGCGATACCATTTTCCGGCCGGATATCGCTGCCGGAGCCGTCCTGGAGCAGCTGTACAACGGCCGTCCTGTGGCCGCCGGTACGTCCTTGCCGCAAGGCAGCCGTATTACACTGGTGGTAGGCGATGGACTCGGCGAGACCGAATTTAACGTGCCGGACGTCATTGGGATGACCTTCAACGAAGGACGCGCCCTGATGATGGGCAACGGGCTCAACTTCGTACCGGTGTTTGAAGGCAGTATTTCCGATTCCGGAAATGCGATCATCTACAATCAGGTGCCTTCACCCTTCAACGAAGGCGGTGCGCCCAACCGGAAACGGCAGGGCGATTATGTAGACTTATTTATCAAAACAGATCCAACCCAGGAAGAAATGGAAAGCAATAGACGGCCCAAGCCAGCCGTTTTGTATGAAGACTCGTACGGTACGCCGTCCTCGACGCCCGGTGCGGCTCCAAGCCGTCCCAAAGCGGTGTTGCCCGACAGTGCCCGTCCCTGAGTGATTTAAAAAGGCTTTCTTTGCTACCTATGAAAAAGCTGTTTTGGCTGGTGTGTTGGATCGTAGGGGCCGGAACCGCTTCCGGACAGGAACAGCTGGTACCGCTTCAGTGGAATGCTTCCGGAACAGAGGCTCCTTCCTCAAGGCAGCACCTGCAAAAGACCGCTGCTAATACCCTGCCTTTTTTTGAAGACTTTTTAGGAAACGAGCTGTATCCGGATGCGCAACGCTGGGTGCTCAACCGGCAGGTGTACGTCAACAATACCATGGGATTTAATCCGGTGTCGCAGGGTGTTTGCACCTTTGATGCCCTCGGTGCTGGCAACCGGCCGTATGATACTGTAACGGCCTTTGGTCTGAACTACGCCGATAGTCTGACCAGTATATCGTTCGACCTGTTGAGCTACCTTCCGGAAGACAGCATTTACCTCAGCTTTTTCTACCAGCCGCAGGGCATTGGCTTTTCTCCGGAGACCACCGATTCGCTGATGCTGTATTTCCGGACCAAAAACGGCCTCTGGGTCAAGCAGTGGAGCAAAGAAGGCACCACGTTGCAGCCCTTCCGGCAGGTGATGATCCCGGTAAGAGACACCAACTATCTTTACGCCGGGTTTCAGTTCCGGTTTGTCAACAAAGCGTCCATCAATCTGAACGACGACGTCTGGAATCTCGATTACATCCGCATGGATGCCGGGCGCAGTGCCGCAGACACCGCTATTAATGACGTTGCGCTGAGCACAATTCCCGGCAACCTGCTCCGCGATTACACGTCGATGCCGTATTGGCATTACACCGCCAATCCTACCGCTGAAACCGGAACCAATCTGGTCGGCCTGGTTCAAAACAGCAAAAATCAACCGGTATCGGCCACCGTATCCTTACAGGCTACCGATCTGCGCACGGGTGCTACCGTAGGGTCGGGCAGTCAATCCGTGAATGCAGGTGCATATAGCAATGTGTCGTTTCAGATTCCGCGCTACCTGGCGCAACCGGCTGCCAGCTTGTATGAGCGGGTTACGTTCCGGCAGTTCTTTTCGGTACAGACTTCTGTTTCACAGGCAACTACTGTCAACGATACCCTCAGTAAGAACCAGGTATTCGACAATTATTTTGCGTACGACGACGGCACTGCCGAGAAAGCGTACTTTTTGAATCTGCTGTCGGCCCTTCCGGGGAAAATTGCGATTGAGTTTCACACCAATGTGGCTGATACCCTGCGTGGGGCTGCCATCTTGTTCGGCAACCAGGTGCCCACATCCGCAGGGAAGTTTTTTTCGATGGGCATCTACCGGAAGCTGGCCGGAGTCAACAACGCTACCGCAGATGAACTGCTGTACTCACAGGACTTTTACCAGCCCCGCTTTGTAGACAGCGTCAACCGCTTCTATTACTACACCTTCGCGGCGTCCTATCCGGTGCCGGCGGGAACGTATTATTTCAGTGTGTCCCAACCTGCTTCCAGCGGTTCCGATAGCTTGTATTACGCCATCGATGCCAACAGGATCGGAGGCAATCATTTGTATTTCAACGTGGACGGTACCTGGCGGAACAGTACGGTAAGCGGTGCCCTGATGGTACGTCCGCTTTTTGGAGCACCGGTAGAAGCAACTGCTGTTACCGTTCCGGAAATACAGGCGGCTGACTGGACGGTGTATCCCAATCCGGGGACGAATGGATTTCAACTTCAGGGCGTACCGGTAGCCAGTATCATAGAGATCGCTGACCTTTCCGGACGCGTAATGGTCAACACGACCTATACTGGTCCGCCGCTCGCGGTTACAGACCTGGCACCCGGCTGGTATCTGGTGCGCTGGAAAGACACTTCCGGAAACTGGACCACGCCTAAAAAATGGCTTTTACAAACCGGATTGTAGCATCTTTACAGTATGGACACAATTTCCGCTCAGGAACTGAAGCGCCGGATGGATGCCGGTGAATCGTTGCACATCATCGACGTTCGCGAACCCGATGAGGTTGCTGAAAGCCGTATTGAAGGCAGCACCCACATTCCGCTGGGCGATATCATGTCGTTTCAGCTGGGTGAGCTGGAAGACCTCGACAAAGACACCGAACTGATTATGCAATGCCGCAGCGGCAAGCGCAGCATGCAGGCCGGTATGATGCTGGAAACGATGGGCTTTACCAACGTCAAAAACATGGAAGGCGGTATCCTCGACTGGCAGGCGCTGAACGGAAAGTAATCCTGAACCCGTTAATTAGAACCCATTGAAACGCCCGATCCGGGCGTTTTTTTTGCGCTTCCGGAAAAGGATCTGTAGAGAGCCAGCCGGCTGAGGAGCAAATGTTTGTTTCCGGAACATTTTTTGCGAAAAAGGACTGCCCATCAAAACCATTCGGACCGGAGCGCTGTTTATATCCGACAGGCGTACCTGAAAGATCGGTTTAGGTTCAGGTGCGGTTATGACTTTTGTCTTAGAACCATGCACGAAATCGAGCCTTTCTTCAATTGGCGACACCTCTACACCGCAGAGGAAGATGAGCAGAGCCCTTTCTACGGCCGCGACTATAGCGAGTTTGAATACAGCAATACGGTGTATAATTATTTTATTCACCCGCAGTGGGATGCCTTTGAGTCGAGTACCCTGTATCTCAAAATCCTGTACGCCGATTACGACCTGAATTATTGCATCATCGAACTGATCGGGGAGTGGAATGATGCCGTGGAGAACGACATCATGATGCTGAAGCGCAACGTGATCGACCCGCTGCTTGCGAAAGGCATTCAGAAATTCATACTGATCTGTGAGAATGTGCTCAATTTTCACTCTTCGGATGTCGAATATTATGCCGAATGGAAAGAAGATGTGGAAGACGGCTGGATCATCATTTTGAATGCCCCGGATCAGACCCGTCGCGAATTTTTACGGGAAAAAATAGGTCATTACCTGCTCTTCGGTGATGTAGCCAACTGGCGCACCTTTCAGCCCCAGCATTTCTTTCAACTGGTCGACAATCAGATGCTGCGTTTAACCTGAGGGTTTCATCCGTCTGCATCTGCTGTACATCCCGGAATTATAGATTGTACATTGACGACAGACGAATTATCTTTGCGCCACTTTTACGAATCGCTTTTGTAATTTTTTTGTCAGAAAATATGAAATGGAGTACGGCTTTCAACTCGGCAATCGGTAAGAAACTTATTATGGGCGCCACCGGGCTGTTCCTGATCGTTTTTCTGATTGTACACTGCTACATCAACGCGATGGTGTTTTATAATGATGGCGGTGCCACATTTAATACACTTGCGCATTTTATGGGAACCAACATCATCATCCGGACCGTTGAGATCGGGTTGATGGCGTTCCTCATCATTCACAGCTGGACCGGTCTGTCACTGTGGCTTAAGAATAAAGCCCGCCGCAAAACCGGTTATGCTGTCAACAACCGGCAACAGACCAGCCGCTGGTACAGCCGCTCGATGGCGCTGCTCGGTACCCTGATTCTGTTGTTTTTGATTCTGCATCTGTCTGCGTTCTGGGCGCCCAACCGTGGCCATCAGTTAATGGAAGGCGAGGAAATCGATTTGTTTCAACGGATGGCCGATGCCTTCAGCAACCCGATTGTAGTTGTAATCTATGTGCTGGGTTGCATCTCGCTGGCCTGGCACCTGCTGCACGGCTTCTGGAGTTCGTTTCAGACGTTCGGTCTCAGCACCCATCGGTATAAAGGCATGATCCGCGGCATCGGAAACGTATTCTCCATATTCGTTCCGCTGGTTTTTGCGCTGATGCCGTTGTGGTTTTATGGCGGTTCCCACGGTTGGTTTGATATGAAGCCATCTGTTTTTCATCAGCAAACGATTCCGGTAGAAGCGGAATCGGTTCCCATGCATTAATTCGTTTCGCCGGCGCTTTTCACCGCTCGCTTTTTAAAGTCATACTTCGCCATGTCGTCTCTGAATAATCGAATTCCGGAAGGTCCACTTGAACAGAAATGGACAAAATATAAAAGTACCTGTAAGCTGGTCAACCCGGCCAACAAGCGTAAGCTGGAGATTATTGTGGTGGGTACCGGTCTGGCCGGCGCCTCCGCAGCTGCTACGCTGGGCGAACTGGGCTATAAGGTAAAAGCCTTCTGCTATCAGGATTCTCCCCGCCGGGCGCACAGTATTGCTGCACAGGGTGGAATTAACGCTGCCAAAAACTACCAGAACGACGGCGACTCTACGTATCGCTTGTTCTATGATACCATTAAAGGAGGTGATTACCGGGCCCGTGAAGGCAACGTGTACCGCCTCGCAGAAGTCAGCGCATCGATCATTGATCAGTGCGTAGCACAGGGGGTTCCGTTTGCCCGTGAATATGGTGGGTTGCTGTCGAACCGCTCTTTTGGTGGTACGCAGGTACAACGGACCTTCTACGCTGCTGGTCAAACCGGTCAGCAGCTGCTGATCGGTGCCTATCAGGCGCTGGAGCGGCAGGTAGCGTTGGGCAACGTAACTATGTATGCCCGCCACGAAATGCTGGAAGTGGTGAAAGTGGATGGCAAAGCCCGTGGCATCATCGCCCGGAACTCTGTAACCGGTGAACTGGAGCGTCATTTCGGTCATGCCGTACTGATTTGTTCCGGCGGTTACGGCAACGTGTTTTACCTGTCGACCAATGCGATGGGTTGCAACGTGACGGCTGCCTGGAAAGCCCACAAAGCCGGTGCTTATTTCGGTAACCCGTGCTTTACGCAGATTCACCCAACCTGTATTCCGGTTTCCGGAGATCACCAGAGCAAGCTCACTTTAATGAGTGAGTCGCTGCGGAATGATGGCCGGATCTGGGTGCCGAAAGCGCAAAACGATACCCGCAAGCCTAAAGATATTCCGGAAGAAGAGCGCGACTATTACCTGGAGCGCCGCTATCCGGCCTTCGGTAATCTGGTGCCGCGTGACGTAGCCTCCCGGGCTGCTAAAGAGCGTTGTGATGCCGGTTATGGCGTGGGCGCGTCCAAGATGGCCGTCTACCTTGATTATGCTTCGGCCATTGAGCGCTACGGTGCCATTGAGGTCAGCAAGCGGGGGATGGGCAACGTAGATAAAGCCGAAATTATCCGTATGGGTAAAGAAGTGGTGGCCGAGAAATACGGGAACCTCTTCGAGATGTATGAAAAGATCACCGGCGAAAACCCATATGAAACGCCGATGCGGATTTATCCGGCGGTACACTACACGATGGGTGGACTCTGGGTGGATTACGAACTGATGACGACTGTACCCGGTCTGTACGCCCTCGGAGAAGCCAACTTCTCGGATCACGGTGCCAACCGTCTGGGTGCGTCTGCTCTGATGCAGGGGCTGGCCGATGGCTATTTTGTAGTTCCGTACACGCTGGGAAACTACTTGGCAGACGAGATTGCGACTAAACCTGTTTCCCTGGATCACCCGGCGTTTGTGGAAGCCCATCAGCACGTGGAAGAACGTATCAACCGGTTCCTGAATGTTAAAGGCAAGCGCAGCGTAGAATCCTTCCACAAGAGTCTCGGTAAGATTATGTGGGAAAAGTGCGGTATGGCCCGGAACGAGCAGGGACTGCAGGAAGCGATCCGCGATATCCGCGCACTGCGGAATGAATTCTGGAGCAACGTATTTGTGCCGGGCGAAGCTGCTGAACTGAATCCGGAACTGGAAAAAGCGGGTCGGGTCGCCGATTTTCTGGAACTGGGCGAACTGATGTGTATTGATGCGCTGAACCGCAACGAAAGCTGTGGCGGTCACTTCCGGGAAGAATATCAGACCGAAGAAGGAGAGGCCCTCCGTCAGGATGATCTGTACACCTACGTAGCAGCCTGGCAGTGGGGCGGCGAAAATGCCGAGCCGGTTCTGCACAAAGAAGAGCTGAATTACGAAGTGGTCCACCTCACTGCCCGTTCATACAAGTAAGTGATTTAAACAGAAGCCATGGAACATTACCATATGAACCTCACCTTGAAGGTGTGGCGCCAGAAAAATAAAAATACTGCCGGCCGGTTTGAAACCTATCCGGTGCAGAACATCTCTTCGGAAATGTCGTTCCTGGAGATGATTGATGTATTGAACGAAAGCCTTGTCGATCAGGGACAGGAGCCGGTTGCCTTCGACCACGATTGTCGCGAAGGAATCTGTGGAACCTGCTCGATGTACATTAACGGCCGGGCACATGGTCCATGGCATCACACCACGACCTGCCAGCTGCACATGCGGGAATACAAAAACGGTGATACCATCGTTGTAGAGCCGTGGCGTGCCAACTCGTTTCCGGTGCTGAAAGATCTGGTAACCGACCGGTCTTCGTTCGACCGGATTGTGCAGGCGGGTGGCTATGTGTCGGTAAACACCGGTAACGCGGTAGATGCCAACGCGCTTCCGATCGAAAAAGCCAAAGCGGATGAATCGTTCGCTGCTGCCGCTTGTATCGGTTGTGGAGCCTGTGTAGCGGCCTGTCCGAATACCTCGGCAATGCTGTTTATGTCGGCGAAGGTCAGTCACCTGGCATTGCTGCCGCAGGGCGCTCCGGAACGTAAAGGCCGGGTTCTGAATATGGTGGCGCAGCACGACCACGAAGGATTTGGAACCTGTACCAACATCGGCGCCTGCGAAGCAGAATGTCCGAAAGGCATTTCGCTGGAAAACATTGCCCGCCTCAACCGCGAGTATGTTGCAGCTACCTTTGCCGGAGGTTCCCAGAACGCGTAACACATTTATAAGACAGTCGGATTCACATCCGGAAGGGGCGGTTTCAAACCGTCCCTTTTTTGCTTTTTCCGGAATGGTCCTTTCCGGTCAGCCCGTTCGGAATTGACGCCTACCTTTCAATGCGTATGAAACGTTTTCTTGTACTGCTTTTACTGTTGCTGGGGGCGTATGCCGGCCAGAGTCAAAAGCGCATCTCGCTGCTGACCTGCGGCACTGGTCATGAACTGTACAGCCTGTTTGGTCATGCTGCCATCCGCATTACAGACCCGGCCGTTGGCACCGATGAGGTGTACAACTACGGCACGTTCAATGGTTTTGAAGAGAACTTTGAAATCAAATACCTGCGTGGCAAACTACTGTACTACCTCGCCAAAGAAACCTTTCCGGATTTTCTGCAGACGTATGTAGCCGAAGGGCGTAGCGTACAGGAGCAAGTACTCCGGCTCGATGCTACTGCTGCCCAAAAGGTGTATGAAGCATTGGAAACCAATCTCTTGCCTCAAAATGCGGCCTACAAATACGATTTCCTGTACGACAACTGCGCAACCCGCATCCGGGATATCGTTCCGGCCGCTCTGGGTAGTAGTTACCAGGTTGGCGGGGCCGACTCTATTCCATATCGTACGTTCCGGAACAGCATTGATGACTACCTGGCCCCCCGGCCCTGGCAAAAATTCGGGATCGATCTCTTACTAGGGCGTCCGGTCGATCAGCAGGTCTCGCCCATAACCATGCAATACCTGCCCGACTACCTGCGTTCCGGAATGGCCCACTCCCGCTATGCCGGTCAGCCGGTTGCCTCAGCTCCGGAAATCATCCTGCCCAAGACTGTACGGGAAAAGCATCCACCCGACTGGCCGCTTGATCTATTCCTCGTTCTGCTGGGCGTTAATGTGATCCTGTGGACTGCAAACGTTTCTGGCGCGGCGGAGGTAATGAGCCGGAGTGTGATCCTGATCACCGGAATGCTCGGTTGCCTGGTTGTGTTTATGTGGGCCGGAACGGATCATCAGGCTTGTAGCGATAACTGGAATTTTTTATGGATGCTGCCTACCGGTATCGTCGGTGCCTTTTTGAGGGGATCGCTGTTCCGGAAATATGCCCTTCTGGCCGCGATTGGTTTGGTGGCCGCACTGGTTGTTCACTGGACAGGGATTCAGCAACTACCTTTTAAAACCGGTTGGCCCCTGGCTGTGGTTTTGGCGATTAACTATGGCATGATTTATAGGCGCTCTCTGGCGTAACAGCGACCCCTATGTACTCATGAGCTTATTAAATGGTTTTGCCCAAAAACAAGCAAACGGACTGAATTATTACGAATCCGGAACGGGCAATACTCTTATTCTGCTTCATGGACTTCCTGAAAATGCCACCCTGTGGCGAAACATAGCCTCCACACTGGCGGCTCACAGTCACGTTATCATTCCTGATCTGCCCGGTTCTGGTGACAGTCCGCTTCCGGACGGCCCGCTTACCATAGAAAGCATGGCCACGGCTGTAAATGGCCTGCTTCAGACCTTACAGATTACGGATTGCATGCTGGTAGGCCACTCCATGGGTGGCTATGTGGCCATGGCCATGCTGGAAGCGCAGCCGGACCTGTTTCATTGCATTGCAATGGTTCATAGTACCGCCAAGGCAGACAGTGATGAAAAAAAAGAGCAACGGCAAAAAGCAGTTCAGCTGATCCGGAACGGAGGCAAAGACGAATACCTGAAGGCATCGACTGAAAAGCTGTTTGCAACGGCGTTCCGGAAAGCGCATCCCAAGGTTTATGAGGAACAACTGGAACGGTCTAAGGCTATGCCGGCCGAGCACCTGGCTCTTTACAACGAAGCACTGGCGGCCCGCCCGGACCGAACCCTGCTGCTGAGCCAGTCGAAAGTACCTTTTCAATGGATCTTGGGCGATGCCGATGAGATCATCCCACTGGATGATGTCTTATCGCAGGTAGCACTGGCTGAGATGGCTTTTTTATCACTTTACAAAGACGTTGGGCATCTGAGTATGATCGAAGTGCCGGAGCGCCTGGCCGCTGATCTGACCCGTTTTAGCGGATTCTGTTCCAGGCGTTAATTTTGAAGATTATGCGCCTAAAGGATCTATTGCTTTTTCTGGGAGTCTTGTTGATAGGATTGGGCGTGCCACAGGCCACCTTCGCAACCCATATCGTAGGCGCCGACTTTACCTACCGGCTGCTTGACCGGGCTTCCGGAACCTACCAAATCCGGCTGACGATCTTTCAGGACTGCCTGGCGGGCGATCCAACGGCCATCAGCCAAGACAATCCGGCCAAGATCCGGGTCTACCGGCTGCGGGGCACTACGGCTACGCTGGTTCCGAATCTGGATCTGGATGTTAACTGGCAGCCCGGCAATCCGGAAACGGTCGATCCGGGCTTTAGTAACTCCTGCATTAATAACCCGCCGCCGACCTGCCTAAAGCGTTCTGTTTTTATCTCCAATATTACCGTAGGCACCGATTCGACCAGTAGCTATATCGTAACCTACCAGCGGTGCTGCCGTAATGCACAGGTCAATAATATCGCCAATCCGGACGCAACCGGAGCGACGTATTTCTGTACCATCCCGCCGCTGACCGCCGGGTTTAACAGCTCAGCCGTTTTTAAAACCGATCCGCCTCAGATCATCTGTATCAACACCCCACTGGTGTACGATAACAGTGCGACCGATGCCGATGGCGATTCGCTGAGCTATGAGCTGTGCGAAGCGTATGAAGGCGCCAGTACCGGCGATCCGATTCCGGAACCGCTGCCACCGCCGTACCAGCGACTACGCTATATCAGCGGATTGACACCTGCCAATCCATTTCCATCCAATCCAGTTGTGCAGATCAATCCCCGTACCGGATTGCTGACAGCGAAACCCACGTTGCAGGGTCGTTATATCGTAACCGTATGTTGCAACGAGTGGCGTCAGGGTGTTAAGATCAACACGACCAAACGGGAGTTCCAGTTTGTGGTGACCAGCTGTTCCAAAGCGGTTGTGGCCGATATCCCGCAGTACTCGTCCGAGTTCAACACCTATATCGTGGAGTGCCGGTCCAACACCATAAAGTTTGATAACATCAGTACCGGTGGTTTTGAATACCATTGGGATTTCGGTGTGGCCGGAACCAATTCCGATACCTCCAACCTGCTGAGTCCAACCTTTACCTATCCGGATACCGGTGTGTATTCCGTAAAGCTGGTCGTGAATCCTGGAAGTACCTGTTCGGATTCGATTGTACGGCTGGTAAAAGTGTATCCATCGTATAAGGCCGATTTCGACTTTTCCGGAACGCTGTGTCCCAATGTGCCCATTCAGTTTACCGACCGATCCAGCAGCCGCTACGGAGAGATCATCCGCTGGCGCTGGGATTTTGGAGACGGCCGTTTCAGCGCCGACCGGAATCCTGCCCAGTACTACCTACAGGGTGGCGATTACCAGGTGCGACTGGTTTCCGGAAACTCACTCGGTTGTCAGGATACCGTGACCAAGCTGGTAGCGGTAGAGCGGTTTAAACCCTTTGCCGGAAACGACACCATTATCGTAAAAGGGGAAAGCATTCTGTTTAATGCTTCCGGAGGCGTCCAATACCAGTGGACACCCGGTACCTATCTGAGCAGCAGCACTACTCCCAATCCTATTGGCACCTATCCGGATACCACCACTATTCTGTATACGGTTGATATCGTATCGGCCAACGGCTGCGTCGGTAAAGATGACATCCGGGTGCGGGTTGTTGGACAGGCCGCCTTGTTTGTACCCACTGCATTTACGCCTAATGGCGATGGGGTGAACGACTACGTGGCGCCGATTGCGATTGGGTACCGGCAGCTGGAGTTTTTCCGGATCTTCAACCGGTTTGGAGAAATGGTCTTTGAATCCAATAGTTTTGAACGCGGCTGGGATGGGTACCTCGGCAATCGCACCGCAGAAATCGGCGCCTATTACTGGGTGGCCAGTACGATTGATCGTTATGGAAAACAAGATATCAGCAAAGGAGACCTTACGCTCCTCCGCTAAATTCAACAGGCCTGCAACTGCCGTTGTTACCGGTGCCTCCAGCGGCTTTGGAGCGGCCATTGCGCAGGCACTGGCGCGGGATTTTGGCTATGACCTCATTCTGACCGGCCGGCGTGAAGACCGGCTCGAGACCTTGGCTGCCGAGTTGCAGGAAACCTATGGCATCCAGGTACACTGCAAGGCCTTTGATATCCGGGACCGGTCCGCTGTAGAAGCCGCTTTTTCCGGAATCGATCGGCAGCTCCGCCACCCGTTGCGCATTTTGGTGAACAACGCTGGTCTGGCAGCCGGCCTGAGTACAATAGACGAGGGAAACATAGATGACTGGGACGTGATGATCGACACCAATCTGAAAGGACTGCTGTACGTCACCCGAACGCTTTTGCCCAGCATCAAAGGCTCCGGAAATGGGCATATCGTAAATATCGGTAGCACTGCGGGTAAGAACATGTATCGCAACGGCAACGTGTATGCGGCTACCAAATCTGCGGTAGATGCCCTCAATCAGGCCATGCGGATCGATTTGCTGCCGTATGGCATCAAAGTCACTGCGGTGCATCCGGGTGCTGCCGAAACCGAGTTTTCACTGGTGCGCTTTAAAGGCGACGCAGAACGGGCCAAGGCCGTCTACGAAGGCTTTACGCCACTTGCTGCCGAAGACGTGGCCCAGACGGTCGCCTATTGTCTCAGTTTGCCCGATCATGTCTGTATCAACGATCTGGTGATTACCTGTACTACACAGGCCAATAGCTTTTACAATGTCAAAGCAGCGGATCTGAAACAATCCTGAACCGCAGGCTTCTACACCCCGGCAGGAGCAGTTCCGGAAAAGCACTCAATCCTTTTTTAAAGCTTCCGAACCATAGGTCGCACGGGGGCTTTATTGGCTTTCTTTGAATGTCAACTAATAGTCCTTAAAGGCGTTTTTCAGGGAGTTCTTTCGTTGACAGGGTTCTCAAAATGAAATATTTGTTGGGCGCTGAAAACCACTGCACTTTTAGTTCCGGAACTGCCTTTTACCTTTCTTCCTATGTACACCTCTGAAACTCAATTACGGGTACGCTATGCCGAAACCGACCAGATGGGTGTGGTATATTACGGCAACTACGCGCAGTTTTACGAGATGGGCCGCGCTGAAGCCATTCGCCAGCTGGGGTTTACCTACCGTGAACTCGAAGCACTGGGTATTAAAATGCCTGTGACGGGCATGACCAGCCGCTACCTGCGCCCGGCGTTGTACGATGACTTATTGACGATTAAAACCACACTCCGGAAACTTCCGGAAGGCAGCCTCATTGAGTTTCATCATGAGGTGTACAACGAAGCCGGCGAGCTGCTCAACACCGGTAGTGTATCGCTGGTATTTTATGATTTTGAAAAACGCCAGAAGGCCTTAATGCATCCCCAGATGCGCCTTCGGCTGGAACCCTTTTTTACGGAACTACCCTGATGGAACACACAACCCGTATTACAGCGACTATCCTGACCATTGGCGATGAATTGCTGATCGGACAGGTCGTGGATACCAACAGCGCCTGGATCGGAAAAGCACTGGGTACACTGGGCATTCAGGTACTGCGCCGGACGGCTATTGGCGATGACGCTACTGCGATCAAAGAGGCACTGGATGCTGAACTGCCCCGCGTCCACCTGCTGATTATCACCGGTGGATTAGGACCTACCGCTGATGATATTACCAAGCCGACGTTGGCGGCGTATTTTGGAGGCGGCATGCGCACCGACGCACGCGTGCTGGAGCATGTAGAAACCTATTTTCGGAAGCGCGGCAAACCTACACTGCAACGAAATCTGCAACAGGCCGACGTTCCGGAAGCCTGTATGGTCCTGTTCAATGAGAAAGGAACCGCACCGGGAATGTGGTTTGAAAAGTCCGACACCATCATCGTGTCTCTGCCCGGTGTGCCGCACGAAATGGTGCACCTAATGGATGCTGAAGTACTGCCCCGGCTCCGGAAACGCTTTGTCCTGCAACCCGTCCAGCACCGCAACATCCTGATCGGCGGCGAAGGCGAAAGCTTTATTGCTGAGCAGATCAAAGACCTCGAAGAATCGCTTCCGGAATACATCCGGCTGGCCTACCTGCCCAGTCTGGGTTCCCTGCGGTTGCGCCTGACCTGTCAGGACGGTAACCGGACGGAGATCGGTGCCGAAATGGATGACTGGTGCAGCCGGATTTCGGATCGGTTGCAGGAATACGTAGTGGCGCAAAGCGACCTGCCCATGCAGGAAATTTTGTCCCAGATTCTGGACGAAAACAAATGGAAGCTGGCGCTGGCCGAAAGTTGTACCGGTGGCTGCATCGCGCATTTGCAAACACAGATTGCCGGTGCGTCCAATTACCTGCAGGGTAGTATTGTTTGCTACCAACCGGATGTGAAAGTGAATCTGGTACAGGTGTCGCAGCAAACCATTGATACGAAAGGGATCGTAAGCGAAGCGGTGGCGCTGGAGATGGCCCACGGTGCTGCCACGGTGCTGGAAGGCGATATTGGCTTTGGTATCACCGGATGGCTGGGCACAGAAGGCGATGACAAAGCCCCAGGCGGAACGGTCTGTATGGCCGTGACGCTGGGCGATCAGTCGGAACGCAAAACGTTTCACTTCGCCAACGATCGGATCCGGAACAAAGAACTGGCCGTGCAGAATGCGTTTCTATTCATCATCCGCTTTCTGAAAAAACAGCTTGCAGAAGCTACTAACGATTAGGCATGCAACGGCTGATCCTCATCGGGATGCCCGGTGCCGGTAAAACCTATTGGGCACAGATCTGGGGGCAGGCGTCCGGAACGCCCGTGCTGGATCTGGATGCTGAAATTGAACGGGCGACCGGTACTTCGATTCCCGACCTCTTTGCAGCCGAAGGCGAAGCCGGTTTCCGGAACATCGAACATCAGGTGCTTCAGCAGGTACTGTCGCAAACCGGAACGTTTATTCTGGCTACGGGTGGGGGAACGCCCTGCTTTGAAAACAATCTGCCCTTGCTATTGCAATCCGGAAACGTCGTGTATTTGGACGTGCCGGTTCCGGAACTGGTCCAACGCATCCGTGCGCAGAAACAGCAGCGACCGCTATTAGCCCAACTGTCTGATACGGCTCTAACTGCACGGTTGGAACAGCTGCTGACCGAGCGGGAGTTTTTTTACCGGCAGGCCCATCAGACCCTTCCGGCAGAAGCACTTTCTGCGGCTACCTTTGCGCTCTTATGATGCCTTACCGTCCGGCGCTGGTGTCGGGAACCCTGTCTGCAGCACTGGCCGTCGTGCTGGGTGCTTTTGGTGCGCACGCGCTTAAAGAAGTGCTTTCTCCGGAAAGTCTCAATACGTTTGAAACGGGGGTGCGCTACCAGATCTATCACAGCTTTGCGCTGCTGACCGTCGGACTCTTGTACGCGTTCTGGCCGGTAAAAGCGCTGCGAATGGCTACCATTCTTTTTATCGTGGGCATCGTGCTCTTCAGCGGAAGCATCTACTTGCTGGTATTCCTGAAAAATGCCGGCGTTGGTCTGGGGCCTGTGGGCATTCTGACACCCATCGGTGGACTGTTTTTCATTGCCGGCTGGCTGGCGATGGCGCTGAGCTGCCGGTCCCAAACCCTCCCTTCAAACCGCTAACGTCTTCCAAACAGTTCCCTTTTTCGTATGTCTGTACATGCTATTGCGCTGATCCCGGCCCGGTTGGATGCCAGCCGGTTTCCCAAAAAAATGCTGGCGTCTATTTCCGGAAAATCGGTTATCCGCCGGACGTATGAATCGGCGCTGGCGACCGGCTTGTTCGATGAAGTAGTGGTGGTCACCGACAGCGATGCCATTGAAGCCGAAATCCGGCTTTCCGGCGGCACTGTATTTCGCAGTACCCGCCCGTTTGAAAGTGGTACCGACCGGATTGCCGAAGCGGCTGCCGATCGCACTGCCGATGTATTTGTAAACGTACAGGGCGATGAACCGTTTGTACAGCGCGAGCCGCTGGCACAACTGCTGGAACTATTTGATGGTGAAGACGCCCTACAGGTACAGGTGGCGTCGCTGGTGCAGGAACTGAAAGATCCGAAACTGATTGCTGATCCCAACTACGTAAAAGTAGCCTTGGATTTGCGGGGAAACGCTTTGTTTTTCTCCCGGAGTCCCATTCCATATGTACGGGATGCCAGTGTGAAACTGCCGTATTACGAGCACATCGGCGTGTATGCATTCCGGAAAGAAGCGCTCATTCAGTTTACCCGCTGGGAACCCACACCATTGGAGCGGACCGAAAAAATTGAGTGTCTGCGTTTTCTGGAACACGGCGTCCCGTTGCGGATGGCCATCACCGAATACATGGGTGTGGAAATCGATCATCCGGAAGATATTGTCCGTGCCGAGGCCTTGCTCCAGGCACAAAAATCCTAGAACAACCGGCCTCTGCAAAGCATCTGAGTTGCATGTGCCTGAGTACCTTTATAACGACCCTTAAAAACGACTTTCCTTGAATTTCCGGAACTTTAAAATGGTGGACTACGTCGTGTACGGACGTGGTGCCTTCAACCAGCTCGATGCCATCCTGGCGCCGCGCCGCACCGGCGATGCGCCAATGATATTTCTGCTCGATCATCAGTTTGAACAGGCGGCCGATTTACATGCCCGCATTCCGCTGCGGGGCAACGACCAGCTGATCATCGCCGACGTAACCAACGAGCCTAAAACCAGTTATGTAGATGCCTTGGCCGATCAGCTGAAGGACACCTTTGGAACCGTTTCCGGAATCATTGGCATCGGTGGCGGATCGGTAATGGATTTAGCCAAAGCCGTAGCCCTGATGATGACCAATCCCGGCAAAGCACAGGACTACCAGGGCTGGGATCTGGTGAAAGTATCCGGTGTGTATAAAGCCGGTATCCCGACGTTGTCTGGCACGGGCGCTGAAGTCAGCCGCACCTGTGTACTGACTGGTCCGGAACGGAAGCTGGGGATGAACTCTGATTTTACGCCCTTCGACCAGATTGTACTCGATCCGGATCTGATCAAAAGCGCTCCGGTAAACCAACGGTTTTATACTGGCATGGACTGTTATATCCACTGCATCGAAAGTCTGGAAGGAACGTATCTTAATGCCTTTAGCAAATCGTACGGCGAAAAAGCACTGGAGTTGTGCCAAGAGATTTTCCTGACGCCTGACTGGACCGACGAAAGCGACGAGAAGCTGATGATGGCATCTTATTTCGGCGGTATGAGCATTGCCTATTCACAGGTGGGTGTGGCGCATGCGGTCAGCTACGGACTCAGCTACCTGCTGGGTACCAAGCACGGGATTGGCAACTGCATCGTGTTCAATCATCTGGAGGAATATTACCCTAAAGGCGTAGCCGAGTTTAAGGAAATGGTACGCCGCAACAACATTCACATTCCGGAAGGCATTTGTGCCGGACTGAGTGATGCCGATTTTGACACCATGATCAACGTGTCGCTGGGCATGAAACCGCTTTGGGAAAATGCGCTGGGCAAAGACTGGGAGTCGAAGATCAGCCGCGAAAAGCTACGCGCCCTATACGAGCGTTTGTAGGTTCAGATACCCTTTTAAAGCACCGGTTACGGCCTGTTCCGGTAACTGTTATGAACCCAATGGCTGCTGTTCCGGAACAGCAGCCATTGGTTGCTGTTTAGCTGGAAAGAATGCTGTAAATCAGCGATAAGAGCCGGTTTTCTCATAACGAAAAAATATTTCTGAGTATTTGCGGTTTATCTGTGCCTGTGACGTAAGTTTGTGGAACATTCGTGAAACATCGTGGAACGCTCGTGGAACATAGGCTGAAAGGCCTGCTTTACAAGCCTTGTACAACCAAGCGAATGGATGTTGTCCGATCAAACGCATACCTCTTTACGCTTGCTTCCGGCTTCAGTGCATTCCGGAAGATTATGCACCCCGTCAATGGCTAAAATTATTGCAGTTGCCAATCAGAAAGGAGGCGTAGGCAAAACCACCACAGCTATTAATCTGGCTGCTTCGCTCGCTATTCTGGAGTATAAAACCTTGTTGGTGGATGCGGATCCACAGGCCAACAGCACCACCGGCAATGGCCTCGACCTGCGCGATATCGAACACTCGTTGTACGACTCGATGGTCAATGAGGTGCCGGTCGATAAAATTATTCTTGAAACCGAAACGCCGAATCTCTACCTGATTCCGTCGCACCTCGATCTGGTCGGTGCAGAGATCGAACTGATCAATCATCCCCGTCGGGAGCATGTGTTGCTTCAGGTACTGGAAGGCATCAAAGCCGAGTATGATTTCATCATCATCGACTGCTCGCCGTCTCTGGGCCTCATTACCGTGAATGCCCTTTCGGCTGCCAACAGCGTAGTGATTCCGGTACAGTGCGAATACTTCGCCCTCGAGGGGCTGGGCAAGTTGCTCAACACCATTAAGATCGTTCAGACCCGCATTAATTCCGGGCTTGAAATTGAAGGTATCCTGATGACTATGTACGATGGTCGTCTACGCCTGAGCAACCAGGTAGTTGAGGAAATCAAAGCGCACTTCGGAGATATGGTTTTCAATACCATCATTCACCGTAATACCCGTCTGGGCGAGGCCCCTTCGTTTGGCAAGCCTGCGCTGATGTATGACGCCGATAGCACCGGTGCAATCAACTACCTCAATCTGGCGAAGGAAATTCTGCAGAAGAACAACCTGACTCCTACTAAAACCGAAGACACCGTCTTCAACGAAGCCTGATAGCTTATGGCAACTTCCAATCCAAACGCAAAAGGCAAACAGGCGCTCGGTAAAGGCATTCGGGCTTTGCTGTCAAACATTGATGAAGATCTGCGCACCTCGCTGGATGCCCCTTCATTGGCCACGTCTCCGTTAGCAGCACCGCCACCAGCGGCGGTTACTGCCGGTACGTTCCGGATTCCGGTCGATCAGATTGAACCCAACCCCAAACAGCCCCGTCGGGATTTCGATGAACAGGCCCTTCAGGAGCTGGCTGATTCGATTGTGCTGCACGATATCGTACAGCCGATTACCGTGGCCCGGCTGTCCAATGGTCGTTACCAGCTGATTGCCGGTGAACGCCGCTGGAAGGCAACCCGGATGGCTGGGATCAAAGATATTCCGGCTTACATCCGCACCGCCGATGATCAGGGACTGCTGGAGATGGCTTTGCTCGAAAACCTGCAACGGGAAAACCTCAACGCCATCGAAATTGCCTTGTCGTACAAGCGGCTCATGGATGAGGTGGGTTTGACGCAGGAACTGGTGGCCGAGCGCATGAAAAAAGAGCGCAGCACGGTAGCCAATTATCTGCGGCTGCTGCGGCTGCCACCCGATGTTCAGAAATCAGTACGCGATGGGTCGCTGAGTATGGGCCATGCCCGTGCGCTGATCGGACTGGAGCATGTGGATCAGCAGTTGTATGCCTTCCGCGAAACTTTGGAGAAAGGGCTGAGTGTGCGTCAGACCGAAGCACTGGTTAAAAACCTGTCGACTGAAAAGCCCAGCAACAATGCCGCTTCCGGAAATGCCGTTTCTCAGGTGCTCTCCCCTGTGTACCGCCGCATTCAGGACAGTATTGGTTCATATTTTTCGACCAAGGTGCGACTCGACCGCAAAAAGAATGGCAAAGGCACGATCAACATCGAATTTTACAATGATGAAGATCTGGAGCGCATCCTTGATAAGCTGAAGTTGTAACCGTCGCAGCGCAAGGGGTGCTGCGTACCAAGACCATGAAACAAGACTGGAAAAAGCGGGCGGTGGAACAACAGAAAGCGTTCCGGAAGCTGCTGGAAAAAGGCCCCAAGAATAAAATTCTGGCCGCGCTTCCGCAGTTGCACGAAAACGCCTTTGCACAGGTCAACTGTCTCGATTGTGCGGCCTGTTGCAAAAACTATTCGCCCCGCTTCAAGCAACCCGATATCAAGCGGATTGCCAAATACCTGCGGATCAAAGAAGGCGAGCTGGTAGCCCGCTACCTGCGCCTCGACGAAGACAACGATTATGTGTTGCAATCAGAACCCTGTCCGTTTTTGGGCGCCGACAATGCCTGTAGCATCTACGACGAGCGTCCGTCTGACTGTCGCCGCTTCCCGTATACTGATGAAGATATCCTTCTCAAGCGGATCCCGCTGACGCTGAAGAACAGTACTTTCTGTCCTATTACATATACGGTACTGGAACAATTAAGGGAGCGCTTCGGTTAAGGAGCGCTCCCTTTTAAAATTTCAGACTGTAGAAAAATTATCTCCGGAGCGTGGCCCGGCTGCCATACACCCGGCTCATACTATCCAGAATGCGGGTGCTGTCGGAGAGTGGAGCATTATACGGAATAGTCACCAGGTAATGAGTGGAATCCTGTGCAATCACTGCGACGGTTTCGCCCAGCGGTGTGGTTTGCAGCTGACGTTTACGTTTTTCGGCGGCGGCCTGGTTGGGATAGCTGCGCAAGACGATCTGAGCACTTCCGGATACTACCGGAGCCGCTGTGACTGGTGGTGCAACGGTCGTAGAATCGGTAACAGGTGCCATTGAGGAGGTATCCGGAACGACTACTGCAGGCGTAACCGGGGTAGCTTGCGGAGCCGCTTCTACCGATACTTCCTCCACAGGCTTGTTCATGTACCGGATGGCCAGAACAACCAGTCCGATCACGGCCGCTACTGCCAGGATAATCAACAGCAGGCGCTGCTTGTTACCACCGCTGCTGACACTCACATCATCATCGGCGTCTCGTCTAAAGGATGGTGGATCATCCAGACGCTTGCTCATCTTGAGGATCGGGATCGCCGGTGGTGCATACGCCAGATTCGGATCTGCAACGAAGGCTGTTTTACCGTTCTGACTTACAAAGTGACCAATCCCCGGAATCGGAACCTGCTGACCGGCAGCCAGTTCGGCACGGGCGCCTTCCACAAAATTCCGGATTTCATTGGATGCTTTGGAGATGCTTGTTTGCTCTGCCGTAGCAATAAAATTGGCCAGACTGTCATCGATAGAGCCGGAGGCTACCAGCACTACCTCGTAGCGGGGAGCCGCCAGCGTATCGCCCTCCTGCACCGCAGGTTTTTTGTGAACCTGAAGGTTGCCCAACCCATGCAAATAACAAAAGTTATTCTTGAGCAGGTAAAGGCCTATATATTTTGCAATGTCCATTCCGGAAAAAAGTAAGAAGAAAAACGAAGGTAAGCCAGTCCGGCTGCTAAAACTGAACCCGCAGTCCCGCAGCAATGCCGCGACCGATTGCCGGGTAGCCATAAAAGCGCTCGTTGCGGGCATTTAACAGGTTGGTTCCCTGAACCCAGACCGACCAGTGGGGGATAAACTGGTATGATGCATCTGCACGCAGATCTGTAAGTGTGCCGAGGTCGATTGCCTGATTAAAATCGCCCCGGGCAAAAAACTGATCTGCAAATGAAATCCGTGCACCCAGTTGAAGATTTTTGACCGGAGCCGCATGTACATCTGCTCCGAAGCGCACAGCCGGAATGTGCCAGAGGCGGGGCTGGTCTTCCGGATAATAATTAGCCAGTTGTGTAAAGACGCCGACCTGAACAGTTTCTCCGATAGCATAGCGCAATCGGGCCTGTAAGGTCGCCGCTTTGGCTTCGGTGTATTCCAGTCCAAACCCGATCTGCCCGGTACTGCTCAAAAGATTGTTTACAAAAAGCGGCAGGTCCTTCCAGTGCCAGTAACTGCCTCGCAGGGAAAACGAAACGGCTTTGCCCAGATTGGTGTTCAACTCTGCGTACGCTTCCTTGCTTTCCGTTTGCGCAATGGTGTACTGCGTCAGGAACGGGTTTTGGGCGGCCAGCTCCTCAAGCCGGTTCTGGGTAACGGTTCCTTTCCAACCCAGTTCCAACGCGGTTTTCTGAGGAACCAGTGCATACCGGAGCATCAGGTCGGGCAGCAGCCGGAAGCCTTTGTCCTGCACATAAGTCGGCACGGCACCCACCCGGGCGCTGAACCGGTCCTGATCAAAGACCAATACCGTCGCCAGAGAATGCAGGTTGTTATAGCCCATGGTATTTCCCAATCCGACCCGGGTAAAATTGACGGACGGAGTCAGGGAAAGCCGGACGCCGGTGCCAAGTGCAACCTGAAACGGAACCGCTGCCCGGATCATCCATTCGCCTTCAATCTGCGGACCGTCGAAATAACGCGCAGCAATCTGAGGCTTGATACCTTTCAGGAACGACGCTTCGGTCATCTCCAGCTCGGTACGGATGCCCAGTCCAAAATAGGTGTGGAGACCATCGACCACTACCGCCCGGGCCTCATTAAAGGCGTATTCGCCATAGCTGTTTCGCAATCCGTCGATCTGTGCCCGGAGGGTTCCGGCCGCCACCTGGGTGGTTAGGTTGTACGCCGCCTGCGTTTCATTGAACCGACGGTTGGCAACCCGTTCATCGGCCTGCCGGAAATGCCGCAGATATAAGGCCGAGGTCAGGTTTTTCGTTTGGATACGTGTGGTAGCGCCTTCCAGTAAAAACGTACTGCGGTTGCCCAGTCCCAGTTTGATATAGTCGGCGGGTACCGTTCCCAGGGTATCCTGTTGCAGCGCCAGTGGGCGGATGGGAACCGGATAGTAGGGGAGCGCAGCCGGTTGCGGAAGTACTTTATACTCTTGTGCAAATGTGGTGGTATCGGTTTCCGGAACCGATGGGGTATACAACGGTTTGAAAACCGGTTTGAGTTCCGGCTGATACGTTTGATACACCGATATCGTAGCGGCTTTCAGACTGTCGCGGGACGTCGGTTTTCCGGGGGCGACGGAGGTCGGTTTCTGCGCCAGGCAGACGGCCGTAGTACTGGTAGCGACGAGCGTTGCAAAAATCCTACACCTCATTTTCCTTTGATCGGGGTTTGTTGTTTTTCAGCCGCTACAATGCGATCCAGTTGTGCTTTGGCTTCCTGTTTCAACGCCGGATTTTTTGCATTCTTAATGATGCTTTCGACCGTAGCGCGGGCATTGAAATAATCGTTCTGCTGCTCAAAGACGGTGGCTAGGATCAGGTAAGATTTGACATTCCACCATTCCGGAGCACCGCTGATGCGAATAGCGGACATAGCTGTTGCTTCGGCCTGGGGCAGGTCGCCGGCGGCCAGATACGCGGCTGCCAGGTGATACGTGGCTTCCGAACTAACCGCTGGCAGCTTGCTGCTCCGGCTCTGGCCCCAGTATCTCAGGGCAACAGCACTATCTCCCAGAGCTGAGGCCGCATTGGCGCGGTAGAGCAGGACGCTCGTTTTGGTAGTGGCATCCAGACTTGGATTGGCTATCAGGCTATCCGCCAGCACGGCTACTTCGGCGGGTTTGTTTTGCGTATTGTAAATCCGCAGCAACCCAAGCTGGGCATGTTGCTGCTGATTACCGTCCAGGGCGGTCGTCAGAAGGGTTTCGTAGGCTTTTTGGGCTGCTGCCGTATCCGATGCCTGTTCGGCAAGGATGGCTGCCCGTTGCGCGGCCAGTGCCGAAAATTCGGAGGCCGGGTAAGCCATTACTTTTTCATAGAGCTGACGGGCCTGCGGATAGTTCCGGATGCGGTCGTAGCTCTGTGCGCCGTAATAGGCTGCCTTGGGTGCCAGTGTGCCTTCCGGAAAGCGATTCAGGTAGTCGCTGTAGGCAGCGGCAGCCTTGTCAAATCGATTGGCTGCAAAATGCGTTTCAGCGGTATTGTAAAACACATCGGCCACTTCCGGGCTACCGCTCTGACCCATACCGGCTACCAGTTTGGCGTATGCTTCTGGCTGACCGGCTTCGGTATACAGGCTTCGCAACGCTTCCAGTGCTGCTGTGGCTTCCGGTGTTCCGAAAGCCGATTCGACCACTTGGGTATAGGCTGCAATCGCTTCGCGGTCGGCAGAAAGTTCCTGCTGGCTGTAGCCAATCCGCAACAAGGCTTTGCTGGCGAATGGCGTTCCGGAGGTCAGCGGCGTCAGCATCGCAATGGCATCGCGATATTTGTCTTGCGCAATGAGGTTGAGACCGCTTTCGTACCGGGCTTCGGCAGCATACATCGAAGGCTGCGTGCGGGACATAATCTTCTGAAGCAAGACCTGCTTCTCGCTTAGTTTCCCCTGCAATCCCAGAAGCGTGGCCTGCTGCAACAGGGTATAATCAGTTTCTTCGGTTGGCTGGACACCCGCCTGCTGATACAGCTGCTGGGCACGACCAAAATCTTTCTGCATCAAGGCTGCATCGGCTTCCCGCACCGCTGCATTGGCCGCGATGGTGGCATTGCCACTCCTGGCAACTGCAAACGCCGCCTGAGCCGCCTGATACTCTTTAAGGTTCAAATAAGCATAGCCTTTGGTCAGGGCTGCCGCGGCCGGGGAGACTTCCGAACCAGTCACCGGGCGGGACAAAGCTGGTGAGGCTTGCAGATACAGATCGGCATACCGGATGGCATCCTGTTGTTTGCCCAGTCGGTAGGCCGTTTCGGAGAGCCAGAATGCCGTCGCCGCCCGGTACCGGACATCTTCCGGAAACCGAAGGGAGGTTTGCAGCAAACTATCGGCGCTGACGACATCGCCGGCCTGAAGCTGTTGCAATCCAGACCCGTAGCTGGCGCGTTGCATCAGCGCTGCATACCGGGGCGCAGCCTGCTGTCCTTCGAGGGCGCGCAGCGCAGCCGTGTACTGACCCGCCCGCAGGTTGATCGCAGCCAGTAGATGCTGTGCCTGTGCGGCTTCAGGAGCCGACGGATACTGTTCACTACGCTGGTTCAGAATGCGCAACGCTTCGTTGTCCCGGCCTGCTTCGTACAGCAAGGCCGCTGCTTTAAGCATCGCCGACTGCTGCAATTCCGGAAAATAATCATGTCCGGAAGCAAGGATATAAGCGGTTCGGGCACCGGTACGGTCACCGGCCATCAGGTAGGCATCGCCCAGCAAAACAGCGGAGAGCTGTGCCAGTGAATCGGCACCAGCCGTTACGGGTTGTAGCCGGGCAATGGCCTGCTGATACTGGCTTGTTTTGAAATAGCTGTAGCCGGTTTCGTACAGGGTTTCGCGGCGTACCGCATCCACAGCATCGTAGTACGATTCAAAATACGGCAGGGCAGCCTGATAGTCACCGGCGTCGTAATACACCTGTGCAATCAGCAACTGAAGTTCCTGTCGGTAATAATTTTTATCGGGGGATTCCAGAATCTGCTGGGCATCTTTCAGCGCGCCTTTCTTGTCTCCCTGGAGATACTTCAGCTCGGCAATAAAGTACGGAACCGTGCTTTTATACCGCGGCTCGTCGGCCACCTGCCGCAGATTGCGCAGGGCCTCGTCGTACCGGTTTTGCTGATACGCCAGCAGTCCGTAGTAGTAATATGCCGGCTGCTGGTACGGACCTGCTACACCCTTCATGGCCCGGAACAACGGTTCAGCTTTATCCAGCTCTTTCAGGTTGAGGTAGGCGTAAGCCGTCTGAAACTTAATGGCGGCCAGTTCATCATTGCTATGATGATAATAACCAGCTGCTTCTCCGTATTGGGTGGTTTTCTGCCAGTCGCTTTTCCGGAATGCCGCTTCGCTGAGTGCTGCGGCCATTCGTTCCCGGAATACGTTGGGTATCACAGCCGTACGCCAGGCCTCTTCTGCACGAAGCAGGAGCAGGGAGTCATTCGCTTTAATTCCAGCCAGATACCGATAGCCCGCCAGTTGGTCTTCGTAGGAAAACGCCGTTTCCGGAAGCGCAGGGGTTGCCGTGGCGTCTGCCCATTGAAACTGCTGCCCTGCTGCCTTAATGGCTCCGTTGCGATACTGATCGATGCCGGTCCGGGTATGAACTGAAGACGGCGGTTCCGGAAACGGAGCCTGTGCAACGCTGCGCTGGGGCAACGCAAGCACAAATGACGAACTTATCAGGCAACACAGTACGACCGGGCGCATAGGCAAAAGCAAAAACAGCTTGACTTAGAAATTGAACGTAGCGTTGATACTCGGGAAGAACGGCAGCTGGAATACGCGCTCGTTGGTAATCCGGTCTACATAAAAAATGTTCTGACGGTTGTAGGCATTGGTTACGGCCGCTGTCAGCTCCAGATTGGTGTTCTGGGTAAACATAAACCGCTTTTTAGCGCTCAGATCGATGCGGTGGTAGTACGACAAACGACCACCGTTGATGTCATTGGCATAAATAACACCCAACGAGCCGTTCTGTGCCGGTACGTTGGTACCAATACCATTGTTGACTGCATTGACATTTTCAAAGAATCCCTGCGTTTGGGTGAACGGGAACGGCGAACCCAGGTTGTAACGGGCCGAGAATTCCCAGTCGCGTTTGAGACCAGCGGTATAGGCACCCAACAGGTTCAGGTTGAACCGGCGGTCAAATGGTGTTGGGTAGGTTTGTGTGGACGCAGTGCCGTTGTTTTCCAGCACCTGGAACGTGTTTTTGACTACCTGGTAGGAAGCGGCACCCCACAGATACACACGGTTTTTGGTGTAGCGCGCCGAAAGATCTACCCCGTAGGCTTCGCCACTACCCGCCTGGAAGTTCGGATCGGAAGGAGTCAGCTTGGTGCGGTTGAGCTCAATAACCTGGCTGAATTTCTTGTACCACGGCTCCAGGTTGAAATTGATTCCAAAGGCATCTACTTCCACACCGGCTACGCCATGAATGGCGGAAAGCAGCGTATTGGATGTCTGGTTGCCATTTTCGTCGTTTACACTCTCTGCCGGCGACAACAGGAACCCGCTAAAGAAGTTTACGATGTCCCGGTCGCTCTTGGTAGAGATGATATTCTGGGTGTACCGACCGGCTGCTGCCTTGAAGCGTACGTTGCGGCTGGCGTTGAATTTCAGACCTATACGCGGCTCCGGCGATACCACACTAATATTGCTGTAATACTGCACCCGAAGGCCTGGCTCTATAATAAAGCGCTGTCCGAAGTTTTTCCGGAAAATCGCATAGATAGACCCCAGGGTATTACGACGGTCGTAGGTGGTTTGAATGCCACCGGTATTCTGATAATTCAACGTGGTTTGCTGACCGCTGACTTCCACACCGTACTTCAGTTGGCTATAGCCCTTGAAGAAATAGGTGAAGTCGATGCCGCCTTCAAATCCGTTGATGCCGGTGCTGCGCGGAACGTCCGGACGGCTGGCTTCTACAAAATTGCCATCGTAGCTTGAGTAGGCAAACTTTCCGGAAATGAGTGCCGACGACGTGCCGGGCGACAGTACAAACGTAAGACCACCGCCTTTGGCTTTCCAGTTGAAGTCAGCGATGTTGGCACCGGTCGTTTGGTTGAGCAGCGCTGCTTTATCGTCGAACGAGAAGCCAAACAGGTTGACTTTGGAACCCGAACCGGCGCTGAGGGTTACTTTACCATACAAATCTGTAAAAGAGAACGGCAGACCGTTTTTAAAACCATCGCCAACGCCCTGGTAGAGCGACTTGGATGTATTGTCGAGATAGCTGTGCTTGCCGGTCAGCAGAAACGTAACACCACCGCCGTTTTCAGACTTACGCTTTACCAGAGGGCCTTCCAGCAAAGCACGGGCCATAATCGGGGAGGCGCTTACCTTTCCAGACAACCGGTTTTTGTTACCGTCTTTGGTGTGAACATCCAGAATCGCCGAAGTGCGGTTGCCATAATCGGCATTGAACCCGGCTGTGATCACATCGGCACTGCGAATGGCGTCGGTTTCAAATACCGAGTACAGACCGATCGAGTGGAACGGATTGTAGATGGTTACACCATCCAGCAGAATGCCCGTTTGAGATGGGGAACCGCCACGGATGTACAACTGACCGCCCTGGTCGCCGGTAAACGTAACACCTGGTGTGATTTGTAGAAACTGCGCCAGATCGGGTTCGCCACCGGAGGAAGGCAACAATTTGATTTCGCGTGGGGTGATGGTCGTGGTACCGGCGCGCACCTGGGTAACCTGCTCGGTTGCACGGGCGCTAACAGTGACTTCGCCCAGCTGTACGCCCCGCTGGGTGCTGCGCGGCTGGATGTATAAATTCTGGGTCGTGATGTTGCTGGCTGTGATGGCAACAGTTGCCTGCGCCGTATCGTACCCGAAACTGGTGCTGCTCAGGGTATAGCTGCCTTCCGGAATGCCGGCCAGTGAGAAATAGCCGTTCACATCGGTTTGAGCATTGAATGCGGTGCCGCTGAGACCTACAACGGTGTAGATAATCGGCTCACCGGATTTCCGGTCGTAAACAAACCCTTTAACGGTGCCGGTCTGGGCAAAAGCCGCACCGGTCGCTACGATAAGCAATGCAGCCAGCAGAAAGCGTAAAGAAATGCGCATAAGTATGAAACAGGAAAAAGACTTTGGCCCGTTTTTAGGGCGTTGCGGACAAAGATAGGGTTAGGAAGCGCCTTCCCGCCCGGCTTCCTGCCTGCTTTTTGATGTTCTGCTGTATGAAACACGTTTCCGGAACCGAACTGCCCCCTGATGCCATCCAGCTCACACTGGATCGGATGCGGGCGTTGTACAGACCCCGAACCGCAGACGGGCATAAAGGAACCTATGGAACGGCCGTGTTGATCGGTGGGCAAAAAGGATCGGTCGGTGCCCTGATTCTGGCGGCGCGGGCGGCCGGCCGGGCGGGTGCGGGCCGGGTGCTGGGCGTTCTTCCGGAATGGGGCTACACGGCATTTCAATCGGCTGTACCGGAGGCACAGTGCCAGACCAGCGGCCTGGATCATATTCTGGCGATCCGGCGGCTTCCGGAAAGCGCTGCGGTCGGGATCGGGCCCGGACTGGGCCAACAGCCGCAGACCGCCGAAGCCTTGTATAGCTTTTTGTTGGAGCAGCAGCGTCCGATCGTGGTTGATGCCGATGCGTTGAATTTGCTGGCGACTTATCCCGACTGGCTGGCGCTGGTGCCGGAAAACAGTTTGCTGACGCCGCATCCCAAAGAATTTGAGCGGTTATTTGGCGAAGCGGGCAGTCGGCTGGCAGCGATTGAAACTGCCCGGACAGAAGCCCGACGATACAATATCATTATTATTTTAAAGGGACATCAAACGGCGATTTGTGTTCCTTCCGGAACCGTCTATGGCTATACGGAGGGAACCCCGGCGCTGGCAACGGCTGGCAGCGGGGATGTGTTGACGGGGATTCTGACCGGATTGCTCGCACAGGGCTATGCTCCGGAAGCTTCCGCTCAGTTGGGGGTCTGGCTGCATGGGTATACCGGCAGGTATTGTGCTGATCGGATCGGAGACGAAGCAACGGTAGCAACCGATCTGGCTCGCTATGCCGGTATTGGATTCCGGTACCTCAGATCCCACTCCTTATAATAGGCTTTCAGATTAGAAGCTAATCTCATCTTGGGAAACAGCTTTCTTGGACTCAGGAAAAGGGTTAAATAAACACTTTAACAGTTAATGCGGATATATTCTGGAAAACCGCACCAAAAATGAGTGTGAGAATGAATGCGAAAATGAGTGGTAACGTTCGTTTAATATGATTTCATAAACACAAAAACTTACCTTTGCGGCCTTTCCGGGAATACATAGAAAAATAGCTTCTAAACCGCATCTATGCGAACATATTTACCCCTCACGCTGCTGGCGTTGGCCCCTGCAACCGCGGTTGTGGCACAAACCCAGACCGGCCTCGTAAAGGGTCGGGTGGTAAGCGCCCTGACCAACGCGCCGGTGACCGATGTACAAGTATCGTTCCCGTACCTGCGCATCCTGACCAATACCGATGCGGAAGGAAACTTTAACCTTCCCCGCATTCCCTACGGCGATCAGACCCTGGTCGTAGGCGGCACCACCATGAAACCGGATACCATTCGCATCCGCGTTGAATCGGAAGTGGTGGTGCTTAATGATGTGCAGGTGTTGCCCAACGAGCAGGCTACCAGCATGCAGTCCATCCAGATTCCGACCATCGCGCTGGAAGAATCGGACGGCGATGCGGAAGACGGTGCCAAAACAGCTACGGTCAGCGGCTTGCTGTCGGCCAACCGCGATCCGTTTCTCAATGCTGCGGCGTTTGTCTTTGGCCAGGTGCGCTTCCAGCCACGGGGCTACGATCGCAACAGCCAGCAGGTACTGATCAACGGTGCCAACATGAACGATGTGGAAACCAACGACGCCTACTGGAGCCAGTGGGGTGGTCTGAACGACGTGTTCCGGGGTCGCAGCAATACCTACGGATTGCAGGCCAGCGAGTATGCCTACGGTGGACTGAACGGAACCGTGTTTTTCGATGCCACCGCTGCCAACCAGCGCAAGCAGACCCGCATTACCTATTCATCATCCAACCGCCAGTACCGCAACCGTCTGATGCTGACGCACAGCACCGGATTGATGAAAAACGGCTGGGCGCTTTCGCTTTCGGCTTCCCGTCGCTGGGCGCAGGAAGGGTACGTACCGGGCACGTTTTATGATGGCTATAGCTACTACCTGGGCGTCAGCAAGAAGATCAATGATCATCATACGCTGAGCTTTACCACCTTCGGCGCACCTACCAAGCGTGGCAAATCGGCTCCGATCTTCAAGCAGTCGGCGGATATTACCGGCGATAACTTTTACAACCCGAACTGGGGGTACCAGAATGGTGAGAAGCGCAACCCACGGGTTGCCAACTCCTTTCAGCCGGTGTTTCAGCTGACGCACGACTGGAATCCGAGCAATAAAACCAATGTGCTGACCACCTTCAGTTACCAGACCGGCAAAAACCGCAATTCCGGAATTGACTGGTACAACGCACGCGACCCGCGCCCGGATTATTACCGTTATATGCCGCAGACCTATCAGCTCGACGGTAGGGATCCGGCCAATGCCGAGTTCAATGCGCAACAGCAGATCGACTGGAACAGCATCTATCAGGCTAACTACGCCAGTAAAGAGGTCGTAAATGGTGAAACTTTGAAGCGTTCTGTGTATGTAATCGGTGACGATGTAGATGAGATTCAGAAGTTTGTGTTCAACACCACGGTACAGCAGGTTATCAATGACCATGTCAAGGTGTCTGGCGGCGTATCGCTGATCAAGCAGCGTACTGAAAGCTATCGCCAGGTGGTGGATCTGCTGGGCGGGGATTTTTTCCGGAACCTCAACCAGTTTGCTTCGTTTAATAACAACCAGGGCTTTGGGATTGCAGAAAACGATGTTGACAACCCGAACAACATTGTAGGGGTCGGTGATAAATATTTCTACAACTACCAGAACAACTTCAACAAGGGCTGGGTCTGGGGCCAGGCGCAGTTTACGTATAATAAGGTCGATTTTTACGTAGCTGCCAATCTCGGTCGCAATTCCTTTGACCGGGTCGGTCTGTGGCGGAGTGGGCTGTATGCATCCGGAAACGAATCGTTTGGCAAAAGCGAGCGCCAGCATTACACCATTTATGGCCTTAAAGGCGGTGCTACCTACAAGCTCAACGGCCGCAATTACCTGTTCCTGAACGCAGCCGTACAGGCCGATGCACCAACGATCGACAATACTTTTATTTCGCCTCGTATCCGGAACTATGTGTTTCCGAAGGCAACCGAGCAGAAAGCCTACACGGTGGAAGGTGGGTTCCTCCACCGGGCGCCTTCACTTAATATCCGGGCTGTGGGCTATGCAACCGATATCAAGGACGAAACCATGTTGAAGCGGTTCTTCCTCGAAACTGGTGGTGCCAATTCGTTTGTACAGTATGTGATGAGCGGCGTGAACACCCGGTTTATCGGCACTGAATTGGCGGTAGAGTACAAGTTCAACCCCATCTGGTCGGTAACCGGCGTGGCCGCACTGGGTCAGGCATTTTACACCAACAACCCGCAGGTAGACATTTACCTGGATAATTTTGTAGATACGACCGGTAATGGTGGTTATCAGGGATCTGAAAAAGTATACATCAAAAACTACTACCTCGCTGCCGGTCCGCAGAGCGCATATACTGTGGGGATCAATTATCGGTCGCCGAAGTATTGGTATGCCAACCTGAATGCCAACTTTTACGATCGCAGCTATGTAGATATCGCCCCCACCCGCCGCACGGAGAAAAGTGCTGAACTCACGGGGTTTGCACAAGGCAGTGAGGAACTCAAGAACTATCTGGCACAGGAAAAGCTGCCGTCGGCGTTTACGCTGGATCTGTTTTTCGGCAAGTCATTTCTGCTGAGTAAAAGCATCAAAGCCCTTCCACGAAACACTTTCCTGTACCTCAATGCAGGTGTTTCCAACCTGCTGGATAACCAGAATATCCGTACCAGTGGTTTCGAAAATCTGCGTTTGGACAACAACGGCCAAGTGGATCTTTTTCCGTCAAAATACTTCTACGCGTTTGGACGCAATTATTTTGTCAACCTCAGCCTGAAGTTTTAAGCAACCGGAAGGACTCCTTCCGGAACCTTTATTGCAGCTGATTGCTGCCGTCTCTCAAATTCTACACAAAACTTCCTCATGAAATTCGTTCGTTTTTCTCTACTGGCCCTGCTGGGTGCAGGATTATCCCTGGCTTCCTGCGTCAAGCAGCCCAATGATGCACCACCCGATACTACCGGATACGACCCGAAACTGCCGGTCAATATTTCGATTCGTGATCTGAAAGCGAAAAACAATGTGTACTCGCCCAACGGCAGTGGCGATGATACCCTGCTGATTACCGAGGATCTGACGGCGTATGGCATTGTTATAGCCAACGACCAATCCGGAAACCTGTATAAGCAGATCGTGATTCAGGACAGTACCGGTGGCATCGCTATCAACATTGACGACTACCGGCTCTACACCGCTTATCCGGTAGGTCGTAAGATCTACCTGAATTTAAAAGGCATGATGCTGAGCTACAACGGCGGCACTCCGGTACTGGGTGGTGGCGTCGATGAGCGCAAAGCGTCTGTGGGACTGAGCGGTCAGCAGATCACCCGTCATATTGTCAAAGCTGATGTAGGCCATGTAGCACAGGATACGGTGGTAGACTTTGATGTGGTTCGCAACTTCACCGTAGCAGACGAGTACCTGCTCAACCGTCTCATCACCATTCGGGGCGTACAGTTTGCGGATCAGGGCAAAACCTACACCGAGCCGACGGCCACTACCAACCGAAATATCCAGACCTGTGCGGCAACGACTGCAACGCTTACGGTGCGTACCAGCAACTATGCCAATTTCCATGCGGCACAACTGCCTTCCGGAAACGGTTCGATCACTGGTATTTATACCGTGTTCGTAAACACCAGCGGAACGCAGAAAACACCCCAGTTGTTGATCCGCGACACGAATGACGTGAAGTTTACCGATCTGCGTTGCGGACCGCTGTTTGCGCAGGATTTCGGTGCGGCAACGACTGGTGATATCAACCTTGCCGGCTGGACCAACGTTGCGCTCAGCGGCACAACCAAATGGAAATATTCTTCAGCCGGTAGCACGTCTAACCCCTATGCCGTGATGTCGGCTTTCAATACCACTACGCCAACGGTAGAAAGCTGGCTCATAACACCAGGTATTGATTTGCCTACACAGGATTCGGTCAGCCTGAGCTTCCGGAATGCCAATGGATTTGATAACGGAGCCACACTGAAACTGTATGTCTCCGACAACTTTACCGGGACTGTCACGACGGCTTCCTGGACTGAATTGTCCTTTACCCGGGCAGCGTTGAGCGCAAACGGATTTAGCGGCTTTACCTCCAGCGGCAACATCAGTCTGGCAGCGTATCGCGGTAAAAAAGTATGGATTGCGTGGCGGTATGAAGGCGGCGATCCGGGCCGTACCACTACCTGGGAAATTGATGATGTGAAGGTGGGTAAATAACCTTCCGGAATATGCTTTATCCAAATGCCTGTCTGCATCAGACAGGCATTTTTAGGTAGATGAACTTATTGTAAACCTCACCGCCCGGATTCCGGAATACAACAGATTTATTGCATCTTTGCGCTTCTGTTATTTAAACCTCTTTTTATGAAGAAAACACTTTTACTTCTTCTGGCCGCAACGGCTACGTTGGGCGCTTCTGCGCAGATGACTCTTACCGGCAACAGCTACAGCCAAAACTTCAATGGTTTGGGCAATGGACTGCCGATGGGTTGGGCGGTTTATACCGGTGCTACTGCTTCTATGGCGGGTACTGACGTAAGCAGCACCAAGTACACGGCTACGCCTGCCAAATGGAACGCTACCACCGGTGGTTTCCGGAACAGTGCCTCTATCGTAGGCTATACGGCTGCTAACTATACCAACGATTCTGCTACGCAGGCTGCTATCAGCGACCGCGCTCTGGCGGTTCGTCAGGTAGGTAGCACCAGCACAACCTTCCCAGGTTCGGATTCCGGTGCTGCCTTTGTATTCAAAATGGCTAATACAGTTGGCGCAACCAACTTCCAGCTCAACTTCAAATTGCAGTCGGCTGATACCGCCTCTGGCCGTACCACCACCTGGCGCGTTGAGACCGGTATGATGATGGGAAGCACGATGATGTTTACCCCGGCTGCTGCAACCGGTACACTCACTACAGGTGGCAGAACCATCGGTAGCAACACCGTAACCGTAAACTTTGGTACTGCGCTGGACAACATGAACCACGAAATGTGGATTCGCATTGTAGCCCTGACCCAGACCACCGGAACCGGCAACCGTGCTACTTCCCAGATCGACGATTTTAACCTGACCTGGAACGGTCGTCTGGCTGTAAATAACACCACCGTCAACGAAATGCCACTGACCCTGCTGGGCAACGGTACCTCCAACGATGTAAAAGCAACCTTCACCGCTCCTGAGAACGGTGCGTTTACCCTGACCGTAACGGATCTGGCCGGTCGTGTAGTAGCCACTACCGAACACACCGCTGTTAAAGGTCAAGCCGTTGCACTGCCGGTAAGCAGCCAAAGCCTTTCTTCCGGAATGTATCTGGTGCGCGTAGCACAAGGTGCTTTTGTAGGCAACGCGAAGCTTTCCGTTCGCTAAGAACTGCTTGTCCGGCGTTCGATCCGGTATCCTTTAATACTTTTTAAAAGGGATTCATCACCTGTGGATGAATCCCTTTTTGTTTGCGGTTTACCTTTGGTTGTCCTGCTTCCGATACTTGCCGCTTTAGAGTTCGGGTAGCTGAAATACAAACCCACTCCGATTTGCCTGCACCTTCTTTGTGGTCATTTTTACTGATGTCATCTGTTATATCGCTCTCCGAAATCCAAAAAGCCTACTACATGGGCAGTCAGGCACTGCCAGTTCTCAAAGGCATTGACCTGACCATCAACCGGGGCGAATATGTGGCTTTAATGGGGCCTTCCGGTTCCGGAAAAAGTACCCTGATGAATATCATCGGTTGCCTGGATACCCCTGATACCGGACTGTATGTGCTCAACGGGCAACCGGTGAAAACGCTGGATGATGACGCCCTGGCCGATATCCGGAACCGTGAGATCGGCTTTGTCTTTCAGCAGTTCAACCTGCTGCCCCGGCTTTCGGCCTGGGAGAACGTCGCCGTGCCCTTGCTGTATGCCGGAGTCAGTGCCAAAGAGCGGGAAGCGCGGGCACGGGAAGGTCTGGCGCAGGTAGGGTTGGCAGAACGCGCCCATCACCGGCCCAACGAACTGTCGGGTGGACAAAGCCAGCGGGTCGCGATTGCCCGGGCGCTGATCAACCATCCCGCGCTGATTCTAGCCGATGAACCGACCGGCAACCTCGATACCAAGACGAGCATCGAAATCATGGAGTTGTTCGGCGCCATTCACGCTTCGGGTAATACCGTGGTACTGGTCACGCACGAAGAAGACATTGCAGCCCGTACGCGCCGGGTGGTCCGCATCCGGGATGGCGTTGTGGAAAGCGACCGGCTCAACCCTTAATGCCGGTTGTTCCGGAACGTTTCAGTGTGATTGCCAAACAAGAAAAAATCTCTATATTTGGAATCTTTCCGGAACGTTTAAAACAGTTTTTCCTCAATCCTTTTCATGAAACGGATTTCTGCTCTTGTCGCGCTTTCTCTCAGCCTTGGCACCCAGGCTTACAGCAAGCATATCGACGTACCCACCGCGCGTCAGGCGGGCCGTACTTTTTTGCAAACGACACTTGGTACCGGTGGGATCGCATCTGATGATCCATTGACGCTCACCTACGCGGTCACAGGAACGTCGGTGACCGATACGATGGTGTACGTGTTTGCGCGGTCCGGAACCGGTTTTGTGCTGGTATCCGCTGATGACCGGGTCGTACCGATTCTGGGCTTTTCGAACGATCAGCCCTTCCGGAATACCACAGTTCCGGTAAGCGTTCAATCCTGGATGGAGGGCTACGCCCGGCAGATTCAATATGCGATCGATCATCAACTACCTGCAACGGCCTCTATTGCTCAAAAATGGAATGAGTACAGCACACCGGTCGAAGGCACCGAAGGCACTACCGAAGGACCTGTAGTAAGCGGTAAGACTGCCGCAGTCGTTGTGTCGCCGTTGGTGCAGACGACCTGGAACCAGGATCCGTATTACAACTCGATGTGTCCGTATGATGCTGCTGAAAATGAACTGACCGTAACAGGATGCACGGCTACAGCCATGGCGCAGATCATGAAGTACTGGAACCATCCGGCGACCGGAACGGGTTCACACTCGTATTATCATAATGCTTACGGTCAGCTGTCGGCCAACTTCGGGAACACAACGTACCAGTGGGCCTCGATGCCCAACGGCATTTCGGCGAATAATGCCGCTATTGCCACGCTGATGTACCAGGCAGGCGTGAGCGTGAATATGAATTACAACACGGCGTCCAATGGTGGAAGCGGGGCCTATGTGGTTTCTTGGAATGGCTCTATTGCCAACAGCACTGAGACTGCTTTGCCGACCTATTTTGGGTACAAAAACACCATTCAGGGCGTCTACCGTACCAATTTTACGGATGCTACCTGGATTTCGCTGATTAAATCCGAGCTGAACGCCGCCCGCCCGGTGCTGTATACCGGTTATGGTACCGGTGGTGGACATGCGTTTGTTTGCGACGGCTACAATACCAGTGATTTTTTCCACTTCAACTGGGGTTGGGGTGGTTCCTATAACGGCTACTTCGAAGTCAATGCCCTCAACCCGAGTGGCGTAGGTACCGGCGGTGGCACCGGCGGCTTTAATTCCGGACAGGAAGCGCTGGTGGGCATCGAGCCCAATGTAGCCGGACCTGCACCGGATGCCTATGAAACCAATAATTCAACCGCACAGGCCTATACGCTACCGATGACTTTTTCCGGAAACACGGCTGTTGTGGCTACCCAGGGTGCTAATCTCCACAGCGGTGCTGATGTAGACTATTACAAACTGGAGTTCCCGGCTGGTGCCACGTACACGGTAGTGGGCGCGCAGTTATTTGATGCCATCAATCCCGCCTCCGGTACCAGCTATACCGTAGATGCGCGGATGCAGTACTCGCTGAACGGTACCTTCTGGTCTGTTTATATGGACAGTACCACCCCTGCCGCAGTGAATATTCCTGCTACCTCCAATGCCATTTATTTTAAGGTAACACCAAAAACGGTTGGTCAGCTGGGTACGTACGACTTGCAGATGACTGTAAGCCGCTCCAACCCAACCGCAGTGACTACCGGCAGCGAAGTCGCTATCGCTGTCTATCCAAACCCGGCAACCGATGCCGTTCTGGTATCCATGAGCGCTGGTATGATCAGCCAGATTGGTATTTACAATTTGCAGGGACAGCAGGTGCGTTCGGTACTCGTTGAGAAAAACACCAGCCGACTCAGTATTCCGCTTAAGGGCTATGCAACCGGTATCTACCTGCTGAAAATGCAGACGACTACCGGGGAACTGGTCACCCGTCGGTTGGTTGTACAGCCCTAGGGCATACCGCTTCCGGAACATGCACAACATCTAAGAACAGCGGCTTCTCTTTCAAAAGGAAAGCCGCTGTTCTGTGTGTAAGAAAAAAGGCCTGTTCAGACCCGATCAGGTTTATTGAAAAATGATTACAGGATTCCTTCCCGCACCAGATCGTGCAGATGCAGAATGCCCACGTAGGCTCCGGAGGCATCCAGCACAACCAGTTGTGTAATGTCATGCGTGCGCAGTAAATCCAGTGCTTCTACGGCCAGTGCATCCGCATCAATGGTTTTCGGATTGCGCGTGAGGATATCGGCTGCCCGGATGTCTTTGATGGAATCATGCTGTTCCAGCATCCGCCGCAAATCGCCGTCGGTGATAATGCCGATTACCTGGCCGGCCTCCGAAACCGCAGTTGCACCCAACCGCTTGCTGCTGATTTCATAGATGACCTGCTGCACTGAAGCATTCGCAGCAACCACCGGTCCCGAAGCAGCCGGCAGCATATCCTTGATGCGCAGATATAATTTCTTGCCCAAAGCACCTCCCGGATGATAGCGGGCAAAGTCCTGGGCCGTAAACCCTTTGAGATTCAGCAGACACACCGCCAGTGCATCACCCATCACCAGCTGGGCCGTGGTACTGGTAGTTGGTGCCAGGTTGTTGGGACAGGCTTCCTGTGTTACGGTAGTATTGATCAGACAATCAGCCTGAGTCGCGAGGTAGGAATGGACTGCACCACACAGCGCAATGACCGGATTGCCAAAATTCTTTAGGAGCGGCAGCAGCACCTTGATTTCCGGACTTTCACCGCTCTTGGAAATCACCAGCACCACATCACCGGTCTGGATCATCCCCAGATCGCCGTGAATGGCATCGGCAGCGTGCAGAAACAATGCCGGTGTGCCCGTACTGTTGAACGTAGCGACCAGCTTCTGGGCAATAATAGCACTTTTCCCAATCCCGGATACGACCACTCTTCCGGACGCTTCGTGAATGAGGCGTACGGCCGCTGTAAAATCTTCGTTTACAAAAGACGATAGTTGGGCAACTGCCTCAGCCTCCAGTCGGATGGTTTGCAGGGCATCGGCAGTTACAGCGGCGGTATTCATAGCCACAAAAATAACCGCCACTCCGGAAGCCTGCCGGTCCGGAACTGAAAAAAACTACGAAACCAGGTCTGCCTGCGACTGATGCACCGCAGCCGCCATTTCGCGCATCAGGTCCGGGGATTCTTCCAGCACATTGCCGACTACTACAATTGTTGCACCTGCCCGCGTGGCTTCCTGTGCAGCTTCCGGCGTGCGAATGCCGCCTCCGACAAACAACGGATTCTGCGTTTGAGATGAAACCATCTGAATCATCCGGGCCGATACCGGATTGCGGGCGCCCGAACCGGCATCCAGATACAGCAGGTGGTGTCCCAGCAACTCGCTTGCCCATGCCGTACACAGCGCAATATCAGGCTTGTTGGCCGGCACCGGCGCCGAGCCGCTCATATACGAAACGGTTGTAGGCTGCCCTCCGTCCACGACGATATACCCGGTTGAAAGCACCTGTAATCCTGATACCCGTACCGCAGGCGCTGAAATTACATGCTGGCCAATCAGCAGCTCGGCATTACGGCCCGATACCAGCGACAGATACAGCAATCCGTCGGCTACCGAAGTAACCTGTGCCGGCGAACCGGGAAATAACAGCACCGGAATGTGGGAATGCTCCTTGAAGGTCCGGATGAACGCCTCAAAATGCGCGTAATCGAGTACTAGGGAACCACCGACCAGCAGATAATCCACACCGGCATCGGCACAATGCTGTGCCAGCACCGGCGCGTTTTCCGGATGAATCTTATCCGGATCTACCAAGACCGCGAAGCCTGGCCGACGACCTTCCTTTCGGGATTGTAAATCGGACAGAATAGAGCTGTGGGTCATGGCAAGTCGGACAGTTTAAATAGCAGGCGCGCAAAAATCGGTTATTTTCTTTGAATTAAACCGTGGGCCGGCGGCGCAGCTCATCTCGGATCTCGGCGAGGAGCGTTTCCGTAGCAGATGGAGTGGCCTCTTGCTTGGGTTTTTCAGCTTCTTTCGCTTCCTGCAGACTCCGTATTTTATTCGCGCCCTTTACAATCAAAAACAGCACAAATGCCACGACTACAAAACTGATAACCTGCGACAGAAAATTGCCGTATTTAATGGCTGTGCCGGGGATCACCAACTCAGACAGGTTTTTGAGATGAGCTCTGTTAAGCGCCGGTTGCAATACCGCCGGTGTAATAATGTCATCGACCAGCGAACTCACAATCTTACCGAAGGCTGCACCGATAATAACCCCTACTGCCAAGTCGAGCACATTGCCTTTGACAGCGAAATTGCGAAATTCTTTAAAGAAGCCCATAAGCGGAATACAGGAGAAGACTGGTAAAGGAACGAAGAAATAAAGATAGCCGCCACCATCAGATAAACAGAGTCCGGCATTTTGAAGAGGGGAAAAAAAGGACGGCAGGAAAATTGCAGCAGCGCACTCGGAACCGCATTTTTCCGCAATTTCGTCTTCTCCATGCTTCAAACCGATTTTCTGGTGATTGGCTCCGGTATTGCCGGACTGTCCTTTGCCGTTAAAACCGCCCGTAAATTTCCGGACAAAACCATCACCGTACTGACCAAAGCGGCGACGGATGAAACCAACACCAAGTACGCACAGGGTGGCATTGCGGTAGTCAATGATCCGGTCGGTGATTCGTATGAGTCGCATATTCAGGATACCTTGGTTGCCGGCGATGGCTTGTGCGATCCGGATGTGGTGGAACTGGTGGTGCGTGAAGGCACCGAACGGGTGGCCGAACTGATTGACTGGGGCGCCCGGTTCGATAAAGATGATTCAGGCGATTTTATGCGTGGCCGCGAAGGTGGCCACAGCGCGTTCCGGATTCTGCATCATAAAGATGTAACCGGTTATGAGATGGAGCGCGCCCTGGTAGCCGAGGCCGCCCGCCATCCCAATATTAAGATCTATAACCACTGGTTTGTGGTGGATATCATTACCCAGCACCATCTGGGCTATCTGGTCACCAAAGCCACTCCCCACACCGAGTGCTACGGCGTGTATGCGCTCAATCTGGAAACCTTTCAGATTGAAACCATCCTGGCGAAAGTCACTTTAATGGCTTCAGGCGGCACCGGACAGGTTTACCGGACAACAACCAATCCGAAGATTGCCACCGGTGATGGGATTGCCATGGCCTACCGGGCCAAGGCGCGCATCGAAAACATGGAATTCATCCAGTTTCATCCGACGGCCTTGTATGAAGCCGGCGTCAGTCCATCGTTCCTGATCACCGAAGCCGTTCGGGGCGACGGTGGTATCCTGCGCAATCATGCCGGCGAAGCGTTTATGGAGCGCTACGATCCGGAACGCAAAGACCTGGCTCCGCGCGATGTGGTGGCCCGCGCCATTGATGCCGAGATGAAGCGGCAGGGAACCGAACATGTGTTTCTCGATTGCCGCCATATGGATCCGGAAAAATTCAAAACGCATTTTCCCAATATCCTGGCGAAGTGCCTGAGCATCGGGACCGATCCTATGACAGCGCTGATTCCGGTGGCACCAGCCGCGCATTACTGCTGTGGCGGCATTCAGGTCGATGTCCGGGGACGAACTTCTATCAGCCGGCTGTATGCCTGTGGCGAATGCTCCAGCACGGGGCTGCACGGAGCCAACCGGCTGGCGTCAAACTCATTGCTGGAAGCGCTGGTGTTTGCGCACCGTTGCGCCGAAGATGCGGCTCAGGTAGTCGAAAAAGCGGACTGGCAACGGGCTGTTCCGGATTGGAATACAACGGGCACCCGCCTTCCGGAAGAGCTGATTCTGATTACCCAGAGTTTAAAAGAAGTTCAGAATGTGATGTCGGATTATGTGGGCATTGTCCGCAACGATGTACGGCTGGAGCGGGCCGCCCGGCGCTTGGATCTGCTGCACGAGGAAGCCGAACGGTTGTACAGAAGTACCCTTGTTTCCCCTCAGTTGTGCGAACTGCGCAATCTCATTACTATCGGCTACCTGATCGTCAAAAGTGCCCAGTTCCGGAAAGAAAGCCGCGGCCTGCATTTCAATACCGACTATCCACAAAAAAGTCTGCTGGTACAGGATGTCGTGCTGTAAAATTCTGTTGCTTCAGGTTTCGGAACCTGAAGCGGTCATCTTTTTGAATCTGCCTTTTTATGTATTCGCGCTTTAATGTCCGGGTTTACGGATTGCTGATTGCCAACGGATCGGTGTTGGTCAATGATGAAATGATTCGCGGACAACCCGTCCGGAAATTTCCGGGCGGCGGGCTGGAACTGGGCGAAGGCACCATCGAAGGGCTGCAACGCGAATTCCGGGAAGAACTGGGATTGGAGATCCGCGTGCAGTCCCATTTCTACACCACCGATTATTTTGTCAAATCGGCCTGGGACGATTCGCAGGTGCTTTCGATCTATTATTTGGTAGCGGCCGTTCCGGAAACCTTTACCCTGCTGAACTTAGATCCGGAAACCGAACAAACCAGTTGGGTGCCGCTATCCGATATCCGCGTCGAAGATTTTACGCTTCCCATCGATAAGACCGTAGCGGGGATGCTGACTACATCAGGTATGAAGTATTAGGTATAGAGTATGAGGTGTAATGTATAATGTATAATGTATGGTCTGCCTAATACCTGATACTTAATACTTTGTACTCTCTAGAACCACTTTTTCTTGCTGAAGTAGATGCTCATTAACACCGAGAAAACGATGGATAAAATCAGCGCGTAGTAAAAGCCGCTGGTTTTGTTTTCACCGGGGAAATGCACGTTCATCCCAAAAAAGCCTGCTACCAGCCCCGGCACCGTCAAAATGATGGTGATGGCGGTCAGCCGCTTGATGATGATGTTCATGTTGTTGTTGATGATGGATGCAAATGCGTCCATCGTGCTCACCAGGATGTTGGAGTAGTTATCGGCCATCTCCAGGGCCTGTGAGAACTCTACAATCATATCCGACAGGTAATCCCGCTCTTCCTCATCAAATTGCAGGAAGTTGGTGCGTTCCATTTTCATCAGCAACAGCTCGTTGGAACGCAGGGCCGTCGTGAAATACACCAGGCTTTTCTGAACCCGCATCAAGGCCAGCAGCTCTTCGTTCCGGTTGGAATCGTACAGCTTTTGCTCGAAGATGTTGCGGCGGTGGTTGATTTCCTTCAACACTTCCATGAAGTCGACCACCACTTTTTCAAAAATCTTCAGCACCATCATGTTGGGCCGCTCCGGATGGCGCTTGGCGAAGGTGTTGAGAAAGCGCCGGATGGCTTCATTCTCAAACGAGTTGACGGTCACGACTTGATTGCGTTCGGTCAGCAGAATCGCAATCGGGATAGTGATAAAGTAGGCGTCGGAGGCGCTCAGCGAGTTGTTCTCAACCGGCGTTTTCAGGATAATCAGCCGGGCACCTTCTTCCTGCTCATAGCGCGCCCGCTCTTCAATATCAAGGGTGTCTTTAAGGATATCCCGGTCGATATGCAGGGCTTTGGACAGCGCATCCATCTCTGCTTCGTGAAACGGAGGGGACACATTGATCCAGTTGGCCCCTTCAGGCTGCGCGATTTCGAGGGTTTCGCGGTTGATATTTTTATAAAACTGAACCATAAAATCCGAAGCGCGGCAAAGGTAGGGGCTATAGGGTAGGGTTAACGTTAATCTCTCAACATCATTTTAAAATACCCTCATCTGGAGTCGTTCGTTTCCGGAAAGCATTGGAAGAGGGCTACCTTTGCCGGCTAACGATTGTCTTTGGTCCGCACTCCTAAAATAGCACTGGTTGGTAATCCCAACTGTGGGAAAAGCTCGCTGTTTAATGCCTTGACCGGCCTGCGACAGAAGGTAGGCAATTTTCCGGGCGTCACCGTAGACAAGAAAGCGGGCGTATGTCGCCTTACGGAAACGCAGACGGCCCAGATCTTGGATTTGCCGGGAACGTATTCGCTGTATCCTAAAAGTGCCGATGAGCGGGTCGCTACCGAAGTGCTGCTGCATCCGGGGGGAACGGATTTTCCGGACCTGACAATTGTAATCATCGATGCGGCCAACCTGAAGCGCAATCTGCTGTTCGGAAGCCAGATTATGGATCTGGACCGTCCGGTGATCCTGGCCCTGACCATGATGGATCTGGCAACATCCAAAGGCATTGCGATTGACCTTCCGGAACTGGAACGGCAGATGGGCGTGCCCGTTGTCGCCATCAACCCGCGCAAAGGAAAAGGCATCGCTGCCCTTAAGAAAACGATTTTACAGGCCCTTGAGAACATCGCCGTCCGAACCAGTGCCAACGCATTTATCGACAGCCGCCAGCTTACCGGTTCCTGGCTGCAGGAAATCCGCGACCTGACCGATGCCAGCTCCGAATATGCTGCGCTTCAGATTGCCTGTGCCGGACCGGAAATGTCCTTTCTCAGTGCTGCCCAGCGCATTCAGTTGCCCGCACTGCTCGACAGTCACCAGTTCGTGAAGGCCCGGGTGCAGGCGCAGGAAGTCATTGCCCGGTATACCCGCATTGATAAAGTAATGCAGGCCGCCGTACACATCGAAACACCGGTTCAGAAACGACTGCGTGCCGAGCGCATCGACAAGGTGTTGTTGCATCCGTTCTGGGGTAACCTGATTTTGCTGACCGTCTTGTTCCTGCTGTTTCAAAGCATTTTCTGGCTCGCCGAATACCCGATGGACTGGGTAGAAACGGCGTTTAGCTGGACCGGAAGTACCCTGTCTCGGATCCTGCCTCAGAACTGGGCAACAGATTTACTGATTAATGGTCTGCTGGCGGGGATTTCCGGTATTGCCGTATTCATTCCGCAGATCGCACTTTTGTTTGGATTCATCACCATTCTGGAAGACTCCGGCTATATGGCGCGCATTTCCTTTCTGACCGACCGGCTGATGCGTTCGGTAGGTCTGAATGGCCGTTCGGTGATGCCGCTCATTTCCGGAATGGCCTGTGCTGTGCCGGCCGTGATGGCTGCCCGAACGGTTGCCAACAAAAAAGAACGCCTCATTACCATTCTGGTAACCCCGCTGATGAGTTGCTCGGCCCGTTTACCGGTGTATACCATTCTGATCAGCCTGGTGATTCCGGATTACCGGTTTGGACTGCTGACGCTGCACGGACTGGTACTCATGGGTTTGTACCTGCTCGGATTCGTCGGGGCGCTGATCGTATCGAAGGTGTTGAGTCTGTTTATCAAAGTCCGGGAACGCACCTGGTTTATGCTGGAACTGCCGCATTACCGCGCGCCACGCTGGAAGAACGTAGCCACTACGATGGTGGAGAAAGCAACCGTGTTTGTACGCGATGCCGGTAAGGTCATTCTGGTAATTTCGATTGTGCTCTGGGGACTGGCTTCCTACGGACCGGCATCTAAGAATTCCGGAACCCCAACTGCCTGGGTTATAGCCACACCGCTGGAAACGTCTTTTGCAGGGCACATGGGCCACTGGATTGAACCGGCCATTCGCCCGCTGGGCTATGACTGGAAAATCGGTGTGGCGCTGATTACCTCGTTTGCAGCCCGGGAAGTGTTTGTAGGGACGATGGCTACGCTGTACAGTGTAGCCGATGAAACACCCAGTCAGGAAGCAACGTTGCGCAGTAAAATGGCAGCCGCTAAAACCGCCGATGGCCAGCCCGTGTATACGCTGGCCACCGGGGTGTCGTTGCTATTATTTTATGTATTCGCCATGCAGTGCATGAGCACCCTGGCTATTGTCCGGAAAGAAACCGGCAGCTGGCTGTATCCGGCACTTCAGTTTTTGTATATGGGCGCTATGGCCTGGGGAGCAGCTTGGATCGCCTATACGCTTCTCCGTTAAGCAGCTTTGAAGACCGCCTCCGAATGATGGGCGTCTGAAAACCCGGTTCCGGTGGCAGCGCCGAGCTGGTAGGCTTCGGCAATGGCGTTTTCGAGAACCGACCAAGCCCCCTGGCCGGCCGCCAGTGGATTTGAAATATGAGCAAAAGCACGCTCCAGAATCGCAGTCAGGTCAGCAGGATCGGTAGGAATGAAACGGGAGATCATGGCGTTTGAGGTTGAAAAATTAACGTAAAAAGTAGGGAAATCAGAGCCAGAAAAGAGCATGCCAACTTTTTTCCGGAAGGCATGGTTTTACAGGCGTCCTGAACGCTATCTTATAACCTCTTTTACGACCCATCCCTATGGAAGACAACAAGCAAGGTGCCGAGGCACTGAAAAAGATCAAGGAACTGGCAGAATCGATTGATTTCTGTATGCTGACCACACTGGACAGCGACCATAAAATGAGCGCCCGTCCGATGAGCGTGCAGGAGATTGATGACAACGGAACCATCTGGTTTTTTACCAGCGACGATCAGTTTGGTGCCCAGTCGGCCGATGGCGATGACCTGCTGCTGTCGTTTGCGTCACCGGCCAAGCATTCCTACCTCACTATCAATGGTAAAGGGCTGCTGGTGAAAGACGGAGCCAAGATGAAAGAGCTGTGGAAGGAAACGCTGAAAGCCTGGTTTCCACAGGGCCTTGAAACCCCCGGTATTGCGTTGCTGAAAGTGACCCCCGACAATGCACACTACTGGGACAGCGACGCGACCCGCATCATGATGATGGTTCAATATGCCTATGCCAAAGTCACCGGTAACTATTCCGAACTGGTGGGTAAATCCGGTGAACTGAGCGTATAGTCGTTTAGTCCCCCAACACATCTTCCGGACAACCGGCAGCCACAGCTGTAGCTGCCGGTTTTTTTATGGACGGATGGAGGCCCCGTCTTCCGGAAAAAGCGGTCTCCGACAGTCTTCGTTGTATGGCGTTCGCCGGATCGGTTACTTTTGCGCTTCTTTTTACAGACGTATGGAAAATCTGATTGCTGATCTGCGCGCCCGAAAGCTGATTCAGGATATCACACCCGGGATTGAAGACCAACTGCTGCGCGAGATGACTACCGGGTATATCGGTTTTGACCCGACGGCCGATTCGCTGCACGTGGGTTCTCTGTTGCCGATTACTCTCCTGATGCGGTTTCAACGGGCCGGCCACAAACCGATCGCCCTGGTCGGCGGCGCTACCGGTGCTATCGGCGATCCGTCCGGAAAATCGGCCGAGCGCAATTTGCAGGATGCGGCTACCATCAATCAGAACGTAGCCGGGATCCGGCGCCAGCTGGAACAGTTTCTGGACTTTTCCGGAAACACCCCTAATAGCGCCCTACTGGTTAACAACGCCGATTGGATCAACTCCTTTTCGTTCATTGATTTTATCCGGGAAGCAGGCAAGTACATCACCGTTTCGTACATGATGTCGAAAGACTCCGTACAGAAGCGACTGGAAACCGGGTTATCATTTACCGAGTTTAGCTACCAGCTCATTCAGGGCTATGATTTCTATTACCTGAACAAAACCTACGGTGCTAAGTTGCAGATGGGCGGCGCCGACCAATGGGGCAATATCACGACCGGTACCGAGCTGATCCGCCGCAAAGCCTTTCATGAAACCGGTGCCGAAACCGAGGTTCCGGAAGCGTTTGCCTTTACCTGTCCGCTGGTCACCAAAAGCGACGGCACCAAGTTTGGCAAATCGGAAGGCGGCAACGTCTGGCTCGACGCCGAGAAAACCTCGCCGTATCAGTTTTACCAGTTCTGGCTGGGACTGACGGATGCGGAAGCCAAGAAGATGAGCTATACGTTTTCATTCCGGACTGTTGCCGACATTGAGGAACTGATCGCTACGCATCGCGAAGCACCGCACGCACGTGCGCTGCAAATCGCATTGGCGACCGAACTAACCACACTGGTCCATGGCGAAGCTGCGTTGAAAAGTGCCCTACGGGCGTCTGAAATTTTATTCGGTAAATCCACGGTAGCGGAACTGAATACCCTGACCGAATCGGAACTGCTGAACGCACTGGGCGGCGTGCCCCGCGTTGAGGCTTCGGTAGTTGAGTTGGAGACGCTGGATTTGCTTTCGTTCCTGGCCGACAAAGGCGTATTTGCATCTAAGGGCGAAGCCCGGAAAATGATTACGGCCGGGGGATTCAGTATTAACAAGGAAAAAGTTTCCGGAATCGATTTTAAACCTTCGGCCGCCGCGTTGCTCTCTGGCAAGTACCTGCTGCTGCAAAAAGGCAAAAAGGACTATACGCTCGCCGTTTTTAATCCGTAACTTTCCGACTCTTTACCAACTAATATGAAAAAAATCACTCTTCTCAGCCTTTGCGCACTGCTGGCTGTTGGCGCCGGCGCCCAAACGTCCAAGAAAGGCAAGGCAACTAAAGATGCGGCGGCTCCGGCAACCGAGCAGGCGGCGCCCCATAAAGACGTAAAGATGACGTCGTGGCCCGAACTGAAAGCGTTCCATGAAATCATGTCGCAGACGTTTCACCCGGCTGAAGAAGGCAATTTTGAACCCATCCGGAACCGGAGCGGCGAGATGGTAACCCGTGTGAAAACCTTGATTGCACAACCCTTTCCGGAACCCTACCGGACTGCCGATATGAAAGTAGTGGTTGCCAATCTGGAGCAACAGGTAGTAAAAGTGGATCAGATGGTGAAAGAGAAGATCAGCGATCAGGAACTGATGGCAGCCCTGAATCAGGCGCATGACAACTTCCACAAGATTGTAGGTCTCTGCCGCAAAGACGGTGAAGCGCATTAATACCCGGTCTGTTTAGACCAGAATTTTTAGATCAAAAACGCCGGTGTCTCTGTAACAGAAACACCGGCGTTTTTAGATTCCGGAACCAAAGGCTTCCAGAAGAATCGGTCAACGCTTAGTTGCCACTGGCCGCTTCGTAGCGACGGGCCACTTCGTTCCAATTAACGACGTTCCAGATGGCTTTCAGGTAGTCGGGACGCTTGTTCTGATAGTTCAGGTAATAGGCATGCTCCCAGACGTCGATCCCGAAGATTGGAGTGCCTTGCTCTTCAGCAACCGGCATCAGCGGATTGTCTTGGTTTGGAGTCGAGGTTACAGCCAGCTTGCCGTCTTTAACGATGAGCCAGGCCCAACCAGAACCGAAGCGCTTGGCACCGGCATCGGCCATTTTCTCTTTCAGGGTGTCGAGACTGCCGAAAGCATCGTCGATAGCCGTTTTGAGGGCACCGGTCGGCTCGCCACCGTTTGCACCGAGGACTTCCCAGAAGAGGGAGTGGTTGTAATGACCGCCGCCATTGTTACGTACGGCTGCCGGATACTGGTCGATGGTAGCCATCAGCTCCTCGATGGGCATATCGGCCTTTTCGGAGCCTTCGAGGGCTTTATTGAGGTTATCCACGTACGCCTGGTGGTGCTTGTCGTGGTGAATTTGCATCGTTTGCGCGTCGATATGCGGCTCCAGGGCGCTGAAATCGTACGGAAGGGCGGGGAGGGTGTATGCCATGGGGTAAAAGTAAAAATGAGTTTCCGGACTTGCACAAAGAAAGTGCCAGAGGACAGTGTGTAAGCTATTAACTTTATCTGTGCAAGCAATTTGAATCCTGATAACAATATCTACATATAGTAGATGATAAAACATTCTGCGATGATATCGAAAGAACTAGAGCAATATTGTAAAGAAAAAGAAAATCAGTTAGGGAAAGTTGGGGAAATTAGAGTTGACAACGCTTATCCAGGAACAAAAGATTATTTTAGAAATGATGCAGATATTGACTATTCTAGAGTGTTATATTCATCTTCATGTAGACGCCTACAAGGGAAGATGCAATTATTTATACCTAAAAGCCAAGTATTCTATAGAAACAGATTAACACATAGTCATGAAGTTGCACAAATCGCAAAAACAATAGCTAAGCGGCTTAAGCTAATTGATAATATAACCGTTCAAACATGTTCTTTAGCTCATGATATAGGAAATCCACCTTTTGGGCACGCAGGGGAGATATTCTTAAGTACTGTATGCCCTACTAATCCTTATGAGGGTAATGCACAAACTTTCAGAACGCTTAATTTTATAGAACAACGTCATCATGGCTTTAATGGGTTAAATCTAACTATTAGAACTATGTTAGGTATTGTAAAATATTTGAAGTCTGAAACTGAAACGAGTACTGATGATGATGGAAATGTAACTACAAAGCAAAATAAAAAATTTCTATATGATGAAGATTACGCTCTAGTAAAACAATGGATGGATATAAATAATATTGAGCATAAAACAATAGATTGTGAGATAATGGACATATCTGATGAGATTGCCTATGCAATTCATGATCTAGAAGATGCACTAAGACTAAAGTATTTCACAATAGATGAGCTATTGTACGAATTTTCAATACGTACAGAGTATAAGGATGTACTAGTGGAGTTTGAAAAATTTAATGTGCATTCTAGACAGTTCGCTGAAAAGGCCCATGTTCATGGGACTTCTGAAGAATACACAATGCTATATAGGAAAGAGTTAACATCAACATTAGCTAATGCATTTGTTCGAGATATTGATCTAGTAGATACGCAACTAGGATACAAAAGTCTGGGTCAGTTAGTAAAAGGACTTAAAAAGCTCACCTTTGAAGCGATAAAAAGGCAACCTGATATTGTAGAATATGAGCAGCTTGGGGAGCACGTATTGACCAAGCTATATACTATGTATACAGATAGAACCTATAATAGAGATATGGTACTGCTTCCGGCAAACTATAGAATTACAAATCACTGGGAAAGAAAAGTTCAAGACTATATTGGAGGAATGATGGATATTTATGCTATACAACAGTACGAAAAGTATTTTGGAGAATTGAAAAATAAAGGAATGTATTTTAAGTGATAGATATCATAACTAGATTTTTATTACCCCTCGCTCAGTTCTAGCCAGCGCATTTCTTTTTCTTACAGCAGGTTGGTAATTTCGGAGATTCGGCCACTATGCTGCTCGATGGCTTCGTAGGGGAAGGTGCCGCTACTAATGGCTTTAGTACTATATTTATCTGTGGTGGATTTTAACGGCTCCAGTTGCTAGTACGTCTTATATTTGTACCACGGGAGGGCTAGAGTGTACTTGTTACACTCACCGTGCCGTGCCAGCGCCGGAGCAACTGCTTCGGCGCTATCATTTTAGAACCACAATGGTTCCGGAAACTATTGCCCAGATAGAGGTAAGAGGATTTGTACTCCCATCCATTTTCAAGACTCCTTTATACTTCCGGTATCCAGTGTCAAAGGATTCATGTGAAAAAAGAGATTGAATAGGGTAGTAGAGAATTACATGACTACAGCCTTGTGACCTGCTTTCGAGAAGCTTGTGTTTGATATTATTTTTACCGGTTCCTAAAACGGTTTTGATCTCGAAAATATTTCCATTTAAGAGGCCATCCGGTATTTTTCTACCTAGCTCTGTGGCACGTTCTGATTCGAGGACAACGGTATGTCCGTGGCGATACAAAATGTCTCTGGCCTCTTTTTCCAGCTCCCCAAAAGCAGGGTCAAAATTATGGTGGATATGTGTCGCTTTTAGTCCACTTGTAAGCGGGTCAAAAACAACATCATAGTACTCCGGATTTGCAAATAGTTTTTCAAAGAGGATTAAGGATCTCATTAAATGTGCCTGTTTGCAAGATATAGTACGCCGGTATATCACCCCTCGCTCAACTCCAGCCAGCGCATTTCCTTTTCTTCGAGTAGGTTGGTGAGTTCAGTGATCCGGTCGCTGTGTTGCTGAATGGTTTCGTAAGGCATATTGCCACTGCTAAGGGCTTCGGTCAGTTGGGCTTTTTCGGTTTCGAGGAGCGGTAAGTCTTTTTCCAGTTGCTCCAGTTCCCGCTGCTCTTTATAACTGAGCTTCTTAGCGGTCGTCTTGGTTTTCGGCGCTTCCGGAGTGGCCGCCTGTTGGGTGGCTTTGGCGTCCTGGGCTTTGGCACTCTGTTGCTGCTTTTCGTCTTCGCGCTGCTGCATCCGGTACTGGGTGTAGTTGCCCGGAAAATCACGGATCGTTCCTTCGCCTTCAAACACAAACAGGTGATCCACCAGCCGGTCCATAAAGTACCGGTCGTGACTCACTACAATCAGGCAGCCCGGAAACTCGCTCAAAAAATCTTCCAGCACCGCCAGCGTCGGCAGATCGAGGTCGTTGGTCGGCTCATCGAGAATCAGGAAGTTGGGGTTCCGGAACAAAATGCTCAAGAGGTGCAACCGCTTTTTCTCACCACCCGAAAGCTTCGATAAATACGTGTACTGCTGCTCGGGCGTAAACAGGAAGCGCTCCAGAAACTGAGAGGCACTGAGCGAAGAGCCATCGGCCAGCGGAAAATGCTCGGCGATGTTCTTTACAAACTCAATCATCCGCACGTCTTCCCGGTACTGCAAACCCGTCTGCGAGAAATTACCGAATACGACCGTATCCCCGATGTTCACTTTTCCGGAATCGGCGCTTTCAAGGCCTTGCAGGATGTTGAGAAACGTACTTTTCCCGGCGCCGTTCTTACCTACGATGCCCAGTCGTTCGCCTTTGTTGAACGTGTAATCAAACCCTTTGAGAATCACCTTGCTACTGCCATCGCCGGATGCGTCGGGATAGGCTTTGTAGACCTTCTTCAGTTCGGCAATTTTACCGCCCAGCCGCGTCATCTTGGCTTCGAGCAGCACTTTTTCGTCTACGATGCGCTGCTTGGCCTGCTTCTCCACTTCATAGAAATTCTGCTCGCGGCTCCGGCTTTTGGTGGTCCGGGCTTTGGGCTGCTTGCGCATCCATTCCAGCTCCTTGCGGTAAGTATTGCGCGCTTTGTCGATACTGGCGGCCGCGCTTTCGGTACGTGCGGCCTTCTGCTCCAGATAGCGCTCGTAGTCGCCTTTGTAGGTTTGCAGCACCCCGCCGTCCAGTTCCCAGATTTCCTCGCAGACGCTGTCGAGAAAATACCGGTCGTGGGTCACCATCAGCAGCGTCACCGATTCGGCGGCGAGGTAATGTTCCAGCCATTCCACCATCACCACGTCGAGGTGGTTGGTCGGTTCATCCATGATCAGCAGCGTGTGCTTCGGTTCAAACCCGATGTCGATCAGAATCCGCGCCAGGGCCACGCGTTTGCGCTGGCCTCCGGAAAGGGTATTGACCGGCTGGTGAATGTGGTGGATGTTGAGCTTGCCTAAGATCTGCTTCACCTTGGCGTCATAATCCCAGGCACCGAGTTCGTCCATCCGGGCCAGCGCACGGTTCATCGTTTCGGCATCGGCGTTGGTGTCTACGGCCAGTTCGTAATCGCGCAGGGCGATTGCAGCGGGGTGGGGGTAATGAAAGAGGTTGTCGGCTACCGATCGGGCTTCGTCAAACGTAGGTTCCTGCTCAAACAGCACCACCAGAACGTCTTTATTGACGCGCAGGGCCCCGCTGTCGGGAACGTCCAGTCCGGCGAGAATGCGCAGCAGGGTACTTTTTCCGGAACCGTTTTTAGCGATCAGGGCAATTTTATCGCCCTCGGAAATGTGAAAGGTCAGGTCGTTGAACAACGGCTTGACGCCAAACGATTTGGAAAGCCTTTCTGCGCTCAGGTAATGCATGGCGCGAAAGTACGCCGGGCAACAGAGAGGAGGCATTATACAGAACGGTTTGACTGAGTAGGGCTGATTCCTCACCGAAACCAAAAGAGTTCCCTTCCGGAAGACCACAGACCCCTTGAGTTAAGGGGTGATACCCCTTAGATTAACCCGTCAACCCCTTAACTCAGGGGGTGACACCCCTTAAAATGGCCCGTCGACCCCTTAATTCAAGGGGTGGGACCCCTTAGATTTACCCGTTGGACCCTTAAAGTAAGGGAGAGTATCCTTGTTTTTGATGAGCGAACGCTGGGTGACTGAGCGTTCGCAATCAAAACTGAACTGTGATTCCGGCAGGCTGCTATTCCGGGAGCCAATTCTGTAGGGTCTATACACAGGCGTATCTGCAACTGGTAGTCAGATAATGGATTGATAACAAACGATTTGCATAAATATGGTCTGGGGATTTAAGGCCCCCTTAGGAGGAGGGCCGGGGTGAAATGCCCCCGGAAACGAGATTCCGCTTAAAGCGTGTGGAGACTTGTAATACGAAGCCTTCAGAACCCTTAAACAGGCATGAAAATTGGGTGCTAAGCTCTGATTTTCAACCCCTTTCCCTATGAATCCAACCCTCAACGCCGGGACGCTCCCGGCCGCCGATGCGAAGGCCGTCAGCCGTCGCCGGTTTCTGGGCTATGCCGGTGCCCTCGCCGGTGCCTCTGTGCTGGCTACCTCCTGCAACAAAGATGATGACTCCGGTGGCGGCGGTGTTAATCTGGGCGGTGGCGACACCGGTATTCTCAATTATGCCTACGCGCTGGAACAACTGGAAGCTGCCTTCTACACCCAGGTCGTAGACGCCGGAATGAGCTGGGCTTCTGCCTCCGAAAAGCAGTTACTGGCCGACATTCGCGACCATGAGATTGCGCACCGCGAATTTTTCCGCGCCGCGATTGGCAGCAACCGCATCCAGGATCTGACACCCAACTTCTCGACCATCAACTTCACCAGCCGCGATTCAGTGCTCCAAACCGCGCAGGCGTTTGAAGATCTGGGCGTACAGGCCTATAATGGGGCTGGTCAGCTGCTTATGTCGGCCGACTACCTGGCACTGGCTGGTAAGATCGTCAGCGTAGAAGCCCGTCACGCAGCTTATATCCGGGAACTGCTCAAGCCCGTCTCGTTTGCAGACACGTCGATTCTGGATCCGACCAACCGGATCGACCAGCACAAAATGCCGCCTGCTGTCCTCAGCATTGCCGGAAAGTACATTACCGAAAGACTGGACGCCAGTAAACTCCCTACCCTCTAAACGCCTTCCCTATACCATGAATATTCAACGCATTTTTACGGATCTGGCGGATGCAGATCCGGACGTTTATGAGCGCATTTCTCCCCGGCGGGCCTCTATCCGCACCTTTTTACGGGGTATTTCGATGGCTGCAGTTCCGGTCGCTTTGGGTGGCCTGCTTCAAAAAGCCTATGGTCAGAGTACGCCCAATACAGCACTCATCATCGATACCCTCAATTTCGCTTTAACGGCCGAGTACCTGGAAAGCAATTTTTACACCACCGGTATGAATACGCCCGGGCTGGTAGCGCAGTTTAATACCCTCGGCATCCGGGACGGCGTTGAGTTGCTACGCCAGAATGAAACGGCGCACCGGGAACTCGTTAAGGCGACTATTATAAAACTGGGCGGCACTCCGAAAAGCGAACCCCGTTTCGACTTTACCGGTGGCAAAGGCCAGGGCGGCGGTCCGTTTCAGGATGTGCTGACCAATGCAGCTACATTTATTGCCGTTGCACAGGCCTTTGAAGAAACCGGCGTCCGGGCGTACAAGGGCCAGGCTAAAAACCTGATGACCGATAAGGCAGTGCTCACCGCAGCTTTAGACATTCACTCGGTAGAAGGACGGCATGCCGCTTACCTGCGGATGGTGCGCAAAACCAAGTTTAATGTAGACATCAAGCCGTGGATTACCGGAACCGAAAGCGGTATTCCACAGCCTGCCGCACAGCCCAGCTATGCCGGTGAGGACAACACTATGCAGAGCACGGTCAACATCATTACGCTGCCAAACTCGGCAACCAAAGCCAATATCACTACTGCTGCGGCAACCGAAGCATTTGATGAACCACTGGACCGCGCTACCGTCGAAGCGATCCTGTCCAATTTCATTATCCCTTAAGTAGTTGCTTCTGTCTGAAAACGAAACGTCTCCGGATTTCCGGAGACGTTTTTTTGCATTCCGGAATACCCAAACCGTCCGGATCGGGTTTCCAAGATTCCAACCGCCCGGCACGCTTCCTAATGGAGCCGCCGGCACGTTGGATATAATCCGGGAGTACCGTATCTGTTCTCACGTAACCCAACGCAGGAAACCCAAACCGCCGTCTTAGCAGGCATTCACGTTCAAATCTGTTTCATGCCCCTGTTCAGAACCCTTATTCTGCTATCCCTGATGGCCCTATCCAATGCCTCTGCACAGGCACAACTCACCTATATTGGTCTGGGCGCGCTGTCGAACGTACGCACGGCCCAAAGCCAGTCAACCAACTCGATTACGTATTGGCCGAATATGCAGGTGCTGGATGGCTATATCTACGTTCCTACCTACAGCGGGCTGTACCGGAAAAGCCTGGCAACCCTTCAGGACACTACCTGGCAACTGTATGCATTTGGCGGCTATCCGATCCGGACGTTTGCCAAAAAAGGAGACACTGTGCTGGCGGCTACCGACCGGGAAGCCGGCACGCATCTGTTGCTGCGCTCGACAGACAACGGACGCTCTTTTACAGACCACACCTCCCCGGTATTACTGAACAACCAGGGAAGCAGTCTGGTGATCCGCATGGGTCAGAATCCACGAAACCCCAACAGCCTCGTGATTCTGAACCAGCGATCCGGCATTTTAAAATCCACTGATTTTGGAAACACCTGGACGCAGCTCAACCCGTTCTTGGGCGGCTATCAGGACTGGTTCGCGCAGTTCAATCCAAACGATACCTCCAATATCCTGTATACCGGCGAGCAAATCTTCTTCCAGTCGTACATCCAGGCGACGTACGACAATGGGGCTACCTGGAAGAAAGTCGATTCCCTTCAGACGCATTGTACGCATGGCATTGCCTTTCATCCAACGGATAAAAACAGGATGGTTGCGTATGGAGAAGGGCGGCTGACCAAATCGACCGATCAGGGACGCTCCTGGACGACCGTCGGAACTCTGCCAGTGTACCTGTACAAGTCCTTGTACGATCCGCAGAACCCGGATCTGGTGTATGCCACCGGGGATGTTCAGGGCGTTGACGACACCCTGCAAGTATTCCGGTCGACCGACGGCGGCGATCACTGGAGTTTGTTTTATCGGAAACAGCTCCCGGATGCTGATGGCATTGTGGATATGGGCTGGTACCAGAACAAGCTGATTTTGTATACCATGACCAACGGGGTTTACATACTGGACGCGACCACCCAGCAGGTAACGAACCCATCGCTTCCGTTGGCCACGGTCTATCCCAACCCTACCCGGAACCGGATTCAGGTGCAAAGTGCTCAGGAAATCAAAGCAGTAACAGTGTACGATGGTACCGGTAAGCGGTGGATGCAGGAACAAGTACAGGGGAATACAACCAGTTTGGATCTGCAAGCACTGCCGGTAGGCACCTATCAACTGGTGGTGCAGCTGGCTTCCGGAAGCACCAGTATCCAAGTGTCCCGGTACTAAAAGCCAGCTTATCAGATTCAATGGTTTCTGGCACCTGATTGGAATCCTGACCGGCTGCATTGGCTTTGAAGATTGGCCGATTTAGGGAGCGTTTTTCCGGAAGGCTTTTTGAAGTAACAACAGCCGGTCGGTAGGCTGCGGTTCCGGAAGTGACTGGTTCCGGTCGGTACTGTGCTCTACACTCCATCCGTCCCACTCGCGCCAGGCATGGTAGGCCCAACTCCAGCCCCATTCCTCAAACAAGGCTATGCAATCGCGCAGGTACCGGTAGGCACTGTTGTCGGGTGCCCACCGGATGGCACTGAACTCACCCACATAGATATCGGTATGGTGCTGAAGCTGCCAGTCGCGCGCCGGTTGCAGGGTTTTGCGCAGTTGTGCCGAGTCCCAGAATACGCCATCGATCCGTCCCGGATAGGAAACGTTCGGTGGATATTGATACAGCCCCTGATGCGTGAAGAGGTTGGGCGTGTACAGGTGCAGGCTGTACACAACCGGTCCGGCTTTCGGAATCGGTTGAAGCTGAAGCAAACCTTCAACACGGGCATTCGGACTGCCTTCGACGATAATTGTCTTGTGTCGGTCCAGCGCCCGTACCTGAATAGCAATGCTCGGGTACAGCGACGACCAGCGGAGGGTAGAAGTGCCGGTGCTGAAATCATCCGGTTCATTGGCCAGGTCGTAGCCCCATACGGCGGGTTCGTGCCGGAAGGCAATCGGGATTTCAACCCAGCACTGCCGGAACATAGCCTGCCAGCTGGCGCTCCGGAATAATTGGTGACCCAGGTAGGTTCTCTTATTCAGGGCCTGGCCGCCGGGCAGGGTGTGGAGGTCGATCAGCACGTGCAGCCCCAGCGAATCGCATAAGGGCATCAGGGCTTTGGCCTGCCAGATGGCGCGGCGTACCCAGGCGAGGTACTGTTCCGGAGGTGCTGTATCAGCGGGAGATTTTGGGAAACCGCCCCAGGTAAGTTGCCACCGGATATGATTGGCCCCCAGCGCGGCCAAGTCCCGGAGATCCTGCGCGGTAACCGTAGGAGCCACCATGGCTCCGCGCAGGATTTGCGGATCGTTCTGAGCCATTCCAGATATGGAACTGCCCAGACAGCACAGCAGGAAAACCCGGTTGCAGAGCGATTTCATGAAGATTGAAGATGCGACGAAAAAAAAACGTCCGGAAAATTTGCTTCGAAAAGATTCTGCCTTACATTTGCCCTCCCGAAAGCGAAGCCGACGGGAATGTTCTTTACAAAAAAGCCGCTTTAGCTCAGATGGTAGAGCAACTGATTTGTAATCAGTAGGTCGCTGGTTCGATTCCGGCAAGCGGCTCGGTTTACTGATTTTCCGATACGGATCGATGGTGGCTGCTGATGCAGTTGTTCATCCGTTTGTTTCCGGTGAATCAGCAGGTAAAATTTTTGGGCAGTTGGCCGAGTGGTTAAAGGCGACAGACTGTAAATCTGTTCACTTACGTGTACGGAGGTTCGAATCCTTCACTGCCCACCTTTTATGGATCCTCTTGCATAGGTCAGGATTCATAGCGTACAGGAACCAAGACCTATGAAAAGCGGGAGTAGCTCAGCTGGTAGAGCGTCAGCCTTCCAAGCTGAATGTCGCGGGTTCGAATCTCGTCTCCCGCTCACAAAGTTTTTTGTGAGTAGTGCTGTTGTAGCTCAGTGGTAGAGCACTTCCTTGGTAAGGAAGAGGTCGGCAGTTCAATCCTGCTCAACAGCTCATAGCCGAACCCCTTACTGGATAAGGGTTTCGGCTTTTTTTGTGCTCGCTATTTTGAACGGTTGAGAGGCAAAGGGTAACAAAAAAAGCTAACAAAAAAGCGGGACTAGCTGTTCTGAACGGCTATCCATACAGGGCTTTTAAGGGTTTGTCCGAAGTATCGACAACTACAGCAGCTGCCACCCGGATTAACAAAGGGGTATCACTAATCGCTACTACAGAACGCATTTTAATCCTATTGAGCGGACGAGTGTGCTAAAACTGCTGGTATAACGCAATGGGCCTGAAACTCGTGCCCGTCTGCCGGACCAAACGGGAGTTTGAGCAGGTTCGGAGCGCTGGTAATAACGTTTGTACAAAGTTCCGGAAGGGGGTGTAAGCCATTAGCCCAGGTTTTTAAGGTGTTCCGGGCGTTCGCACATGAAGAGCTTCGTCTTACGGGCAGAAATGCAATTGAAAGCAACGGCGATGCACCATTACTGGGTATGATTGGAATCAACCTCGCTAAGCTGCATTATAATCAAAAAGCACAATCGAAGAATAACCCTATGAAGACTGGAAATTGCCAAGCGAAGGAATTAATTACTCTTAAAAATTTTAACTCAAACCCCTGCTGTCAGCTAATTCTCCGGATAAATTTGTTTGAAATTCAGGTATGCACCCTGCAACCAGCGGTTAGTGGCTTTTAGGAAGAGCCACCCTCCTGAGAAGCAAGAAGCGTACTGGTGAAACAAAAAAATCGTTCTTGGTCAAAAGAAGCTTATATTACTGCATAAAATAGTTTCTATATGACTCTTCCCGAGATAAAAAACTCGCCTGACCATCTGCGAAAATTTGTGCTGCAAAGCATTAATCAACGGGTAAATTTCCAGTACAATCAAATCTGTGGCGATGTGGCCGCTTTTGCGATTCAGCACAAGTTGGTTTCACACGCTCCAAACTCGTCTGGTTATTCCCTGCATGATGTGAATAAGAGTTGGGTGCGCGAGGTGCTTTGGGATCTGATTATTGAACGCATAATAACTATAGGCAATAAAAACGGCGACGAATGGCCTTGGCTGTCTGTAACCGAACGCGGTAGAACGCTGTTGGGTAAAAACCAGGATGCTTAAAACCACAGTCGGGCACCTGGATTGGGGTAGGGGCCGGAAAGGGGCTTATCGGACGGACAGTACTGGGATCCAATACACAACCGGTTGCAGCAAATAAATGAAACATTCGTAACCCTAACTTCCGGTATAAGTCCTTTTGGCCCAGGTCAGTAACATAATCACTTATAGGCAGGCCAATCTGGAAAAACCAACTCCCAAAGCGATTGTTTTGTATACAAGATATATAGTATGAGAAAGGTTAGAAGAACGGTAAATAAAAGAATTTACCAAACCTTAGTGTGTGAACCAACTGTTATCAGAAGTATAACCTATGGGCACTCTAAACAGATATCTGATTATCTGGCAGCAGGTGGACAGTAAGAATCACCAGATTTTACATTCCGGTATGGATGTAATCGCTGCCAAAAACCAGGAAAAAGCTAAACGGCTGTACCGGCATCAGCATCCACATCATGAAGTGCTGCGGGTAGTATCCCGGACTGCTTCCTGTGACCAGCAACCGCACTCTGATGCGCAGGGTTCGGAAAGGTTTAATTAGACCTGATCCGCTATTCCGGAATGCTTGAAACCGGGTTGTCTGGACGTTCCTTTCAATCGGGTTCCCAAACTTTTTACAAACCGGACCGGCGGATGTTTTTTGGAAATAAAAATTTCCGTACTTTTGCAGCCGCAAGTTCAAAACCTGATTTTAAACTCATTTTTTAATCCTACCCAACAATGGCAAAAGAGACGTTCAAGCGGGAAAAGCCGCACGTTAACATTGGCACCATCGGTCACGTGGACCACGGTAAAACCACGCTGACGGCTGCCATCACAAACCACCTAGCCTCTAAAGGTCTGGCGGAAAAGAAAGGTTATGATGAAATCGATGCTGCTCCGGAAGAAAAGGAGCGTGGTATCACCATCAATACCGCACACGTAGAGTACGAAACTTTAAATCGTCACTACGCTCACGTAGATTGTCCAGGTCACGCTGACTACGTAAAAAACATGATTACCGGTGCTGCTCAGATGGACGGCGCGATCCTCGTAGTAGCTGCTACTGATGGTCCGATGCCACAAACCAAAGAGCACATCCTTCTTGCTAAGCAGGTCGGTGTTCCTCGTATCGTGGTGTTCATGAACAAGGTTGACCTGGTAGACGATCCGGAAATTCTGGAACTCGTTGAAATGGAAATCCGTGAGTTGTTGTCCAAGAACGACTTCGACGGTGACAACACTCCGATCATCAAAGGTTCTGCTACCGGTGCCCTGGCTGGCGAAGCTCAGTGGGTATCTGCTATCGACGAACTGATGGCTGCTGTAGATGAGTACATTCCACTGCCTCCACGGGCTGTTGACCAGCCGTTCCTGATGTCTGTAGAAGACGTGTTCACGATCACTGGTCGTGGTACGGTAGCTACCGGCCGGATCGAGCGCGGTGTGATTAAAGTAGGTGACAACGTAGAAATCGTAGGTTTCAACGAAGAGCCTATGACCTCGACTTGTACCGGTGTTGAGATGTTCAAAAAACTCCTCGATCGTGGTGAGGCTGGTGACAACGCCGGTATCCTCCTCCGTGGTATTGAGAAGAAAGACATCCGTCGCGGCATGGTCATCGTTGCTCCAAAAAGCATCACGCCACACACCGAATTCCGTGGTGAGGTGTATGTACTGAGCAAAGACGAAGGTGGCCGTCACACGCCGTTCTTCAACAAATACCGTCCTCAGTTCTACTTCCGTACTACGGACGTGACTGGTGAGTGCACACTCCCAGAAGGAACTGAAATGGTAATGCCTGGTGATAACGTTAACCTGCACGTACGGCTTATCGCTCCAATCGCAATGGACAAAGGCCTGAAGTTCGCCATCCGTGAAGGGGGTCGTACCGTAGGTGCCGGTCAGGTTACTGAAATCGTTAAGTAATCAGTCTGAACTGAATAGAAAAAGCCCCGCGAAATTTCGCGGGGCTTTTTTGTTGCCAAAGAAAGATTACTTCTTCCAAGCAAAACCGGGTTTGTTTTTCGTCAAATAGGTATTCAACCCATCTTGGCTATCGGCTAATCTTTTCATCTCTTCGATATGGCTGCTACCTGCTGAGCCATAATCGTAATGATAAACTGCACCACTTGTAAAGTGAACAGTAATATTTTGACTGTCATATCATAGTCATAACCGCTGATGCCAGTCGGTTTGCCAGTGGCTGGACTTGCATGGAAATATGATTTCATAACGCACTTTTTTAGTATAAGAAACGGAAATCAAGAGTTGTTCCGTAACATTTAATTGGAACAATGCCACTTTTAGTACGTCATTATTTCCAGCTGGACTGTAAGAATGGCATAGTGGGAGGTAAGGTGGTAGCTGAATATTTCTACTTAACCCTAAGTATAATAGTAAATAGCATTTTAGGAAAATTACCGTCCAAACGTATCATAATGGTCGGTGGCATACTGCTCAAAGCGTTTTAGCAAGGCAATATTCTGACGCTCCACTTCCGTCAACTCAGCATCTACGTTAGCCGAAACGGGCATGTACCAGTCGGTTTGCTCAAAAAACTGCCGCACCGATTTCTTGGAAAACGAGAAGCCATGCCGCGCAAAAATGGTGTTCCGGATAATCTCCAGATCCAGCTTCCGCAGCTTCTTAAGCTGCGCTTCGGTCAGTACCTGTTTGCTGCCGTTCAGCTTGTACACCGCATCCGAAGCCATCCGGTAGTATTCTTCCGTAAAGGTGTCCACGGTGCCTTCATCGTCCTCAAAGGTTTCTTTCCGGAGGTCCGGCTTCTGGTAATCGGCCAGCTCCATACCGGTAGAGGCATCCAGCATCAGGTTCGGGCTGTAGGCAAAAGCCTTTTTGCGTAAGGCGTATTCTTTCTGCGGCCGGGGTACGGTCCCATCAAACGCCTTCCAGGTGCCCTTCAGACTGTCGCCTACAATGGTAAAGTCAAAACGGCCATCATATGTGTCGTCGCCGGGTTCGTTGACGGTAAACCGGTACGAATCCCCACTGGCGGCTAAGGTTCCGGAAAACGGCCGCACCTTGCCTTTCAGCACCGATTTGCCAGTGACCCTCTGTGCGGTAATGCGGGTAATCATCAAACTGATCGGTGCCGTGTCGTCGAGCATATCGCCGGTTCCGGCATCGCTTTCCACCGTCACAAACGGACCGGTGTAACTGCCATACAACTCGGTATGCAGCTCCGGCGAAACGGCGGTTGCCGCCGTCACCGAATCTCCGTTAGACGTGACAGCAGCTTGCGGAGCGGAATCGGTACAGGCAGCCAGCAGCAGCGGCAAAGCCAGCAGTGATAGGGTGTATTTCATAATTTAAAAGAGAGGAGACGGTCCAAAACTAGTACAACCGTGCCTCCCGGCGTTTGGCGTTCCGGAACAATAGCCATTCGGCCAGCAACCAGTTCGGAATCCAGCCCAGTCCGGACACCCATATATACACATCCATCGGCGGCGGGGCAAAGGTCTGGACCAGAACCAGCTTCCACAGTCGCAAGGTGATCGCCGAAAGCGCTAAGGCATAGCTGCGGATCATCCACGCGCGATGCGCCGCAAATTGCCTGTTACGGGCCTTTTGCAGCGCTTTATACGTACTGATCCACCAGAACAGCGCCAGCACCGTAAAAAAGGTTTGCGCGATAAGGCCGCCGTTGGCCACCAGACCCATCAACCATCCGGAAGGGGCGGCAAACAACAGCACTGTTACTACATAGACATAGCCCAACTGCCGGTGAAGGCGGGGAGCAGTTTGTAAAAGTCCTTTCCGAAACTGGGTAAAACCGGCCAGCAGCGTAAACAGAGCGCTGTACACATGGGTGTAAAAAACCGGCAGATACCAGGCCGTACCGGTAACCTCCGTTTGCTTGATCTGCAAAAAAGCAGCAGTACGGCTCCACGGGATGTACTGCACGGTGATGCGTACCATCAGCACCGTAAACCACGCCAATACGAGTAGCGCAACGACGTCCCAAAAACTACGGAAGCGGGTAGGAAAGCGGAGGCGCATGAACTCGGAATGGAAAAAGAAGATGCGGTTCCGAAGAAAACAGTCCGGAATCCTGCTTACAGACCGGCAGCCAGCACATCGGCAATATGCAATGTTTGAAGCGGTAATCCTTGTTTCTCGATATACCCTTGGATGTGCATCAGGCAAGACAGGTCGGTAGAGATAATATAATCTGCACCGGCTTCAATTGCTGATTGCACTTTGGTCTGAGCCATTCCCACCGAAATCGATTCATACTTCACGGCAAAGGTGCCGCCAAAACCACAACAGGTTTCCGCTTCTTTCATCTCCACCAGTTCCAGTCCACGGATGCCGGAGAGCAGTTCGCGCGGACCTTGCTTAATGCCACACTCCCGTAAAGCGCCACAGGCATCATGGTACACCGCCCGGCCTTCAAAAAAGCCTTCTATCTTCCGGATCCCCAACGTGCCGGTCAGAAACTCCGTAAACTCAAAGGCCCGCTGCGGAACCGCTTCCGGACCTGTAGTTAACTCTTCCGGAAGAATCTTGCTGAAATAATTGCGTACAAAACCGGTACACGAGCCGCTGGGCGCCACGATAGGGGCGGCATCCGCAAAATCAGTGCAGAACTTGCGCGCTACGGTCCCTGCCTCTTCCCAATAGCCGGCATTGAAGGCCGGCTGCCCACAACAGGTCTGCGCCGGATTGTAGGTCACGTCACAACCCGCCCGTTCCAGTACCTTGACCATATTAAAGGCCGTTTGGGGGAACAGCTGATCGACAAAGCAGGGAACAAAAAGCTGAATGCGCACGAGACTAAAAGGATTAAATAATGAACGGATGCTTAAGACGGCCTAGTGATGGACCGGATCCGTCCCAAAGCGGCCATTTTAAGCGCGGCAATACCGGCTTCTTCTCCTTTATGCCCATGAGGGCCTCCCAGTCGCTCCCAAGCTTCGGCTTCGGTATTCAGCGTGAGTACGCCGAAGATCACCGGAATGTCCAAGGTCAGGTTGAGCTGCGTAATGCCTTCGGTAACGGCTTTACAAACGTATTCGAAGTGTGGGGTGCCGCCCCGGATAACCGTTCCAAACGCGATGATGGCATCAGCTCCGGCCTGTGCTGCTACCCGGCATCCAAACGGCAATTCGAATGCACCCGGTACCATAATTAGTTCCGGAAGTTGACCGCCGTTTTGAGTCACGGCCCGGTTGGCCCCTGCGACCAGCTCCGACACAATGGCATCGTTCCACTCGGTGCGGACAAAGGCAATACGGGGTGGGGTACGGAACTGAAGCGTATCGGTAGCAAGCAGTAAAGGACTTTCAGAAGAACGGGCCATAAGAACGCGAAAGTACCGTAAACTATACGGAAGCGTTCCGTAACCTGCTGTCTCTTCCGGAACGGGCGGCAACAGTTTAAAAACAAATTACGATCCAAAGCAGGAGCCCTGCGATCATCATCAGCGGCAGCAGAAGCACCGTTAGCAGGCGCACCCGGAGCGATTTGCCCGACGTCAGCACCAACCCAACGCCGGCCGCAGCGGGTACCACCATCTCCGTGCCGATAGTGTATAGGCCGATGCTGCTTACAGCCAGCAGTATCACGCCCATGTAGTAGACCCAGAGTTTGTTCATCAGGTTCCGGAACTGATTAGATGATTAAACCGGAAGTGTTTCTTCAACCGTAGCCGGACGTGCCGGTACCTGAGGTTTTGGGCGGTAAAACAGCAGGATAATGGCTCCGGCCACCATCAGGCAAGCCGAAATAATCTGGGCCTGCGACGGGTGCAAAAATCCCCAGTCATACTTATAGTTGACCCGGATATGCTCGACCATAAACCGCTCCAGTCCGTTGAGCAGCAAATACAGGCCAAACAGCTGCAAGGGCCGGCGAAACCGTTTGCGGACGGCCCAGAGTACACAGAAAATCAGAATGCCGGCAATAGCCTCGTAGATAGGCGTTGGAAATACAGCCGTGGGCAGCACCGAGCAGTAATCGCCCGTGCAACCTGCCAGCGGCATCCCAACGTTATTCACGTTTTTGGGATAGTTCATGGCAACAGCCCAGCGCGGCAATCCGGCGGGTGCGACGACATACTTGGCCTGCACGCCATCGTTGGCGGCCTGGTCGCGGGCAAAAGCCGGGTTTTGCTGCAACACAGTGCGGTATTCTTCCGGAGACTCCGTTTGCCGGAGCGATCCATCGGCTGCGGTGATGTAAGCGCTGTTGATAATGCCCCAGTCGCCGTCGCCGGCAAACTGACAGCCCAGTCGACCAATACCATAGGCCAGGATGAGGCCGGGTGCCGTAGCGTCGCACAGCTGCCGGAAGCTCCAGCCGCGTTTGCGTACATAGAAGTACATGGCGATAGCCGCAGTAATCAGGCCACCGTAAAAGGTGAACCCTGCCGACGCCAGCAAAGAGGCTGGATTGGCCAGGAAATCGTCCCAGCTTTCAAAGGCGTTGAAGATCTTGGCACCGGCAAATCCGGCAAGAGCGGCAACCGTCAGAATCTCGCCCATCCGTTCGTGCGGGTGTATGATCCGGCGCTTCACCTGAGGCGGATTGTTGCCGATTTTTTTATGCTCGCGCCAGATTGTATACAGGTTGATTGCCAGCGTTAACAGTCCGAAATACCAATGGCCTTTTCCGGAAAAAATATAGCCCATCGGGTCGGGCATCACATGGCTGTAGTCGGTCACGATGCCACCAATTTTATAGCCTATCAGAAAGGCTACAACCGAGCTGAGGATAATTTGAAACAAAGATCGCTTCTTGCCTACCACTACTTCTTCAATATCGGCCTTGAAAATGCCTTCCTGTTCTTTACGCTTCAGCTCCATGCTGGTCGTGGCAGCAGCAGCGAGAAAGGAGAGTGCTACCAGCAGTCCGAAGGTTTTGAAAAGGCCCACCCACTGGGGCGGGTCAATGCCTAAGGCGGCGACCAGATAACGAAAGTCGGGATACAAAAGAAAAAAAGGTTTGGTCGCGAAATTACAGTGCTTCCAACAGTGGCAGGCATTTCCGGATCATTACATCTACCGCAGTGGCTCCGTCCTGGGTAAAGGTGCCTTCTGCACGCTGGGCAACTACCACCGATACCGACAACGCATGATGCCCCAACAGGTGCGCCAATCCGTAGATAGCGGCGGTTTCCATCTCGAAGTTGGCCACCCGTTCACCCCGGCATTCAAAACTGCTGATGGCGTTGATCAGCTGCGGGTAGGCCGGTGCCAGACGTAGCATCCGGCCCTGCGGACCGTAAAAGCCCGGACAGGTAGCGGTCATTCCGGAATGGGCAACAGCAGAAAATAAATTGCGGAGCCGGATCGCACCTTCAACGACGTACGGATGAAGGGCCGTTCCGGAAAGTCCCAGGTGGGCCTGAAACTCCTGCTGGATAAAGCGCTCTTCCGGATTGGGATTGTACGCGTAGTAGTGCAACAGATTGTCGAGGCCGAGGCCAAAGGACGAGGCCACCAGGCTGTCTACCGGAATGCCGTGCTGCAAGCCACCGCAGGTACCGAGCCGGATGATGTTGAGCTTCTTTTTATCCGCTTTTACCGTTCGGGTGTCAAAATCAATATTGACCAGTGCATCCAGTTCGTTGAGCACGATGTCGATGTTATCGGGACCAATACCAGTGCTGACCACGCTGATGCGCTTTTGGCCAATGCGACCGGTATGCGTCACAAATTCACGGTGCTGCGCCTGCGATTCGATGCTGTCGAAATACCGGGATACCGTAGCCACACGGGTCGGATCGCCTACCGTAATGATGGTATCCGCCAGCTGATCGGGGTGCAGATCGAGGTGGTAGATCGTTCCCCGGGGGGTCAGAATCAGCTCAGAGGAGGCAATCGGTTCCGGAATCATAAGAAGCAATGAAATTTTGGATTTGCGAAGAAACGCTTTTTCCCTACATTTGCCCTCGCACAACAGGTCACCTGGCCGAGTGGTTAGGCTCAGCTCTGCAAAAGCTGCTACAGCGGTTCGAATCCGCTGGTGACCTCCCCGAAATGCAAACAGCCTTTCCGATTCCGGAAAGGCTGTTTGCATTTAAGGTTAGTTGTCTGTCAGAAGCGCAGTAGGAGACGGTCCGAAAAAGCGCATCAGATAATACATAAAGGCCGGGGTAGCGGCATTGTAAGCAATCTGAAACTTCTTGGAGCGGTAGTAATATGCCCATTTTGGGCTTTTTAGACTGTATTCGCCGATACCGAGTCCCCGAACGCGTTTCCGGTTCAGCAACGGGGCTCTCCGGGGTACCTGATTCAGTAAATGATCCATTAGAACCAGGGATGGGTAAAAGGGCTCTAATTCGTCCTGCCCGGTCGTTCGAATATCGCCTCCGTATTGGCTTTCCATAGTATGGGTTGGGCGCTGCCGCAGGCCATACTTTACAAAGTAGACTGACGAATCGGCTGGCCGGAGGGTGGTGTTTAGAATCGGTTGCATGTTCCGGTCCATCAGCGGAACGGTTTGAATGGTTTTTGCGCCGCTCTGAAAGCTGTAGGCAACTGAATCGGGCATAAAGTAAAACGGACAATAGGTGAAGTTGTCCTGAAAATCCTCGATCATGCGACTGCGCATATCTGCATAATCGGCTTCCATCGCCTGTGCGGTTGTGTGTTCACCAATGGTGTGCAGCATCTGGACCCGCTGATGCGCATAGGGAAGCAAAACGATGATTGTCTGAGGGGTCGGATAGAATTCAACTTCTTCCTGTGCCGTTGTAACCCCGACTATTCCCAACAGCGCTAAAAAAACTAAGATTGTGGTACGCATGGTCTGTAATAAACTAAAAATCCCCTACAAAGTTGCAGGGGATTTTGATTCGTATGAAAAAGGAATTCCGGAACGATTATTGTCCATTCATCGGAACCGATTGCTGGGCCCGGCCCATCAGCATCTGGACTTTTTGCTGAATTTGCTGACCATAGGCCGCGTCGCCGTTTTCCTGAACAATCTGGGCAATGGTATTCATGATGCCGAGATTCTGCTGGATGTCGCGCAGGCTGGCCGACTGGCCGTCTTCGGATAAACTAAAGATCCAGGCCATATCGGCTTCGCTATTGCGGACCAGTTTCTCAAAGATGGCTTTGCCTTTTTGGGGTGCCCCGGCCAGGTAGTAGGCACGGGCCATATACAGAGTCGTAGCGTCATATGGCATGCTGCGCTCCGAGATCCCGTTCATCACTTTGTCGAGTACGCCGATGGCTTCTGCCTTCCGGTTGGCCTGTGTCAGTTCTTCGGCAATACGGGAGGCATTAATCCGGTAGCCCATAAACATCAAGCGGTTTTTCTCATCGAAATACACGTTGTTGCCTTGTGCATTCCCAAATGTATACTGATTGAAAAGCTTCACCGATTTGTCCAGATCCACATAGCCGCCTTCGTTCATCGGAGATCCGTTTTGCATGGCACCGCGATACGGAGTCAGGCGATAGACTGAACCTTCCAGCTTCAGATAGTCGCGCAGTTCGCCATAACCACCGGTTTCCTGCAACGAAGAGAAGTAAATCGGACGCTTCCAGCCATCGGCAGCCACTCCAGCGATAATCGCCAGTTGAGCCATCTCGTCTTTTTGCAGCATTTCTTTCTGCAGGGTAAACCGCATGGGTTGAATGCTTCCGGAATCCGTGGCAGTGATGCCCATGCTGCTTAGGATCGCTGCGTTGGCAGCCGGTACTTCAATGTTTTTGGACGGCAGGTAGTTCACCTTGCGGCCGGTATTATCGGTCAGCTTTTCGGCCTCATTATCCGAGGTAATGAATTTCACGATATCGCCAATCGGGAAGTAGCGGTCTTTTGGAATCGATGGATTGTCGAAGAATAACAGGTAGTTGTGCGAATCGCCCACGTAATCTTTCGGCTTCCAGGCCATCGGTACGGCATCCGCGTCATTCACCTTGTAGTTCAGCTGATCGATATACCAGCCAATACCCAGCAGGGAGGTGTTGATCACCCGGATATCCGGACGGATGCCTTCGATTTCCTGAGCGTACCAGAGCGGATAGGTTTCGTTATCGCCGAAGGTAAACAGCACGGCATTTTTCTCACAGCTTTCCAGCGTGTTGATCGCCGTAGCACGGGCCAGTGTTTTTCCGGAACGGTCGTGATCGTCCCATTCCTGCGAGGCCATCAGCACAGGTACCGCCAACATACTCAGCCCAATCGCACCGTATGAGGCTGCCGGACCTTTTGCGATTTTTTGCAGCCATTGATGCAGCATCAGCACGCCTAAGCCAATCCAGATGGCAAACGCATAGGTACTGCCGGCAAACGCATAGTCACGTTCACGGGGCTGCATCGGCGTCATGTTCAGGTAAATCCCGATAGCGATGCCGGTAAAGAAAAATAAGGTAAAGACCACCCAGCCCGTACGGCGGTCACGGTTGAACTGATACACCAGTCCCATGATACCGAGAATCAACGGCAGGAAATACAGCTGGTTGCGGGCGCGGTTGTTTACATAGCCATCTGCCATTTTGTTGATATCGCCCAGACCACGCATCTTATCGACTACGCCGATTCCGGAAATCCAGTTGCCGTTTTTCGGCTCGCCCTGGCCTTCATAATCATTCTGGCGACCGGCATAGTTCCACATAAAGTAGCGCCACCACATCCAGTTCATCTGGTAGCCCACGAAATACCGCAGGTTGTCGCCACCCGTCGGCCGCTCTCCGGCCGCAATGCCTAAGAACTGCTGGTAAAAGCGCACGTGATTGGGGTCGTTGGAATCCCAGATACGTGGGAACAAACGTTGTTTATCTTCTTCAAAGCTATACTTAGGCTTGACCCCGACTTTCTCGTAGTGATCTTTCCCGTTCAGCTGCACCTGTGCATACTGGCTGCCGTTGGAGTCCACTTCGGTGACGCGGGCGTCGAAGTCAGGACCATACAGCAGTGGTTGTTGGCCAAACTGTTCCCGTTGCAGGTATGAAAGAAGGGTAAACGTATTGTCCGGATTGGTCATGTCGATCGGCACATCGGCGCGCGACCTGATCACCGGAATCAGGTAGGAGCTAAAGCCGATCAGAATAAAGATCGCAGCCAGCGTAGACATGTGGCCATAGTACGATCCTTTTTTACGGGTCCAGAACAGCAGCCAGATCAGAAGCCCTGTAAACAGTACCAGGAAAGTGAGCGCGCCACTGTCGAACGGAAGTCCGAAGCCATTGACGAACGTCAGCTCAAACCAGCCGGCCAGTGCAGGCAGTCCTTGCAGAATACCAAACTGAATGCCACCCAAAATAACGCAGCTCAGCAAAAACGCAACGATGGCGCCGGTAGTGGTGGCTTTATAGCGCCGGAAATAAAACACCAGTCCGATAGCCGGAATACACAGGAGATTCAGCAAGTGAACTGCTACAGAAAGCCCGATCAGGTAGGCAATAAAAATCAGCCATCGATCAGCCCAGGGCTCATCGGCTACGCGCTCCCATTTAAGGATAGCCCAGAATGTAAGCGCGGTAAAGAAGGAGGAAGTGGCATAGACCTCGGCCTCAACGGCAGAGAACCAGAATGTATCCGAAAAGGTATACGCCAGCGCGCCGACCAGACCACTGCCCAGAATCAAAAGGGTTTGATTGCGGCCCGGCTCCTCGGTATCCCGCGCCAGCATTTTCTTGGCGAAGTAGGTGATGGTCCAGAACAAAAACAGGATGGTTCCGGCAGAGGTCAGCGCACTTTCGGCGTTGATCAGCAGGGCCGCGTTTTTGGAAGGACCTGCCGCCATGCCGTTTTCGGCGAACAAACCGAAGATGCGCTGAATAAGCGCGAAGAATGGCGCACCCGGTGAGTGACCAACTTCCTGCTTGTAGGCAGTGGATAGAAACTCTCCACAATCCCAGAACGAAACGGTTCGTTCCATGGTAAAGAGGTACACGAGGGCGGCAATGGCAAACGCCACCCAGCCGAAGATGTTATTAAGCTTGCGGTAATTCATCGGGCGCAAAGAAAAACAGAAAGAAGCAGATAATAGAGAGAAACGGATAAAGGAGCGAAAAATTATAATCGCCCGGCGTATAATCACGGTCTCCGGAACGGCATCGCACGCTCCGGCCCTGAGGCTTACATCACCAGATTGGCGCCGTTGGTCAGCTGGTGCGCTTCAATCACCTGCGCCATCTGCACCTCTGCCAGTTGCCGCAGGCCCCGCACATACAGATCTGCGTCTTCTTCCGGGGTGTTGGTGCGGAGCATCCACATATAATCCATCTGCAACAGTTCCGGAAGCAGTGATTCCTGCCCGGTTTTAAGCCGGTATAGTGTATAACTGGTGGCTTCCTGGATGGACTGGTACTGAAACACCGGAAAATAATGTTCCAGCGAGTGGTCACTGCGGGCCGGAGTGCTCATGCACAGATCCTGCTCCGGTTCCCGTGAAAACTGAAGATCGAAGGCACGGTTCAGTGTCCAGCACAGCCGGGAGGGCGGCAGCGGAGAGGCAATGCCAATCAGCGCTGCGCCCTCAAAGAAATCATCTTCGACCAGTGCCAGGTCGAGTATTTGCTTTTTGGCAGCCATGAACTCAGAAATACGGGAGCGTACTGCAAAATTGCAATAAACAACTAGCTTGCAGCGATAAGACTCCTTATTTTCCGGAAAAAATCCATCTCATGGTTCCCGCACCCTTTATTATTATTCTGGTACTCGTCCTTCTGATTCTGTTCAGCGGGATTGCCACCGTGCAGCAAGGTACTGTTGCTGTCACCACCATCTTCGGCAAATTCAACCGCATTCTGCGGCCGGGACTCAACTTCAAAATCCCGTTTATCGAGAAGGTCTACAGCCGTATTTCCATTCAGAACCGGTCGATGGAACTGAAGTTTCAGGCGATCACGCAGGATCAGGCCAATGTCAATTTCAGTGCCATGCTGCTGTACTCGGTCCTCAATCAGGAAGACCAGACCATCAAGAACGTAGCGTTTAAGTTTATGGACAACCAGTCGTTTATGCAGGCGCTGGTCCGGTCGGTAGAAGGCGCGGTACGGGCATTTGTGGCTACCCGCCGCCAAAGCGAAGTGCTGCTGTTGCGCACCGAAATCATCCTGCATGTCAAAGAGCAGCTCGACCGGCAGCTGGAAGACTGGGGCTATCACCTGATCGACCTGCAGATGAATGACATCACGTTTGACGAGGCAATTATGCGCTCGATGGCGCAGGTAGTGGCCTCCAACAACCTCAAAGCTGCTGCCGAAAATGAAGGGCAGGCCTTGCTGATTACCAAAACCAAGGGCGCCGAGGCCGATGGGAATGCCATTAAGATTTCGGCCGAAGCCGAGCGGCAGGCGGCTCAGTTGCGCGGACAGGGCGTGGCGTTGTTCCGGGAAGAAGTAGCGCGGGGTATGGCCTTGGCGGCGCAGGAAATGGAAAAAGCCCAGCTCGATGCTTCGTTTATTCTATTTTCGATGTGGACCGACGCGATCAAGCATTTTGCAGAAGTCGGCAAAGGGAATACGATTTTCCTCGACGGCAGCAATGAAGGCATGGATCATACCCTGAAACAGATGATGTCGCTGATGAGTAAGAAAACCGACGGCCAAAATGGTGCGCGGCTTTAGCGCCCCCTTTCGTTTCTTTGCTTCCTCATGTTCCGGAAGGAACGTGAGGTTTTTTATTTTCTCATTTTTAAGAAAAAGCACATCATACCATGGTAGATGTATTGCTGGGCCTGCAGTGGGGCGACGAAGGAAAAGGAAAGATTGTTGATTTCCTGGCTGCCCGTTATGATGTGATTGCCCGCTTTCAGGGCGGACCTAATGCCGGACATACACTGTATGTAGACGGCAAAAAAGTAGTGCTGCATACCGTTCCGTCCGGAATTTTTCATGCGCATTGCCAGAATCTGATTGGCAATGGGGTTGTGATCGACCCGGTGACGCTGCTTAAAGAGCTGGCGACGATTACCGAACTGGTTCCCGATGCGCTCAGCCGCCTGTTCATTGCGTCGCGTGCCCACCTCATTCTACCGACCCACCGCGCGCTGGACGCCGCTTCGGAAGCCGCTAAAGGCAGTGAAAAAATCGGTTCCACGCTCAAAGGCATCGGGCCGGCCTATATGGACAAAACCGGTCGGAATGGGCTGCGGGTGGGCGATATCCTGAGCAAGGATTTCGATCAGCGCTACCGTAAAATCCGTGAAAAGCACATGCAGATGCTGGCGCATTACGATGTCGTGGTAGACTGGCAGGCCTGGGAGGGCGACTTTATGGCGTCTGTAGAAAAAATGCGGTCGCTCAGCATTGTGGACGGTGAATACTGGATGGAAGCCCAGCTGAAAGCCGGCAAAAAGATTTTGGCTGAAGGCGCCCAGGGATCAATGCTCGATATTGATTTTGGGACCTATCCGTTTGTGACGTCCAGCAACACCATTTCGTCTGGTGCCTGTGCCGGATTGGGCATCGCACCCTCCAGTATCGGAGAGGTCTACGGCATTACCAAGGCGTACTGCACCCGCGTAGGTTCCGGACCGTTTCCGACCGAACTGCACGGAGAAGACGGCGATGCACTGCGCAAGGCCGGAGGCGAATTTGGTGCTACCACCGGACGGCCCCGCCGCTGTGGCTGGATGGACCTGGTAGCCCTGCGATATGCTTGTTTGCTGAGTGGCGTGACCCGGCTGATTATCACCAAAACAGATGTACTGGATACCTTCTCACCGCTGAAAATCTGCACGGCGTACACCCTTTCCGGAACTGAAACCACCCAGATGCCCTTTGATCTGTGCGGTGAAACCGTTGAGCCGGTGTACCAAACCTTTGAAGGCTGGAGCGAGACACCGGTTCAGGCTGCCCGTCAGGAACACGAGCTTCCGGAAACGTTCACCACCTATGCCCGTTTCATCGAAAACTACCTGCAGGTGCCGGTTCAGTACATCTCCAATGGTGTGAATCGCGACCAGCTGATTGAACTGGAAAACGGCGGAAAGTAAGACAGAAATGAGGGAAAAAAGTTTTGGACTTTTCCCGGCTGTGCGAAAATTTTGATGTCCTAAAACAGAAGCGAGACCTGCAACGAACCCATGAAAAAGACTCCCGAAAAGAAAGCAGCGCCCGAGAAGAAAGCTGCTTCCAAAACAGTAGCACCCAAGAAAGTAACCCCTGCCAAAAAAGCCGCCAAGAAAGACAGCGACGAGGCAGATGAAGAAACAGACGAAGCGAAACTAACTTCAACCAAAGCGGTAGCGCCTAAAAAAGCGGCTACCAAACGTCCGGTAGAGGATGAGGATGACGATCTGAACGATGAAGCGGACGACACCGATGCACCGATCGAAGACGAAGATGAGTTTAGCCTGGACAAGGATTTTGAGGAATTCGATCTGCCCAAATCCAAGCGGGCCGGCGGTAGCGGCAGCAAAAAAGACGATGATGACCTGGGCTTTGACGATGAATTCAAAGATCTGGGCTTCGACAGTCATGGCAGCGGCGGTGGCGGCTACGATGATGAGGACGATTACTAAATTGTGCTAACGAATCGCGTGTCGTACTTTGAGCCGACAAACCAGTCCGTTTTTAAAGACAAGGTGCTGAACTGGGTTTCCCGGTTCAGCCCTTTTGTTTTCCTGGACTCCTGTGGCTATACCGATCCCTACGGCCGCTATGAATGGATCGCTGCCGCATGCTCAGCTAAGGCGTTTGATAGCTGGAGCGACCTGCGTGAGCAGCCGGTGAATCAGTGGTTGTTTGGACATCTGAGCTATGAAGCGCACCGGCAGATGGGCGTTTTTACAGACGTGCTGCATCCGCAGGAAACGACCTTTCCGGAACTGCATTTTTTTATACCGCAAACGGTGATTTTCCGGAAGCGCGGGGAGGTTGGCATTCACATCCATTCGGTTGCTCAGGAGGCTACAACCATTCGGGCCCAAATTGAAGCGCTTCCGGAACCAGAGCACCCTAGACTGCCCAAACAACGCTTTTCTAAAGCCTTTGATGAAGGCGCGTACTGCGCTGTAGTGGAGCTGTTGCGCCGCCATATCTACGAAGGCGATTGTTACGAAATCAACTTTTGCAACCGCCGGGAGGCGATGCTTCCGGAACTGGTAGTACCTGTTTCAGTGTTCAAAGCGCTCCGGGACCTATCACCGTCACCATTTGCGGCCTGTTACCAGGTTGGTATGCACTGGCTGGTATCGGCATCGCCGGAGCGCTACCTGACGTTGGAGAATGACCGGCTGGTTTCGCAACCCATCAAAGGCACAGCGCCACGGTTCGCGGATGCAAGAGCGGATGTCGCTTCGCGAGATACCTTGCAGCACTCTGCGAAAGAGCAGGCGGAAAATGTGATGATCGTAGACCTTACACGTTCCGACTGGGCCAAAGTCTGCCGGTTAGGATCGGTGCAGGTAGCCGAATTATTCGGCATTCAGGCCTTCCCACAGGTCTTTCAGCTGGTGAGCACCGTTTCCGGAACACTGCTTCCCGAAAAGACGCTTTGGAATGCCATTGAACAGTCATTTCCGATGGGTAGCATGACCGGCGCTCCCCGACAGAAGGTCATGGATCTGATCCGGCACTATGAACAGCAGGAGCGGGGCCTTTTTTCCGGAACGCTCGGTTTTGTAGACCCGGACGGTCATGCCGATTTCAACGTGGTCATCCGGTCGGTCTGGGGCGATAATTCCGGAAGCGTAGCCTTCAATACTGGCGGTGCTATTACCTGGAACAGTACCGCGCAGGCCGAATGGGAGGAGTGTATCTTGAAGGGAAACGCAATTGAATCCTTATTTCGGTAAAATTTTAGTAGATCGCGTGTACCGCCAGGCCCACCAGATTAGCACGCCCTGAAGCGGCAATCGTGCCCATACAATCCATTCGTGAGGATGCCGGGTCTGGTGCCAGTCGAGCGCCATCTGAATGTTGGCCGGAAATACCGCCACCAGCAACAAAATAATCCCCCAGGAAGCCAAGCGACGGGTTTTGGCCCAAAGCAGTCCAAGCCCCAGAATGATTTCTGCGATTCCGGAAAGGATCACCAATAAGGCCGGTTCCGGAAGCCACGGAGGTATAATCTCCAGGTAGGTTTCAGGACGAATGAAATGATTGATGCCCGCCAGAATGTAAAGCGCTGCCATGATCCATAGGCCTGGATGGGTACGCGAAGCAGGTGAGAGCAGGGACATGGCAGGTTGGTTGAACAAACAATATAAAAACTGATTGTAATCCAAAAGCATGCCTTCCGGGATGCCATAAAATAATGATTTATATGTTGCCCTTAAGGTGCTTATTGCACATGTTTTTAACGTCGCTACCCGACCTCGTTTTCGTACCTTTAAAGGCCGATTGACGCCGCCGAATATGCAGTTTTCCCACCTCCACAACCATACCCAATATTCCTTACTGGATGGAGCTTCCTCCATCAAAAACCTGTACAAAAAAGCACAGAAAGACAATATGCCCGCGGTGGCGATCACCGACCACGGCAATATGTTTGGCGTGTTCGATTTTGTAGCGACCGCCTGGAAGGATAAAAAGCAGGTGGGCACTACTGCAGATGGGAAACCGATTGAGGAACCTCTGGTAAAACCGGTGGTGGGTTGTGAGTTTTACGTCGTCGAAAACCGGCACAAAAAAGAATTTAAGAAGGCCTCCGGCGAAAAAGACAAACGTCATCATCAGCTGTTTCTGGCCAAGGATGAAGAAGGCTACCGCAACCTGGTCAAGCTGTGTTCGATTGGCTTTATGGAAGGGATGTACAGCAAGTATCCGCGCATCGATAAGGAGATTTTGCTGAAGCATCACAAAGGGTTGATTGCCACCACCTGCTGCCTGGGTGCGGACGTGCCGCAGGCCATTCTGCGGGGCGGCGAGGCCGAAGGCGAAAAAGTATTTAAGTGGTGGCTGGATCTGTTCGGCGAAGATTACTACGTGGAAATGCAGCGCCACGGCATTCCGGAACAAACCAAAGTCAATGAAGTGCTGGTCAAGCTGGCGCGCAAATACAACGTGCCGATCATCGCGTCCAACGACTCGCATTACGTAGATGTTGAAGACTACAACGCCCACGACATTCTGCTGTGTATCAATACCGGCGAAAAGCAGGCTACGCCGAGCATGAAGGAGTTCTCCGATGACGACGAGAACCGTCCGCGCAATGCCCGTTTTGCTTTTTTCAACGACCAGTTCTTTTTCAAGGACACGGCGCAGATGACGGAGCTGTTTAAAGATCTTCCGGAATCCATTGATAATACCGGGCTGATCGTGGATAAGATCAAGCCCTTAAAGCTGGAGCGTGATATCCTGCTGCCGCACTACCAAGTGCCGGTCGAGCACGATATGGACAGCTACCTGGAGCATCTGACTTGGGAAGGCGCTCACAAACGCTACCATGAGATCACGGCAGAAATTGAAGAGCGGATCAAGTTTGAGCTGTTTACCATCCGCACAATGGGATTTGCCGGGTACTTCCTGATTGTACAGGACTTTATCAACCACGGTAAAGACATCGGTGTATTTGTAGGGCCGGGCCGGGGCTCGGCAGCCGGGTCTGTAGTTGCTTTTTGTATCGGCATCACCAATATTGATCCGATCAAATACAAGCTGCTGTTTGAACGGTTTCTGAACCCGGAGCGGAAGTCGATGCCCGATATCGATACCGACTTCGACGATGTGGGTCGCCAGAAGGTGATCGACTACGTGGTGGGCAAGTACGGCAAAAACCAGGTGGCTCAGATTGTGACCTACGGCACCATGGCAGCCAAGTCGAGCATCAAAGATGTTGCCCGCGTAATGGATCTGCCACTAGCGGAAAGCAATGCACTGGCCAAACTGGTGAGTGATAAACCGGGCATCAACGTACAGCTCGACCGGCTGCTGAATGCACCGCTCCGGGGCGAAGGCAGTCTGGAGGAAAAAGAACAGCTCAGCGGAGAAGATATTCAGGGTGCCGAGCGGTTGCGCGAAATCTTCGCCGATACCGACAGTATGCAAGCCAAGGTGCTGCGGGAAGCGCTGAAATTACAAGGTACGGTGCGGGGTACCGGGGTGCACGCAGCCGGCATCATCATTGCACCGGAAGATATTACCAACCTGATTCCGGTTGCAACGGCGAAAGATTCTGATCTGCTCGTAACCCAGTTTGGCGGCAACGTCATCGAGAATGCCGGGGTTATCAAGATGGACTTTCTGGGCCTCAAAACCCTCACCATCCTGCGCGATGCCCTGAACCTGATCAAGCGCAATCACGGGCGCGAGATTGACCTGGATACCCTGCCGCTCGATGATACGAAAACCTACGAGCTCTACCAGCGCGGCGATACCAACGGTACGTTCCAGTTTGAATCGTCCGGGATGCAGAAGTACCTGCGCGATCTGAAGCCAACCGTATTTGAAGATCTGGTAGCGATGAACGCCTTGTACCGGCCGGGACCCATTGCGTATATCCCGCAGTTCGTACGCCGTAAAAATGGACTGGAAGCCATTGAATATGATCTTCCGGAAATGCAGGAGTACCTGGAGGAAACCTACGGTATTACGGTGTATCAGGAGCAGGTGATGCTGCTGTCGCAGAAGCTGGCCGGATTCTCCAAGGGCGATGCCGATGTGCTGCGGAAGGCCATGGGTAAAAAGCAGCGTGCGGTCCTCGATAAGATGAAAGGCCAGTTCATCGACGGAGCCATTGCCAAAGGACACGATCCCAAAAAGCTGGAAAAAATCTGGACCGACTGGGAAGCCTTTGCTCAGTACGCGTTCAACAAAAGTCACTCGGTTTGCTACGCGCTGGTGGCCTACCAGACTGCCTATCTCAAAGCCCATTATCCGGCTGAGTATATGGCTGCGGTACTCAACAACCAGGCAAACATCGAGCGCATCAAGTTCTTTATGGGCGAATGTCAGCGGATGGGCGTGCCCGTACTGGGACCGGATGTGAACCTGAGTATCAGTGGGTTCTCGGTGGATCAGGCGGGTCGTATCCGTTCCGGAACAACCGAAACCGAGTATCCAATCCGGTTTGGAATGAGTGCCGTGAAGGGGGCCGGAGAAGCCGCTGTAGAAGAAATTATCCTGGAGCGCGACAGAGGCGGCGCATTCAAAAACCTGACCGATTTTTTCTGCCGGATCGACCACCGCAAGGTGAACAAGAAAACCATCGAAATGCTGGTTAAAGCCGGGGCGCTCGATTCGTTTAAAGAGCTGCACCGGGCGCAGTTTTTCACTGTTCCGGAAGGCGAGAAGCTAACGGGGCTGGAAAAGCTGTTTGCCTTCGGACAACAGTTCCGCGCCGGTCAGGAACAGGCGTCCAACTCCTTGTTTGGAGCCGTTTCGCTCGCTCCGGAGGTAAAAGCGCCGGCAATTGCTCCCTGCGAAAAATGGCTCATTTCCGATGAACTGGAGCACGAGCGCGAAGTGGTGGGTATCTACCTGTCGGCGCACCCGTTGGATCCGTTCAAATTTGAGATGGAAAATTTAGGCTTTACCCCGATTGCTGATGTGCTGGAACCTGTAAAAGGGCCGCCGTTTAAAATTGCCGGATTCTTGTCTGATATCGGCCATCTGTATACCCGGAAGGGCGCGCAGTTTGGCAAAGCCACGATCAACGACTTTACCGGTCATCTGGAATTTGCGCTGTTTGGGGACAACTATGTGAAGTGGAATAAATTTCTGCTGGCGGGTCAGAAGGTGGTTTTGACGGCCTGTTACCAGGAACGGCCCTGGAATGCGGCCGAAATTGAGCTTTCGATTCAGGGCATCTCGCTGCTGGAAAACGCCCGCGACGCCACTGTAAAAGCCTTTAACGTAGAACTGGAGCTCGCCAAGCTGAATGAGGAAACGGCCCGATTCCTGATGGAAAACTGCGAACAGCATCCCGGAAATGCCGATCTGGTGCTCCATCTGGTTCAGCCCAATTCTCCGCAGGTATTGAAAATGAAAACCGGTGCCCGCAAAATTGCTGTCAGCGACACCTTACTTCAGTTTCTGGACGAGCAAAACATCCGGTATGGGGTAGAACTGGCGCGTGGGTAGATTAAAAATGTATAATAAATTTAATGTATGGATTGATTAAAGACCATAATAGAATAAAGAACACCACAATCTTTCAACTTACGTTGTTCCTAGCTTTGATGGGTGTGATAGCGTACGGCCTTTTCTTACAAAAGAAAGACTGGGAACGTCTGGTTGCACACAGGTCTTTTGCTGCTGCTTATGTCTCGGATGTCTTTCGTACTGAAAGTCGCTATCATCCGGTAATGATAGAAGTACAGTTTGTAGTTAAAGGAAGGTCATATAAAGGGCAAAGCATTTAGACGGAGGAGTAGAATCGAATCGAACGTGAGAGCTTTGGAAGGAAAATACGTTGGTATTATATACGACTCGTTGTCGGCTGAAGATTATTGGATACTATTTAGGGATGCAGACTATCAATTTTATGGTATTAATCAGCCTGATTCATTGAAATGGATTGGCAACTACTTTAAGTAAAAACCGAGTATTTTAAGCCCACTGATTTTGCCTTTACCTCATCGTTATTTTCTGCTTAATAAACCAGCCGGTATCGTCTCGCAATTTGTGTCGAGCCATGCCGTCGGGTTGCTGGGCGATCTGGGACACGATTTTCCGGAAGGAACGCATGCCATCGGGCGGCTGGATAAAGATTCTGAAGGGCTGTTGCTCCTAACTACTGATTCGTCGGTCACCCGGCGGCTTTTTCAGGGCGAACAGCCACATACCCGCAGCTATCTGGTGCTGGTCAAAGGTGTGGTGACTGACGCTACACTTCAAACGCTGGCGTCTGGAATTGATATTGTTGCCGATGGCGGATTGCCGTACCGGACGCAGCCCTGTGAGGTTGCACGGGTGCCGGATCCGCAGGTCTATGGCAGTTGGATTCCGCCGCATCCGGCTCATATTCCGCACGACTGGCTATTGCTGACGCTTACGGAAGGCAAATTTCATCAGGTTCGTAAAATGGTATTTGCTGCCGGGCATCGCTGTAAGCGCCTCATTCGCGTATCCATCGAAGAACTGACGATTGCAGACCTTTTACCCGGCGAAATCCGGGAACTTTCCGGAATCGATTTTTACCGGCACCTGCACTTTTATCCGTTTTAGGCGCGTCTACACAGCCACTCCGTCAGTATAGCAACCCTCAATGCACCGATAAGCGGTTATTCTGACACGCTTCCGGGGGCGGTACGTTATTTTTGTAGTTCCTCACAGAATAAATCCCTTTTAAATAATCATGGCAGCAACCTACACCGATTCCAACTTCGAGACCGAAGTTCTGAATTCTCAAAAATTAAGCATCGTTGACTTCTGGGCTCCCTGGTGTGGTCCATGCCTCGCACTTGGGCCAACCATCGATGCCATCAGCAAAGAATATGAAGGCCGCATCAATGTAGGCAAGGTGAATGTGGACGAAAATCCAAACCTCTCAGTAGAGTATGGCATTACGTCGATCCCGTGCGTACTGTTTATCAAAGACGGTCAAGTAGTAGACAAGCAGGTAGGTGCTGCGCCCAAAGGTGCATTCGACAAGAAAATTGTTCAGCACATTGCCTAAGTCGTTCCGGAAACTCTAGTTTGAAAGCGATGTCCTTAACTGGGCATCGCTTTTTTAGTGGACGCATAGTAGTCTGTCTTTACGCCGCTGCGCTCTCGTATTGCTCCCAGATTTTAACCGCTTCAATGGCTTCCGGAACCTCATGGACCCGGAGAATCGATGCGCCCTGTTGCAAAGCCAGCATATGAACAGCTGTGGTGCCATTGAGTGCCTGTTCCGCAGTGATATTCAATGCTTTCCAGATCATCCCTTTGCGGGACACGCCGGCCAGCAGCGGGCAGCCGAGAGCCCGGAACGCGTCCATATTCCGGAGCAGGGTATAATTGTGGGCCAGCGTTTTGCCGAACCCAAACCCGACATCCAGCAACACATCCCGGATACCTGCCCGGCGTGCGGACTGAAATAGTTCCTTTAACTGATTGAATACGTCCAGCACTACGTCTTCGTACTGAGGCGCCTGTTGCATCGTTTCCGGCGTTCCCTGCATATGCATGACGATGTAAGGAACCTCCAGTCGGGCCACCGTCGGATGCATCTGTGCATCCAGGAGTCCGCCGCTGATATCATTTACGATGGCGGCACCAGCTTCCACTGCGGCCTCGGCTACCGATGCGTGAACCGTATCAATTGAAATCCAGGCTTCCGGAAAATGAGCGTGCAGGGCTTCAATGGCCGGAAGCACCCGTTTCAGTTCCGTCAACGCGCTGGGGAGTTGCGCGCCGGGTCGGGTAGAGGCCCCGCCTACATCCAACAGGGTCGCACCGGCCCGAAGCATGGCCTCGGCGGTCTCCAACAACTGCTTTTTACCGCTCATCCGGCTGCCTGCAAAAAACGAATCCGGAGTCAGGTTGAGAATCCCCATTACCTGTGGACGATCCATGGAAAGCAGCCGTCCCCGGCTTTGCAGGGAGCGGGCAACTGGGAAGAGTGTATTTTTAGGGCGCATCCGGAAACAATCAGGGGCATCTATGCAATCGGAACTGACCAACCAAAAACGCGCCACCCTCAACCAGTACCACGACGTGCGGGCGCGTTGCAAAACACTTTTTCTGCAAAAAACGGCCGACTACGGAACGTCCTGGCGGGTGCTGCGGCCGGTATCGGTAGCTGACCAAATTTACATCAAAGCCTGGCGCATCCGGCAGTTGCAGAGCGGTGCCCGGCAGCTGGTGGAAGATTCCATCGAAAGCGAGTTTATCGGCATTGTAAACTACGGCATCATCGGCTTAGTACAACTGACGTTGCCGCAGGATGAGTCACTCGAGCTGACCCCGGAAGAAGCTGGTGCCTGTTATCAACAACAAGCCGACCTGGTAGAAGCCCTGATGCTTCGGAAAAACAACGATTACGGCGAAGCCTGGCGACAGATGGCGCAGGAATCGCTGGTGGATCTGATTCTGACCAAGCTGTTGCGCATCCGGCAGATCCTGGCCAACGACGGCCACACCCAGGTGTCGGAAGGCATTGATGCCAACCTGAACGATATTGTAAATTATGCGCTGTTTGCCCTCATTAAAATTGAGGAGACCGCCGTTGTTTAACTATTAAAATCGGTTTAAAACTGTACGTATGAAGGTGTTTCTGTGGTTGCTGCGCATTGTCGTGGGTGGACTGTTTATTTTTTCCGGACTGGTAAAAGCCAATGATCCGCTCGGCTTGTCCTATAAAATGGACGAGTTTTTTGAGGTCTGGAACTGGCAGGGCTTCCGGTCCTGGTCGTTGATCTTATCCATCATCATGATCGGCTTTGAAATCATTGCCGGGGGAGCGCTGCTACTGGGCTATGCGCAACGGTTTTTTGCCCCGCTGTTGCTGGCATTGATTACGTTCTTCACCTTTCTGACCGCCTATGTGCTGTTTTCCGGAAAAATCAAAGAATGCGGCTGCTTCGGCGATTGCATCAAGATTTCCAACACCGAGACCTTCTGGAAAGACGTCGCACTGCTGGTGATGGCGATTGTGTTGTACATTTTCCGGAAACGGGTCACGCCGATTATCCGCACACCGTTTAGCACCGCGCTAATGCTACTGACAGCCTTTTTTGCTTTCGGCATTCAGGTCTGGGCACTGGAGCATCTGCCGTTCCATGATTGTCTGCCATATAAAAAAGGCGTCAATTTGTTTCAGGGTACCAAGCCACCGCCCGGAAGCACTCCGGATGTGTATGAAACGGTGCTGGTTTATCAGAAAGACGGCGTGAAAAAGGAGTTCAACGAAACCAATTTTCCGTGGGAAGACAGTACCTGGACGTATGTGGATACCCGCACCAAACTGGTGAAAGAAGGCAATGCTACGCCTGCGATCAAAGACTTTTCGCTGACCGATGCCGAAGGCAACGACCATACTGAAGAAGTGCTGACCGCGCCGGCCTACGGATTGCTATGGTTTGTAAAAGATGTGGACAAAGCCCGCACCGACAATCTGGACCGGCTTCAAACGCTGGCTGCTGAAGTGCGCAAGTCGGGTGGGGGGGTGTATATGCTTAGCTCGTCTACCAAAGTGGCAACCGAACAGTTTGTAGCGGCGCAGAAGTTGCAGGCCTTTGATGTATTGTACGTAGACGGAACCGCCAGCAAAACGGCCTTGCGCTCCAATCCGGGGCTGATGATCCTGAAAGACGGTGTGGTGCAGGGTAAATATTCCTTCCGTGATTACCCGGCTTCACTGACGCAGGTCAAGTAAAATGTACTTTTCGGACCTTCCGGAACGCATCGTACGTAATTGAGCCACATAAACCGGGTCATTCCGACCCTGAGGGAGGAATCTCACAAAAGCAGAACCCAGTAGCTGTGAGATCTCTCTCTTGCGGTCGAGATGACCCGAATAAGGCGAGAGTTCAGATAAAGTCAAGTTCCGGAAAACACATTATTGGAGCCACACAAACCGGGTCATTCCGACCGTGAGGGAGGAATCTCACGAAAGAAAACCTTACAATTCCGGGATCTTTCCCTTGCAGTCAAGGTAATCCGGATCCTATAGTTCCGGAACTTCATTTTCCATTTCAGAACACACCTCATCCCTTTGAAACGTTTCTTCGCCCGCCTCGGTTATACCCTGTTGGTGCTCTGGGGAGTGGTGACGGCCGTGTTTCTGCTATTCAACGTATTGCCCGGCGATCCGGCCCGGCTCACACTGGGACAACGGACCGATCTGGCGACCATCGAAGCGGCTCAAAAAGCGTTGCATCTCGATCAGCCGGTCTGGGTTCGGTATGGGTATTACCTGGCCGATCTGTCACCGATCACTGTGCAGGACGCCTGTCCGGAAGTGCGCAACCAGTACCATTCGGTGCGGCTGCTACCGTTGGGAAGCCGGGAGCTGGTGCTGAAACCGCCGTATCTGGGCACCTCGTACCGGACCCAGCGGCCGGTAACAGCCATTCTGACGGAGGCTTTTCCGGGAACGCTGATTCTGGCGTTCAGCGCGTTACTGATTGCTGCTGTGCTGGGGATTGGTTTGGGAACCCTGGCCGCGGTGTACAAAGGCACCTGGATTGATACCGGGGCGCTGGCAGCTTCGGTGGCGGGCATCTCGCTGCCGTCGTTTTTTGCGGGTTTGTTGGTGGCCTATACCTTTGGCTACCTGCTGCAACCGTACACCGGATTGAGTATGACTGGATCGCTCTGGGAATGGGATGCCTTCGGGGGGCGTCACCTGAACATCCAGAACCTTATTTTGCCAGCGTTGGCGCTGGGCATTCGTCCGCTGGCCATCATCACCCAGCTCACCCGGAGCGCTTTGCTGGACAGCCTGTCGCAGGATTATATCCGGACGGCCCGCGCCAAAGGACTTCCGGAACGGCGGGTGGTGGCACGCCATGCGCTGCCTAATGCCTTAAATCCGGTGCTGACGGCGATCTCGGGCTGGCTGGCGGAGCTGCTGGCCGGGTCGTTTTTTGTCGAGTATATTTTTGGCTGGAAAGGACTGGGCAAGCTGACCGTAGACGCGCTCGATAAATTCGATTTCCCGGTGGTAATGGGAGCTGTACTGTTAACCGCTGTTTTGTTTCTGGTGGTCAATTTCTTTACCGATCTGTTGTATCAGGTACTGGACCCCAGAGTCCGGTAACAAACCGCTACCGGATCGTTCCGGAACGGATGGCGTAAAAGTTTTACGAAACCTTTACGTTCGGACCACGTTCCCAGACGCCAACTTTGAGGTCGTTCCGGAACAGAATGTTTTTCCGTTTCCAAGGCATCTCTTTTCAACCTATCGTTTCTCAATCTTTTCAACCCCATGCTGCGTAAAACAAAAATTATTGCTACTGTAGGACCCGCCTGTAACACCTATGAAAAGCTGTTGCAACTGGTTCAGGAAGGTGTCAATGTATTCCGGCTTAATTTTTCGCATGGTACGCACGAAGGGCATCTGGATGTCATCAACAACATTCAGCGGATCAACGCCGAGCATCCCTTCAACATTGCGATCCTAGCGGATTTGCAGGGCCCCAAACTGCGGGTGGGAGAAGTTGAAAACAACGCCATTGATTTCAAAGAAGGCGATACGTTCCTGTTTACGAATGAGAAAGTGATCGGGAACCGGAATAAGGTGTACATCTCGTATCCCAACTTTTACGAAGATGTGGAATTGGGTGAAAAAATCCTGATCGACGACGGTAAAATCGAGGTCGTGGTGACCGAGAAAACATCGGATCATAACGTACGGGTCCGGGTTACGGCGTCTGGCACGCTTTCTTCCCGCAAAGGCGTCAACCTGCCCGATACCCAGATCTCATTGCCATCCCTGACGGAAAAAGATCTGGCCGATGTTGACTTTATCGTTAAACAACCAATCGACTGGATTGCCCTGTCGTTTGTACGGCGTCCGGAAGATGTGTTTCAGTTGCGCGAGCTGCTGAAAAGCAAAGATTCCTGTGCCAAGATTATCTCCAAGATTGAGAAACCGGAAGCGCTGGACCATCTGCGGGAGATCATCCTGGCATCCGACGCCGTGATGGTGGCTCGTGGCGACCTAGGGGTCGAACTGCCACTGGAAAAAATCCCGATGCTGCAAAAGAAAATTGTAAGCATGTGCATTCACCGAGCCAAACCTGTGATTATCGCCACACAGATGATGGAGTCGATGCTGGACCGGACGCGTCCCAACCGCTCCGAAATTACCGATGTGGCGAATGCCGTGCTGGAAGGAACCGATGCCGTGATGCTTTCAGCCGAAACGGCGACCGGGCAGTATCCGGAACTGGTCATCCGGACCATGGCGTCCATTATCAACGAGGTTGAAAAGCAGGAGATTATTTACAACCGCAACCTGGTTCCGCAGGCCCATTCGCCGTCCTTTTTGTCAGATGCCATTTGCTACAATGCCTGCGAGCTGGCACAGGATGTCAAAGCAGCAGCACTGATCGGCATGACGCAAAGCGGGTATACCGGTTTTATGCTGAGCTCGTACCGTCCGAAGGCCAAGCTGTTTGTATTTACTAAAACACGGAGTCTGGTCAATCAGCTCTCCCTTTCCTGGGGCGTAGAAGCTTTTTTCTACAACAAAGAAGAAGGCATCGACCATGTATTATCGGATGAAATTGCATTCCTGAAAGAGCGGGGACTGATTGAAAGCGGCGATGTAGTCGTCAACACCGGATCGCTGCCGGTATCACAGCACCTGCCAACGAACATGATCAAAATCACCCGCGTAGAATGAGGCTATTCCGGATAAGCTGTTTACTGGTGCTGGCCGGGTTTCTGAAAAGTCCGGAAGCAACCGCACAAGACCGCTTTAAGCTGATCTACTTCAACCTGTACACAGATAGTATCAAGCCGATCCTGAACTACTACGTGAATGTAGAAGGGCAGACGGTAGACGGTCGGTATATGCCGCTGGATGACCGGCAGATCCTGCTGACGGCCGATTGGGGCGAGTTGCGGGGCAACGAATGGGTGATTCCCAAAACGATGCTGCACGATAGTGTCACCTTTACGGCGGTACTGCGAAGCAATCCGGTGCTGCGCGAACAGATTACAGTGTGGGTCAAAAAATGGAAAGACCCGCGCGATGAACCCGGTTATGAAGAACCGGGAAGCGGAGCCGCACTACCTGCACCGCAACGACGTGGGAATGATCCCTTCCGGAACCGATAGTTCCGGAAAAGAGTCCGGTTTTTAGTCGGTAGATAGAATCAGATTGTCGATCAGCCGCGTAGTACCTAACCGGGCCGCAATTAAAGCCACCATGCGCCGGCCAGAATCATAATCAGGCAGCAGGGTCAGCGTGTCTGCGTCCACCAGCGCCACATACTCTACCTCAAAGCCTTTGTGTTGCAGCAAGGCCTCGCATTCCTGTGCTACAATGCTGAATGCCGTGGTGTGCCGTTTCGCTTCGATCGATACCAGGCACTGGTAAATAACTCCGGCTCTGCTGCGCTCGGCGGGACTCAACCGACGGTTGCGGGAGCTCAATGCCAGACCATCGTCTTCTCGAACCGTTGGACAAATGTGCAGGCGGGTCGGAAGGTTTTTCTGCCGGATCAGGTCGCTGATGATCATGCATTGCTGGTAATCTTTTTGTCCCAGATACAGGTGCTGGGGCGCTACGATTTCCAGTAGTCGGGCTACTACCTGGCCCACACCCCGGAAATGGCCGGGTCGCCGCGCACCTTCCAGGATCGTTTCCAGGGAACCAAAGTCGAATACCGGCATCTGGTCTGTTCCCTGAGGGTATACGTCCTCCAGTGCAGGCAGATACACGGCGTCGCAATGGCTGTCCTGAAGCATCTTCAGATCTTCGGTCGTCGTCACCGGATACTTGTTGAAATCGGCCGGATCGTTGAACTGGGTTGGATTGACAAAAATGCTGACAACGGTAAGGTGTCCATCTACTGCAGCGCGCAGCAACAGAGAGCGGTGTCCTTCATGGAGCGCACCCATCGTTGGGATAAAACCGGTGGGCCGGTCGGTTCCAGAAAGAAAATCAGTGAGTTGGGCAGCCTTGCGAAAAATGAACATCAGATCGGAACAGAGGTCCTTTTGGAGGATAAGAAAGAAACTGCATTAAATTTCGTAATTTTGCAGCCGATTTTTACCCGGAAAAATTGTTTTCCGGATTCAGTCCAACTATCAAAAGCGCAAAGTTTTACGTCTATGTCTGCAGATGCAAAGAAAAGGATTCTGGTGGTAGCCAACGAATTGTCTCCGTATGTGGAGGATACCATTTTTGCCCCGATTCTCAACGCCCTTTCCCGTAAGACATTTGACGCCGGACTGGAGATCCGGGTAATTATGCCTCGTTTCGGAACCATCAACGAACGCCGCCACCGGTTGCATGAAGTGGTTCGCCTGTCCGGGATCAACATTATTGTGGATAAAGACGACTATCCGTTGGTGATCAAGGTGGCGTCGTTACCCAACGCCCGTTTGCAGGTGTATTTCATGGATAATGAAGATTACTTCAAGCGCAAGTTTACAGCCCGAGACGAAAACGGCCAATTTTTTGAAGACAATGCGGAGCGGATGGTGTTTTTCTGTAAAAGTGCGCTGGAGACGGTCAAGAAGTTTGGCTGGCCGCCGCATTTAATTCACTGCCATGGCTGGATGACCTCCCTGTTGCCGGTGTACCTGAAAACGGCCTATAAAAAAGAACCTGTGTTTGCGCACTCTAAAGTCGCCTACACCGTTCAGAATCCGCAGTTCAGTGAAACACTGTCACCGGATTTTATCAAAAAAGCACTGGTTAATCAGGATCTGAAGGAAAAAGATCTGGAAGCGTTTAAGCCCGGAACCGCTGAAGCGCTGGTGCTGGGTGCGATGAAAGCGTCGGACATTTTGCTACAGGGCGATCCGGTACTGGAACCTGCTCTGGAAGAAGCTATGAAGCCGGCCCGGAACAAAAAAATCATTCGCTGGGAAGACAGCTGGACAGAAGACGTAACCCCTCTGCTCAATCTGTACAAGACGCTGGTGGATTTCCCGGTCAAAGCTTAACATACCCTTTCCGGATTATTCGTCCTGCGTTGCGGACATTCGCCTCCTTTCCATTTCTACCTTGAACATACGGCTTCCCTTTCTGTCGCGTTTTTTTGGCCTCTTCGTACTGGTACTGACAGGAGCCTCCTGTAAAGAGAATACGATTCTGGGCACCAGTGTATTGCCCAACGGAGACAGCCTCAGTACGCGTACCTTACCGGACACCTTTACGGTGCAGGCCCGTACCGTTTACGACGATTCTGTTGTTACCGAGTTCCAAAAGCTGATCAACGGCACTGCACAGGTGGTCGGTACAGCCTATATGGGTGCCGGCGTTATCAGCGCAGATCCGTTTTTTGGAAAAACGTTTGCCGCACTGGCATTTGAGACGGCGCCTATCACCTCCAACTTCACGTTTGGCAACAATCCACGGATTGACTCTGCCGTTCTGGTGTTGCCTTACAGTGGCTTTGCCTGGGGAGATACGCTGTCGGCGCCCGCAATCCGGTATCGGGTCTATCGGCTCAGTCAGGGGCTTTCCGGAACCGATTCCTTGCTGTATAGCTCCAGGGTGCCTTTAGTGGACCGGTCTACGCTGTTCGGTGAAAAGACTACGTATCTGGCCGACCTGCGGGATTCGGCGTCGGTTAGCGGCAGCCGGCGTTCCCCTCATTTACGGGTTAAGCTCGACTTAGCGACGTTTCTGCCTGCGTTGCAACAAGCCCTGAATGTGGACAGTACGCCCCGTGCCTTTGTAACTGCGCTGCGCGGCCTGTATGTGGAGCCTGCTTCAGCAACGGGTTCTTTTATTCCGTATTTCAGTTTCCTGAACGGAACCGATTTATATCAAAAGGCGGGTCTGGTCGTGTACTATAAAAACGACGGTGGCGATTCGTTGACGGCGTCCTTTCCGTTCCAGACGGCCTATAACAAGGCGTATACTTATGTCCGCCGGGATTATGCCGGTACGCCTGCATACAATTACATAATGGGAACAGGAACAGGTAGTAATCCCAATTTGTTGCTGTTGCAGAATGAACCGGGGGCTGCCATTGATTTCCAGATGCCGTATGTAAAGAATCTGCCCAAGACCGTTTACAACCGGGCGCAGCTCATCATTACATCCATCGATACTGCTAGTTCCAACCAGTATTTTATTCCGGCCCGTATTTTTCCACAACGGGTTGAAACCGATGGAAGCACAGGTTCCATTGCCGACCGGCTTCCGGAAGGCTCGGCAGAATCGGCCAACTTTGTAGACGGCAAACTGCGGCGCGTCAGCATCGGTGGCGTAACGGTCAATCAATATGTAATTAATTTTCCACGTGAGTTGCAACGGGCTGTAAATTCCGGAAGGGATGTATTACATTTACGAATCAACGGCGTTGCCGGGTTCCCGGGTGCATATCGTCTGATTGCCGGGAGTCGTTCCCATCCCCAGTATGGCATTAAGCTCGTCATCTCCTATTCTCAAAACTAAAACAGTCCTTTGTCAACATTATGTGTGGTATCGTAGCTTATATCGGCACCCGGGAAGCATATCCTATCCTTATCAAGGGACTGCAACGATTGGAATATCGCGGTTATGACTCAGCAGGAGTCGCACTATTAAACGGCGACCTGAATGTTTATAAGAAAGCGGGGAAGGTCGTAGATCTGGAGGCTTATGTGGGTGCGCAGGATACTCATGCCACGATGGGCATCGGTCATACCCGCTGGGCGACGCATGGCGTTCCTAATGATTGCAATGCCCACCCACATTTGTCTTATTCCGGAAACCTGGCGCTCATCCACAACGGCATCATCGAAAATTATGAAAGTCTGAAAACGGAGTTGCAACGGCGCGGCTACCTGTTCCAGAGCGATACGGATACAGAAGTACTCGTAAATCTGATTGAAGAAATCAAAAAACAGGAAGGGGTAGAACTGGAAGATGCGGTGCGCATTGCACTCAACGAAGTTGTAGGTGCCTACGCCATCGTAGTAATGGAAAAAGGCAAGGAAGACAAGCTGATTGCCGCCCGTAAAGGCTCGCCATTGGTGATTGGGATCGGAGAAAACGAATTTTTTGTGGCTTCCGATGCTTCGCCGATCATTGAGTTTACCAAAAACGTAGTCTATCTCGAAGATCAGGAGTACGCAGTCATTAACCGGGACGGACATTTTACCCTGAAGACGCTCGGGAACGTAGAAACGACCCCTTCGATTCAGAAGCTGGAGATGAATCTGGAAGCCATCGAAAAAGGCGGCTTTGATCACTTCATGCTGAAGGAGATCTACGAACAGCCCCGTGCCGTGGCCGATGCCCTGCGCGGCCGGATGAGCGCTTCCGGAGGCTGGATCAAGCTGGGTGGGGTGGTAGAGTACGAAAAACGCATTCTCAATGCAGACCGCCTGCTGATTGCTGCCTGTGGTACTTCTTGGCACAGCGGACTGCTGGCAGAATATCTTATTGAAGATGTGGCCCGGATGTCGGTCGAAGTCGAATATGCGTCTGAGTTTCGCTACCGCAACCCGGTTGTGGATCATGAAGACGTAATGATCGCGATTTCGCAATCCGGCGAAACGGCGGACACGCTGGCGGCGATTGAGCTGGCCAAAGAGCGGGGTGCGCTGATCTACGGCATCTGCAATGTCATCGGTTCATCGATTGCACGGGTTTCCCATGCCGGTTCGTATACCCATGCCGGTCCGGAAATCGGAGTGGCGTCTACCAAAGCGTTTTCTACGCAGGTAGCCATCCTGACGCTGATGGCGCTTCAGATTGGAGAAGCCAAAGGCACGATCCCGACCTCAAGACTCCGGGAGATCCTGTTTGAACTGGAGAACATTCCGGCTAAAATCGAAGAGACGCTTAAGCTCAACGACCAGATCCTCGAAATCGCCAAAACCTACAAAGACGCAACCAATTTCTTATATCTGGGCCGCGGGGTGAACTTCCCGGTGGCCCTTGAAGGGGCTCTGAAGCTGAAAGAGATCTCCTACATCCACGCAGAAGGCTATCCGGCGGCGGAGATGAAACACGGTCCGATTGCGCTGATCGATGAAAACATGCCGGTAGTGATTCTGGCGACCAACCGCAGTGCCTACGAGAAGATTGTTTCCAACGTACAGGAAGTAAAAGCCCGTAAAGGCAAAGTCATCGCCATTGTCAATAAAGGCGACCGTCAGATTAAAGGTCTGGCCGATCATGTAATTGAAGTTCCGGAAACAGAAGATATTCTGGCACCGCTGGTGACTATCGTACCGCTACAGCTGCTCTCGTACCATATTGCCATCCTACGCGGTTGTAACGTGGACCAGCCACGCAACCTGGCTAAGAGTGTGACCGTCGAATAAAAAAATTAGTATTGCACACAAAGCGCGCCGCCTGGCGCGTTTTGTGTTTTCCGGAAGGTTCGGTGCCTCCGGTCGGGTCCACAATCCCACGGCCGTTCATCCCTACGCATTAATCAGTACCTTCGCGACCCCGCTTTTCTACGGATAAAAACGAAAACGCTTTATGCCATACCTATTTACTTCCGAATCGGTTTCGGAAGGCCATCCCGACAAAGTCGCCGATCAGATCTCTGATGCGCTGGTGGATAACTTTCTGGCCTGGGACCCGGAATCCAAAATTGCCTGCGAAACCCTGGTAACTACCGGACAGGTGGTGCTGGCCGGTGAGGTCAAGTGCAATACCTATATCGATGTGCCTGCCATTGCACGTGAGGTCATTACCCGCATCGGGTATACCCGCAGCGAGTATATGTTCGATGCCAACTCCTGTGGAATCCTGAGTGCCATCCACGAGCAAAGCCCGGATATCAACCAGGGCGTAGACAAGCAGCAAAAGGAAGCCCAGGGCGCTGGTGACCAGGGAATGATGTTTGGCTATGCTACGGCCGAAACCGGCAACTATATGCCGCTGGCGCTGGACCTGAGTCATGCGTTGCTGCGCGAACTGGCGGGCATCCGGAAAGAAGGGAAGGAAATGACATACCTGCGCCCTGATGCCAAAAGTCAGGTCACTCTTGAATACGACGATACCAATCGCCCGGTACGGATCGATACCATCGTAATCTCTACTCAGCATGATGATTTTGCTGAAGAGAAGGCCATGCAGCAGCGGATCACTGAGGATGTAAAAGCTATCCTGATTCCGCGGGTCATGAAAGATTACCCGCAATACACGGCCTTCTTTAATGACGATATCAAATATCATATTAACCCTACCGGCAAGTTTGTAATCGGAGGTCCGCATGGTGATACCGGCCTGACAGGTCGTAAGATTATCGTAGACACCTACGGCGGCAAAGGTGCACACGGTGGCGGTGCGTTTTCCGGAAAAGACCCCAGCAAGGTCGACCGCTCGGCTGCCTATGCCACCCGCCACATCGCCAAGAATATGGTGGCTGCCGGTTTGTGCGAGGAAGTACTGGTGCAGGTGAGCTACGCGATTGGTGTGGCCGAGCCGATGGGCCTGTACGTTAATACCTACGGCACATCGAAAGTAGAACTGACCGATGGTGCCATTGCCGAAAAAATCAGCCAGATTTTTGATATGCGCCCGTATTTCATTGAGCAGCGGCTGAAACTCCGCCAGCCGATGTACAGTGAATGTGCAGCCTATGGCCATATGGGACGTACGCCACGCATTGTCCGGAAAACTTTTAAACGCGTTGGTGGCCAAACCAAGGAAATGGACGTAGAACTGTTTACCTGGGAGCAGCTCGACTTCGTGGATACCATCAAAAAAGCATTTACCCTCTAGACGGATCACCCATCGTTGTATAGAGACTCCAAAAGGCCCATCAAAATCATTTTGATGGGCCTTTTGGGTTTTAAAATATTTTTTAATAATACGGGGATCTTATAAGTGAAATGTATAAGCGCTACATTCGCACCCATTTTCAAGCGCCCCTTATGCTCAAAAATTACCTTCAGAAGTTTTGGTTGATCCGAATAATCAGTATCTGGTTGCTTTGCTGGGGAGGCTTGCAGGCGCCGGCCCAGATATCGATTGTAACCCCATATCCGGCTCCTGCCGGTAACCTGACGCGCGGTGGACTGGATACGTCTAAACTGCAGGTCAAACTGATCTTCGGATCTACCATTTGCAACAATATAAACGTTACGGTCAACCTGGCGAGCGGAGTCACCTATCTGCCGGGATCGGTCCAGAAGGTTTCGTCCAATATCAACAGTGCTGCCATTACCTATACCGGAACCAGCCAGACGTCTCCCGTATTTGCGATTACCGGAATCACCGGAACCGGCGATTTTACATTTGAAATCAGCCGCTTCGCAGCTTGTGGAAATGGAGGCTCTTTTAAAGATGCCATAAGTGTAACCAGCAGCTGCGGGACTGTATCCGAAACGGATCTGAGTGTGAATAAATACGACATTTCCCTTCCGTCCCTGACCCTGATCACACCGGTGGCTGCGACTGCAAGTGTAGGTTCTGTTTTAAATCGTACTACGCTCCTGACCAATGGTGGTGCCGGCGGATTGGACACCGTTCTGTTTTACGTAGTGCTGCCTGCTGCCAATCTGCAACTGGCCACTACGCTTGTAGGAAGTCTTCCGGCAGCGGGCCCAACGACGTATCCGTTTACCCCGGTACGTACCAACGGCGATACCTTGTTCTACCGGTTGTACGGTCCTTTGTTTGGTGCCGATACCCGCCTCACAAACGGAGAAACCATTTCACTGGCAGAGCAGGACACCATCCTGACGTGCGGAACGCCTACAACTTCATATGGGGTATCCTGGGGACGTGCTCCTGCAGAGTGTCAGTCGGTTACCGGAACGAGCAAGGTCACGGTGGGCAACAGTGCCCCCGGATTTGTGTTCAAGACCCGTGTCGCACCTGCGGCGATAGGGTGCATTGCACCGGAATACACGATTACAGATACGTTGCTCCTGGGAGCCGGAAGTGGCCCTATAACCTATAACCGCTTCTCCGTTATTTCCGGAGGCACCGGGGCCAATATTATCGTAGATACCAACTCCATTGCGTATTCGATCAATGGCGGCACGTACACAACCGTGAGTGCCGCCAGTCTTGTCAATGTGTTGAGACAGAGTAACAGTGTAAGTCCGGCCTGCCTGGCGGGTAAGGTTCGCTCTGCAACTTACATCCTTCCAAACGAGATCATTCTAAAAGCCGGCGACCGGCTGATGGTTACCTACAAGCTCATCACCTCATGCCGGAATACAGACAGCTGCACCGCTGTAACCAATTTTACCACGTACAATGTGCGTCACAATTACCGGTTGCTGTGTAATGCTACCTATGACTCGGTAACTTCCAACAATCAAACGCTTGGACAAAACCTTTCGCTGTTGACCCCCGTTCTGCAAACACCTGCACAGGTGGGCAATCAGGAAGTCTTCTCGGTACGCCTGCCCGTGCGGATCAACAGTTTTCCGACCACTATCGTCTATCCGGCGCGGCGTGGGGTCGTTACCGTGAATGTGCCACCCGGAGTGACACTGTTGTCGGTGAACGAATTGCAGGATACCGGTCGGATCCGGACCGAAATCAACGGCCAAACCGTCCGGGTGTATTTTGTTCCCAACGCGGGTTCCAAAAGTCACTACCTGTCTTTTAATTTCCGGAATGATGCCGGCTGCGGTCCAGACTCTTTCCGGACGAACACCCGGATTGAACTTGATAGCAGTTGTGCGGTCGGTGAAATCAATTTCGCATCGCTCTGTTACACGACCAGCCCTATTGTTTTTAAGGCCTGTGGTGGGGGTGGCGGGGCCTGTCCGGGCATCAGCATTGGCGGAACCATCAGCCGCTTCAGCTACGGACTGCCCGATACCGATGCAGATGGTAAACCCGATGCAAGCGGTGCCCTGGACTTTAGTAGAGTTGATCAAAGCCGTTATATCATCGGCGATACGCTTCGAAGCATCAGTCGGGGACAGGTCACAGCCCGAAGCGGTATCCCCGCCTTTAAGAATGGCTATGCGGAATGGGTCTTTGCATCCGGAATCTGGGCACCTGCCGGTGTCGCTTCCGTCATCCGGTACCGTACTGGAAACCAGTCGACTACCTGTACGGCCTCAGTGATTCCTGTCGGATCGTCCAATCAGATTTTCCGGGTTAAACTCAATTCACTCTCTTGTCTGGCAGATACCAGTTTGCTGGCCGGTGACAGCTTTGCCGTAACAGCTTATTTCCGGTTGAACGATCTTACAACGATTTCCGGAAATGCCATCAGTGCTGCAAACGGAACGGCGTATAAGTTTGATCAGCAAAAGGAAATCCGGCTTCGTCACAAGCTGTTTGCAATGGACGGGACGCCTTCTGCCACTGCTGCCGCTACCACCAACAGTACGGGTACCAATGGCTATCTATGCGATTCCCTGCTGTCCAATACCTATGTTGCCGGCTGGCGCCATACGGTCGCTTCCTCAGGAGTGACGTTTACCGGATGTGCCAGTGGAACCCAGACGATTGTGGCGGCCAGCAATACGCCCTATGGCCAGTATTTCACTGCAGAATACCGTCCGGTAGCGCTTCCGGATAGTTTTCAGGTCATTATTCCCAAAGGCTGGCGCTACGATGGAGTAGCTACCAACAACGGTATGATGACCTATCAGGTGCGTCAGGGAGTCACCAATAATACGGTGCGGTGGACCGTTGCGCCCCAGGTAAGTATCAACGCCAATAACGATACGGTTCTGACATTCAATTACTATGCGCTGCGTCAAAATGGTATGATACCGTTCGTAGGCACCGAATCGTCGTCCTTCAACACTTCCTTCATGCTGAAACCCGGTGGTTGTACAACGGCTACCGCCTATGATACTGTAATCGAATACGGTACGCTAGCCAATCCGTTTCAAACTAATATTGCCACGTATCAGCTCCGGACGACCACTATGCTCAAGTACGATGCAGGCAACCGGGCTACGCTTACTGTGACCAACAACACAGGCGACATCAACGCTTCTACAGCGGCCAATTTCTGGGATGTAACCGTTGGCGCAACTAATGCAGGCGCTTCCAATGTCTGGCTGGCTACGGAAGCAGCAGCGGGTTCCGTCACGGTCGATAGTGTAGGGCTGCTCAACAGCTCTTCAGTCCGGACCGGCGCCCTCTTGACTCCATCCGGTTATGGTTCCGGAAACAAATGGTATCAGCTTACGCCTTCCATTGCTGTCAACAGTTCACAGCGCGCGCGGATTTACTTCCGGTACGGCAACTGTAACCGAGATAGTTTGAAGGTGTACGCCGGCAACGATTGTGCAGGCTATCCGTCCAGCCCGGTAACAGTCGCCTGTCCGGCGAGCATCAGCGCTCCGATTTATCCACGGGTACTTTCCCGTCCTAGCGAAATCCAGTCTTCTGTACTGCGTCAGCCCGGAAAAGGGTCTTCCATAACGCTCTGTGCCCGTGACACGGCCATCTTTGCGGTTAGCAGTGCCGCCGGGGCGGCCATTGTCAACCCCCGAGTGCGCCTTGTGATTCCCAATGGGATTCAGGTAGTAACGCCTATTCCGGTGGAATTTCCACGCAATTCCGGAAACTGGCAATCCCTGAACCCCACTATGATCACCAGCAATATCTATGAGCTGGATCTGACGAAACATACCGGTATCAAAGACACCGGCATCCGGGGTACCATCGACCGCCCGACTGCCAATGCCCGTCAGGCACAGATTCTGATTCCATTCACAACCGATTGTAGGTATCGTTCCGGAAACAATCTGACGCTGCTCTCCTATGCCAATCGGATCTGCGGCGATACGGCTACCGGCAACGGGGTTGTGTCACGCACCAGTCCATTGGAAATTACCGGTGTCCCCAGCGGTGGTGGAACCATCAATATGGCCATGAATATCCCGACGACTACCCTGAGTTGCAGCGGTCGGACGACTATGGCACTCACCAGCACGCCGTTGGGCAGTCCTATACAGGCAGGCGATACGATTGTGTACACCCTGCCGGCAGGCGTTGTCTACGGCGGCAACTTTGTTCCCGGAACGAACTGTGCCGGATGCAGCGTGGTAACCAATCCGGGACTTCAAATCGGTACTACGGAAGTGAAAGTGCAACTGGCTCCCGGAATCGCTGCCAACACACCGATGCAATATGCGTTTGATCTGATCGGAGACGGCGGCGTGGCGACTGGTTCCTGCGGCAACAGTCCTGTGCTGGCCGAAGCAGTCCGCACTTATCCGGGCGTCCTGAGTTGTGATGGTGTTACCTACTGTAGCAATAGTACCCGCGTTACCGGAACGGCCGCCTCCGGCAACATCAACCGTGTCAAACCCAACCTGAATCCAACAGTGTTTGAATACCTGGCTACCACTGCCGGCGGACAAAAACAGTATCGGGTCCAGTATCTGAACAACGGGACTCAAAACGCTGCCGGAGGTATTTATAAGGCAGAGATTTTGCTGAGCAGCAATCCGAATGTTGCGATTGCCACCTCCGTTTTACAAAAGCCGGTGGCCATCAACGCCACGGTCCTCGACACTCTTACGTTCACCATTCCATCTAATGCGTCTCCAAGCGATCTGGTAACGGTGCGGATCGCTCCTGATCTCAAAAACGGCAGCAATCAGTGTTTGTGTAGCGAACAGCTTCGGACCTATTCCGTTCCGCTTCCTGTAACGCTCCTGTCGTTCCGGGCAACCTGGCAGTCCAATCAGACAACCCTGTTGCAGTGGCAACTGGCCCAAGCCGAAGCCGTAAATGCTTTTGTCGTAGAACGGAGCCTGGATGGTCGCGACTTTAATGCAATTGCCAAAACGGCAGCAATGCCTGCGCAGACCAGTTATCAGACCACAGACGAGACTCTGCCGCCGGTATCGATATTGTACTATCGGTTGAAAACGATTGCCACAACTGGTGAAGAAAAGTACAGCCCTGTGGAAACCGTTTATCCAATGACAGCTTCTAAAGACGAACTGAATCTGATGCCAAATCCGGCCAAGAATCAGGTGTCTCTTCTCTGGAACAGCACACAGACCGGAACGGCGCACATTCAGATTGTAGGCGCGGTAGGAACCGTTGTACTGGAGAAAACGATTTCAGTAGTAACCGTAGGAAAGCAGGACCTCCTGATTCCGGAAATCGGTACGCTGCCGGCCGGAACCTATCTCGTTCGGCTGACGGTTCCGGGTGCTGCTGTACGCATGGCCCGCCTGCAAATCCTTCCATAAGGACACTGCTCAACGCTACTGAAAAGACCCCGGCTGTACAAGCCGGGGTCTTTTTTATACCCAAGAAACTTAGTTACGACCTTTTACACAGCCGTCGCAGTCCTGCTTCGTGGCAAATCCCTTTTGCGAACAGCCACTGTAGCTGATGAGTTTGCACTGATTTGTCTGCGGGTTGTAAAACCAACGGTTGAAAGCCGCAGCGCACATTTCGTTGGTCGGCGGCTGATCGTTGCAGGCAGGTATACTGGAGTCGCATTCCTTTTTGCAGGCGCTCAGGCTGGCCAGGGAAAGCAGGAGGAGTGGGAAAATCTTTTTCATAACTATAGTATGTAAGTGGTGAATGAATACAGTTCCTAACGCCATTAGACAAGTAATTCCGGTTTGACGGTTGGGTGGAAATAGTTTCCCGGACAACTCATTTTCCGGAGATCGGTGATTTCTTGGGTCTGTAAGATTTCTCCGGCCACGACTAAGCGGAGATCTGTCATCCGTTCAAAGGAGTTTCAAACTTTCGCGCCCGTTAATCGTTACTTTATTTTTGCCCCTGATGCTGTACGCGATTGTAGACATAGAGACGACCGGAAGCCACGCATCTGCCGCCGGAATTACCGATATAGCGATTGTGATTCATGACGGGCAGCAGGTGCTCGACACCTACCAGACCCTTGTCAATCCGCAACACCCGATTCCACGCTTTATTCAGGGACTGACGGGAATCACGGATCAGATGGTGGCTCATGCGCCGGTGTTTGAGGAAATCGCTGAAACGGTCGCCCGTTTTCTGCGGGGCAAAATCTTCGTTGCCCACAATGTCAACTTCGATTACTCGTTTGTAAAAGCCTGTCTCGAACATGCAGGTCACAAGTTTGAGGCGCGCAAGCTCTGCACCATCCGTTATGCCCGGAAAGTAGTGCCGGGTTTACGGCGCTACGGTCTGGCGTCAATATGCCCTGAACTGGGTATTGAACACAACGACCGCCACCGGGCGCTGGGGGATGCCGAAGCTACCGCCCGGCTGTTTGCGCTGCTCGTAGCACGTGACACGACGGGCGAGCTGCAAACGCTGCTCAAAGGCCGCAACAGCGAGCAATACCTGCCGCCCCATGTGCCTGTTGAACAGCTGGATGTACTGCCTCCTTCGCCGGGCGTGTACTATTTCTACAACGCTTCCGGAAAGCCGGTGTATGTAGGCAAAGCGATCAATCTGAAGAAGCGCGTCCGGAGTCACTTTTCCAACAATAAAACCAACCGGCAGAAGGCCGATTTTCTGCGGGAGATTCACCGGATTTCCTATACGCCGGTCGCCACCGATCTGATGGCCCACATTCTGGAGAGCGTGGAAATCCGCAGGCTGTGGCCCTCGCATAACCGCAGCCAGCGGGGCTATCATCCGCGTTTCGGCTTGTTTTGTTATGAAGACCGGAATGGCTACAAACGCCTGATGGTAGAAAAACACCGGATGGTCGCTCCCGCGTTATATTCATTCAATACCCTCAACGAAGGTTACCGACAGCTCCGGTCGCTGGCTGAAGAGTTTACATTATGTCCGCGCCTGTGTGCTTTGGCACCGGATGCCGACTGTGCCGGAGGATTGCCCGCAGATGGCTGCAATGATGCCTGTAAAGAAGCGCCTGCGTTTTACAATGCACGGGTCGACGCAGCGATGGAAGCCCTGCAACATCGGCTGCCTACGTTTGCCTTGTTTGATACCGGTCGGCAGGCCGGAGAGCAAAGCTGCATTCTGGTGCAGAAAGGCAATCTCTGTGCGATGGGCTACATGGCCGGAACCGAAATCACCTATTCCTGCGAACAGCTTCTTGAAGTCCTCGATCCGATTCCGGACAACGATTACATCCGCAGCCTGGTGTATCGCTATGCCGGCGATTTTCCAGAAAAAGTAATTCACTTCGCCTAAGCGTTTAATAAGGCAGTCTACTGAGATTTGTCTGACGGACGCTAGTTCCAATCGATCGGACCTAACTGTTGTAGCGTCGGATGGCCCACTCAGCAGTTGCAATCAGGAGCAGCACCAAAAACATCCATTTCCAGTCGATGAGCGGTTTGGGCGTGGCATCAGTTTCAATCCGGGGCTTTAGAAGGTCCTGTGCCCGAAGCTGCTGCACGAGCGAATCGGCTTGCTGCCAGGGGCGAACGGTTCCCCTGTAACGGCCTGCCAGGTTTTGCAAGAACGGATAATCAGCACCGGTTTGCAACAGTTCAATCGGCATGTCACTAACTACAAAACTGCCGCCATCGGTATAAGCTTTCCCATCTGCAACGGCTCTGCCGCTGTAGCGATAACTGCCGGGCAGCAAAGACCCCAGGCTCAACCGGTAGCTGCTGCCGGCACGGTCCATGGTATAATTCCGGACCCGGCCTGCGCTATCCGTAAGGGTTACCGTTACCGCAGCATCGTTTACACTCTGATTGCCGGCATTCAGCAGATATCCGTTCAGTACCACGCCTTCGCCATCGTTCCATTCCCATTTGGGAAGTTCCAGCCGGAATTTTCGATCGCCGGTTCCTGCGGCCAGGAAGGCGACCGTTTGCCGGATGCACTCGTCTACAATCCGTTGTTCTTTACGTTGCCGGTATTCGGCCAGTCGCCAGCGCCACAACCCTTCGCCTGTTGTAACCGCCTCTGCCGGCCGGCCGCTACGGAGTGCCCACAGCGGCGCGTTGGAACCTTCACGCTGACGGAATAAGCTTTGGGCATCGCCGGCTACCCGCCAGCTGCTACCAGTGACTGTCAGCGGCGGCAACCGTTCCAGCAGGGCATCAATGCCGGGTGGTGGGGTAAACAACGAAAAGCCAGTGGGCGGAAGGGCATACGAAAACCGCTGTCCGCCGCCTGCTATTGCAACGGTTTGCTGGGCTGCATTCAGTTCCGGAATGGACGTAGTAGGGGTAGCGATAAACCAGCTCGGGATTTGGGCAAGTCCGCTGGTTCCGGAAGCCGGTAATCCGTGCAGGATGGCTACGTCGTAGGCACTCATATTCACGGGTGTCAGGCCGGTCTGTACCGTTACCTCATAGGCCTCTACGGTGCTCAGGGCTTCCCGGATCGCTTTAATATCGGGGTGGGGCACAGCGGCAGCCAGCAATACCTTCTTTTTCTGATCCACGACTTCTACATAGAAACGCCGTGTGTTGTTTTGCGTATTTACCTCGCCCGGCGCGATAGGCAGCTGGACGGTATAGCTGTAAATACCGGCCTTGCCTGCCTGCAACCGATAGGAGGCAGCTCCGTCGAAGCGCATTCCGGAAACCGTGAAGCTGTGACTGCCCCGTGCGCCGTCACTGCCTTGCAGAGAAGCTGTAGTGGCATATCCGTCCAGACCGGTCGCCAGTAGATCGGCGCGTACTTCAAAGCTGCTGCCTTTGGCTACGACCCGCGGCGCGTAGATGCGTCCGATACGCAGATCCTTCTCCAGCGCAGTATCACCTACTGAAAGCAAATGAACCGGTGCCGTAATGGGTAGTGTAGTGTACAGCGGATTGCTGCCGGCATTGTAACGCCCGTCGGTCGCCAGGATGATAACAGCCGGACTGCGTTTCCCGGACCGCGTAACGGCTGCTTCGAGGGAAGCGGAGATATTGGTAAATGCTCCGGTGTACCGGAAGGAACTATCAGACCGTACAGTCGCGCCGAACGATAGCCGGATCACCCGTGCATCCTGTTCCAATTGGGTCGACAGCCGGTCAAGTGTTTTCCGGAAGGCACCCGTATCGGCATTCAGCGCAGCGCCGATTGAACGGGAATCATCCTGCAACAGCACCACGGTCGGGCGCTGCAACTGATGGGTCTGAAAGGAAAGGGTAGGCGCCAGGAGCAGTACCCAGACGCCCAGCACCAGCAGGCTCCGCAGTAATGCGGTACGCCAGGGCTTTGAAAAGCCTTTATTCCGATCGGCCCGGTAAGTAAGCCAACCGGCCGCCAGTGTGCTGATAACAGCTAACATCCATAACCCAACAAGCATCGCCCCGAAGATAATTCATGTTTCCTGACACCCGCCACGTCTCCTTTCGGAAGCTTAGAACCGGTATTGCAACCGGGCCGTAAATACATCGTCGCTGATATCGTCGGTAAAGCCGGGTAGATCAGTGCTTTCATTCCGGACATGATCATACCAGAGCGTGGCTTTAAGGTGCGGCGAGGCATACCATACATACCCGCCGCCCAGGGTATGATAACTGATGTCGGCTCCGGAAAAGCCACGGCCGGGAGCCACATCTTTTCCGGAAAGCGCCACGTTGGGATCATACCAGTCGTACTTCAACACCAGCTGATGGCGGGGAGAGCCCAGATTTTGCAAAAAGTAGAAATAAGCAGCATCAAACTGCCGGGTATACAACGGAACTGGTACTCCTGTGCTGTTGGTGAGGGTCGTAGGTGTTTCGGAAGAACCCGCAATGCCCGTTTGCAGGCCCCGGATGTATTCGGCCCGGAACTCCGTAGCGCCTTTACTGTTAGGGATGCGCAACTGCAGATCGGCACCCAGATACCGGCGTTTGGCGATGTCGGCTGCCGGGGAATCGACCGTCATGATCGCAGTGGTCCCGCTGCCGGAGGCAGTAAACAATTTTCCGGAAGGGTTAAAAATGCCTCCATACAGGTAAGAAACGCCGCCGCTCAGCCGCCAGCCGTTTTTAAAGCCATTGGCCGGGCGCACATACAGCCGGCCGATCACGTCTTTGTGGCTGTCATAATCGGTGGGAGCGGTAAGGCCCTGACCGTTAAAGATGCCGGCATCAAAACGCAGCCAGTTGAAGCGTTTCAGGTACGTGCCTCTGGGTTCAAACGAAGCCATGATACCCAGATCACGCTCGGTCCGCATCAGGATCTGAGAGGCCCGGCCCCGTTCCGGCGCTTCCCGGTCGGCAGACGACAGGTTGACTTCATAGCCAAACGGCCGGGCAAACAAGCCGGCTGTAAACGAAAGCATACTCCAGCGGTTTTCAAAATAGCGGCCCCAGACATCCCGGGCAAAAACGCCTTTCTCGGTGGCATCGAGTTGAAGCACAAAGTGGGTGACCGGCTGCTTGTCTGCCCGGCGCACCACATAATCGGCCCGAAGTCGGCTGCGCCGAAGCATAAACCGGCTGTTGGTATACGGACCAAAATCGCCGGCCGCCGGAACTTTGGCGCCCTTATCAGAAGCCCACTGATACTGCGGCTGTACGTATCCGGTGAAGCGCAATTGATCGTAGCGCTGAAAAATAGAGTAATAGCCTTTCCCCAATGTGGTGGTGGTATCCATCATATCCGTGAGGAATTGTTGGGCATATACCGGGCTGACTAGAAGACAAAACAAGGCACTGATTGAAAATAGGCGTCTAAAAAAAGGCATGTGCAAAATTGCGCCTCTTCAATAAAATTTTTATGTTAGCCCTGTATTACGGAATCATTAAGTTTTAAAGGAAACCGGTTTGCTGCATTCCCGGAAAATACCTTTGTTCAAACTTCTATCTATGTCAGGCTTCCTGAAAATGTTTACGCCCAAAGACCGGGTTTTCTACAGTCTCTTCGAAGAGTTGATGAGCGTGCTTAAGGAAATGGCCGAGGCGTTTCCAAAAGCATTGCAGATTCAGGATGCGGCCAGCCGATACACGGCGCTGAAGAATATCAATGATTTTGAGCACCGCTGCGATGAAATCACCCATCGCATTTTCATTGAGCTCGGACAGAATTTTATTACTCCGTTTGACCGGGAAGATATTCACACGCTGGCCTCTGCGCTGGATGATGTAGCCGATTTTATCTGGGGCTCAGCCAAACGCATCCTCAATTACGGTCTGGAAGATCTGGACCACCATATGGTCAAGTTTGCCTATGTAATTCAGAAGTCGATTGCCTCGCTTGATACCGGTATCCGGGAGCTACGGACGATGAAGAATATGGCGGTCATCACCCAATGCTGCGTGGATGTCAACAGCTATGAAAACGAAGCCGACGATCTGCTGGATATTGCCATTCAGGCCTTGTTCTCCAGCCGGCTGGATGCTATCGAAATCATCAAGCGCAAAGACATCTATGAAGAACTGGAAGTCGTAACGGATAAGTGCGAAGACGCAGCTAACGTTATTGAAACCATTATCATCAAATACTCTTAGGCCAGTCTTCTTTTTCCGGATATGACTCCTTTACTGATTGCTATTATTGTGCTGGCACTGGCCTTTGATTATATCAATGGTTTTCACGATGCCGCCAACTCGATCGCCACCGTAGTCTCTACCAAGGTACTGACGCCGTTGCAGGCAGTGCTGTGGGCCGCGTTGTTCAACTTCGCAGCCTTTTTCATTTTTCGCGATCACGGTGTAGCCGATACCATCGCTAAAACCGTTGATAAAGCGGCGATTACCCTGCCGGTGATCGCTTCCGGACTTATCGCAGCCATTATCTGGAACCTGCTGACCTGGTGGTTTGGCATTCCGTCCTCGTCTTCGCATACACTGATCGGAGGCTTTGCCGGTGCCGCCATTGCGCACGCCAGCATTGACGCCATCAACCGCGAGCCGATTATCAAAACGGTTTCGTTTATTGTCCTGGCACCGCTGATCGGGATGATTATGGCCTTTATCATTGCCACCTGGTTTCTGCACGCTTTCGATAAAAGCATCAAGCCCAAACTGGTTTCGCTGGGTGTAATTGCCGCAGTAGCGGTGCTGCTGTATGTCCAGATCGATACCAAAGCCACGCACATTTCCGGAATGCGCACCGACTGGAACCAGGATGCCCACGCGGCCCTGATCACCGATCTGAGCAATAAAAGCCCGGCCCAGCGCATGGGCTTTCAAAAAGGCGATTCGATTGTTACGTTCAACAATGCCCCCCTTCAGTCGGAGCTGGCGCTCGATCTGGGCATGAAGAAATTGGATGTCGGCCAGCCCTTTTCGTATACCCTGTTCCGGAAAGGTGAACTGGTTTCCAAAACCATTCCATTCGAGGCGGCCTGGGGCGTTGAATGGGTTCGGGTAGCCCTGTTCGGCCATAATTTTAAATGGATTCTGCTGTGGATCATTATAACGGCAATGGCCATATTTACCTTGTTCCTGAGCAATCTCAATGTCATGGACTCGCAGATCTGGCTGAAGCGGATGCAGCTGGTTTCGTCCGCTGCATTCTCCATCGGCCACGGCGGTAACGATGCGCAGAAAGTCATGGGAATCATCACCGCGGCGCTGATTGCCGGCAAACAGATCACTGACTTTAGTGAGATGCCGGTTTGGGTACCAATGGCCTGTTACGTGGCGATTGCTGCCGGCACCATGAGCGGTGGGTGGAAAATCATTAAAACCATGGGTACCCGCATTACGAAGGTGACGCCGTTTGAAGGCGTTGCTGCCGAAACAGCCGGCGCTATTACCTTGTTTATCACCGAAAACCTGAAAATTCCGGTTTCAACCACGCATACCATTACCGGTTCCATTATCGGGGTAGGTGCCACCAAGCGACTCAGCGCGGTGCGCTGGGGCGTTACGATCAACCTGCTGTGGGCGTGGATCCTGACTATTCCGGTCAGTGCCCTGATGGCTGCGGCAGTGTATAAAGTTTTCAGCTTTTTCATGTAAGCCAGGCATCGAAACGGGCTCAATGCGCAGGATTTATGGAGGTCTGCCCAGATGCTGCTCTCAGTTTCTAATCATCGGAAAAGCTCGTTCCGGAACCTCGCTTTGTAGTTTAAAAAAACGCCTGTGACTGCCACAGGCGTTTTTCGTAATTTTACCGCTTGCTTTTTCCGCAGCTATGGCGCTTTCACCGCTTCTCAAGTACATATACAATCACGGCACCGAAGAGATGATTCGGCGTGGCAAGCGCATTTATAGCAGCGGAGGTGCGTCCCTAATCGATAATGACCCGTTTGTAGAGCAGGCCCGGTTTCGGGTACGGAACGATCAGTACCAGAATTTTTACACCGTTGTTGTACAGAAATATGGCACCCCGGCCGATCTCTCGGTCCGGTGTCAGTGCCCGTACAATCTCAGCGAAATGTGTCGCCATAAGGTAGCGGCGCTGTTTCAGTTGCAGGATCTGGCTCAGAGTGGGATCCTGCAGGGCGCGGACATCCGCTACGATCAGCAACATACCGTACTCCGGTTGCGTACCGTTTCGGATCCGATGCTGCGGGTATTTTCCAAACCTGAAATTATAGATGCTGCCAAAGATGCCGCCCGTTCCGGAAGCGCAACCATCAATACCGCTGCCACAGATGTAATTGAAGGCAAGGTTCCGGAAAACGATCAACTCTTTGAAGTACGCCTACGGCAGAATGAAGAACGCTATTTCGATACGTCCTGCACCTGTTCCGAAGACCGGGTGCCGCTGTGCTACCATAAAGCCGTCGTGTTTTTACAGGTGCTTTTCCAGAAAGGCGCTGATTTCTTTCATGGCCTGCGCAACTGGGATGAACAAAAAGACCGGTTGCTGAGCCTGTACGGGTATAAGCTCACCGATAAACTGGATGGCAAGTTTGCCTTCACGTACGATCAGCATGGCAAACCATCCCTTCGGGTGCTCGATCCATCGATCAAACGACTGGTTGTTCCCGCTAAACCGCTTCCGGAGGCGCCCCGTACACAGGTCATTGCTGCACCGGTCGTAGAGCTGCCAACCGACGAAAAAATCCGGTTGGTGCCCGGACTTGAAAAACAACCCGACTATTATCCGTATCTGGAGCCGCAGGTGCTCAAGGCGCTGGAAGATGAGGCCGGAAACCCCGGTAAGCCCTACCAACGATTGGATCTGGACCGGGTGGTTCCGGCATCGACACTTCCGGAAGCAGACCGCGAACTGATCGCACTGTTCCGGAAAGCACAAACTGCCGAGGTGCTGCGATACCTGCAACGGCTGATGCCGTTTGGCGGATCGCTGTCGGCTGCTGATCCGCAGCTGGCTGAAAAGCTCACCGGCGACTACCGCTTGGCCTTCTGGGAATATCTGCTTCCCAAGTATCACCGCATCTTACAACTGCTGGCCCCTGCCGGCGAAGGCTATCTGCTGGCTGAAAAGGCTCCGGTAGAAACCGGGGAAGCCGTTGGCTTTTCTACCCAGCGCATCCAGCTACAGGTGTCGTTTCATCCGGCAGCTACAGGTGCTGTGACGCAAAAGCTTCATTGGTTTTTAAATGAGTACGAGCTTCCGGAACAGGAGGTATCGGTTCTGAATGCGGCGTTGTTCTGCCATCACCATACCCTGTATGCGCTGGAATCGTCTGCCAGTGTGCTGGAAGTCGAAACCCTGCTTCAGATGGGCCGTCAGGCTACGATTGCTGCCGCCGACTGGCCGCAGTATCTGCAGGAGCGTGTGCTGCACTGGCCGGCCGAAATTGAACTGGCGTTTGAGGATGCACTGGCGATCCGGAAAGCACCGGTACCGCCCAAACTGCGGTTGTATCTGGACGAACGCGAGCATGTGCTTGTATTGCGTCCGGTGGCTGTTTATGGCGATACGGAAATTATTGGTGGTAAAGCGGCTGAAGTACGTTTGGCCGAAGGCGGAAAAGTAGTCTTGCAAGAGCGCGACCTGTCTGTTGAATCCGCTTTTTTACAACAAATCCAGTCCTTGCACTCCGATATCATCCGGAGTGCTGACAGTCCGGTGTTTTTTGTGCCGGCGGCCGCAGTGCTTTCTGAAAACTGGTTTTTCCGGTTTCTGGAAATCATGCGCGAAAGCGGCGTTGAACTATCGGGTCTGACGAATCTGCGCGGCCTGCGCCTCAACACCCACAAGCCGGAAACCCAGCTTCGGATTTCCAGCGGAATCGATTGGTTTGATGCCCAGTTGACTTTGCAATACGGCGATCAGCAGGCCAACCTGGTGGACATTAAAAAAGCACTGGCTGCGCGTCAAAACTATGTGCGGCTGCCGGACGGAACCCTGGGGCTGCTTCCGGAAGAATGGCGCGAGAAATACGGGTTGCTGCTCAAAATGGGCGACGCACGCACCGGTAAGCTACGCCTTCGGAGTACGCATTACGGCGTAATCGAACAGCTGTTGTCTGAAGTAGATGAAGATGAGCAGCTGCAGGAACTCCGGAAAAAACAGGAACGCCTTCAGGCCATTATCTCGGAAGACTACAGCCAGCTGGATGCACCGGAACAATTGACTGCTGCTTTGCGGCCCTACCAGCTGACCGGTTTTCAGTGGCTGGTATTTCTGTACGAAGCCGGGTGGGGCGGCATCCTGGCCGATGATATGGGACTTGGAAAAACGGTTCAGGCCCTGGCTTTTTACCTGTATTTAAAGTCGCGCGATACGAAAGCCAGTTTGCTGGTGGTGTGTCCTACTACGCTGGTATACAACTGGGAGGCGGAAGTGCAGAAATTTGCACCGCACCTTCAGGTCTATATCCACCACGGACCGCGGCGCAAAGCGTCCGTCAGCAGCCTTTCCGGAAACGATATTGTGATTACCACGTACGGCACCATGCGCAGCGACATCAAAGCCTTCCGGGAAGTGCCGTTTGAGTGCGTGGTGCTCGACGAAAGCCAGGCCATTAAAAACCCGCAAAGCCAGGTGGCCAAGGCATCGTTGCTGTTACAGGCCCGGCACCGCATTGCATTAAGCGGTACCCCACTGCAAAACAACACTTTCGATCTGTACTCGCAGCTGAATTTCCTGAATCCGGGGATGCTGGGCAGCCGCGAGTTTTTCATGAACGAATTTGCCACGCCGATCGATAAGTTTGGCGAGCAGGGCGTAAAGCGGCAACTGCGGCAGCTGACCGGGCCGTTTATGCTTCGCCGTACCAAAGAACAGGTGGCACGCGACTTGCCGACTAAAACTGAAACCATTCTGTACTGCGAGATGGGGCCGGCCCAGCGTAAGGCTTACAACAGCTGGCGGGTGGTTTTCAAAGACAAAATCCTGGGGCTGATTGATCAGCAGGGTATTGAGCGGTCGCACCTGCACATTTTGCAGGGCCTGACCCGCCTGCGGCAAATCTGTGACGCAACATCTCTGGTAGGAGCGGTTCCGGAAGACAACAAGCCCACCGAAACCCACAGCGTAAAGCTGGAAGAACTGACGCGGGAATTGGAAGAAAATACCGGCAATCACAAGGTGTTGGTGTTTTCGCAGTTTATCGGGATGTTGTCACTGATCCGGGAACGACTTACTGCTGCCGAGATTCCGTTTGCTTATTTCGATGGCAGCACGACGGCTCCCGACCGGCGCGAGGCCGTACGGCGCTTTCAGGAAGAAGCCGACTGCCGTGTGTTTCTGATTTCACTGAAAGCGGGTGGCGTCGGTCTCAACCTGACTGCGGCCGAGTATGTATACTTGGTCGATCCATGGTGGAATCCGGCGGTGGAACAACAGGCCATCGACCGGACGCACCGCATCGGTCAGACCAAGCCGGTATTCGCGTATCGGATGATCTGCCGCGACAGTATTGAGGAAAAAATGATGCAGTTGCAGGAACGCAAGCGCATCCTGGCCGAAGAACTGATCGGCGATGACGGCGCGGTCCTGAAACGCCTCACCCGCGATGACATTGCCTTCCTGCTGAGCTAAGAAGAAGGGTGAGTGAATTCCGGAAAATCAAGGTTCCGGAAAAGGCGAATTAAATCTGCTTGGTACGCCAGCGTCCCCGGGTCAGGTAGCCGATGCTGAACGCCAGCAAGCCGCCCCAGTAGACAAACTCCGATCCCCAGGCCCAGTGTAGCGGAATATCCGGGCGGCGCACCACCAGCCAGCAATACAACAGGTAGCTGCTCACACAGGCGATCTCGATCAACAGCGAAATGCGGGTATTGCCTGTGCCGACCACGCCATTGAAATAAACGGTTGCGACGGATAAAACCAGTGCTGCCAGTACAATGACATACAGGCTGGGCATGGCATAGGCAATCAGTCCGGGATCATCCCGGTACAGGGACAGGAATGGCTGTCCGAACAGAAGCAACAGGGTTACCAGGCCGGCCGTAAGTGAGAAACTGAGCCTAGCAATCTTACCAATCAGGACCATGACTTCCTGCTGGCGTTCCTGTCCCATCAGGTTGCTGACCATCGAACTGGTCACCGATGAAAATGCCCAGGTCGTCATTCCCAGCAGGCCGAAGACCGAGCGTAAAATCTGAGATGCCGCCAGTGCGCGGGTACCCAGGTGCTCGACCATCAGAAAGAAGATTTCCCAGCCGCCAATGCTAAAGGCATACTGCAACATCAGCGGGGCACCTACCGAAAGCGAATGCCGGATCAGGGCCATATCGGGCTTAAAGGCTGCCCTGTTGAGTCCATACCGTTGCGGTTGCTTCCGGTAGATAAACACGGCGATCAACACCAGCAACTCGGCCGCCTCTGCCAAAACGGAGGCCAGCGCCGCACCGTTCAGACCCAATTCCGGAAACGGCCCTTTACCGAAAATAAGCCCGTAGTCAAACACGATATTGGTCACGACCAGTACCGCTGAGCCTACAATCAACGTCTTGGTTTGGCCAGTGGCCAGAAAGAAGGCTTGAAACACCTGCAGGACCAACAGCGGCAGCAGTCCAAACATCCGGACCTGTAGAAAACCGGTTGCCAGCCGGATGTGTTCGGCGTCTTTCATGCCGGCCGAGAACACCAGCGGCGACAGCAGTTGCGCCAGGATCAGCAGCCCCACTCCCAGCAGTCCACTCATCAAAAAGCCGTTGGCCAGCGTTTTGCCCAGCAGTGCCGGGGATACTTCGCCACTCCGCCGCGATAACTGCGTCTGGATGCCTGTAGCAAAGCCATAGCCGATCATCTGCAGCAGCAGGTAAAAAATACCGGCTACGCCGTTTACACCCAGCTCGCGCTCACCCAACTGACCCAGAAAAGCCGTGTTGGTGAAAAAGCTGATCTGAGGCAGAAAGAGCGAAAGCGACACGGGGGCTGCCAGTGCCAGAATTGCACGATACGAAACAGAAACCTGATGTGCCAAAACCGAAAATAAGATTGATACTGTGCTGCAAAGGTGCTGGTTTCCTTCCGGGCAATTGAGGCATTTCCGGAAAATATTCTATCATTGCCGACCGCTCTGCCATGCCTGTTACACTCCTTTCCTCGCCGGTGCGCTATGCACACCCCGCGTATCTGCCCGGTACCCGGTCTACATACACCGCCGTACTTTGCCTTTTAGGTACCCGGATGTGCACCCTTGTTGGCTTTGGCGCGCAGGGTGAGGTGGTTGTTTTTGAAGAACATCCGTATCAGCAGGCCGGATTTCTGTCCGGACTTTTTGCTAACCATCCGCTGTTGGCGTCCAATTATGCCATTACGCGTGTATTGGCGGCGGATGCCCGGCAGCTGGTGATCCCGGATGCCCTCTACGACGCAGACAGTGCAAAAGACTGGATGCAGACCTGCTATTTTGTGGAAGCAGATGAAGAACTGATCGTTACGTCTGTGCCGGGTGCTTCGGTTCGCGTAGCTGCCGTATGCCCTGCTGAATGGAGCCGGATTCAGGACGGAGCGCCGGCTCTTAACGTCGGCTATGCACTGGGAACAACACTTTTGCAAACCGTACCGGCACCTGAAGGTGCCTGCGCACGGGTGTTGCTGACGGCCGATACCTGCCATCTAGCTGTATGGAATCAGGGGCAGCTTCAGGCGTCCGTGGCATATACCGAAACCGATCCGCAGTCGGTCGTGTATCAGTTGATGGGCTTGCTCCAACAATATAAGCTGGATGCGGCCAACACGGTGGTATTTGTGGAATGGCTGCATCCTTCGGGAGCCGAAACAGCCACTATACTGGATGATTATTTTCAGGTTCAGGAGCCTGTCGGCATTCCGGAAACAGCCGTTCCTGCATTTCCGTCTCCGGAGATTACCCGCGCCTGGACGCGTCTTCGTTCATGCGTGTTGTAGGCGGTTCCATCGGTGGCCGGCGGTATGAACTTCCGGCCAAGCTCCCGGCGCGGCCCACAACCGACCGGGCCAAAGAAGGGCTGTTCAATATTCTTCAAAACCTGATTGATATCGACGGGTTGCAGGTACTGGATTTGTTTGGAGGGAGCGGAGGCGTGAGCTACGAGTTTCTCTCGCGTGGGGCGATATCGGTTACGCTGGTAGAACTGGACCGGCGTTCGGTAGCGTTTATCCGGAAGACGGCCGGAGAACTGGGTCTTGCCGGGCAACTGGAGGTTATCCAGAATGACGCACTCAAATTTCTGAAAAATACCTCCAGTACCTACGATCTCATCTTTGCGGATCCGCCGTACGCGCTGCCTCAGCTACCGCAGCTGCCCGAGCAAATACTGTCCGGATCGCTGCTGCACCCGGATGGACTATTTATTCTGGAACACAGCACTAAAACCACGCTTCCGGAATCTGCTGCCCTGGTGCGCACCGCGACCTATGGCGATTCTACTTTTTCTATTTTTCGTAAACCTGCCTAAGCTCGTTTTATGCAACGTATCTGTTTGTTCCCCGGCACCTTTGATCCGCTGACTGAAGGCCATGTAGATGTGATCCGCCGGGCTTCCGGATTGTTTGACCGGCTGATCGTAGGCGTGGGAGTGAATGCGTCGAAGCAAACGATGTTCAGCATCGAGCAGCGAACGGCGTGGATTCAAAAGATTTTTGAAGCCGATCCGCGCATTGAAGCCGCCGCTTATGAAGGCCTGACGGTGGATTACTGCCAGAAGATAGGCGCCAGGTTCATTTTGCGTGGCATTCGGTATGTGGCCGATTTTGAGTACGAAAAGGCGATTGCCGATATGAACCGGATCCTGGTGCCCGATCTGGAAACGGTCTTTCTGACGACCTCTCCGCAGTACAGCACCATTTCGTCGACGCTGGTGCGCGATGTGATCCGGAACGGCGGTCCGGCACACAAATTCCTACACAAGGTGCTTCACGCCGATATCAAAGCCTATCAAAAGCAACTAACCAAGACCAAATCCTGATTCCGGACTGCCGGGACCGCGCGTCTTCCGGCTTTCTAAGCGATTAAATAAAAAAAAGAGATCCAAATTCCGGATCTCTTTTAAATTTTTTAAGAGCGTACTACCCGTAAGACTCCGGGTTTATTGTTGCGGTAGCGTTCCAGTTCTTTCCCTATCCGGTTAGACAGGAAGTAGATAATAGCAAGGTCGTCGCCCCAACCGACGATCGCAAAGATATCGGGGATGATATCAATTGGTGACAGCACGTAGAGTACAGCAGCAATCACGGCTAGGATGGTCAGAAATGAGACCCGGTACCGACCAGCACGGGCGTCTGCAATCATTTGACGCAGCTCTTGGCGGTGCTTCCACAATCCGCTGAACCCCCGAATGCGGTTAACGGTCCGAAGGAAAGGAATTTTAGGCATAACCCATTTAAGACAAGGAATCGTCTGAATAGTTTACAATACCGAACGTTCCGGAATGCTTTTAACAATCCGGAACGCCCAGTGGGTCTGTTTAGATTTCTTATTTGAGAATTGCCTGTCCGCAACGCAGGACCTCACCGATGGCTCCGTATGTTTTAAGCGCCAACCGGTTAGCCTCTGCTTCCGAAACCCAGCGGACTTCCTCAATATCTTCCTCGATCTGTGGCAGCAGCGTTTCGTACCCGCTAGCCCGCATCGCATACCAGGCCGTTCGTTTGATCAGATCTTTGCCGCCCTGCCGGTAGGTATGATAGGTATCGCAAAGGAAATCGCCCAGTACCAGTCGTTTAAGCCCGGTTTCCTCCTGGACTTCGCGTACAGCACATTCATCGATTAACTCTCCTTTATCGAGTTTTCCCTTGGGCAAATCCCATTTGCCGCGCCGGAAAATAAACAAAAACTCATCGGCTTCGTTGCGTACCAGTCCACCTGCCGCATCGATCTGCTTGTAGCGCTTATCGATCTCGGCCAGCAGATTTTCCGGAAGCAGATCCGTAATCAGCACGCCCGGAACGTCTTCGTCCTGAAGCAGCTCGATGGCCTGCCGGATGTGTTTCGGGAAGGCACCCTCGAAATGCGTATAATTTTTGACTTCGGGATGGGTCCGAAGCACTTCAGTGCGCTTGGTAGCCAGAACCAGCGGACGATCGTGTATGAAAATTTTGCGTAAAAACACCAGCAGGAAAGAAAGGTCAAAAAGCGAAAAGCACCGTGGTTGGCAGCGTGGGTTGTTGTAGGTTTGCCCGCCAATGACAACGCCCAAACACTTTGCCGAAAAGCTGCTGCAAATTAGTGCCGTGAAAATCGAACCCCAAAATCCCTTTACCTGGGCTTCGGGTTGGAAATCACCGGTCTACTGCGATAACCGCACGCTGCTGGCGCATCCGCACATCCGTGATTTTGTCAAAAGTGAACTGGCGAATATGATTCTGGAGCATTTTCCCCAAGCCGATTGCATTGCCGGAGTGGCCACCGCGGGCATCCCGCACGGGATGCTGGCCGCCGATCTGCTAAAGCTGCCATTTGTGTACGTGCGCTCCAAACCCAAAGAACACGGCCGGGGCAACCAGATTGAAGGCGGACTCCAACCGGATGCCAAAGTGGTGGTGATCGAAGATCTGGTGAGCACCGGCGGAAGCAGCTTGCAGGCAGTAGAAGCCCTCCGGAATGCCGGTGCCGAGGTTATTGGGATGTGTGCCCTGTTTACCTACGGATTTCCGGTAGCGACAGAAGCCTTTGAGAAAGCCGGTGTACCACTCAAAACCATCAGCAACTACGCAGCGCTGCTCGAAACAGCGCTCGAAAAAGGACTGGTCTCGGGCGAAGACATGGAAACATTGCAAACCTGGCGGGAAAGTCCATCTACCTGGGGAAAATAAAGGCGACGGTTTCAAAAATGCCTGAAGCATGACCTTCCGATCGCTTCGTCCGCTCAACCTGCTGATGGTCGCCCTGACGCAGCTGGTGTGCTGGGCGTATCTGCGCAGGTCGCTTCCGGAAGGGCCGTTTCAGGTGTTGGGCAGTTTTGGGTTGGTGATCCTGCTGGTCCTGTCTACGGTGTGCATTACCGCGGCGGGCTACCTGATCAATGATGTGTTTGATATTGCTATCGACGCCCTTAACAAACCCCGACAGGCGCTTCCGGATGCACCGGAATTAAAGCAAAAGACCCTTCGCTGGTATCGGGTGCTGAACGGGTTGGGACTGGTACTGGCGGTACCCGTGGCCTATGCTTCCGGAAAACCTGCTTTACTGGTTATTCAGGTGCTGACAATTCTGCTCTTATGGGCATATTCGGCCTGGTGGAAACGGCTGCCCGTAATCGGCAATCTGGTGGTGGCGGCTCTGACGGCCCTGAGTATTGCGTTGCTGTATCTGTACGAGCCCGCTCTCTGGGGGGGCGGAACCATACCGTTTGATGCTTCTATCCGGCAGCATACTACGGCGGCATTGCTCTGGCTGGCTGCATTTGCGTTTATCCTGACCTGGATGCGTGAGATGGTGAAAGACATCGAAGATCTGGATGGCGACCAGGCCGAAGGCTGCCGTACGCTACCGATTGTCTGGGGTATACCGAATACGGTCCGGCTGATTGCGCTGCTCGCCGGACTAGTCGTAGGTGCACTGACTGCAACCATCGTTGTGGAGGGCATGTTGGGCAATCGGAAGGTGGTGCTGATCGGTTTGGTTTTTGTAGTTCTGCTCATCCTGCCGCTTGCTGTCTGGACGCTCACCCTAATTCGTCAACACACGCCTGCCGGATTTCACCGGCACAGCAATCTGCTGAAATTGCTCATGCTCGGCGGCTTAATCTGCCTGTGGCTTCTATAGCACCCCGCATCACTATCCGTTATCCACTGGTTCTCTATCCACTACCTTATGCTGATCCTGGCTTCCCAATCCCCGCGTCGGAAACAACTCCTGACGCAGGCCGGTTACGATTTTGACATTCAAATTCCCGATGTGGATGAAACGCCACCGGATGAAATGGCTCCGGAAGCGGTTGCAGAGTTTCTGGCCCGTAAAAAAGCCGATGCCATTCCCGTCGTCGAAGGACAAACCATCGTTGCCGCGGATACGATCGTATTACTCGACGGCGATATTCTCGGAAAACCGGAGGATGCCGAAGGGGCTACCCGGATGCTGCGCCGGCTTTCCGGAAAAACACATACCGTAGCCACCGGCGTCTGCCTGCGCAGCCTGCACCAGATTGATGCGTTTACCGTGCTGACCGAAGTGACCTTCCGGAATCTCAGCAACGAACAGATCATGCATTACGTGCAGACCCAGCCGCCCTTGGATAAATCAGGTTCGTATGCCATCCACGAGTGGATCGGACTGGTGGCGATTGAGCGGATCAACGGCGATTACTACAGCGTGATGGGCCTTCCGATCGGCGAAGTCGTCCGTCGGCTGGAAACCGATTTTGGCGTTTCGCTGCCGTTGCAGGCCGCTGCAATCTGAGAATCCTCTCAGGAATACCGACCCTGAAGTACCACGGAGCCTGCCCCTCTGCAGGTGTATCTTTGCGCCCGTTTTTAAGACCTTTTGATTTTTCCGGAACTGAACCGTTCCGGAAAAGAATCTTTCCTCATGGAATACGCTTTCCGCGACCTTGAACAGAAATGGCAGCAGTACTGGGCTGACCATCAGACCTATAAAGTAACCGAAGACCCGGAACGCCCTAAATATTACGTGCTGGATATGTTTCCGTACCCCAGCGGTGCGGGACTGCACGTAGGGCACCCACTTGGGTATATCGCTTCGGATGTGCATGCCCGTTACAAGCGTTTGCGCGGTTTCAATGTATTGCACCCGATGGGGTATGATGCGTTTGGACTGCCGGCGGAGCAATACGCCATCGAAACTGGTCAGCATCCGGCCAAGACCACAGCCGAGAATATTGCCCGCTACCGGAAGCAGTTGGATGCCATTGGCTTTTCGTATGACTGGAGCCGCGAGGTGCGTACCAGCGATCCGGCGTACTACAAATGGACACAGTGGCTGTTTTTGCAACTGTTTCATTCCTGGTACGACCGGGTGTTGCAGCAGGCCCGGCCCATCGCCGATCTGCTGAAGATCTTTGAAAAAGAAGGCAATATCAACCATACCTGCCCGGGCGAACCCAAGTTGCAGTTTGATGGCAGTGGCTGGAATAAGAAATCCGGGGAAGAACGCCGTGCCGTGCTGATGAACTACCGGCTGGCCTACCTGGCCCTGACGGATGTGTGGTGGTGCGAAGCATTGGGCACCGTACTGGCCAACGATGAAGTCATTAATGGGGTGAGCGAACGCGGCGGATTTCCGTGCGTCCGGAAAAAAATGCGGCAGTGGAACCTGCGCATTACCGAATATTCCGACCGGCTGCTAAACGATCTGGAAACAATCGACTGGAGCCCGGCAGTAAAAGAAATGCAGCGCAACTGGATCGGAAAAAGCCGGGGCGCAGTGGTCGAATTTGCAGTCAACGATGGGGAAGGACGGACCATTAAGGTCTTTACCACCCGTCCGGATACCTTGTTTGGCGTCGATTTTCTGGTGCTGGCACCGGAGCATGAACTGGTAGGTGTGATTACCACCAACGACTACCGGACGGCTGTTGCCGAGTATGTGCAGCAGGCGGCCGCACGAAGTGAACGCGAGCGGATGTCGGACACCAAAAAAGTAACCGGTGCCTTTACCGGAGCGTATGTCACGCATCCGTTTACCCGTAAGTCCGTACCGGTCTACATTGCCGATTATGTGCTTTCCGGATACGGAACCGGCGCGATCATGGGTGTGCCTTCGGGAGATGATCGGGACTTCGCCTTTGCGCAGGAAATGAATTTGCCGATCACTAATATTTTTGGCGCCCAGTACACTGGCCTGGAAGCCTGTACCAGCAAAGAGGCCGTCATCGAGTCGAGCGGTTTCCTGAGTGGATTGCCGGCTGACAAAGCATTCGACGCTGCGATCCGGGCGTTGGAAGACGGACGGGTGGGGCAGGCACATGTATCCTGTCGGCTGCGGGATGCGGGCTTTAGCCGGCAGCGGTACTGGGGCGAGCCGTTCCCGATTGTGTATCGCGGCATGACTCCGTACGCGATTGATGAAGAAGATGTTTCGCTTCCGGAAGAGATGCGGCAGTTGCCGGTGATTCTTCCCGATGTAGAAAGCTACGGGCCCGGTCCGGAAGGACAAGGTCCGCTGGCCAATATTGAAGCGTGGATGACCACACCCGCCGGGCTGCGCGAAACCAATACGATGCCGGGTTATGCCGGTTCGTCCTGGTATTTCCTGCGGTATGCCGACCCAAACAACGCTGATGAATTTGCGTCCGCTGATGCGGTTGGCTACTGGGGACAGGTAGATGTGTACATGGGTGGCACCGAACACGCCGTGGGTCATCTGTTGTACTCCCGCTTTTTCACCAAAGTATTGTTCGATCTGGGCGCTATCGGTTTTGACGAACCGTTTAAGCGGCTCATTAACCAGGGAATGATCCAGGGAATGTCGAGAGCCATCCTGCTGAACCGTGAAACCAAGACATTTTATTCATTGGGACATCCGGAAGCGAAAAAGCTTCCGTTGGACCCGGTTCGGGTGAACATCGCGTTGGTTTCCGGAACCGAGCTGGACATTGAAGCGTTTAGAAAATGGCGTCCGGAATATGCCGACTATCATTTCAAAAACGACCCGGACGGAGCGTTCTATTGTGAAGCGGTCGTCGAAAAGATGTCGAAGTCGAAGTACAACGTTGTTAATCCCGATGATGTAGTGGCACAGTATGGGGCGGATACCTTCCGGATGTACGAGATGTTCCTCGGTCCGCTGGAAGCGTCCAAGCCCTGGGATACGCAAGGCATTGAGGGTGTACACCGGTTCCTCAAAAAAGTATGGCGGCTGTTCTACAACGCAGACGGCAGCTGGCGGGTGACCACCGAATCACCAACCGAGGCCCAGCTCCGCACACTGCACAAAACCATCAAGAAAGTTGGCAGTGACATCGAGGCGTTTTCCATGAACACGGGCGTTTCGGCGCTGATGATTTGCGTGAACGAACTGACGGCCAGTAATTGCCAGTCGCAGGAAGTGTTGGAGCATTTGCTGGTAATCCTGGCACCGTTTGCGCCACATCTGGCTGAAGAGCTGTGGTCGCAGATGGGCCATACGTTTCTGGTTGTGGATGCCGGCTGGCCGGTCTATGACGAACAGTATCTCAAGGAAACCGAAAAAGCCTATCCGGTTGCCGTTAATGGTAAAACCCGCGCTGAATTGCTACTGCCGGTTGATGCCACTGAAACGATGGTACAGGATGCGGTATTCGGCAACGAAACCGTGCTGAAATGGCTGGAAGGCCGCCAGCCTAAAAAAATCATCTTCGTACCCGGCAAAATGATCAACGTGGTCGTCTGATGCTTCCGGAAAGTACCTGTTAGATTACAACTCCCGAAAATTCACGTTACCCAGTTCCCGGTCACATCCGGCCGGACTTTAATTATATCCTATGTCCAGAAAAAAAACCGGCCTGATACTGCTGGTCTTCTTTATCCTGTTAGCTGCCGGGTTCTTTGCCTTCTACAACAAAGAATACCAAGCCCGTCCACAACGTCTGAGTGTACTGGGGCAGCCCGGTCACCGCGTGGATACGTTCACCTTTACTGACCAGTCCGGGCAAGCCATTACCCAACAGGACCTGGCCGGAAAGATTTACGTCGTGGAGTATTTCTTCACCACCTGCGAAAGTATTTGTCCCAAGATGAATGACAATATGGCCAAGATCTATGCAACCTTCCGGGGCAACGACCAAGTGAAGATCATGAGTCATACCGTCGATCCGGAAGTCGACAGTCCGGCCGTTCTGAAGGCCTACAGTCTGAAATTTGACGCCGATCCCAATCAATGGCATTTTGTAACCGGCACCAAGCAGCGGTTGTATGAAATGGCCGTCAACAGCTATTTGCTGGCGTTGGCTGAAGACTCCACCAATCCGAAGGTGATGCCCGATTTTATTCACACGCCCAATTTTGTGCTGGTGGATGGAAAAGGCTATATCCGTGGCAAAGGCAGCTACGACGGCACCAATATGGCCGACGTCAACCAGTTGATCGGCGATATGAAACTGTTGCTGAAAGAAGAAGCCGAAGACCGCAACTAAATGGAGGCCGGATCGCTTCCGGAACCGTTTTTACAACCGATCTGATTGGAACCCAATCAGATCGGTTTTTTAATTGAAAGGAGTGGTTCCGGAACCTTAAACTAACCGAAAAAAGCACCCGAAAGAATGCAGGCGGCTACAATAACCGGAGCCGGTACCCGGGTAAACTGCAACAGGCAAAATGTGCCCGCTGCAACCAGCGTAGCCAGCCAGAACGGTTGCTCCAGATGGGTGAACAGAATGATTCCGGATGCCCAAATGACCCCTACAATCGCTGCAAAGATGCCTTCGAGTGCGCGGTACACAGCAGTATGACTTCTCAGATTCTGATAGAGTGGAAACAGAAACAGCAGTAGCAGGGTGCTGGGTAGAAATACCGCCAGTGTAGCCACCAGCGCTCCCAGTACCTGTCCACTGGTACCCTGAGGAGCCATGACCAAGGAGCCTACATAGGCACTGAGTGAAAAGACCGGTCCGGGAACGGCTTGCACCAGTCCGTAGCCGGTCCACAGATCACCGGCTGAGAGCAATGCCGGAAGCCCCCGTTCGACCGGCAGCTCAGTAAACTGGTACTGCATCATAGGCATCAAAACATGTCCGCCACCGAATACGATGGCTCCGAAGCGGTAAAAATTCTCAAACAGATTGTACAGCCGGGCATGGGGCCAGTTGCCCACCCGCGCCGCTTCGGAAAGAACACCGGCCAGGATAAACAGCGCAGCAAACAGCCACAGGCTGACCCAGCGGACCGGTCGGGGCTTGCTGGCCGGTGCCGGAATGCGCCGGCTTGAAAAATTGGCCACCATTCCGGAAATGATCAGGACCACCGGAAACACCCAGGGAGAGCGGATCATCAGGGTGGCCAGTCCGGCTCCCAGCATAATGCCCCAGGTAGCTAGGTGCCGGACCGAAGTCTTCATCATCCGCAGGGCGGCATACGCTATAAAGCCTACCGACATGGGTTGCAACAGCGAAAGCAACCCTTTGGGAAGGGTACCATCCTGCAGGTACGACACAAAAAAAGATGCGGCCGTCATAAGCAGTCCGGCGGGTAGAATCCACAGCAGCAGCGTGACAATCGCCAGCGGAACACCGCCCCGCTTGTAGGCAATGAGGATCACCGTTTGCGTACTCGAAGGACCGGGCAGCATCTGGCAAAAGGCATTGTATTCCAGTAGTTCTTCCTGGGTGACATCGCGGCGGCGTTGCACAAAGGTGCGCGTCATCATCCCGATGTGGCCCTGCGGCCCTCCGAACGCGGTGACCGCGTACAGCAGGACTGCGCGCAGAAAAGGAATGTGACGATGAAACAGCAAAGGATGGGCCGGCCGGGGATTAGACAGAACAAAAGAACATCAGAACCGGCATAAAAAAACACCTTCCGGAACCGTACCTTGCAGCGCAAAACGTTTATTCTTATGGAGCTTCACGCTTTACCTTTTGGCGCGTTCTATGATTTCGGCAACAAGATCGGACCGGTTTCGGCGCTGGTCTGTGCACTGGTGATTGCCGGTGGAGTGGTATTCGTTATGGCCAAATACCTATTTGGCAAAGACGAACGCAATACCCAACCTGATAACGATCGCCGCATTGGATAATACCCTGGCCGGGCTTCGGGAAGATTACAAGAGAGCCACGCTGGATCGCGCCGATACCGGTAGCGACCCGCTGTTATTTTTCCGGAACTGGCTGGACGAAGCCCTGGCCGCTCAGGTGCCGGAACCCAATGCGATGACGCTGGCAACAGTGGATGTTTCCGGGCAGCCCCACGCCCGTATTGTGTTGCTCAAAGGGCTGGAGGACGGTCAGTTTGTGTTTTACACCAATTATGAAAGTCACAAGGCTGCGGAGATTTCCGAAAACGGCCGGGTGGCGCTGGTGTTTTTCTGGCCGGAGCTGGAGCGGCAAGTGCGCATCGAAGGGTTAATTGCAAAGGTTTCTGCTGAAATGAGCGAGGCCTATTTCGCCGTGCGGCCCCGCCGCAGTCAGTTGGGTGCCTGGGCATCGCCGCAAAGCCGGGAAGTAACTGGCCGGGAGGTCCTGGAAGAACGGTTTCAGGAGGCTGAAAGCCGATTTGAGGGGGTAGCGTCTGTACCACGGCCCACTCATTGGGGCGGTTATGGCGTAACGGCGCATCTGATGGAGTTCTGGCAGGGGCGTCGCAGCCGGATGCACGACCGGATTGTATTCCGGAAAACGGACGGCGGCTGGGAACCGGTGCGACTGGCACCCTAGTTCAACAGGAATATCGCGGTCTGGAACGGGCAGCGAGGATTTGCCGTACTTTCAACTATTTATCAATGTTTGGATTTTTCAAACGTAAGAAAGCGCCTGCGCAGGATTACGGACCACCACCGGCCGACTTTTCGTTTCTGGGGGTAGATTTTCACAATCACTTGGTTCCGGGGGTAGATGACGGCGCGAAGGAAACCACTGATTCCTGTAGCTACATTCGGGGGTTTGAGCAGCTGGGGTTCCGGGCTCTTATTACCACGCCGCATATTCACGGCGATTTTTACCGCAATACCAGTGAGATGCTTCATTCCGGAATCGAACCGGTCCGGGAGGCCCTGCGCAGCCTGGAGTGTCATATGCCGGTACAGGTAGCAGCCGAGTATTACCTGGACACGTATTTCCTGACGGAGGTGTTGCCGAAAGGGTTATTGACTTTCGGCGCCAATCAGGTACTGGTAGAAGTGTCGATGGCGGGGTGGCCTCGCAATTTCGATCAGATTTTATTTGCCATTCAGGCTGCGGGCTACCAGCCGGTGCTGGCACATCCGGAACGGTATGCCTATGTGGAGGACGTTGACTTTTTCCGGCAGCTGAAAGACCGGGGCATAGCGTTGCAGATGAACCTGTTGGCGCCAACCGGTTATTACGGACCGCACATCCGCCAGTTGGCATTGAGTCTGCTGGATGCCGGATTATATGATTATGCCGCTTCCGATCTGCACCACGAGCGGCATCTGGAAAATCTGAAGCGTATGCTGACCGATCAGCAGCCCTTGATGGCGCGGTTGGCGGCGTACGGATTTAAGAATAATGGCTTATTGATTCCGGAAAGTTAAACAGGAAGCGGTATTTTTGCCGCCTAATTGCCTTTATGTCTCTAAAACGACTTTTTCCTTTTATCGTATTGCTAGGATTGGGCGCGTGCCAGGTTTCCAAGCGCACTGTTTACCTTTCTCAGGGAGACGGCTTGCAGAACGATAGTGCTGTTGTTGTGAATGTACCAATGGCACCGGAAACCCGGATTCAGCCGGATGATATCCTAGCGATTACTGTTACCAGCGAAAGCAGTTTAAATCTGGAGAGCGATCCGGTGGCGATTTACCGGGAAGGCACCACAACCCAAACTATAGCTCCTGGCCGGATCAGTGCCAGCACCAACAGTGGCTATCTGGTTGACGGCAACGGTAATATTGAGTTTCCGGTAGTCGGAAAAATAAAACTGGGTAGTCTAACGATGCTGGAAGCCAAACAGCAATTGACCCAAGTGCTTTCCAACAAGCTTAAGAAGCCGGTTGTCGATATCCGGATTACCAATTTTAAGGTGTCAGTGGTAGGGGAGGTAGGATCGTCCGGATTTATTATTGCGCCCAATCAGCGTATGACTATTTTGGAGGCGTTGGCGGCTGCAGGTGATATCAATCTGAACGGCCGTAAAGATAATGTAATGGTGATCCGGCAAAACAGCGGACGGCAGGAGATCGGCTATATTGACCTGACCAAGCGTAGTGCATTCAGCAGCCCATACTATTATCTGAAACAAAACGATATCATTAACGTATCCCCTTCAATAGTCAGAAGTCAGGAGGCGAACGCCTTTACCCGGGTGTATCTGCCCACATTTACAACGTTGATCTCAGCTGTCTTGGCGGTGTACGGTCTTATTCAGATTACCAAGAATCGCTAAGGTATTTAAAAATTCGTGAAGATGATGGAGCAGGTTGCACCCACTGACACGCCAAAAAAGGCTTCCGGAACCTCACTGGCAGTCCAGGCATTTGATTACAGGCGACTGTTAGCCAATCTGACCCTAAACTGGTATTGGATTGTAGGGGCGATTGTAGCCTCATTACTGATCGCCTTTTTATACCTGCGTTATACTACGCCTGTGTATGAGGTCAATACCACCTTATTGGTAGAAAAAAATGAGCTTCAATCCAAGATCCTATCGCAGGCACCCGGCCCAACGATGGATAAAGGACTTTTCAATGAAGTTTTCATTCTGAAAAGCCCTGACCTAATGCAGAATGTAGTGGATTCGCTTCAGACCAATGTACATCTATGGGTGAAGGGTCGCATTAAAGAGAATGAAATATACATTGAGCGTCCCTACCGGCTGGTATTTGACTCAATTGGCTATCTGGGAGGCAGTCTGGAATTGCAGATTCAGCAACAGCAGGGAGGTCAGTATCTTTTCAAAGAGGGCGGCAAAAGTTACAAGATCACTCCTAACCAGTGGTCGAATGTAGGATGGGGACGGTTTATGCTTGAGGAGTTGCATGGTGGGGGCGTTATTGAGGCGTATCGTGTAGAGCCAATCCGGGTGGTTGTTAATTCGACCGGTGCAGAAGCCGCGATGGTCGGAAGCCGTTTTAACGCTCAGCCGGCTGATGGCCGGACCAGTATGCTTTCGCTGATCCTGACGGATAATATCCGGGAACGCGGACTGGATCACCTGAATGTGATTCTGAAGTTTTACTTCCGTCAATCCTTGCGGGATATTAATCAGTCGGGCCTAATGGTGCGTCGCTTTATTGAAGAGCAGAAAGACAATCTGATTGGCCAGCTCAAGGAAAAAGATGCCCGGATTGAATCTTTCCGGAAATCTGCTGATGTAGCCAATCCGGAGTTGTCATCAGCTGCGTATGCCAGCAAGATTGGCGCTGAGCAAAAGATTACAGATCTAACGCTTCAAAAGCAAAATCTCGTTCAATTCCGGAACTCATTGGCTTCTTCAAGCAATGGCACTGCCTTTGGTGGTAGTGGCGCCGCTGTGGATGCGCAGGTGGCGGCGGCGCTGGGTGAGTACAACCAGGCGGCTATCCGGAATGAAGCGCTGAAGGCCAGATTCCCGGAAGGGGCCTCTGATCCACTTATTGAGCGATCAGAAGCTGATTTGGCGCGTCGCAAACGGCAGCTGATGTCTATGGCAGACCGTGCCGTGATCGGCGTCAATCAGGCGATCGCTTCGGCGGCTGCTACTGCGGCGCAGTATAACTCTCAGGTATCGGCCATTCCTTCAGTGGATCGGGCCATGAACGATGTACGGCGTGAATATGAGGTCACGCAGGGAAATTATCTGATGTTGTATCAGAAAGGGATTGAAAACGATATCAGTCTATATGCAGCAACTGTACCCGGCAAAGTTGTTATCGCACCTAATGGGTCCACCAGTCCCATCAAGCCGGTAAAAAAGATTGTCTACGGAGTGGCTTTTGCCTTGGGACTGCTTATTCCGGTGTCTTTCCTAGCTATTAAAGAGCTGCTCAACAATAAGCTGGTCAACGAGCGGGATATCCATGGTATTACCGATATGGCAATTGTGGGTACTATTTCCAAAGCGCCTGTTGGTACCGATATCGTTGTAGGGGCAACCAATCGGACCAGTATCGCGGAGCAGTTCCGGTTGGTACGTACCAATCTGGATTTTATGACTGGTTCTGGGCAATTAGGGCGGGTCATCATGATTACCTCCAGTATGAGTGGTGAAGGAAAAACCTTCATCTCCATGAATCTGGCGCTCACGCTGGCTCTTTCCGGAAAGAAGGTAATTCTCATGGAGTTTGACCTCCGGAAGCCAAAGATTACCGAGCGGCTGAATCTGACCCGGTCCGGGGGCATCAGCGGATATCTGGCTGGAATGTCTTCGTTTGAAGCTATGGTTCAACCGTCAGGACTGCATGACAACCTTATGGTAGCAAACTGTGGACCGATTCCACCTAACCCGGGTGAGTTGATTCTGGTTCCCCGTATGAAACCGATGTTTGAGGAATTGCTGAAGACCTTTGATATGGTAATTGTTGATACGGCTCCGGTAGGACTGGTATCGGATGCACTGGTCTTGTCTCAATTCTCAACGGTCAATCTGGCTGTGGTGCGGCAGTCCTATACACAGAAGGGACAGATAGCGTTTCTGGATAGCCTGCGGCCGGAAGGAAAACTGAAAAATCTGGCGCTGATCTTTAATGGGGTAGAGCATAGCAAACGGTATGGATATGGCTACGGGTATGGGTATGGGTATGGGTATGGCTATGGGTATGGTGCCGGATCAGATGGTGGCTATTATGAACCGTCTACCCCCAGACCCAAAGAAAAAAAGCGCCGGATTCGGAAGGCTTAAGCGTACCTTGCAGCCGCATTAAGAAGATCTTATTTTAGATCTGAAACCAGATTTTCTGTATGTGTTTAATATTTCTTTTTTAAGCTCGGCTGGGACTGAGGAGGCGAAGCTATGCGGGAAAAGTACTGGTACGCTGTCTACACCAAGCCCCGATGGGAAAAAAAAGTAACCGGATTGCTGCTGGCCAAGGGAGTGGAGGCGTATTGCCCTCTTAACCGAATCACTAAACAGTGGAGTGACCGGAAAAAAGAAGTAGAGATTCCGCTGTTTACTTCGTACACGTTCGTTTGCATTGAAGCGGAGCAGCAGGAAGCCGTCCGACGAACTGATGGAGTGATCAACTTTGTGTACTGGAATGGCAAGCCGGCTCAGATTCGCCCTGAAGAAATGGATGCGGTGCGGGCGTTTGTAAGCACCTATCAGAATATTTTGCTGGAACCCTTGGATTTAAGAGTAGGCGAGACTGTTGAGATTCCGGAAGGGCTCTTTAAAGGACAATCCGGACAGGTAATTAAAATTGATAAGAAACGGATAGAAGTTGTGCTGCACCAATTGGGTATGAAACTAACCGTAGCTATTTAAGAAAGGATTTATGCACGAAACGCATTCCAAAGAGCAGGTATGGACTGAGATCATACGACCTCAAACCGGACTGCTCGATATCAATCTGTCAGAAGTATGGCGGTATCGCGACCTGCTTTCGCTGTTGGTACGACGGGATTTTATAGCTACCTATAAACAAACCATATTAGGTCCCATCTGGTTCTTTCTTCAACCGCTGCTCACGACTGTTATGTTTGTGGTGGTTTTTGGACGAATTGCCCAGATCAGTACCGATGGGCTGCCCATGTTGTTGTTTTACCTGTCAGGTATTACCGTCTGGAATTATTTTTCGGAGTGTCTCAACAAGACCGCGACCGTTTTTAAAGACAACGCGTCCATTTTCGGAAAAGTATATTTCCCGCGGCTGATCATGCCGCTTTCTATTGTAGCCAGCAATCTGGTGAAATTTGGGATTCAGTTCGCCCTTTTTCTGGGTATCTGGGTATATTATTTATTAAAACCAGGTAGCAACGTACATCCCAACAGCTTTATTTTGCTGGCACCTGTGCTGCTATTCATTATGGCGTTTCTGGGATTGGGATTTGGATTGCTGATCAGTGCCATGACCAATAAATATAAAGATCTGGTGTTTTTGCTCACCTTCGCGGTGCAGTTGGCCATGTATGCCACACCGGTAATTTATCCGATATCGTCTGTTCCGGAAAAATATCAGTGGCTGATAAAACTCAACCCAATGACGGCTGTCGTCGAAACATTCCGGTACGGATTCTTGGGCTCCGGAAGTTTTAGCATCGGTAATTTCTTATACAGCTTAGGATTCTCGCTGGTGATGCTACTTATGGGCACACTGGTTTTTAATAAGGTGGAAAAAAGCTTTATGGATACGGTGTAAGGCGGGCGGACTAGACGCTTCAAACTGACAGGTAATTGCTTCAGTAGTAAGTATCGGAAAACAGGATCTAAAAACGAGTCACACGATTGCATGAGCAACATTGCTATTAAGGCAGAGGACGTTGGTAAGTTATACCGGCTGGGGCAAATTGGTACCGGCACGATCAGCCATGACCTCAACCGTTGGTTTGCCCGGATCCGGGGCAAGGAAGATCCGTTTGCCAAAATTGGCGAAACCAATGACCGGACATCCAAAGGCGGAAGCGATTATGTATGGGCGCTCAAGGATGTCAGCTTTGAAATTGAGAAAGGCAGTGCAGTTGGGATCATCGGACGTAATGGCGCCGGTAAAAGCACGTTGCTGAAGCTGCTGAGTAAAGTGACCAAGCCCAGTACCGGCAAAATTTATATTAACGACCGGATTGCGAGCCTGCTGGAAGTGGGCACCGGGTTTCATCCGGAAATGACCGGCCGGGAAAATATTTATCTGAACGGAGCCATCCTGGGTATGACCAAGCGGGAGATCACCCGCAAGTTTGACGAAATTGTAGACTTTAGCGGGGTGGCGCGTTATGTCGATACCCCTGTAAAGCGGTACTCGTCCGGAATGTATGTGCGACTGGCCTTTGCGGTGGCCGCGCATCTGGAGAGTGAAATTCTGATTGTAGATGAGGTACTAGCCGTAGGCGACGCCGAGTTTCAGAAAAAATGCCTGGGTAAGATGGGGGAAGTGAGCAGGGGCGAAGGTCGCACGGTACTGTTTGTAAGTCATAACATGGCGGCTGTAAAACAGCTTTGTAATAAGGGCATTGTGATGAAAAATGGCAGCGTCGCGTTTCAGGGCGGTGCCCAGGAGGGTGTTGCTTTTTACCAGGCATCCGGCGATATGTCTTCTTCCTTTGAACACCAGGGGTCTTTGGATGAAGCACCTGGTAACGAGGCTATCCGCATCCTGAAGTTTGAAGTTGTGCCTTTAAGAGGTGAAACCATCAGCATCTCATCCGGATTTTCATTTGAGATTACGTTTTACAATCACAAGCCGTCTATTAATCTAGATGTTACGTTTGAATTGCGGAATACTGAAGAGGTAGCCGTGTTTCACCATGGTACCATATTGACTCAAAACAATGATTCCCGGCGTGGAGTTTACAAGGTAAGAGGCGTAGTACCTCCTAATCTTCTGAATGCCGGTGCCTATTATTTCAAGTTGATCTTTGGTGAAAACCAGCGGTACGCGCTTTTCATGACAGAAGATACTGTTCAGTTTGAGATTGTAAATGAGGCTTTGGGAAATAATAGTATTGTGTTGCCTGGTGTTATTCGTCCTGAGATCCAGTATCAAACGTCCTTTAGCACGCTGAACCATGAACCTGCATAAGGCCCAAATTATTGATTTTCCGAAGATTCCGGATGAGCGGGGGAATCTGTCTTTCTTTGAAAATGAGAAGCAGCTGCCATTTACAATTCAGCGTGTGTACTGGATTTATGACGTGCCCGGCGGAGAGATGCGGGGCGGGCATGCCTATCATCATCTGGAGGAAGTCATTGTAGCGCTTTCCGGAAGCTTTGATGTGGTGCTTCATAATGGAAACGAGGAACATCGTTTTACATTAAACCGTTCGCACTACGGGTTGTATATCCCTAAAATGATATGGCGACGCATGGAAAACTTTTCAACCAATGCGCTGGCGTTTGTAGCGGCCAATGCCAGCTATGATGAATCCGATTACATCCGGAATTTTACCGAATTTCAACAATTAATTCAGGATGCATCCAACCGTATTTGATTGCAGTCTGATCACGCTGCCCAGAATTGGCGACCGGAAAGGCGGAAATATTACACCAATCCATAACTCAATTGAAATACCTTTCGATATCAAACGGGTATTCTATCTGTACGATGTGCCAGGTGGAGAAAGCAGGGGAGCACACGCACACATCCAATGCCATCAGTTTTTGATTGCAGCGGGAGGAAGCTTTGAAGTCCTGTTGGACGATGGCAAAATCAAACGACAGGTACAGCTCAACCGGCCTTATGTCGGGCTGCACATACCACCGATGATCTGGGCAAGTGAAATTAATTTCTCATCCGGAGCCATATGCCTGGTTCTCGCCTCAGAAGGATACCGCGAGTCGGACTATCTGCGCAACTATGAAGACTTTAAAACCTTAATAAATGAAATCTAAGAAGCTGGTTATTTTTGGCGCGGGCGAAACAGCTGATATAGCTTATGAGTATTTTACCCATGACTCAGCCTATGAAGTGGTTGCATTTGTCGTAGAAGCTGCTTACCGGACTACCACAGAACATTACGGGTTGCCGATACTTACGTTTGAGGAAATGCAGGCTCAGTTTCCACCGGCAGATTACGAAGCATTTGTTGCCATCTCCTATACGCATCTTAACCGGGTGCGGGCACGTTGCTATCAAATAGTGAAAGCTGCCGGGTATACCTGCGCAACCTACATCAGCTCAAAAGCTTTTTTCTGGCACAGTGCCACTATCGGAGAAAATTGCATGATCTTCGAAAATAATGTGATCCAGCACGGCGTACAGATTGGCAATGGAGTGATTCTCTGGAGTGGCAATCACATTGGCCACCAAACCAGAATAGAGGATTACGTATACATCTCTTCCCACGTAGTCATTTCCGGATTTTGCGTAATTGGCGCGTATTCGTTTATTGGCGTTAATGCTACATTCAATGATGGCATTACGTTGGGCAAAGACAATATTGTCGGTAGCGGTTCATTGATTGTGAAAAATACCGAAGAAGGCAAACTGATGATAGGTGCACCGGCTAAACCAGCTGTTAAAAGCAGCTATGAAGCATTTGGAGTTCCGGAAAATGCGATCGCTGTATGAAATGGATTAAGAAAGGGCTTCTGTTCAACGTAGCCGATCAGCTTCCGGATTGGGCTAAAGACTCTGCGCTTCAACCGTGTCCGCTTAAACTTAACGAGACTACCGTTCGGTTTTACTGCGGGTTCAGGGATGAACAAGGGGTCAGCCGGGTGGGCTATGTAGACATTCAGAAGCAAGGGCATTCCCTTCAGGTAATAGGCGTGTCTGAGAAGCCCGTTTTAAATATCGGCTCTGACGGTTGTTTTGATGATAATGGCGTTGTACCATCGTGTATCGTGCGTCATGGCAGTGAAATCCGAATGTATTATGCAGGCTATCAACTGGTCAAAAAAGTCCGGTTCTTAGTGTTGGGTGGTTTGGCGATCAGTACGGATGGAGGTGAAAGTTTTATCCGCTACCAGGAAAATCCTGTTCTGGAACGTACGCAGGATGAACTGCTCTTCCGTGTGGCCCACTCGGTTCTTCTGGAAAATAACACCTGGCGTGCCTGGTATGGTGGAGGTAGCTATTTTGAAAAACATGGTGAGCGTACCTTGCCGGTATATGATATCCGGTATATGGAGTCGCCGGATGGGATCTCATTTCCGCAGCAGGGTACTGTAGTACTGGAAAATGCTGTGACAGAGCACCGGGTTGGCCGGCCGTTCGTTTACAAAGCAGGCGGAACCTATTATATGTTCTTCGGGTCCAGTACCAAAGATGTGCCGTATCGGCTTACTTATGCCGTGTCTACAGACAGTAAGACATGGACGCGAAAAGATATTGGATTGGAGTACCAGCCCAGCGACTTTGATTCGGAAATGAGTGCGTATCCCAGTATTGTAGAATTGGAAGGCACCACGTTCCTGTTTTATAATGGAAACGATTATGGTGCTGAAGGGTTTGGCTACGCTGTACTGGAAGGCTCCTTATAAGTATGATCACGCTTAAACGATATACGCCGGAGCAGCAGCCTGCCTGGGATGCGTTTATACAAAGCGCTAAAAACGGACTTTTTCTGTTTGAACGTGCCTACATGGACTATCACAGCGATCGATTCGAGGATCACTCCCTGATGGGCTACAATGGGGATGAACTTATAGCAGTATTGCCCGCTAATCTTGCTTCAGACGGTGCTCTGTGGAGTCATCAGGGTCTCACGTACGGAGGTTTTATTTCCGGAAAGCGCATGACGGCCGGAGCGATGCTTCAGTTGTTTGATGCGCTTAAAAGCCATTGCCAAGAAATCGGTATTCATACCGTATACTACAAAGCGATTCCGTACTTCTATCACCAGCTCCCGGCCGGAGAAGATCTGTATGCCCTGTTCCGAAACGATGCTGTATTGTATCGTCGCGATGCATCTTCGCTAATCTATACCGGAACAAATCCAGGCTACGGAAAAGGCACTAAAGCCAGTCTCAGCAAGGGACGGAAGGCCGGATTGCAGGTTACCGTTTCGGAGGATTATGACGCGTTTATGGAGATTGAAGAAGTGATTCTCCGGACCCGGCACAATGCGAAACCAACCCATTCACGTGCAGAAATTCGGCTGCTGGCCGACCGGTTCCCGCAGCATATAAAACTGTATACCGTTCATGACGGGAATACGCTCTTGGGCGGAACGATCACCTTCATCACTGCCCAGGTAATGCATACGCAGTACATTGCAATTAGCGAAGCAGGACGGAATGTAGGCGCACTGGATACCGTGATAGATTACATCCTGCGGGAAGAACTGGATAACCGACCTTATTTCTCGTTTGGTACCTCTACTGAAGATGGTGGTCGTTACCTTAATGAAGGACTGATCCGAAATAAAGAAAGCTTTGGTGCCCGGACCATCGTACTGGATTTCTACAAACTCACTTATTAGACAATGGTTGCTTTTCTCGACCTGAAAAAGATAAACGATCGCTATGAAAGCGATTTTCAGAACGTATTTCAAGACGTACTGAACTCTGGTTGGTATATTCTGGGAACGGGTGTCAGCCATTTCGAGCAAGAATTTGCTGCTTACTGTGGTACAAAGCATTGTATCGGTGTTGCCAATGGCCTGGATGCATTAATTTTGATTCTGGAGGCGTATCGGGAGCTGGGGCAACTACGGCCCGGTGATGAAGTGCTGGTCCCTGCCAATACCTATATTGCTTCGATACTGGCGATCTTTCGGGCGGGCCTGAAACCTGTTCTGGTAGAACCCAACGAAGGAGACTGCCTGCTGGATGCGTCAAAGCTGCAAGATGCTCTGACGCCCAAGACGAAAGCAGTAATGCCGGTTCATCTTTACGGACAGCTCTGTGATATGAAGCAAATCAACCGTTTTGCCAAAGAGCACAATCTGCTGGTGATTGAGGATAGTGCCCAGAGTCATGGCGCGATCCAGGATGGCAAGCGAAGCGGAAATCTGGGAGACGCATCCGGGTTTTCTTTTTATCCGGGTAAAAATCTGGGTGCGTTAGGAGATGGCGGCGCTATTACCACCAACGATGATCAACTGGCCGACGCATTAAAAGCCTTGCGTAACTACGGTTCCGAGAAGAAATACTACAATAAATACAAGGGGCTGAATTCCCGGCTGGATGAGTTGCAGGCGCCCTTTCTCAGCATCAAGCTTAAGACGCTGGATACAGACAACGACCGTCGTCGGGCCATTGCAGAACGCTACCTCGTACAAATTAATAATTCACTTATTGCCCTTCCGGAAGTACACGCACCCAAGGGTCATGTGTGGCATCTGTTTACCATACGTACCGTAAACCGGGATGCACTTCAGCGGTATTTAACCTCAAGTGGTGTCCAAACCGTTATTCACTATCCGATTCCACCTCACCAACAGGAAGGTTATCCGGAACTGGCTGGTAAAAGCTATCCAATCTCAGAGCACATTCATCAAACCATTCTGAGCCTGCCGATCAGTCCGGTATTATCCGATAAAGATGTATCACATGTGATAGACGTTGTTAATAAATATGTGGCATAAGAAAGATTATTTACTAACACAAGAAAACTTAGATCGTTATTTTTCTTTTGGAAAATCCGTTTTAAAGCGGCTCCTTCAAAAGGAAAACTATCCGCAGGCGCTTCAGGTGATCGAAACGCTGTGCAGAACAGGATATACTTATAATTTTGTAACCAATTTCTTTGACCAAGAACTGGAAAATGCTCTTGGCAAAATTGCTACTTCCGTTCTTCCCTCTGATACTCCCCATAAGAGCTTTAAAAACAAAGCTGTTTTGTATGACTATTTTGTTCTGGAAAACAGAGGCTTTACGCAGCAGTATCTAAAATACCTGATTGACCATGCGTATGATATTGTGTATGTGTGTCATGACCATTCACAGGTTGATCCAGCCAACAGTATTATCAGATCATTGAATGCGTACAATAAGGCTAGAGTTATCTCTCTGAACGCTCCTACAATACTCGGTAAGGCTCAGGAATTTCATAGACTCATCGCTACTGAACGGCCTGCTGTTGTTTTCGTTCACACCGCGCCTTGGGAAGTGTATACACCACTGGTAGCTTCTTCCTTTAACCAATCAGAGACCAAGTTTTACCTTCTAAATATTACAGATCATACTTTTTGGCCCGGTATCTTCTGTTATGAAAATATCATAGACTTTAGGTACTACGGTTACTACGTCAACCGGTACCTTAAAGGGAAAAGTCCCGATAATCTGTATATCGTTCATACTCCCAGCTACGAAGAGGAAAGCATCCCTTTTGAAGGTTTTCCGGAAAAGGTTAAAGGAAAGATCATTGGTTTTGGTGGAGGGGCATATTATAAGATCAATGATGGCGCACATGTTTATGTCAATCTGATATTTGATCTTCTGCGGGCGAATAAGGATTTTATTTTTTTATTCGCAAATGTGGGTGGCAAAGAAGACCTCGAGCCACTTATTGAGGCTGCCAACTTACAAGAACGGTTTATCCTGTTGGGCAACCGAAAAGACATTACGGCGGTCTTCCGGAATATTGACATTATGTTCAATACATTTCCGTATGGAGGGGGCTTAATGCTTCAGTACGCGCTGATGTACCAAAAACCCCTTGTGGCACTTTGGGACGGAGACATGTTGCATACCAGATTAGATATGGTCACTGATCGAAAAGAAGATCTGGAAAATGTGGTTTTAGACCGGGCTGGCTTTTTAAAGAGATCCAACGAACTCATTGAAGCCGTTCGGATGAAGAAACCTAATCATCAGGAAAACGCCTCTAACCCGGCCGATCATTTTGATGCTGAACTGACTGCTGCCATTCAGCAAGTCCACCTTTCCCTTCCTTCACAGGAACAGTTGAAAATCGATCAGACTAAAACGATTGCTTACCATATCAAAGCAAATCATGGTGGCAAAGCAGTTTCCTTAAATCTGAATGCGCAGTTTACACCAGCACTGAAAGGACTCCCTAAAGGGATTCAAAGAGCCAAAAATGCCTATTATCGATTTGTCATCAAACCGATCGCCTAATGCCTGTCAGAAAAATGTATAATGGATTTTTTTATAAATTCATAAATTACGTTGTTAAAAAGTATCAATGGCTTTCAGTAGCGAATGCTCAAAGAAGTTTTAAACAACTTGGGCCTAACTGCTATCTGGAATATCCGGTTCATTTAATTAATTCGAAGTATGTATCTATAGGTTCAAACTTCTCTGCGAAGTACAATCTTCGCATAGAAACGTTTGACCAGTTTGAAGGAGACTCCTATACACCTGAAATATGCATTGGTGACAATGTGATCATGAATACTGATGTTCACATCGGTTGTATCCAGAAAGTTCATATTGGGAATAATGTGCTCATGGCTAGTAGAATCTATATCTCAGACCATTCTCACGGAGATGTGGACCGGCATACACTAGAAATTATACCCGCTAAACGTCCTCTGACAATCAAAGGCGATGTCGTAATCGAAGACAACGTATGGATAGGAGAGGGGGTTGCGATTCTTCCTGGTGTCAGGGTCGGACGTAATGCTGTCATCGGTGCGAATGCTGTTGTGACCAAGGACGTTCCAGCTTTCAGTGTAGTTGCAGGTGTTCCGGCAAAAGTCATTCGACAGTTCTAAAATTTTTTTGCAGTAGGATATGTCTGCTTCTATCAAACCATTGGCCTTTTACCTCCCTCAGTATCATCCGATTCCGGAAAATGATGCCTGGTGGGGAAAAGGCTTTACCGAATGGACGAACGTTACGAAAGCGACGCCGTTGTTTAATGGGCACCGGCAGCCCCGTCTACCCGCCGATCTGGGCTATTATGACTTGCGCCTTGCCGAAGCACGGGAGCAGCAGGCAGCACTGGCCAAGACATACGGAATTTATGGTTTTATCTATTACCATTACTGGTTCGGACATGGCAAGCAGGTAATCGAACGGCCTCTCAATGAAGTGGTGGCTTCCGGAACACCGGATTTTCCATTCTGTATTTGCTGGGCCAACCAAACCTGGAGCGGGATCTGGCATGGTGCGCCTAATAAGGTGCTGATGAAACAGGAATATCCCGGTGAAGCCGATCTGAGAAACCATTTCGAGTACCTACTGAAAGCATTCAACGATCCGCGGTACATCCGGGTAGCGGGAAAGCCGTTGTTTATGATTTATGATGCATCTGATCTGCCGGATCCGTTGCAGATGACCCAGGCCTTGCAGGCACTGGCCCGGGAAGCCGGTTTGCCCGGTCTCTACCTGATGGCATCGAATGTGCAGGACGATGATTGGGATGCCAAAGCTGCGGGGTTTGACGCTAAAGTCTCCAATGCGTTCAACCGATCGCTGCACAGTACCATCAGCCATCCTACGCTCCAGACCCGCGTCCGGAATAAACTTCGCAGGATTATCGGCAGCCAGAAAGCGACCGCTCTTCGCCGACTCGATCATAAAACGCTGGTAGAGCGCATGGACTACCGGCAATCTACCGTACCTACCTACCCAATCGTTGTACCCAACTGGGACAACACGCCTCGGAGCGGTCTTCGGGGCCTGGTACTGGAAGGATCTACACCCGCACTGTTTAAAGAACAGCTTACAAAAGCAATTGCTTCCCTTAAAGCCGCATCGTTTCCGGAAAACTTTTTGTTTATCAAATCCTGGAATGAATGGGCTGAAGGAAATTATCTGGAACCGGATACTGTAGATGGTCATGCCTATCTGGAAGCGGTCCGGGAGGTTGTTCAATAATTAGTAGCCCCCTGAAACAGAGGGCGTAAGTACCAACTCATTGTTGTGAATAGCAAAGCGAAGTTGTGAATAGCGAAGTAAAACAGACACGACCGGACGGACCCCTGGTGTCCGTATTGATTCCTGCCTACAACTCCGGCAACTGGATTGAGGAGACGCTGGAAAGCGTACTGGCGCAAACCTACCCGCATATCGAAATTATTGTCGTAGACGACGGCTCTACAGACAACACGCTCGAAATAGCCCGTCAATATGAGGCCAGAGGTGTACGGGTGTATACCCAGCCCAACAGCGGAGCATCGGCTGCACGCAATCATGCCTTTCGAAACAGTAGGGGGCGCTACATTCAATATCTGGATGCAGATGATCTGCTTGCACCGGATAAGATTGAACAGCAGATGCGCCGGTTTGCCGAACTGGGCTACCCGCAAAATATACTGATTTCTGGTCGGTTCGCCTTTTTTGCCAATCAGCCGGGTGATCATGAGTCTGAAAATATCCCACTTTATAAAGACTTTCCCAACCCACTTGGTTGGATTGATATTGCTTGGAATCAAGGTTATTATATTACCATTCACGGCTGGCTTACACCTCGCGCACTTGTTGAAATAGCAGGTCCTTGGAATGAAACCTTGTCGGTAAACGATGATGGAGAGTTTTTTGGCCGGGTGGTACTGGTAAGCAGTGCCGTGTACTACTGCGATAATGCCAGAGTTTATTATAGAAAAGTTGCCGGGTCTCTCTCCAAAACCGTAAGCAAAAGCGCTTTGGATTCTACTTTACAAACAGCAGCTTTATATGAGAAACACCTTTTAGCTAAAGAAGATACGCCCCAAACCCGGACCATATGTGCCAATGTTTATATGAGAATTCTCCATTTTCATTATCCTGAACACTATCCTTATTTGTTACCAGTAGAGGAAACTGTAAAAAGGCTGGGGGGGGCTACCATAAAGCTCATGGGAAATAAACGGGTCCGGTTTATGGAGCAGTGGATCGGTTGGAAAAAAACACGTCGTCTGATACTTTTTCTTCAAAAGAATAAGCTTAACCCGAGAGCTATTTTGAAAATATTAGGCATTCATTTAAGAGATAATAAAAATAAGTATGTATAAATACTTGGTTTTATTATTCTGAAATCATTTAAATTCTGTGTTTTAGCTACTGCATACTGCAGAAACTTTACATGAGCTAATCCACCTTTATGCTTGTCTCTATTCTGATCCCGGCCTATAACGCTGCACCTTGGCTCGCCCAAGCCTTAGATTGTGCGTTGGAACAAACTTGGCTTGCAAAGGAAATTATTGTTGTAGATGACGGCTCGAATGATAAAACTTTAGAAGTTGCTCGTGCTTATGAATCAAGAGGAGTAAAAGTATTTTCACAACTCAACAGCGGGGCCTCAACTGCCCGTAATTATGCTTTTCGTGAAAGTAAAGGTGATTATATTCAATACTTGGATGCCGATGACCTAATGGCACCCGATAAGATTGAAAAACAAATGGTACGTCTAAATGAAGAGGGGTACCCAAAAGATATATTGGTATCGGGTCGGTTTGCCTATTTCTCAGAATATCCTGGTGATTTAGAATCAGAACATATTCCCCTTTATAAAGACTTTACCGACCCCTTGGAATGGGTAGAGATAGCCTGGAACCAAGGTTATTTCATTCATGTAGCCGGATGGTTGACCCCACGTAACCTTATCGAGAGCGCCGGTTCGTGGAATGAATCTCTTTCTTTAAACGATGACGGAGAGTTTTTTGGCCGCTTAGTACTAGCCAGCCGGGGCATTCTGTATTGCAATAATGCTCGAACCTATTATCGTAAAGTGACAGGGTCTCTGTCTAAATCAGTAAGTGACAAAGCACTTCAGTCACTGCTTCAAACGGCATTTCTGTACGAAAAGCACCTGCTATGTAAAAAAGACACACCTCAAACACGTCTTACATGTGCCAACGTATATATGCGGATCCTACACTTTTATTACCCCAACTATTACCGGCAGCTTCTACCTGCAGAAACTGCCGCAAAGCGATTAGGAGGTGGAAGTTTAAGGTTGATGGGAAATAAACGAGTTCAATTTGTGGAGCAACTTATTGGCTGGAAAGCTACCCGGCGGCTTATCTTGTTCCTGCAGGAAAAGAAACTTAACCCAAGGGCTATAGTAAGAAAAATAGGTATTCAACTGCCTGATAACCGAAATAAGTATACCTAATCTGTTATCCCCTGAATGGATATTCTTGTAAAGTCTTTTAACCGTCCCTACTATCTGGAACGGTGCCTGCGAAGCCTGAAGCTCCAGCTGCGGGGTAATTATACTATAAAAGTTCTGGACGATGGCACACCGGAAAAATATCTGCAACGGATTGGTACCTTATTTCCGGATGTTCAGGTGTTCCGTTCCCCTTTTTACGCTCAAAAAGCAGCTGCCATAGACGCTGCTGCGCGCAATGAGGCTCTTTATAGTTTATTTTCTATTCCAAGCCGGTTTTGGATTGATGCGGTCTCCGGAAGTACCGATCTTTTTTACCTGTTTGAAGATGATTTCTGGCTTACCCGGCCCCTGTCGCTTCCGGATGTAGAAGCAGTGATGCGTCATGAACAGTTAGTAATGGTTAAAACCCATTGGGGAGACAATCCACATTTTCTAAAAGGCCCCAAAAGAACGCTGACCCCTGAAATCAACGCGTACCGTCCCAAGATTCCGGCTCAGGTAGATTTTCTATTTCACAACCGCCTGCGCAGCCTTTCCATCCTCCACCGGCTGGGCCTTTTTCAGATCAATACGCGGTTTATCATGCCGCTCTATGATCTGTATTCCGTAGCGTCTGCTTTCTTCGATAAGCACTACTGGCTGTATCTCTGGAATACGGCTCAGGATGGCAAGGTGAATGAAAATCTGCAATTGATAAACGCAATCCGGTACTGGAAAACCAGGAAACCTTCGTTTGCCTATTATCCTGTAGATGTAAGCACGACGTCTTATATCACCTCTGCCACCAACAATTATGAGGGGATTGATCTGGATGTGTTCCGATTCAATCATATCTTAAACGAAGCCTGGCTGGAGGGCCGGCTGGATGCTATGGAAGGATATCCGGCCGATTTGCCTCAGACCACCATAGAAACCATTTTAAACCAAGCTGCCGATCCTGCTGCTTCCTTTCCGGAATGGCTTAAGTGGGTAGAGCGGTTTAAAGGTCAATATGCTAGCTTTGGATACCTTATTCCCTAAACGATTTAGTTTGTATTCATGCCTGTAATTTCAATCATCACCTGTAGTTACAACCCTGATGAACGGTTGTTGACGCGTTTGCTGGCAGCCGTCCAGAACCTCCGGATCCCGGACGGATACGAGATGGAGTATATCTTGGTGGATAACAACTCCGCCACGCCCTTGCACACCATCGAAAGCTATGCCTCCTTTTTCCGGAAGCATGGGGGCTGGGCGCGAATGATCTCGGAAAAAAAACCGGGGGCTACCCATGGCCGCGTAACCGCTTATCTTCAAAGCAAAGGGGACGTGATTGTAAACTTTGATGATGATAACGAGCCACAGGCCGATTACCTGGTCCAGATAGCGGCCCTCCGGAATCAATACCCGGACGTAGGGGTGTGGGGACCCGGGGATGTAACTGTAGAATTTGTAGGAAAGCCGGAAGAGTGGACGCAGAAATATGCACTCGATAAGCTTCAGGAACTGCATTTGAAAGACGTCGCTATCAGCAAGGATTTTCTTCATTTTGAAGAAATTCCGTTTGGTACCGGGATGATCCTGGAGCGTCGGGTCATGGAGTCTTATAAAGATATCTACCAGGAAGCTGAACGGGCACAGCTACTCTCGGAAGGGCGTAAAGGCAATTCATTGCTGTGTTCAGAGGATATTCAGATGGTTTATATGGCCTCACGCCATGATCTGGCTGCGGGGCGGGCACCGCAACTGAAACTGAAGCATCTTATTAACGAATATAAAAGCAATTTCGGCTATATCAAGCGGTTGTATTATGGTTGTAGCTTAGGAGGCTTTCAGGTAATTGCCCAAAGTTATCCGGATCAAAAACTGGAAGCCGCCAATCCCCTGACCGATACCCTGCACTTTGCGGTGTACAACACCTATTACCTGCTGAAAATGGGCGTATTGGAAGGTAATTTCCGGAAATGGCAATGCCAAACGGCCGGGATGATTGCCACAACCGAAAGCAAATATAATTATTATCAAAAACCACTTCCGTTCTACCTGCGCTTTCTGAAGTCCAGACTGAATATTAGTTAGTAGCCCTATGAAGATTTATGCCTTAAGCGTAGTGAAAAATGAGGCGGACGTCATTGAGGCCAACCTGAAAGCGGCTTCCAAATGGGCCGATAAAATTTTTGTACTGGACAATGGCAGCACTGACGGAACTTGGGAGAAGATTCAGGCCCTTGCTGACGATATTATTACGCCCTGGAAACAAGACCCGCAGCCGTTCCGGGACAGTATGCGCAGCCAGCTTTTCAATGAATTCCGCCACATAGCACAACCCGGCGACTGGTGGTGCATGCGGCTGGATGCAGATGAGTTTTATTATGACGATCCAAGAACTTTTTTAAAGCAGGTTCCCGGCGCCTATCACTATGTCTGTGCTGGTTTTGTTCAGTTTCAGTTGACTCGTGAAGACCTGAACAGTCATCATTTTACTGGCCGTTTTGAAGAGGATAGGCCCTATATCTGTCATTTTGTAAAGCAACTGTGGGTCGAAAGCAGGTTTGTAAAACATCGCGAACGGTTGCAGTGGCCTCAGGACTCTACCTTCCCGAAGTATATGGGTATCGTGTTTCCAAAGCTTTTGATTGCAAAGCACTACCAATATCGTTCGCCGGCACAGGTGCAGCTTCGGTTAGACGTACGGCAGGAAGCGAAGGCTACCGGCCATCACTCGCCTCATGTAACTGAAAATCATTGGGAGCAGATTCTTCGCGATCCGGCAACCCTTTATTCGCTGACCGACAACGTGGATTTTTACAAGATGACACCAGAAAATATTTACCTGCATCAACCGCTGAAGTTTTGGATCAAGCGAATCCTGCACGGGTTGCGCATCTTACCGTAAGAAACCGGAAAACACCTGATTATATGAAGATTTATGCCTTAAGCGTAGTGAAAAATGAGGCGGACGTCATTGAGGCCAACCTGAAAGCGGCTTCCAAATGGGCCGATAAAATTTTCGTCTGGGACAACGGCAGCACCGATGGAACTTGGGAGAAGATTCAGGCCCTTGCTGACGATATTATTACGCCCTGGAAACAGGATGCCCGGCCGTTCCGGGATTCGCTTCGCAGTATGCTTTACAATGCGCATAAGCATTGGGGAAAACCCGGCGACTGGTGGTGCATTAAGCTCGATGCCGATGAGTTTTATTACGATGATCCCCGACAGTTTCTGGCAAAAATTCCTTTAAAATACCACTACGTCTGTTCCCGCTACATCCAATTGATGATCACGGAAGAAGACATAGCTGAATACCAGTTTACAGGTTCTTTTGAAGAAGACCGGGAGAAGATCAATTATTTCCATAAGCTTGCCTGGGCCGAAATCCGGTTTGTACGGCACCGCGATCGTCTTGCCTGGACCGAAAAAACCCCTTTTCCTGAACACGTAGGTATCGTTTATCCGGAATTGATCACGATGTTGCATTATCAGCATCGGTCCCCGCAGCAGATCCAGCGGCGTCTTACCCAGCGTAAAGAAGCTATTGCCAAAGGCGGATACCATTCCCCTCACATTACCCAAAGCCATTGGCGTGAAGTGCTGCGGCATCGGAAAGACTTGTATCATCTCAAAGAAGGCATTGACTTGCATACCATACCGGCTGAAAATAAATACCTGCACCAGCCTCACAAGCTTTTCATCAAACGCCTGTTGCATGGTCTTAAGATCCTGCCTTAAATCAAAGACCCTTCGCTCGTACGCAACTGAGCCCGGGATACGTGCCTGAACTGATGAATCAAACGCCTTTTTTTTCGGTCGTTATCCCCTCCTACAACCGGGCCGGGCTGCTTAAAGCTGTGTTGCAGTCTGTGCAGGCCCAGACGTTTGCTGACTTTGAAATAGTCCTGGTAGACGATGGCAGTACCGACGATACCGAACGGGTAGTCAAAGAAATAGCTGCTGTCGACCCTCGTATCCGCTATCAGCACCAACTTAACGCGGAGCGTGGTGCTGCCCGGAATACCGGAATTCGGGTATGCAAGGGAGACTTCGTAGTCTTTTTCGACTCCGATGATGAAATGAAGCCCGATTACCTGCAGGTGCTGCAGGAAGGTATTCAACAGCACCCGGAGTATGCCTTTTATGCGGCCCGCTACTTGTTCCTGAGTGGAGGTAAATTGTTTCCTTCCGGAATCACTGCAGTGCCGGCTGGTCCGCATGGCGTTGAACTGGTATTGAAAGGCAACCCGTTTTCATGCAATTTCTGTGTTCGACGTGCCCATCCCGGGTTAGTTCTGTTTGAAACAGACCGAACCCTGGCGACTATGGAAGACTGGATGTTTCTGGTAGAAAATCTTCACAGTGGGGAGCAGATCTTGTTGCTCGAACCGGTGGGGGTACTGATGCACGAGCACGAGGGCCGATCCATGCAGCAGAATGAACTGCTTATCCAGCGTCGTAAAAAAGCCGCTGATAGACTTCTGGAACGCCATACATTTACCGTTTCGCAGCAAAAGATACTGACCGCGTACAGTGATTACTTTTGCAGCATTCACGCCTATCTGGATCATGACAGGACCGGTTCGCTCCGATATCTGCTCCGCTCGGTCAAAGCTGTCGGCTGGAATGCTTTATTTGCGAAGGCCGCGCTGAAATATATGGCCGGACGCAGTCTCATTTTAAAGCTAAGCAGGCGAAACGAAGGTTAAGAAAATCATGAGGGTGCAATCGAAGAATGTGCTGGTGTTTACCACGTGGAGTTATAAAGATGGCCTGATCCAAGCGGCTACTCTGCCGTACCTCAAAATCCTCGGGCAAATTACCGGAGGCGATATCTACCTGCTTTGCTGGGAGCAGCCCGCGCTGGCGCTCAAAAACGACGAATATAAAGCTGTAAAAGACAAACTGCTGGAGGACCGGATTCATCTCCTGCGGATGCCGTACCATAAAAATAAAATTCAGGCAGCGCTGGGGTGGGGGATCAAACTCATCCAGCTGATTGGGCTTTCCTACCGCCGGAAGATCCGGTATTACCATGCCTTTGCCACACCGGCAGGTAGTATGGCGCTCTTGGCCAGCTGGTTCCGGAACGTACAGCTTACGGTAGACAGCATGGAGCCCCATGCTGATCTAATGGCTGAGACCGGTGTCTGGCCGAAAACGTCCCGGCTATACCGGATCGTGTTTGCGCTGGAGCGAAAGCTGGTGCGCCGGGCAGATAAACTTATCGCGATTTCCAAGAGCATCAGACCCTATTTGCAACAGCACTACGGAATCGATCCACCTGCTTCCAAACTGTATTACCGGCCCTTATGCGTGGATGCGGATTTGTTCAAACCTATGCCGCCTGACTATTCCATCCTGGGCTGGAAAGAAAAAAAAGCCCGTATTGTTGGTATCTACACCGGCAAGCTGGGGGGGATGTACTACGATACTGAATTCTGTGCGTTTGTCAGATCCTGCATTGCGTATTGGAAGGGCGATTTTCACCTGATTTTTTGTACCTCAATGCCCATTCCGGAAACCACCCGGTTCCTGGAGTCGCAGGGCATTTCTGAAGATCATTTTACTATTCGTTTTGTACCGCTGCTACATCTTCCGGAGTACTTGGCACTGGCCGATTTTGGGCTTAGTTTTAGCCGTTTATCGGAGGCACGACAATATGGCTGTCCGACTAAAAATGCAGAATACTGGGCGGCTGAACTCCCGGTAGTGGCCACAAACGCAATTCTGGATGATACCCGTGAAATGGCTGCTAACCCATATTTGGGTGTGGTGCTGACCGAAGACGATCTGGTGCATCCGGAAGCCAAAATTGCTCAACTAGATAGGCAGCTCCAGCAACGGTCCCAAAACCGGGCGCACATTCGGGCCTATGCTATCCGGGAACGTTCCTTTGACCAGGTCCGGAACGTGTATGGAATGATTTATAACAACGATCAGGGCTAACCGGCCTGCAGTCCGGAAATTCTATTTCTAAATCTTGCGAAGGGGTTGCACAACCCAGACCTCGACCACCCATACGTTTATACGGCCTAATGACCAGACCTGAATGATTTCAATATTTTCCAATTCACTCGGCAAAGAAGAGCATCATGCTTTGGAAGGTGTTTTCGCTTCTCGCTGGTTGGGTGCCGGAAAAGAATGCAGCCTTTTTGAAGAAGCGTTTGCCCGACATCTGCGGGTACCTGCCCATAACGTGCTCTTACTCAACAGTTGTACGGCGGCTATCTATGTAGGACTGAAAACGCTTGGAGTAGGTCCTGGCGATGAGGTGATTATTGCTACCGTCAACTTTGTGGCCTGTGCAAGTGCTGTCCTGGAATTGGGCGCTACAGCCGTTTTTGCAGATGTGGACCAACATACGCTGAACATTCTTCCGGAAGAAATCAGCCGGCTCAAAACGCCACAGACAAAAGTTGTAATTATTCTTCATTACGGCGGACATCCTGCTCCAATGGCCGAGATTATCGATGCCTGTGGACCGGAGATTGCTCTTTTTGAAGACAGTGCCAACTCGGTCAGTTCCACTTATGACGGACAGCCCTGCGGTACTTTTGGAGCTGCTGCGGTCTGGAGCTTTGATGCCATGAAAATCCTGAGTATGGGGGATGGCGGCGCCTTGTATCTGCGCAATCCTGTGCATACAGACATCGCCAGATCGCACCGGTTTTTAGGCCTTTCCGGACAAACAGTTTCCGGAAAAGATGCCATGGCAGCTAACCGGGCCAAATGGTGGGAGTATGAACTGGATCATCTCTCCGGGCGCTTTATATCGAATGATATAGCGGCGGCTATTGGCCGGGTGCAACTCCAGCGGCTTTCCGGCTTTATTGAGACCCGTAAGCGCATCTGGGCCTATTACCAGCAGGCGTTGGCAGACGTAAGCGCGTTGACGCTGCCACCAGAGCCACTTCCCGGCTGTGAAAGCTCTTATTACTTTTACTGGTTGCAGATGGCTCCCGACCAGCGGGATGCGTTGGCGCACTATCTATCTTCGGAAGGAATCTACACTACGTTCCGGTATTTTCCGCTTCATCTGGTAGCCCGCTACAATGCAGGTGTACAGCTGCCAAATGCCGAGTGGGTCAATGCGACTACACTTAATATTCCGCTGCATCAAAATCTTACAGAGGCCGATATTGATAAGATTGTGGCTGCTATTAAAACCTTTTTCGCCTCATTGGCTTAAAGAGGCCTCCGGAATCTCCGGAGGATCTTTTTGAAGGCTCTCTCTTCTACGCTGATGGTGCATCCGTTTGTCTTTTTTTCACTGCGCTCGTTCCAAACAGATGTTGGGGAAACGCTACGCATTTACGGCGTTGTGAATGCTTTGGCCGCAGCAGGCTATCCGGTAACGCTCATCTCCAATGCGGTTCGACTTGATGCGTTTCATCCAGCAGTCCGGCATATAAATCTCGAGTACCACTTTAAAGGAAAGCGCTGGTTGCAGGGATTGCTTAGCCTGTTACCAGTGCCGGTAGTCTCCTTTTTTTTTCGCCGGCTTTCCCAAAAAGCTCAAATGGCCTTGCGGGCGTGTGGTGCCACAGGACAACGAATTTTTTTCTTCGATTATCTCGACAATACAATCGGTTATTTTCTGGCAAAAACGGGTCAAGTGGCAGGCTATGTCAATGATGTCCATGGCATGGCCGCCATCGAGTTTCAGAACAGCCGTTATCAAGCCACGAAACCATTCCGGAAACTGGTTTTTCGAGTCAAAGAATGGTTGGCCGACCGGCTAGACCGGAAAGTGTTTCAGAATGCTGATGGACTCATATTTGGAAGCCTCACCATGCAGCACTACTTCGTACAGCGCTATCAACTTACAGATACGCAGAAGATTGTGTTGCCGTATTTACTGGATGCTTTTTCGCTTGCGAAGCAGCCGTCTCCACAACTACTGGCAGACGCTATGAAGGCTTTGGGCACTGTATCCGGTACGTTCACGTTTTTATTCGTCGGTACTTATAAGGCTACAGCGGGTGTGGAAGATCTGATGGCTGCTTTTGACCAACTGTACACCCGGTTTAAAAATGTTCGGCTGGTATTGATCGGGGATGGGTCGCATCGGGCTGGTTGTGAAGCACGGGCCGAATCCTATAGTTCCAAAGCCGCTATTGTTTTTCTGAATCCGGTTCCCTATGCCACTCTGTCTGCCTACTACAACCAAGCACAGGTAATTGTTTGTCCCGACCGTGACAATCCGTTTTCGCAATATATCGTCCATATCAAATACCCTGATGCACTGGCAACTGGTAAACTGGTTATCAATGGCTCTTTTACTTCCGTCCAGGAATTGAACACACCTCAGCAATTGTCTATGCTGTTTCAGCCTTCAGACGTAGCCGATCTGTTCCGGAATCTCTATGAAGCCTACACGTTGTACGAAGAAAAATGTGCACAGTTTGCCGGCACTGCCAACTGGATCCGGCAACATTATACCTACAGCCATTATACTGACCGGCTGAACCAATTCAACGATGCAGTGCAAACACAAACTACCTCTGCATCGTAACTGACAGGCCGGGAGAGACGGAAAGACTATTAACAAACGTCCTCATTGCGCAAAAAAATATCGGAACGTGGCTCATACCAAACGCGACATCTTATTTTTACTACCGTATCCGGTACAGGTAGCTCCTTCCCAGCGCTTTCGCGTAGAAGCCTACTTCCCGGTGCTCGAAGCTGCCGGTCTGCACTGGAAATGTGCGCCGTTTTTTGATGCCGCCGGCTGGCAGGTGCTCTACCGCAAAGGTGCTATGGTGCAGAAAGGCTGGGCGGTGATCAAAGGATTTTTAAAGCGGCTTTATACCACTCTGCTGGTAGCGCCCCGTTACCGGGTCATCTTCGTACACCGTGAGGCTGCACCGTTGGGGCCACCCGTATTTGAATGGCTCCTGTCAAAGGTGTTCCGGAAAAAGCTCATTTACGATTTCGATGATGCCATCTGGATTCCGAATGTATCTGCGAACAACCAACTGGCCCGACGCCTGAAAGCATTCTGGAAGATCGGACGCATCTGTAGCTACGCTCATACCGTAGTTGGTGGGAATGATTTTCTGTGTGCCTATGCCCGGCAGCACAATATGTCCGGAAGTGTTGTCAAAATACCAACCGTTGTCGATACAACGCATCGGTATAACCGGCTTCAAAATACAACTTCCGGAACGGTCACGGTTGGGTGGACGGGAAGCCATTCTACATTGCCGTATCTGGATGCCATCATGCCGGTATTGCAGGAACTGCAAGCTGAGATTCCGTTCACCTTTGTAGTCATTGCGGATAAAAAGCCTAGTCTACCGCTGCAAGACTGGGTTTTTATCCCGTGGAGTCCACAAACTGAAATCGACGATCTGCTGGCCATTCATATTGGGGTAATGCCACTTGCGTCAGATTCGTGGAGCGAAGGCAAATGCGGATTCAAACTCATTCAGTACTTGGCCCTGGGCATTCCGGCGGTAGCTTCACCCGTAGGCGTTAATACGGTGATTATCGAAGAGGGCATAAATGGTTTTCTGGCCGCCACTCCGCAATCCTGGAAAAATGCACTTCGGACGTTGCTGGAAGAAGTATACCTGCGCCAACGCATGGGGCAGGCCGGCCGCTTAAAGGTTGAAGAGGCATACAGTCTGGCTGCGTATGCACCGGTATTCCTCTCTTTGTTTCGCTGATACCACCTGAGGTGATATCAGCGAAACGAAAGCAGCTTTTTGGCCGGGTCCGTATACCGGTAATAGATCAGAACCAGACTAAGGGCAAAAAGCGGAAGGCAGGGAATTCGGTATCGGGAAAGTGTCCCAAAGTTTCCGGAAGTAAGTCCCACAGCAAAGCCGAAGATAATCGTGAAAGCTAGACAGAACTGAATGTTTGGATCCTCCTGAATAGCCTTCCACGCCCGCACCGGCCCGATCTTAAACAGAATCTTGAGGGTCAGCAACAAAAACAAAAGTGTTTCAATAGCATTCAGAAACTGGATGGGCTTTCGCACCTCCCATATATAAGGGCGGTATAATGAGACATTTACCGCTGCAGGAAACGTCCGGATAATGCCCAAAGGCGTAAAACTGATTTCACCAATACTATAGGAGGCACCTTGCTCTCCGGATGATTGAACAATGTACTCCTGAGTCAGCGTGGCCGTAGCCTCAATCCGCTCCAGAGAATAGCCTCCTAGCTCGGCGGCAAACACTCCGGAAAGCGCATAAAACCCTAAAAGTGTAATTGGGATCAACGCCAGCTTCAGTCCACTCCTGATGAGACCATTCCGGATCTTGTGTGAATAGCTGAATACCAACCAAAGACCAATAGCGGGTAAGAACGCCAACAGGATGTAGATTTTGATTATTGCGATCAGCCAAGTGCCTAAAATCAGCATAATAAGGTCGAATCGCCTTAGCCGTCGCTGAATGAGCAGGGTGAAGACACCATTGACCATCCAGCCCATTCCAAACATACAAATGGTATCCTTAAAAATGCCGGAGCCCCAGATAAAGGTGCTGGGGATAAAAAGCATGGCCAGCGCTACCTGGGGCGTAAGATGTGGATATAACTTGGCAAAGGTGCGAAACAGCGCCCAGATTCCGGTAAAGGAAACTACTGCAAACAGAACTGAAGTGGGTAAATAGGTGGAAAATGTCAGCATCCCGAAAACAGCTGCGATAATCACCACCATGAAATTGTTAAGCGTCGAATACCAGAAGAGTTGAGAGGTGTACATAATATACTCCCCTTCAAATCCTTCCGGAATATGCAACACTAGATTCAGCCATTTCCAAGGCGAGTCCAGAAATGCACTGTTTAGAGCCTGTGACTGGATAAAGTAATATCGGGTATCACCATATCCATAGTAATATTGATAAATAAGCCCAATAAAAAGGGCGCCCCCAATTTTAACTGTTAAGCCAGGTAAAAAGTAAGGGCGCCAAGAGTGGCCGGGCGGATAGTGCCGATCCCGGAAACGAACCGCGATAATATAAACAATTGCCAGATAGAAAGGCAACAGTAGATAGTCTATAAAAGTTATCCACATAATGACAAGGGTCAGGCTTCAGCAGCCGATACCTCTTCCAGATGTTTCCGGAAATACTCCAGCGTACGCTTAAGGCCTTCGCTTCGATCCACCTTAGGTTCCCAACCCAGCAGTTCCTTAGCCTTAGTAATATCTGGCTTCCGCTGTTTGGGATCATCCTGTGGTAAAGGCCGGTAAACGATCTTCACGTTGGCTCCCGTAAGTTTTAATACTTCTTCAGCAAAATCCTGAAGCGTAATCTCTACCGGATTGCCAATGTTGACCGGCAGATGATAGTCTGAAAGCAACAGCCGGTAAATACCTTCAACAAGATCATCCACATAGCAAAACGAACGGGTTTGGCTACCATCCCCGAATACAGTAATATCCTCCCCATGTAGAGCCTGATTCACAAACGTAGGCAATGCACGGCCATCATCCAGTCGCATTCGCGGACCATAGGTGTTGAAGATGCGAATAATGCGCGTTTCTACTCCATGAAAGTTATGGTAGGCCATGGTAATGCTTTCCATGAATCGTTTGGCCTCATCATAGACCCCACGTGGCCCAATCGGATTCACGTTGCCCCAATATTCTTCTGGCTGCGGATGTACTAACGGATCGCCATAGACTTCAGACGTGGATGCCACTAACATGCGAGCGCCTTTGGCCTTAGCCAAACCAAGCAGATTGTGCGTACCCAGCGAACTGACTTTCAGCGTCTGGATCGGCATCTTCAGGTAATCAATCGGCGATGCCGGCGATGCAAAGTGCAGAATGTAGTCAATGGGTCCTGGTACGTGTACGTACTTGGAAACATCGTGGTGATAAAAGGTAAACTCCTTTTTGGCAAATAAATGCTCAATATTCCGGAGGTGGCCGGTAAGCAGATTGTCCATACCGATCACTTCGTGGCCTTCGGCTAGAAAACGGTCGCAGAGATGGGACCCCAGAAATCCGGCAGCGCCGGTAATCAAAATTCGTTTAGACATGCTTCGTAAGAAAAAGACAAGGTGAAAAAACTAGGCGCGTTGCAGGGTCGGGCGGCCCATACTTTCATAATAAAAGCCCAGCTCTTCCATTTTAGACAGGCTATATACGTTGCGGCCGTCAAACACAACCGGTTCGCGTAGTGCGTCCAACATCTGCTCAAAGCGTGGGTTCCGGAACTCCGCCCATTCAGTGACAATAATCAGTGCGTCAGTACCCTGAAGGGCATCGTACTGATCTGCAGCATAGTGGATGCCATTGGTACCCAACTGTGCTTTCACATTCTCCATAGCTTCCGGATCATAAGTGCGCACGGTAGCGCCCGCTTCCAGCAGCTCTTTAATGAGTTCCAGCGCGGGTGCCTCACGGATGTCATCGGTTTCAGGCTTAAAAGCCAGTCCCCAAACGGCAAAAGTTTTTCCGGAAAGATCCGCTCCGTAGTATTTTTTTACTTTAGCACCCAGCATCGTTTTCTGCCGGTCATTAACAGCCATTACAGTCTTCACAATCCGGAAGTCGTAGTCGTGCTCGGCTGCCGTCTGAGCCAGGGCCTGTACATCTTTGGGAAAGCAGGAGCCACCATAGCCCACGCCTGGAAACAAAAACCGCTTACCGATCCGGCTGTCTGAACCCATACCGGTCCGGACTGCATCTACATTGGCACCGGCACGTTCACAGAGATTTGCCATCTCGTTCATAAACGAAATACGCATGGCCAGATACGCATTAGCGGCATATTTGGTCATTTCCGAAGAACGCTCATCCATAAAATGGATGGGGTTGCCTTGTCGTACAAACGGTGTGTACAGCTCTTCCATGATTTTGCGCGCTTTCTCCGACTGCGTACCAATCACGACACGATCCGGCTTCAGAAAATCTTCAATCGCTACGCCTTCACGCAAAAATTCCGGGTTGGACACCACATCGAATAAGTCGGTCGAAAGGTTCTCAGCGAGGGCTGCTGATACCTTCTCGGCCGTTCCAACGGGAACGGTACTTTTATTGACGATCACAGTATACGTCTTCAGCATGTTGCTGAGATCACGGGCTGCATCCAATACGTATTGCAGATCCGCTTCACCGCCTTTCCCGGGAGGCGTTGGCAATGCCAGAAAAATGACCTGCGTATTCCGGATGCCTTCCTCTAATGAAGTGGTAAAGGTGATCCGGCCTTCCTTGATATTGCGTTCCAGCAGCAGGTCAAGACCAGGCTCATAAATCGGGGATTTTCCGGAGCGGAGACTTTTAATTTTCTCTTCGTTGATATCCACACAAACAACGTCGTTGCCCATTTCGGCAAAGCAGACGCCGCTTACGAGGCCTACATATCCGGTGCCTACTATCGTAAGTTGCATAAAGAAAGGGTAAGAAAGGTGCGCAAAGATAGGTCGGCCATTCGCAATGCCGGTAGTACAGTTTTCGGCTGGCATTGGACTCCGGGAAATAGTGGGCATTACCAGCAATCTGTACAGGGTGAACCCGGCCGTTAATCCCCCGCCGATAAATGCTTAGCTTGCACCCGCAAAGAAGGTCCAGTACCGGTATATCTTCCGGAAGACCTGTTCTCCCAACTTTCCTTCCCGAAATTATGTGCGGTATCACCGGCCTTTTTCTTTTTAAGCAACAGGAAGCACACCGGCTTCAATATATCGGGGAGGCAACCGAACGGTTGATCCTGCGGGGCCCCGACAGCGGAAGTACGTTTACTGATCACCAAACGGCTCTGGGGCACCGCCGCCTTTCCATCCTGGATACCTCATCCTGTGGCAGCCAGCCCATGGAAGATGCTTCCGGCAGATATGTACTGGTGTTCAACGGGGAGATCTTCAACTTCGAAGCCCTCTCGAAACAATACCTGCACGACACCTGGAGCCGCATCGGCGGACCTAAATCGCACTCCGATACCGAGGTGCTGTTGTACCTGCTTATTCAATATGGAACCGCGTGCCTGCCCTGGCTGAGTGGATTTTTTGCCTTTGCACTCTACGACAAGACGGAGAAAACCTTATTGCTGGCCCGGGACCGGTACGGTAAAAAACCACTGTTGTATCATCGTACCGATGCATACTGCGCCTTTGCGTCTGAAATGAAGTCGCTGCTGGCCTGGGGTGTTCCGCGCAAGCTCGATGCGACTGTGCTGTATCAATACCTGCAGCTGAATTATGTGGCGCAGCCCTGGAGCATGATTGAAGGCGTTCGCAAACTGGCTCCCGGCCACTGGATGAAGCTGGACTCGGACGGTTCCGGAACCGAGCAACCCTGGTATGAACTACACACCGCTCCGGAACAGTATAATCAGTATACCTACGAAGATGCCCAAAAGGTACTGGTAGAGAAAATGGACGCCGCCGTTCAGCAACGGCTGATCTCCGATGTGCCGCTGGGCGCGTTCCTGAGTGGCGGCATCGATTCATCAGTGGTCGTGGCGCTGGCCTCGCGTCACACCAAAAACCTGTCTACGTTTTCGATTGGCTATAAGAACAATCCTTTTTTTGACGAAACGGCGTATGCCAAACTGGTCGCGGATAAGTACCAGACCAATCACACCGTCTTCTCGCTGTCCAACGACGATTTCCTGGAGCACCTTTACGGAGTGCTGGATTATCTGGACGAACCATTTGCCGACTCTTCGGCCCTGCCGGTGTATATCCTGTGTAAGAACACCCGCCAGCATGTGACGGTAGCCTTAAGTGGTGACGGTGGCGACGAAGTTTTTGCTGGTTACAACAAGCATGGCGCCGAGTACCGCATCCGGCAGCAGTCGCTCAAAAACACGGTTGCCAAAATGGGTGCGCCGCTGTGGAAGATGCTGCCTAAAAGCCGCAACAGCAAGCTGACCAATACCTTCCGGCAACTGCACCGGTTTGCAGAAGGTGCCCGGTTGGGCACAGCCGAACGCTACTGGCGCTGGGCATCGCTCGCGGGTCCGGAACAGGTGAAAAACCTGCTGTCCAAAAGCACCCGGCAGCAACTGGATACAGCGTTCTTCGGACAGATCAAAGCAGGCGCACTGGCACCTATTCAGACCGACGATTACAATGAGATTCTGCTCACCGATATGAGCCTGGTGCTCCAAAGCGATATGCTGGTGAAAGTGGATCTGATGAGTATGGCCAATAGCCTGGAAGTCCGAAGCCCATTCCTCGATCATGATGTGGTCGATTTTGCCTTTGGATTGCCGGCCGAGTATAAAATCAGCGGCACCCTCAAAAAACGAATCGTACAGGATGCCTTCCGGAAGCTGCTTCCGGAAGAGATTTACAACCGTCCCAAGCAGGGCTTTGAAATCCCGCTGCTGGGCTGGTTCCGGAATGAACTCTGGCCGTTGATCAATGAGGATTTACTGAGTCACCGGTTCGTATCCGAACAAGGCATCTTCGATCCACAGGCCATAGAAGCCCTGAAAGCTAAAATGCGTAGTTCCAATCCCGAAGACAGTCATGCGACGATCTGGGCACTGATTGTGTTTCAGTACTGGTGGAAAAAATACCTTGCAGTCTGAAGTGTTGGCTTCTCTTTCTCTCTTCTCTCTCCGGAAAAATACAGTCTTAACATGCCCCGTGTGCTGCGCATCCTCAACCGCCTTATTATTGGCGGACCGGCACTAAATGCCACTTACCTTACCAAGTACATGGCTCCCGACTGGGAAACCCAGCTGGTTATTGGTGGGAAGGATGATCATGAACAGGAAGCGGATCACCTCACCCAGCGCCTGGGCATTACACCGGTTGTCATCAGTGAAATGAAGCGGGCAATCAATGTCTCAGAAGACCGGAAAGCCTACCTCAAACTCAAAAACCTGATTCAGGAGTTCAAGCCGGATGTGGTGCATACCCATGCCGCCAAAAGCGGTGCCCTGGGACGGCTGGCAGCACATGCCTGCAACGTGCCGGTCGTCGTCCATACCTTCCATGGACATGTGTTCCACTCGTATTTTGGAAAAGCCAAAACACGCTTCTTCGTGGAAACAGAACGCTACCTGGCCCGAAAATCGTCCGGAATCATCGCCATCAGCGACATCCAGAAAAAAGAACTGGCGGATACCTACCGAATCTGTCCGTCCGATAAAATTGAAGTGATTCCGCTGGGACTGGATCTCGATGCCTTCGGGCGGGATGGGGCTTCCAAGCGGCACAGCTTCCGGAACCAGTTTGGATTTGCCGAAGATGAACTGCTCATCACCATTGTGGGCCGCATCGTGCCGGTCAAAAACCATCTGCTGTTTGTAAAAATGGCGGCTGAAGTCATGGCCCGTACCGCCAACCCGAAGCTGCGTTTCCTGATTGTAGGCGATGGCGACAGCCGGCTGGCAATGGAAGAAGGGTTCCGGAACGCCGGCATTGCCTACAGCTATTTTCCGGAAACCGGTACTCCGGCGCAGGCGACCTGCATTTCCTGGTCTACCGAAGTCGACCGGGTCTTCAACGCCTCCGATATTGTGGTGCTCACTTCCCACAACGAAGGCACACCAGTATCAATGATCGAAGCACAGGCCACCAGCAAACCGGTGGTGTGTACCAACGTAGGTGGCGTAGCCGATATTATTGAAGATGGCGTAACCGGGTATGTGGTGCCCCGCGATGATGTGCCTGCTTTTGCCGTCGCCGTGACCCGCTTGGTCAATGATGCAGCACTGCGGCAGTCGATGGGGCAGCAAGGACGGGACGCCGTCATCCAGCGGTTTTCCTACCAGCGTCTGGTACGCGATATGGACGGCTACTACCGGAAACTGCTGGGTACCAAACGCTAATTCCGGACAGAGTTGAACAACTGCTGTTACAGAAAGAGAGCGCTTTCAAGACTGGAAGCGCTCTCTTTCTGGATTTTTACTTTTGTTCTTGGCCTCACCGGTTCCGGAAATAATCGACCGTTTTGGTCAATCCATCCAGGAAGCGGTCGGTCGGCTGATAGCCCAGCAGTTGCTGCGCCAATGAAATATCCGCCAGGGACGCCTGAATATCTCCGGCGCGGGGCTCACGATAGGTCGGCGCATGATCTTCGCCCAGCTGCTCCCGGATCGACTCGAACAGGAAATTGACCGTGAAGTTTTCCCCTACAGCAATGTTGTACACCTTGCCATAAGCGGCTTCGTTTTGAGTCAGCATGCCCCGGACGTTGGCCTGTACGGCGTTGTCTACATACGTGAAGTCACGGTTCTGCTCACCATCGCCGTTGATATACACCGGCGTCTTTTGCAGAATGCCACTTACAAACAGCGGAATCACCGCAGCATACGGACCGTTCGGATCCTGACGCGGACCAAAGACATTAAAATACCGGAATCCCAGCAGCTTCATCCCATGCAGCTTAAAGTACACGTCGGCATACAGCTCATTGGTTTTCTTCGTTACGGCATAAGGCGAAAGGGGATTTCCCACACGCTCCTCACGCTTGGGCAGGTTGGGCTCATCGCCATACACACTACTCGAAGAAGCATAGACCAGCGACTTCACTCCGGCCTGACGCGCCTTTTCAAACACCATCAGGGTACCGCCTACATTGATATCGTTGCTCGTCACCGGGTCTTTCACCGAGCGGGGCACGGAGCCCAGCGCTGCCTGGTGACTGACATGGTCGATGCCTTCCAGCGCTCTTTCACAATCGCTTTCTGAACGGATATCGCCCAGCATAAATTCGTAAGCCAGATGGTCTTTAAACAGATCGACATTGCTTTGCAGGCCAGTTAGTAAATTGTCGAGCACCCGCACTTTACGGGCACCGTGATGCAACAGATAGGCTACGATATGCGAACCGATAAAACCGGCACCACCGGTGACCAAAAAGGATTTTCCGGAAAGCGAACCGTCGTGAAATGTATGCACAGCAAAAAAAGTAAGAGTGGGGAGAATAAGAAACCTGCGAGTCGAATGCGTACCAGACCTTGTTACAGGCTCCAGTAGGTACGGCTGGTAATGGCTCCGCGATACGCGCCTTTCAGGTCGGCAATGATGGCACCAGGCTTGGTGAGTCCCGCGAAATATGCATCGTCATACGCGGCAAACTCCTGGTGGGCCACCGCTACAATCACGGCGTCGTAGTCGGTGCCAGCTTCCGGAACCAACCCAAACCCGTATTCGTGCCGGAGCTCTTCACTATCGGCGTGCGGGTCCACCACATCCACCTCTACGCTGTAGCCTTTCAATTCACGTACCACATCGGCTACCTTGGAGTTCCGGATATCGGTTACGTTTTCTTTAAACGTAGCACCCAGAATCAACACCTTGGCCTGGGATACATTACTGCCGTTCCGGATAATGGCCTGCACTGTTTTTTTAGCAACCCAGGCTGCCATCTCATCGTTGATCACGCGACCAGCCAGAATGACGCGGCTGCTGTAGCCCAGTTGTGCGGATTTATACGTGAGATAATACGGATCTACACCAATGCAGTGTCCGCCAACCAGACCCGGGAAAAACTTCAAAAAGTTCCACTTCGTACCGGCGGCTTCCAGTACTTCGTAGGTGTTGATGTCCATCCGGTCGAAAATGATCGACAGTTCGTTCATCAGCGCAATGTTGAGATCCCGCTGGGTGTTTTCAATGATTTTAGCGGCCTCGGCCACTTTCACGCTGGAGGCCCGGTGCACGCCGGCTGTAATCACCAGTTCATACACGCCCGCCACGAGTTCCAGCGTCTCGGCATTGTTGCCGCTGACTACTTTCACAACGTTTTCCAGGGTGTGTACTTTATCGCCCGGATTGATGCGCTCGGGCGAATAGCCATAGGTGAAGTCGGTACCGGCCTTCAGTCCGGAAATCCGCTCGATAACCGGCAGGCAGTCTTCCTCGGTACAGCCTGGGTAAACGGTACTTTCAAAAACCACACAATCACCTTTCTTCACCACCTTACCGATGGTTTCGCTGGCTTTGAGGACCGGCGTCAGGTCGGGCACGTTATGCTCGTCTACCGGTGTGGGTACGGCTACAATAAAAAAAGTGGCTTCCTTGAGCTCGTCCAGCGATGTTGTGAAGTGAATGTCACAGCCATCAAAGGCAGTCTTATCCAGCTCGTTGCTGGGGTCAATACCCTGCCGCATCTGTGCGACCCGCTGCTCATTAATATCAAAGCCGATCACCCGGAGCTGACGTGCAAATGCCAGTGCAATAGGCAGGCCTACATATCCGAGACCGATTACGGCCAGTTTTTGGTGTTTGTGTTGAAGCGCAGAGAGCAAGAGAAAGCGGTTTTAATACCGTCACAAAAGTAAGCTGCCCGACTGCCTTCCAGAAAGAATTTAAGAACCAACGCTTTTGAAACTCTGCCAGACCGCATTTTAGCGTTATTCTGCCAACCGGATCCCTTCAGTAGCGTAGGGCGCTAAACAAAAGAGAGACTATTCCGGAACCGGAATAGTCTCTCTTAAGCATCCGGGCAGCGAAGCTGCCTCCAATAATGCTTAGGCTTTCTTTTCAGCAGGCTTGGTAGTACCAGCTATTTTGGAAGCACGTGCAGGACGCACTTTGCCGAAAGAACCCATTGTAATTTTGCCGCGCTTGGTGCGCTTGTCTCCACGACCCATGAGAGGATGATTTTAGAATTAAAAAAGATGTTGAAAGCTGCAAAAGTAAAGAAGCAGCAACGAGATGGCGTTGCTGCTTTCTAAACTCGGGCAGAAAAGAGGTTATTTTTTCTTGGCAGCAGGTGCTTTCTTAGCAGCGGCAGCAGGTGCAGCAGCTTTTTTGGCAGCAGGTGCTTTCTCACCGGAAACAGCTGTAGAGAAGCCTTTGCCAGCCTTGAACTTAGCTACTTTGCGTGCTTTGATTTTGATCGCTTCGCCGGTTTGCGGGTTGCGGCCGGTACGGGCGCTACGCTCAGATACGGAGAAGGTACCAAAACCTACCAGTGTTACACTGTCGCCTTTTTTGAGAGCAGAAGTGATGCCATCGGTGAACGCGTCCATAGCTGCATTGGCCTGGCCTTTGGTGATGCCGGCGGTTTCAGCAATGTGGTCGATGAGTTCGGTCTTGTTCATAAAGAACGGATTAATTAGAGGGGGTTAAATGAGAAATGAGCGTTCGGTAGGAACAAATATAGCGACCAACCAATATCATCAAAGGGTTTTTCCGGAAATTTTTTTGAAGAAATGCCCATTTGGCGCGGGTTTCAGGCGATTGGTCCGTTCCGGAGTTCTATGGATGCACGGAAAGAACCTCCAAAACCGTCCGGAAGGCTACAAAACGGCTGCCAAACCGGTCGATTCCTTTCTGTCGCATCGCCGGCGCGTAGGTATCGAGGTAGGTATCGTACGAGGTCTGGTCCGGAAAAAAATACTGGGCTGCATATGTGGGTGCCGAGTCTTCCGGCTGCTGGGTCAGCCGGCACAGCCGGGCTTCGGTAAACAGGCCCGTAGCCAGCAGTTCCGGAATGTGTTCCTGCTGCATCCACTGAATCCAGTCCTGCTCAATTTCAGGCTCGGTCTGAACGGTTACGTTGTAAAGAATCATAAATAAAAGGTTGTAGAAGAAAGAATCGGGCCTTGAACGGTCTCCTGCATATCGGACCAATCAAGGCTAGGTTTCCGGACCCTGAAAACAGGGTGCCAGTAAGATGCTATCGCCGTTGATGGTTGCCCAGATCATCCAGAATCGTCCGGTACGAAACATATCGCTCCATCGGAATCAAACCAGCTTCAACCTGGTCCCGTACCGCACAGTCTGGCTCGGCGATGTGCAGGCAGTTGTTGTACCGGCAACCGTCCATCGCCCGGCGCAGTTCCGGAAAATAATGTGCCAGTTCCCACTTGTCCACGTCGATCAATCCAAACTCTTTTACGCCCGGCGTATCAATGATGCGACTGTCAAAGGGCGTGTCAAACATCTCCGCAAAGGTGGTAGTATGCTGGCCTTTGCCGCTGAAATCGGATACGGCACCGGTACGCAACGCCAGATCGGGCATCAAGCCGTTGATGAGCGTGCTTTTACCCACACCGCTGTGCCCGCTGAATAAGGCGGTCTTGTCCTGCAACAAGGTTTTCAGTTCCTGCAGAGAATCGCCTTCAAATGCATTGGTAAACAGTACCTGGTAGCCGGCCTGCCGGTAGGCGTCGGCCATCCGTTCGGCTCCCGTGCGGTCTTCAATTGCATCTGCTTTATTGAAGACCAGCACCGCCGGAATATGATACATCTCGGCCGTCAGCAAAAAACGGTCGATAAAGCCAACCGAGGTGCGCGGCGCAGCCAGCGTAGCAACCAGTACCGCCAGATCGAGGTTGGACGCAACAATATGTTTTTGATGCCGGTTGTGCGGCGAGACCCGTACGATATAATTGCGGCGGGGTTCGATCCCGTCGATCATGGCGTAGACTTCGCCTTCTTTGTCTTCCGGATGAAACGTTACCTCATCGCCCACCGCAATGGGATTGGTCGAGGAAATATCGGTGTCTATTTTGAGGCGGCCTTTGATACGGCCTTTCCGGAAATTGCCGGCCTCATCTTTAAGGTTGTACCAGCTTCCGGTGGATTTATAAACCAGTGCTTTATTCATACCGCAGTGCTGTAATAGGATTGAGCCGGGAGGCTTTGAGGGCCGGATAAATTCCGGAAATCACCCCCGCAAGAATACACAGTAAAATGCCGGTGCCCATCCAGAACCAGGGCACGATAAAACCGGAGTCGAAGGCCAGTCCCAGCAGGTTGCCCACCGCCACGCCCAGCACCGCACCCAGCAATCCACCCAACAAACCGATGAGAATTGACTCCAGCAAAAACTGCCGGCGGATGGTCGCTGCACGGGCACCCAGCGCTTTGCTGATGCCAATTTCTCGGGTACGCTCGGCTACCGAAACCAGCATAATATTCATCAGACCGATGACCGATCCCAACAGCGTAATGGCAGCAACGACGACGGCGGCACCCAGCAGATAGCCAAGTACCTCCAGCAAAGAACTCATCATACTTTCATTGCTGCTGATACTGAAGTTGGACGCCTCGTCCAGCCGCAGTCCCCGGAGCTGGCGCATCAGTCCTTCGGCCTCTTCGGAAAGAACGCTTTTAGCCGCCGGGTCTTTTACCGCTACGTTGAGTGTGTAATTGGTTTGCGGATTGCCATACAGCATCCGGGCATTCTCCAGTGGAATTAACACCAGGTTGTCTGCATTCATCCGCAAACTGCCGCCCTGTTCATCGGCAATGCCGATCACACGGTACCGGATGTTGTTGATCAGCAGATCGTCTTCCAGCAAGGCTGCCGGTTTTTGAGGATGCAGTTTCCGGGCTACAGCCGAGCCGATGACACAGACATACCGGCCACCGGAAAGCTCCGCCGCAGAAAAACTGCGACCGGCCGAGAGGCGGGTGTGTGAGAGGTCAAAATAGCGATCGTCTACACCGGTCAGGCTTAGATTGGGGTTTGTTTTAACGCCATTGTACTGGGCCACGGCGGCACCGGCCGCCACAAACGAAATGCCGACCTGCCCATTGGCTGAAAAGCGTTTCCGGAAGGTGATGGCCTGCTCATACGTAATCGGTTTGGCTTCCGGAGTGGCGGTTGCCGCACGTCCACGCTTTTTCTTTTTGACAACTTCCGGAGTCATCTGAAACGTATTGGCACCGAGTGAGCTAAAGCTTTCGGTTACGTTGGTCTTGAGGATTTCAAAGGCCGTCAGAATCCCGACCAGTGCCATAATGCCGATAGCGATAATCAGTACGGTGAGGACCGAGCGCAATCCATTGCTGCGGATGGCGCGAAACGCCAGTGCGGTTTCAAACGCCAGCTGCATACTGCGAAAATAGGGGATCGAATTGGGGAGAACGGATGGAACAAAAAAACGGCTGCACTTTTGGGCAGCCGTTTCATTCCGGACGGAAAATTCTTATTTGGAAAGCTCCAGGATCTTGGCGAAGACTTCGTTTTCACCGCCTTCTTCATAGCCACTGTGCATATAGGCTACTTTACCGTCTTTGCCGACCACAATGGTAAAAGGCACATTCTGAAAATTCAGCGAACGCTTCAGATCTGAGTTGGGATCAATAAAGTACTGGAAATCCCAACCCTGAGATACGGCATACGAGCGAACCAGCCCTTCGGCCCGGCTTTCGTCGATCGAAACGGTCATGTAATCAAAATCGGCCTGCTTACGCCATTCCGGAAGCTTGGCGCGTACGTTTTTGATTTCTTTTTTGCACGGTACGCACCAGGTGGCCCAGAAATTCACCATCGTGATCCGTCCCGGTTTGAATGCCTGATTGAACGCTACTTTGCTACCGGTCGACATGTCTTTGACGGTTGTAGACGGAAGTGATTGAGACTGTGCCATTGCCGCTACAGAGACCAGCGAGCAGGCGGCGGCAAGAAAAAGTTTTTTCATAGAAAGACGTTAGGAAAACGTTTGCATCCGCGAAACGGAAGGCCTAATTTCGGTGTTTTAATTGGGACGCACAACAATCTGATGAGACAGGCACTACTCGCCTTAGGTTTAACGACCTTTTCCATAACTTCTTTTGCACAAGGAACCCTGAGTGGTGACCTGCAAACCAACGTCAACTTCTTTAACCGCGACACGACGATTGCAGCCAGCGGAACGCCGCAGTACGACAATCAGCGTACCGGCTCGGAAAGCTGGCTTTCACTGCGGTACAGCCAAGAAGATTTTTCAGCCTTTTTGCGCATCGACGGATTTTACAACTCTAACCTGTACAATCCCAAGCTGTCTTACAATGGTATCGGCATTGGTGCCATGACGCTGACCAAAACCATTGGCGAACTGACGGTAACCGGCGGTACGATCTACGATCAGATCGGTTCCGGAATCCTGTACCGCGCGTACGAAGACCGGGGACTGCTGATCGATAATGCGCTGACCGGCCTGAGTGTACGGTTCAAACCCAGCGATCATTTTTCCATTAAAGGACTGATGGGAAATCAGAAGAATACCGCTTTGTTCGGAACGACCTTGTTTCCACGGTACAATCCGGTCATCAAAGCCTTGAATGCAGAAGGCGATTTTACCATTGCCAAGAAAGTAAATATGGCTCCCGGCTTCGGCATCCTGAACCGGACGCTGGATGAAAGCTCCATGACGTCGATTGCTGCCAACATCAATGCCCTGCCGCTGGAGCAGCGCTTTGTGCCGAAGTACAACATGTATGCCGCTTCGGTGTATAATACGCTTACAACCGGTTCGTTGTCGATTTACACCGAGGCAGCTTATAAAACAGAAGAAGCCATTGAGCGGGATGGTACGTTGCAAAACTTGGACGGCAATGTGCTGTACGCAACGGCGAGCTATGCCCAAAAAGGCTTTGCGGTAAACGGCTCCGTTAAGCGCACCCAGAATTTTGAGATGCGCACCTCACCCAACGAGATTTTATTGGCCGGCCTGATGAACTGGCAGCCGGTGATCGCCCGGCTGCGCCCGCAGCGGCTGCTCGCCCGGTATAGCCCGGCGTCTCAGAACCTGTCTGAGCTGGCCTGGGGACTCGATGGGTTAATCGCTCCCAATGACGATGTGACCGTAACGCTGAACTATACCCATATCAATACGCTGGAAGGGCAAAGCCTGTACCGGGAAGTCTATGGCGATATCGAATGGCGTAATCTGGGGCCGGTAAATATTCAGCTGGGTGCCCAATATCTGGAATACAACCGGCCGGTGTACCAGATCAATCCATCGGCTCAGTACATGTTTGCCTTTACCCCGTTTGGAGAGATTACCTATCGCTTTAATGAGAAGAAGTCCCTGCGTGTTGAAGCAGAGTACATGCATACCGACTACGATCTGGGGCCGCAGGTCTTTTTGCTGGCCGAGTACAATGTGGCTCCCCGCTGGAGTATTGCGGTGTCGGATATGTACCTGCTCCGTCCGTCCAACGAAAGCCCGATCAAAGACAACAAACATTTTTATCAGTTCTTCGGTGCCTACACACGTGGCCCGCACCGGTTCACCGCTGCTTATGTGAAGCAGGTAGAAGGCATCAATTGTACGGGTGGGGTCTGCCGTTACGAACCGGCATTCAGCGGAATGAAGTTCTCTATGACCTCTTCCTTCTAAAAGCCTTTCGTAGATTTAGTCCTATGAAAATGGCTGTGCTGGGAGGACTGATGGTGGCTGGGGCAACCTGGCTGGGAAGCTGTAAGCAGGTCGAAAATACATACAACGTCACGGACCCCCGGTTAGACTCCAACCGGTATTGCAATGATCCGGAAGCGGTGAATTATAACTGGAATTTTCCGGGTAAACCGGATAATACGGTTTGTGTGTATCCGGCAGATCTCTTTAAAGGGAATTTTCTCTTCAACGATTCTGTGACCCGCGAAGACGGATCGCTGGACAGTGTTGCGTCTACCAAACAATACCTGCTGACCATTGCTGCTACCGGCAATAACCGCGTGACCCTTACTGGTTTTTGCAGCCAGGCGCTGGTGCTGACGGCGCCACGGACCGGTTTCCGGGCATTGCTGGACACCACTGTTGGTAAAGGACAACTTTTCTGCCGGCCGGCCGATACCATCAATGGTTCTTTACAGCGTGATCTGGCGGATACGGTAGGTCTAAGAATAGCCTTTACAGTGATCTCCGATACCGGAACCCGCGTTCATTACGGCACCGCTACCCGGCAGTAACTTACTTCTATGTTTACAGGAATTATTGAAACTACCGGTCAGGTTCTTACCGTGACCGAAGAAGGAAGCAGTCGTCATTTCTGGATAGCTGCACCGACGTATGAAGGTCAGCTTAAAATCGATCAGTCGGTAGCGCACAATGGCGTTTGCCTAACGGTAGTCGATATTCAGGGAAGCCAATACAAGGTGACGGCCGTTGCCGAAACGTTGGCCAAAACCACCCTGGGTACCTGGATGGTCGGCATGACGTTGAATCTGGAACGGGGACTTCGTTTGGGTGACCGGCTCGATGGTCATTTTGTGCAGGGCCATGTCGATGCCGTTTGTACCTGCATCGAAGCAGAATCTGTGAACGGTAGCTGGTTGTTCCGGTTCCGGTTTCCGGAAGCCTTTGGTCCGTTGCTGATTGAAAAAGGCAGTGTCTGCCTCAACGGTGTTTCGCTGACGGTTTTTGAGGTGACGGCCGATGCGTTTTCGGTGACCATCATTCCATATACCTATGAGCATACCACCTTCAATGAACTCGCGGCCGGTGATGCCCTGAATATCGAATTTGATGTGCTGGGGAAATATTTTCTGCGCAGTCAACAATTACAAAGCAACTGGGCGGGTGCTATTCAATAGCATATTAACATCGTACTAAAAGAAGGGCTGCAACACTAGTGTTGCAGCCCTTCTTTATTGGATAAAAGGATAGACTTCCGGAATCCCATCTATCAGCTCGTTCCGGAATCAGTTCTCACTTCTTCAGGCCAATCTCACGCAGGCGTTCGTCGAGATATTCACCGGCCGTTGCGTCTTCGTAGGCTTTTGGGTGCGCTTCATCCACACAACTATCCAGGCAGCACAGGCTCACAGCGCTTTTGGGATGCAGGAAAAACGGAATCGAATACCGGCTGGTGCCCCATTTTTCACGGGGCGGGTTGACGACCCGATGCGTGGTGCTTTTGAGCCGGTTGTTGGTAAGCCGTTGCAGCATATCGCCCACATTCACCACAATCTGATCGGGCAGCGACGTGACACCCACCCAGTCGCCCTGTTTGGTCAGAATCTGGAGTCCGTCAGCAGAAGCGCCAATCAGCAGGGTAATCAGATTGATGTCTTCATGCTGCTCGGCACGGATCGCGGACTTTGGCTCCTGGGTGATCGGCGGATAATGAATGGCGCGCAGAATCGAGTTGCCGTTCTCGATGCGACTGTCGAAATACTGCCCGTCCAGACCGAGATACAGCGCAATAGCCTGCAACAGTAACCGGCCCGTCTGCTCGAAGCTGCGGTACGCCTGTTCAAAAGTTTGATTGAATTGCGGAAGCTCTGCGACCGCTACATTTTCCGGATAGTCGTTTGCCTGGACATCTGCTCCCTGCGGACGCTGACCAAACTGGAAAAACTCTTTCAGATCCGGTGCATCGCTGCCTTTGGCATGTTCGGTGCCAAAGGAGGTATAGCCCCGCTGTCCGGCCAGTTCGGGCTTTTCGTACTGCTTTTTCTGTTCGGCGGAAAGACGGAAAAACGCTTCGGTCTGCTCATACAAACTCTGCGTCAGCGCATCCGTGAGTCCGTGGTTTTTGACGGCCACGAATCCAATCGTTTCGTAGGCGGTCCCTAACTGCTGTACAAACTGTGCTTTACGGGCCGGATCGCCACTGGTGAAATCGGCCAGGTCAACGGATGGAATCGCCATAAAAATGCTATTGAAGAGGTTGCAAGATAGTGGTGAAGCTAAATCTTCCGGAACAGCAAAAAACCTTTGTTTGCTGTCGTTCAGAGTGCCTTATTCGGCTCCTGCATCCGGCACCTTTTCGTCGCGGGCATTCTCTGCTTTTTTGTACAGCTCGGCGAGTGGGCGCTTTTCCAGGAAATGATGGTACCGCATTCCATCGCGCAGCAAGGTATTGCGGCGGCCCTGAAGCTTTTGAAACAGTTCGTCACCGTGCCTGGCAACAACTTCTGCCGGCATCCGGTTTACGGCGCTGTGCAAGACCTTATCAGTGACCTGTTGCTGGAACCGGCGAATGCCGCTTTCCCACTGCGCTTCCGGAAGCTGACCGATAAAAGCCTTGTCAAAATCCCATTCCTTACGGTTGAGCTTTTTGATCCGGCGCATATTGCCTTTATAGCCCACCAGATGCTTCATGGTAAACGGCCGCACCAGCGATACCAGCACGCCATTGGAATGGAAAAACGCCTGGTCATGATCGACCGGAATCGGGTAGACGTAGGTAGAGTCATTTTTACCGGTTCCTTTCCGGTAGCCCCATTGCCACTGCCCGCCATGACGGTCCCAATCGCCGATTAGCATATCGATCAGCCGGGCCTGCAACATCATGGTCAGATCTATTTTTAAAGGCTTGCCGTTTGCCAGATCCTTGTATAGCTTCTCGGTGTCTTCTGTTTTATCAGCTTTTTCAAACGTCGGTTGTTTCTGTTCCAGCAGTACCATCTGGTTAGCAAAAATGGTATCATATTCGGGTACGCCGTTTTTAGGAACGTAATACAGCTGCGGATCGGCGGTCACCACGCCCACCGCGTTGGCAATCGGCGGAACGGCCAGTGCACCATACGGATGTGCCGCCGAAATCATGCTTTGCGTGATGTTTTTGATGAAGTTGCTTTTGATCCCCTGCGCTTCCATCGCCTTATCAACGGTCTTGTCAATCGTGCGGATCACCATGCGGGTATCGTCGGTCGTTACAATCTGCAGGCTCTTGGTTTGCTGTCCGCCGCCGAGCTTGCGCACTGTGTACCCACCGTTAGTGGATTTGAGATTGAATAACGGCACCCGTACCGGCGTTTCCCAGGTGTTTCGGTAGTTTCCACCGATAAAAATGCGCTGGATAATCCCCGGATGATCGTACCGGAGGCTGGCCGGAGCTAAGGTGTCCTGAGCCAGCAAGGGTGAAGAAACAGACAGAAACGCAAGGGTCGATAGCAGACGCATAAGGTAAAAAAGAAAAAACGAGGTTCCGGAAAAAGACGTTTTCCGAAACTGTTCCGGAAGGATTTAAAAATAATGCCCTGCCATCCTCAATTCGAGATCGGCTTCCAGGTTCCTTTCTTAAAATAGACGCTATTAAACCGGGGAGAGTTGAAAACCAGGTAAAAACTCCAGGCGCTTCTATAAGTAGTCGGGTCGCTTTGCAGGATATGGTGGGACGGTTGTTCCATTTGAAGCTTCAGCCGCGCAGAAATGTAATTTCTGGTGGTGCTGATGGCGCCCTGGTACGTTTGCCGGACTTGTGCCTGATCGGTTACGTAGAAATAGATCGAATCGTTGGATTTGATCTCAAACCGGAAGTGATTGTACTGCCAGTCCGCCTGTTTGCCTGGAAAGAAGGATCGGTCAATAACGTACGACCCGTAATAGTCAGATTGCTCCAATTCCGTTTTATCGGTTAGCCAGTGCAGGGCGTATAAAAGAGCAATCAATCCAATTACAGCCAACCACAGTGATCCAACGATCTGACCAAAGAATTTTCTTCGGGTAGCAAGCCAGAGTATCAGAAGAAGCCCTGTAAATGGGAGCAGAATGAAGACTACAAACAATCCAAATCCAAACCCCATCTATTATAGTGTCTTAAAGATGCTGAAATTAGCTTCTTTCTCCTTTCCGGAAAACGCATTTCATAGGTATTTGCGACTTTGTGGACAGAAATTAATCCCACTCGATATCGTTTGCCTCCGCTTCCAAAAAAACGTAGATTTTATCGGGTTGGCTGATCAGGTCTTGGATGATTTCCACCAGCTGAGCCGCTTTAAGAGCGTTTGTTTTCTTATAAAGCGCTACATACGTACCAGCTTCAGAATCCGTTTCGAGGCCGGAAAGCAAAGACGGGTGTTGCGTCCGTAAATAATGAGTCAGAAAAGCGTCCCAGTTATAGCCGTTCATGTACGCCTGTGGTGCAATCGCTTCCATCTGTTGGCCTACAGCCAGTACGTCCGGTGCTTCAATATTAAAGTACACCGAGATCTGCGAGTCGTGTTCGTGTTGAGATACAAAGGCGGCCATAATAGAAAAAAGAATGGGTAAAGGTTCTAAAAAACATCCGTTCCCGGAAAACTACTTTTTGTACTTCGTATCCTTCCAGCGGTTGATTCCGTTTTCGCTGTCGGCAATAATTTGAAGCAATCGTTTGTGTCGGGTGGCTTCCTGTTTGGCAGTCGTCACCCAGTGAATGGCCGTTTTCCGGTATGAAGGCGCCAGTGCGTTGAAATACGTCCAGGCCGCTTCATGAGCCGCAAACTGCATTTCCTGTTCCGGAGTCAGCGTGACGGTTTCCTGCTCAAACGCATACACTTCTGATTTCGCGTCCTGTCGCGCTTCAAAAGCGGCTGTTCCTGCCGGCTGCATACGACCCTGTTCTGTGAGCAGCGCTACTTTCCGGATATTGACCCGACTCCAGATACTGCCTTTTTTCCGGGGCGTAAACCGGATCTGGTACCGGTCCGCATCTATTGACGTTCGCACCCCGTCGATCCATCCAAAGCACAACGCTTCGTCGACTGATTCTGACCAGGTCAGGGTAGGCTTTTTACTGCCGACTTTATAAAAGCCAACCAGCAGTTCTGATTCGGTAGCATGGTGCTGGTTCAGCCAGTTCCGGAACTCAAGCGGAGAAGCAAAAAAGATGGGAGCCATTTTAGAAAGCGGAAAAAAAGAATGCTTTATGCCATGTCCGGAATAGTAGGCTCTACCAACCCCGCCAGCTTTTCCAGCGATTCCTGCCAGCCGAGGTAACACATCTCTGCCGGAATAGCTGCCGGAATGCCTTCCTGCGTAATAATCAACTCGGTGCCTACCCGCACTTTCCGGAACAAGACGGTTGTCGTTATCTGGCCCGGCAGATTAGGAGCGTCAAAAGAGTCGGTGTATTTCAGCCGCGCGCCGGACTCAACCTCCAGAAAAGTCCCCCCAAAGGACTGGCTGCTGCCGGTGGAGAAGTTGGTAAACGACGCCTTATAGCCGCCACCGACGCGAGCGTCCATCTCATGAACAACGCAGACAAAGCCATACGGCGGTAGCCACGAAGCCATAGCGTTGGCTTCTGTAAATGCGCGGAATACTTTTTCGGGACTCGTTTTGAGGATGCGGTGCAGGGAAACGGAATTGGTGGACATAGAGGGAACTTTTAAGTGGAGAAGCGAAAAAATGGGGAGCCTGGAATGAATTAATCCGAATCAAGATTATGCTGGGAGAGACAACGTTGGACTTCCGCTACCAAATTGAGGATTTCATTGGGTTTATCAATAGAATGAAAGGAGTCGTATACTTTTTTAGGTTTATCATCTGTGTCATCGATGATTCCAGAGTGGAAAGCCAACGTCCCGGTAGAATAGTTCCGGTCAATAAAAGTTCGTTGCAGCTCCTGCGAAACAAGACCGGAAATTTCCAGAAAGATCACGTCAGACTGAGTGAACCGTTTAAAAATAAGGACTCTGCTGTCGGTAAGTACATAAACCGTAGCTCTACGTTCAATGAGCCGCTTTACAACGGAATACACGCCCATTACTAGCACAATACTAAAGAAAAAGCCGGTTTCAAACCACAGGATCTCTTTTTTGAGAATACTACCAATCAACATAATGAAACCAATTGCACCTCCAATAAACAGTAGACCTCTTGATAATTCCCAGAATTCATTGGCTACATAAGCACTTTTGTTAGGTTGTCCGACCCATAGAACCTGCTCATTCGGGTTGATCCAAAACAAGTGGCCTGCAAGCAAGGAAAGGTCTTTTTGTGTAACCATTTTTCAAATCTCAATGCATTTATACTTGATTGCTATGGTGCTGGCTGAGCCAGTTCCGGAACCCGAGTGGGGAGGTGAAGAAAATAGAGGAAATAAAAAAATCAGTGAAAAGAAGGTTGTTCACGTGTGTTTAAAAGGGCCATTCGGCCTGCCCGTAAACTCAGGAAGATGAATGTGAAGAACATCGTTATCGGGATACTAGCGTGATCTCCATCCCGTACACATTCGAAGATTAGGAACAGGTTAATCGCCAATAAGAATCCGAAAAATAGTTCCCATAGGATAGCTATCCGATCGTACCGGGTGGGTCTGTTGAAAAGCTTCACCGGAAAGGGGGCATTCCTAGTCATCAGATTCAGAAAGATATTCAATGGAATCATCAGCACCAGATATGTGATCGACTGACTGAATATGGGAATCATGATAGTATCTGCCCAAGGTGGATAATCTCCTCGGATCGCCCGATGTCTATAATAGAAATAGGTGCCCGGAATCATCAGCAGCCAAACGATGTTGGCAGATGTGATGGTTGCGTTTCTGGAGAGTGTGGTGAACTTCCCTAAATCCCGGATGGACTTAATTCTGGTGAGAAGTACCAGAAGCAGAAGGGTGCTGGAAAAAACGATGATTCCGGAACTCCAATCCATCAGATATATTTTATGGTTCTGATGTGTATTCCTTTTTTGATAAGGAGTAGCTGGTGGTATGTCGGAAGCATCGCGATTCAGTGTTGTGGCCTGTGTGTCATTGATGTAATACGGAATGTTATCCGAATAATGGTAAAACCCGATTCCAAACAATACCAACAGTAGGGCACCTCTTAAAATCATCTGGACGGTAGAATAATGGAACGCTACAATAATACGGCCTTCCGCACAGGACTCAGGTATTGAATTCCCTTCAATGATCTTGAGTGACAGCAATTACCAAAAAGCCCCGATAGTTCAACTATCGGGGCTTTTTTAAAAGTTTCCGGAAAACCGGATCCGCATCACAGTTTCAGATCATCGTCATCATCTGCTACTGGTGGCGTCGGCGGGGTCGCCGGGCTCCAGTCTTCATTCATAGCCGTCTGGGCTTGTGAAGGCGTCGGCTCCGGACCCTGATTCGGCGTTGCATCCGCCGGTGGCGTTGGAGCCGCCGGGTTCCACTCTTGATTGGCTTCTGCGCTGGCCGGATGCTCCGGACGGGGTGCACGGTCTTCGCGTGGGGCACGATCTTCACGCGGACCCCCTTCACGGCGCTCCGGGCGTGGACCGCGATCTTCACGTGGGGCACGGTCTTCACGCGGACCTCCTTCACGGCGCTCCGGGCGTGGGCCACGGTCTTCACTGCGGCGCTCACGGCCTTCACCACGTGGGCGTTCCGGACGTGGACCACGGTCTTCGCGTGGACCGCGATCTTCGCGCTCTACATAGCCTTCCGGCTTTGGTTCCAGCACCTTCTTGCTCAGACGAAGTTTACCGCTCTTCGGATCAGTACCCACCAGGCGGATCTTCACCTTATCGCCTTCTTTCAGAACGCCTTCGAGGCTGTCGAGGCGGTTCCAGCTTACTTCCGAGATGTGCAGTAAACCTTGTTTACCCGGCATAAATTCTACAAACGCGCCAAATGGCTGAATGCCTTTGACCGTGCCTTCGTAATCGGTTCCGACTTCCGGAACGGCTACGATGCCTTTGATCCAGGTCATCGCTTTGTCGATGCTGCCCTTATCGGACGCAAAGATTTTCACATAGCCTTTTTGATCAGCTTCTTCAACAGAAATTTTGGTATTGGTTTCCCGTTGAATTTCCTGAATCACCTTACCACCCGGTCCGATGATTGCACCGATGTACTCGGAATCAATCACGATCTGCTCTACGCGTGGGGTATGCGGCTTCAGTTCTTTCGCATGTTCCGGAATCGCGGCATACATGGCGTCGAGGATGTGCAGACGACCTTCACGGGCCTGCGCCAGTGCCGAACGCATCACGTCCATAGACAGGCCATCTACTTTGATATCCATCTGGATACCGCAGATACCGTCCCGCGTACCGGTCACTTTAAAGTCCATATCACCCAGGTGATCTTCATCACCCAGAATGTCGGTCAGTACCGCCCATTTGCCGTCTTCAGCGCGGGAAATCAGACCCATCGCGACTCCGGAAACGTGTTTTGGGAACGGCACACCGGCATCCATCATCGCCAGTGAACCGGCACAAACGGTAGCCATCGACGAAGAGCCATTGGACTCGAGGATATCGCTGACCACGCGTACGGTGTACGGATAGGTTTTAGGATCCGGCATCATCTGCTCCAGAGAGCGCTTCGCCAGATTCCCGTGACCGACTTCGCGGCGACCCGGGCCCCGTTGTGGCTTGGTTTCACCAGTCGAGAACGGCGGGAAGTTATAATGCAGGAAAAATTTCTGGTAGTCGGAGGTACCAGCTGTTTCCAGCAGCACTTCGTCAGAGTCAGTGCCGAGGGTAACGGTTGTCAGCGACTGGGTTTCGCCACGGGTAAAGAGCGCCGAGCCGTGCGGGCCAGGCAGATAACCGGTTTCCATAGCCAGTCCGCGCACTTCGTCGAGGCGACGGCCATCCAGACGGCGACCATCATCCAGAATCATGTTACGAACGGTATGGTACTGCAGGTCTTCAAAATATTCTTTGGCAGCACCCCAGGTTTCACCGTCCAGCACCACACCTTCTTCCAGACCATCCATCAGGTGGGCTTTCAGTTCTTCGTGCAGGCCCCGGAAGGCAGTGCTACGCTCATGCTTGGCAATTCCGGACGCAGAGATTTCCTTCATGCGGGCACCGGCAAATTCCTTCACGCGGGCTTTCAGATCTTCGTTGATCGTAGCCGGCTCAATCACGCGCTTGGCAGGCGAACCTACTTTCTCGCGCAGTTCTTTTTGAGCGGCAATCTGCTTTTTAATCGCTTCGTGCGCAATTTCGATCACACGAATGGTGTCATCTTCGGAGCATTCGGTTGCTTCGCCTTCCACCATCATGATGTTTTCTTCGGTGGCAGCAATAATGAAATCCATATCCGCTTTGGCCAGCTCGGTGCGGGTCGGATTCACGACAAACTGACCATCGATACGGGCAACACGCGTTTCAGAAATAATATCGCTGATCGGCACATCGCTCACGGCCAGGGCCGCAGAAGCCGCCAGACCGGCCAGTGCATCCGGCATCACTTCCGGATCGGATGAAACAAGGGTAATAATGATCTGCACATCGCAGTAATAACCTTCCGGAAACAACGGACGCAGTGGGCGGTCGATGAGGCGGGAGATCAATACTTCGTAATCAGAGAGGCGGCCTTCGCGCTTGAAGAAGTTGCCCGGTATACGACCGGCAGCGGCAAACTTCTCCTGATAGTCTACTGTAAGAGGAAAAAACGACTGACCCGGGCGGGGCTCTTTAGAAGCGACGACGGTAGCCAGAATCATGCAGTTGCCACAGCGCAGCATTACGGCACCATCGGCCTGGCGGGCCAGCTTGCCGGTTTCCAGAGTTACCTCTTGCCCGTTGTCCAGAGTAAAGGACACCGAGGTCGGATTGAGATTCAACATAAACGTTGGTTGGGTTTTAAAAAAGCCGCTGTTTCAGCTTTGGGCAGCGGCCGGAAAGGAAAAATGAGAACGATGTTGGAAAAAGTTCCGGAATGAAGATAGGGTAGGACGCCTGATGCCGTTTCGGAACGGATGACCTCATACCAAAAAACCCAACCGGCACGAGGGGTGCAGGCTGGGTTTGATTGTGTTCAAAAACGGAACGAAACTTATTTACGCAGGCCGAGTTTTTCAATCAGCGCGCGATAACCGCTCAGGTTAGTACGTTGCAGGTACTGAAGCATACGCTTCCGGCGACCTACCATGATGATCAGGCCACGGTTAGAGTTAAAATCTTTTTTGTTTTGCTTGATGTGCGCAGAGATATGGTTGATGCGCTCTGTCAGCATAGCAATCTGTGCTTCGGTAGAGCCTGTATTGGTAGCAACACCACCGTGGGTGGTAAACAGATCTTTCTTTGCTTCGGCAGTCAGGTGAGACATTATTTATAATCAGCTTTTTGAGAATTACTCAGAAATTCGGTTGGCAAAGGTAAGGGAATGTTGTCAACATTGACTGTTTTTTCCGGAAAGCATCTGCAGGTATTTTTTTGACGCTCATAAGGCCCTGTTGGCGCGGATTCCGGAAAGATGACGCTATTTTGCTATTGCAGGCACAGTCCCCTGCAGGTTACTTTTACATCATGGGGCAGTATAGCATTGGTGAAGCCATTACCCGATTGATGGAAGACAGCTCCTGGACACCAGCGGTGAACGGGCAGCGGATCTCCAGCGAGTGGGAGCAGATTGTAGGGCGGACGGTGGCCCGCTATACGCAAAGCGTAACGCTCAATGGAACAACCCTGATTGTGAGCACCGGCATTGCCGCGCTGAAACAGGAACTGTTATTCAGCAAACCCCGACTCATCGCGCATATCAATGAGTACCTGGGCAATAAAGCCGTTACCGAGATTATGATCCGGTAATAAAAGGTCCTTTGAGAACTATTAACCGGTAGGAAAGCATCAGGCACAACGCTCGCGGCAGAGAAAGTCTGGATTAGAACAGCACTCCGCCTGTTCTATCCGGATGAAATGGGATTCCGGAAGCATCGCTCAGGCAAGCAAGCCAGGCAATTCGGAGAGACAGGCGATTTCATACGTCGGTGCTGCGGCATGTACCCGGCGAATCGGATTGTAAAAAACGCTTTGCCAGCCGGCCAGCCGGGCACCCAGAATATCTGCTTCCAAGCTATCGCCAATCATCAGGCAGACACTTCCGGAAGCGGCGCCGCATTCCTGTTGGGCCATCCTGAAAATGGCTTCGTGTGGCTTTGGAACGCCGCAACCCTCCGATGAAAAAATATCGGTGAAGAATCCCTCAATTTTTGCTGCCCGGAGCTTTAAGCGCTGCGTAGCATCAAAGCCGTTGGTAATAATGGCCATTGGGTAGCCTTGTTGCCTGCAGAAGGTCAGTAGCTCGTGCGTAAATGGCAGCAAAGCCGTTTGTTGAGGCAACAGTTCCAGAAAACGGGCGCTCAGCATATGCACCTGCTTTTCCGGAACCGGCAGTCGTAGCTCCAGCAGGGCACGGGAAAACCGTTTCCATCGCAGGTCTTCGCGGGATACGGAACCATTCCGGAAACCTGCCCACAGCGTTTCGTTGTGCCGGTCAAATGCCTCCTGAAAGTCTTCAAACAACGCTTCTTTTCCGGAAAAAAACTCCAGCCACAGCAGACGAAGCACCTCATTCTTATTGGTCTCAAAATCCCAGAGGGTGTGGTCGAGATCGAAGAACAAATGCGTAATCATAATGGGGCGGGTAACAGGGATGAAAAAAGCCGCTTCTGAAGGCTCAGAAGCGGCTTTTCCGGAATTGAAAAGTTCTTATTTTTTGCGGTAGTGAATCTCATCCTCAAAGAACTCGGCCGTAGCCTGGAGGGCCGGATTGGCCAGACGCTCGTAGGCGCGGGAGATTTCGATCTGCTCTTTGTTTTCGTTGACCTCTTCGATGTGTTCGGAGATGCTGCTAAATTCTTCCAGCTTTTTTTGCAGCTCACCTTTCATCTGCACTGAGATTTGATTGGCGCGACGGGCAATGATGGCAATGGATTCATAAAGATTGCCGGTCTTGTCTTTCATAGCCACTACGTCGCGGGTAACGGCGATCGGGTTGACAGATTTACGTTGTATGCTCATGATTTTTGTTTGCGGAGATCGTTGATAGAGTCGTCGGAGAGTTCAGAAAAACGTTTGGCCTCGGTCAGATAGGTCGACTGCGGATACAGATCAGCCATTTCCCGATACGCGGTTACGGCACTGGCATACCGTTCTTCCTGCTTTTCAGCCACACTTTCACGGGCGTAAAGATACAACGAACGAACGATCATAAACTGATAGTAGTCGGCGCGGGCGCTTTCCGGATAACTTCTGAGCAGGCTTTTAAAAGCAACCGAGGCGGCGCGGTACTGCCGGATCTTGAAATACAGGTCCGATGCGCTGGCATCTTTGGCTTCCAGTTTGCTCCGGCCTTCATCGATCATGGTGTTAGCTTCGGTCAGGTGTTTTGAAGTCGGGTAGCGGTTAATAAACGACTGCATCGACTCCATTGCCTTGATCGTGTTGGTTTGCTCCAGACTCGACTTGGGCGATTCTTTATACAGACACAGCGCCTGCATATACTCGCACTCTTCTGCTTCTTTAGACGCCGGGAAATAATCCACGAAATTTTTAAACCAGTACGAAGCCTGCAGGTAGTCTTTCATGTTGTAGAACGACCAGGCGTATCGCAGCACCAACGGCTCGAAGCTGCGGGTGCCTTTCATAACCGGAATCAACTGCTGATAAATCTCATTGGCCTGCTGGTACTTTTTGGCGTCGTAGTACTCGTTGGCTTTCGTCAGCTTAAAGCTCAGATCATTTGACTTCAGCACTTTCTCATACGGATTGCAGCTTGCCAGTAGAAGCAATGCAAGGGCCGGCAACAAAGACCTAAAAAACGGATATCCCATAAAGATGCAAATTTAAGTGACAGGGGTTTCCGGAATGAGCCCCACACTGCTAAAAAATGTGGAAAAGTTTTTAACTCTGCGCCTTCTTTTTTAAACAAAGATGTAGCAGCTTCGCACCCCGATACCGGTGATTGGCGGGGGGAATGTGCTTCTGACTGGTATCCTGAAAGCCTTGTCAGGCGCGGGTTTGAGCAGGTTTGAAAACAGCTGAAAAAAAATCCGGAAAATATTTGGTGGGAAAAAGTGGGAAATGGTGTTATTTTTGTGGAACATTCGTGGAACATTCTTAACAGCCCCTTATTTCGTGACCGGTTTTCTTGGTGAATACGAGGTTTCGCTCGACTCAAAAGGTCGATTCCTGATGCCTGCCGGCTTCCGGAAACAGCTGCCCGACGACACCACTGCCGACCGGTTTGTACTGGCCCGCGGATTTGAAACCTGTCTTGTATTGTATCCCATGCCGGTATGGGAAGAAATCACCCAAAAACTGGCCCGTCTCAACGATTTTAATCCTAAAGCCCGCGAATTCAAACGTCTGTTTCTGAACGGCGCCACCTATATCGATCTGGATGCCGCCGGCCGCGTCAATATCCCCAATCCGCTGATGCGATATGCCGGAATCACCAAGGATCTGGTGTTCTCCGCGCAGGGTACTAAAGTAGAATTGTGGGATCAAGCAACGTACCAGTCGTACCTGCAACAGGCGGCTGCGTCCTTCTCTGATCTGGCTGCTGAAATAGCCGGAAGCGATTTCATGAACGACTTCTAATCCTATACCCGGCATGAGCGCTCCAACTCCTTTCTACCACACCACCGTCCTGCTCCAGGAAGCCACCAATGCGCTGGCCATCCGGCCGGATGGGGTGTACGTGGATGCCACTTTTGGCGGAGGCGGGCACAGCCGGCGTATTCTAGAACAACTGGGTCCTTCGGGAAAACTGATTGCCTTTGATCAGGATGCTGATGCCTGGCGCAACACACCGGAAGACAGCCGGTTGATTCAGGTTCCGGAAAATTTCCGGTATCTGAAGCGGTTTTTGCGGCTGCATGGCGTTCCTAAAGTAGATGGCATCCTGGCTGACCTCGGCGTTTCGTCCTGGCAGTTTGATACCGGCGAGCGTGGCTTTTCGACCCGCTTCGATGGTCCCCTCGATATGCGGATGGATCAGCGGGGTGGCGCAACTGCTGCACAGATTATTAAAGACTTTCCGGAAGCCGACCTGCATCAGATGTTCGAGCAGTACGGAGAAGTCCGGAATGCCCGCCAACTGGCGCGGCACCTGGTGAGCGTCCGGCAGAAATCGCCGCTGACAACTGTACAGGATCTGCGTGCTGCCGTATCACCGGTCATTAAAGGCCGCCCCGATAAATATTTTGCCCAACTGTTTCAGGCGCTTCGGATCGAAGTCAATGAAGAGCTGGCTGTCTTAAAAGAATTTCTGCAGCAAACGCCCGATTGCCTGCATCCGGGTGGACGTTTGAGTGTCATTTCCTTTCATTCCCTCGAAGACCGGCTCGTGAAGCGTTTTATCCGCTGGGGCCGGTTTGAGGAGCAAAGCCTGGAAGCGCAGCTGTCGCCGCTTCCGGAAGCACCCGCGCCTTTGAAAGCGGTGTACGCCAAACCGATTGAACCGACTGAAGCCGAGCTTCATCAAAACCCCCGCTCCCGTAGCGCCCGTCTGCGGGTCGCCGAACGTATCGACGCATGAACACCCAGCGCCCAAACACCCCACCTTCTCCGGACGGCATCGTAGAGATGACGCCCGCCCAGCGGATTCGCTCCGACTGGAAGGCGGCGCTTGCCCGGATTTCATACGGGGCTATCGTGAATAATATTCCGTACTTCGCCTTCATCGCGCTTTTGGGCGTTGTCTATATCTCCTGCAACACTACTGCTGTAGAGCGCCAGCGCGAAATTGAAAAGCAGCAGGTGGCTCTTAAAGAGCTTCGGTGGCGGTATATGGATACCAAAACCCGGCTGATGGCTACCGGCGTAGAAGCGGAAGTCATTCGTCGCTCGGCAGCCATTGGCCTGAAGCCGTTGATGCTGCCGGCGTACACCATTCCAAAGGAAAACGGTATCACCGATTTTCCGGAACCTTCTCAAACCACGGCCGCTAAATGAACGTAAAACGCGACATACGGTTTCGGGTCTATGTAGCCTTCTCAGCAATCTGTCTGCTGGGGGTGATGATCGTGGCTAAAGCCGCTTGGATTCAGGTTAAGGAAGGGCCGGAGCTGCGGATGCGTGCGCAGGAAATGAACCTGCGTACCGATACGCTGACGGCAGAACGCGGTAATATTTACAGTGAAGATGGGACCTTGCTGTCGAGCACCATTCCGCAGTTTGATGTACACCTCGATCTGACCATTCCAAAGCCGGATACGTTTGCGCGTTACCTGGATACGCTTTCGCGCGGATTGGCAACGATCACCGGTAAAGGCAGTGCTGCCGACTGGAAAGCAAAACTTCAGAAAGGACAGGCTACTGGTAGCCGGTATTTTGAAGTCGGGAAAAACCTGGCCTATTATCAGTTTCAGGCCGTGCGTCAACTGCCTATCCTCAATAAAGGACAGCGGCGCGGCGGGCTGATTTTTGAAACTAAAAACAAGCGGGTGGCTCCTTACGGCGCGCTGGCGTCCCGGACCATCGGTAAAAGCGGCTATGTCTGGAAAGGCGTTGGCAAAGACGCGCGGCTGGTTAAAAGCGTTGCCGGACTGGAAGCGACCTGTGATTCGCTGCTATCCGGAATCGACGGTAACTGTATCCGTCAGCGTATCGTCGGTAACCGCTGGACCACCATTGATGGTTCTGTAGTAGAACCTCAGAACGGTCGGGATATCGTGACGACGCTGGATATGCGGATTCAGGATGTGGCCCACCATGCGTTGCAATCGGTGCTGGAACAATACAACTGCCAGCAGGGTACCTGCATTGTAATGGAAGTATCGACTGGCAAAGTCAAAGCACTGGCCAACCTGGGACGCGATTCGGCGACCGGCAAATTCGGCGAGTCGATCAACTATGCAACTGTACTGGCAGAACCGGGATCCACATTTAAAATGGCGACCCTGGCGGCCTTACTGAAAGATGGTTATATCAATACCGATGATCTGGTAAACTGTGCCGGTGGTGCCAAAGTATTTGGTAACCGTACCATGCACGATTCGCACCACGGACTGGGCACCATGCCGATTCGGGAAGCGTTTGCCCATTCGAGCAACGTAGGAATGGCGACTCTGGCTTTTGAGCATTATGCCAAGAATCCGGAAAAATTCATTAAACACATCGAAGAGCTTCACCTCCTGGACCGCACCGGTATCGAGCTGGCCGGAGAGCCTAAGCCAGTGGTGATCCGTCCGTCTTCCAAGCACTGGAACAACACGATTCTGCCTTGGATGGCTACGGGGTATGGCGTGATGGTAACCCCGCTTCATACCTGTATGCTGTACAATGCAGTAGCCAATAACGGACGGATGATGAAGCCATATCTGATTCACTCCGTCCGGGAATACGGCAGGGATGTGAAAGTATTTGATCCGGTCGTACTGAATGAATCCATTGTCGATTCGGCCGGCATCCGTCAGCTTCGCTCCTGCGCAGAAGAAGTGGTGCTCTCCGGAACCGGCAAACACATTCAATCGCCCAACTATCGCATCGCCGGTAAAACGGGTACTGCACAGGTAGCGGATAAAGGCATTACCTACCGGATGGGCGTGTATCAGGGAACCTTTGTAGGCTATTTCCCCGCTGATAAGCCGCGCTACACCATTTGTGTGGTGATCCGTACGCGTCCGCATGCCGGTTCGTATTATGGTGGTACACTGGCCGCACCGGTCTTCCGGATGGTGGCCGATAAAATATTTGCATCCGATCTGGGTTCATGGGCCGGTCCGCTCGATTCGTTTGCACGACTCGACGGCGGCAAAATGGTCTCCCGTCCGGCCGCCGGTGCAGTGGTCTCCCGGCTGATGAACAGCCTCGGCCGCCCGGCGCTTTCCGGAGCTGGTGATACGGAGATTGTCGGACTCAGCGTAGACAGTGCCCACAGACTGCAGCCGGTCCGGAAAACAGCGCAACGCGGGCTGGTTCCGGATGTGGTAGGCATGGGACTGCGCGATGCAATTTATCTTCTTGAGAAACAAGGCCTGAATGTTCAGATTCAGGGCAGCGGTACGGTACAAAGCCAATCGTTGCCGGCAGGAAGTGCCATTCAGAAAGGCCAGTCCGTACTCCTACAACTTCATTCGTAAACCCCGCACCTGACTTATAACCATGCTTCTGAAAGATCTGTTGCTTGCCTTGCCTGACGCGCGCCTGCATTCCGGAGCCACCGGGATGGAGATCAGCAGTCTGTGCACCGACTCGCGGCAGGTGACAGCAGGCAGTGGTTTTATCGCTGTGAAGGGAACGGCGGTAGACGGTCACAATTTTATCGCCCAGGCTGTTGCACAAGGCGCTGCCGTCATCTTTGCTGAATACCCGGTTGAAGTTGCTTCCGGAACGACGGCACTGGTAGTGGTCTCTGATACCACTCAGGCGTCCGGATTGCTGGCCGACCGGTTTTACGAGCAACCATCCTCGCAGTTGCGTATTGTAGGCGTTACGGGCACCAATGGTAAAACCACCTGCGCCACGCTGTTGTACCAGCTGTTTACGGTGCTGGGCTACCAGGCCGGGTTATTGTCTACAGTGGAAAATAAAATCGGGGATCGCACGGTGCCTGCAACGCACACCACACCCGATCCGATTTCGCTGCATGCGCTGCTGCGCACCATGGTCGATGCCGGCTGCACCCATGCCTTTATGGAGGTGAGTTCACACGCCGTGGTGCAACAACGCATTGCCGGTGTCCGGTTTGCCGGTGGCGTTTTTACCAACATTACCCACGATCATCTCGACTACCACGGTACGTTCGATGCCTATATCCGCGCCAAAAAAGGCTTCTTTGACAACTTGCCCAAGGAAAGCTTTGCGCTGGTAAATGCAGACGATAAGCGGGGGGGCGTGATGCAGCAAAATACAGCGGCTCAAAAAGTAACGTATAGTCTGCGTGAGCCGGCTACGTTTAAAGCCAAGGTGCTTGAAAACGGCATTACCGGACTGGTGTTGCAGATCGGTTCGCAGGAAGCGCATTTCCGGATGATCGGCATCTTCAACGCGTACAATCTGCTGGCTGTCTATGGTGCGGCTGTATTGCTGGGCGAAGACAAAAACAACGTTCTGGAAGCCCTGACAGCCTTGAGCGGTGCTGCGGGACGATTTGAAACCCTCCGCTCGCCCCAGACCGGCATTCTGGGAATTGTGGATTATGCCCACACACCCGACGCGCTGTTGAATGTGCTGGCGACGATTAACCAGTTCCGGAAAGAAGATCAGGCCGTCATTACCGTTGTGGGCTGTGGTGGTAACCGCGATGCGGCCAAACGTCCGGTGATGGGCATGGCGGCCTGTGAACACAGTACCAAAGCCATCTTCACCAGCGACAATCCGCGGTTTGAACATCCGGATGTCATTCTGACGCAGATGGAAGCCGAGTTGAGCGCCTCCCAGCAGCGTAAAGCGTTGCGCATTGCCGACCGGCGTGAAGCCATCCGTACGGCCTGTATGCTGGCCCGTCCCGGCGACATTGTTCTGGTGGCCGGTAAGGGTCACGAAACCTATCAGGAGATTGAAGGCGTGAAACATCCCTTCGACGACCGACAGGTACTGGCTGAAACCTTTGAACAGCTAGCACTCTAAACAACATTCACTCCTCTCTTCCCTCTCTTTTTCCAAAACTGCTTTCTTTCCCCGTGCTGTATTACCTGTTTACCTGGCTACGCGAAAATTTTAACCTCCTCGGGGCGGGGGTGTTTTATTATATCACTTTCCGGACGGCGCTGGCGGTGATCCTGTCGCTGCTCATCTCGATGGTGTTCGGCAAGCGGATTATCAACTTTATCCGTCGTAAGCAGATTGGGGAGACCGTGCGCGATCTGGGATTGCAGGGCGAAGCGCAGAAGCAGGGTACTCCCACTATGGGCGGACTGATCATTCTCGCGGCGATCTTGATTCCAACGCTGTTGCTGGCCAGGGTCCTGAACGTCTATGTCATGCTGATGATCATCTCCACCGTCTGGCTGGGGCTGGTCGGCTTTCTGGACGATTATATCAAGGTGTTCCGGAAAAATAAAGAAGGTCTTTCCGGACGGTTCAAAATCATGGGGCAGGTCGGACTGGGAATCATCGTGGGCCTGACGATGTACTACAATGATTATGTAGTGGTGAGCCGGGACGTAACCGACAACGCCAATCCGGTTCACTACGGCGTTGATGCGCTAGAGCCTGGTACCCGGACGCGCCTGGATGGTGAAGGCAAAGAGCACCGTTATGTGCGGGTACGCTCAGCTACTACAACCGTTCCGTTTGTCAAAGACCACGAGTTTCATTACGCAGGGATCGCCCGGTTGTTTGGTGAAAAAGCGGTGGAGGTTGGTACGCCGTTTATTTACATTCTCTTTGTCACCTTCATTATCGTAGCGGTGAGCAACGGCGCCAACATGACCGATGGCGTCGACGGACTGGCCGCAGGGGTATCGGCTATTGCCGGGATTTGTCTGGGTGTGTTTGCCTATGTAAGCGGCAACTACATTTTCGCCAATTACCTCGGCATTATGCACATCCCTAACCTGAGCGAACTCAGCATTTTTATCGGCGCATTTGTCGGGGCCTGCGTTGGCTTTCTGTGGTACAATGCCTACCCGGCGCAGGTGTTCATGGGCGACACCGGCTCGCTGGCGCTGGGCGGCATCATTGCCTCTCTGGCCATTATTGTCCGGAAAGAACTGCTGGTGCCGATTATCTGCGGCATCTTCCTCGTTGAAAATATAAGTGTCATGATGCAGGTGTCGTACTTCAAGTACACCAAGAAGCGCACCGGCGAAGGCAAGCGTATCCTGCTGATGGCTCCGCTGCATCACCACTACCAGAAGATGGGGTACCATGAAAGCAAAATCGTAACGCGCTTTTGGATCATTGCCATTATGCTTTCGATCCTGTCCATCGTCACACTCAAGCTTCAGTAAAAAACTGAAATACACACATCTCTGATCTTCCACTTCCAACCTTTCTAACACTCTCCACTGATGACCCAACCAAAACTGCTGATCCTCGGCGCCGGTGAATCCGGTGTGGGTGCAGCCCTGTTGGGCAGGCAGCAGGGCTGGGATGTGCTGGTCTCAGACGGAGGACTGCTGAAGGATAGCTTCCGGAAGGAACTTCAGTCGAATGATATTGCTTTTGAAGAAGGCGGTCATAGTGAACAGGCTTTTGATGGCGTGTCACTGGTAGTGAAAAGCCCCGGCATTCCCGGAACGGTACCGGCGGTTCAACGCCTGCTCCAGGCCGGTGTACCTATCGTTTCTGAAATCGAATTTGCGTACCGGTATAAAGGCAACGCCCGGATCATCGCCATTACCGGCTCCAACGGTAAAAGCACCACTACTAAATTAATTTATCACCTGCTCCGGACCGGTGGATTGGATGCCAGCCTCACCGGAAATATTGGTTTGAGTCTGGCCCGTCAGATCGCGACGCATCCAACCGACTGGTACGTGGTAGAGGTGAGTTCCTTTCAGCTGGATGATATCGAAACCTTCCGGCCCCACATCGCCGTAGTGCTGAACATTACACCCGACCATCTCGATCGGTACAACTATAAAATTGAATCGTACGCAGCGGCCAAGATGCGCATTACTGAGGTGCAGCAGCCAGCCGATTATCTGGTGCTCAATGCTGACGATGCCGGGTTGAAAACTGCTGTTACAGCCATGCCAGTTTCAAAAGCACAGCTGCTGTCGTTTAGTCTGGAACAAACCTGCACCGATCGTGTTTGCGCCTGCAAGGAAGGAAGCCAACTGGTGGTCCGGACTTCCGGAACCTCTGTTACGGTACCCGTTCGCGAGCTGGCACTGAAAGGTCGTCACAACGAATCCAACTGTCTGGCGGCGGCAACGGCGGCTTTGCTGGCTGGGGTGCTTCCGGAAGCGGTTGTCGCCGGGCTTCGCGATTTTGAAGGATTGCCGCACCGCCTCGAAACGGTAGGTATGCTGAGCGGCATTACGTTTATCAACGACTCCAAAGCCACCAATGTAGACTCAGTCTGGTATGCCCTCGATAGCATGACGACTCCAACGATTCTCATTCTGGGAGGGCAAGACAAAGGCAACGATTACAGCCAGATCCGGAATCTGGTTGCTGAAAAAGTAAAAGCCATTGTTTGCATGGGTGTAGATAATGCGCCGATTCATGCTGCCTTCGGCGATCTCAGTCTGCCGATCGTTGATACCGACAGCGCCACCGCAGCTGTGGATACGGCGCTTTCGCTGGCGCAGTCGGGTGATACTGTATTGCTGTCGCCGGCCTGTGCATCATTTGATCTCTTCAAGAATTATGAAGACCGGGGTACCCAGTTCCGGAACGCCGTGCAGCAAACGATTCTTTCTCAAACCACTCAACCCGCCTGATCGCTATGGAACTCGTTCATAAATACCTGCGCCGGGTCAAAGGAGATAAAGTCATCTGGTCGATCGTGTTGCTGCTGTCGCTGTTCAGCCTGTTGGCGGTGTTCAGTGCCACCGGCTCCCTGGCATACCGGATGGATAAAAATGCCGGCTTCTACCTCGTGAAGCAGGTATTCTTTCTTGGCATCGGGGTGCTGTTTATTTATCTGGTTCACCGGATTAACTACACCCGTTTTGCACGGTGGGCGGTTATCTTATTTGCCATCAGCGTGCCTATGCTGTTCTACACGCTGTTTTTCGGAACAACGCTGAATGACGGCGCGCGCTGGATCCGGCTGCCCGGCACCTCGTTTACCATCCAGACCTCCGATCTGGCCAAGCTGGCGCTGTTTATGTTTCTGGCCCGGATGCTGAGTGCCCGTCAGGGTAAAATCAAAAGCTGGAAGCAAGGCTTTCTGCCGGTGTTGCTGCCGGTATTGGCGGTATGTGGACTCATCGCTCCGGCCAACCTCTCGACTGCGTTGATGCTGGGGATGACCTGCTGTATTTTGTTTTACATCGGTCGGGTACAGGTCAAGCACATTTTGCTGCTGGCCCTTTCCGGACTGATCATGCTGATGGGCGTGTATCTCATTTCGAAGGCTACCGGCTGGGGCCGTGCCGAAACCTGGGAAAAGCGCTTTATGAACTTTGCCGGCAAGAGTGATGAAGAGACCTCCAAAGACGATAATTTTCAGATGGAACAGGGGAAGATCGCCATCGCCAATGGTGGCTTTCTGGGCCGCGGACCGGGCAATTCGCTTCAGCGCAATTTTGTACCGCACCCGTATTCCGACTGGATTTACTCCATTATCATTGAAGAATATGGTTTGTTGGGCGGTACTGTAATGGTAGCCTTGTATCTCGCGTTTTTGTGGCGCAGCATTCTCATCTTCAGACGATGTCCATACGCCTTTGGGGCTTTCCTGGCCGTAGGACTGAGTATCACGCTGGTGTTTCAGGCGATGCTCAATATGGCCGTTGTGGTACACCTCGTACCCACGACCGGACTTACGTTGCCACTGGTCAGCATGGGCGGCTCGTCGATCTGGTTTACTTCCATTGCTATTGGAATTGTACTGAGCGTAAGTCGGTATGTTGATGAAGAAGAAGGTCGCCGTAAAGCCGCACGCGGCACGGACGAAACCGATGCCATCACACCCATACCGACCCCTGTAACTGCTAACCGTAAACAACCCGAACTGGCAACTGCCTGATTTTTAGTTTCTCATCTTTTATGCAACCCATTCGCATCATCATTGCAGGCGGCGGCACCGGCGGACATATCTTTCCGGCAGTGGCGATTGGTCATGCCCTGCAACGAATGGCACCGGGGACCGAGCTGCTGTTTGTTGGTGCGAACGGAAAAATGGAGATGGAAAAAGTACCGCAGGAAGGGTTCCGGATTGTAGGCCTCGACATCGCCGGCATGAACCGCTCCAGCATGCTTAAAAATCTAACGCTGCCGTTTAAACTGATCAAAAGTCTGTGGGATGCACGCAGCATTCTGAAATCTTTCCGGCCACAGGTCGTGGTCGGAGTAGGGGGCTATGCCTCGTACCCGGTACTGCGTATGGCACAGGCGATGGGCATTCCAACGGTAATTCAGGAGCAGAACTCGTATGCCGGTAAGTCCAATAAAGATCTGGGTCGCCGGGCCAACGCGATCTGTGTGGCCTATGAAGGCATGAACGCCTTCTTTCCGGAACAGGCGCTTCAGATGACCGGCAATCCGGTGCGGCAGCTGATTACCAATGCCACCATCACCCATGAAGCTGCCTGCGCGCAGTTCAACCTTGACCCGCTTCAAAAAACGCTGCTGGTGATCGGAGGAAGTCTGGGGGCCCGTTCGATCAACGAAGCTATCGCTACTGCGCTGCCGGCGTTGATGAACAAAGGCATTCAAATCCTGTGGCAAACTGGTAAAGGACAGGTGGCCGAAGCCGAAACAGCAGCCCGCTCGTATCCGAATCGGGTTGTGGTCAAAGAATTTATCCGTGAAATGGATGCCGCTTATGCCGCTGCCGATCTGGTGGTGTCGCGGGCCGGTGCGTTGGCAATTGCGGAACTGTGTATCGTAGCCAAGCCGGTCATTTTTGTACCGTATCCGCATGCGGCCGAAGACCATCAGACCAGCAATGCACGTGCATTGGTCGAGAAAGACGCTGCCTGGATGATTCCGGATGCGAAGGCCCGGCAGGAATTGCTTCCGGAACTGCTGAATCTGCTTCAGGATGCTGAAACCCAGCAAACGATGCGGCAGGCATTGACTGCCTTAGCCATCCGAAATGCCGACGAGCGCATTGCCGGAAAAATCCTGGCGTTTGTTTCACCTTCAAAGACGCAGCAGCCATGAATATCGCGACCCTGAAAAACGTTTATTTCATCGGGATCGGCGGCATTGGGATGTCGGCCATCGCCCGTTATTTTAAAAGTCATGGCGTACCGGTCAGCGGCTACGACCGTACTCCTACGCCCTTAACGGCTACTCTGCAGGACGAAGGGATCACCGTTCAGTTTGAAGATGCTGTCGATCGACTCGACCGCGAGGCCGAGCTGGTGATTTACACGCCTGCTATTCCGGAAACCAATAGCCAGCTCAGCTGGTACCGGGAAAACGGCTATACAGTCATCAAACGCAGCGATGCCTTGCAGGCCATCACCCAAAGTCTGGAAGCCGTAACAGTAGCCGGCACGCACGGCAAGACGACGATCTCCACAATGATCGCCTTTCTGCTGCGTGAAACCGGTTACGGCTGCAACGCCTTTCTGGGTGGCATTGCACTCAACTACAATACCAATTACTGGAGCAGCCTGACGCCTACGGCCGTGATTGAGGCTGATGAATATGACCGCTCGTTTTTAAAGCTGCATCCCGATCTGGCGCTACTGACGTCTACCGATGCCGATCATCTCGATATCTATGGCACTCCGGAGGCGATGGAAGATGCGTTTGTAGCGTACACAGGAAATGTAAAACCCAACGGTACGCTGCTGTATAAACACGGGCTGTCGCTGTCCAAACGCTTTCAGACACCTAATCAGCTGACCTACGCGTTGCAGAATGATGCCGCTGATGTGTACGGAGCCAACATTGTTCAGAAAGACGGGGCCTATCATTTTGATGTATTCGGTACGCTGGGCGTAGTGTCGGATATCTACCTGCCTATTGGCGGGATGCACAATGTAGAAAATGCCGTGGCGGCTACTGCTGCTGCCCTGAAACTGGGCGTAGCGCCGGCAGCCATTGCAGAGGCTTTTCCGAAGTTCCAAGGCATCCGCCGCCGCTTTGAATATGTAGTCCGGAATGAGCAGCACGTCTATATCGACGATTATGCGCACCATCCGGAAGAACTGACCGCGCTGATCAAAAGTGCCCGGCACTTGTTTCCGGAACGCCGGTGTGTGGTAGCCTTTCAGCCGCACCTGTTCAGTCGTACCCGTGATCTGGCCGATGGCTTTGCCGCCGCGCTGGACCTGGCCGACGAAGTGCTGTTGTTGGATATCTATCCGGCCCGTGAACTACCCATTCCGGGAGTAACGACCCAGCTGCTGGCCGACCGGATGAGCAATCCGGCTGTTACGATTCTGTCCAAAGAAGGGCTGCTGGAATACGTTCAGGCTGCAAAGCCCGCGTTGTTCATTACAGCCGGTGCCGGCGACATCGACACCTTGGTGTCAAAAATTAAATCCATTCTTCAACCCGCTGTACCAGATGGCCACTAAACGCACGGTATCAGTCCGGAAAGTGTTGCGCTTCCTGCTTACGGTAGCGGGGGTGTCCGGTTTGGCCATAGCCGTCACCAGTGCCACTAAGCAACAGGCCCGGCACACGTTGAACGGGGTAGATATTCGCATTACCAATGCCCAGCAGGTCGGTTTTATCACCGAAGGAGATCTGGAAGAGTTGCTGTTTCGCCGCCGGCATCTGCAACCGCAGACAATGGCTATGGCGGGCACTGATGTGCGCCGGCTGGAGCGCATTGCCCGCAGCAATCCATGGATTCAGAGTGCACAGGTCTATGTCGATCAACAACGGGTATTGCACATTCAGGCCACCCAGCGGGTTCCGTATGTACGGCTCTTCGAAACCTCCGGTGAATCCTACTACCTTGATACGGCTTTAAAACAGCTTCCGCTGTCGCCCAACTATACGCATTATGCACCGGTCGTAACGGGTGTACCGCATCTGCTTGACAGCAACGGTCAGAAGCGGATGCAGGCACAAATTGTGTATGTAGTACGCAAGCTGTCTGCCAACCCGTTTTGGCGGCAGGGTGTGGAAGAAATTGTGGTGCGTGAAGACGGCGATTTTGAACTGATTCCCGTATTGGGCACCCACCGTGTGATCTTAGGCGACACGGCCGCGCTGGATACTAAACTGAATACGCTCTTTCTTTTTTACCGGAACGTGCTGAACCGGATTGGCTGGGATCGGTACACTGTTCTGGATGCCCGTTACAACGGACAGGTCGTTGCATCCCCTTCGCTGCCCTGGAAGCCACCGGTAGACCGCGCCCTGAGCAATATGAACTGGGTGAAGACCATCGTGACCGAAGAAATTCCGGATACGATGACGCCGTTGCTCAAAGCCCGCGCAGAAGCCCGGCGTCCCGAAGGAGCGCAGCCGGCACCGGCTCCCAAAAAAGAGAGTGCTAAAAAGACCGTGGCCGCTTCGCCCAAAGCGAAAACACCTCCGGTAGCTTCCGGAACGCCGCAAGGCAAAAAAGCACCACCCAAGAGTACCACCGCTGCTAAAGCAACCCCTCCTGCAACCAGGAAACCCAATTAAACGATTCCTCCGACCGACCCTCTCTTACTGACCCCTCTCACAACACTCCCCTATAGTATGCAACTTAACCCAAAGCCCATCATTGTTGGCCTTGACATCGGTACCACCAAGGTGGTCGCCATTGCCGGCCGTAAAAACGAGTTCGGCAAGCTGGAGCTTCTTGGCTTCGGTGAAGCAGAAAGTGCCGGCGTGAGCCATGGGGTGGTGATGAATATCGAACAGTGCATCCAATCCATCGAGCTGGCTATTAGCCGCTGTATGGAAAGCAATCCGGATCTGGACATCCGCGATGTATATGTTGGCATCGCTGGTCAGCATATCAAAAGCTTCCAGACCCGTGGCGACCGGGTGCGCACCAATATAGAAGACGAAATCAGCAAAGCTGATATCGACCTGCTGATCCGCGATCAGTACAAAACCTACATTCCGGCCGGCGACCGTATCATCGATATTATTCCGCAGGAGTACACGGTAGACAACACACCGTACGTGCTGGATCCGATCGGGATGAGCGGTGTGAAAATCGGCGCCAGCTTCCACGTCATCACCGGCGACCGGAATGCGATCCGGAATATCCAGCGCTGTGTGGATAAAAGCCACCTCATTACCAAGGATCTCGTGCTGCAACCGCTGGCTTCTGCTGCAGCTGTGATGAATGAAGAAGATCTGGAAGCCGGCGTAGCCATTCTGGACATTGGCGGTGGCACCACTGACCTGGCTGTTTTCTATGACGGAATGCTGAAGCATACCGCTGTCATTCCATATGCCGGTGTTAATGTAACGCAGGATATCCGCGGCGGACTGGGTGTACTGCGCACCCAGGCTGAACTGCTGAAAACCCACTATGGCGTAGCCTTGGCCGACGAAGCCAGCGAGCGCGACTTTATCGAAATTCCTGGCCTGCGCGGATTGCCTTCCAAGGAAATCTCCGTAAAAATGCTGGCGCATATCATCCAGGCCCGCATGGACGAGATTCTGGATTATGTGGTCTACCATCTGAAACAGGTAGACCTGGATAAAAAGCTGTACGGCGGGATTATCCTGACCGGCGGCGGCTCCCAACTGAAACACCTGATTCAACTAACGGAATACAAAACCGGTCTGATGGCGCGGATGGGCTATCCGAGTGAGCATCTGGCTGCGTCTACCCAGCTGGAAAAAATCAACAACCCGAAGTATGCAACCTGTATCGGTCTGATCCTGCGCGGCTACTATGATTGGGAAAGTGGTCGTCCCCGCTTTATCAACGAGGTGCCACAGATCAACACCAATGATACGGTCATTATTCCGCCACCAACCGTTCCGGATGCACCTGTTTCCAGTGAGGATTCCTTTCTGGAAGATCCTATCAACGTACGGCCCCGCCGCGAGCGGTTCAAGAATCTGTTCGATGGTATGAAGGAGCGCATCATGAAGATTTTTGAAGACGAACCGGACCAGGAGCTGTAACAGATTGTACCCTGTAAAAAATTACCTGTAGAAAGTTTCCGTAAAACGAAATCCGCCCTCAAATTTGTAGCTTTCAACGCGCTGCTTCCGGAAGCCTTATCTTTCCTTCAAACGGCCTTTAACGCTTCTTATTTCCTCCCCTATCGCAATTATGAATCCTTCTGAAAATCCCCAAACCGCGCCGTCTATTATTAAAGTGATCGGCGTAGGCGGCGGCGGCGGTAACGCCGTGAATTATATGTATAACATGGGTGTCAACGGGGTTGACTTTATTGTGTGCAATACCGATTCCCAAGCACTTGCTCAGTCACCGATTCCCAACAAAATCCAGCTTGGTCCACACCTGACCCAGGGCTTGGGTGCAGGTGCCAATCCGGACATTGGTGCACAGGCTTCAGAAGAAAGCGTGGAAGATATTTCCAAGATGCTGAAAGTGGGTGCTAAGATGGCTTTTGTTACAGCCGGAATGGGCGGTGGTACCGGTACCGGTGGCGCACCTGTCGTAGCGCGGTTATGCCGCGACCTCGGCATCCTGACGGTAGGGATCGTAACCACGCCGTTTTTGCACGAAGGTCCCCGCCGGATGCGGCAGGCCAAGGAAGGCATCGAGCGCCTGCGTGAGCACGTAGATACTATCCTGATCATCTCCAACGATAAACTGCGTCAGCAGTTCGGTACGTTTAAGTTTACCGAAGCCTTCTCCCGAGCCGACGATGTTCTGGCTACGGCAACTAAGTGTATCACCGAAGTTATTACCAGCACTGGCCGTTCCAACGTAGACTTTGCCGATGTAAGCACGGTGATGCGGAATGGTGGGGTGGCCATTCTGGGCCACTCCTCTGCCAACGGTGAAAACCGTGCGCTGTATGCCGTAGAAGAAGCGCTCAACTCGCCGCTGCTGAACGATTCGGATATCCGCGGTGCCAAGTGGATTCTGCTGAACGTGACCTCTGCTCCCGGCGATCACGAACATACGCTTGATGAAGTGGAAGCGATCAACGCATATGTACAACAGCAGGCCGGTGAAAACTGCGATGTGATCCTGGGTATGGGCCATGACGCTTTGCTGGACGACCGGATTGCTGTAACTGTAATCGCAACCGGCTTTCAACACAAGGAACTGAAGTACGAAATGCCTGCTAACGCCAAAGCGGTTCCGGAAACGGACACCAAGCGCGTTGTGGCTACCCTCGGCGAGATGGCTGCTGCTCCGGCAACCGCTGCGACTCCTGTTCCGGAAGCGACTCAAACCGCTCCGGCTCCGGAAGCGTCTGCCCGTGTGTCCTGGTCTGCACCTGCTCAGGGAACACCAGCAGTAGCGCCAGCTGCTCCAACCGTAGAAGCAACTTCGCCCGGCCTTCGGCTGATTACCAAAGACCAAGCGCCTCAGACGGCTACCGCTACCAAATCCACGCTGGAAGTAGAAGAAGAGCGTCGGTTTGAAGAGCAGAAGAAAGCCCTTGAAGAGCGTGCCGAGCGTCTGCGCCGGTTGTCCTTTAACGTGAAGAGCGGTGAAGTCAATGACGACATCGAACACGTACCGGCGTATCTGCGCCGGGGTCAGCAGCCTGCTGCCAACGAACCCCAGCAGGACGATGATAAAACCCTGAGCGGTACATCAGTAGGGTATACCCATCCTTCTCAGCAGGGTGGAACCGCTTCTGTGCAAACACTCAACACCTTTCTGGAAGGTAAAAAGCCGGATTGATAACGTTTCTCCCTCTCCTTTTTTCACCAAAGCCATCTCTATTTCAGGGGTGGCTTTATCTTTTGATCAACTTTTTGTGAAGCGACTGTAACGCTTTGATGATCCTTGTGTAATGCTGATCCAGAAGGCTGAAAGACCTACGTTCTTCGCGCAAAATTATTTGCTTCATGAAGAAAGGATTACTTCTATTACTGGCCAGCTTGGCCTTCCGGAATGTGGAAGCGCAGGTCGCTTATCAGGGCTTTGAAACCGCCTCCACCGGAACGGCCTGGAGTTTTACAGCCACTCCGGGTGCCTACTATTACGGTTCTACCCTGAACGACATCTGGAAAGACACGACGTATCTCGGCAACACATCCGGAACCAATGTGGCCATTACCGCAGCCGCTGAGGGCAGCCGGTTTTGGGGCGCCTGGGATCTGGAAAACCCCTACACGCAAACCATCCTGACGGCCCCATACCTCCACACGCTCGACTTTGCGCCGGTCACGCTCAATCCGCTGACCAGCTACACGTTCAAGTTCAAGTACTTCACTCATGTGGTGGGCGGTACCGGCGATTCGGTAGGCTACCAGATTGAGTACAATACCGGAACCAGCTGGAGCATGAGCAACTATGTAAATCTGCCGCTGGCCAATAAAGTATGGGACAGCGTTGCAGTATCTGTTCCGGCCGCTACCAGCGCTATCCGGGTGCGGTTCCGCTACCGGGTCAACGGTGGCGACGATTATATCGGACTTGATGGGGTACAGGTGGTAGCCGGTGCTACCAGCAACCCGCCGTCTGTAGTGTTTGGTTCGGCCTACCAGATGGCCGATGAAGCCGCGGATACCCTCAAAGTTCCGGTGGTCATCAGCAACCGGTTGGCTACCGGAACCACATCGGCTCGTGTGGCGCGGGTTTCAGGATTCGGAACCGCCAGTACAGCAGATCTGACCGCAGTTGATACGGTACTGACCTGGTCGACTGGCAGTCCAGATACCTTGTATGCCCGCTACCGGATTGTAAACGATGTGCTTCCGGAAGCCGCTGAATACCTGGCGTTTGCACTGGATACCGTACTGAACGGAAACCGGGGCAACCTAAACAAGCACACCGCCTATATCGTTGATAACGATTATCAGGCACCGCAGTCGCAGAACCGCTTGCAGATTACGCACCGTGGCAGCTATAAAGTCAGTGGTGCCGGCAGTTCAGCTGAGATCACGGCTTGGGATTCGGTTTCCAACCGCTTGTATGTAGTCAACTCTCTGAATAACAAACTGCACCTGCTGTCCTTTACCAATCCGGGCGCGCTGACGGCTATCGACAGCGTTGATATGTCCGTGTACGGCGGAGGCATCAACTCCGTAGCCGCGTATAAAGGGCTTATTGCTGTTGCCGTCGAAGCCACACCGAAAACGGCTAATGGTAAGATTGTGTTTCTGGACACAGCTGGTCGCTTTTTGAAAGAAGTACCTGCCGGACCTATTCCGGACATGATCTGTTTCTCACCCAACGGCCGGTACGTACTGACCGCCAATGAAGGCGAGCCGGAAAGCGATTATTCGGTTGATCCGGAAGGCAGCATCACGATTGTGGATCTGCAAAACGGCGTGCAAAACGCGACTGCTGTCAATACCGGCTTTAGCGCCTACAACGGCCAGGAAGCAGTGCTGCGCAGCCAGGGTGTTCGCATCTTCGGCGTCAACGCCACGGCTGCCAAAGATTTTGAACCGGAGTATATCACCGTCAATAAAACGTCTGATACTGCTTATGTAACCTTACAGGAAAACAATGCCCTCGCGGTCATTCACATTCCGACCCAAACGGTGATTGCCGTACGGGCGCTGGGAACGGTCGATCACAGCCTTTCCGGAAATGCACTGGATGTAAGCGATCAGAACAATCGTGCAGTGATTGCCAACTGGCCGGTGCGTGGCATGTATATGCCCGATGCGATTGCGTCGTACAATGTCAACGGTCAAACCTACCTGATTACAGCCAATGAAGGCGATGCGCGGGATTACAGTGCATTGAAAGAAGAAGCCCGGGTAGCAGATGGCAGCTATAAGCTCGATTCCACTATTTTCCGGAACCAGGATCTGCTGAAGGCTGCTCACAATCTGGGTCGCCTGACGGTAACCAACAAACTGGGCGATACCGATGGTGATGGTGACTTTGATGTGATCTATGCCTTTGGCGGACGGTCATTCAGCATCTGGAATGCTGCGAATGGTACACTGGCCTACAACAGCGGCGACCGGCTGGAACAGATTACGCTGGCCGATCCGGCACTGCGCAGACTGTTCAACGTTTCCAACAGTAATATTGCCTTTAAAGACCGGTCGGATGCCAAAGGACCTGAACCGGAAGGTGTCTGCATCGGCAGTATCAACGATACGGCATATGCCTTTGTAGCGCTGGAGCGTACCGGTGGGTTTATGGCCTTTAATGTCACCGACCCGACCGCACCGGTATTTGAAGCCTATCGCAACACCCGAGATACCCTTACGGCTACCGGCGACCTGGGTGCAGAAGGGATTCTTTTTATCTCCCACAAGCAATCGCGCGACCGGAAAAGCTATGTGATTACCTCCAATGAAGTGAGTGGAACAGTAGCGGTGTTTGAGGTGACGCCTCGTGGTGGCTATCTGGGAACTACCCAACCGCTGGTTTCCGGAAATACCTGGAACGTATATCCCAATCCGGTTCAGAAAGGCACACTGTATTTCAGTCAGCCGGCCACCGGTGTGGTATTGGATCTGAATGGTCGTAGGGTAGCTACGTTCCGGGATGCCAGCCACGTGTCAATGGCTTCTCTGGTACCGGGCACTTATCTGATTCAGGCTGAAGGGCTGAAGACTCAAAAAATAGTAGTTGAGTAACGGTCCGCGTTCCGGAAGCAGTTAATCAAAAACCTTAAAAAGCGGTGTATACATACACCGCTTTTTTTAATTGTTTCCGGTTATAGGCGCTTTGGAAGAATAGAAGGAGAAGATGCTTTAAGAACGGATGTTCTGACCGAATTTTGCGGCGAAAACTCAAAAAATCAAGATTTTATGAATCAACAATTTGTTACCGTAGGAATGCCTTTTCCGGAATTCAAGAAAAAGGCTGTTGTATCTCTCGAGAAAGGTAAAGAGTTTGACACGCTGAGCTCCGAAGATCTGAACGGCAAATGGGCCGTAATGTTCTGGTGGCCGAAAGACTTCACGTTTGTCTGCCCGACCGAGATCGCTGAATTCAACAAAGCCTTTGGTGAATTTGACGACCGTGACACGATGCTGATTGGTGCTTCTACCGACAGCGAGTTTGTACACCTGGCCTGGCGCAACGAACACAAAGATCTACGCGACCTGCGCTTCCCGATGCTGGCGGATACATCCAAGAGCCTGGCTGAAGCGTTGGGGATTCTCAACGCAGACGAGCGTGTGGCGTACCGGGCTACGTTTATCATCGACAACGAAGGCATTGTGCGCTGGGTAAACGTAAACGATCTGTCGGTAGGCCGCAATGTACAGGAAGTCATCCGTGTACTGGATGCGTTGCAAACCGACGAACTGTGCCCGTGTAACTGGCAGAAAGGTGAAGAGACCCTGACCCAGAAACTGACCCTGGAAGAAGCCTAAGCTTCCGGAACATTCCTGTTACAGCTGCTGGTATTCCGGAAAAGGGATGCCAGCAGCTTTTTTTAAAATTGACTTACAGATGCCTTTAAACGAAACTGCTCAAACCATACTGGCCGACCTCCGGCTTCCGGAAACACCTGCAACTCAGGTGTTGGAACTGTTGTCTTCAACGGATAGCCGTGCGCTCAAAGATTTAAAGCTCAACATCAACGCCGTACTCAAAAGCAATCACCTGAGCCGCAAGGAAACCCTATTGCTGGCGTTGGCAGCGGCGGTGAACGAAAAGCATAGCCGTCTCATCGAAGGATTGACTACGCTGGCCCGTACCGAAGAAGCAACTGATGCGGAACTGGCAGAGATCGTGGCCTGTGTATCGGTGATGAGTGCCAACAATGTGCTGTATCGCTTTCGCCACTACCTGCACGAGAATGATACGTATGCCAAAAGTCCGGCCGGAATGCGGATGAGCGTGATGATGAACCCGGTGCTGGGCAAAGAGTTTTTTGAACTGGTCAGCCTGGCTGTTTCGGCGCTCAATGGCTGTGAGCGCTGTGTACAGAGTCACGAACAGAGCGTGAAAGATCACGGCGCTACCGAGGCGCGCATCTTTGATGCCATCCGGCTGGTGTCGGTTCTTAAAAGTGCCTGTGTGGTATTGTAATCATACGCTACCTCATAGCATTCTTATCTTGAAAAGACCGGCACTACGCCGGTCTTTTGGGTTAAAATGAGTGCGAAAATGAGTGCTGTTTACAGACAATTCATTTGAGGAAACTGATCCTTCCGGATATTTTTGCACAAACTTTTTATATGAATACATTCTACAAGTCAGTATCGGCGGCGGGACTTCTGCTGGCAGCGGTTACAGGATTTCAACAACAGGCTCATGCGCAACTGACGTCCGGAAACATCGTTGTCTTACAGGTTGGCGATGGAACCGCTGCATTCGCCAACAGTGGAAATGCCGTTTATCTGAAAGAATTCAACCGGACTACCGCAGGTCAAAGCACACCGGTGAGTACCATCACGATTTCTACCAGCGGTGCACAGCGACTGGTGATCGGCGGTACGGCTACTTCTGAAGGCAGCTTGACGTTATCTGCTGACAGTACTAAACTGGTGTTTGCAGGCTATGATACGTCTGTAACAAATACTGCCAATCTGGGCAATGCCAGTGCAGCTAATATCCGCCGGGTAATTGATACGGTTGGTAGTAGCGGGATTGCCGGTCGTGCAGATTCAACAGCCAGTGCCTTTTCCGGAAATAACTTCCGAGGAGCTGTAAAAGGAACCGGCGAAGATTACTGGGGTGTTGGCGGTACTAATGGTGTGTACTATTTCGGCAATGCCGCAGCACCGACCGTCCTGGGCACCGGCGCAACCAACATCCGGGTGCTTCAGACGATGAACGGTAATCTGTATTACACATCCGGATCAGCGGCGTATCTGGGCATCAACAAAATTTCCGGCCTGCCGACTTCCGGAACCAACACCGGTACCTTATTGTTCAATACCGGAACCAATTCGTCTCCCTATGGACTGGCGATCAATGCCACAGAAACTATCGCTTATGTAGCGGATGACCGCGTCGGTGCGGGTGGAGGCATTCAGAAATGGGCAAATACCAATGGCACCTGGGCCGTTGCGGATACCATCCTGGTCGGTGGCGGTGCCCGTGGACTGGCTGTAGACTGGTCCGGAACCTATCCCAAGATTTACGCCACAACGATTGCAACTACCGGAAATGCCCTAGTGATGGCTATAGACAGCAGTTACGCTGCCGGTTTTGCCAACAGCTATATAACCCTGGCGACTGCACCTACCAATACGGTATTCCGTGGGGTGGCATTCACACCGAAAGCAAGCTGTATCATACCTACGGTAACGGTAACATCCACCAATATTACCTGTGCCTCCGCCGGCTCTGCCACTGCAACAGCCAGCGGCAATGGTGCTTTCACTTATGCCTGGACCGGACCCAACAGTTTTAGCGCTACTACCGCCAGTATCACCAACCTGACCAACGCCGGTACATATACCGTTACCGTTACAGCTAGCGGTGGCTGTATTGTTACTGCCAGCGCGACTATCACCAATACCTCGACCCTTACAGCAACTGCTAATGCGGCTGGTTCTACGACCTTCTGCCAAGGCGATTCGGTGCGGTTGCGTGCCAATCGTGCAACCGGATATACCTACCAGTGGTTTTCCGGAAGCACTCAGGTCAGCGGCGCAACCGACTCGTTTTATGTAGCCCGCACGTCCGGAAGCTACCGGGTTCGGATTACCAACGGAAGCTGTGTAGATACGTCCAGTGCCATCGCTGTCACCGTGAACCCAAAACCTGTTGTAACCATTTCAATTGCCAGAGACACTACCTTCTGCCAAGGCGACAGCGTCGTGCTGAGCGTACCGCCTGCAACTAACTATACCTATCAGTGGAGCCGTAATAGAGCCAACATTACCGGTGCTACGATGCTGACTTACACTGCTAATCAGACCGGTAACTACAGCGTTCGTGTTACCAGCAATACAGGGTGCACAGATACGTCCCGGATAGTGATGGTAACAGCCAAACCGACACCAATGCCGGTTATCACCTCCGTAAATGGTCTGCTGTCACTGTCGAACACAACTGGCTATACCAATCTGCAATGGATGCTGGGTGGTACTCCGGTGAATGGTGCCAACGGCGCTACCTATGTCCCGGCAGCCAATGGTACGTACGCCCTGCGTGTAGATTCAAACGGCTGTACCGGCATGAGCAATCCCATCATCGTAACCAATGCTGCGGTTATCAGCCTGTCCGGAAAAGCGGTTCAGGTATATCCCAACCCGGCCACTACAACCGTATTAATCCAGCCTTCCGGAAACTACCAAGTCCGTCTCTCGGATCTGCAAGGCCGTGAAGTGTTGCGTACCCACGCTGCCTCAGAGATCTACATCGGAAACCTGGCGAACGGAATCTATCAGTTACAGCTCACCAACAGTACAGGCGAAACCGTTGTACTGAAGCTTGTAAAAGGCGATTAAGGAACATCCTGATTCCGGAACGCCTTTACTAAAAAAGCCGCTGTTATTATAACAGCGGCTTTTTTAGTAGACGTCCTGGGCGAGTGGGAAGGTTAGCACAAACAGCGAGCCTTTACCCAGTGTGCTTTCCACCCGGATACGGCCGCCATGGGCATCCATCATGCCTTTCACATAGGAAAGCCCCAGTCCAAAGCCTTTGACGTTGTGGATATTGCCCGTGTGGGCGCGGTAAAACTTCTCAAACACCCGGCGTACCGTTTCCTTGCTCATCCCGATACCGTTGTCCCGGATCCGGATCATCAGGATTTTGGCCGCCGATTTGGTTTCCACTTCAACCAGAACCGGCACGTCGTTCCGTGAATATTTAATGGCGTTATCGATCAGGTTGAAGATAATGTTGGAGAAATGCACTTCGTCGGCCACAATCACCGGTTTCTCGGCATTCAAGCGCAACATCAGCCCGCCGCCCCGCTCGTCGATGCGTAGTGCCAGGGTGTCGGCTACTTTCCGGATCACGACATGAGCATCGATCGAAACCAGATCGAGCTGGATTTCATTCTGCTCCAGCTTGGCCGCCTGCAAGATCGTTTCGATCTGCTTGTTCATGCGTTTGTTTTCCTCCAGAATCATGTGGCTGTAGTAGCGAATCTGGTCTTCATTTCCGATCACTTTCTTATTGGTCAGCGCATCGGCTGCCAGCGAAATAGTGGCCAGTGGGGTTTTGAATTCATGCGTCATATTGTTCATGAAATCGCTTTTGATCTCGGAGAGCTTGCGCTGCTGAATCAGCGTACGGATAATCAGCGTAAAAGCAGCCAAAACTACCAGTACCAGCACGGCAGCGGCTAAAATCATGAGACCCAGCCGGCCACTATAAATACTGGGATGATTCAGGTAGAGATACAGGGTTTCCTTGGCTTCACCGGCAACATCAGGCATATACAGCTCCGGCTGAAGCGATAACTGAATGCTTTGGGGCGCCAGCGTGCTGTCGAATCCGGAAGAGGCTACAATCGGAAATCCATAGACATTGATGACTGCAAACTCAAACTCTTCATGGATGCCGCTTTCATGCAGACTTTTATAGATAATCCGTTGGACCGTTTCGGGCGCCAGGGTTTGCGCGGTAAAGATGCGGGCCAAGGCCTGTTGCTTTTGTTGCTCCGATGCCAGCAGATCCAGGTAGGCCTGCTCTTCCAGAAAACGATCCCAGATGCCCGTCCGGATATTCCGCAACGCGATTTCCAACGAGCGGTTGTACTGCTCCTGCCGCACCTGCATGGCACTTTGAATCCACTGCACCTGCGTATAGAGAATCCCCATCACGGATAGCGAAATCAGAATAATAATAGCCGGAACAACGCGTTTCATACCCTAAAGAAAAGACGGCCGGTCGGATTTATTCTCATAAAATAGCCGTTTAGCCAACTATCTCCCAATCTCGCGTGTTTGCTTTACTCCTGTATTATTCCTGACTGTGAATCCGGTTTTAGAAGTCCGACACCTTACCAAGAAATATCCGACCCACCTTGCGGTCGATGATCTGTCCTTTCGGGTGATGCCCGGCGAAGTCTATGGCTTTCTGGGCGAAAACGGCGCCGGCAAAAGCACCACGCTTCGCTGCATCCTGGGACTGATCCGGCCGACTACCGGTGAAATTCTGATTGCCGGGCAGCCGTTTCCGAAATCCGGAATCAGCCTGTTACGGCGCATTGGTGCCGTCGTCGAACGGCCCGATATGTACAGTTACTTTACCGGCCTGGAAAACCTGCGGCTGTTTGCCCGGCTCTGTGATGCAACCATTCCGGAATCGCGGCTGGATGAGGTCCTGACGCTGGTAGGACTGAAAGACCGTATGCACGACCGCGTAAAGGCCTACTCTTTAGGGATGAAGCAACGCCTTGGCATTGCCATCGCGCTGGTACACGAACCTGATCTGCTGATTCTCGATGAACCGACCAACGGCCTGGATCCGCAGGGGATTGCCGATATCCGGAACCTGATCCTGCATTTGAGCCGCGACCTTGGCAAAACCGTGATCATCTCCAGCCATTTGCTGGCCGAAATCGAGAATGTGGCCACCCGGTTGCTGATTCTGCACAAAGGAAAAAAAATGCTTGAAGGCGCTTATGAAGAGCTGGTACGACCGTCTGAAACCCGTGTACTCATCCAGTTGGCTACTCCGTTTCCGGAACTCCGGCAGGCCGGACTGTCGTGGAATGCCGAGCAGGGATCGAATCCTCAGCAGCTGGTGTTCCGGACGGAAGCAACGGCTGTTCCGGAACTGATCCGGCAGCTAGCGCAACAGGGGGCAGCCATTCAATCGGTACAGACCCGTCATTCTCTTGAAGATCTTTTCCTTTCGCTTACTGCCTCATGATTCTGCTGCGTACCGAACTCCTGAAAATTTACCGCCGGCCGCGCACCTACATCGCGTTTGCCATCGTCGCCGGACTTACAGGCATCATTCAACTGGCCTTGCTGGTAGACGGACAATCATTTGTCGATTTTGTGATGCAGGGTTTGGAAGAACAATTCTCCTTTTCCGGAAAGATCCTCAATGGCTATCTGGTTACCTATATCATTCTGCAAACGCTGCTGGTTAACGTGCCGCAGCTGGTATCGATTATTGCTGCCGACCAAATCTCGGGCGAAGCCGCCGGTGGAACCCTGCGGCTGCTGCTTACCAAACCGATTTCCCGCACCCGGCTGCTGCTGACCAAATATGTAGCGTCTATTATTTACACCACCAGTCTGCTGATCTGGCTGGCGATTGTGGGGTTGGGCGTATCCGTATTGCTGTTTGGCACCGGTGATATGATCAATCTGCGAAGTGAGGAGGTCGTGTTTCTGTTGGAAGACGATCTGCTCTGGCGCTACGGGGCCGCCTTTGTGTTTGCCGCTCTGGCCATGGCCTGCATTGCCTCCTTATCAATTTTGCTCAGTGTATTTGCCGAAAACAGTATCGGTCCCATCATCGCTACCATGGGCATCGTACTGTTTTTTACAGTCATCAGCACCCTGGGATTGCCGTTCTTTGAGCAGATCAAACCTTGGCTGTTTACCACGCATATTATTGGCTGGAAAGGATTCTTCTCCGATCCGGTTCCGTATGGGGCTATTCTGCGTTCGGGGGGCATCCTGCTGGGCTACACCGTGCTGTTTCTGCTCTCCGCCATTTATTTCTTCCGGAAAAAAGACATTCAATCGTGAAACAAATTCTTGTCGTACTGCTGCTGTTCTGTTCCGGGATCGGACGGGCACAAACCACTTCGCCGGAGCAGCTGTACCAAAACCTTCGCAACCGGGTATTCGCTGTGAAAGATTATCGTGCAGACGTAATCATGAACATCCAGGTCAGCTTTATGAAGATTCCGCAACTGCGGGGTAAACTGTATTTCAAAAGTCCGGATAAACTGAAGCTGGTCCGTGAAGGTGGACTGAGCATTCTGCCCCAGCGAACGGTCAACATGAGTCTGGCCGGATTGCTGCCCGAAGGTGCCGTGACGGTGATCGACGGCGGTATGGAAACCCTCAACGAAAAGCCGGTGCGGGTGCTGAAAGTGGTTCCGGAACAGGACGGCGGCGATATTGTTCTGACCAAGTTATGGGTGGATGAAGGGCAGTTGCTGATTAACCGTTCGGAAGCCACTACCCGCGATAACGGAACGTTTCTGATGGATCTGAAATTTGGGAAGTACACTGCCTATGCGCTTCCGGATGAAATTCAGCTGCGCATGGATGTCAAAGACTACAAAATGCCCAAAGGGGTGACGATGGATTATGAAGGCGAAGCTGTTCCGAAACCCGTTGCGGTTGCCGGAAAATCCAAGCGTAAAAAAGGGATCATCCGCATCCGGTACGATCAGTATCAGATTAACACCGGAATCGAAGACGCCTTCTTCCAGGATAAAAAGAAGTAGCAGCCTTTCCGTTTTTGGTTTCGGGTCTTATCTTTAGCCGGATAAACTATTTCCGTTTCCTTTTCCCGCCTGCTTCTACAATGAGGTCTATCGTACTGCTTGCTGTTTTTGCCCTTTCTTTTGCAGCCTGTAAAAAAGAAGATTCCAAAACCAGTACCGATAATGCGGCCAAGCTGCGCGGTAGCTGGAAACTCAGCGCCTCCAAGCGTACCTCGTTTTTTTACATTACCCAGCGGGATACCACCGAAAACTGGTTTCCGAAGGTTCCGGACTGTTATAAAGACGATGTATTGAAGCTGAATGAAGGCTTTAATGGCGAGGCCTTTTATGGCGCCAAATCCTGTACGCCTGCTGAACAGCAAACCGCGCTGATTACCTGGCAGGTGATTCAAAACGATACGGTGCTGGAAGTCAACAATGCCCGTCAACTGTTTTTCGGTACCGATCCGATGCGCGGTCAGCTGGTAGGCGACGTTGGCAACACGTTTACGGTGCGTTACAAAAACAACGAAGTAGACAGCTTCTTCCGTCCTGAAGTGGTAACCTACGAGAATACGTATACCCGGCAATAACCGGCAGACCCTCTTTTAAAATCGTCCGCCTGTGTCTTTTCCGGAACAGGCGGATTTTTTAATGTTTTTATTCCGGAAAATCATTCCACATCGGCCCGAAGCCGTCTTAGCTTTGCGCCACTTTTTATTTTGTTATGATTCAGATTACCCTGCCCGATGGCGCTGTGCGCGAATATGAGTCTGGCGTTACCGCATTGGATGTTGCCAGGTCGATTTCAGAAGGACTGGCCCGCAAAGTGCTGGCTGCCGAGGTGAACGGCGACGTATGGGATGCCTTCCGTCCGATCGAAACCGACAGTCACCTGAAACTGCTGACCTGGGATGACAAAGGTGGTAAAAGCACCTTCTGGCACTCGTCGGCGCACCTGATGGCCGAAGCCCTGCAAAGCATTTTTCCGGATACCAAGTTTGCCATTGGTCCGCCGGTTGAAAACGGGTTTTACTACGACATCGATCTGGGCGACGCAAAGCTGACCGAAGCCGACCTGGCTCAGATCGAAGCCAAGATGAAAGAGCTGGCCAAGACCGGCAGCGTCTACTCGCGCAAATCGGTACCCAAAGCCGAAGCGATTGCCTATTTTACCGACAAGCAGGATCCCTACAAGGTAGAGCTGCTGGAAGGGCTGCAAGATGGCCAGATCACCTTCTACACCCAAGGTGATTTCACTGATCTCTGCCGTGGACCGCACATCCCAAGCACGGCACCTATCAAGGCCATCAAGCTGACCAATATTGCCGGCGCGTACTGGCGTGGAGATGAAAAAAATAAGATGCTGACCCGCATCTATGGCATTACGTTCCCGAAACAACAGGAGCTGGACGAGTACCTGCACCTGCTCGAAGAAGCCAAGAAGCGGGATCACCGCAAGCTGGGCAAAGAATTGGGACTGTTTACCTTCTCTGAAAAAGTAGGTGCCGGATTGCCGATGTGGTTGCCCAAAGGGGCCATGCTGCGCGAGCGTCTGCAGCGGTTTTTGCAGGAAAAACAACTGGAAATCGGCTATCTGCCGGTCGTTACGCCGCACATCGGGCATAAAGATCTCTACGTGACCTCCGGCCACTGGGATAAATACGGTAAAGATTCGTTCCGGCCGATTACTACCCCGCACGAAGGTGAAGAGTTTCTGCTCAAGCCGATGAACTGTCCGCACCACTGCGAGATTTATAAATCCTCGCCGCGGTCGTACAAAGATTTGCCGCTGCGCCTGGCCGAGTTTGGTACGGTGTATCGCTATGAGCAGAGTGGGGAACTGCATGGCCTGACCCGCGTGCGGGGCTTTACCCAGGATGATGCCCACTTATTTTGCCGTCCGGAACAGGTGAAAGAAGAGTTCAAGAAAGTGATCGAGCTGGTGATCTTTGTACTCAATACACTGGATTTCGGCGAGTTTACCGCTCAGATTTCGTTGCGCGACCAGAACGATCGGAGCAAGTATATCGGTTCGGAGCAAAACTGGGAAATCGCCGAGCAGGCCATTATCGAGGCCGCAGGTGAGATGAATCTGAAAACGGTTACCGAATACGGCGAGGCAGCCTTCTATGGTCCGAAGCTCGACTTTATGGTAAAAGACGCACTGGGCCGTTCCTGGCAGTTGGGCACCATTCAGGTAGATTACAACCTTCCGGAACGTTTTGAACTGGAATATATCGACTCCGACAACAGCCGCAAGCGTCCCGTGATGATTCACCGGGCACCGTTTGGTTCGGTAGAGCGGTTTGTGGCCGTACTGTTGGAACACTGTGCTGGAAAGCTGCCGTTGTGGCTGGTGCCCGATCAGGTGGCGATTCTACCGGTGTCTGAAAAATATGAAGCCTATGCCCGTCAGGTAGCCGATCAGCTGCGCAAATCGGAGGTACGACCCTTTATCGACGACCGTAACGAAAAAATCGGTAAAAAGATCCGCGAAGCCGAGCTCAACAAGTTTCCGTACATGCTGGTGGTCGGTGAAAAAGAAGCCGATTCCGGAACCGTATCGGTACGGAAACAGGGGGGGACCGACGAAGGTGTGAAGACGATTGTAGACTTCGCCGCAGAGGTTAAAACGCTCGTAACGACCCAAATGCAGGGGAAACCTGCAAATATTTCTTCCGGAACCGAAGCGGCGTAATATTTGTACGCTAATTTTGCAACGATTCTTTTAAACCATTAATGCAGAGACGCAGAGGAAAACCCCAGAACCGCCCCCGGCAAAAAGTACGCGAACACCGCCTCAACGAAGAGATTGACGCGCCAGAAGTGCGTGTAGTGGGCGAAGACATCGAAGCCGGTGTCTATCCCATTCAGAAAGCCATTCAGATGGCACGTGAGAAGGAAGTAGATCTGGTAGAGATTTCGCCGAACGGTGTACCACCGGTATGCCGCATCATCGATTATAATAAATTTCTCTACGAGAAAAAGAAAAAGGACAAAGAACAGAAAGCCAAAAGCAAGCAAAGTGAGCTGAAGGAAATCCGGTTCACGCCCAACACCGATGACCACGACTTCGACTTCAAAAGCAAGCATGCTGAGAAGTTTCTGATGGAAGGGGACAAAGTGAAATGCTATGTTCAGTTCCGCGGACGGGCCATTATGTTCCAGGACCGTGGCGAATTGCTGTTGCTAAAATTTGCCGAGCGCTTGGCTGAAGTAAGTACGCTGGAAAGCATGCCGAAAATGGAAGGTCGCCGGATGATTGCCATCTTCGTTCCGAAAAAGAAGAAGCAATAAATTTTTCTGATTCCCACATTGAAAAAAGCAGCCTTTAAAAAGCTGCTTTTTTGGTTCATATGCCTGCCTTTCAGGGGGCGGGTGCTATGAATTTCAACACGGCGAATTATCTTCGCGCCAGTTTTCATAGTGATAGGGTTTATAGGGGCTGGCCTTTTCTAAGGCCGGCTTTTTTTATGTCCGGACTACTTGTTTGGTCTAAACATCTGTATTTCCGGAAGGTCTGTTGTACTTTTCAAACCTGCTCATGCGTTTGTTCCGATTTCTTTGCTGCTTGTGGCTGCTCTGTGGCAGCGCATCCGGTTGGGCTCAGCCCTTGTCCGCCTACGTCGATATCCAGCGTCAGTTTCAGGTCTGGGACGCCGGTATGCTGCGAAAAGCCGACTACCTGCAGCCGGTCGAGTATAAAATCGGTCGTACGACTATCCCTTTTCTCGACAACAGCCGGTCGTTTAAAATATATTATCGGGGTGGGGTGCAGAAAATCAATGATGGCTTTACCCAGCAGTTTTTTACAACCGATAATCTGATTGCGTTTTTAAATGCCAAGTCGCTCAATGTTTTTGACCGCGGCACCATTAAAAATCTGTCGATTCTCTGCGATCAGTATTACGTAGGCGATAGTATCGTTTTATTTAAAGACGGTGTCCGCAGCGAGTACAAAGTGTATTACGACGGGCAGATCACGCCAGTCGAAAATTTTCTGGCGCAGGATGCCATCACGACCGCACAGGTCAGCGACAATGTAGCGGCGTATGTCAACTTTGCCAACCAGTTCCGGATTTTCTGGACCGGACAGCTGTTCAAGCAGGAAGACTACGCGGTGCAGTCCTTTGGGGTAGGGCGCAATACCGTTGCCTACATTGATGCTAACCGCCGGTTCCGCGTGTTTCATGCCGGGCAGACGTTTACACTCGACACCTACGCGCCGCAGTCCTACACTACTGGCGACAATTTGGTAGCGTTTACCACCAGCGATGGGTATTTCAAGATTTTTTACGGTGACAGTATCCGTACGATCGGCTTTTTTCAGCCCGAGTATATTGTGGGAGACAACGTTGTAGCCTACAAAGATGCTGGTGGGTATCTGCGGGTCTTTTACAAAGGCGAACTGTATACGCTGGACACGTACTTTCCGGATAAGATCAGCGTGAGCTACAACTCGCTGGCGTATGTGAACCGGACGAATACCCTACGGATGTTTTTCGATGGCGAGATCTACGATGTGACGTCCGGAAGTGACGATTGGCAGCTTCAGTATGATGTGCTGCGCTATTCCATGATCCCAAACGTGTATCGGGTGTTTTGGAAAGGAGAAGACTATTAGGAAACTGGTTTTCCGGATAAATTTCTTCTTGAATTAAATTGCTATTAGATTAAAAATAGATAAGCGAACTATCAGGCTGAGCCTATCGAAGCCCGCATTAAATGTGTAGGCTAAGAAGAAATTGACGGGACTCCGGAAAATATTTAGAATAACTCCGCCTGTACGGCTGCATCCGCCGGCTGGTTGGCGGTTCCGAAGAAGCGCTTAATAACACGCAGGCGATGGGTTCGTTTCCGGAGCTGGACACTAATGATGCCTTCACCATCAATCCGGTCAATGACCGTACGGCCCGAGGTTTCGGTAGCGTGCAGAATATGTGACGGATCTACCAGCAACCCTACGTGTATGATGCGCCCGTCCTCATTGTCAAAGAAAGCGACATCCCCGCTTTGGGAATGTTGGAGAAAATCCACCGTTTCACCAATCAAGGCCTGTTGCCACGCATCGCGCGGGACCGCCTGCCCACACAGTTTAAACGCCATTTGGATCAGTCCGGAACAGTCGATGCCGGCCTGGGTGCGACCGCCCCAGCCATAAGGCGTCTCGCGGTACTGCATCGCGGCAGCCACCGGATCATTTTTAGCCACTGAAAGATGGCTCAAACGCTCGCGGCGACCTTTAAAGCAGCCTTTTGTAAACCCCAGATCCACCAGATTGTGCCGCAGTCCCCAAAGCATAGCACCCAGTGGCAACGGAATTTCGCCGCCTTCAGCCGTCTGTAAAAAACTGCGGCTGCTCATCACCATTTTGTTGCCACCCATGCGCGCGTTTCGTCCGGAAACATCCAGCAGCATCGAGCGCCGGCACCAGCCTTCGTAGCCATCCCAGGTGCATTGAACCCGGCACCAGCCATTGGCATCCTCTTCCAGCAACTGCGCCGTTTCACCGAAAAGCAGCTGGCTGACCTGCTCGGCGCGGTGCGTAGCCGTGGCACGCAGCGGCGCAGCATAAACGGTACAGACGAGAAGCGGATAAGCAGCCATTGAAGGCACAAAACTACGCCATCCGGATATTGGCAAAGAAGTACCGGAAGCACGCTTAGAGGCCTGATGGGTTTTGATTACCTTTGTATGCTGTTTTTTCGTTCCGGTGGCCCTCTTAAAAGTGCTTCCGGATGCTAAAACAATCCTTTTTTCTCACCCATTTAATAAAAAAAGACACTCATAACTAATGGATAGTGGTTTAGTAAGCATCATAATAGGGCTGGTAACCTTAGCGATCGGATTTTTTATCGGCAAAGCACTTTCTGCTAAAAACAGCGGTGCGCAACTGGCCGAAGCCGAAGCCGCCGCCAAACGGCTCCTCGAAGATGCCCAGCGTGAAGCTGAAGCATTGAAAAAAACAAAGTCGGTCGAAGCCAAGCAGCATTTCCTGGAATTAAAGGAAAAGCATGATGAAGATGTGCGGCAACGGACCCAGCGGCTTCAGGAAAGCGAAGCCAAGCTGAAGCAGCATCAGCAAAGCAATACCGAGAAATACCAGACCCTGCAAAAAGAACGGCAGGACCTGCAAAAAGAAAAAGGCGAATTTCAAAAGGCGATCAGCCAAAATGAAGCCGAACGTGAGAAGCTGACCAAAGAACTGGCTGCCACCGCGCAAAAGCAGGAGCAACTGAATGCCGTGCAACAAGAGTTATTGTTGCATCAGGAGCGCTACCGCGAAGAGCTGGAAAAAGTTTCCGGACTGAAGGCAGAAGATGCCCGGTTGCAGTTGATCGAATCCATCAAGGAAGAAGCGCGCACTGCTGCTATGGCCCATGTAAAGGAAATCATGGAAGAAGCCAAAGTGAACGCCAATAAAGAAGCCAAGAAAATTATCATCCAGACCATTCAACGTAGTGGCTCGGAACAGGCGATTGAAAATGCAGTGACGGTCTTTAACCTGGAAAGTGATGAGGTTAAGGGGCAGATTATCGGTCGGGAAGGCCGTAACATCCGGGCGCTGGAAGCGGCTACCGGCGTGGATCTGATTATTGACGATACGCCTGAGGCGATTGTGTTGTCCTGCTTTGATCCGCTCCGTCGTGAGATTGCCCGGCTGGCGCTGCAAAAGCTGGTACAGGATGGCCGGATTCACCCGGCACGTATTGAAGAAGTAGTTGAGAAAACCCGTAAAATGCTCGAAGAGCAGATTATGGAGATCGGTGAGCGGACCATCATCGAACTGGGCATTCACGGCCTTCACAAAGACCTTGTTCGCGTCGTAGGCAAGATGCGCTACCGCTCTTCCTACGGCCAGAACCTGTTGCACCACTCCAAAGAAACGGCTACCCTTTGCGGCATTATGGCGGCCGAACTGGGACTGGGTCAGAAAGTCGTTAAACTGGCTAAACGTGCCGGCTTGCTGCACGATATCGGTAAGGTTCCGGATGAGGAAACCGAACTGAGCCACGCTTTGCTGGGTGCTAAACTGGCTGAGAAAGCCGGTGAGCATGCTGCGGTCGTCAACGCTATTGGAGCGCACCACGATGAGATGGAGATGCAATACATCATTTCCCCGATTGTACAGGCCTGTGATGCCATCTCAGGTGCCCGTCCCGGTGCCCGTCGCGAGATGATGCAGCAGTACATCCAACGGATCAAAGATCTGGAAGCACTGGCGCAGAGCTACAAAGGCGTGGAAAAAGCGTATGCGATCCAGGCCGGACGGGAACTTCGGGTAATGGTAGAAGCGGACAAGGTTAGCGACAGCGAAAGCGCTCAGTTGTCGTTCGATATCGCTGATAAGATTCAAAAGGAAATGCAGTTTCCGGGCCAGATTAAAGTCACTGTTATCCGCGAAACCCGCGCGGTGAGTGTAGCCCGTTAAAAAGTTTTTGTATGAAAAGAAGCGGCCTTCCGGATTTCCGGAAGGCCGCTTCTTTATGCGGCTGCTTTTACCGGAGAATGGAGCCCCATCAGCCAGACAACGGAATCCTTGTGGCACAAATTTTCTATACTATTCCTGTTACTTCCTCCAACATTCAACAATGGCCTTAAAGAAAAAAATTGCAGTAATCGTCGGCAGCATGCGGAAAGAATCGTTCAATCGCAAAATGGCTCATGCACTTGCCAAACTGGCACCGGAGACACTGGAACTGGAGATTGTAGAAATTAAAGACTTACCGATGTACAACCAGGATCTGGAAAGTGATTTTCCGGAATCCTGGAAACAGTTTAAAGAATCGATTGACGCAGCCGACGGCATTTTGTTTGTGACCCCGGAATACAACCGTTCCCTGCCTGCTGTTCTGAAAAACGCGCTGGATATCGCCTCCCGGCCCTACGGTAAAAATTCCTGGAACGGGAAACCGGGTGGTGTTGTCAGCGTTTCCATCAGTGCCCTGGGCGGTTTTGGAGCCAATCACCATCTGCGCCAGTGCGCGGTATACCTCAACATTCCGATGATGCAGCAGCCCGAAGCCTATATCGGGAAAGCAGAAGAACTTTTCGACGAAAACGGTGCGATTAAAAATGAAGACACCGAAAATTTTGTGAAGCACTTTATCGATTCGTACGCCCGTTGGGTCAAAGCACATACCTCGTAGTCCGCTTGTCTGTACGCCTACCGGCAGCCTGTTTTATCGTTTAGAAGCAATTAAATACCATGGATTCTATCAATCGCAATCAACCCGAAGACAATTATAAAGACCTTTCCGGAACGGAAGCCGGCAAGAAAATGCACGAGCTGATCAAGAAAGCGGGTGTCTGCTTTTTTTGTACCGCTTCCGCCAATAGCAATCCGGAAGCGTCCCGGCCCATGGCTGTGCAGAAAGTAGACGAAGACGGAACCTGTTGGTTTTTGAGCTCGTCTGATAGCCATAAGAATGCAGACATTGCACAGGCTTCAAAAGTGCGGCTGCTGTTTCAGGGATCATCCCATTCCGATTTTCTGGTGCTGTTCGGTGAAGCGTCGGTTTCCAGAGATCAGGCTAAAATCAAGGAATTGTGGGAACCGATCCTCAAAACCTGGTTTACAGAAGGTGTAGATGACCCCCGTATTACGGTGCTTCGGGTCGTACCACAGGAAGGCTACTATTGGGATACCAAGCACGGCGAAATGGTCGCGTTTGCAAAGCAGATGATCGGTGCTGCCATTGGCCAGACACTGGACGATTCGATTGAAGGCAAGCTGCACGTCTAATCCTGCCCAGGACCTAAACTCTAAAAAAAAGGCGCGATTCATCGCGTCTTTTTTATGAACCCCGATTCTTCCGGAAAATCACAGGCCGCTTCGATTACATTTGTTCTCTTCAACTTTCCTGACTGGTTTTGCATCTCCTCCGCCATTTCCGGCTTTCGTTTTCGTTTCTGCTGCTGCCGGTGTTTCTGCTGGCATTAGCAACGGTCGAAACCATCCGGGTGGTTCCTGCACTGCTGGCATTCCTGATCCTTCATGGACTGGTTTACCCATCCAGCAATGCGTATAACAGCCTGCAAGACCGCGATACGGGGCCTATCGGAGGTATTGAGCATCCGGAAGCCGTTCCACCTGTTATCGGGCCGCTGACAGCAGGTGTTGATGTACTGGCCATCGGGCTATCGGCACTGATCAGTCCGTTGTTTATGGGATGTATAGGTGCTTACATCGTGCTTTCGCGGCTGTACAGTTTTCGGGGTGTTCGTCTCAAGAAATATCCCGTCTTGGGGTATCTGACTGTCGTGGTGTCGCAGGGCGCATTGGTTTATTTCGCGACGTATGCTGCTATCTCCGGCAACCCGGCTGTGCCGATGCACGGGCTGGTGGTAAGTACGTTGTTGCTTGGCGCATTCTATCCGGTCACGCAGATTTACCAGCATCAGCAGGATCGGGAGGATCACGTCCGGACGATTTCGGCGGCGCTGGGTGTCCGGGGCACGTTTCTGTATTGTGCTGCCTTGTATGGCGCTGCGTTTCTAACTTTAGGCGACTGGTTTTACACCTCCGGAAGGCTGTTGCATTTTGGCATCCTGCTGGTTTTGCTCACACCGGTCCTGATTTGGTTTCTGCGCTGGGCTCTGCAGTGTTTCCGGAATCCTGCCGTGGCCGACTATCGCCATACCATGCAAATGAGTTGGCGGGCCGCCAGTTGTACCAATATCGCTTTCTTTCTGCTTGCTATTCTTCCGCACCGTTTTGGCTAAAATTATTTCCATTGGCACTGCCCTTCCGGCTCATGCCATCCCGCAGGAAGAAATTCTGCTGTTTATGCAGCGGGCGTATGGCATTGAAGGCACTCCCGAAGCCCGAAAACTGAAATTTTTGTATCACCAGAGTGGCATTGCTACCCGCCACAGTGTGCTGCCCGATTTTCTGGAGCATCATCCGGACAATAAAACCTTCTTTGAGGTGGCAGACGGCTGCCCGGCTCTCGAAGCGCGCATGGAGCGTTATGCCCTTGAAAGTCCGCCGCTCGCTACCGCTGCCGCTATCGATTGTCTGCACCAAACAGGTTTGGAAAACAGCCAGATCACCCATTTGATTACCGTTAGCTGTACCGGTCTCAGCGCACCGGGACTGGAACTCCGGGTCATGGAAGCGCTGGGACTTCCCTCGGACACCCACCGCACTGCGGTAAATTTTATGGGCTGCTATGCAGCGATTCATGGATTGAAGCTGGCCCAGGCTTTTGCCGATACGACTCCGGACGCAAAAGTGCTGGTGGTCTGTGCCGAACTGTGTACGCTGCACTTTCAGAATGCCTATGATTTGGAAAGTGCCGTATCGGCCGCTTTGTTTGGCGATGGTGCCTCTGCGGTACTGGTGACCTCCGATTCGCATCCGGCCCCGGGACTGGCCATTCAATCGTTTTATTCGGAAGTACTGTGGCAGGGTCGCGACGAGATGGCCTGGAACCTGTCGTCTAAAGGCTTTCTGATGCGGCTGACGAGCTATGTGCCCGATTTACTGGGTGCCGATATTGGACCTTTGCTGCAACGGGCCCTAGATAAGGCGGGCATCCCGAAAGAAGTGATCGGCTCCTGGTGCATTCATCCGGGCGGCAAACGCATCCTGGCGGCACTGGAAAAAGGACTTTCCCTTCATCGGGAGGATCTTCAGGCGTCTTACGAGGTGCTGCGCGAAGTCGGCAACCTGTCTTCGGCAACCTTGTTTTTCGTCCTGAGAAAACTCTGGCATTCGGCGCTTCTGAATCCTGCTGAGAAGGTATTTGGAGTGGCCTTTGGTCCCGGCCTGACGATGGAAAGCGTGATCCTGCAACCGGTATGAACTGGGCGCGACGATCTTCTCAACCAGAGCTGCTCGACGACGACGGGATCCCGGACGCCGATCTGGTGCAGAACCTGCGTGAACTGAACCGGATTAATACGCTGCTGGGCGGTCATTGCATTACGCGCAACGGTTTAAAGAATCTTTTGGCCGGGTATTCCGGAAGCGAACCCGTCCGGATCGCTGAAATCGGTTGCGGCGGGGGCGATAATCTGCGGATCATCAGTCAGCTGCTTGATCAGATCGGGATTCCATATGCCCTGACCGGTATTGATTTAAAAGCCGGCTGCATTGCTTTTGCAAAAGCCCATTCCGGCATTCCACCCGAACGGGTAACCTGGTTGTGCAGCGACTACGCCGCTGTGCCGTTTCCGGAAAACAAGCGACCACACATTCTGTTTTCCTCTCTGTTTTGTCACCACTTTGCCAGCGAAACACTGGTGGCTCAGGTCCGGTGGCTGGCTCAAAACAGTCAACTGGGCTTTTTTATCAACGATTTGCACCGCCATCCGCTGGCGTATCATTCCATTCGCCTGTTGACACGCGTTTTTTCCAAAAGCTATCTGGTTCGCAACGATGCACCGGTATCTGTATTGCGCAGTTTCCGGAAAGCCGACTGGCAGGACATTTTCCGGAAGGCCGCACTGCCACAGCCGGTTGTTTCCTGGCAATGGGCGTTTCGGTATCTGGTTATTCACCATTCGGTATGAACACGGAATATGACGTACTGATTATCGGAGGAGGCGTTGCCGGTCTGGCAGCGGCCACGTTATTTGCCCGTGCAGGGTACCGGACGGCCGTTTTTGAAAAAGACCAGTATCCGCGCCATAAGGTCTGTGGCGAATACATCAGCCGGGAAAGCGTGCCGTTTCTGGAACGCATCGGTCTGGACGTCTTGCAACAACCGCTGCCGCAGATCGACCGGCTGCTACTGACGACTCCCAAAGGGCCTTCTTTACAGGTGCAGCTTCCGCTCGGAGGAATCGGGTTGAGTCGCTATGCCTTTGATGCGGCGCTGGCCCGTAGTGCCGCTGCTGCCGGTGCTACCATTCTGACGCAAACCAAAGTCACTGGAGTCACTGGAGTCACACAGGCCAACGGGCGTTTTGAGGTACAAACCAGCAGTGGATTGTATTCCGGCCGGCTGGTGCTGGGAAGCTGGGGGAAGAAAAGCAATCTGGATGTGCAGCTTCAGCGGCCCTTTCTCCGGAACGATGACCCGGTACTGGACGGCTGGGTAGGCATCAAACATCATATCCGGTACAGCGACCTTCCGGAACCCCTGATTGCGCTGCACACCTTTCCGGGGGGGTACTGCGGGATTTCGCACGTAGAGGACGACCGGCTTTGTTTGTGCTACCTGGTGAAAGGCGACGCCCTACGAACGGCCGGCAACAGCATTCCGGAACTCGAAGCGACGGTACTGGGCCAGAATCCGCACCTGCGTCACATCTGGGCAAATGCACAATTTTTGTTTCCAAAACCGCTGGCTATTTCCGGCATCTCTTTTCAGCGACGAACGGCGGTAGAAGATGGCGTGCTTTGTATCGGCGATGCCGCCGGAATGATTCCGCCACTCAGTGGCAACGGCATGTCAGTAGGCCTACACAGTGCTCAACTGGCGTTTGAACAAGGGTCTGATTTTCTGGCCGGCCGCAAGAGTCGTAAGGCGATGGAGAAAGACTTTACAAAAGCTTGGAACCGTCAATTCCGGACCCGGATGGCGATGGGACGGGTGTTGCAGGGACGCTTCAGTCAGGAGGTATTGCTCCAACCGGTGCTGGGCCTGCTCAATGCACTGCCATTTCTGAAAAAGATGGTAATCCGTCGCACCCACGGAACGACGTTCTAAAGCCCGGTAGTGGATTCGCTATAGAACTTGCTTCAAAAGGTAGTTTGTAATCAGGCGGCGTCTGGTGCAGCGACTTCTTTTCCGGAAAGCGGCGTCTGAAGTTGTACCTGCTTAATACGCATGCCGTCCAGTTCGGTAACGGTCAGTTTATGACCTTTCCAGGAAACGGTTTCAGATACCTGTGGGAAATGACCGCTGATTTCCAGGATCAGGCCGCCCAGCGAGTCGCTGCCACCACGGATTTTGTCGAAGGTGTCAGCGTCGATCCCGGCAATCCGGCAGGCTTCGTTGATCGGCATCCGGCCTTCAAACACAAAGGTGTGGGCATCGATTTTCTGAAATGCAATGGCTTCCTTGTCGAATTCATCCCGGATATCGCCGATGATTTCTTCCAGAATGTCTTCGAGGGTTACGATGCCTGAGGTGCCGCCAAATTCATCTGCTACCACGGCCAGCTGCATATGCTGACTTTGAAACTCTTTGAGCAGATCTTCGACCGGCTTTTCCGGATACACGAAGTACGCAGGCCGGATGAGGGTATGCCAGTCAAAATCCGGAGTGTCTGCATGGGCCAGGAAATCCTTGCTATTGACAACACCAATGACCTGATCGAGAGTACCGCGATATACGGGCAGCCGGGAGTGAGACGTCTGTGAGGCAAAGGCCTGAACCTCGGTAAAGGTCATCGTTTCCGGAAGCGCTTTTACATCGAGACGGGTCCGCATAATTTGCCGCACCGTTACCTGTCCGAACCGCAGAATGCCTTTGAAAATGCTGAATTCCGACTGACTGGCCGGATGTCCCAGTGAATTGGTGATCGCATCTTCCAACTCGTCTTCCGTCATGTTGGCCGTAGGGCGTGGCGAAAGTTGCTCTTCCATATACGCGTTGGACGAGATCAGGGTAGAGGCAATCGGCTTGAATAAATTGTTGAAAACGCTCAGTACCGGTGCTGCAAACAGCACCATCCGGGTTGTATACTGGGCGGCGTAGGCTTTAGGGAGTATGTCGCCAAATAAAACCAGGATTACGCCTACTACCACAATCTGAATGACGAATGCAAGCGCACCCGTATCGGCCAGGCCGTTCATAGCCAGCAACTGACGAACCAGCAGACTGCTGGTAACGATAATGGCGATATTGATAAATGTATTGGTGATGAGCAGGGTGGCCATCAACCGTTTGGGCTGGTCGAGCAACTGGACGGCCTGACGCGCTGTATACTGATCCCGGGTTTTAAGCTGGTTGAAATCTTTGGCTTTAAGCGAGAAAAAAGCGGTTTCCGCACCTGCCGTAATGCCGGACAGCAACAGTAAGATCAATACAATTACGGTCAGGACCGTGACGCTTGAAAAAGGAGTCGCATCCGCCTGAAATAAAATCCATGCGGGCAATAAAACAGTACAAAAAGGCATGGGGAGAGGTTCTAAAGGGAGATTCCGGGAAAGAAGGCTTCAAAAATAGCCCAGCAATCAAACATTAAAAGGGCAATACCTCATCTTCCCCACTGGCAGCGCCATTAAAATTGGCACCAGACCCTGATGAATACCCGCTATCGCCGGAAGTCCCGGACGAGTCTGAACCGCCGGGAAAATCGCCTTCTTTCTTCCGGTCCAGCATCACCATGTTATCGGCTACAATCTCTGTGGCAAAGCGCCGGATTTTCTGCGCGTCTTCCCAGTTGCGGTTTTTAAGCTTGCCTTCGATGAAAACCAACGAGCCTTTATGCAGGTATTTCTGCGCCAGTTCGGCCAGTCCGCGCCACAGCACCACGGTATGCCACTCCGTCTGGGAAATGGTGCGGCCTTCTTTGTCTTTGTAACTTTCTGTGGTGGCCAGTGGAAATTTAGCCACGGCAATATTGCCTTCCAGAAACTGCACATCCGGGTCGCGACCCAGATTGCCAATCAAAACCACTCGGTTTACGCCTCTCATGTGATACTATATCCTGTTTTACGAGTCAAAAAATGGGTCTCTTAAAGCTGTTCCCAGTCCGTTTTTAAAAGTAGGGGTTTTTCTCAAAAAATGCTGCAATCGGTTTTGGCAGCGGTAAGGTCTGAAGTCTTTCGGCCGTCACCCAGGTGCCCTGTGAAAGAACCGGTGGTTTCTGAGCGACCGAGGCCCGGAAAAAACGGATGTCGAGCGCCTGGTGGCTGAGCTTGGTTTTGAGCAGCCCCTCGTAGTCCAGTGTTTCCGGAAGAAGATCCAACGAAGCCAGTTCCGGAAGCATCGACAGCGCTTTCCGGTCGAGTGGAGCCTCCGCTTCAATCATAAATGGCTGATACAGTCCCCGCCAGATGCCTGCGGATTCGTTGCGGGACATCCAGAGCTCGTTTCCGGACTGAAGCAAGACGTAATGCAGGTACCGCTGTTTCAGCGGTGCTTTGGAAATGCGGGCCGGCAGCTCACCAATGGCTCTGTTCCGGAACGCATAGCAGTCGTCCTGGACCGGGCAGTCGTTGCACCGCGGGTTTTGCGGCGTACAAACTGTGGCACCCAGGTCCATAATCGCCTGATTCCACTGCGCCGGATGCGCTTTGTCGAGCAGCTGATTGGCTTTTTCGGAAAACAGCGCTTTGCCTTCAGGGGTAGCGGGTGGAGTATACAGGCCCAGATAGCGGGCCAGTACGCGATACACATTGCCATCGGCTACGGCATGAGGCAGATCGAAAGCAAACGAAGCAATAGCCGCCGCAGTATACGGACCGATCCCTTTGAGTGCCAGCAAGCCTTCGTAAGATGGTGGAAACTGTCCATCATAGGATTCGCTTACGGTGCGGGCGGTGGCAAGCAGGTTGCGGCAGCGGTTGTAATAGCCCAGTCCCTGCCAGCGTTTAAAAACGTCGTCTTCCGGAGCCTGAGCCAGTTCCTGAACGGTTGGATACGCTTCGGTAAACCGCTCATAGTACGGCCGGCCCTGTTCGGCGCGGGTTTGCTGGAGGATGATTTCAGACAACCAGATCTTATAAGGGTCTTTAATGCCTTTCCAGGGCAGCGAACGGGTATTGTGGTGGCGGTGCCAGTCCATCAAAGCCGGGGTAAACGACTGGAGTGCGTTGGAATGATTGATACGAACGGTGGGAGGGTTCAGGTGACCTGAAAGGCCGGTGAATAAAGCAGATGCTTCCGGAAACGAAGCGTTTGGCTAGAGAGTGCCAACCTGGAAACAAATCAAACCGCCTGGGGTTGATAAAACAAGACCTGGAACGGCAGATTTTTGGTCTTGAAAAATCCAAAATCCGCAATCGGAAATCCGCGCCTAATTTTGCTGCCGCAAACTGCACTCATAATGATCGAAATCAAAGTGCCTTCCGTAGGCGAATCCATCTCTGAAGTAACGCTGGTAAAATGGACCAAGAAAGACGGCGATTATGTGCAGCGCGATGAGGTGCTGTGCGAACTGGAGTCGGAGAAGGCTACGTTTGAGCTCAACGCAGAGCAGGCCGGCATTTTTCACCCCGTGGCCGAAGAGGGCGCTACGCTGGCAATCGGGGACATCGCCTGTAAAATTGATGAAACCGCTTCGGCTCCGGCCGGTGGCGAAGGCAAAACAGAAAGCAGCCTGATTGAAAAACCGGCTGAAAAAGGGGTCAACGAAGCCAAGCAAAGTACGTCTTCGGTAGAAGCACCGGAGAAAATGGCCTCCAATATTCCGGAAGAAAAGGCCGCACCGGCAGCAGACGTCAAAGCAACACCGGTGGCCGGAGCGATCATGAAAGACAAAAACGTGTCGCCTGCTGAAGTCAAAGGCACGGGTCCGAACGGTCGTATCTTCAAAGCCGATGTGCTGAGCGCCATCGCCAAACCGACGCATCAGCAAAATGCCCCGGCCGCAACTGAAAACGGTACGCCCGGTCGCATCGATCGTCCGGAAAAGATGAGCAACCTGCGCAAAACAGTTTCGCGCCGCTTGGTCGAAGCTAAAAACACCACGGCGATGCTGACCACCTTCAACGAGGTGGATATGACCCGCGTGATGGAGCTGCGTTCGGCCAATAAGGATGCGTTCAAGGAAAAACACGGCGTCGGACTGGGCTTTATGAGCTTCTTTACCCGTGCCTGCTGTATTGCCCTGATGGAATGGCCTGCGGTAAATGCCTATATCGACGGCGACAACATTCTGTACCACGAGTATTGCGATATTTCTATCGCCGTAAGTGCTCCCAAAGGGCTGGTGGTGCCGGTGATCCGGAACGCCGAAAGCCTGGATATGGCTGGTATTGAGAAGAAAGTAGCCGAGCTGGCCGGTAAAGCCCGCGATAACAAGCTGACCATCGACGAGATGACCGGCGGTACGTTTACGATTACCAACGGCGGTGTCTTTGGTTCGCTGATGAGTACCCCGATTATCAACATTCCGCAAAGCGCGATTCTGGGCATGCACAAGATTCAGGAGCGGCCCATGGTGATCAACGGAGAAATCAAGATCCGACCGATGATGTACGTGGCGCTGAGCTACGATCACCGCATCATCGATGGTCGCGAAAGTGTTTCCTTCCTGGTACGCGTAAAAGAACTGCTCGAAAATCCGGAGCGCCTGCTGGTTGGTGCCGATCCGCTGAAAGCGCTGTTCGGTCTGTAGTTTCTATCTGTTAGCGCTGTACAATACCCATCTTCCAAAGACTTTAAAAGACGTTGGTTTTCTGCCATTCGGTGCCGGAGAACCCCTATATAAAAAATGACACATTCTGTTGAGCAACTGAAGGATCTGGCTGCGGTGGTTCGCCGCGACATCGTGCGGATGGTGCACGGCGTTCAGAGCGGCCATCCGGGCGGCTCACTGGGCTGTACCGATTTTCTGGTTGCCCTGTACTTTGAGGTGATGAAGCATCACGCCGACACGTTTTCAATGGAAGGGACCGGTGAAGACCTGTTTTTCCTGTCCAACGGTCACATCTCACCGGTGCTGTACAGCGTGCTGGCGCGGAGCGGCTATTTTCCGGTAAGCGAACTGGCGACCTTCCGGAAGCTGAATTCCCGCTTGCAGGGTCACCCAACGACGCATGAAGGATTGCCGGGTATCCGCATTGCTTCCGGTTCGCTGGGACAGGGCCTGAGCGTAGCCAGTGGGGCAGCATTAGGAAAGAAGCTGAACGGAGATGACCGGTTGGTGTATTCATTACATGGCGATGGCGAACTGCAGGAAGGGCAGAACTGGGAAGCAATTTTATTTGCGGCTCACCACAAGCTCGACAATCTCATTGCCACGATCGACGTTAACGGTCAGCAGATCGATGGACCGACCGAAAAGGTATTGGGACTGGAAAATCTGAATGCCAAGTTTGCCGCCTTTGGCTGGACAGTCCTCGAAATGGACGGCAATGCGATGGAAGAAGTGCTGGCTACCCTGGAACAGACGAAAGCGGCTTCCGGAAAGGGCAAGCCGGTTGTCATCCTGATGCGGACCGCTATGGGCAAAGGCGTAAGCTTTATGGAAGGCACGCACGAATGGCACGGCATCGCACCCAACGACGAGCAACTGGAAAAAGCACTGGTCGAACTGGCCATCCCGAAAACAGAAGTAGACTACTGATTGTTCCGGAACTGAATTTTAAAAAGACGCCTTCAACTGAGGCGTCTTTTTAGTGTTTGTAAGGATCTTACCTTCTCTAAACGCGTTTGATTTGTATGAAAAAGTTGCTACCGTTGGCTCTAATCAGTTTGCTGGCCATTGCCTGTAAAAAAGAAGACAGCCCGAGCCGGAGCGAGTTGATTACCGGCAGCTGGCGCTTGGCCTTTGATGCACTGGACTCTAACCGGAACCAAACTTTAGAGACCAACGAACGCAAAGGATTTACAGACCCGGACCTGACGGGCACCACCTATACGTTCAATGCCGACGGCAGTGGTGCTATCAGCGCTTCCGGAACCGCTCCGGCACCCTTTGCCTGGAACCTGATCAATGGCGAGCAGCAACTGGTGCTGACCGGTGCCAGCTTCGGCAGCGATACGTCTTATCTTTATGCCCTTACCTCCGGTGAACTGATTCAGGAATACCGGTACCGGACCGGCTATCAATGGCGCGGATTCCGGAAATAGATTTTAAAACAGATTCCTGTTATCGGTATGGCTCTGAAGGACAATGTTTCACTATGAAAAAGATTTTACTGTTTGCGCTCATCGCGGGGCTGTTTGCGGCCTGCAAAAAAGAAGACACCCCTTCCCGTAAGTCACTGCTGACGGGCACCTGGCGGCGTACGTTTGACGCGCAGGATACCAACCGGAACCAGACGCTGGATGCAGCAGAGCGCAAACTGGTTACCGATATGACGGTACTGAACGCGGTGTACACGTTTAAAGATGATGGCAGCGGGACTATCATCGGCTCCGGAACCACCATACCGTTTAACTGGGCGCTTACGGGCGATGATCAGCAATTTGTATTCAGTACGGCTACGTCCGGCAGCGATACGTCCTACATTCATACGCTGACCTCCGGCGATCTGGTTCTGGAATACCGGCGTCAGATAGGAGGGTATTATTGGCGGGGCCTGCGCAAATAAATAGGTCATTCTATCATTCCTGAATACGAAAAGGGCCGCTTCCGGAATGGAAGCGGCCCTTTTAGCTGAATTATACGTTTCTATTATGCCTTCAAAATATCGCGGCTGATGACCAGCTTCTGAATTTCGGTTGTGCCTTCACCGATCGTACACAGCTTGGAATCCCGGTAGAACTTCTCTGCCGGGAAATCTTTGGTGTAGCCGTAGCCGCCAAAGATCTGTACTCCTTCGGTGCTCACCTGTACGCAAATTTCAGACGCATACATTTTGGCCATGGCGCTTTCCTTGGTCATCTTCTGGCCTCGGTTTTTAAGATCGGCGGCTTGGTAAATCAGCATTTCAGCGACCTCGATCTTGGTCTTCATATCGGCCAGCTTAAAGGCAATAGCCTGGAAGTTGGAGATGGGCTGATCAAACTGCTCGCGCTCCTTGGAATATTTCAGCGCTGCTTCGTACGCGCCTTTGGCAATACCCAGCGAAAGCGCTGCAATCGAAATCCGGCCACCGTCCAGCACTTTCATTGCCTGACGGAATCCATCACCAACTTCACCCAGCCGGTTGGCATCCGGAATGCGGCAGTTGTCAAAAACCAGTTCAGCGGTCTCGGACGCACGCATGCCCAGCTTGTTTTCTTTCTTGCCACCTTTAAAGCCCGGCGTACCGCGCTCTACAACGAAAGCAGTCACATTTCCGGAAGTGCGGGGCTCGCCGGTGCGGGCCAGTACGACGGCTACATGACCGGTAATACCGTGGGTAATCCAGTTTTTAGTGCCGTTCAACACCCACTCATCGCCATCTTTGGTAGCGGTGCAGCGCATATTGCCGGCATCCGAACCCGTGTTGGCCTCGGTCAGTCCCCAGGCGCCAATCCACTCGCCGGTCGCCAGTTTGGGCAACCAACGTTTTTTCTGCTCTTCGTTACCGAAGTACAGGATATGACCGGTACACAGCGAGTTGTGGGCGGCTACTGATAGTCCGATCGAAGAACAAACCTTAGCAACTTCCTCGATCACGGAGATGTACTCAAAATAGCCGAGGCCGGCACCGCCATATTCTTCCGGAACCAGGACGCCCAGAATGCCGAGCTTGCCCATGGCCTGCATGGTTTCCAAAGGAAAAGTCTGCGACTCGTCCCATTCCATCATATGGGGACGAATATTTTTGTTGGCAAACTCGCGCACCATCGTGGCGATCTGCTCCTGCGTTTCAGTACGGTTGAAATCCATAAGTGGCGTTAAGCGGTAGACGTTGAATAGTGGAACGCAGCAAATACGACTGGTTCCTAAGGCTCAAAATAAGCCGCAATTTTACGATAAATATCGTTGTTCATCAAAGGTACCTGCTTCAACTGGCTCACATCCTGATAACCACCCAGTGCTTCCCGAAAATCCAGAATATTTTTAGCCATCTTTTCGCCGATATACGGATGGCGTTTCAGCTGCTCGAAAGTGGCTTTATTAAGCGACAGTTTCCGGATTTTATCCGGTGCAATCCGTAGTTTTTGCCGCAGATTTTGCGCGGTACTGTCGGGCATGCGCAACCCATCCAGCACCTGTTCGATATTCAGGTATCCGCCGAAGGCATCCCGTTTCTCGATGATGCGGCGGGCGATGTACGGTCCCACACCGGGAATGGCGCGGTCGAGCAGGGTAGTATCGGCTGTAGTAATATCTACAAATGCAGGTGGGACATACTTTTCAAACCGGCTGCCGTAGGGCTTAAACGCAGGACGTACTGCCGAGATCCGGATGTAGGGCCGGATTCGATTAAAATCCTCGGGTTTCAACGCCCGGATCTCGCTGACCTCTTCGGCACTGTAAAACACTTTTCCGTAGCGGTCGCGCCAGTTAATCCAGCTGCGGGCCACATAGCCGGGCAGTCCCAGCCGCCGGATACCCATCGAATCGACGGTATTCGGATCGAAGGGTGCCAGGACCATTTCTACGGCTGGCTCATTCCGGGACCGCCAGAAGCTGTTTTCCGGAACGGCACTGGCCTGGGTCTGAAGCCAATGGTCGTATGCACGGTTCAATTGCATTACCTGCCGGGCGTTGGGCTGCGGAGGATGAATGAAAACCGGAATCGCCAACCGGATGAGCAGCAATACCAGAATGCCAAACCCTAAAACCAGTACGCCGTACCGCTCCGACCGGTTGAAACGAAAAAAACGTTTGTACGCTGCTGCCATCTGCGCCGAAAAGTAGCCTGTGCGAGCAGAGGTGCCAAGGCATTTTCCAAAACAGAAAAAAAAGACGCTCACCGGGAGCGTCTTGATATATTAGGAAGAATTTTGAATTCTTCGGATTGCTAAATAGGATATTTAGAAAGTGGCGTTTCCGGGGGTGCGTGGAAACGGAATCACATCGCGGATGTTGCCCATGCCGGTTACAAACAGCACCAGCCGCTCGAAACCCAGACCAAAGCCGGCATGCGGCGCCGTACCGAAGCGACGGGTGTCGAGATACCAGTACAACTCTTCTTCCGGAATGTGCATTTCCTGCATCCGCTCCTGAAGTTTGTCGAGTCGTTCTTCCCGCTGGGAGCCACCGACCATCTCACCGATGCCGGGAACCAGGATATCCATAGCGGCAACCGTTTCGCGACCTGCTTCCGTACCGTCATCCTGCCGCATATAAAACGCTTTGATGGCTTTTGGATAGTTCGTTACGATGACCGGTTTACCGAAATGTTTTTCCACCAGGTACCGTTCGTGTTCGCTTTGCAGATCAATGCCCCATTGCACATCGTACTTAAACTTCTTCTTTTTATACGCCGGACTGGCCAGGAGAATGTTGATCGCCTCGGTGTAGGTGATCCGCTCAAAAGGCTGGTCGATCACAAACTCCAACTTCTCAATCAGACCCAGCTCGCTGCGCTCGGCCTGCGGCTTTTGCTTTTCTTCTTCTGCCAGTCGGGTGGCCAGGAAATCCAGATCGCCCCGGCGCTCCTGGAGTACGGCTTTGATCACGTACTGGATAAAGGCCTCGGCCAGATCCGCATTTTCGGTCAGCGTATTGAACGCGACTTCCGGTTCGATCATCCAGAACTCGGCCAGGTGACGCGTGGTGTTGGAATTTTCGGCACGGAACGTAGGGCCGAACGTGTACACTTCGCCCAGCGCCATCGCACCCAGTTCGGCTTCCAGTTGTCCACTGACGGTCAGGTTGGTCGCACGTCCGAAGAAGTCGGGTTCAAAATCGACATCGCCGCCTTCAGCAATCGGAATGGCGTTGAGCGGCAGGGTGGTAACCCGGAACATTTCACCGGCACCTTCGGCATCCGAAGCAGTGATGATTGGGGTATGGAGATATACAAATCCCCGCTCATCAAAGAAGCGATGTACCGCCATTGCCAGCGTATGCCGGATCCGGAATATGGCACTGAAAGTGGCCGTCCGGAAGCGCAGGTGGGCATGTTCCCGCAAAAAATCCAGGGATGGACGGTTCTTCAGTTGTAGCGGATACACTTCCGGATCGCAGGTACCCAACACGGTTACCGTATCGGCAATCAGCTCGTAGCGCTGGCCTTTGCCAAGCGATTCGGCGACGGTTCCGGAAATAGACAAGGCCGCACCGGCAGTAATGTCTTTTCGGATCGCTTCGTCCAGATCGAGCCGTACGACACACTGAAGCGTTTCCGGGCAGGAACCATCGGTAAGGGCAATAAACTGATTGTTCCGGAAATGGCGCACCCAGCCCTGAACGGTTATAGATTTTCCAACGGGGTTGGCATCGGCCAGCAGCGTGCTGATTTTGGTGCGGGGCATAAGCGGAGGATTGAGAAAAAGGATGCGCCGTCGGCGATGGAGCGCCGTGGCTGTAATGAATAAAAAACGGTTCCGGAAGCATAACTCCGGCTGTCGGGAAACAAACAGCCGTCTACTGGTTGGCAGCCACTTCGGTAGGAGGCGGCGGGTCCGAAACCGGTTTGGGCTTGTCAAAAACCAAGTACTTAATGGCTACCAGAATCATGAAGACAGCAAAGACTTTCTTCACGGTCTGATCGTTCACTTTTGTGACCAGTTTCGCACCGAGGTACGAACCGACCAGAAACGCTGCGATCAGAATTCCGGCTACGTCCCAGCGCACATTCCCGGCCCGGTGATACGCCAGTACGCTGAGAATACCGATGGGGGGAAGCAGCATCGCCAGAGACGTGCCCTGTGCCATTTTCTGGGAGAATCCAAAGAAAAAAACCAGTGCCGGTACCACTACAATGCCACCGCCGATACCCACCATACCGCTGAGCAGGCCGGCTGCAATACCGATGATGCACAAACCGAGAATAAAACCGGGGTTCATAGGACGTCGGACTAAATGAGTGGAAAAGCGGAAGTCAGAAAATGCCCGCTGAAAGCGTACTCAGGTCTGCTGAAAGCGTTGGCTTATCGGGCCATTTCTTCGGCTGTTGGCAATTTGATGTGACCGAATTTGGCTTCGTAATCTTTAATGGCGTGACCGAGGATTTTCTTGGCCAGCCGTGCGCCCTGAAACTCTTCAATTTTCACGACTTTCTTTTCGAGGCGTTTGTATTCTTCGAAGAAGTGCTGCATCTCGGTAATGAAGTGTGGTGGCAGTTCATCAATATCATTGATGTGATTGACGCTCATGTCATTGGCACAAACCGCAATCAGCTTGTCATCGGCTTCGCCACCGTCGAGCATCCGCATCACCCCTACGATTTTGGCTTCTACCAGGCACAACGGCTGCATATCAATCTGCGACAACACCAGAATATCCAGTGGATCGCCGTCATCACAGTAGGTGCGGGGAATAAATCCGTAGTTGGCCGTGTAATACACTGCGGAGTACAACACGCGGTCAAGCTTCAGCAGGCCGGTATCTTTATCCAGTTCGTATTTAGCACGGGATCCTTGCGGGATTTCGATAATAGCGTTCACGCGGTCCGGAACATTCTCACCATACGAAACGTGGTGCCAGGGATTAAAATTCATGGGTTGGGGCAGTCTTAAAAAACGGCGCGAAGGTACGGAGGGATGTGACGGTGACGTAGGGAACCTTTGAACAAACCTGATCGTTTTAAAAAGAAGTCGATCCCATTTCCGGAATGACTGCAGTTCGGACACACAATAAATACGGTGTTGGTACCGTTTTGGTACCATTTGAACATAGGTAAGCAGCGCCTGTTACGTCAGTATTACGTTTAGGGAAATTTTTACACCTGGCGTTTTGCGGTTTCGTGCAGCCGCCTATCTTTGTCCGGTAAGGATCACGCTGAAACCTTCTTCCCTACTCCCGCGTTCTTTACTCGTACCAGATCCCTTCTTTTTTTAAACCGAAAACCAAATCCCTCGTTCAAACCAACCCGAACAATGGCTGAAGTAAAAACCACCACCACGACTGCTCCGCGCCCTGCACCGAAAGCTGCCGTAGCCGGAAAACCTAAGAATTCTGGTAGCATGCTGCTCAACTTTATTGTTGTAGTCGCCTGTATCGCTATTGGTCAACTGATTTATTACTTTGTACTGGGTGCTCCCGGTAACTTCAATGACGCTGAACGACATTCTCCGAAGAATGTAATGGGTACCATGTACCTCGGTGGTTTCGTAGTACCGATCCTGATGGCCACGTTGCTGACGCTGATTGCCTTTATCATTGAGCGCGCACTGACCATCTTCAAAGCCAAAGGCAGCATGAACGCTGGTGAGTTTGTACGTAAAGTGCAGTATCATCTAGCCAACAAAAACATCGATGCTGCGATCGCTGAATGCGACAAGCAACGCGGTTCTGTAGGCAACGTTATGAAAGCGGGTCTGATCAAGTATCGTGAGATGACCACCAACGGTGAACTGGATACCGAGCAAAAAGTACTGTCGATCCAAAAAGAAATCGAAGAAGCGACTGCACTGGAACTGCCGATGCTGGAGCGCAACCTCGTATTCCTGTCTACTATTGCTTCGGCTGCAACCCTGATGGGTCTGATCGGTACGGTACTGGGTATGATCCGTTCCTTCCAGGCGATGGGTCAGGCCGGTGCTCCGGATGCTGCTGCCCTGGCAAACGGTATCTCGGAGGCCCTGATCAACACGGCACTGGGTATTACCACCTCGCTGTTTGCGATCATCTTCTACAACTTCTTTACTACCATCATCGACGGGATCACCTTCGGTATTGACGAAAGCGGTTTTACCCTGACGCAAAGCTTTGCCGCTAACTACAAGTAAGCATTGCTTTCCGGACGCTTCGTAAACGAAGCGCAGAAAAAAGTTTCGGCGGCGATGTGGAAAATACCCGCATCGCCGTCTTTATTGAAGAACAAGTGTATCAGGTAGTAGGTAGGAGGACTGATGGAATGTATCTTCCGGAAAATCAATAGTTGAGTCCCAATATCTTGTACCTGATACCTCATACCTAAACACAATCCCTATGCCTAAAGTGAAAATGGCGCGGAAGAGCACCAACATCGACATGACAGCGATGTGTGACGTAGCCTTCCTGCTGCTGACCTTCTTCATGTTGGCCACTAAGTTTAAGCCCGACGAGCCGGTGGTGGTTTCCACGCCTTCGTCGATCTCGGAAATTACGCTTCCGGATACCGACATCATGATGCTGACAGTCGATAAAACCGGTCGCATCTTCTTTTCGATCGACAAGCAAAGCATCCGTGAAAACCTGATCCAGGACATCAATAGCTATAAAAATCTGGGTCTGACCAAAGCGGAGATGGATGCTTTCAAATATGGCTCTTCAGTAGGTGTGCCGTTCAACCAGCTGAAAAGCTATCTGGGAGCGACGCCTGCTGAGCAGAAAGACTTTGACAAAACGGCTACCGGTATCCCGACCGATACCAGCAATGATGTGGTGACCAATGAACTGGCTACCTGGATTCGCAGTGCCCGCAACAACAACGCGAAACTGCGGATTACGATCAAAGCAGACGGTAATACTGCGTATCCGGAAGTGAAGAAAGTGATTCAGACGCTGGAGAACTATAAGATTTACAAGTTCAACCTGATCACCAACATGAAGGCGATTCCGCCGGGCACCGCTGCTGCACAGGCGCGGACGACCGAGGCATAACCTAGGACGTGCGTATTCGTACGCAGGCATCTTTAACCATTCCTAATTAGTATTAAAACAGCTCTGTTATGGCAGAAATGGATACCTCCTCGGGGGGCGGGCATAAGAAAGGCCCCGGGGTCAAGAAAGCGAAAAAACTGTCGACCCGCATCGACATGACACCGATGGTGGATCTGGGCTTTTTGCTCATCACCTTCTTTATGTTTACCACCACCATGTCGAAGCCCAAGACGATGGAGATCAACATGCCTGCAAAGGATAAGGTGGAAGACAACCAACAGACCAAGATCAAAGCGTCCACCGCTCTGACGCTGCTGTTAGGCAACAATCACCGGGTGTACTATTACGAGGGACTGGCGGATGATCCGGCCAATCCACCGGCTGTGAAAGTGGCGTATTTCAAACCTGGCGCCGACGGCATCCGGAATGTGATCATTGCCAAAAAACAAGCGGTATCACAACTTCAGCAAAGCGGTGGCCTGGGTCCTAAAGACAATGCCGTCGTACTCATCAAGCCCGATGCGACCAGCACCTACGAGGACATGGTGAATGCACTCGACGAGATGGCGATCAACGATGTGAAAACCTACGCGGTGATTGATATCACTGATGTAGACAAAGAATTCATGGGCGCGCAGTAAGCCACCTCTTTTCACAGCTGCTCAATCTTCTGTAACGCATGGACATCAACAAGATTCTCAAAACCGATTACCTCGACCTGATTTATAACGGTCGGAATAAAACCTACGGAAGCTATGAGCTGCGCCGCAACTACCCCAAGCGGGTCGGGCGTGCCCTGATGGCTCTGGCTGCGATTGGCGTGGCCGTCACGGCTTATGGCGTTATCTCCAACCGCCCGGTCAAAATCGTGGAAAAGCCGAAACCAAAAGCCGTGGAAATGGCGATGGTAGAGCCACCACCGATCGATCCGAAAACACCGCCCCCACCACCGCCACCGGCTGAACCGCCCCCACCGGTAAAGCCTACGGTGAAGTTTACCCCACCGGTCATCAAGAAAGATGAAGAGGTGCGCGAAGAAGAAAAGCCACCCGAAATGAAGGAGCTGAAAGACGCTTCTGCGGGTGTGAAGACCCAGGAAGGCGACGTCAACGGCATCGATCCGGGTATCATCGACAAACCAGGTACCGGTACGGGTACAGCTGTGGTGGAAGCACCGCCGCCGCCGCCAGCCGTCTTTACCTCGGTAGAACAGATGCCGGAGTTTAACGGAGACGTAAATGCCTGGTTGGCCAACAACGTACAGTATCCGGACGCCGCCCGGGAGTCTGGTATTGAAGGACGGGTCGTCGTTAAATTCGTAGTTGCGGAAGACGGCAGCGTGACCGAAGCCCAGGTAGAGCGCGGTGTAAACGCTGCACTGGATGCCGAAGCCCTGCGGGCCATCCGGAAGATGCCGAAGTGGAAGCCCGGTAAACAAAACGGCCAGGCCGTAAAAGTATACTACCGCGTTCCGGTAAAGTTCCAGCTGGACTAATACAATGAAGTGCCGGGAAATTTCCGGAAACTAAATGCTTTCAAAGCGCTGCAACTAGTTGCAGCGCTTTTTTTTAATCCTATCCGATGCGGCAGCGTTGCAGGGCTAATGCGATATCAGTTAACCTTTTTCCGGAAAACACGTATTCCGTTCCGTAGGGACACGCGGCGCGTGTCCGCATCTATATTTTGATTGCCGTGCGGACAAACATGCCGGTTGCACTGCGGACACGCGCCGCGTGTCCCTATCGGTTACTGGGGCGGGCAGAAAACCAATTTCCAGTTCAATCACCCATCACTTGCATAGCTTATTCTCTGTGTAACGCCGCGGTAGGGTGCGCGCGGAATCTGCACGAGTCCTGATTGGTTGTAGTTCTAACCACGTCGTAGCGATGCCCCCAAACGTTCCTGAATGGACCTGTTAAATCCATTTAAAATGCAGCCCTCAATGGCGTCTTAATCAGCGAACGGATTGAAAAGACAACTGCTAAAAAAAGATTAAAAAAACTGCTTCTGGCTGTGTGGAAAAGTTCAGCATCACCGTTTTAAGAAGTAGGAACCAAGCGTTGCAACGGCGGAATCCTTAGACTGTTCACCTCCCATCGGCAGGTGTGCAATTAGTGTTTTTTGTTCACATTTTTTAACCGTTTCAACGCATGGACACACACATCATTCTGGCTGCCGATTACCTTGACCTGATCTACGAGGGTCGGAATAAAAGTTACGGGAGCTATGAGCTACGCCGCAATTATGCCCGGCGTATCCGCACCTCCCTGTTCCTGCTGGCTCTTACCGGAATCTCTATTGCTACGTATGGATGGCTCACGAACCGTGTAGCACCGTCTCTTCCGGAACCGCCCAAACCACATCTGGTATCCTGTCCTATGACACCTTTAGATCTGCAACCGGTACCGCCGCCATCAGCTCCATCTGTACCACCGCCTGCCAGGTCTACCGTTAAGGTGACTATTCCCAGGATTGACAAAGACGAAAACGTACGGCCGGATGAGTTGCCACCTGATTTGATTGCTTCAAAAAATGCTACGCCCGGTGTTGGAACCAATACCGGTAGTGCAGACGGGCAGGGGTCTCAGATGGGTGGTCAGTCAGATGGGACCTCCAGTACGCTGATAGCTACACCACCTGCGCCTAAAGAAAGTATTCCATTTGCAGTAGACCAGATGCCGGAATTCAACGGCGATGTACAAGCCTGGCTGGCCAACAACGTAACCTATCCCGATGCCGCCCGTGAAGTCGGAAGCGAAGGACGGGTCGTGATCAAATTTGTGGTTGCAGAAGATGGCAGCGTCACCGATGCACAGGTAGAACGGGGCGTAAATGCTGTACTGGATGCCGAAGCATTACGGGCGATCCGGAAGATGCCGAAATGGAAGCCGGGCAAACAAAACGGCCGGGCCGTTAAAGTATATTACCGCGTTCCGGTGACGTTCCAGCTGGATTAAGGAACCAACGTGCCGGGAGAGTTCCGGAACGGGCTTCTGATCGGTCTGCCATCAATTAAAGCCAGCTGTTGATGGCTGGCTCATGCCCTGCGGCAGTCCGGCACTGGCTCAAACTCTTTTAAACGCTCCTTGACATGGCAGTATTAAAGTCTTCTTTTAAAGCCTGGAATCGTACCGGTCGGAATGCCCGGAAAACAAAAGCTGTAGTTTCCATTGACCTGACCGCTATGGTCGATTTAGGACTATTGGTACTCACTTTTTTTATGTGGATGGAGTTCTTGTCAAAGCCCAAAACGATTACCCTTCTTCTTCCTGTTCCGGAAGCCTGTGTAGAAGGATGTATGGGAATCCGGAACTCAGCAGTCCTGACCTTGCTACTCGGGAGCCGGCATCAGGTATACTATTATAGCGGAACCGGTTATGACCCGGCGTATCCGCCTGTTGCCAATACTGCGTCTCTTAGCCCGGGTCCAAATTCGTTGCGGGACGTCCTCCTGACCCGTAAAGCAGCACTGACCGACCTCCAGCAAACCGGTCAGCTATCTCCCAGAACAGCGTTGATGGTATTGATCAAGCCTGCCGAAACCTGTACGTACGAAGATTTGATTAATACGCTGGATGAGATGGCTATAAACAACATTCGCTTCTATGGCGTTCAGAATCTCTCGGATCCGGATAAAACCGTAATCAGTGGGCGATAGATAAGGGTTCACCACTGCTGCCATTCGTTAGCCCTGGCTTTTTAGCTGATGACAGTTTTGTATAGATCGTTTCGCAGCGAACCGGTTGTTCAGCGATCCAGATGATATGGTAAACGTGTGCGAAAATGCCCCCTACAGGAGGATACACTGAAAAGAATCCAATCGATGCCTGGAACAGCTACATCTATCAGGCTACTCCGTCACAGGCCTGTAAGAAAATACAGTGCTTTTTTTACCGGGGCTATGAATTGCCGGAACGCTGCGATTACATTTGCGGACTGCTAAAAATTTCTTGTTTTGAACGCCAATACCCTTAGTAAAGTATCGATTGCCGTGTCTACCGTTGCCCTGATCGGCATGGTGGTCAGTTTTGCTTCCAAAGCCACATCAACGGCTACCTTAGTTACCAAAAGCACAACCGCTGCACCCAGTGGAAAAGCGCCCAACCCGCAAAGTGCGGTTGCGTATGTAGATATTGATACGCTGGAAGCTAATTATACGTATTTTAAAAATAAAAAAGCCGAGTTCACCCGTCGTCAGCAAAGCGTGGAATCAGAGTTGCAGCGCTCCGCCATTCAGTTGCAAAACCAGGCGGTAGAGTACCAGAAAAAAGGCAGTACGGGTGGGTTTAGCTCAACCGCCGAAGCGGAAGCCGCAGGCCGGAAACTGCAACAGATGGAACAAAGCCTCACGACCCGTCGCGAAACACTAACAACGTCACTGCTCAAAGACCAGGACGCTTTTAATACCGAAATCCAGAAGCGACTGGATGATTTTCTGGAAGAGTACGTAAAAGATAAGTCGTATGATTATGTACTGTCGTATTCCAAAAACGGCAGCATTCTGTATGCCAATAAAGGGCTGGACATTACCCGGGAAGTGATTGCCGGCATGAACGCCCGGTTGGAAGACACGACTAAGTAATTTCCGGAAACACCTCAAGTCCTTCTTATCGCTAAAACCTGATTATTGGAAACTAAACCTCACCGGGCCCTCTCCGGACTAGACGGTGCCTTGCTGGTTATTGGTTCCATGATTGGATCCGGCATCTTTATCGTGTCGGCCGATATTGCCCGGCAGGTAGGCGGTGCCGGCTGGCTGATCGTAGTCTGGGTGCTTACCGGCGTCCTGACCTTATCGGCCGCTTTATCCTACGGCGAACTGGCCGGGATGTTTCCCAAAGCCGGTGGTCAGTATGTCTACCTGCGCGAAGCCTGGGGGCGCCGACTGAGCTTTCTGTATGGCTGGTCTTTTTTTGCGGTGATCCAGACCGGTACCATTGCAGCCGTAGGCGTTGCGTTCGGTAAATTTCTGGGCTATCTGGTTCCGTCGCTCGGTGCCGAGAATATACTGTTCAGCGATGGCAGCTTTTCAGTGAACGCGGCACAGCTGGTCGCGATCTTTATTATCCTGCTACTGACGTTTATCAACACCCGTGGCGTCGAAAACGGTAAATGGGTAGGACTGGTGTTTACGTTTTCCAAGATCGCTGCTATGGCAGCCCTTATTATCGCCGGTTTTCTGCTGGTCCGGAATGGTAGCTGGAATTTGAACTGGGCTGGTGCCTGGCAAGGCGTCCGGATGACGTTTGAAGGCGGTACCATCTTCCGGGAACTGCTGCAGGGCCCTACGCTGGTCGTAGCCCTTTGTGTTGCTGCGGTCGGCTCTATTTTTTCATCGGATGCGTGGAATTCGGTCACGTTTATCGCCGGCGAAATGAAACGTCCGGAACGAAACATCGGATTGTCGCTGTTCATCGGTACACTGGTCGTCACGGCCTTGTACGTAACGATGAACCTGATGTACCTGAATGTACTGAGCATGGGAGAAATTGCCCAGGCACCGCAGGATCGCGTAGCCATTGCGGCAGCCCTCAAAATATTCGGTGGCATCGGTACCTCGCTGATCGCCGTACTGGTGATGATCTCCACCTTTGGCTGCAACAACGGACTGATTCTGTCCGGTGCACGGGTGTATCGCACCATGGCCGAAGACGGCGTGTTTCTGCCGGCTGCGAAGCGACTCAATGCCAAAGGGGTTCCGGAACCTGCCCTGTGGATGCAAGCCGCCTGGGCGATTGTATTATGTCTGAGCGGTAGCTATGGTGCGCTGCTCGATTATATCGTAATCGTGGCGCTGCTGTTTTACATCTTAACCATTGCCGGTTTGTTTCGCCTGCGGAAAACCCAACCGGATGCGCCCCGGCCCTACAAGGCTGTTGGATATCCGGTGGTGCCCGTGCTGTATATCGCTATGGCTACGTTTATCTGCCTGGTATTGCTGCGCTACAAGCCCGCAACGACGCTGCCCGGACTGATTATCGTGGCACTGGGATTCCCGGTGTATTGGATGTTGCGCTACCGGGAAACTCAAAAGAACGCCCGGTCTTAAACGGTCTAAAAAAGGACTTTGCTGTATGGATGCTGCTACATTACAAGATCTGTTTGACTCGTTTGCCAACCTGCGGATACTGGTGGTGGGCGATGTGATGCTCGACAACTACTGGTGGGGCGAAGTCGAACGGATTTCTCCGGAAGCACCCGTCCCGGTCGTGCGGCTCAAACGGCGCGAAAGCCGGCTGGGCGGCGCAGCCAACGTAGCCCTCAACCTGCGGTCGCTGGGCGCACAGGTGGAAATGGCAACCGTGATCGGTGCGGATAGCGAAGGCCAGACCCTGAAACGGTTGTTGGACGCTTCCGGAATCGGTACGGCACTGGTACAACCCAGTACACACCGGCCCACAACTACTAAAGCGCGGGTGATGGGCCATACCCAGCAGATGCTGCGGATCGACGAGGAAATCACCGATGATCTGAACACCGAAGAAGAACATCCGTTTATAGACGCTGTGATGCGCTATCTGCAACGCGAAAAGCCGCAGATGGTCATCTTTGAAGACTACAACAAAGGCGTACTGAAAGAAAACGTCATTGACCGGTTGCTGGGGCATTGTCAGTTGCTCCATATCCCGACAGCCGTAGATCCCAAAAAGAAAAACTTCCTGGCCTACAAGGGCGTCACCATTTTCAAACCGAATCTGAAAGAAGTACGGGAAGGATTGCACCTGCCGATTGATCAGGTGACTGCTGAAAGCTTACAGGCCGTGCATCAGGCCCTGGCTGAAGTGTTGCAGCACCAGATCACCTTTTTGACGCTGTCTGAGAAAGGGGTGTATGCGCAGGATGACACTACGGCCGTGCAGATTCCGTCGCACCTGCGCCACATCGCGGATGTTTCCGGAGCCGGCGATACCGTGATTGCGACTGCTGCACTGACCTACGCCGCCACGCAGGATATGGCCCTAATGGCGGCGCTTAGCAACCTGGCCGGCGGACTGGTTTGCGAAGAAGTGGGTGTGGTGCCTATCAACAAGAACCGACTGCTGGAAGAAGCCATCCGGGTACTGGGAGAAGCGTAGCAATTTCCGGAAATTTGAATCCATTAAGATGCTGGTAAAGGTTTGCGATCTGATCGGAGCGGTAGAAAGTAGTGAACAGGTTCCGGAAAATCACCTTTTAAAATCCTGCAACGGTGGGGCGTACGCCTCCACTGGTTTCGTTCGATGGACGACTTATGAAAAAGCATATACCCATGTCGCTGATCTGGGCCAGGCTGTTGATCGGAATTGTAATTGTTGTCCTGAGTTATTATCGGGTCCGGAATTACCAGACTGTTGCGATTATACTGCTGACAGTAGGCTTACTGACGGATGTTTTTGATGGAATCATCGCCCGCCGCCTACAGGTATCCACGCAAAAACTGAGACGGATGGATTCCACTGTGGATCAGCTGTTTTTCAGCGCGGTTGCAGTGGCCACTTATATCCAGTGTCCGGACTTTTTTAAAACCCATGCGCTGAAACTAGGATTGCTTCTGGGACTGGAAGCATTGACTTATATAGTCAGTTTCCTGAAATTCAAAAAAGAAATCGCCACGCATTCCATTGGTGCTAAAATCTGGACCTTATCCATCTTCGCAACACTGATTCAGGTGATGGTACAGTGTCGGGCGCCGATCTGGTTTGAGGTCTGCTTCTGGACCGGGCTGCTGACGCGCTTGGAAATCATCGTCATTATTCTGACGCTCAAAAAATGGACAAACGATGTACCGACGTTTTACCAAGCCTGGAAACTGAGGCATAATCAGGAAATCAAAAGACACAAACTGTTTAACGGATAACCAGCCTTTTTCTAAGTGAATTAGGTCTCGATGACCGCCCCAAACCGTCAAATCGGCTTACCTTCGAAAGGTGACTGAGAGAAAGACGCCGGAGCTGCTGATCGCCTCGATTTGTTCCGGCTCCAACGGGAATTGTTATTATGTCGGCACCGAAACAGATGCCATTCTGGTAGATGCCGGTGCATCGTTTGCCGAGATTGCCCGCCGCATGGCGCAACTCGAATTGCGTCCGGAAGCCCTGCGTGGCATTCTCGTTTCTCATGAGCATACCGATCACGTTCGCGGACTGGAACTGGTAGCCCATCGCTGGGATCTGCCCATTTGGGGTACCCAGGCAACGCTGCAACGCTGCCGGCTGGGCCGCTCCTTACACCGGGCGGTCCCCATCGAACCGGAGATCTGGCTGTCGGTAGGTAACCTACAGATTTTACCGTTCCGGAAATACCATGATGCTGCCGACCCCGTATCCTTTGTCGTAGCTCATGAAGGCGTCCGCGTCGGGGTATTTACCGATATCGGGCGCTGCTGCGAGGCCCTGATCCGGCAGTTCAAAACCTGTCATGCGGTGTTTCTGGAATCCAATTATTGCGAGGCGATGCTGGACGCAGGCAAGTATCCGTACCATCTCAAAAAACGCATCTCCGGAGGCTACGGCCACATCTCCAACCGCGAAGCGCTAAACTTATTTCAGCAGCACCGGTCACCGGGTCTCACGCACCTGCTGCTATCTCACCTGTCCGGAAACAACAACTGCCCGGATACGGCCCTGCAAACCTTCTGGCCGCACCGGCAAGGCACAGAAGTGGTTGTCGCCTCCCGGTACGCGCCCAGTCCCGTATTCCGGATTACCGCTTCTCCGGAAGCGCAACGGGCTGCACCGGCAACCTATGTTCCGGAACGCATCACGCAAATGGCGTTGTTTTAAAACGTCCTTTCCGGACGTAAATATTCAGAAGCCGGTATCGCGATGTTTTTGTCACCCTGATCCTATCGAAGGGCTTATTAAGATGTAAGATGCGGGCTTCGACAAGTTCAGCCTGACACGTCGCTTAATTAACCTGACCAATTAATTATATGGTTGCGCGATGTTTTTGTCACCCTGATCCTATCGAAGGGCTTATTAAGATGTATGATGCGGGCTTCGACAAGCTCAGCCTGACAAGTCGCGTGTACAAAATAGCAGTTACAACATCATTCTGAATAGGTCGAAGAACAGCCTGACAGGCTGCTTATAAAGAACAGAGTCCCCGGTAACCGTTTTTCTATGCTTTGTCACCCTGAGCTTGTCGAAAGGCGTGTTGGTCCTTAAAAATCGATTAATGATGTTGGAAGGTTAAGTAAGAAACTAAGGAATCTAATGATAATTGGGAACAAGACTGCTGCAAAAAGCGTCCAAACCGTGCAGACGCCCTCAATGGCACGCAGAAGCCCACAATGTCATGCAGAAGCCCACAATGGCACGCAGAAATCACTGAACACCGTGCAGAACTGATCGAAGTCCATGCAGAAGTGATCGAAGTCCATGCAGAAGTGATCGAAGTCCATGCAGAAATCACTGAACACCACGCAGAACTGGTCCAAGGGCATGCAGAATTCATAGAAGTCCATGCAGAAATCATCGCAGGCCACGCAGAAAAGACTACAGGCCTACAGGCCGTGCAGAAGTCAAAAAAGGCATGTAGAAAAGGTTCAATGGCACGCAGAAGCCCTACATTTCGCTATCCGGTGTCACCCTGAGCCTGTCGAAGAGCAGAATGACAGTGTCGAAGAACCGCCTGACAATCGTCCGGAAAAGAGGTTGCCGACTTTCAATCCCTAGACCTGCAACAAACCCACTTTCCGGAGCGGCGCGAGCGGTTTGTCATCCCAGAACAACTCGAAGTCATCCCAACCCGCTGCTTCGTACCGGGAACGGACCTCAGCGCGGGTCAGCAGGGTTGCGGTACCGGGTGTTAACTGGGGCAGCAAATCAGACAGCCACAATCCTTTCGCTGCATCCAGGCGCAGGTGCAGCGTTTGACTGCGGGCATACACCGTAAGCTGCGCTTCTTCCCAGGTAGCGCCTTTCTTGGATTTGCTCACCGTTTGCACCGCTACCGGACCACCCAGCCACACCACGCGACTGGTTTCTTTCGGCAAACTCAGCGCGGCTTCTTCCAAAGCCCCATAAATCCAGTCGGGCTTCACCGTGGTGCGCGGTACTTTATGGTCAAACCATTTGTGCAACGGATCCTGCAACCCGATGCCGTGCATATAATTGAACAGTGACTTCTTGAGTCCGTAGCCAAAGGCATCATGATCGGTGTCGACAGCTTCTTCGTAGGCAATGTCATTGTTGGCAAACGTCCCTTCGGCCTGCATCATCCGAACGCCATAGGCATCCGGATTCTTCCCGACCGGACTGTGGGCCGTCAAAGCGAAGCGATGCCAGAAGGCGGATTTGAGTACACCGGCTGCAAACAACTGGCGCACCATTTCCATCGAGTCAACAGTTTCCACGGCGGTCTGCGTCGGAAAACCGTACATCAGGTAGGCATGCACCAGAATGCCGGCATCGGTAAAGGCTTTGTTCACCCGCGCCACCTGTGCCACCGTTACGCCTTTGTCGATCAGCTTCAGCAGCCGGTCGCTCGCCACTTCCAATCCACCGCTAACGGCAATACAACCCGCTTCGCGCAGCAGCAGGCACAGATCGGGCGTAAAGCTTTTCTCAAACCGGATATTGGCCCACCAGCTCACCACCAGTCCGCGCCGGATAATCTCCAGCGCCAGGTTGCGCATCAGCGCCGGCGGGGCCGCCTCATCTACAAAATGAAACCCGGTGTTTCCGGTTTGTGCAATAATGGTTTCCATCCGGTCGGCCAGCAGCCCGGCCGTCAGCGGTTCATAATCGGAGATATAGGGCAGGGTGGTATCGCAGAAGGTACACTTGCCCCAGTAGCAGCCATGTGCCATCGTCAGCTTATTCCAGCGGCCATCACTCCAGAGCGAGTGCATCGGATTGGTCACCTCAATCACGGAGATATACTGATCCAGCGGCAGTCCGGTATAGTCGGGCGTACCGGTCGTAGCCATCGCATAATCGCTGCACGCGTTGCTGTCGATAAACTGCACTTCGCCTTCCCGCAACGTATACGTCCGCTTCAGCGAACCGGCATCCGGGTTCGTTCCGGAAACATAGGCGTAGAGTGCTTCCAGCGGGGCTTCGCCGTCGTCGAGACAGATGAAATCGAGCACTTCGAAGATGCGCGGATCTTTCAGACTGCGCAGTTCGGTGTTAGGGTAACCGCCGCCCATTACGGTTTTGATCTGCGGGTATTGTTTCCGGAGCCATTGGCCACACCGCAGCGCTGAAAACAGGTTGCCCGGAAACGGCACCGACAAGGCTACCAGACAAGGCTGGTGCTGCTCAATCAGATTGCCCAGTTGCTGGATGGTCAGCAGATCGATAAAGCTCGGCGGCTGCGCCAGTGCTTCGTACAGCGGGTCGTAGGTTGGAGCCGTGCGCGACAGTCGTTCGGCATAGCGCGAAAATCCGAACTGCGGATCGACTGTTTCGGTGATGAGATCGCTCAGATCTTCCAGGTATAGGGTAGCCAGATACTTGGCGGCATCGGCAATGCCCATGTCGCCAAAGGCTGCTTCCAGATCCGGAAGCGTATCAAACCGGCTGCCTTCGGGCAGAAACCGGCGGGTGAGGATATTGCGGGACAGCGTCGGGTCTTTGCCCTGCAAAAACCGGACAACAGGTTCGATGGTGCGCAGGTAATGTCCTTTTAAGGCCAGCATCCGGAGTGCGTTCGGCGACGGTTCCGGATAAGCAGCGGCTTGCTGAAATGCTTGTTCCAGGCCTGTTTCGGAAAAAAGTTGCAGCAGTACCTCCAGTCCCAGATCCGCCTGTGCAGCGGCAATGCCGCGCGATTGTAGAAATCCTTTCAGATAGGCCGTTGCCGGATATGGGGTGTTGAGCTGCGTAAACGGCGGCGTAATCAGCAGGATGGGCAAACTCACAATAGCAGGGCGCAGGCAAAAGCCGGCGCAGCTGTAAAGGTACTTCTTTCTAAATGGCAACGGGGAATGGTAGCCAGTGGTATGGTCTTTTAAAAACAGTGGCAATCGACCTTAACCCCGATTGCTATTATTCTGAGATGACCGACCAAGAGCAGCCTTTATTTCCGGACAGCTTCCGCCCAGGCGAAAGCGCGCATATTGTTTCCGGAACCACGGGTGTGCCTGCATCTACGCCGACGATTCCTGTTATAGAAGAACAGGCTACGGTATCAGCCAAGATGGTAGAGAAAGGTCGGGTGCTGATTACCAAAACGGTAGACGACCATCCGGAAACGATTGATGTGGTCAGCACGCATGACGAAACGGATGTAGAGCGCGTTCCGATAAACCGGATGGTAGACGCTCCGCCGGTTATCCGCTACGAAGGCGATACCATGATTATTCCGGTGGTGAAGGAAGTTGCTGTAGTAGAGAAAAAGCTGATGCTGACAGAAGAAGTTCGCATTACCCGCCGCAAGGTGCAAACCCAGGAAGCCGTTCCCGTGACCCTTCGTAAAGAGCACATTGACATTGTGCGCGAAACGCTTCCGGAACAACCGGACACCACGGGCCAGAAATTATAATCCCTATTTAGTAAATCCCTATTTAATTCCCCCCAAACCCCCTCAACCCCTTCACTCATGAACACAACAACTGTTGTAGGCGTATTCGATTCGGCAGATGATGCCCGCAAAGCCGTAGGCGAACTGCAGGCTGCTGGCTTTTCCGCTGATGCGATTGATCATGCATCCCGCAGTGCTGGCGCTACTACTTCTGGCATCGCTCCTGGTGGCGCTGATGCCTACACCAATACGTCCGGAACGATGGTAGAAGGTGCAGCGGATGCTGTAGACCGTGCTGCTGGTCGTGCGGTATCCGGCGTATCTGATTCCGGACAACCTGTTGGCGGTACGGATGCCCATATCAACAGTTCCGGAACCATGGCAGAAGGCGCTGCTGACGCCGTTGATCGGGGTGCATCCTCTATCGGTCGCTTCTTCAAGAATCTGTTTACCGATGATGACAGCACGGCCGAGCGCTATACGCATGTAGCGTCCAGCTCTAACTCTATCGTTACGGTTCATGCCGACAGCGAAGCCCGTGCGGAGCAGGCTGCCGATATCATGGATGACTGTGGTGCTATCGACGTAGAAGACCGTGCTACCAGCTATGGCGATACCGGTACCAGCCGCCAGTCGGTTGCCGGTACTGCAACAGCTGCTGATATGAACCGGACTGCTGACACAGGCGAAACCCTGAAAGTGGTCGAAGAAAACCTGAATGTAGGCAAGCGTGAGGTGGAAACCGGCGGTGCACGGCTGCGCGCCCGCGTGGTAAGCCAACCGGTAGAAGAAAGCCTGCGCCTGCGCGAAGAGCATGTATTTGTAAATCGTACGCCGGTAGACCGCCCGGCTACAGAAGCTGATTTCACTACCTTTAAAGAAGGTACTGTGGAGCTTCGCGAAACCGCCGAAGTGCCTGTAGTAAGCAAAGAAGCCCGCGTAGTGGAGGAAGTAAGCCTGGGCAAAGAAGTAACCGAGCGCCAGGAAACCATCCGCGACACCGTACGCAAAACCGAAGTAGACGTAGAGCAAATTCCAGGTACGGAAACCATCAACCGTACCAACACAACCGGCAATGAGTCGGCACTGTAAATTTTCCGGAATTTTACAACGTCCGGTTTTTTAAAGTCAGGCCTGCAAACTATTTTGCAGGCCTGCTTTTTTGTTGAGCCTTTTGATCCTATAAGAAACAACTTAAAAGCAGTTCCGGAAAAAGCGTTGCCTCCGTTTTAAAGAAAACCGGTACGGCTACCCCTTTTGCAGCTTCTGCTTACACCTTCTTTCAACACTAATCAATGACTTCTACTGCTTCTTCTGTGTACCATCCGGCAGGATCGCGTGGTGCGGCCGATCATGGCTGGCTTCAGGCCAAACATACCTTTTCATTTGGTCAGTATCACGAGTCTGAACGCATGCACTTTGGGGTGCTGCGGGTGCTCAACGATGATATCGTAGCGCCTGGTGCCGGCTTCTCCAAGCATCCGCACGACAATATGGAAATCATCACCATTCCGCTGCGGGGCCAACTGGCGCATAAAGACAGCCTGGGCAACGGTGAAACCATCCATGCCGGCGAAATCCAGATTATGAGCGCCGGTACCGGCATCGAACACAGCGAGTTTAACCCCTCCCACGAAGAAGCTGTAAACCTGCTTCAGATCTGGGTGTTTCCAAACCGCCGCAATGTGGAACCCCGGTACCAGACGATTCCGGTGGTACAGCAGGACGGGCAGGTATTTCAGCAGATCGTTTCACCCAATCCACAGGATGCCGGTGGCTGGATTCATCAGAATGCCTGGTTCCATCTGGCCAACCTGAAAGCGGGGGGTCGTGCCACGTATGAGCTGCACGAAGAAGCGAATGGCGTATATGTATTCGTGATTTCCGGAAGTATTGAAATAGAAGGCCAAGTGCTTACGGAGCGCGATGGCTTTGGTATCTGGAGTGTAGAATCGTTTGAGATGATCTGCCAGGCCGATGCCCGTGTGCTGTTGATGGAAGTGCCTATGGGCTTTGAATAAATTCCGGAACTTAATTACAATGAAAAGCCCTTTGTCTGTTTGGACAAAGGGCTTTTTGTAGAGAAGGTCAGAAAGACTTAGTGACCACCACCGCGCTGGGCGCCGCCACGGCCGTTATTGTTCTGGTTGCTGTTGTTACCCAGTGATTCGCCGGGTTCGCGGCTACCGGTTTCGGCTTCTGCGTCACGAACGGTCTGTTCAAAGTCAGCGGCGGTTTTTTGCTGCTGGTCTTCCTGTAATTTCTGGTCAATATTCTGCGGGTTCAGATTGCTGTCGGCCGCTTGTTCTGGAGTGAGATTCATAGGGATAGGGATTTAATAGGGGCGTTAAATGAAAGGCGTGGGACTACACGCCTTTGTCCGGGTTCGTACCCTGGCCATGCTGAGTGCTGGCAGTTGTGCCTGGTTGGCGTCCGTCGGCTGATGCATCCTCCTGGTCTTCATTCCGGAATGGATCTGCAGGGATCTTGTTTTCCTGTGCATTGTGCGGAATCTTATTGGCCGCATGCTGGTTCAGATCGGTGTGCTGTTGCTTGTTGTTGCTGTCCATGATAAGGGTAGGTTTAGGCTACTAATTAGGCAAAAGTTGTTCCAGCAGCCAGTAGGATGCTGTGAAACCAACTCGTTTTAGGATTTTGTTTCGTCTGCCGGTTTGTTGTCTTTATACGTCTGGGCAGCGGCTACGGAGTCGGGCATTACATTGCTCATGGTAATGTTGACTTTGTTCATAAAGCCACTGATGACCCGGTCTTCCCCTTTCATCAACGCTTCATAACCGTCTTTGGCTACGTCAGCCGCCGGAGCCAGCTTGTCTTCCTGCACGACAACAGCCTGCTCCATGCCGGCTTTGTGGAAGAAATCGGTGTCGGTAGCACCCGGCATCAGATCGGTGATCGTTACCCCTTTGACATCCCGGATTTCAAACTTGACGGCTTCGCTCCAGGATAAGATAAAAGCTTTGGTAGCATGGTAAACGGCCTGCAGCGGTCCGGGTACTTTACCGGCAATAGAGGCTACGTTCAACACTTTTCCGGAACCGCGGGTTACCATCTCATTCAGAAAGTGTTTGGTGAGAATGACATACGCATCAATATTGAGGCGAATAATGCCCAACTCGCGCTGAATATCAATATCCAGAAATTCGCCCCAGGCACCCTGACCGGCATCGTTCACTAAAATATCGACCGGCCGGGTCACTTCCTGGCAAAGTTTGAAGGGTCCTTCGGGCGTCATCAGATCCTGCGCAATCGGTGTGACACCGGCGGCGCCGAGGGCTTTCAGTTCATCGGCTACGCGGATCAGGTCGGATTCGGTGCGGGCGACAATCGTGAGTTGGTAACCGTCTTTGGCAAACAGTTTGGCCAGTTCGTGCCCGATGCCACTGGTACCACCAGTTAGCAGTACGTGTTTATCAGCATTGTTCATAATAAAAGAGTAAGGTTTTGGTAAAGCCAGTGGTTCCAAAATCATTCCACTTGCACCGGTATGGATTTTGAGGCTTCCTGGCCTTTTTAGCATCCTTAAAAAGTAGGTCCTATGTTCAATGCAATCCGGAAATCCATACCCTATGCCTTAGCCTGTGCAGGGCTGTTAACTGCCTGTACCGATAAAAAAGCACACAGCAAAGAGATGGCATCCACGGCCGGTCAAACAACCTCTGAAACGGCCCCCACAACGGTTACCATTGTCCGCCAGTGGATGCTGCCGGCGTACCTGAACGAGATTTCCGGAATCGTTCCCTACCGGAATCTGCTGGCCTGTATCCAGGATGAAGACGGCATTATCTTCCTGTTTAATCCCGCCACCGGGCAGGTTGAAAAACAAATTCCATTCGGCGAAAAAGGCGATTATGAAGGCATTTCCGTTATTGATGAAACGGCCTGGGTGCTGCGCTCAGACGGGCAGCTGTTCGAAGTCCGCAACTTTGCTTCCGGAAACCCTGTTTTACAGCAATATGCAACCCCGCTGACTCAAAAGCAGGACACCGAAGGGCTGACGTATGACGTAGTCAATAAGCGTTTGCTGATCTCCGTCAAAGGAAAAGATCCGGAAAGCACCGAAACCAAAAGTGTTTTTGCCTTCAATCTGACCACCCATCGCATGGACGCCAGCCCTGTGTACCAGCTGAGCGTTGCGGAGCCGACGGCTTCCGGAAAGAAAGGAAAAAAGAAAACCAATAAGCTGCAACCCTCTGAAATTGCCTTGCATCCCAAGACAGGTGAACTGTATGTACTGGACGGTCCCAAAAGTATCCTCTACATCATGGATACGACCGGTGCTGAGATCCGCTCCTATCCGCTCGGCACTAAAGACTTTCCACAACCTGAAGGACTGGCCTTCACCCCGGATGGCCGGTTTTACATCTCGACCGAAGGTGGCACGCGCAGGGGCGCTATTCTGGAGGTAAGGTTATAGGCCTTCTTTCCGGAAGCATAGGTCCCGGAATTAAAAACGACCCGGATTGTTGTCAGAAACAGTCCGGGTCGTTTACGTAAAGGATGAGGGTACTAGCCTTTTTTGTTCAGGCCATCTTTCTCAGCCCATTTTTCGACCGCAGCGGCGCGGCTTTCCGAATCGGGGTGAGACGACATCATCTGCTCGGTTTTGGATTGCTGGGCACCGCCGCTCAAAGCAGCCAGTTTCCGGAACGCGCTGGCCTCGGCCATTACATTGTAGTTGTGACGCTTCATAAATTCATAGCTGTAGCGGTCGGCGGCGCTTTCCTGCTTACGGCTGTACTTGCTGCTGATCAGGGCGTTCATGAAATCGCCCAACTGGCTGTCGGAGAGGGTAGCGATGGCATTATTCTGAGACGAAGCGGCTTCGGTAAGGGCAGCCCGGCGATACGCTTCCCGAACGGCATCGCGGCTGTCATTGTTTTTGACATGTCCAATCTCGTGTCCGATTACGGCGAGCAGTTCGTCATCCGTCATCAGATCCATCAGACCGGCAAAAACGCGCACCGAGCCATCGGCGCAGGCAAATGCATTCACATCGGTAACCATATACACTTTGTAGTTGAGCGGCAGGCCATCTTCATTGCGGTGTTTACCGAAGATCTTGTCCAGTCGCTTGGCATACGCACTGTTGGCCGGCGCTATCTTATTGTGCTCGTCCATCCACTCAACCCCTTCATGGGCCATGCGGGCAGCGTCTTCACTGGAAAATGTGACGGCTTTAAGGCCTTTGCCGGCTGCCGAGATGGCACGGTCGTTGATTTTCAGGTTGCCAAACTGAGCCGAAGCACCTGTGGCGCAGCAGACTCCCAGGACAAGCGGCAGGATAATTTTTTTCATAAAAAGAAAGGAAAAAAGAGGTTGATTCCGAAGGACTTATAAACATTGTACCGTGCCCGGAGTAAACCGCAGCTCCTTATCCATTTCGATGCGTTCCGGACCAGAAAGACGCAATTCCTTCCGGACATTTTGAATGCGGAGTGTTTTAAAAGAGGAAGCCCAGACCAAATCGGTCTGGGCTTCCTCACATACAGAACTGTAGGTCTTAGCGCTTGATCAGCATCAGGTTTGCTTTCGGAGCTGCTGTTCCGGAAATCCGGATCAGGTAGCTACCGGCAGGCAGGGACTCGATGTCGATCTGCTGGCTGGCCACGATTCCCTTCTCCTGACGGAGCAGGCGACCGGTGGCATCCATAATGTCTACGGTGCTGGCTTCTGTCAGACCCAGAATCGCGAACGATGCTGTAGATGGGTTTGGATACAGACGCAGATCCGTAGCCGGGCTGTTGTTGCAGCGCGACTGCAGCGTCAGCACCTGGCTGTACGAAACCAGACCGCCTTTGTCAGACATCTTCAGACGCAGGTAATTCATTCCTTCTTTCAAGGCTACAGCACTGTTGAATACGGCTGTGGCAGCCGGAGTCGGGTTGATGACTTCAGCAACAGTAGTAAACCGATCGGCAGTAGTGCTGTGCTGGATTTCATAGCGGTCGCCGGCGTCGGCGTTGGCCATGGTCCAGTTCAGGGTCGCCTCGCAGTTGCTGACAGTACCGTTGAAAGCAAGGAGCTGGACTGCCAATGAAGTACTGCTGGATTGAAGGGTATAGCTGGCCGAGTCGGAAGGAACACTAGCGACATCTACCAGTTTGTAGGTAAATCCAAGGGCATTCGTCGGAGTGTTGCCCTGGCCTTGCTGACCATACACATAAAGATTACCAATGGTAAAGTTTGGAATGGTATTGCCGGCCAATACTTCAGTAGCAGTACCTACGCTGGTACCGTAAAACAACCGGGTATTCGATTTGATAGTTGAAATCAGATAACTTCTGTTGTTAGTACAGGAAGAGGCTGTTGCACAATCCTCGACATCCGTTCCGGAAAGCGATTTAATAGCAGCACCAGACAGGTTGGTGCTATTTGCATTGATATAGTATGCATCTGCACCGCCGATCTGAACCGGTGTAGCACCGGTAGAACGGGTAAAGGACGTTGCAGGAGCAGTGAGGCTCTTTGCATCGGCGATCGGCTTTTGCTCGATACCGAAGTTCTGGTTGCTCACCGCTGTAGAGCTAACAAGAACAGTGAGGATACCGGTTTTGTTAGCGGTGCTGGCATTGGTGTTGGCTGTTACCGTACCGGTGTTAACACCAGTGTTTACATACGCGCCGGTGCCAGGTGCAGGCAGAGAAGCTGCAGTGAGCACGGAACCAATTGCAGGGCTGGTCGTACTGAGCACCACTCTGTAGTTGGTGTTTGAGGTTGCTTTTGTGAAACTATAGGTTCCACCGGTCGTAGCGGTTCCTGTAGATACAGCAACGACTTCCAGTACACTGCCATCAGTGCCGGTCAGAACGGCATTCAACCCACCTGCATTGGTAAAGCCTTCGGAACCGTCTTTGAATGCGTTACCGTTGGCATCGTTCCAAACGGATCCGCTGATCGCAAGCGGTGCATCAAACGGAACCGTGATTGTGGTTGGAGACGATCCAATGCCGGCGTTGTCATTCACACTGTAGGTAAAGGTTACGGTCTCAGGGCCATTGGCCGCTGCCGGATCAATGGTTACGTTCGCCGGGTTGAAGTTGCTGAAAGTAGCCCCACCAACCGGAATCGCTGTAATGGTACCACCGTTGTTGTAGTATACAGTGTTCGCTACGGTTGAAACCAGTGTTACGGTACGACCGCTCAGGTTATTGGGATAGGCAGCACCGGCATTGTCTTCTACATCCGTCGCTCTGAATGCTGCCGTCGGAACCGGCACCTGGATGGTACCACCCGGGTTGGCCTGGCGGGTAACGGTATACGCTGCACTAACCGGCTTCTGCTCAATGCCAAAATTCAGACTGGTTTGTGAAGCCGTCAGACCACCCAGTGAAATAACAGGTGTAGACGTATTCTGGAAAGAAGTAGCTGTGCCGTTCGCATTGTAGCTTACGCCTACATAGCCGGTAGCCAGTACCTGAGACGCCGGAACAAACAAGGCGCCGTTGTCTGGCTGCGTAGCCAGGGAGGCAATCCGGACTTCATAGTTGTTATTTCTCGGAACATTGCTAAAGCTGTACGTTGCGCCGGTAGCCACGCTGCTAACAGCGACAGAATTCAGGATGGTTGGGTTTCCGGAATAGGTGTTGCTGGTTTGAACCAGCAATGCATACAGCGTTTGGCCGGAATTGGCTGCGTTGGTGAAAACTTCACCCGCATCTTTAACGCCACTTGCGTTGGCATCATCCCATACGTTGCCGCCAACGGTAATGCCTGAATTGTCACTAAAGGGCACATTAACGGTTGCCGTGTTCGTGCTGAGCGCCCGACCATTGTCTTTCGCACGGTAACTAATATCCACACTGGTAGCGCCGCTTGCCACACTAGGATCTACAGAAATGGTATAACCGGTAGCAGGAGCGCCTCCACTGTATGGAACCGCTACACCACCAGATGCCGGGAACGGAATACAGCTCGACTGCGGAGGACAGGTGCTGCCAGCAGTAGTGTAAATGGTAGACCCAATCCGCAACGCGTTGGTATTGGTCGGGAACGTAGTGATTACAATCGAATCGACCGTGCCGTCTGCATCGCTGGTACCAAAGGCGGTACCGGTAACAGCCTGATAGTTAAATCCGCCTGGATTCAGGTTAGCTGCCTGGGTGTTGGCAGTAGCGTTTGGTGGAATCTGCAAGCCAAAATTGATATTGGTTGCGTTTTGCACCCCTATCGTAACCCGGATTTTGCCATCTGCAAGACCGTCATTTCCGGCACCGGCACCCAGATTTTCGCCGGATGAAACATACGTAGCTGCATAAGGCGTTGCAATAGCCGGATACGTGGAGCTGGTAACGGTCGTATTGCTGGTTACGGCTGCGGTCCGGAAGTATAGATTGTACATCATACCCGGCTCCACATTGCCGAAGCTATAAGCAGTACTTCCCGCAGCAACGGTGACACTGTTCCGAACCGCGCGGCCAGTGGTATCGGTCAAGACCGCATACATCGGAACGGCAAAGTTTGGAAGAGCGGTAGCGTTCGCATTGACGATGTTGTCGCTGAGGCCATTGGCATCGTGATAGATGTTACCGCTCACAACAGCGCAGTTGATGTCTGCGGTAAAGATGGCATCCGGGCTTTTGGCAATGTCATTGCGCAGGCTTACGGTAAAGTTGCGCTTGCCCAGTATAGGAGTGGCCGCTGTATTCTGATACTGCAACGAATCCAGCAAGGCTTCTGCATTGGCGATCGTAAACGTGGAAGCACCATTCACGAAGGTGAGCTTACTGATGCCATTGGCAACTGTACCTGTGATGGTATACGCTACACCGCCGATGGTACGGGTAAAAGAAGCATTGTTCGCAAAATTCAGCGGAATGTTCGTACTACCAGTACCAAATGCCAGCAGTTCCGAAGCGGCATTCTGAATGTCAGTGCTGGGAAACTGAAGCGTAAATTCTTTGGGGTCATTAGGGTTGTTCTGGCCGGCAGAGGCATTGCCGCTTTGATTCGGCTCGGTAAAACGTACTGGGTTAACACAGGTTACCTTGCCGTTGTTAACACCTGTGGTGGCCGTATTCAGGACTACCGTCGGAGGCGCATAGGTAACGGTTGTAAACGAACCGCCAGGCGAAAAGTCCAAGAAGAAGAACGCCTGGTTGACAGCGCCGGCACCAATTACAATGCTGAAAGCACTCATCTCATCATAATTGACCCGTATCCGGTTGATCGGGTTGGTAACCACAGAGGCATTACTATCCGACTTGGATTCAAAACGAGTCAGATTGGTTGTAGTATTATAAGTAGCATTGATGTTACTAACACCGTTGTTCAGTTCATACGTCCTGAAGCCTCCGAACTCGTTGTACTGCTTAGAGCCGCCCCCATTATTACCGTCAATATCATACGTATTTAACCGTACGTTTTGCAGAATCACATTCGTGCCTGGATTGGCAGCACTTACGTAAGTACCTCCTAAAATGTACTGGAAGTCAAACCGTACGCTTCCGCCACCGGTACCAAACCGTACCTGTGGAGAGAAATAATCATCACTATTGGAATTGAAGTTGGTACCGGTGGGTTGACTTTGATCGTATGCATCCCACGAGGTCACATTGTTGACAGCAACGGTTTTGACGATACAATCCAGTGCCACTCCGTTGATCGTGACCACATTGCTGTAAACAGCTACATCACCGGCTGCCTGACCGGTGGTGCCGACTTTAAACGTACGATTCGCGTCCAGAAACTTGACCGTTCCATTGTTGTTGTTATACCCACTGGAAGGCGTCTGCAACGTAAACGTGCTGGTCGTAGAACCCGAACTATTGGTCGCCGTAACCGTATAGGTAGTAATGCCCGTGATCTGGGAAGCAACCCCTGTGATGACACCGGTATTGGGGTTTAGAGAAAGTCCGGTTGGTAGGGCAGGACTAATCGAATAGGAGGACACATTGCCGGCCACATTAGGAGCCAGATACACCGCATCCTTACCGGTCAGATAGGAATTGGTGGGTGGATAACTCAACGAGCTGGGAGCCTGCGCAAAACCGAGCTGCACACTCAGGCACAGCAGGGCTAACAGAAACAACCTTCGGAGCATTCCGGCAGGGCGGGTTTGATTCCCGACCGGAGGGGAGGCGTAAACTTGAACCATAAAAGAGGGGTTGAGGAGATAAAATGTTAAATACAAGAAAAGTTCCGGATCGGTTGTCCTTTAAACGGCTGCAAAAGTAAAATTCCATGTCAGAAAGATGGACTAGCGGGTGTTAAGATTTGCCTATGTTTACATAAAGAAGACAAGTACCAAGAACTATTTTTTAATTAAATGATAATCAAAGCGTTTTAAGTACTGTATTTGTAATATATAAAAATGTCCATCCATTTAAAGTCGATTGGAACTCTTCTTTTGATCTTGTCAGTCGCATTTTATAGCTGTTGAGCTTCAATATTGATTTTTGGACAGACCAAGGCGCAGCTGTTAAATGAATGCGGAAATGAGTACGAATGCATATTGATGGCATGAATCTAAGCTATGCGCCGTCGCCTTGGATCGCGCGCTCCACATTGTACCTCGGAATGTCCCGACCCTCCAAATCCAAAAGCCAACTGGTTGAACCGGAAAACTCTGGCTGCCCTTCCGAAGGCGGTTCCTGGTTTCAAAAACGGCCCTTCCGGATGACAAGCCTGCTTCCGGTGCCGATTGCCCATCCTCCGGACAAAAGTTGTCTATGCAACATTCTGGTTGAATAACAATCACTGTTCGCACTCATTTTTTTGAGTGCGAACGGTTAGGTAGTCTGAAAGGCACCCTGATAGCTTTGCGTATCCAAAACTCTATCTAATATGCAAGGAGCTAAACTTCTTTTCCTGGCTGGCGCAGCCCTCGGTGCCTTAGGGCTCACCAGCACAGCTGCACACGCCCAGGAAGGTATTAACGACAAAATGACCATTACCGGAAGCTATGCCTCCGGTGCACCTGTGGTTACCATCGGACCCAACGCTGATATTACGCTGGATGGCGATTGGTATCTGACCGCCGGAACGCTTACTATCGACCCGGCGGCCCGCATTGGCGGTACCGGTACATTGCACATCATGACCCCCGCCACCTACGGCGCTGCCCCTGCGGCAACCGTACTGAATGCAGGCGGGGTGATGGGCAACGGCACCGGCATCGGGTGTAAGGTCAGCCTGGAAAACGGCAGTACCATCACGCTGGCCGGCAGCAACGATCTGGTACTGAACAACACCCTGTCGTTCGCCAAAACGGGTGCGCACCTGATTCTCGGCAGCCGCAACGTCGTCTTTACCGCCGCTGCAACTGCTATCCCAACCGCGACACCACCCGCCGCACCCGGCTTTAGCAACCAGCCCACTGATGCTACGACCGATTTCCGCAGTGCCTACATCGTGACTGCGGGCACCGGACAAGTGCGCAAAGCAGGGATCGCCGATGCAGCCTCCTTTAGCTTCCCGGTCGGTTTTTCCGCCGCCAACGATCTGACACGCGCCCAGGTCACCAACATATCCGGAACCGCCCGGACCTATACGGCCAACGTAAAAGATTATGCAACCTCTCCGGCTCAGGTATTTACTTTGACTTCTGGAAACGACCGTGTCTGGGCGCTGACCGCCGATAGCATTGGTTTGGCTACCGTAGCGTTGCAGGACAATATCGGCACGGTAACCGGCACGTACAACCCGGCTGCTGCCTATGTTACCCAACAGCGCGCGAATACCGGGTCCTGGGATACCAGTACGCTGCAACCGTATACCACACCCAACTACACCCATACCCGGTCTGGTGTGTATATCCCGGTATCAGGCAACACGGCCTACTTTTCCAAGAGCAGTGATACAGCCCTGGGGTTGAATGCCAACTACTTTGCCACTTCGCTGAAAGTATTCCTGCAAGGCCCCTACAGCGGTTCGGCCATGACCAGCACCCTTCGTACCAACAACCTGCTGCCTAAATCTCAGCCTTACATAACACCCGTGTTCAATTATCTGAGCAGTGAACTGGTTAACCTGTTTCCAACCAATGCAACCGACTGGGTTCTGGTCGACCTGCGGAATGCTACCAATCCGGCAACCATTGTCGCGACCCGGGCAGCTCTGGTGCTAAACAACGGTTCTGTAGTGGATCTGGATGGCGTTTCACCCGTACGCTTTGCCGGCGTGCCAGCAGGTAACTATCACATTGGAATCCGGCATCGCAATCACCTGGGTATCCGGACGGCCACTGCACAAGCCTTCGCCGATAACGGTACGATCAACTACGACTTTACCACGGCTCAGTCCCAAGCCTATCAGAACCCTGCCATTACCACCAACGCAGCCCAGGCTTCCCTGGCAGGCGGTGCGTTCGGAATGTGGGCGGGCAACGCCAACGGCAACAATAGTGTCCGGCTCAACGGCGCCCCTGGAGTCAACGACTTCAACTACATAGTGCGGACTGCTCTGTCTAACGTGGCCACCAATATTGCATCAGCCGTCTACAGTCCTTCAGACGTCAACCTGAACGGGAACGTCCGGGTCACAGGAGCGCCTGCGATCAACGACCGGATCTTCATCCAGAACAACGTGCTGGGCAACGATCCAACCAAAACGATTACCCAGCATCAGTAAGCCTCTTTGCGCTTCCCTGCTTCTTTATTCAACCTTCATTCTCTTTATTCCATTTTAATATGAGATCAATATCTCTTTTAGCGGTAGCCCTGTTGTGGGCACATACGGGCTTTGCCCAAATCTGGCAGTTTACGATTAAAAAAGCGGGCAATGCGGTAATCGAAATCTACGGCCGTCCGGATTACACGGATCCTAACGCTAAGATTAATACGATCGGGGGCTCATTCGGGATTCCGACCAGCTCCTACGGTGCCACGATGCCTGGAGTCACCTTTACCCCAAACCCGGCGATCTTCAGCACCTACAGCAGCAATCCGCTTCAGATAACCACTACTGATATTCCCGGGGTGACCAACTGGGCATTCTATGTGGAAAGCACGAACCCGCCTACTACGCCCCTGACCGCCGGTACGGAGTATCTGATCGGTACGGCGCAGTTTGGAGGATCCCCCGGTAACCCACCCGTCATCGCATCGTTGTACGACGACCCCACCGGATTGGGTGGTGTTTCCGGAAACACGGCGATGTTTATCAACAGCAATCAGGGCAACAATTATGATAACTCAACTCCAGGTGCATTGTTCTATCAGACTTCAGGTGCCAACGGCACGAATACGCCCACTACCCAATTGACATTCAACCGGCTGGCTTTAGCTAATGGCGTATCGCTGCCGGTCAGTCTGCTGGCGTTCAACGCATCCCGGAATGCCAAAACGGTTGAGCTGAAATGGACCGTTGGCCAGGAAGAAAACCTGAGCCACTATACCGTCGAGCGCTCGTTGAATGGCCGCACGTTTGAGAACGTGATCGCCACCGTAAAAGCCAGCGGTTTGACTGCGTACAGCACGACCGATGCCCAACCTGCGACGGGCGCCAACTACTACCGTCTGAAGATGGTCGATGTGTCCGGAACGGTGAAGTACTCCGAAATCCGCGAAGTCGATTTCAACAATGTAACCCTTACTGCTACGGCTCCGGTGCTGTTCCCTAACCCTGCCATGCTGTCAACAACCCTGGAGTACAATGCTCCGGAAGCCTTCACCGCCACGATTCAGGTGTATGATGTGATGGGCAAACTGGTTCAGCAGCAACAAGCTGATTTTCACGTAGGTGTCAACCAGCACGCTATTGATGTAGCAGGTCTGGCACCGGGCCACTACATGATCCTGCTAAAAGGCGGTAGCATTGCACAGATGGTGAAATTCCAGAAAGCAAACTAGTACCCGGTACACCCAGCCATCCGTCAGGAGGCCGGAACCATATGGCGATCAGGACACTCTTGGTTCAGGTACGTGCAACAACCTGAAGCAAACAATTGAAGGAATCAGATATTGATTCATTCGTATGGAGTTTTTTGAGTTGATTGCGTCTGGTTTGTGAATGCAAACAGTCCGTTCCTTTTGGAACGGACTGTTTTGTTTGGTAGCACTCCGAAACCGCTAGTGACGTTCCCAAACGCCGGATCTGAGATCAGCAACAGGTATCAGGAAATTCTTCGACAGGCTTAGGGTTGACAAGGCATAGAAAACAGGCAACTGGAAATGGTATAAGCAAGGTGTCAGGCTATCCTGCGACACGCTAGAATGACATTGTTGAAGTCCGCATGCCATGAGATTGGAGACTAGCGCTTCGACACACTCAGGGTGACCCCTCATAACGAAATCATAGTATTATCTGATCAGGTTAATTAAGCGACTTGTCAAGCTAACTCTGTGTAAGCGATATGCCAGGCTGAGCCTTTCGAAGCCCGCCCTACATGTATTCAGCTACTGGCCCTCGATACGCTCAGAATGACACCGCATAGTGAAATAAGTAATTGCAGGATTGTATAAGCGACGTGTCAGGCTGTTCTTCGGCAGGCTCAGAATGACAGGGTCGAAGCCCGATCAGGAGAACAGGAACATAGATTAAATAACTTTTGTGCTTTATAGAATCGTTTTAGCCCCTCCTAAAACCGTTCTAGCCCCCCTTAAAATCGTTTTAGCCCCCCGTTTAGTCTTCCAGGACCCTCCTGGAATTCTCTACGACCCTCCTAAAGTCTTCTATGACCCTCGTAGAACCTGAAATGACCCCTATAGAACGTTGAAATCGTCGTTTGGAACCTTCTAAGGACCCCCTTAAAATGTTCTACGACCCCTCTAGAAGATGGAATGCCCCCTGTAGCGGATCAAACGACCCACCTAGACCCTTCTACGACCCGTCTATACGCCCGAAACAGACTTATCACAACGCCAACGACTGTATTTAGGCGGCCCGCCTCCAACCTGTTCCGGATAGTTCGCACTCAAAAAAAGCGGTTTCGCACTCAAAACTGCGGCCATCGCTTTGTGGTCAGACACCTGTATCGCATTTTTAAGCATCCTTTTTTTTAACCCTTTTAAAACCCCCTTGCATTCGATGACCAACCCTCCGTTTCGAATCGAAATCCCCACCAATGCCGAAGACCGGATCCAACTGGGCATGAGCATTTACAACCGCCACGTGATGGATGGCGCAGCCTCCCCGTTGCACCTGCAACAGGATTATAACTGGAGCCAGCACGGTCCAAACCTGCAGGAGGCGCTTCAGTTGCACCAGCAGGCGGAGTTGCTGCGTCGCCAGATGGAAGAGGCCTACGAGCAGCGCGATCGGTTGCTGGGCAACATTGATGAGGCCATCCGCAGTAGCCGCGACCTGCTCAAAGGCATTTACCGCAGCCAGCCCCATAAGCTGGGCAACTGGGGGTTCAATGTGAATGATACCCCACCGGCGTCCCAGTCCTGATCCGGAATCTTCTGGTTCCGTGCGTCCCTGTTTGCTGTCTGCCCCGCGTTCTTCGGGTCTGGGACAGCGGCAGGGACGCAGTCGTTTCAGATGGGTTTGCTCCCGAATCATTTTTATTCCGTCATTCCGAACGAGGGCGGCGGCGGAATCTGCCCATCAGCATTCCAACGGCTCTCACACCCTATGAATACTACAAACGGAGTAGCTCTATTGGAGCAGATTCCTCCTGCGTCGGAATGACGAATAAGGGCCAACGAAGTCACTTCGATGCAGCTGAGTAGAGATTCCTCCGAATCATTCTTAAGATGTCATTCCGAAAGAGGCACGGTCTCGCTCATCGGTATCCCTCCGCCTCCTCCCCAGTCGTCATTCCGAACGAGGGACGAGGAGGAATCTGCCCATCAGCATTCCAACGGCTCTCATACCCTATGAATACTACAAACGAAGTATCCTTAATTGAGCAGATTCCTCCTGCGTCGGAATGACGAATAGGGGGCGACGGAGTCACTTCGATGCAGCTGAGGAGTAGATTCCTCCGCCTCCTCCCCAGTCGTCATTCCGAACGAGGCACGAGGAGGAATCTGCCCATCAGTATTCCAACGGATCTCCGGTCACATAAATACTACAAACGAAGTATCCCTGATTGAGCAGATTCCTCCTGCGTCGGAATGACAGGTAGGGGCAACGGCGTCGCTTCGATGTAGCTGAGTAGAGATTCCTCCGCTTCATTGTATTCCGTCATTCCGAACGAGGGACGAGGAGGAATCTACTCATCAGCATTCCAACGGCTCTCATACCCTATGAATACTACAAACGAAGTATCCTTAATTGAGCAGATTCCTCCTGCGTCGGAATGACGAATAGGGGGCGACGGAGCCACTTCGATTAGGCGGAATGACGAAGTCCTATAAGACGGACGCAGGAGACTATTCCGGACATTCAAATCTGTAGAAAAGAGCTCCCCAGATCCAGCCATTCCGGATTTTGGGTGGCAATAAGAGCCTCTTTCTTCGCACGTCGCCAGCCCTTCAACTCTTTTTCCCGCAGGATGGCCTGGGCAATCCGGTCATGCGCTTCCCAATAGAGCAGGATTTCCAGGTTGTACCGGTCGGTAAAACTGTTTTTAAACACATGGTGCCGGTGCTGCCAGAGGCGGCGTTCCAGATCGGACGTAACTCCAATATAGAGGGTTGTTCGGTGTGTATTGGTCAGGATATACACATAGCCTGCGGTATGCCCGCCTGAAACCGCTTTCATAGACTGAAAACTAAGCTGGTTTCCGGAGGGGTTTCGTTCCGGAAGCGGCGTTCGCACTCATTTTCGCACTCATAATCGGCCGTAGCCAGTCTCGTACACTGCCTTTGTCTCCTTTTACGGTGTCATTCCTCCGCTTCCATAGTATTCCGTCATTCCAAACGAGAGACGAGGCGGAATCTACTCATCAGCATTCTTTCGGTCCTCCAACCACATGAATACTACAAACGAAGTATCCCTGATTGGGCAGATCCCTCCTGCGTCGGGATGACGGGTAATGGGCAGCAACGGAGCCGCTTCGATGCAGCTGAGGATAGATTCCTCTGAATCATTCTTAAGGTGTCATTCCGAACGAGGCACGAGGAGGAATCTACTCATCAGCATTCCTCCGGTTCTCACACCCGTATGTGTTGCACACGGTGTGTCCTTACTTCGGCAGATCCCTCCTGCGTCGGGATGACGGGTAAGGGGCAACGGCGTCGTTTCGATGCAGCTGAGTAGAGATTCCTCCGAATCATTCTTAAGGTGTCATTCCGAACGAGGCACGAGGAGGAATCTACTCATCAGCATTACAACGGATCTCCGGCCACACGTACTGGTACAAACGAAGTATCCCTGATTGGGCAGATCCCTCCTGCGTCGGGATGACGGGTAGGGGGCAACAGCGTCGCTTCGATGCAGCTGAGTAGAGATTCCTCCGCTTCATAGTATTCGTCATTCCGAACGAGGGACGAGGAGGGATGACGAATCAGTATTCCTCCGGTAACTGTAATCAACAGATTCCTGCTGGAATGACGGACCAGGCGCGTACAGAACGGTTCTCAATCCTGTTGAAATCGCACGGGCCGGGCGTTCAAATCTGTAGAAAAGAGCTCCCCAGATCCAGCCAGTTCGGATTTTGGGTGGCAATAAGAGCGATTTTTCTTGCCGGTCGCAGGGCCTTCAACTTTTCTTCCCGTGCAATGGCCTGTGCCTTCCGGTTATAGGCTTCCCAATAGAGCAGGATTTCAACGTTAAAGCCGTCGGTAGTGCTGGTATCGAACAGGTTGTGGCGCTTCTCCCAAAGGATTCGGTCCAGATCAGGCGTTACACCCACGTAAAGTGTTGTTCTGGTTTTATCGGTCATAATGTAAACGTAGACTGCGGTGTAACCGCCATAGGCAGATTTCATGGCCGAAAACTACAGCGGTCTTTTGATAGCGTGTACATCCGGAAGCGGCGTTCGTACTCATTTTCGCACTCATAATCGGCAGGAGCCAGTCTCGTACACTGCCTTTGTCTCCTTTTACGGTGTCATTCCTCCGCTTCATTAGTATTCCGTCATTCCGAACGAGGGACGAGGAGGAATCTGCTCATCAGCATTCCTTCGGTCCTCACACCCGTATGTATTGCACACGGCGTGTCCTTGATTGGGCAGATCCCTCCTGCGTCGGGATGACGGGTAAGGGGCTACGGCGTCGCTTCGATGCAGCTGAGTAGAGATTCCTCCGCTTCATAGTATTCGTCATTCCGAACGAGGGACGAGGAGGAATCTGCTCATCAGCATTCCAGCAGTCCTTACACCCGTATGTGTTGCACACAGCGTGTCCTTACTTCAGCAGATCCCTCCTGCGTCGGGATGACGGGTAAGGGGCAACGGCGTCGCTTCGATACAGCTGAGGATAGGTTCCTCCGAATCATTCTTATTCCGTCATTCCGAACGAGGGACGAGGAGGAATCTGCTCATCAGCATTCCAGCAGTCCTCCAACCACATGAATACTACAAACGAAGTATCCCTGATTGGCCAGATGGGCAGATTCCTCCTGCGTCGGAATGACGGGTAAGGGGCGTCGGAGTGACGAATAAGGGAGACAGAATCTCTTCGATGTTGCGTAGGAAATGATGTGGCAAAGGGGCATCGGAAGGACGGATAAAGAGAGAATAACGGATCTAAATGGCTATTGATATACTATAAATAATGTAATTGAGGGTCAAAAACGACGGTTCGCACTCAAAAATCGGCCGTTCGTGCTCAAAGTGGTAGGCCGATCAAAGGACACCCTACAGCTTTGCACTACGTTTTAAAACCCCACATGTATATGCACTCTTTTCGTACCCTGGCATTCGCCTTCGTTTTGACCACCGCTGCTGCCCTGGGCACCACCAGCTCGGCCTCCGCCCAGACCCAAACGGGCCTCAAACTCGGTAACAACCCCACCGTTCTCAACCCCTCCGCCGGCCTGGAGCTGGAGTTCACTAACAAAGGCTTCCTGCCGCCTGCCCTGACCTCTACCCAGCGGGACTTGATTGCCATTCCGGCGGCCGGTCTGGTAGTGTACAACAGCACGCTTCGGTGCCTTCAGATGAACACCGGTACGCCGGTGGCCCCGGTCTGGGAGTGCCTGACAGTGGGCGGGGCCACCAACAACGCGGGCATCCTGACCGAGATTCTGGAAGGTTCGGCCTCTCCGAATGGCGCTTCGAACGCGAACGGGATCAACGTGACCGCGGCACAGCTCAACCAGGTAACGCCTAATGGGACACGCCGGGCCGTAGCGGGCAAGGAAGCGGCGTACAACGCGACGATTCTGTCGACCACTACGTTCGGCACTCCGCCAACCGAGCCGCAGGTACAGGCCGTAATCGACGCTAACCCATAAGTATGCTTGCTTTCAGACAAACCGGTATTCGATTCCTTTCGACACGGGATCTTTTTTCAACAACTTATTCACAGCAGATGCAATCCAATAATTACTCCGGAAGCAGTCGCCTGTCGACTGTTTCCATTCCTAGATTTTTACGAACGGCGCTGAGCGTGCTGGCCCTTATGGTGCTGGCGCTGCTGGTGCCGGACCGGGCGCAGGCCCAACGCGGCACCAAGATCGGGGGCACCACCTCGGTGGTGGACTCCTCGGCGGGCCTGGAGCTGGCGTTTTTCAACAAAGGCTTTTTACCGCCGAGCCTGACCTCGGCGCAGCGGGACGCGATTGTGCTGCCGGCCCCTGGGTTGGTGGTGCTCAACAGCACGCTGAACTGTTTGCAGGTGAACACCGGCAGTGCAGTGGCTCCGGTCTGGCAGTGCCTGGTAGGTGGCGGGGCCACTAACAGTGTGGGCATTCTGGCTGAGGTTCTGGAAGGCTCGACCTCTCCTGGGGGCGCGGGCAATGCGAACGGCCGGACGCTGACTGCGGCGCAGCTGAACCAGGTGGCGACCACGGGCGGTGCAACTACCGCCAATCAGGGGGCCTACAACCGGGCGATTTTCCGAACCACGACATTCAGTAATCCACCGACGGCCAGTCAGGTGCAGGGCCTGATCGACAGTTCGAACCGGGTGGTGAACACGCTGTTGACGCAGATCGGCGCACAGGCGACCAGTCCGACCCAGTCGTCTACGACGACGGTCGCGCAGCTGGACAGTATGGGCATCCGGAATCTGGATACAGCGAATGAAAAAGCGTATCAGAAATATATCGATCAGCATCCGGGCAGCTTCGGCCCTCCGACAACGGTGGCGCAGGTGCAGCAAGCAATCGATGAAACCAATGCACTTGTAACCCGCAACCTGGCACAGATCGCCGCACAGGCGGCCAGTCCGACCCAGTCCTCGACCACGACGGTGGCGCAGCTGGACAGCATGGGCATCCGGAATCTGGATACAGCGAACGAAAAAGCGTATCAGAAGTATATCGATCAGCATCCGGGCAGCTTCAGCAACCCAGCGACAGTAGCCCAGGTACAGCAAGCGGTCGATGCGACCAATGCACTTGTAACCCGCAACCTGGCGCAGATCGCCGCACAGGCGGCTAGTCCTACAGTGGCGTCGACCACAACGGTCGCGCAGCTGGACAGCATGGGCATTCAGAATCTGGATACGGCGAATGAAAAAGCCTATCAGAAGTACATCGATCAGCATCCGGGTAGCTTCGGACCTCCGACAACGATTGCCCAAGTGCAGCAAGCGATCAATGAGACTAATGCGATTGTAACCCGCATTCTGACCCAGATCAGCACGCAGGCAGCCAGTCCTACAGTGGCGTCGACTACAACGGTCGCGCAACTGGACAGCCTGGGCATTCAGAATGTGACGGCTGCCAATGACAGCTTGTATCGTCGCTACATCGACGACAACCCGGGGTCGTTCACGGCTCCACGGGCCACGGTGGCCCAGGTGCAGACGGCGATCAACAACGTGAACGCGGCGGTACCGACCTCTAACGGAACGGCGCTGGTAGCAGGGTATACGTGCTCGACCGATAGTACGGGCGCACTGCTGACCAATACGCCGGTCTCCGGGGTTACGCAGACCCTCACGGCGAATGTGACGCGTGCGGGGACATATAAAATCACGACCTCTACCGCCAACGGGGTGACGTATGTGGGTTCCGGAACGTTTGCAGGCACAGGGCTCCGAACCATTGTACTGACGGCCAGCGGCACCCCGACCAACGCGGCGGGTACGAACTCAACCTTCACCCTGAACACGACTCCGGGCTGTAGCTTCAGCCGGACGACGCTGAGCGGGGCTACCTATACGGCTGGCACCCTGGCCTGTGGAGGTGCATTGAGCGGGACCTACCAGGTAGGTCGTCCGATTACGGGCAGCAGCAATACGAAGGTGGTGACGGTGACAGTAGCCACGACGGGTGGGTACAGCATCAGTACACCGGTGGTGCGCGGGGTTCGGTTCAGTGCGAGTGGTACGTTTACCAGCACGGGCAGCAAGAGTGTAACGTTGGTAGCGAGCGGAACGCCGGATACCTCGGGTACGATCCGGTTTACGGTAACGGCCGGTGCGCAGAGTTGCCAGTTTGATGTGCCGTTTATCGGGGCGGCGGTGTTCAATTTTGATGCCGCGAAGAATACGTTTAGTCCGGCAGGTTTGTTGACTACTAACACGGCCTACAGCGGTACGTACACCTTGCCATACACAGCGGGCAATGGCAGTCGGTATGACACGCTGACCCTGGGACCGATCAATGGGCTGACGCTAACGCGGGTTGCGGACTCGTTGAAGGCGGGTGGTGACAGTGTACGCTATACCTTGAGCGGTACCTATACAGGTGCAACCGGCGGATCGGTATCGTTTATCTTGCCGGAGGGCGGCTACATAGGCGTTCCGTCCCGGTATGTAACTACCTTTGCGGGTACTTATGGTGTTCCAGGAACTGCGGATAGCACGGGTACTGCTGCAAGGTTCAGGGCTGTTACTCAGTTAGCGTTCGATGGCAGCGGGAACCTGTATGTAACGGATAACGTAAGCCACACAATTCGGAAGATCACACCTGCGCGAGTAGTCACTACCTTTGCTGGTGTTGCTGGTACTTCAGGTGCTTCGGATGGTACAGGTACGAGTGCGTACTTCTATCAGCCTTTTGGCGTGGGGGTGGACGACACTGGAAACCTGTACATAGGGGATGCGCACAACGACCGGATTCGGAAGATCACCCCTTCGAAAGAGGTCACCACATTCGCAGGTAGTACGCCAGGCTATACGGATGCCACAGGTACAGCTGCGAAGTTTTCTAGTCCCGCTGGCACAGCAGTGGATGGTAGCGGGAACGTGTACGTAGCAGATTTTTTCAACAGCGCGATTCGCATGATCACACCAGCAAAAGTGGTCACCACTTTTGCTGGTGGTACACAAGGCAGTGCTAATGGCACGGGTACAGCTGCACAGTTCAATCGTCCTTTTGATGTAGCGTTCGATGGCAGCGGGAACTTGTACGTAGTGGATCGAGACAACCATCGGATTCGGAAGATCACCCCTTCGAAAGAGGTCACCACATTCGCAGGTAGCACACAAGGCTATACGGATGCCACAGGTACGGCTGCTCAGTTCAATAATCCCTCTGGTATAGGGGTAGATGGCAGAGGAAACGTGTATGTGGCGGATAATAACAACGGCCGAATTCGGAAGATCACTCCTGCAGGTGTGGTAACCACATTCGCAGGTGCTTCATCAGGCACTACTGGTGATGGGCCGGCTACGGCTGTGCAGCTTGGTGGTGCCAGTGACGTAGCGGTGGATAGCAGTGGGAACGTATATGTAGGGTCGAGCAACCGGATTCTGAAGATCACGCCGTAGTTAGAGTACGTTTTATAGTTTAGTTCTTAGCCGGCTCCTGTACAGGAGCCGGCTTTTTTTGTTTTACTCCCTCCTGTTAGCGCAGGAAGCATTTACCTAACGGCAACGTAGTAGGTGCCGTTAGGTAGATGCTTTGTTCCTCTTGGGTTACGTCCCTGTCCCACCGCCGCATTCAATTCCGTCCGCCCCAGCCCTTAACCACGTCATGCCATTTAATCCCGTCATGCCGTCCTGCCTAGCCCTATTCCGTCATGCCGACGCAGGAGGCATCTGCCCAACAACGATTCCAACGGGTGCTTCCACCACAGTCCTCCATTGTCTATCTTACTGCTACAAGCGCATGGTGTTGAATAAACCGGAGTGGGTTTCTGTTGGGCAGATGCCTCCTGCGTCGGCATGACGTGGTGAGAGGAGGCGGCAGGATGACTGGAATGGGTGAACGCAATGGGGTTTCTGTGGGGCAGATGCCTCCTGCGTCGGCAGGACGGGATCAAACAAGGGGCCGGTAGATGGCATCGCATGCAGCGGCAGGGCAGAGTAGGGGATGTGGGAGGCAGCAGGGCGGGATCTAATGGCCCGGCGGACTGGTGCGGAGAAACCGGTGCGGGTACTGGGCAAGCCCATGAAAAGACGTGATCCGGGCCTATAGAATACTGGCCAAAACCAAAACGGAATGATCCAATAGATTTTAAGCATCAAAACATTAACTTATAGCTCATCTGGATTCCGATACCTTGCGGCGGTGCATGATAAGATACTCCGCGTGATAATGTATGTGATGGTCATCGTTGTAGCCTGCTTTCTGTGCTACGTCTGGACGATTCTGTCTGGTACCGGCTTCGGGTCGGTCTCGCTCATCGGTGTCCCTCCGCTTCACTATTATTCGTCATTCCGAACGAGGAACGAGGCCGAATCTGCTCATCAGCATTCCACCGGCTCTCCAACCACATGGAATCGTACAAACGGAGTATCTCTATTGGAGCAGATTCCTCGCTTCGCCTCGGAATGACGGGTAAAAGGCGACGGAGCCACTTCGATGCTGAAACGGAAATGCCTGTTCGTTTAAGAACAGGCTTCCTGCTTCCGGAAGGATCATCCGTGGGTACAAATAGGTGCTGAGCCGGAAGCGTAGTGGAATGCGCTGGAAGGATCTGCCGGTAACGGGGGGGGTTAGTATTGGTTCCTGCCGGAGGGTCTTCGGTTTTTTCTATAGCCTTCTTCTGCCATAATAGCTGCAATAAAGTGTTATTTTGAAGTCTCCAACGCACCTCCCGCGACCGGCACTTTTTGCAACACGATTCTTCAACACCCCTCAACCATATGGACTCCAATTCCCAGGATATCAGCCAATGCCCGTTTCACAACGGCAGCATGGCGCAACCGCCGGCCGGTGCAGCCAGCCAGGGCACCAAAAACCGCGACTGGTGGCCCGACCAGCTCAAAATCGACGTGCTCCGGCAGCATACCGCCAAATCCGACCCGATGGGTGCAGGATTTAGTTATGCCGAAGCCTTCAACAGCCTCGACCTGGCTGCGGTCAAAGCCGACCTCCACGCGCTGATGACCGATTCGCAGGACTGGTGGCCGGCCGATTTCGGGCACTACGGTCCGCTGTTTATCCGAATGGCCTGGCACAGCGCCGGTACCTATCGCATTACCGACGGTCGGGGCGGCGCCGGTGCCGGTCAGCAACGGTTCGCACCACTCAACAGCTGGCCCGACAATGTGAGCCTCGACAAGGCCCGCCGGTTGCTGTGGCCGGTCAAACAGAAATACGGCCGGAAGATTTCCTGGGCCGATCTGCTCATCCTGACCGGAAATGTTGCCCTGGAATCCATGGGCTTTAAAACCTTTGGTTTTGCCGGCGGTCGCGAAGATGTGTGGGAAGCCGACGAAGCGGTATACTGGGGCAGTGAAAAAACCTGGCTGGGCAACGAAGGCCGGTATCCGAAAGGGGTTCCCGGCGTGGCGGGTGAAGGCGTGGTAAGTGCCGATGAGCCGGCCGATGGCCAGAAGCATTCCCGTGGCGAACTCGAACAGCCCTTGGCTGCGGCACATATGGGATTGATCTATGTGAATCCGGAAGGCCCCGACGGCAACCCCGACCCGTTGCGCTCGGCCGACGATATCCGCGAAACCTTTGGCCGGATGGCGATGAACGAAGAAGAAACCGTTGCCCTCATTGCCGGTGGACACACCTTCGGTAAAACCCACGGCGCGGCTTCGTCTGAGCACGTCGGCAAAGAACCCGAAGCGGCCGGATTGGAGCAGCAGGGCTTTGGTTGGGCCAACTCCTTTGGTTCCGGAAAAGGCCCTGATACCATCACCTCCGGACTGGAAGTGACCTGGACGCGCACGCCGACTGAATGGAGCCATGATTATTTTGAACTGTTGTTTGCCCACGACTGGGAACTCACCAAAAGTCCGGGCGGGGCGCACCAGTGGGTCGCCAAAAATGCTGAAGCCGTGATTCCGGATGCCTACGACGCCGCGAAAAAGCATCTGCCCACCATGCTTACCACCGATGTAGCCCTGCGCTTGGATCCCAGCTTTGAGAAAATCTCCCGTCGCTTTCTGGAGCAGCCCGATGCCTTTGCCGATGCTTTCGCCCGTGCCTGGTTTAAGCTGACGCACCGTGATATGGGACCCCGCAGCCGGTATTTAGGCAGCGAAGTGCCCGCCGAAGTGCTGCTCTGGCAAGACCCGATTCCGGACGTATCGTATCCGCTGGTCACCGATGCTGATATTGAAACTCTTAAAAAACACATTCTCGATTCCGGATTGTCGGTTGCCGAACTGGTCACGACGGCCTGGGCGTCGGCTGCATCGTTCCGGGGCAGTGATAAGCGGGGTGGAGCTAATGGCGCGCGCATTCGTCTGGCGCCGATGAACGGCTGGGCAGTCAACAACCCGCTGCGACTGCAAAAAGTACTCGACCGGCTGGAAGCCATCCGGAATACGTTTAATGAGGCCTCTACTGAAGGCCGGCAGATCTCGATGGCCGATCTGATTGTACTGGCCGGTACAGCCGCGGTTGAAAAAGCCGCGCAGGATAGCGGACAGGCGATTACGGTACCATTTACTCCCGGACGGGCCGATGCGACCCAGGAGCAGACCGACGTAGAATCGTTTAAGCATATGGAGCCACTGGCTGATGGGTTCCGGAACTACCGCAATCCGGCCGCGATGGGCGCTTCGACCGAGGCCCTGCTGGTTGACCGGGCGCAGTTGCTGACCCTAACGCCACCGGAAATGACCGTGTTGATCGGCGGTCTGCGGGTCTTGGGAGCTAATTTTGATGGTTCGGAGACCGGTGTGTTGACCCAGACGCTGGGGGTATTAAATCAGGCCTTTTTCATGAACCTGTTGGATATGAGCACGACCTGGAAAGCGATGGGTGCTGATGCCGAGCAGTTTCTGGGCAGCGACCGCACCACCGGCAAGCCCCGCTGGGTAGCCAGTCGGGCCGATCTGGTATTCGGTTCGCATGCCGAGTTGCGGGCGATTGCAGAGGTGTATGCCAGCGAGGATGCGAAGGAAAAATTTGTACAGGATTTTGCCGCTGCTTGGGTGAAGGTGATGAACCTGGACCGGTTTGATCTGAAATAACCGGCCGTTCCGGCTAGTTGTTTGACGAATCCGGCGGGGTACTTTTCTGAAACCAGTACGGTTCCGGAAAAGTACCCCGCCGGATACGTATTGGAAAAGCGCACGAAGCGACTTGTCAGGCTGTTCTTCGACAGGTTTGGGTGGTTATGGTGAAGAACGGATGATTTTTTGCAGATCGACCCAGGCGCCGCCATTATAAACATGCCGGTAGCCGCGGTCCTGCAACAACTGAACGGCTTTTACACTTCGCAATCCGTGGGAGCAGCAGGTGATATACGTTTGGCCTGTGTCCAGTTCCCGGTAGCGTTGCCGGAGCGTTCCTAACGGGATATGAACGGAGCCGTCAATATGACCCCGATCATATTCGGCCGGCGTGCGCACATCCAGCACGACTGCTCCTGCGGCTACTTTCGCTGCCAGCCCTGTATCCAGCGTAGCCAGTTGATAGGTGCGATAGGAGGTATACAGCAACAGGGCACTTCCGGTGAGGATCCAGATTGTTTTCATGAAACGTCTTTTAAAGTGCGTAGAAAGATCCGGTCGAGGTAAAAGGTCCCAAACGGAACCAGGCAGGCCAGCAGCACCTTCCAGGTTTGGTTCCGGAATGACCATCGCTGCGTGATACCGACCTGAAGGGCACTGCATAGAAACAGCAGCAGTAAAGCGCCATGAACGGGTCCGAGCAGCTGCACGGGTGCGGGCTGATGCAACAGGTATTTTACGGGAACTGCGACCGCCAGCAGTGCGATCAGCGAGCTGCCTTCGAGCCAGCCCAGTAGTCGGAGGCGGCCTATTTCAGTAGTCAGTAAAGACGTCATTTGGTCTAAAAGGATTTATCGATAGTAGGGACGGGCAGCCAGCGGTGAAAACGGCCAGGGAATCGCCAGCAGGATCAGCACCAGTGCGGCTGAAAACCAAAACAGCTGGGTTTTAAACCGGCTTAAGTCGTTCTGTTGACGCTTGGCCAGAGCCGAACCGATGGTCAGGACCACAATGGCAGTCAGCATCAGCAACGGATGCAGGAAGCCGAAGAAGGTTAGCTCTGATTCACCGAGGGTTGCTTTAAAATGATTCCGGAAATACGCCGTAATAGGGCTCCGGAAATACAATAACAAACCAATCAGCAGCTGGAGATGACTTATTGCAGTTGTCCAGTGGCGAACCCTATGATCAGTTTGGGTATACGGCCGGCGTTGGAAGTATCCGGTTCCGGCCAAGAAGACGGCATAGAAGAGCGCCGCCAGCACCAGCCAGCGCAGCAGCGAATGATAGACTAAAAGCGTTTGATACATCGTTCAAAAGAGCTGAAACAGTTGCATAACATACTGATCGGTATGTTTTTGGAATAAATTTTTTTTAACGCAGCGTATTCAGATACCGTTTCAGTTCATTCAGGTACGCGGTGTATACGGTGCGGCTATCGCCCAGCTTGCCTATACTGCGGACGCCCCAGTAGCCTGAAAGCACGAACAGCGCAACCGATCGCGCTGAAACAGCTGTCTTTATAAAGCCCGATTGTTGGCCTTTTTGGAGCAGCTGCGTCATCAGCTGGATCCAATCCTGGAGCAACTGGTCGAGGGCAGTACTGAGCACCGGATGCCAGGGCGTCAGTTCCTGGGTCAGATTGCCCATCGGACAGCCATGAGCAGCCTGCAGCAGATCGTTTTCGAACAACAGATGCTGCATAAGCCGGTAGATGGCTTGGAGCGGATCATCAGAGGACTGAAGCAGGGACTCAAACTGAAGACGCAGGGTCGGGCGAAGCACTTCCTCGATCAGCGCCAGACCCATTTCATCCTTGTTTTTGAAATGGTAGTAAAACGCACCTTTGGTGACCGCCGTAGCCGCCAGAATCGCATCAATACTGGTGGTCTGATACCCACCGGTATAAATCTGCTCAAAGGCTTTTTGCAGGAGAGCCTGCCGGGTCAGTTGCGCTTTTTTCATGAAAACATACTATGCGGTATGTTTTGCAAAGCAACGAAAGAATTCCGGAACCTGCCCCAACTGATTTCAGGATCATTCTGTAACCGGGACGATAGACGCTGGTCCGGAAATCTTAGTGCTTTCTCCGGAAGTCGCCGCGTTTCCAGGCATCGAAGAACTGCATCCAGGCAACGGGATTGAACAGGTTGCTGGGCGGGCGCTGACCATAATACACCGACTCGCGGGCCCGCTGGTTCATGTACGCCTGTACATTTTCCCGGCCGTCTTTGGGCAACGTTGCTGCCAGGGCGCGCAGGGTGTAGGTTTCGGTATTGCGGCGGGCAATCTCGTACTGGTCATTCGGAATGTCCCAGTTGAGGAAAGCGTAATCAAAGTTTTCTTTGGTCGGCAGGGGCCGGATGATCGTTTCGGACAGGTAAAATGTATCCTGCGACATCAGTTGAATCAGCGATACAAACGGACCTCGGATGTTTTGAGGCACTACATATTCTTTGTCCCGGAAGCCCAGCGCCGAAAAGCGAAGCGTATCCCCTCTGTTGACGACAATCGAAAACACCCCCCGGTCGCCCGACATCACGCCCCGGTTTTTGCCGACCACCAGAATACTGGCTGCCGGCACTGCGCGCAGCGAGTCGGACGTCATCGTGATGCCGTTGATCTGGAGGATATCCTCATAGGGCGTCGGCAGCGAGCTTTGGGCAATGCCCGTACCAGCTACTGCCAGCAACACACTTAGGATCAACCAGGGTTTCAACAATCGCACGGAAACAAATTCGGTTTATAAAAAGAAAGCGTCAAACGACGTTCCGGAAAAAAGAAATCCATACAAAGTAAGGATGCTGCCGTCCTACTTTTGTACTCTTCAACTGCAATTTAACACCCTTTTTCTAAGCCGTTTTTATGATTACCCAAGATGCTGTGATGCAGGCGCTGAGCCATGTGCAGGAACCCGATTTAGGCAAAGACCTCGTAACGCTGGGCATGATTAAAGACGTGCAGATCGATGGAATGGCGGTTTCGTTTACGGTAGAACTGACCACCCCGGCCTGTCCCCTGAAGGAGATGATTGAAAAGGCGTGCATCAACGCCGTACATCTGCTGGTGAGCAAGGAAGCACAGGTGACCGTCAACCTCACGGCCCGCACCACCACACGCCGGTCGGATAATGGCGACTTGCTGCCGGGCGTTAAAAATATCATCCCGGTCATTTCCGGAAAAGGCGGCGTCGGAAAAAGCACCGTTGCGGTCAACCTCGCGCTGGCGCTGGCCCAGGAAGGTGCCAAGGTCGGTTTGATGGACGCCGATATTCATGGTCCGTCGGTTCCGATTATGATGGGTATCCGCGGCGAGCGGCCCCGCATGATGGATGTGAATGGCAAAGGAATGATCATCCCGATCGAAAAATACGGCATCAAGACCATGTCGATCGGACTGCTGATCGACGAGAAACAAGCCGTAATCTGGCGCGGTCCGCAGGTGTCGTCGGCGCTGAAACAATTCATTACTGATGTCTACTGGGGCGAGCTGGATTATCTCATCATTGATATGCCACCGGGCACCGGCGATGTGCAGCTGACGCTGGTCCAGACCGTTCCGGTAACCGGTGCGGTGGTGGTGAGCACCCCACAGGCGGTTGCTGCTTCGGATGCGCGCAAGGCGATTGTGATGCTGAAGCAGCCCCAGATCAATGTGCCGATCCTGGGCGTAATTGAGAACATGGCGTACTTCACGCCGGCCGAGCTTCCGGAAAACAAATACTACCTGTTCGGACAGGGTGGGGCCCAGCAGATGGCCGAGCAGTTTGAGCTGCCGTTTATCGGGGAACTGCCAATTATCCAAAGCATCCGCGAAGGCGGCGACAGCGGAATGCCGGCCGTACTCGACGGCGGGTCTCCGGCGCGTGAAGCCTTTATGGAACTGAGTGCGGCACTGGTGCGGAATGTGTCCATCCGGAATGCCGGTACGCCTACGCAGGTCGTTCAGATGCAGTCGTAGACCGTTCCAAAGCAGACACATCCGGAAAAGACGATTTGCAGCGGCATGATCCTGTTGGCGGCGGTTACCTAAAAAACCGATTTGCTTTATGGCCCGCACTGTAGCCGACCAGCTTGTAGACACCCTGTTGGAAGCGGGGATCAACCGATTGTATGCCGTTACCGGTGACAGTCTGAACCATGTAAACGATGCTGTCCGGCGCACGGACGGTCGCTTTCAGTGGATTCATGTACGGCATGAAGAAACCGGTGCGTATGCCGCCGCAGCTGAAGCAGAGCTCAACGGCATTGCCTGTTGTGCAGGCAGCAGCGGGCCGGGCCATGTGCATCTGATCAACGGGCTGTACGATGCACACCGGTCGGGCGCTTCGGTGATCGCCATTGCATCAACCATCGAGTCGCATCAATACGGTACCGGGTACTTTCAGGAAACCAACACGCTCAAATTGTTTGACGATTGCAGCGGCTACAACCAGATCGCGTTTACGCCGGTGCAGTTTACCCGGATGTTGCAAAGCGCACTCCAGCACACCTGGTATCAGAAGCAGGTGGCTGTACTGGGATTGCCTGGCGACCTGACCACGCAGGAGGCTGATGAAGGCCCGACCAGTTTGTATCTGCTGAAGTCGAAAGCGCGGTTGGTACCGGATGATAGCGAAATCCGGCAGCTGGCCGATCTGATCAACGGCGCTGAGAAAATAACGCTATTCTGCGGGCTGGGTGCACGGGATGCACATGCGGAATTCGTTCAGTTGTCGCAGCGGGTCAAAGCGCCGGTTGGATATTCCTTCCGGGGCAAGATGAGCACCCAGTACAACAACCCGAACGAAGTGGGCATGAACGGGCTGCTGGGTATTCCGTCGGGATTGAAATCGATGGAAGAAGCTGAGTTGCTGATTCTGCTCGGAACGGACTTCCCGTACGAGCAGTTCATGCCGAAAGACATTAAAATCGTACAGATTGACGTGCGTCCGGAACGGATCGGTCGCCGGGGTAAGATCGAGCTGGGGCTGGCTGGCGATATCAAAGCAACCCTGGAAGCATTGCTGCCGCTGGTGGCTGAGAAAACAGACGATTCATTTTTACAGACCCAGCTGGCCTTTTACCGGAAATGCCAGGAACGGTTGCTGAGCTATGCCGAAGACAAAGGTGAACGGGATCGGATTGCACCGGAATTTGTGGCGCATACCATCGATCAGCTGGCGGCTCCCAACGCCATCTTTACGGTAGATACCGGGATGAGCTGTGTCTGGGCGGCACGCTATCTGCATGCGACCGGACAACGGGACATGCTGGGTTCTTTCAATCACGGCTCTATGGCCAATGCGATGCCGCAGGCTATTGGTGCAGCCCTGGCGCGACCGGGTCAGCAGGTTATTGCTTTTTGCGGAGACGGCGGACTCAGTATGCTGCTGGGCGATCTGGCAACGATTGTCCAATACAAGCTGCCGATCAAGATTGTGGTGTTCAACAATCACTCATTAGGTATGGTGAAGCTGGAGATGCAGGTGGCCGGTCTTCCGGACTGGCAGACCGACATGGTGAATCCGGATTTTGCAAAGATTGCCGAAGCCTTCGGGATGCGTGGTATCAATGTACACGAACCCGGTGACGTACCCGGTGCCTTGCAGGATGCGTTCAACTATGACGGGCCGGTACTGGTAAATATTTTTACCAATCCCGATGCACTGGCGATGCCACCGGAGATCGAATTCAAACAGGTAAAAGGCTACCTGATGAGTATGGGGAAACTGGTGCTCAGCGGCCGGATGGATGAGGTGATGGATCAGGTCAAAACCAATCTGAAGCACGTCAAAGATGCCTTCCTGTAAAAAGCTGACCGGATTCTAAACCTAAAATGCCCTTCGTTTTCAAAACGAAGGGCATTTTAACTGCGGGGAAATTCTGGTTTCCGGAACTATGGAAATACGAAAAGCGTTTCCTGGCCTTGGGTCACCTGAATCCGGTTTTCTTTGGAAATAGGCTTCTGTGAGAAATTATTGGCCTGCACTGCCCGTACGGTATGCGAATCGACAGCGATATTGGGCACCAGCTGCGAACTGTTGGGAGCTACCTGCCCATAGGCACCTCCGTCGAGAAATATGTTGTAAAAGTCACTACTGGTATTGGTGTAGCGGATGCTGCCGGTTGGCGTACTGCCACCATCGTCCTTGGTGCAGGCAAACAGGCCTGTAGCGCAGAGAGCCAGTAGTAAAGCAGGTTTTTTCATAGCAGTCAGGTTGAATCTTAAAAGTACCCCTTCCAGGCCCAAGGAAACGCTAAAAAGAGTCCGTTGTACTTTTGACGGGGTCTCCGGTGCACCGATTGCAGGAAGGCTGTAGCCATCTGGCGCTGTTTTTGTCAGAGCGTGTTTTTTATCTCCCCTTATCAGTACATCAGTCCAGCCGGACGCGCCCGATGTCAACTGTTTTACATGAAATATACGTGCATCATTGTTGAAGACAATGCGGTGGAACGGGATCTGCTGGAAGTACTGGTGAGCAAAATTGAGCCGCTTGAGATCATTGGTATTTTTGAAAACGGGTTGCTGGCGCTTCGGTTTCTCGAACAGCATCCGGTGGATCTGGCGTTTACAGACGTGGATATGCCTGAACTTTCCGGTATCGGACTCCTGAAAAGCCTGCGTCAACCGCCTCTCTTTGTTTTTATCAGTGCGTACAGTGAGTACGCTGCCGATGGTTATGAACTGGACGTCATTGATTTTATCCGGAAACCGGTAACACCCGAGCGGGTTTTTCGGGCTTCCGGAAAAGCCTTGGAACGGCTCCGGCAAACCGGTGTGCAAATAGCCCCTCTGCCAGACGACGAACTGATTATCCGGACCTCGGAGGGGATCCATAAGATGATGCCCGATTCCATCGCCTATGCCGAGAGCCGGTCCAATTACTCCATTCTATACCTCGTGGACGGCACGCACTTGATGGTCCTCATTGCGCTGAAACAGCTGGAAGAGCAATTGCCGCAGGGACTGTTCCTGCGCATTCATAAAAACTATCTGGTCAACTGGAACCTGGCAGGGCTGATCCGGAAAGAATCGGTACTGTTGGCCGGCAAATACGAAGTGCCTATTGGTGACAGCTATCGGAAGGAACTGGCTGACAAAGTAGCCGCGCATGCCACGCTGGGACGCCGAACCGGCAGATAACCTTAGCGGGCAAATGGATCCCGCGGAAGAGTCAGTGAAAATACTGAGCCGGTGCCTTCCTTACTGGTCACAGCCAACTGGCTACCCAGCACCGTCGTAAATGTTTTAATCAACATCAGGCCCAGGCCGGCTCCCTTTTCCTGCTGGGTGCCCGGCCGGCTGCGTACCGGTGTAGGTACAGAAGGGGCATTCCATAGCGCCGTGAGTTCCGGAGACATACCAGTGCCCTGATCCTGAATGGTACAGCTGATGGCCGTTGCATCCCGAAGCGCTATGGTAAGCGCAACAGTACCTCCCGTATGCGAAAATTTAATGGCGTTGCTGAGCAGGTTGCGCAGAATCACTTCAACCATATCCTCATCGGCAAAGGCGGCGGTCTCCACACCATAGACCGTCCGGAACTGAAGGGCTTTCTGATCCATGGCCGGACGGAGAAGCGTAAGCGTTCGTTCGACAACCGTATCCAGATACATCCGCTTCGGTCGGTAAGGCATGGCCTGCATCTGCGTTTTGGCAAAATGAAGCAGGTTTTCCAGCAAAACCGTTGTCGCTCCCAATGACTGGCGCAGATTTGCGTTGTATTTCCGGGCTTTCTCCGGTGGCAAATCATCCTGCTGATCCAGCAGCGTCGCATAGGCCATCAGCGAATTCAACGGCATACGCATGTCATGACCAATGAGGCTGAACAGCCGGTCTTTAGTTTCATTCATCCGCTGTAGATCGTTTTTCTGCGCCAGCAGCAACTGCTGCTGGGCATTGATTTTCCGGTTGAGTTGCTGACTGCGCCGCAGGCCGGCAATCGCTGCACTTCCGACGCCTACCAGTAGAATCACCCCTGCCCAGAGGCCCAGGCGTTGCCGCTTGCTGCTCCGGATGGTTTGTTGCTGGGTCTGAATCTGCTGATCTTTAACTCCTGCATCGTAACGGGCCTGCATTTCTGCAATCTGATTGGTTTTAGTTGCATTCAGGGTCCGTTCCTTCAGTGCCGCCAGGGAATCGCTGAATCGGAGGGCTTCCGGAAAGCGACCTTCTTCCTGATACAGTTTTTTAAGGTGATCAAACAGATCTGCCTGGATGTCGGTGGCGCCAATCTGCCGCGCTTCAGTCAGTACATCCAGTGCCAGGCGCTCGCTTTCCAGAATCCGTCCCATATGCTGATACAGGATAGCCCGGTTGGACGCAATCTTCAACCGGTAAAAATCACTGTTATCCTGCTGGACCCGGTTGAGGCTATCGGCCGTTTGGTAGGCTGCAAGCGAACCGGTAAAGTCTTTGTTGAGATCCAGGGTGTTTCCCAGATTCATATACCATCCGGCCGGGATCGGCTGTTGCTGGGCCTGATGGGCTGTAATCGCCTGATGATACAGCACAATGGCGGTATCATACTGCTTAAACATGGCGTGTACATCGGCTGTGGTAGCGAGTGTATACGACCGCTCTGCCTCAACGTGGTGTTGATTGACCAGCTGCAACGCCTGCTCACACTGCAACAGCGCATTTTGTTGATCGGCCGGATCGTTGCCGGATAAACCCATAGAACTATAGGTAAACGCGAGTATTTGCAAGGCCCGGATCTGGCGTATATAATCCTGATGCTGCTTGGCCAGTTCGATTGCCTGTAAGCCATGACGGACGGCCTGGCTGAAGTTGTGGTTGCGTTCGTAACCGGTACTCAATACGATATGCGCCTGATAGCGGTCCGTATCACTGGCTGCTTCGGTCGCTGCCTGAAGCAATGCCGTTCCAAACGAAAGGGTCTGGAAAGGAGTCCCCTCATACGCTTGGTTCACCAGCGGTTTCAGCCGGAGCAGTCTTGTGGGAGCGTCAGGTTGATTCTCAGCTGCACGGTACACGCTGTCAAAGGATGCGCTGTATTGCGCCGATCCAGGCAGTGAGAGGTCCAGCAAAAAGACGGTCAGCCAAAACATCCGGTGCCATCGCAGGGTAGAAGCGATGGCCATAAAAAACTGCATAAGAAGGTAATTCGGGTATTGAATATAGCTGCTATGTTGTCAAATTCCGGAACGTTCCGGACAATACTGCTTCTAAAGGCGACGTCCCGTCGAACGAAACAGCTATTCACGCACGAAGCTGGACGTGGGGGGGTAGTTTGTTCGACGGGACATCGCTGTGGGGAATCTGGTGACTATTGTGCCGGAATCTTGGTTACTGTTTGATGATCCGGATGGAATGGCCCGATGGCAGCCGCAGCACATATACGCCTGCTGCCCACGATCGGATATCCATCCGCGCGTCCCGCGTTAGTACCAGCTCCTGCATGGTCCGGCCGTTCAGGTCGACTACGACAGCCGTGGTACCCAGCAGCGCTTCATCCGTGCACTGGATCGTCACCCAGTCCTGAGCCGGGTTTGGATACACCGTAACGCCTGCGACTACTGTTGGCTGGCTGCCCCGTTGGATCCGTACGGTCTGACTGTAGCGGGTGGCTCCGGTCGGGGCTTGGACTTTCAGCCGGTAGTAGTTGTCGCCTTCCAGTGGCATCTGGTCTTCGAGCTGGTAGTCGCTGCCGGTAGCAAAGCCACGGCCGGTAACAATCGCAAGCGTGGTAAAGGTCTTGGCATCGCCGCTGCGCTCCGCTGTAAACTGGGTGCCGGCTTCTTCGGAAGCGGTGGTCCACTCCAGCCGGTTGCTTGAAGCCGTGATCGGTCTGGCATTAAAGGAAACCAGAGTAACCGGAAGGGAAGTGGACGGGGTCGTGTTGGCAAAGAATCCGGAAAAGCCGGTGATCGGTACGGTGACTTCCCAGCGTGCCGCCGGTGCATTCCAGGTTACGGATTGGGGGGTGATGGTGACCGTAGCAGGTCCGGTTCCACTCCAGCCGCTGTAGGAGCCGGGCAGTCCGGTGGTGGAGGTGCCGTGTTCTTGGGTGATGCGCAGGTTGGATTTGTATCCGGCGGCATCGGTGGCATCAACGGGCAGCAGGGACTGGTTGCCCCGATTGGTGTTGTAGTCATCGAAGTCGGCCTGGTTGAAGTAGAGGGTGACCAGCGCGGTGGCGGTGTCAGCCCCGGTAGCGGGGGTAAGGTCGTAGTGTCGGCGCACGAATGGGGTGAGTCCCTGCAGCAGGGTAGTGCTCTGCACGTAAGCGGTTGCAGCGACGGTACCGTTCACCGGCTTGGCACCTGCGGAGCGCAGCATCCCAATGGTATTACTGCAGTCACCGAATACGGTCACGCCACCCCGGTACTGCATGCGGTTTGTAGTAGTGGTGATGCCGGCCAATACGGGTGCGGTCGGTGCCGACTGGTATTCGTATGCGCCGAGATCGTAGGCTCCGACCCGGTCCTTGTTGAGCAGGTCCTGAGGCAGTGCTGAAGCAGGCGTGGTGCCCGCGTTGAGGGCGGGACTACAGGATTGCAGCGTCAGTCCATCATCGGCCGTTCCCAGGATGCCATCAGCCCCGGATGGGTTGCTAGGATTTACGAACAGTGGATCTGCAGCAATAAGACCTGTATCAGCCGTATAATTGTTGGTAGCCGTATCGCTGTAATCATTGATGATCGAATAGCGGACCGTCAGGGTTGTGCTTCCGGTATCTTTAAAAAGGTTCTGCCGGTAGAGGGGGCCGCCCGTGTTGCCGCTCAGGATACAGTTTGTAACGGTGCCACGGCTGTTGTTACTGTTGAACATCCCACCGCCGGCCGTATCGGCAGCGTTACCACTGAACGTGCAGTTGCTCAGGGTGAGGATGCCGGAATTCACGTTGGCCAGTCCGCCCCCGTTATTGTTGGCGGTGTTGACACTGAAGACGCAGTTGCTGATGCTCAGCGTGCTGTTTGCACCGTTGGAAAGTCCGCCGCCATTCTGACCGGCGCTGTTGGCATTGAAACTACACCGACTTACGGAAACGGTGCTGCTGCTGACGTTGGCAAGACCACCGCCGTTCAGGCCGGATGTGTTACCGGTGAAAAAGCTACCAGATACGGCAGGGCTTCCGCCGGTGTTGAGTAGTCCGCCCCCCCGGATGCCTGCGGTATTGCTACTGAAGGTGCAATTGCTTATCTGTGGACTGGAGGAACTTAGATTGTACATCCCGCCGCCATCGCCAACGGCGATGTTGCTGCTGATAACACAATTGCGAATAATGGGACTGCTCCCGGTATTGTAGATCCCGCCGCCATGATTACGCTGGAACGTAATCCCGGAAAATACAACACTAACCGTATTGTTTGCCCGGCCTCCGCTGATGGTAAATCCATCCATCACACTGGTAGCCGTCAGGTTTCTGGTAAGCATCACGTGGTAGGCATCGTTGGTGCCCCCTGTACCGTCCAGATCGCCACTCAGCGTGGTTACATTGGTCGTGGTGTTGCGCTGGGAAAGAAACGTCTCCGTGCCGGCAAAGCCACCATAGAGCTTTACGTCTTTGCCTATCAGGTAAAAAGCTTTGTCGCGGGGATCGGTAGGTGTGGCACTGCCATTCGGGTCCCGCGTCGGTAAGTAGGTACCGCCCTTGATCCAGATCTCATCCCCGGCTATAGCCGCATTGATGGCTTCCTGCAGGTCTTTTTTGGCATTGGCCCAGTCCAGACCGCTGCCGTTGTTATTGGTTTTGGTGCCGTCTACATACAAGGTTTTCGGGCAGCCTGTACCCGGGTTCTCATAGGCCCCGATGTCGATGAACCCAACCCGGCTGTTGCCGAGGATGTCGGTGGCAGGGGTGCTGCCGACCCCCATGTTGCGGGCCGGCGAAGCGCAGTTCAGGCGCAGGCCATCATCTGCGGTGCGAAACAGACCGTCTGCACCTGCCGGACTGGCGGCATTAACAAACTGTGCGTCACCGGCCGCGATGTTGGAAGCGGTATAATTGTTGGCTGCCCCTGCGCTGTAGTCGCTCACAACGGAATAACTGACGGTGAGGGTTCCGGAGCCGGCGTCTTTGTAGAGATTCTGCCGGTTAGCAGAGGTGCCGGTGCTGCCACTCAGAATCGTATTGACGATATTGCCGCCGCTGGTTGCATCACTGTAGATACTGCCACCGTTCTGGGTAGCAGTATTGGCGCTGAATGTGGAACTGCTGATGACCGGACTGGCCGATGCGTTATACATCCCGCCGCCGTTCAGCCCGGCATTGTTGCTGAAGGTGCAATTGGTTATCGCCGGGTTCGCGCCGGTGTTGTTGTACATGGCGCCGCCGTTTTGGGTAGCGGTGTTGGCGTTGAAGGAACAGTTGCTGGTAGTGGGGCTGGTGGCTAGGTTGTAGATGCCGCCGCCATTGCCGCTGGTGGTATTACCGCTGAACGTACACCGGGTGAAAGTCAGATTGCCGCCTTCGTTATAGGTGCCACCGCCGGAGACGGTTGCGGTATTGGCGCTAAAATTGGAACCTGTGACAGACGGGCTGCTGTTGAGATTGTAAATCCCACCACCACTGATTGTTGCAGTGTTCGTGTTGAAGTTGGAACCTGTTATAGATGGATTACTGCTGAGGTTATAGATCCCGCCCCCGCTGGTCGTTGCGGTATTGCTGCCAAACGTAGCACTGCTGATGATCGCATTGCTGAACGTATTGTAGACACCACCACCCAGTGTCGCGTTATTATTACTAAAGGTGCAGGTGGTGACTGTGGTGGTGCTGGTATCGTTGTAGATGCCGCCGCCGTTTTGGGTAGCAGTGTTGTTGCTGAACATACAGCTGGTCAGCGTTGACGTAGTAGTAGAGATATACATTCCGCCGCCCGAACCGGCAGCATTGTTGATAACGATGCAGTTGCCGAATGCAGGGGTGCCGTTCTTGGTGTAGATACCGCCACCAGCGCCCGTAGCGGTGTTTGCTGTGAACGTACAACCGGCTACAGAAGGCTTACCATTGAGATTATACATCCCTCCGGCTTTAGAACGGTCAAATGCGGTACCGGAGAACGTAGCTGTGCCGCTGCCGGTAGCCCGACCGCCCCGGATGGTAAATCCATCTACTGTAGTCGCATCTGTGCGACCACTGGCGATTAGTACGTGGTAGGCATCGGCTGTACCATTGGTCCCATCCAGATCACCGCTCAGGATTGTGACATTGTTGGCCACGTTGCGATTGACTAGCTGGGTCTCATTTCCGGAAAAGCCGCCGTAAAGTTTTACGTCTTTACCCAACAGATAAAAGGTTTTATCGCGGGCATCGGCCGGTGTGGGATTGCCGGTTGGGTCCAGCGTGGGCAGGTACGTTCCGGCCTGCACCCAGACCGAACCACCAGACGCTACTTCGTTAATTGCGGCCTGCAGGTCGCGCTTGGCGTTAGCCCAGTTGGTGCCGGTGCCGCTATTGTCCGGCCGTGCGCTGTTTACGTAAAGCTGTGTAGGGCAGGTAGTACCCTGGAATTCATAGGCACCAATATCAATAGTACCGATGCGGCCATTGCCCAGAATGTCGGTAGTAGGCGTGGTGCCGGTTCCGGCATCACGGGCTACAGAAGCACAATTAAGGCGCAGGCCGTCATCGGCCGTGCCCAATCGGGTGTCTGCTCCGGTCGGGTTGCTTCCGTCCACGAAGGGATCGCCGGTTAGGATATTGGACCCGGTGTAGTTGTTCGTTGCGGTGGAACTGTAATCACCCACAAGGGTGTAGCTGAGAGTAAGCGTTCCGGAACCGGCATCTTTGTAAATATTCTGCCGGTTGGCGGGACCACCGGTGTTCCCGCTCAGAATAGCGTTCGTAAGGGTTCCGCCGCTGGTGGCATCGCTGTAGATACCGCCGCCGTTTTGGGTTGCTGTATTGGTACCAAAAGTGGTGCTGGATACTGACCCGTTACTGTTGTTGATGTTGGAGAGCGCGCCGCCGTTTTGGTTAGCGGTATTCGTGGCGAAGATGCAGTTAGTGATCGTCAGGTTGCTGTTATTATTGTGGATTCCACCGCCGTTACCGCCGGCTGTATTAGCATTGAATACACAGGTAATTATCGCCGGACTGGCAGAAGAGTCGTACATCCCGCCGCCGGATCCGGTGGCAGTATTGGCCCTAAAAACGCTTTTTCGCACTATAGGGCTTCCGATACCCGTATATATTCCGCCGCCGTTGGTAGCCGCAGCGTTGGCTGTGAAGGAGCAACTGTCCAGCTGCGGACTGCTGCTGTAGTTGTAAAGACCGCCGCCGCTTTGCGTAGCGGTGTTGTTGGCGAACGTGCATCCATCGATTGTCGGATTAGCCAACGAGTTGTATATGGCGCCGCCCGCGCCGGCTAAATTAGTACTGTAAGTGCAACTGGCTATACGAGGATTTGCACTCTTATTATACATACCACCGCCATCGCCGATGGCTGTATTGCTGCCGAAGATGCAACTGGTTATTGTAAGACTGTCATTGATATTATACATCCCGCCGGCTTTTGTGCGGTCAAATGCAGTACCTGAGGCTGAAAGTGTGCCGTTGCCATTGGCCCGCCCACCGGTAATGGTGAACCTATCGACTATGCAGGCCACTGTGCGCCCACTGGTTATTAATACGTGGTAAGCGTCATTGACCCCAGCAGTACCGTCTAGATCACCGCTTAGTATGGTGGTGTTCGCCCCGGATATGCGCTGGGAAAGGGTCATTTCCGTGCCGGCAAAACCACCGTAGAGTTTCACGTCTTTTGTGGTGAGATAAAAAGTCTTATCGCGGGCATCGACCGGTGTGGGATTGCCGCTCGGGTCTTGGGTCGGCAGATAGGTTCCTGACTGTACCCACACTTCGCCACCTGCAGATACTTCATTGATCGCTGCCTGAACGCTTTTCTTAGCGGTGGCCCAGGTTTCGCCCGTCCCGCTATTGTCCGGACGGGTGCCGTTGACATATATTCGGGTAGGACAGGTTGTACCCTGAAATTCGTACGCTCCGATGTCTATTGTGCCTACCCGGCTGTTGCCTAGTATATCGGTAGCAGGCGTGATGCCGGTACCGGCATCGCGGGCCGGGGAGGCGCAGTTCAGGCGTAGGCCATCATCTGTGGTGCCCAGTCGGTTGTCTGCTCCTGCCGGATTACCCGCTTCTACAAAGGGATCGCCAGTCAGGATGTTGGTCGCGGTGTAGTTATTTGTTACGGTAGCATTATAATCACCCACAAAGGTGTAGCTGACGGTCAGGGTTCCGGATGCACCGTCTTTGTAGAGGTTTTGCTGCCCAAGCGGACCGCCGATGTTGCCGCTCAGAATGGTGTTGGTGATGCTGCCACCGCTGCTATTGGTCGTGTAAATACCACCGGTGTACACACTGGCTGTATTGGCACTGAAGGTAGAGCTGCTGATAACCGGATTGCTGCTGCCGAGGTTGGTGATGGCGCCGCCTTTCCCGCCTGTATTGGCACTAAAAAGACAGGTACGGATTGTTGGGCTGGACGAGGCGTTTAACATCCCGCCGGCGTAGTCTGTTCCGATGTTGCTGGAAACAATACAGTTTTCGATGATAGGACTGCCGCCGCTGTTGGTAATGCCGCCGCCACTGGCCTGGCCGAATGCGGTACCCGAAACCGAGATTGTGCTGCTACCCGTAGCGCGACCGCCGCTGATGGTGAATCCACTGATCACGGTAGCGGCTGTCCGGTTATTGGTGAGGAATACGTGATAAGCATCCGCCGTACCAGCGGCACCGTCAAGATCGCCACTCAAAATCGTGAGGTTGGTCGCTGCATTGCGCTGGGAGAGGGTTGTTTCAGTTCCGGAAAAGCCGCCGTAGACTTTTACGTCTTTGCTGGTCAGGAAAAAGGTTTTGTTGCGGGCATCGGTGGGAGTGGCATTGCCATTCGGATCACGGGTGGGCAGGTAGGTGCCTGCCTTGACCCAGACTTCGCCACCTGCCGCGACCGAATCGAGCGCTTCCTGAAGGTCGCGCTTGGCGCTGCCCCAGCTGTAGCCGTTACCGTTGGCCGGCATGGAAGCATCTACGTACTGGATCAAATTCGTGCAACCAGTGCCAGGATTTTCGTAGGCGCCCATATCGGGGGTTCCAACCCGTGGGTTGCCCAGAATGTCGGTAGTGGGCGTGGTGGCAGTGCCCGCGTCGCGCGCGGCTGAGGTACAGCCAATGCGCAGCCCGTCGTCGGCAGTGCGGAAAATACCGTCCAGGCCTGCCGGACTGGCCGAATTGACAAACGCCGGGCTGCCGGTAGTGATCCCCACCCCGACGACATAGTTGGTGTTGCCGGGGCCGATCAGGGAATAAGTGACGGGTTCAGGGCTGGAACGGATATCCTTATCCGCAGCAACGCCTGCCATATTACCACTCAGGATACAGTTGGTTACGCGCGCACTGTTGAGTTCGAACAAGCCCCCACCGGACTGCCCTGCCGAGTTAGTTGTAAATGTGCAGCTCTTTATGGTCGGACTGCCGATCTCGCTGAAGAACCCACCGCCGTTGTTGCCAGCCGTATTGCCGCTGAACGTGCAATTGTCTACCGTTAATGTGTCGCCAACTGTGCCTGCCAGGCCACCGCCGTTTTGCGTAGCGGAGTTGCCGTTGAAACTGCTGCGCGATAGGTTCACGAATGCGAAAAAATTATCGAATCCTCTAAAGTAGAAGCCCCCGCCGGAACTGGCGGAATTGCCGCTGAATGTGCAGTTGCTGGTTACGCAGCTCCCATAATAAGGCCCGACATATCCATTATACGAAGCGGTTGCGTTAGCAAACACACCGCCGCCAAGATTGCCTGCCGTGTTCCCGGTAAAGGTGCTGCTGTCGATTGTGGAAAACGTATTTGAACCCAGGGATACAGCCCCTCCTACGCTTGCAGAGCTGTTGGTGCTGAACGTGCAATTTGAGATAGCCACGAAGGAGTTGTGCCCGTATTGTGAACTGTTGTCAATGGCACCGCCTTCGGCAGAACCACCTGTAACCGTATTGTTGCTGAACGTGCAGTTCGTGACGGTCAGATTACCGTAGTAGTTTCTCACACCTCCACCCACGCCACTTATTACTGTGCTGCCGGAACTGTTGTTTGTAAAGTTGCAATTGATGAGCGTTAGGTTCGTTGTATTGTTATCTATCCCGGAGCCGGTGTTATTGCTGAAGATGCAGCTGTTCACCGTCATTTGGCCGCCGGCCGCCTGGGAGCTTATTGTGCTCACGGTGCTCATCCCACCACCGCGGTCCGAATTGTTATTGCTGAACGTACAGTTGCTTAAAGCAGGTGTACCGTATGCGTTGTGCATGCCACCACCATCATAGAGTGCATTGTTGCCGGTAATAACGCAATTACTGATCGTAGGGCTACTCTCGTTGTTGTAAACGCCTCCGCCTCGGTATTGATAAAAGCTTCCGCCGTTATTGATATTCCCATTATAGTAAAAAAAGGTCATGCCGGTATTATTTGCCCGACCGCCGGTAATGGTGAACCCATCCACCACGCAGGCCGCCGTCCGGCCGTCTGTTACCAGCACGTGGTATGCATCGGCTGTTCCGCCCGGCCCATCCAGATCGCCGCTTAGGGTGGTTACGTTGGTAACCGGGTTACGGTCGGAGAAAGCCGGGCTGGTCGTATTGGGAAAGCCACCGTAGAGCTTGATATTAAAGACGGCGACGTAAAATGCCTTGTCCTGTGAGACCGTACTGGAAGACGGGCCACCGTCGGGATTCAGAGTAGGCAGGTAGGTGCCGGCCTTTACCCATACTTCGTCTCCGTTGAGCGTCGTAGCATTGATGGCGGCCTGAACGTCCTTCTTGGCATTGGCCCAAGATTTGCCGTCGCCGTTGTTATTGGCCTTCGAGCCATCTACATAGTAGATCGTGGCGTGGGCGGCCGGAGCGGCAAACAGAACTACACATAACAGAGGGAGAAGGAACTTCCGGATCATATAAAATTTGTAAGAGGGTGCTGAAACCACTTCAGCTAGGGGGCTAAACAGCGCCTTGCCCATCCATGCAGTAAAGGTATTTTCCGGAATCAGCCCCCAGGTTAAAAGTTGATGACCGGGCCTTAAAAGTTGATAAACGGGTCAAATACGCCCGAAAAGGTTCCCAAAGGATGCTTCCAAACCCATAAAAAAGGTGGCATCAATCACCTTCATAATCAGCATACGGGTCCGGAGGCCAGCCATCAAAAAGCTACGTGCGAAAAATGGTCACTTTGCCCGGCACATTGGCGTCGGTAATATTCCTCCATAACACCTATTCACTGACAGCACAGTTGGAAGCGCCCGCAAGAAAAAAGCCAAAGCATACAAGATTTGCCCCTGTAATGAATGCTTTCTGCAGAGGGGATGATTTAATTCCTTTGTATTTACTCTGTCAGTCGTGCCGGCAGGCCAATGGTTTTAAACAATCCCAGCCGGATGCCAGACCACACAAAATTGAAAAAGCTGCTGCCATCAGCACTCCGGTTCAGTTCAAAGCTCGGCTGCCGCAGATTGTTTCCCCTCGAAGGATTGTTGTCTTTTACAAATAGCATATTTGCAAGCGTGCCCGTAATCCGCTTGCTTTTCAGGCCTTCTTTCGGATGATCTGCCGCCTTCAGGGGCATGATATGCAGATCGGTATAAGCAGCGGCAAGGGTTCCCTGAAGGGCACTGTTGTTTCCCTCAATATGGGCCTTTGCGTATTGTGCCTGACCACTTGTGATGCGCACCAGACCCATAGGTTCCGCAAAAGAATTCACCATTGCCGGCGTGATCCGGCCAACGGCCAGATCGACCTTAAACGCGCCCCGCTTTCTTGAGGGCAGCGCAAATTCCATCTGTACCGACAAATCGGTGGCATTCATAAACCGGCAGGTGGCCTCGAAACGGGCAGTAGGACGAGACGCTATTTCGGCCGGCAGATTGGTAAAGCCCTGGGCTACCGCATTGATGTTATTGAAAGTAATCCTGCCGGACGAGCCGCTTTCAGGTGCAAATTCTTCATACGCAAGGTTGGATTTTTTGATGCGTACCCGCTTTATAGAAAGAGGCATTTTAAGATCGGCGAGCAACTGCTGGGGAAAATTAGCTTTCTTGACGGACCCCGATTTCGGCAGGCGTCGGTCGAAATAAATGTATCCGTTCACGCCGGTGATCTCTGCTTCCTGTGCCAGTAGCGATTCGCCGTGTGCCGCCGCCCACCAATCCACACCGTTGAGCGTAAGCGCCGGAACAGCAAGGTCGAACACCTCTATCCGGTGCTTCTGATGACGCAGGAACCCGGCTTTTCCGCCCTGCGGTTTCAGGGTCAGATTTTGGATGTGCAGCTGCTGCTTTTCGCCCGAAACGGCAATGCCGCCGATGCTAATATCATACCGGCTTTTACCGGCAGGCAGCGTGATTTTACCAGCCTGCAATAAAGACCTTTTCGCAAACAGAAAACGGGACGGATCCTGCTCCGTAGTAGAATCTATAAGGATCTCCCGGAGTGCAACCGATACATTCTGATAGGTGCGGGTAGTGCCGTCGCTGTTATCGGTCAGACTGCCACCGGTGATGGAAACGCTGTCAATCGCCAGCCGGTCTATCTGGCCCTGAAGGCGGCTGAAAAGGGTTTGATCCTTTGCGGTCGCCCGCTTCCCGGCGTTGTACGATTGCCGGCGGTGGTATACGGTAATTTGCGGATGGGTACAAACAATGGATTGCAGGGAAAGATCACGGCGGTGCAGGATATCGGAAAGCCCGATGCCGGTGATGCGAAGGCTGGAAAGCGAAATGTGGTACACATCATCCGGAAGCCTTTTTTGAGCCTGCATGGATTGGATAACGACACTGTCGGGCCGGATAGCAACTCCTTTTAAAATAAGGGTCCCGGTGGTGATATCGGTAAGCAGCGAATCGATGCGAAGCTGATACAGACTATCGGAGCCGGCTTCTACCAGTTGTTGCAGTTTGGCAATAGCCGCCGGACGGAGATCGAGCGGAGACACTTCTTTTTGGGTGACGGGCGGCGCATTTACAGGGTGCGTTTGCTTCAGATAGGTTTTTAAATACCACACACCGCCAACAACAAGCAGTACAACAAACAGGATAATAGAAAGTGCGGTTCGCGTAAACTTCATACGTTACCCCGCAAGGTTGCAAAATCAAGCCGCGATGCTGAAAAAGGCGATTGACACTCCAAGGTTCCAGGATTTGTTCCACAAAAACGAATAACCTTAGTAGTGACAATTTTTGTGAGTGCGAACTATTGCTTGTAACTAATGTGCCATATGACTTTGTAATTACGTTCCGGAACACTAAAAACAGGGTCTGGAACCAGGATATACAATTGTAGATTTGGTATGGACTCGCAGTTATAACTACTGCATAAACGTGACAGCTTTCATTGCTCGAACAATTCTAAAATGCCCAAAAAATTCTTTGGGTATTCTTCGGGCAAACTACGTTGAGGCTCCTAAAATTTGGCGAAAGCCCTCAAATGAAAAAAGCAGAACCCTACTGTTTAAAGAGGTTCTGCCAAAATTTGACCACAGGTCAAAACACAGGGATAGCCGCGACAGGAATCGAACCTGTATCAACTCGTTAGGAATGAGCTATTCTATCCATTGAACTACGCAGCCGGAACGGGTCGCGAAATTAAGGCCGGAACTGCAGGGTTTTCATCAGGTGCGTCACGTCTTCTTCAATAAAGGCGGTGGCTGGCTTCAAGGAGTCGGCATTGGGCGTGACATTAAAGTACAAAGCGCCGCGCAGAAAATGACGGGTACTGTCTGTTGCAATAAACTGATAGGCAGAGGCCGATGCGCCGCCCCATTCATATGCAATCCCGGTTACCCCATACTCGTTCCGGTAGGTGTTGTCTTTCACATAATCGGCACGCTTGCTGTGGTAAAAGCTCATGAAATGCGCATCTTCCAGCAGTTTGGCCAGGTCCTGACGGCCCTGCATCTGGTTGTAGCTGAGGTAGATGCTGGCATTCAGGCTGGGATAATCCACGTTCAGCCAGTACCGGTTTTCCGGACGCTCGCGCACCAGTGCCGTATCCTGACTGATGCGGGCCATACGGGCATACTCGAAGGCATACGGAAACGCCGGATCGTTAAAAAGCTGGTATTGATGCTGTTCCGGAAGCTCAATGCGCGCATAGCCACGGGGCTTGGGCACCGGCTCGGTCGGGCGGCAGGCGGTCAGGGATAAAACTGCGGCAGCAAAGCAAAAAACTCTCACCCCTGCAAGCTACACCGCTCCGGAAGGATTCCAAAAAAAGCCCGCTTTCTAACCTACTTTTGCGCCACCTAATTTCTTAAATCCCTTATACCAGACGTTCTCATGGAAGATACCAATCAAATTGACCAGCAATTAAACATTGAGCTGACGGAAGACATTGCTGATGGACTGTATGCCAATCTGGCCATCATCAATCACTCGTTTGCCGAGTTTGTAATGGACTTCGTCAACGTAATGCCAAACCTTCCAAAGGCAAAAGTGAAAAGCCGTATCGTTATGACGCCTCACCACGCCAAGCGACTGATGCTGGCACTGGTAGACAATATCAAACGCTACGAAGCTGCAAACGGCCTGATCAAGGAAAACGGTGCTATGCCTGCTGACATGCCCGTAACCTTTGGCGGCCCTGCCGGACAAGCCTAATCCGCTTCCGGAAGCCAACCTGTTTCTGCATTTGCCAGCCAGATGCCGAAACAGGTTTTTTAATTTTATCCTGATTTTTTGCCCTTCTCCTCCACATGTTGGACACGATTCTGATCCTCGATTTCGGCTCTCAGTACACCCAGTTGATTGCCCGTGCCGTGCGCGAGCTCAATGTGTACTGCGAGATTCAACCCTGTACCAAACCGGTAACCTACACGCCGAACCTCAAAGGCATCATCCTGTCCGGAAGCCCGTTTTCGGTGAATGATGAAAAAGCGCCGAAGCCTGATGTGGCTGAAATGGCCCGCCAGGTGCCGGTACTGGGCGTATGCTACGGGGCGCAACTTATTGCCCAGCAAAACGGCGGACACGTCGGCAAATCAACTCACCGTGAGTACGGCCGGGCACACCTGCAAAACATGGTAAGCAGCGATCCGTTGCTGGCTACCGTTGCACACGGTTCGCAGGTCTGGATGAGCCACTCCGATTCGATTAAAGAACTTCCGGAAGGTTATGAGGTGATTGCGACCACGGAATCCATTCCGGTAGCGGCGTATAAAGCGTCCGACCGTTCCGGAATGCATCCGGTCTATGGCATTCAGTTTCACCCCGAAGTCACACACTCTACGGATGGCCGCCAGCTGATTAAAAACTTCCTGATCGATATCTGCGGTTGCAAGGCCGAATGGACCCCTGCTTCATTTATCACAGAAGTCGTCGAGAAAATCCAGGTGCAGGTCGGCCCTGCGGGTAAAGTGGTCATGGCGCTGAGCGGTGGGGTAGATAGCACCGTGGCGGCTACGCTGGTACACCGGGCCATTGGCGACCGGTTGTATTGCATTTTTGTAGACAACGGTCTGCTTCGGAAAGACGAGTTTCAACAGGTGCTTGATGGGTACAAGCATCTGGGACTGAATACCAAAGGCATTACTGCCAAAGACCGGTTTTACAGCGCACTGGCTGGTGTGTCGGATCCGGAAACCAAGCGTAAAATCATCGGTGGCCTCTTTATTGACATCTTTCAGGAAGAAGCCAACGACTTACAGGACGTCGGGTTTCTGGGGCAGGGAACGATCTACCCGGATGTGATCGAAAGTTTGTCGGTTCACGGGCCGTCGGCCACCATCAAAAGTCACCACAACGTAGGCGGGCTTCCGGAAAAAATGCATATGCAACTGGTCGAGCCGCTTCGGGCGTTGTTCAAAGACGAAGTGCGCCGGGTTGGCAAAGAACTGGGCATCGACGATCTGTTTTTGCAGCGGCATCCGTTTCCCGGACCCGGACTGGGCATTCGCATTCTGGGCGCCGTTTCTGAAGAAAAAGCCATTATGTTGCAGGAAGCGGATGCGATCTACATCCAGCATCTGCGCGACTCGGGCTGGTATCCGAAAATCTGGCAGGCCGGAGCGATCCTGCTGCCGGTTCAAAGCGTCGGCGTTATGGGCGATGAACGCACCTATGAGTTTACAGTAGCCCTGCGCGCTGTGAGCAGCGTCGATGGTATGACCGCCGACTGGGTACACCTGCCGTATGAACTGCTGGGCAAAATTTCCAATGATATTATCAACCGCGTTCGCGGCATCAACCGGGTGGTGTACGACATCTCGTCGAAGCCACCGGCTACGATTGAGTGGGAATAATACAGACGAAATGACTCCGGTCTGATGAAAACCAGATCACCAGTTATAAAAAAGCACCGCTACCAGCGGTGCTTTTTTATAAGGCCTTTTAGTTAAGATTCAACACTCAGGAGACCGGTTCGCGGCGTGGAATCAGTTTCCGGATCGGCTTGATATGGGGATCGATCTTCCGGTGACGTAGGAAAAACAGAATCAAAAACAACCCGAATGCTACGATGATCATAGTCATAATAGCCAGATGCGCATTGATATCCTGCAACAGGTAGGCCACGGCCAAGATAAACAAATTGGCGCCAATCAGGATCAGAACGGCTTTGCCATGTGAAAACCCGAGGTCGAGCAGATAGTGATGCAGGTGCGTGCGGTCGGCTTTAAACGGCGAATGTCCTTTCATGATACGCACGGTAAAGACCCGGAAGGTGTCAAACAACGGTACAAACAGTACGGCCAGGGAAAGCAGCAAGGCACCTACCGGACTGTGAACTACCTTGAAATTTTGTGGCGCATCGTTCACCCGGCTGACGACCAAAACGCACAACACCGCGAGGGTAAAACCGATGATTAGAGAACCGGTATCCCCCATAAAAATGCGGGCTGGTGGCTTATTAAATAACAGAAACCCGCCAATGGCTCCACCCAGTGAAAAACACAGAATCGCTTCGCTGTAGGCACTGCCGGAGAAAAATACGCAGCCCAATACCAGACTGGCGAGCAGACTGATACTGCCTGCCAGACCGTCGATGCCGTCAATCAGGTTGAACGCATTGGTCACAAATACGCAACCGACAATCGTGAACACGGATCCAAACCAAGCCGGGATATCATAAACGCCAAATAAACCATGAAGCGAGTCGATCCGGATGCCAGCGAAGTACACGACAATCGCTGCGGTCAGCGCCTGCGCCAGAAACTTTTTGTACGGACTCAGCTCGACGAGATCATCCTTGGCACCCGCGAAAAACAGCAGCATTGTGGCCGCAGACATATAACTCCAGTCCGGAAACGCAACCGGATTTACAAACAGCGAAGAACTGATGATGTAAGCAAAGAAAATCCCAATTCCGCCCAGGTTCGGAATCACCCGGGTATGCACCTTACGATTGTTATCAGGCCTGTCTAGTAAACGCTTCTTCTTGGCTACATAAATAATTCTCGGAATAGCAAAACAGGCCATTAGAAAGGCGCTGAAAAAAGAGGCGATAGCCGAGAAATAAGTGGAGAAGTAATGCATTCCGGAGAGTCGTGGTGCAAAAGTAACTTTTAGCCTTAGATTCTAAAGTAAATCCGGCTATTTGTTGTATGTGTTTTTCTTATGAGTGGGATAAAAGCAACTGCCTTAGTGCAATGCAGCCAGAATCCGATCGGCGGCATGACCATCCCAGAGCGGTGGCAGTTGCCCTTGTTTCCAAGCTGAGACTTTGAGCTTAGCTAAAAGTTGCATCAGGCGTTCCGGATCCTCCCGCTCCAATTCCCCCGAACCGGTTTCAACCGTCTCCGGCCGCTCGGTGGTCGCCCGTAAAATTAAGCACGGCTTTTGCAGATAGGTGGCTTCTTCCGATACGCCGCCTGAATCTGTCAATACTCCCCGGCTGTGTTGGAGCAGCCATAGAAATTCCAGGTACGGCTGCGGAGCGATTAACTGCAGATTGTCCGGAATCGCCGCCCTGCCCAGAACAGCTGCGGTGCGGGGATGAACCGGCAACACCACCGGAAACGGTTGCAACGCTTCACAGAGAGTCTGAACCAGATTTAGAAAAGAATCTTCATGATCGACATTGGAAGGCCGGTGCAGGGTCAGCAGGAAAAAACGATTGGCTTCCAGTTGAAGCGGTTCGGCTTCTGCCGGAGGCGTTGCCTGTGCCTTAAAACGCTTCAAGGTATCGATCATCGTATTGCCAACCAACTGAATGCGCCCGGCGGCAATGCCTTCCTGCATCAGATTTTGCACCGCCCGTTCAGAGGTGGTAAATAACAGATCCGAAAGGTGATCGGTCAGCTGCCGGTTCAGTTCCTCCGGCATCGATTCATCATGACTGCGCAGGCCCGCTTCTACGTGGGCAACCGGAACGCCACCTTGCCGGGCAGCCAGCGCACAGGCCAGGGTAGAGGTGACATCGCCCACAACCAGCACCCGATCGGGCGGGTCAGACTGCAGGTGTGTACTGTACGCTTGCAGAATACTGGCCGTCAGAAGCGACGGATGACCTGTTTGAGCAGCCAGCTGCTGGTAAGGAACGGGAAGTCCCAGCTGCCGGGCTATTTCCAGGCTCAACCGGGTATCCGTGTGTTGTCCGGTTTCAATAAGGCGAAACTGAATGGCCTTCCGGAAACGCGCTGATTCGGCCCACGCATGATACAGCGCCGCCACCTTTACATAGTTTGGGCGTGCACCGGCAATGACGTCCAGAATCATGGCGTAGAAAAAGAAAGCGTTTGAAAGAAAATAGATGCTTCCGGCTGCTGTAGCACTGCAACCAGTGCAGTAGCCGGGCGGCGCAAGTTAAACCCGCCACACCAGTCGTAGGTAAACTGTGACACCTTTTTGAAACCGCTAAACCGGATTTGCAGGCCCAACCCTTCCGCCTGAAACGTGGTTTCATTGACTAGGGTCACGATGACATCGGGATGAAAATGCAATCGGCTTTCCATACCGGCAGCGGTTCCGGAAACGCGTTCCGTCAGCGTAAAGCATCTTTCTTCAAAATCAAAAACGCGGCTGACCAACAGGCAATGCTTCCGGAATCCATCGTGTTGAACCACCAACCGGCGGGACGTGCGTTCCAGTAGGGTCACCTGTGGTTTGCGACCCATCCGGAACGCGGCCCAGACTTCTGCGCTGTCTTCGCCCGGTGGCTGAAGGACATTGTGGGCGGCACTTTGCCGTTCGGAAAGCCTTTGCTGATTACGCTCGTAGGTCGAAATGCCGGTGTCTACAATCAGCGGACGGCCTTCGACGTGCAGGCAAAAACTGGTGGCATCAGCGTGTGCATGGCCGGGCTGATGAGCCGGAGCCGGACTTCCGGCATTAATAATACAATCAAAAGCAGCATTCCGGAACCGGTAGTAACCCGAGTCGGATACCGGTTGTACCTGTGGAAATACGTTTAGTTCAGCTGCGCTTTGTAGCAACAAATTCAAGGAAGGCAACAGATGGCTGTGACTGTCGCCGAATGCCGGAAAGCTGCCATCGCTGAATTGCAGCGCCTCCATCCATCCCAATGCCCGGCTGATAAGTTGCGTTAGTTGGGCTTCCAGCGAGGATAGGGCGTTGCCGGTCAGTTGGGCGATGCCAAGGGTTTTGAGCATCGATGCGGTAAGCTGGGCGGTATAATGAATGCTCCGCTCGTAATGACCACCGTCTTGCAAAAACTGTTGGTGAAGCGCTTCTAAAAGGCGTTGCTCCAACAAGGGTAACTGAGCGCTATCACCGAAAAACAACGCCGCACTGTAAGCCGCCAGAAAATTCTCAAGCAGGTGGTTTCCGTCTAAATGATATTCCGGAACGCGCCGTAGCTGCTGGTAATCCGTCCAGAGCTTTTGTAAAAGAACCGAAGATCTGATCTCAGTCCGCAACAGGTAACGGATCAGGGAAAAAATGCGCAACGATTGTGGGTAGGGTGCATCCGCGTGCCGGTGAAGCGGCAAAATAGCCCGCCGCTCCAATAAGGTATCTACCCGGGCATCCGGCGTTGAAAACGCTTCCAGCCAGGTCAGGCTGTTGAGATGGTAGTTCCAAAGCAGACCGTGCAATCCCTCTGTCCAGACGGCATCGTGAACGGAAACAGAAGGTAAGTTAAGTGTCTCGAACGTTTGAAATTCCGGATCATACCGGTCGGCAACTGGTACCGGACTGAAGCTCGTAAGCGGCCAGGAACAAGCCACGGCAGCCGCGGATTCCGGAATGTTTGATAGGGTCGGCCGATAGAAGAACCGGATTAGCCGGTAGCCGATCATCCGGGGTTTTAAGTCGCGAACCGTCCGCCACAACCGGGCCAGGTCGCTTAGCCTTCGGAACGCCGCCATTGATCTCGCAGCCACTGCGCCGTTTGGTATAAATTGCCTTTTCCGCCGGTACGCTCCAGTTGCGCTGCAATTTCGCTTCGGGAGGTTTCCTGAAGCAACAGGTCCATCGCCATCCGGATCGCCTTATCGACCCGCAGCCATTGCTGCCGGGTCGTGGTGCCTTCGGTTCCGGAAAGTGCTTTTTCAATGCGTCGGGCAACGGCAGCCACACCCTCCCCGGAGGTAGCCGTGGTTTTGAGAACCGGCGTTTCCACGCCCTCCTGCATCCGTTCGTGGGCCATGGTTCGGATGCGCCGGACCATGGCATCTGCCTGAGGTCGATCCCCTTTGTTCACGACAAATAAATCGGCGATTTCCATCAGCCCCGATTTCATGGCCTGTACTTCATCCCCGCTTTCCGGAACCAGCGTGACGACTGTACAATCGGCCAATCCGGCGATTTCAATCTCGCTTTGGCCTACACCTACCGTTTCGATCAGAATCAGGTCGAACGGTGCTTCCCGGACCAGATCCGTAACCTGCACAATGGCCGGATGCAGTCCACCCAGTGAGCCCCTGGAGGCCATAGACCGGATAAATACATTCGGGTGCGTATAGAAACCGGCCAGACGAATCCGGTCGCCCAGCAGCGCACCGAGGTTGAACGGCGAACTGGGATCCACGGCCAGTACGGCTATTTTTTTACCGGCAGCAATCCAGTGTCCGACCAAGGCATTGACCAGTGTGCTTTTGCCGGCGCCGGGGGGGCCGGTAATGCCTACGACATTTCGTTTGGCGCTGGATTGCAGACCCAGTAACAGTTCTTCGGTACCCGGCAGGTTGTTTTCGACCCGCGTAATGGTACGGGCCAGTTGCCGGAAGTCGCCGGCACGAATGCCTTCCAGCAGATTTTGAACGCTATCAGATACCAAATGCTGCATTTTTACCGTTGAAACGTGCATACAAAGAAAGCCTTAAACCTGTTGAACCGCATCAATCGCTTCCTGCCTTCCCGCGAAAACAGCGCTGTTTTTCTGTCGCTGGCATTTGTAATTGGATTTTTGGGCGCACGGGCGGTGCTGTCGATCGCTACCTTATTGCTGGGGCTGAATGCGCTTCGCGGAACGCACCCGCGCGACTGGCTGCGCAACCGGTTTTGGTGGATGGCTGTTGGGTGGGTGGCACTGTATGCCCTGTCATTTTTCTGGAGCTCGAACATGGAGGAATGGGGCGAACGGGTGCAGGTCAAGCTGCCGTTTTTGCTGTTTCCGCTGGCGGTAGCCTATCCACTGCAACTGCATCGAAACCAATGGCAGGTGCTGCTTTCCGGAACCTGCGTGTTGCTGTTGGGAGGCGTGGCATTCAGTTTGAGCTATTACTTCCCGAATGCAGCGGCTATTGCAAAAGGCTACGAAAGTTCCCAGACCTTCCGCACACCGGCCTACAACGATCATATTTGCTTCAGCGCGTTTCTGGCGGCAACTATCTTCTGGATTCTGGCAGTCTGGCCGAAACTAGCATCGCCGGTGAAAGTGCTGGCCGGGATCAGCACTGCGATTTTCGGGCTGTACCTGCATATTCTGGCGGCTAAAACCGGGCTGGTAATGTTTTACGGGGCCGGATTGCTGCTGCTGTTCCGGGAACTGTATTTAAAGCATTACCGGCGTTTTGGATTGTTTTTTCTGACAGGCCTTCTGGGAGTAGTCGTGGCGTATGGAACCTTGCCTACATTGCGGGGACGCATCGGCTACTTCCGGTATTCATTTATGGAGTATTTCAGCGGACGGCCTTCCGGAAATTACAGCGATCCGGCCCGGCTGTACTCCTATGATGTAGCCGTCCGGCAGATTGCGCGGTCGCCTCTGGGTGGGTATGGTGCAGGCGATGTAGTCTCGGCGATGGATACAGGTTATACGGAGTCGCATCCGCATGTGGCTGCCGAAAACCGGCTGGTCCCGCACAATCAGTTTCTGGCGTCCGGAATCGCTGTAGGGGTGCCTGCTATGATAGTGTTGCTGATCTGGTGGCTGGGTGGCGTGGTTGCTGTCCGGAGGTTTCCGGAACGGACGCGATTCTTCAATATCGGGATCTGGCTGCTGGTCAGCGTATTGCTGTTTGTAGACCCGGCCTTTGAAGTGCAGTTTGGCGTAGCCACTTTTTTATTCTTTCAGTACTGGTTCCGGAATCTAACGCATACAGAACCTGTATCTTAGACGCTGCATGACCAATTTTATTTCCATCTTTCCATTGCAGATCGTGCTGTATCCGGGGGAGGCCCTTAATCTGCACATCTTTGAACCCCGTTATAAGCAACTGATTCAGGAATGTATTGCCGAGGAGAAGCCTTTTGGCATCCCGGTGGCCCGGGGCACACAACCTTTGGAAAAAGGAACGCTGGTGCGGGTTACCGAAGTGGTGAAAACCTATCCCGACGGGCAAATGGATATCCGGACCAAAGGCGAGAAAGTCTTTGAAATCCTGACGGTCGTTAAAGAAATTCCGGACAAGCTGTATTGCGGAGCCGTTGTCAGCTATCCTGAAAATGTGCTGGAGCATGCCGAAAGCCGGGTCGGAGAACTGATCTTTAAAGAAGTCGAACGGCTGTATGCGCTGATGCAGGTGGAAGAAAAGCTGCCCCGCAAAAGCGACAAGCTGACTTCATATGACATTGGTCACCTCGTGGGCCTGTCGTATGAGCAGGAATATGAATTGCTGGGCATTTATGATGAAACCCAGCGACTGGAGTTTCTGCGCCGCCACCTGAAAGAAATCGCTCCGGTGGTCAGTAACCTGGAACTGCTCAAAGAACGCGTAAAACGCAACGGCCATTTCCGCGACCTGAAGTGGGACGGCCTGTTTTAAAACCTGATTGGTTCCGGAATGCCGGCTGACCTGTCAACTCCTGAGGGACGTCCTGCAAACCGATGCTGCCCATCATGCGGGATTATACAGTCCACGCAAGCGGCTGGTACGCTGCCACGGTTTAGGATTCTTCCGGAATTTTCCTTTTATCATCTTTCTTATGGCTAATTTTTTATGTATCGACGCCGGTAATACGGCGCTGAAGTCTGCTCTTTACCAGGATGCCGGATCGGCCAGGCCACTGGCCTTTGAACGCACCGAGGGCCTGTTGCCGTCAGAACCGTTTATCCGTCAGTTGCTCGATCATGGTAAAATCCGTGGCGCTATCCTGTGCTCCGTAATCGCCGACAGTACTCCTATCGAAACGTTGCTCCGGGAGCTTCACATTCCGCTGCTGAAACTGACCCCGCAGACCAACGTGCCGCTCATCAATGCCTATCGGTCTTCGGATACATTGGGTCCCGACCGCCTGGCGCTGGCCGTAGCTGTAGCCGAGCAGTTTCCCAAGGCCGACTGTCTGGCGGTGAGTGCCGGTACCTGTATTACCTACAATTTTGTAGCTACCAACAATGCGTTTCGGGGCGGGTCGATCAGTCCGGGACTGTCGATGCGGCTACGGGCGATGCATCAGTTTACCGCTAAACTTCCGGAAGTAGCGCTGGATGACCGGGCACCGTTGCTCGGGTACGATACCGAATCGGCGCTTCAAAGTGGGGCGCTGATTGGTGCTGCGGCTGAGATCGATGGGATGGTGGACCGGTATGGAGAGCGATTTCCGAATGGGTTTAACGCTGTTTTAACCGGTGGCGATGCCGATGCGTTGCTGCCCCACCTGAAAAGCCGGATATTTGCCGATCCTTTTTTATTACTGAAAGGGCTTCATAGAATTTTACGCCATAATGCGCATTCCCTTTCCCTTTAAGTGTGTTGGATTGCTGATGAGTGCCGGAGTTGTTTCCGGAACGGCATCTGCACAAGTGCTATCGACCCGCGAAAACATCCCCTACAGCCGCTATGGAATTGGCGATCTGCTGGGAGGTACGTCTGTTGCGCAACGGGGTGGGGGAAGTGCTGCGATTGCGGTAAGCAATCCGTTTGCCATCAATACCGATAATCCGGCTTCCTATGCCGGATTGAAAATGACGACGTATGAAGGTGCCTTTACCGCCAGCCGTCGTTCGGTTGCCACCGAAAACCAGAATTTCCCGACCGGCACGACCACGCTTAGTTACCTGCGGGTAGGATTGCCGGTCGCTAAAAATGCAGGGGTCGTATTCGGGCTGCAACCGGAAAGCCGCTCGTTTTACCATTTGAGCGATACCTCGTACCAGCCCGGACTGGGCTATGCGTACAACCAGTACATCGGTTCGGGCGGACTCAGCCAGGCATTTCTGGGAGGCGCGGTAGATGTCAAGGGATTCCGGCTGGGCTTTAATGTCGGATACACGTTTGGAACGTTCACGTATAACCGGAGCCGGGAATTTTACCAGCAGGATACGGCCAGCAGCTTTGGCGCTGAGTTTGACCGGACCTTATCCGTAGGCGGACTGACGTACAAACTAGGCGCACAATATACTACGGTGCTCAAAGGGCTGTTGGGACTGCGACTGGGGGCAACGGCCACGCTGAAGCAGGATCTGAATGCTGAAACCAACGACCTCTGGCTATCGTATCGGTTCTCGGGCAGTTCCGGAACCATTCTGGATACGGCGTATGCTTCAAACGGAGCGTCCGGAAAGATGACGCTGCCAATGAATATTGCCGCAGGTATGCAGCTTTTCTATGGTAATCAGTGGGCCATCAGTGCCGATTTTAGCACCACCAGCTGGAAAGATTACCGGGTGCTGGGCAACCGGGATTCGTTGGCTGACCGTGCCTGGCGGGCTGCCATCGGAGCAGAATATACGCCTTCCAACACCGTCGGATCCCGCTTTTTGCAACGGGTAACGTACCGGTTGGGTGCCAGCTACGGAACTGATCCGTACTTTGTAGGTGGCGCACAGCCTTCTACCATTATGGGAACGGCCGGCATGAGTATTCCGTTCCGCCGGACCACCGACCGGGTGCATCTGGCACTGGAAGTCGGCCGCCGGACGTCTTCGGCGCCATTCACCCTAAAGGAAACCTTTACCCGCTTTTCGGTTGGGCTTTCGCTGAATGACCGCTGGTTTGTGAAACGCCGTTATGACTAAGCGATTCCTGTGCCTGATTAGTTTGTTGGGGCTGCTTTCATGCCGCAATAAAATCGAGGATATCCAGTCGCTTTCCGGAACCGGACAGGGGCTGGAAGACAAGGCGCAGGATGTTACCATTATTTACAGCAGCGGTGGAAAAGTTGAAGCCCGGCTGTATGCCAAAGAGTTTATCCGTGCCGATAAGGCCCGTCCGCCATACACCGATGCCCGTTCGGGCGTTCGGATCGAAATTTTCGATACCAGTCTAAAGATCCAAAGCACGGTAACAGCCAAATATGCGCGCTGGTATGAAACCAAAGGCAATGTATTGCTGCGGGATCAGGTGCGGGTGCACAACAACAAAGGTGAAGAATTACAGACGGAAGAGCTGATCTGGAGCGAAGTCAACAAGAAATTCTTTACCGAAAAACCCGTTCGGATCAACATGCCGACCCAAAGCTTCTACGGCACCGGTCTGGAAGCCGATCAGACGTTTGCCAACTACAAAATTTTGCAACCCCGTGGGGTGGTGCAGGTGGATAAAGGGCAGGTTCCGGAATAACCGGAAAATACAGCGTCTGAATACCTTCTAATCCGTCTTACGAACTTATCCATCGGCGTTTATCTTTGCGCTCCTGGCTCAAAAAACCATCTATGAAAAAAGTTGTCCTCCTGTTGGTAGCGGCGTGTGCGCTGTTGCAGGCCCGTGCCGATGAAGGCATGTGGCTGCCACAGCTCATTGGCAAAAACTACGAAGAAATGAAGCGCCTCGGCCTGAAGCTGACGGCTCAAGACATTTACAATATCAACCAGGCCTCCCTTAAGGATGCCGTGGTGCAGTTTGGAGGTGGTTGTACCGCCGAGATGGTGTCTCCTTCCGGATTGCTCATTACCAATCACCACTGTGGCTATGATGCGATCGCGACCCTAAGCTCGGTTGAGAAAAACTATCTCGACAACGGGTTCTGGGCCAAATCCTACACCGAAGAACTGCCGGCACAGGGCCTGTCCGTGATTTACCTGCAACAGGTGGTCGACGTAACCGCTGAAGTGATGGCTGCAGTAGGCCGGACCGATGCCGGAGCGGAATGGAATAAGAAGTTTGATGCGGTCCGGAAAAAAATCGAAGACCGCGCTTCTAACGGCGGCAAACTGGTCGCCAATGTGAAAGACTTTTTCAGTGGTAATCAATACCTGCTGCTGACCTACAAGAAATACAACGATGTCCGCTTGGTAGGCACGCCTCCCAAGAGCCTCGGTAAGTTTGGTGGCGACACCGACAACTGGATGTGGCCCCGCCACACCGCCGATTTCTCCATGTTCCGCGTCTATGCCGGTGCCGACAATGAGCCGGCTGCCTACAGCACCGCCAATGTGCCCTACAAGCCTAAGAAGTATCTGCCGGTATCGGCTAAAGGGGTTCAGGAAGGCGATTATGCCATGATTATGGGCTATCCGGGCCGTACCGACCGGTACCTGACGTCGCACGGGGTGAACATTGCGACTGAAGTAACCTCACCGGCGATCGTTAAGATCCGGGGCGAGCGTCTGGCGATCATGAAAAAACACATGGACGCCGACAAGTCTGTGTACCTGAAAATGACCTCCAACTACCAGCGGATCTCCAACTACTGGAAGTATTTTATTGGTCAGACGGCCCAGCTGAAGCGCCTGAATGTAGAAGGAACCAAGCGGGCCGATGAGCAACGCTTTACCAAATGGGCTTCCGGAAGCAAGGCCAATAAGAAGTACGCAACGCTGATGAACGATTTTGCAGGCATCTATGCCGATTATCGTCCGGTGGCCAAGTCGGCTGTATACTACGGCGAGTGCTTCCGCGCACCGATTCTGAGCCGGGTTGCTTCTACGACCTATCCGCTCTATACCTATATGGAAAAAGGCGGCAAGGATAAGGACTCTATCAAAAAATACACCGATGGCATGCGGATGGCGCGTAAGATGCTGATGAAGGAATACGACGCCGCTACTGAAAAGGAACTGTTTGCCCGGATGTCGCAGCTGTATTACACCGAAGTGGCGAAAGATCAGCAGCCTGATATCTACCAGCGCGTGATTTTCCGGCAGTTCGGTACCGAAAACTGGACCAATACGTTCGACAAATACACGGAGTATGTGTTCCAGAACACGCAGTTGCTGGATGAGTCCCGTTTTGATGCCCTGGCCAATGGCCCGACGCTGGAGCAACTGAAAGCCGATCCGGCCATCGATTATGCCATGTCGTTTATCCGCGTATACGAGAAGCAAGTGAGGCCCCGCGCTGAGTCGTTTGCATATGCCAAGAAAGATTTGAGCATGTTCTACGTAAAGGCGGCGATGAAGATGCAGCCCAACCGGAATTTCTATCCGGATGCCAACAGCACCATGCGCGTAACCTATGGTAGCGTACTGCCGTATGAGCCTCAGGATGCCGTTTCTTACAAGTATTATACGACGGCCGACGGTCTGCGTGCCAAGTACGTTCCGGGCGACGACGAGTTTGACCTGCCAAAAGAATTCGTTACCCTGCTCGATAAAAAAGACTACGGACGCTGGGCCAATGCAAAAGGTGAACTGGTGACCTGCTTTATTACCAACAACGACATCACCGGTGGTAACTCTGGTTCTCCGGTCATGAATGCCAACGGCGAATGGATCGGTGCTGCTTTTGACGGCAACTGGGAAGCAATGAGTGGGGATATCGCATTTGACAAAAAATATAAGCGTACCATTATTGCCGATGCCCGCTTTATCCTGTTTATCATCGACAAGTTTGGCAATGCCCAAAACCTGATCAACGAAATGGACATCCGGTACTAAACCATCCGAAACTGTTCCAACTGTTCTTACAAGAAGCAGTGGCCCTCCGCCGCTGCTTCTTTCTTTTATGCACCTATACGATATGCACCTATACGATTATTTTACTCAATCTGATCTGTGTGTATAGATTTCCCGATTTAGCAAGTACCAGCCTGAACGAGCCAATACATTTGCGCCTCTAAAAACAACAGGAGCGTTACTGGCGTTCCGGAAATGTGTTGGAATGAATCGAATAGGATCCTTTATACTGATTGGGCTGAGCTGTTGTTCTGGCATTCGGACGGCAGCCCAGCAACCGGATAAGGTACGCCGGCAGCAACAGCTGGACAGCGTAGTGGTCGTATCCTATACCGATGTGCGGAAAGTAGAACGGGAAGCGTTTTCGGTTACGTCTATTGCCACCAAAGAACTTAAAAACACGGTCGGCGATGCCAAGGAAATTCTGAACCGGGTGCCGGGTGTCCGCATCCTGGAAGAAGGCGGACTCGGATCCTCATACAACCTGACCCTCAACGGCTTTTCCGGACAACAGGTCAAAGTATTCCTCGACGGCGTTCCGATCGACCGGTATAGCAGTGCCTACAACCTGAACAACATTCCGGTCAATGCAATCGAGCGGATGGATGTGTACAAAGGCGTGGTGCCGGTAACGCTCGGAACCGACGCGCTGGGTGGCGTGATCAACATCATCACCAATAAACAGCAAAAATTCCTGGATGCCTCGTATGCTTATGGGTCGTTCAATACCCATCGGCCCTCGCTGAACGGCGCGTATACCAGCGCCAAAACCGGCTTCACCGTCCGGGGCAGTGCCAACTACAATTATTCTGACAATAACTACAAAGTCAATGTGCCGATCGTCCGGAAGAACATGATCGAAGGCTATGAGGACGTACGGCGCTTCCATGATCGCTACCGTTCCGGAAACCTTCGGGTCGAAGCCGGCGTCGTGGACAAAAAATATGCGGATCAGCTGATTCTGAGTCTGACCGCCGCTGCCGATGATAAAGAAGTCCAGACCGGTACCACCATGAGTAAGGTTTATGGCGGCATCACGACCAACAGCCAGACCTGGGCGCCAACCCTGCGGTACAGCAAAAAAAATCTGCTGGTGGCCGGTCTTGATGTCACTGCCTTCGGGAGCTTCAATGCGTCTAAATCGCAGATTGCCGATACCCTTCAGGGCGTTACGTACAACTGGCTGGGCGAAACCACCGTGGTGCCCGGTTCCAACGCCGCTGAATTTTCCCGTACGCTGACCACCCTGACCGACCGCGAATGGAGCGCCGGTGCCAACGCCGGATATCATATCACGCCCAAACAGGCGCTGGTGGTCAACTATCTGTACAGCCATTTCGAGCGGACGGTTTATGATGCCCTCAATCCGCAGAAGCCGGAAAACAATTTCCCGAAAGCCTTGAACAAAGGTGTGCTGAGTCTGGGGCACAACGCCGAGTGGTTGCGGGGATTCAGTACGGCTGTTTTTGCCAAGCTGTATTCGATCCGGGCCAGCGCTGAAAAGCAATATGACTTTGCCTTGCCGACGCAACGACTGGAACTGCTGGAATCGGCGCAGACCAATCTGGGCTACGGACTGGCCGCCACGTATTTCCCGCGTCCGGATGTGCAGTTGAAAGCCTCGTATGAGCGCGCCTACCGGATGCCCAATTCCGATGAAATGTTTGGTGATGGGCTGTTTACCGAAGCCAATCCGGAACTGAAACCGGAATGGAGTCATAACCTGAATCTGGGGGTGAGCTATACCAAACGCATTTCCCGGCTCCACAGCTTTGCTATTTCCGGAAGCGGGCTGTTCCGGAATGCCACCGACCTGATTTACCGGATCGCGACCATTTCCAGTCCGGTAACCAGCTACGGCAACCTGAAACAAACCCGCACCCTCGGTGCCGAAGCCAACGCCAGCTACTGGTATAAAAGCCGGTTTCATCTGGCGGCCAGCGCTACGTACCAGACCATTACCGATCAGGCTGATTATGTGTATGTCAACTCCTACACCAACGGCGGGCAGCAGGTCAACTATCAGAAAGGATTCCGGGTGCCCAATATTCCGGTGGTATTCGGAAATGCCTCTGCCGGGTACCGGTTTCAGAATGTGTTGTGGTCCAACACGCTGCTGGATCTGCGGTACCGCTTCAATTATGTCGATGCGTATTTCCTGACCTGGGCCGAGCTGGGCAGCAAAGACAGCAAGCGGATCATTCCCGAACAGGCTTCGCATGATATTGAACTCATTTATAGCCTGGAAGGCGGTCGGTACAACATCAGCGCCGAATGCCGGAACCTGACCGATGCGCGGCTGTATGACCGGTTTTACCTCCAGAAGCCCGGCCGCACCTTGTTCGTGAAGCTGCGGGTGAGTTTATAGGCCTTCCAGAAACACCCTTTTTCCTGTATCTCTTTTTAAATTTTCTATTTAAGCACCATGACTTTTTCCCAAACTTCCAAAGCCGCTCTGACCGTACTGGCGATGAGCGCTGTACTGGCTTCCTGCAAAAAAGACGATGATACTCCGGCAACGCCTGCGGTGGAGAAACCGTACATCGTGACGATGGCCTATGCACCGGCATCCGGTTTTGACTATTCGTACTTCACCGTTCCGTTTAAAGACCTGATGACAGGTGCGATCAGCGCCAAGGGGCAGGGGACCGAGCAGGTCGGCTATTTCGATTATAAAAAAATTGGCAATACGATCTATGCAATCGGTGGCCTGAACGACGTGAAAGTGACGGCGCTGCAACAAACCGAAACGTCTGGACTGGTAGAGAAAGGTTCGAACACCTTCCCGGCAGCCATCGCTGATATTGTAGAAGCAGACGGAAGCAATTTGCTGGCGGTGTCGATGAACAACACGACCAACATGATTAGCTTCTACCAGATGACCAAGAACACGGTGACGGTTGGTAAGAAAGTAGACGTTCCTACATCCGATCTGTATACCCCGGATACCACACTGGGCGTCAACTATTCCGGAATGGCAGTTGTGGGAAACAAGGTGTTTCTGAGCTATTATATCTCCAACAAAACCACCTTCGCGACGCCGAATACCTCGCAGGCCGAAGTGGCCGTGTATTCCTATCCGGACATGCAGTTCCAGAAAGTGATCCGCGATTCCCGCGTAGGACCGATCGGTGGTTTCAACGTTAAAAACGGTCTGATCGAAGACGAAAGCGGCAACGTATATGCGATCTCGAATTCTAACCCGGCCAACGGATTTTCGCAGTCTACCCAGCCGTCCGGCATCCTGAAAATCGCCAATGGCGCGTCTACATTTGATGCTGGTTACTTCTTTGATGTGAATTCCAAAGCTGGTGGCAACGCGGTACACGTGCTGTATCTGGGCAACGGAAAGGCCTTCGCCAAACTGAACGTAACCAATCGCGCTGCACAGACCCGCTGGAGCGATGGTAGCCTCAAAGCAGCCGTAATCGACTTCAACAGCCAGTCCGTTAATATAGTCAACGGACTTCCGGAGGCATCTGGTGACGGCCGTCGGATGGCGGCATTTGCAGAAGGTGAAAACGTGTACACTGTGGTGAAAGAAACCGTAAACGGGGTAAGTGAAAACTACATTTACAAAGTCAACACGACTACGTTTACCGCTACTAAAGGCGCCAAAACCGAAGCCTCGTTTGTAGCAGGTGTATTCAAATTCTAATCGGCATTCGCTGCTAGTCAAACAGCCTGTGTTTTTAAACCAGGCTGTTTTTTAATGGTATTCAAAGAGTGGAATTAAAAAAAGAGCCTCATAAATCGGTATTTCGGCGCATCAATGCCTGGCTGCATCTGTGGCTGGGATTGGTGTCCGGAATCATCGTTTTTATCGTCAGCATCACCGGCGCGATCTACACCTTTCAGCAGGAAATTAAAGATGCGACCGAGCGGTGGCGTTTTGTAGACGCACGTCCGCAGCCCTTTGCCCCACCCAGTGCATTGCTGGTGGAAGCGCAGCGGCAGTTTCCGGATAAAAAACCAACCGGGATCACCTATGCGCCTGCCGATCAGGCCGCAGCAGTCGGGTTTCAAAGCAATGTGGGCGGAAAGCGATCGTTTTCGGTCGTGTTTTTGAATCCGTACGATGCCGGTTTGATTAGAAAACAAACCACCGGCGAGCAGTTCGATTTTTTTCGGTTCATCATCGACGGGCACCGGGCGCTGTGGCTGCCGTACAAAATTGGCCGACCGGTCGTAGGCGTGGCCGTGTTGATTTTTGTAGTGCTGCTGATAACCGGACTGGTGCTGTGGTGGCCTAAGAAATGGAAGCGTAAACACACCCGCCAAGCCTTCCGGATTAAAGTAAACGCCCGGCCCAAACGCCTGAATTATGATCTGCACAATGTGCTGGGCTTTTACAGCATGCTGATCGGGCTGGTGCTGGCCATTACCGGCTTAGTCTGGAGCTTTGAGTGGGTCGAGAAAGGGGTATACTGGATCAGTGCCGGTGGTCATCCCAAAGCAGAACGGGCCGAGCCGCAGTCTGACACGACCCGGAAGCCGATGGTTCCGGAAGCGGCAGTAACGAATCTGGACCGGGCCTGGCAGGCTGTGATGACAACAATCGGAACGGTGAAGGGCGGGATGTATCTGTCACCGGATGGAAAGGCTACAGACCCCATCGAGGTAGTGGTGTACAACGAGTACGGAAACTTCTACAACCGTAACGAGTACCTGTTCGACCGCTACACCTTACAGCCACTTCGGATGCCCGGAGATCGCTTTTCGGAAGCCGCACTGGCCGATCAGGTCTTGATGCTCAATTATGATATCCATGTGGGCGCTGCCTTGGGGCTGCCGGGAAAAATCCTGGTATTCCTCGCCAGCCTGATCTGCGCCAGTTTGCCGATAACGGGTTTTATCGTCTGGTGGAACAAAGGCCGTAAAATGAAGCCCTAAAGTCGATGCCTGAGAAAGAACGGTAACGTAACCGATTCCTGAGTCTATTAAAATGCCCTGTTCCGACATTCCGGAACAGGGCATTGTTCAGTTGAGGGAATTCAGAACTCGCTTTTGGAAGACATTTTCGGACGCATCACCATCCACAGGACCGTTGCGCCGATAGCAGCAGCCGTCAGCATCTTGGCTTTACGAGCCGTACGCTGAGATGAGGTCTTGGCCTGAATGCGCATATCATATGCTACCGGATGCAGCACATTGCCCGGATAGGTGTTGGACGGCGTTCCTTTGCGTTGGGCCATTCGCATCAATCCGGCCATGATAGACCGGGTGAGTTCTGGAAACAGTCCATACGCACCCCGTGCAAAGACGGCCGACCAGTCGGGATACGTACTATTGGTGGGACGTTGAGCGACTTTCACGATAGCCGAGGCCAGCCGGTTTGGATCGAAGTTTGGAATCGGATTGGCGGGCTGGACACCCAGATAATTAGCGGCGTGTTTGGCACCCGGTGTATCCTGGAATCCCGGATACAGCGCGCAGACGTGAATATGGGGAAAGGTGTTGACCTCGCCCTGGAGGGCTTCGACCATACCGCGCAGTCCGTATTTGGATGCCGTGTAGGCTGCCCCGTAAGGAGCGGCCACCCAGCCGCCGATTGATATGTTATTGATCAGTGTTCCTTTCTGTTGCTTCTTGAAAACAGGCAGTACCGCGCGAGCACCATGCAGATATCCCAGCAGGTTGGTTTTGATCACGCCGTCGATCACATCGGCCGGCATTTCATCCAAGGCGCCCAAGGCCAACACCCCGGCATTGTTGACCCAAATGTCGATCCGGCCGTTCAGTTGCAGCGCCTGCTCGGCCAGCCGGGTCACTTCTGCTGCAATTGTCATATCAGTCTGAATGGGAATCGCCCGGACACCCAATGCCGTACAGGAGTCTGCAATGCTTTGAAGGGCCTCGGCGCCCCGGGCAGCCAGAATCAGATTGGCACCTTTTTTAGCAAAGGCAACAGCTGTGGCGCGACCCACGCCGCTGGAGGCACCGGTGATGACCACTGTTTTTCCGGAAAGAGAAGGAGCAGATTTTTTCATGAAAACCCAGTCCGGAAAAATTGGGCCAGAAGCGCCTTATCGCAGTTTTGAAAGCCTCACTTTCTGGTTTGCATACATGATGCTGTCGGCCGTGGCGTTATAACATTGAATCGCCTCTGTGACCATACAGCCACTGGAAACCGCCCGTACGCCCAGCTTCCGAGCCGCCGAAATAGTTTCTTTAGAAGCGCCTACAATGCCGAAGTAATAATACTTAAGTGAGTCGCCTTTGTAATCCCGAAGGGCATTGGCGCGGCCCGACAAACAGTCGTTGGCAATCGTCTGGTTCTTTTGAGGAGCTGCCTGTAGCCATACCGGTACCGCAATCAACAGGATCAACATACTAGCACTGCCTGAACGCATATAAAATTAATTGAAGTTCCGGAATATGAAACATAAAAACCTCCGGCTCTGGTAAGAGCCGGAGGTTTGATGTACGTTTTAATTCATCAATTACTGCCGTCACCTGCATCAGCAGTAGCATCGGCCAGCCCATAGTAATACCGGTTGCTATACCCCGGATACACGCCGGCCAGTTGGGTATTGCGTGGTGCTGCCAGAATGGCCTTCTGCAAGGCTTCGACCGTACCTACTGGCACATCATTGACATTGGTAATAATAAAGCCGTCCTGCATATTGGTTTGCTGACGCAGGACCCCGGTACCAACTTTCTCCACTAACACACCGGCTGTGACGCCAAAACGTTGCTTCTCAGCTGCACTCAGATTGCGGAGCTTGCCTCCGAATACAAGGCCGGCAGCCGTTGCTGCCTTTACCAACGAGGTGTTGTTATCTGCGTTTTGCAACTGCACACTGGTTTGCCCGGTCTGGCCTTTACGCAGGTAGGTAACCGAGATGTTGTCACCGGGTTTGTAGCGGGCCACCTGCTCCAGCATTTCGGGTTCGGTGCGTACCGGTACACTGTTGATAGCGGTGATAAAGTCACCTTTGCGCAGCGCAGAGCGGGAAGCACCGCTACCGGTCACCACATCGGCTACGTATACGCCTTCGGTCCGGTCGATGCCGAGCGAAGCCTGCTCTTCCGGAGTCATCGTTGCCCGGTCGCGATAGCTGATTCCCAGATAGCCGCGCTGAACGGCCCCATACTGGATCAGATCCTGGGTCACTTTCTTAACGATGTTGGCCGGAATAGCATACGAGTAGCCGGCGTATGAACCGGTAGGGGAGGCGATCGCCGAGTTGATTCCAATTAGCTGGCCATTGGTATTCACCAGCGCACCACCGGAGTTGCCGGGGTTGACCGCTGCATCGGTTTGAATAAACGACTCGATGGCGCGGTCGCTCTGGGTGCGGTTGATGCCGATGGAACGTGCCTTGGCCGATACGATACCGGCGGTAACGGTTGTGTTGAGGGTAAGCGGGTAACCCACTGCCAGAACCCACTGGCCGAGACGGACCTGGTCGGAGTTTCCAAACTCCATATACGACAGGTCTTTGTCGCTGACCTTGATCACAGCAATGTCCGTCGCCGGATCGGTGGCAACCACTTTAGCCTGTGACGTATAGCGGTCGTTAAATGTAACCGTAACCTGATCGGCACCGGCGACTACGTGATTATTGGTCACAATATAGCCATCCGGCGAAATCACGACTCCGGAACCGGAACCCATCTGGGGCGGAATCCGCTGGATCTGGTTACCATCGAAACCAAACATTTCCATAAACGGATCGCGGACCACACGGGTAGTCGGCTTGGTAGTCGTCTTGATGTGAACAACGGCCTTTACAGAGGCTTCGGCAGCTGCCTGAAAATCGACCGGGGCGGCTGAGCGAACCGTAGTAGAGTTGTCGCCGTAATCTACATAGTTGACCGGCAGTTGTCGGGACGAATAGGTAGGAGAGAGCTTATGGGCAACTTCCGGAAACTGATTGGCCGCAAAGAGAGTTACAAGAGAGGTGGCAGCTGCGGTGAGCACCACGGGAAGAATACGGGACTTCATTTGTGTGCTATAAGGGGTTTTACTATCAAAAATACTTTTTGTCCTAAATTCCATACCGTCCGGAATCAACTTTAAGCTTTTGATAGAGAAGGTATTGTTAAGACGATTAAGAAGGTGATTCTTAAAAAAAATGTGGTTCTTAAAAAAAGGTACAAAGCTGGATATCGAAATACGGGTTTCTTTCGATCAGACCTTGTTACAACAGTCTGAGTAACCCAAAAACCAGGAATTAAACGGATCCCTACCTTCATTCCGTATAGACAGGTATTTAAAAAGGCTCTTCTGTGAAGAGCCTTTTTAATAAAGAATGAGTGCTGTACAGATACCTATTGGAGAATGACTTTTCCGGATGCGGTACTAACGGCATTGTAAGGATCATTAATTCCGCCTGACCGGGTAGAACTACCGGTTCCGGATACAATGCCTTTGTTGGAGGTTTTGACCAGATATACGCTAGGGCCAAAGGCAGACGTACTAAGTTTTTTGCCGTAGAAATAAATCCGGGAATAGACACTGTCTCCGGCTTTATAGGTCATGGCAGGTGAGTTCCAGGAGCCGGTGGTCGACTTCAGCGAGGCCAGTGTGCCGTCTTTTTGCAGGTACGTACCTACAATAGAATCAGTCTGAAATTCAGTACTGCTGAGATTCACTTCATAGCGTGCATCAATGGTGGTCGCTACGGGTGTAACCGGTGTGCTATCGTCGTCTTTGCTACAAGAGGCGGCCAGTACTGCTACGAGCGGAAGCAAATAAAAATGTTTTTTCATGGGAGGTTCAACGAATGAGTTGCAAAGAACCGGATCTAAAGACGATTATGCGCCCTGTTGAGCCATTTTTGAGTGCGAAACCGTCATTTTTGAGTGCGAACGCTCTTTTTTTGAGTGCGAATCCGGAAAAGAGGTTTGGAAGAGCCGCTGAGGGGGCGGGAAAACTAAAAAGTAGTAAAAAATCCGTACTTTTGCAGCCGTTTTAAACTGATTTTCTTTTTTATTCAATAGCTATGGCAGACCTCCGTCTCCAGCGCAATTTTGGGATCGCCGCCCACATTGACGCCGGAAAAACCACAACCACAGAACGTATTCTGTTTTACACCGGCGTAAACCACCGTATTGGTGAGGTACACGAAGGCGGTGCCACCATGGACTGGATGGCGCAGGAGCAAGAGCGCGGTATCACCATTACGTCTGCTGCGACAACCTGCTTCTGGAACTACCCGACGATTCAGGGCAACCCTACAGATGCTACCCAGAAATACAAGTTTAACATCATCGATACTCCGGGTCACGTAGACTTTACCATTGAGGTAGAGCGCTCCATGCGGGTACTCGACGGGCTGGTTGCCTTGTTCTCCGCTGTAGATGGCGTAGAGCCGCAATCTGAAACCGTATGGCGGCAGGCCAACCGGTACCGCGTACCGCGGATCGGCTTCGTCAACAAGATGGACCGGATCGGTGCCGACTTTCTGATGGTGGTTCAGCAGATCAAAGATATGTTGGGTGCCAAATCCGTTCCGTTGCAGTTACCAATCGGTGCCGAAGACAATTTCAAAGGCGTAGTCGATCTCGTAACAATGAAGGCGATGGTTTGGGACGACGCTTCTCTGGGTGCTACCTATACCGAAGTGCCGATTCCGGAAGAAATGAAGGAGGATGTGGCGTTGTACCGCGCGCAACTGGTGGAAGCCGTTGCCGAGTACGACGACAAGCTGATGGAGAAATTCTTTGACGATCCGGACACCATCACCGAAGACGAAATCCACGAAGCGATCCGCAAGGCTACGATTGACCTCAGCATCATCCCAATGCTCTGTGGTTCATCCTACAAAAACAAAGGCGTACAGGCGATGCTGGATTGCGTGATCCGCTACCTGCCTGCACCGTTTGATGTAGAAGCGATTCAGGGCATCAATCCCGACACTGGCGAAACGGTTACCCGCAAGCCGGATGCGAAAGAGCCTTTCGCGGCCCTGGCGTTCAAAATCATGACCGATCCGTTTGTAGGCCGTCTGGCGTTCTTCCGGGCCTATTCCGGTCACCTGGACGCGGGTTCCTATGTGCTGAACATGCGCACCGGCCGCAACGAGCGGATTTCCCGGATCATGCAGATGCACGCCAACAAGCAAAACCCAATCGACTTTATCGAAGCAGGCGACATTGGTGCGGCAGTTGGTTTTAAAGACATCAAAACCGGCGATACGCTGTGTGATGAAAACCACCCGATTGTACTGGAGAACATGTTCATTCCAGAACCGGTAATTGCCATCGCGGTAGAGCCTAAAACGCAAGCCGACGTAGACAAAATGGGTATGGCCATTGCCAAGCTCGTGGAAGAAGATCCGACGCTGCGCGTAAACACCGACGAAGACACGGGCCAGACGATTCTGCGTGGAATGGGAGAGCTGCACCTGGAAATCATCGTTGACCGGATGCGTCGCGAGTTTAAGGTGGAAATCAACCAGGGTGCACCACAGGTAGCTTACAAAGAAGCTTTGACCAGCCAGATTGAGCACCGCGAAGTGTTCAAGAAGCAAACCGGTGGTCGTGGTAAATTTGCCGATATCCAGTTCCGGATCGGACCTGCTGAAGAGGAATTCCTCAAAGAAGGCAAAGGCTCTTACCAGTTCGTCAACAAAATCGTGGGTGGATCGATTCCGAAAGAATTTATCCCGGCTATTCAGAAAGGATTTGAAGCGTCTATGACTACAGGCGTTCTGGCGGGCTTCCCGGTAGAGAACCTGCGCGTTGAAATCTTCGACGGTTCGTTCCACAACGTTGACTCCGATGCGATGAGCTTTGAGCTGTGCGCGAAGAGCGGTTTCCGTGAAGCGTCCCGCAAAGCAAAACCAATCATCCTCGAGCCGATCATGAAAGTAGAGGTGATTACGCCAAGCCAGTACATGGGTGACGTAACCGGTGACTTGAACCGTCGCCGTGCCCTGCTGGAAGGTATGGATGAGCGCGCCGGTGCACAGGTTGTAAAAGCCAAAGTGCCGTTGTCTGAAATGTTCGGTTATGTAACCCAACTGCGATCCCTGTCTTCAGGTCGTGCGTCTTCTACCATGGAGTTCAGCCACTATGCACAAGCACCACGCAACATTGAAGAAGAAGTTGTTGCCAAAGCCAAAGGCAAAGTAACTGCCGATTAATTTTCCGGAAATTCATAAAGCCGCCCTGCTTCTTTTGAAGCAGGGCGGCTTTGCTTTGGGCAGTTTGCTATGTTTTATTCGCCAGCGGCACGGACTTTACCGTTGTGCATCTTGTTTAAAACCAATTTATTATGAAACAAAGTGATGACAACCGGCTGATCCCTATGACGTCTGTAGACAGTGGCAAACTGCGGGAGGTAACCGCAGACGTAGCCTATTACACCAATCAGATTGTCAATCTGGTATTCATTGGTCAACCCGGTGATAGCTGGGTGCTGGTAGATGCCGGTATGCCTAAATCCGGTACCGAAATTATAGAAGCTGCAGAAGCCCGCTTCGGAACTGCCAATCCACCGGCTGCCATTCTGCTCACGCACGGTCACTTCGATCATATCGGCAGCATTATAGCCCTGGCAGAACACTGGAAGGTACCCGTCTATGCCCACCCGCTCGAGTTTCCGTATCTAACCGGTGCGCAGGCCTATCCGGAACCGGATGCTACCGTAGAAGGCGGGCTGCTCGCAAAAATCGCTGCTTATTATCCCAACGAGCCGATAGATATCCGAGAGGTATTGCAGCCACTTCCTGCTGATGGTACTGTTCCGGGACTTCCCGATTGGCAATGGATTCATGTGCCGGGCCATGCACCCGGACAGGTAGCGTTCTTCCGGAAGAGCGACCAGCTGCTGCTGGCTGCCGATGCTTTTGTAACTGTTCAGCAGGATTCGCTTTATAAGGTATTGGTGCAAAAAACAGAGGTCTGTGGTCCGCCGGTGTATTTCACAACCGACTGGAAGGCTGCCCATGAATCGGTGCTGAAACTGGCTGGGTTGCAACCGGAAACCGTAATCAGCGGCCATGGAACCGCCATGACGGGTACTGCGCTCCGGGAAGGTCTTCAGGAGCTGCTGGACCACTGGAACGAAGTAGCAGTTCCGGACTATGGGAAATGGGTTCCGAAAAATTGACGCCGATTCTTCGAATAGTCATCCAGATTGGTAATCAGTGCATTAAGCTACCTACATCGTTAGTTTGAGTTCCCCAATCCGGGATTAGATCCCACATCTTAGTCTGAAAACCTGTGATTTTCAGACAGAGAGGGCTGTTTTGATTTCAACTGAGTACTCAAAAGGGTGGTGGCACAGCTTTCTTATAGCAGCTAGTAGTTAAGGCCGTCCGGCTGCCCTGATCTTTCCGATCAAAGGACGGTGAGCATTTTTAAAATGCTCTTCCCTGTAAAAAATATACATAAGGCAAGCAAATGCTTCATCTGGGATGAGGCGTTTGCTTGCCTTATTCTTTTTTAACCCATTCAATCTTAAAACCATCCCTAAAGTGGTTCCTATGAATTTTCAGATAATGGCATCCATTCAGAAACAGCTCATTCTGGTGGAAAAAGACCTAAGCCAGCCGTATCAGGTCTGTCACAAACTGGTTGACGAAGTGCGGAGTCTGCTGCTGGAAAGTCACCATAGGGAAGCGGTCTATTGCCTGCGACTTATCGAGAATACATATGCCTGTACCCACAGCAAGCAGCTTAAAATCGCTATAGAAAATGTGTTTCTGTACCGTTTGGGAACCTTCATTTTCGGTTCCGGAGAGCACAGCCGGCTGCTCAAGATAGTACCCTCGGTATTACGGGAACATATCATGCGGCAGGCCCTTACCTCCGGTATCTAAAGCCTGACACCGCAGAACCAGCCTGATTAAGTTCCGGGACTACATTCAAGACGGCTACTCCTTAAATCACAGTTGTTCTGGTTGATGACAATACTCTGTAAAGACCATGTGCAAACCCCTGTATCCCTAATCCTTGCAACCGAATTCCTGCCAGCAGCAGCTTACGCGAAGCCGTAAAAAAGGTAACACCTTGGCGGCGCTTCATTAGACCTTATGCTCCTGCTCGTATTCACACAATCCTAATATACCCCCCCAAAAAAAACCTCCCTATGAAAAAACTCCTTTTAGTTTGTGCACTCATCGCCTGTACAGGTGTTGTATTGCAGGCCCAGACGGGTACCCGCACCAACAGCGGTACCAACACCCAAAGTGGAAGCAACTCTTCCGGTACTACCGGTACTGACAGAAAGCAGGAAACCGACCAGACGGGCAGCCGTAGTTCTACGAACTCCAGACGAAACCGGAATGGCTCCCAACAAAAAAGCCACCAAAGGACCAATACCCGCAGGAATGGCACAACGAATCGGACTAATTCATCCGGCTCAATGAATAACGGCTCCACGAACAGTGGCAGCGACTCCGGAAACAGCACTCATACAGATCGCTAACTTCTTTTAGTTTTCCCTTCATCCCTTAAAAACCCCCTAACATGGCACGAGGAAATCAAAATGGTAACCGCAACGGCGGTAATCAGGGCAGTTCATCAACGCGCGGCTTTGCCGGTATGGACCCCCAAAAGCAACAGGAAATCGCCAGCAAAGGCGGCAAGGCTGCGCACGAAAGTGGCAACGCCCATGAGTTTACCTCCGAAGAAGCCCGTGAAGCAGGCCGTAAAGGTGGCGCAGCCAGCCGTGGTGGTGGAAACCAAGGCGGTAATCGCTAGTCGTATCCTTGTTTGTAAGGCATCCGGAAAGCACTCATTCCTGTATGGGCGCTTTCCGGATACCCGTTTTTAAATTCTCACTCAATCCATATTGTAAAATGTTTCACCACATTAAAGACCTTCAGTTCAATGCCCGTGTCTCCCGGCCCGATCCCAAGTTTGCGCGGTTGCTGCTCCAACAGTTTGGTGGTCCCAATGGCGAGCTCAAAGCCGCGATGCAATACTTTATCCAGGCCTTTCCATGTCGCAAAACCCATCCAGACAAATATGATCTGCTGATGGACATTGCCACAGAAGAATTTTCTCACCTCGAAATTGTGGGCGCAACGATTCAGATGCTGCTGACCGGTGTAGCCGGCAAACTCAAAGAAGAAGCCGATGAGTCCGAGTTGATGCAGATTCTGGATGGTAAATCCAAGCGCGATGACCTCGTGCACGATGCCTTTATTCATCCGCATTTCTATGTGGAAAGTGGGGGCGGACCAATGCTCACCGATAGCATGGGCAACCCCTGGAGTGGCAACTTCATCAATGCCAATGGCGATCTGACGGTCGATATGCGCTCTAACATGGGAGCCGAAAGCCGTGCCAAAATCGTCTACGAATACCTGATGCAGTTTACCGACGATCCGTACGTGAAAGAGTCCCTTTCCTTTCTGATGACGCGCGAAATTGCCCACTATCAGATGTTCGAAGCCGCTCTGGCTACCATCGAACCGAACTTCCCGCCGGGCATCCTGCAAGGCGATCCACGCTTCTCCAACACGTATTTCAATATGAGTCGCGGGGAAGATTTTAAGGGTCCCTGGAATGAAGGCCAAACGACCCAGCTGGGCGAAACGCTCCGGAATATCGATGATCCGGCGGCGCATGTACGGGCCACCGAAGGGTTGACTCAGGAAACCATCTCCGGCACCGACCGGACTCCGGAATTGGTGCAGGAACTAGCGGCAGAACTCAGTGCCCAGCGCAGTGCTGAGATTAAAGCAGCCAATCCACCCGGACCGATGCAGTGGAGCGATTACGGTACAGAAAATACTACAACCCCAGATCCGTCGGCCGGCGAATAACGGTCCATCAACCTGAAAGCCGCCTGCATCATACTGAAACGTATGTTGCAGGCGGCTTTTTATATGAAGTAGGGAATCTGGTTCTGTAGAACACTCACTCTTCGGAAGGTTCCGGAAGCAACGCTTTGAGCAATCCCTTCCATTGCAGATCGGAAAATCCGGCAACACCCGCCCAGGCAACTAAAGTATCGCGCAGTTTTTTCCAAAAGCTTCTGGATTCTTCATTCCGCACCTCACCGCGACCGTAATAATAGGCAGATACATTCTTTCCGTGTCGGTGTAGCACCCAGGTAGAGGTGGCTTCTTTCCCGAAAAAATGCGCCGTCTGATGGCCGGATTGCTCCAGATCTTCCGTAGGTCGAACCCGCATGCCGATAAATGCTTCATCAGCACCTTCCGTTCCGTCCTCCAACGCTTCTATCCGCACCCAGTCCAGATATGGATCGCCGGGAATGGGCAGTACGATTTTAAGGAAGTTGCCCAAGGCCACGGGTCCGGAGATGGCTGTATGATCCGCGCTGAACGGCTCAAAGCAGGCGCCCAGATTATGAGTCAGGCACTCCCATTGCTGCGGGTGTACCAATCGGGTACGGGCTGTCTGGTATGCGTGGATGGCCTCGGCTTCCGACGCATAGGTTTGATGTTCGTCAAATTCTTTGTGAGGCAATTCCCCGACAGGAGGCACCAGCTTCTCCGTGAATTTCCGGAAGATATCTGTCATAATTAAAACATTTTCAGGACGTTAGATCAGGGTACCAATACCGCGCCTGTAACCGCCAAGCAGACCGCTAAGCCTATGTACCTTCGCGCCCGTGCCTACCATTCTTGCCATTGAATCGAGTTGCGATGAAACCGCCGCCGCAGTCATTATCGACGGTCAGGTGCGCAGCAACATTATTGCCACCCAGGAAATCCACGCTAAATATGGCGGCGTGGTTCCGGAAATGGCTTCGCGGGCGCATATGGAAGCGATCGTGCCGGTGGTGATGGAAGCCCTCCAGGCGGCAGCTGTTTCCAAACAGGATTTAGACGCCGTCGCCTTCACCCAGTCACCGGGACTGATCGGCTCACTTCTGGTAGGCGCCACGTTTGCCAAATCGCTGTCGCTGGCCCTGCAGGTTCCGCTGCTTGCCGTCAATCATATGCAGGCGCACGTACTGGCGCACTTTATCGAAGATCCGAAACCTGCCTTTCCGTTTCTGTGCCTCACCGTCTCCGGCGGCCATACCCAACTGGTACTGGTGCGCGATTACCTCGATATGGAAATAGTCGGAACCACGCTGGATGACGCTGCCGGCGAAGCCTTTGATAAAACCGCCAAAATGCTGGGGCTGCCGTATCCGGGCGGACCCATGATTGATCGCTATGCCAAAGAGGGCGATGGTGGAAAATACCCGTTTCCGATTGCACAGATCGGAGACCTGAACTACTCCTTTTCCGGAATCAAAACGGCCATTCTCAACTTCCTGCAAAAAGGAAAGAAAACAAACCCCGATTTTGTAGCGCATCATCTGCCGGACATCTGTGCCTCGGTTCAGCACACGATTATCAAAACCCTGCTTCAAAAATTCATCCGGGCTGCCGAACAATACGGCGTCCAAAACATCGGCATCGCCGGAGGTGTATCGGCCAACAGCGGTTTGCGGCAGGCAGTCCAGGCACTGGGTCAGGAACGGGGCTTGGCCGTCTTTATACCGTCATTTGAATACTGCACCGACAACGCCGCGATGATTGCGATTACTGCGCATTACTTGTACGAGGCGGGCCGGTTTGCCGGATTGGATGCGGCCCCTTCCGCACGCGCGCCCTTCTGAGCACTTTTAAAAGAATTCCGGAAGTACCGCCGATCAGGGTACTTTCCGGAACCAAACGGACCTGATGCCCAACGATTTTTTCCGGTTCAAACAGTTTGTCGTCTACCAGGATCGGTCTGCGATGAAGGTCAGTACCGACGCCTGTTTGTTGGGCGCTTGGGCACCGTTTCCGGAAACGACGGCCACCATCCTGGACATTGGGGCCGGTACCGGATTATTATCGCTGATGCTGGCCCAGCGCTTTCGGCTGGCCCAGATTACGGCTGTAGAGCTGGATGGAGAAGCCGCCGGTCAGGCTACTCAAAACGTTGCTGAAAGCCCGTTTACAGATCGCGTGCAGGTGGTCTGCGAGGATATCCGTGCCTACCATCCGGATGAATGCTTTGATGCCATCATCTGCAATCCGCCATTCTTTTTCAACAGCCTTAAAGGGCCTTCTGCCGTGCGCAATCAGGCCCGCCACCAGGATGCGTTGCACCTTTCCGAACTGGCAGCGCGGGTTCAACAGCTTTTAAAGCCGAATGGATGCGTGGCGGTAGTGCTGCCGGCAGACATCCATCGCACCTGGGAACAGCTGCTGTCCGGACCGGACTGGCAGCTGGAGCAGGCTGTAGCGATCCGGCCGCTTCCGGATAAGCCGGTAAACCGGGTGTTAAGCCTCTACCGGAAACAAAAAAGTCCGGAAGCGGTGGGCTTCCGGACTGAAGAAATCCTGTATGAATCGTACGGGGTATACACGCCCTTTGCGCAAACGTTGCTACAGCCGTTTTACCTGAAGCTGTAACCGGCAGCAATCAGACGGTCATGATGTCTTTTTCCTTGTCTTTACAGTGCTGGTCGATCAGCACGATATGCTTGTCGGTAACGACCTGAATACGGCCTTCCGCATCCTTGGCAATGTCTTCGCTCAAACCGTCTTTGACCAGTTTCCGAACGCTTTCGATCTGATCGCGGCGGATGTTCCGGATGGCGACCTTGGCGTGTTCGCCTTCGCCGTTCACGCGCTTCACCAGATCCTTCCGGCGCTCTTCGGTCAGTGGCGGCAGAAACAACCGTATAAATGTACCATCGCTCTGCGGGTTCAGTCCGATATTGGAAGCGATAATGGCTTTCTCAATCGGTCCAAGCATGTTTTTCTCCCACGGCTGAATCGAGATGGTGCGGGCATCCGGAACCAGTACGTTTGCTATTTGTGAAAGGGGGGTCGGGGAACCATAATAATCCACGTTGATACCGTCAAGCATCACCGGATTGGCTTTGCCGGCGCGGATCTTGGTCAGTTCCGTTTCCAGATGGCCGATGGCCTTTTTCATATGGGAACCGGCTTCTGAGATAATATCCTCCAGTTGTTCAGTCATGGTCTTGTAGTCAAAATGGACGGCAAAATAAGACGGATTTTGTTAGCGTCCGGAATACAGGCGGATTCTGCACCGGGAACACTGCTTCCGGAACCGGTTCCGGTAGTTTTCAACGGTTCGTTAATCCTGTATCGTACCGGTATTTCAGCAGGGCTTCTGTGGTATCTTAGTGGTCTGTATGGAAACGACTGTAATGACAGATGCCCCTGTACAACTGACTCCGGGGGCACAGGTTGAAATCAAAAGACTGATGGCCGACGACGCTTTTGATGCCTCGCAGATTCTGCGGGTCGGCGTGAAAGGTGGCGGGTGCAGCGGGATGAGCTATGTACTGGGTTTTGACGCTCCGGAAGCAGATGATCAGCACTATGAGATCGCCGGCATCCCGGTTTTGATGAAACCTGCCCACGCGATTTATCTCTACGGTATCCTCATCGACTTTGAAAATGGCCTGAACGCCCGTGGGTTTACGTTCAATAATCCCAATGCTAGCAGTACCTGTGGCTGCGGAAGCTCGTTTGCGGTTTAAAAACCTCTTTTTAATTATTGCTATGCCTGTGTTCCAGAACGCGCTATTAGGTGTCTTGCTACTATTAAGTAGCGGGAGTGCTGATGCGCAGGAAGGAACCAACCAGCAGGACGCAAAAGGCCGTCCGCACGGTGCCTGGCTGGTGAAGCATCCGGCGCGTATGAGCGATCCGCCGTACACGGAATACGGTACCTACGATCACGGTCGTAAAACCGGCCTGTGGCGTACGGTCAACAGCGAGGGGATGCTTCTTTCGACCGAACAGTTCCGGAACAATACGCTGGATGGCGAAAGCCGTTATTACGAAGGCGGCACACTGGTGACACTTGGTCATTACCGTGGTCTCAATCCCGATCAGGCGTTGGATACCATCTGGGTAAAAGACCCGGTCACCCATTTCGAAAAGCAGGTCGTGATTCCAACCGAACGTGGCTCGCTACGGCATGGCACCTGGCAGTATTTCAATCCGGAAACCGGTCGCCTGTTGCTCGAAGAAGAGTACCAGGTAGACGATCTGATCAGCCATCACCGCCCCGGCCTCTCCAAAGCTGATTCTATTGCGTACCAACGTTACGTAACGCAACTTCCGCATAATAAGGCTACCACTCCTGTCAAAGCCAATCCGGGCCGGCTGACGGAACGTTAGTTACTTTCGCAGCTCTTATGATTCCGGATGTTGCGGAGGCCCTTGCGGCCCATTCTCCCTTTGCCAATCGCCTCACCAAGGTGTGGAAGCATTACGCCAAGCTGGCCCGCCGGCAACAGGTGGCGTGTTTTCGGGTCTATGACCATGATTTAACGCAGTACCCGTTTGTGATTGAGTGGCTCGATGGTGCGGTGTATGTGTCTGAATACCTGCGCCGCCATGGTATGGAAGAAGCCCAGCACGAGCAGTGGCTGGCGGAATGCCGTGCGGTGGTTGCATCCGTTCTGGCAGTTCCGGAAGAGAACGTGTACCTGAAAGAACGTCGCCGGAAAGCAAGTCGCTACGAGCAGTACGAAAAACTGGATCTTCAAAAGATCGAGCGCATCGTTCCGGAAGACGATCTGTTTTTCATTCTTAATCTATCCGATTATCTCGACACCGGCTTATTCCTGGATCACCGGATTACCCGGCGGATGGTGCGCGAAGAATCGGCCGGCAAAAGCGTTCTCAACCTGTTTTGTTACACAGGCGCGTTTTCGGTTCATGCTGCCAAGGGGGGTGCCGAGCAGGTGGTATCGGTGGATATGAGCAAGACCTATATCAACTGGGCGAAGCGCAATATGCAGTTCAACAAGCTCATTGATGACAAGGCTCATTTTTTTATTCAGGATGATGTGCTGGAATGGATCAAGGACCTGCCCAAAAACAGTTTTGATATCATTATCTGCGATCCGCCTACGTTTTCTAACAGCAAACGGATGGACGAAACCTGGGATGTGCAGCGAGACCATGTGCCGCTGATCAAAAAGCTGCTGACCGCCCTGACGCCCGATGGGGTACTATACTTCAGTACCAACTGCCGGAACTTTGTGCTGGAACGGGACGCGTTGCCGACGGACCGGATCGAAGACATCACGCGCAAGACCACACCCTTTGATTTTGAAGGCCGGCTGTTCCGGTATTGTTTTCGTATAAACCGGTAGATGACATCCAGTTCGGGTATACAAACGGTTTCCTTTCCGGTCGGTAAAAGTGTGTTGTGCGGCCGGTTATGGTCGGGCGGAAAGCAGCTGATCCTGGCCCTGCATGGCTATTCCAACAGCAGCAGTCTGTTCGCTGAACTGGCTGCGTACCTGCGTCCGCAGTTTACCATTCTGGCGCTTGACTTGCCGGGGCATGGGCACACCCGCTGGCAGGAAGACGATGCACTGACCTATGAGGCTCTGCGAAACCTGGTTGAAACGATCTGCCGGGACTACAACGTTGAAAAAATTTCATTGCTGGGATTCAGTCTGGGCGGGCGTGTCGCGCTGAGCATCCTGAAAGCTATTCCGGAACGGCTGCATTCGATGACGCTGCTGGCTCCCGACGGACTCAAAACCCACCCGGCCTTATCCTACACCAATAACTCCTGGCTCGGACGCTTTATTCTGAGGGATGTACATCAGAAGCCGGCCCGCTATCAGCGGCTGTTGCAACTCATGCACCGGCGTAGGGTAGTGACCGAAGGGGTATATCAGTTTCTGCACTATCACCTGAATCAAACGGCCTTAAACAGTACGTTCAAAATCAGTGGCCTGGCCCTCCGGAAGCTGTATCCAAAGCCGTACCAGTTCCGGAAGGTATTTGCCCGGTATCCGGTACCGGTACACCTGATTCTGGGCATTGATGACCCGGTGATTCCGGTGCGTCATGGAACTGCTTTTGCCGCACAGTTTCCGCAGCAGGTGCAGATGCACACCCTCCGGAAAGGTCACCGGCTGCTTACAGACGATGTGTTTCCGCTGATTCTTCAAACGCTGAGCAAACCCTGATCTGGTACCATGGTTTTGATGATACTGGCTTTACTGGCAGTAAGTGCCTATACGGCGCTGATGATCGCCTACCGGCGTGGCTGGGACCGCACACCGGCTTTCAATCTTCCGGAACACGTGCAGCCACAAACCCGCGTAGCCGTGATTGTACCGGCACGCAATGAAGAAGCAGTAGTTGAAAATTGCCTTAAAAGCCTACAGTTACAGGACTATCCCGCACACTTGCTGCAAATCATTCTGGTAGATGATCATTCTGAGGATGCAACAGCTACGATCGGCCGGCAACTGGGTGTAACAGTAATCCGGATGCAGGATTTCCCTTTTCCGGAAGGCCAGGCATTTAAAAAATACGCGCTTCAGAAAGGAATCGAGCAGGCTTCGGAGGCAACGCTGATTCTTACCACCGATGCCGACTGTACCATGGGGCCGTTATGGGTGAAAACGATGGCTGCTTTTTATGAACGCACCGGCGCAAAAGCCATTGTGTCTCCGGTGCGGTTTACCACGACAGCCGACCTATTGGATATTTTTCAGACGCTGGACTTCGCCGGAATGCAAGGCATCACCGCTGCGGTTAATACCCTCCGCTGGGGCACAATGGCCAATGGCGCCAACCTTGCTTTTGCCAGAACGGCTTTTGATGCAGTAGGTGGCTATTCCGGAACCACACATCTGGCTACGGGCGACGATTATCTGCTCGTCCACAAATTGCAGGGGGCTTTTCCGGGAGGGGTGCAGTATCTGAAAGCTAGGGAAGCAATGGTGTATACGGCACCACAGCCCGATCTGCTTTCTTTTTTTCAGCAGCGGATCCGGTGGGCGTCCAAATCCGGCAAATACAAGGATCCACTGCTCACGGCACAGCTGGGATTGGTTTACATCGTCAATCTGCTGTTGCTAATCAGTCTGATAGCGGTTTTTACCCCTGCGATGAGTCTCGGACTTCTACTGGTACTATGGGCCGTTAAGGCAGGTGCAGAATACTACTTTCTGGAGCCCGTATTGCGCTACTACCGGCTATCGCATCTGTCGATTCAGTTTCTGTTACTGCAACCGCTGCATGTAGGTTATATTGTTCTGGCAGGCTTTTTAGGCTTTTGGGGCAAGTACGAATGGAAAAGCCGGGAAATCGGTTGATCCGTTGCTTTCTTTGAGTACTATTTAACCCACCTCCTGTGTATGCGCCGCACCATCTTACTGGTTTCTGTTTTGCTGATCGTCCTGCTGACCGGCTGGATGTACTGGTACTATTACAATCCGTTCAGCGATGGAACGCGGGTGGGGATGCTGCAAAAATTCTCGCGTAAAGGCAATGTCTTTAAAACCTATGAAGGCGAACTATTGCAGGAAGGGTTTGGCCGGCAGGGTGGCGGGCTGAGCGCGCAGTATTTTTATTTTTCGGTTACGGATGAAGCGGTAGCCGCCGCGCTTGAAAAAAGTCAGGGCCAAACCGTTAAGATCTATTACACGCAGTATCGCCGGTCGCTTCCATGGCGGGGCGAAGCCTACGGCAACAAAAACCCGGACGGCGGACAGTATATCGTAGACCGTGTAGAAGATACCCCGCTGGAAATGCAACGGTAGTGTTGACGGTATGGTTCCGGAAGGTTATTGACCCAACAGAAATACCGCCGGCGCTTTGGGCAGATCAGGGATATTTTTTTTCCAGTCGGCCGCAGATTTCGTCTGAATCAATGCTTCCGGAAGACCGATATTCTGTGCAATGCAGATGCGGGTAGACGGCTGGCACTGCTGGAGCAGATCGGTCAGCAGGGCATTGTTGCGGTAGGGCGTTTCAATAAACAGCTGCGTCTGGCCGTCCTTGATCGCCCGTTGCTCATAGAACCTAATCTTTTGGCCTCGTTCCGGCGCTTTTACCGGCAGGTAGCCATTAAATGCAAAGGCCTGGCCGTTCATGCCGGAGGCCATCAGCGCCAATAATAAGGAGCTGGGCCCTACCAAAGGAATGACCATCGCATCGAGTCGGTGCGCTTCAGCCACAACCAAAGCACCCGGATCCGCCACGCCCGGGCAACCCGCTTCGCTGACCACCGCTACCTTGTGGCCGGCACGCAACCAATCCCGTAACAGTTGCATCCGGATAGGTTCATCTTTCAGCATTTCTTCAAAAAAACAATCGTCGATTACTTTTTCCGGAAAAACGCCTTTCAGAAACCGTCGGGCACTGCGCAGGTTCTCCACGTAGAAATGCCGGCAGGTTTGGGCTACGGCAATGGCTTCGGGAGATAAGGTATGCCAGGCTTCCGGAACAATGGGCACGGGTAGCAGGTATAGAATGGGCCTTGTTTTTGTAGGGATGGGTGTGCTCATGGATGCCTTAAAGCTAACACCTGCTTTTTTTCTGCGCGAAGACGTGGTGCAGATTGCCCGCGATCTCCTCGGAATGGTCCTCGTGACCGAGTTTGACGGACAGCGGACAGCCGGACGAATTGTAGAAACAGAAGCGTATGCGGCTATGGACAAAGCTTCTCATTCGCACAGCAACCGGAGAACCAACCGCACCGAGCCGATGTTCAGGGTCGGCGGTACGGCTTACGTGTATCGCTGTTACGGGATTCACCATCTGTTTAATATTTCTACCAATGCGGCTGATGTTGCGGAGGCCGTGTTGATCCGGGGCGTAGAACCGCTGGAAGGCATTGAGATTATGCAGCAGCGACGGAGCCTCCCTACGATCAGTCCGAAGATCAGCGCTGGTCCGGGAAACGTGACGGTTGCACTGGGCATTCCGGGCAGTTATACGCGCAACGATGTGTTTTCAGACACATTGTGGTTTGAGGACCGGGGATTAAAGCCGCTTCCGGAAGAGGTGGTCGTGGGTACGCGGGTGGGCGTGGCGTATGCCGAAGAGGATGCGTACCTGCCATACCGGTTCTGGATTCAGGGCAGTCATTGGGTTAGTAAGGCCAAAGGACTGTAATCAGAAAGCTCAACCCAACATCCCGAGAGAAGATTGAATATCCGGTCGGTCGGCCAGCGCTCCCACCTAAAAGAGCATAAAAAAGGTTCCGGAAATTTTCCGGAACCTTTTCAATAGGTGTAGACTCAGCTTGCTTAGAACTTCGGACAGGAGAAATTCTGCCGTGGTTCGCGACTGCGTTTGTTGATACAGCCGTTGTAGATGAGCGAGATTTCGTACGCACCGTTGGAATTGGTTGCCGGCGCCAGGTTCGAAACGTTTACATCATAGCTAAAGCCGATCGTTGCTTTCTTAAAATCAAGCGCCACATACGGGCAGATGGCATCGTTGAACCGATACCAGGCACCCGTATACAGGATGGTCGGACGGGAAAACTCCTGGTCGAAGCCCGGATTGAGGACGAACCCTACCGCAGAACCCAGAACGAATTCAGAGGCTTTTGCCTGGTTTTGATACAAGCTGCTGGCATACAACCAGATGTTTTCGTTCAGTTGGAACGAGCCACCCAGGAAGGCGGTGTAGCGACGGTGAATTTTAGTGCTGTCGCTGCCTAGGAATGATTCGGTAGGCGTCGTCAGGTGATAGGTACTGAAACCGGTATAGGCAGTAGCACGCTCTGTGATACGACCGGTATAGGTAAGACCGGCACTGAAATCGGCGTAGTTAACGTCATTATTGCCGGTCAGGTCTCCGATAGCCATATTGATGGTTCCGGAAGCCGGATCAAACTGATTACCGAAAACGAGTTTGGTACGGTCAATGGTTTTTTGAACCAGACCGCCCTGAACGCCAACCGAAATCGTGTGATTCTTGCTTTCGCCGTCGAAGGTGCCACCAAATGCCTTGTGATAGGCACCGGAAACTGCAAACGTCATGTTGGTCAATGCACCGGTACCGGATTTGTCATACAGTGCCATAACACCCAGCCCAATGCGGTCACCGTTGGTAAACTTGCCTTTCAGCAGGTTCATATCAAAGGAAACCGTACCGGTCGTGTAAGGAGTCGAAACAGAGCTCCACTGATTACGATAGTTGCCTGCAACCCGCAGATCGCAGTTGACCAAACCGGTGAGTGCCGGGTTCAAAGTCAGTGGAGAGGAAAAGTATTGTGTAAAGTGGGCATCCTGTGCATAGCTGCCAATCGCCGACAGCAACACTGCGCTCATACCAAGTAGGAATCTCTTCATCTGTGCAGAACTGTTTTTAACAGAAGTAAAGGAAGTTTTTAAGGTACACAAGGTAAATGGGAAATCCTGATTTTGCAAAGATTTTTGCAAACGTTGGATTTTTAGTGCTGACGCTTCGGACCGAAGGCCAGATCGCCGGCATCGCCCAGTCCGGGGACGATATAACTTTTGGCAGTCAGTTCGTCGTCAATGTCACCGGCCCAGATGGTCACTTCCGGATATTTCCGTTCCACCCGCTCAATGCCTTCCCGGGTCGCAATAGCCACCACAATATGAATGGCTGTAGGTGTTCCGTTTTCCAGTAACGAATCGATAGCCAGCACCAGGGATGCCCCGGTCGCCAGCATCGGATCGGCAATGATCAGTGGACGGTCGTTCAGATCCGGGCAGGTTGTATAATGACTGGAGATTTCAAAACTGCCGTCGGCATGGTGCTTCCGGTAAGAGGCTACAAACGCGCTGTCGGCTTGGTCGAAACACTGCAACAGTCCCTGGTGAACCGGCATCCCGGCACGCAGAATCGTAGCGATAACCGGTTCAGCTTTAGGAACATAACAATCGGCAATGCCCAATGGCGTCTGAACGGCTGCTTTCTGATGGGGCAGTGTCTTACTGATTTCGTAGCCGGCCGCGAAACCAATCCGTTCCAGATTGTTCCGGAAGCGCAGGCGATCGGTCTGGATGAGTACGTCGCGCAGCTCACGCATCCAGATGCTTACGGCGCTGGACCGGCTGCCTAAATGTTTAACCATGCGCGAAAGATAGCGTGCCGGTTGCATTCAGGGTCTTCCTAAATTCCCGTTAAACCATTTTAGCTCGCAAAGATGGCCCTGAAGGGCTATTATATTTGTAACTTTACGGCCTGTGCGAAGCTGCTTCCGGGGGCGCATTCTTTTCAGTATTTTTTTCTCATTGGATCAAAAACAGCAATTGCCGGTGCTTGATGCAGCCCGGCTGCCGCAACACGTAGCCGTCATCATGGATGGCAACGGCAGATGGGCGAAAGAGCGCGGCAAAGACCGGGTTCATGGCCATTATGAAGGCGTGTTGAGCGTACGGGAAATCGTCAATACCTGCGGGGAAATCGGGATTCCGTATCTGACGCTGTATGCCTTCTCAACCGAAAACTGGAACCGCCCCAAAGCGGAAGTCGATGCGTTGATGGAATTGCTGGTGAACACACTCCGGAAAGAAGTGGAAGAACTGCGGCATAAAGGCGTCCGGCTGCATGTGATCGGGGATCTGGCATCGATGCCTCCGATTTGTCAGCAGGAATTGGCCGAAGCCATGGAAATTACACGGGACAACAGCCGCGTCAACCTGATTCTGGCGCTGAGCTACTCTGGACGGCAAGAACTTCTTCAGGCGGCGAAAGCGCTGGCGCAGGAAGTCGCTTCCGGAACCCGGGCGGCGGCTACACTCACGGAGACCGATCTTGAAAAGCACCTGTATACAGCGGCGTTTCCGGATCCGGAACTCATGATCCGGACCTCGGGCGAGCACCGGATTTCCAATTTTTTACTGTATCAACTGGCATATGCCGAGTTGTATTTTACACCGGTTCACTGGCCGGATTTCCGGAAAGCTCATTTTCTGGAAGCGCTGGCTGATTATCAGCAGCGGGAACGCCGATTTGGCAAAATAAGCGAGCAAGTTCAAGCTTTCTAAAAGAATGCGTCTGAGAGTTTCTTTAGTGAATATCGGTCTGGTAAGCCTTTCTATACTGGCCTGTCCTCAATTGGGGATGGCCCAGTTGCGCGCACCACAAGGTGGAGGTACCGGCGTGACTGCCCGTAACAGCGACTATATCATTGGTGGTATCAACGTAACCGGGGTGCAATACCTGGATGCCGATCTGCTTCAAACGGTTTCCGGATTGTCAGTTGGAAGCAAAGTCAAGCTTCCCAACGATCCGGGTATTGCCCGCGCCATCCGCAATCTGTGGCGGCAGGATCTGTTCAGCGATGTGCAGGTACTGGTCGATAAATACATAGACGACCGCATCTTCCTGACCATTCAGGTCGAAGAGCGGCCGCGCTTGTCTAAAAAGAATTTTTCCGGCATTAAAAAGTCGGAGTCTGAAGAGCTGGATAAGAAAACCGGTCTGGTCCGCTCTAAAGTGGTGACCGAAGCGGTCAAAAAAGAAGCCGTAGAGCGCATTCGGAAGTACTATGCCGATAAAGGGTATGGCAGCGCCCGGATCAATGTGATTGAGCGGCCGGATCCGGAAGTTAAAAACAGTGTTATTCTGACATTTGAGATTGATCGCGGTACTAAAACCAAAATCAATCATATCAATATCGCCGGGAATGAACAGGTAACGGATGCGCGGTTAAAGAAAGGCTTCCGCAATACCCGCGAAATGGCCCGTCTGACGCTGCACCCGGCGGATGAAGCGTCGGTTTATGAAACCGATCCCCATTCGTTTAAACAGTATGTACGCCAGGGTGGCCTGCTGTCGCCTTCCAATACGCTGGAGGCCCTGGATCCGTATTTCCGGTATCAGTTCTGGCGTTCGTCCAAGTTCAATCCGGAAAAGTTTGCCGAAGACCGCGAAAGCATTCTGGCCGCCTACAATGCCCTTGGTTACCGCGATGCGTCGATCGTAGCCGATACAACCTATCTGTTGCCCAACGGCAACATGAACATCGATCTGAAGGTAGCCGAAGGACAACGGTATTATTTTGGGGATATTTCCTGGAAAGGCAACACTAAATATACCAGCGAGCAACTTTCGCAGCTGTTGTCAATCAAAAGAGGAGATGTCTACAACCAAGAGCTGCTCGACCGGCGTCTGGGACGCATTCCGTCTGCTGAAGGTGGGGAAGACGTAACCTCTGCGTACATGGATGACGGCTATCTGTTTTTCCAGATCGAGCCGGTGGAAAAATCCATTATCGGAGATACCATTAATTATGAAATGCGGATTACGGAAGGCACCCAGGCCACCGTTAAAAACGTAACCATTACCGGAAACGACCGCACCAATGAGCACGTGATCCGGCGTGAAATCCGCACCCTGCCGGGCAGCAAATTTTCCCGTACGGATATTATCCGGTCGCAGCGTGAAATCTCTGCCCTGGGATTTTTTGATCCGGAAAAGACCGTGCCCATTCCAAAGCCGAATCCGGAAGACGGAACAGTGGATATTGAATACCAGGTAGCTGAGAAATCGAGCGATCAGTTGCAGTTGTCACTCGGCTTCGGTGGGGGCGTCAGCCTGTACGGAAACATCGGGATTCAGTTCAACAACTTCTCGCTGCGCAATGTATTCAAACCGAAACTCTGGGATCCGCTGCCGGTGGGAGACGGACAAAAGCTGTCGCTCAATTTCCAGTCCAACGGAGTCTTGTACAACTCGCTCAACTTTTCCTTTACCGAGCCTTGGTTGGGCGGTCGCAAGCCGAACGCGCTGACAACCAGCCTGATCTACTCGCGCTTTTCTAACTATTCAGCTTATCCGGATTCATCGTATCTGCGGGTAATCGGTGGCGGCCTGTCGCTGTCCCGCCGCCTGAAATGGCCGGATGATAACTTTGTACTGACAACCGGGGTGAACTACCAGCGGTACAACCTAAAAAACTACAACCTGCTGGAGGGCTTTAATTCCGGAACAGCCAATAACCTGTATTTCCGGGTGACACTGGCCCGGTATAGTGTGGATCAGCCCTTGTATCCACGCAGCGGCTCGGATATCAACTTTACGTTCCAGTTTACGCCGCCGTACAGCCTGTTATCGGATAAAGATTATAAGGGCATCAGCTCGCAGGAGAAGTACAAATTTGTGGAATACCACCGGTACCGGTTCAATGCCAACTGGTATCAGCGGGTGGCCGGCAATCTGGTTTTGAAGTTTGGTGCTAAATACGGCTTCCTGGGCTATTACAATTCCGATATCGGGTATTCGCCGTTTGAGCGCTTCCAAGTAGGGGGCGATGGGCTGACGGGTCAGAACTTCTTTATCGGCCGGGATATCATTGCGCACCGGGGCTATGAGGTGTATGCACAGAATGCTACCATCTTCAACAAATACCAGATGGAACTGCGGTATCCGTTTTCCTTGTCTCCAACCAGTACCATCTATGGTTTAGCGTTTTTCGATATGGCCAATGGATGGAGCACGTTTAAGGATTACAATCCCTTCCGGTTGCGGCGTTCGGCCGGGGTAGGCGTTCGGCTGTTCCTGCCTATGTTCGGATTGCTGGGACTGGATTATGGTATCGGGTTCGATAACTACAATCCGGCTACGGGTATAACCAACCTGAAAGACATGGGTAGGTTTAACTTCATGTTGGGCTTCGAACCGGAATAAGCGTTAAGCCTAAGCGATACCGATTGGTCTTACTTTCTCTCTAAAACCCTGACAACAAAAGCATTTATGAAACGTTTACTGGTTGCGGCCCTGCTGCTTGCCGGAAGTACCCTCACCGCTTCTGCACAGCGTTATTGTATTATTGATTCCAAATACATTCTGGATCGGGTTCCGGAATACAAAACCGCCCAGTCGCAGCTGGATCAGACGTCTAAAAACTGGCAGACGGAAATTGATAACCGGATGTCAGAAGTAGACCGGATGTATAAAAGTTATACGGCCGAACGGGCGATGCTGAATGAAGACATGCGTAAGAAGCGGGAAGATGAAATCGTGACCAAAGAAAAAGCAGCCAAAGAGTTGCAAAAGCAACGCTTCGGATATGAAGGCGATCTTTTCAAACAACGCCAGACGCTGGTGAAGCCCATTCAGGACCGTGTGTATACAGCAGTGCAGAAAATGGCTTCCACGCGGGGCTTTGATCTGGTGCTGGACAAGGCCGGTGGGGTCACCCTGTTTTACGCAGATCCAAAGCTGGATCGTTCAGATGATGTGTTGAAGCAACTGGGCGTCAACAAATAATCACAATCTTTTAAAACCAATTTTCTCCTTTTTTTTCCAGATGAAGAAACTCGTATTGATGCTGGCAGGATGCCTGCTAATGACTGCTGCCGCCTTTGCCCAAGCGCCTAAACTGGGCTATATCAACTCCGGTGAGTTGTTGCAAAGCATGCCTGACATGGTAAAAGCTGACAATGACCTCAAAGCGCTGGCCAAGACCTATCAGGATCAGCTGGAAACCATGAGCAAAGAGCTGGAAAAGAAACTGAAGGATTTTCAGGGTAGCCAGGCGACCATGAGTGAGGCTGTAAAAGAAGTGAAAGCCAAAGAATTACAGGATTTGCAGGCCCGGATGGAAAGCACCAATCAAAGTGCGACCGAGAAAGTACAGAAGCGTAAGGAAGAGTTGTACAAGCCTGTTCTGGAAAAAGCCGACAAAGCCATCAAAGCGGTTGCGTCTGAAAAAGGCTATGACTATGTATTTGATTCTTCCGGCGGCGGCTTGCTGTTCGCTAAAGAATCAGAGAATATTCTGGATGCAGTGAAAGCCAAACTGAATATCAAAGCGGGTGCTACTGCAACCACTACTCCGGCAAAGCCTTAAAATTTTAGCCTGATAACCTTACAAAAAGCGTTCCACAAATGGGACGCTTTTTTCGTTGATAACCCCTCCTCTTGAAGTGAAAATAATAGCCGGAAAAGCGTCGTTTGACAGCATTGAAACCCCCTGAAACCCTTACTGGACAACGTAATCCAACTGTCAAATCTTATTGGGAAAAAAGGATGGGAATAGCATGTAAAAAGGATTCTAAACAACTGGTAATCACGAGTTTTGGCTTGCGTTCAATTAGTTAACTTAAAGTTAAACATAATTAACTGAATCCAAAAAAGGTGTGAATGCGTATGTATAGATGGTGAAATAATTATTTTTGCGCGTGTTTTGCCGGTTAGTATAACAAACTGTATGCCTGATTTGCAAAAACTGTTTTTTGCAGTACTTCTGTGTTGCAGCTGGATGTTTCCGGCTCGAACATGGGCACAGTGTAGTTCATACGGTGGGAGTCAGTTGGGATTGATTGTACCGGCTACCAGAACTTCAACTACAGTCAACACTGTTACTGCATCCAATTACGTGCGGGTAGCAGTTATTAGAGGCATTCAATACACAGTGTCGTCTACGTTAAATAACCTGGCCGTGACGGATAGCTCCGGAGGAAGTCCGCAGGCAAGTTCCGGAACCTCTTTAATCTATACTGCGGTCTACAGTGGGTATATACGGCTTTATAACTGTAATGCCAGTGCTGTTAACCTGTCCGTGTCGATCCCTACCTCTACGACTGCCATCGGAGGCAGTAACACCGAAGACTCCAAGACTGCTGCCGGAACCAATGGATGGCGGGAGCACTTGTACCAGCGGTTGGACAATACGGGTGGAGTCCCTACGGATGTCAATGCTTTCAGCCGATATCTGGGATACCGGGATACCATCACTGGTGAAACCTTTACAAATAGTTTTGTTGGTCCCGGCGGAACCTATGCGTTAAAATCAGGCGGACGCTACCTGATCTTGAATACCCCTGAGTTTTTCGCTGTCCAGTACCGCATGCAATCTACCCGACCGGCGGGTGCGTATCTGGCGGATATGAATGGGGATGACGGTGTCCGGCTTACGGTGGATGGAACGCTGTATTTCAACCGCTGGAGGGAACAAAGCAATAGTTTTTATACCAAACAGTTATTCCCGCTTTCCGGAAATTCCAACCTTTTGTTCGAATACTATGAAAGTACCGGTGGCAATGACGTTGGATTTACCAATTTCTCGAGGGTCAGCAATGCTATCTCAGGACCTGGCCCGAGCACCGACACGACTGTTTGTAACAATACTGCGATCTCTTTTTCCGGAAATAATACGTTCTCAGATGCCCCGATAAGCGCTGCCAGTATCATCTCCGTAGCGTATCAATGGGCCGTTTCAGCTAATGGGAACGCTTATACAAATATCAGTGGCGCCACCACCCAGAACTATTCGACCGGAGCCCTTTCACCGGGCACCTATCAGTACCGCCGGACCGCAACCATCTCCAGGTTTAACAGTGGCATGCAGGCAAATGATTCGATGCCTACTAAAACTTCTGTTCCGGACCTATCCAATATCATCAAAGTTACCGTACGACCCACCCCGGCTGCAACTCTTACCAGCGGTGGCTCGGTGTGCCGGAATGCAATCGCTAATCTAACCGTTACCAACCCGCAGACGATCCCGGTAACGGTTAACTACAGCAGCAGCGGAACGGTAACCGGCAGCGGTAGCGTCGTCGTTCCAGGCAGTGGAACGGCTACCATCCCTTTTTCAACTACTACTCCAGGAAGTTCTACGGTGACGCTCACGAACGTGGCCTATACGACTACACCTTCCTGTTCGACAGCACTTTCCGGTGTGACTACTACGGTAACTGTGCGCCCGCTTCCGGCAGGTACCATTACCACCAATACGCCCATCTGTCTGGGGGCCGCCGGGCGACTCACGTTTACATCTACTTCCGGAACCAGCCCATTTTCCATAATCGTCAATGGCACTACGTACAACGGCATTGTTAGCGGAACCCCGTTCAACATTACTCCTAATCCGGCCACCAGTGGCACCCTAAGCTATGATCTTACCAAAATCACAGACGCAAATGGCTGTGTAAGTCCTTAACCGCTATCTCTTTATTCATTTCTAACCTTTTTTCTCATGAGAAAACTCCTACTTGCGGCCGCTATCGCCTTATCCGGCATAGGGCTCAGCCAATCTGCCAACGCGCAGACCCCCATCTCAACCGCAACGCTCGTGGTACGAGATACCGCCGTGAAGCCTACTTTGGTGGCTCCTACTACTGCTATTACCTGTAGCGGCGCTTTGGATACCTTGACCATTACCGGCGGAAACCGTGGTTTTGGTGGTAAATGGCAGTGGTATGCCGGAAGTTGCGGTGGTACGCCTATCACAACCGATAGCGCCACCGGTCGTGCGATCCTAAACGTGCCTACCAATAGCACCAACGCACCGATTGTATATAAATACTATCTGCGTTCGATCGGAGGTGCCTGTGCTAGCAGCTTCTGTGACTCGACTTCTATCACAGTGAACCCTGCTGCAACCATGATTGCAACAGCGGATGACACGGCGTGTAATGGGATTGCCAGAAGCTATACTTTCAGCTCCAACAACACGGGCGGTGCTGTAACCTATAACTGGGTTAACAACAACACCGCTACGGGTATAGGCGCCAGTGGTACCGGCAATATTCCATCTACGACCCTGACCAACACCACCAATGCTGACATCGTGTCCCGCATTATTGTAACGCCAACCTTTGCAAACGGTGGTAGTGCCTGTTCCGGTGTATCGGATACTTTCTTTGTGGTAGTACACCCTTCACCAAATGGTACTCTGACCGTGAACACTCCTATTTGCGAAGGCCAGGCCGTCAACCTGACCTATACCAATACACCGGGTCTGGCATCGCCTGCTCCGTATGCACTGGAAGTCCGTCAGTATAATTCTACTACTACACCGCCAGCAGCTCCGTACACGCAATACACCGGCGTTACCAGTGGAAACGCCTTCCCGGGCGCGGCTCCATTGCCAACGGCAGCCAGTACCTGGAAGTTTGATCTGATGAAGATTACCGATAGAAACGGCTGCGTACGTTCTGCTCAATAATCCTTTTCCGGAACCATGATTCACTGGCTTAAATATCTGCTGCAAACTGTTTGCTGTATGGGCATCCTCGGGATGTCTGTACAGCGCAGTTGTGCGCAGATTACGACCGCCTCTTTACTCGTGAATCGCATCCCGGAAGCAGATACAATCAAATATGACTGTGCGTCCGGAATGGTCCAGATCCAGGTGGCGCCTCCCATCTCATCAGCTACCTACACCGTGGTTTCTACGATGCCGGCCATTATGATTCCACCGTCCAATACAACCGGAAGTTTTATGCTGCGAGGTGCCCGATCGGCTGTCCTGGGAATTGATGCCCAGGGCTGCTTTACCGATACCACTATTGCCTTCGATTGTGGAGGACCTGCACTACCGGTTTCGGTGGTTCAGTTCGGAGCCACCCTGTATCAAAACAGTAAAGGACTGATCGAATGGGTTGCCAAAGACGAACGCGATCTGGATCGCTACGTAATCGAAGAATCCAGCGATGGAAAGGCCTTCCGGGATCTGGCAACGATACCGGCACTGCCAGGCAACACTCCGGAAACCCAGTATAAGTATGTGGATACCAGTCTGTGGCGGGGCTATAATTTCTACCGGCTGGCCTTGTACCATCTCGATGGGCATATAACGTATTCACCGATCCGTACCGTATTCTATGACTTCCGGGAGCACATTAATGTAGCGTTTTATCCAAACCCTACTACCGGAAAAATTACAGCCGAACTGGTCACTGAAATAGCGGATGATTTTGTGCTGGTTATCTATGATCAGCAGTCAAAACTGATGCGAAATCCACAACAGTTTCAACTGACGGCCGGCAGAAATCTTATTCCACTGGATATCACCGACCTAGCTGACGGAAACTACCTGTTTGTGTACAAACTGCCGGTGCACCAGGTGAGTGGTACGATGCGCATTACCAAAGCCAGCTATTAAGCTAAGCATCCGGAAACGCTAAAAAGTAAAAGCCCCGAATCATTTTATTCGGGGCTTTTTTAATTCCGGCCGGATGCCGTACCTCTTTAAATTTTAGCCTTCTATTTTCTCGGGGCGCATCTGCGGAAACAGCAGTACATCTTGAATGGATACCTGACCGGTCATCAGCATCGCCAGACGCTCAATCCCGATGCCGATGCCTGCGGTCGGCGGCATGCCGTACTCCAGTGCCCGCAGAAAATCATGGTCGATATACATCGCTTCATCATCGCCACGCTCCATTAGCCGGACCTGCTCTTCAAAGCGCTCGCGCTGATCGATCGGGTCGTTTAGCTCTGAGTACGCATTGGCGATTTCCTTACCGGCTACAATCAGTTCAAAACGCTCGACCAGCCCTTCCTTCTCCCGGTGCTTTTTGGTGAGCGGACTCATCTCTACCGGATAATCGGTAATAAACGTAGGCTGGATGTAATGCGGTTCACACAAATCACCAAACAAGGTGTCGATGAGCTTGCCTTTGCCCATGGTCGAATTCACCTCCAGCTTCAGGTCTTTACAGGTCTGGAACAACTCCCCTTCGTCCATTCCGGAAACATCAATGCCGGTGTGGGTCTCGATAGCTTCAAAAATAGGTACGCGGGCATACGGCGCTTTAAAGTCGATGGTCTGCCCGTTCACTTCTGTTGTGGTGATGCCATTGGTGGCCAAAGCGGTTTCCTCGAGCAGTTGCTCGGTGGTGTCCATCATCCACAAATAATCCTTGTACGCCGTATAAAACTCCAGGATGGTAAATTCCGGGTTGTGGGTCCGGTCCATGCCTTCATTCCGGAAGTTTCTCGAAAACTCGTACACCCATTCAAAACCACCTACTACCAGGCGCTTCAGGTACAGCTCGTTGGCAATCCGCAGGTACAGCGGAATGTCCAGCGCATTGTGATGCGAAACAAACGGCCGGGCAATTGCACCACCCGGAATGGGCTGCAGGACCGGCGTATCCACTTCCAGGGCACCGCGCTCGTCGAGGAACCGGCGGATAGCCCCTTTCATCTTAGTAATCTTGGTAAACGTGTCGCGGACACCGGGATTGACGATCAGGTCGGCATAGCGCTGGCGATACCGGAATTCCGGATCGGTCACAGCATCATACACTTCGCCGTCTTTTTCTTTGACAATCGGCAGCGGACGCAGGGCTTTGCCCAAAAAGGTGAACTTCTCGACGTGTACAGAGGTTTCGCCGGTTTTGGTTTTAAACACAAACCCTTCCACGCCTACAAAATCACCAATGTCCAGCAGTTTCTTGATAACCGTGTTATACAGTGTTTTGTCTTCGCCCGGACACAGATCATCGCGGCGCAGGTACAATTGAATGCGACCAGACGCATCCTGCAAGACTGCAAACGCCGCCTTGCCCATATCCCGGATGCTCATGATGCGGCCCGCCAAAGACACCTGTTTATACGCAGCTTCGTTTTCTTCACCCTTGAAACCGTCCTGAATAGCAGTGGATTTGTGAGTGATGGGAAAGGTAGGAGCCGGGTAGGGGTCAATGCCGAGGCGCTGGAGTTCGGCCAGCTTCTCGCGTCGAACAAGTTCCTGTTCGCTGAGCGTTGCGTTCATAAGATGCATCTAAAAAGGTGCGCAAAGGTAGAAGCTACGCAACTGATAGTGGGCTATGGATCCTTCTTTATAAAAAAAGCCTGCATCCTGGAACTGATGACGGCTTTTTGTCGGAAAAGAAGCGTTCCGAAAAATCTTAATAAAGAAAAATTCAAAATTTTTATCTTGATGTATGCAAGTAAAGGCCTGGAGAATACGGGAATGATTTTAGCTGGCGTCTGTTCAAATTTTTAAATTGCTATGCTTCCGTTTTACCTGTTGATTGGCGTTGTTGTCGCTGCTTTCCTGATTGTACGTTTGGTGGGTACCAAACGCAACGGAAATACCCAGAATCTGACTTCCCGCCGGGCTCACCGTTTCCTGCAGCGGGTCCATTATTACCAAAACCTGACACCTGCCCAACAGGAGGCCTTCCGGAATCGGGTCATTGCGTTTCTGGCACAGGTACGGATCACTCCTGCCAAAGGCGTTAAAATCCGGATGCTCGACCGCATTTATGTGGCCGCCGCCGCCATTATCCCGGTCTTTCATAAGCCCGACTGGGAATATTCGAACCTCAATGAAGTCGTGATTCGTTCCGGAACGTTCAGCAAGGATTTTAAAGGCGCACCTGAGGACACCAACGTGCTGGGCATGGTAGGCGATGGCGCTATGAACCGGATGATGGTGATCAGTCTGCATGCCCTGCGCACCGGTTTTGAACAACGCGGACGTGGCAATACCGCCATTCATGAGTTTGTACACCTGATCGATAAGACAGACGGTGCGGTCGATGGCATTCCGGAAGCCCTGCTGCCCAACGATCTGGCTGGTCCGTGGCTCGAACATATGCACGCGGCCATTGCAGACATCCGTTCCGGAAAAGACCGGGACATCAATGACTATGGGGGCCGCAACGAAGCCGAGTTTCTGGCCGTGATATCTGAATATTATTTCCAGCGGCCTGAGTACTTACAGGAATCGCATCCGGAATTGTTTGCGCTGCTGGAGCAAATGTATAAGCCGCAGGAAACAGAAGCCGCTTCGTAGAAAAGAGTAGGCCGGATACGATTGGGATACCAGAATGCGTTTGAGACTTGTAAAGTATACTTTACATTTGAAGAACCTTAAAAACTCCTTTCTGTATCATGAAGAATCTCCTCTTCCCGCATCGGCTTCAGAAGCCTGCCCTCGTGGCGTTGGTGCTATTCGCTACTTTATCGATCTGTGTATTGCAGTTCGACTGGCAGCTTTCCATTCTGACAACTCCACCGAGAGCAGGGGTGTTCCTAAGTGATAACAATCTGACGGATGAGGTGTGCTTTGCCGGCTTTCTGATCAGCCTTACGGTGTATGGATTCAGCCGCGAGCGCGACGAAGACGAGTATGCCATCAATATGCGTTTTAGCGCACTGGTGCTCGCAGTACTGCTTCATACGCTGATCAGTCTGCTCATCATCACTACAGCATACGGGCTGAGTTTTCCACTGCTAGCCATGGCCCACCTGTTTACGGTCCTGATCTTATATGTGTTGATTTACAAAGTCCGGCGGCTACTGGTACGCATTTCAGCGGCTCGTGTATGAAGAACAAAGTAAGAGAAGCGCGTGTACAGAAAGGCTGGTCACAATCGGATTTAGCAGCCCAGACCAGCGTTTCGCGACAGTCTATTTATGCGGTCGAAGCCGGTAAATATGTGCCCACTACCATTCTGGCACTCAAATTGGCTCAGGCATTAGAACAGCCGGTTGAAGCTCTCTTCCTTTTGGAGGCAGATGACTAAAGCCTTTAAAAGGGGCGGTGGGTATTCCTGAAAAGATTAAGTGGTCTCGTACTTCCGGATATGATCTTTCCTGGCAGCTATGTACGTTTCATCGGCCGCTGCCTGTTTCCAGAAGCCATAAAAAATGCGGGCAGCAGCGACCTTTTCCCCATCTTCCGGCTGACGGGGGAGTTCGGCCCGGCCATGCGCACCGCTCTGGCCTTTTTTGTCGTCCGGAACCGGACCGTCGTATTTCTTCCCGCCTTTGTGGTTGGCATAGCGGCGGGCGCGGGTATAGCCCATCTGTAAAAACTTGCGCGCCATGTCCATCCCCACTAAGTCATCTGCATCCCGGTAGGCTTCAAACAGTTTCAGAATTGCTTCCGCCGATTCCTGTGCAATGGCTGGCGTTTTGAACCGCCAGTAAGGTAGAATCTCGCTTTTGTAGGGCTCTACCAACAAAACGCCTTGTTCGCCTTTGCCCACCCGGTACCATTCCGGATGCGTGCGCAAATCCAGTTGCTTGTAATTAAGCGTATAATCAAACGGAATACGGGCCATAGCGAGGAATGTACAAGGAAAGTTGGAGAGAACTGATTTTTCAGTGAAAAGGTCATTCCAATACCTACCTCGCAGCCCCGATCTGCTTACGCTTTTAGTTCCAGCACGGCAATATTCTCAATATGATGCGTATGCGGAAACAAATCGAGCGGTTGCAGCCAGGTCACGCGGTACGAGCGGTCGAGCAGCGCTAAGTCGCGGGCCTGGGTAGCCGGATTGCAGCTGACATACACCACCCGCGGCGCACGAATCGCCAGAATCTGGTTGATCAGATCTTCGTGCATACCAGCGCGGGGCGGATCGGTAATCAGCACATCGGGGCGGCCATGCTCCCGGAAAAAATCGGGTGTACAAATCTTGCTGACATCGCCCGCATAAAACTGACACTTTCCGGAAAGCCCGTTTAGCTCGGCATTGGCTTTGGCATCGGTAACAGCATCTGCTACGGCTTCGATCCCGATAATCTTACCGGCCTGACGGCTGCAAAAAATTCCAATCGAGCCGGTGCCGCAATACAGATCATACAGCACTTCGGTTCCGGTAAGTCCGGCCGCGGTGCGCACTTCCTGATACATCCGTTCCGCCTGCTGGGTGTTGGTCTGGAAAAACGATTTGGGAGAGATTTTAAACGAAAAATCTTCCAGCATCTCGGTGATATACCCCGGTCCCTTTACGGTAATGATATCCTGGTCGTACAGCGTGTCATTTACTTTCTGATTGATGGTGTAGTGCAACGAGGTAATCTGGGGAATCTCCTGAAGCAGATGCGCCAGGATGGCTTCCCGCGCTTCCACATCCTCATACGCCAATACCAGATTCAGCAGTACCTGGCCCGTTCGGGCCACGCGCAACACAACATTCCGCAGCCAGCCTTCGTGGGTTTTGAAATTATAGTATGTCAGCCCGTTGCGCTCAGTGTAGTCGCGCAACACCCGCAACACCTCATTGGTCGGGTCGGGTTGCAAAAAGCAGGTCTGAATCGGCACTACCTTGTCAAACAAGCCCGGTGCGTGAAATCCCAGCGCGCCTTCTTCCGGAAGCTTCTCGTCACCAGCTTCGGCCAGTTCGGCGCTGGTCCGGTAGCGGGTGGCACTAAACGTAAATTCCAGTTTGTTGCGGTAGTAGCGGTCGGCCGCGCTGCCAATGATGGGCTGAATCTCGGGCAGTTCGATTCCGGAAATCCGCTGCAGCTGATCGCCTACCTGTTGCTGCTTGTATTGCAACTGCTTTTCGTAGGGCAACATTTGCCATTTGCAGCCGCCACACAAGCCAAAATGCGGGCAGAAAGGCTGCACCCGGTCGGGAGAAGGAACATTAACCCGCACCAGCCGGGCGTCCATCCAGGTTTTTTTTTCTTTGCCAGGCCAGGCCGACACTACATCGCCTGGTATGGCACCGGCTACAAAAACCACTTTGCCATCCTCGAGATGACCGATGCTTTTGCCTTCTGCTGCGTAGGCGGTTATTTGAAGCTGTTCAATTGCCTGTCGGCGCTTTTTCCGGGCCATAAGGGCACAAAAATACTGATTTGAACCGTTGACATTGTCAGGTCGGAGCTTCCGGAAGGCAGGTGTCTTGAAAAGAATGCCTGTGCTGATAGGGAAAAATTAACCTGTTCCGGAACACTTCGGAGGTTTCTTTGGGCCGGAACGGCTTGTTTGTAGCGTTTAATTCCGACCTTACTGCCCAAATCTTAAATCCTTGTTGATTTCAAACCTTCCGGCGCTATTCGCTGTCTTCTCTCCGGAAAGTAATTTTGCACTCTGTTTATGAATCGTTTCCGGAACTTTTTCCTGACCGCGCTGGTTTTATTGTTTTCAGTGGCTGCCCAGGCCAGGGATGGTTATACCATCCGCCTGCACTACACCGACCTGAAAGAAACCACCATTTTGCTGGCCAAATACTTTGGTAAAGGCCTGCCCACCATCTATAAGGTCGACAGCGTTCACCTGAATGCCAAAGGGGAGGGCACCCTTACGACTACGGAAAAAATAGTCGGCGGTATTTATCTGCTGCTGCCTACCGACATGAAGTCGTTTAATGAGGTGCTGCTTAATAATGGCGACGATTTTTCCGTTGAAATCAACAGCAGCGTCTCTCCAAATGGCATCTCCTTTAAAAACACGGTTGAGAACGACCGGTTTCAGGAGTATCAGCGGTATCTGGTAGACTTCAGTACCCGCCAGGAAGGATTCAAAAACCAGCTGGCGAGTGCCCGTACCAAAGCCGATTCGACCGCTGTAAACGAGAAACGGCAGGCACTGGGCAAGGAACTGGTGGCATACCGCCAGTCGCTGGTTCAGAAATATCCGGGCAGTCTGATTGCCTCAATTCTTGGTGCGCTGGAGGTTCCGGAAATTCCACCGGCGCCTAAAGATGCCAAAGGTAAAATCGACTCCACGTTTGCGTATCGCTATCTCAAAACGCATTACTGGGATGGCTTCAATTTCAAAGACGAACGCCTGATCCATACGCCGATCTACGACGCCAAACTGGATGAATACTTCACCAATCTGGTCGTGCCATCTCCGGATAGCGTGACCAAGGAAGCCGACTGGATTCTGGCCGAGACCCGTGGCCAGACCCAGCTGTTTAACTACACGCTTTCCTGGATTACCCAGTTTGCCGAGCGCAGCAAAGTCATGGGCATGGATGCTGCATTCGTGCACATGGTGGAAAAGTATTACGCCCGTGGCGATGCAACCTGGCTGCCAGACTCGACCGTACAGAAATACCTTGACCGGATCGCCAAAATTGGTCCGAATATGATCGGTAAAATTGCACCGGAGCTGGATATGCAAACCCTGGACGGGAAGTCTGTCAAGCTTTCGGAGGTAAAAGCGAAGTATACCGTACTGGTATTTTATTCGCCCGACTGTGGTCACTGCATTACGGAAGTTCCCAAGATCGACAGCATGTACCGCGCAGTACTGAAAGGAAAAGGAACCAAGATCTTCGCCGTTCGTACCGAAGGGTCTGAGCAGCAATGGAAGGACTTCGTCGCCAAAAACAAGATTCAGGACTGGATCAATGTCTGGGATCCGGGCTATACCTCGGGCTTTCGCTCCAAATACGATGTGTACAGCACGCCGGTAATATATTTGCTCGACGATAAAAAGATTATCCGTGGCAAGCGGCTCGATTACTCCACCCTTCCTAAAGTAATGGAGATGCTGGAGCGGAAATCGCTGGGTGCCCGATAAGAATTTTCTTTCCTGACGTTCTAAGACTTTATGACTAAAACCTTTCTGGCGAGCCTGTTACTCACCGGTACCTGCCTGACATCTGCCCAGGCACAAACGCTCTTCTCCTACGGCGGAAAATCTGTTAGCAAAGCAGACTTCTTACGGATCTATCAGAAAAACGCTACCCAGCAGAAAGCCGACCGCTCTGAAAAAGCGCTCCGCGAATATCTCGACCTGTACAGTCTGTTCCGGATGAAGGTCAGCGAAGCGGAAGCCCAGCATCTTGATACCAGCGCTGCCATTCAGGGCGAGCTGGAAAACTACCGCCGGCAACTGTCGCGCAGCTATCTCAGCGATCCTTCGGCTACCGAGAAACTGATGCAGGAAGCGTACCAGCGGATGCAGACCAATGTAGCCGTGGCACACATCCTGATTCCGGTGCCCGCCAGTGGCGATACCATTGTTGCGTTCCGGAAAGCTGATAGCATTTACAAAGTGGCCCTCCGGAAAGGCAGCGACTTTGGCGCGCTGGCCAAAGCCTTTTCATCTGACCGGGGTTCCAAAGACAATGGTGGCAATCTGGGCTATATCACCGGTATGCAAACCATTTATCCGTTTGAAACCGTTGCCTACAACACGCCCGTAGGCAAAATTGCACCGCCGTTCCGGACCCAGTTTGGCTACCACATTCTGAAAGTATCGAACCGGAAACCGGGTCAGGGCGAAGTAGAAGTGCAGCAGATTATGGCTCTCACGCCAAAATCGAAAGGTGCAGACGGAATTGCAGCCGCCAGGCTGACCATCGACAGTGCCCGCCGGGATCTGGCTGCCGGCATGAGCTGGGAAGAGGCTGTAAAAAAATACTCGCAGGATAAATTCAGCAGCGATAACAATGGATTGCTGAAGCCGTTCGGGATTGGCCGTACCGCCGTTCCGTTTGAAGAAGCGGCCTTTGCGCTGAAAAAACCGGGCGATCTCTCCGCACCGGTCCAGACTGATTTCGGTATTCACCTGTTGCGCCTGGTTCGCCACATTCCGATTCAGCCGATCGACTCTATGCGGGATGACCTGCGCCGCCGGATCGAAAATGATTCCCGTGGACAGATTGCCAAAGACCGGTACACCGAACAGGTAAAAGCCAAGTATGGCTATACGGCGTTTCCGGAAGCATTGAATCGGCTAATTTCGACCGCCTCCAAATCCATTCCGGATAGTGGAAAAAGCGCGGGTCGCTTTAACCCGTCGGATTTCCGGAATGAAACGCAGCCTTTGTTTCGCATCAACAATACCGCCTTTACCGGAGCCGATTTTATGCGTTTTGTAGGTCAGACGACCAACAACAACCTGATGGGCAACCGGGAACTGGCCTTGCGCGAGATCTTTAACCTGTATACGGCCAACGTACTGAACGACTTTCAGATTCAAAGCCTGGAGCGTGATAACGCCGAGTTCCGGAATCTGCTGACGGAATACCGAGATGGCATTTTGCTGTTTGATCTGATGGACCGGAACGTCTGGAGCAAAGCCAGTAAAGACACCGCCGGGCTGACCGCTTTTTATCAGGCCCATAAAGACAAGTACCGTTGGGAAGATGGTTTTGAAGGAACCGTACTACGGTTCGGGAACCGGCCCGCCGCAGAAGAAGCTGTGAAAATGATGGCTTCCGGATTGGATTCCGCTCGCCAGGAAGCTATTCTGACCCGCTTCAACCAGCCCAATACGCCCCCCGCTGTAACCATTACCCAACAGGGGACCTTTGAGTGGAGCCGCTTTCCGGATTTCACCCGCCAGCAGCTGAGCGTGGGTAAACCCAGTCCGATCAAAGCCAATACCGACGGAAGCTATACGGTTGTGTATATGAAAAAACCAGTTGCAGCCGGCAACCAGAAAACACTCGCAGAAGCCCGCGGGTATGTCGTGGCCGAATATCAGGATGCGCTGGAAAAAGCCTGGAATGAACGGTTGCGCCAGCAGTATCCGGTAAAAGTGGACAACAAAGTATTCAACACGATGGTGCAGTAACCGAAACCGATCCGGGTGCATACCTGCTGTCAAAAGGCTTCTGTTTACAGAGGCCTTTTGACTTTTTAACCTGTACCGGCCTGAAACTGAATGCCGAACGCTCTTCGGGAACGATTTTAACAGGATGGAGAACCACTCTCTTTTTATTTTCTGATCATGAAGATTTCTTTTCACGGGGCCGCCCGTACCGTAACGGGTTCCAAACATCTGATTCAAACCCAAAACGGCGCGCGCATCCTGCTCGATTGTGGATTGTTTCAGGGAATGGAAGGCCACGACGAGGTACTGAATCACCAGTGGGGCTTTGATCCGGCTACGGTCGATGTGGTCGTTCTGTCACACGCGCATATTGATCACATCGGTCTGTTGCCCAAGCTGGTACGGGAAGGATTCAGCGGCCCGATCTGGTGTACGCCGGCTACCCAGCCGCTGGTAGCTGTTTTATTGCTCGACTCTGCCGAAATCCAGGAAGCGGATATCCGTCATCGCCGGAAAAATGCCAACGGAGATTATCAGCCGGTAGCCTCGCCGCTGTATACGGTTGAAGATGCCCAACAGGTGCTGACACAACTAAAAACGGTAGACTATAAAACGGAGCAGGAAATTGCCGGAGGAGTCACGCTGTATTATACGGACAGCGGCCACATTCTGGGCAGCGCGGCTATTAATCTGACCATCCGGGAAAGCAAAAAAACGACCCGGCTGACGTTTAGCGGGGATATCGGTCAGTACCACGATCTGATTTTGCGTGCGCCCCAACCCTTTCCGGAAGCCGATGTCGTGATCATGGAATCGACATATGGCAACCGCGATCACGCCGCACCCAAGCCCACCGAAGAAGCCATTCTGGACCATATCACCGAAACCTGTGTGCGCAACAAAGGCACGCTGATCATTCCGGCATTCAGTGTAGGCCGTACCCAGGAAATTCTGTTTCAGCTGAATGATCTTTACAACAAAGGCTTACTGCCGAAACTGCCGGTGTTTGTAGACAGTCCGATGGCGCTGGAAGCCACCAAGATTATCAAAGCCTACCCGGAATATTTCAATTCCACCGTTACAAAGCAATTGCGCAACGATGAGGATGTATTCGACTTTCCGGGCCTGCAGTTTACCGAGTCGGTTGCGGATTCTAAAAGCATCAACCAGGTAAAAGATCCCTGCATCATTATTGCCTCTTCCGGAATGGCAGAAGCAGGCCGGGTGCGGCATCATATCCGCAGTCATATCGGCAATCCGGCCAGTAAAATTCTATTGGTAGGGTACAGTGAGCCCCGTTCACTCGCTGGTCAGCTCAAATCCGGCGCCAAACAGGTCCGGATGTTCGGGGATACCTATGAAGTCCGGTGCCAGGTAGGCAGTATCGATTCTATGAGTGCTCACGGCGACCGCAACGATCTGCTCCGCTGGCTGTCCTGTCAGGCAGGAAAACCACAAGTCTGTCTGGTTCACGGAGAATTGGATGCACAGGAAGCCCTTCGCAACCAGCTGATCGAAAACGGTTTTGAGCGGGTGCATATTCCTGCCCTGCACGAAACCCTGGACTTCTGACCGTCCGTCCGGAAAAGAATGAGTTTTCCAATAGAAACGCCGGCATCAATGCCGGCGTTTCTATTGGAAAAAAGGGTTGGTTACCGAACGCGTCGCAGGGTAAACTCCCGGGCCGGCGATACCAGAATCGGATATTTTTCAATCGTTACGTCAGAAGAATCAAGACCGAAGCTGCGTTCTTCCGAAAGGCTGTGCTTTTTGAGCATGAAGTAGCCCCGCATAATGAGCTTTTCTACTAACGGCAGGGCATTGTCGCGGGACAGGATTTTCTCCATTACAATAAACCGGAAATCACCGGCTACGTTGTTGTTGCGCAGGGATTCATACCGGCTGGTCACATTCACTTCTTTGTTGAGCACCATCTCTTCAACTACTTTCCGGAACATCGTCTGAATGCGATGCTCCACACGGAATCCCAGACGGAACTCAATCCGGATGATCTCGTTGGGAATAATGGTATTCACCGAATACTCCATTGTATACGGGTCGTCGAGTACGTGTACATGGACAAACCAATAGATATCGGCCCGTTTCGGCTTCCGGTACAGAATCGAGAAGATTACTTTATGCTCAATCTCCTTGGGATTGTCGGCAGAGGTGAGATACACCAGGTGGGTGGCATATTTGGGAATCGACCGGTCGTTACTGACTTCCTGAATGATAGGTACATAATCTTCCAGGCGTACAAATTCCACGTACCGGTTTTTGATTTTGCGGCTCTTGAACCATGTGTACATCACTGCAAACAGGAACGTACCAATAATGACCGTTACGTAACCACCGTGCTCGAATTTCACCAGGTTGGCCATGAAGAACGACAGCTCAATAGCAAAGAATACCAGCACATACACTGCAATGGCCGCCTTCGGAACCCGCAACGTCAGCATATAATATGCAAACAGGGTAGAGGTCATCAGCATGGTAATCGTGATGGCCAGCCCATAGGCCGCATCCATCGCTTCGGATTTCCGGAAAAACAACAGAATACCGATACAGCCTGCAAACAGCAACGCGTTAATCCCTGGAATAAAAGACTGTCCGCGCTCTACCGTTGGGTAATTGATTTTCATCCGTGGCCACAGATTGAGCTTGATCGCCTCGGAGATAAGGGTAAACGAACCAGAAATCAGGGCCTGTGACGCGATGATTGCCGCCAGGGTAGCAATACCAACTCCAAATGGCAGGAACCACTCCGGCATCAGCAGGTAAAACGGGTTATGGCCTTCGGCAGTCCAAGTTTCGCCACTGTGCGTCAGCAGATATGCGCCCTGACCCAAGTAGTTGAGCAGCAGGCAGATTTTTACAAACACCCACGATACGCGGATATTGCCACGGCCTACGTGACCCAGATCGGAATACAGGGCTTCTGCTCCGGTGGTACACAAAAACACGCTACCCAGAATCCAGAATCCGGATGGATAGTGCGTGAGGAGGCGAATGGCATAGTAGGGGTTAAAGGCTTTGAGAATATTCATCTCATCGGTGAGATGCAGAATGCCAAACGCGGCCAGCATCAAAAACCAAAGCATCATAATCGGCCCGAATGCCTTCCCGATAGAAGCCGTACCAAACTGCTGGGCAAAAAACAGCGCACCAATAATGCCCGCACCGATCCAGACAATGATATTGCTGTCGATATGGCCCAGACTTTTAATGTTTTGAAGCCCTTCTACCGCTGAAATGACCGAAATGGGTGGGGTAATCATCCCATCGGCTAGTAGGGCCGCCCCGCCAATCATTGCCGGAAATACGGCCCATTTGCCGTGCCGTCGGACCAGTGCAAAAAGAGAGAAAATGCCGCCTTCGCCCCGGTTGTCGGCCCGCAGGGTCAGCATTACATATTTGATCGTTGTTTGTAAGGTCAGCGTCCAGATAATACACGACAAAGAGCCGATAATCAATTCCGGTGTGATCACCTTGCCGTTGCAAATGGCATTGAAAACGTACAGCGGAGACGTTCCGATATCGCCAAAGACGATACCGAGGGCAATGAGCATACCAGCAGTGGTAGCCTTATGGACGTGTTTTCCCACGGGATGGGGTATAGGGATGGTAAAGGAGAACAAAAGTAGGCTCCTGACATCTATTGCAACTGTTTCACAAACTCATTTTCCGGAAGCTCACCTGCTAAATGCATTTTTAGAACAAAGCTGCAAGCAGCGGGACGGAAACCAATGGCTCGAATGTTTTAATGAGTTGCCGTATATGATCCAAGGCGTAAACTTAAATCTGCTGATCTAACTGTCCAGATATCAGTTCAATACGAAGAACTTACTGCCAGTGCTTGGGCGTATTTAGGGAGGTGAGCTCTATAGAAAAGATGCTCGTAGATGTGCTGAAGAAGGAAGGGAATATACGTTCCAATAGAAGCCGGAAATTATGGCAATCGAACTATACGAAATAAAATTTATATACTAACACCAATTAAAAAGTTGCCTGATATGGCAGATCAAAAGCGGATGTCCTTCCGGAAAGTACTGGAGACCGGGCTCACAGGACTTACCATTCTGTCCGGAACTGCGCTTCTATTGTATGCTATCGCACAGCTAATCGCTTTTTCTGCTTTCGGTGGATTTGATCCGAATTACTCGGTGTCAGAGCTGAAAGCGAATTTTGAGAAAAATGAAACCGCGATCTACGAACTGAAACAGTATTTCAATCAGATCGTTCCCAGGAACAAGCTGGTCGAAATTGAATTTGATGGGGATTGCACGCTTTCGCGTTTAGGCTTGGGAACGCTGAGTCTGGCCACCGGAAAGCCCAATCAGGATTTACGTCTGTACTCAAATCTGGGGATCGACAGCAAGGCAGCCGACAGTGTCCTGGAAAACCTGGGTTGGACTGACGAAACGCTGAGAGATTTGAAAGCAAAACTGGATGCAGCCGGCTGCATTGGCGTTGTAAGCGGAGAACCAACCAAAATCAACTTTCACAGAAGCGGACTGGGGATGTATTCATTCGATGTGTTTAATGAGCACATTCCGGATAGTCAGCAACGCTGTTATAACGATAGCTGTACCTATATTATGGTAAACGACAAATTGGTGCTGGAATACGGTGGCGGTGTAGCCGGTGAACAATGCTTTTATAAGCTTAACTAGGACTCCGGAACACTGCTCGGCCTACCTTTGCCTGCATGCCGACTACCCAACCTGCTGCATTGCCCGCGCTGCTGGGAATGAAATGTCCCAACTGCCGCAAAGGACGCATGTTTACCCAACGCAGCTTTTTTCCGCTGAAGCACATGCTCGATATGCCGGAGCGATGCCCCGTCTGCGGTCAGAAAATGGAGCTGGAAGTAGGTTTTTACTACGGGACTGGGTATGTTTCTTATGGATTAACGGTAGGGTTATTGGCCATTTTCGCTGTCATTTTCGCGTTTACCTACGGCTTTTCGTATAAGGATAACAGCGTTTTTATTTTCCTGGGTATAGCCATTGGTTTGCTCATTCTGTTGCAGCCCTGGCTGATGCGGATTTCCCGTGTTATTTATCTCTGGGCATTTGTCAAGTATGGCAAAGGCGCAACCCTTACCAGCGAAGAATAAAGGATCGCGCGTTCGGCGGTACCGGATCGAAACCGATGCTTCACCGGACCAGTACGTTTCCGGAAAACACTTCAGTTTCTTACGACACGACTGAAAACGCTTTTCGGTTCCTTCCTGAGAAAAAGCCCGTTCAATTTCTTTAATTTTCCAGCGCCTAGTGCGATCCATTCGAAATGATTCATAAGATTCTTGTTGCCAACCGGGGTGAGATTGCCCTCCGTATAATGCGTACCGCCCGGGACATGGGTATCAAAACCGTAGCGGTATTTTCGGAGGCCGACCGCAACATGCCTTTTGTCCGCTATGCCGATGAGGCTGTATGCATTGGTCCGGCTCCTTCCAATCAGTCGTACCTGGTTATTGAAAAGATTATTGCTGCCGCAGTGGCTACCGGAGCCGACGCCATCCATCCGGGCTATGGCTTTTTGAGTGAGAACGCCGATTTTTCCCAGGCGGTTTCCGACGCCGGACTTCGTTTCATTGGCCCTTCGGCTTATAGCATTCGCACTATGGGCTCTAAAATCGGTGCAAAACAGGCTGCCAAAGCCTTTGGGGTTCCTATGGTTCCAGGAACCGATCAGCCCATCCAGTCCATTGAGGAAGCACACCGGATTGCCGAGATCACTGGATATCCGCTGCTGGTAAAAGCCTCAGCGGGTGGAGGCGGAAAAGGCATGCGGGTTGTGGACGTTCCGGAACAGCTGGAAGAAGGCATCCGGATGGCGCAAAGCGAAGCTGCCTCTGCCTTTGGCAATGACGACGTGTTTATGGAACGCTACGTAGCCAATCCAAAACACATTGAAATTCAGATTCTGGCCGATGATCATGGCAATTGCGTCTACTTGTTTGAGCGGGAATGCTCCGTACAGCGCCGCCATCAGAAGCTCATCGAAGAAGCCCCGTCTTCCTGTCTGACGCCTGCTGTCCGGCAGGCGATGGGCGAAAGCGCCGTGGCTGTGGCCAAAGCCTGTAACTACAGCGGTGCCGGTACGGTCGAGTTTCTGGTAGATGATGCCCTGAACTACTACTTCCTGGAGATGAACACCCGCCTGCAGGTCGAACATTGTGTGACGGAAGAGATCACCGGACTGGATCTGGTCCAGGAGCAAATCCGGGTTGCCGAAGGGCATCCGCTGCCGTTTAAACAGGAAGATCTGACCATCCGCGGCCATGCGATCGAACTCCGGGTGTGCGCGGAAGACCCGGCCAATAATTTTCTGCCGGATACCGGTACCCTCGAACGCTATCAGACGCCGAAAGGCCCCGGTATACGTGTAGATGATGGGTATGAAGAAGGGGCACCAATTCCGATCTATTATGATCCGATGATCGCCAAACTGATTGCCTGGGGACCTACCCGTGAGCAGGCCATTGAACGACTGCTGCGGGCCATCGAAGAGTATCAGATTCAAGGCATCCAGACTACGCTGCCCTTTGGAGCCTGGGCCCTCCGGCAGCCGGCATTCCGAGAAGGCCAGTTCGATACCGGATTTATACCCAAGTATTTCACCCCGGAAAAATTATACGATGAGGCTGCCGACGTTCCGGAAATCGCAGCCCTGCTCGCTGCACACGTATGGAACCAACAGCCAGCAGCCCAGCCCACCGTACAGGCCTTTGCTGAAGTCCGTTCCGGATGGGCGCAGCGTCGTAAGACTGGTCAGTGGTAGGGTTTTTGAAACACGGTTCAGGAAAAAAGAGTTCATGCCTTTCCGGAAATCCCTGCTTCTGGTGTTCGCGTTGAGCGGATGCCTAAGCGCCCTGGCCCAGACCCGTCCATCCAGCCGACCCCGCATGACCGATACCCAATCGGTGGTGGTGCTGCCGGCATCCCAGCGCCCGCAGATTGACACCGCCGCCATTCGGCTTCCGGAATCAGAGCGGCAATCCAAAAAACAGCGGCATAAAATCGGGATCAAAATAGTACCGGCTCCGCCGCCCGGTCGAAGCTGGCAGGAAATCCGGTACTCTGATTCGCTGGGCCGGACGGCCCCTTAAACTCTGATCTTCACCTGCGGTCTTAACCCTGAAAATCACTTTAAGCACATGAAAAAGTTTTTGTTCGTCGCTCTTGCAGCGGTATTAATGACCTTCGCCAGCAGTCAGGCAGAGGCCCGAGGGTATGGACCTCGTCACCGGCATGGACCGGTACGGTACCGGGGCGGATTTACCCGGAACCATGGCAGCTATTATGCTCCCAACGGCGCCTACATTGGCCAGAATCCGCGCAGTATCTACCGGTATAAGAGGAATCATCCACGGATGTACAACAACCGTGGCTACTACCGTCGCAACTGGCATGCACAGCCGCCGGCCAGACGCTACCACATGCACAGAGGCCCCCGCCGCTGGTAAGCAATCCACTTCATTTAAAAAGCCCTGACTTATATCAAGTCAGGGCTTTTTGATGTTCCGGAATCAGGACTATTACTTGTTGATGGCCTCGAGGACTTCCGGTGCATCCGGTGGCACGCCGGCTTCAAACATAGCCACCAGTTGTCCGCGCTCGTCGATCAGATACTTTTGAAAGTTCCATTTCACCGTAGAGGCTTCATAATGGTTGAGATCTTTGTTGGTCAGCCACTGGTACACAGGAGCTATTTCTTTGCCTTTTACCGAAACCTTGGCCGCCATCGGAAAGGTTACGCCATAATTTTTCTGGCAGAAGGCAGCAATTTCGTCGTTGCTTCCGGGATCTTGGTTGGCAAAATCGTTGGACGGAAATCCAACAATAACCAGTTTGTCTTTTTTCTGCTCGTACAGCGTTTGCAAAAGACCCAGCTGACCTGTGTAGCCACATTTGGAGGCTGTGTTGACCACCAGGATTTTCTTGCCTTTAAAATCAGCAAAATTGATGGTGCCGCCTTCCAGACCGTCTACCCGGTACTCATAAATAGAGGCGTTGGCTTGCGATTGGGAGGGTGGCAGGGCCGTTTGGGCAGTGGGCTTGCGCGCGCAACCGCTGGCTACAACGAGCGCAGCAAAAAGAATAGGCAGTTTCATCAGACAGAATGGGGAGTTTTAAAGTGGCTCACAGGTCATACAAAGGTATCGGAAGCGATACGGGAAAATTTATTCTAATTTTATGCCCTCAGGTATTCTTCGGGCTTCGGCGGGGGGGGTTAAGTAGGCTTTACCCAACCGTTTTGCTTCCGGAAGCAGCCAACCACCGTTCCAGTCCTATCTTGCAGTGCAATGGGTTTTCGTGTGCTCGCCGTTTGGATTTTGTGCTGTTGCCTGGGCGGTCTGCTCAGTGGCTGCGCCAATATTCTGCCGCCTTCCGGCGGACCAAAAGATACGCTCGCGCCCCGGCTCCTCAGTATCCTACCCGCTGATTCCGGAACGGGAATCCGGCCTAAAAAAATAGAGCTGCGGTTTGATGAATACATCGTGTTGCGCGATGTGGCCACACAGCTTCAGCTCTCCCCGCTGCTGGCCCAGAATCCCACGGCAGAAAGTGATCTGCGTCGCGTGGTTATCACGCTGCCCGATACGCTGTTGCAACCGAATACCACCTACCGCCTCTCGCTGGGGGCGGCCATCCGCGATCTGCACGAAGAAAATCCGTTCCCGCCGTTTACCTATACCTTCTCTACCGGCAGCTACTTCGACAGCCTGCGTTTTTCCGGACGTGTGATGGATGCCGCAACCGGAACCCCGGATACCGCCGTGCAGGTTGTGCTCTACGAAGCTGCCCAAAGCACTGATAGCAGCATCCTCACGCGTAAACCGATGTATGTTGCCCGGACGGATGCCGCCGGACGCTTTCGGTTTGATGGACTGCCCGACCGGACGTTCCGGGTGTTTGCTCTCGGCGATAAAAATACCAACCTGATCTTCGATGGTGCGGCCGAACGAATCGGGTTTACCAGCCAGACCTATCAGGCTACTACCAGCGATACGACCAGGCTTACGCTGTACAGCTTCGTGGAGACGGATACGGCTTCCCGAAAAGACAGCACCAGCGCCCCACCAGCTGCTGGCGGTGGCGACAAAGCCGAAACCGATGCCCGTCAGAAAGAAGACCTGCGCTATACCGTTGGGGTGGATACCGGCAATCTGCAACGCCGGACCGGACCGTTGACTGAGCCGTTGAAGATCCAGCTGAACGAGCGCATTGGCACCGTACAGCCAACCCGGATATTTTTAAGTCTCGACAGCGCCGGTATCACCCTCGAAACCCAGGTTCGTGCAACCCCGGACAGCGCTAATAGCAAGATATTGTTGCTCAGTACCGACTGGAAGCCCAATACCGTTTATACGTTGCGCCTGCAAAAAGGCTTTGTGCAGGATATCCGTAAGCGCGATGCTGAACCCGGCAAATGGATCTTCCGGACCAAAACGGACGAAGATTATGCATCGATGGACATTCACCTGCCTGCGCGCTATCGGGGGTCCAACTATGTGTTACAAGTGCTGCAGGATGGAACTACCCGGATTTATTCCGCTCCGGTAACCGATACAAGTATTCGGCTGCGCCGGCTCTTGCCTGCTACCTATACGCTGCGAATACTGGATGACCGCAACCGAAACGGAATCTGGGACGCCGGTAATCTGCTGCTCGGCCAGCAACCGGAACGGGTGTATCCGCTCGACCATACCATTCAGCTGAAAGCCGGTTGGGAGAATGTGGTAGACTGGAAAGATGCTGAGTAAGGTGCGCTATCTTTAGCCGCTGCTCATGAAACGTCTTTTCTATCTCGCTTTTTTTGCGACTTCACTCTTGGCAACATCCAAAACCACCCGCGCCCAGACCGGTGCTGACCGAATGACCCCCGAGCTTCTCTGGAGCCTGGGTCGCGTATCGGGAGAAGGCCTATCGCCCGATGGCCGGTCGGTGCTGTACAGCGTTCGTCATATCAATATGGCTACGCAGAAAAGCGCTACCAAAAAGTACTGGCTGAACCTGCAAACCGGGCAGCGAACTGAAGCCAAATCCACCAAAGACGTGATCAGCCGTGAGGCACAGGGCTGGTTTGCCGTAGATAAAGACGCACTCGTACGATCCGGAGACGAAGGTCAGACCTGGGAACCGTACGCCGGCGGACTGACAGATGCCGAGAATATCAAAGTATCGCCTGATGGCCGGTATGTAGCCTTTACCCGCGACGTGTTGGTACAGCCGATCTTGGGGAAAGACCGCTGGAAAGACCTTCCCAAAACAACTGCTTATATATTCGATGATCTGAATAACCGTCACTGGGACACCTGGGAAGACGGCAGCTACAGCCATCTGTTTCTGCTGGATCGTAAAGGTTCCGGAACTGCGGTAGACCTGATGGCCGGTATGCCGTACGATTGTCCGACCAAGCCTCACGGGGACGCCAGCGATTTTGTGTGGCACCCGCAGAGCACCGGCATTTTGTTTGTAACCAAAATGAAGGCCGGAAAAGCCTATGCACAAAGCACCAATACCGATCTGTACTTCTATCGCCTGGCTTCCGGAAAAACCGAAAACTGGACCGCTGCCAACAAAGGCTATGATGTAGCGCCTTCCTTCAACAAAGAAGGAAGTAAACTAGCTTGGCTAAGTATGGCCCGTGATGGCTTTGAAGCGGATAAAAACCGGCTGATGGTCATGAATCTGGCCCCGGACGGATCGCGTAGTGCGCCGGTAGAACTGTCCAGATCGTTTGACGAAAGCACTGCATCCTTTCTGTGGGGCGACGATCAGAATACCATTTATTTTATTGCACCGTATCGGGGTACCGAGCGTCTGTTTGAAGTGAAAGCCACAGACGGCGGACGCAAAGAACCGTGGCAGATTGCCAGCGGGGAATTTGATATTTCCGGACTCATCGGGCAGTTGGGCGACCAGCTGATTGTAAGCCGCAATGATTTCAACCATGCTGCTGAACTCTACCAAGTAAGCCTGCAGACCGGCGATATGCAGCCGCTTACCCACGAAAACGACCGGATCTACGCCGGCCTTAAACCCAGCCGGACCGAGCTGCGGATGGTGCGTACTACCGACCGGAAAGACATGGGCGTCTGGGTGGTGTATCCGCCGGATTTCGATCCGGCCAAAAAATATCCCACCCTTTTATACTGCCAGGGCGGTCCACAAAGTGCCCTGACGCAGTTTTATTCGTTTCGCTGGAACCTCCAGCTGATGGCCGCACAGGGCTATATCGTAGTGGCGCCCAACCGCCGGGGTATGCCAGGCTGGGGCACGCAATGGAACGAAGCTATTTCCGGAGACTGGGGTGGTCAGCCGATGCGCGATTATCTCGCCGCAATTGATGACGTAAGCGAAGAAACCTATGTAGATAAAGATCGCCGGGGATGTGTAGGTGCCAGCTATGGCGGCTACAGTGTGTATATGCTGGCCGGCATGCATGCCGGCCGGTTCAAAACCTTTATCGCACACGATGGCTTGTTTGATCTGAAAAGCTGGTATGGCACTACCGAAGAATTGTGGTTTGCCAACTGGGATCTCGGCGGACCGTACTGGGACAAGCGCAACGCTAAAACCTATGAGCAGTTTTCGCCCAGCAATTTTGTCGCCAAGTGGAATACCCCGATGCTGATCATCCAAGGTGGAACCGACTTCCGGGTGCCGATCGAACAAGGCCAACAGGCCTTTCAGGCGGCACAACTCCGGGGGCTGAAATCCCGGATGCTGTATCTGCCGGATGAAAATCACTGGGTACTGAAACCGCAAAATGCATTGGTATGGCAGCGTACGTTTTTTGACTGGCTGAAAGAAACCTTGTAAGTCCCGCCCTGCATCCCTAAACCAGAGTTGGCTTCCTGCCGATGCAACACGTTCCGGAATGTTCTTTCCAGAACGTGTTCGCGTTTTGAGCTGCTAATAAGGCGGACCCGGATACGTTGTCAGAACCCGTCCGTACAGTTTTGAAAACATAAATGTGTTGTGAAGAGCCGGAGGCGTGGGCAGGGACGTTCCGGAACTTTAGGGGCCGGATTCAGAAAAACTGCCTTCTGAATGAAATCGTTCGTGTCATTCTGACGATTCTGCCCGTTCTGGTTCTTATGTTTGTGCATCTCTGAAACATTATATGGCTGCTCTCAATTTTAAGAACTGGACTCCTCATCTGGTCATCGTCGGCATTATGGCCTTGTTGGCGCTGATTATTGCCTATCCGGCGTTGCAGGGGATGGTGCTGTCCCAACACGATATTGTATCCTGGCGGGCCATGAGCCAGGAAGCCAGAGCATACTATGAACGAACCGGTCAGGTGCCGCTGTGGACCAACAGCATGTTTGGTGGCAACCCGACCTATCTCATCTATCTCGCCAAAACCAGTGCGTACTTCGCCAGCCTGGCTGATTTTCTAAATCATCTGTTGCCAAAACCGGCCAATTTCTTTCTGGTGGCTATGGGCAGTTTTTACGCGCTCAGCCAAGTCTTACGGATGAATCGCTGGCTGGGACTGCTGGGAGCGGTTGGGTTTGCCTTTGCAACGTATAACCCCGTGATCATTGCCGCCGGCCACGAAACCAAAATGGTGGCAATTGGCTGGATGCCGCTGGTACTGGCAGGCTTTATCCTGTTGTATCGTGGAAAATGGCTCGGTGGCAGCGCGTTGTTTGCGTCGGCGATGGCGTTAATGGTGCTGACCGGGCACTATCAGGTGGTCTACTACATGGGACTGATACTGGTATTTACCGCCATTGGATATCTGGTTGATGCGGTGCGGAAAGGTCAGTTGAAACGTTTTTTTACAGCCAGCATATTGGCAGCCGTGATGGCCGTTCTGGGGATTGCCACCAATGCGGTCGGCATTCTGCCCACACAGGAGTACAACAAATACACCATGCGGGGCGGCAAAAGCGAGCTGACCCTCAACAAAGAAGCCGGCGGTGCTAAAAAAGAAGGCGGTCTTGATAAAGAATATGCTTTCCGGTGGAGCCAGGGCATTGCAGAAACGTTTACCCTGCTGATTCCGGATCTCTATGGCGGTGCCTCCAGCGAAGATGCCGAACGCCTTCCGGAAACCTCTGAAGCCGTAGGACCTCAATATGAAAAGCTGCCGTCGTACTGGGGACCGCAACCGTTTCTGTCGGGACCTGTATATCTGGGAGCGATCATCTGCTTTTTGTTTGTGCTCGGGATGATCATCATCCGGAATCCAATGAAATGGGCGTTGGCCGCTGCCGCGCTGTTTGGAATCATCCTGTCGATTGGTAAAAACCTGCCGGGCTTCAACTACTTCCTGTTTGACCACCTGCCGCTGCTGAAGAATTTTCGGACGCCTTCGATGGCACTGGTGATCCCACAACTGATTTTTCCGGTGGTAGGCGTTTGGGGCCTGCACCAGTTGCTTCAGGAAACCGATGCGCAAAAGCGTTGGAAAGCGGTCAAACTTGCTGCCGGCATCACGGGCGGTCTGGCGCTGCTGCTGGGCATTGGCGGAGCCGCGTTCTTTGATTTTAGCAATGCGACCTCCGATGCACAGTTACCACCACAATTGCAGAGTCTGATCCGGGAAGACCGTGCCGCAATGGCCCGTAACAGTGGGTTGCGTTCGGCCTTCTTTATTCTGGCAGCAGCAGCAGTCCTCTGGGCATTCCTTAAAAACCGGATCACCCTTACCGTCACTATGATTGTGCTGGCGGTGCTGACGTTTGCAGATCTGCAACTGGTGGGCAAGCGCTACCTCAACGAAAGCAATTACGAAGACGCCGGCCAGGCCGAAGCTCTGTTTGCACCCCGTCCGGTCGATCAGGAGATTCTGGCGGATAAAGACCCGTATTTCCGGGTATTCGACCTCACCCGTGATCCTTACAACGATGCAGTTCCGGCGTACTTCCACAAGCTGGTGGGCGGTTACAGCCCGGCCAAAATGGAAAGCTACCAGGATCTGATCGATATTCACCTGACCCCGCAAAAAGGGTTGAATGCCGGGGTGCTGAATATGCTCAACACCAAATATTTTATCACCGCCGGTCCCAACGGACAGCCACAGGTGATGGCCAATGCCGATGCGCTGGGCAATGCCTGGTTTGTAAACAATGTGAAGTATGTCAACAGTGCGGATGAAGAGATGCTGGCGATGAACGGAGCCAAACTGGGCGATACGGCACAGCTGGCGCCGGGTGCTTCCTGGAATCCACGGACCACAGCCGTGATCCGGGCACAACCTTTCCAGCAAACAGTGGGTTCCGGAACGTTCCAGACGGATAGCAGTGCCTCGATCCGCCTGACACAATACGGCCTCAACGAGTTACAATTCCAGTCGCGCAACGCACAGGCCGGCCTGGCAGTATTCTCCGATATCTATTACGATAAAGGCTGGAACGCATTTGTAGATGGTGCTGAAACCCCAATGGTACGGGCCAACTATATTCTGCGTGCGATCAAAGTCCCGGCCGGTGATCACAAAATTGAGTTCCGGTTCGAACCCCAGTCGTTCAAAACCGGCAATATGCTGTCGGCTATCGCAAGTATTGCCTTGTTCCTGCTGATTGCCGGTGCGCTGTTTTACCACTACCGCTCTACCCAGCGCGCCAACGGTCCGGGCGAAGGAACTGAAAAAATCTAAACTGCCACGTTCCGGATATGAACTACAGCAAAAGCTTCCGGCTTCTGGATTTCATTTTCCGGAAACTGCTGCGCCAGAATGCCGGTGTTTCGTATCCGGTGCATTATACCGCCACCATTCACAATCCGTCTAAACTGCGGATTGGGATCGGCACCTTTCCGGGCGATTCGCCGGGTGTATATATCAATGCCGATAATGGCATCGAGGTTGGCGATTTTACCAATATCGGCCCCAATGTCGGACTGATATCGGCCAACCACGATTTCCTGGATAACGACCGACGGGTGGCCGCGCCGCCTATTATTCTGGGCAAATGTTGCTGGATCGGGATGAGCGCAGTCATTCTGCCGGGCGTGCACCTGGGCGATTTTACCATTGTGGGTGCCGGTGCTGTGGTAACGAAAAGTTTTCCGGAAGGCTACCAGGTGCTCGGTGGCAATCCGGCCCGTGTTCTTAAACAGCTGGAGCCAGCTGCCTGCCATGTCGCAGCCCAACGGAAATACCAATAAACAGTTTGCCAGCCAGGGCAGCAAACTGTTTTTAGTGCGGGCACTGCCTGCTGCGGCTGTTCTGGTGGTCATGGTGCTCTATGCCCGCCGGCTTCCGCAGGAGTTGTATGGACAGTATCAGAATTTCTGGGTGCGGTATGGACTTCTGAGCACCTTCACGACGTTAGGGCTGCCGTCTTTTTTCCTGCTGCTGTCGCCACCGGAAGTAACCGGGTTCTGGAAGCATTTGAGCATCCGGCAGCTAAGTTTGTTTGGAGTCGTAAATCTGGGGTGCTGTGCGCTGTTCAGTTACTGGGAGCGACTGCTGTTTCCGGGTTGGATACCCGCTGTTTTTTTGCTGGTCTGGACCTGTGGCCTGGTACTGGAATCCATTCTGATTTCGTTCCGGAAACTAAATCGCCTGCTCGTTATAAACGTCCTTTTTGCCGGCCTGTTTCTGCCCATTCACTGGTTGCTGCTGCCGGAGCATACACATTCCCTAACGGCTTTGTTTGAAGGCATTGGCTTGTTGGCGTTGCTACGCGCAGGGGTACTGGGCGTATGGGTGCTTCAGGTATTCCGGACGCAAACGGCTGTAGCACCCATTAGGTCCCGCAAAATCTGGCTGCATCTGACGCTGACCGATCTGATTCAACAGTCGTCCCGGATGCTCGATAAAGTATTGCTGGGCCTACTGACGTCGCCTGCCCGTTCGGCGATTTATTTCAACGGCGCACAAGAGGTGCCGTTCTTGCCGGCTTTGTTGGGAGCTGCTTCCGGAAATGTACTGCTTCATGCATCCAATGGCCGGGAGGGCGCCAGCCTGCATCAAAAAGCGCACTGGCTGCGGCTTTCCGGAGCCTTACTGGGGGCGTTGGTCTTTCCCATGTTCTGGTGGCTGTTACTGGGGCGGGACGCTGTGTTTGAACTGGTTTTTGCAGGGCGGTATCCACAGGCCGCTCCGGTATTCGCGGTGTTTACCTGCGCGCTGCCACTGCGCGCATATCCTTTTTCAGCATTGTTGCAGCATCTGCGGTTGGGCGCTGTTATTACGATTGGGGCATTTTTCGATTTAATCATTGCTATCGGACTGGCGCTGGTGCTGTATCCGATCATGGGGCTGCCCGGAATTGCACTGGCTTTTACGATTGCAACCGTGTTGCTGGCCGGTTTTTATACCTGGCAGACTGTTCAGAAAACAGGCTTGTCTCCGGCACTTCTGTTTCCGCTTAAGACCTGGGTTGTTCAATTTGGAGGCGCTGGTATCGCAGGCGCGGTTCCCTTTTACCTGAGCCAGACGCTGGGCTGGACGGCCGCCTCGGAACTGATTGTTTCCGGAACGGTTCTGCTGCTGCTGGCGATGGTCTTTTTAAGGCAAACACTGGTCCGCAGCCGGGCCGGAACTCCTGTCGACCCGGCGGGCTGACCTACCTTTGCCGGCATGACTCCTGTAGCCGCTTCTGTTTCCTCCAATACCCAACAGTACATTGATCTTGAAGAGCGTTATGGCGCGCACAATTACCATCCGTTGCCGGTGGTGCTGGAGCGCGGCGAGGGCGTGTTTATGTGGGATGTTGACGGCCGGCGCTACTATGATTTTTTGTCCGGATACTCAGCTGTCAACCAAGGCCACTGTCACCCGCGGCTGGTGAAAGCCATAACAGAACAGGCCGGCAAACTGACGCTTACGTCCCGTGCTTTTCACAGCGATGTGCTGGGTGAGTACGAGCAGTACATCACGCAGTTGTTTGGCTATGACAAGGTACTTCCGATGAACACCGGGGTTGAGGCGGTGGAAACGGCGCTGAAACTGGCGCGCCACTGGGCTTACCAGATCAAAGGACTTCCGGAAAATTCGGCGCGGATTCTGACCTGCACCCAAAACTTTCACGGTCGCACCATCAACGTGATTTCATTCAGCACCGATCCGTCGGCGCGCAAGGATTTTGGTCCGTTCGTGCCGGGCTACGATACCATTCCATACAACGACCTGCCTGCATTGGAAAAAGCCTTACAGGATAAGCAGGTCTGTGCCTTTCTGGTAGAACCCATTCAGGGTGAGGCCGGCGTGATGGTTCCAGATGACGGCTATCTGAAAGGTGCTGCCGACTTGTGCCGGCAGCATAACGCGCTGTTTATCGCCGATGAAATCCAGACCGGACTGGCGCGGACCGGTAAGATGCTGGCCTGCGACTATGAAAACGTACGCCCCGATATTTTGATCCTGGGGAAAGCATTGAGTGGTGGGATGCTGCCCGTGTCTGCGGTACTGGCGGATGATGAAATCATGATGACCATCAAGCCCGGTGAGCACGGGTCGACGTATGGCGGCAATCCGCTGGCCTGTAAAGTGGCGATTGAAGCCCTTCAGGTGCTTCTGGATGAGCGAATGGCTGAAAACGCCGCTACCTTGGGTGAGTATTTCCGGAACGGAATCCGGGCGCTGAATAGTCCGCTGGTGAAAGAAGTGCGTGGCAAAGGCTTGCTAAATGCGATTGTCGTAGAATCCACTGATCCGGAAGCGGCCTGGGATTTATGTTTACGGATGCGGGACAGAGGCCTGCTGGCCAAACCGACTCACGGCGACAAAATTCGGTTTGCACCGCCACTGGTCATCACCCGGGAGCAGCTGGATGAATGTATTGACATCATTGCCGGTGCGTTGAATGAACTGTACGAAGCCAACTGAACAAATCAATTGTAGTTTATCTAAACCAGCGGCTCATGGAAAAACCTATTTATGTGTTGAGCGGTTTGGGTGCAGATGAACGCGTGTTTCAAAAGCTCCATTTTGGTGTCCCCGTAACTTTTGTAAAATGGGAGGTTCCGGAACAAGCGGAATCCATTCAGGCATACGCTGCTCGGATAGCGGCCAACATTCCGGTCACCCGTCCTATTTTGGTGGGGCTATCATTTGGAGGTGTGGTGGCAATAGAGATAGCGAAACATATCCCGGTAGAAAAGCTAATGCTGATAGCCTCTGTCAAAACCCGGGAGGAGCTTCCGTTCTATTATCGGCTTATTGGATTGCTGAACCTACACAGATTGGTTCCGGCAACTCTGCTTAAACCATCTAACCGGATAACCAACTGGGCTTTCGGCGCTGAGTCCATTGCCGATAAAAAACTACTAAAGCAGATTCTGGCTGATACATCACCTCAATTCCTTAAATGGGCAATCAATCAGCTTCTGCATTGGAAGAACCACATTGTACCACCAAACGTGCTCCATATTCATGGAACAAGCGATCGGATACTACCAATTGCAAGTGTAGACTGTGATTTTGTCATTGAAGGGGGCGGACATTTAATGACCTTGACAAAGCCCGAAGCATTAAGCGAGCTATTACGTCAACATCTGTAAATGGTTCTGCCTCATAAAAAATTTTACCCTTCCTTTATCGGACGTCTTCCAACTGAATCAGCGCGTCTTCCCCAAAACGGATTTCTTCCAGATACAGGCCATGACCGGGCACTGCAAAATCGGCCCGGCGACAGTCATTGGCTGCCAGAATATCCGAAAGCGATGTACCGGTTTTGGTGACGCGCAACTGGGTGCCGACCAACCCCCGGACCATGCCGCGCAAAAACCGGTTGGCCCGGACTACAAAATGCAGTTCTTCTCCTTGCGGCTCCCAGTAGGCCTCATGGATGGTGCATTTAAAGCTGTGCATATTGGTGGTCCGCTTACAAAAACTTTCGAAATGCGTGTGGCGTTTCAAAAGCGCCGCCGTTTCGTTTAAAGCCGCCAGGCTGAGATTAGTTGCGTATGGGTAGAAGTACGCACGGTCTTTTAAAAATGGATTCTTATGCGCATAAATCCGGTAGCGGTATTGCCGTGAAAGGGCATCAAACCGACAATTAAAGTCCGGATTCCGGGCCTCATACAGTCCGTTGACCGACAGTGCCGGAGGCAACACGGCATTCAACCGATACTGAAGCTGCTTCGGAAGCTCCGGTGCATCAAAATGATAAAAATTGGACAGTGCATGAACGCCCTCATCAGTGCGACTGGCGCCAAAGGTTTCCACCGGTTTCCGGAACAGCATCGTCAGCGCGTCGTTCAGCGCCTTTTGTACGGTTGGCAACGCTCCCTGAATCTGGGAGCCGTGAAAGGCCATTCCGTCATAGCGGACGTCGAGGGCAAAGCGCATTTGGAGTCAGGAATACTAAATAATCAGGAAGAACAAAATTGCGGCAAAGATCGGCTTCGGAGCGTGTTGTAATTTCGCGCTCCTGTTATGCTGCTTTCTCTTCAAAATGTAACGTTTTCCTTTGGTGCCCGCACGATGCTCGAAGACGTGTCCTGGCAAATTTCGACCGGTGAGCGCATCGGCCTCGTCGGTCCCAACGGCGCCGGTAAATCCACACTGCTACGCCTGATTACCGGCCAGTACAAGCCTAACGGCGGTTCGATCAACAAGCCCAAAGATGTCACCATCGGATTCTTCAACCAGGATCTGTTGTCGTTTTCGACCGACGAAAGCATCCTCGCTGTGGGGATGACGGCGTTTGAACGCGCCAAAGAGCTGGAAGACGAGATGCAAGCAGTGCTCGAAAAACTGGAAACCGTTCCGGAAGATGCTGCGCTGCTGGATAAATACAGTCACCTGTTGCATGATTTCGAGATGGCCGGCGGGTACGAGATGGAACACCGTGCTGCGGAAGTACTGGAAGGGCTGGGTTTTACCACCGCCGATCTGCAACGCCCTTATAATCAGTTTTCCGGAGGCTGGCGGATGCGGGTGCTGCTTGCCAAACTGATGCTTCAGGCGCCCGACCTGCTGCTACTTGATGAACCGACCAACCACCTGGATCTGCCTTCGATCGAATGGCTGGAACGCTACCTGATCGGGTATCCCGGCAGTGTCGTGATCGTAAGTCACGACCGGTACTTCCTCGATCGAATGGTCACCAAGATCGTAGATGTATTCCAGCGGGATTTGGTGCCGTACAGCGGCAACTACACCTTTTTTGAAGAAGAGAAGGTACTGCGGATGGATCTGCAACAGCGCGCCTTTGAAAACCAGCAGGAGTACATCCGGCAGCAGGAGCGGTTTATCGAACGGTTCCGGGCCAAAGCCACCAAGGCTGCCCAGGCCCAGAGCGCCATTAAACGCCTCGATAAGCTCGACCGGATTGAAGCGGCCGATACCAGTGTGGCCCGGATGAACATCAACTTCGACGTGGCCGTTACCCCCGGCAAAATCATTTCCGAACTGCGCCATATTGACAAGTCATTCGGAGCCAATGACATTCTGAAAAACGCGTCGGCCGAGATCCTGCGCGGCGATAAGATTGCCTTAGTCGGTGCCAATGGTAAAGGGAAATCCACCCTGCTGCGCATCATTGCCGGTGCCGAAGAATTTTCCGGAGAACGCAAAGGCGGTCACAACGTGGAAGAAAGCTTTTACGCCCAGCACCAGCTCGAAAGCCTGAATGTAGAAGATACCTTGCTGGAAGAGCTGAAAGGCAGCGGCAGTGGTAAAACCGAGATGGAACTGCGCAACCTGCTGGGCTGCTTTTTGTTTGCCGGCGACGATGTGTTCAAAAAGATCAAAGTGCTTTCCGGAGGCGAAAAAGCACGGGTGTCGCTGGCCAAGGTGATTGCTGCCCGCAGCAACTTCCTGCTGCTCGATGAACCGACCAACCACCTGGATATGCAGAGCGTGGAAATGCTGATCGAAGCTCTCAATAAGTATGAAGGGACCTTCATTACCGTCTCGCACGACCGGTATTTTATCCAGCAGACAGCCAATAAAATCTGGGAGATTATCGACGGGAAAGTCACGGAGTTTTCCGGAAGCTACGACGAGTGGGTGGTGTATAAAACCGAACGCGAAAAGCGGCTGCAACTGGAAAAAGCGGCCCAGCCCGTGAAGGTGGAAAAGAAGCCCGAGCCGAAGCCGGAAAAGCCGAAGCGGAGTGATGAAGAGCTGCGCAGCCTGCGCAAAGACCAGAGCCGCCTGCAAAAAGCGTTGGAGAAAACGGAAGCGCAACTGGCAGACCTCAAAACCAAAGTAGCCGCACTGGAAACGCAGCTGGGCCTTCCGGATACCTACGCCGACGGTCAGAAGTTTGCGACTCTTGATGCCGAGTACCGTAACCTGCAACAGCAACAGCAAACCGCAGAATCGGCCTACGAAAAAACCTTTGAAGAGCTGATGGCGGTAGAGGAGAAGATCGGGTAGGCATTTACTCTGTAAACAAATACCCTTACCTATTATAAAGAGTTAGATGAAGTGAAGGTACTATCCCAAAAATCAAGATTCCAGAATCCGTTGAGTAAAAAAATTAGTTTTTTACTCAAGCACTAAAACCTGTCTGTTGTTGTCAAATGTATACCTACCAAACCTAGATAGAACACTTTGTCCTAAGAGCATTGGAGCATCAATAGAATTTGATATGCTACAAGTTATATTTTTAAGAACCTTATTTCCTATTTTCACTGAACGTAGCTTAAAGCGTTTACTCTTTGCCACTGAGCCGTCAGCGAACTTATAAAAGGTTCCTTCCAGCCAATCTTCTTTTTTAATTGTTCCAGTCTTTAATAAAGTTAGAGCTATATCTGGAGATATACTCACATCAGATGCACCACTATCGAAGATGAAGTCTATTTTTAAAACATCGTTTAATGAAACAGGAATAGAATAAACGCTTCCTACTTTTTTAATTTTTACTGTATTTTGATTGCTTTTATTGATAAATGTAGATACATCCTCCATTATATTTATGTAGATGCTTTTGAACACTGCAACATTTTTATCTTCTCTCCCTGAAGCTAAAAGAGCTATAGTAGAGTAGTCTTTCAAATCAGCGATGTCTGCTTGATAAGCAGTCATCCCATTTACATAAACTGTCATGTCTTTGCCTTCCTTCTTTATACGAATCTCGTTATCTAAATTTGAATAGAGTTTTACGTCTTTTATTGTTTCGCTTTTTTTGACTATTCCATCATCATAATAGTCATACCCTAAGCCATTAAATCCTTCATCCATACTCCAGTTTGTCAGTGTAATATGTATCCCATCATTTTTATTCCTTGACCCTATAAAAAGACCGCTAAAAACTGATTTGTCTGACTTGTCTATCAACAGACGTATATCAAAGGCATTATTTGATAAGGACATAGGATTATGCAAAAGGGAAGCCCACCCCTCACCTAACCCTGAAAAACGAATCTCCATCTTGTTATTATAAACCCCACTTTCATAAGGTCTATCACTACTATTGGTCCTTAACAACCAATATTTATTGCTTGCCTCTTTTAAATATGGTGTGTAAGGACTATAAGGAATTCTTTCCTCTTTAGATTGATCATGAAATGAAAAATCGTCATAAAAAATAGCACCCATAATATTTCCATTCATAAGGGCCTCATACCAACCCATATCATAAGATATGGATAGTTCGGGTTGACCTTTTGTTGTATTAATTTTCTTATCCTGAGAAAAGCAAAATATAGGTATAAAAAACGCCACGACGGAAAGAAGTAATCTCATTGGTTGTTATATATATTCTTGAAAAATTCAAAAGTAACATTCAATTCCTCCGCAACCAATAAATGTAATTAAAAAGGTGCTTATTACTAGTTATCAAGTATACATGTAGTCTCACACCTTCATGATTTGGTATTCTGGCTCGCTTTTGGTGAACGGATTGCGTACTCTAATTATCTTAGCGCCATGCGTCGTTTGATTCTACTGCTTGTTTTAATTCTGGGCGTTACGTCGCTGAAGGCACAAACTCCGAAATACCTCATTTTCGGTAAGGTTCCGGAAACCCTTACCCGTGCCGACATTCAGCGGGAGCTCGATCAGTCGGTCGCTTCCAGCCGCATCTACATTTCCCGGTTTCTGAGCGTTCCGGAAGGAAACTTCAACGTGGTTTCATTCGAAATGAGTGCGAATTTTGGCGATTCAACTTCCCGCGATCTCATTGGCCCGTTTACCGTAACCAACCGGAAAGACGGCGATAAATCCTCCCGCCTTCCGAATGAAGCGTTTGCGTTGTTGCAGACGCTGGCACTCAACGGCGGGCGTTTGTTTATCGAAAATGTTCAGGTGCAACCATCCGGGACGGCCACTCCCCAGATGCTCAAATCTGCCTTCATCAATATTCCCTGATTTCTCACTTTCGTATCTCTCTCATCACCGCTTACCAGACTCCGCATGCCTTCCTTCGATATCGAATCCACAGTAGACCTGCAAACCCTTGATAACGCCATCAACGTTGTCAAAAAAGAAATCGAAAACCGCTACGATTTTAAAGGCACCAACACCAAAATCGAGCTGAATAAAAAAGACCTGACTATTTCGCTCGAGGTGCCCAGCGATATGCAGCTGAAACAGGCCGAAGATATCATCCTGACCAAATCCATGCGGCAGGGCATCGAAGCCAACGCCTTTGATTTCTCCAAAGAAGCTGAGCCCTCCGGAAAAGTGCTGCGCAAAACGATTTCAGTTAAGAACGGTCTGAGCAAGGAAGACGCCAAGAAAGTTGTGAAGATCATCAAAGACAGCGGTCTCAAGGTACAGGCAGCCATCATGGACACCATGGTACGCGTCACCGCCAAAAAAATCGACGATCTCCAAGCCGTGATTCAACTCTGCAGGACCAGCATGGACCTGCCCTTGCAATTCACCAACATGAAGTCGTAGCGCATAACCCGTCTGATTAGTTTGGTAATTCCACAACTATTTCTTTCGGTGTGCGGTGTTACCCTGAGCGTGTCGAAGGGCTATTAGTTGGACTTGCTTTATGCGGGCTTCAACAGTGTTATCCTGAGCATATCGAAGGACAGCCTGACATATCGTATATAAATAATTCGCTATGCATTGTCGCCGGGAGCCTGTAGAAGGGTAGTAAGAATCCGGTTCCAGATCGTGGTCCGATTCCACGCGAGACCACAACACAACCCGCTTGTGGTATTTTTGCGTTCCCCATGCCCGCTGCTACAATCATCACCCTGAGTCTTTCGCCCGAAGTGGCGGCCGATGAATTCCAGGTGCGTGCTGCCGCGCTTGCTGAAGGCGGTTTTCCGCCTCAAAGTACGCATAGTATCCGCGTACTGAAGCGCAGCATTGACGCCCGGTCTCGCAGCGGTGTAAAGATGATCTTACAGGTAGCTGTGGGTCCGGAACAGGACCTGACACCCACACCGTTCGATCCGGAACTGCAAACGGTGTCGTCCAACGAGCGGCCCGTGGTCATTGTCGGGGCCGGACCAGCTGGATTATTTGCCGCCCTCCGACTTCTGCAACTGGGCATCCGGCCCATTATCATCGAGCGGGGAAAAGACGTCCGGGCACGACGTCGTGATCTGGCGCAACTCACCCGAAATGCCGTCGTGAATCCCGACAGCAACTATTGCTTTGGTGAGGGCGGGGCCGGCACCTACTCGGATGGCAAGCTGTATACCCGTAGCAACAAACGCGGCTCTATCGAGCGCATCCTGAGTCTGTTTATTCACTTCGGGGCCGATCCGCGTATTGGAGTGGATGCGCATCCGCATATCGGCACCAACAAGCTGCCGGCCATCATCGCTGCCATGCGCGAGGCCATTCTGAATTGTGGCGGTGAGGTGTTGTTTGAAAAGCGGATGACCGATATCCGGCTGACGGCCAATGCGGTTTCCGGAATCGTTCTTCAGGACGGCACGCAGATCGACTGCCGGCAATTGATTCTGGCAACGGGGCACAGCGCCCGCGATATCTTCCGGATGCTGCATCAGAACAACATTTTGATCGAAGCAAAACCCTATGCTCTCGGCGTACGCATCGAGCATCCGCAATCCATTATCGACCAGGTCCAGTACCATTGCAACAGCCGGGGCGAATACCTGCCACCGGCCAGCTACAGTCTGGTGTCGCAGGAAGGCGGACGGGGCGTGTTCTCGTTCTGTATGTGTCCGGGGGGCATCATTGCGCCCGCATCCACCGCTCCCGGTGAGGTTGTGGTAAATGGCTGGAGTCCCAGCCGGCGCAACAATCCATTTGCCAACAGCGGCACCGTTGTAGCAGTAGATGAACATGATTTTGCCCGTTATGGCTTTACCGGTCCGCTGGCGGGGATGGACTACCAGCAAATGGTCGAGCAGCAGTGCTTTACTGCTGCCGGCAGTAACCTAACTGCTCCGGCGCAGCGCCTGACGGATTTTGCTTCCGGAAAAGTATCTGCTACATTGCCGGATTGCTCGTATACACCGGGCATCACGCCGGTATCCATGGCGGAGGTGTTACCTAAAGAAGTGCATGATGCGTTGCGGAGCGCCGTTGGCACTTTCGGGAAGAAGATGAAAGGCTATTATACCCAGGAGGCGGTGCTGGTAGCAACCGAAAGCCGGACCTCTTCGCCGGTTCGCATTCCACGCGATAAAGACAGTCTGGAGCATCCGCAGATCCGCGGGCTATTTCCTTGTGCCGAAGGGGCAGGGTATGCTGGTGGAATCGTGAGTGCAGCTATGGACGGCGAACGTTGTGCCGAAGCGGCTGCACGGGTCTACAAGCGGTAACCGTTCCGGAAAACTGTAAAATCCGGATTACGGGTTGCTAGCGGAGCTCGATCCACAGTAGCTTGCTTTGCCCGTCATCGTTATCGGTCAGCGCGATAAACCGCCGTCCCGTCCGGTCTCCGGGCTGTGGAACAGCGCTTTCAATTTTTTCAAGCGCCACCTTTCCAGACGCATCCAGAACCGGCCAGAACGTTTTTACCTGCCAGCGGTTTGGCTTTCCTTTCTCCAGGATGCCTAAAGCTGATCCCCCGATGGCGCCATCCGCGCTGGCGTCTTTGGTCGCTTCCAGGGAGGCTGTAAACAACAACTGATTGTGGTCGAGGGGTTCCGTGCCTGAAAAGGTGTAGGCAGCTTCAGCCGGAATTGGGGTTTCCTGAACCGTTACTGGTGGTAGCTTCCGAGTCGTGAGCCAGGTTGTAAAATCGGTCCAGCGCATCCGGAATAGTTGTTGCCGTCCCCGGTTGAGCAGGATCAGCTCCCCATCGGGTGTTCGTGCAGCACCTTCGATATTGAATGCGTTTTCCGGAAGATTGGCTACCTGACGCAGATGCGCATACAGGGACCGGGCATCGTGCCGCTCCTGAGGAAGCTCTTTTTCTGGCGAGTACACCCCAATCCATTCCCGGTAAATGGGCAGGCTTCCGGAACCAAATGCAAAAATATAGGTCTTATCCTGCCAGGGAGCCGTCAGCGCAGCTTCGAAATCCAGCTTGGTCTGCCACGGCATCCGGTGCAGGCGACTGTTGGTTGCCTGAATCCAAATGCTATCGGTTTGACCGGACGAAAGCGTGTATGAATACATATAGGGGGCATCATCGGAAATAATATAGAGGGTGTTTTTCTGTCGAACGAGTGCCGAGCCGGATGGCATCTGTGGCAGCAATACAGTACGTGTGATGACTGCCTGTGTGGCAGTAGAAGGTGTGCGGTACAGTGACGATGTACAACCCGTTGCAACGAGTGCGAGAAAACTGGCAATGAGATTCCGGAACAGTCGTAAAGGCATGATGGAAAGGCTAAAAAAACAGCGCCTGTTTCCGGAAAAACAGGCGCTTGTACAGGTGTTCTGAAAAATTTAGTCGATCGAACCGAGGCGGGCCAGATATTTATCCATGTCGCGGGCCTGTGGGCTCATAGGATACGCATCGCGTACGCGCTTGTAGGCTTTGATGGCGTCTTGCGGCTGGTTAGCCATTTCGTAGGCCATACCGGCGCGTTGCAGGTACAGCGGCGTCAGCACCAGATTGTTTTCTTCTGCGGCGCTTTCATAGGCTTTGATCGCGTCTTTTGTTTTGCCGGTTTCCATATAGGCATCGCCGAGTGCGCCCTTGGCAGCGCCACCGACGTTAGTGCCTTTGCCATCAAAATCCTGTAATTGTTTAATGGCGTTGGGGTAATCACCGAGTTTCAGGTAGCAAACACCAGCGTAGTAATGACAGAGATTAGCGGTTTTGGTGCCGCTATACCGCTTCATGATTTTCAGAAAACCGGCATGCTGTCCATCACCGTTCAGGGCCAGGTTGGCCGAGTCCGATTCAAAATACCGCTGGGCGTAGGCCACGGCGGTAGCGGCTTTTTCATTCTGCGAGCCCGTATAAATCCGGTAGCCTACACCGGCTACAATCACCAGGGCAATCACTGAAATAATAGTGTTGATCCGGCGCTTGTTCTGCTCGTATTTATACTGAAGGCGGTCGAACGTGCTGACTTCGGGTTTTACAACCGGTACGCTGCGGGGAGAAGGTGGAGTAGGTGTTGGGTTCTGGACAGTGGCCATGTTGAGATACGAAGAAGCTAAAAAGCGAATGTATGAAAGTTGAGTAGAACGCTCCGGAAACAGCGATTCCGAATGTAAGAAGCAGTGAGGGGCCGGATGCCTTAATCCATAATGTATGGATAGTCGTCTTCGGCATAAATATCGCCGTAGAGTTCGCTGTCATCAGGCCAGGGACTTTTTTCGGCAAATTCGACTGAAGCAGAAACTACGTCTTTGATGCGGTCGTTGATCGCTTCCAGTTCGTCTTCGGTTGCCCATTTATCGTCCAGAATACGCTTTTTGGCCAACTCAATCGGATCTTTAGAACGGTATTCTTCTACCTCTTCTTTGGTCCGGTACTTGGCCGGGTCGCTCATGGAGTGGCCGCGGTAGCGATACGTTTTAATTTCCAGGAAGGTCGGTCCGCTGCCTTCGCGGGCGCGTTTTACGGCACGTTCGATAGCGGTGTGAACGGTTTCCGGATTCATGCCGTCGACAGTGTCACCGGGCATATCATACGCATCGGCCATCCGGTAGATATCGAGCGTCTTGGACGTCCGCTCGACCGAGGTACCCATCGCGTAGTGGTTGTTTTCGCAGATAAAGACGACCGGCAGGTTCCACAGCATGGCCATGTTGAACGTTTCGTGCAGGATCCCCTGGCGGGCGGCACCGTCGCCAAACAAACAGATGGTAACCCGGTCGGTGTTGTTGTACTGATCGGCGAAGGCGATCCCGGCTCCCAGTCCGATCTGGCCGCCTACGATCCCATGACCGCCGAAGAATCGATGTTCTGCTGAGAAAAAGTGCATCGAACCGCCTTTGCCTTTAGTGCAGCCGGTAGCCTTGCCGTAGAGCTCAGCCATGCAAGCATCGGCAGTGATGCCTTTGGCGAGAGCCAGTCCGTGATCGCGGTAGGCGGTGATAACATTGTCGTCATCGCGCAGGGCGGTCATCATCCCGGCCGAGACGGCTTCCTGACCGATATAGAGATGGCAGAAGCCCCGGATTTTCTGCTGGCCGTAGAGCTGTCCGGCTTTCTCTTCGAAGCGCCGTTGCAACAGCATACTTTCATACCAGTACAGATAGGTTTCTTTGCCAAAAGGAGTCTGCGCCATGCCTGCGGGAAATTTGCGCGAAGATAAGCTTGGGTGCGGGAATGTAGATGCGAAGGCTCAGGCCTTTTTTAGAAGCTGGTGATGCAGATTCTCGATGAGAACGTCTTTGTCGGCAATGACTTTTTCAAGCCGGGCAATGACAGATTCGTACAGCGCCTTGACCTCGCTGAGGGTAGGGGGGACCGCGGTTCCGGAAGCATCCGTAGAATTGCTTGAAGGGCGGCGTTCAAAGATCAGTTTAGGTTCGCCGAAGAGCAAGATTTCGGGCGTCAGATCCAAGGCCTGAGCCAGTTGCGCGGCTTCTTTAAGGTGCAGATCGCGCTGATTGTTTTCGATGCGCTCGAACGTGCGCACGTCCATTTGAAGAACCTCGGCCAGATAGCTTCGGCTTAGATTCTTATGTTCCCGCGCCTTGCGGATTTTATCCCCGATCTGCATAGGCAACGAATATCGGGACCAGAATAGCATTTCAGATCGGTCCGGCGGAGTGTTCGCACTCATTTTCGCACTCAAAATCTGAGGTGCCCGTATAGGGGCTTTTGGATAGTTCAAGGGGTCATGGATTCCGGACCATTGGACGTACTGCTTCAAAAGGCTGAATATTAATTTCTAAGGGGGGAGTGCGCTTTAGTGTATATACAATAACCGCCGGAACAACGCATCATTTTGCACTGAAATAGCCGTGTTTTTGCAACGGGATCCGGAACCGGACGCTATAGGTTTGTGCTATCGTTGGCCAACGAACCCAAACGTGGAAGCCGAAAAGCGTAGAATAGAGTAGGAAGACATTTTTAATTTTTTTATTGTTATGAAAAAATTGTTTGTATTGGTAGCTTCAGCTGCAGGTCTTTTAACCAGCTCAAGTGTAGAAGCAAGAACGTTAATTGGTTCCTTGAATGCGCCGGGTTTTGGCTACGTTCGGACATCAAATTTTGTTGGATGTATGCCTGTGGAAGGTAAATGCAGGGTAGATGTTTATGTCTGGGATGATTACACTATCAAAACGGTAGTAAGTGGGATCATGATTAGTGGTACAAACGATCGAGACACCCGATCAGGCAATGAGATCGCTGCTGAAGTGATTCAGCGTTTAAAAGGTGGGGAGCAATTCCCGGTAGCAGAACATTAAAGCCTGAAACGGTCACAGAGGAAGATGTTTACCTTTCTCTGTGACCTTTTAATATAAATTAAAAAAGATAAAAATGAACAAGATTGTATATATCGTAATCATTCTGATGTCCCTAAAAGCACCTGCGCAGACTGTGCTGATCAGGTTCAATAATCAGGAATGTGCAACCTGTTATAACGCTTTAAAACATTTTAATGCTAAACGAAGCCTTCCGGTTTTTGCGGTCTTTCCGGAAAAGCAGCAAAAAGATACGGCTGCGCTAGAGTATAAATATAGTTTTATCAAAAGCGGCATTGCTGCTGTCTTCAGCGATTCAATGTACAACCGTCTGTCTGGAAACAGTAAGGCTACGACGGTTCATGTGTTCAATGAATCCGGTGTAGAGACGCACCGGTGGAATCTGAAAAACCTGAGTCCGGATTCGCTTATCAGGATCGCTGGATTGCCTGATTTTGATGCCGGTTATAATCCTGTTCAGTACACACGCGATCGGATTTATAGGTTCAACAGAGGACTGGGTAAGCTGGATGTGTATTCCAGACAAACGAATGAGCTGTTGTTCTCTATCAATTCAGCTTCTTTTCCGTTTGAGCAGCTGGTGTCCAGACTTCCTAACCAACGGAGGGATGCTTTTAAAGAGGTAGACGGAATTAAACTGAACCGGAATTCCTCTATGAATGCTTCCTATACCTGGTACGAAGCAGATAGTTCCGGAATCAATCTACTGTTCCACTACTGGAATGCATGGCTTGTTGGGGATACCGCGGCTCGCCTGATAGATGAATCCTGTATGGTTCGATTCGACTTAGACGGTACGCATCCGGCTTTGTATCCGGTGGTCCATCCGGATACCTTGTATGAAAATCTGATGTTCATGTTTAATGCGGCCCCTGACAGCCAGTATGTATTTTGTCTCTTTAGACGGGGGCATTCTTATAAAAGTCTTGTCAAAGAAAATCCTGCAGTCAGGATTCTGCCACTAGCAAACTATCGCATCCGGAATGGGCATCTGAGTCCTGCGAACACGTATGATTTTATTGAACTGCCCGATATCCAAAGGCAAAAATATTCGGAGAATCAGTATGGACTGCCGATCACGCACTATCCGTACTTTGTTACGCCTGTTAATAATGTGATTTACCACTTGGAGACCCGAAAACAGCTCCGCATCATTGATGATAAACTGTATAAGAGCCTGATGGACTGGGATTCGGATGAGCTTGATCAGGACTCCTCCAGATTTGCCATTTATGGTACGATGGTAAGTCCGTTCGATAAAAGTATCACCATTCTATATCGGGTAGAAAATCAATACCGGCTTTCCAGATACAGCACTGCTCTGATCCTGCAAAAATCAATTGTCATTCCGCCTACCGGTCTTGGATACCTCCACAATCTCGAGATTGATTATTACGGCAGGCAGATTTTTCTGAAGAACTACGAACAGCAGCGCTATTGCGCACTGCCGCTGGAACTTTTGATGTAATCGGTTGGGGTGAGTCACCGCTTAGTTTGATTTCGGAAACAGTTTTTTAATTGAATAAAAATTTATAAATTAAATATCTACTGGTTGCCATTCTCGTGGCCACCTGGCTGTGTATGGTCTGATTGATTCCGGAACATTTGACGGGCTGCTCTAAAAGTCTGAGTACTACTTTCTAAAGGGCTTTTGCAATGTTTGCAGGTACAATAACCGCCGGAACAACGCATTTTTTTGCACTTAAATAGCAGCGTTTGTGTAGTGGTATTCGCAACTGGACTTTATAGGTTTGTGATATCGTTGGCCGACGAATAAGAACGCGGAAGCCGAAAAGCGTAGAATAGAGTAGGCAATAAACTTAAAAATAGTTTTTATGAAAAAATTCATTATGTTGGCGTTTTGTGTAGCTGGATTTATAGGTTCAAAAGCCGCAGATCCGAATGCATATGTGAACATTCCTGGTCATACCTTTTTCCAATTGGGAGGGACTAGAGGTTGCACACCATCCTCTGGAAAATGCACTGTCGATATATACGTAAGAAGTGGAATGATCAACATTGATATTCATGGGAAAAGAGTTAGAGCTGTTTCTCCTGATGATCAGAGAGATCCAAATGTTATCTTGAATGAAGTCGTGGAGCGCATTAAGGCAGGCGAAATGTTTGTAACTATAGATTGATTCTCTGAATCCGGCTGGTTGATCATAATCAACCAGCCGGATTTTCATTTGAAAAAGTGCATAAATGAAATACCTACTTCTTGGCCTTTTATTGTCACCGTTCTCTTTTAAGGGTAAAGCGCAGTCCGTTTTGATAAAAGTCGATAATAGGGCTTGCTTTACCTGTTATAACGCGCTTCAGCTTTTTACTCCGGCCATCAAGGTACCGGTGTTTGCCGTATTTCCGGCCAGAGACCGATCTGATACGGCAGAACTGGAATATAAGTTCGGCTTTAAGGAGAAAGGAATTTATCCGATTTTTTCGGATGGGCTGTACAGGCGACTCAATCAAGGTTTTAAAAATGAAACGGCTGTATTTCTGCTCGATCAAAGCGGAATGATTGCGGATAGTATGCTGTTGAAAGCCTTTAATGCAACTGCGCGCTCAAAAGTAGGCCCGTTGAATTCCGGTGAAAGCAGCTACAGCCTAATCCGGTACGATCGCGACCAGATTTATAAATTTAACCGGGAACTCGGCAAGCTGGATGTATACGACCGTACAGGAGGGCAACTAAAGTTTTCCATTCGTTCCAGCGATTTTTCGTTTGATTCTTTACTGACCCGGCTCTCTGCGAACAACGCCGCCTCATTCAGGCAGACTCATTCGCTCAAGTATAACAAAGAGTCGAACATGAATGCAGCGTACCAGTCGTTTGAGCTGGATGAGGACGGCTTTTCCTTGTCTTTTCGGTACTGGAACGGCTACCGAAAAAAAGACTCATCTATTCAATTGAGGATTGAATCGTGCATGGTTCATTTTGACCGCGACGGTACCCACGCAACGATATGGCCTATCATCCATCCGGATACGGTTCACGAAAGTTTCTTCTTTATGTTCAATTCAATGCCTGGTCAGCAATATCTGTTCAGCATGAACAATACACAGAAAATGTACAGGGACATTATCCGGGAACACCCCGATACGGTTATCAGACCTCTTCGGATTTACCGGAAAAAAGGTACCGAAATCCGGTTTGAAAAGGACTGCCATGTGGTAACGCTTCCGGAAGCCAACCGTCGCAAATATTCAGAGAATCACTTTGGAATGATATATGCCCAGTATCCGTATTTTGTTTCGCCGGTAGGGTCTAAAATCTATCATCTGGAAACGTCCCAATCAGCGGACCTGATTCCGGAAGTTATTTATAACCAACTGATTGACACATCCAGCGCGTCTATGGACATTGATTCATCGGCGTTCGCCGTCTTCCAGGTGCGAACCAATCCTTTCAATCAGGATGCAATCGTGCTATACCGGGTTCAGACCTCATATTTTCTGGCCCGGTATGACCGCAACATGACGTTGAAAAATAAGATTCAGATCCCGCCGGCCGGTCTTGGAGTTATACAGGATTTTGACATAGACTACTACAGCGGTAATTTGTATTTCCGGAACGTAGACGAAGACAGCAGCTACACGCTGCCGCTGGCGATTATTTCCGACGAGTTTGCATTGAAGTAAAGGCCAAGTCTTTGGTAGACCTGTACTTATTAGTCTCATGTCGGTCCAAAAAACAGGGTCTGGTAGGATGTCTTTCAGCTTCAAATCCCTTTTATGATTCGGAACCTGGTTATTCTTTTTCTGGCAGTCTTAGGCATTCATAAAATCAAAACAGATGTTCTTGGTACTGCTTTTGGCTGGAATGAATTGATGAATTGTGGATACTGCTTTATCCTGCCCACTGGAATGCTTTTGCTGAACAAGTACCGGAACAATACAAAAGCTACAGCAGCCGGATAACCGGATAGGCATAGCGTTTGTATAGGTACCAGGTACCTATTACCTGATCCCAATTTCGTATGCGCGTCTTCCTGTACTTACTTGTTGCTGCACTGGTGATTGCCCAATTCTTCCGGCCGACACGCAACCTGGGTGTCATCCGTTCCGATACGCATATCAGCACCGTATACCCTGTGCCGTCCCAGGTCGAAACCATTTTGGAAAAAGCCTGCTACGACTGCCACAGCAACAATACCCGCTATCCGTGGTATGCGCGGGTGCAGCCGCTGGGCTGGTGGCTGGCACACCACGTCGACGAAGGCAAGGAAGAACTGAATTTTTCGGAGTTTACCAATCTGACGCCTGAGATGCGGGCGCACAAGCTGGCCGAACTGATCGAACAGGTGGAGCGCGGCGAAATGCCGCTCCGCTCGTACACGCGCATTCACCGGAACGCCAACCTGACGCAGGCTGAAAAAGAAACCCTGATCAATTGGGCACGGCCGGGTGCAGCCAAATAACCTTTCCGGAATGGGGTACATCCCTTCCGAAAGACGTACTAACATTTCTATGAATTCAGTGGGCCGGCGCTTCAACCATAGGTCCGGGCAGAATACTTTTGCGGCGTTATGAAGATTGTTTCCTACAATGTCAACGGACTGCGGGCCGCGATTAAAAAAGGTTTGCTCGACTGGCTGGTTCAAACGGCTCCGGATGTGCTGTGTCTGCAGGAAGTCAAAGCGCTCCAAACTGATATCGACCTGAGCTTATTTGAGTCGCTGGGATACCAGTGCCATTGGTTTGGGGCTGAAAAGAAAGGATATAGTGGCGTGGCTACGTTTACTAAAGAAGCCGTCTGCGAGCACTACGGTGGTACCGGACATGGCCAGAGCGATGCGGAAGGACGCGTGCTGCGGACCGATATCGGTGATCTGACCGTTATCAACGCCTATTTTCCCAGCGGAACCACCGGCTCCGTTCGGCAGACCTATAAAATGCTGTGGCTGGATCAGTTTTATGACTGGCTGACGCAGCTGCATACGGTCCGGAAACAAATCATCCTCTGCGGCGATTACAACATTGCACACACCGAAGTCGACCTGCACAATCCCAAAGGCAATACCAAAACCAGCGGCTTTTTACCCGAAGAGCGCCTCTGGATGGACCGGCTGACGAGCGGACCCTTCGTCGATACCTTCCGGCACCTGCATCCGGAAACTACAGACAGTTATAGCTGGTGGAGTCAGCGGTTTCCGCACCTGCGTGACGAAAATAAAGGCTGGCGCATCGATTACATCTGCGCCTCCAAAGAACTGGTACCGTACCTGCAAACGGTGACTCACCTCAAAGACGCGGTCCATTCTGACCATTGCCCGGTCGCCTTGACGCTGGACTGGAATCTGATGTAAGCCCTTCCAAAAGACCTTTCCAGATACGGATCCATCCGTTTAGAAGAATGAGTGGTCCGCATTACATTTGTCCTTTTTTCTTATTGATGATAGCCAAAAATCTTCCAAAACTCATTCTTCCTCTTTTACTCACAAGCATCGTTGCCTGTAAGAAAGACGGCAGCCAACCCCAAGCCAATCGTTCCGGATTAATCAAAATGCTCCGAATGCAAGCGGTGGACTCTCTACAAACCAGCAACTCGTATCTGGAACAGTACCAATTTACGTATTTTCCGGATGGTAAATTACAAACAGTTGTTGCGGATTACAGTAGATTTAATCCAGGCTATCATGTTGTCATTAACTATGAACGCCATGGAAACTATTTTCTACGGACTTCTTTTGTAGATAACCAGCCAGCGACTGCATCTGTAGATTCTTTTACGACGACAGATGGCCGCATTACGGCCGCTTACTATGGCATTCGGGACACGGGGCTAAAAACTACTGGCCGGTTTGACTACAATGCTCAAAATCAATTGACTGCGTACACTATGCAGCGGGGCGGTTCTTCGTTGTATCCGTACACATTCAGCTGGGATGGACAAAATCTGGTGCGGTCCAAAGGATTTCAAATGTACGATACCCGGTACCTGTACGATTCCACCAAATCCATGCAGGAAGCAGACTATTTCAATGTAACATCCCTGATAGAATGGGGACAGCCGGTACTGGTTACCAAATATCATACAAGTAACCATAAGTCACCGTTGAACAATGATATGCTCACCAATATTCAATGGGAGAACGGGCGCATCAGCAGCTATCAGGTATATGCGAATTCATGGGGAAGCCCGCGTCGCTATATTTTTACCTATTACTAAGCCTGTGCTGTTGAGAGGTCACCCCTAATCGAATAAAAACTCCCCGTCAGAAAATACTGACGGGGAGTTACTTTTTAAAGGCTTCCGGAAACTAGTAGTCCATACCCATGCCGCCCGGCATACCGCCACCCATAGCAGGCGCAGCAGACTTCGGCTCTGGCTTGTCAGCGATGACCGCTTCGGTCGTCAAAAGCATACCGGCAATCGATGCGGCATTCTCCAGCGCTACACGGCTTACTTTGGTCGGGTCGATGACACCGGCACCAATGAGGTTTTCATACTGCTCGGTGCGGGCGTTGAAACCATAGTCGGCAGAGCCTTCCTTGATTTTGTTGACTACTACAGAGCCTTCCATACCAGCGTTTTCCACAATGGTGCGGAGCGGTGCTTCCAGTGCACGGCGGATGATCTTCACACCGGTTGCTTCATCGTTGTTGTCGGTGTCGATGTTGTTCAGCGACTCTACAGCGCGGATGAACGCGGTACCACCACCGGCTACAATACCTTCCTGAACGGCCGCACGGGTGGCGTGCAGGGCATCATCCACGCGGTCTTTTTTCTCTTTCATTTCTACTTCGGTAGCAGCACCTACATAGAGTACTGCTACACCGCCGCTCAGTTTCGCCAGACGCTCCTGGAGCTTCTCACGGTCGTAATCAGACGTAGTGGTTTCGATCTGAGACTTGATTTGGTTCACGCGACCGTCGATACCGGATTTTTCACCTTTACCGCCTACGATCGTGGTGTTATCTTTATCAATGGTAATGCTTTCGGCCTGACCGAGGTATTCCATCGTAGCGTTTTCCAGCTTGTAGCCTTGCTCTTCAGAGATCACAATACCGCCGGTCAGCGTAGCAATGTCCTGCAGCATTTCCTTGCGGCGATCGCCAAAGCCCGGAGCTTTTACAGCAGCGATTTTCAGCGAGCCGCGCAGTTTGTTAACCACCAGGGTAGCCAGTGCTTCACCGTCTACATCTTCAGCGATGATCACCAGCGGACGACCACTTTGCACCGTGCTTTCCAGAATCGGCAGCAGATCTTTCAGGGTCGAGATTTTCTTGTCGTAGATCAGGATGTATGGATTGGCGAGATCGGCCAGCATCTTCTCGGTATTCGTAACGAAATACGGAGACAGATACCCGCGGTCGAACTGCATGCCTTCTACCACATCTACAGTGGTATCGGTGCCTTTGGCTTCTTCAACGGTGATGACACCTTCGTTGCCGACTTTGCTCATTGCTTCCGCAATCAGTGAACCGATCGTGGTATCGTTGTTGGCCGAAATCGTAGCGACCTGCTTGATTTTCTCGTTGTCGTTGCCAACAGTCTGCGACTGCGACTTCAGGTTTTCTACAACAGCTTTTACAGCTTTCTCGATGCCACGCTTCAGATCCATTGGATTGGCGCCGGCAGCCACATTTTTCAGGCCTTCGGAGATGATCGCCTGGGCCAGTACGGTAGCGGTCGTGGTACCGTCACCGGCGATGTCAGCGGTTTTGGAAGCCACTTCCTTCACCATCTGGGCACCCATGTTTTCGATCGGGTCTTCCAGCTCGATTTCTTTCGCTACGGAAACACCGTCTTTGGTAACAGCCGGTGCACCGAATTTCTTTTCAATCACCACGTTACGGCCTTTGGGACCGAGGGTTACTTTCACTGCATCTGCGAGGATGTCCACGCCCTTTTTCATTTTGTTGCGGGCGTCGGTATTAAAATGGATTTGCTTAGCCATAGTGGTAAGGAGCCGATCAGCGAAGCTGATAAGCAAATAAAGTTTTAGGAAAAAAATTGAATAAAGCTGAATCCGGAAACTCCGGTTATCAATTCAGCAAAAAGAAGGGGAGGGGTTCCGGATTAGATAACCGCCAGGATATCACTCTCCCGCATGATAAGGTAGTCTTTGCCTTCCAGGCTTACTTCGGTACCGGCGTATTTGCCATACAGAACGGTATCGCCTGTCTGAACGGTCATCGGCTCATCTTTTTTGCCCGGACCGGCAGCTACGACAGTGCCGCGCATCGGCTTTTCTTTAGCAGTATCGGGAATGATGATTCCGGAAGCGGTTTTCTCTTCGGCGGCAGCAGCCTGTACCAGTACACGGTCGTGCAGGGGTTTGAAAGTAGGGGTCATATTCAGAGTAAGATTTTAAAAAACGGTTTGCCTCCTTTCTGCACGATTGATGCCACCGGCCTGCTTCTGACGGGATTGCAGGTTTACCCGCCGGAATGGGGTCATTCCGGAAATAAATTGGCAGCGACCTGCCAGGATTGCAGTCGGCTTCTGTGTGGACGGCCGCGAGATCAGTCAACTTCTAAGCAGTCGTTAAACTAAACTGCCTGCGATGGGCCTGCATCCGATTGGCCGGTGTTTTGCACCTCAACCGGCAAACCATTTCTTTCTAAAAATGATGTATGGACCTCCGGGGTATATGCTCCTCGCCGGTATTATGTTTGTCGTTGGACTGCTGGTCCAAAGCCGCCTTAAAAGTAAATTCCGCTACTACAGTGAACTTCCGCTGGATGCCGGCCTTTCCGGAAAACAGGTGGCCGAGCGGATGCTGTCTGAAAACAACATCCATGACGTACGCGTGATTTCCACGCCCGGCTTTCTGTCGGATCACTACAATCCGGAAAACAAAACCATTAATCTCAGTCCCGACGTGTTTGACGGCCGCAGCATTTCTGCCGCCGCGGTCGCTGCCCATGAAACAGGCCATGCCGTACAACATGCGGTGGCCTACGGACCGCTGCAACTCCGCAGTAAGCTGGTGCCGATTACCCAGATTTCGACTACATTAAGTCAATGGGTGTTGCTGGCCGGCGTCGGGATTCTGGGACTGGGCCGTGGCAACCAGACCGTCTTGCTGATCGGTATTTTGCTGTTCGCGATCTCAACGGTGTTTTCGCTGATCACGCTGCCGGTCGAATACGATGCGTCCAACCGGGCGCTGAAATGGATGGAACAATCCGGACTGGCCAAAGGCCGTGAACACGAAGGGGCTGCTGATGCTTTGAAATGGGCGGCCCGTACCTACGTGGTAGCGGCTATTGCATCGATCGCCACACTGTTGTATTACATCAACCTGTTTATGGGCCGCAACCGGGACTGATTTGGCCCCAGTTGATAGGGTTAATAATGTTCCGGAAAGGATATCATCCGGGCCACAATATGTGGGTCATTCCGACTGCTAAGAAAGAATTTCACAATAGCAGAACATAGACTCTTTGGGATCTGGGCCTTGCGGTCGGAATGACACCTGGATGGCGCGGAGAGTCCACCTCTATAGCCTCATAAATCCATTCCGGAAGCCAAAGCGGTTGGGGAATGGTACTTTTGAATCTCTTAAAACAGAATTTTTATGGCTGTTGAACAGCTTTATACAAAGTGCCTCTCTGAGGCCGCTTATTTTATCCACGACGGTAGCGAAGCCGCAGTCATCGACCCGCTGCGCGACGTCGATGAATACATCGAGAAGGCCGACGTGCTGGGCGTCACCATCAAGTACATTTTCGAGACGCATTTTCACGCCGATTTTGTAAGCGGCCATCGTGAACTGTCGCAGAAAACCGGTGCTCCGATCGTCTATGGCGCGCAGGCGAACGCGGGATTTGACTTTCACAAGGCGCAGGACGGCGAGCGCTTTTCCGTTGGTAACCTGACCATCGAAGCGCTGCATACACCCGGTCATACACTGGAAAGCACCTGTTACCTGTTGCGTACTGCCGGGGGCGTTCCGGAAGGCATTTTTACGGGCGATACCTTGTTTGTAGGCGATGTGGGCCGTCCCGATCTGTTTTCCGGAGATATGACCAAGGAAGAGCTGGCCGGCATGCTGTATGAGTCGCTGGAAACCAAAATCAAAACGCTTCCCGATCATGTGGTGGTGTATCCGGCACACGGTCCCGGCTCGGCCTGCGGCAAAGCGCTGGGCAAAGAAACTACCAGCACGATCGGTATCCAGAAAGAAACCAACTACGCGCTGAAAGCCGAAAGCAAAGAAGCGTTTGTAAAGGAAGTGACCTCCGGACTGTCGACGCCGCCGGTGTATTTCCCGCTCAATGCGAAGCTGAACCAGCAAGGCGCGGATTCGCTGGATACCGTAATGGAAAGGGGCAACCGGGCGCTGTCGGTTCCGGAATTTAAGCAGCAAGTCGCTAACGGTGCCTGGATTGTAGATACCCGCGACTCTACGGTATTTACCGAAGGGTTTGTGCCGGGTGCGATTTCCATCGGACTGGATGGCCGCTATGCCGAATGGGCCGGTTCGCTGTTGCCTTATGATAAGAAGCTAGTGCTGGTCACCGAAGTAGGGAAGGAAAAGGAAAGCATTACCCGTCTGGCCCGCGTGGGACTGGACAAGGTCGTTGGCTATCTCAATGGTGGGTTGGAGACCTGGCTTGCTGCCGGTGAGCAGCCCGATCTGATTATTGATATTGAAGCTGATGAACTGCTGATGGATCTGCCGCACGATCCGCGGCTGGCGGTGATTGATGTGCGCAAGGAAGGCGAGTTTATCGAAGGCCATATCCGCGGTGCGCAAAATCTGCCGCTGACCACGCTAACCGATCCGGCCATCCTGGCGAATATTCCAGAAGATGCCAATTTGTACATCCACTGTGCAGGCGGCTATCGCAGTGTGATTGCAGCCTCTATACTCAAGCGCGAAGGCTTTCACAACCTGCGCAACGTCCTCGGCGGCTGGGGTACTATGAAAGACATTAAAGGAATGCCGGTTGTAAAAGAAAAAGTGAAGTTGAACTAAATGGCCCATTGTTTTATGCAAAATCCGCTAACATTTATTTAAATGCTAGCGGATTTTTATTGTACGGTCGTAAAGATGAAAATATGATGAACGTTTTGTAAACTGGAAATCCCAGTAAGTTTTAAAAATATATATTGGTAAGCACTGTAACTAAATTTTCCATAAAATTTATATTTACAAATTTTAATTCAATAATTATCTATACTAAACTGTTTTATTGCAGAATGAGTATATCATGCTTTGGGAGATTACAATAACAAAAAGAATATTGACTATTTAATAAACTAAAAAAGAGAACCATAAGCGTACATAAGACGATAAAATGCATTCATTTGTATTTTAATTGACACTTATGCATTAATAAATTTACGATTAATACTATGTTGTTTAAGAATTTTATGTAGGAATAAATTGTACTAAGCATTTTTTTTATTTATATTATCTCTTAAATTGGTCATAGGAATTTCAAAGTATTTATAAACAATGGTTGATAATCCAAGAACAAGTACCCAATAAAGTCCATATTTCAGTATATACCCTAAGTAGGCATTTTCTGAAAAATATTCCCATTTTATCTTATCAATAATCCAAAATCTTACTATAGATAAGTTTAATAAATACATTGAATATGATATTAAGCTTACGCAAGATATTGCCCTGTACAAAAATCCTGAACCGCTTTTTAATTCAGATAAATAAGGCAATAGCAACAAAGTGGCAGCTGAGGATAATGAAAAGCAAAATACACAATTGTACAAGTTATTTGGAACAAAGGAAATAGTTTTGATTATCACAAAAATGAATATGCCCAATATAAAAAATAACAACTTTCTTTTAATCCATAAATCTTTGAAATAAGATTGAATATAAGCCCCTAGAAAACCATACATCAGGCCATCCAGACGAGTAATGACCTGCTTCCTAAATAACAAATCCCACTCGTAAATATCTGGTATGTATAGGCCTGCTTTTAAAAACCTATAATAACGAAATAAAGTTACAAGCACTAAAACCCCTAAGACTGTCAGTAGTATAGAATATTTTGTCTTGATTTTAAAGATAGCTATGCTGCAAAATAGAGCTATAGGTATTAATAGATAAAACCATTCTTCAATTGCAAGGCTCCATGCTTCGTAGAAGAATTTAGGGTGACTGAAATATAAATTTTGAGAGAAAATAAAATATCTCCAGTAATGAAATGGGTTAAACTTCTCAGTGAATAATAAATTCAGAAACAATAGTATGAACAATGTTAGAAAATAATTTGGCAAGGTTCTGAACCAACGCCTAATCCAAAAGTTTAATAAGGTGTTTTTTGTTATTGTATGCGTATTTTGTAGAATTTTTATTAGTAAGCCTCCTATGAGGAATCCACTCAATACAAAAAATATTGATACACCATCAAATAAAAACCAATCAACAATAGTCATTATGCTTTTGGGCAATAGCACATTACCGTGTCCGATTACTACAAACAGAATGGCAAATGCCCTAAGGATATCCAACCCATAAATTCTGTTTGTATCGATGTTGATTTTAAAATAGTGTTTTATATTCATTTGGTTTTGTATCTATGGAGGTCCATACTCTCCTCATTTTATATCCAAATTTGTACTTTTATAGATATTTATTAGCGTTATGTGCGACAGGCGTTCAAGAATTGGTAATAGTGCGATTTTGAACAGGACTAACCTTAATTATAGTTTCACTTTTAACTAAAAACACAAAAATAAAGTTAGGCATATACCATTTACATCCGCGCCCGCCAAGGGGTTTCTCCACCATTCGCTTGGTGTGTGAGGTAGCGACAGAGGGTAAATAAAAAGTCCGACAAGCGGTTCAAGTAGGGGATCACCAGTTCCGGAACATTCGCCTCCTCGGATCGGCAGTTAATGCTTACCAATCTACCTCCCATTTGTTTATTTGATCTTGCCTATCATTATACAGTCGTCTGACAAATTCAAGCAGCCAAGCCCCACCAAATGCAATTGTGCTCTCGTGGGATCCATAAAGAATCCACTCGTAGCTTCTGTCACAATAGATGGTTTCATAGCAGTCCGGCTGAAACAAGCCAGAGTCAATTTCAGCATCTAACCCATCTTCTGTTATTTCAAATAATCTGGCGTCCGCATTTTTCTGTACTGCCTTGATGATCTGCTCATAATCGCCGTCACTGATGTTCTCTTTCATGATAAATAGCGTTGGCTTAGGGCTTAGCTTTTCTAATGGCTGCCAGTAGCCTCCTTGAAAGTTCCAATTTTCAAGAAGGGCTTTCCTCACCTGTTCGCTCTCTTCCTGTTTCATCCTGCGTCTGTATGGAAGCGGCTCAACAGATTTCAGATCCTCTATACGTACGCTTTCTATGAAGACAACAAACTTGTTGCGTTCCTCATGCATCGCATGCGTAGCTATATCGCTTTGCGTTCCAGTTGTAAAGAGGCTGTTTGCTGTCAACCCAATACTCTTGAGATCTTGTTTACAGGTTTGAAGGTCCATGTAGGCTTGCCCCACTAAGGTTTCAACCTCATCCAAAATTGCAGCTAAAACGTTGTAGCGGGGGAAAATATTATAGTCATTATCTGTATACGGTGAAGCCTCATCAACGCGCTCCTCCAAATACTTATCTGACCAATAATTGAAATGATCTTTAAGGTATCGTCTTGCTGATGTTATAAGGGCCTCAATACCTTTCATGTATATGATTTGTGTTTCTTCTAATATCGTATGTGGAATATCATAAGTACTGGAAGGCAATTTCCGGGACCAAGCCTATCACATCCGCGCGCGCCAAGGGGTTTCCACACCATTCGCTTTATGCGTGAGATAGCGGCAGAGGGTGAATAAAAAGTCCGACAAGCGGTTCAAGTAGGGGATCACCAGTTCCGGAACGTTCGCTTCCTCAGCTTCCAGCGCTACGGCCAGTCGCTCGGCCCGGCGGCAGACACAGCGCGCCACATGGCAGTGCGAGGCGGCCAGATTACCCCCCGGCAAAATAAAGGACCGCATCTCCGGCAGCGTTTCGTTCATCTGGTCCATCAATCCTTCCAGCAAGCTAATGTCTTCGGCGTGCAAATCCGGAATCGCCATCTTTACTTCTTTATTCGGTGCTGTTGCCAGCTCGGCTCCAATGGTAAACAACCGGTCCTGGATTTCCTGCAACCAGCCATTGGCTTCCTCATCGTTGGCCGCATCGCGCACCACACCGATATAGGAGTTGAGCTCGTCGACCGTGCCGTAACATTCGATGCGCAAATGGTTTTTCGGAACGCGGACGCCGCCGATGAGTGCTGTGGTTCCCTTGTCGCCGGTTTTGGTGTAAATTTTCATAGCACCTCAAAGTAAAGCCAGTCCGTTCAGAAACCCAATCGTAAAAACAGTTCTGGAACTCCCGTCAATCGAAGGGCCTCCCTTACTTTCGTAGTCATGACAGAACGGAACACCTCTTTTCAGCAGCTCTTTGCGCGCGAATACGAAGGACTGTGCCGGTATGCCTTTACGTATCTCCACGACGAGCACACGTGCGAAGATGTGGTGCAGGATACGTTCGTCAAAATCTGGGAAACGAAACGCGAGCTGATCGACAATCCCAACATCCGTTTTTACCTCTTTACCGCCGTTCGAAACAACTGCATCAGTTATCTCCGGAAAGCCAAAACCAGCGCGGTCATTCTTACCGAAGAAACGCCCGAGCCGTTTCCGGAACCGACGATTCCCGCCACTCAGTTGCTGGCGATGGAAGACGAAAAAACCCGCCAGATTGCTGAAGCGCTCAACCAGCTGCCACCCAAATGCCGGGAAGTGTTTATGCTGGTGAAATGGCAGGGCCTTAGCTATAAAGACGCCGCCGCCACGCTGGGCATCTCGGTTAAAACCGTTGAAAACCAGATGGGAAAAGCGATCAAAATTTTTAAAAACTGGACGGCTACCGTGTCCGCTGTGTTGATCGGACTGGCCGTTTATCTAATTCAGACGCTGGGGTAGGGGTAAAGCCTTCCTGCCGCGTTATTCCCTTTGTTACGTACCATGAATAACTCCTATTACGATCTGATCGCTAAAGTCCTCAGCCAGGAAGCGACGCCCGAAGAAACGGCGACGCTGACGGCTGCCTGCGCGGCGGATACGGATCTGGCGAAGGAGTTTGAAGACGCACAACTGTTGTGGACGCTCACCGAGCGGGCCATGCCGGCGTTTAACGTCGATACGGATGCGGCCTGGCAATCGGTGCTGTCCCGGATCGAAACGACTGAACAAATGTCCCCGGTTGCCAATCCTTCCGGAACCCGCCGGATTGCGTTTCCTGTATGGGCCCGCTGGGCCGCTGCGGCAGCAATTCTGGGCGTAGGACTTACGTTTGGCTTGCGTCAGTTCAATAGCTCAGAAATGATTTTAGCAGACCGGACCGGTCAGCAGGTGCAGTTGCCCGATGGCAGTACCGTAACGCTTCAGAAAGGTGCGCGTATCCGGTATGCCAGCCGCTTTACGTCTGGCGCCGAACGCACGGTATCCCTCGAAGGCGAAGCGTTTTTTGACGTTACCAAAGACCCGCAGCATCCGTTTGTCGTCCGCGCCAATGCCTTGCAGGTAACGGTGCTGGGAACGTCCTTCCGGGTGGATGGTTCGCATACCGAAGTCTCGGTGCGTAGCGGTCGGGTAGCAGTAGCCAAAGATCAAATTCCGGAAGTGATTCTGACGGCCGGTGAAGAAGCCGTGGTGGCAAAAGACGGCCAATTGCAGAAGCAACCGGCCGATTCCAATGATTTTTTCCTGAAAACAAGCCAGATTGGCTTCACCAATAAAGCTTTTGGTGACATTATCGGAGATATTTCCCGAATTTTGGGTGTGTCTGTGCAGCTGGATGATTCCATCGACTCCGCCGGCCGTGCCCAAACCGTGACCTACACGTCTACAGCAGGAACTGTAGATTCCATTCTCACCGATTTGTGCCGGATCACTGGATACCAGTGGCGGAAGACCGGTGAAACCTACCAGATCTATCGGGCACGCTAATGCATGCGCGGGACTTTTACGGGTTTTCTACTGTTGTTCGTTTGTTGGATTGCTACGGCAACCGCGCAGGAGCGCCCGCTCCTGCAGACCCTCTATAAGCCGGCCTTCCGGAAAGGAAAAGTAGCCTCGTACCTGGCCGATATCCGCCGCCAAACCGGTATTCCGGTCTCGTATGCCTCTTCGGTGCTCGACAGCAACCGCAAGGTCACCGTTTTTAAAGAAACCACCACCCTGGAAATCGTATTCCAGCAACTGCTGACCGGTCAGGCCATCGAAGCCGCCGAAAGCAATGGCAGTATCCTGCTGATTCCAAGAGTCCGGCCCGGCAATGCCCAGGCAATTGCCTACCGGATTATCACCGGGCGGATCCGGGAAAAAGGCAGCGGGGAAGTGTTGATTGGTGCGGCCGTCTACGAACCCTGGCGGCGTTCCGGTGTCCTGACCAATACGTACGGACTGTATCAGCTGGCGCTTCCGGAAGGCGAAAGCCGGATTTGCCTGTCATACGTAGGCTTTAAGCCGGACACCTTCGAGGTACCTGCTGCCGGCAATTTCCGGAAAGACGTCGATCTGGAGACAGCCGGCAACATGGACGAAATTAAAATTCTGGCTAAAGACCGTGGTACACCGGGCGACCGGATGCACCTTCGGGTCACGGAATCCAAACCACAGGCGCAGTCGCTTGGAAGTGTAGACCCGGTGCGCGACCTGCAGCTGGAAGCAGGCGTCCAGTCCGGTGTGCCAGGCTCCAGCGGACTGATCGTACGGGGGGGCTCACCGGGCCAGAATCTGTACCTGCTCGATGGGGTGCCGCTGTATTATGTCGACCATTTTTTTGGACTGACCTCGGTGTATAATGGCGATGCCCTCAAATCGGTCGATTTTTATAAGAGTGCTTTTCCGGCGAAGTACGGCGGTCGTATCTCGTCGGTGATTGATGCACAGGGCCGCGACGGTGATCTGCAACGCATGGGTGGCGAAGCTTCGCTTGGATTGCTTCGGGCGGCCCTGACGCTGGAAGGTCCGGTCCTTAAAGACAAAATGTCGTTTCTGGTGTCCGGCCGCCGTTCCTGGATCGACGGGTTGCTGCGGGCCGTTCCGGAAGCCCCAACGGCATACTTCTACGATATTAATGGTAAGTTGCAGTGGTTGATCAACGATAACCACCGGTTGTATGTAGGGTTTTATACTGGCCGCGATCAGCTGCTGTCCGTTGGAAACGACAGTCCGGGATACTACCAGCGGTTGCGGTGGAATAATACGGTGGGGTCGGTCCGCTGGAATGCCATTCTTTCGCCCCGGCTGCTGATGGACGCCACAGCTACGTATAGCTTCTTTCAGTTTGATCAGCGCGACCAGGTTCATGAAACAGACAGTTCCGGAATGCTGCAAACCAGTTTTCTACTGGGTACATCCGCCATCCGGGAAGCCGCCCTGGCTACGCAGTTTCAATGGTCTCCCGGATTGCAGTACCGTGCCATCGCCGGAATCCGGCTGGCCCGCACCGAGTTTTTACCGTCTGCGCTCGACCGGCAGTTGCCCAACCGGATCATCGGTGCTACCGGTGGCGTCAGCAGTCTCTTTAATACCACCGAACTCTCCGGGTATGCAGAAAACGCCATCCGGATCGGGGAGCGCTGGAGTTTCCGGCCCGGTGTGCATATCGCCGCCTGGCTGAGCGGTACGTTTCAATACCTTAGTATTCAGCCTCGTTTTTACCTTGCTTACCGGCGCACCCCATGGGAAACTTGGTACGCGTCGTTCAACCGGATGGGGCAATTTCTACATCTGCTCAGCAACAACAGCTTTGGGCTAGCCAACGATTTCTGGGTACCCAGTACCGCCCGCATCCGGCCTGAAGAAAGCTGGAATGTCAACCTGGGCGTCAAAAAAGAGATGAACAAACACTGGGAAGGACGTCTGGAAGGCTACTATAAATACATCGATGGGGTCATCTCGTACGTCACCGGCCAAAACCTGTTTGACAACTCAGACCGCTGGCAGGATAAGATTACGCAGGGTATTGGCTGGAGTTACGGAACTGAGCTAACCTCAACATTCAATCATGGCGACTGGAGTGCCCGGATGGCGTATGCGCTCAGCTGGAACTGGCGGCAGTTTTCCGCGCTGAACGGTGGTGCCGCGTTTCCGTACCGGTATGATCGCCGGCACAACCTAAACCTGCGACTTACGTATACCCCCAATCACCGCTTCGATGCTACCGTTCAGTGGATGTACATGACCGGGGAAGCCTTTACGTTGCCGGATCAGGTGTATCCGGATTTGGACAACAACCTCAACATCTACAATCCGCAGGGAGGCATTCTGACACCTAACGGGTATACCTACAATTACGCCGCCTGGAATGCCCAGCGCCTTCCGGCTGTGCACCGGCTGGATATCGGTGCCAATTTTACGCGTCGCCGTGGGCTCACCTATGTACGTACCTGGTCGATGGGGATTTACAATGCCTATGCGCGGCCCAATGTCAATTTTGTATCGCTGCGCGAAAATGCAAACGGTTCTGTTTCCTTGCAGGGTACTGCTTTATTGCAATTCATGCCGTACGTAGCTTTGAAAATTAAATTCTAACTGGTTGCCGTGCGTCTGGGAATTGTTTGGGGACTGCTGTTGTGTATATGGATAAGCGCCGGCGGATGCGTTACGGACCTTCCATTGCCGGATGTATCGGCGGAGCGGAAACTGGTATTGCTGGGCGAATTGGTGGCCGGAGATACCCTGGCGATCCGACTCGGACAAAGTGTGCCGGTCGCAAAAGGCAATGCTCTGCAAACCCCTGACGGAACCGGCCTGGTGGCTACGGTCGCAAAGCCGCTTCGGCTGGTTGCGACTATCTATCCGGTTGCAGACGACCGGACCGCGAGCCTGAATACTTTGTTGCTGGCCGCCCCGCTTCAGCTGTTTGCCGGCGCCAGCTATGTGCTTCGGGTCTCGGGTGGCGGCTTTCCGGAAGTGCTGGCCGCAGTAGATATGCCCCGTCCGTTTCTGACAGCGCTTATTGATACGATGAGCGTTCGGTATGCAGGAAGCAACGCATTGCAGATCAAGCTGCGGATTTACGATGCTCCGGGCACCGAAAATGCCTATTCGGTAGAGGCGGTGCGACAAAGTTTCCGGCTTTCCGGAAGCTTTCAATATGGGGGCGGTACCTATGATCTGCTGCGTGATAAAGTGTTGTACGATTCCCTGAAAGCCGCCGGTCAAACGCCACCCCGGAACCTGGATACGACCTACAATCCGTTACTGGAACGATTGCCGCTGTATACCGACGATGCCGAAACAGAAAACCTGAAGCTGGCAACGGCCTATACCAACACCCGGCGGATCCTGCTAACCGACAAAAGTTTTGAAGGTACCAGTCATGACCTACGGCTGTATGTTTCCAAAGATCGGTTCCGGGGCACGCCGCCCTACGATCTGGGTCGCATTATGATCTCGGTAAAATCAACGACCATTCCCTATTTTAACTACCTGCGTGCGTACGAAACCTTTACGCCAACCACCTCTGCCGGCTACCTGTCGCAGCCGGTGCGCATCGAAAGCAATGTTGTCAACGGGCTGGGTGTCGTCGGAGGAAGTTTTCGGGTGCCGTTCTACTTTATGTTCGATCCGGATCCGTTTTAATATCCGGTTCCGGAACCCTTTTGCGTCTGTTTACAGGACAACGCCGGTCGTATTTTTGCCGCTTTTTTAGTTTCTGATTCACCCGTTCCGACCGCAGCCTTTTATGCACTTGCAAGAAGTGAAAACCCCGGCTCAGGAAGCCGCGTTCTACGCCGTACCGAAGGCTATTTACAAAGCCGATCCCAACTGGATTCAGCCGCTGGAAAAAGACCTCCGGGAGGTGTTCGATCCGGAAAAAAACAAAGCGTTTCGCGGCGGCAGTGAAGTCATTCGCTGGATTCTGCTGGACGGTTCCGGAACTGCTGTGGGCCGGATTGCCGCGTTTGTTAATAAAAAATACAAGGCGGAACAACCAACCGGTGGAATCGGCTTCTGGGAATGTCCCAATGATTTTGACTATGCCCGTCTGCTGTTTGATGCGGCCCGAAACTGGCTTCAGGAACGGGGTATGGAAGCGATGGATGGCCCGATCAATTTCGGCGAGCGCGACCGCTGGTGGGGACTACAAGTAGAAGGATTCCAGCCGCCCTTGTATTGCATGAACTACAATCTGCCGTACTACCAGACGCTAATAGAGCAGTACGGGTTTCAGCCGTATTTTCATCAGGTCTGTTTTGCGCTGGATCCGGCCGCGCAGTTACAGGAAAAGTTTTACATCCGCCATGCCGAACTGGCCAAAGACCCGGCCTACCGCGCCCGCCGCATTGAAAAGAAAAATCTGGACAAATACGCCGGGGATTTTACGACGGTGTACAACGCCGCCTGGGCCGGACATGGGGGTGGTAAAAGCCTGGAGCTACGGACCGTCAAAAAGATGTTTGCGTCTATGAAGCCGGTGATGGACGAGGACATTATCTGGTTTGTGTATCACAACGAAGAGCCGATTGCCATCTGGGTGAATCTTCCGGATCTGAATCAATGGTTCAAACACCTGCATGGCAAATTTGGGCTGTTGCAGAAGCTTCAGTTTTTATACCATAAAACGTTCAGTCCGTGTGCGCGGTTTGTCGGACTGGTGTTTGGCATCGTGCCGCAGTTTCAGGGGAAAGGCGTGGATGCGTACCTGATCGTGGAAGCCTCTAAAATTGTTCAGAAAACGTCTGCCTATACCGAATATGAGATGCAGTGGATCGGCGATTTTAATCCTAAGATGATCAACATTGCCGAGAGTCTGGGCACTCACCGCAGTCGCATCCTCACCACCTACCGGTACCTGTTCGACCGCCAGAAAGAATTTAAACGGCATCCGATGCTGAACTAGAAAGATCGATCGCATCAGATCAGGAGGCATGGTGTTCAAGCATGAAGCTATGGTTGTTTTGTGCCCTTCGACCCGCTTAGGGTGATGCCGTGCACAGCGGAGCTTATACAAGCAACCTGTCAGGCTGAGCTTGTCGAAGCCCGTATAAAGTGTATTACGCTCCTGAACCTGTGTTGTACCTTTGACGCCCTCTGGCGGGTTTTTTAAAAATCTGCCCGACTTCTAAATTTCCGGAAACTCATGTTCGATAATCTCAGCGAACGGCTCGACTCGGCCATCAAAACCCTCAAAGGGGAAGGCCGGATCACCGACATCAACGTAGCTACTACTGTAAAGGAAATCCGCCGCGCACTGGTGGATGCCGACGTTAACTATAAGATTGCCAAAGATTTTACCGACCGGGTAAAAGACAAGGCGATGGGCGAAAAAGTCCTGACGGCGGTCTCTCCCGGACAGCTCATGGTGAAGATCGTCAAAGACGAACTGGCCGACCTGATGGGCGGTACCGAAAGCGAGCTGAACCTGACACCACGACCTACCATTATCCTGATTGCGGGCTTACAGGGATCCGGAAAGACCACGTTTTCCGGAAAACTGGCGTCCTTCCTGAAAAAACACCGGCAGAAAAACCCGTTGCTGGTTGCCTGTGACGTCTACCGTCCTGCTGCCGTGCAACAATTGCAGGTGCTGGGCGAACAGGTTAAGGTTCCGGTCTATGCCGAGCCGGGCGCTACGGATGCCGTAGGGATTGCCCGTGCAGCTATTGCAGAAGCCAAAGCCAAAGGCCACGGTGCTGTTATCATCGATACCGCGGGTCGGTTGGCGGTAGATGAGGTGATGATGCAGGAAGTAGCCGCGATCAAAGACGCTGTACAGCCGCACGAAATTTTGTTTGTGGTCGATTCCATGACCGGACAGGATGCCGTCAATACTGCCAAGGCGTTCAACGAACGCCTTGACTTTACCGGCATTGTCCTGACCAAGCTCGACGGTGACACCCGGGGTGGAGCCGCTTTGTCGATCCGGTATACGGTCGAAAAGCCCATCAAGTTTGTGAGTATGGGGGAGAAGCTTGATACCCTCGATGTGTTTTATCCGGAGCGGATGGCGCAGCGGATTCTGGGTATGGGTGATATCACCACCTTGGTAGAACGTGCGCAGGCGCAGTTTGATGAGGAAAATGCCAAGAAGCTGGAAAAGAAAATCCGGCAGAATAAATTCGATTTCGAGGATTTTAAGGAGCAGCTGGGGCAGATCAAAAAGATGGGTAACATCAAGGATCTGCTGGCTATGATTCCAGGCGTGGGCAAGGCCATGAAAGACATTGACATCTCGGACGATGCCTTTATCGGTATCGAAGCGATGATCAACTCGATGACCAAAGGCGAACGTTCTAACCCTGACAGTATTGACGCCAGCCGCCGCCGCCGGATCGCCAAAGGTTCCGGAAAGAAAATTGAAGAAGTCAATGCCTTTATGAAGCAGTTTGAACAGATGCGCTCCATGATGGGCATGATGGGCAAATTCAAAGGCATGCCTGGTATGGGCGGCGGGATGCCGGGCGGGATGGGAATGCCATCAGGATTCCCGCCGATGCCTAAAATGCCGTTTGGAAAGAAATAAGGCCGGTATCCTAAATAGGTTTTCCATCCTTTTCCTTACCTTTGCGCGCTCAATCCCTTTTTTAAACCCCACACGATTAATTTCTATTAATTATGTCTGTTAAGCTCCGCCTGCAACGCCACGGCTCCAAGAAGCGTCCGTTTTACTTTATCGTTACTGCCAACAGCACGTCTCCACGTGATGGTAAGTTCATCGAAAAGCTGGGTACGTACAATCCGCTGACCGTTCCTGCAACGATCAACCTCAACAACGACCGTGCGCTGTACTGGCTCAATAAAGGTGCCGAACCTACCAATACGGTTCGTCGCATTTTGTCGTTCAAAGGCGTGCTGTTTATGAAGCACCTGATGCGCGGTGTTGCTATGGGCCTGTTCAACGAGCAGGATGCCATGCAGAAATTCGAGCAATGGAATGCTGACCATGAAGTACTGGTAGCAAACCGTGAAGAAGCGCACCGCAAAGCGAAAAATGAAAAACGCCACGCAGCACAGTCTGAATCTGTAAAGCTGGTAGAAGAGAAAATGGCTGCTAAAGCCGCTGCTGCCCAGCCGGTTGCTGAAGAAGCGCCTGCCGAAACAGAAGCGACCGAAGAAGCACCAGTTGCTGAAGCTGCTGCTACTGAAACGCCAGCTGCTGAAGCTCCTGCTACCGAAGCACCAGCTACTGAAGAAACGCCAGCTACTGAGGCATAAGTTATTCCGGATTCCGGAACCTGAAAAAGCCCGCAATTCAATTGCGGGCTTTTTCGTGTGCGTGTGGCTAACCAAATAGGATTCAGACGAACGCAAAACCATCTGTCGTGTTCAGGAGTATGATCAGACTCATTTAACCGGGCTTCGACAGGCTCAGCCTGACAAGTTGCTTATAGATCGTTCCATAAACAAGTGTCATTCCAGGCTTATTGAAACGCAGCCCGACCAGTCGATACTAGGGGGCACCCTGAGCCTGTCGAAGAGCCGATAGCAGGAAGTCTGTTCAGGGCTTCAACATGTCCTTCTGAGCCTGTCGAAGAACAGACCGCGTATACAGGTCTCATCCTGTATTATGAGCCCGGCAAAGGGCACTCTCATGCAGGCTGTCGGATAAAAAGCAGCTACAGTTCCGGAAGTACTACGGTTGTGGCGGTGTTGCAGGTGCCTGTGGCGGCATCGGACCGGCTTCCAGCGCAGCTTTTACCTTTCCGTACATATCGTTGATCAGCGCATTGTTGGGATCGGCTTTCCGGTAAGCTTCGAAATGGCGATAGGCTTCCGGAAGATCATTCCGGTCCAGCGCCCGAAAGCCCAGAATGCCTTCTTTGGAAGGGCGTCTTAACACTGCACTGATCGGATAGCCATCCACCCGGATGACATGTGCCGCGTCTTTGGATGGCCAGACATTGTTTTCCAGATCTTCAGTCGGCTGATAGCGTGAGTAGGTAATATAATAATCCCAGTCGGCGGTATCGCGGATTTCATACCGCAGGTAATCATTGCTGAAACGGCCCGGCGCATCTTTGGTAAAATACTTGTCGATGGAATTGAGATTGGAACGGACAACAACCTTTTGCAGGTTGCGGGCGTTGGCATCTTCCCGGATCCAGTTAGCCGCCTGCTTGCCGCTGTTCTGGTAATAATCAAAATCATACAGTCCCCAGGCACCACCCGTACCGCCTTCCAACTCGTTGAAGTATACATATTCATTGGGATGATTCCGGATGATATGCAGTAACGGCAACAGCAGCCCGATGCCAACCACCGCCAGCAATGCCATCCGGAATGCAGGTTTTTCCAGTGTCCGGAGCAGCGCATCTACGACCAAAGCAGCCAGCAGACACAGATACGGGTAAATAAAGAAAAAGTGGCGCCAGGTGTCGTATACGACCGATGATTTGTACACCGCATACAGCCAGGGAAAGAATAAGGCAAACAACAGCATCCAGATGGAAAACCGGCTGTAGGTGCGCAGCAATCGTGGCAGCAGGGCCAGTGCGGCCAGAAAGCCCAGCAATACAATCACCGGATTGCTGATGAAAATCCACTTCGGAATGTAGTACCACGGAATTTCATCGTTGGGAATCATCTCTCCGCCAAACAGCACCGGCATAAAAATCTGACGCTGGGTCATGGCCGTCAACGCTTCAAAAGGCCGGCTTAGCGGTTCCTGTAGCGCCCAGGGCCAGAACATAATGCCGATGATATATCCGATCACGGCGATCACTGCAAACGAAAGTCCGACTTTCTTCAACGCAGCCATTTTGTCGATTCCGGCAAAAGATGTTTTCCGGAAGAAATAGAATCCGAGCACAAAAACCCAGAAGTAGCCGAGCAGCAGAAACCCACCTACGCGGAAACCCAGTGCCAGTCCGAAGCCCAGTGCCATCAGCAGCGTGTAGCGCCAGAACCGCGCCGGATACGCATGCAGAAACCGGTAGAGGTAATACAGGAAAAAGACGTTGGCAAAGGCAAATGGAATGTCTTTTGGATTGTTCATGCTTTCGCCCAGCAACCGCGGACTGAGCACAATAAACAGCAGGGCAATCACGCCGGTGCGCCAGCCACCAATGGCTTTGCCCAGCAACCCTGTATAAATAAACAGTCCGGCGCCCAGCAGCGACGTAATGATATGCCGGAACGTGAGTTCATCAGTTCCGGAAAACAGATTCTTGTGCAGAAATGTAACGGTAAAATCGTACAAGCCGCCATAATAGTGCAGCCCTTCCACCTGCTTCCAGTGCAACACATCGTAATCGAGTGCCTTTTTGGAGCCGTGGAAAAAGTAATCGTAGATGTCGTTGCCATACAGGATCAGCGACCACTCATCGCCGCTTTGCCCATGCGCCAGGCTCAGGATGGGCATCAGGATAATAAGCAGACCGGCAAGAACCCAGAATGCCAGCTTGAACGCGCGGTTTTCGGAAGGAAGCGGGTGGGGGATCGTAGACATGAAAAAAAACGGTTCGAGGCGTCAAAAATATTCTGCGGTCACCACAACCCCATAGCTTCTTTTCCGGAACAAAGGAAAATCAAAGTTTGCAGTACATTTGCGACCCGTCATTTCTTTATCATACCTGTACCGCTCCGATGCCTGAAAATGCACCCGATCTCCATTCCCTGGCTGCGTATCAGGCCGTTGTTGTAGGTGCCGGACCGGTAGGGTGCATCCTGGCCGAGCGGCTGGCTTCAGAACTCAACTGGAAGGTACTGCTGCTCGATAAGCGCTCGCATATCGGTGGCAACTGTTACGATAAACTACACGAATCGGGCGTGCTGATTCACCGGTACGGACCTCATTACTTCCGCACCAACAACCCGGCGCTGCTCGACTACCTGAGCCGTTTTACCGACTGGATCGAAGGCAATTACTTTGTAAAGAGTGCTGCCCGCAACGAACTGTTTCCGTTTCCGATCAACCTCAATACCCTGCGCCAGTTTTTCCGGATGCCCGATCTGGACGCCGAAAGCGCCAACGCGCTGCTCCAAGAACGGCGGGAGCCGATTGAAGACCCGCAAAACTCCGAGGAGTTTGTACTGAGTCGCGTAGGTCAGGAGATGTACGAAACCTTTTACCTGAACTACACGCTGAAGCAGTGGGGCATCCATCCCCGCGACCTGGCCCCGTCGGTTTGCGGCCGGATTCCGATTCGCTTCAACGAGGATGAACGCTATGTCGATCACCAGTTTCAGAAAACGCCGGCCGAAGGCTTTACCGCGATGTTCCGGAAGATGATCAACCATCCCAACATCACGCTGGCCCTCGAAACCGATTATCGCAGTCTGAAAGAACTGTTGACGCCCGATCAGCTGCTGATTTACACTGGTCCGATTGATGAATATTTTGACTACTCCAACGGCCGCTTGCCTTGGCGGTCGCTGAAGTTTGAGTTCAAGGCCGTTCCGGAAGCCTATGTGCAACCCTGCGTTCAGATCAATTATCCCAACGAACACGATTACACCCGCACGGTCGAAATCAAGCACGTCACCGGCCAGCAACATCCGCATACGGTGATTTCCTACGAGTATCCTACCGCTGAAGGCGATCCGTATTATCCTATTCCAATGCCGGAAAATGCAGCGTTGTACGAGACCTACGCGCAGCTGGCTGCCGAAGAATCGGCCCGTAAACCCGTTTACTTTTGCGGGCGGCTGGCAGAATACCGGTACTTTAATATGGATGAGGTGATGGAACGTGCGCTGGCTACTTTTCAAACTCTACAGCAACGTTTTGGACATTAAGAATCTTTGGGTCATCATGCCCGTGTACAACGAAGAAGAAGCGTTGCCACTGGTACTGGAAGAATGGCGGCTGGCGCTGGATGGCCTGGCGCTCCCCTATACGCTGTGCGTGCTGAACGATGGCTCCAAGGATCAGACCGGGACTATCCTGAATGCCTATGCAGCGCGCTATCCGCAGGTCCTGGCGATCGACAAGCCTAATTCCGGACACGGACAAACCTGTGTATTCGGATATAAACTGGCGCTGGAAAAAGGGGCCGATTGGGTCTTTCAGATCGATTCCGACGGGCAGTGCGATCCACAGTTCTTTCCCAAAGCATTAGCGCTTTCCGCGACCAAAAAAGCAGTCTTCGGGTATCGCAAAACCCGCGATGATGGTTTTAAACGGGTATTTATTTCCAAGTTTGTCCGGCTGTTTACCCTCGCGGCGACCTCCGAATGGGTCCGCGATCCAAATGTGCCCTACCGGTTAATGCACCGGGATGTGCTGATGCCCATTCTCTCGGCTATTCCCAACGATTTTCACCTGGCCAACATCTGGGTGTCGGTACTCGTCAACAAGCAGTCCCGGATTGCCTGGATTCCAATTCACTTCCGGGATCGCAGCGGCGGTTCTCCGTCGGTCAAGACCTTCTCGTTCGTAAAACATGGTTTTAAGCTGTTCCGGCAACTGCGGGCAGCGTCCAAGCTGATCTCCCGACGCTAATTCGGTCGGTTGGCCTTCGGTCAACTTTAAGCAGAAGGGATTGTTTCCGGAACCAGCCCTGAAATACCTTTGGGGTTGCTTAACTCCATCTCCCCACAGTGCTGCGTACATTTTTAGTGCTTTTCTCCCTTGCCTTTGGTCTGGGCTATTCGGCTTCGGCTCAGTCGGCAGCCGGTTCTGACAGCTTTCGGGTCGTTACCTGGAACCTGGAGTGGTGGGGCGATGGTTCGGTACACAATATCGCCCGGCAGGTCAGCAAAACTCATACGTTGCTAACCGCTATCGATGCCGATTTTTACGGCTTTCAGGAAATCGTTTCGGTGGATTCCTTTCAGCAACTGGTGAGCCGGTTGCCCAACGGACCTTGGGATGCCGTAGTATCCACCTATGGGAGCAGTGCCCCGACGCCGCAAAGTTCCAATTACGCCGGAGCCCAGAAGCTGGGCTTTCTGTACAAGCCGGCACAGTTCCGGAATGTGACTTCCCGGGCATTTATGCTGGGTCATCCCTATACCTACGGCGATTTTGCTTCCGGACGGTATCCGCTGCTGGTGCAGGGTGAGTTGCTGTGTCGAAACGGAAGCTGGAAGCCGATGGCCTTTATTGTATTGCATGCCAAAGCTTCGTCGGATAACTCTTCGTGCAACCGGCGCGAAGAAGGGTCCTATCTGATGAAAGACAGCCTGGACCGGAAATTTGCCGGACAGGATTTTCTTATTCTGGGCGATTTTAATGATGATCTCGACACGTCGATCTGCACCGATACCCGCGCAAGTGCGTATGCCAATTTTGTAGCCGATTCGATCGTTGCACCCGCCTATAAAGCGATTACCCTGCCGCTGACGCTGGCCGGCGAGCGGAGTACGGATGGCTATTCCAGCCTGATTGATCATTTTATTGCCTCCGCTACTTTCGGGAACACTTACATCCCCGGAAGTGCCCGTTCCCTGCGGCGTTTTGTAGGTACACAGGTCACGAATTACACGTCCGATGTATCGGATCATTATCCGGTGCTGTCGACCTATCGCCGCCCGACCAATGCACTGGGTGTTTCAACAACGACTGTGGGTACCATCGATGTATTTCCCAATCCGGCCACGCAGGTTATTCAGGTGTCCGGAACAACCACTTCGGTAGGCTATTCCGTCTATGATCTGACGGGCCGGATCCTTAAACAGGGCGTGCTGGAGCCGGTAGCAGCCACGGTGCCGGTCGGGGAATTACCGGCAGGAACGTACCTGCTGCAAATCCGGCCTGAGACGTCCCGGGAAGCTGCCTGGCTGCGGTTTGTAAAGCAGTAAGGGGCTTCAAAAGAAAGCTTCCCTTCCGGAAGCTACGAGGTCAGTGGTCCTAGCTTTTGTCCGGCAAAACGATGGTGAACGTCGCACCGGAGCCTTCCGAACTGGAAGCGCTGATAATGCCTTCGTGGCGAATGACAATCTTTTTGACAATCGCCAGCCCGATGCCGGTTCCTTCATACGCCGCATGGGAATGCAGCCGTTGGAAGAGCGTAAAAATCTTTTCCAGATACGCTTCATTGAATCCAATGCCGTTGTCGATGATCTGAAGCCGGATAAAACGGCCTTTTTCAGATTCCGGACTGTCGATTTGCTTTTTGGCAACCCGTGTGGCCGTAATATGAATCACGGGCGGCACACCCGGATGACTGAATTTAAGGGCGTTGGAAATCAGGTTCTGAAACAACTGCCGCATCTGTGCGGGTACGGCAAGCAGGGACGGTAACTCAGAAAGGTGAATCCGGGCTTCCTTTTCCTGAATCAGAATTTCCAGATCCGCCAGGACCTCCCGGACAATGATATCCAGATTCACTACCTCGGGTTTCACCTCGGCCGACAGGCGGGAAAACGACAGCAGGTCATTGATCAGGGCCGTAAGGCGCTCTGAGGCATTTACGATCCGCTCCAGCGGACCGATATATGGGACGTCACCTTTTTCCTGCGCACGATCCCGGACCATCTTGCCGAAGATCTGGATCTTGCGGAGTGGCTCTTTCAGATCGTGGGAGGTAACGGATGCAAACTGCTGAAGTTCACTGTTAGACGCTTCCAGTTCCCGGTTGGCGGTTTCCAGTGCGGCGGTACGCTCTGCTACCCGCAACTCCAGCAAATCGTTGGATGTTTTCCGGTCGTGGATGTCCAGGCAGACGCCGTGCCAGCGGGCATGCTCGTCATCAAATTCACTTTTGAGCGCCCGTACAGCAAACCAGCGGTAGAGGCCGGTCTGAGCTTCCCGGAGGCGGCATTCCAGTTCAAATGCCCGGCCCTGCTCGATCGATTCTCGCCAGGTGTAGACAAAGAAACTTAGGTCTTCCGGATGGATATATTCGCGTAGCTCGATGATCCGGCTGGGTTGTAAAAGCCGGTGACCGGTGTACGCTTCCCAGCGTTTGTTTAGATACGTCAGGCGGCCCCGTTCGTCGGCAGTCCAGATGATGTGCGGCAACGAATCTGCCAAGTGGTAATACTCTGCTTCGCGGCGTTGCGCCGCCCGGCGTGCGGCCCGGATATCGGAGATATCCAGCATCGATCCCAGCATCCGGTAGGGGATGCCCAGCGAGTTGCAGACCACGTTGGCCCGGTCGAGTACCCAGCTGTAATACCCATCGACTCTCCGGAAGCGATACTCGATGCGCCAGGCCGAAGCTGTCTGAATGCAGGTATCGAGTGCCTGACGAACCCGTGTAAAGTCGTCCGGATGAATATTATCTTCCCAGAACCGCCGGTTCTGACTGCTGCCTTCTGTAGGGTATCCAAACTGCGTATACAGACCGTTGCTCCACCAGTTGGTGCCGCTGCTCAGGTCCCAGTCGTAAATCGCATCGTTGGTGGCATTGGCTACCAGCCGGAATCGCTCTTCACTTTCGGTCAGCTCCTGGGTCCGGCGGGCAATTGAAACCTCCAGAGAGGTGTTGAGTTGCCGGAGCTCCTGGCGGGTTTTAACCAGCTGGTTGTAATTGGTCCGGAGCCGCGCCTCCGTCTGGCGGATATCCGTGACATCTGTAAAATGAATGGCCAGTGCATGCGGCAGCCGGATAATCCGGGTGTCGTAGATCCGGTCGTCGCCGGTTGCCTGGGGCTGGATGTATTCCAGCAGCTCCGGCTTACCGGTAACAGCTACATACCGAAACCGGTTCTCGATATGCTGGTGTTCCGGAAAGATATTCAGATCGGCAAATGGTTTGCCTTCCAGATAGGCCGATGAAAATCCAAACAGCTTTTCCGCTGCATGATTGGCCGCCAGGCACTGAACTGGGCGTTCCGGCACATCCACTGACGGCAGACTCAGGATTAAAATAGCGACCGGGTCCAGCTGAAAGGCGTTGCTGAACAACACTTTTGTTTGTTGCTTGGGCACGACATCTCCCAGGACCACCAGCCAGCGTCCATCCGCGTCGGGGGGATGCAGCGTCATGTTGACGACTGCTTCGCCATCATTGCGTTGATAATGAATGTTGTGCTGTTGCTGAAACTGACCGGTCGTACTCACCATCAGCTGTAAAATCTCCAGATGCCGATTAATTTCCGGATACAGCACTTGCCGGACCGGGACGGGTTCTGTTCCGTCAGCAGCGGCATGGCAAAAATGAGAAAAGCCAGGCGTACTCTCCAGAAGCTGGTAGGCATCGTCCAGAAACGCCGCCGCGACCGTATGCGCTAAGCGGCTGGAAAGGGAGACGTCAGAATGGGAAGGGGCCGGAACCGGATTTTCAGAAACCATCTGTGGGAGAAGCGTTGGCGGAACAGCCGTTACATGCGTTTTATAGGGTTGGCAGTGGACTAAAAAGCCGGAGAAAGGATTAGGCTATTTCGAGCCGGCGGGAAAATTCCCGCAGTAAGAAATCCTGTAGAAAGTTACGAAACCGCTCGGCAATTTGTAGTTCCGGTTCAGTCCAGTCGCGGGAGGTGCCCCGTACGGTTTGTAGCCAGCTATCAAACGAATTGCGCGGATGATAGTCTTTCCCATTGGCCGATATCTGAACCGCTTCATTGGGGTTGCCGCCCCAGGCCACTTCATAGATCAGTTCCGGTCGGAAGCCGATTACATAATCGCCCTGTTCAGGACGGATGGGAAGAATAACAATGCCACTGGCCGTATCGCCCAGATCGTTGGCCGGCTCGTAGAAATCGCCCAACCGGGAAATCTGAACGACGCTGGTGTTGTGATTGACCTGAAGCCAGTAAATAAGACTTTCGATATCGGCTACCGGAGGTGTTTTTCCGGTTACATGAATTTGTTTCCGGCTGGATACCGCAACCCCCTGGGCGCCCAGCAACTGGCACAAACTGTCCCCGTCTGCCAGCAGCCCGGATACCAGATCGCGGTGCAGCAACACCTGTTCGATGACCTTTACCTGCTCTTTTTGAAGGGTTGAAAACAGGTCATTGGATTGCTCTTTTTCCATGGCGACGACCTTAGTCGCCAGCATGTTGGAGATCAGTTCAAAAATGGCGGACTCTTCATAGCTCAGGTGGCGCGGTGTCCGGTGGTGGCAGGAAATCAGTCCCCACAGTTCATCCTGGACCAGAATCCGGGTCGACATAGATGCCTTGACACCCATGTTGACGAGATACTCGATATGCACCGGAGCTACGCCGCGCAGCTGGCAGGGCGACAGATCGGTGAAGGTGTGGTTGATTGGATTGACCACCGGATACAGGCCCACCGGGGTATAATCGCGGTTTGGAATATGCCGGTACGGATTGGTCCGGTACATCTCCCGCGAGGTCTTGGGAATATCGGACGCCGGAAATTGCAGGTTCAGATACGGTTCCATCCCCGGTTCCAGCACTTCGGCAATGACTTTTCCATTCCAGTTGCCATCGAAGCGGTACATCATCAGCCGGTCAAAGCCGGTCAGCTTTTTAAGCTCGACCAGCGCTGCCTGACAGACTTCCGGAAGCGTGGTAGCGGCGTTGACCGCTGCCATTGATTTCTTGAGGTCCTGATACAGGTTGGAAAAAGACGCCACATCCTTCTGGGGATGAATGGGTTCGGCTTCCAGCAACAGGTAATCAGGGGTCGCATGAAACAAGGCCAGCAGCGGCAACTCACCCTGTCCGGAGCGGAACACCAGCGTATCAGGCAACTGGCTGGAGCCGGAGAGCAGCTGGACTAGGTTCCGGAACCGTTCATCACTTTCCGGCGTCAGTATATCCGAAAGGGCTTGGCCCACCAGCTGTTCGTGAGGAATGCCCAGAATGTCGGCGGTATTCTGGCTGCACTGTATAATGGTAAAGGTCTGCGGGTGCAGCACCAGCAGCGCCCCATATGGCTGGATGACGTTGATCCGGTCTAAGGGGATTTTACCGCAGAATTCGGAATCGTAATTGACGCGGGTTGGAATCATGCCTGAGCGGCTTGTAAATGTTGTTGGAAAAGAGCGAACGTATCGCGGGCGGTACGTACCACTGTATCGGCCAGTTCCGGATGGGTGGCTCCAAAGGCATTGAGGTGACCGATGAAAGCAGCCCACATAGCCCTGGTTTGATCGCCGTAGCTATCGAAATAACGGGTGGCCTGTAGTTCTGCCGGCAGATTTTTGCGCAGAATAGCCCCTACAATTTGTCCACCCAGTGTAGAGCCTTCCAGAACATACAGTGCACCAAAGGCGGCTGCCGGACTGTCGATCACCGGAATCGCGGACGTTGCCGGTTCCGGAGTCGCTTCCAGTTGGGCTAGGTCTGCTGCCATCAGCGCAATCGTTCGCCGGGCGTCTTCGTCGGGAAGTTCCTGGGTGCCCAACTGTTTAAAAACCGCGGTTTCAACGGGTTGCAGATAGCTGTGCATCGCCCGAAGCAACTGGCAGTAGGCCTCGCGGTTGCGGGACGCTTTCAGCATCGGCATCATTGCTTTTTCCAGTGCTTCGTGTTCGGGTTGGGTATCGTCTTTTAAGCGTTGTGCCAGAGTAGAAGGAGTCATGCCGATAGTACGTATTCAGTTCGTAAAGGTAACCGTTGAGACCCCCTTTAGCAGTGCCTTTTTCGGAATCCGGGCCGCTTTCAGGCGTCCAAAACAAGATTCGAAATGAAGGGATGGCAACTGCTGGAATCGGACTGGTGTTCAGGCGTACCTGAAGGGCGCCTTCCGGAAAAATCTTTCAACGGCTAATATTGCGTTTATGAAGCCGCTGCTCGAGTGCATTCCCAATTTTAGCGAAGGCCGTGATACGGATACGCTCCATAAACTGGCCGCTGCGATCCGCTCGGTTCCGGAAGTCGCCCTGCTGCATGAAGATGTAAGTGACGGTGCCAACCGTACGGTGATGACCTTCGCCGGACCGCCCCAGGCGGTAATCGAAGCGGCATACCGGGCACTGAAAGTGGCTGCCACAACGATTGATATGCGAAAACAGGCGGGCGTTCATCCCCGGATTGGCGCGGTAGATGTCTGTCCGTTTGTGTCCCTGACCGGAATGACCCAGGACGAGGCCGTATCACTGGTGAATGGGTTGGCGCAGCGAGTGGGCACCGGATTGAATCTACCGGTGTATCTCTATGAGCAGAATAGTCAGCAGCTCCACCGGAAATACCTGCCGCAGATCCGGCGGGGCGAATACGAAGGACTGGCTCAAAAGATGACCGATCCGCGCTGGGTGCCCGATTACGGTCCGGAAACCTTTCAACCACGGGTCGGTGCTACGGTAATGGGTGTCCGGAATCTGCTGGTCGCGTTCAATCTTTCGGTGCGCGGCGTTTCACCGGAACAGGTGACCGAGATAGCCAAACGCCTTCGGGAAACCGGTGTTTCCGGAAATCCGCTCCGGCCCGGCGAAGCCGTTCGTGGACGACTGCCGGCTACCCGCGTCATCGGCTGGTATCAAACTGATTATGATACGGCGCAGTTATCCATGAATTTATTGGATTACCGGAAAACGACTCCTTTACAGGCCTATCTGGCTGCCGAAGAACTGGTACAGGCCGCTGGCGGAACGATTATCGGTTCTGAACTTATCGGACTGATGCCGGAAGCCTGTTTGCTGGAAGCCGGTCGGTACCGTCCTTCCGGAAGGGACTCGGTTGAGTCGCTGGTCCAGACCGGGATCGAACAGCTTCGGCTGGACCGGCTGCGACCGTTTCGTCCGGACGCCCAGATTCTGGAGTACCGGCTTCGGGCGGTGGGACTGCTGAAGGACGCTGAACAGATCGGGCTGCTGTAACCGTACTTTGTTCCTTCTTTTATGAGTCGCAATTCTCTTTACCATGCCTTCGGGCTGGTGCGCATTTTATTGTATCCGCTGGCGTTGCTCTATGGCGCGATCGTGTGGCTGCGCAACCGGTTGTACAACTCGGGTTTTTTCTCTTCGGTCTCGTTTAGTACGCCGGTAATTGTGGTAGGCAACCTGTCGGTCGGCGGTACGGGGAAAACGCCGCATGTAGAATACCTGATCCGGTTGCTGAAAGACCGGTACCAAGTAGCGACCATGAGCCGGGGTTATAAGCGTCACACGCAGGGGTTTTTGCTGGCCGATGAGAATACCAATGCCCTTCGCATCGGCGATGAACCCATGCAGTATCACCTGGCCTTTCCGGACATCGCCGTGAGTGTGGCCGAAGAACGGATGACGGGTATCCCGGCCTTGCTGCAAAAGCGACCCGACATTGAAGTGGTACTGCTGGACGATGCGTTTCAGCACCGGAGTGTCAAGCCCGGATTTGCCGTGCTGATCACCGACTTTTCAAAGCCGTTTTACGAGGATTATATCTTACCATACGGCACCTTGCGGGAAAGCCGCAAAGCCTACCGTCGGGCCGATCTGATCGTGGTGTCTAAATGTCCGCCGGGCTTGACCGAAGCACAGGCTACAGCCATCCGGAACCGCATTCAACCGGAGGCGCATCAGCAAGTGGTGTTTTCCACGATCGCCTATGGCGTGCCCTACGAGCTGTTCCGGAACGAACCGGTCTCATTGCAGAATAAGAATGTCTTGCTGGTAACCGGTATTGCCAAGCCCGCACCGTTGCAGGCCTATGTGGACGGGCAGGCTTCCGGAAGTCACCTGCTGGCATATCCGGATCACCATTACTTCGTGACCAAAGACCTGGAAGAGATTGCCACGACGCTGGCCGATTGGCAGGTAGGGGAGAAGCTGATGGTGACGACCGAGAAAGACGCGGCGCGACTGATGCTGCATGCAGAGCGGCTGCAACAGGAAGGGTGGCAGGTGGCGGTCATCCCGATTCAGGTGCAGTTCCTGTTTGGCGGGGAGTCGGTCTTCGATACCGTTATACTCAATTATGTAGCCAGGGAAGTGGCTGAAAACCGACTCGCGTTTGGCTTGGAAGATCCTGCTGAATCGCTTCCGGACTATTATCCGTAGAAAGGGGGTAGAAAATCGACCACTGTGAATTAGGTTCAGCGGGGCAGCCCAAAATAAATGAGTGCGAACCTGTGAAAAATGAGTGCGAACCCTATTGACTTAACGAATTGCGCGACTAATTTTTGAGGCTTTAAAATTCTCTTCAATATCAGGCGGATGCGTTTTGTATTTTTAGTTTCGTTTGTTTTTGTGGTTTGTTTAGGTACAAACACAAAGGCACAACCTACCAGCTACTCAACGCGATTGGCTGTTCCGGCCAATATAGATCAGACTTTATTGGTAGGCAGTACCGAAGGAAGTTTGTCGGTAGGGGCCACTGGGGCGGCCACCTATCAGATTCCGATTAAAGGTCTGCCGGGTGTTAATGGGCTGGAACCGCAGATCGGATTGGTTTACAGCAGCCAAGCCGGTCTCTGGAGCCGGGATTGCAGTCCACCGAGGCATCTGCCGGTAAGGGGGAAGAACCGCCTCCGTACGAGCCGACGGTCAGCGATCTGTTGTATCCCTATACCGATCACCTGGGCAGCATTGTGGCCGTGACCAATGGGGTGGGCACGGTGGTGCAGCGGCAGGCCTTTGATGCCTGGGGGCGGCGGCGCCATGTAGGCACCTGGGAAACCAATGACAGTTGGGTGCCGGGAGTAGGGTTTGAGTGGTTGCGGGGCTTTACGGGTCATGAGCATCTGGATGGGTTGGGGATCATCAACATGAATGCGCGGCTGTATGATCCGAAGATGGCCCGTATGTTCAGCGTGGATAACTACGTGAGTGATGCGACATCCGCGCTTGGGTACAACCGGTATGCGTATGGGATGAATAACCCCATTAGCTATGTGGATCCGAGTGGAAACTTTTTAGCCATACCGTTCGCCATAGTTGGCTTTTTGGCAGAATTTTCATCTAATTTAATTACTGGACAAAGTGATGCTGCAGGAAGGGCAATGAGTTCGGTTAAACAGGGATTGGGTGAACTGAATAGTGTAGGACGCATTGGCAATCAAAACTTTTCTGTCGGTTTGAACATTTTAAATGTGGGTGTTGATGTCCAGTTTTCCGGCAGGTCTGGAAATACTTCCTTTGGTGGTAGCATCGGAGTAGGTATTACTGGTTTTTATGCGGGGGCGAGTGTTTCTCAGCAAATAGGCAACTGGCAAGTAGGCATAAGTGGTAGTAGCAATGGGGACATGTATAGTATTGGAGGAGGAGGAGGATATAATGATGGTAAAACTGCTTTAGGCTATTATCAGACATACTATGGTGGAGGGACTTCTACAACTGGTGAAAATATGTCACAGTGGGTGGGAGGTATTAGTTTCAGAAGTGGAGATTTTAGCCTTAGTTACGAAAATGATTTTCTGGCATTTCGACACGGGGACGCTTGGAGAACTCATGGAATTCAGATCGGAGCGGGAGACTTTGTGTTGGGATCATATATATATACGAATGATGGTGCTGCTGCTTCACAGAATAACAGAAATCCAAGGGCCACTAGTCCATTATGGAAAGAAAATGGAAGACCTGATGGTAAAGGAGGTAAGTATTCTGCTTGGACGAATGGACAAACATTCAGAGCGCCTGTATATGCAGGATATAAAAATGGAAATAATGTTTCTAGAACTGGTTACAGCGCAAAAGGGGTACAAGATTTTCAGCAAAACTGGATGCACCAATCAAACGTATTTCCGCCTGGGAATCAGAACTATTATCTAAATTACGATTATTTTCAAGGGGGCACGTATCTTTTCGGAGGGTACTCCAATCCTTATTCTCTATTTGATTTCTAATGAAACTACTGCTCTCCTTTGTTATTATGTTTTGTTTATGGGGAGGGGTGCCCTCATCTTTTAAGCGAGCAATGACACTTCGCTATGCTACGCCTAATCTGTCTCCTAAAGGAGTGAGACATGATGGATATTATCTAAAGGCAGAAAAAAACAACCGTGTATATGGATATGGCAAAAATTCTTATAAACCTGATACCTTGTATTGGGGGTGTATATTTTATAATGATAACTCATATTGTGAATTTAGCATAGAAGACATTTATAATTTAAATGATTTAAATATAGAATATTGGGGAGTATATACAGTTGAAGGCAGTTTGGTGAGAGCCCAGTTTATGGATCCAAGCACCAATGGAGGAGGTGTTTCAGAAAGAATTTATCATCTACTTAAGAATGGTTTGACTGCTAGCATGTGGATACAGTATAAAAGTAAAGGTTTTGGGAGGCATGAGAGAAAAGAGACGTTCTATGAAACTCCAGAGGAATATCACTTTGTTTCTTCCCCGAATCTTCCTCCCTCCGATAGTTGGTTAAAAAAAGAAAAATGGATGTATGAGCCAGTTAGGTAATATATTAATGAATGTATAAATAGCTAATAATATTCCATGAAGACTCTCTTTTCTTTTGTCCTACTGACCAGCATTCTGAGTTCCGGAACGCTATTGGCTCAACGACAGCCGGTGCTCACCCGCTGCGGCATCTACTTTGACCACGACGCCGTCGGCAATCGCGTCAAACGCAGCTACGACTGCCGGATGGTCTATATTTCCCGTTCCAACTCCCAAACTGCCGATTCCACCGACAGTACGAACTTGAACCGGGCCCTGCGCAAAGCACCGCCTCAGACCCCTGTCGTTGATGCCGACCCGAACGGACCGATGACTGCATCTATGGCCGATCTGGTGGTCTATCCCAACCCAACCACCGGGGTCTTTACTATCCAGCTGCCAGCCATGCCGCAGACACCGGTGCATTATCACTGGTATGATGCCCAGTACCGGATTCTGACCTCCGGCACGCTGACGTCCCAGACCTTTAAGGGCGATATCAGCACGTGGGCGGATGGAACCTACCTGCTTCAGGTGTACTGGCAGGACCGGATCTACGGCACCCGGATCATCAAAATCAGCGGCAGCCGGTAATACTGCTTAAAGGGTTCTGAAGCCAGGGCGTATCTACCCATCGTTGTAGCGATTGTTGTGCCGGTTTCTCAGTAGGACGAAAAAGAGCGTGCATCCTTTTGCTGTTGCGTCACGGATGCTGGTATAAAGGATGTTGTGGCCGGAGAGAGGGGTGTGATCTGTCAGTTCCGGAAAAAACAGCTCCGGAATCGTCATAGCACGATTCTTTTCTGCATCTTTAGTATACTTATTTCTACAACAGTTATGGCTGGTCGAGACAACAATTCCAAAAAAACAAAGCCTTCTAAAAAAGCGCCTGCGCATTCCTTTAATACCTATAAAGGCAAAATCGAACTGACCCGTTCCGGAACCGGATTCGTCACGGTCGTTGGCCAGGCGCGCGACATCATTGTATACCGCGAACATCTGCACGGCGCACTCAACGGCGATGAAGTGGTGGTCGCCATTACCAAAGTCGGTCGGGAAGGCCGGCAGGAAGGCACCATCAAAAGCGTGACCACCCGCAAGCAAAACGAATTCCGTGGCCGGCTTGAGGTGAAAGAAAATTTTGCCTTTTTTATTGCTGATGCCGGTGGCTTGTCCATCGATATTTTCATTCCGCTGCACCTGCTTCACGGCGCCATCGACGGCGACCGCGTCGTGGTAAAAGTGGTAGACTGGGCCGAAAGCAAGAAAAATCCGATCGGTGAAGTGGTGCGGGTCGTTACCGGCGAATCGCTCAACGAAATGGCGATGCAGGGTATCCTGATGGAAGCCGGCTTCCCCCTTTCGTTTCCGGATGACGTGCTCGAAGATGCCGCCCGGTATTCCGAACACATCGACACTTCCGAAGTCCGCAAACGCCGCGATTTCCGGAACGTGCTCACCATGACCATCGACCCGGTCGATGCCAAAGATTTTGACGATGCCCTGTCATTTGTAGCCCACAAGGACGGCTCTTATGAAGTAGGAGTGCACATTGCCGACGTGGCGCACTTCATCGAAGCCGATTCGGCGCTGGACAAAGAAGCGTACAACCGGGCAACCTCGGTCTACCTGCCGGATCGCGTGCTGCCGATGCTTCCGGAACGCCTCAGCAATGAACTCTGCTCGCTGCGACCCAACGAAGACAAATATGCGTTCTCTGCCGTATTCCAGATCGACAAGAAAGGCAAAATCAAAGAGTACTGGCTGGGCCGTACGCTGATCCGCAGTGCCCGGCGCTTTACCTATGAAGAAGTGCAGGACATTCTGGAAGGGGCTTCCGGAGATCATGAAGAGGTGCTGCGTACCCTAAACGAGATTGCCCAGAACCTGCGGGCCGCGCGGTTTAAAAAAGGCGCGATCAACTTCTCGTCGCAGGAAGTCCGGTTTGTGTTGGATGACGAAGCCCGTCCGGTAGATGTAGTGGTTAAGGAAAGTAAGGAAGCCCATCAGCTGATCGAAGAATTTATGCTGCTGGCCAACCGCACCGTGGCCAAACACGTGGGTGATGTGGTTTATAAAGACAAGCCTTTGCCGTTTCCGTACCGTGTACACGACCAGCCCGACGAAGCCAAACTGGCGATGTTTGCTGCCTATGCCGCCCGTTACGGCCATAAGTTCGACCTCAAGACGCCACAGGGCATCGCCAAGTCGTTTAACCAGATGCTGAAACTGGCCGAAGGCAAACCGGAACAGCACGTTCTCGAAAGCCTGGGCATCCGTACTATGGCCAAAGCGGTGTACACCACCGAAAATATCGGGCACTACGGCCTGGGATTTGAGTACTACTGCCACTTTACCTCACCGATCCGCCGCTATCCGGATGTGCTAGTCCACCGCATTCTGGCGCAGGTTCTGGAAGGCCATCCCATGCCGATCAAAGGACTTGAACAGAAAAGCCGGCATTGCTCCGACCGGGAACGCAGTGCGATGGAAGCCGAACGCGCGGCCAACAAGTACAAGCAGGTCGAGTACATGCGGCAGTTCCTCGGAGAAGAGTTCGACGCAGTGGTGTCGGGCGTTTCCTCGTTTGGATTCTGGGCCGAGACCGTGGATACCAAATGCGAAGGCATGGTCAGCATTCAGGATCTGAATGCAATCGACTCGTTTGAGCTTCCGGAAGGCGAGTACGCGCTGGTTGGGCGCCATACGCGGATGCGCTTTCAGATGGGTGATAAGGTACGCGTTAAGGTCGTTTCCGCCAACCTGGAAAAACGGACGATCGATTACCATTTGGTCACCGCGCCGCAGCCGGAAAAGCCCAAAGCGGCCAAGGCTTCCGGCCGCAAGAAAAAAGCCTGATTCGGTCAATTTCAGTTCCGGAATGCCAGCCATTCCGGAACTGAACATTCGATTTTAAAACCCAAAAACACCTTTTTACACATGATTGTATACTAATTTGAATGCTGTTGGAGTTATTTCTATACTAAAAGAACGTATCTATGGACTTTAGACAACGCTTTGAAAATCAGCTGGAAAGTAAATTGCTGACCTTGATTGAGGCCAACGGATTCTGCCACTCATACCCCAAAGGGCATATCATCTTAGCATGCAATCAGCGGATCGACAAAACGTACTTTTTGCTTTCCGGTGCCGTAAAAGTGATCCGGCCGGAAGGCGACCGCAACCTGTTGCTATACTATATCGATAGTACTGAAGATTGCGTGCTGCTGTTTGGACGCCATTTGTTTCCATCTGTCAGCGAGGTGAGTGTACAGGTTGAAGAAGACGTCCGGTTGCTATCGCTTCCGGTAGAGATGGCCCGTAAATGGCTGATGCAGTATCCGGACTGGATGCGCTTTGTGCTGCAATCGGAGAGCCGGCATTTTGAAAAAATTCTGTCCCGACTCGACCATCTGGCCTTTCAGAATCTGGACCAGCGGCTGCTGAGCTATCTGAACGAACGGGCCCAGCTGTCGCAATCCTCAGTGATCAATCAATCCCACGAAGGCATTGCAGACGACCTGACCACGTCCCGGACGGTAATTTCCCGGCTGCTCAAGAAAATGGAAAACGAAAACAAACTTCGCCTGTACCGCAACCGGATCCAGCTGCTGGACGAAGGGCGGCAACCGGATTCGTAAAACGCCGGGGCTTCCGGAAGGCAGACCGGATATCGAAAGAAACGGGCCGCAACAGGCGCGCTGCTTAAACAAAACATAATTCAGAGGCCTGTTGACGTTAAAACCGTTGCGCCAAGCCCTGCATCTGCTGTAAATTTGTTGCCCGTCAGCAAAAACACACATTGCTGGCAGCACGAAGATCCGTACGATGTTGCATTTTCTGAATAAACTGCTCGGTGTAAAACAGGCTCCCCTGGACTATAAAACACTTAAGGCAATGGGCGCCCAGATCGTGGACGTCCGCACACCCGAAGAGTTTGCAACCGGTCACATACCGGGCGCTATTAATATCCCTGTGCAAACGCTCGACGAGGATTCGTCGCGGCTTAGCAAAGACAAACCGGTAATTATCTGCTGCGCGTCCGGAATGCGCGGTGTTACTGCCCGCAACCTGCTGGCTTGTCGTGGATTTACCAAAGTCCACAATGGGGGCGAGTGGCTTCGGCTCAACCGGAAGCTGCAATAGAAAAATTCTACTTCTGCATTGCTACTGGCACACGGCGGTAGCGAGTCCGGACTGTACTTTCGCTGCTCATGCACACCTTTCCGGAACTCGTAGCAGCTTTTGACACCCGCTTTGCAGCGCTCGCGTTACCCAACCGGCCACCGCAAACCCTGTACGAGCCGCTCCGGCAGTTTCTGGCTATTGGTGGCAAACGGGTCCGGCCTGTGCTCTGCCTGATGGCCGCCGAACTTCTCGGGCCGATTCAAGAAGATGCCTGGAATGCCGCTCTGGCCATCGAACTCTTTCACAATTTTACGCTGGTTCATGACGATATCATGGACGAAGCTCCCCTCCGGCGCGGACACCCAACGGTTCATGCCCGCTATGGCCTTACCTCCGGAATCTTGGGGGGCGATGCCCTCTGTATCCTGGCGTATGACTATTTGAGTCAGATCCGGAAGCCGCTTCAACCCATCCTGGAGGTATTTAACCACACTGCACTGGAAGTCTGTGAAGGCCAGCAGCTGGATATGGACTTCGAGAAGCAAACCGATGTTTCGGTAGCAGATTATATCGAAATGATCCGGCTTAAAACCTCGGTGCTGCTGGGCGGAGCCCTCAAAATCGGCGCGTTGCTGGGTGGTGCATCGATTCATGTAGCCGATAAGCTCTATCAGTTCGGTCAGTCGCTGGGCATCGCGTTTCAGTTGCAGGATGACTATCTGGATGCCTTCGGCGAATCGGATAAAACCGGTAAGCAACCCGGTGGCGATATCCTGGCCGACAAAAAAACCTTTCTGCATCTGCATACGTTGTCGCAAAACGTGCCCGGCTATCCGGACGCCCTCCGGCAAACCAATCCGGAAACCAAGATTGCCGCCGTACGCAGCTGCTTTGAGATCTCCGGCGCACAAACCCGTTGCCGCGAGGAAGTCACCCGCTATTCAAACGAAGCGATGCAGGCCCTCGAAGATCTAACCATTGTTTCGGCGCGCAAAAAGCCTTTGGAAGCGCTCAGCGCCTTCCTCCTGGACCGCAACTACTGATGTTCCGGAAAGGCCGTATTTTACTGCTATGAAACATCTTGTTGTGCTGACCGGTGCAGGCATTTCTGCGGAAAGCGGTCTTAAAACATTCCGGGATTCGGATGGCCTTTGGGAAAACTACCGCGTTGAAGACGTGGCAACCCCTGGCGCATTCCGGAAAGATCCGACGCTGGTCAACCGCTTTTACAACGAGCGTCGCCGTCAGGTCGCGGCCGCTGTTCCCAATAAAGCGCATGAGTCGCTGGCAGCCCTGGAAGCGAACTTTAAGGTCACGATCATTACCCAAAACATCGACGACCTGCACGAGCGCGCCGGCTCTTCAAAAGTGCTGCACCTGCACGGCGAGATCTTTAAAAAACGCAGTGCCCGGCAGCCGCATGCAGATCATCTGGCCGTACCGGTACTGGACGATATTCCGGAAGGGGCGCAGGCTCCTGATGGCGGCCTGTGGCGACCCCATATTGTCTGGTTTGAAGAAGATGTGCCGACGATTGCACTGGCGACGCACCTGGTGTCTACGGCCGATCTTTTTATGGTCGTAGGAACCTCGCTTCAGGTGTATCCTGCCGCCGGACTGATTCATTACGTACGGCAGGGCGTCCCTAAAATCGTGGTCGATCAGACCATCCCGCTCATCCATGACCGCAGCAGCTGGACTTTTATCACTAAACCCGCTACAGAAGGGGTGCCGGTAGCAGCCCGTACGCTATTGGAACTGTAAGTCCTTTGTCTGGTTGGGCGAGTTAGATCACCTGTACGATCAAAAACTTGAGGTATTGGGTGGCCGGAATACCCCAGACAATTGGGTGATCGGCCGACTGGGATTGCCAGCAGACCTGCCGCAGCGTACGGCGGGCATCTTTGGCAGCCATTCGGATGGTATTCAAGAACATTTCCGGATCTACAAGGTGCGTACAGGAAGATGTCACCAGAAATCCGCCGGGTTTCACCAGTTTCATTCCGCGCAGGTTAATTTCCTTGTATCCGGTAATCGCCTTCTGGATGGTTTCCCGGCTTTTGGTAAACGCAGGTGGATCGAGCATCACTACATCATACTGACGGCCTTCCTTACCCCAGGCTTTCAGCACATCAAATGCATTTGCCGTTTCAAACGTAACCCTATCGGATAGATTGTTCAGTTCCGCATTCCGATTGGCCTGCCGGACGGCATCTTCCGAAATATCGAGTCCCAGCACGCGTTTGGCACCGTAGTGAGCGGCATGAATCTCAAACGTACCGGTGTAGGTAAAGGCACCCAGCACCTCTGCGCCTTTTACGATCTGCTGAATGGCGCGACGGTTGTCCTGCTGGTCGAGGAAATAGCCGGTCTTCTGTCCGGTCTCCAGATTGACGTGAAAGCGCAACCCGTTTTCGGTAATGATGATATTGGGATCAAACGGCGCGGTAAGCGGCCCTTTTTGCTGGGGCATGCCTTCCAGGCTTCGTACCGGAACATCGTTCCGCTCCATGATTCCGGCCGGCTTAAACAGTTGCTCAAGTGCGGCTACAATAGCCGGCTTCCAGATATCCATGCCCAGCGCCAGCGTCTGAATGGAAAAATAATCACCGAACTTATCGATGATCAGCGCTGGCAGTCCGTCAGCTTCTCCGAAGATGAGCCGGCAGTTTTCGGTATAGCCCAGTTGCTGCCGGTACTGCCAGGCGGCTTGGATTTTCCGAAAGAAAAAATCAGCATCAATCCCTTCGGCGCGGTTGCGGGTCAGCAGGCGCACCTCGATCTGTGAGGCCGGGTTGTAATAGCCTTTCCCGATAAAAGAGCCGTTGCTCGACAGCACTTCTACAATATCGCCCGGTACGGCATCGCCCTCACGGGTATTGATTTCATTGCTAAAAATCCAGGGATGGCCATTGGCAATGCGGTCGGTGATCTTCTTCCGGAGAAAAAAGCGGGCAGTCGTCATAAGAAGGCGCAAAGGTAGCGCGGACTGTTGCTTTACCTGACGGGAACCGGTGTTGGGATAAAGACCACCGGAGTGCAACGGATTTCCCATCCGGAATCCGGTTTTACAAGGTGCCCGCGCTATCTTCGCCCCCATGGCAGCACAACCGGTATATGCAGACGACCGCGCCTTATTGACCGCGTTCCGGGAACCGAGCACCAAGGAGAAGGCATTCAACGAACTGGTAAAGACCTATCAGGAGCGCCTGTATTGGCATGTTCGTCGGATGGTCCTTGATCATGAAGACGCGAATGATATATTGCAGAATGTATTTATAAAGGTTTGGAAAGCACTGGCCGATTTCCGGGAGCAAAGCGGACTGTATACCTGGCTGTACCGGATTGCGACCAACGAAACCCTGACGTTTCTGGACCAGCGCAAGCGCCGGGCTTCTGTTTCGTTGTCGGATGAGGAAACGGATCTGAGTAACCGGCTGGTGGCTCAACCGGGTTTTGATGACCGGCAGCTGGAATGGAAGTTGCAAAAGGCCATTCAGGGACTTCCGGAAAAGCAGAAACTGGTATTTAACCTCCGGTATTTTGATGAAATGCCGTATGAAAAAATGAGTGAAATTCTGGGTACGTCCGTAGGCGCGCTGAAAGCCAGCTACCACCATGCAGTGAAGAAAATTGAAGCCTATTTCAAGCCTGAAGATTAAACCCTGTTGTCTTTAAGCGGTCTTTATTTCGCTATGGATGCCCGATCCCATATAATTATCGATGAGTTGCACGAGTTGCAAAGTCCGCTGGCTTCCTGGTCGGCGGGAATGCCATTTCAGGTACCTCAAACTTATTTTCAGATCTTTCCGGAAGCGTTGAAGCTTCTTCTGGAAGCAGAAGAGACTCCGGATGCTGTTCCTTCGTTCGGAAAACTGAAGACACCGTTTGTCGTACCTCAATCTTATTTTGCGAATCTGAGTTCCGATCTTTCCGAAGCCATTGAGGCCGAAGCGATCGCAGAGTCGTTTTCCCGTCAGCCGGTTTTTGAAGTTCCCCAAGGCTATTTCGACGGCCTGGCCGGTTCGGTTATGGCTGCCATTAATCAGGAAACTGAATCCGAACTTTCCGGCTTTAACCGGACCAATGTCTTTTCGGTTCCGGATGGCTATTTCGCCAGCCTGACCGATTCGGTGATGGCTTCTGTCATGCAGGAGGCCGACGACGTCCTACTCAATCTGCCGACAGCCGATCCGTTTACGGTTCCGGATGGCTACTTTGATCAGTTTTCTGCTCAGTTACAAACCCGCATTGCCGCTGAGGAAGGACCGAAAATCATTCCGTTGCGTCCACGCCGCATGATTCCGATTCAGGTTGCCCGCTGGGCTGCTGCGGCCGCACTCGTGGTGGGCGTATTTGCCGGAATCCGGAATGCCGATGCACCTCATAGAATGTCTGCGACGACCCATCGTGCGTTGGCTGCGGTTCCTTCCGGCGTTCTTCAGGAGTATATTTCTCACAACATCGACGACTTCGATCTCGAACTGATCGAATCGCGCTTACCTTCTTCTTCGTTTCAGCATACCACCCCCGCCAGCCGGCTCAACACCCATGAAATTCAATCTTTCCTGGCAGAAGACGAGCTGCTTTAAGGGGCTGACAGGCTGTTTTGAATCCTTATTATGAAACTGTTTATCGCTACATTATTAACTCTGCTGATCGGTTTCAGCGCCAGTGCCCAGGGGCCGGACAAAAGTCGTGTTCAGGCGATCCGGACCAGCTTTATCGCGGACCGCATTCATCTGACTCCGCAGCAGGCCGAACAATTCTGGCCGGTGTACAACCGCTGTCAGACCGAACGCCGGGCCATCCGTCATTCCTATCTGGATGACAATAAACCCGGACAAGACCGGGAAGAAGCGCAACGCTTTCTGGATAACAACATGGAGTACAAACAAAAAGACCTCGCTGTTCAGAAGCGCTGCAATGACGATTATCTCAAAGTGCTGAGTCCGCAGCAGGCTGCTCAACTGGTAGAGGCCGAACGCGATTTCCGGAAAATGCTCCTCGATGAGCTTCGGGACCGGAAACAGCGCTAAAAAGACTAGAAGTTCAGAACGTCCGGCTTTGTGCCGGACGTTTTTGCATTCCCTCAGTTGCCGGATAGACTCCGGAGGAAAAAGTGAAGTGCCAGCCGGTACGATTCCAGTCCGAAGCCGCTGATAGAACCTACGCAGACCGGCGCGATGAACGACGTCTTCCGGAACTCTTCCCGGGCGTACACATTGCTTAGATGCACTTCGATCACCGGTACAGGGATTGCCGCTACGGCATCTGCGAGAGCAATGCTGGTGTGCGTATAGCCTCCGGCATTCAGCACGATTCCCTGGGCCGAAGTCCGGTACTCGTGCAGCAGGTTGATGAGTTCGCCTTCCACATTACTTTGATGATAGATCAGGTTGAGTGGTGGGAAATCTGTCCGGAGCAAATCCAGGTAGTCTTCAAAGCGTTGTCGGCCATAGATCTGAGGTTCACGTTCGCCCAGCAGGTTTAAGTTCGGTCCGTTCAGAATCAGGATGGTCATGGGTTCAAAAATAGGCGTGGTTTCGTTTCGTCCGGTACTTTTGCAGCCGCACCGTTACTGGTGCTGTGGCCGTATGGATTTCAATTCTCCCTGGTATTCCTATATCAAACGCTTCCGGGAATACCTGGAACTGGAGCGCTCGCTCTCCGGAAATACGCTCGATGCCTATGCACGGGATGTGACCCTGCTGGAAGCTTTTGTCGCCGATCAGTTTCCGGGACGGCCCTTCTACGCCATCAACATCGAAATTTTACGGCAGTTTCTGGCTCATTTTTCCGGCAAGGATGAAGAACTGGCCGTCACCACCCAGGCGCGGATCGTCAGCGGTATCAAAGCCTTTTTTCGCTACCTGCTGCTGGAAGAAGAAATTACCGTTGATCCGACCGAGCTGCTCGAAGCCCCGAAAAAAACCTTTTCTCTTCCGGAAGTTTTGACGCTGGATGAGGTAACCCAACTGATGGAACTGGGTACCGACCCCACTACCGATGAAGGTATCCGGAACCGGGCGCTGCTGGAAACCCTGTACAGCTGCGGGCTTCGTGCAACGGAAGTAACCCGGCTGCAACGGTCGCTGTATTATCCGGAACTGGGCATGCTCCGGGTCGTAGGTAAGGGCGATAAAGAACGGCTGGTGCCGGTAGGCGCTACTGCTGTCAAATACATCAGCATCTACCTCGATACCGTACGCAATAAAATGAACATCCGGCCCGATTCGGTCGATATGCTGTTTCTGAACCGGCGCGGCAGTGGGCTGTCCCGGATGAGCGTGTTCAACATCGTCAAAGATGCGGCCGCCCGGGCCGGCTTGCGGACGTCTATTCACCCGCATACCCTCCGCCATTCATTCGCTACCCATCTGGTAGAAGCCGGTGCCGATTTGCGCGCTGTGCAGTTGCTGCTCGGTCATGCCAGTATTACCACCACCGAACTGTATACGCATCTAGACAGCCGTTTCCTACGTCAGACAATGGAGCGGTTTCATCCACGCTTCGAACAGAAAACAACCGTTGTAAACGAACCGCCCAAGCTCTAGTGGCGGCTGCTATCCGTTTGCTTCCTGCATTCATCTCTACTTTATTTGTACGCTCTAATGACTCCGCTGACTGCTATTTCTTCGATTGATGGCCGCTACCGTGCCAAGGTGGCTGCACTGGCCCCGTATTTCTCCGAATTTGGACTGATCCGCTACCGTGTTTGGGTAGAGGTAGAGTATTTCCTGGCACTGGCCGAAGCAGGTGTTTTTGCCCTTCCGGAAACGCTGCAACCGACTGCACTCCGCGCGCTGTACCAGAACTTTTCGGAAGCCGATGCGACCGAGATCAAAACACTGGAACGTACCACCAATCACGATGTAAAAGCCGTCGAATACTTCCTGAAAAGCAAACTGACTGCTCTTGGTGGCGAATCGGTCCAGGAGTGGATTCACTTCGGCCTGACCTCGCAGGATGTCAACAACACCGCCAACCCAATGCTGTTCAGAGACGCGCTGGAAACCATCTATTATCCCAAGCTGGAATCCATCATTACCATCCTGCACGCACAAGCCCGCGACTGGAGCAACATTCCGATGCTGGCCCGTACCCATGGACAACCCGCTTCGCCAACGACACTGGGTCGCGAGTGGGCCGTATTTGCTGAGCGGCTGGAAGGACAGCTGGAGCTGCTGAAAGCCATTCCGCACCGGGCCAAATTTGGCGGTGCTACCGGCGGCTTTAATGCCCATACTGTTACGTTTCCGGAAACCAACTGGACGGAGTTTGGCAACCGTTTTGTAAGCGAAAAATTAGGCCTTTCCCGGACGCAGCGCACCACCCAGATTGAACCGTATGACCATCTGGCCGCACAGCTCGATGGCCTGAAGCGCATCAACACCATTCTGATCGACTTTGCTCGCGATGTATGGACCTACGTTTCGCTGGAGTACTTCAAGCAGAAAACCAAAGCCGGCGAGATTGGTTCTTCGGCGATGCCACACAAGGTGAACCCGATCGACTTTGAAAATGCAGAAGGCAACCTGGGCATTGCCAACGCACTCTACGGGCATCTGTCCGGAAAACTGCCTGTCAGCCGCTTGCAGCGCGATCTGACCGATAGCACCGTGTTGCGGGTATTGGGGATGCCCGTGGCGCACTCCTTTTTATCACTTCTTTCGCTGGAAGCCGGTTTGGGTAAGTTGTTGCTGAACGAAACCAAACTGGATGCCGATCTGGAAGCCAACTGGGCCGTCGTAGCTGAAGCCATCCAGACCATTCTGCGCCGGGAAGCATATCCGCAACCCTACGAAGCCCTGAAAGAGCTAACGCGTGGAAAAGGCAGCATCACGGCTCAAACCATGCGGGCCTTTATCCACAGCCTCGACGTTCCGGATGTTATTAAAGCCGAGCTGTTGGCCGTCACGCCGCAGAATTATGTAGGACGTATGTAATGTAGGGACACGCGGCACGTGTCCGCTATCGTACATGATGCTGCGTGTCCGCATATATAATCCGGTTGCAGTGTGGACACGCGTCGCGTGTCCCTACGGTATACATTTGAAAATGGTCTCCCGCCTTCCCAATCGACGAACGGTTTGGTTGCCCGGATACGACTATGATGCTTCCGGAAGTTATTTTGTGACGGTTTGTTCCCGAAACCGTCGCGCTGTTTTCGGGGAGATCCAAAATGGAATTATGTGCCTGAATGCGTTGGGCGCATTGGTATAGCGGGAATGGATCAAGAGCTTTGACACCCGGCCGGCATTCCTGCCGGGTGCTTTTGTCGTGATGCCGAATCATTGGCATGGTGTGATTCATATTCTGGATCCAGTAGACATCTTTCCGGAACCGGATCGTAAAGAGGCGTTTTCCAACCCCTCGGGGCGCTCGTTACCTGCAATGATGCGTGGCCTTAAAAGCAGCATTACCAGTTGTGCCCGTCAGGAGCTCGACTGGTCGGAAGGGCCGGTCTGTCAGTCCCGTTATTGGGAGCACGTGATCCGAAACGAAGCGGAATATATCCGGATCGATGCGTACATCCGGAACAATCCGCCCAATTGGAAAAAAGATTGTTTTTATCCGTAGGGACACGCGGCGCGTGTCCGCTACGCACCTATCCGAAAAGGATTGATCTTATAGGGTAGGGGCAAAATGCTTTTTCCGAAGGAAAATGGTTTTACTGATGTTGGTTATAGAAAAACCGGAAAACTTAGTTTCGACCGGATCCTCCCGTAATAAAAGTTGCGGAACGAGTAGGACCTCATCATCTTTAAAGATCAATTTCGTAATGCTGAGTGCTTCTTCTATAAAACTGGATTGAGGCGTTACTTTTTGAAACGTAATAATCCGGGTGATGTCATTTTTAGAATAACGCTTCAGGTGATTTTTAGAGCCGTATTGAAACACCGGATTGCCTTTTGAAATAATCAGGATTTTGTCTTTGATATATTGATAGCGATTGAAAATGAATATCAGAATATAAAGATAGAAAGGTGCTAAGATGATCATGGGCGCAACAGCAGCAAATCGCCATCCCTGTGAATCCGAGAATACATTAAAGGCCAAGGCTACGAACATCATTACTGATACCGGGATGTAAAATGCGGTACCGAAAAAGGAATACCACAACGCTTGTTGAAAGGAAATCGGGTAGGTAAAGTCTTTAGTCTGATACACCTTGGCCCGACCGAAAAATTTTCGTTGCAGAGTAAAGCCAGCTGTGGGAAACGAACCTTCAAAGAAAGAACGGATATCAGGCGTTGCATCCGAAAGGGAAACAACTGTTTTAGCAAATTCCTTTCCGGAACTATTTAAGTACAGCAACTGAAACGTGCCATTGTAAAAAGTGGTCAGCTTCAGAATATTCCCTTCGGGACCTGCCAGTACCACTGCCGACTTGATATCGTCTTGGGTGTGGAGGTACTTCCGTTCTTCCTCCCATGGGAAGGTTTGAATCAACTCCAACGTTTTCGCCAGCGAACGGGACTGCTCAGCTGAAAACTCGCCTTTTTCATACGTGCTCAACTGAATCTTGGAAAGGATCTCCATCTCCTAAAAGTATTGCATCCTTCTATACGAAAATACCCGTCAGGCCTGAATCGCCTGACGGGTGTTGAAATGTCCCGGAAGAACATTATGGATTAATCTTCGCCGCCAAAGTCCTTGCGCTCACTGGTATTGCCCTGCACAATGTTGTACAACACCGGTGGCTGCCGGTAGATGGAGCCCGTGTATTTATTGCCGAGCACGATGATGGTAAAGTTGTCTTGGATAAACCGGTAAAAGCAGGTGTTGTTGCCATGCCACCAGCCGTTGTGATAAATCACTTTGTAGCCGTCTTCATAGCACAGCATCCGCCAGCCCAGACCGTAGTTTTTAACCCCCGGTTTTTCGAATGAGCAGGGTGCATAGGCCAGCTGCTGGGTGTTGGTATCGACCAGCGTTTGTTTGTAAAAACTTTGATCCCAGCGGTACATGTCGCGCACGGTGCTGTAAATGCCTTTATCGCCGTATACACCATCGGAAAAAGTCACCGGTTCAGCGGCCCAGTTGGCCTTGTAACTCACAGTTGCGTTGGGCGGCAGACCCGTTGCAGGGTCATACACATAAGTATTCTGAAGGCCTACACCGTTGAAGATGAATTTCTTCATAAACTCGGGGTACTTCATTTCCGTAACGGCTTCGATGATCGAAGCCAGCATCGCGTAGTTGCTGTTGGAGTACTTGAAGCGCGTGTTGGGCTTAAATTCCAGTGCGGGTCTATGTTTGATAAACAGTTGTACCAGTTCCGGATTGTACATCGGCGCATTGGTTTTCCGGAAATTTGGCACCCAGTGCAGGTAATCGGGCAACCCGCTGCGGTGATTAAGCAACATCCGTGGCGTCAGACCCGGATACGGGAAGCCGGGCAGGTAGTCGCTTACAGGGGCATCAATATCGAGATAGCCCTGTTGCTTCAGGTACAGCACGGCTGCACCGGTAAATGTTTTAGAGGTCGAGGCCAGCTGTGAAGGGGTCGTAGGCGACCAGGGCTTTGCAGCCGATTTATCGGCCCAGCCATAGTAGCGTTCGTACAGTACCTGTCCTTTATAGCCGATCAGCACCGAACCATTGAATCCGGCGCGGGTCTGTACGTTGTAAAATGAGTCGAGCCGGTTCCGAACGATCTGCCAGCGGGCGCTGTTGGTATCGGCGTAGGGTAGGGCTACCGGGCGAAACGTACGTGCGGGCTCACCAAAACGAGGGGGTTTGGGCGGGTGCGCAGCCGCTTTTTCACCGCCGGGTTTACAAGCCAGCGCAAAACACGTGGCCAGGGCTAAAAAAGAAGTGGTTATTTTCAAGAGGAAGGGCTTGTCCGGAGGTAGGGAGATCCGGAAACCACAAAAATAACACGCCAGTCTTCTAAGAATTCTATAAGGATTGCGTCCGAAGGGCCTGCCGGAGACTATCGCCCAGCTCCTGCCAGCATTGAGACAGAATATGGTAGTAGCCGATAAAAATCCGGTAGGCTTCCTGGATGTCGGGCATGTACGTCGCCCGCCGCTGCAGTCCACCCAGTGATTTCTGGACGCCGCCCAGCGTGCGGTAGTGATACAACCAGTTATGCGTTTTCATGGAGGCGACTACCGGACGGAATGTTTCCGGAAAAAAAGCTTCCTGGGTTTCCAGTTGGGCATAGACCAATTGGGTAAAATCGGCCAGTGCTTTTTCACTGGCAAAGCAGGCCGGATCGTTGGCCAGGAAATGATCGTAGAGGGTATCTACAATTGCCGGGGCATACCGTCCATACGCTTCCCGGAAGGGTAGCGCGGCCCGCAAAGTTGCCGGATGCGCATCGGTAAAGGCGTCGATCCGGCGGTGCAATAAAACGCCGGCCTGAATGTCCGGAGGCAGCGCTTCCAGTGCACGACGTCCTTTGATGTAATCGCCCATCATATTGCCGGCCAGCAACGGCGGATTTCCGGTTCCGGAGGTAAAGGCGTGACCCAGATAATTCATGAGTCCATGAAGATACGCGTAGCCGATAGGAGCCGGCAAAGCTCTAACGATACTTTAAAGGTATCTAAGATGGAAAAGGCATACCTTCGCGGCTCATTTGATTTCCCCCCAAAACATTTTAATGCAGTCTTTTAAAGACCTCCCCCTCCGGGAGGAGTTGTTGCGTGCCATCGAGGATCTGGGTTTTGAAACCCCTACGGCCATTCAACAGCAAACGATCCCGCTCCTGCTTCAGGAGCCGCAAGACCTGGTGGGTCTTGCCCAAACCGGCACCGGAAAAACAGCGGCCTTTGGGTTTCCGCTGCTTCATCACGTTGACGTAGAATATCCGAATGTACAGGCGCTGGTGCTGTCACCAACACGTGAGCTGTGCATGCAGATTGAAGCTGAGTTTCAGAAATACGGTAAATATATCAAAGGTCTTCGTACCACAGCCGTTTACGGTGGTGTACCTATCACCGGCCAGATCCGTGCCCTCAAAAGCGGTGCACAGGTCGTAGTAGCCACGCCGGGCCGTTTGATCGATTTGCTCGAGCGTAAAGCCATCAACCTTTCCGGCGTCGAGTATGTCGTACTCGACGAGGCCGATGAGATGCTGAACATGGGTTTCCGTGAGGATATTGACCTGATTCTGCAAAGCACCCCTTCGCGTCAGTATACCTGGTTGTTCTCGGCTACGATGAACAATGATGTGCGTGGTATTGCCAAGCGCTTCATGAACGAATGGAAGGAAGTGCGTGTAGCTGCGGCCAACACTACCAACGAGAACATCGACCACCAGTATTACATTACCAACCATCACAACCGGTTCCCTACGCTTCAGCGGTTGCTGGATCATACCCCGGGCATTTACGGGATTATCTTCGTGCGGACCCGGCAGGATTGCCAGGACATTGCCGATAACCTGATGAAAGCGGGGTACCATGTGAGTCCGCTGCACGGCGATATGGACCAAAAGGCCCGTAGCAAGGTAATGGACCGCTTTAAAACCCGTCAGTTGCAGGCACTGGTGGCCACCGATGTTGCTGCCCGTGGGATTGATGTCAATGACATCACGCACGTTATCAACTACGAGCTGCCGGATGATCCGGAAATTTACACGCACCGTAGCGGTCGTACCGCCCGTGCCGGCAAAAGCGGGATTTGTATGAGCATTGTCTCGCCCCGCGAAGTAAGCCAGATCCGGAACATCGAGCGCATTGTCAAAAGCCGCTTTATCCGGTCCGATATTCCGGATGGCGCTGAGGTGATCCGTAAGCGTCTGTTTCACTTCCTCGACGAAATTGCTACTACCGAACCACAGGAAGGTTTTGGCGAAGCCTATCAGGGCCTCATCCATGAGCGCTTTGATGAGATGGACAAAGATGAGCTGATCCGTCGGCTGGTCTGGCTGCGACTGAAAGAAACCATTGCTGCGTACGACGAAGCCGATGACCTGAACGCAGGTTATGAAAGCACCGGCGGACAACGCACCAGCGGCGGTGGAAAGTCACAGCGTTTGTTCATGAATCTGGGTACCAAGGATGGTCTGAACAATCAAAAGCTGATTTCCTTTGTAACGGAAGGCACCGATGTCGATCCGGAGCTGATTGACCGGGTGACCGTACGGGAGTTGAGTTCGTATTTCAACATCCGCACCGATGCAGCCGAGTTCATCATGGATGCGATGAACAATAAGCAGTTCAAAGGCCGTAAAGTACGGGTGGATCTGGCGCAGCCGATGGATAACAGCCGTGCGCGGACAGGCGGAAAGCCTTCCGGAAGCCGCGGTGGTTATGGCGGCGGCGGTGGTGACCGGTACGAGAAAAAAAGCAGCTATGGTGGCGAACGGAAATCGTATGGCGACCGGAGCCGTGATTTTTCACATAAAAAAGATCGTAATAGGGACTAATATTTTAACAGTATTTCGTTGGCCGGGTACGCATATTGGGTTAGGTTTGCATTGAACCAAATCAAATAGTATGCGGAAAAAGATCCTTGCTGCCACCCTTCTTATTACCGTTGCATCGGGCGTAAAGGCACAAAACATCGTGACCAAAGCGATTGAGAAGGTATCTGACGGCATTGCATCCTTTTACAACAACAAATTTGTTGGACGTAAAACCGCCACCGGTGAAGTCTTTGATCAGAATAAATACACAGCCGCTTCCAATACCCATCAACTGGGAAGCTATGTGAAAGTGACCAACGCCAAAAACGGCGAAGTTGTGTATGTGAAGATTAATGACCGGATGGCACCCAGCAACAAACGATTGCTGGATCTGACTTCCAAAGCAGCGGGGGATCTGAGATTCAGAAACTCCGGTACGACCAAAGTACAGGTCGAAGCAGTATCAGAATCGGAAGGCCGCAGAGCTATTGCCGATCAACTCGATACCCGAACGTCTTCGAACCAACTGTAAGGACAGCAGAGACCCTTTAAGAATGATAGCCCCAACAATTTTGTTGGGGCTTTTTTATGGCCATAGAATTCCGGAACACATTGATTCCGGAAAATATCTCCTCTGAAGGAAGCTGGACTTAAAGGAAAAAAGGATTTTCCTAACCGGTTCTTACAAGCTGGATGGCATAGCAATGAGCTTCTTCCGAGCCGTGTTTATAGTCGCGATGGTGAGCAGCTTGTATCCGCTCTAATCTTTCAATAAAACCACGATCAGTGCGATCAGGGCGGGTAGGGTTTGTGTAACGAAGATCTTCTTGCTTGCGGTCAATGCACCATAGATGCCGGCAATTATTACACAGACTAAAAAGAAGATCGAAATGTTGGTTCTCCAGGTTGGATCTGAAATAAAGAAGCTCCAGATCAAACCGGCCGCCAGAAAGCCGTTGTACAATCCCTGGTTGGAAGCAAGGCCTTTTGTGGGAGTAAATAAATCTGCGGGTAGAGACTTAAACGTCCTTTTACCGATTGTTTCCCAGGCGAACATTTCAAAGTACATAATATATAAATGCTCCAATGCTACGATCCCGATCAGGATATTGGCTAGTGTTTCCATTTTGAATTGTGTGATTGAGTCTTTTTTGGACTATAGCTAGATATTGTATTCAATTGAATAGTCAGCAGTCTATTTACTGTACTGATGGTTTGAGTTCGTTTACTTTGCAACTGAGATCGAAACTAAAAGTAAAGAGTTTGTTCTTTTCCTTGAATCTGAAATTCAGAAACACCGGTATGACTAAAGTGAAGGTCAAAGCAATATCAAAATCAAAAGGCCGCAGAGCCATCGCGGATCAACTGGATACCAAAAGTTCTTCTAACCGGCTGTAAATAAGAAATCCTTTCAAAGACGATAGGCCCAGCAGTTGGTGCTTCGTTTCCGGAAACGAAGCACCTTATCAATTTAAATAGGCGCTCTTGGTCTGGGGAGAGAACTGCGCAGGGCGGGCGTAGGCTCTAAAATTGTAGGATTTGAGTTTGTTACTGTTTGACCACTTGGTCAGACCTCTATTAACCATTCTAATGAGTAAAAAGAGAATATTGATTTCCGGGGCCAGTATCGCAGGTCCAACACTTGCTTACTGGCTTACTCAATACGGCTTCGAAGTCGTTATCGTAGAGCGTGCGCCTGAATTGCGTTTAGGTGGCCAAAACATCGACGTGCACGGAGCTGGTCGTAAGGTCGTCCGGATGATGGGGATTGAGGAGCGCATCCGTGAGGCAAATACGGGCGAACAAGGATTGCAGTTCATTGGGCAGCGTGGTGAGGTCGCGGCTTCGTTTCCTAAAGATGAGGCTTTAAGCGGAACGAGAGAGTTGGAAATTTTGCGTGGTGACCTCGTACAGATATTGTATGACCTGACTGCACCATCGGTCGAATACCGTTTCGCAGATTCAATACAGGCTATAGATCAAACATCTGATGGGGTGGAAGTCGCCTTCAGTAGTGGTCGCACCGAGATGTTTTACGTAGTAATTGCAGCAGACGGCATCGGGTCGAAAACTCGCAAACTGATTTTCGGGAACGAAGCACAGTTCAAATTTCTAGGCGTATACATGACGTATCTGACCATTGCCCGACACCCCTCAGATACTAAATGGTGGCGTTGGTATACCGCAACAGATAGTCGAATCCTGATGCTTCGACCTGATAATCATGGCACCACACGTGCAATGGTTGCTTTTTTGGAAGACAGGGAGTTGTACAACAACCGGTCACCTGCAGACCAAAAGGCGATCGTAAAAGAAAAGCTGGCTGGTGCAGGTTGGGAGGCGGAACGAATCAGTAAAGCGCTAGACAGTGCCAGCGACGTATACCTTGAGCGAGTGGGTCAGATTCACGCCCCAAATTGGTCCAAAGGAAGAGTCGCGATGGTAGGAGATGCTGCTTACTGCGCCAGTCCACTCACGGGTAAGGGTACTACGTTAGCATTGGTCGGAGCCTACATTTTAGCGGGCGAACTATCCCGACACGGACGGCCCGAAGATGCTTTTACAGCGTACGAAAAATTGTTGCGACCTTTTATAAAGAACGTTCAAAAGCTACCTCCGGGGGTTCCGAAAATAGTATATCCATCGTCCAGGCTGGGAGTGTCGGTACTCAATACGCTTGCCGGAGTGGTAGCTAGCAAACCGGTGCAGGCAATAGTAGGTCTTTTCAGCTCAAAGGGAGCCGAAGCTGAAGAGAAAGATATTTCGCTGCCTGTTTACTGACTGCTGAAATGAATAGCACAGAGCTTCCATTAATGTTGTTTCCGGAAAAAAGCCTCGCAGTAACGCGAAGCTCTTTTGATGTCAACATATAGGTCTTTTAAATTGTCAAGTCATTAGCAAATCCAATCTAAACAGTGATCTCCAGAAAAGTCGGCCTTAGCTAATATCGCTCCAGGCCGTTTGCTGCTTTTGCTGGATCAGCAACCGATGCAGGGGCTGGTTTTCCGGAAGTGATAATGTGGGGTCGGCTTCGACGATGGCGGCCGCTACATTTCGGCAAATCGCCACCAGCTCGGCATCTTCCACCAGATTGGCCAGTTTGAACTTCAACGCGCCACTCTGTCGGGTGCCGTAAATATCGCCGGGTCCGCGCAACTCCATATCCTTCTCGGCAATGTAAAAACCATCGGTCGATTCCACCATCACATTCATCCTAGTGCGGCTCTCGGCCGAAATCTGCTGTCCGGTGAGCAGCACACAAAACGACTGGTCGGCACCGCGACCTACGCGTCCGCGCAACTGGTGCAGCTGCGACAGCCCAAACCGCTCCGCACTTTCAATCAGCATCACGCTGGCATTGGGTACGTTTACGCCCACCTCAATCACCGTCGTAGACACCAGGATCTGCGCTTCGCCGCTCACAAACCGCTGCATATTGCGCTCCTTTTCATCAGCAGGCTGCCGGCCATGCACCATCGCAATATGATACTTGTGATCCGGAAAGAACGTTTTCACCTGCTCATAGCCTTCCGACAAACTTTCAAAATCGAGCTTTTCGCTTTCTTCAATCAGCGGGTAGACCACGTACGCCTGCCGCCCTTTGTCGATCTCCGACCGGATAAACTCCATCACCTTCACCCGGTGGGCATCGCTGCGGTGGACCGTCTGAATCGGCTTCCGGCCCGGCGGCAACTCGTCGATCACGGAGACTTCCAGATCGCCATATAGGCTCATCGCCAGGGTCCGCGGAATCGGCGTTGCCGTCATGATGAGCACATGCGGCGGCAAATGGTTTTTGGCCCACAACCGGCTGCGCTGGGCGACGCCAAACCGGTGCTGCTCGTCGATCACCGCCAGACCCAGATTCTGAAACTTGACCTTGTCTTCGATCAGCGCATGCGTACCGATCAGTACGGGGAGCATCCCGGCTTCCAGGGCTTTGAGCGTATCACGCCGGTCTTTGCCTTTGATGCGGCCTGTGAGCAGCGCTACCGGAATGTGCATCGGTTCCAGCAAAGCTTTGATGCCCTCGTAGTGCTGCGTCGCCAGAATCTCGGTAGGAGCCATCATACAGGCCTGGAAGCCATTGTCGAGCGCCAGCAGCATCGCCAGGATGGCCACCATCGTTTTACCGCTGCCTACATCGCCCTGCACCAACCGGTTCATCTGGTGGCCGCTGATCACATCGTCCCGCAACTCTTTGACCACCCGCTTTTGGGCACCGGTCAGTTCAAACGGCAGGTACTCTTTATAAAACGTGTTGAATTTTTCGGCTACGCGCGGAAATACAAATCCGGTCCGGCTGCGGTTGGCTTTGCGCACCTTGGCCACAGCCAGCTGAGAGGCCAGCAGTTCTTCAAACTTCAACCGGGCAATCGCGGCATCCCGTTCGGCTTCCGTTTCCGGAAAATGAATGGCCCGGAGCGCCTGGTAGCGGGGCAGCAGCTGAAACTCCCGGACCACGCCGGCCGGCAACGTTTCCGGAACGGCCTCGGGTGGAAGCTTGTCGAACAGCGCGCGGGTAATCTTTCCAAACGACCGGTTGTTGATGCCCATCCGGTTGAGCCGCTCGGAGACTGAGTACAGCGGTTGCAGTCCACCGATGTTGGTAGCCGCCGTCGGGGCAGTGACCATCGGTTCGATTTCCGGATTGGCCATCTGCGGGATGCCTCCAAAAAACGACACCTTACCAAAGACGATGTATCGCTCGCCCTTGACCAACTTGTCGAGCAGAAAGCTCATATTGCCAAACCAGGTCATCTCCAGCCGGGAAATGCCCGAGACCAGTAAGCCGCGAATCCGCTTTTTACGGCCGTCGCCTTCTTCATACAAAGCTGTCAATACGCCGCCGCTTTGCACATAATCATCGCCCATGTTCAGGTCTACGATAGGCCGGATCTGGGTACGGTCAAAATAGCGGTATGGGTAGTACTCCAGCAGTTCGCCCCAGTTGGTCAGTTCCAGCGCCGACTTCAGGGCAGCGGCTTTCTGGGTGCCTACACCTTTAAGGAATTCGAGCGGGGTCTGAAGAATATCGGGGCGCACGGGAGAGCAATTTTCCGGAAAGACAGGGGAGGAGTGGATTGTTTTTAAAAAGAACAGCAACAGGGTGTTTATGCGCGTTGTCACCCTGAGCTTGTCGAAGGGCTTTTAGTTGGACTTATTTTATGCGGGCTTCAACGTCATTCTGAGCTTGTCGAAGAACAGCCTGCCAGTTGCTTACACAAAAAACATTAGCTTGATACCCTGACACTGTCGAAGAACAGTCTGATGACAGGTGCTTACGTATCCTTTTGGGGTTGAAGACAAGTGTTGAAAACGCACGCAAGCGCTTCCGGAACGCAGGTATTATTGCCGGCTGCTGTTCTCTACCGAAACCACCACCCGATAGCCTTGCGACTTAGCGGCCTTCAGCACTTCCAGAATGTCGCCGTGACGGCTGTTCTCGTCGCCGTTGATGACTACGGTAGGTTCGGCATCGCCGCTTTTCCGCACGGCGGCTTCGATTCCGGAAAGCAAGGAGTCTTTGGCGACCGGCCGGGTCCCCACAAAGAAATTACGGGTCGAATCGACCGTTACCACAACCGTTTGCCGCGCTTTGGTGTCGGACGCCGCTTTCGGCAAACTCACCTTCACCAGATTCGGGTTGGCAAGGGTAGAGATGATCAGGAAAAAGAACAATAGGATAAACAGAATGTCGTTCAGGGCAGAGCTGTGTCCGCCTTCCTCGGCGCGCAGGGTTTTTCTCAGGTTCATCCGACAATACGGGGGTTATCAGCCGGAAATTCGAGAAACGCGTCCTGCAGATCGGCTCCGGCGGCTTCCATACGGTTGGTGATCTTGGAGACCTGCGTATTGAGGAAATCATAAGCCAGGTACGCCAGCAAACCAATAATTAAACCTACAGCCGAAGTAATCATTTTGGTATAGATGCCACCGGCAATCGCATCGAGTGAAAAGCCTACGTGCTGGATGTTGTAAAACAACACAATCATCCCTGCGATGGTGCCCAGAAATCCGAAAATGGGTGCAATGCGCGAGATGGTGTTGAGAATCCCCAGGTTTTTCTCTAAAGTGTAGATTTCCTGCTTACCCGTGGCTTCCATCGCTTTTTCGACCTGCTCAGGTGTACGACCGTAGCGGCTCAGTCCTTTACCGATCATCCGGGCCACCGGGCCGGGAGTGGTTTTGGCCAGCGAGCGGGCTGCTCCCAGATTGCCTTCCTGCAAATATTCGCGGATACGCACCATGAAAAACGGATCATAGCTGCCACCTTTCCGGATCACCATAAATCGTTCGAAAAACAGGTACACCAGCGCCAAGGAGCACAGCGCCAGCGGAATCATCAGTACGCCGCCTTCTTTAAGCAGGTACCAGAGCGAAAGGCTTTCACCAGCAGGCGCAGTGGAGACCGCCGTAGCGACCGTATCCACCTGAAACAGGAAAAAATGCACGGGCAGGAAAGAGATTTTGAAGCGTGAAAACGCCAAAAATAAGGGTTCCGGTTGGAGCGCGCCGGGATTCCTTGCCTGCTACCTGCAATCCAGTTTCGTGCAGCGGATTGTATACGCGCATCCAACACCTTTCAAGCGGATCTTTCAGAAGACAGATTGGTGTTTAATAAGCTGTTTAGGTGCTGTACAAAGCGGCAATGTCAGCGGCATACCGCTGTTCGATGATCTTACGTCGCAACTTCAGGGACGGCGTCAGTTCGCCTTGTTCGGCGGTCCATTCATGTAGCAGCAACGTAAATTTTTTCACGCGTTCTACCGACGAAAAATCAGCGCTCAACCAGTCGATCTGCTTTTTAAGCAACTGCTTGACCTCGGGACGGGCAATCAGTTCGGCGGCGGTTTCCGGAACCGGATGGTTTTGATCAGCCAGCCATTTGCGGATGCGCCCGAATGCCGGTACAATCAGGGCACTCACGTACTTCTCGCCGGCTCCGAAAATCATGATCTGTTCGATATATGGGCTTTCCCGCAGCTTGTTTTCGATGGGTTGGGGGGCAATATATTTACCGCCCGAGTTCTTGAATATCTCCTTCTTACGGTCGGTAATCTTCAAAAACCGGCCTTCTACCCAGGTACCGATATCGCCGGTGTGCAGCCAGCCGTCCTGCAACACCTCCGCCGTTTGTTCCGGACGTTTATAGTAGCCCTGCATGATGTTTTCGCCGCGAACCAGGATTTCGCCGTCGTCTGAAAGTTTGGCTTCGATCCCATCCAGTACCGGCCCGATGGTTCCGATGCGGCGGCCCTCCGATTCGTAGCGGTTACAGGAAATAAACGGAGAGGCCTCAGTCAGTCCATACCCTTCCATAACCACCATTCCGGTAGCCGAGAAAATACGGTTGAGCCGCGTTTGTAGCGCTGCCGATCCGCATACAATCGCCCGGATGTTGCCACCCAGCGCGGCCCGCCATTTGGAAAGTACCAACCGGTCGGCCAGTGCCAGCTTCATCCGGTAACCGAAGCTTCCGGAACGGGCATTGTCATACGCACGGGCCAGGTCCATCGCCCAGAAGTAGATTTTTCGTTTGGTGCCGGTTAGTTCGAGGCCTTTGGCGACCAGCTTTTCATAGACCTTCTCCAGCAAACGCGGTACCGTCGAAAACACAATCGGTGCCACTTCTTTGAGGTTGTCGCCGATGGTCTCCAGTCCTTCCGCATACCAGATACTCAGTCCGCCATGCAGGTAGAGGTAGGAAATCGTGCGTTCAAACACATGGTTGAGCGGCAGAAAGCTCAACGCCCGCTTGCCGGGTTCGGCAAACGTAAACGACGGCATGGCCTGTAAAATATTCGCACAGATGTTCCGGTGCGTCAGCATCACCCCTTTAGGTTCGCCGGTCGTTCCGGAGGTATAGATGATGGTGGCCACCGAATCGGCGGGAATGGTCTGCAACTGCTGTTCCGGAAGCGTTTGATTCACATGCATCAGTTCGGTCCAGCTCCGAAGGCCTTCCACCGGATCGAAGGTGAAAATGGCTTCGATGCCCTCTGTTTCCTGAAGGATTGGGCCAAAACGCCGGTAGGTATCTTTTCCGGACAGAAAGACATATCTAACCCCGGTTTCTTTAAGAATAAACTGAAGCTCCGAGGGCTGCATCGTAGGGTAGAGCGGCGTCAGAATCGCACCACTCATTTGAACCCCGATGTCCGTGATGATCCATTCAGGACGGCTGGGGGAGATGATCACAATTTTCTCCCGCGCTTCTACGGCTTCTGTAATGCTGCCCCGAAGTCCCAGCGACTGAAGTCCCGCGGCCAGCTGCAGGGCCTGTGTCCAGCAGGCCTGGGCGGTCCATTCCTGCCAGGTGCCGTCTTCTTTGTGTGCAAATAAGGTTTCGGTAGGCGTCTGGGCCGCGCGTTGGGCTACAATATCGAAAATCCGTTGAATCATTGGGCTGAATGAAAATAAAAGCTCACCCTACAACAAGCAAAATCCTGCCGGGTTTACCTTGTACCGAATTTTCCACAGCCTCTTATGGATCTGATCCTGCAACAGTTGCACTCCCACTACCTGGCGTCGGCCTCCCGATCGTCCGAAATCTGGGGACAGGAACGTCGCTTCGTACCGGGCGATCGGCTCTTTGTACAGGCACCCTCCGGAACCGGCAAAACCAGTCTGATTCACTTGTTGTACGGACTCCGCAACGATGCTTCCGGAGCCATTTTCTGGGACACAACCGACTGGCTGAAGGCAACTGCTGAAACCAAAGCGTTGCTGCGGGCGGGACCGCTGTCGGTAGTGTTTCAGGATTTGCGGCTGTTTGGTGAACTCACCCTCTGGGAAAATCTGCTGATTAAAAAGGCGCTTGGTGCTCCGGAAACCGATGCAACCATCGAAACCTGGCTGAACCGTCTGGGGCTGGCCCACCGGCGCGATACCCCTGCCAAACTGCTTTCGTATGGCGAGCAACAGCGCACGGCGATTCTGCGCGCACTGATTCCGGACTTTCAGTGGCTGTTGCTCGATGAGCCGTTTTCGCACCTGGATGCCCGCAATACGGAGGCGGCACTGAACCTGATTCTAGAGGTTGCAGCGCAACGCAACGCTGGCATTCTGTACGCCGAACTGGATGCCAATCCGATTTTTCCAGCCACTCAACTCTTTCAGCTATGAATGCTTCCGGAACACCACTGCTGCAACGATTGCTGCTGACAGGGAATGGTGCCACACGTCGGGTGGGGGCCGCTATCGCTTTATTTCTGGGAACCTTGTTTCTGCTGCTGGCAGGCACTATGTGGTGGAATTTCCGGGCGGCGCTTCAGGGTAGCAACGGCACCGACGCGCTGGGTAGCGGGTATTTTACGGTCTCGCGCACCATCACGGATGCGGATATGGGTGCTTCCGGAAAAGTTCGCTTTTCGGATGTGGACATTACCGCCATTCAGGGTGCACCGGGGGTTGAAGAAGTCGGGAAACTAACGCAGGCGGCGTTTCCGGTGAGTGCATCGCTGGGCGGAGCACTGGGCTTTTCAACCATGCTGTTTTTGGAAGCCGTACCAGACCGGATGCTGGATTCGATTCCGGAAAACTGGGCGTGGACAGCCGGGCAGGGGGATGTGCCGATTATTCTGGCCAAAGAGTTTTTGCGCACCTACAATTACGTCTTTGCCCCCACCCAAGGATTGCCACAGCTCTCTGAAAATGCTGTCAAGGCAATCGGGTTTAACCTGATGCTGGGAAATGGGGGCAATGCCGTTCCCATGCGGGGACAAATCGTTGGCTTCTCCGATCGGATCACCTCGGTGCTGGTGCCACAGGCATTTCTGGATGCAATGCACCAGCGGTTTGCCATTCCACCTCCGGCACCCGCGCGACTGCTGGTCCGTGCCAAAGACCCGGCCGATCCGGCGCTGGTGCAGTGGCTTAAAGCACACCAGTATGAAGTCGGTGGTGAGAATCAACGGCTCAGCACGCTACGAACAGTCGTAAACGGAATTTCAATCGGGATGGGCGTACTGGCGCTGGTGCTGTTGTTTTCCGGACTCACGCTGTTTATTCTGATCATTCAACTGGTGCTGGCCCGTGCCACCGACAGCTTGCGGCTATTGCGGGAAATCGGTTACAGCCCGTCCGGGCTGGCGGGTTTCGTGACGAAGAAGTTTCTGCCCGGTGCATTATTGGTACTAGGACTGGCGCTGGCAGTTGCGGTAGGCTTGAACGCAGTCGCTTCCGGACTATTGACGCCTACGGGTGTCTACTGGCCGTCCTGGATTGGCTGGCCGATTGTTGCGGTCTGGGGAGTGGTGGTGGCAATCGTCTGGGTCCAGATCCGGAACAGCATCCGGAAGGCCGTTCGGAGCTGACGGAAACGTTTTTGGAGGCTTCATTTTGGAAGGAATGAATAAGGGTATGTGAAGGAATCAAGAACCCGTTGAGAAATTGGGTCCTTCACCATTAACTTTGCACATGGCTGCAAAATCTAAGTTTTACGGAGAAGGCCTCACCTTCGACGATGTATTGCTGGTACCCGCTTACAGTGAGGTCCTGCCCCGCGAGGTCTCACTCACGACCCGCATCACCCGCGACATTACGCTGAACATCCCGCTCGTATCCGCTGCAATGGATACGGTTACCGAGTCGCGTCTGGCCATTGCGCTCGCCCGCGAAGGCGGCATCGGGATCATTCACAAAAACATGAGCACCGAAAAGCAGGCGGCTGAGGTGACCCGTGTCAAGCGTTTTGAATCCGGAGTGATTTCCGATCCGCTGACCCTGCATCCGGAAGCCAGCGTAGGGGAAGCCCGCCGGCTGATGCGTGAACACGGTATCGGCGGCATTCCGGTGATTGACGTTTCCGGAAAACTGGTCGGCATCCTGACCAACCGCGACCTGCGCTTTGAAAAAGACAACAGCCGCATGGTGCGCGAAGCGATGACGGTCGAGAATCTGGTGACCGCACCGGAAGGCACGACCATGGCCAAAGCTGAAAAAATTCTGGAGCAGTACAAGATTGAAAAGCTGCCCATCGTCAATAAGAAAGGGCACCTGATGGGTCTGATTACGTTCCGGGACATCATCCAGCTGAAAAGTCACCCCAACGCCGCCAAAGATAACCGGGGACGTCTGCTGGCCGGTGCAGCCGTCGGGATTACAGCCGATGTCCTCGACCGTGTAGAAGCACTGGTAGCTGCCGGGGTAGATCTGATTACTCTCGACTCGGCGCACGGTCACAGCAAAGGCGTGATCGATACGGTAAAACGAGTCAAAAAAGCCTTTAAAAACCTGCCGGTAATCGCCGGTAATATTGCAACCGCCTCTGGTGCCAAGGCGCTGGCCGATGCCGGAGCCGATGCTGTAAAGGTTGGGGTAGGACCGGGTTCGATCTGTACTACACGGGTGGTTACTGGTGCCGGTGCGCCACAACTGACAGCGATTATGGAAGCCGCCCAGGCCTTGAAAAAAGCCGGCATTCCGGTGATTGCGGATGGTGGTATCCGGTACACCGGCGATCTGGTTAAGGCGATTGTAGCTGGCGCCAGTTGTGTGATGGCCGGCAGCATTTTTGCCGGTACAGAAGAAAGCCCGGGCGAAACGATTATCTATGAAGGCCGGAAGTTTAAAAGCTACCGGGGCATGGGCTCGGTGGAAGCCATGAAAGAAGGCAGCAGCGACCGCTATTTTCAGGATGTGGAAGCTGATATCAAAAAGTTGGTTCCGGAAGGCATTGTAGGCCGGGTTCCTTACAAAGGCAACCTGTCTGAAGTGGTTCAACAGTTTGTAGGTGGTCTGCGCGCAGGGATGGGCTACAGCGGTGCCAAAGACATCAAGACCTTACAGGAAGACGCACAGTTTGTCCGCATCACACCAGCCAGTATGGCCGAAAGTCACCCGCATGATGTGGTGATCACCAAAGAAGCGCCTAACTACAGCCGCTAGCCCATCAATATCAAAGAATCCAAAAGGGTCGTGTGTATGCACGACCCTTTTTGGGAAAGAGCGATACCGATTAAGATAAAACTAGTATGTTGTATTCTTGATGACCCATCCAATACTGATGAAGAGGATTATAGATTCAGCAACCGAGCCCGTAACATGACATACAAAATTCTTCGCAGTTCAACAGGCAGGATGGTTTTGAAAGGGATACTGATAGGTGTTCTGATCGGCTTGTTGTGGTTTATCATCTCTCGTTCTGTGCAAGGACCGGTTCATCTATGGGATGAAGCGCTGTATGCGAATAATGCTCTGGATATGGTGAAGCATGGACAGTATCTGGTGTACACCGTAGCGGATACGATTGATCATCACAACACGAAACCTCCTCTGGTGCTGTGGATGCAGGCCGCTGCCGGCACTTCCCTGGGATTCAGTGAGCTTTCGGTCCGGCTTCCCACCTATTTAGCGCTTGTTGGCGTTCTGGTGCTTTTGGTGGTTTTTCTGTATCGGTTCACGGACTCCATCTTTCCCGGTTTGCTGGCCTCTTTGTTCTGCCTCACCACGGAGGGCCTGATCCGGCACCATGTGTTTCTGACGGGTGATCTGGATGGGGTGCTGGTATTCTGGACCACCTGGATCACCCTGCACTGGATAGACTGTCTCCGGAAAACATCCGTACGACCCAGGGATTATGCAGTTCTGACTGCACTTTTTTATGCAGGGTTTCTGACCAAATCCACTGCGGTCCTGCTGATCCTTCCGACGCTTCTCGTCATTGGATGTTTCTACTGGCAGCGTTTTAAAGCCTTGATTCTTTCCTACTACACCGTCGGAAGCATCTTAGCATTCAGTGCCTTATGCTCAACCTATTACCTGATCCGGGAACAGTATGATCCGGGCTATTGGGCCATTGTCTGGTGGAGCGAATTTACCCGCCTGGGTGTGGATGTACAGCCCTGGCTTCACTTTAAATGGTCGTACTATTTTGAGCGTTTCTACGACCCCTTATTCCAGGAGTATATCCTGCTACTGGCAGCGCTTTTGATTCCATTTCTGGGTTTCCGGAAAGGTCCTTTCAAAAAATGGGTACTTACCCTGATTGCAGGAGCCGCCGCCTACCTACTGTTTATCTCAGTCCCACCCGTAAAGATGGAATGGTACGATGCGCCGGTTTATCCACTGCTGTGTGCTGTACTGGCTTTAGTAATAGGATCGCTTACCAGGGTGGCCTTACAGACAACCTCTGCTTTGCGTTTGGTGGCCGTCAGTGTGTTGTGGATTGTAACAGGGATAACTATTAAAAACAGCTTTATCCATGTAGCCGGTGAACTGGCAGATGAACCCCATTCGGGCTATACGCACCAGACTATACCGGATGCCGTAAAAATCTTCCACGACCGGTATCCGGAAATAAAGGCTTTCAATGTGCTGATACCACCAACGCCAGCCCGCTTTGCACACCATCTGGATGAAATTACGTTCTATAAAAACGTCTATGAACACTACGAAAACAAAACGGTAACGGTTTCAGACAGCACGGTCGCCTTCAAGGTTGGTGATACGATTATTTCCAACAGAGAACTGGCGGATCAACTGGCCACCCAATACCGCCTTAGTCGGCTGGACAGCACCGCAGGAGGTGCGTTGTGGGTCGTTCTAAAAACGGCACCATAGGAATCCGTGCGTCCCGATATTAAATAAGCGCTTAACTACAGCCGCTAATCCTGTACAGACAGCATCCGGAAGGACTCCAGCTGTTGGATAAACAACTGTGCTCTTTTAAATAAAACAGGCCGCGCATTATGCGCGGCCTGTTTTATTTATGAAACTCGGATAGCTGATTGCTGTTCCGGACTATTGAAAAAACAGCTTATTTTACTTTCTCGCCGGTAACGGTACCAGTGGTTTTGATCTTCATCGGCATCTTCATGTCCTGCATTTCGATGGTGCCTTCGATATCCTGATTGACATCCATTTTCTCCATGATACCGGTTGCGATCTCAATGTCCATCTTGCCGGTCTGCTTGCCTTTCATATTCACCGTCATGCCCTGCATCGCGCCGGCACCAGTAGACGATTTGCCGGTGATGACAGCGTTGCTGGAAACGTGGGCCGTTTTATCGGTAGCGCTTTCGAGCTTGTAGGTGTTGGCGATTTCCAATGAAACCGGACCCATACTGGTGGTGCTGGTTTTGGTCCAGGTATCGCCGGGTTTTACGGCTTTGTCAGGATAGATATTCGTGCTTTGCTCCAGCATTTGCTTCACGGCATCGTCGGAGAACATCTGGTCCAGCTGCTGACGCATGGCTGCGGCATTCGGATTGGCCGGATCATTGGCCATGCTGTTGATGATGGCGTCAAAGCCTTCTACTTTCTGCACCTGGCCGCGCTCCGAAACCGTCATCCGGAAGGTCTTGCCCAGCATTCCGCCCAGCATAGCCAGTGCGGGATTGTTCCCGGCAGTGTCTTTGCTGTCGTATTTCAGCGACTGACCGGCAGCGTTGGTTTCCATTTTGATCCGGTCATACGATACGTCGACCATCCGGTTGGTGCCTTCCACGCCGGTTACTTTGTACAGCATACCAAACAGCATATTCTGCTTGATCGACATAGCATTGCCCATCACGGTCTGGTCGATGTTCTGATTCATATCAGCCGTGTAGCGAACGGTTTCGCCCTGTGGCAGCTGAAACTTCAGATCAAGCGGTTTGTCGGATTGGCAGCTGGCGAGAAGGGCAGTGGCTGCGGTAACGCCCAGAAAAAGTTTTTTCATAAGAAAAGAAAGAAAAAGAAATTAGGTTTTATTAAAGGCGTTGGCGGCCTGCGTGATTCCCTGGGTTACAAAAGCTTCAATCGCATCCACACTATGAAGAATGCCGGTTTTGACGGGTTCGATTTCGGCCGGCTTCCACTTGCCTATGACGAAATCAACCTGGCGACCTTTGGTGAAATCACTTCCGATGCCGAACCGTAACCGGGGATATTGCTGGCTTTGAAGCAGCAGTTCAATATTTTTGAGGCCGTTGTGACCGGCTGCCGAACCCCCTGCGCGAAGCCGGATAGCACCCAGCGGCAGCGCTAGATCATCGACTAGCGTCAACGTATTTTCAACCGGTGTTTTGGTGGCGTCCATCCAGTATTTAAACGCTTTTCCGGACAGATTCATATACGTGGTCGGCTTGATCACGGTGATGGTTTTGCCTTTCCACTTCACTTCGGCCGAGAATGCATGACGATCCAGCCGGAACGAGCCCCCGTGTTTGATGACAAAAGCATCTGCAATGTCAAAACCGATGTTGTGGCGGGTGGCGTCATACTCCATACCTACGTTGCCAAGGCCGATAATCAGATACTTCATAACTGGAATCAGGGAGCGAAAGTAGCCGCTTTCCGGGTCCTGTAGATTAATAATCCGGAAAATTGTCCTTCCTGCCGGTCATGTGGTATCCGGAACACAAAAAAAGGCACCCGGATAGGGTGCCTTTTCCAGGATTAAGATCCTGTGTAGGTTGTGGTACTACTTATTTTTTACCGCCTTTAGCTTCTTTAGCAGCCTCGCTTTCTGCCTGACGCAGGGCACGGGTCATGACTACGGATGCAATTGGCTGACGGCCCGGAAGCATAACTTCCATGTTGTCGGCCTTCACGTCTTCTACGCGCAGGTTGCCGTTCAGTTGCAGGTTGGTAATGTCCACTTCGATGGCTTCTACCAGATACTTCGGCAGCGTGCGCACTTTGATGGTTTTCATTTTCAGTTCCAGACGACCCCCTTCTTTAACACCGGAAGACTGACCGCTGTATTTAAGAGGCAGGTTGGCCACTACTTTCTTGTCTTCTACCAGTTCCAGCAGGTCAATGTGGTTGAGTTTGTCAGTCACCACGTCAAATTGCAGGTCCTTCATAATGCACCGGTAGGCTTTGCCATCTACGGTTACTTCAGCAATCTGGAACTCCGGCGTATACACCAGCGCTTTCAGGTTCTTGGCCGAGGTGTTGAAATGGACGGTTTCTTCGCCGCCGTAGATTACGCCGGGTACGAGGTCTTCGCTGCGATGCTGACGGGTTGCGGTTTTACCAAACGTATCACGCTTGGTAGCTTCAATGGAAACAGTTTTCATGACTGTAAAAAACTCTGGGCCCTTTCAGCAACAACCGGCACGTCCTTCAAACGGCAGCTGATGAAACGGTGGGTGAAGGTTGAGTGTAAAAGAAGGTCGGAAAAAAGCTTCCGGAAGGTTTTGTTGAAAAGACAGGTTTTCCCGTTGGGGGTGCAAAAGTACGGAAAAGGGTAGTACAGTACTAGGTATTGAGTACTAAGTACAAGGAATTTTTACCTGATACCCTGTACCTGATACCTCATACTTATAATGTCTATTATGCCGGCTGCGTACGGTTACGGCGGTTGTGCGCAAACAGCGACGAAATCGATTTGTTTTCAAAGGTGTTCCGGATCGCGACTGCAAACAACTCTGCGGTAGGCAGTACCTCAATTTTAGCAATGGTCTTTTTCAGCGGAATGGTATCGCAGACGACCAGCTTCTCCAACACTGAATTTTCAATGTTTTCATAGGCCTTTCCGGAAAGTACCGGATGCGTGCAGAACGCGGTCACGGAAAGTGCACCCCGGTCTTTCAGGAGCGCGGCAGATTTCGACAGGGTACCGGCTGTATCACAGATATCATCAATCAGAACCACATTGCGGTCGGTCACATCGCCGATAACGGTCATAGACGCGATCTCGTTGGCGCGCTTGCGGTGTTTATCGCAGATCACCATATCGGCTCCGAAATAAGAGGCAACCTCACGAACGCGGTTGGTCGATCCTACATCCGGTGCAGCGAAAATGAGGTCCTTAATATTCAATTGCTCGATGTACGGAATAAAGATCGCCGAAGAATCCAGGTGATCCAGTGGAATGTCGAAAAAGCCCTGAATCTGTGGCGCGTGCAGGTCCATCGTAATGACCCGGTTGGCACCCGCCGTAGTCAGCAGGTTGGCTACCAGTTTGGATGCGATCGACACCCGGGGCTTGTCTTTACGGTCCTGACGGGCGAGCCCGTAGTACGGAATGACAGCAGTGATGTATCCGGCAGATGCCCGACGGGCCGCGTCGATCATCATCAGCAGTTCCAGCAGGTTGTCGGCAGGTGCGTTGGTGCTTTGAACCAGAAATACATAATCGCCCCGGACCGACTCGTTGAAAACGGGCTGAAACTCACCATCCGAGAATTTCTGAACGGTAAGCTTCCCGATTTGCTTGCCAAAGGATTTGGCTACGGAGGTGGCCAGGTCGTGAGAACCTGTGCCGGCGAAGATTTTTACTGAAGGCTGCATGAGTGGAGTTGGGCTGCAAAAGTAACACGGCTTTCAGTAGAAAGCTTGATCCGGACCTACAAAAGAATGAGTGGCAGCCGTTTTGCCGACCCATCCAATTCAAAGGTCCGGCATGAAGGAGGAGGCATCCTTTTTGCCAATACCGGCTTCAGGTGCTGCCGTTGGTAAAATGAAATTGCAGCGGTAATATGCAGCGCTCAAACCGGATTCCATACCTTCCGGAATAGTAGTTATTTTTCATCTCAATTTCAAAAACCCGCTTAAATTTTCACCTTTATGACACGCAACGCAACTGCCCGCTGGGAAGGCTCCGGTAAAGAAGGCAAAGGAACCCTCAATGCCCAATCCGGAACGTTTCAGGATGCTCCCTACAGTTTTGTGACCCGCTTTGAAAACGCTTCCGGAACCAATCCTGAGGAACTGCTGGCCGCCGCACACGCCGGTTGCTTTTCGATGAAACTGGCATTCGAACTGAATGCCGCCGGCTTTACGTCCGACCGCATCGAAACCAACTGTGCCATCACACTCGAAAACGGCGCGATCAGCACCTCAGCGCTCAAAACAACCGTTTCCGTTCCCGGACTGTCCGAAGAGCAGTTCAAGGAGATCGCTGAAAAAGCTAAAAAAGAGTGTCCGGTCAGCAAGTTGTACAACTGCGACGTAACCCTGGACGCGCAGCTGGCTTAAGCCGGTTCCGCTTTTAACAGCTCTCCATCCTTCCGACCGCTACGAATACAGGTGCATCGCTTAAAAAGTTGCAGCAGATTCGTAGCGGTCAGAAGCTTCCGGATATTTGGATTCCGGTAAAAAGTTTATCTTAACCTGCTATGGCACAAGCAACGCTGCTGCACCCCGGTGCCCTTCAAAATCTGGAATTGCTGGCCCGGCAGGTTGTGGAAGGATTTATTATCGGGCTGCACCGCAGTCCGTTCCACGGCTTTTCGGCTGAATTTGCCGAGCACCGACTCTACAACGCCGGCGAACCGCTCCGGCACGTCGACTGGAAGGTGTTCGGGCGCACCGATCGGCTGTTTTCCAAGCGCTACGAGGAAGAAACCAATCTGCGTTGCTGCATTGCCATTGATACCTCGGCGTCGATGGCGTTTCCGGAAACCGGACCGCAGGTTTCCAAATACCAGTTTTCGCTGGTGGCTGCCGCCGCAATGCTGCAACTGCTCAAACGGCAGCTGGATGCCACGTCGCTGGCTTTTTTCGATGCCGGCTTGCAAACGCTGACCGATGCCCGGTCGGCACCGCGCCATTACCAGCAGCTTACCGCACAGCTGGAGGCCCGGTTGCAAATGCCTCCGGAAGCCCGTCATACCTCTATTGCTGCGGCGCTCCATGAACTGGCTGAGCGGTTGCCCCGGCGGATGCTGGTGATGGTATTTACGGATACACTGGAGGGCAACAGCAATCTGGGCGCCGTTCAGGATGCGTTGCAGCATTTGCGGTTCAATAAACACGAAGTGATTGTCTTTCAGGTGCTGGACCGGAAACGCGAGCAGGAGTTCCTGTTCGAAAACCGGCCGTACGAGTTTGAAGATCCGGAAACCGGTGCCAAAGTGCGGGTCCAGCCGGCGCAGGTGCGGGAGGCGTATCTCTCCGGCATGAGCGGGTATCTGGATGCGTTCCGGAACTACTGTCTTCAAAACCGCATTGATCTGGCTGAAGCCGACATTGCCGAACCTGTGGAAGCTGTCCTGCGTACATTCTTATCGCGGCGAAGTGTTTTGGCGTAAAGAAAGCGGCTATTCCAGTCCTTTTATGTACTTTTGCAATCCCTAATTTCTGGGGATCTTGTTTTTTGCGCTCAAAAGACCGCTTTTTGGTGTCTGCCGGCGTTGTCAGATGATGAAACACAGTCGCGAATTCGAAATAGCCTGGATGGGTTTAAAGCCCGGCGTTCACGAGTATCAGTATGAGCTCGGGGATGCCTTCTTTAAGGCTATGGAGGCACCTGTGGAATACAGTCACTGGAACGTGGCTGTTAAAGTGCGTTTTGACCGGCAGCTTTCGTTTTTCCGGGTGCATTTCGATGTAGGCGGCACTGTAACTGTTGCCTGTGACCGCTGTGGTGATCCGTTTCCGTTGCAATTGTGGGATGAGTTTGATTTGCTGGTAAAACTCAGCGATGATAACGACTCCGCTGTGGACGATGATGATGCGGATGTGGTGTTTATCCCACGCTCTGAAACCGTGCTGAATATGGCTGAATGGCTGTATGAATTCGCTTTGCTCAGTGTACCGCTTCAACGGATTCATCCACCGAAATCCAATGGTGAACCGGGCTGCAATCCGCAGGCACTGAATTTGCTCGGGCAGCTCAGTGAGTCGGAAACACCGGACGCTGACGATACCGATACGCCTGATAGCGGAGATTCCGGAACGGATAGTCGCTGGGCTGGCCTTAAAGCCTTTAAAGACAAGAACTTCGAAGACGAAGACAATTGATTTTTCATCTCTTTCACTGAATAATACCTTTCAAAAATGCCAAATCCAAAGCGCCGGCACTCCCAGCAACGCAGTGCCAAACGCCGTACCCACTATAAAGCTGCCATTCCTACCTGGAGCGTAGATCCGGTAACCGGTGAAAGCCATAGCCGCCACCGTGCGCACTGGTCCGAAGGCAAGTTGTACTACCGTGGCCGTATCGTTGTGGATAAGACGCCTGCTACACCAGAGGCGGACCCGACGTCCAACGCTTAATCTTAGTTTTTTTCGACTTCTATCCCGACCTGTAAATGACTATCGCGCTGGATGTCATGGGGGGCGATTATGCCCCTAAAGAAGCCATTGAAGGCGTACGTCTTTTTCTGGAAGAAGGTGCCTATCCCGACACGCAGTTGCTGCTGATCGGTCTGCCCGAACAGGTAGAACCGTTGCTGGCATCACTGGGTGCTCCGAACCGCTACAGCTTTGTAGCGGCACAGGAGGTTATTGGTATGGATGAACATCCGACCAAAGCCTTAAAGGAAAAGCCACTTTCTTCGATTGGCGTTGGGTTCGGTATGCTGCAATCCGGAAAGGCAGATGCCTTTATCGGTGCGGGTAATACCGGGGCCATGATGGTAGGGGCCATGTATACCGTGAAAACGGTAGAAGGTGTTCTGCGTCCGACCATTGCTTCGCCGGTACCCCGTGAAGATGGCAGTTTCAGTTTGTTGCTGGATGTAGGCACCAATGCCGATTGTAAACCAGAGCATCTGGTGCAATTTGCAGAACTGGGTTCCCTGTATGCCAAGCTGGTCTGGAATGTGCCGCATCCACGGATCGGTCTGCTCAATCTGGGGGAAGAAGAAGGCAAAGGCAATATCCTGGCTCAGGCAACATATCCGCTGCTGAAGGACGATCCGGCCATTCAGTTTGCCGGTAACATAGAAGGCCGCGATCTGTTTGCCGACAAGTGCGATGTGATCGTCTGCGAAGGGTTTGTAGGCAACGTGGTATTGAAGATGGCAGAAAGTATCCACCAGATTTTTCAGGGCAACCGCAAGATCAACGATGGCTTTCTGGACCAGTTCAACTATGAGCTGTATGGCGGAACGCCGATTCTGGGGATCAATGCCCCGGTGATTATCGGTCATGGCATTTCGTCTGCGCTGGCGTTTTCCAACATGATCAAACAGGCCTGCCGGTTGATCGAATCCGGATTCATCGAAGCCGTAAAAACGCACTTTACCAAAGAAGAACCTCCGAATGAGGAAACAGGTTTTCTAAACGTGTAACCGCTGTTCTTTTCGGAACAGAAACTCCCCAATGATCTACTCATTGGGGAGTTTCTGTTCTGGAAAATTATTTTTTGTTTTTCATTCAAGACCGTTGCGATTTCAATGATACTTTCGGTCTTCGGTTAAGTTCACTCTCTTTCTGTTGCTTACTACTCCGGTTCCGGAACTTCGCTTTGATTACTTTTTGCAACAGTTTTTACAAACCGGTTCAGTGCTGGACTCGGTGCTAGACCTGTAGCAGGGAGCAGCACCCTGAAGCTATTAGAGGTGAAAAACCTGGTGCCGGGGCTGTATCTGGTAGAGCTGTTAACTGGGGAGGGCGGTGCGCTACGCAAAACGTTTATTAAATACTAGGGGATACCTTTGCCGCTCACTACAGACCGGGATATCGCGGGCTTTTTATAAGCACGAGGAAAGTCCGGACAGCACAGGGCAGCTCACCACCTAACGGGTGGGGGCCGTTTCCGGAAGGAGCCGGCTACAGCAAGTGCCACAGAAAATAACCACCCGGTTGTGTATACGGCCGGGTACGGGTGAAAACGTAGGGTAAAAGCCTACGGCGGCGGCTGGCAACAACCGTCTGCGGGTAAACCTTGGGTGCTGAAATGCCAAATAGGCATGCGTCCTGATTTCGGTCCGGAGCGGGCGGCCCGTCCGATGCATGTGGGTTGGCAGCTACAGGCGGCGCGTGAGCGTCTCCGCAGATAAATGATATCCGGTCCCGTCTGGGATCACAGAATCCGGCTTACAGGTCTGTAGTGATTTTTTTATTCTCAACCGCTTCCGGAACCACCAGAACCGTGTTCTGCTACGGGCCGGTAGAGATGCTCCCAGAGTGCTAGATCTGCTTGATGCCGGTCTGGGTCAGTACGATCTGCTGTTGCTTATACAACGCTCCTACAGCCATCTTAAACACCTTCTTACTCATGCCAAAGACCTCGGCAATCACTTCCGGAGGGGTTTTGTCGTTGTAGGGCAAATAACCACCCGCTTCACGCAGCTTTTCCAACAGAATATCGGTATTCTGCTTCACCCGATTATGTCCGCGGATACCGGGTTTCAAATCCAGCTTGCCATCGGGCCGTACGGCATGCACATACCCGTTGATGTGTTGTCCCGGCTCCAGCTGCTCCAAGAGATCGCTGTGATACAACAGGCCGGTGTACAGCCCATCGACGATTGCCCGGTAGCCCAGATCGGTTTCAGCCCAGATCAGAATGTCAACGGCTTCACCCACGGCGAGTTCGTTGGTATGATTGAGCAGCATCCGGCCGAATCGCTCGGTCGCGGTGGTCCGTCCGGTCAGCTCGTCGATATACACATAGACCAGGTACTTTTTGCCATCATAGATCCGGCTCGACTGCTGCGAGAGCGGCAGAAACAAATCTTTCATGATGCCCCATTCCAGGAAGGCGCCCTGATGGTTTTGGGAGACCACTTTCAGGGCTGCGATGTCGCCGACGGCTGCAAGCGGACGTTGCGTAGTGGCAATCAGCCGGCTTTCGCCGTCATGGTAGATAAAAACCTTTAGGCGGTCGCCCTGCCGCAGGTCGTCCGGAACAAAACGGGTGGGCAACAGGATTTCAAGGCCGTTACCGCCATCAAGATACCAGCCAAAATCAACCTTCTTGATAGCCTCCAGTGTGTGATACTTACCAGCTTCAATCATAAGGCCCAAAAATAACGCTGAATTGTCCGGAAGCATGCGCATCCGGCTTTTTTCCGGAAAAAGAAGGTTTGGGAAATTTATCAGGCACCCAGATACGTGCGCAGAACGGAACAATGCCCGTTTGCACGAAGGCGGGTAATGGCTTTGTCTTTGATCTGCCGCACCCGCTCGCGGGTCAGCGAAAACCGATCGCCAATGTCTTCCAGGCTCATCGGGTGCTCTACACCAATGCCGAAGTACAGGCGCAACACATCCTGCTGCCGGTCTGAAAGCGACTGCATCACCGAAGCAATCTCGCACCGGAGGGAATCATTGTGTTCCAGACCGATATCGGCTGCTTCTGCATTCGGGTTGCATAATACATCGAGCAGGCTGCCGTCTTCGCCGTCGGCAAAGGGCGCATCCATGCTTACGTGGCGGGATGCCACACCCAGCGTATTCTCTACTTCTTCCAGAGCGATATCCAGCAGTTCAGCCAGTTCTTCAGTGGAGGGCTCCCGCTCATATTCCTGTTCTAGCTGGCTGTAGGCGCGACTGATGCGGTTGGACAGGCCAACCTTATTCAGCGGCAGGCGTACAATCCGGCTTTGTTCCGCCAAGGCCTGCAGGATGCTCTGACGAATCCACCACACGGCATAAGAGATGAATTTAAAGCCGCGGGTTTCGTCGAATCGCTGGGCCGCTTTAATCAGTCCCAGATTGCCTTCGTTGATGAGGTCGGAAAGAGAAAGTCCTTGGTTCTGGTATTGCTTGGCAACGGAGACCACAAAGCGCAGGTTGGCTTTGGTCAGCTTTTCCAGTGCCCGCTCGTCGCCCATCCGGATGCGCTCGGCCAGCAGTACCTCTTCTTCTGCTGTGATCAGATCCACCTTCCCGATTTCCTGCAGGTATTTCTCCAGCGACTGGCTTTCTCGGTTGGTAATGGATTTTGTGATTTTAAGCTGACGCATGGACATACCAGAGCAGATTTAAAGATTTATTAAGAAGAGAGTAGGGTGTTTGGGTTTCCTTTCACAAATCTAACGTGTTAAAAGACGGCTTTCCAAAAAGAATTATAAGGGCTTTAACACAAACTGTTTCCGGCAGAAAATTTTTGTGCTATTATTACCGCCGAAATCCGGTGGAACCCTTTTTAGCTATGGGTTTTTCGCTTCCGGAAACTTCGCACTCATTTTCTCACTCAAAGCTCAACAGCGGTTTAAACGATAATGGCCAAACAGCGCGTGATGTATACGCTGGAGTATCCGATCCGGTCTTCTCCAACAATTTTGTACGAATTTCTTTCCACACCGGTCGGCTTGCAGGAATGGTTTGCTGATAAAGTAGACCAGCGGGATACCACCTTCTACTTTAGCTGGAACGGAAGTGTGGATACAGCCGAGCGGATAGAAGCGTTCGAGAATATGTATGTACGCTACCGGTGGGACTATTATGCCCCGGACGAATTTTTTGAATTCCGGATCGAACAAAGCCCGGTGACCAACGAAACGATTCTGCGCATCTCCGATTTCGTAGACGATAAGTCGGAAATCAAAGATCAGGAGCGGCTTTGGAGCAGCCAGGTGGCTGATCTGAAACACCGCATTGGCGCCTGATCAGGGCCAGCCGTGACCGGCGCTGCGCCGTCCGTATTCCGGACTGGAATTCCCGGCGTTTTCGTCTTTGTTTCACAAAAGCAGAGCCGAAAACGCCGGTGCTTTTAAGGGCATTTTCGCATCCGCACCCCAAAATCTGTAAGTAGCTTCGCTGCCTGTGTTCAAAAAGCTTGATCTGCTGCTCATCCGTGCCTTTGCCGGCCCCTTCGTGGTGTGGTTTCTCCTCACCCTGTTTGTGCTGGTGATGCAGTTCTTCTGGCTGTATATGGATGAGCTGATCGGTAAAGGCCTGGAGATTTCCCTGATCCTGGAGCTGCTGCTGTACATGAGTACCACGATGGTGCCCCTGGCATTGCCCCTGGCGGTCCTGCTGTCGTCGATTATGACGATGGGTAGTCTGGGGGAAAACTTTGAGCTGGTGGCGCTTAAAAGTGCCGGCATATCGCTCAACCGATTTATGCGCCCGCTGCTGATTGTGATTATCTTCCTCAGCGTCGGTGCGTTTCTGTTCAACAACTACGTCATCCCGGTTGCTAATCTGAAGGCGTTGTCGATGCTGTATGATCTGCGCAATTCCAAGCCGACGCTTAATATCCGGCCCGGACAGTTCAACAGTGACATTCCCAATTTCTCGATCCGGATTGCAGCCAAAGACAAAGACGGCAAAACCATCCGGGATGTCGTGATTTACGATCATACCAATTCCTACGGCAACGATAAAGTCGTAGTTGCCAAAAAAGGCCAGATGCTGCCGTCCCGCGATGGCAAACTGCTGATCTTCCGGCTCTCCGATGGCTGGCGCTATGAGGAAGGCCTCAATGGCGCCGCACGGACGCAGGTCCGGATGCACTTCCGGCAGTGGGACAAGGTATTCGACCTGTCTTCGTTTAAAGTCAACAGTACGGATCAGAACCTGTTTGCCGGCGATCAGAAAATGATGAGCCTGGGCCAGTTGTCGGAACAGATTGATACGCTCAAAAGCGTGGAGCGTCGACAGGCGGTTTCTACCAGAGGCTATCTGGCATCGCATCTGTATTTTCTGGGTGGGGTGCTCAATGACAGTTTATTCAAAGCACACCTGACAACAGCCAAAACGACTACCCCTGCCTATCGGAAATCCTTTATTGAAACCTTTCCGGAAAATACCCGTACCCTGGTGCTTCAGAGTACCATCGGCAATCTTCGTTCTGCTCAGCAGCTCGTCGATCTGACTGCTACCAATGCCCAGGCAGATGCCGAGCGGGTGCGGCGGTTTCAGGTGGAGTGGTTCCGGAAGTTTACGATGGCCGCCGCCTGCATTTTGCTGTTCCTGATTGGTGCGCCTATGGGTGCCATTATCCGGAAAGGCGGATTGGGAATGCCCATGATTGTATCGGTGGTGCTGTTTCTGATCTGGTATATCCTTTCGTTTGTAGGAGAGAAACTGGCTGCAAGCGGCTCCCTGCCGCCGTTTCTGGGCATGTGGGGCAGCATTATTTTATTGTTGCCGCTGGCGTTATTCATCATCCGGAAAGCCCGCAACGATTCACCGTTGTTCCAGAAAGAATCTTATCTCCGTATCTGGAATGCCCTCCGTAAAGCCTTCCGGAAAAAGACTTCCCCTGCTGCTTATGACGTTTAGAGACCGCAAACCACCCAGCGTATCCATCAACCTCTGGTTTATCATTCCTTTCCTGATCTGGGTAGTAGTTGGTGGAGTGATGCTGGCCCGCTATACGCCGCGGGAGCTGTTTGAAACCGTAAATGCACACCATACCTCCGGGCTGGATGTGCTGATGCGCAACCTGACGAATTTTGGCGACGGAACGGCGATCAGCCTCATTCTGCTGATTCTGCTCGCAGCGTCCAAGTTCCGGAACTGGTGGTATGTGATTACAGCGGTGGTCTGCAACGCACTACCGGCTATTTTTATTCAGGTTGCCAAAGGCATTTTCAACGCGCCCCGGCCGTTTGAGTATTTTAAAAGTGATCCGTCCTGGATTCATTTCAACCAGCAGTGGGGCGAACGCCTGTATCACCACAGTTTCCCTTCCGGACACTCGGGCGGTGCATTCAGTATGTACTGTTTTCTGGCGCTGTTGTTGCCCCGGAAGTATCGCTGGGTAGGAGCGTTGCTGTTTTGCTTTGCGCTTATCGTCGGGTACAGCCGCCTGTATCTGGCTGCGCATTTCTTTGCAGATGTCTATGCCGGATCGATTATCGGTACGCTTACCACCATTATGGGATTTGCGTTTATGAAACGGTATGTGCGGCGCTTCTACGGCGACTCGTACCGGGATATGTCGGTGATCGATAACTAATACGCCTTCCGTTTATGTCTGTTTACCAACGATACGGTATCCTGTTTTTGATCGGTGCAGTGTTATTTCTGCCGTTTCTGGGAGCTGTCCATCTCTTTGACTGGGACGAGATCAACTTCGCCGAATGCGCGCGGGAAATGCTGGTGTCCAAGGACTATCTGCGCATGCAGATCGACTACCAGCCGTTCTGGGAAAAACCACCGCTGTTTATCTGGTTGCAGGCGCTTTCAATGGGTATTTTTGGGGTTGGCGAATATGCGGCCCGGTTTCCCAATGCACTGGTCGGAATCGCTACGCTGATCGCCCTGTATCATATCGGCCGGAAGATTGCCGATGAGCGGCGCAGTTTGCTGTGGGTCGGGTTTTATCTGGCGTCTTGGCTGCCGCATTTTTACTTCAAGACCGGCATTATCGATCCGCTGTTCAACCTGCTGATCGTTGCCGCGATGTATCAGCTGTACCGGTTGCGGACTGCCGGTAGTAGCTGGCTTCATCATGCAGGCTGGGGCGGGTTGTTTCTGGGCTTGGCGGTACTCACCAAAGGACCCGTGGCGTTGATCGTTTCCGGAATTACGTTTCTCGTGTACCTGTTGGCCAATCGCGGGCTGTCGGGCTACCGGATCGGCCGGCTGCTGGTCTTTGCAGGCGTCACGCTGCTGGTGGCCGCTTCCTGGTTTGCGGTAGAAGTGATGAACCACGGCTGGTGGTTTGTGCGGGAATTCATCAATTATCAGGTGGGATTGTTTTTTCAGAACATTGCCGACCACGAAGAGCCCTGGTACTACCATCCGATCGTACTGCTGATTGGGTGCTTTCCGGCGTCGTTGCTGATGATCCCGACCCGGTCGGTTGCGGCACACCGACAGGAAGGTGCCCAGCGCGATTTTAAGCGACTGATGTGGATTCTGTTCTGGGTGGTGCTGATTTTGTTCTCCATCGTCAAAACCAAAATCGTTCACTACTCCTCGCTGTGTTACTTCCCGATTACGTACCTGGCTGCCATCCAGGCCGAGGCGTTTCTGGAAGGACGGAAACGCCTGCATTCGGCCATCAAAGCCGGTCTACTGGTGATTGGCACAGTCTGGGCGCTGATCCTGATCGCTTTGCCGGTGGCAGGGCTCCATAAAGAGCGCCTCATTCCGTATATCGCTGATCCGTTTGCCGTCGGAAATCTACAGGCGGCCGTTCCCTGGAGTTATGCAGAATGTATCTGGGGCGTGCTGTACCTGATCGGGATCTGGGTAGGAATCTGGTGGCTTCGGTCCAAACCGGCCCGCGGGGTATTGGTGCTGTTTGCGGTGCAGATCGTAGCCATTCAGGTTACGCTATTGCATTTTACGCCTAAGATTGAAGCGTATTCGCAACGGGCAGCCATCGAGTTTTTCCAAAGCAAAGCCAACGAAGACTGCTACGTAGGCGTGATCGGCTACAAAAGCTACGCACACCTGTTTTATACCCGTAAGCAGCCGCCCGTTCGCAAAGAAGCTTTGAAGGACGACTGGCTGCGCAACGGCCCGGTTGATAAGCCGACTTATTTTGTAGGCAAAGTCGATAGTAAAGAAGCGTTTATCAATGATCCCAATCTGGAGGTCATCAGCGAGAAAAACGGCTTTGTATTCCTGAAGCGAAAGAACGTAAACACGAATCCCTAAAAGCAGAAGGGTTCCGGAAACTTCCGGAACCCTTCTGCGAGCTCATTGCCTTATTACAGGCTGCATAAAAACGCCATGGTGTCTACGCCATCGGCATAGTCAGTGAGTGCGGGCTGCTGGGCCCGACCAAACGGAATGGCTTCATGTCCGACAACGGCCTGGATCCGGTCATCGGCGCGCAGGTTTTGGAATACGGTTTCCCGATCAATGTAATACTGATAATGCAGGGTAGCCACTGATGAGAACGGCATGTCGTTTTCGACCAGTAGCAAATCTTCATTGGATAGATACGGAACCTGGTTAAGCAGATAAATCGCCAGCTGGTAATCGTAATTGTTCCGGAATTTATGGTGCTGAACGACACCGCTCATGCCCTGCAGCTGGCGGAGCAAGGGATCAAAATTATAGCCTTCCGGAAGATACAGCTGCGTGATATTGCGACAGCCCAGCCCGAAGTAGTCGAATACATCATGCGCCAGTGCATCCAGTTCGGCAGTGGTCTCGGTGCCATCGAGTACGGCTACAGAGGTACGTGATTTCCGGACCAGATGCGGACGGGCACCGAAATACTGTTCGAAATAACGCGCGGAGTTGTCGGAACCAGTGGCAATAAAGGCTTCACAGCCCTGCAACCGCTCTACCAGCTGCACTCGGTCCAGCTCTTCCGCATCCTGGCTGCGCAGAAACGCGATCAGATGCGGCAGCAGGACATCATCTTTAGAAGACAGTTTGATTTGCAGCCGGTGACCGCAGATAAATCCACACAAAAAATCGTGAAAGCCGACCAGTGGAATGTTGCCGGCCATGACAATCCCTACCGTTTTGGAGGATTCCGGAAGGGTGTAAGACCGGATCCAGTTTTGGAGAACGTCGGCCTGTAAAAAATGACGCGCGATATTGGTCACGGCCAGTTGGATGCTTTGGGGCGTAAACCAGCTGTTGCGGCGGGACGCCAGGTCACAGGTCTCAATCCAATCGGGTGCATCCGAACCCATATAGTCACCCAGTAGGCTCAGCAGCTGAATTCGTTTTTGCAATACAGTCATAAAAAAGGGGGTGGGTAAAACGAAGCTGCAAGATGTAGATTTGCGGCACGATTTTGAAATAATTCTGCAAGCTATGGCTATTAAGATAACCGACGAATGTATCAACTGCGGCGCCTGCGAGCCGGAGTGTCCGAATAACGCGATCTACGAGGGTGGAGTGGAGTGGCGCATTGCCGATGGTACCTCCGTTACCGGTGAATACCAATTGATGGATGGCGGCGTGACCGAAGCAACAGCCAAGCACACGCCGAACGCGGTAGACGCCTACTACATTGTTCCGGATAAGTGTACCGAGTGCCAGGGTTTTCATGACGAGCCACAATGTGCCGCCGTTTGTCCGGTAGACTGCTGTGTACCCGATGAAAACCATGTGGAATCGTCTCCGGAACTGCTTCAAAAGAAAGAACGGCTGCACCTGTAATCAGGCCCATAAGGTATTAAAAGAGCCTGTTCCGGAAATCTGGAACAGGCTCTTTTAGTTGATGTCCATCAATCTTTTACTCGACTGTAGCAGCCGTTTTCTTCCAGGTATAGTTTACCTCACCCACCAGTGCATCTACTGACGCTGCCAGCTCTACCAATGCTGCCGGACCGTAATTGGCATTCTGGATAGTCTTCTGAGTGCCGTTGTTGTAGCTCAGTTCGTAGGTGATAGACGGCAAATCGGTTACCAGCTGGCGATACTCATTCTGCATCGTATCGGTACGGGCCTCAGTGAATTGCTGCAACAACGTTGCTACCGAAGCAGTGTTGAATGTTTTCTCGTAGATCCCTTCGCTTTTTACGAACCGGCGACCGGTATAACGGACCATACCAGTCTGCATCACTTCGACATCATACACGGGACACCTGCCGTAGCACACGCCGCGGCTCATCTTGACGCTATTGACCTTTGGGGCAGCTATAGCTGTTGAGGTACTGGTGGGTTTGGACGTTTTGGTGGTGGTAGAGCGGGTTTGCGAGCAGGCCGCAAGCGAAAGTCCGGAAAAAAGAAGGATCAGGGATGGCAGATTCATAGTCTGGATTGTATTTTGGCGGTGAAGGTAGACCGCAGAATTTCCGGAACGCTTTCAGATATATGATGGATATCAATGACCGGCTGTATGATCTGGCGCTCACGTTTATTCCACAGGTGGGAGACAAAAAAATGCGTGCCCTGTTTAATCACTTCGGTTCTGCTAAAGCAGTACTGAACGCTTCGCGCAAAGAGCTATTATCCGTGGACGGGGTGGGCACGGTAGCCGTCGACCAACTGCTGGCCGGCAAAAAAAGCGGTGCTCTGATGGCGCGCGCTGAAGCGGAGCTTTCCTTTGTTCAGAAACACCAGATCCGGGTCCTCAATATCCAGGATACGGAGTACCCGATGCGGCTGCGCACCTGTGAAGACGCGCCTTTTTTGCTCTACAGTAAAGGTGCGGCCCGTCTCAACGCCGACCGGCTGGTAGCCATCATCGGAACCCGTAAGCCTTCAGACTATGGCGCGCAGCTCACCGAAGAACTGGTTTCCGGATTGAAAGGAGCCGGCGTCACCATCGTTAGCGGCCTGGCCTATGGCGTAGATGCGATTGCACACAAACAAAGTCTCGCCGTGGAAATGCCCACTGTAGGCGTACTGGCGCATGGCCTCGACCGGATGTACCCGGCGAAAAATACCGCGCTGGCCCGTGAAATGGTCCAGGCAGGCGGCGCGCTGCTGACCGAGTTTCCACAGGGTACCAACCCCGACAAAGAGAACTTTCCGATCCGGAATCGAATTGTAGCGGGGATGTGCGATGTAACCGTAGTGGTGGAAAGCGATGTCAAGGGTGGCTCGATGATTACGGCGTACCTGGCGCATGGCTACAACCGGGAAGTCGCAGCCTTTCCAGGGCGGGTAGGAGATACGCGGGCCACTGGCTGTAATTTGCTGATCCGGCGTACGGTAGCAGCGCTGATTACCAACGCTGAGGATTTATTGGATACCATGGGGTGGAGCACTCAGGCGGCTCCCAAAGCCATTCAAAACCGGTTGCTGCTGACCTTCACCGACGAAGAGCAACGCGTGGTGGATGCACTGGCTCAAAAAGAAAAGCTCCATGCAGATGAACTGTTGATAATTTCCGGAATGGACGCCTCGCTGCTGGCAGCTACCTTGTTGCAGCTGGAACTAACCGGTGTGGTGCGTAGCCTGCCGGGAAAAAACTACCGGCTGGCCTAAGGATCACTATACTTATTGGCAATCTAATCAAACATTACCTAACCCAGAGTTCAACTACCGCTGGATTGAGTAAGCAACTTATCAGGCTGTTCTTCGTCAGGCGACAGGTCAAAGCCCCAGCATATATGAACGGTTAATAGCCCTTCAACAGGCTCAGAGGCGACACTGCTTAGAAAGCAAATGCTGGGGCTTTGTACAAGGAACTTGTCAGGCTGTTTTCGATAGGCTCAAATGACGTGTCGAAGTCCATTCAATAAAGATTCCGGAAGAATACTCTTCTACTTCTGCGCTTCAACTAGCTTTTACTGGAATTGAAATGGAATGCTCAGGAATGCTAGTATAGTGCAGCCACCTAAGATTCTCATCGCCCAAACCAGAATCTTATTGCGCCACCATTTTAAGTTCTCAAATTTTGGAGACACGGCTTCATCAAAAACGAGAAGCATTCCAACCTAGAACTTATAGCTTAGAAAAGATTTCTGGTTCCTTGCATGAGCTCTCGGAATCAAATACATCAAGTGTTGTATGATATACCGCAGGGCTCCTAATGCAATTAAGGCTCCAAACGCAATCATCAAAACCTCTTCAATGGATACGCCCATCATTTTCGGCTATGCAACCACCTCTCCTTCGATATCGTAGTCGTACGCTTTGGTGATTTTTACGTTGACAAATTCGCCGGGGATCAGTTCGCGGTCGGCATGAATCACGACTTCGTTGTCGACCTCTACACTGTCGTACTCAGTACGGCCCAGCCAGCGCGAGGCTTCTTTCTTGTCGACCAGCACCTTTAGCGTACGGCCTACCAACGCCTGGTTTTTCTCAAACGAAATCTCGCTTTGCGTTTCCATAATGTCCTGCGCACGACGCTCTTTTTCTTCCGCCGGAATATCATCTGTCAGACCGTATGCTGAGGTGTTTTCCTCGTGGCTGTAGGTAAAGATACCCACCCGCTCAAAGCGCATATCTTCCAGAAACTGCTTCAGGTTTTCCACGTCTTCCAGCGTCTCGCCCGGAAAACCGGTAATCAGCGTGGTCCGGATCGCAATGCCCGGCACCTTATCGCGGATCTGAGCCACCAGTTGCCGCATCTCGGCCTGGGTGATCTGGCGGTTCATCGCCTTGAGCATATTGTCGGAAGCGTGCTGCAACGGCATATCGAGGTAGTTGCAGATATTGGGCCGCTCGCGCATCACATCCAGAATGTCCAGTGGAAACTTGCTGGGGTACGCGTAATGCAGCCGGATCCATTCCAGCCCTTTCACATCGCTGAGCCGCTCCAGCAGTTCTGGAAGCGCCCGTTTTTTGTAAATATCCAGTCCGTAATAGGTCAGTTCCTGCGCAATCAGCATGATCTCCTTGACGCCGCCCCGCACCAGCCCTTCGGCTTCCGCAACAATGGCTTCAATGGTCTTGCTGACATGGCTACCCCGCATCAGCGGAATGGCGCAGAAGGAACAGGTCCGGTTACAGCCCTCTGAGATCTTTAGGTACGCATAGTGCTTCGGGGTAGCCAGCAAACGCTCGCCGAGAAGTTCTTTCTTGAAATCGGCGTTGAACTGTTGCAGGATAAATGGCAGTTCCATCGTGCCAAACCAGGCGTCGACTTCCGGAATTTCTTTGGCCAGATCCTGCCGGTAGCGCTCGGAAAGACAACCCGTTACAAAAACCTTATCCAGCCGGCCGGCCTGTTTTAGCGCTACCTGATCCAAGATGGTATTGACACTTTCTTCCTTGGCTTTGTCGATAAACCCGCAGGTATTTACCACCACGATGTTGTGGTTTAGCTTTTCACTTTCATGCTTCACCCGGAAGCCATTGGCTGCTAGTTGTCCGCTCAGCACCTCCGAATCCACCAGATTCTTGGAACAGCCGAGGGTGATAATGTTAACCTTGTCTTTTTTGAGCGTCTTGTTTTTCAAAGTAGAATGCGTCTGTACTGGGAAGTAAATGGAAAGCGGTTGGGGCTGAATGGGGTTCCGGAAGTGTACACTATTCACCGGCTTCCTTTAGAAGCTGCTGTTCAATCGCGTCTGAAATCCGGAAATTCGTTTGCCTGATTTTTGCCAGAATGGGTTTTACGGAATTCAGAATGCCGTCAAGCTTTGCCCGTACCAGTACACCTAATGTTCCGGTGTATTCAAGATGAAGGGCCTCTGCGGCTCTCCGGGCCCGGTAGTCGTCGAGGATAATCCTGCAATTGGGTTTCTCTAATGCCAGCGATAAGGCACTTGCTTCACCTTTGTCAACCTGCAGCTCCAGTAACTGCTGTCGCAAGATATCCTGTACCGCTTCAATAGTTACCCAGTCCGGAAGTTCAAGGCCAAACTCAGCTGCAATTTCCGGGGTAGTTACCACCGTACCATACACCTGTTGCAACAGTTGAAGCTCGCCTATATTGGTCAGGATGATAAAACAGCTAGTATCTGCGATGATGGTTTTAGGCGTTGGCAACATCCCGCGATAGGTCAGAGGAAGGATAATTGAATATGGAGACGTTGTACTTACCTAAAAGCTCTGCAAAGGTTCGTTTGGAAACTCCGGCAATATCGGCACCCTGACCTAAGGATACTTTCCCCAGTTCATAAAGTCGCGCAGCCATAACCATCGCAAGTTCATCATTCCCCATTTCCAGCATTTCCGGAAGCTTCAACGTCACCGATTTCATAAAACAAATTTACAGCATTTCGGATCCCGGAACAGCTGACCTGAACGCCCGCTATTTTTTCCGGAAGAAAATCCGCAACGGAACGCCCGAGAAGTCGAAATGTTCACGCAGCTTGTTTTCCAGGAAATTGCGGTACGGCTCTTTAACGGCTTCTGGATGGTTAGCGAAAAAGGCAAACGCCGGACTATACGTAGGCAGCTGGCGGCAAAATTTGATCCGCACATGCATCCCCCGCGACATTGGTGGTGCATAGTGATTGATTTCCTTCAGCATGACCTCGTTGAGCTTCGATGTGGAAACCTTCCGCTGGCGGTTTTCAAACACTTTGATAGCCGCTTCCATGCCCCGGAAAATACGGGTCTTCTCGGTTGCTGAAACGAATACCACCGGTACGTCGGTAAACGGCGCCAAGCGCTGCTTCAATGCCCGTTCGTAGTCGCGCGGGGTATTGGTTTCCTTGTTTTCCACCAGATCCCACTTGTTGACCAGCACCACGATGCCTTTCCCTTTCCGGGCCGCCAGCGAGAAAATGTTGATGTCCTGCATCGTGACGCCTTTGGTTGCATCAATTAGCAGCATACAGACATCGGCTTCATCCATCGCTTTGATGGCGCGGATAACGGAGTAAAACTCCAGGTCTTCGTGAACGTTTTTTTTCTTCCGCAGCCCGGCCGTATCAATCAGCACGAAATCTTTTCCAAACAGGTTGTAGCGGGTGTGAATCGAGTCGCGGGTAGTGCCCGCCACATCGCTGACGATGGTGCGCTCCTGACCGATCAGCGCGTTCAGCAAGGTGCTTTTTCCGGCATTGGGCTGACCGATAATGGCAATTTTGGGCAGCACTTCCAGTTCTTCCTCCTCGGAGTCATCGTCGGCGTCAAAAACCGTTTCGTCAAATTTCTCGGCATAGGCCTCGGCGTCAAAGTTGGGATCTTCGATGTCGATATCCAGTTCCTGATTTTCAGGCGCTATTTTTCTGCGGTTGTGAATCGGAATGGCAGCTTCGTACTCGTCGGTAATATGCGACGTGATGGCATCCAGCAACTCGCCGGTGCCGCTTCCGGAGATCGACGATACCATAAACAGCTGGTCGAAGCCCAGCGCATAAAACTCGGTGGCATCGAGCATCCGCTCGCTGTTGTCAACCTTGTTGACCACCAGTAACACCGGTTTTTTACCCCGGCGCAGCACTTCTGTAAAATCGGCATCCTGATCGGTAATGCCGGTAGTCGTATCGGTTACAAACAGCAACAGATTGGCTTCTTCGAGCGCAATCTCTACCTGCTTGCGGATTTCGATTTCAAAGACATCGTCAGAGCCGACAACAAAGCCGCCCGTGTCAATCACGTTAAAGGAACGGCCGTTCCAGTCGGCAATGCCATACTGCCGGTCGCGCGTTACGCCGGAGAGATCATCCACGATGGCCTTGCGTTGCTCCAGCAAACGGTTAAATAAAGTAGACTTACCTACGTTGGGACGGCCTACGATGGCGATAGTAAATGAAGACATGACGGGAAAGCGTTACAGCAAAAAAGTGTGCAAAGGTACGGCTTGGTTCCGGGAGGCACATTTCCGGAAAAAGAACTTGGGAAAATCTTACCTTTAAAGGCTATAAAATCTATATGAAGAACCTTTTTTACGCTATTGCATTGCTGCTCAGCAGCACCGGCGCATTTGCGGCTCCAGGCGATACCACTGTCGTACAGGCACAGGATACCCTGCAGCTCGATCACTATGGGGCATATGACCTTCCCGTGGCGTTCCCATCCGGAAATACGACCTACCGGAAGATCTACATGACGTTTACGCTCGGCACCTACAACTGCCCTGCCGGAAGTCAGTACTGTCACCAGTGGGATTACGATGTGCACAATGTACTGATGACGCCCGGCGGCGATACCATAGAGCTGTCCCGCTTCATCACTCCGTATGCCAATACCGGTGTATGGCGCTTCCCAACCAACTGGACGCACCGTTATGTTTTTGACGTAACCGATTATGCACCGATGCTCCGTGGCAGCACTACCTTCCGGATTTTCTATTCAGGCTACTCCTGGGGCTTTACCGGAGATGTGAAGTTTTCCTTTATCGAAGGCACGCCAGAGCGCACCGTCCTGGGGGTATCCAAACTCTGGACGGCAAGTCGTACGTACGGCAACAGCGCCGATCCGATCAACAATTACCTGACTCCTCAGACCCGCACCGCGCCTTCCGGTACCCAGTCGGCAGCTATGAAAGTGCTGATTACCGGACACGGCTCTGATGCCAATGGCTGCTGCGAATTTGCGTCTCACAACTATACTGCTAAGGTCAACGGCAGCTCCATTGCAACTGTACCGGTATGGCGGGCCGACTGTGGCTCCAATGATGTCTATCCACAAGGAGGTACCTGGATCTACGACCGAGCCAACTGGTGTCCTGGCGCCCCGGTCTATCCGCTGATGCATCCGCTTACCGGCGTGAGTAGTGGTGCTCCCTATACTGCTGAAATGGTATTTGATCCGTATACGGGTAGTGGCAGCCTGGGTTCCTACAACATTCAGGCAAATGCCATTTACTATGGCGGTATGAACAAAACAACGGACGCTTCTATGGAAGAGATTTACACCCCTACGACCTACGAGGGCTATGTACGGTCCAACCCAACCAGCGGAAAGCCGATGATCAAGGTGCGCAATACCGGTGCATCGACTATTACAGCCATGCAGCTCGTTTATGGTGTGCAGGATTCTACTATGGTAACCTATAACTGGACCGGTTCACTGGCATCCGGCACGGAGGATACACTGGAACTTCCGGAAGTACCGGCGTTGAAAAACCTGTCGCTGCGGGGTCTGATCGGAAACTACCGTTTTGTAGCCCGTATTGCGAGTGTAAACGGCTCGGCAGATGTAGATCGTACCAATGATACCCTGCGCTCCACCTTTGCCATTACGCCTAAATGGCCGAATGTGATCGTGGTCGAAATGAAAACCAACAACCAAGGTGTTGGCGGTGCCTTAAATCAGGGGCCAAGCGAAACCAGCTGGGAGATTCGCAACAGCACCGGCGCTGTTGTCGCTTCCCGTTCAGGGGCAGCAATCAATACCGTTATCCGGGATACTGTCCGGTTGACCGACGGAGGCATGTATACCTTCCGGATGACCGATGAATCCTGTGACGGTCTTAACTGGTGGGTGTATGTAGGCAATCCACAGATTGGTATTTCTTCCGGCTATCTGCGCATCAAAAATGCTACCAATGGATTCCCGGTTACCCTGAAAGCAATGGCCTATGGCGGCACTTATGAAAGCGACTTTGGCTGTGGTTTTACAGAAGCTTTTAGTGCTGCCGGAACCTCACAGGGTATCAACACCGTTTCCGGAAGCGACAGATCTCTGCGTGTATTCCCCAATCCGGCCATTACTGCTCTCACCGTATCGGTAGAAGGGCAGGCTGTTGTAAAAGGTATGGTAGAGCTAACGGACGCTACTGGCCGGGTCGTGGCTAAGATGCCAATGCTGGCCAACACCCAGCAGATTCCGGTCGGCCAACTGGCTGCCGGCATTTACCAGGTGCGTTATGTCGAATCCAATGGCAACCAATTGGTGCAACGCGTGACGATTACCAAATAAACAAGATACTATTCCGGAAAAGCGGTTGCTGAATATCTTTCGGCAGCCGCTTTTTTGATGGATGTCTTCAATCAGGGGCGTTTCTCTACGGCTTATTTTTGCGGCTGTGACCAATCCCCGCATCCCCCGACTGCTCGATTTCCTCAAGGCTACGCCCGACGATCCGTTTCTGAATCATGCGCTGGCCCTGGAATGGATCAAAGAAGGCGACGATACGCAGGCCCATACGTTGTTCGAAAAAACCCGGCAGGTAGCCCCACAGTATGTGGCTACGTACTACCATCTGGGTAAGCTACTTGAGCGTCAGGGCGTTCCGGAAGCCGCTGCAACTATCTTCGAAGAAGGTCTTCAGGCGGCCAAAGCTGCAGGCGACATGCACTCGTTTAATGAGTTGCGCGGGGCACTCGACGAAATCCTGGATTATTAAATGCAGCCGCTTCAAAAGCAATTCAATCCCTACTGGAACGAACAGATTCGCATCGATCGGTCCCGGCCGGTGCTGGTGGCAGCCAGTGGTGGCGTCGATTCGATGGTACTGGTTACGCTGCTGCATCAGCTCGGATACCGGTTTGCAATTGCACACTGCAACTTCAGACTCAGAGGATCGGCCAGCGATGAGGATGCCGCTTTTGTAGAAGCCTGGGCTGCCGAACGGAACATTGCCTGTTTCCGGAAAGATTTTGACACGCTGGCTGAACTGGAACAGGGTGGGGGCGGCATCCAGGAAACGGCCCGTCGATTGCGATACGAGTGGTTTGAGCAAATCCGGAAGGATCATTCGTTTGCCGCCATTGCCACCGCGCATCATGCAGATGACAGTGCGGAAACGCTTTTAATGAACCTGTTTCGCGGGACCGGCATCCGGGGGCTGCACGGCATTCGGCCCCGTCAGGGGAAAATCATTCGTCCGCTGTTATTTGCCGGCAAAAAAGACCTTCAGGCCTATGCTGCGGAACTAAAAATCGACTATCGGGAAGATGCCTCCAACGCCGGAAACGATTACAGCCGGAATGCCCTCCGCCATCAGATTCTGCCTGCGATCGAAGCGCAGTATCCACACGCGCTGAGAGCGATCGCCGAAACGGCTGCCCGCGTTGCTGCTGCCGAACCGCTGTATGAAAAATCAATCGCCCGGTTGCGCAAAAAACTGATGGACGTGCGTGGGGCAGATCACTACCTACCTATCCGGCTGTGGCAAAAAACCGAAAGCGCCGATGCGCTGCTGTACGAGCTGCTTCGACCCTTTGGATTTACAGGCGCTACCATTCCGGAAATCAAAAAGCTGATGAACGCACAGCCAGGCCAGTATCTCGACAGTGAAACGCATCGACTGCTCCGACACCGTAATTTTCTGGTGCTGACCGCCCGGAATGAAGGGGTACTAGCTGCCGATTTCTATCTGATCGAACGGGAGATTCAAACGCTTGGCTTTACGGGCGGAACGCTGACACTGGCAGAAATGCCGGTACCGGATTCACCTGTCGGACCTGCAACGGAGGCCTTGCTGGACGCGAGCCAACTGGAATGGCCGCTGGTGGTCCGGCGCTGGAAGGCGGGCGATTATTTCTATCCGCTGGGAATGAACCGGAAAAAGAAAAAAGTGGCCCGTTTTCTGATTGATCAAAAGCTATCCATTGCTCAGAAAGAACACCTCTGGGTGGTCGAATCCGGAAAGCGGATTGCCTGGGTCGCCGGGTTGCGCATCGATGAGCGGTTTAAGGTGCGAGATAGTACCACAACGGTTTTAAAGCTCCTTTTTAAACCCAATCAGCCAACACAGAAGTCATAAAAACAACGAAGCCCCGCATACTGTATGCGGGGCTTCTCTTTTAGTAAAGATTTCCGGAACCTAAGCGGTTGCTTTGCCGGCCTTGGCCACCTGTGCCTTGGCCCACTCAGTTGTAAAGGACTTCGGACGCTCGATCGGGAAGCCCAGTGCACGATCCCAGCAGAGCGAGGCCAATACACCCAGCGCACGGCTTACGCCAAACAGTACGGTGTAAAAATCTTCTTCCAGCAGGCCGTAGTGTTTCAGCAATGCACCGCTGTGGGCATCTACGTTTGGCCATGGGTTTTTGATCTTACCGGTGCTCTCCAGAATCGGCGGAGCGACCTCATACACGTTCCAGACCGTTTTTACAGTCGCGTCATCCGGGCAGTGCTTTTTAGCAAATTCCATTTGCGCTACAAAACGCGGATCGGTTTTCCGGAGTACGGCATGGCCATATCCTGGGACCACCTTGCCTTCGCTCAGTGTCTTTTTAATATACTCGGCAATCTGCTCTTTGGTAGGCTCCTGCGTACCCAGATTGGCCTGAAGCTCTTCAATCCAGCGAATCACTTCCTGATTGGCCAGACCGTGCAACGGACCTGCCAGACCGGTCATACCCGCGCAGAACGACAAATATGGATCGCTCAGGGCAGAACCCACCAGATGCGTGGCGTGGGCCGATACATTGCCGCCTTCATGATCCGAGTGGATGGTCAGGTACAAACGCATCAGTTCTTTAAACTGGTTGTCGTCAAAGCCCATCATGTGTGCAAAGTTGGCGCTCCAGTCCAGCATGCCGTCCGGCTGGATGTGCTTGCCATCTTTATACTTACGACGGTAGATATACGCTGCAACGCGGGGGAGGCGTGCAATCAGCGTCATGGCATCTTCGTAGGTATAATCCCAGTATTCTTTCTTGGAAATACCGTCTGCATATGCCTTGGCAAATTTGCTTTCCGTTTGCAGGGCCAGAATCGCCGCGCAAAACTGCGTCATTGGGTGTGTGGTCACAGGCAGCGCCTCGATCACTTCAAACACATGATTGGGTACATGCGAGCGACGTGCCCACGTAGTCGAGATATGACCGGCATCTTCATCGGTAGGCATATCACCGGTCAGCAACAGGTAAAACAGCCCTTCCGGAGTGGGTTCTATACCGCCATCTACTTTGGGAAGCTTTTCGCGCAGTTCCGGAATGGAATAGCCCCGGAAACGAATGCCTTCATTGGAATCCAACAAAGATGTTTCCGTTACCAGCGCCGGAATGCCCCGCGCACCCTGATAGGCCTGCGCAAGGGTTACCTCACCCAACGACGTTTCGCCGTGCTCCTGAAGAAGGGTTTTGATTTCTGCTGCCAGCTGATCGGCAACCTCTTTAAAACGGTTTTTAACGTAGCCCATAGATTTAAAGAATCCGAAGCGGCGACAAAGCCGTCCGGTGTATGTTGAAAGAATAATTGTTCGTGCTCAAAGGTAACAGCCGAAGCGCAATCAGAAGGCGTGCTAAAACGGGAATTAATCGTTTGTTATCGATTGCATTCGACCTGCCTTTTACCTTTGCACCGTGCGTATCAAAGTCTGGCAAAAACTTTCTGTCCTGTGTCTGGCGGTGCTGCTGCTCTTTGGAGGCACCCAGAAAGAGCTGCTGCACGGCTTTGCCACGCATACCGATACCGTTCACCATGCGCATAAAAAGGGTGAACAATGCATCGAACCGCAGCACCATCACTGCGAATTTGTAACGTATTGTCTGGCGCCGTTTACCGACGCGCCTTTCTTCGACTGGTTTCCGGAAACCAGCCTTCCGGATGTATTCGCGCCCTACTCGCAGCACTGGCAGGCACAGGTGGCTGCTGGACCGGTGCCCATTCGCAACGGGCGTGGACCGCCGATGGATTTCAGTTAAGAACGACTGTTTTTACGGGTGTGCCCACCAGCCGGCTGTTTCTGGTTGACCTGTAGGTTGAGGCACATCCATTTCCTTTGTTTATCTACAGGCGTCGTTCAGGTCATGCGATCTAGATATATGCGAGTGTAGATCAGCCCACTTCCGGTACATCCGGAAGATCCGGGCTTTATTCTGAATTTTTTATGCCTGTCTTGTTCAAGACGGTAGCGTTGGTACTCGGCACAGTCGGTATCCTGAACCCTTGTGGGGCTCAGGATACCTGCCAGCTGTCGCTTACGCTCCATATTACTACACCCACCCATGGGGCGGTGTGGCCGGCGACCGTATATCTGGTGGCGTCCGGCAAAAGCTATGAAGCCGATTCATCCGGAATCACGCTAATCACGGGCCTCTGTCCGGGTAAACACGTATTTCGGGTTCTGACCGCAGACTATCCGATCTGGACCGATTCCATGTTGCTGACCCAATCCGGTGAACGAACTCTGGTAGCCACAATGCCTTCCGGAACGCTGGGTGAAGTAGTCGTCGAAGGGCATCGGGTAGAGGTGCCGGTTCAGATCAACGAAACCCTTGATGAAACCCGGTTGCACGCCGCTTCCGGAATGGGACTGTCGCAGGCCCTGCAACAGATCAACGGTGTGACTACTGTAACCAATGGGGCTACGATTGCCAAGACGGTGATCCACGGTCTTTCGGGCAACCGGGTGCTGACCCTTAACAACGGCGTCCGGCAGGAAGACCAGCAGTGGGGCGGCGAACATGCACTCGCAATCGATCCGGCCATTGCAGGCTCTGTAACCGTCATTAAAGGCGCTGCCGGGGTTCGCTATGGTACAGATGCCATTGCCGGTGTGATCCTAGTAGAGCCTGCTCCTCTGCGCCAGATGGCAGGCTGGGAAGGCGGGGTAGCCCTGACCGCCGCCAGCAACAACCGGATGGGCGTTCTTTCCGGACAGGTCGATCATCGCTTCCGGAAGGCTCCGCAGTTGGCGTTCCGGTTGCAGGGCACTCTGAAGGCGGGCGGAAATTACCACTTGCCCTCCGGAGCCTGGGCGGCCAATACCGGCATCCGGGAAGCGGCGTATTCAGCTACCCTGGACTGGCGGAAGGAGAACTGCGGCGCGTCCGTTTTCTACAGCCGCTTTCAAACCGAACTGGGACTGTATCGCGGTTCGCATACCGGAAGCCGGGAAGATCTGCTCAATGCCATCAACAGTCCGGAACCACTGGTGCCGGCCGATTTTACGTACACCCTGAACCGGCCCCGGCAACGGGTGGATCACCAGTTGGTAAAAGCGCGGGCCTTCCGGGAAACGAAATTGGGAACCTGGTCGGCTACCTATGCTTATCAGCACAACTTCCGGCAGGAATACGATGTAGTACGTACGCCCACGGATGCAGCCCAGCTGAACCTGACCCTGCAAACCCAGACGCTGAATCTGAACCTGGACCTGCGGCCCAAAAACGGCTTTTCCGGAACCGCAGGGCTGGATGGCTTCTGGCAGCGCAACCGGTTTGCCGATGGCGACCGGCTTTTTATTCCATTTTACGATGCCCTGGCCGGTGGCGCGTATGCCATCGGTCATTTCCGGAAAGCCGGCTGGGAGCTGGAAGCCGGTGTCCGGGGCGACCTGCGCCAGTACCGGATGATCACCAACCAGGGTTCTAATCAACAGATCGTGACCTACAACCTCGATTATCAGAACCTGTCCGGAACGGCTGCGGTGCGGCGTACGGTTGCCAAAATCCTCGAAGGCAGTCTGACGCTTTCGCGTGCCTGGCGTGCTCCGCAAGCTAATGAATTGTTTGCCGCCGGATTGCATCAGGGCGCAGCCCGGATCGAGCTGGGCAACCCTTCCCTGCTTCCGGAATCGGCTACCGGTCTTTCTGCCGGGCTCCGCTCCAAAGGCACACATTGGCAGGCCGATATCAGCGCCTACCGGCAATGGATCAACAATTTCGTTTATCTGCAACCGGGGGAAGATATCCTGACGATTCGTGGCTATTACAAAACATTCCGGTACCAACAAACCGATGCCCGCTTGGATGGACTGGATGCCTCTGTTCAGGGACCTGTTTTAAAGTATCTGGAAGCGTCGGCAAAACTATCGCTGGTGCGTTCCTGGGACCGGGTGCAGCAGGACTGGATTATTCTGACACCGGCCGACCGGTTACAGGGAGGGCTGCGCTATCAGCGGGATCTGGGCCGTTGGAAACGCTTTTTTATGGGCGGCACAGTAGCGTATGTAGCCCGGCAGACGCGCATCCCGGAAAATTTCGATGCCATTGATTATCCCCGTCCGCCGGCCGATTACACCCTGGTGTCTGCTACAGCAGGCGTTACGCTGCCATCGGCACGGTTTCCGGCGCAGATCAGTCTGACGGCCGACAATTTGCTAAACACCCGTTACCGTGATTATCTTGACGCCTTCCGGTACTTTCTGGACCAACCGGGCCGAAACCTGACCCTGCGGCTGTATGTGCCGTTGGGCGCCTCCAACTAACAATCAACACACTCTTTTCCAATCCCTTTTCAAACAATCATGCGTACTACTCATCAACTGGCAGTATATGCCTTCGGACTCGCCGCGCTCACAGCCGGCATTTCTTCCTGTACCAAAGACGATACCCCAAAGCCCGTCGAGCAGGAAGTGATCACCACCCTGAAACTTACGTTTCTGGATGACGGCACCCTCGGACCCTCGCAGAGCTTCCGCTACAAGGTTTCAAATGGGTTCAACAGTACAGTCGCTGATTCTGCTGTTGTCGCCGATACGGTAAAACTGCTTCCGAATCGTACCTACTCCGTATCGGTAGAGGTGTACAATGAGAAAGCCATTCCTGTAGACACCACGACCACTGAAATCGATGCCGAAAACCAGGATCATCTGTTTTACTATGATTCTACACCTGCGTTCGGCCCGGGGTCTCTTACACCGGTCTCCGGCAGCGGAAGCCTGGATAAAAATGGCAAACCGTTCAACCGGATGCTGAAGATGACCACTGGCTTGGCGGGAACCGGAGCCTTGCGGGTACGACTGATCCACGATCCGGTTGATAAGGCAGCGGCTACCCGGGATGCGATTGGTGGCGAGAACGATGCCGACGGAACCTTTCCGGTAAAAATCCAGTAAGTTCATTGCAGCATGACGCACGGGTACCGGTGCCACCTTTGACACCGGTGCCGTTGTTTAAAGCCGCTTTAAAATTTCCGGAAACCAATGACCAATGGGTGCTTGTTTCCGGAAGCATCATTACTTTTAGCGTTTAAAGCCTTCCTATTTTGGTTCCCTCTGTTATGGCCCGTCTCGTTCAGAAAGAAGAAATCCCCGAATTGCATCTGGTTCCTGCCTTTGTAGATAACACCCAGAGATGGCGTGATGAACTTCAGTACGCCACCCGCCTGGGCAATGAGTTCAAGGGCAAAACGGCGATTACATTTGAAACGACGCTGGGTCCCTGCGAAGTGGAAACCACGGTATGGAGTGTCACCGAGCACTATCTGCAACTAAAGGGCGGCGTTACCATCCCGCTGCACTCCGTGATTCAGGTGCATTACTAATGACCTTATAAAGCTGCTATAGAAAAGGCGCTTCCTGTTTATGGAAGCGCCTTTTTGTTTAGAATAAGTAGTTCGGGAATATGCTTACTGATTATTCAATTGCATCGCCAGATAGGCCATCAGACCGGTTCCGGTTTCCAGTGCCGCCGGATCGATGTCAAACCGGCTGGTGTGTACAGATGAGGTACACGACTGACCATCCGGCGCAGCCGTGCCCAACCGGAAATAACAGCCCGGCACCTGATGCCCGTAAAAGGCAAAATCATCGGCAGTCATCCGCAATGCCAGTTCATAAACCCGATCGGCTCCTAAAAAGGCTGTAGCCAACTGCTCGGCCGTCCCGGTCAGCTCCGGGTCATTGTACAGCGATGGATAGCCTTCCGGAATCTCGACGGTCGCCGTGGCGCCCCAGGTAGCACAGGTACTGTTTACAACTTCTTTTATCAATCGGTGGGCTTCGGTACGCCAGCGTTCGTCCATTGTCCGCAACGTTCCGGAAAGCGACACGGTGTCGGGAATGACATTGTTGACCGTGCCGCCTGCGATTTTGCCAAACGACAGCACACAAGGCACCACAGGGTTGCTGCGCCGGGAAACCAGTTGTTGCAGGTTGACAAGGGTATACGCTGCAATCATGATCGGATCAATCGTCTGATGCGGCAGGGCTGCATGACCGCCCTTGCCCTGAATCGTAATGTGAATCTCATCGGTCGAAGCCATATACTGCCCTTTCCGGAAGCCAACGTCTCCGGCCGGCAGGGTTGGGTACACGTGCAGCGCCAGAATCCGATCCACTTTAGGACTGTCGAGTACACCGGCCTGGAGCATCAGGGAGCCACCACCGGGATGCTTTTCCTCACCGGGCTGAAAAATAAGTTTTACGGTTCCTTCCCAGTCGGCTGCATGCGTTTGTAGCAGACGTGCCACGCCCAGCAGGCAGGCCGTATGGGCATCGTGTCCGCAGGCGTGCATAATACCGTTGTGCCTGGATGCATAAGCGGTTGTGTTTTCTTCCAGAATTGGCAATGCATCCAGTTCTGAGCGAATGGCCGTGCAGGTTTTTTCCGGATTTCGGCCTTCGATCAGCGCTACAATCCCGGTGCCGGCCCAGCCTTCGGTAAAGGGAATGCCCCATTCGCGGAGTTTTCCGGACACAAAGGCGGCTGTGGCAGTTTCCTCAAAAGACAATTCCGGGTAGCTGTGAATATGCTCCCGGAATTGTTGTATCTCCGGCGCTAGCGTCCGGGCGGCGTGTTGAATAGCTTCGATGGTTATCATTGCTTCAAAGAATTAACCACAATTACATCCGGTACAATCATCACCGGCTTGAATAACGTTTGAATGGTGCGGGCAATCTGGTAGGCGTCTGTACGGCTTTTAAAATCGCCGGCTTTGACTTTAAAATGAGGGGCCGTATAGCTCAGGTAGGTACGCAGGCTGGGGTAGATGCGCATGAACCGGGTTTTGGCTGCAATGGCTTCTTTGCGATCGTTTCCGGAATAAATCTGAATCCGAAACCCACGGCCCGAGTAAATCAGCCCGCGATAGACTGGTCTTCTGCTAGGCGTTTCCGGAAGAACGGCACCCCGGTAAATCGTATCCCCGTTGGGTTCCACTTCCACCCGCAAGGTGCCGGGCAGCACAGCTTTCGGCACGGTGCTGTCCTGACAGTAGCCGGGCAGGCTGGCAACAAAGAGAATACATCCTGTAAAAAAAACTTTCATAAGCATCAAAAAACGACTGTATAGACGAACCTAAGTCGTTAAGGTTTCACCGGGAGCGGTCATTTCGGAAATAATCTGCACGCCCGCGGAGGTTCCCAGCCGATCAGCACCGGCTGCGAGCATCGCCTGGGCTTCTGCCAGCGTACGGATGCCGCCCGACGCTTTGATCCGGATGGTATCCGGAAGCGACTGGCGCATGAGCCGAACGTGCTCCACCTGAGCACCGGCATCCGAGAATCCGGTAGAGGTCTTGACAAAGTCAACACCCAATGCTCCATACTGACGGCAACAGGCTACGATCTCGGCATCGGTGAGGTAGGAGGTTTCCAGAATCACTTTAATCCGGCCCCCACGGGCATGAACCTGTTGGGTCAGCACCTCGATTTCGCGGGTGGCATGTGCTTCGTCGCCCGACTTGATGAAACTGATATTGTGAACCACGTCGATCTCGGTGGCGCCGTTGTGCAGCGCTTCGTTGATTTCCGCTTCTTTGGTTTCGGTGGTGCTATAACCCAGCGGAAACCCGATAACGGTCGCAACCGCTATCGGGGTTCCCTGGAGCAATTCACAGGCCATTTTGACGTAGCAGGGCGGCACGCATACGGCAGCAAACTGGTACAAAACCGCCTCCTCACAAAGTTGCGCGATGGCACGGGTCGTAAGGGTCGGTTTTAAAGCCGTGTGATCAATAGCGGCCGCAACGGCTTGTACCGTCATCTTAAGCCAGATTTTTGATGATCTCGTCCGCAAACTCGCTGGTCTTCAGCAAGGTGGCGTCGTGCATGAGCTTATAGAAGTCGATGGTCACGCGCTTGCGGGCAATGGCATCGGTCAGGGCTTTCAAAATGCGGTCGGCGGCTTCGTTCCAACCCATGTACTGCAACATCATTACGCCGCTCAGGATCAGCGAAGACGGGTTCATGGTGTTGGTATTGGCAAAGCGTGGCGCGGTACCGTGGGTGGCTTCAAATACGGCGTATCCGGTCACATAGTTGATGTTGGCACCTGGTGCAATCCCGATCCCACCGACTTCTGCAGCCAGGGCATCAGAGATATAATCGCCGTTGAGATTGAGCGTGGCAATAACCGAATAATCTTTAGGCGCGATCAGAATCTGTTGCAGGAAATTGTCCGCAATTACATCCTTGATAATCACTTTTCCGGATGCCTCGGCAGCCTTTAGCTCTTTGTTGGCAACCTCTTCACCATCGGCTTTTTGCGTCGCTTCCCATTGGTTCCAGGTATACACCTGATCGCCAAATTCCTTGGCTGCCAGAGCATAGCCCCAGTTCTTGAAGCCACCTTCGGTGTACTTCATGATATTGCCTTTGTGAACCAGTGCTACCGATGGGCGCTTGTGGGTAATGGCATACAGGATGGCGGCCCGCACCAGGCGTTCCGTTCCTTCCTGCGAGACCGGCTTGATACCGAGGGCAGACGATTCCGGAAAACGGATGGCGTCGGTAACACCCAGTTCGTCTTTCAGGAATTTCAGCAGCTTTGCTACTTCCGGAGAACCGGCTTTGAACTCAATACCGGCGTAAATATCTTCCGTGTTTTCGCGGAAAATCACCATATCCACATCTTCCGGATGCTTAACCGGGGACGGAACACCGCGGAACCAATGCACCGGACGTACGCAGGCATACAGATCCAGCTCTTGGCGCAACGCCACGTTGAGCGAGCGAATGCCACCACCTACCGGTGTGGTCAGAGGGCCTTTGATAGATACGATATATTCTTTGGCTTTCTCCAGCGTTTCGGCAGGCAGCCATTCACCGGTCTGGTTGAAGGCTTTTTCGCCGGCCAGAATTTCAATCCACTCGATCTGGCGTTTGCCGCCATAGGCTTCTGCAACGGCTGCATCCAGCACGCGGCGCGAGGCCTGCCATACATCGGGTCCGATACCGTCTCCTTCAATAAATGGAATAATAGGGTTGTCGGGCACCTGAAGCTGGCCCTGATTCATCGTAATGCGCTGTGCAGCCATGATAGACAAAAAAAAATTCTGAGGGAAGGTTGTGAAAAGGAGGTGCGAAGGTAAGCTGCTTCCGGAAGGGAGTTCCTTTTTATAAAAGCATTGCGGAAAACTTGTTGCGCAGTTGCAACTAATTGCGGGCTTCGCGCAACGTAAAGCCAAAAGAAGAACCCACTCCGGGTTTGCTGCGTACGGTAATGGTCTGACCATGGGCTTCGACCAGATGCTTGACGATCGCCAGCCCTAGCCCGGTGCCACCGATTTCACGGTTGCGGCTTTTGTCGGCCCGGTAAAACCGCTCAAAAATGCGGGGCAGGTGCGTTTCCGGAATGCCGGGACCGTCGTCGGAGATTTCTACATACACCCGTTGCCCGTCGGTTGAGTAGCAGCCGGCTGTAACCGTGCCGCCGTCATGGCCGTATTTAAGGGCATTCTCCACCAGATTGGCCAGCACCTGCCGGATTTTGGGCCGGTCGGCCAGCACGGCAATTGGTCCTTCGGTACCTTTTTTAAAGGTCAGTGTCATTGGCTTGGTCTCGGCCTGCATCGAAAACTCTTCGTATACTTCCCGGATCAGATCCTGAATCACAAAAGCCGATTCCACCACCCCGATGCGGCCCGATTCCAGCTTGGAGATCTCGTTCAGATCGTCGACCAGCCGCACCAGCCGGTCAATACTCCGCGATGCATTCGACAAAAAGCGGGTGGCCACTTCCGGATCGGCCAGCGCACCGCCCAACAGGGTATCAATATAGCCTTGGGCCGTAAAAATGGGCGTCCGGAGTTCGTGCGCCAGATTCATGAGAAATTCTTTCCGGAACGACTCGTTTTCTTTCAGCGCATCGATTTCGTAGCGGCGCTGGGCAGCCCAGCGGGCTACATCTCTCGATACTTCTTCGATAGATTTCTGCGGCAGAATGTTGTTGTAAAAAAACTCTTCTTTTTTAGTGGCCTTGGTCTGGAAGATAAACTTGTAGATCACCTTGATCTTCCGGTAAATGAAAACCTGTAGCGTGTAGAAGTAGACACCATACGTTACCAAAAATGTAACGATGAAAACAGCAACAACCGTCCAGAGGCTGTTGGTAAGCAGCAGGCTGAACGCGGTATTGAGCAGCGCCGATACCAGTGCGGTAGCCGCTGAAAGCTGCTTGGGAGAAATATTTTTGGTGCTCAGCAGGCGCATTGCTTAAATGAAAATGCAATCGGAGAAAGAAACGAACGGATAAAGTTCCGGAAATGGATACTGGAAACCGACCTGCCCGGTGTTCAAACTATAAAAGGGCGAATCAAATTCGCCCTTTTAAAATACTGCTTTGTATGTATCCGGAGAATTCCGGAATCTTTCAAAGGTCTTTTTACATCTCAAACTTATAACCCACGCCTTTGACGGTTGTGATCAGGTCGATGCCTACTTTCTGGCGGATTTTCCGGATGTGGACGTCGATGGTACGGTCGCCGACAATCACATCGGTTCCCCAGACGCGTTGCAGAATTTCGTTGCGCAGAAACACCCGTCCCGGCTTGGAGGCCAGCAGGCTCAGCAGTTCAAACTCTTTTTTAGCCAGCGCAATGTCCTGTTCCTGATACGTAACGGTGAACTTGGTCTGGTTGATTTCCAGATCGCCGAACGACATGCGCTTTTCGCCTTCGTCTTCTTTGCGGGTCCGGCGCAGCGCTGCTGCAATCCGGGTGGCCAGCAGTTCGGGCTTGATGGGCTTGGCGATGTAGTCGTCGGCACCTAGGCGCAACCCTTCGATCTCTGACTTTTCGTCGCTCATCGCGGTCAGGAACAAGATGGCCGTGTCTTCAAAATCGGGGAGGGCACGCAGGTCGCGCAGGGTCTCCATCCCGTCTTTATTGGGCATCATTACATCCAGCAGAATCAGGTCGGGCTTAAACTCTTTGGCTTTCCGGAGACCTTCCAGTCCATCGCGGGCAGTGGCTGTCAGATAGCCTTTAGCGCGCAGGTTATAGGCGATAAATTCCGTGATATCAGCTTCGTCATCAACAATCAAAATCTTAGCGGGAAGTGCTTCCATACAAGGGGCTTTGGAATTCGGCTGCAATGTTACCGCGGAATAAAAGGGAGGCACGTAAAGCAGCCATTAAGTTTCTGTTACCGTTGGTTTGGTAAAGATGCGAAAAATAAAAAAAACGCCGTCCGTATGCAAACAGGACGGCGTTTTTCCGGAACAAACGTATGGGATTGCTATTCCCTTAGCGCAGGGTCACGCTTCCGGAACCAATCTGATAGCCTTCGTTGTAGATGATCACCCGGTAGCTGCCTTTCTGGTAGTCGGTCGACTGATTCCAGTCTACGCTCACATCTTTGGCGCGCTCATTCTGATTCAGCATTACCTGCTTTTGCAACGTATACTCAATCGGCTGACCATCAGCACCTGTCGTTACGCCAGAGCCGATTGCGGCGCTGGTTACCAGCTGACCATCCGGATTGATGACCCGGATATAGATATCCTTGGAACCACTTTCGGCAATCCGGTTTTCGTCGATGTCAAACAGCACCCGGATCAGATCCACGCGACGGGCCTTGGTGGTTTCTTTTTCCTTGGTCCCATTACGACGTAAGTCGATCGGTAGCAGCCGGATATTGGAGGCATGCAACACCGCACCCAGCCGGACTTTTTGTTGCAATCCGGCATTTTCGGTCACGGTAGAATCGCGCTCGCGGGCTACGGTCGTAACCTGAGTATTCAGGTTTGCGTTTTCAGCTTCCAGTTCGGCAATCCGCTGTTCGTAGCCGCGGGTTTTCTCGTTCAGTTGTTTAATCAGCTTCTGGGCCTTGGTATTATCGGCGGCCGAGCGGTTGGATTTGCGCAGCAGGCCTTCGATTTCGGATTTCAGTTTGGTAACAGTTCCGTCTTTGTCGACCATCTGGCGGGCCATTTCTTCGTTTTGAGATACCAAGTCATCCAACCGGGCCAGTGCAGCCTGGTATTCTACGTTGACGGCATCATAAGACGAATCGGCTCGGGCGGTTTGATCTACGAGTACATCATTGCGGTCTTCAATCTTGTTTTTGTTTTGTAGCAGGTAGATGACAGTTCCACCCAAAAGGGCTACAATCACCCAGGGAAGCCACCACAATCCATTCCGCTTGGGAGGCTGTGGTGGTGGGGCGCCATAGGAAGAAGCGGGAGGCGGGACCGTCGGACGCTGCGGTGGATCGTTGGGAATCCCCGCAGATGGATAATTGGGTTGATCGCTCATAAAAAAGCAGGATGATTTCTGAGGTTAAGAAGAAAAAAATGCTTTCAGCAATCCGCAAAATACAGGTTTAAAGGCAGTCTGCTAATTCTGTTGACTGATTTTTAACGCAATCCGGACCGGCATATTCCGGAACGATCCCGGAACAGCTTTCTTTTTTTCGGAAGCATACGTACCAACCGATAAACCCCTCACATTTGCATGTATGACTGCATCGGCCGCAACGCTGCTTAAAGATCTGGCGCACGGAAAGGCACCGCTTATCTGCCTGGCTGATGGCGAAGAATCCTATGACGCCGACCGGATTACGGCTGCCTACGAGACCCTGCTTCCGGAAGCAGAACGGGATTTTAACCTGTTGGTGCTCTATGGAAAAGACACCACTGTACAGGAAGTTCTCAGCTCGTGTCGCCGCTTTCCTATGTTTGCTGAGTATCAGGTGGTGATCCTGCGGGATGCGGCCCAATTGAGCAACCTGAACGACCTGGCGTCGTACCTGGAAAATCCTTCTCCGACGACCCGTTTCTATATCGAGCACCGCTTTAAAAAGATCGACGGCCGGGGCAAGCTCACCACGCTGGCCAAAAAGCTGGACCACGTCGTGCACGTGCACAGCGCCAAGCTGAAAGAAGATGATGTACCCAGCTGGATCATGACCTACGGGCATACGATCGGCTTTACAATCGGTCCGGAAAATGCGTACCTGCTGACGTCGCTACTGGGAACCGATCTGCAGAAAATTGCCAACGAGATTGAGAAAATCCGCATCAACGTTCCGGACGAAAAGGCATTGAGTACAACACTTATAAAAAAATATATCAGTGTTGGCCGGGAGTACAATCTGTTTGAGTTTCCACAGATGTTTTCGCCGAAAAATGCCCAGAAGCGGTATGAAATGCTGACCCATTTTGTAGCCAATCCCAAAGTGGCCCCGCTGGTGCTGGTGCTGGGTACGTTTTACAACTATTACTCCAGGCTCTACAATGCCTCTTTTGTAGATGAAGGAACGCCTGATGCGGCCAAGCTACTGGGAGTGCCGCCGTTCCGGATCAAACCGCTCCTGGCCGAAAGCCGACAGATCGGCCGTCAGCGCTTGGAAGACATTTTACTGCTGCTGGCAGATACATCCGCACAATCAGTTGGTATTGGAAGCCGCGAACGGGAAAGCGAACTGCTTCGCGAATACTGCGCCCGCCTGGAACTTATTTTAAGCTTGTGACGGCCTGCTTCTGATCCTGCTGCAACTGGGCTTTCAGTGCCTCCAGCGAACCGAATTTTTGTTCGTCGCGAAGCCGGGCCACAAACTGAAGCGTCAGAGGCTGGTCGTACAGATCACCGGAAAAGCTGTCTAGCAGGTTGGCTTCAATGGTACGCATACCGGCTTCTTCTATAGTAGGCCGACGGCCGATATTGATCATGGCGCGATTCCGGAAACTATTCCCTAAAGCCCAACAGGCATAAACGCCCTCGGCCGGAATCAATTGTTCGGCTTCCAGAGGAATCAAGTTAGCAGTCGGAAATCCGATGGTGCGACCCAGTTGCTTTCCGGTAGCCACCGTTCCGGAAACGGCATAGGGCCTTCCCAGCATCTGTGCGGCTTCTTCAACCTGCCCGGATTGCAGCGCCTTACGGATCTTGGTGCTGCTGATCGCTGCTTCATCGAGCATCGTAGCCGGAATTTCGGCAACCCGGTATTGATACGTCGCGGCCATCCGGTCGAGGGTTTCGAAAGTACCCTGACGGCCGCTGCCAAACCGGTGGTCGTACCCGGTGACAATAACCCGTGGGGCAAATGTTTGGACCAGAAAGTCGCGGATGTATGCCTCTGGTGATAAGGCAGCAAACGCAGGGGTAAACGGAACCACAACGACTTCGTCAATTCCGAATGATTTGAGCAGTGCGACGCGTTCTGCTATAGGCGTTAGCAGCTCCAGTCGCCCGCCACCGTTTACGACTGCGCGTGGGTGGGGGTGAAAGGTAATCAGCACGCTCGGGCAGCCTTCGGCTTGTGCGGTGGTGCGCACCTGTTCCAAAATGGCGCGATGTCCCTGGTGAACGCCGTCGAACGTGCCTACCGTAAGCACCGAGCCGGTAGTGCGCAGCAACGAGCGGATGGAATTAAGTTCCGGAAAGGCAGCGTCCATACAGGCAGAATCGTTGAAATTAAGCTATGGAGCCGTTGAGGGCTTCTGCCAGTCGTACGCAGTCCATGAACGTATTATACATCGGCACCGGAGCGACCCGGATGACATTAGGTTCGCGCCAGTCGGCGATGATCCCGTTGTCGGTAATCCGGTCAAAGGTTTCTTTTCCGGAATGGGCATACAGCAGCGACAGCTGACAGCCCCGTGCCTGCGGATCGGAAGGCGTCAGAATCTGAAAGGCCTTCTCGGGAATCGCGTGGAGCATTTCTTCCAGAAACGCGGTCATGATCAGGCTTTTGGCCCGCAATGCGTTCATACCGGCTTTATCAAACAGATCAAGGGATGCCCGGTGGGCCACCATATTAAATACCGGTGCATTACTCAACTGCCAGCCCTGCGCACCCGGTTCCGGAATAAATCCTTTGCGCATCTGGAAGCGGTCGCGTTCCCGCTGTCCCCACCAGCCGGCCAGCCGGGGCATCTTTTCGTTGTTGGCAAAGCGCTCGTGGATATAGGCACCGCCTACACCGCCCGGACCACTATTAAGGTATTTATACGAGCACCAGCACGCGAAGTCCACATCCCAGTCGTGGAGTTGCAGTGGTACATTGCCTACGGCATGCGCCAGATCAAATCCGGCCAGTGCACCTACTTTATGGGCAGCCTGTGTCAATGCCGGCAGGTCGAAAAACTGACCTGTATAATACTGAACGCCGCCAAACAAAATAAGACTCAGTTCTGAACCGGCCGCTTCGATCTGCGCGATGATGTCTTCGGTGCGCAAGGTAGACTCACTTTCGCGGGGCGCTACTTCGATGATAGCGTTTTCGGGTTCGTAGCCCATCAATCGCACCAGTGTTTCAATGGCATACTGATCAGACGGAAATGCCCCTGCTTCCATCAGAATCTTGAACCGATCCTGTGTAGGGCGGTAAAAGGTCATCATCAGCAGTTGCAGGTTGACTGTCAGGGTGTTCATAGCCACCACTTCTTCCGGAAGCGCGCCTACAATAGCGCCCAATGGCTTGGCAAACTGCTTGTGGTAACTAAACCAGGGACTTTCGGCCTGGAAATGCCCTTCAACGCCGTATTTCGCCCAGTCGCGCAGTTCCTGCTCAAATAAATAAGCAGTACTTTTGGGTTGCAGTCCCAGCGAGTTGCCACAGAAATAGGCTACATCGCTGCCGTTGTGCTGGGGAATGTGAAACCGCTCCCGGAAAGGAAACAAAGTATCTTGGTCGTCGAGGTCGGTGGCTCTGAGGCGAAAGTCGTCCGGCGAAAAGCTCATGAGGCAAAGATAGTCGTGGCACCTGCTGTTTAAGCGAATCCGTTTATTTTCCGGAACCGGGTTTAACTACCTGTAGCTGGGCCTTCCGGAACGATGATGGCCATAGTTTTGTATTGAGGCGGATGGGACGTGTTTTTTTATACCTTCATCCCCTAATTTCTCAATCGCTCTCTCAGCAAAAACGTTTCTCATGCGTAAAATCTCTCCGGTCATCCTCATCTTACTCGGCATCCTGCTTGTTGGTGGCTGCTATTCCTGCAACGTTCAAAAAGGCTTGGTTGCCCAGGATGAAGATGTAAAAGCCAAATGGGCCGAAGTGCAAAACCAGTATCAGCGTCGGGCCGATTTAATTCCAAATCTGGTTGCAACGGTGAAAGGAGCTGCTAAGTTTGAAAGCGAAACCTATGTAGGTGTTGCTGCTGCCCGTGCCGGTCAGGCCGGTGCGGCACTGAAAAACATCGCATCCAAGCCGGTAGGTGATATCGAACAATCGGATGTAGACGAGCTGCAAAAAGCGGGTGCGGAAGCACAGACTGCTGCCCGAAACCTTATTAATATTTCGGTAGAAGCGTATCCGCAACTGCGCGCCACCGAAAACTTCCTTGGCTTGCAGGATCAGCTGGAAGGTACCGAAAACCGGATTGCGACCTCCCGGAATGCTTATAATGGTTCCGTTCAAACCTACAATACGCAGGTACGCCAGTTCCCGAACAACATCTTTGCCAATATGCTCGGTTTCCGTGCCCGGCCGACGTTTGCCGCCAGTGCAGAAGCTCAAAACGCGCCGCAGGTACAGTTCTAAGGCTTCAATCATCTTCCGGAAAACTGTCCTTGCATCATAATGGCTGCTGTTGAATCCAAATCTGTTGGCCTGCTTCCGGAACCGGAGCAGCAACGCATTGTTGCCGCGATCGCACAGGCTGAGAAAACGACTACCGGAGAAATCCGGGTGTACGTGGAATCGACCTGTGCGTACGTAGATGCTATGGAGCGTGCCAAAGAGGTGTTTACACGGCTGGAGATGGACAAAACCGAAAAGCGCAATGCGGCTTTGGTGTATGTAGCCATTAAAGACAAACAGTTCGCTTTATTCGGCGATGAGGCCATTTATAAACTGGCAGGCGGTCCTGCGTTCTGGAACGAAGCCGGCCGGCAGATGGTCGCGCATTTTAAAGAATCCCACTATGGAACAGGCATTGCTGCGGCCGTAACTGCTATCGGCGTGGCTATGGCCGTGCATTTTCCATACGATCCGGCCGTACCGCACAACGAGCTGCCGGATGACATTGTTTTTGGCGCATGAGGAAACAGATGACTGCCTTTCGTTTCAGACCGGTTCCGCAGCCGTTCCTTCCGGAAAGGACTCCGGGTGCAACCTGGTTGCGTTCCCTGCTGACGCTGCTTCTGGTCGTGGCTGGATCGACCGGGCTGTGGGCCCAGCAAAGCGGGGATTTTCCGGAGAAGCCAACTCCGTTGCAGCCGGTCAATGACTATGCACATGTATTGTCGGCCAGTGAAGTTTCGCAACTCGACCAGCGGCTGCGGCAGTACGACCGGGAAAGCTCTACAAGCATTATCATTGTAACAGTCCCCTCCATTGGGAGCTACGACATAGCCCAGTACGCAACCGAACTCGGAAATCGCTGGCAGATCGGCCGGGCCGGCAAGAACAATGGGGTGGTGGTACTGGCAGCCATCAACGATCATAAGATCACTATTTCCGTAGGCCGGGGACTGGAAGGCGCGCTGACCGATCTCACGTCCGGAAAAATCATTCGCCGGGAGATCACCCCTTCGTTTAAGCAGGCCAACTACTATGAAGGATTCAGTCGTGGGGCCGATGCGATTATCAAAGCCACTAAAGGTGAGTATACCAATGATGATCCGGAAGAAGGAAAAGGTGGTGGGCTCTCCATCAGAGCAATTATCCTAGTGCTGATCATATTCATAGTGTTTACACGCTTCATGGGCGGTAAAGGTGGCGGCGGAAGCGGCGGTGGCGGCTACATGAGCCGTCGCGGCAGCAGAGGCTGGGTACCTCCGATTATTATTGGCGGAGGTGGCTGGGGCGGTGGCGATGACAACAATGGTAA
>SEFP01000030.1 GCA_004144185.1 Sphingobacteriales bacterium | reverse complement strand
TCATTCCGGAGTGTCTCGGCATTTGACTCCTATCGCGCGGGATAAGGGATGGTGGCGGGTGCCTCCATGCTCACTTAACCAAATTTTATTATACCATAAAATACAATTTTATACAGCCACTAGTATCGATAGAGTATTAATACTACTGGTTGTCACCCGAGCTTTACCCCGGACGACAGCTGTATGTCATCGACGGGACTCGGGTATAGTGTCAGGATGGTCGCATAAATGCTCCTTGGGCGCTCAATTGACTCTGCAATGCTTTCTGCTGAATGCGCCATAGATGCCTATGTCTGGCAGTGCGTAGCGGGTGGCAGAAATCGTACCGGAAAAACCGAAACGTAACGATGTGGGTCGCAATTACTAGCCAGCCCAACATTGTAGCGTGGCTTGCCATTACGATCGACAGTAGTACTACTGTCCAGAACATCAGGAACGTGGTGAGAAGACTTTTATCGAGATTCTGTAGACGATCGTCTATGCAACGAAGTAGTCCGTCGCAGGTCGAATCTTGAATAAAGTTATCAGGAACCGATGCATGAACCTTTGCGGAATAAGCAACAGTTCTTTCTGTCATTGCTCCCCCTGTCGGGTAGGTGCTTCTTCTGGATGAAGATTTGATGATATTATATAATTATTATGATAAAAAAGGAAGCTCACCGAAGGAGCTCAAGCCTGTAAAAGCGATTATAGCTTCTACGGCGGGCTTCCTTGGGTGGGCTGTTGAGGTACTGCGTTCAGCTGCGCGCTCGTGACGTAGATCGTCGCTTCGAGGACGACGGCGCCGTGATGGCGGCGGCCACTGCCCTGAGTGGGCTGGTCGCGAGCAGAGTGATCCACTGAGTGATCATTCTTTTTGTGACAAACATGGCAGTCTCCTAAATGGTAGGTTCACTCAGATGAGTTGAAAATATTATAGCAAATATTTACAAAAAAGTCAATATCCGCTACACTGATACAGATGAGAAAGCTGCAAGTTATCACCCTTTTCCCCGAAATGTTTACGGGCGTGTTCGAAAGTTCCATGATGTGGAAAGCGCAAAAGGACGACATCGTACAGCTGTCGACAATTGATTTACGCGAATTCGGATTGGGTCCTCGGCGAACTGTCGACGATACTCCGTATGGTGGTGGTGATGGTATGTTATTAAAACCCGAACCATTGTTTGCTGCGGTAGAGCGCGCCAAACAAAACGATCCGACCGCAAAAGTCTTGCTGATGACGCCACGCGGCCAGCGCTGGAAGCAGTCGACGGCGCAGTCGTGGGCGGATGGCGGTAGCGGCTATATCTTTATTTGCGGACGCTACGAAGGTTATGACGAGCGTATTGTCAGTCTGGTTGATACGCAGGTTAGCGTGGGTGATTACGTACTGACTGGCGGGGAATTGCCAGCGATGACAATCATAGATAGTATCGTTCGATTAATTCCCGGCGTATTGGGTGGTGAGTCGAGTGCCGCGATAGAGAGCTTTAGTGACGGAGAAACGCTGGAATTTCCGCAGTATACGCGTCCCGAAGAATTCAATGGTATGAAAGTCCCCGAAGTATTACTCAGCGGTAATCATGCAAAAATAGCCCAGTGGCGCGCCGACAATTCGTTCAAGGCTGATTAATCCGGTGTATTGAATCTAGCTGGTTGCTGTATCTGTAGTGACTCTCTGTGCTGCGTGCTGAAGCCAGTTCATTTGC
>SEFP01000008.1 GCA_004144185.1 Sphingobacteriales bacterium | reverse complement strand
AAGCGGTCGTCCTTGCGAGGGAAGCGCAGCGACGAAGCAATCTTTCATACAGGTTGGCATCTAATAGCGTAAATGTAGAAAAGATATCGTGACATGATAAAAAAAATAGTATTGAAGTATAATGCTGTTTAATAAATAAGTAAATCTTGATATTAAGAATGAATGATCCAAGCGTTTATCAATACACCAGAGTGTCCTTGAGAAAAATGCATTGAATATGCTGTAATATTTAGCGATGTAATTCGAATTATCAATCTGGATTGTTTCAATTTGTGTCTCACTATCTATTTTTAAACTTAAAGTACCTTTATTCTGATTTATAATTCTTAACAAGTTTACTCTTGACTCTTTATCTTCTGTATTAGATATTAATTCTCCATTACTATGCACAATTTTATTCCGAAGCTTTTGAAGATCTCTAATTTTTGATATGTAATGCTCTAATTTATTTGTATCTATATCTATAACTAGTGAAAGGTATTTAATCATAGAACCAAAATAATCAGAACCTGAAATATCTTTTAATGAGAGCTTCTCATTAGTTGTTTCTTGAAGAATAATACATAGTCTTCTTAGCTCACTCTCAAGTAAACTATAGGAACTCACTAATGCAGACTTATTGAAGTAGCCAACCATTTCATTGAAATTATTGTATAGCTCTTCTTTAGCATCTACATATCCGAATATTATCGTGTCATAACCAGACATGTGTTCTGCATAAAGTCTGTTTTCCTCTGTTTGTTCAGCTCCAGCTAAAATTTGCGTAATTCTTTCATTAGCTTCGGTTATTTGAATTTTTTCAGTTATTACAAGTTGATCAAGCTGTTGAGAGTATTCACTTCCATATAGCTTGGTTGTGCTCTGTAAATGATTCTTATATAGTGATATCTTTCTGATTGCATTAACAATGGACTGCTCTACCGGGTGAATATCTCGGTCATATATAAAATACGATATCATGCCGTAATCCATTCCCTTTGTTGATATCATATTATTACTAGTGGAGTGACTTTTTGAGCTCATAGAACTTTAAAGATATTGTTGTCTATTTGCAATCTGAAATAGAAGGAAGTAATCAAATGTCATTATTTACTTGCATGTACACGAAAATAGGTCAAATTGACCTATTTTCGTGTACATGACCCAATTCGCCGATAACCCCGACTACCGGGAAGTCTACCACAATGAGCACACCGGCACCCGTCTTTACGCCCCTGTGCAGGCTGGGGCATATCACACAAGCCGGATGGTAGCCGTACAGGCGCAGGACCTCTACGCTTCTGTCGGCACCAGCAAAGAAGTCCTATACGGCATTGTGAAACAAACGCTGGACCTGTGCAATAGCGATGCCGACAACGGCCGTCTGCGCACTGATGTAGGGGTGCTGATGAACAACCTGTTGTACCGCATGCAGTATCCGGTCGACGAGCAGTGCGGGCTCCGGATGGGGGCGCTGTTGTGTCTGGCAGAGGGGGAGGACCCAAACACCGTTTCCGATGCCTGGACTCAGAAAAAGCTGCGCCTAGCTGCAGAGGATCCGGACCTCTACACTTTTTTTTTGCACACGGGGCTAAGGTCAACAAGCAGCTACACGGAATTGCTCGATACTATAACCGACACGCAGATGCAGACAAGGGCGGAGACGCTCCGGTCCCTGATATTACAAGAGCCGTCCCCGACCAAATAGACGCGCTGTATTTCAGCTATTCCGACCTGACTTTGAAGTGCACGGCCGGCGACCAGCAGAAGGCGGATTACCTTCTGGACAAAAGCGTTTCACAGTTTCACTACAACCTGCAAATCCGGAATAGGTACGTGGCCTGGCACAATGAACAACTAAAGCCGAAGACGTGATTTTCCGGTCCTAAAGGCTGTACTTAGGTTCCCTTAACATTATGATAGTAAAATAATGGGAAAATTATTTTGTCATTGAGAAAGTGAAACGCCCTAGCTTTGAGGATGAAATACGTGTATTTCACAAAAAAGCCCCGCACGGGAATGCGGAGCTTCTGAAGGGTCTTTGGGAGGAATAGGCTGGACTGCTTTCTATATTTCAGGAAGTTTTTTTAGCCCGCTACCCCATACCCTACTTTATGTTAATCGAAGTCTTTACCCTACCAGGTTTTTGACTACTTCGACTAAAACTAGAACAAAGAGCTCCACTAGGAGTTCTTTTGTTTTGGGGGTAAGTCGTACCCTCCGTTTGCGCCTGTTTGGCATTTATCCTTAATATCATCTTGTAGTCATTCGCAAGTAGCTAACCTAATCTTTACCTGTCTCTCCCATTCACAACCCCTGGGCTCAACAAGTCAAAAGTAAGAAGGGATTCTTGTGTTCCGGAGGTAAACTTCCTTGCACGCATAAGCATGAGTATAATATTTGGTAAAGACCTCTATATTTCTCATAATTTGCAGGGTATGAAGCATCTGTGCCTCTTTTCCTTTTTGGCATTGGGATTCATTATTGCTCCAACTGCTAGCTATGCGCAGCAACGCCTGCCGCAAGTAACCGATAGTATCCGCCGAGCTTATAACATACCAGAGTTAGGCTTTGCCATTATAAAGCCTGATACCATAGCTGCACTGTACCTCTGTGGACACCACCGATCGAATCAGAACGATGTGACTGATTCGGCCAGGGTATCCGACTATTTTCACCTTGGCTCGAATACCAAAGCCATTACCGGATTCGTCGCCGGCTGGTTGGTGGAAAATGGACAACTGCAGTGGACCACTAAATTCTTTGACCTCTTCCCCGAATGGAAGGCAAAGAGTAATCCCAGTTACTACGACATTACCCTCAGCGACCTGCTCTCACACCGCGCCCGCATCCAACCATTTACCAGTGGTGCGGAACAGAAAAAGCTACCCAAATTCAAAGGGAATCCATCCGAGCAGCGCAAGCAATTTGCCAAGTTCCTGCTTACCCAAGATCCTGTGGCTGCCGATGGCGAGTCATATCATTATTCCAACGCGGGTTATAGCATTGCGGCACTTATGCTGGAGCAGGCCAGCGGTCGTAGCTGGGAGGCGTTGGTGAAAGAAGTGTTGGAAGAAAAGCTACAGCTTCGATATACACTTGGCTGGCCCAACAGGTTAAATCTGATGCAGCCTTGGGGGCACTGGATGGAGGGCGGAAAGATTCAACCTGTAGCGCCCAATGTACCGTACGATTTGCGGTTGATTGAACCAGCCGGTGATATCAGTATGCCTTTAGCTGATTACGCGCGACTGATCCAATTGCATCTCAAAGGTCTGAAAGGACAAGATAATTTCCTGAAAAGTAGCACCTATCAATACCTTTTTACCAGCAGACCTGATTATTCAATTGGGTGGCTGAATGCAACGGATAGTGAGCAACAACTGTCGGAACATGCTGGTTCGGCTGGTACTTTTTACTGCTACACACTCATCAATAGAAAGACGGGTATTGCCTATGTTGCGGTTGCTAATTGTGGCGGAACTCAAGCTGAGGAGGGTGTCCTTGCGTTGGTTCAACAGTTGTCAGATTAGGCAAGCAGGTAAAAGCACTCACCGGAAAAGAGTTCAATGCTGATAACAATGCCCACTACAGCTAGTAGTCATCCGCCTACACCGATATCCTTTTTGGGTCGTTCCAGAGCATTGAACGGTACTACAACCCGCCCCGCTGGAACGACGAGAATAGGTTCTGGCCGGTGAAGTATTATCAACCCTAGTCTTATGGGCAATCCTTACGGCGTTGTTTTTACTTGTAGCCGTGACAAGTTTTAGCTCCGGAATCTTATCTGCGGGATTTGAAGACAATAACTCCAGTATGTAGGAGGTGTCTTGCCTCGGTTTTGGGTATACGATCAGAAAACGTCCGCCACGCATAAGGCTACCTGCTACACGATAGCTTAGGTTATTTCCATAGACAGATGCTCTCCAAGAGCCCAGACCCGTATGCTCCTCTACCTGAAAGAAAGTGTCTTTTTCTAGGAAGTGTGTGCCCCCTTCTCTTACAACAATTGCAGCTTTCTGGTCTGTATCAATTTTGATTATGCCGTTTTTATAGCTGTACAAGCCCGTAAGAGAAGTATCAGACTGGGCACGTAGCTGATGAGCACCAAGGATCAAAAAGACAGTGTACAGAAACGTTTTAAAGGTGCTATGTGGCTTTATATGCATATAGTTTTTATTTGCTGGATTGGAATGGAGAGGATATTTTGGTATGGTTAATTTATATAATTATCAGTCTTTCGTCTTAAGATGCCGGTTAGAATTGTTGGCGTCATAAAACAGTCCGTTCTGGAGCTGCCATGTTTCTTGAATCAATCCTGTATTGCCCTCTATGGACACAACAATTTTATCCTGTTCTGCTACCCAAGTTCCATTCTTTTCGGATTGGATGCTTGCACCGCCATTACCATCATTTACAATCAGCATCCATTTAGCTGTTCCATCTCTTCTTAACGCATAGCCCTCAACTTCTTGGCTAGAAGGTGCCCCCTTAACATCTATGACATAGCTGCCCGCATATTTTGATGTATAAGGACTGGTAGTGGGTGCGTGGGTGGTAGTTTGTTCTTGACTACTAATGTCATCTGCATTTGAACCAGAGCACGAATAAAGGAAAGAGACAAAACCTACGAGAACAATGATATAAACTTTCATAGTTGAAATATACGCTGACATAGGCATTAGCTCATGCTAAGTTGATGATGTTGGGTCAAGATGACCTATTTTTGCTTTTAGCCAGTACCGGTGCGACGGTGCTTAAAATTATCGCTGCAGGCCATAATGCCGCCTATTCAAGTGCTATAACCCATCCCGCAATACATCTGCGGAAAGCACTTTATCGGTTATGTCTGAGATTGTACAGATCATCCATGAACTCAATTACCGGGTGTCCGGAAACGGAATGCAAGAAGCTGCAGCGGGATTAAAAGCACAGCTTTCTTTGATCAACATTCAAGGCGAGCAGTTAAAGCGGTTACAGCGCATTTACGACAGTACCAGTACCAACGAAACTGCTAAGCGTCAACGTTTGTTGCAAATGATGGAGCGCGAACGAAAGTCTATGCGAGCCAATGCTGCGGCCACAGAGCATCAGATCCTCACTGACCGTCGCCTGCAACAAGGCATGGAACGGGAAATAGGGATTCTGGGCACACTGCAGTTAAAACTAGATTTACTCCGGAAGGCTCGTACTGCGGCCACTTCAGAACAGGACATACGGAATTATGATCGGCAGATCCGACAACTCGAAACCCGGATGTCTCGGCTTAATGATACTTCCGGAGGCGGAGGTATACAAGGTCAAATTCTACAGGGTTTAGGCGTTGGTGCAGGTTTTGGCATTGCTGATATTGTTGGCTCAGGACTGTCAGCTTTGAAAGATTTCATTAGAGAAAGTAGCGCGCTGGCTAAAGAAGCGGAGGGAGTGGAACGTGCGTTTACAAGACTTAACAAGCCTGACCTTCTTTCAGATCTACGTAGCGCTACCAAGGGCACTGTATCCGATTTGGAACTGATGAAACAAACGGTCCAGTTCAATAATTTTCAGTTGCCCGTAGATAAGTTATCTACAGCACTAGCGTTTGCTAGGCAACGAGCACGAGATACAGGGGCAAGCGTAGACTATTTGGTGCAATCCATTGTCACAGGGATAGCACGTCAAAGCCCATTGATCTTGGACAACTTAGGTATAAATATCAAGCGCGTTCAAGAAGAGTTTAAGAGTACAGGGGACTTCGCACTGGCAGCTTTTAATATCATAGAAGAAGAAACTAGGAAAAGTGGGGTTAGCGTTGAGGGTTTTGCGGATAAGACAGATCGTCTAGCTACAACTTGGGATAATTTTAAAGTGAAGGCAGGTGTCTTCTTTCAAGGCGTAGGATCGGGTATAACTTATCTAGTTCGATCCTTCGTTGATATGGGAGCGCAGAATGCAGAAGATGCCGCTGACCGTCTTGCAGAAAGTCAAAAAGAAGCACAGGAGCGTATGTCTTTCGACTATGCGAGTTACCTCAGACGATACGAAGGGGCTACTAAAGAAGGTAAAGCGGCTATCCTTAACCAAGTAGAGATATTTGAAGGTCGTATCCGTCAGGCCGAGCAGCAGTCTATGGCGCAGGGACAAATCAATGCGGTCAACTACTACCGGGGGTTAATTTCCATGTTTCAGCGTTTTAGGGTTGATATTGCGAAGACAGTTGCCGTTCCCAAGACACTGGAACAGCAGAATGTACCTGAGTTGGAAAAAGTGGTTTCTCGCAACCGGGAGTTGATAGCGGGGTATTCAACTGAAGATTTGAAAGACCCCAGCAAACTTGCAGAGCGCAACCGGTTGGACGCAGAAAATAAGAAGGCTCAGAAATACATCGACCAGATTAATGGAACCGAGCAGAAAGTAAAAAAGGTCCGTACTAAGTCCCATGACTCTCAGTATTCCTTGGAGGCGGATCTTACTAAACGTATCGCGGATCTACGGTACCAGCAAAACGCACTCAAGCTTAAAGATGAAGCGGACACAACCGATAAGATCCGGAAAGAAACCGATGCTCGGATCGAAAAGGACAACGAAGAGCTGGATGCCCAGATCGAGAACGCTCGCAAACGCAAACTCCTAACAGATCGGGCAAAAGCTGATTTTGAAACCATCCGGACGCTACTGACCCAGAACGCCGAAATTGACTTCACCACCCGAAGCGAGGAGCTGTTACGGGGTTATAAGTCCCGATCTGCTCAATACGGTATCGATGCGGATAAGTATGAGCTGGAGTCGACCCGTACCCGCGCCGGCGCTTCCGGAATCCCTTCGTTGTTCAATATCCGGGAGCAGATTGGCAAGGAACGAGCTATCGCTGTAAAAGAAGAAAATAAGCGCTTCGACGATCTAAAAGAGGTTTACCGGAAAGAAGGCCGAGCGATCGAGGAAATCCAGATCGAGCACAATGACCGGCTGGAGCTGCTCAACCTACAGTTCTTCCAGCGGGACGCCAGTGCGCACCTAGATTACCTAGAGGAGCTTAAAAAGCAGTTGGATCGGGCAACGGCGCAGCAACTTGCAGCAGAAGGCGCGCAGAGTGCAGATGAGGCTGAAAGCATTCGGGGTCATCTGCACTCTGGTAATATTTCCAAGCGCAAGTATTACCGACTCCGGGAACGGGCTGATCTGCGCCGGGCCATTCGTGAGGCTCAGGTTGAACTAGACCGGGCAGAAGCCGACTTTAAAAACAAAGATGAAGCCCAAGCGTCCCTCGGGGAGCAGTCCCGCAAGGTCAGTGCGGACCCTAGCTCTTCGACTGCCCGGAAGAACACAGCTGAGCAGGCCTTTCAGAAAGCGAAGCAGGAAGCCAATGAGGCCAAAGCAGCCCTTACCAAAGCGCGCGATGGGCTGGAAGGCGCCAATCGGGATTTTACGTCCCGGCAAAAGGTTTCTTTCGCGCAAGGTGTTGAAGGGTATCAAATCCTTTCCAACGCAGCTGTAGGGGCATATAACCAGATTGCCGATGCTGCTCAACGCGCGGCTGATGCTGAAATAGCTGCCCGGCAGCGCCGTCTCACGGATGCCCAACGGCTCGCCGAACGCGGCAACGTTGACGTATTGCGCATTGAGGAAGAGCGTCTGGAGAAGGCTGAGCGGATGAAGCAACAGTACGCCGAACGTCAGCAGGCGATTAACAGCGGGCTTGCGGCGTCCGAGGCCGCTGTTGCCATTGCAAAGACTGCTGCGGACTCTTCTATCGCAGCGCCTATCGCCATTCCGATCGTGATCGCCGCGCTGATCGCGGGTATTGCAGCCATTCAATCAATGGGCTTCGCCGAAGGCGGCTACACCGGCGACGGTAGCAAGTACGCACCGGCTGGTACCGTCCACAAAGGTGAAGTGGTGTTTTCGCAGAAAGATGTCGCAGCTGCTGGGGGCTGGAAACAGTTGGATGCGTTCCGGAAAGGGCTCCATGCCCAGCCGTACGCGGCACCAATCCTTCCGGAAGTCGCGCAACCGGTTCAGAATGATTCTAAAGCTTTGGCAGGGGAGATTAAAGAACTGAAAACCGAAATGCGCGGCGTAGTTGACGCTCTTAGTTCTCTATCATCCCCAGGGGTCAATCTGGACCGGGAGGGGATTGCTGTGATCACACTGGAACAAGATGCAAAGAACCGAAAAAGGTGGGGCAATGCTTGAACTAATTGCCGTTAGCTAAACCTCTCTTCGTTTAAGAAATCACACAGCCAAAGCAATGAAGAGCCTTTGAGTATTGACCTATCCTTTTTGTAATATTCTGGGTTACGATCATAGCTTGCCTCCCCTTGATCCTCAATCTCTTTCATATGTATACGGTAACTCTCTATTAACTTTTCAACGGTGTCAATTCCGTATTCACTAAGGATAGTTGGCAATAGCCCACCCATAATGTCGTCAGAAGGAACGACGTTAAGCTTAAATTTTTTTGCAAAATCGTCTTCAATCTTAGCCAATATAGCATTCTTATTTATAAAGCTAATTACTGAAGCTTTATCAACTTTAACGGCAGCTGCATTTTCCGCTATACGCTGAGGCATCTCCTTTTCATACTGCTCAATTTCGTTTTTAAGTTTTACAAATTCGATGTCGGCCTGCTCAAGCAGTGCAGCAACCCTATAAAAAGTTCTGCGGGCAGTGTCCGGAATTTCGTTTGCGCCTTTATACCCCAAGTCGTGCTCTATTTCAGCCCAAGAGTGCTGTAATATGCTTCTAATTTGGATTTCGACCTTGACGTTTGCAAGGTTTTCATATTCGGCCATTGCTGCGCGTTCCGGTTTGATCGAGAAGACGTAGTGAAGGCTTCTATAACCAAATTTTTCAGGCTCTACTTTCCGTTTGTCAATGGAGTTTTCATAGTCTATTAGAAATTCATCATTGATAATACCGGCTATTATATCAATATCATCTTCAAAATACGTAATAACTCTAACGCCAATAAGGTCGGTCAATTCATCAAGGCTACTGTATTTGTAATTTTTCCGGGCCAATTTTTTCTCAAGACTGTATCTGTCTTTGACGCGATGAGTCAATTGGTGCGGTTTAGCGCCACGTCTTTTAAGTAATTTCTCAAGGAGTTGCTCAATGTCTCTTCCGCATTCCTTTAGTTTAAGTTCTGCCCTATCAAAATCCTGAAGAATATTTCCTTTATCCCCTTCCATTGTAAAAGCTTGTGTTATAGCCAAATATAACGAACTATATAGCCTTGCAAAACGGTCTAATATTTTATTGGGTCAAATTGACCTATTTTTGTCCGTAGCACACCGGTGCGACGGTGCATAAATCTATCGCTGCAGGCCTGTTGCCGCCTTAAAGTGCTCTACTTCTGTCCGCCTCAATGTGGATGCACTTTAAGCGCCTTCAATGGAACTGCGAATCTACCTGCGCCAATACCAGAACCTCGACGAGTTCAACCGGGCGGTCGTCTACAGCGGTCCCCGTCCGGCTTCGGTGATCGCCACGTTTGGCACGGTACCGGTTCCGGATTGGGTAGAGGTTACGGAAGCCTGTTCCGGAAGAGATGAATTAGCTCTTACCTGGTCACAGCTACAGGGCAATATCTCCGATGACCCGAAACAGAACCGGATCCAGAAGGCAACCTCCTCAACACTAACTTTTGAGACCGCCGCCTATGCGTTGTTACGAGAATGGCTGGTTGATCATGTGGCTGCAGCCCTTCACCAGATCGAGGTTAAGATTGTACACGTCGGCTGCGGCGAGTATCTAGGCTTTACGATTAAAACCTCCCAGCTGTCTTGGTGCGAGGATGGCCTTTGCACTTTCGAGGTCACCATGGCGCAGCAGGATGCGTATATGGACTGCATCCGGAAAACCGTTATCTCTGACAACTGGCAGGGGTGGTTTCAATCCGTCCCTAAAAACGGCAAGAAGCATCCAAGATTCTCGTATTGCAATGAAGAAAGGCCAAACGCCAAACTGATCATTGTCTGGTACGTCACCCAGCAAATAATGGTGCTGAGCTACATCATTTTCACGTTGATGTATCCGGTGTTGCTGATCATCTTCACGTTGATCAACGTCATAAATGACATACTGGACTGGATTGGGTGGGACCCGATCGGCGGAACTAATCACTTTGATGTCCCAGATTACGGCGATTTGTCTGACTTCTTCATGAACATGTTCATTGAGTCGGCAGGATGTGGCCGGGAGCACCCGGCGCCACTCATTCGTGACTATATCACCAACGTCTGTGATAAATGCGGGGTTCGGGTCACTCCGGACAGCGCGCCGGTGTTCTTTTCCAAGTCACTCGACGTACACACCTCTGAAGGAACGAAAAACATTCAGAATCCTTATTTCAACGCTTGTTATCTGACGGCGACTGTTGCGCGGGGAATTCGCCGTACGACATCTCGATCTCCCTTTTTCGGGGTGCAAAACGCCAATACGGACTACTACATTGAGGATAACGCACCGCTGGAGGCGTTGGATATGTTCCTGGATAAGCTCAAAGGGCTTTACAATCTGGGTGGGAGATTAAAGGCGGGACTCTTTACATCCAGCGCGCTGATTTCTTCGACGATCCGGTACCGGTTTTCGATTTCCGGAAGAATGGGGCGGACCGGGATAAGATTCTGGAAGGCGTCTGCTTCGAATGGAACGAAACCCGCATGCCTGCATACGGAAAAGGGCTGTACCTGCAGGATGCGATCGACACCTGTGGCAACGAGGCCTTGCGGCAGCAAAATGGCTACGTACGTTTCGGCAACACCGAAAACAATCTGCTCTTCTCTGGAGAAGACAATTATACCTCGCAGCACTTCGGCGGTACCCGTTTCCGGTTCGACGGATCCGGTCCAGACTACATTATTGACGCGATGAACGCAATGGCCAAGATCAGCGGCGTTCTGAATGGCCCGGTACAACTGATCGCCGGAGATCAGATTCTTAAAGACATCGACAGGAATCTGAATCAGGTAGCCGAGTACGCGCTACTACTCCGCGATGAAACCTGTTACCTGCCTAAAGTCCTCATCTGGGACGGCGGCAGTTACGAAGCGGCCCGATGTGTGCGGCCGTATACCGGACAGCGTAACAGCCTAGTGAATCTTCTGGAACCGTCTATCCAGCCGCACTACAACGATATCGGTGCCGGCAGTGAAATATGGTCAACCCGACACACGCCCCAGGGCTGCGATCCGGGCGGCATTTATGAGGTACGCAGCTTGTTCGGAGGCCTCATTGCCCACAACGCTTGTTTACTTACAAATTACCCGATGTACTTCGAGCCTGGATATCGTGGTACGCTGTGGGATTATTGGCACTGGATCAAAGACCCCCGGCGCAACCCGAGCCTGAACCAGAACTGGACGGTGAAAATTGATCTGTGCTGCGAGGATTTGAAACGGTTGAATCTGTTCGGGGATGGCCAGAACACCCGTCTGGGCGCCAAGGTCTTTGTGCCTTCTCAGTACTACCAGGAAGGACGACTGAAAGAGATTGAGGTCAGCTACAACGGCAGTGATAACCTCGGCCGGCACATCACACTGCGAGGTATAGTTTAGATCTTCGTCGACTCCATCTGACATACTCAATATTTGAGTTTCAATCCCTACGCACAGCCATATGCGGCATCAATCCTTCCGCAGGTTATGGAAATGAAGGGCAGTCCTGCTGAACTTGCCCAAGAATTAGGAAACCTCCGAAAAGAAGTAGGGGAGATAGCGGGTTTAAAAGAGAAAATGGATGATGTGGTAACCTCACTGAATCAACTGTCTTCCCCTGGAGTAAATATTGACCGGGAAGGCATTTCGGTGATCACAATGGAACAACAAGCCAAGAACATGTGGAAGTGGCTCAACGCTTAAAGATGTCATAGGATAAAATGGTTTATTTGCTATAAGTAATATTCATGTAGTTTATGTTCCAACCTTACGATTCTATTTGATACTACATCATAACCATAGTCAAATTTTATCTTGGCTACCTTAGTTTTCCATTCTCTGATATCATCATCAATAGCGTTGACTTCGCTAAGTAAGGCATAGAATGATATCTGTTCATGGATTGATGAGGAGGTGATAAGCATATCCTTGACCAGTTCTCTAAGCTCACTATCAACTGTAAGCCTTCTTAATAATGGTGCATAAAAATATTTACGGCTAGTTTTAGCCTCATTATGATGCGTTGTTATTTCCTTGAGGAATCTCTTGATATTGTCATTATCACGAAGTAGAAATTTCAAGCAAAACCCAGAATAATTATCTATTGGTAGTTTTTCATTTAAAACATCTTTAAAAATGGATTTTAAAATAGGCTCGTTAGGCCATCCGTACGATAAAGCCACAATCTGGCCGGTATAAGTATAGTCCGGTATGTCTTTTACTAACTGGTATACTTGGGAATCATTCTTGAAATTTAAACCTAAAAGTCTACCAGCAAAAGACGAATTGTGCTGTTTTGTAGAATTGATTACTCTAAGTGCGATGTTTTTGAGAGCTATGCTTCCTGGAGAAGTTCTACTTAGAAAGCTCATTAGGTTAATATCATCTATACTGTCCTGATTTTTTTCTATGTAATCCATTATATATGAGTAAGACGCAGATGACCTTACAGAATGACGACTAAAAAAGGCCCAGATACTCTCTTCATTGTTTGCATAAGTTCTTGAATCAATAAGCGAGAATATGTCTCCACCTGCATTTGTTATCAAATATTCAAACTCTTCAATTATTTTCTTTATTATTAGTCCGCTTACGTGGTTGTTATCCTCGGTGAATATCCCAGCAGGAGAAGGCATATCCGAAATTCTAAGGGGATTTCTATACGAAAAATATTCCGGAAGACTGTGGGTCATTAGATGCCCCACGTACGCTATGTTCCTATCTATCTCGAAATCAAACCCTCTACCAAAAATTAAAGGCTTACTAATTTCGATAATGTTGCTATTATCAATGTGATTAAATAAGCATACAGACATTTCTCCTTTAATTTCACTGTTGCTTTCGGAAGGAAATTCTTTCAACATATTAATGACCTTTTCTGGTAAAAAATCCATGTCATTTAATTTGTCAATTATTATAAGCCTTAGATCATTCGCTAGTGGGAGTGAAGTAGATAGGTAATGTGAGTCATTATCAACTTCTACGCCCCAATACTTAAGCCATGTTGAATATACTTTTTCGTCATGATGTATTTTACTGATCACATATTGTTTGACCAATTCATTATTCTTAAAGTTTTCAGATATATCCTCTAAGGCAGAATAATATTGACCAAAAATTCCAGTATCTAGTTTGTCTATAGTAGGTAAAAATTTTTTGAGAATGTGACTTTCAAAATAGTTCTTATCAATTTGAACTAACAATGGGATGGCATTCTCCCTAAAGTTTATGGTCTCATCAAATAATGCTTTCTCTAGCATTTCGATAGCCAAGTCTTTGTCATCTTGGAATAATAATGGTATATAATTGCTAATAACGGTTTTGCCGTTTGAGAACATATGCTTAAAGTACTCTTTAAGTTTGATATTTATGTCTTTGTCATTGTTCCAACCATCGTATAAGCCTTTTATTGTCCAGTGTGGGTAAGAAGGATCCAACAAATCCTTCAAAAGAATATCTCTTGCCTCATTTGAATGCACATAAACTAATCCAAGGCTTAATTCAGGATCTATATACGATAATCTATCGTAACGTTTGATCAGCCAGTTATAAACCGCTTCTTTTAATACTATATTACCCGCAAAATATTTGTTTAAATCTCGCATAAAGTCGACTCTTGAAGATGATATGAATGGATAATCTTCCATTTCAAACTCTTGTTTAATTCTTTGAACCACTTCGTCATTTTCATTAAAGTTCTGGAACAGTATAGTCCAGACAGCATCTTTATGGGATAGTATTGTAATATCATCCCTATATGCTTGTTCCTTATCTATTGATGAGAGTAATAATGATAATAGCTCCTCATTTTTGTCAAATCCATTTATTAATACAAGTGTAGCCTCATCTCTTAATTCATATGGAATTGAGTTAAATACAGCAATGAATTCATTTAAATTGATACTGCACTTTCCATACATTATTATATCATATTTTGATTTAAATAATTTAAATATATCATTATCTATATTTATATCCTCAATTAAATTTTTTAGTACTGTTTTATCTACATCATGTGATAATAGTGAGTTAATAGCAAATGATAGTATTATTGGATTTACGCAATTCACGATAGTTTCTTCGATAAAACTATATACTTTTTTTTGACCAATATGTTTTCTTAAAGCTATGGAGGAATCATGTTTATTATATATAGTGCCATTTATAAGCGACTGCTTTAAAAGTCTTATGTGGCTATCATTTATCACAGCTAAATTCCCTATAGATATGACTCTATAATCTCTATACTTATTTTTATTTGGAAAAAAATGTGATAAGTAATCTATCACTTTGTCTTTCAGCCTATTATTCGATAGTGCAGAAAGAAGTCTTTTTAACAAAGCTTCTTTAAACAAATTATCAGTTCCAAATTCAAATTCAGAGATAAGGTTATTATACTGCTCATTCAGGATCTCACTTGGCGTATTCTCTGCATTAACTGATATCTCATATGACACAAGCTTGACATAATCGTATTGATAAGATTTGTAAGAAGCTTGAGTAAGAGTGGTAAAGAAGTTTTTGTATGTCTTTATTTGTTTTGGTGGAATTAAACCAAAAAAATTCACTACAACTTGGTGATATGCTGGATTGGCTACATGTTCCACTAGAAAACTATGCGAAAAGTCGTCGTCCGATTCAAATAGATGTAAAGCTGCCAAAAACTCTTGAAACAGCTTATGACTAAAAGCGATTTCAACAGATGATTTTTCTATTATTATACCGAAGTTATTAGCTCCGATTTTCAGAAGCTCTTGGCTACGATTTCTTGCATGTGCTTTCTCATATCCCGCATATTTAATTAGGTATTTTTCTATTGCTTTTTCTGCTTCACTTTTAAGAATTACACCATCATTGCTCGCCTTTTGGATGTAAATAGCTAGCTCACAAAATAGTTCCTTAAAGTCAGTATCTGAAAATAAATCTGATATTATGCCTGCATCTTTTACTCTCTTTTGTGGGTGTTTGTTTATTAGATATTGTGTAATGTCTTTTAATGCTTCAAGCTTGTTTTTAGGTAAAACTGAATCTCTCATTTTTTGTACTATGAGTATACTTAGTAATAGAGGATTTTCAGCTAATGCCTGCAAATCCCCCGCATGTTTGAGCTCTTTCAAGAATTGCTCTGCAAATAGATCACTAATTGATTGATTGCTATTTCCGAGCTGTTTATTCCATTTACTATACCACTTTCCAATGAAATCTTTCTGTTGCAGCTGAGAAAAAGTGGCCAATTCAAGCACATCTAGGTCTTTAAAGAATTCCTTTAACATTTTAAATCCATAAGGTCTACTTGAGTACAGTACTGATATATTGCTTAAGGTTACCATGGCTTCTATGCGTGTTATAGCTTGCTGTGCTGATGATATATTGCTCCACTCATCCACCCCATCTATGATGAGAAATAATCTTTCATCACTTAATGCATCTTTAACTACATCAAACAAGTCTTCCCTATCGAAACTCTTGAACCATAGCTTTATGATATCTGATAGGTTTAAGCTAGGGTCTTGAATTAAAAACTTGGTTATAAAGGCGAATGGCAACCATATAGGTAACATTTTTCCGTATTTGTGAGAGATATTCTTTAATGTAGGATCTTCTGACAATAGGTCTAGAACCAAATATCTTAGCAGTATGCTTTTTCCTGCGCCTGGGTCACCAATAATGATGTTTTTATTGTTTTCAAGAAGTGCGTCATCAATTCCAATTCGCACAACTATATTGTCATCAATTACGTTTTGTTTTGGTCTAGTTCTTCTGTATAGGGGTTCTCTGTCATTGGCCGCCATCATGTACTCATAGTAGCTGTTATCTTCTTCTTCAGGCACATTAACAATAGGAGCTGTTGCATTATCAGTATTTTCAAGTTGCACATTGGCAATGATATCAGGTATAATAAATCTCTCCTGAATAGTATAAGGAGTCTGTATTTCAGTTACCGGAATGCCTTGGTCATGGAGATTAAAAATCACTGAATAAAAGACCCCCAGCTGTTCTCTAAAAGTTGATACTTCTATAGAGTCCAGTCTTTTCCTCCTTTTTAGCCCCTCTAACGCTATCACACCATTAAACTCTTTTACCCATTCAGCTCCAAAAAAGTCGTATACTATTTGGGGGTGGTCTTTAAGAATTTTAGATAGCTTAACTTTGTCCCATTTAACTAATTCTATATTGTCTTTTTTGAATTCTAGCTTTAACTCTTCAAATTTATCTTGTACTTCTGTTTTGTTCATGTGACAAGAAGTGCATATAATAAACTTATCACTGGAATCATAGAACTTGTTTTCTTTGAATTTAACTGATACATTTAATAGATCTTGCACACAAAACTCTGCATATCTTTTGCATTGACAAGATGTGTATTTATTGTTTTGCTGCTTTGCATAGATATCAATTCCACTTTGGAACTGCCCCTTAATGCCATAAATTTCGCAGTCTTCTTTTTTAAAGTCTAATTCAATGACGGCTAGGCATAACTTCTCGAAGTCTTCCCATATTAACTCTTCAAAAGGGAGCTCTTGGATATTGGTGACAATAGGAGGATTAATTTTGGTGACTACTGGGGTATTCAGGTAGTTTAAAGACATACTGTTGAAATTAGAAGTAGCAATATAAACGATCCACAAACTTTATTACCAAAACAACTTTTTAACACTTTTGGGAATAATTGGCTTTGTTAACTAGTAGTTGATTTTACTGCGCATCAACGTTCAATAGAAAACGAAATAAATGGGTCAATTTGACCTATTTTTGTTTTCTAAAATGATCTTCGTCGATTCTATATACGATTTGCAGGTTTACAACAGGTCAGCGGGTGATCCGTGTTACTGTGAGCGATTAATGTCGCTTCCGGACCTCATGCTGCAAGGGCAGATTCCGGCAGCAGGGGGGACAGTTCGGGTGTATGCTTACCGGTATGACGGCCTGCAGAACTTTGGTGAGGTCACCAACGCCTTTCAGGTTGCTTTCGGCTCTCAGCGTGGCGTCAACTATTTCGTATTGCAAGCGGTGCGCTGGCACGAGATCCTTTGTGCCCATCCGTGCTTTATCCTGCGGGTAACGGTTGACTATGTTGAGGAGCGGATCTTCGATAAATACACGGAGCAGTACTGTCTGGACGGATGCTGTGTAGTACCTGGGGGAATCAAGGTGGACGGCACCCCGGTCGCTCCGGTTGTGCCAACAGATACACCGGTACCGCTGCCCTCAAACTGGTGCGAACACGAAACCCATGTACTGGAGGCTGAGTTTGACTGTTATGATCCTTTCTCCGGGGAGTTTTACGGCGGTACCGGCGATATGACATTCCGGAAGCGGACCGTTATTGATGCAACGTTCCGGCAGATGCCCCGGGAGATCACCCGGCAGATATCTATGAGTTGCCGGGTCCAGCGCACTGAAAGCATCCGGAAGTATGAACTGCACAGCTTCGAGGTGTTTCCTAACTGGAAGATGGACGAGATCGAAAACATGATGCAGGCGCCTCGCCTGTATCTGGACGGCAAACCGATCATCTTCTCCGGAGGTACACCCTTCGAGCGGATTCATAAATGCAAGGATTGGAACCGGCTTAAAGCCATACTGGAGCATTGCAAGGTGTGGCAGAACACCAGCTGCGCACCGGTGTGCGATGACGGTGCCACAGGGGCCAGAGCTGCCTATTATGCGCTTCCGGAGACTACAGATGTGTACCGGGATGATGCTGGTCGGGTGATTGGATATTCCGATACCGATCTGACGTCTTGGATGACGGCGCAGAATGGGGTAGCGAATGCGGAGTTTGTTGCTGACGCCCTGCCTAAGCCCGCCAAAATATTGAAAGTTATCGGCAGCACTCCGCCTTCATTCCTGTATGTCGGAGCGCCGGTACCCTCCAATAAGTCTTTCGCCGTTCTGGATAGCGCCACTGATCCGGACTATTATGCCATTCTGGGACTTCCGCGCGATTACAAATTCTGTCAAAACCCAGTTTTGTCCGCGCCGTCGTTCACAGAACCCGTGTGTGCAGCCCCAACATTCAGCGATGTCTCTTTTAGAGACAGCTGTAAGAAACCAACCCTATCAGACTATACAATCGCATAATGAAAACGCTTCTTTTTTCAGTAACCGACCACAATGCGGATAACGTGTGTACGTCGAACTATAAAGTCGAGTATCGCGCTGCCGGCGCAGACGTGTACAATACGCTCTATCCATATCCGGCAGGGCCGGACATCGCTATACCGAACCTAACGTCTGGCCAGAGCTATGAGGTGCGCGTGTCCCGGACCTGTTGCGACTCAATAGAGAGCGACCCGACTGTGTTTACTGCAACTATTCCGGAATAACGACATGCCTGTAACCGTATCCATACAGACTCCCGTGCTGCCCGCAGGATCATATTTCTTGGTGCGGTATCGGCAGCTGTTTGCGCCGACTTGGCTGACGTTGCTGCCCAATCCTACTAACGCACCTTTTACGTTACCGATTAGCTCCGGTCGGTGGGAAATGGAAGTTCGTGCAGTGATAGATGGAAAGGAGTGTCCGCCGGCTATTTATCCGATTATGCCGAAAGCTTGTGACTGTCCGGAAGTGCTCTCGGCTGCGCTGGTGCGTCCGACGTCTACGCAGACGTACATGGCGATCACATTCAGCAATGCACCCCCGGGCGGTTTCATAGTACGCTATCAGAGCTACTCCGGCGGTACAGCTACTCAAGTGTCCTATCCGGCTTCATCTACCAGCCCGATCCAATTCCCGGTCACTGGAAACGATTATGACGTGAAGGTGTATGCTAACTGCAACCAGGGCGAACCAATACTCTGCTATCATGACCGAGTGACGATCGTGGACCCGCCAGGACCTTGTAAGCGCTGGGTAAACAGCACCAGTACCATTAAGCTGGAGCGGCTAAGCAGCGGACAGTACCGGCTTAAGATTGTCCGGGAGATGCCGCCGTCGCCAACTGCGCCAACCTCATGCGAGGTTCTGCAATTGTCTTACCAACAGTATGACAACTACACCCCCAGTCTGCAAGGCCAAAATGGGTCTGTGCACCTGTCAAGTGCTGATTTTATCTACCAAACTAATGTGCCGAACGATACAGCCTATGTAATATTGAGCCCGGTATTCAACACGGTTCAGACCTCCTATCAGGTGACCTTGATCGATTGCTGCAACGCACAGTTTTCGCCGGATCCGGGGAAGTTCTGGACAAAGACTGGAGAGCCTGCTTAGTTTTATTTATTTTTAGGTCAAATTGACTTATTTTTGTTCGAGTATTCCGCGCCTGTGCGAAGGCGCCTAAAATTATCGCAGCAGGTAACCCGCCACCTATTTAAGTGCTCTTTTTCCTCAAAAACCACTTAAATTCTTTGCATCATGACTGGCTTTTGCCCTGATCAATGTAACGACATCGAGCTGATCGGTAACCCCATCGGCGGTTGTCCTGCGCCTGCCATGCGTAAGCGTAAACTATCCCGACTCGCCTTTATGGCCTGTGGTATCGCGCTACCCAGCGAGTATACAGCACTTACGACCAAACCACTCTTCGAAGGGGAGGGCCGCGTGATCTTCCTTTCTTCTCCTCTGGCCAACATTCAGCTTGAAGACCCTACTACTGAACAGGTGGTGGTGCACGACTGTATGCCGGCTATTGAGGACATCACGGGGCGGCGGCTGACTGCCGAAGACCGGATCGCCGTAGAAGTACCTATCCAAGGCGGCGGTACCGATAAGTTCGGTGACTTCATCTTCTGGAAAGACAAACGCAAACAGTGGTTGCGGATGGCTTATGGTGTTGTGTATTGCAATGGTGACTTCATGTTCCTACGCGATGAAAACGGTAATCTGATTTCCGGATCCTTGCAAGCCCACACCGGCTATCAGGCACTCACTGCCAACGGTGCTAATTCCGGAACGATCGAGTTCACAAAAGTGTCATTGAACGTCAACGGCGATCCGTTCAGCTTCGCGAAACCGGACTTCAACCTGAAGACCTTCGGCATCAACGTCTAATTTCTCAAACACCTACGCCTTTCCGGAATTGCACCATCAATTCCGGAAAGGCTTTTTGCTATTCTGGTATGCTTACGCCCGCTCAGGTACTCGCTATCGCCAATAAGGAGGACAATCCTCAAAAGGAGGCTATCGCCCGGTACCGGGCGGTCTACTACGGCATTTCGTTGCACACGCTGGGCGCTGCACCGTCTTTTAAGACGTCAGGAGGTGCAGAATACACGCCTGCCAATTATTACGGAAAACCTTATCAGGAGCTGTTTCAGAATGTGCTCCTGAACAAGCATCCCCGGGAAAGCGAGAAAACCCGCAATTACCGGTATTCTCAGTACAAGCCTTTCACGAAAGGGCCTTTCAATAAGCTGATCGAATCGGTTGTGGGCGGCATCTTCCAGGACAACAACTGGAATCTGGAAATCAGTAACGATGCTGACCGGGAGTACCTGGAAGGCAACAACTTCGACGGGTACGATCTGGTAAGCTACTTCGCAGCTTCACTACGGCGCATCATTGAAGACCCGAACGGGTTCTTTGTCTGCATGCCTGCAGAAGCCTACAACGCGACCAGTACCGCGGACATCCGGCCGCAAATCCATTTCATCCCGTCAACAGATCTGCTCTACCGAGACGGATCAGACGTCATTTTCGCGCACGCAGGCAGTCTCTGGTGGGTAACCCGACAGGCTATATTCCGGTTGCTTCAGAGTGCAGAAGACCAGCAATATCGGATTACAACCGGCAGCGCTTATTATGCGCACCTGCAGGGCGTATTGCCGATTGAGGTAGCTGGCGGGGAGAAAAGCAGCCTCGGCTTCTTTGAGAGCTACGTCGATAAGGCGAAAGCGTGGGCTGATGAATTCATAGGTGCCAAAAGCGCCGAGCAGCTCGTAGACAAAGAGGCATCACACCCATTTATCGTTCAGGCGCAGACTGAATGTCCGGTGTGTAATGGTTCCAAGCAAGTGCAGGAAGACTGCCCTTCTTGCCCGGGTGGGAAGGAGCTAGTCAGTTGTACAGATTGCCGCGGGACCGGCTGGATCAGCAATAATCCTGGAGAGCGGCTGCTGGTGCCGCCGGACCAGATGGACAAAAAGCATGTAGATATCATCTCGCCGAATACGTCCATCAACGAGCTGCACGGTCAGAAGACTGATAAGATCTACGAAAAGCTACTGGATGAGCTGAACCTGCTCAAAGTAGACGCATCTCAGTCCGGTGTGGCCAAAACGATCGATCTGGAGAAATTCTACATTTTCATCTCCAAGATCAGCAACGATCTGTTTGACCGGCTTATCTATAAGATGGTCGGCTACGTTCTGGCATACCGGAATGTCGTGGCCACGGAGAACGGACTGCGGCCGCAGGCGTACAATTACACGATCGTGAAGCCGCAGCAGTTCAGCATCAAAACGGCTATGGATCTGCTGGGCGAATACGAAGGGTCGGTAAAAGCGCAGCTTCCGGCCGTTGTGCGGGAGCGTCAGCTGATTGACTTCGCCGGAAAGCAATTTGGCGGTGACCAGGTGCAACAGCGCAAAACGAAATTGGCCGTTGCGCTGGATCCGCTGTGTGTGTACACCGCTGCCGAGCAGCAGATGAAAGCGCTTTCCGGGGCGGTGGACCTGCGCGATGTACAGTTTTCTACCCGGATGCCGTATCTGCTTTCTAAGATTCTCCGGGAGCGCGGCCAGCAGTGGTTTTTAGAAACTGACATCGACACTTTCGAGGTGGAAGTGCGCCTTCTGTTCAACAAACTGTTTCCGGAAAGCACGGGAGTTTTGACCGACCCGCTCAACGGTGCCTAGAAAAGAACTTCGTAAAGCGGTACAGGCTTTGGCCGATTTCATCGACTACGCGGTCGATGCCGTAACCGATGCGGCTACTCAGACCCAGGTGGAGTGTAGCAAAACCCTTGCTGCAATGCTTCTATCGCTGGATACGGCTTCCGGAAGGCTGGTGCCCGATCAGGACTACGGCAACCGGGTGTTGAAGCTCGAGAAGCAACTTCGCCAGATCGCTGCAAAGGGTATGCGGGAATCAATCGCTGCATATATGGGCAGCTTTACAACGATCCAAGATCGGAACGTAGCTCTGCAACGCACCTATGGTGCAATCGAGGTTGAAGCCTCTAAACTGCTACCGGCCCGCAAATTCGTGCTGGAGCAGGCAACGAACTATTTAAGCGAAGCCGGCATTGCCCGGCAGTTCATTCAACCTGCCAAATATCTGCTCATGCAGCAGGTGGTGACCGGTGCGTCTATAACCGAAGCACAGAAGATGTTGGAGCGCTGGGCTGCCGGTGAATTGACCGACGGTAAGCGGACTGCTGGCCGGCCAACACCCAACCTGCAACGGTATGCGACGCAGCTGGCCCGCGATACGGTGTATCAGTATAACGGTACCATTCAGGATATCATCCGGAAAGAATACGGGCTCACGCATTTTATCTACGCAGGCGGGGTAGTAGGGGATAGCCGCCCACTATGCAGGCGTCTGGTAGGCAGCGACGATTCGATAGCTTTTGCAGATCTGCCTGCGCTGTTGAACGCATATCCGCAGGGCATCATTCCCGGAACGACCGCGCAGAATTTCCAGGTGTATCGGGGCGGCTACAATTGCCAGCATATTTGCTACCCGGTCAAAGCACCGGAAGTAACCAAATAAAATTTCGACATGTCGTAAATAGGTCAATTTGACCTATTTTTGAGGTTCTTAATTGTCCTCATAAATCTTCTATGCATGTCCAGGAAAACAGCTAATTCCTCTGAAGCAGAGGAGCAAATGCAACCTTCAGGCACCGAGGCTGACGCCACACAAACTTCTGGAGCAGGTCAGCCCCTCGTTCCTTCCGGAACAGAAGACGTAGCGGCTCCGACCCCATACCCATCGGCAGCAGATACTCCCGTTCACGACAGCGGGGCGCCCACCCCTGAACAGGTGACCGAAGCTTTCGACGGCTTGAAAGCTGCGCCGGGCAATGTGCTGGTAAAGAATCTTCAAACCGGTGGCGTAGGCGAGGTGAATGAGGCTGATGCCCGTCGCCTGGTCGCTGAAACGCCCAAAGACTACCAGATCGTCTAATGGGAAAAGACACCAAAAAGCCGCTGGATACGGAGGCGCTTGCAACGGCACCTTCTGTATCCGAGCCGGTAATCACCGACTCCGCACCGCTTGCACCTTCTGGGATTGAAGCCGAAGAGACTCCGATCCCACCCGGGCATGTGTTGCTGGCCGCTCTGGATAAAGACGGCAATGAAACCTCAACCTTCACCGTATCGGAAAAAGGGTGGAAGCGCACCTATAGCGACGAGACCAAATTCCGGTTCAAAAAAAAAGCGAGCTAACCAGCTATGCAAAAACGCAAAATAACTATCACGCAAGCGTTCGCGCTTCTGTCAGCACTGGGTGCTCCCGTTGCTGAGATCGTTCCGGACGACAAAGGCGGTGACGCCGAATACAGCCAGGATGAGGCAATCAGCGCGATCGATGAAAGCCGAACGCCTATTCTGGAGCCCAAGATCCGCGAGTCGCTTACCGACCAGATCCAAACGGCTGTTTCTGGAAAGAGCGCCGGCGTGGTACGCACCATCCTCGCTCGCCTTACCGGCGTAGGCCGCGCGGATCTGGAGGGGTTGAGTCAGGAAGAAGCCATCCAGAAAGCGCTCGAACACCACACCTCCAATTCATCCAAAAGCACAGAAGATCTGCGCAAACAGATCACGGACCTGTCGGCAGCTCACACGAAGGCTTTGGAAGACAAAGACGCGGATTGGGGCAAAAAGGTCAAAGAAGCTACGGACAAGTACACCGAACGGGATATCGACGCTGCGCTGATGGGTGTAGTGAATAAAATCCCGCGTACGGGCGGCGATGCTGCGGCCCAGGCCCGGCAGCTTAAAGCCGTACTGCGCGATAAGTACCACATCCACTACGACGAAGCTAGGAACGAAGTGCAACTGCGCAAAAAGGACAGTCCGGAGAGTCCGGCGCTGAACGATGCCGGCACATTGCCTTTGAGCATCGCGGACAGCGCCACAGCCTTCCTGAAGGACATGGGAGTTGCAGCCAGCGATACCCGCAGCAAAAATCCTTTCGACACGATCAAGGAAGGAGAAAACGTAACCAAACTGACCGGTGCCGAAGACGGTAGCGTGGAAGCACAGGCCGAGAACGTAATGGCGCTATTCGAACAGGGGTAGCGTCAGCATAGAGGGTCAATGGGAGATATCCGGAAAACTTATTTCCGGATATTTTTGTTTTAGGTCAATTTGACCTATTTTTGTTCCGTGGGATGGCGCAGTTGGTAGCGCGCTTGGTTCATACCCAAGAGGTCGTCGGTTCAAGTCCGGCTCCCGCAATTCAGAGTATCCCGCGCCTGTGCGAAGGCGCCTAAACTATCGCAGCAGGCTTCACTCTTCCGCGCCTTAAAGTCGGTGGGATTCCTTTCTCACAACTAATCACTTTAAGGCAAAATGAGCTTTGTAAATTCCATGCTGCCCGTAGCCCGCAACGTTATGCGTCGGGCTAAATCCAACCGTTCTTACGAGTCCGCACAAGCAGTCATCGACGCATCCCGGCGTAACAATTCTATTACGGCCAAAGACTTCGGTATGGCTGGAAAGAAACGTCAGTTCAAAATGACGTATTACGCCCCGATCTGTGACGTAGACACCGGCGCGGCCTGCGGTGCCAACCTGTGTGCCCCAGCAGCTAAGATCGAACCCGGTCAAGCCACCTTCGATCTTTCCCGCTGTACTGCTTCACCCGTGTTCTCTGTTGCATCTGATGATGTCCGGAAGGTTGATGGCGATCTGGTTTGGGGTGAGCACGTAGCGGCTCAGCTGGCAGCTATGCTGCCTCAGCTGCGTAAGAAGCTCGCCCGCCAGATGCTGACGCTCATCTTGGCAAATGCAGGTAAACACCTCGACGGTACTTCCGGAGCGAAGACCGTAGCCATGGCTAATAGCGCTAACGCGTCGCTGAACCCATCCGGTTTGTTTAAGATCGAGCGTGAGTTCTCCGATGGTGGCTATGAGCAGCCATTTGTCATCGGCGGCGGTGTGGTTGACACTTGGCGTAAATCGGTTGCCATTGGTGGTCTGAACGCACAGGGACAGCGAATCGACTCTCTGCGCGATCGCGATCTGTATTACGACGCTCTGACCAATGAGGTTATCAATGCTGCCGGTTACGACAGCATGATTGCCTTCGATCCACAGGTGTTCAAATTCATTCCGTGGAGCAAGAACGCCGGCCGGTTCGCGACGGATCTTTCCGGAATCGACGACATCAACAAGCTCTTCAGCATGGGCGGTCCTAACCGTCTACGCGGTTCGTTCCTGGATCCAGTGCTGAATATCCTTTGGGATCTGAACGTCCGGTACGACGACTGCGAAGACGTTTACAACTTCGAGGTCGAGCTGCAGTGGGACATTTTCTTCCTGCCTGCTGACGTGTGCAATATCGCTGGTGTGAACGGTATCATGCGCTACCAGACCTGCCCAGAAGAAGAGGTTGTTTGCTAACCCTAAACCTTAAAAAGCCGCTTCCATAAAAAGAGGCGGCTTTTTCTTTTTTCTCCCTTGCTATGCCTCCCTGCCTCGATAACCTGGTGACGATCCGGAATGTAAAATGTCCGGACGCCTCCGTGCAATCCCTTTCCGGTTTCGACCTGATGGATGCTCCGGAGATTTCGGTCACGAAACTCAACAGCATCGCTGACGAGGTGTACGGTACCGGCATGGAGCTGGCCAAGCAAAAGCTGAAGCTGGCAACCGTGATGCTTCAGAATGATCTGATCCGCTTTTTGAGCGCCAATCGGATCGCACCGCAACTGGCCCACCAGACTGTTGCGTCCGGTGTGTTTGACACCACACGTCAATGGGCTGGCAGTACTGCTGATGAGCGGGGCTTTACAGTCGTACTGACGCAAAATAACCGCACGGGTCGACTGCGGGTCATGCGGATCGGTAAAGTAAAGGTCTATGCCTTCCAGAACCAGACGGGTGCCCGCTTGAACGTTACAGCCGGCGGGGTAACTACTTTTTGGCTGGTTGACCTGATCGGTGGCCAAGTCAACGAGTTCGTGATCGATCACCTCATCACCGGAAGCAGTTTCCGGATCACGCTATCAGGAGTGGCTGTACCACTGGCGTATGTAACGCTGAACTGCTCCTGTAATGGGACGCTGCCTTCCGGATTCGGTTCAATTGAGGGCTACCGGAACGGTACTGCGGTCCGTAAAGAGGGTTTCGGGATCGTGGCAGAGCTGCAACCGGATTGTGATTACGGACAGTTGCTCTGCGATATGGCCCGCGGCTTTACCGGGGAGCTGCTCTGGCTCAAAGCCCGGATCCTGATTCTTGAGGAACGCCTGATGTCCTCCCGGTTCAATAACTGGATCGTCTTCGGCAAAGAGGAAAGCGAAACCTTGCTACGTAATCTGCGTGGGGAGTATGCTATGAAGTGGCAAGACTTCGGCGGCGCATTGCCCAACCTGCTGCGCGCCTACGAAGGCGAGTGCATCATCTGTAACGGGGCTAAATGGGTCGTAAACCTATGAGCCCGCAAGAACATCAGCGGCGCGTTGAGCAGCTCGCCCAGGCATTACGTGGCCGCGAACTGGATGCGATCTATGTCCCGGCCGCAAACAAGCTGATCGGAAGCATCAAACGCCGGATCCAGCGCGACGGGAAAAGCTCCTCCGATAATCCGATCGGATCGTACAGCTCAAAACCAGCCTACTACAGCAAATCGCGGTTCGTCCAAAAGGGTGCATTTAAGCCTTCCGGAAAGAAAGGCCCACGCCAGGGTGCCAAGACCATGTATATCCCGGGCGGGTATAAAGGACTCCGGGCGGCGCAGGGTAGACCAACCGATAAAGTGAACCTGACATACAGTGGCGATCTGATGGCTTCTTTCAAAATGGTTCAGGGCGAGCATAAGATCGTGATCGGCCTCGACAGCCAGAAAGAGGCCAAAAAGAAAGAAGGACTGGAGAAGCGCTACGGCAAATTCCTGTATGGTACCCGTAAAGAACTGCTCGCCTACAACAACGAAACGAAACAAGGTCTGACCAAACTCACTACCGATATTCTAAAAGGCATCCGCAATGTTTAGCGCTGAACTCAAAGAGATAACCTCCTATGTGCTGGGGCTACTGCCTGTGTTCCAAAACGGCTTTCCGGACGTGGTGATCCAGGAAGAGACCGGCGCGTTGATCGCAAATACACCGACCGGATGGATGCCTGTGTTTCCGGCAGACGATATCGGAAACTATTTCTACCTGCGAAACGACCGAACCGCCCGTAGCACTGCCGGTTTTGCAATCTCGGATTGTGAAACACCATTGCGGCTTACAGCAAATGTGTTCCTGGTTGCGATCGTGGAATGTGCCAATCCTGAGATTCTGCTCGCGCATCTGCTCCAGGTGCTTTCCGGAATTGATGGGGTAGGGGTAACCGATCTGAACTGGAACAGCGACGCCATCATCGCCGCAGAACTGGACGAAGCTGAGCAAGAAGTCATTGCAGATGCGTTGCAACGGGCTGCTGATCGCGTACTGGTCCGTGTCGCTTTCACGTTGGCCAAATCCCATTTTACAAACCAATGCCTTCCACCGTTATGTTGATTTTTCTACTCTATACGCTGTTCTTCTGGATCGGTACCGCCGGTCTGGTGAAAGTGCTGCACCAAAGCATCCAGAAAGGCGAATGGCTCGACAAGTTGCTGGGCTGGCAGGCTATGCTGGACCGGCTCTACGGCCTTGGGGGATGGCGCAAAGACCTGACTAAACCGCTCGGGGAGTGTGCCTTTTGCTTTTCGCATTTGGTCACCTTCTTGTGTTTCTGGTTTTACGTGCTGTTCGCGCACACGGTGTTGCGCTTCTGGATCAGCTGGCCGGCTGAGCACCTGATCACCAAGATCTTCCTGAATATCGGATGGTATGGACTCTATGGCTCTGTCGGAACAGTCCTCAGCACCATGGTGCTGATGGATTTCAAAAAACTTAAAAAAGACGCGGACAAATGAGCTGCTGCAACCCAAGCGCTGTAGGCGCCAAATTCATTTGCGGAACCGGCGTAGAGCTGAATCTGTTCGCGGATGTGTCCGGCACTTGGACGGTCAAATACCGCTTTACCGGCACTTGGTTGGAGCGCACGTTCAGCGCTACCGCTAACCAGAAGTTTATGCTTCCGGAAAACGCGTTCATGGAAGGAACAACCTATCTCATTGAGTTGGTACGTCCAAATGGAAGCCTTTTCAACAATAAGACCTATTACTTACAAAACCGGTGTAACGTACCAAGTGATGGCGGAGGGGGCGGAATCAATCCTGCCTTTAGCTCGACTGCGTGGGTTGATGCAGCCTTTGGAAGCGATGAAACAGGCCAGATCGAACACCCGTTCAAACCTTTTAAAACGATTGATGCGGCTCTGGAGGCCTTACCCAATATCGGCACCAAAAAGGTGATGCTGTCGCTCGGTACCCACCAGCGGTTCACCAGCAGCAAGGTCAGAGCGAACACGATCTTTCAGGGATCGGGACACGGCATCTATAATAACACCACCACGACGACATCCACTGAGACCGTAAACTCTACGTTCCCCACCGGATTTATCGGTGGAACTACGATCACTGGTGGCATGGACGGACTTATCGACCTGCCAGGTGTTCAAATTTGTGACCTCAACATCGATAATGGATCTGCTTTCGTAGCGGCTGGCGGCATTGAGCGCAACGGGGTCGGTGTCGGACTCTCCAAAACGTTCGCGCCTTTCCAGCTGCTCCAGGGTATCGTGCTGCGTAACCTGCGGATTCTGAATAGTAGCCCATATGTCCCCTGGCACGGCGTGGTATTGGAAGGCTGCTATATACCCATCTTGGAAAATGTGGAGACGTATGGCGCTGCACACGGTAAAGCCATCAAGTGCAATGGGGCACGGCTGATCAACTGCACCATGCACCAGAGTGGGTTCGACGGTGTCATCTTCAAGTCGGACTCCTATGCAGTCTGTGCAGACATCATTATGATCGCCTGCCGGATCATCTCTTCTGATCCGGAGTGCGGCGGTATCGTACTACAGGACAACTACATGGGCCTAACGCGCATCCTGATCCAGGGGTGCTTTGTGACCGGAACCAAACACGCTGTCGAGGGATACGGGTACTTAGGGGACATCAAAATCATCGGCAACCAGTTCCTCAATATCGCTGAGGAAGGTATCAAAATAGCCAATCTGCAGACCAGTCATATCAAGGACAACACCATTCGTGATAATGGCGCGGGCATAGTCATCGCCAACAGTATAGATAACATCATCAAAGACAATTCGCCAACCCCTCCCATTGTCTTCGATCCATTTAATCGACCGGATAGCACGATAGGATTGGGCAGCCCGATCCTGCCGGTTGGAGCTACGTACACGTTCAGCGGCGATGGCCTTTGGGGCATTGACAATGGACGCGCGTATGTATCCAACGAGACCAGCATGGGAGCAATAGAAACGGACACGGTGTTCACCAGCGCCACCAAAGCAGACTACACACTGAGTGCGATCTGCTATATGAAGAGTGCCAACAGCGTAGGCGGGTTGATCGTCCGGGCCAGTGACGCGAACCACTTCGTACTGGTGCAGGTTAGCCCCACCGCTATTGTATTATATAGAAATGATGGTGGGGTTTACGACACCTACGGAGGGAGCAGCCCACATAATCAGGCTAATCCCTTGAATAATGAAATACCCATTAAGGTGGTCTGCACTGGTGGGAACATTAAAGTGTTCCGGAACGGCGCATTAGTGATCGATGCGACCGATACGTTCAACAACAACGCAACGCGGATCGGAATGGCCGTCACGTCCGGAACCGACACCCAAAGCGGCATTGTTTACGGCGGCGGCTACCGGTTCGATAACCTGAAAGTCTCCTAACCCGCTTCCGAAAAAACAGGCAACTGCCTTTTTCAAACTCATCTCCATGCGCACCCTCACAATGGTTTTCTGCAATAAGAACCTGCTCTTCACGGCCATTTTTTGGGGGTGGCTGGAGATCGCGTTTCTGCCGAATCCGATGTTGATCTTCTGCCTGTTCGGGGCGATGCTCATCGACCTGATCACCGGCCTGCTCAAAAGCTGGAGCACTGGTAAGGCTACTACCTCGACCGGGTTCCGGAAAACGGTGGCCAAAATCACCATGTACTTCTCGTTGATTACTGCGACTTGGATTCTGGCCAACCTGCTGCAGGTGATGTGGTCAAGTGTCAAAATCGACTATTCACCGCTGGTCAACCTGGTGATCGGTATCCTCTCTTTTATTGAGCTGTACAGCGTATTCGAGAACGTGTACGCTATGGCTCCCAATTCTCCCATTTCCCGGTACGTGGCGAAGCCCTTCCTTAAACTCCTGCGAGGAATGCTAGACCGCGCCGACAAATAAATCGAAACCTATGGAACAGAACAATCTAAATCAGACGTCCCTGCCGGCGCTGAGGGCAAAGACGATTCCGGAAATTAGACTGGCCGCCTGGGTTGCGGTCTTTGCTATGGCCGTGCTGATCGCTGCCGGTGTAAAAGCGCTGGTGATGAAAACGACCGTAGTTACCAACCGGGAAACGCGCATCGTAACCAGTGATAGCGTAATCCAGCTGCAAAAACACTGTGCTGCCCTGGAAGCCAAATGTGAAGGCCTGCAAACCAGACTCGACGACCGCGACCGGATCCTAGCTACGCAGACTCAACCGCTGCAGCAGCTTACTGATTCGATGCTGGCATTACAACGTTCCGGGATGGAGGTAACGGCTGCCATCGCGGAACGGCAGGCAGAAAACGCCCGGATACGCGACCAGAACGAGGAAAAGCGCTCCGGGCGTTTTAACCAGCTCATGGATCATCTGGAGCGACTCCCGGACCGTTCCGACCTGAATACACTTTTTGCACAGCTGCCCCGTCCGGCAGTCGTCACGGCTCCGGGAGTGACGTTACCCAAACCGGCTACCGGGAAACGGTGGGAACTCCATCTGGAGCCGTTCGTTGAAACCGGTTTAAACCAGCAGCTACAGCCTTCCCTGCGGGGCGGTGCACGGATGTGGCTGCGTAAATCCCCCCGTCCCTAATCATGCGACCTCAATTTTTCCTTTATACCGGTCTCCTGTTGGTGATCGGATCGTGTGCGACTCTTTCCGGATGCCGGACACTAAAGCGCAACTCCAACAAAGAGCTATTGGAGCAAACCAGCAGCCAGCAGGTATCCGTAAAGAAACAGGAAACCAGCCAGGCTACCGAAACGACCAGCACTAAAGAGCAGGCCGATCGGGAAGGTGATGTGAGCTGGGGGATTAAGCTGTCCAGTGACAGTGATGCCACGCCGTTTCTGTACACGCTTCCGGATGGGAGTGTGTTTTCTGGAAGGGCAAAAGGCATATCCGGAACCGGAAAAACCACCGAGCAGCGCAATACAGAGACGCGGCAGCAGAAGTCGGTGCAGCACAGCGCCGAAAGTGACAGCAATGCAAAACAGAAGGTTGCAATCGGGTGGATCACCAAAACGGTAACAACCACCCGCGATGCGAACTCATTCTGGCGGCCAGTGGCCATCGTCTTTCTCCTGATCACCCTGGTGCTGAGTGCATACCTGTATTTCAAACCGAGGATTCCCTTCCTTTCAAAAGCCTAACTAATGGCAGACTTTCTAACAGCCTACAAACGAACTGCAGTAGCCGAAGGTGGGTATGCAAACGATCCGGATGACCTTGGTGGCGAAACTTACAAAGGCATTGCGCGAAAC
>SEFP01000028.1 GCA_004144185.1 Sphingobacteriales bacterium | reverse complement strand
ATGGGCGTCGCAGACTACCTAGTCAAAGGGAAGTTCGATACTGATTTGCTGGCACGCGTCATTCATTATTCGCTGCAACGAAAACAAATGGAGCAGCAGCGCATTCAAGAATTAATAGAAATCAATGAATCAAAAGATGAATTCATATCGCTTGCGTCACACCAATTGCGTACTCCAGCAACTGCCGTTAAACAGTACGTCGGTATGATATTACAGGGATTTGCCGGCGATATTCCACCCCAGCAAGAAGCATTTCTAAAGCATGCCTACAGCAGTAACGACCGCCAACTGCGTATTATCGACGATATCATGCGTGTAGCGCGTCTAGATATGAACAGAATCACCCTGGCTAACGAAGAGTTTGATCTACGAGACACCGTTCAGAATGCCGTCGATGATGTCAAACCAGAAATCGAGGACAAACAACAGACTATCGATGTATCAATGCCAGCCGAACCGCTGCCAATACTAGCAGATGATTCCTATTTAGGTATGGCGATCAGCAACTTGATCGATAATGCCAGCAAATATACCAACAAAGGGAAGCCGATCTTTGTATCAGCCGCAGCACGAAAGTCATCGTATATTCTGTCTGTCAGGGACGAGGGCGTCGGCATCAAAGAATCAGACATGAAAAAACTATTTATTAAATTTTCACGTATATCAAATCCATTGTCGATAGCGGCGAATGGCACCGGACTGGGGCTGTACTGGGCGAAAGAAATCGTTGAACTTCATGGCGGAACGATCGCAGCCGAATCAAAAATCAACAGCGGCACAACCTTTACGATCACGCTACCTATCAAGCACTCTGCGTCGTTATGAAGCCGCGATTAATCATCGAACAAAAAATCACCGCATTCGTGAACCGCTACGAAATTTACAGTGCACTCGAAAACGGCGAGAAGTCCGAGCTGCTAGCGTTCGCCCAGCAGCGACGACTAGCATTCAAAGAACGTGTTGATTTCTATACCGACGAGGTCAAAAGTGACCTTGTATTTAGTTTTCGTGCCGAAAAAGTCATGGACCTTCACGGTAAATTTTTCATCGAGGATGCCGACGGAAATCGAATTGGTGCATTCAAAAAACAGTTTAAACAATCGTTATTAAACAGCACCTGGTCAATACTCGACCTTGCCGACACCATCACGCTAACGGTCAAAGAAAGCAACCAAACCCTCGCTACTATTCGACGATTTGGCGGCTGGATACCGATCATCGGGGATATCATCGAACTGATCGTTTTATTCTTTCGCTATCATTTTATGTTCGTTGACCAGCAAGGATCAGTGGTTGGAACGTATACAAAAACTAAGTTAATTCGCGATCATTATCAATTAGATATGAGTGACGAACAATTTACACAGCATGACTGGCGAGTTTTGGCGGCAATGGCCGTAGCCCTTGACGCATTACAATCTAGATAGTATTAGAGTTGACAGTATTGACTTTTCATTGTACTTATGCTATACTTTATGGCAGGTGTAAGTATACTATATACTGAAACCGAAAATTAACAACCCACCACACAATGATAAGGAAGATCATGACACTCCGCAACGCAATTCTGACCGTGGCGGCGTTCTTCGCCATCGCATTCGGAATATCGCTGTTCTCAGCCGCGACGGCATCGGCCGCTCCCATCACCCTTCCGGTTGGTATCAGCATCGAACTACCCATGAACGACGATCAAGGTCAGGCAGCGCAGTCGATCATCGACAACGCACCCGCCGACCATATCCAGATCGTCGAACAGACAATGCTGGCCCACAAGCCCGTACTGGAAACATCACCGATCGTGACGTTCGAGGCCGCTTCGGCACCTCAGCCCGTCACCACGACACCCGCTGTCGCGCCCCCAGCACCAAAAGCCATCGGCAACATAGTGCA
>SEFP01000003.1 GCA_004144185.1 Sphingobacteriales bacterium | reverse complement strand
TGGCAGTAGTGGCGGCGGATTTGGCGGTGGTTCGTTTGGTGGCGGCGGTGGTGGATCCTTCGGCGGTGGCGGTGCCAGCGGAAGCTGGTAACAGAAAGCTTGGTTTTTCGGGAATAAAGCTTTTGGTTTTAACTGCTTTCCGGAAAATCTGAGAGCTACTCTTTGATAATTTTGAAAGTAAAGCCTTGGCTGAGCTTAAGAAGATAGATGCCCGGCGTAAGAGCTGCAACATTAATTGTACTTCCAGCCATACCCGAAACCTTCATAACATTGCGGCCTAGCATGTCTTGTATCCAACCATCATAGTTCCGGAAAGGTCCTTCTACGGTTACGTATTTCTGGGTGGGTGACGGATACGCTGTAGCCATCATTTTATGGGAAACAGTTTCGGGAACCGATAGAATTCCGTTGCCGTTGCCATGCACAAAAAAGCCTCCAAAGTTTTTGGTGCGAACCCAGACTTCCCAGCGATTCCCGGTTGCGTTCCAAACAACTGAATCCGGGGTCAAAGCCAGATTAGGGTTGCCGGGTCTGTTCCAGGCAGAGGCGTAATCGGCTGGCTCATAGCTGCTCATAGGGGTAACTACACCCCGGTACTGTGTGATCCTTAGATTGGCTTTCCCGGATTGGTCGGTAGGACTGGTGGGAAGATCCGGATCGGTACTGTTGTTAGCGTTGTAGGCGTCAAACTCTACTTGATCGAAATATAAAATGAGGGTGTAGGTAGAATCGCGTACCGGTATAAAGGGATATGGGGTAACCTCAAGGTGGTAGTGACGCTGTACATAGGCATGGTTGCGGTGGGTTTTTACACTGGGTTCTACCAGTAGGGTAGCGTTTGCGTCACCATTAACGGGTTCTGTCCCGGAAGGAATTAATGAAAGTGCCAGGTTGCAGTAGTACTGAAAATCAGTCCGGTTGTTTGATCCCGTCAAGGGTTGGGTATAAGCCGAAGGAGACGCAAATGCCAAGGTGTAATTCCGGCAGATTTGATTGCTGCAGTTATACACTATAGTGCCTGTGGTGGTGCCGTCTCCTAGTTGCCCGGCACCATTGGGTCCGGTAAAGCAAATGTTAGACCGATCGCTTTTAATGAGAGCACTGTTACTACCTGATCCTCTAGAAATAGCACAGACAAGGGTTTGGTAGGGCACCGGAGCAGGCACTGTTTTGGTGGTTGTGGTGCCATCGCCCAACTGTCCGAAATCATTTCTTCCCCAAGCCCAGAAAGAGCCGTTAGATTTAAGGCCGGTTGTGAACTGGGAGCTCACATTCATAGCTGTCCAGTCGTTGTCAGTACCAATCTGAACAGGAAAATTTCCTTGGTTGCCGATAGTGCCATCTCCCAACTGTCCGAAATTATTTCCACCCCAGCCCCAAAGGGTACCGTCGCTTTTCAAGGCAGTCGAGTGAACATAAGAAGCAGAAACACTTGTCCAAGTCGAATCGGTTCCGACTTGCACAGGTGTGTTTTGAGAACTTGCCAATCCGATTCCTAACTGAGTGACATTGTTATTGCCCCAAGTCCATACCGTACCATCACTTTTCAAACCCATTGAATGGATATCTCCGGCAGATGCACTTACCCATTTGGTATCAGTGCCTACTTGAACCGGAGACGATGCGGAATTGGTAGTTCCGTTTCCTAGTTGGCCGTAACCATTATGTCCCCATGCCCAGAGTGTGCCGTCACTTTTAAGGGCCAATGTATGTTCCCAATCTGCAGAAATACTGACCCACTTATTGTCTGTGCCTATTTGAATTGGGAAAAGTGATGACTGACCGTTGGATCCGGCTCCGTAAAGCCCCCAAGCCCAGAGGGTACCATCGGTCTTTAGACCCACGGTATGAAAAGTGGCGCCGGCAACACTCGCCCAGTTGTGGTCAAATCCAACCTGAACCGGTATCGACTTCTGGGATTTAGTACTGTCTCCAAGTTGCCCGTTTAAGTTCCATCCCCACGCCCAAAGGGTTCCATCACTTCTGATGGCAGAGGTATGACCTGCACAAACATCCACCATTAACCAGTCCAGATTACTTCCCCGGATCCAACTTGGAATCGTTTTTTGAAGACTGGTGCCATCGCCCAACTGGCCATCTGTATTTCTACCCCAAGTCCAAAGACTTCCGTCCGCTTTGACGCCTGTAGAATACTGAGAACCGGATGCAATCGATACCCAGTCAGCAGTGCTGTTTACTAAAGTGGGCAGAGATTGGGAGGTAAGAGAATTGATACCCAGTTGCCCATTGGCGTTGTTGCCCCAAGTCCATAGCGTACCGTCGCTTTTAAGACCCATCATGTGGCTATTGCCAGCCTCTATGCTTACCCAGTCAGCAGCGTTTACCTGAACTGGAATTTGTTTGGCTACCGTGGTGCCGTCACCCAGCTGCCCATCTGTATTGCTTCCCCACGTCCAGAGAGTCCCGTTGCTTTTAAGGGCCGCTGTAAACGAAGAACCTGCGGCTATAGCCGTCCATCTTCGCTCGTTTCCGATTTGAATTGGATTTTTCTGCTGAATCGTAGTTCCATTGCCTAGTTGTCCATCTGTATTGGCGCCCCAAGTCCACAGGGTGCCATCGCTTTTCAGGGCTATGGAGTGATGGTAGCCAGCCACAATGCTTACCCATTTGTTATCAGTTCCGATCCGGATGGGTAGGAGCCGCATCGTATCAGTACCATCGCCCAATTGTCCTTCGTTATTCCGCCCCCAAGCCCAGAGAGTGCCATCACTTTTGAGTCCTAAGGTGTGCTCTGCGCCAACCGCCAGCCGAACCCAAATATTGCCGACTCCTACTTGGGTTGGGGTGTTGCTCGCTATGATGTTTCCGGTACCCAATTGACCTTTTGCGTTGTTCCCCCAAGCCCAGAGGGTACCATTGCTTTTGAGGCCTAGAGTATGCTTTTCACCACTGTAAACATTCACCCAGCTGTTATCAATCCCAATTTGAACCGCGTTGGGCTTGGATACATTGGTTCCATCGCCTAGCTGACCATCAACATTGCTTCCCCAACCCCAGAGCATACCTCCTCTGATTTCGAAGCTAGAATTTCCGGTGCTTCCAGCTGCTACCCGCTGGTAAGTTCCCCGATAGGGGTTAGAGGTTTTTAGACTGGTTGAAGGTTGTGCGCTTACCTTGAATGAGGACACGACGGAACCCATCATAATAACAAGTGAAACGTAAAGCAAGGGCCGTGGCAAAATAAGTTGCATGAAACATAGGATTTCACAGTCAAGATAGCTAAACCGCTGTTAAAAAGTTTTTTTTAACCTCAAAGCTGATGGAAAAACTATCTGAAATCTAGGGTCGGTAGGAGAAAGCATTTCTTCTCCCGGAAAGCAGGAAGCCGCATTTTTGTCAAGGTTGCACAGATAAATTCCCCTGCTTATGACGTACCTTCGCCGCCCAAATTGTAAGGTCTCACACATGCTTCGGGAAGAGCGCTTGGAAACGACAAAAAGCCCCACAATCATTGCGAAGGCGAAAGATTATGCTCAGCTTTTGAAGCCTAATCTGAGCTTTTTAGTCGTTTTTTCTTCTGTAATCGGCTATCTCATCTCGCCGCAGGGACGTTTTTACCTCCCGGATCTGCTGGCGCTGTTTGCAGCCGGTATTCTGGTGACCGGTAGCGCCAATACCATCAATCAAATCTTGGAACGGCATTCGGATGCGCTGATGAAGCGTACCCAGGTGCGTCCACTTCCGGATGGCCGGATGCATTTCAGCGAAGCCTGGGCAGTAGCCCTGGTTTCCGGAATCTGCGGCCTGGCAATCATTACCTACCAGTTCAACTGGATGGCGGGTATCCTGTCGCTGGTGTCACTGTTGCTGTATGCGTTTGCGTATACGCCGCTCAAAAAAGTACATCCGATTGCGGTGGCCGTTGGTGCCATACCGGGTGCGTTGCCTCCGCTGATCGGTTGGGTCGCTGCTACCGGCAGTATTGGCTGGGGAGGGGTGAGCTTGTTTCTGATTCAGTTTTTCTGGCAGTTTCCGCATTTCTGGGCCATTGGTTTCCTGGGATTCGACGAGTACGAAAAAGCCGGCATCCGCCTGCTGCCTTCCAAAGCCGGCAAGACCCGGTTTACAGGTCTTCAGTGCGTCGTGTACAGTCTGGTGTTGTTTCCGCTGGCGCTGGTGCCACGGGTTGTAGGTCTTACCGGTAACTGGGGAATGCTGGTGGCGATGCTGGCAGCGGTTTATCTGGTGAATGCATCGGTGATTTTCTATCTGCGCAACGACGCTGCATCGGCCAAGAAAACCATGTTTGCGTCTTTGATTTACCTGCCGTTGGTGCAACTGGCACTTTTATTCGACAAAATTTAAATATACGGGTCTGTGGCGTACGCTGTTTCTCCTTCTTCTTCCGATTCCAAACGCAGAATCCATCCGCATAAGTTTGCGTTGTGGGTCGCGATGGCGTCTATCGCTATGATGTTTGCCGGCCTTACGAGTGGTTATATCGTACGGCAGGCACAGGGCAACTGGCGGTATTTCCAGATGCCGGTGGTGTTCTGGATCTCAACCGGGTTGATTCTGTTGTCGAGCGTCACGATTTTTATGGCCTTACGGGCCTTCAAAGCGCGCCGGATGCCTCAGTATCGGATGCTGGTGGGATTGACGCTGGCGTTGGGAATCGCATTTGGTGTGTGTCAGTTTATCGGCTTTAAAGAGCTCTATGCGGTGAGTCAGCCGGTGGTGATGAGTGGTTCCGGAACCGAAGCGGTCCGGGCCTTGCAGTCCAACATGAATCCACGTCCGGTGCGGGTTGACGGCAATCCAAGCGAGTCCTTTCTATTCATCATCGCCGGGCTTCACCTGGTGCACATCGCGGGTGGAATTATAGCACTGGCGATCGTGGTTTTGCGCTCCTGGAGCCGCCGGAAAAAGATCTATTCGGCCACTGGCCTGGAAATTGCAGCCCAGTATTGGCACTTCGTTGATTTATTGTGGATATATTTATTTGTCTTTTTGTTAGCAAATCAGTGATTTTTTAAGAAAATTTGCACCCTCGTAGCTCCGCTGCATCTCTCTTTTTTACATTCGCATGGCACAAGCAACAGCAGTTCCCCTTACCAAAACCACCAATCAGCCCAAAGTCTGGGGGGGTGGCCGCTCTCCGTTTAATGTGAGCTACGGGAAGATCATGATGTGGGTCTTCCTTTTGTCTGACGCTTTTACCTTCGGTGCCTTCCTGATTGCGTACGGCACCAAGCGGTTTTTCTCGGCGGTATGGCCCGACCCGAACCACGTATTCCATTCCTTTCCGTTTTTCCCGGCTACTGCACAGCTTCCACTGTTGTTTGTGTCGCTGATGACGTTTATCCTCATCGTCTCGTCGGTAACTATGGTACTCGCGGTACACGCAGGCCATTACGGAGACCGGAAAGGCGTTATTAAATGGATGATCTGGACCATCATTGGTGGGATCGCCTTCCTGGGCTGTCAGGCCTGGGAGTGGACCCACTTAGGCATGCAGAACGGTGGCTTGCTGGGTGCGTTTCAGGACCCGGCCACGCCAATGAGCCACATTGAACATTTCTTTTCGCCTTCGGTAAATATCGCGGCACAGCCTGCCGCTGCGATTCAGGCGACTGATAACTTCTTCAACTTCTTTTTTGCCATTACCGGCTTCCACGGCTTCCACGTATTCAGTGGCGTCTGCTTCCTGATTATCATTCTGATCAACGTCATCAACAGCACGTACGAGCGCCGGGGGCATTATGAGATGGTCGAGAAGGTGGGCTTGTACTGGCACTTTGTAGATCTGGTGTGGGTATTTGTATTTACCTGCTTTTACCTGCTGTAACTTTATCTCTTTCCTAGTTACCGATTTTCCGGAAACCTGTTTTTATGCAAAATCCGCATACCGATACCGCCCAAACGCTTTACGAAGGGGATCAGTCCAAGCTGTATTCCGGCGTAATGGCCCATCACCATCCCAGCGAGTTGCAGAGCGAAGCCTCCAAAGCGCAGGTTCGTCGCATCTGGAAAGTCACGCTGCTGTTGGCGATCGTTACGATCGTTGAAGTTGGCTTGGGTCTTTACGGCCATTACAAAGGCATGAACGTAGGCATCCGCAATACCATTTTCGTGGTGATGACGCTGCTGAAAGCGGCGTACATCGTACGGGTATTTATGCACTTGGGAGATGAGTTTAAAAACTTCATCGTGATGATCATGATGCCGATGGTGCTGTTTATCTGGTTCATCATCGCCTTCCTGGCAGATGGCAGCTTCTGGTTGCGGATGAATACCACCGATATCACGCGTCCGGGTAGCAAAACGACGGAACAAACCACTCCGGCCAATTCTCCCAAACCAGCTCCCACGCAGTCTCCGGCATTTCGTTAACCACCTGCCGTCTTGTTATGGCCCAGCAACGGTCTAATAAAAAGTTTATTTTAGGGATTGCGGTAGCAGCATTGCTACCGCTTTCCTTTTTTGCAATAGCCAAACTCTTAAAGAAGGATCACATCCAGATGCCGGGTCACTACGGCGTTGAACGGGTGCTTCAGCCGGGAGATACGCTCTGGCGTACGATTCCGGACCTGACGGGTACCAACCAGATGGGTGAGGCAGTCTCGATCAACGAAAGTCTGCGTGGTAAAGTGGTGGCTGTGACCGCCTTTTTTGCCACCTGTACCAGTGTCTGCCCCAAGCTGAATACCAATCTGGCACTCATCCAGAAAGCATTCCGGAGAACGGCTCAGCGAAGCAACGATACCATGATGCAGCTGGTGTCGATCACTACGATGCCCGAACAGGATTCGGTGCCGGTATTGCGCGACTATGCCAGCCGTTATAAGGCCAATCCAGACCGGTGGTGGTTTATCAATGCTGCCAAAGGGCCTTCCAATGACTACCTGCGCAACCAGCTAAAGCTATCCGGAGGCGACGGCAGCGGTGGTATGGATGATCTGATGCACAGCCAGACCATTGTATTGCTGGATAAGCACCGTCATATCCGGGGGTATTACGACGGGCTGGATCCCGTTCAGGTCAAAAAATGCGCCGACGATATTGTGCTGCTGGCGCTGGAAAAAGAACGCAAAAACAACTAGCAACGGATAGTTGTCCACTATCCACTGTCTACTATCTATTGAACGTATGCTCAAACCGGTACTTCCTAAATCGGACCGACAGGCGCGGACGATTATTCTGACCGTCTCCGTAATTGTATTTCTGGCTGTAGCGCTGCTCTCCAAAATTAAAGTAGAGGCCGACCTCGGATTCAGCAGCCATGTGTTTGCACAGATCAATGCGGTGATCAACACTATCGTATCGCTGCTGCTGATTGCCGGGTTGTATCTGGTCCGGAAAAAACAGTTTGTGGCTCACCGGAATGTAATGATGGCCGCGATTGTGTGTTCGGTTTTGTTTCTGTTGTCGTACATCGCGCACCATCTGCTGGCCGGTGAAACCCTGTTCGGAGACCGCAATCTCGATGGCGTGGTCGATGCTGCGGAAAAAGCAGCTGTAGGCAGTCTTCGGCTGGTGTACTTTATCCTACTGATTACGCACATCATCCTAGCTGCTATCATCCTGCCGTTTATTCTGTTTACCGCCTATCGGGCCTTGACCGGTGAGTATGACCGGCACAAGAAACTGGCCCGCTACACCTGGCCGTTGTGGTTTTATGTAAGTGTCACCGGCCCGGTTATCTATCTTCTTATCAGTCCCTATTACACCAATTAGATCTGGTTTTTAAACGTCCGGATACACGGTGATCAGACAGCACTTTTGCAGGATTTAATTAACCAATTACAGATCCAATCCTAAAAGCAGTCTGTCGTACCTTTAAGTCTATGAAAACGGTTTTTTCCGGAATCCTGATTTTGACGTTGGTCCTGCTGGCTGCACCCGGTTTCGCACAGGGCTGTAGCGTGTGTACCAAGACGGCATCTGACCTGGGCGAGGGCAGTGCCCGCGGCCTCAATGGCGGCATTATTTACCTGGCCTCAGTGCCGTTGATCGCATTGGCTTCGATCGGCCTGATCTGGTGGCGCCGCAATCGCAGCGTGGGATAGCATTGCTACGCTGGTTCCTTTTTCGAAAAGCAATTTTCGGGCTAAAGGGGAACTATTGAAAATGAGCTATGAAATCCATTCTTTCAGGATCGGCCAAAGGATTGTTGACCGGAAGCGCACTGGTGATGACTCAACTGGCAGCTGCCCAGAGCTATTCGCCGGATGGGTATTGGATTAATGATAAAGGCAATTCCAAAATTCAGGTGTTTAAAACCATTACCGGTACTTACGCCGGCAAACTGGTCTGGCTTAAAGAACCCAACCGCGACGGGAAACCCAAACTGGACATTCATAACCCCAACGACGCTTTTAAAAGTCGTCCGGTCATGGGGCTGGTTATCCTTAGCGGGCTGCGTCATGAAGAAAAGAATGAGTATGGCGATGGGAAAGCCTATGATCCCAGCAGCGGTAAAACCTATGACTGTAAGCTCACCGTGAACACGCCCGAGCAGATGACGCTGCGGGGATTTGTTGGGTTTTCTTTGATTGGTAAATCAGTAGTCTGGAAGCGCACCCAGTTGTAACTTGTTCCGAAGCACCTTGTTTGTATGCAGTTTCAGGAGATCATAGGTCAGCAGCGCGCCAAAGAAGGCATCTTGCATGCCATCCAAGCCGGAAGATTCCCTCATGCGATGCTTCTGGCTGAGCGTCCCGGTACCGGCGGCTTACCCATGGCGCTGGCCATTGCGCAATACCTTTTTTGTGAACAGCCGAATCCTACAGACTCGTGTGGGCAGTGTACCGGTTGCCGGAAAGTGACCCGGATGGAACATCCAGATCTGCATTTTTCATATCCGTTTATCAAGCCCGAGAAGGTTAAAAGTGAAAACCTGACTGCCGATTTCTTCACGGCCGAGTTCCGGAAATTTGTACAGGCATCCCCTTACAGTGCTGTCTACGACTGGCTACAGGTCTTGGAGGCCGGCAACAAGCAAGGCAATATCAATGTGGCTGAATGTGACAATATTATCCGGAAAATCAGCTTTAAGCCTTTCGAGGGCGGCAAAAAAGTGTTGATACTCTGGGGTGCAGACTATCTGCATCAGGAAGGCAACCGGCTGCTTAAGATGATTGAAGAACCACCGGCAGATACCCACCTCATTTTTGTAAGCAGCCATCCGGAAGGCATTCTGGCAACTATTCTGAGTCGGGTGCAGACTGTGAGACTGCCACCACTTACCGTTCCGGAACTGATCGCAGGCCTTCAGCAACAAGGGTTGGTAGAGGATACCCGTTCGGCAAGTCTGGCAGCCATTACAGCGGAAGGCTCGTTTGCAGAGGCCATCCGGCTGGCCAACGGTGCTGAACAAGATTTGTTTCCCGACTTCCGGAACTGGTTCAATGCCATCTTTACCAACAAAGGACTGGTGCTGACTGCCTTTGCGGAGCAACTGTCCAAGAAGGGCCGGGAGATGATCAAGGACTTTCTGAGCTACTCCAATCACCTGTTGCAGGCTGCATTGTTGCACCACTATGCGCCGGATGCTCCGGTTTTGCTGCCAGCGGAAGAAGGCGATTTTATCCGGCGGCTGGCCCAGCATAAAAGTATAGATGCCGAGCGCATCGCGGCCTTGAGTGAGTCGATAGCGACTGCCAGTCACCGGATTTCCGGCAATGCTTCGTCTAAAATAGTGTTGCACGGACTGGGCATTCAGCTAAGTCGGATTGTGTACCAGACCGGCTGAAAAGCCGCACGGTAAAGTGGCTGACAGGCCGTAACTTTACCCGTTTCTTCTTATTTCTGACTGTTCCGGTTATCACGTATAGTTTGATAAACCGAGATATATAAAATACTTATTTTTATGGGATGTGGCAATTGCGGCACCCGTACGGCCGATGGCAAACCAGCGGGTTGCAAAAGCAACGGCGGCTGTAGCTCCGGTGGATGCAACAAGATGAATGTGTATGACTGGTTGGCCGGTCTGCCGCTCTACGATGGCCTTCGACCGTACCCGATTCTGGAAATCAGTTTCAATCAAGGCAGCCGGAAAGAATTCTTCCGGAATACCAGCGAGTCGTTTTACGAAAAAGGTGACAGTGTGGTGGTCGAAGGGACCAGTGGCATCGATGTGGGCATGGTCTCGCTGACGGGTGAGCTGGTGAAGCTGCAAATGAAAAAATACGGCGTTACCGAGGAGCAGGACCTGAAAAAGATTTTGCGCCTGGCCGTAGAAGAAGATCAGGAATTGCTTCAGGTGCAGAAAGCCCGTACGCAGGAATTTCTGGTGCGCAGCCGTGCGATGGCCCGGAGCGCAGGACTGGATATGAAGATTGCAGAGGTCGAAATACAGGCGGATGGTAAAAAGGTTACGATCTATTATACCGCAGAGCAGCGTATCGACTTCCGCGAGATTATCCGCTCGTATGCCACAGAATTCAAGGCACGGGTAGAAATGCGACAAATCGGTCCACGGCAGGAAAGCGGGAAGGTCGGCGGGATCGGGTCCTGTGGCCGCGAGTTGTGTTGCAGCACCTGGCTCACCGATTTCAAAGCGGTCAATACCGGTGCAGCACGCTACCAGAACCTGAGCATCAATCAGGTAAAACTGGCCGGCCAGTGCGGTCGGCTGAAATGCTGCCTCAACTACGAACTGGATACATACATGGATGCGCTCAAAGGATTTCCTTCGGGTGCTGAAAAACTGGAAGTCGCCAAAGGGCTGGCTTACTTACAGAAGAAAGATATCTTCCGGAACCTGATGTGGTATACGCTACCGGGTTCTTCACGGCAGTATCCACTGACGCTGGACCGGGTTCGTGAAATCCAGGCGCTCAATAAAGAAGGTACCCGTCCGGAAGAGCTGGGTGCGATCGAGATTGAAACGGCGGCCAGCAAAACCACTGAAGCCGACAGCGCGTTTGTAAATGACGTAGGACAGGTATCCCTACGTTCGCTGGAGCGTTCTAACAAAAAGCATAAAAAAGCGAAAAAAGACGCGTCCAAACAACTTCAGGCGCCGAACGAAAAGCCGGTCTCCAGAAAAGCAACCTCTGAAAAAAGCTCCAGGCCACAGCAATCGCGTTCGCAAACCGGTTCCCCTAAGGCAGTTGCTCCGGGAGGCGCTCCCAAACCGGAAGGCGACCGGAAGCCCAAGCAAAACCGGCCCGAACGCAAGCGTCCGACTGAGAAACCGGCCAACGATTCCAAACCGGATTCTGACCGTCCGGCAGCCACTTCGTAATACTTTGTTTTGGGCCGTTCTTCCGGAAGAACGGCCCAAAAATTTAAGAACGCAGCTTTCGGACCAGTTCCCAGCCAATAATGCCTGCCGATACGCTGATGTTGAAGGAATGCTTGCTGCCCGCCTGCGGGATCTCCAGACACTGGTCTGCTACCGCTAAAACGGCATCGCTCACACCGGTGACCTCATTGCCGAATACAATAGCCAGTCGTTCGCCGGCTACCGGCTCAAACTGCTGCAACCAGGTTGCGCCATGGGCCTGTTCGGCCGCCAGGATCTGATAATCTTCCTGACGGAGGGCTTCCAGTGCCGGCTGAATCTCCTCGAAATGCTGCCACCGAACCGTCTCGGTAGCACCCAAAGCTGCCTTCTGAATGTCGCGGTGAGGCGGCGTCGGCGTATAGCCAACCAGGTAGAGTGCTTCCAGTCCCAATGCATCACAGGTCCGGAATACAGAGCCTACATTGTGCATCGAGCGTACATTTTCAAGCACCAGAACGATTGGTAACAATTGCGTTGCATGTTGCTGCGCAGTACGCGTCAGCTCTGCTGTATTTTTGCGTTGAAACAAGGAAGAAAGTGAATCGGTGTACTTCTCAAAAGTACGGTGCTCTTCCTGCTGAAATGAACCCTTGCGTATATGAACCGACTGTTGAACGTACCCGCCGCCTCGCAACCTTTCCGCAAACTACAGGAAGAACCGGATGTTGCTGTTTTAGAGGCGATGGAGCCTACTGAAGCCCATGCCCTGATTGTCTGGAATGATGAGGTCAACACCTTTGATCATGTAATCGAAGCGCTGATCGAAATCTGCGACCATTCGCCCGAACAGGCGGAGCAGTGCGCGATGATTATTCACATGAAAGGAAAGTACGCCGTGAAAAATGGCAGTTTTGAGGCGTTGCGTCCATGCTGTGAAGCGCTGATCGACCGCGGTATCAATGCTACAATCGGAGGCTAGCGTTCCCTACAAACTTCTGCTTCCGAAACGAACATCGTTATCTGGCTTTCCCGATGTGCAGAAAGAATTGATTCAGGAAAAATGAACGGCACCTAAAGAAGGTTTTCGCGCTCCTTTGGGTTATTTAATGCAGCTTTGCCACATGATGGCTTTTCTGCACCGCTGCCCGCAATTACGGACGCTTCCGGAACTGGTTTTTGCTGCTTTATGTCTTTGCCTGTCAGGCATGCCGGCACAGGCACAAACGGATATGATTACGCTGGAAGAAATCTGGCAGAAAGGCACCTTCCGGGCCGCTTCAGTCCCTGGATTTGTGGCGACCCGCGATGGAAAGCATTACCTCTCGGTGGCGCAGGACAGCATGACGCGCATCCTGATCACGGATCTGGACGGGTCCGGAAACGCCAAAACCATGTGGTCGGGGCGTTTTCCCGGCAGCCAGTTGCCGATTGAAAATTATGCATTGAGTACCGATGAAAAACGGCTGCTATTGTACGCATCCGGAAATCCGATCTACCGCCGGTCTACCAGCTATCAGGCAGCTGTGGTCGACCTCGCTACGGGCCGGGAACTGTTTGTAGACAGTGGACGGATCCTTCATGCAACGCTTTCACCCGATGGCAGCAAAGTGGCTTTTGTAAAAGACAATAACCTGTATTACCGGGATCTGGCTGCTAACCGGACGGTAGCTGTAACCACAGACGGTGCCTGGAATGCCATCATTAACGGCAACTGTGACTGGGTGTACGAGGAGGAGTTTGAGTTTTCACAGGCTTTCCAATGGTCGCCCGACGGCCGGCATCTGGCTTATTACCGGTTTGACGAACTCCGCGTTCCGGAATTTGCCTTTACCACCTACGATACAGCCGCGTATACCAAAGAATACCGCTATAAATATCCAAAGGCCGGTGCGCCCAACAGCGTCGTCACCATTCATACCTATGATGTTCAGGACGGCAGCCGGGCCGTTATAGCCGGTGCCGCCGAGTACACACCGCGGATCGAGTGGGTGAGCGCTGATCAGCTGTGTGTGCTGCGGATGAACCGCCATCAAAACCGGCTGGATTACCTGCTGGCCAATCCGGAAACCGGCGCTATACAAACCCTCCTGACTGAAACCGACTCGGCGTATGTTGAGATCAGCGATAACCGCCATTTCGTAGCCGTTCAAAATCTGCTGTTTTATACCTCCGAGCACGATGGATTCAACGGCCTGTACCGCTATGACTGGAAGCAAAAACGGCACACGCTGCTTTCGCCACGCGGCGTGGATGTAGACAAAGTGGTGAAGGTGGATGAGAAAGGCGAACGGATTTATTTCCTGGCAGCTCCTCAGACGGTTGATCGGCAGCTGTATGTCACATCCTGGACGGGCAAACAGCTTCAGGCCCTGACGCAGGAAGCCGGAAGTCATGATGTGACCCCTGCCGGAGATGATTTATTCCTGGAGCGCTTCTCCACACTGACTACGCCGCCAGTCTACCGGTTGCTGTCGCTTTCCGGAAAAACCGTGCGTACGTTGGAAGATAACGCAGGGCTGAAAAAGGCGTTATCTTCCAAAAAACTGGGTGTTATCAAGCTGATGAAACTGCCCGTGAAGGCCGCTTCCGGAATGGCCTCGTACCTCAACGGCTGGATGATTACGCCGCCCGGTTTTAATCCAACACAGAAATACCCGGTGCTGATGCATCAGTACAGCGGTCCGGGCTCTCAGAAAGTGCTGGATGCCTTTATGGGCAGCGATTACTACTGGCATCAGATGCTGGCTCAAAACGGGTACATCATCGTCTGTGTGGATGGCACCGGTACCGGTTTCCGGGGACGCGATTTCAAAAAAGCAACGTATCTGGAACTGGGCCGTTATGAAAGCGATGACCAGATAGCAGTGGCAAAATACCTGGCAGCACAGCCGTATGTAGACAGCAGCCGGATCGGCATCTGGGGCTGGAGCTTTGGTGGCTTTATGAGCAGTACCTGCATCTTCAAGGCACCGGATGTGTTCAAAGCCGCAATCGCGGTCGCACCGGTGACCAACTGGCGCTTTTACGACAATATCTACACCGAGCGGTACATGCGTACGCCTGCCGAAAATGCCAAAGGCTATGACGATAATGCGCCGGTGAGTATGGCCAAAAATCTGAAAGGCAAGTTCTTACTGATCCACGGTACCGCTGATGACAACGTGCATTTCCAGAATGCCGTTGTGCTGACCGATGAACTGATCCGGCGGAATAAGGATTTTGACAGTGAATATTATCCCAACCGCAACCACGGCATCTATGGCGGCCTCACCCGGTTGCAGCTGTACCGTCGGATGACGCAGTTTATCCTGCAAAATCTGTAAGGCTCCCTTCCGGATCAGAATGCTTCCGGAAACGGACTGTTTCATTTATTCATGAAAGACTACTCACCTCAAAAGACGTCTACCGCGCCGGCTGCTGAAGAAATTCAGGTGCAGCCGGCCGCTCGACTGCTTCCGCGCCTGGCGAGGTGGGTGGGTAACTCGTCTCCACCGGGATTTGGGGGATTGACGTTAAAAGGAGTGGGTAGAAAATTTTTCTCGCAACTGGCGGCGGCACAACTCAATGTGCGCTCGGCAGCGGTGACCTACAACTTCCTGATGGCGATTCCGCCCACCATGCTGATTTTGTTCTCTCTGGTGCCATATCTACCGCTGGACGATGTGGAAGGCACTATTCTGAGTTTGCTGCCGATCATCTTTCCGGATGCAGACGTCGCGGCCAGTATCCGCTCCGTAGTATCGGATTTTCTGAATACTCAGCAAGGGTCTATCCTGTCCTTTGGTGTACTGCTGACGGCCTTTTTTGCTTCCAATGGCATGATGGGACTGATGCGGTCTTTTGACCAGCAAACGCCGGTATACAAAAAACGAAGTGGTCTCAAACGCCGCTGGATTGCCATCAAGCTCACCTTTATGCTGCTGGCAACGGTACTGGTTACAGCCGCTGCTTTGCTGATACAAGGCAAGTACCTGACCGATTACATGCTGCGGCTTACCGGAGGCTCGCTGCTGGTGCATTATGCGTCGCCCATTGCGGTTGCCATCCTGGTATTTGTCAGCATCTGTATGGTGTACCGGTATGGTTCTTCACTAGTCCGGAAACCCAAATTTATCTCTCCGGGCTCTGTACTGGCTACCTTTCTGTGTTTGTTGGTGACCGTGGTTTTCTTTTACCTGGTTAACAATTTCATTCATTACAATAAGGTTTATGGCTCGATTGGAACGCTGATTGCCTTTATGGTCTGGGTGTATCTGATCACGTTTACCATTCTTCTGGGCTTCGAGTTCAACGTCAGTATCCTGAGTGCGCTGGAGCACGAAAAAGCATCACTGGCAGCCGATAATCCGGTTACAACACCGGAACTGAACACCGACTGATTCCGGAAGATTGATGGTATTGTCAGGGGGTAACAATAGCAATTTCCAACTGATTGCCATAGTCGGAGCGAAACCGGATAAAGTAAAATCCGGGTTGCAATTTGGCCGTCGAGAATGCGGTTGCTTTTCCGGATTCCCGCTGTACCTGCCGGCCATCCAGCGTCAGGATTTCGATGCTGCGCAGTGGCAACCGGGCCGGATTGCTGATGAGAAACCGGCCGGTCGACCGATCGGGTTGCAACCGGATCGGAAACGAGTAGGGCGCATTGTCTTTGCCCTGCTGGTTGAAGAAATAAAAACTATCGGCCGGATTCCAGTCATTTTTGGAAAACGGGTATTCGAGACTGTCCCGATAAATACTGGCCGTTACCAGTCGTACCGAGTCTGTCTGTCCTTTGGTATAGTAGACTGTATCCCGCCGCTCGCAGGCGGCCGTACCGCCCTGTACATCCCGGATATCGTACCAGGCCGTTACTCGCAGCCAGGCTTCGACCGTATCGATGGTATAACCGAGATAGGGCACACAGCCTTTCAGGGTATTGCCACCATACCGGATATGAAACACGACCCGGGTCCGGCCATCGGGCATCTTGTCCAGCACATAATCCATCGCCGGGAAGACCGGCCGGGCACGTACTGGTTGACTGGCATAAAGAAGCGTTGCCAAACCGAAGCTGATCAATACCAATACACAGACAACACGGAAGCGGCGCACAAAAACGAATGTACAGCCTGCGGGCGGCAAGGCAACCGTAGAAGCTTCTTTTCCGGAACACCCGGATCCCGGATTAACAGATTGACTACACAATTTTAAGCGGGTTGGCCTTCCACGTCCTCCGGAAAGGTTTGAAATGGGTAGCTCCAAACCATCCGGCGGCCGGTTGATCGCAGGCAAAACCTTACTTTTAGCCGTTGTTCATCTCATCTGCTCCTTACTTTATGCGCGCCTGCGGCTTTCTTATTCTTTCGCTGTTTGCGTCCTGTACGCTTACGGCCCGTACCACTTATTTCCCCTTTGGAAAGAGCACCATTGCCTTATTGGACAGTGCCGACGCAGCAGATCTCAGTAAGCAGCCCGATGCCTATACCGCCGAACACACCCCATTCGATCGTGCAGTCCGGCTGGGCCGTTCCGACGCTACGGAGGCCGATTACCTGGCTGCATCTGCGGCCAACGTGCGGAACTGGTCTGCTACCGAAGTTGCATCACTCCAAGCTGCCTTTACAGCTCTTGATAAAAAAGCAACGGCTGACCGGTTGGACCTGCATCTTCCGGATACCATTCAACTGATTAAAACGACGGCCGTAGAAGAGTTTGGCGCCGAAGGCTGGACGCGTGCAGCCCGTATCATGCTGAATCCCACCGCGCAGCCCATTTCCACGCATCTGGTCGCGCATGAACTCTGGCATGTGATCAGCCGGTACAATGCCGGCCTGCGGACCTATACCTATGCTACCTTTGGCTTTAAGCCTTGCAACAAGGTCGTGTACAAGCCTGCCATGCACAACCGGGTCATTACCAATCCCGATTGCCCGATCATCGAGCACTACATTACAGTTAAAGATGCAAATGGTATACCGCATGATGCGGCCCTGATGCTGTATTCCAAGACCGATTTCAGGCCCGGCCATACGTCTCTGGGAGACTATGCCGCTGTGGGCCTGTTGGAGCTTACCGGTGATGATACCCACAAGGCTCCGCTCCTGAAAAATGGTGAACCTGTAGTCCTGGAGCTGGAAACAGTACCCGATTTTTTTGCACAGGTCGGTACGAACACAGAATACATGCTACACATCGAGGAAATCAGTGCCGAGCATTTTGCCGCCCTAATGGCAGGCGAGCCTTTGCCGCAGATGCGCTATGTGGAGGGACTCAAAAGACTGCTGTTGAAACAGAATCATTAGAAAGACCGGATAAGCAGTAGCAGTTTGGGTTCCGCCTTTGGAAAGTGCAGAATCCCAGGTAGCTGGTAGGTAGTCTGAGCGGCTTTGGTTCCGGAATTAAACCCAATAAAAAAGCTTCCGGAAATTTCCGGAAGCTTTTTTAGAATGACTCTAAAAGGAATTAGTTGTTAAGTGCTTTTTGAACCAGATCAGCGGCTTCGCTCAGCTGAATGGCACTTTGCACTTTCAGGCCGCTTTGGTCGATCAGCTCTTTGGCTACTTCGGCGTTGGTACCCTGCAGACGTACGATGATTGGAATCGTGATGTCGCCCATGTTTTTATAGGCATCAATCACACCCTGTGCTACGCGGTCGCAGCGTACGATACCACCAAAGATGTTGATGAGAATCGCTTTTACAGCCGGATCTTTCATGATGATCCGGAAGCCGGCTTCTACCGTTTGCGCGTTGGCTGTACCGCCTACGTCCAGGAAGTTGGCTGGTTCGCCGCCCGCCAGCTTAATCATATCCATCGTCGCCATCGCCAGACCGGCACCGTTTACCATGCAGCCTACGTTTCCGTCGAGCTTTACATAGTTCAGGTTGCTTTCAGAAGCTTCTACCTCGGTAGGATCTTCTTCAGATTTATCGCGCAACGCTTCTACATCTTTATGACGGCCCAGGGCGTTGTCATCGATATTCATCTTGCAGTCTACGGCATATACTTTATCGTCCGCGCTTTTGAACAGCGGGTTGATTTCCAGCATAGCGCAGTCGAGTCCTACATACGCATCGTACAGGTTGGTGACGAATTTCACCATGTTTTTGAATGCTTCACCGCTGAGTCCGAAGTTGAACGCGATGTTCCGCGCCTGGAAGCCCTGTAATTTCTGGCCCGGTGCAACCCACTCCTTGTAAATTTTCTCCGGCGTGCTGTGGGCTACTTCTTCAATGTCCATACCGCCTTCGGTAGAGTACATGATGACGTTTTGCTTTTTGGCACGGTCCAGCAGAATAGACAGGTAAAATTCTTTGCGCTCGCTGGGGCCGTCCGTATACATATCCTTGGCTACCAGGATCTTGTTTACTTTTTTGCCGTTCTCGCCGGTCTGGATCGTCACTAAGGTGTTGCCCAGGATGTTCTGTGCAACGGTGCGGGCATCTTCAGCACTCTTGATCACTTTTACACCATTCTGCTCCGGGACTTCCTTCATAGCACCTTTTCCACGGCCACCGGCGTGAATCTGCGCTTTGATAACGGCGAACTTGGTGCCATTGGCAGTCGCCATCTGCTCATAGGCAGCCACAGCTTCGTCGGCGGTTTCTACAGCTACGCCTTCCTGCGTAGGGACGTTGTATTTCTTCAGCAGTTCTTTTGCCTGGTATTCGTGGAGGTTCATTAGGACGTGCTTTTATAAAGCGGGATAGAAAAAGGTAAGAAAAAGCGGGGCGAAGATAGGGCAGAAGACGCCAGAAAGAAGGTGCGCTTGTATAAAGCAGAAATGCAGATTATGTTTGAGGAAACTTTTCTTTAGAATGAAAACCCAACTTCTGGCGGTTGCAGCTGCCGTAACCGTATTGGCTTCCTGTACCAAGGAATATACGACTGTCAATGTGGCCGGCGAACCCTACCGTCCGGCATTTCGGGTTTCGGGCATCAGTGATCTGACGTTTGAAAAAACGCCTTTTGGCAACCCATCTCTTGTCTATATGCCTTTGCAGGTTGTATATGATCATGGCGAGTCTCAAAAAGTTACCCTTCAATTATCCGGTGTTCCGCAGGGTATCCGTGATACCATGCCGATCTCAAGTGGATATCCTGATTTTTCGACCAATGCCATCTTCTATTACGAAGGCGCTGCTAATGGGGATTATCCAATCAAACTATCAGCAAAGGCGGATACCGGAAAAGCCCAGGAATACAGCTTTACTATAAAGGTCAAGGGAGATACCTCCTGCTCCGGTTACCTGACCGGCACTCCCTACCGGACAACGTCCACCTGCAGTGGGGGCGCTGCCAGTTTCGAGAATACCCTTTCTAAAAATGGCACCGGAGGGGATACGATGTACATCAACAATTTTGAAAACAACAACAGCGCGCTGATGTGCCTGATCAGTTGCCGGATGTCACAAATAAATATTCCTAATCAGGTGCTGATGGGTAGCACGTATTCCGGATATGGCTATCTTAACACCGGACAGTCGGGTAGTGGCATTGCATTGAACCTGACGATATTCAAGAAAAATAATACCACCCAGGTAACAACCAACTGTACCTATTATATGTCTCGAAACTAATTCCTGAGACCATAAGTAGCACCGAAAAGGGCTGTTTGAATATTCAAACAGCCCTTTCTACTAAAGTCTAACATTCCGGAAGCTTACTGACCCGCCTCGCGGGCAGCGTCACGCTTCATATTTTCGTTGGCAGTAATCTGGAATTCGACCCGACGGTTACCGGCCTGTCCGCTGGCAGTGGTGTTATCGTATTTAGGATACATTTCACCGTAGCCTTTGGTGGTGATCCGGCTGGATGCAACACCATTGCTGCGCAGGTAGCCTGCAACCGAGTTGGCGCGCTTTTCAGACAACTGCTGGTTGTACTGATCGGTACCGCGGTCATCAGTGTGACCATCGATTTCCAGGTTGGTATCCTGATAGTTGCTCAGAACAGTGATCAGCTTGTTGAGGGTGGACGCCGCGTTCGGAGAGATGCTGCTTTGGTTAGTACCAAACAGAACCGCATCGCTGAACTCAACCACGATGCCTTCACCTACGCGCTCTACTTTGGCGCCTGGTACGGACTGCTCGATTTCTTTGGCTTGCTTATCCATCCGGCGACCGATTACACCACCAGTCACACCACCTACAGCACCACCAATAATAGCACCCAGGCCAGTATTGCCAGCAATGCGGCCAATAACACCGCCTACAGCCGCTCCGGAACCGGCGCCAATCAGCACACCTTTGTTTTGATTGCTCATTTGACGGGACGAATCACAGCTGGTAGTACCCAGTGTGGTGGCAGCAAGAAGGGCAACGCCCAGGGTTTTCATGTTGTTCATAAACAGAAGAGAGGTTAAAAGAGAAGAAGATTGAAAAAGTGAGTTATAAGAATAATGCCAGCCTGCCGGTCAAACAGGGACTGCAAAACCGATTCCTCTGAGTACAGCTTGGCGCAAAAGTTTAAATGCAAAACCGATTTTCTGCCGTCAGCCCTCCGCACCGAAAACCGGAACAAAAACGATTGCCCACCAGCAGACTGTAGAGATTTTTCTAAAAAGTTGATTCTAAGCATTCTACAAACCATTGGCTGGGCACGGTTTCGGAATGTTGCCACCCAGACGCTTTTATAAACGCCTTTAGTATGATGTTGCAACTCAACCCTACGATTCTGGTCGATACCCCACTCGGACGGGGCCATGCTATTTTTCTGATTGATTATGGTCAGCACCAAAATTCCTGCTGGGTGGTGGCGCTTTCCGACAATGGGATCGTAAAGCATTTTGACGCCAACGATGTGGTCGTTGCCACCAACTATACCTATGGTCTGAACCTGAAAAAGCATCTTCCGGACGGCGTGCAAGTCAGTGGAAAGTAACCAGCGCCAGCCGTTCCGGAACCTGTTGCGGCTGTAGACAATACCGTAATTTTGCGCCTTATGCAAGATGTGTTGTACCGCCCGGATGAGAAGGTTCACGATGAAGCCCGTCAGGGAGAGGCGTTTGCTCCTTTTGCGAGCGACCCTAACCAGTACCGGAAGAAGTTTTACATCGAAAGCTATGGCTGCCAGATGAACTTCTCCGACAGCGAAATTGTCGCTTCCATCTTGCAGGGCGAAGGATTCGGTGCCACCCGCAATGTGGAAGAAGCGGATCTGGTGCTGCTCAATACCTGCTCTATCCGCGAAAAGGCCGAGCAAACGGTGCGACACCGGCTAATGCATATCAAAGGCTACAAAAAGCACCGCCCCGGAATGCTGGTTGGGGTACTGGGCTGTATGGCCGAGCGACTCAAAGCTAAGTTTCTGGAGGAAGAAAAACTGGTGGATCTGGTGATCGGTCCCGATGCCTATCGCACGCTTCCGGAACTGATTCAGGAAGCGGAAAGCGGACAAAAGGGCGTGAATGTGTTGCTGAGCCGGGAAGAAACCTATGCGGACATTGCCCCGGTTCGACTTGATACCAATGGCGTTTCGGCATTTGTGTCGATCATGCGGGGATGCAACAATATGTGCTCGTTCTGCGTAGTGCCGTTTACCCGCGGACGGGAGCGCAGCCGCGAAGTGCATTCGATCGTAGCCGAGTGTCAGAACCTGTTCGATAGCGGCTACCGCGAAGTGACCTTACTGGGTCAGAACGTAGACAGCTATCACTGGTATGCCGGAGATGAAACGGTTGATTTTGCCGGTCTGCTGGAACGGGTCGCGTTGATTTCGCCTCTGCTGCGCGTCCGGTTTTCTACCTCGCATCCAAAAGACATTACCGACGCGGTGCTGCACACGATGGCCCGGTACGATAACATCTGCAAATACCTCCACCTGCCGGTGCAAAGCGGCAACACCCGGGTGCTGCAACTGATGAACCGCACCTATACCCGTGAATGGTATCTCAACAAAGTGCGCCGCATCCGGGAAATCATGCCGGGCTGTGCCCTGAGTACCGATGTGATTACCGGGTTCTGCACCGAAACGGAAGCCGAACACCAGGATACGCTCAACCTGATGCGCGAGGTAGGGTACGATCTGGCGTATATGTTTTCTTACAGTGAGCGCCCCGGCACGCTGGCCGCCCGCCGTTTTGCCGATGATATTCCGGAAGACGTTAAACAACGCCGGCTGGAAGAAATCATTGTCATTCAGAATGAAAATAGCCGGCAGCGCTATCAGGCGCAAATCGGCAAGGTGGTAACGGTCCTGATTGAAAATACCAGTAAACGAAGGGCAGACGAGTGGACGGGCCGCAGTGACGACAACAAGCGTGTGGTGTTTGCTAAAAACGAGACAGATCTAAAGCCCGGTAGCTATGCGCAGGTGCGTATCACCGATGCTACACAGGCTACGCTCCGTGGCGTATTGGTATAGCGTTCCGGAAGGCCTTTTGGATACAACCGGATACGCGTACGTACCTGCGCCCGGAAGTCGGATTGGAGCCATTGAACCATCTTCATTCAGCTTCTGCTGGTCATCTTTAGTCTCTTTGATACTTTTGCGGTTCCCTATGGACGTTCAAAGTATTAAATCCCGCTTCGGGATCATCGGCAACGCACCTGCGCTCAACCATGCCCTCGAAGTGGCCAACCAGGTTGCCGGTACCGATCTTACCGTACTGATTGCAGGAGAGAGTGGGGTAGGTAAGGAAGCCTTTTCCGCCATTATCCATGCCCTGTCGCCCCGCAAACACAACCCGTTTATCGCCGTAAACTGCGGCGCCATTCCGGAAGGCACCATCGACTCGGAACTCTTCGGCCATGAAAAAGGAGCTTTTACCGGCGCCGTTGATGCCCGTAAAGGATATTTCGAAACGGTCAATGGCGGAACCATCTTTCTGGATGAAATCGGCGAGATGCCCATCGGCACCCAAGCCCGGTTGCTTCGCGTATTGGAGACCGGAGAATTCATCCGTGTAGGCTCGTCGAAAGTGCAGAAAACCAACGTCCGGGTGATTGCCGCCACCAACCGCGATCTGCTCGATTTTACCCGCACCGGCAAGTTCCGGGAAGATCTGTATTACCGTCTCAGCACGGTGCCCATCCGGGTGCCGGCCCTGCGCGACCGCCAGGAAGATACCTTATTGCTGTTCCGGAAATTTGCCGCCGATTTCTCCGATAAATACCGCACGCCGGGAATCCAGCTGGACGCCTCTGCCCAACAGATGCTGCTTCAGTATCCGTGGCCGGGCAATATCCGCGAACTGAAAAACATTGCCGAGCAGGTGTCTGTGTTGTCAACAGATCGCGTAGTTACCGGCACAGCCCTGGAACGGTTTCTGCCACAGGCCAAAGCCATCTCTGAGAATCTGTCGTTGCCGGCTATCAGCAGCCTCAGTACCAGCCAGGCCGGCCAGGAGTTTACCGCCACAGAGCGCGATATCCTGTACAAGCTGTTTTTTGACCTTAAACGGGATCTCAACGATCTCAAACAAGCGTTGTTCGGGATGACCGGTACCCCAAATGGTCCGGTTCCGGAAACCATGCTCAATTCCTATCCGGCGCCTCCCAACGGAGGGTATGCCGCTCCTTCGTATCCGACGCCCTTGAACCGGTTGCCATCGGCTGCACTGACACCTGTATCAACCGCCGCTCATGAAGACGCGCAGGAGGTGGAAGAATCGCTTTCGATCAGTGATGTGGAAAAAGAACTGATCATAAAAGCCTTGCGCAAGCATCGGGGCCGGCGGCGCGATGCAGCCTCCGAATTGGGAATTTCAGAACGTACCTTGTACCGGAAGATCAAAGAGTACGATATCACCGACTAAACAGCTCTTCCGGAAGCTGCAATATATTTGCGCCCCGTTTGCTCCCATCCATGCGTTTGTTTTCTGTTTTTCTGCTGGCTATCGCCTGTCTGCCGTTGAGCGGCTGTGGGGTGTATAGCCTGAGCGGCGCCAGTATTTCCGGAAAAACCATCCGGATTCAGGTGTTCGAAAACCGCGCCCGGTATGTATCGCCGACGCTTAATGCCGCGCTGACGGAAAAAGTCCGGTCCCGGATTCTCTCGCAGACCGGACTGGCACCCGTTAGTACTGACAATGCTGATTATAATCTTTCCGGCGTGATCACGGCCTATGAAGTCACCGTTACGGGGGTTCAAAACACCCAGATTGCTACGCAGAACCGCCTCACGATCTCTGTAGCCGTCGACTTTAAAAACCGCCCCGATCCGAAAGCGTCCTTTAATCAAACCTTTACCCGGTTCACCGATTTCTCGGCTACCCAGACGCTTCAATCGGTTGAAGCAAGCCTGATTGACAACATCGGTGCCCAGCTGGCCGATGATATTTTCAACAAAGCGTTTGTGAATTGGTAAATTCGCACCTGTTTATGCAAAGTAGTTCACCTTTTTCCCTCCGGAATGCTCATAACATGACGCTTGATGAAGCGGGAAAGGCCCAACTGCATAGCCTGGCCGACGACTATCCGTATTTCCTGCCCTTACAGGCGCTACGCCGGCTGCTGGATGATGAAGGTGCCGCGCTGCGTGAACTGCCTCATTTCTTTGGGGTCAATCCGGTGCTGCTGCATTACTGGGTCGAGAAACTAAAGACCGTAGAAGCGGTCGTTCCGGAACCTGCAGAAGCAGAATCAAATCCTGAACCCCATCTTCCGGAACCCGGGGAAACATCCATTGTTCCGGAAACCGTTTCGTCCGAACCAGAGCCGATTGACGAAGTGGAGACCGAAGCGGAAGTACTGTCTGAACCGGAAGAACCGATAACTGAAAGCGCTCCGCAGCCTTCGGAACCGGTTGTAGAAGATGAATCAGAAACTCCGGAACCCGTTCAGCCCGAGCCGGTAGCTAAACTGGAAAATACACCGGTTTCACAACCCTCGCCCGGGATTGCACCTATGGATGGAATCGCACCGATGGATACCGATGAGGCCACATCACCGGACGAGCCGGTTATCCAGCCGCTGTTTACCAAGGATTATTTCAAGCATCAGGGCGTTTCCATCGTAGACGAATCCGCCCCGTTCGAACTTAAAAAACCGTCCGGAAATGATCTGATGGTGATGCGTTCGTTTGGTGAATGGCTTCGGTTCTTTCATTCCAAGCGCATAAAAGCCGACGAGGAACAGGAAGATAAAAAAGCCCTGAAAGCCATGTGGCAAAAGGGAAAGCTGGCCGCAGCGCTGGAAGAGGAAGATGAAGAAATTCCGGAAGTGGTTTTTGAGATGGCTGTCAAAAGCATTTCCCACGAAGGCAACCCAACGACCGAAACCATGGCCAAAATCTACCTCGGCCAGGGGAAATGGGAAAAGGCCATTGGCGTATACGAACAATTGCAATTGCGAAACCCGCAAAAAAGCACTTATTTTGCTGAAAAAATAGCTGCCATCGAGCAGCAACACCGTCCATGACCAGTATTTTATTCGCCGTACTCATTATCATTCTCTGTGTAGTTCTGGCTTTCTTTGTGCTCGTTCAAAACCCTAAAGGCGGCGGACTGGCCGGTTCGTTTGGTTCGCTGGGCAGCCAGGTAATGGGTGTTAAACAATCTACTGATGTTATGGAGAAAGGCACCTGGGTCACCATGGGACTGATTGCCGCCATCTGCGTGATTTCGGTAGCTACCTATCCCAAGATGCGTCAGGCCTCCAGCGCACCGGCAGCCCCTACCCAACAGTCGGCTCCGGCTCAGCAGGGCGGCCCTACAGCCCCGGCAGCACCTGCGCAGCAATCGGCACCCGCCGCACCAGCTGCCCCTGCAACACCGGGTCAGTAATTCACTTCGTTTCTTAAAAATCCCTTTCCGGAATCCATTCCGGAAAGGGATTTTCTTTTGGCAGACCGTAACCCGACTCCGAAGGTGCGATTGCTGTTATCTCTTTAATACCTGTTGTTATGGCCTGGCTATACCTGATTCTGGGCGGTTTGTTTGAAGTTGCCTTTGCAACCTGCCTCAACCTGTCCAACAATTTCCGGAACCTCGGCTGGACCATTGCATTCCTGGTCACGGTGAGCGTTAGTATGCTGTTGCTGAGCAAAGCTGCCCAGACGATCCCGATGGGCACGGCCTATGCGGTATGGACTGGCATAGGTGCCGTAGGAACGGCCCTGATCGGTATCTTCTATTTCAAAGAGCCGGCTACCTTCTGGCGGTTGTTTTTTGTCTGTACCCTCATCGGCAGCGTCGTTGGGCTCAAAGCCGTTTCCAGTCACTAGGCGGATTCGTCCGGCTGGCTGCCCTCAATCTTACGGCCCAGTGCCCGCAGTTCATCCAGCGACAGTTCTTCCAACCGGCTCATCCACTCCAGGCCCGCCAAAGGGCTGTCGATCAACGGTTGCAACGGATGGCCGGTCACTACCGTGCCTTCAGGCGGTTGCCAGCGAACCAGGTCATTCGGCGTACAGTGGAGGAGCCTGCACAGCCGCTCCAGATGAATCAAGGGAAGGCTCTTGTACGTTTCGCGGGCGATGGCCCGGGCGGCCGATACCGGGAAGCCATTTTGAAGCAACCAGTGCAGCGGCTTGCGGATACCACGGGCTTTAAAGAGCGATTGGGTATGAAATACAAACATTGGAATAGATATGTGTCAAAACAGACGTTTGGTAAAGCTTATTCCGGAACCCGTTGAATCGGATACCAGCTCTGTAGCGCTTCAGGCAAACCCTGTCGGTTCTGCCCTGCTACTGGTTGACCGTATTCCGGGCTTTGATCCACGAACCTGAACGTCGCACGGGTAAAACACGGATTGGGTGCGGCTTCCTGCGGTCATTGTTCCCTGCGCTATAGGGGCTGTCAATCAAAATTAAACGTTTTACGCCCGTATTCAAATCCAACCTGTTTAAATCGAAGTTAGAATTGTACTACCCCGGATGAGATTTGTTTTAAGAAAGACTAGCACACTATTAAAAGCGGCGAAAATTATTCTAAGATAGATTAGGACTATTCAGCGAAGAGCGCATTCTGTTCTGCTATTGGTGCCTTTTAGTCTGCCAGGATACAGGATGCTCTTTCAGAGACCTATTGTGCCTGATCAGCGCAGATAAAAACAGGGGCTGTCCGGTATGGACAGCCCCTGTTTTCTGTAAGCTCCTGAAAACTAACGTTCCTTACTGGAAATCAGTTGCCGGGTAGGTTTTGTTCACTTCTACCGTCGTCAGCTTCATCGTCAGCGGAACCGGAGCCATGCCGGTGATGGTAACCGTGCCCGGTACCTTGTAGCCGCCGGAGCCAGGTACTTCCCGATAGTCGCTAAACTCGTTGACAATAGCGGTCGGACCCTGTGGACCTTCTTCGGTGCTGGAGGATTTCATCAGCAGACCGGTCGCTGCGTCATAATATTCAGTGGTTTTGTCGCTGCCCATCAGTTTCTCCACCACGATCATGTTACCTTCCTGACCTTTTACGGTGCGGGTAACGCCATACTGTTCCGGATGCAGTTCGGCCTGGAGATCCGATTGCTCTTTAGCTTCCGCCAGTTTCGCTGCATCGTCGATCGCTTGCTTCTGACCCATCTGCTCGGCGTACATCTTGGTGCCGTCATACGTCTGACCGCCCATCGGGGAGCCGTTCATTGCCATAACTGACTTCATTTTGCCGCCTTGCTTAATTTCGGTCTGTTCCATCTTCATGCCCTGCATCTCCATCGTATAGGTGGTCTTGATGCTTTTCAGGCCTTTGATAGCGCTTTCACCACCCAGAGCCGCTACGTACTTCTTCATCACATCGGCAGCCGTTACGCTCGACGGAGCAGCCGTAGCCACATGCACCTCGATTGGATTGCCGTAGTTGTCGCGGTAATCAATCTTGCCGTTCGATGCAAAGCGGGCCAGTTTAGGTGCCACATCGGTTTTGTCGCCTACGACAATGATGTGTGCATTTTCCGGACGGATATATTGCCGGGCAATCGTCTGCACATCACTGCTCGAAACCGTTGCGAGGGTACGCAGGTAGTTGGCGTAATAATCTTTAGGCAGTTTGTAACGCTCGGTGTTGATGGCATACTGGGCCACGCGCTGCGGATCTTCCAGTCCGATGGCAAACGAGCCGCTCATGCTGGCGATGATGGCCTGCAGATCGGACGCGCTGACCGGTTCGTTGCGTAGTTTCTGCATCTCCATCAACGTTTCGCTGATGGCTGAATCGGTTACTGCATTGCGGGTTTTGGCATAGGCCGTAAAGTTGCCCACGCGTGGGTCTACATCGATACCGCTGTAGGCGCCATACGTCCAGCCATGGCCTTCCCGCAGGTTCTGGAACAAACGGCCCTGAGAACCATTGCCCAGTACGGAGTTGGCTACCTGTGCCTTGATGACATCAGCGGTGCCGGGTTTCAGATCCAGCGGATACGTGATGTTGAATACGCTTTGTACAGCAGCATCGCGCGGTACGAATACAACGTCGGTTCCGGTAGGTGCCGGAGCAACCGTATAGGTAGCGCTCGGTACGGAGCCCTGCTGCCATTTGCCGAAGTATTTCTCCAGCAACGGCTTCACTTCGGCTACGGTAATGTCACCCACCACAGCCATATAGGCTACATTGGGACGGTAGTACGTCTTGTAATAGTTGTTCAGGTCGGTGAGATTCACGGCACCTACGGTTGCCGGGGTCGCTACTTCGCCATACGTGTGCGCAGCGCCGTAGTTAACTACGCTGGTTACGTTTTCCAGCATCGCATCCGGCTCGTTCTTGCCCGCTTCCATTCCGGAAAGCATCTGGGTTTTGGTTTTGTCCAGTTCCGGCTGCGTAAACTTGGCGTTCATGGCGATATCGGCCATCAGTTCCAGCAATTTGGCCTGGTGGCGCTTCAAAGCAGCACCGTACATGCCCTCGTTGGTGGCACTGATCCGGGCGGCAATCATATCCATATCCTGCGCCAGCTTTTCGGAAGAGCGGGTCGTGGTACCGGAGGTCAGCATTTCACTGAAAATGTCTTCCATACCGGCCTTGGTGCGGGCCAGCGCCGGATTGATGTCCAGCTGCATGGAATACGCTACGGTTGGCAGCTTGTGGTTTTCGACCACAAATACTTTCAGTCCGTTGGGCAGCGTAAAGGATTCGGATTTACCGATCGCGACCACTGGTGCCGCACCGGCTTTGGGACGAATGCTGCGGTCGAGGGTTTGGGCGCCTGCCGACAGCAAGAAGGAAAAAGCAGCAATGCTTAAGGTAATCTTTTTCATGTTTGTTGGATGTGTCGGAGGACTTAGGATTTTTTCTGTTCAGACTTCGGCAGGTAGTAGACTACCAACCGGTTTTGAGGTGTAAAGTATTGGTTGGCCACCCGCTTCAGATCGTCTTTGGAAATCTTGCGGTAGCGATCCAGTTCGGTATTGATCAGGTTGGCGTCTTTGAAGAACGTGTAGTACGTAGCCAGGTTGGTGACAACGCCCAATGTTTTCTGGTTTTGCTGTACAAAGTCAGATTCAGCATTGTTCATCAGTTTGGCGTACTCGGCGTCGGTCAGACCAGAAGTTTTTACGCGCTCGATTTCAGCCAGCATGGATTTCTCCAGTTCTTCCGGCTTGGCACCCATGTTAGCAATGGCAAACATCATGGCTACGCCCGGATCTTCGTTTGGAACGGCGAAGGCGGCCGCCTGAAGGGCTTTTTGCTGCTTTTCAACGATCTGCTGCTGGAAACGGGAGCTTTTACCCTGCGACAGCAGGTTAGTCAGCAGGTCGATCGCATACATATCCTGGCTGCCTGCTTTCGGCGTGTTGTACGCTACGATAACGGCTGGCAACTGGATGTTGTCGTAGAACGTTACGCGCTTTTCAGCACTGCGTTTCGGCTCTACCAGATCCGTGGGCTGCGGAATGGCTTTTGTGCCGCGTGGAATGGCACCGAAATATTTAGCGATGTACTGCTTGGCGGTTTCCGGATTGAAATCGCCTCCAAGTACCAGTACTGCGTTGTTGGGCACGTAGAAGGTGTGGTAAAAGTCCATAAACTCCTGCATTTTGGCCTGATCGATGTACTGCTCTTTACCGATCGGCGTCCAGCGGTACGGATGCACGGTAAAGGCGTTTTCGTACACGGTGTTCAGCAACTGACCATACGGCGTATTGTCGTAGCGCTGCTTTTTTTCTTCTTTGACCACCTTACGCTGCGTTTCCAGACCCAATGTATCGATGTTGGCGTAGTGCATCCGCTCGGCTTCCATCCACAGACTCAGCTCCAGCTGATTGGACGGCAGCACTTCGTAGTAAAACGTACGGTCCTGGGTGGTGTTGGCATTGAGCTGGCCACCGGCGCCCTGTACGATTTTCATAAACTCGCCCCGCTTGATATTGTCGGAGCCTTCGAACAGCAGGTGTTCAAAGAAGTGCGCAAAGCCGGTGCGTTGCGGATCTTCGTTTTTGGAACCTACGTGGTACATCACCGAAGTCGCCACGATCGGCGTACTGTGGTCTTCGTGGAGAATCACGTGCAGCCCGTTGGGCAGATCATACTCCGTGAATTTGATGTTTTGCGCCTGCGCGGGCACTATGCCGGCCAATAGCAGCGAGGCAGTGAGAAAACGCTTCATGAAAGGAATGGGAAAAAAGGAAAAATTGGAAAGTGTCGCAAAGGTAACGGGGCAGCAACATTGTGGTAGGTCAAAGCCGCCCCTTAAACGGGAGAATCCCCTTAAATAGGGCCGAAAGGTACTGATCCGGACGCTACAGGAGCAGGGTGCTTTAGACGAATGCCGGGATACATTAGACGAACAGACGAAAACGATCGACGGCGCAACGGGTACATCCCTGCTGACTCAGCTAAACGTCTAAACGGTACCGGCAGTGTGAAACAGCTTCCGGAACGCCCATTCAGCTCCGGCCTTCGGCTAAATAAACCTGCCGGATTGATGCAATCCATTCTCCCCGTTGCGGATTAGCTTTGCGACATTCTCATGAATCTGGAATTCAACAAAAACGAAGACCGCATGAACCTGGCGGTCGGACAGCTGCGTCAGCGCTTCGCACAGGTCGCTCAGGGTGGTGGTAAAAAAGCCATGGACAAAGCCCGCGAACGCGGTAAAATGAGTCCGCGCGAACGGGTCCAGTACCTGATCGATAAAGACACCACCTTTGAAGAAATCGGTGCGTTTGCCGGCTGGGAGATGTATGAAGCCGAAGGTGGCTGCCCGAGTGGCGGTACGGTCGGCGGCGTTGGAACAGTAGCCGGTCGGTTGTGCATGATCATTGCCAACGACAATACGGTGAAGGCAGGGGCCTGGTTTCCGATTTCCGGAAAAAAGAACCTGCGTCTCCAGGAAATTGCCATGGAAAACCACCTGCCCGTGATCTACATTGTAGACTCGGCGGGCGTCTACCTGCCGATGCAGGATGAGATTTTCCCGGATAAAGAACATTTTGGCCGCATCTTCCGGAACAATGCCGTGATGAGCGCTATGGGAATTTCCCAGATTGCTGCCGTAATGGGCAGCTGCGTAGCCGGTGGGGCCTACCTGCCGATTATGAGCGACGAAACCCTGATGGTAGAAGGCAACGGATCGATCTTCCTGGCCGGTCCGTATCTGGTAAAAGCGGCGATCGGTGAAGACGTAGACATCCAGACCCTCGGCGGCGCCAAAACGCACACCGAAATTTCCGGAATCGCAGATTATAAGTTTGATACCGAAGCGGAAGTACTGGATCAGGTGCGCCGGATTGTAGAGAAAATGGGCGAAACGCCCCGCGCCGGTTTCGATCGCGTGAAAGCCAAAGACCCCGTACGCCCTGTAAAGGATCTGTATGGCCTGGTCAGCGTTGAAAACAATAAGCCATATAATGTCGAAGATGTAATCAGCTGTATCGTCGATTCCGGAAGTTTTGATCCCTTTAAAAATGATTACGGCAAAACCATCGTCTGCGGCTACGCCCGGATCGACGGCTGGGCAGTGGGCATCGTAGCCAATCAGCGGTTGGTGCTGAAAAGCGGTAAAGGCGAGATGCAGCTGGGTGGCGTGATCTACAACGACAGTGCCGATAAGGCGGCCCGGTTTATCCAGAACTGCAACCAGAAGAAAATTCCGTTGGTGTTTTTACAGGACGTAACCGGATTTATGGTGGGCAGTCGTTCCGAGCACAGCGGCATCATTAAAGACGGCGCCAAAATGGTAAATGCTGTGGCCAATTCTGTGGTTCCAAAAATTACTATCATCACCGGCAACTCGTATGGCGCGGGCAACTATGCCATGTGCGGTAAGGCCTACGATCCGCGCTTTATCTATGGCTGGCCCAATGCCAAGATCGCGGTAATGGGCGGTGAGCAGGCCGCTAAAACGTTGTTGCAGATCCAGGTGGCGAGCCTGAAAGCCAAAGGCGAAACCATTGATCCGGAAAAGGAACAGGCACTGCTCAAAGAAATCACGGATAAATACACTGCACAAACGTCCTCGTACTACGCCGCAGCCCGGTTGTGGATCGATGAAATCATTGATCCGGCCGCAACGCGTCAGCGCATTTCGACTGCTCTCGACGCTGCCAATCACGCGCCGATCGAAAAAGAGTGGCGGAGTGGGGTGTTTCAGGTCTAAGGCACCTAATCCAAGTGTTTTGTTTCCGAACGGTGAGCTATGATTGAACTTAAAAACGTCCAGAAAAGTTTCGGCGAAAAGACGGTGCTGCACGGGGTGGATGCGGTAATGGAGCCGGGTAAGGTGAATCTCATCATCGGTACCTCCGGTTCCGGAAAAACCGTGCTCATGAAGATCATGGTAGGTCTCATGCATCCCGATTCCGGACAGGTGCTCTACGAAGGCCGCGATCTGACCACGATGGACAAAAAAGAGCTGAAACAAATCCGGACCGAAATCGGCATGCTGTTTCAGGGCTCGGCGCTATTCGACTCGTTGACCGTGGAGCGGAATGTGCTGTTCCCGCTGGAAATGTTTACCCGTCAGGGACGGGCGGCCATGAAAAAGCGGGTCAACGAAGTGCTGGAGCGCGTCAACCTGAAAGATGCCAACCATAAGTACCCGGCCGAGATTTCCGGAGGAATGAAAAAACGGGTGGCGCTGGCGCGGGCACTGGTGCTGAATCCCAAGTATTTGTTTTGCGACGAACCCAACTCCGGTCTCGATCCCAAAACTTCGATCGTTATTGACCGGTTGATTCAGGAACTGACCTATGAGTACAATATCACAACGGTAGTCAATACCCACGATATGAATACCGTGATGGAAAGCGGCGACCATATCCTGTTTATGTACCAGGGCCGCAAACGCTGGGAAGGCAACTCGCAGGCCATCATCCACAGTACGGACGCCGAACTCAACAGTTTTATTTTCGCCTCCAAGTTTCTGGAAGAAGCCAAAGCGGCCCGGATGCGCGAGGTCGGATTGCTTCCGGACCGCTGATGGTCGAAGCACTGAATGTGGCTGAACCTCATAAAAAGATCCCACTACTTAAAACGCCTTTTCTGATCTCTCAGAAAAGGCGTTTTAACTATGCGATTGCTTCTAATCGTGTCGGTTCCGGGAAGGCAGCCTGCACCTGCTGCTGTGCCTGATGCAAGGCCGCAGCCGTAGGAAGATGAAGAATTCGTTCCAGCGTTTCCGGATTGGGAATATCCCAGATTCCAGAGCGGTGCCAGTGATGAATATGGTCCCAATCCGGCCGGTCCAGCACCGGATACAGGCAGATGCCCAGCAGCGGAAGACTGCTTTTGAGCACGTGAACGGCTTCCTGTGCGATCAGTCCCAACCACTCGGGCCGATGATCCCCATAATGGCTGGTTTCGGACAGAATAAAAGGCTTTTCGTAGCGCAGCCAGGCTTCCTGAAGCAGTGCGTCAAGGGTGCGGCGGGCCGGGTTGTCGAATTCCGGATGCCAGATGAGCGAGTCTTTGGCTCCGCCGCTGATCCACTGGTTGTCGTGGTAGTAGTTGTAGCCCAAGATATCCAGGTAGTCCGGGCGGCCCCGCAGTTCCGGGCACATCCGGCCGGAAAGCATGTCGAGCACCTGAAACTGAGCTTCATGTGCATCCTGGGCCTGCCGGTTCAGCTCCGGATGGTCCGGATCGGATGAGGCAATGTAAACGAGTGGCTCAGTCGTCAGAATCCGGATGGACGAATCAACCCGGTGCAGCGCTTCGATCCCTTCGATATACGCTTTCATCAGATGGTACTTCACATCCCAGCCTTGTCCGGTGGTATACGGCGCGGTGCCACGTACATCGCCGCCCAGCCACGATAAAAAGCTGACTTCATTGATCGGGGTGATGATCAGTTCGCCATCCGGAACGCGGCTGCGATAATGACGGGCAAAGGCTTCACACAGATGGGCAAAACGCCGGGCAAACATGGGATGCAGGGGAGTCAGATCCGCCGCAAACCCGAAATGACAGATGTCCCAGACCACCTGAATGCCGGTTTGCTGCGCCGTATCGATTACGACATCCACCGCGCTCCAGTCGTACACATACGGGTGCGGCTCGGCGACCGACCAGCGGATACCTTCCCGGACGGTCGTGATATCCAGCTCCCGAAGGCGGAGATAATCTTCGGTCAGGAACTGCAAATGGCCGGTATCCCGCAGCAGATCGACACGGTTGCCAAAAGCATTGAGATGATCGGCACATTCGTAGCCGCCCATCCAGAACGACTGAAACGGGTTGGTTGAATTCATAAGAGATTGTGGGACAGAAGTTCCGGAAGGCACTGATTATTGGGATTCAAGTTTCCGGAACTGACTCAGCGCCTGCGCTACGACCTGATCCATATTGTAATATTTGTAGGTACCTAAACGGCCGAGGAAGTACACGTCTTCCAGAGTCGCTGCCAGGTCGCGGTACTGATTGTACAGGTCGGTGTTTTGCCGGCGCGGAATCGGGTAGTACGGATCCCCTTCTGCCTTGGGATACTCGTACACCAACGAGGTGCGGTGGTGCTGCTGGCCGGTCAGAAACTTAAACTCCGTGATGCGGGTATACTGGTGCGAGTTCGGATAGTTTACGGTACCGGTTTCCTGGTACTGCTCCTTGTCGTGGCTTTCAAATTTGAACTCCAGCGACCGATACGGCAGCTTCCCGAAGCGATACCCGAAAAACTGATCCACCGGACCAGTGTAAATCAGTTTCCGGAAGGCGATGGTTTCCCGTATGTCTTCAAAATCGGCATTCAGCATCACGTGGATGTTGGGATGGTCGAGCATCTTCTCAAACATCTTGGTGTAGCCGTGGAGTGGCATCGACTGGAAGGTATCCGTAAAGTAGCGGTCGTCGCGGTTGGTGCGGGTCGGCACGCGGGCGGTCACGCTGGCATCCAGCTCGGCCGGATAGAGGTCCCACTGCTTTTTGGTATAGCCCTTGAAGAACTTTTCGAATAGTTCGGTGCCTACCGTATTCACCACTACATCTTCACTGGTCTGAATCGGCGACCGTTTTTCGGCTTTGGACGCCAGGAAGGCCGTCACCTCATCGCTGGACAGCTTCAAACCGTACATCTTGTTGATCGTGTCCAGATTGATCGGGATGGGCAGCAACTGGCCATCCACGCTGGCCAGTACGCGGTGTTCGTACGGCCGCCATGCGGTAAACTGGCTCAGGTAGTCAAAAACCTCCGCAGAATTGGTATGGAAGATATGCGGACCGTATTTGTGAACCAGAATGCCGGTTTCGTCATAATGGTCATAAGCATTGCCGGCAATATGCGGCCGCTTATCAATAATCAGAACTTTTTTTCCGGAAACGGATGCGAGTCGCTCGGCCAGAACGGCGCCCGCAAAACCGCAGCCTACAATGAGGTAGTCATACATGCGATAACAGTGCTTTTTTCTTCGATTGCTTTAGTAATCAGGGCATTCATACCTGCCCAGGTATCTTCCCAAGAATTGGTTTCCAGGAAGGTGTCCACGCGCTCCAGCCAGAGGGTTTTATCCATTGTCAGCAGTTGCTCGGCATCCTGAATAGCTTCATCAGCATTCTGGGAAATCGCAACCAGTCCTTCTTTCCCGTACGGATAGACAACATCGCGGATCGGTGTGGAAATAACCGGTTTACCTCCTGCGAGGTATTCGGGTGTTTTGGTCGGCGAGATAAATTTCGTGGATTCGTTTAGCGCAAAGGCAACCAAGGCGATGTCCCAGCCACGGAGATACAGCGGCAGTTCCGGATACGATTTAGGACCGAGGTAATGGATATTGGAGCCCTTGGGCAGCGTTTCCGGATCAATCTTTACGACTGGGCCGATGATTACAAACTGCCAGTCCGGACGCTGGGTAGCCATGCCCTGCAACAGTTCCAGATCAAACCGCTCGTCCACGACGCCGTAAAAACCAAGACGCGGGTGGGGGATCGCTGCCTGATCGGCCGGATCGTCTCCGGGCGTACGGGCCTGGGCGAAATGTGCCTTGTCGATACTGCTCGGAAACGCATGAATATTGGTGTGACGGTGTTTCTTAGCTTCATACAGCGATTGTCCGCCGGTGAAGACCACATCGGCGCGCTCCATCATTTCCGTTTCCAGTGCTTTAAGCTCAGAAGGCGCAAATTTGAAGGCCGACAGTTCATCCATTGCGTCAAAGACCGTTACAGCCGGCGTCAGCTGACGGGTAAACGGCAAGGCCATAGGGGTATAATACCAGGCTACGAAATCCGAGATGCCAAAATCGGACAGCATCCGGTCAATCAGTACTTGCAACCGGTCGTTTACGTCGCCGGAAAGATGATGGCTGAGACGGGGAACCAGAATGGTAACACCTTCTTTGGATACTTCCGTATCATAGAAATCGGTAGGACCGTCCGAATGAATAAACTCTTCAATGAAAAAAACGTCGTAGTCCGGAACAAACCGGGAAAGTAGATGCTGGGGGCGCTGGTATACAAAATTCCAGCGCAGGTGTGAAAGACATACAAGCTGCATGCAGAAGAAAAAATTAATAAGAGATCAGAAAAACAGCTTCCCGATAGACGTCAGAGCCTTCTTAGGGTAGCAGCAGAACGTACACCGAACAAAATGCGTGCGGGCAGGTAAGATGCAGGTATCTGTAGTATGTAGGATGGAATCGGTTGCGTTAAAAACCGGTTCCGGATAGAGACCTATCTAAGTAGCAATGACGCTAAGAGAGCGCTTTGGATTTAACAAAAACAATGCCATAAGGTTCAGATATGCGATCAGAATATACATTTCAAAAGCATTGATTTTCAACCTTAAAACAAGTTTAAAGGTCTTTTGTTGATGCGTTTGCTTTTAGCGAAGTACATCAGATTCAAAAACGGCTTGTCGTAAGAAGTTGCTGAAAAGAATGGGACAACGATGTTTCAGCCCATCTGTTGACTTACTTTTGCGGCGCTGCTTTAAAAAAGCGGTTTCCCTTAAAACTTTCTTTCTAACTCTCATGGCTGTACTTGTCAACAAAGAATCTAAAGTGCTCGTGCAGGGCTTTACCGGTACGGAAGGCACCTTTCACGCTACGCAGATGATTGAATACGGCACCAACGTTGTTGGTGGTGTAACACCCAACAAAGGCGGTAGTACACATCTCGACCGTCCGGTGTTTAATACCGTAAAAGAAGCTGTTGACAAGACTGGCGCAGATGTGTCGATCATTTTTGTGCCGCCTGCATTTGCTGCGGATGCCATTATGGAAGCTGCTTCGGCAGGAATCAAAGTCATTATCTGTATCACCGAAGGCATTCCGGTACAGGATATGGTTATTGCCCGCGACTATATCAATAATTTCGACTGTCGCCTCATCGGACCGAACTGTCCGGGGGTGATTACTGCCGGAGAAGCCAAGGTTGGCATTATGCCCGGCTTTGTATTTAAGCCCGGCCGTATCGGCATTGTATCCAAAAGCGGTACGCTGACGTACGAAGCGGCCGACCAGACGGTAAAAGCAGGTCTGGGCATTTCAACGGCTATCGGTATTGGTGGTGATCCGATCATCGGCACTACCACCAAAGAAGCGGTGGAATTGCTCATGAACGACAGCGAAACCGACGCGATCATCATGATTGGTGAAATTGGTGGTGGTATGGAAGCAGAAGCCGCCCGCTGGTTGAAAGACAATATGCGCAAGCCGGTGGTAGGCTTTATCGCTGGTCAGACGGCTCCTCCGGGTCGCCGGATGGGCCACGCAGGTGCCATCGTAGGCGGTGCAGAAGATACTGCTGCGGCTAAAATGGAAATCATGCGCGAGTGTGGCATCCACGTCGTGGATTCTCCGGCCGACATCGGCAAAACCCTGGCGCAGGTCGTAAAAAACTAAGCCTCAACAACGTTAGTCCAAGATGCAGTTTGAACTCCAGACTGCATCTTTTCTGTTTCCGGCCCTACCCGCCGCCTGCTTTTCCGGAAGCGCGGTAGCGCCACTCGTATCTGAACGCATACTTACAATCTGCCGGTTCCCATGATGTACCATGTTCTCGGACTGATGTCGGGCTCTTCGCTCGATGGTCTTGATCTTGCTTTTGTAACGCTCACCGAACAGCGAAGCGTATGGAGTTATGAACTGGTGGCCACCGATTGCATTCCGTACACAGCCGACTGGGCTGCTGAGCTGCTGCGTGCCTCTGAGCTAACGGTTCCGGAATTTCTGCGGCTGCATACCCGGTATGGCCGGTATCTGGGCGAGCAGGTGAACGCATTCATCGAGCGACACGACCTGCATCATAGAGTGCACTTTATTGCCTCGCACGGACACACCGTATTTCATGAGCCGGCTACCCAGACGACCTCGCAAATCGGCTGCGGTGCATCCATCGCTGCGGTGACCGGACTGCCGACGATTTCGGATCTGCGGGCGATGGATGTAGCGCTGGGCGGGCAGGGTGCTCCGATCGTGCCCATCGGCGATCAACTGCTGTTTGGTACCTATCCGTACCTGCTGAACCTGGGCGGCATTGCCAACCTGACGATTCTGGGCGGTGCCCATCGAGCGGCCTTTGATATTGGTCCGGCCAATGCGGTGCTGAACCGGCTGGCGTTACGGGAAGGATTGCCGTATGATGAAGCCGGGCAGCTGGCGCGTTCCGGAAGGGTGATTCCGGAAGTATTGATGGCCTTGAATCAGGGATCTTATTTCTCCAGGCCCGTTCCCAAAAGCCTGAGTAATGCCGAGGCCTTGGCACTGGGCGCACCGGTATTGGAAGCAACCAGTGCATCCACTGCCGATTTGCTGGCTACGTTTACCGGGCATCTGGCAGAGCAGGTTGCTGAAGCCGTGTTACGTTCCGGTAACGGAGCCGGTGAGCTGCTGGTAACCGGCGGTGGGGCGCATAACACGTTCCTGATTGAAACACTGCGGGAAAAACTGCATCCGGCCGGCATTGAAGTCGTGGTTCCTCAAAAAACCGTCGTCGATTTTAAAGAAGCGCTGGTGATGGCTTTGATCGGCGTGCTGCGCTGGCGCGAAGAAGAAAACGTGCTGCAATCCGTTACCGGTGCCTCGCGCAATAGCGTGGGTGGTGCCTTGTGGATGGGAAGCGCCTGATTCAGGTATGATGCCCTTGATTGATCCGGGTCATCTCGACCGCAAGGCCCAGATCTCACACTAGTAGGGTTCTTCTTTTATGAGATTCCTCCCTTGCGGTTGGAATGACGCAGTCTATGTGGCTCAGATAATGCGTTTTCCGGAATCTCGCTCCATCCGGGTCATCTCGACCGCTAGGGAGAGATCTCACAGTAATAGGGTACGGATGCTATGAGATTCCTTCCTTGCGGTCGGACTAACTCCGTTCATAGGTTCAGGAGAGGTGTGTTCCGGAAAAGGCGTGATCCGGAAGCCCTTGCAAGCGAAGCAACCTGCGCAGGCGACTACTGCTCATTTGCAGGTACAGATGCTGCTTCGTCGTCTCTCCTCGTAAGGACCCGGATCCTGGCCGGATTCCGGAATGGGCATGGGCTGTATGGTTTGGATCCGGTATGGACGTGATTCCAACCGGCCAGCCGGAAGCGCCTTTCAGTAGCATTTCATTCACCTTATGCTACCTGATATATGGTGAATCTTGCGCTACTGAGCGTGCATTTTATCCTGCGAAGTGCGTATCGGATACTGCGGAGAGCGCTGTTTTAAGGGCGAAGCATGAATAGTATGCTACCGAGGGTACTTTCTACCTGGCGAAGGATGCATCCCGCATTGCAAAGCCTGTATCCTCCGCTACCCGATGTGCGGTCCGGCTGGCTTGAAGTGCGCACGCGCCTGTTCCGGAAGCCCGGTCAGCTACCAGCCGGACCACCGGCACATTCATCCGCCGATCCGGGGCCTCTTTCTCTTACGACCGGGATAACCCAGTTGTTGGATACCTGAGTTGCGTTCTGCTATCGTGAGAGTCCTCCCTTGCAGTCGGAATGACCTGTGTTTTGTGAACTTCCGGAAAATTATTAATCCCCCTATCCGGGTCATCTCGACCGCAAGGCCCAGATCCAATTCTCTGGGTCTTCTTTCGTGAGATTCCTCTCTTACGGTCGGAATGACCGTGCTTAGTCCGTTCCGAAATCGTACTTTATCCGGATCATCTCGACCTTTAGAGATCTCAATTTTACTGGTTTTTCTTTCGTGAGATTCCTCCCTTACGGTCGGAATGACGCAGTCTATGTGGCTCAGATAATGCGTTTTCCGGAATCTCGCTCCATCCGGGTCATCTCGACCGCTAGGGAGAGATCTCACAGTAACAGGATACGGATGCCGTGAGAGTCCTCCCTTACGGTCGGAATGACCCATGCTTAGTCTGTTCCGAAACGAGTTAAAAACAGCTGTACTAAACTTATAAAAATTACCGGGGCATTTTATCCAAAGATGAATCTGAAATAGTGGTGCTGCTGCCAGTGTTGTTCTTATCAATTAGATTAGGATAGCGGTTGAATCTACAACCTCCCAACAATTCGCGACTTGTTGTATTTCCCATCTTCGGTCTTTTTAAGGTGAAATTCACCTTAGTTGTATCACGAACTTCGAATGCTGCAAGGGTAGTCTCCGTAGTTTCATAGCCTAAAAAGGTACATTTTATTTTAATGGTATCTGCATCCATTAGCTGCAGAGGGGAAATCTTGTAATACCCGTCTAAATCGGTTGCAGTACCGCCTAGTACCTGGTTGTTTGAAAGTACCTGCACGCTAGCAGATAAAATCAGCTCACCGCTTTCATCCTTTACGACGCCTTCAATCACTACCGTATCGCTTTTACTTTTTAATAAGGATGGCGCACTAATATCTACTGCTATTGGTGGGACAACAGGAAGTTCCCGCGTCGTTTCCTGTGCATCTGCTGAAAAGCTCAATACTGTTAGCGCAGCTACAGAAGCAGCCATAGCTAAGGTCCGATAGGACTTATTGACCGGTGCGGTATAGGAAAAGACCTTGTTCTCAATTTGATGGACGTAGAAGCGACCGCAAACAGCTTCGGTTTTGTTTCCGGAAAAGAACGCCATTAGTTCAGCATCCGAAAAGCCGGTAAAATCGACGATCGTTTTCTGGCAGCTGTTACAAAAGCGCCCTTTTTCACAGAGTGTCATCTGTTCCCAGTTCTCCGTACAGGGTTCCGGAATGGAAAGTGAAAAAGACGGCGGCTTCATGCTTAAAGATACCTCAAAAGGATCTGTAATGGGTAGCTTTATCAGTGACTGATGCCCGCTACCTGGTTGATTGTAAGCGCCACGATAAAGGTGTTGATGAAAAACGCTACCAGCCCGTGAACCATCACCATCCGCCGCATGATTTTAGACGTCACCGCCACATCCGATACCTGAAAACAACAACCCATGCAAAACGAGAAGTACGCAAAGTCGAGGTAATCGGGCATTTCCTCTTCCGGAAACTTCAATCCACCGGCCTGCGCCTCGTGTCCGTCCTCGTCTTCATTGTAGTAGTTGTGCGCGTAATGAAACAGAAACTGGGTTTGAATCATCAGCCAGGACAGCACCATTACGCCCACCGCAACCGCCGCTTCCAGTCCCTTGCTTTCATCGAGCGTAGACAGCAGCAGCAAACCTACCATACTGGATACCGACGCCAGCAGAATCAGTAAAAACACATAGGCCTTGCTACCGTCGTCGCGCCGGGCGTGTTTCCGGATCTGGTCAACCGTCCGCTTGAATATCACCACCCAGTCCATCAGCAGAAACGCTACCGAAAACACAATCCAGCCCAGCAATCCCTTGATAAGCGGATGCAGCTCCAGTGGGCTCATCAGTGCCCAGGCACCGGCACCGGTCAGCAGACTGATCAGGAACCGCTGAAGCGGCGACATCCGCAGGACTATATTGTTGGAGGACGAATCGGTTGCCATTGGGTTATGCAGCGACTGCAAACTTAATACTGTCCGACGGCCAGCATCACCAGCGTACAGGCTTCAACGGTACCGATGCCGGCATCTTCGGCCAGCTGCTCCAGTTCCGGATTTTCGGTGCCGGGGTTGAAGATAATCCGCTTGGGCCGGAGGGCCAAGATGGCGTCGTAATAGGGGCGTTGGTTGGCCGGATTGAGGTAAAGCGTTACCGTATCTACCGAACCGGATTGGGGAAGATCGTTTCCGATCTGGAGTCCCATAACGGTCGAGTTTTTATTGCCGACGGCAATGACCGGATGGCCGTGGTTCAGCAAACTCGAAATGGCTTTATAGCTGTAGCGCGCCGGATTGTCGGACGCGCCTAATACCAATGTCTTTTTCATACGGTAGAGGTATAAAACATCAGGCCTACAGCGACTTCAATGAGCACCGGAACCTGAAGTGGCGCCGGTTGGTTGGTGTACAGAAGCGGATTGTTCCGGAACCCGCTTCAACTCAAATTCCGGAATGCTTCTTTTCAATAGCACCCGGTAACAGGTGAATGCTAATACCCGGTACGCTTTACCTTCGCAGCCCATGTCAGCTCCTACCGATAATCGTTACGCCCTTCGTGGGGTGTCTGCCGGAAAAGAAGAGGTTCATACTGCTGTTGCCGCACTCGACCACGGTTTGTTTCCCAAAGCCTTTTGCAAGATCTATCCCGATGTCTGGGGAGGTGATTCTACCTACTGCAATCTGATGCACGCTGATGGCGCCGGTACCAAAGGCATTCTGGCCTACCTCTACTGGAAAGAAACCGGCGATCTATCGGTCTGGGAAGGCATTGCCATTGACGCGATCGTGATGAACACCGACGACCTGCTCTGTGTGGGCGCGACCGGTCCGTTTACCTATTCCAGTACCATCGGCCGTAACAAAGGACTGATTCCAGGCGAGGTTTTGAGTGAAATCATCAATGGCACCCAGCGGTATTTTGATAAACTGCGCGACTACGGCATTGACATTGCATTTATGGGCGGCGAAACCGCCGATCTGGGCGATGCGGTGCGCACCATTGTTGTGGATGGTACCATGGCCTGCCGGATGAAGCGCGAGGAGCTGGTCACGACCGATTCTTTAGAAGCCGGTGATGTCGTGGTTTCGCTCGCATCGTACGGACAGGCCGTCTACGAAGATCAGTACAACAGCGGAATCGGCTCCAACGGTCTCACCTCCGCCCGCCACGAGATGTTGAGTCATTATTACGCCGGTGCCTTTCCGGAAAGCGTTGATCCGGCACTGCCTCAACAAGTAGTGTACAACGGCAGATACCGCCTGACCGATGCTACCGAAACGGGCCTGGACGTGGGCCGGATGCTGCTGTCGCCAACCCGTACCTATGCACCGGTGGTACTCGAAGTCCTCAAGCGCTTCCGGAAACAGATTCACGGCATTATCCATTGCAGCGGTGGGGCACAAAGCAAAATCCTGCATTACCTGCCCAAACCACTACGGGTGGTGAAAGATAACCTGCTCCAGGAGCCGCCGTTGTTCCGGATGATCCAGGAAGCCGCCGGTACCGACTGGCGCGAGATGTACCAAGTATTCAACATGGGGCAACGCCTCGAAATCTATACCGATGCCGATACCGCTGCGGGGATCGTCGAGATCTCCCGTCAGTTTGGTATTGATGCGCAGATCAGCGGTCGGGTAGAGGCCAGCGAAACGAAAGAGGTAATTGTGGAAAGTGCTCACGGACACTTTTCCTACCAATAAAAAGAAAAGCGCCCGACTCCGGGCGTTTTTCTTTTTATTAGAACGATTAAATCCGAAACGGTTATTTCAATGGGTTGGCGGTGATCTTATATCCGTTTCCAAACCGGACGGTTGTGCCGAGAGCGGGTAGGGCGTTGACGGTTGCCTGTACCCGCAGCGTAATCGAGTCCTGCAGGAAATAAGGTTTCAGCTCTACGTCTTTGGCATCCAAGTAAAGCGTGCTCTGTCCTTTGGGAACGGGGATCTTCTCGCCAACCAGTACTTCCGGAACCCCTGTTGCACTTACATACAACTGAACCCGGTCGATAAAATCAAAGTTCTGCGAGGAGGGCGCAACGGCCTGCATATACAGCGAATCGACCTTCACCGAAACCAGCTTCTCGCGGCTGGTGTTGTTATCAGCTGCGATCTCATCGATCCCGGTGGAGAAGGTATAAGTGAAAGCAGGAAGCGGCAGACTGGTAAGACCGCCAGGTAAGGGTTGAGAGGTAGCTGTTCCGGATGTCGCTTCTGGCGGAAGTTGCAGGTCTTCTCGATACGTGTAAAAAAAGCTGACATTGGCCAGGCTGGTCAGGGTGTCTTTGGAGCAACCGGATGACAGCGCCACCGCAGCGAGACTCCAGCATAAGGCGATCTTTTTCATAAGCAGGACTTAAAAGCTTTTAAAGGTATGTGATGTTTCGCATTTAAGGCCGGCGGAAGGCTGTAAATTTGCGCTGAGATGAACGAGATTTTGCCTTCGGTGGCGTTTCACACATTGGGATGCAAGCTCAACTTTTCGGAGAGCTCGGCCCTCAGCCGTCAGCTGGAAACGCAGGGCTTCCCCAAAAAAGCATTTGAAGAAGCGGCCGATGTGTATGTGTTGAATACCTGCTCGGTCACCGAAAACGCCGATAAAGAATGCCGGATGCTGGTGCGTCGCATTCAGCGCCGGGCACCCGAGGCCCTGGTCGTCGTGACCGGCTGCTATGCGCAGTTAAAACCGCAGGAAATTATAGCCATTCCGGGTGTGGATCTGGTGCTGGGCGCAGCCGAAAAGTTTCAGTTGTCTGCCCATCTGCGGACCCTCTCCAAAGGCGCTGCGCGGGTGGCCTGCAACGAGATCGGAGCGGTGGAGGGCTTTCATGCCGCGCATTCAGAAGGCGACCGGACGCGCACCTTCCTCAAAGTGCAGGACGGCTGCGATTACACCTGCTCGTTCTGTACCATTCCGCAGGCCCGCGGCCACAGTCGGAGCGATACCGTTGCCAATGTGGTGGACCGGGTGCAGCAGATCGCCGAAACCGGTGCTAAAGAAGTGGTACTGACGGGGATCAATCTGGGCGATTTCGGGAAAGGCACCGAAGGTGGCAAACGGCGCGAAGAAAACTTTTACGAACTGATTGAACAGCTGGACGGTCTTTCCGGAATTGAACGGTACCGGATTTCATCAATTGAGCCGAATCTTCTCACAGATGAAATCATCCGGTTTGTAGCCAGCTCCAAGCGGTTTATGCCGCATTTCCACATTCCGCTGCAAAGTGGCAGCAATGCGATTCTGGCCAGTATGCGTCGCCGCTACCGGCGGGAACTGTATGCGGAACGCATCGAAACGATCAAAACACTGATGCCGCATGCCGGTATCGGAGCGGATGTAATCGTTGGATTCCCTTCCGAGTCGGAGGTGCATTTCCAGGAGACGTACGAGTTCCTGAACAGCCTTCCGGTGAGCTATCTCCACGTCTTTACGTACTCGGAACGCGCCAATACGGACGCACTGGCCATCAGGCCCGTTGTACCGGTACCGGTGCGTCACGACCGCAACAAAGCGTTGCGCGTGTTGTCGCTGGAAAAACAAACTGCCTTTGCTGCATCCTTTTCCGGAACCGAACGACCTGTGTTGTGGGAAAAAAGTTCCAAGGGAGGCATTATGCACGGCTATACCGATAATTACATCGCTGCCGAAACCTTGTACGATCCTGCCAAAGCCGGGACCATCGAACGGTGGCGGTTGTAAGAAGCCAATTAGAAACAAAAAGAAAGAAGCCGCATTCAGCAAGATGTTGAATGCGGCTTCTTTATTGAATTGAGGTGCACCAACCGGGTCATTGCGAGGTACGAAGCAATCTCAAAGCATATGAACTGGATTGTAGGACCAGCCATTTATAAATGGCTTTGTCCTTCCTCTTCGTAATGACACGGATCCTTTAGAACCTAGGATCCGTGTCATTACACTAACAGCGTCATTGCCAGGAATAAAGCAATCTCCATTAAATGCGGCTTGTGCACTGAGTCAGAGAACTACTTACCCGATTTTTGGGTCTTGCGGTTATTTTCCAGGGATTTCTCGGCAGAGCGACGGATTTCCTGCAATTCGGCATCAGTCAGATCATTCTGGTTGGGAGTCGTCTGAATGGTAGCGCCTTGTTCCAGGATATCTGCTTCGGCTCCTTCAGCGGCTTCTTTCTTCCGGAAATAACTACGGAAAAGGAAGTTGCCTTGCAGGGCTTTCATGTTTTCACTGAAGTTGTAGGCTGCCTGGTTGATATTCTTCACGGCATCGTCGGCACTCACCATCGCTTTATTTGCCGAAAGCGAGACGTTGTTCAGGTTTTGAGATAGCTGGTCGGTATACAGCAGCTGTCCGACAGATCCCTTTCCGGAACGAACCTGATTGCCCAGATCGGCAAAGGCCGCACTCATCCGGTTGGCATTGGCCATGGTGCCTTCAATCTGTACGGCCAGGTCATCGTTGTACATGAGGCGGCCAATAGTCCCTTTTCCACCGCGCATCTCCGTCGCCATATCGGCCAGTGCAGCTGTAATGGTATTGGCATGATCGGCAACGGCCGTGAACTTGGTGATGACCTTATCGAAGTCGGTTGGATTGACACTTACAATCCGCTGGCCGTCTTTCAGGGGCGTCTGACTGACGGTACCCGGTGCGATGGTAACCAGTTTGTCGCCCATCAGACCATCCGATCCGATACTGGCAACAGCATCGGTTTTGATAAATTTCTGGTACTTTGACTGGACGCGCATATCCACCCGAACGGTGCTGTCGTTCAGAACCGTGATATTATCTACCGAACCGGCCGTAATACCTGCAAAACGTACGTTATTTCCGATCTGCAGTCCGCCTACGTTGTTGAACGTACCATACACATGATAGGTACTGGTGAATAAGCTTTTGGATTTACCAATAAAGAAGATTCCGGCAAAAAGCAGCAGAATACCGAGGATTGTAAACAGTCCGATGCGGATTTTTTGAGAGGTAGTAGTGGCCTGCATATAAAAGTTCGTTTTTATTCGGGTTGAAAAAAGGAGCGTACAAAAGCATCCGATGAGTTGGCCAGTTCGTCAAACTGACCTTCGGCAACGACCTCACCTTCTTTCATTACAATAATTCGGTCGCCGGTAATTTTAGCGCACTCCATATCGTGGGTAATGATGATCGATGAGATGTTGTATTTCTTCTGCATCTCCCGGATCAGCTGGCTGATTTCGCGGGATGTAATCGGATCGAGACCAGTAGTCGGTTCATCGTACAGCATAATCTCCGGCTTTAAAATCAGCGTTCGTGCCAGTCCGATCCGTTTGCGCTGCCCTCCGGAAAGATCCGAAGGCATTTTATCCACTGCATTGGCCAGGCCAACGCCTTCTAGCATTTCGTTGATGCGACTGTCGATTTCAGCTTTATCCTTAAGCTTTAGCACGCGGGTGAGCGGAAACGCCAGATTATCATAAACGGTCATAGAGTCATACAGGGCGCCGCTCTGAAACAGAAACCCGATTTTGATCCGGAGCTCCCGCAGCCCGGTTTCGTCCAGCTCACTGACTTCGTCTCCGAAGACCTTGACATTTCCGGAATCCTGCTGCAACATACCCACCATACATTTGATGGACACCGATTTACCGGTTCCGGATTTACCCAGTACAATCAGGTTTTCGCCGCGGTAGACGTCGTAATTCAGATCTACCAGCACCTTGTTTTTGCCAAATGCTTTGGCCAGATGCTGAATTTCAACAACCTTTTCGTTCCGGTCAATTTTCCATTCCTGGCCGGAACGGGTGTCCAGGTCTGTCTGTTTATCGTCCGCAAGTTGAGACCGTGTTTTAGTAGAATTCATGTCTTCCGGAAGATCTTAGTTGTAAGCAAAAACGGAGGTAAGCTGCACCGCAATGGCGTCCAGTACAATGACCCACAGGGAGGCACTTACTACAGCACTATTGGCTGCTACGCCTACGCTTTCCGTGCCACGGTCGGAGTTGTATCCTTTATAAGAACCTACAAACCCGATGGCAAACCCAAAGAAAATCGTTTTGATAAACGCCGGGATCAGATCGGAGAAAATAAGAGATCCGAAGGCTTTGGTAAAAAATACGCTCCAGGAAACCTTCTGGTTGATGTTGGAAGCAACCCAGCCACCAGCCAGCGCCAGGGCATCGGCCATCAGCGTCAAAATTGGCACCATTAGGGTACAGGCCAGAATGCGCGTCACCACCAGATACTGCATCGGGGAGGCACCGGAAACTTCCATCGCGTCAATCTGCTCGGTAACCTTCATCGAACCCAGTTCAGCGCCAATGGAGGAAGCTACTTTACCGGCGCAAATCAAGGCAATGATTACAGGGCCGATTTCACGGATTACAGAGATGGACACCATTGCCGGTACAAAGCTCACCGCACCAAATTCTTTCATGGTCGGCTCTGATTGAAGTGTCATCACAAATCCAAGGATGAACCCGGTAATCCCGCAAAGTGAAAGCGATTTATAGCCAATCAGATAACACTGACGAATAAATTCGCCCCATTCAAAACCGGAACGGAACATATTCCGGAAAAAAGACCCCATGAACCGCACCTGGTCTGCAATCGCCAGCAGTGGTTTTTCCCATACCGGCGGGGCCGTTGTAGTTTGCGACATAGCTGTCTGAAAAAGCGTAAAAAAGGAGGTGGAAAATAGAAAGATTGTACTAATCTATCCGCCCGCTCTACAATCGTGCCAGGGCATTAACGTAGCGTTAAGAATTGGAGCGATTTACTTTGGTAACTAGAATTCATAATTGACCGAAGCCCGTCGAAGCCGGTCGTTAATGGCCAGTCCCAGTCCTGTTTCCGGAACCGGTTCCGCCAGAATCTGATCGGCAGCCTGGCTGTTAGCCCAGTGAAGGGCTGTAAACAGGTTTTTGGCCGCCGTTTCCAGATCCCCTTCCGGTGCCAGCATAAAATGGGGGATTATAGGATCGACCGGTGGATTTCGAAAACAGATGATAACTGTTTTTCCGGACGGATGCTGCTGGGACAAGAAGTTCAGATCCCCCAGATACAATGGAACGTCTGGCGCATAATGTACCCGCAACTGACCTGGTGCTACCGGATGCTCTGCCGGCTGATGTTGTAATGATATAGAATGTCCTAACACCGCTTCGATCGCTTCCGGACTCAGACCACCAACCCGATACAAAACCGGTTGGTCAGCTGCGTCAAAACCAACAATTGTGGATTCCAGTCCTACGGCGCTTTCGCCGCCATCCAGAATATACGGGATCCGTCCGTCCAGGCTCTGTTGGACATGGCTGGCACGGGTAGGGCTGATGCTTCCGGAACGGTTGGCACTGGGAGCCGCCAATGGAAACGACAACTGTTTTAGCAGCGTCCGGAATAGGGGGTGGGCAGGCACCCGAAGCGCCACGCGATCGCTGCCGGCCGTAACCAGGTCAGAGATTACATTTTTCTTGGGCAGTAATAAGGTTAGCGGTCCTGGCCAAAACGCAGCTGCCAGTCGATGGGCTGCATCCGGAACTGCAAGGGCATAGTCAAATGCCTGAGCTGTTTCCGGAACATGCACGATCAGCGGATTGAACTGCGGACGTTGTTTGGCTTCAAAGATTTTGAGAACCGCATCTGCATCTGTGGCATTAGCCGCCAGTCCGTAAACCGTTTCAGTAGGAACAGCTACCACTTTGCCTGCTTCCAGCAATGCGGCGGCCTTCCGGAAGTCGGTTCCGGTTTCTGTAATCACCCGAAAAACTGGTTTGGAAAAAGCGGAAGGTTACCGGGCAAAGGTTCCGAAAACCGGGAAGATCGCCGGAGAACTGGTATCAATATTCAACGTGGTATCCGGTAAAACAGGATCTTTAACGATCAGCCAACCCCGGTAGTTTTTGGTCAGGTAGTCAAAGCTGAAGCGGGTCCGGAAGGTATCAGTAACCACACTGCCCTGGCCGTTGCCACCCATCGTCCGGGCGAAAATAGCGCTGTCGGCCGTGCGGCGATAGCCCCAGCGGGCCGTATCCTCTGCCAGGTGAATACCGACCGGAAACGTTTCGTTGGCAGGTGCATTGAATAAGGAGATGGTAATCAGCGTTGCTGTATCCGGCTTTTCGTCCAGGATCAAGACGGCCCGCATCGAGTCGAGGCGCAGTCGCCGATTATAGTACAAAGGCTTTCCGGCAACCTGACCACGATTGAAACTATAATTGTATACCTGGTGGCGATACACAGGTGCCGATTCGGTCACATCGTCTTTGGTGCAGGAAAACAGGCAAACCGGAAGCGCAGCCAGCAGCGCTAGAGAAGATAAACGCATGGAATCAGATAAAACGAAAGGCCAAAATAGTGCACAGCATTGAAACAAAGAAATGATAGTTTTGTGGTTATGTGTTCTGTGTAAAAATTTGGTTTCTAAAATACTGTTGTAAACTGCTTTATGAATTATAGATAAATAAATAATTAAAATTATCTTATTTTGGAACATCATTTGCAATTAAAGAGCTTGCAGATGTATCTTTGCAGTCCCTTTACCAGAAGGGTTCTGCGTGTGCTCTCTTTCTTTTTGGTAAAAAATCTCTGAAAATAAACCTACTAACCTGCCTGCAGATACCCTCTGTAAGTGGGCTTTTTGGCGTCTTATTACTTCACTAAACCCCGCTGATTCTTATCGCCTGATCTGGTTCAGGTGTTTTAAATACTATTATGGCTCCACAGAAGACAACCGCCACCGGCCGGATCAACTTCGGTAAAATCCACGACGTTGCCGATACGCCGGACCTGCTCGCCATTCAGCTGCAATCCTTCCAGGATTTCTTCCAGCTGGAAACGACGCCGGATAAGCGCAACAACGAAGGTTTGTTTCGCGTGTTTAAGGAAAACTTTCCAATTTCCGATACCCGCAACATCTTCGTACTTGAGTTTCTTGATTACTTCATCGACCCGCCCCGCTACTCGATCGACGAGTGTATGGAGCGTGGCCTCACGTACAGTGTGCCGCTGAAAGCCAAGCTGAAGCTAAGCTGTAATGATGAAGAACACGTTGACTTTGAAACCATCGTTCAGGATGTGTTTCTGGGCAACATCCCTTACATGACCCCACGCGGTACGTTTGTTATCAACGGTGCCGAGCGTGTAGTGGTATCCCAGCTGCACCGCTCTCCCGGCGTATTCTTCGGTCAGAGCGTGCACCCCAATGGTACCAAAATCTACTCCGCCCGCGTTATCCCGTTCAAAGGCGCCTGGATGGAGTTTGCAACCGATATCAACAACGTGATGTACGCGTACATCGACCGGAAAAAGAAATTCCCGGTAACCACGTTGCTGCGTTCGATCGGTTATGAAACCGATAAAGACATCCTGCAACTCTTCGGCATGGCCGATGAGGTGAAAGCCGACCGTAAAACCCTGGAAGCCAACATCGGCCGCCGCCTCGGTGCACGGGTGCTGCGCTCCTGGACGGAAGACTTCGTAGATGAAGACACCGGTGAAGTCGTAAGCATTGAGCGGAACGAGGTGATCCTCGACCGCGATGCAGTGATTGATGACTACAACCTCGATACGATCGTTGGACTGGGTATCCCGACGGTATTCCTGCAAAAGGAAGAAGTTTCCGGCGACTACAGCATCATCTACAACACGCTGAACAAAGACACGTCGAATTCTGAACTGGAAGCGGTTCAGCATATCTACCGTCAGCTCCGGGGATCTGATGCACCAGATGATGAAACCGCCCGTGGAATCATCGACAAGCTGTTCTTCTCCGACAAGCGTTATGACCTCGGTGAAGTCGGTCGGTACAAAATCAACCGTAAGCTCGGCCTGGACGTCAACCTGGATAGCAAAGTGCTTTCCAAAGACGATATCATTACCATCATCAAGTATCTCGTCCGCCTTACCAACGGTAAAGCAGAGATCGATGATATCGATCACCTGAGCAACCGTCGGGTACGGACCGTAGGCGAGCAGCTGTTTGCGCAGTTCGGCGTCGGTCTGGCCCGGATGGCCCGGACGATCCGGGAGCGGATGAACGTACGTGACAATGAGGTCTTTACACCGATCGATCTGATCAACGCGCGGACCCTGTCTTCGGTGATCAACTCGTTCTTCGGTACCTCGCAACTTTCGCAGTTCCTTGACCAGACCAACCCACTGTCGGAAATTACGCACAAGCGTCGGATTTCTGCACTCGGACCCGGTGGTCTGAGCCGGGAGCGCGCAGGCTTTGAGGTGCGTGACGTACACTATTCTCACTACGGTCGTCTCTGTACGATCGAAACGCCGGAAGGTCCAAACATTGGTCTGATCTCTACGCTCTGCGTACATGCCAAGATCAACGATATGGGCTTTATCGAAACCCCTTACCGCAAAGTAAAAGACGGTCGGGTCGATCTTAAAAAGCAGACGTATCTGTCTGCCGAAGAAGAAGATCTGGCTAAAATTGCCCAGGCCAACGTACCACTCGATGATAAAGGGCACTTCGTGGAAGACCAGATCAAAGCCCGCCAAACCGGCGACTTCCCGATCCTGGCTCCGGATGAAGTCGAGTACATGGACGTGGCGCCAAACCAGATTGTAGGTCTGTCTGCTTCCCTCATTCCGTTCCTGGAGCACGATGATGCCAACCGGGCGCTGATGGGATCGAACATGCAGCGCCAGGCGGTGCCGCTGATTCGTCCGCAAGTGCCGATCGTAGGAACCGGTCTGGAAGGCCGTGCGGCCCGCGATGCGCGGATTCAGTTCCACGCTGAAGGCGATGGCGTGGTCGAATACGTAGACGCCAACGAAATCCATGTGCGCTACAATCGTAACGACAAGGCGCGTCTGGTATCGTTTGAGGACGACCTGATGAAGTACACGCTCACCAAGTACGTCAAAACCAACCAAAGTACCTCTATCACCCTGAAGCCGGCTGTCCGGAAAGGACAGAAGGTGAAAACCGGCGACTTCCTGACCGAAGGATACGCTACACAGGGTGGTGAACTGGCACTGGGACGTAACCTGAAAGTGGCATTCATGCCTTGGAAAGGGTACAACTTCGAGGATGCCATCGTAATCAATGAGAAAGTCGTGCGTGATGATCTGTTCACGTCGATTCACATTGATGAGTACGAACTGGAAGTCCGCGATACCAAACTGGGTGAGGAAGAACTGACGAGCGATATCCCGAACGTTTCGGAAGAAGCTACGAAAGACCTCGACGAAAATGGTCTGATCCGCATTGGTGCGCACATCAAGGAAGGCGATATCCTGATCGGTAAGATCACACCGAAAGGCGAGACTGACCCGACGCCGGAAGAAAAACTGCTGCGTGCCATCTTTGGTGATAAAGCCGGTGATGCGAAAGATGCATCCCTGAAAGCTCCATCCGGAATTGAAGGTATTGTTATTAAGAAGCAACTCTTCCAGCGCGCCAAGAAAGATAAAACCGCCAAAACCCGCGAAAAAGGGCAGCTGGAGAAAATCGAAGAAACCCACAGTAAAAACCTCAGCAGCATTAAAGAACTGTTGATGGATAAACTGATGACGCTCTTGAAAGACAAGTCTTCGGCAGGGGTTTCCAACAACTTTGGTGAGATGATTATCGCCAAAGGCGGTAAGTTCAACCCGAAAAACCTCGGTGCGATTGACTTCCAGAATGTCAATCCACTGGGCTGGACCGGCGAGGAAGAAGTGGATGATCTGCTGAACCAGCTGCTGCACAACTACAGCATCAAATACAACGAAGAACTGGGTCGATACAAGCGCGAGAAGTTCAACCTGAGTATTGGTGATGAGCTGCCTGCAGGGGTTCTGAAGCTGGCCAAAGTATACCTCGCTGCCAAGCGGAAGCTGAAAGTAGGTGATAAAATGGCCGGTCGCCACGGTAACAAAGGGATCGTTGCCCGGATCGTTCGTGCCGAAGACATGCCGTTCCTCGAAGACGGAACGCCGGTCGATATCGTACTGAACCCACTGGGGGTACCGTCCCGGATGAACCTCGGTCAGATCTATGAAACCATCCTGGGCTGGGCCGGTGAGAAGCTGAATGTTCGCTTCGCAACCCCAATCTTTGACGGTGCTTCTGTAGACGAAATCGACGGATTGATTACTGAAGCCGGCTTGCCCGACTTTGGTCACACCTATCTCTATGATGGTGAAACCGGCGAGCGCTTTGATCAGAAAGCCACGGTGGGCATTATCTATATGATCAAGCTCCACCACATGGTAGATGATAAGATGCACGCCCGTTCAATCGGACCGTACTCGCTCATTACCCAGCAGCCGTTGGGTGGTAAAGCGCAGTTTGGTGGTCAGCGTTTCGGGGAAATGGAAGTATGGGCACTCGAAGCCTATGGTGCTGCCAACATCCTGCAGGAACTGCTAACGCTGAAATCCGATGACATCGTAGGCCGTGCCAAGACGTACGAAGCCATCGTAAAAGGCGATAACATTCCAAAACCTGGTACACCGGAGTCGTTCAACGTATTGGTGAACGAGCTGCGCGGTCTGGGTCTGGAACTGAATTTTGATTAAGTACACCAACTTCTTTCCGGAATAGGGCGTCTGTTGGGCAGTACTGCTCAACAACGCCTGTTCCGGAACGGAGGTACCTGGTGCTGATTTTCGGAACGCGTACGCTTCTTTATGCCGATAGACACAACTCCTCCGGCTCCTGCCAACGGATCCTTTATAAACCGGGTTTTCCTGCTGCTCATTGCGCTTCTGGTTGCTTTTGTAGCCTATAAGCTCAACGAAGCCTTCTTCGATGAACGTATTGATACGTACTGGGAAGCCTATGGCGAGCAAAAGGAAGAACTGGATCTGGAACGCCGGAAACTGGAACGCTGGGGTGGTGGCTATTACTATTCAAAGGCGATTGCCGGGTATTTTGAAGAAAAAGGATTGGCTAAAAAGGCACTGGTGCTGATGCCGCCATCGGATTATTTCACGGCCAACGGAATGGATTATTACGTTCCGGAGCCCGCGATTTTCTATTACATGACCGGTCTCAAAACCCTGTGGCCGAATGTAAATGATAACATGAATCCGTATTGGTATAAAAACGGTGTCCGGCCCAACTGGTACGTTCACGCGGCCAATGGCCAGATGCTGATCGACTCGGTTCAAAGTCCTGTGCAGCTGGATTCAATTGTAAAAGCGTTCAACCAATACAAAACCCGACTCTGATGGCGCTTCTCACCTTGTTGTTGCTGGCGATTGCGCAGTGGCTCCTCGGCTTTGCCCTGCTGAGCGCCTTCCGGATCCGGATCGGTGGCTGGATTCACGTGTCGGTATCGGTATTGCTGGGACTGGCGGTGTATTCCATTCTGCCGTTTTTCATGGAACTGCTGAAAATCCCGCTGACCGGTGGCACTATCGCTCTGGCGATTACGCTGGTGACCGGATTGGCGATCGGGCTTCAGGGACGGCAGTTTATAGCCAACCTGAAAGAGCAGGGTAAAAGCCTCCGGCTGTTGCCCAAGTTGTATGAAGTGCCGTTTATCGCGATTATCGGTTTTATGATATTCGTAGGTGCCTGGCGGTGCTTTTACTATCCGCCGACGCCCCGAGATCTCACCTCCGGTCCTGAAGTGATTGCCGAGTATACCATCAAAGAAAAAACCATGGTGAACTCGGTGTTTACCGTGGATCTGGAAAGTACCAACAACCAGTTTAAACCGCCGTACCTGACCACACTCCAGGTGATTTATAAGTATGCCGGTTTCCCATTTGGACAGGTCTGGCTGATTACCCTGGTTACCGCGTTTATCGTTTTTCTGTATCACGCACTTTCGTTGCGGTTGCATAAGATCGTCACTGGTTGCCTGCTGATCTTCTTCATGGCGATTCCGGAAGTGTATGCCTATACCATCATGATTCTGTTTGACTACAGCAACATGGTGTATCTGACGGTAGCCCTGTTTTTCCTGATACGGTCGTTTGAGTATCCGGAAGAGCGGGGCAATCTGGCACTGGCAGCGGTACTGGGCGGCGTTGCAACATATGTGCGCTCCGAGACGCTGGTGCTGATTGGCTTCGCCGGAATCTTCATTTTGCTATGGAACCAGCTGCTGCATCGCAAACGCCCATTTGTAGCCGCTGCGCTGACCACCACTGCATTTGTGCTGCCGGCACTGATCGCGTACCTGCTGAGCATCACGCTCTATATCAATGCGTACCTGCCACAAGGCTATTCCATCGACGGAAAAATCAATTCCAATCTGTCGGATCTGTCGCCGTTTTTTAACCGCTTCAGCGATGTAAACAGCGAACTGTTGTTTGGAGACGGCGCTGCACGATTGTACGGACCCATCCTGTACGTCTTTCTGCTGTTTTTTATCGCTGATCTGGTGCTGTTCCGGAAAATCCCGGCTTCTGCGCGGCCCTGGCTGGTGGCTGTGCTGATTGTATATATCGGTCTTCCCTTCCTGGGCTACGTTTTGCCTTTGATGGATCTGGCCAATACCACCAAGCGCGGTTTATTCAAGCTGTTTCCGCTCTTACTTTTCTCGCTCAGCTACAACCAGGTGTTGCTCCGGATTTCCGGTGGACTCCGAAAGCTGGAACATTCTTAGACCTTACTTGTTTTAACTCCTTATGGCTCTTCATAAAAAAGATCTCAAACCTAAACAAGGCTTTAGCAAGATCACCATCTCGCTGGCCTCACCGGATTCTATCCTTGACCGTTCGTACGGTGAAGTACTGAAGCCGGAAACCATTAACTACCGCACCTATAAGCCGGAACGCGATGGTCTTTTCTGCGAAAAGATCTTTGGACCGGTGAAAGACTACGAATGCTATTGCGGTAAATACAAGCGCATTCGCTACAAAAACATCGTCTGCGACCGTTGCGGCGTAGAAGTAACTGAAAAGAAAGTCCGCCGCGAGCGCATGGGCCACATCAAACTGGTGGTGCCTGTCGTTCACATCTGGTACTTTAAATCGCTTCCCAACAAGATCGGTTACCTGCTGGGCTCTTCATCCAAAAAGCTGGAAAGCATTGTCTACTACGAGCGCTACGTGGTCGTAAATGGCGGTGCCGCGGAAGAAATGATCCGCACCAAGCTGAACCTGAAAGACAGCGAAAAGACGTATCTCCAGCTGCTGTCCGAAGATGAATATCTGGACCTCCTCGACGCACTGCCGAAGGAAAACCAATACCTTCCGGACGAAGATCCGAACAAGTTCGTCGCCAAGATGGGTGCTGATGCGGTCCACACCATGCTGAGCCGCCTCGACCTGGAAAGCCTGTCGCACGAACTGCGCTATGCTGCCGCCAACGAAACCAGCCAGCAGCGGAAGCAGGAAGCCCTGAAGCGCCTGAGCGTGGTTGAAGCGTTTAAAGATGCCAATACCCGCGTAGAAAATAAAATGGAGTGGACGGTGATGCAGTACATCCCCGTGATTCCACCGGAACTGCGTCCACTCGTTCCACTCGACGGCGGCCGTTTTGCGTCGTCCGATCTGAACGATCTGTACCGCCGTGTCATTATCCGGAACAACCGTCTGAAGCGTTTGATCGAAATCAAAGCGCCGGAAGTCATTCTCCGGAACGAAAAGCGGATGCTGCAGGAAGCGGTGGATTCCCTGTTCGATAACAGCCGGAAATCCAACGCCGTAAAAGCAGAAGGTGGCCGTGCCCTTAAATCGCTCTCCGACGTCCTGAAAGGTAAACAAGGTCGGTTCCGTCAAAACCTTCTGGGTAAGCGGGTCGATTATTCCGGTCGTTCGGTAATCGTCGTAGGTCCGGAAATGAAACTGCACGAGTGCGGTCTGCCAAAAGATATGGCTGCCGAACTGTTCAAGCCGTTCATCATCCGGAAACTCATGGAGCGGGGCATCTCCAAAACTGTGAAAAGTGCCAAAAAACTGGTTGAGAAGAAAGAAGCGGTGGTCTACGACATTCTGGAGAATGTCCTGAAAGGACACCCGATTCTGCTGAACCGGGCCCCAACCCTTCACCGGTTGTCTATCCAGGCGTTCCAGCCTAAACTGATTGAAGGCAAGGCGATTCAGCTGCACCCATTGGTATGCTCGGCCTTTAACGCTGACTTTGATGGTGACCAGATGGCCGTTCACGTGCCGTTGAGCAACGCAGCCGTACTGGAAGCGCAGTTGCTGATGCTGGCCTCCCACAACATTCTGAACCCACAGAACGGTACGCCAATTACCCTGCCTTCTCAGGACATGGTACTGGGACTGTATTACATCTCGAAGGGTAAGAAAACCCAAGGTGATGAAATCGTGAAAGGAGAAGGCATGACCTTCTACTCTCCGGAAGAAGTCATCATCGCGCACAACGAAAAGCGCGTCGATCTGCACGCCTGGATCAGAGTTCGGGTTGGTGTACGCGACGAAAACGGCGAAGTCGTTACCAAACTGACTGAAACCACCGTAGGACGTGTGTTGTTCAACCAGTTTGTACCGAAGCAAAACGGGTACGTAAATGCACTGCTCACCAAGAAATCCCTCCGGGAAATCATCGGTGAAATCCTGAAGAACACGAACATCCCGACGACCGTTGAGTTCCTGGATAATATCAAAACACTTGGATTCCGGACCGCCTTCCGTGGTGGACTGTCGTTCAACATCTCGGATCTGACGATTCCGGATGTAAAAGCACAACTGGTAGCAGCGGCGCAGGGTGAAGTAGACGAGGTGTGGGAGAACTACAACATGGGTCTCATCACCAACAACGAGCGCTACAACCAGATCATTGATATCTGGAGCCGGGTCGATACCCGCGTTACGGAAACGCTGATGCGTGAGATGGCTGCCGATAAGCAGGGCTTCAACTCGGTGTACATGATGCTTGATTCCGGTGCACGGGGTTCCAAACAGCAGGTAAAACAGCTGGCGGGTCTCCGGGGACTGATGGCCAAACCACGCCGTTCCGGATCCACTGGTTCCGAGATCATCGAAAACCCGATCCTGTCTAACTTTAAAACGGGCCTGTCGGTACTCGATTACTTTATTTCGACCCACGGTGCGCGGAAAGGTCTGGCGGATACGGCCCTGAAAACGGCCGATGCCGGTTACCTCACCCGTCGTCTGGTAGATGTGGCGCAGGATGTCGTTATCAACGAAGAAGATTGCGGTACGCTGCGTGGTATTGCCACCAGCGCCCTGAAAGACAACGAAGAAATCGTAGAACCGCTGTATGACCGGATTCTCGGCCGTACGTCGCTGCACGATGTATTCGATCCGATCAACGATGCCCTGTTGATCGTTGCCGGTGAGGAAATCACAGAAGATGTAGCCCGCCGCATTGAAGACAGCGCTGTTGAAACCGTTGAAATCCGTTCGGTACTGACCTGCGAAAGCAAGCGTGGGGTGTGTGCGAAGTGCTATGGTAAAAACCTGGCAACCGGTTACATGACCCAGCGCGGAGACGCCGTTGGAATCATCGCCGCCCAGTCGATTGGTGAGCCGGGTACGCAGCTGACCCTCCGGACGTTCCACGTAGGGGGTGTTGCCGGTTCTTCAGCGACTGAAAGTCAACTGGTGGCCCGTTTCGACGGTACTCTTCTGTTTGACGGTCTGCGTACCACCACCTTTACCAACGATGAAGGCGAGAAAACAGAAGCCGTTATCGGTCGTACCGGTGAAGTCCGGATTGTGGATGAAGAAGCAGACCGTCTGCTGATCACCAACAACATTCCGTACGGTTCGGTTCTGAAAGTGAAAGACGGACAGAAAATTACCAAAGGCGATGTGATCGTAACCTGGGATCCGTTCAACGCTGTTATCCTGTCGGAAGTGAATGGTACCGTAAACTTCGAAAACATAATCGAAGGGGTAACCTACCGTGAAGAGGCCGACGAACAAACCGGTCACCGCGAGAAGGTGGTTATCGAAACCAAAGACAAAACCAAGATTCCTGCGATCGGAATCATTGGCGAAGAAAACAAATCGTATAACCTGCCGGTAGGATCTCACATTGTCATCGAAGACGGTGAGAAAGTACACAACGGTCAGGTGCTGGTGAAGATTCCACGGGTACTGGGTCGGAGCCGGGATATTACGGGTGGTCTGCCACGGGTAACGGAACTGTTTGAAGCCCGGAACCCAAGCAACCCTGCGGTTGTGGCCGAGATCGACGGTGTGGTATCGTTTGGTGGCGTGAAGCGTGGCAACCGTGAAATATCGGTCGAAAGCCGTGATGGACTGACCAAGAAATACTTGGTGCCGCTGACCCGCCACATCATGGTGCAGGATGGTGACTTTGTAAAAGCAGGCAACCCGCTTTCCGAAGGAGCCACTACCCCAAGCGATATCCTGGCCATTAAAGGACCATTCGCCGTTCAGGAATACCTGGTGAATGAAATTCAGGAAGTCTATCGCCTTCAGGGTGTGAAGATCAACGACAAGCACGTCGAGGTGATCGTACGCCAGATGATGCGGAAAGTAACCATCATCGATCCGGGCGATACCAAATTCCTCGAAGATGATGTGGAAGAGAAAATCGACTTCGCTGAAGAGAACGAGTTCATCTTCGACAAGAAGTTTATCGAAGACGGCGGCGACTCCGAGAAGTTCAAGCCAGGTATGATTGTAACACTACGCGAAATCCGGGAAGAAAACTCCCTGCTGAAGCGTGCTGATAAGAAGATCGTTGAGTTCCGGGATGCACGGGCGGCGACTTCTCATCCGCTGCTGTTGGGAATTACCAAAGCGTCGCTTTCGACCCGCTCATGGGTATCGGCTGCCTCGTTCCAGGAAACCACCAAAGTGCTTTCGCAAGCGTCGATCAACGGTAAAACCGATTACCTGCAAGGCCTGAAAGAAAACGTTATCACCGGTAACCTCATCCCGGCGGGTACAGGTTCCCGTGAGTACGAAGATCTGGTGGTCGGTTCGAAAGAAGACTTCGACCTGCTGTTGAGCAACCGCGAAGTACTGACCTTCGACGAAGACGAATAAGTAGCGTTACCGCGTACCACGTATTAGGTACTACGATTGAAAAGCCCTTTCCGGAATCTTCCGGAAAGGGCTTTTTGCTTGAGTGCTGCTTCGTTGCATCAACATCAATAGAAGGTGATATAGCCGGGATACAGGATGTACCAGCCCGGACGAACGATGCTTATTGATACATTTATATAAGTAACGGCCGGGATCGTTATGACCGGATGCGGAGAGACATTCAGGGTGCCCGGACGAATGATGCATGGATCCGGACTTTTATGTGTGTACGATGTGACCTATCATCTATAGAAATCAAACATTAAGTATCCGCTCTGGTCGTACGATTTAACTGTCCGGAATGGAGGTGGTGTGTGCCGGACACCACATGTTGCAGACCGGAACGAAGGCGAAATTATCCGGGTTGCCAATCCTTGTTTATGAAATGGGTCATTCTAAAATCAGAAGTGCAGAAAGCGCTGTTGCAAACCCCTTGGAGTCTCAGGTAAATCTCTATCCAGGGTTCTGATTCCGGAACAGTCCCAAAATATTTAAAATAATTGGAATGGTTTTCATAGGTAGCTTGTCCCGGAACGCTTAAAGGTTCTTAAAACCAATCCGGTTGCTTTTCTCGTACCTGTTCTTTCAAACCCTTTTCCCTATGCATAAAAACCTACGCGTACTAGCGGCTGCGCTGACCCTGTCTTCAGCGGCCACCGCCCAAACCGTCGTCGGGATCACTGAAACCGATTCGATGTTTACGTTCCAGGCCGGCGCGCCCGGAACCATCTCCAACAAAATGCCCATTATGGGACTGCAATCCGGTCAGACGATTGTCGGGACCGATTACCGTCCGGCAACGCGGGAACTGTTTGCCCTCGGCTACAACAGCACCAGCAGCGCCGCCCAGTTGTATACCCTCAATACCACCACCGGCATGTTGACCGCCGTAGGGACCGGCTTTAGCGCCGCACTCGGCACTGGTAGTATCGGGTTCGATTTCAATCCGACCGTCGATCGTATCCGGCTCGTAGGGGCCAACCGGAACAACTACCGGCTCAATCCCATCACCGGTGGGATTGCGGCACAGGATGGGGCTTTGATGTATGCCGCGACCGATCCCAACGTGCTCAGCCTGCCTTCGATTGGTGCTGCTGCCTATACCAACAGCTTTCCGCTGCTTTCCGGAACCGATCTGTATTACTATGACGAGTCGTTGAACAACTTGGTGCGTTCGTCCAACCCGAATGCCGGTACGCTCAACACGGTCGGTAGCAGTGGAATCACGGTCAACACTTCTAACCGCACCACCGACATGGACATCTCGTTCAACCCGATGACGCGGCAGAACACGGCTTATTTCGTTGCCAATACCTCCGGAACTACTGCCGATAATCTATACACCATTAACCTGAGTAGCGGCGCAACCATTGTTATGGGCTCCATTGGCCTGGCGGTTAAAGACATTTCCGTACAGCCGATGCCATTCAGCGCAGCGACTTCCGGAAGCCGCATTATCCACGCGCTGGCCGGTACCCGTTCGTTGATCTCCTTTGCAGCTACAGCACCCCGGCAGATTTTGAGCCTGACCACCATCACCGGTGTTGACAGCATGTATACGCTGGTAGGGATGGACTTCCGTCCGGCCAACGGCGAACTGTTTGCACTGGGGTATGCCGGTGGCGATACGTCCCGCCGCTACCGCCTGTACCGGATCGATCCGGCTACCGGCGCGGCGATGATGATGAACACGGGTATGATGGATACCCTGGCGTTGGGCAACACCCGCGAAATCGGGTTCGACTTCAACCCAACCGTAGACCGCATCCGGGTGGTCAGCGGACTAAACGGAGCCAACTACCGTCTTAATCCAACCAACGGTGCCATTGCTGCGACGGATTCTAATTTGATGTGGACCTCCGGTGATGCAAACAGTGCGCAATCGGTACGGGTCAGCACGGTAGCCTATACCAACAGCTATCCCAATGCAACGGCTACCGTATTGAACGGTATCAATGATTCCGGAGCTGTTTTTATACGCATCGACCCACCTAACAATGGCCGGCTGAACACCGTGGTAAACCGTATCTATGGTACGACAACGACTGTAGCGATGCCGGGCGATCTGGATTATTTCTATGACTCGACCACACAAGCCAACATCGGCTATCTGGCGGCTAATACCAATGGGATGGCGCAGGATGTTTTGTATACGGTGACAACCGCTGGCGTAGTGACCGCTGTGGATACCATCGGTTATGGCTTTCCTGTATCAGACCTTGCGGTGATGCCGCAGTTCCGGAATGCAAATCCGGTAGCTGTAACTACAGTTGCTCAGGCAACCGGAATGCGGGTGTTCCCGAATCCGGCCGATCGTACGCTGCAACTGGAACTATCGGAAGCTGCCACGATGGCTACGCACTGGATGATTAGCGATCTGATGGGACGGGCGATGCTGAAAGGCGTTCTGACAGCCGGTAACCGTCAAAGCGACGTATCGCTGCAAAGCCTTGCTCCGGGCGTTTATCTGTTGAATGTGGAAGGCCAGGCGCCAATCCGCTTCAGCAAGCTGTAAGCACCTGACAGCTTTTCTACAAACCAGTAGATACCCAATACAAAGAAGCGCGACTGCCAGTACAGCAGTCGCGCTTCTTTGTATTGGGAACGGGTGGGAAAACCGTCGTTACAGCAGAATTGGATTCTCGCGCATCAATGGCTGCACCAGATCTTTATCGGATACAATCGCGTCTTTCAGATCGATCTTCCAGTCGATGCCCAGTTCCGGATCGTCGTAGCGAACACCGCCTTCACTCATCTTATGATAGGCATTGTCGCACTTGTACATCACTTCGGCGGTCTCGGAAAGCACCGCATAGCCGTGGGCAAAGCCACGGGGCACCAGAAACTGAAGTTTGTTTTCGGCGCTCAGCTCCACGCCGTACCAGCGACCATAGGTTTTGCTGTCGGCCCGCAGGTCAACTGCTATATCCCAGATTGAACCCTCCAGTACCCGAAGCAGTTTGGTCTGGGCATACGGCGCCTTCTGGAAATGCAATCCCCGGAGCACATTGCGGGTCGAGCGGGCCTGGTTATCCTGAATAAACGGAATGGTGTGGCCGGTGGCTTCCTGAAACACTTTTTCGTTGAAGCTTTCAAAGAAATAGCCACGGTCGTCATGAAAAACGCGTGGTTCCAGAATCAGCAGGCCTTCGATAGGCGTAGGCGTAACAATCATAAATTAGTTCTGAGCAAGCTGATCGACTACTTCGATAACAGCGGTCGTGATGGTAGTAATTTCTTCCGGAGTCAGTTCGGTATGAATCGGCAATGAAAGTACACAGCGATTCAGAAAATCTGTTTCCGGAAGCGTTGTGTCCGGATCAGTAAAGGCTTTAAGCATCTCCTGCTTGTGGCTCGGTACCGGATAGTAAATCATGTTGGGAATGCCGCGTTCGGTCAGTGCGGCCGATACGGCATCGCGGTCCACGCCCTTAAGCTTCAGCGTATATTGGTGAAACACGTGCTTGGAATAGGGTGCCCGGTAGGGCGTTTCGATATGGGCGTTTCCGGAAAAGGCAGCATCATACGCATCCGCAGCAGCCCGGCGCGCATTGTTGTAGCGATCCAGATGCGGCAGTTTCACCCGCAGTACCGCGGCCTGAATGGTATCGAGGCGGCTGTTGCAGCCCACCATTTCGTGATAATAGCGCACCTTCTGGCCGTGGTTAGCAATCATCTGGAGCGTCTCGGCCAGCGCATCGTCGTTGGTGCAGATCGCACCGCCGTCGCCGTAACAACCCAGATTTTTAGACGGGAAAAAAGAAGTGCATCCGATGGTTCCCATCGTACCGGTTTTGGCCGTCGTGCCATCCGGAAAGGTATAGGTGCCACCGATCGCCTGCGCGTTGTCTTCAATCACCGGGATGTCGTGTTCGGCAGCCAGATCGAGCAGCGGTTTCATATCGACGCTCTGGCCATACAGATGCACCGGGATAATGGCTTTGGTGCGGGGTGTAATGGCCTTCCGGACGCTATCGATATCCATCGTAAAGCTATCCGGGGTCACATCTACAAATACAGGCTTCAGTCGCAGCAGCGCCACTACTTCTACGGTAGCGATATAGGTAAAGGAAGGGGTGATGACTTCATCGCCCGGCTGCAATCCCAACGCCATCAACGCGATTTGCAACGCATCGGTCCCATTGGCACAGGGAATCACGTGTTTCGCGCCCAGATACCCGGCCAGTTCGGTTGCAAACGCTTTGACATCCGGTCCGTTGATAAACGCCGTGGTTTCGATGACGTTCTGAATGGCCGCATCTACTTCGGTCTGGATGTGGAGATACTGGCGGCGTAAATCCACCATCTGAAGTGTGTGCATAGAAAGACGTTGGTGCAGGAAGAGCGCAAAAATACGGGTTGAGGGTTTCCCAAAAATAGGATTGCGCGCGTTCCGGAAACGGGTTTGCAATACTTTTGGGGATGCAAAAAACGATTGTACTGCTCATCCTGCTTTTTTCGGCTGTGAGAGGCGTTGCTCAACAGGATGAAGATTTGTTCGGTTCGTTGGGCGGCAGTGACATCCGGCAGGGCGTACTGATTGGGGCACAGGCCGGCTATGATCTGCCGTTTGGGGATATGAGCAAGCGCTTTGGTCCTTCATTCCGGGTGGGTGGATCGCTGCAATACCGGCTTAAAAACAACTGGCAGTTTGGAGTCAAAGGCGATTTCATTTTCGGCACCGATCTGCGGGAAGACAGCCTGCTGATCAACATGAAAGACGTTTCCGGATTTTACATCAACGACAATGGCCGTCGGGTAGGGATGGAGATTGCCGAGCGGGGCTACCTGCTGGGACTCACCGGTGGCAAGATGATTTCGCTTTCCAAAAACCATCCCAACCGGGGAGTGCTGTTGCAACTCACCGCGGGCTACATGCAGCACCGGGTCTTTTACTACAATCAGCAGGACAATTTTGCGCAACTGCGCGGGGAGTATAAAAAAGGCTACGATCGGCTCACCAACGGCTTGTTTGTAGAGCCGTATGTCGGCTACCAGCATTTTTCCGACAACGGACTGGTGAATTTTCATGTAGGCGTGGGCGCTACCCTGGGCTTTACTGCCGGTCGCCGCGATTATCAGTTTGATCTGGCCCGGCCCTATACCGAATCCCGTCTGGATGGGTTGTTTGGTGTCCGGGCTGGCTGGTACTTCGCGATTTATCGCAAGCGTACCGAGGATATTTATTACTAAGATCATCGGTTGGCTGATCCTGCCTTTAAACGAATGCCTGTACTGTATGATGCCGCGTTAGGAGCCTACCGGATGGCGGCACAGGTGCTGGCGTGGACCGGGTCTTCGAAAGCCCGGAAATTTGTAGCCGGTCGGCAGGGCCTGATCGAAGCCATCGAGGCGGCTTTCCGGAACGAAACCCGCCCGGTTATCTGGATGCACTGTGCCTCGCTGGGCGAGTTTGAACAGGGCAGGCCGGTACTGGAAACGCTACGTCAACGGCATCCGGAATATGCATTTGTCCTGACGTTCTTTTCACCGTCGGGCTACGAGGTGCGCAAGAACTATTCCGGTGCCGACTACGTTTTTTACCTGCCGCACGATATGCCCGAAAATGCCCGCCGGTTTGTAGCTGCCGTAAAGCCCCGACTGGCGCTGATGGTGAAGTATGACCTGTGGTTGCATTATCTGGAAGCCCTGCAGAAGGCGCAAGTCGAAACAGTCTTGTTTGCCGCCCGTTTTACGTCCCGACAAGGCTTCTTCCGGTGGTATGGAGGCATTCAGCGCCGGATGATCCGGTTGTTGGATTGGATTTTTGTGCAGGATAAAGCCTCAAAACAACTGCTGCTTGAGAGCGGACTGGAGCGGGTGACGGTGGCCGGTGATACACGTTTTGATCGGGTAGCGACCGCTGCTCAGACTGCTATGCCACATCCGGAACTAACTGCTTTTGCCACAGGAGCCTCTCTTTTGATTGCCGGAAGTACTTGGCCTGCCGATGAGGCGTTGCTGGCCCAAATCGTTCCGGAACTCCCGGCAAACTGGAAGCTGGTCGTCGTGCCACATGAAGTCGGGGAGGCACACCTGCAACAGGTAGAAAGGCTTTTTAAAGAGCAAACGGTCCGCTGGAGCCAAGGCACCAACCCGGATGCGCGGATTGTGCTGGTCGACCAGGTGGGCCTGCTGTTGCAACTGTACCGGTCGGCCGCAATCGCCTATGTGGGCGGCGGCTTCGGAAAGGCCGGCATTCACAATGTGCTCGAACCGGCAGCTATGGGCGTTCCGGTCATTCACGGACCCATATTTCATCAGTTCCTCGAAGCACAGGCCTTACTAGACGCCGGTGGCAGTGTGGCTGTTTCCGATGGCGCTGCGTTGAAGGCTGCCGTACTCAACTGGATGCAGGACGAAGCTGCCAGAACAGACGCCGGTATCCGGGCGGCTGGTTATGTGCAGGCACACACGGGTGCCACCGAAACCATTGCCAGTTTCCTGGATGCACGGCTTGCGGAACGCTGATTTCAACCTGACGGGTTAGGACTCTTCCGGAATACAGGTTCATCCTATGCTGAAGCGCATTGCGCCTTATCTTGCTTCCATGTTTCGGGAACGCACGATTTCATCAAAGCAGGGTGGCTGGATCGAAGTCATTTGCGGAAGTATGTTTTCCGGAAAAACGGAAGAACTGATCCGCCGGCTGAAGCGGGCTGCCATTGCCAAATTGACTGTGGAGGTTTTCAAGCCGGCATCCGACGTCCGTTACGATCCGATGGCCGTCGTATCGCATGATACCAACCGCTTTGATTCGCATCCGGTAACCCGTGCAACGGATATTCTGGCGTTGGCGACGCCGGGTGCTGTAATAGGCATTGATGAAGCACAGTTTTTTGACGATGAACTTCCGGAGGTCGTGGTGCAGTTGGCCGCCAAAGGTTGCCGGGTCATCATTGCCGGTTTGGACATGGATTTTTCCGGAACGCCCTTCGGTCCGATGCCACAGCTGCTGGCCATCGCCGAGTACATCACCAAGCTGCACGCCATCTGTGTGCAGTGTGGCAATCTGGCGTCGTTTTCGTTCCGGAAGCACACTACAACAGATACGTTTCATCTGGGCGCCGGAGAAAGCTATGAACCCCGTTGCCGCGCCTGTTATCTGGAAGGCTAAAAAATGACTGCGTAAAGACCGAATCCCAGGATTACGATTCGGTTGTGCCGGAAGACGCTGGAAGCAATCCAAACCCCGCCTACCTTTGAGCCTGTGAACGGTTGGATCTCTTTCCGGAAAACAAGGCTGACGGTGTTGCTGCTGCTGGCCCTTGCGGGTCGTGCTCAAAGCAGCGACTGGACCCTGCAACAGTGTGTTCAATACGCACTCGACCATAATATTTCGATCCGGCAAAATGTGCTCAATGAACGATTGAGTCAGCTACGGCTGAAGCAAAGTAAGCTTTCACAGCTGCCCAATGCCAATCTGAATGGTACGTACGGCGTATCGTTTGGCCGGTCGATCAACCCGACCACCAACCAGTTCGAAAGCGGACGGTACGGGTACTTGTCGCTGTCGGGTTCGGCCGATGTGCTGCTGTTTGGCTGGTTTGGCCGGCGCTATTCGATCCAGGCCAATAACCTGCAGGCACAGGCTGCACAACAAGACGTTTCGCAACTGCGAGATGATGTATCGCTGAATGTGGCTACCGGATATCTACGGGCGGTACTCGCCAAGGAACAAATCAAAGTGCTGGAACAGCAGGTACGGCTTTCGGATGCGCAACTGGATCAGACCCGGAAATTTGTATCCAGCGGCCGGCTTCCGGAACTGAATGCTGCCCAGCTGGAGTCGCAACTGGCAACCGACAGTGCTTCGCTGATTGCCGGGATCGCCGATTACCAGTCGGCGTTGCTTGATCTGAAAGCAATACTCAATCTGGCTTTTGAAACACCGTTTGGCGTGGCTACCCCAGAGCTGGCACCCGAGAATCTGGCAGGGTCCGTTGCGGTTCAGCCTGAAGAGGTATTTGCATTGGCAGCCCGTCGGTTTGGAACCCTGAAAAGCGGCTTGCTGAAGATTGCCGCCGCCGAAAAAGCAGCTCAGTCCTCCAGTGCCCTTCGCTATCCGCAACTAACACTGACCGGCCAGCTGGGAAACAACTGGGCCAGTAATTACCAGCAGATCAGCAGCTACCAGTTGAGCGGCTACACGCCTTCCGGACAATATTTTACCCAAGGGACTGATGGCGTGTATGCGCCTATTTATACCCTTTCCGGAACGCCCGTTTTCAGTGCTGTGCCGCTTGCCAGCCAGTTGGAAAATAACTTCCGGCAGGTCATCGGCCTTAACCTCAACGTACCGCTTTTTAATGGCTGGCAAAGTCAGTTTAATTACCGGCAGGCGCAGATCAACACTGAATCGGCGCGTCTGAATCTGGAGCAGGCCTCGGTAACGCTCAAGCAGAACATCTATAAGGCACATAACGACGCTAAAAATGCTTGGCAACGGTATTATGCGGCCGAACGGGCGGCCGATGCGGCCAAGCGGGCACTTGATTTTGCCTCTAAGCGCTATGCAATTGGCCTGACCAATACGGTAGAATATCTGATTACCCAGACCTCGCATTTTCGGGCTGAATCCACGTTGCGCAATGCGCTGTATGAATATATTTTCCGGGCCAAGGTGCTGGATTATTACCAGGGCAAGGAGCTAAAACTGTAACCTCAAATGACTGTAAACACAGACCTGTTGCGCGCCAAGCTAAAAGCGTGTGTCTACCAGGGCGGCGAAATGATTTTAAGCCGTTTTGGCGGCGCATTTCGGATCGATGAAAAAGAAGGCATCAACAATCTGGTCACAGAAGTAGACCAGGCGATTGAGCGGACTGTTACTGAGATGATCCTCGCCGATTTCCCGGATCATGGTATTCTGGGAGAAGAATACCGCAGCGAGCGGCCGGAGGGCGTGGAATATCTGTGGATTCTCGATCCGATTGACGGAACCGTAAATTTTGCGCACGGCATTCCGCTGTGTTGCATCAGCCTGGCGCTGTTGCATCAGGACGAACTGATTCTGGGAGCAGTGTATAACCCCATGATGGACGAGTTTTTCTTCGCCGAAAAAGGCAAGGGCGCGTTCCTGAACGATCTGCCGATCCGGGTTTCCGGAAAGTCCGATTTTGCCCATGCCTGCCTCGTGACCGGATTTCCGTATAGCTGGCAGGCGTCCGATGGTCCGCACCCGGTAGATGTGTTTAGCCATTTTGTAAAGCAGGGATTGCCGATTCGCCGGCTGGGATCTGCCGCGCTCGATTTGTGCTGGGTGGCCTGTGGCCGGTTTGATGGTTTCTGGGAATACAATCTAAGCCCGTGGGATATTGCCGCCGGATACCTGCTGGTAGCCGAAGCGGGTGGCACGGTCAGCGATTTTTCCGGAAAACCGGCTTCTGTATTTCACCGGCAGACGCTGGCGACCAACGGACGGATTCATATCGAAATGCAGCAGCAGATTCAGGGCGCTTTTAACGATTATTCTTTTCAAAAATGAGTGAACTCAACCGGACCGAACTGGCCTCGATAGGCGAATTTCCCCTTATCAAACATCTGACGGAAGACTTTGAAACCCGCAATATTTCTACACTGACCGGAATTGGGGATGATGCAGCTGTGCTCGACCATTTCGGTCGCCAGACGGTGGTTTCGACCGATCTGCTGATTGAAGGCGTGCACTTTGATCTGAGCTATTGCCCGCTAAAACACCTGGGCTACAAAGCCATTGCTGTAAACCTGTCTGACGTGTGTGCCATGATGGCGGCGCCCACGCAGGTAACCGTTTCGATTGCCGCATCCAACCGGTTCCCGGTGGAAGCCCTGGAAGAATTGTATGCCGGTATTCGCGCGGCCTGTGAGCGCTATCAGGTGGATCTGGTCGGCGGTGATACTTCCACGTCTACCAAAGGATTGCTGATTTCAGTAACCGCCATCGGAGAGCTGGCACCGGGAACAGCCGTGCTGCGTAGCGGAGCCAAAGAAGGCGATCTGATTTGCCTGAGCGGCGATGTGGGCGGTGCGTATCTAGGACTGCAGTTGCTGGAGCGTGAAAAGCGTATTTTTCTGGAAAATCCGCAAATCCAGCCTTCGCTCGAAGGCAAAAACTATGTCGTGGGCCGGCAGCTGAAGCCCGAGCCGCGTACCGATATTGTAACCTGGTTGCAGGACAAAGGTGTAACCCCAACGGCTATGATCGACGTAAGCGACGGGGTGTCCTCCGATCTCATTCACCTGTGCGAAGACAGCAAACTTGGATGCGTTCTGTACGAAGACAAGCTGCCTGTCAATGAAGAAAGTCGAGAGGCAGCCTTTGAATTCGGGATCGACCCTACCATGTGTGCCCTTAACGGAGGCGAAGATTACGAACTGCTGTTTACCGTCCCACAGTCGGCTTATGAGGCCATCCTGACCAGCGAGCAGATCTCGATCATCGGGTACATGACGGCTCCGGAAGAAGGACGGAAGCTGCATACCAAAGGAAAAACAGTGCATGAGCTGGTAGCACAGGGCTGGAAAGCGTTTTCCGGCGCTTAAAAACACTATTTTGGTAAAAGTTGCTAAAATTCCGGAAGTTTATTGTAGTTTGGTAGCCTGTAACTCTTGGTATTCTGCATGAAGCACTTGAAGCATGGCCTGTTGGCAATGGCCGCAGTCCTCGGCGTTTCTTCCACGCTATTGGTCGCATCCTGCGAAAAAGACAGCTGCACCTCGTTAAACTGTAAAAACGGTGGCACCTGTGCCGACAATTTTTGCCGGTGTCCTACGGGGTATGAGGGCGCTGAATGCGAGATTAAAACCTCAACTAAATTTCTGGGCGTCTGGCCGGGTTCCAGCCGCTGCAATATTGTAAATGACCGGGATTCATTGGCACCAACGCTGCTGGATACGCTGACGGTATTTATGAAAACGGAGCCTAACCGGTTGGGAATCGTCCGGTATCGTGCGCCGTTTGATACCTCGTATGGTACGGTCAAGGACGATGTGCTTATGTTCGAAGACTCGACCAACGGAAAATACCGGCGCTATCAAACGCTGATGTTGCGTCCGGAAAGCATCACCCTGCTGGTCGTAACCACCAGCGATATCGATAATCCCAATACGCAGACCAACTGCCGTTTTATTGGCTATACTGCCAACAAGAAAAAATAAGTTTTCCGGAACGTCCTGTTCCGGATCGGTCCGGCATTCCTGTTTTGGGATGCCGGATTTTTTGTGCCTGCTCGTTCTGTAGCTTTGCCTTATGTCTATTCAGGTACAGGGGCTGACCAAAATGTTTGGCGAGCAGAAGGCAGTTGATAACATGCAGTTTGAAGTGGCGCCGGGTGAGGTGGTCGGCTTTCTCGGTCCTAACGGAGCCGGAAAATCTACCACGATGAAGATGATTACCGGTTATCTGCCGCCAACGTCCGGAAGAGCGCTTGTCAGTGGGTTTGATCCCCAGGTAAACCCACTGGAAGTCCGGAAGCGGGTAGGGTATCTTCCGGAAGCCAATCCGCTGTACCTCGATATGTACGTGCGCGAGTATTTGCAGTTTTCGGGCGGTATTCACGGATACAAAGCCAAAGAGGCCTTGCAGCGGGCCGAAACCATGATTGAGCGGACCGGTTTGACCAAAGAGGCTCATAAAAAGATCGGGATGCTTTCCAAAGGCTACAAGCAACGGGTTGGGCTGGCACAGGCGTTGTTGCATGATCCGGAAGTGCTGATTCTGGATGAGCCGACGTCCGGACTGGATCCCAACCAGTTGATCGATATCCGGAACCTGATTACCTCGATCGGGAAGGAAAAAACCGTTTTGCTGTCGACTCATATCATGCAGGAAGTACAGGCCTTATGCAGTCGGGTCATCATTATCCGCAATGGCCAGCTGGCGGCAGATGATGCCATTGCCGACCTGCAAACAGCGCAACACAAACCAGCATTGCTGCTGCGCCTGGAAGCGGATGTAGACAGCAAACTGCTGAAAGGAATCCCGACCGTTCGGAACGTAACATTGGTATCGCCTAAGCTGTGGCGATTGGAAGGAGACGATTTAGAAGCCATGCGCCGGCAAACCATGCAATGGGCACTGGATAAAGACATTGCCATTACGGCCCTGCAAGCCGATACTCAAAGTCTGGAAGAAGTATTCCGGAACCTTACGAAATAAAAAAACCGCCGCAACTGATTGCGGCGGTTTTTTTATTTGGCTAGGAAGCAGTTGTTCCGGGAGGATCAGTCGCCGGAGGCGGCGCTGGAGCCGGAACCGATGGCTGGTTGTGCGCACCGGAACGGCGCAGCTCGCGATATTCGCGCTCTTCGGGACGACCGCCGCCGCTTTGAATGTCTTCGCGGGTCTGCTCTTTGTCGTAGGCCCGGATAATGTGCTTGACCAACCGGTGCCGGACCACATCCGATTCATCCAGTTCGATGTGGGCGATGCCTTCGATATGACGCAGGATGCGTACGGCTTTGGCCAGACCGGATTTCTGATTTTTAGGCAGGTCAATCTGTGTTACATCACCGGTAATAATGGCCTTGGCGCTGGGTCCGATCCGGGTCAGGAACATTTTGATTTGGAGATCGGTCGTGTTCTGCGCTTCATCCAGGATGATAAACGAATTGTCGAGCGTACGGCCCCGCATGTAGGCCAGCGGTGCAATCTCGATAATCCGGTTGGTCATGTAGTAGTTCAGCTTGTCGCTCGGCAGCATATCATCCAGCGCATCATACAGCGGGCGCAGATAGGGATCGATCTTTTCCTTCAGATCACCGGGCAAAAAGCCCAAGCTTTCACCCGCTTCAACTGCAGGACGGGTCAGGATGATTTTCCGGACGCTTTTGTTCTTGAGCGCGCGTACGGCCAGGGCAACCGCAGTATAGGTTTTACCCGTACCGGCTGGACCGATGGCAAAAATGATGTCATTTTTATCAGCAGCCTCTGCCATGCTTTTCTGGTTCTGTGTCTTGGCCCGGATGACCTTTCCGTTGGGACCAAATACGAGCACATCGCTTTGCAACGTATCCGCAAGTACCGGCGATTCGCCCTGTTCTTCATCGCCGAGGATCTGCGAAAAGTAATTTTCAGAAAGGTGACCGTTGCGCTCCAGGTATTTAACGACCTGTCCGATGCGCATCTGAGCCGATTCCACATCGCCGGTCTGACCCGTGATTTTGATCTGCGAGCCGCGGGACAGGATTTTAAGGCGCGGAAACCGCTTCTTGAGCAAGTCGAATTTGCTGTTGTTGACCCCAAAAAATTCGATGGGGTTGATGGTTTCCAGGTTGATAATAGCTTCAGTCAAGGAGAAAAAAGGATTTTGAGTGCGGATGGGTTCCGGAAACGAATCTGAGCATCAACCGATGTTGTTTCCCGGCCACCCTGTTAAAAGTATAAACGAATAGGGGGCTTCAAAGTTTATTTTTGAGTTTTTTCCGGACTGGTTTTTTCCGGAGCCTTCAAAAACGCGACTTCAGAGAATGAATTATTGGAATGGAAAAACAGTTCTCGTCACAGGCGCTTCCTCCGGTATCGGGCGGGCACTGGTACAACAGCTCCTCCAAAATGGTGCCCGTGTAGCCGCCTGTAGCCGCCGGCTGGATGCTATGCAGGCGGCATTAGGACCTGAGACTGAACAGCTGTTGCTGTTTGCCGCTGATGTTTCGGTTCCGGATGCCTGTGAAGCGTTTGTGGCCGCCGCCGTAGCCAAATTTGGTGGGGTCGATGTGCTGATCAACAATGCAGGAATCTCTATGCGAGCACTGTTTGCAGAGGTTTCTTTTGACGTACTTCGGGAACTAATGGACATTAATTTCTGGGGAACGGTGTATTGTTCCCGGTTTGCGCTGCCGCATATTGTCTCGCGAAAAGGGGTGATTGCCGGTATCTCGTCGATTGCTGGATATCGGGGCTTACCGGCCCGTACCGGTTACAGTGCCAGCAAAGCTGCTATGCAGGCCTTTTTGGAGTCGCTGCGGACCGAACTGCTGCCAAGCGGTGCAACAGCCATCTGGGTGAGTCCGGGCTTTACGGCGTCCAACATCCGGAATGTGGCCCGGGATGCGTCTGGAAAGTCACAGGGCGAAACGCCATTGAAAGAAACGCAGTTGATGAGCGCTGAAACCTGCGCAGGCCATATCCTGCATGCTGTTGAAAGGCGCACCCGTAATCTGGTGCTGACGCGGCAGGGCAAACTAACTGTATGGATGAACAAATTATTTCCGGGATTAACGGACACTCTGGTGTACCGGCATTTTCTGAAGGAGCCGGATTCGCCCCTGAAAAAATAAACGTACTTACCCAACGGTAGCCTTTTTATTGCCTGTCTGTTGAAAACAGACAGCAGTTGAGTGGTGGAGGATTCGCTTTCCGGAATCGAAGTTGATGGATTATCTTTAGAACTAGTTGAATCTTTATGAAACATTTTTTACTTTCTGTTGGCTTGTTGGGCAGCCTGACTGTCGGCGCGCAAACGCTCAATCGGTATGCACCTGCTGGCCATGTACTGGTAGAGAAGGGGAGTAATGTGTTGTCAGCACCCTTCAGCGGGGGAATCAATGTACCACAATTTGCGCAGGCCGATCTCAATCAGGATGGTAAAAACGATCTGGTGGTTTTTGAAGGCTACGGGCTGCGGGGGGTCAAAACATTTATCAATCATGGCTTTGCCGGAGCCCCGGAGTACCGGTACGAGCCGGCGTATGCAACTGTTTTCCCGGAGATAAACAATTACCTGATCCTCAAGGATTATAACGGAGACGGAATTGCTGACTTATTTCATAACGGATTTGGAGGCATCAACGTTTCAAAAGGATACTACAGTGGTGGAAAGCTTCATTTTCAATTTGTAAAGGAATTGATTTACATATATAGTGATCCGGGCCAGCCGCTGGACTCTGTTAATGTGTATGTAGCCGGTGGGATGATCCCAGGCATCGCTGATGTGGATAATGATGGGGATCTGGATTTTCTGACATTTTCGATTCTGGGATCGCGGGTGCTTATGTTTAAAAACGTACAGCGGGAATTGCAAATGCCCAACGACAGCATCCGGCTGTCTTTTGAAACCGGCTGCTGGGGACGGACCTTTCAGGATTATCAGCGTACTGCAGTGATGGGGTTAGATCCAAATTCGCAGGCCTGCACGTTGCGGTATATCTGGAATCCGGGTCAGAACCCATCCAGCCAGACGTCCAGTCCGTCTCCGGGTGCGCTGGCAAAAACGGCCATGCATGGTGGAAATACCATTGCTATGGTCGACATTGATGGGGACGGCGACCAGGATTACCTGAACGGCAATGAATCCTTCAACGACATTCAACTTTTGATCAATGGCCGCAGCCAGTACGGAGTAGACAGCATCATTGCACAGGATACGCTATGGCAGCGGAATGGTATCCGGTATCAGGTAGGTAAATATCCGGCAGCGTTTTTCATTGATTATGATAACGACGGCAACAAGGATATCGTTATTGCTCCGCACGGTTCTGGCAGTAAAAATAATAATCAGGTTTGGTGGTATCAGAATACGGGCAGCGCTTCAGCGCCTCAGTTTACCTTCCGGAACGACTCTTTGTTTTCGTCGCAAACCATCGATGCCGGCCGGTTGTCGTGTCCGCTGTTTTACGACTTTACAAAAGACGGAAAGCCGGATCTGTTGGTCGGCGGGCTTGAAAAACTGGCCACTGGGGTAGAGGTGTCACGGTTGCACTTATATGAAAACATCACGACAACGCCCGGAAATCCCCGGTTCCGGTATGTGACCAATGATCTGGTCGGACTGGCTGGTATCAGCGTGTATGCAACCGATCCGGCCGTAGGCGATGTGGATGGCGATGGACTGGATGATCTGGTGATGGGTCGGCTGGACGGAAAACTGATTTATTTCCGGAACTACGCTGCCAGTGCCGCAGTAGCTCCGGTATGGCGGTTAGAAGAGCGGGAGATGACCCGTGGAGGCGGTGTCAAGATCAGTGTTCCGGCCAATGCGTCGCCTGCGCTGTACGATCTTAATCAGGATGGGAAACCTGACCTGGTGCTGGGACAATTGGATGGTACCCTGACCACATTTACAAATACCAATACAATTAGCGGTTTGGCGTCTTTCGGAACTCCTGTAGCCAACTTCGGCAATGTGCGGGTGCCCGACCGGAATCCGGACACAAGTGCTGCCAATCCGTTTCGATTCAGTCGTCCTTTCCTGGGCAAGTTGCAGGCCGGAAGTACAAAAGAGTATTTGCTGATGGGCGGTGGTTATGGGCTGTTGTATGCCTGGGATAACATAGGTGCTGCTACGATGCCACTGCTGGCCGACAGCTTTTCGCAGATCCAGACGGCCGATTACTCTGCTCCGGCAGTGGCTGATATCGATGGGGACGGCAAGCTGGAGATGGTTGTAGGCAATGAACTGGGAGGTCTGACACTGTACTGGACTGGAATCGGCCTGAGCGTTCCGGAACTGGCTGCAACAGAAGGACATATTGCTGTGTATCCCAACCCGGTGCAAAACCAGATGACCCTTTCACGGAAAGGACAGTGGGCGCAGACAGATGCTGCGGTGCGGATAACGGATCTGACAGGCCGGGTGATCCATACCGAGAACTGGCTTTCCGGAAACACAACGCTGAAAATCGAAACGCATACCTGGTCTGCAGGAATTTACCTAGTCTCCGTAACGGGTTCATCCGGACGCGAAACCTATAAAGTACAGGTGGTCCGGTAACACGAATTTTTAAGTAGAAAATTAATTAACAGTTCTTTTGGCCGTTTGAGGGAAAAGATTTAGCTTAGACGGCTATAAAGAATTTTCTTTTTGTTAAAGCCTACACAGGCATATATTTCTGAAGAAAACTATGTTCAAACGTTTACTTCTCTCCGCACTGACAGTTGCCTCTGCATGGATTGGAACCCAGGCACAGGTCACGACTGTAATCGGTCCGGGTGTCAACAATGGCGACTTTGAGAATGCCACTCCTGCCTGGAACCTCGTCAACGGAACCCAGACCAATAAATGGGTTATTGACGGAGGCGCAACGGCAGGCTTTAGCGGGTTGAAATCTGCTTATGTAAGTAACAGCACGGCCTCCCCCTATGCGCATACCTATACCAATACATCCTCTTCCACGGTTTATCTGTATCAGGATGTGACGCTCCCGGCAGGTCAGGCAAATATTACGCTGACGTTTAAGGCTATTCAGGGAGGCGAAAATAGTTATGACCAGTGTTTTGTGCTGATGTCTACAGGTACGCCCGGCGCAGCGCCTACAGCTGGTAGTCCAACGCCAACTTCTTTTGCATTTCTTACGCTTCCTACCGGTTATCAGCAACTGTCGCTGGTGCCGGTTCAATCTACTCCTTCCTGGACAACGTATACCGTAACCATTCCGGCATCTTTAGCCGGGAATGCCACTGCTACCACGACCCGGAGGCTGGCGTTTATGTGGATCAATGACGGAAGTGTAGGGGTCAATCCACCTATCGGAGTGGATGATGTGAACATGGTTGCTTCCTGTAACGGCCCTACGGTAACTGCATCTGCGATTACAACCAGTTCTGCAACGCTGAGCTGGACTGCACTGGCCGGTGCAACGAGCTATCAGGTCCGGTATCGTCGGAATACCGACCCGACTACCGTTGCAACATGGGCCACTCCAACAGTTGTAACCGGAACAACGGTAAACCTGACTGGCCTTTCAGCCAGTAAAAACTATGTATACGAAGTAAGCGCGTTGGCCGGAACCGGTTGTCCGGCTCCTACTGCCGGAAGTTTCAATACCCTTTGTGGCAATACGGCACTTCCATACTCTGAGACGTTTGAATCTATTACGGCCAACAATACCCTTCCGGTATGTATGGCTTCGATCACGCCTATTGCATCGGCGACCAATGTGCAGTCATTTATCTCTACGCAGTCTACGTCCCAGACCAACCATACACCGGGGGGGGATAAATATGTTTCATTCAGATGGACCTCGGCAGATCGCTATCTGTTTACACCCGCGTTTAGCCTGACTGCCGGTACCACTTACAAAATGTCCTTTTGGTATATTACCGATGGGTTTAGCGGCTGGGATTCATTACGTGCAGTCGTAAGTTCTACTCAAACCGCTGCGGGCATCGTTCTGCAGGGTAGCAAGTTGAGTCAGATTACCAATACAACCTATCAGGAATACGTACAGAATTTTACGCCCACAACTTCCGGTGTGTATTATTTCGGGATTCAGCTGAAAGGGACTTCTTCTCCCAATTTTATGTCTGTAGATGACATTAATATTGTAGAGTTGGTTCCTTGTACTGGTACGCCTACCGTTTCAAATATTACCGGGATCACAACCACGTGCCCAAGCCAGCCGTTTACGCTGACTGCAAACGGGTATAGCCAGAGCGCCGGTGGGTTAACCTTCCAGTGGCAGTCGGCTTCGTCGTGTTCCGGTCCCTGGACGAACATATCTGGTGCTACCGCTACGACCTATGTTTCGCCCGGCATTACTGCTGCTACCTCTTACCGGGTGGTGATTACCTGTTCCGGATCCGGACAGTCGATTGCTTCTAACTGCTTCACAGTAGGACTGAACTCCTTCTTCAACTGCTACTGTAACTCAGCTGCCGGCAGTACCGGTGATGAAGACATCGGGCAGGTTACAGTGGGTACCTATGCCAACCCAGCCATCCCGCCGGCCACGTTGACCAGTCCTGCTTACAATGCGACCTATACCAATTTCCGTTCATTGCCTCCGATCCAGCTGGCCAGAGGAAATAATTATCCTGTAACTGTTACGCAGGTGACCGCAGGTTCATTCTATGGAACGTATCTGAAAGCGTACATTGATTATAACCATAACGGTTTGCTTACGGATGTCGGCGAAGAAGTGTTGAGCCTCTCGTATCCTACCACTGGCTCTCCGCAGCCTGGCCCACACTTCTTTGGCAACTTTACGGTGCCTGCAAATGCATTGTCTGGTCTGACGCTGATGCGCTTTATTCTGGTAGAAGGTGGCAGTGCCTCCAATGGTCCTTGTTACAACTATACTTGGGGTGAAACAGAAGATTATCTGGTAGAAATTCCAGGGAAGCCGGATGCACCAACGGTTGCCAATAATGGTCCTGTCTGCGCAGGTGATTCCGTAACAATCACTGCTATTTCCGGTACGATCTCTAGCAACCCAGCTACCAATGGTCCGCAGTTCCTTCTTTCCGGTCCTGGTATCGCTACACCTATTACTAATACTACTGGTATCTTCCGGGTAGCAACTCCTTTTACAGGAACCACAGCGCAGTTTGCAGTGCGGGTACGGGCCTACAATCTGAACTCAGACACTACGTTCACTGTTGTAACCCTGAATCCAAATCCGGCGCCTACCATCGGTACGGTCGTCAACCCATCTACCTGTACAGGTACGGATGGTAGCATCCAGCTTGCTAATCTGGCGAATTCTTCCGGATTCACATTGACGTATCGCCGGAATGGTACCCGCGTAGCGCCATTCACCATTACGTCTTCTGCAACCGGTACGTACACAATCACCGGTCTCAATGTAGCCACTTATGATAGCATTCAAGTAACAAACACTACCGGTTGCCGCAGTAGTATCCTGGGTCCGGTCGCACTGGTACCACCGGCTGCACCGCCAACACCATTCGCTACGTACAACCAACCGCTTTGCCTGGGAAGTACGCTGACGATGCAGGTGCAAAATCCAAACACCGCCGGCATTTACAACTGGTTTGGTCCAAATGGTTACACTGCAACTGGTCCAACGGCTACCCGTGCTAATCTGAGTTATGCTGATACCGGTCTGTACTCGGTAACGGTGAATGTAGGTGGCTGTATCTCCGCTCCATTCAACATCCGGACGTACATCACGCCACCATCCCCGGCACCTACCGCCAGCACGCAGTTCTACTGTCAGAATACGCCTTCGTATCCGCTGACAGCACAGGGTGTCAATCTGGAATGGTATACCACGCTAACCGGTGGAACCAGCCAGCCCTCAATCAATCCGATTACGAATACCCCTGGTAGTGCGGTAGATACCCAGCGGTTCTATGTAACTCAAAACACCAATGGGTGTCCAAGCCGTCCACGTACGCAGGTACTGGCTATCATCCGTCCGCAACCAGGGGTGCCTGCAACGCCTTCAACCAATCTGGTGTATTGCCAGTTTGAAGTGGTGCCACCGCTTACCGCTACCGGTAGCAACCTGAAATTCTATACGACGCAAACCGGTGGTACGGGTGTTCCAACGCTGACTCCGTCTACTTCGCAACCAGGGCTGACCAGCTACTACGTTACGCAGACGATCAGCGGTTGCGAAAGTGAACGCCTAGAAATCAAGGTTCAGGTGAAACCAAAACCAGCTCCTCCGGTTGTTTCAAGCCCGATTAATTTGTGTCAGTATGCTGTTCCTGTGCCGCTGACCGCGACCGGACAAAATCTGGTGTGGTACGATGTAGATACTGGTGGTACAGGCCTTCCGGATGCTCCGTTGCCTTACACCGGTTATCTGGATACCATGGATTACTATGTAACCCAGACGATCAATGGCTGTGAAAGTGACCGTGCAAACATCAATGTGGTTGTGAACTACACGCCGAATGCCACGTTCGTTCCAAGCAAGCAGTTTGTATGTGTTGATGATACCATTAGCTTCATCTACTACGGTAATGCCCTTCCGGATGCTGAGTACAACTGGTTCATTCCGTCTCCTGCCGGAACACCCGTAAGCGGCCAGGGAACTCAAGGACCATTTGTAGCCCGTTTCAATCAGGTGGGTACGTTCCAGGTTCGTTTGATCGTAAACAACAAAGGCTGTATCTCCTCTCCGGTATGGCAAAGCTTCGAAGTTCGCTCCCGTCCGGATGTCCGCATCGATGGCAAGCGCGAAATCTGTATTGGTGAAGTAACCGAACTGACCCTCGATTCCCTGTCGCCTAACATCAGCGGATACAACTGGGATTTCGGTGACGGCACCGTTGTATACGGTACGCAGAATACGGGTCCTTACGGCGTGAAGTGGGAAACTCCTGGTATCAAAGCTGTAATCGTGAACACTGTATCCCGTGACTGTGGCTCGTATGCCCGCCGCGAAGAAATCAATGTACACAACTATCCTGCTGCGACCATTCTGAACAAGCCAACCGGTGCCGTATGTGCCGGTGACAGCATCCGCCTCCAGGCGAATGACCTCGGCCCTGGCTACTCGTATCTCTGGTCTCCGGCAACGGCTTTCAGAAGCTACGAACGTTCCGGAACGACCGTTTGGGCAGTCGCTACCAATGACGGTGCTGCTACCAACATTGTCCTGACGGTAACCGACAACATTGGTTGTAAAGGCGAAGACCGCGTTTCGATCCAGACACAACCGTGCTGTAATGTATTCTTCCCGAATGCCTTTACACCGAATGCCGATGGTAAGAATGACCGCTTTGAGATGGTGACCAATGGTACCCCTCAGATCTCAGCCTTCCGGGTATTCAACCGCTGGGGTAAAGTGGTATTCGAAACAGCCAATTCGCTGATCGGATGGGATGGTACTATGGGTGGCGAACAACAGCCTACCGGTACGTACTTCTACTATGCAAAATATCGCTGTGCCAATGGCCAGGAATACGAGCACAAAGGTGAAGTAACGCTCCTCCGGTAATCTCTTTTTCCGGAACTATCTTAAAAGCAGCGCCTCAAAAGCGCTGCTTTTTTGTGCGTTAAAACTGGCGCTGTTTTTGTACCTTAGAACGGAATGAAGAACTGGAATTCGACTGCGTTTGTATCTGCACTGGCCGGAGTGGTCGGTGGACTGGGAGCCGCCATGTTGCTGGGCTTTTCACCGGATAAAGGCGACGGTTTGACTACGGTGGCGCCTGATGGACGGCTTCAGTACAAATGGTACGCACCCCAGATACCGCCCCAGATGAGTTTTGCAGGGGAAGCCGTACCGCTGGACCGGCGGGATGTCCGGGAAGCGCTGGACCGGGAACTGATTGCCAATTACTACAGCCACACCGGAACACTGTATGCCCTGAAATTGTCGTCCCGCTGGTTTCCGGTAATCGAACCGAAGCTGAAAGCAGCCGGGATTCCGGATGACTTTAAATACCTGTGCATCGCCGAAAGTCATTTGCAGAACCAAACCTCCAAGGCCGGCGCGGTAGGCTTCTGGCAGTTTATGCCCGGCACCGCACCCCAATACGGACTGGAAGTCAGCAATGATGTGGATGAGCGGTATGATGTCGCTAAATCAACCGATGCTGCCTGTCAGTATTTCCGGCAGGCCTACCAGAAATTCGGTAACTGGACCGCTGCTGCTGCTTCCTACAACTGCGGAATGGGAGGGTATAACGGGTTTGCAACTTCGCAACAGCAATCGTCCTTCTACAACATCCTGTTTCTGGATGAAACCAACCGCTATATTTTCCGGATTCTCGCACTGAAGCATCTGATCGGCAATGCCCGCGGAATGGGCTTTATCGTAGAAGATAAAGATGCGTACAAACCAGTTCCGGTCCGGAAGGTTCCCGTTTCTAGTTCCATCGCCAATCTGTCCGACTGGTCGCTTGCCAACGGCACGACCTACAAAGCTCTCAAGCAACAGAATCCGTGGTTACGCAGCAAATCGCTTTCCGGCAGACCCGGTAAGGTGTACGAGATCGAAATTCCAACTGACCTTTAGCCGCGATTTTCACTAAGGTAAAATCCGGCTACTCTTGAATCCTGTACTTCCGGAACCCACATCTGCTCCTACCTCGGTTATCAAGGTGCAGCGCCTCATTGTCGTTCTGGCAACGGTGCTGTTTGCCGGGAAGATGGGCGCCTGGTTTCTGACGCATTCGGTCACGATCCTGACCGATGCGCTGGAAAGCACCGTGAATGTAGTCGCGTCCTGCATTGGCCTTTACAGTTTGCATGTAGCGGCCAAGCCACGCGATGTGGATCATCCGTATGGGCATGCCAAGGCGGAACTGGTTTCGTCCGGAATCGAAGGGCTGCTCATTTTTGTAGCCGGGATTTTGGTGATGTACAGCGCCGGGATTCAGTTGCTGCGACCCCAACCCATCCACTCGCTCGACTTAGGCATAGTAGTGGTTGCTATCACGGGTCTGATCAACTTTTTTGCCGGGCTTTACGCCGTTAAAGTCGGAAAAAACCGCTCTTCGCTGGTACTGGTAAGCGCCGGTAAACATTTGTTATCCGACGCCTACAGCTCAGGTGGGGCGCTGGTGGGACTGGGATTGATTTACCTGACGCACTGGGCCTGGCTCGACAGTGTTGTAGCGGCGCTGTTTGGCATTGTCATTCTGGTGACCGGATACCGGGTGATGCGCACGTCGCTATCCGGCATCATGGACGAAGCCAACCTGCCATTGCTACAGCACATTCTGCAAACCCTACAGGCGTCGCGTAAACCCGAATGGATCGATCTGCACAATCTGCGGGTCGTTCAGTATGGCGAGAAGGTTCATCTGGATGCCCATATGACGCTGCCCTGGTACCACACGGTGCAACAAGCCGATACGGAGATTCATGCGCTGGAGAAAGTGGTGCAACAGCATTTTGGCGATTCTGCTGAACTGTTCATTCACATTGACGCCTGTCAGCCGTACCAGTGTAAACTGTGTTGCATGCCGGATTGCCCGGTTCGGCGGCAAACCTTTCTCCAACAGATTCCCTGGACCATCGAAACGGTCTGGGAGGATGCCAAGCATGGTAAAAGCAGCGCTGATACCGTGTTTCCGGAAATCTGACCCGTATTACCCGATTTTGTCTTCCAGCTTCCGGAAGGCTTTTCGGGCGGGTAATCCTTCCCAGAGGATTTTATAAATCAGGGAGGCAATCGGCAATTTGATGCCACTTTCATCCGCCACCTGCATCATGCCCTGAGAGGCATAATACCCTTCGGCCACCATATTCAGTTGCATCTGCGCGGCTTTGACACTATAGCCTTTGCCTACCATCATACCGAACGCCCGGTTGCGGCTGTGCAGCGAATAGCAGGTCACCAGCAAATCGCCCAGATACGCACTGGTCAGGAAGTCGGGCAGTTTTTCCTCTTCATGAAGCTTCCGGAAATGCTTTTTGACGAATTTGTGCATCTCCCGGAAACAGGCCGTGATATACACCGCCATAAAATTGTCGCCGTAGTCGAGGCCATGCGCGATCCCGGCTCCGACTGCGTAAATATTTTTAAGTACGGCGGCAAACTGGGCTCCCCAGACATCTTTATTGAAACGGGTGTGCAGGTAGGGCGTTGCGAACGTTTGGGCAACCGTCTCCGTCAGGTCGGCATCCATTCCGGAAAAGGTGAGACAGCTGAGCCGCTCCTGGGCTACTTCTTCGGCATGGCAGGGACCAGTAATGGCTACGTATTGCTGCGGGTCGGTGTTGCAGGTGTCGGCCAGATAAGCATTGAGCAGCTTGCCGGTACCAGGTAAAATGCCTTTGATCGCCGAGATAAAATGCACGTTGTTCCAAAGACAGGTTTCTGCGCTCTGCAACACCGCCGCCGAGTAGGCCGAAGGCACTGCAAATACTACCGTATCGCAGTTCCGGAGCACCTGATTCAGATCGGTCGTCGGTGCAATCTGCTGAGGTTGAAAGTGGACCGAAGACAGATAGGTCGGGTTGTGATGCTTTTCCTGTAAAAACTGTACGGCCTCCTCACTGCGCATCCACCACTGCAACTGGTGACCATTATCCGTCAAAATCTTGGCCAGGGCGGTTCCGAAACTGCCGTTCCCAATAATACCAATGCGACCCAGTTGCGCCATACCTGTGTTTCGTTTTTCCGGAAAAAATTAAGGAGTCTCGTCTGTCTTCGTTTCGCCCGCAAAAAGTGCTTCTTTCTTTACCACCTGTATCCGGGCGCCGTCTTTAAGTGTCCGGGCAATGGCGCTGTACGGTGCGATGACGATTTCTTCGCCTTTCCGGAGACCGGAAAGAATCTGTAAATAGTTGTTGTCCTGAATGCCGGTCGTGACATCCCGGAGAATCACTGTATTGGTTTTCCGGTCCAGCACAAATACCACTTGCCGGATGCCTTTCGCGGGTTGTTTTTTAGTCAGGCTGTCCGGATAGTCACGGGTTGTAACGGCATTGACCGGTACCGACAATACCTCGCGCTCCTGACGGGTCAGGATGTCTACTGAAGCGCTCATGCCGGGCTTGAAAACAACCGTCTGGTGCGGAACTTCTGTAGTACCGGACATGGTAACAGCCGGTTGCGGATTCAGTAAAATACGGACGGTGTAGTTGGTAACCTGATCGGTTGAGGCCGCCAGCGCACCGGACGTTTTGCTGCTTACGCTCACATGGCTAACGATGCCGCCAAAGGTTTGCCCGCGATAGGCATCTGCCTGTACCCGCACCGAATCGCCCACTTTTACTTTGGCAATTTCGGTCTCGCTTACATCGACCCGGACTTCCATCCGGCCCAGATTGGCAATGGTCATCATTTCGGTACCGGCCATCTGAGCCGTTCCAACCACCCGTTCGCCCAGTTTTACATTGAGGGCAGCGATAATTCCGGAAACCGGCGCAAAAAGAGTCGTCTTCCGGAGGTTGGCCTGTGCCTGCGCCAGATTGGCAGACGCCCCCTGCACTCCGAACTGTCCGCCCGAAGCAGAGGCCTGCGCGGCTTCAAACGTAGCCCGGGCCGATTTGTAGCTGGCTTCGGCCTGCTCAAACTCCTGGGCCGAAATTACTTTTTCCCGGTACAGCTGTTGGTTGCGATTATAGGTGCTCCGGGCTTGTTCCATCTGGGCACGTGCCTGAGCAACCTGTTCCCGGTTGGCGTTGACGCCCGCCCGGCTTTGCATCACCGACGCCTCTGCCTGGCTGACTACGCTGCTGTACGTAGCCGGGTTAATCCGCGCCAGCAACTGGCCGGCACTGACACTGTCGCCTTCCCGGATCCGCAGTTCGATAATCTCCCCGCTGACTTCCGGTGAAATCTTGACTTCCTGTTCCGGATAAATTTTACCGTTGGCCGTCACCGATTCGGTGATGGTATGCAGCCCGGCCGCTTCGACAGCTACGCGGGCGCCGGAGTCGCCTTTGGACCGGCCAATGGCAATCAGGAGGATCAGTGCAAGAACCGCAGCAATAACGATCCAAATAATTTTCCGGCGTTTCATAAGAGGGTGCAGCGAGAAGGCGTAAAAGTAAGGTGTATACCGGGCTTCTGGGACGGGTCTGAACCTGCTGACAGGCAAAATAGTCCGGATCCGGCAATACCTTCCGGCCGTTAGCCGCCGCCGTAGGCCGGTACGGGCACTAGTTTTGTGAAGGACGTACCGTGGTTGTATATTTTTTTAAGAAATAATAGGTCTCTCGCTGTAGTAATGCCTTTTAATCTGAACGTACGAAAGCTTGGCTGGATGCTTATTTGCGGGACGCTCCTGGCCTGCAACAATGCGCCCAAAAAAGTGTATCCCTCTCCTAAAGGCTATACGCTCGGAACACCGGAGATTAAAAAACTGCCGATTGAGCTGGATGAAATTTCCGGCTTGTCGTATTCCGGAAAAGACACCAGTCTCTATGCCATTCAGGATGAGCGGGGGCTATTGTATAAAATTCGTCCGTTTACCGATCAGAATATCGAGCGGTGGCCGTTTGCCAATTCCGGCGATTATGAAGACATCGTACTGCTGAACAAAACGTTTTACACGCTGAAAAGCAACGGGAACATTTCTGTTTTTGCCTTCGACGATTCCGGAAAAGTAAGCGGTCAGGAGTATCCGATAACGCTGGTATCGGGTGCTGAATTTGAAACTCTGTATTACGAGCCCCAGAAAAATAAGCTGGTGTTGATCTGTAAAGACTGCCCGCAGGATAAAAAGAAAACGATCTCTACCTATGTATTCGATCCGGTTACGCATCAGTATGATACCGCGTCGATGACTATTGACGCAGAAGGCGTAGCCGGTGCCATGGGGCAGAAGAGTGTTAAGTTCAAACCCAGTGCTGCTGCCGTGCATCCGTTGACGCAGGATCTGTACATTATTTCGGCGGTCAATAAAATGCTGATCGTAACAGATCGGGTGGGGCGCACCCAGGCCGTGTATGTGCTGCCGCCGCAATACTTTAAACAACCGGAAGGACTGACCTTCGCCGATGACGGAACCATGTTCATTTCGAATGAGGCCGCCGACATTGGGGTGGCCGATATCTTGATTTACCGCTATACCCGACCCGAACACTAACGATGAGATTTATTACCTTTCTGGGATGTCTGCTGTGGAGCGCATCCGTTCTGGCGCAACCGGCTTCCGACAATGGCGGGTTGGCCGCCCGGTTAATCATCATCGGAGACGCCGGCCAGTTTGTCAATGGCCGAAGCCCGGTCATCGATGCCGCCCGTAAAACCGTTCCGTTCGATGAAAAAACGACGGTGCTGTATGTAGGCGATAACCTGTACCGGCATGGGTTGCCGGATGAACAGGCCGCCCGCTACAGCGAGTACCGGGCCGTGCTAGATTCTCAGATTCAGATCAACGTTGGCACACCCGCACAGGTGTACTTTATTCCGGGAAACCATGACTGGAAAAACGGTGCTCCGGATGGCTACGAAGCCATTCTGCGCCAGCAGCGCTATGTCAATACCCATTCCGGAAACAAAGTGCATTTTCTGCCGGAGGATGGCTGCCCTGGCCCTGAAGTCGTGCCCATCGGCGACAATGCCGTGATGGTGCTGATGGATAGTCAGTGGTGGCTGCAGGAATATGAAAAGCCGGGGCTGGAAAGCGATTGTAATACCAAAACCAAGCTGGAAATTCTGGAGGAACTGAAAGATATTATAAACGAGAACGATAAAAAGCTGCTGTTATTTGCCTGCCATCATCCGTTCCGGAGTAATGGCGAACACGGCGGTTTTTACCCGCTCAAATCACACATTTTTCCCTTTACCGATATCCGTCCCAACCTGTTTATTCCATTGCCGGTGCTGGGATCGATTTACCCGATTACCCGGAGTGTCTTTGGTACGGTTCAGGATTTAAAGCACCCGACCTATGCCAACATGGTCCGGGATGTCGAAGAAGTGATCCGGAAACACCCGCACCCGGTGTTCCTGGCCGGCCACGAGCATTCGCTCCAGTACTTTAAGGACTCGGCGGCTGCGTTTGTAATCAGCGGTTCCGGCTGTAAACGCGACCGGGTGAGCCGTTCGCGCAGTTCTGAGTATGTGGATGACAAGCTGGGCTTTGCACTGATCAATGTGTATCAAAACAAAACCTCCGATCTGCAGTTCTATACCGTCAGCAGCGATGGCGAGACGATTGAAGCGTCTTTCCGAGATTCCATGCTGTCGGATTTCCGGAAAATCCCGCCGGTGCAGGCGCCCGATACCGCCGTATCAATGCAGGAAGCTCGTTTTGAAGACAGCGTCACCGTCGCCGCGAGCCGGCAATACAGCAATCCCAGCCGGATGCGGCGCCTTGTTATTGGTGAAAACTACCGCCAGATCTGGGAAACGCCGGTCAAGATGAAGGTCTTTAAAATCCAGACGGAAAAAGGCGGCCTGAAAGTCACTGGTAAGGGTGGGGGCATGCAAACCCGCTCGCTCCGATTGCAGGCTAAAGACGGTAAAGAATATACCCTTCGTACGATTGATAAAGATCCGGAAAGTGTACTTCCGGAAGGGCTTAAAGGTACTTTTGCCCGCAAACTGGTGCAGGATGTGATTTCCTCGGCCAATCCGTATGCGCCGCTGACGGTGCCACCCATGGCCAGGGCTGCCGGCGTAATCTCGGCGACGCCTGAGGTGGTATTTGTACCCAACGATCCGGCACTCGGTTACTACCGTCCGCTGTTTGCCAACCAGGTGTGCCTGCTCGAAGAACGCGAACCGGTTCCGGACAGCATCCGGACCCGTAGTTCGGCCAAGACGTTCAACAAGCTTATTGAAGAGAACGACAACCAGGTGGACCAGGGCGCAGTCCTGCGGGCACGGCTGCTGGATATCTTTATGGGCGACTGGGACCGGCACTTCGATCAGTGGCGCTTTGCCCAATTCGATACCGGCCGTGGTAAACTGTACGAACCCATTCCGCGCGACCGCGATCAGGTGTATTTCAACAACGATGGTTTGCTACTGAATCTCGTGACCCGCCAGCATTTACAGCAGTTCTCAGGTTTTAAACATAAGATGCGCAATACGCGGTATCTGGGATTCAATGCCCGCCATTTCGACCGGGTGTTTATGACCGATCTGAATGCCGAAGACTGGCGCAAGGCCCTTCAGTCCTTCGACTCTGCCATGAGCGATGACGTGCTTCAGGCAGCCGTTAAGCAATTCCCGCCGGAGATTTATCCTTTATGCGGTCCGGAAATTCTTAGCAAGCTGCGCGACCGCAAAAAGCAGATGATGTCGGAAGGGATGAAGTACCAGCGCTTCCTGAGCCAGTATGTAAACGTGCTGGGTTCGCAGAATAAAGAAATATTCCATGTGTCCAGCGAAGGGGATAGCCTGGTTCGCATCAAAGTATACGAGATGAAAAAGAATGGCCGGGATACTGATTACGTGATGTACAACCGGACGGTCAACCCCAAAGTCACCGAAGAAGTGCGGTTGTACGGTTTCCAGAACGATGATAAGTTCTTTATCGACAGCAACGTACACTCGCACCGCATGAAGGTCCGGATGATCGGCGGTAAAGGTGCCGATACGTTCAACGTGGAGGGCCGGGTCAAGAATTTTGTGTACGATTTTACCGGTGAAAACAATCAGATTGAAGGGCTGCGCAATTCAGAGGTACGCGCCTCCAGTAATCCGGCGGTCAACAACTTTGACCTGAACGAAACGCAGTTCGACAAAACATTCTTCCCATCCTTCACCGGCGGTTACAATCCGGAAGACGGTCTGTTGCTGGGGCTGGGACTGGAAAGCTATAAATACGGCTTCCGGAAAGTGCCCTACCAGCGTCTCCATAAACTGAATGCCCTCGCTGCTGTGGCCGAGAAAGCGTTCCGCGTTACTTACAACGGCACCTTTATTGACCTGGTTCGATACAACGATCTTCAGATCAATGCAACCATGCACACCCCAACGCTGGATAACTTCTACGGCCTGGGCAATGAAACCACCATTCAGGAAGGACGGGATCAAAGCTATTACCGGGTGCGGTACAGCTTTGCGGCCGCCGATGTTCTGATCCGGAAGCGGATGTTCAATAATGTGCTGTCGCTGGCGGCAGGTCCTACGGCATACTACTACTGGAACACGCCCGAACGCAATGAAGGCAAGATTCTGGAAACTCCATCGCTGGTAGGTCTGACGAATGCCGTGTATGAAGACAAGTCGTATCTGGGGGCGAAAGCCGTGATTCAGATCAATAACCTGAGCAACACCTTGTTCCCGACCCGTGGCATTGACTGGACGACTACGTTTAGTTCGATGGCCGGACTGGGAGGCGATGCCAAATCCATTACCCGGCTGACGAGCGAGATGAGCGTGTATGCGGCCTTGAGCGACCCGGCCAAACTGGTAGCCGTGATGCGGCTGGGCGGAGGCAAAATCTTCAGCGATCAATACGAATACTTTCAGGCGCTGGGCATCGGGCAGAACAATTATCTCCGGGGCTTCCGCCGGAACCGTTTTTCCGGAAAAGGAATGGCCTACGGCAGTCTGGAACTCCGCGCCAAACTCTTTGATGTGAACTCGTACTTCCTGCCAGGCTCGTTTGGGCTGGTCGGTTTCGGAGATGCCGCCCGTGTGTGGACCGATGACGACCAATCGGCCAAATGGCATTTTGCGCCTGGTGCCGGCTTTTATTACACGCCGTTCGATCTGGTGCTGATCTCCGGAACCGTCGCGTTCTCTGAAGAACAAACCTTGTTTAACCTTACAGTGGGTACCCGCTTTAATCTAACGTTCTAATTCGTATGAATTCACCCGAATATGCTCACCTGCGCAAAGAGGTAGAAGACTACGTACGGGGTCTGTACCAGGAAAAAGAAACGCCTGCGCTGGTTTACCACAACCTGATTCATACCGAATCGGTGGTGCAGCATGCGCAGGAACTGGGCATTGCCGCCGAACTGGATTCCCGCTCGTTTGCCATTCTGTTTGTAGCCTCCTGGTTTCACGATGTGGGCCAGCTGGACGGGTTGCCACCCACCGGGCACGAAGAACGGTCGGTAATGGAGATGCGCACCTTCTTCCGGAATCAGGAAGTACCCGACGATACCTTTCTGGATGAAGTGGAAGCCTGCATTCTGGCGACTAAAATGCCGCAACGCCCCACCAATTTGCTGGAAGGGATGATGTGCGATGCCGATACCTACCATTTTGGAACGCCGTATTTCAAGGAAACCAACAAAGCGGTCAAAGCTGAGTTAAAGGCCCGGGACATGAGCGAGGTCACTAAAAACTGGACGGAGAAAACGGTTCAGTTGCTCGAAGCGCATACGTTCTTCAGTCCGCATGCCCAGGCATTGCTGTTCGACGGAAAGATGAAAAACCTGAAGCGGGCGCAGGAAAAGCTCGCCGAAAAGCTGAATCCGGAATCGGCGGTACTGGTGGACGAAACCACCGGTGAGGCCCTTCCGGAAGTATCGAAGGAGGAGAAAAAGAAAGAAAAGAAAGACAAAAAAGAAAAGAAAGAAAAGCTTTCTGCGTCTGAAAAAGAGCGTCTTCAGGAAGTCAAGCGGCAGGATTCGCTGGTGGCCCGCGGCATCCAGACGGGGCTGCGACTCGCCAACGAAAACCATATTAAGCTGAGCGATATGGCCGATGGCAAGGCCAATATCCTGATCTCGGTCAACTCCATCATCATCGGTGTGATTTTATCGGTGCTGCTGCGCCGGCTGGAAGTCGATACGTATCTGACGATCCCGACGATGGTGTTTTTGGGCACGTGTGTATCGACCATTATCCTGGCTATTCTGGCGACGTTGCCCAACCTGACGACCGGGCGCTTTACCCGCGAGGATGTCACGGCTAAAAAAGTGAACCTGCTGTTTTTTGGCAATTTTTATCGGTCCAGTCTTCAGGACTATACCTGGGCGATGAACCAGTTGCTGGCCGACAAGGATTACCTCTATGGCTCGCTGATCAAAGACATTTACTTTTTGGGTGTGGTGCTGGGCCGCAAGTATAAGCTGGTGCGCTGGGCCTACTACATCTTTATGTTTGGTTTGATCGCCTCCGTGATTTCATTTATCGTTGCTATTGGCACACACCAGCCCGAAGGCAGTGTGCAGGTGGTTTCACCCGCAAGCGCCCCTTTATAGATGGCTCTCTGGCTCGCCCGCAGCGTTCGCAACCGCATCTCGGCCGTACAATCATACCGGCTGCGCAATGTGGTGTCGATTGCCCTGATGTGGACGGTAATCGACATCTTGCTGAAGCTGCTGGTATCCGGTCGTGGTCGGCCCGATAGCTTGGATCACCGGACACTGACCTGGATGGCGGTCGGGTTGCGGGCGGGCATTGTATTCGGCCTGAGCATGATCATGGCCTATATCCTGGTGTTTCGGGTGCGGTATTCGTTCCGGAATCATCCGTTGCTGCTCAACTGGGTATACAAAAGTTTGATTTTGCTCAGCTTTTCGCTGGTGATGAATTTTCTGGTTTATGTGACCTATTATCACTACGTCTGGGGATTTACAATGCACCACGCGATGAACCGCATTGTAGATGATAGCATTTACACACTGTGGCTCGTGATCAAGACCGTGCAATGGCTGATTATTTTTATTCTGACGCAGCTGTTTTTGGAAGTCAATTCCAAGTACGGTCCGGGCGTGTTCCGGAACATGATTTTAGGCCGGTATGTAAAGCCCCGGAAAGAGCGTCGGATCGTCATTTTCATGGATCTGAAAAACTCCACGCCGATTGCCGAAGCGTTGGGCAGTGCCCGGTACTTTGATTTTATCCGGGAGTTTATCTTTCAGATCTCCAATGCGCTGACCGAGTACGACGCCAATATCTATCAGTATGTGGGGGATGAGGTGGTCGCCTCCTGGAAAAGTTCCAAGAAGAATGCCCGCAAATGTTACTCGGCACTGATTGACGCGCAACGGTCGATTCAGCGCAACGGCACTATGTTCCGTCGGTTGTATGGATTTGTGCCCGAGTTCCGGGTGGGCATCCATGAAGGAGAAGTGACGATCGGCGAAATCGGCGTGGTAAAAAAAGATCTGGCGATGAGTGGCGACACCATGAACACGGCAGCCCGGATCCGGACGGCCTCATCAGCGCTGAAGAAGAAATTTCTGGTTTCCGGCACCTTTCTGGAGTTGTTACCGCTGAAGCCCTGGCAGGCAGTGCCGATTGGCGCTATCGAGCTGAAAGGAAAAAGCGAAGGCATGGAGCTGTATTCCCTCCGGATTTGACCGGAACAGCGCTGGGTCAATCGAAATAACCCCCCTTGTCAATCGTGACGGAGGGTCGGGAAACACTGCCGGAAGGGGGGACAGCGTTTTCACCCCCCATTCCGGCATGACGGAGGGTCGGGAAATGTTGACGGAGGAGATGTCAACATCGCCGGAGGGTCCGGAAAGGTTGACGACGGCGATTTCAACCCGGTCGGAGGGTCGGGAAACGTTGCCGGAGGGTAATTCAAAGTGGTCAGAGGGTCGGGAAGTCTTGACGGAGGGGTAGTACCCGTTGACAGAGGGGCTTCCAACGTTGGAATCGACGAATTCAACGTTGCAGACGGGCACGTAACGGTAAAACGACGATTTTGACATCGCTCTCAATATAATTTCCAACTACAGTATAGCCTACAATTATTTCAATGGGTTTTCGTAGATCGTTAGTATATGTCCATCTTTAAAATAGTGATTGTCAGATAACCATTTATCAAGTTGATTGAAGGTGCAAAAGGTTTATTTCAGCATAACGTGTGACTTCCAAATGTATCTACCTTACTTTTCTGATCATCTTTATGCAAGTTTACACATCACAGAACTGTTTATTATTATAACGTTTTTTATTTAGAAATAGGATTCCCATAGTTAAAGTATAAGATCCTACTCAATATGAGAAAGAATGTTTATTCATGAATAGTTATGGTTAGTACCGCCAAAACGGCTTTTCAAATTCCGGAAACAGGAAGATTTGTCGGTTTGAATCAAATAAATACGACATATTTTCAGATAATCCTTTCCGGAATACTCTTTGTGGGTTGAAGGCAAAATCCTTTAGCCTTGAACCTCAACAACTTCACCATAAAAGCTCAGGAAGCCGTAGCGGCCGCACAGCAAAGTGCCTACGCTGCTCAAAGCCCTTCCATTGAAACCATTCATATCCTTCAGTCGCTGCTCGCAGATACCGAAGGCCCGATTTCCTACCTGCTGAAGAAAAACGGCGTCAATCTGGCTACCGTGCAAAGCCGTCTGGCCGAAGCTATTAGCAAAGGACCGAAGCTCACAACCGGCGAACCGGCGCAGAATGTGTCCCGCGAAGCCAACAACGCCGTGCTTAAAGCCGGGGCCATGCTCAAAGACTTCGGTGATGAGTTTGTTACACCCGAACTGCTGCTGATCGGTCTCCTGTCGCAATCAGATGCCGCCGCCAAGATTCTCAAGGACGCCGGTCTTACCGAGAAAGGGCTGATCGCCGCCATTAAAGAGCTTCGGAAAGGCAACACCGTCAACTCCCAGACCTCCGATACCCAGTACCAGACGCTGGAGCGGTACGCCAAAAACCTCAACGAACTGGCGCGTGAAAACAAGCTCGATCCGGTTATCGGCCGCGACGAGGAAATCCGCCGTACCCTGCACATCCTCAGTCGCCGCTCTAAAAACAATCCCATTCTGGTGGGTGAACCGGGTGTCGGTAAAACAGCTATTGTCGAAGGACTGGCGCACCGCATCATCAACGGCGATGTTCCGGAAAACCTGCGCACTAAAATCATCTATGCCCTCGACATGGGTCAGCTGATTGCCGGAGCCAAATACAAAGGCGAGTTTGAAGAACGCCTCAAAGGAGTCGTCAACGAAGTGGCCCAAAGTGATGGCGAAATCATTCTCTTTATCGACGAGATCCACACGCTGGTTGGCGCGGGTGGGGGCGATGGCGCCATGGATGCCGCCAATATCCTGAAGCCTGCACTGGCCCGTGGCGAACTCCGCGCCATTGGTGCTACTACACTGGCTGAATACCAGAAATACTTTGAGAAAGACAAAGCCCTCGAGCGCCGCTTTCAGCGCGTGATGGTCGATGAGCCCAGCGTGGAGGATGCCATTTCTATTTTGCGGGGACTCAAAGACCGGTATGAAAGTCACCACCGCGTGCGCATCAAAGACGAAGCGATCATCGCTGCGGTCGAACTCTCCGACCGGTACATCACCGACCGTTTTCTGCCCGATAAAGCCATTGACCTCATCGACGAAAGTGCGGCCAAGCTGAAGCTGGAGATGAACTCGATGCCCGAAGAACTGGATGAGATGGAACGCCGCATCCGGCAACTGGAAATCGAGCGCGAAGCCATCAAGCGTGAAAACGACGAAGCCAAGCTAACGACGATCAACCAGAACCTCAGTCTGCTGAACGTCCAGCGCGACACCTTCAAAGCCAAGTGGCTGGAAGAAAAAGAACTGGTCGACGGGATCAACAGTGCCAACGCAGCGATCGAGCAGTTGAAGCAGGACGCCGAAAAAGCCGAGCGGGAAGGCGACTACGGTCGCGTAGCCGAAATCCGCTATGGCCGCATCCAGGAAGAAGAAAAGAAAGTCGTAGACCTCAACGATCAACTCAACGCACTGGGAGCCGACCAGCGCCGCCTGACCAAGGAAGATGTAGATGCCGAAGACATCGCCGAAAGCGTCGCCAAGTCTACCGGCATTCCGGTGCAGCGTATGATGCAGAGCGAACGCGAGCGACTGCTGAACCTGGAAGACGAACTGCACAAGCGCGTCGTGGGTCAAAACGAAGCGATTACTGCGGTCAGTGATGCCATCCGCCGGAACCGGGCCGGTCTCAACGACCCGCGCAGACCGATCGGATCCTTTATTTTCCTCGGAACCACCGGCGTGGGTAAAACCGAACTGGCTAAAGCCTTGGCCGAAGTGTTGTTTGATGACGAGCACATGATGACCCGGATCGACATGAGCGAGTACATGGAGAAACACAGCGTAAGCCGGCTGGTCGGCGCCTCTCCGGGCTATGTGGGTTACGAAGAAGGCGGACAGCTGACCGAAGCCGTTCGCCGCAAACCATACAGCGTGGTGTTGCTCGACGAAATCGAGAAAGCGCATCCGGATGTGTTCAATATCCTGTTGCAGGTGCTCGATGATGGTCGCCTCACCGATAACAAAGGCCGGGTGGTGAACTTCAAGAATACCATCATCATCATGACGAGCAATACCGGATCGCACCTCATTCAGGATGCTTTTGAGCAGAGCACCGGTAAAAACCTGGACGATGTCGCCGAAATCGCGAAAGAGGGTGTCATCGATCTGCTGAAGCAAACCATGCGTCCGGAATTTCTGAACCGGATTGATGACATCGTGATGTTCCGTCCGCTGCAACCCAAAGAGCTGCAAGGTATTATCCGGATTCAACTGGAAGGGCTGCGGGGGATGCTGGAAGCACAGGGAATCGATCTGCAATTCACGAATTATGCACTGGAGTATCTCAGTCAGCGCGGCTACGATCCGCAATTCGGTGCCCGTCCACTAAAAAGGCTGATCCAGAAAGACATCATCAACCTGCTGTCGAAAAAGATTATTGCCGGTGCGATTGACAAGGCTAAGCCCGTGCTGGTCGATGTCTTTGACGGTATGGTGGTGGTCCGAAACGAAGCCCCGCAAACAGCGTAAGAAAACACAGCTGAAATATAAAATTCCGGAAGGCTCTTAACTGGAGGCTTCCGGAATTTTATATATAGGAAAGAGGTTTTAGTTACCTGCACATGCAACAGCGTTGAATACCACCGGATAGGTAGCGGCAGCCGAAAGTTTCTCCTGACCGGTGGCTGCATCAGACTCGTAGTCCCGTTGACGCAGTGTTTCGCGGGTGAGCATGGCTTCAAACGGAAGTTCCTGGTTCATGCCTTCCTGCATATAGCTCCAGGTTCCCCGTACTTTCTGTTCGGCACCGCTGCCTTCCATCGTGCCTTTGAGCGTTCCCCGGCGTGCGTCTTTTTCGTAGGGCAGCCAGTCGTAGTTTCCGGAAATCTGGCTGCCGGTAATCGTCAGCTGGATATGGGATGTATCCCGGCCTTCAACGTTCAAAAAGCACATGGTGCCGGGTAGGGTGGCTTCCTGAGAAACTGCAACCGGGGGATTAGCGACGGCTGCGGTACCCGGTGCATGGTCGGCTTCCGGCGGATTGCAGGCGACGACCATAGAAAACAACGGCAGGGCTGCCAACGGAGCGAAAATGAATTTCATAACGAAGAGAGGGTTAATGGATGTCAGGAATGAATGCTTCCGGAAACGGTCGGGATTGGGTTGCCGACATAAAAATCAGACCGGATGTATCCTTGGCAAGATTATAGTAATGAAACTTTCTTGTTAAATAAAAACACTGATGCGTATCCAGAAAACAACGTTATTTCTGCTGTTGCTGACTCTTTTTGCGGCCTGTAAGTCTTCTAAAAAAGTAGTCACAATTAATGAAGAGATTATGGCCAATCCCGGCACCGGCCGCGTTTGGTATACGCACGGAAATATCCTGACCAAAGGCACCCAGTCGCTGACGTTGTTTAGCCGTGCCGATCTGATGCGCCGGGCCGAACCGGATGCCGGACCGACGTACTCGCTTAATTTTTCCCCGACCAGCCTGCTGGAGATGAAGCAGTATCCTGCTGGTGATACGGTGCTGGCAGCCAGTACCGGACGCTCGCAATCTGTGAACGCGCCCTATTATTTCGTCAATACCAACAACCGCCGGATTCTGGGTCTCTGGCAGGCCGATGCCTACCGGATGTATATGGTGTACCGGTTTATCGCCTATAAAGACAATGGCGGTTACGTAGTCGAACTGGCCCAGTTGCAGTAAGCAGGGCGGGTTCTAAATGCCGATATTAGTCCGGAAAATCTTAACGGCAATCGCCAGCAGAATCACCCCGAAAAACTTCCGGACCACGGCAATCCCATTCGGTCCCAGCCAGCGCTCCAGCGTGTTCAACGATTTAAGGGCGATAAAAACGATCAACAGGTTGATCAGAATGCCCAGAATAATATTATAGACATGCACCGTAGCCCGAAACGACATGATCGTCGTTAGGGTACCGCTACCGGCAATAATCGGAAAGGCAATCGGAACAATATTGCCAGAACGGGTCGAGGTATCGGCCCGAAACAAATCGTGGCCGAGCACCATCTCCAGTGCCAGGATGAAGATGACGATTGAACCGGCAATGGCAAAGGAGCTGACGTCGATTCCCATAAACGACAGCAGCTTTTCGCCGACTACCAGAAACAAAATCATCAGCATCCCCGACACCAATGTCGCGGTACCCGCATGGATATCGCCCATCTTGCTTTTGAGCGACAGCAGAATCGGTACCGATCCTAAAATATCGATTACGGCCAGCAGGGTGAGGGTCACCGTCAGTAGTGGAGCGAGCGCTATATGTTCGAGGCCATCCATCCTGCAAAAATAGCGCTGGAGAAGACCGTAAATTTGCGGTTCTTCAATTTCAACTGATGGCTTTACCCAACTACGACTTTACGGCTGCGGAGCGGCTGATGCGCTACGTGCAAATCGACACCCAAAGCGATCCGGCTTCCGAAAGCCAGCCGTCTACCGAAAAGCAAAAAGACTTAAGCCGGGTACTGGTAGCCGAACTGAAAGCACTGGGTATTGCAGACGCTGCGCTGGACGAGCATGGTTATGTCTATGCCACCATTCCGGAAAGTGAGGACGTCGATGCACCTGTGATCTGCCTGTGTGCCCACGTAGATACCTCGCCCGACAGCAGCGGTACCAACGTAAAACCGATTTTGCATAAAAATTACCAGGGACAGGAGCTGACATTGCCGGATGATCCGACGGTTGTGATCACCACCCAGAATCATCCATACCTGAAGGAGCGAATTGGCGACGATCTGATCACTGCTTCCGGAAAGACGCTGCTCGGTGCCGATGACAAAGCCGGTGTGGCCGTGATTATGGATGCCGCCGCGTATCTGATGGCCCATCCCGAACACAAGCGCTGTCGCATCCGGATTCTGTTTACGCCGGATGAAGAAATCGGGCGGGGCGTAGCGGCTGTCGATATGGAAAAGCTGGCCGCCGATTTTGGCTATACCCTCGATGGCGGGGAGCGCGGCTACCTGGAAGGCGAAACCTTTTCGGCTGATGCCGTAACTGTAACCATTCATGGCGTTTCGGCACATCCGGGTTATGCCAAAGACAAACTGGTCAGCGCGATTAAAGCCGCCGCTCATTTTGTAGACGCGTTGCCCCGCGACCGCTGGAGTCCGGAAACCACGGAAGGTTATGAAGGCTTTGTCCATGCAACCGGCATTTCCGGAAGCATCGAAACAGCAACCGTCAGCTTTATCATCCGCGATTTCGATACGGCTCAACTGGCAGTTCATGAAGCGCGGCTCCAACAAATCCTGTCCGAAAGTCTGCAGGCGTTTCCGGGCTGCACCGCCGATTTTAAGGTGCAGGAGCAGTACCGCAACATGAAAACCATTCTGGACGAGCAACCGCAGGTGATGAACTATGCCGAAGCGGCGTATCGCAAAGCCGGCCTGGAACCGGTGCGGATGAACGTACGGGGTGGAACCGATGGCAGCCGGCTGTCGTTTATGGGGCTGCCGTGTCCGAATATTTTTACTGGCGAAATGGGTATTCACTCCCGGCAGGAATATGTCAGCGTACAGGATATGCAGAAAGCCGTGGAAGTCTGCGTACACCTGGCACAGTTGGTAGCAGAAGGAGCGAAAGAAAACAGAGTCGATTGAATTTAAAAACCAACCTTATGATGAAGAAACCAAATCCACTTCACACCGTATTGCTGGCGCTGGCAGCCTTATCGCTGTTCGTCATTGCGGTGATTGAAGTATCGGGCATCAGCCAGACCGCGCTGGTCAACAAATACGGCATCGGCAACGCAGCAGCAGTTAATATCCCTGCAAAAGCACCGGCTGGAATGCCGGCCACACAAATCAAGTTTGAGGAAACGCACCATTCGTTCGGGAAAGTGCGGAATGGTGATAAGGTGCAGCATGTGTATACGTTTAAGAACGTGGGCACCCAGCCGCTGCTCATCACCAAGGTGGATGCCAGTTGCGGCTGTACCGCTCCGTCGTTTCCGACGGCACCGGTAGCACCGGGCGAGACCGGCGAGATCACGTTGGCGTTCAACAGTACCAACCGCGGTGGCTTTCAGGAAAAAACCGTTTTTGTACACAGCAATGCACAGGAGCCGCGGATGCAATTATCATTCGATGCCGACGTAACCCCGGATTCAAATTAACCCGTGTAAGTAGCAGGTACAAGGTAGAAAGTACAAAGTAATAAAGAACTCAACACCTGATACCTAATACTTGATCCATAGTACCTAGTACCTAATACAGTTTTCTCCTTTCAGATGAAAAAGTATCTGTCGCTGATTAAGTTCAGCCATACCATTTTTGCGCTGCCGTTTGCTGCCGTCGGATTTAGCCTGGCTGTAAAAGCCACCGGTAGCGGACTGTCGTTGCAAAAGCTGATTGCCGTGGTGCTGTGCATGGTGTTTGCCCGCAGCGCAGCGATGGCGTTTAACCGCTATCTGGATCGCCGGTTTGATGCGCTCAATCCCCGGACCGCCACCCGTGAGATTCCGGCCGGACAGATCTCGCCGCGCAACGCGCTGCTGTTTACGATCAGTAGCAGTGTGCTGTTTATAGCCACAACCTGGGCTATTAACCCATTGTGTTTTGCGTTGTCGTTTGTAGCCTTGGCCGTGATCCTGTTTTACAGCTACACCAAGCTCTTCACACCGCTCTGCCACCTGGTGCTGGGCGTAGGGTTAGCCCTGGCGCCGATTGGGGCGTACCTCGCCGTTACAGGTGAGTTTGCCACGCTGCCGGTACTGCTTTCCGGAGCGGTCTTTTGCTGGGTCGCTGGTTTCGATATTATTTATGCATTGCAGGATGAAGCCTTCGACCGGGCGCAGGGGCTGCATTCGATTCCGGAAGCGCTGGGTGGCCGAAACGCGTTGCTGGTCTCCCGGTTGCTGCATGCTTGTGCCGCTGCCCTCATCATCACGGTCGGTATCTACGGGCAACTGCATCCGCTGTACTGGGCTGCTGCAGCCGTGTTCATAGGCCTATTGCTCTATCAGCACAGCATTGTTTCGCCTGCAGATTTATCCCGTGTCAATCTGGCTTTTGGTACAACCAATGGCATTGCTTCAGTGCTGTTTGCCGTTGGAACCATTGGCGCACTGCTCTTATCATAAGTCAGGTTCGCTTTTGGCTTCTTAATCTCTCTCTGTATGAATATTGCACTCATCGGCTACGGTAAAATGGGCCAGGCCATTGAACGGCTCGCGCTGAGCCGCGGTCATCAGATCACGACCCGGATTACGGCGGAGAACCGCGCAGCTTTCGAGGCTCCGGAATTTGCAGCCGCTGATGTCGCTATCGAGTTTACCGGTCCGGATGCCGCCGCTGAAAATGCGCTGACGTGCCTGGAGAAAAACGTTCCGGTCGTTTCCGGAAGCACCGGATGGAATGCCCGCATTCCGGAGGTTCAAGCCGTGTGCAACCGTGTGGGTGGAACCATGCTTCAAAGCTCTAATTTTAGCATCGGCGTACAACTGTTTTTTCTGCTCAACCAGAAGCTGGCGCAGTTGATGGCTACGCATCCGGAATATGCACTGAAGGTTTCGGAAACCCACCATACCGAGAAGAAAGATGCGCCGAGTGGCACGGCGGTAACCCTCACCGAAGGCATTTTGAACGAAACGGATACCTATCAAAACTGGCATCTGGGCACTGATTCTAAAGCAGGCTCCATTCCGGTGGAAGCGCTCCGGATCGAAGGCATTCCGGGTACGCACCAGGTCCGCTACACCTCGGCCATTGATACCATTGAAATTGCGCACACGGCTCACAGCCGCGACGGCTTTGCGTTGGGCGCGGTACTGGCGGCCGAGTTTCTGGCCGGTAAAAAAGGCGTCTTTACAATGCAGGATGTCCTGAATAGCTAATCTTCATTCCGGAACCGGATTGAATCCGGTCCATAACAAAAGCCCCTTCGTTACCGGAAAAGCTCCGTTGACGAAGGGGCTTAAATATAAAGTAAGCGTTCCGGAAGCTGATTTACAGCAATCCTTTCAGCTTTTCGATCACGGCGTCGACTTCTGCTTTGGTGTTGTGGCGGCAAAACGAGAACCGCACCGGTACCATCGATTCCGACTGTCCGTTGTGAAGGGCTTTGATTACATGGCTGACGGAGGATGCACCACTGCTACAGGCCGAACCGCCGCTCACACAGACACCGGCCATATCGAGTGCAAACAACAGCATTTCAGATTTATCGGTCTTTGGAAACGATACGTTCAGCACGGTGTATAGCCGCTGGTCGCCGCCATCACCATTGCAGCTGATCTGCGGAATTTCTTTTTGGAGTTGTTCGCACATATAATCCCGCAACGAACGGATCTGCTGTGCGTCCGACTCGTAGCGAGCCATCGCCAGTTCGAGGGCCTTGGAGAAGCCAACAATACCATACAGGTTTTCGGTGCCGGCACGCATGTTGCGTTCCTGCGAGCCACCGTGCAGAAACGGTTTTACCTGCACATTTTCGCTGACGTATTTAATCCCGACGCCTTTGGGGCCGTGAAATTTATGACCGGCACCGGAGGCGAAATGCATTTTGAGTTTGCTGAAATCAATTGGATAGTGACCAATTGTCTGCACCATGTCGCAGTGAAACACCGCGCCGTATTGCTCGCACAGATCACCTACTTTTTCGACGTTGAGCAGATTGCCGATTTCATTGTTGGCGTGCATCAAGGTAACCAGCGCTTTTTCCGGAGACCCCGCCAGCAACGTTTCCAGATGTTCCAGGTCCAGATGCCCATCCGGAAGTACACGCACGTGTTCCAGGGTCAATCCACGCTCTTTGGCAATAGCCTCGGTGGCATGCAGGGTAGCATGATGTTCCAGCGGAGAGGTAATGATACGCTTGCAACCCAGGTCGCGCACGGCCGCTACGATCGCAGCGTTGGAGCTTTCAGTACCGCCGGAGGTAAAGAAAATTTCACCGGGTTTGCAGCCCAACAGTTTGGCTACATTCTTGCGCGCTGCTTCAATACCCATCTTGGCTTCCCGACCGTATGAGTACACCGAAGAGGGATTGCCGAATTTTTCCGTTAGGTAAGGCATCATAGCCTCCAGCACTTCAGGGTCTAGGGCAGTGGTGGCAGCGTTGTCAAAATAGATCCGGGTCATCGCAGAAAAAACAAATAAGGGTACAAAATTAGGTTTCCGGAAGCAGGATTGGTGAGCACACTGCAAATACCAGCCAATCCAGCAGTTTTATGCCCAAACTGTGAGGTCTTCCGGAATCTGGGGTTACCCAAAAGCGCCTGGATAGACCACTTGCGAAAACGACCACAGAACCAAAGCCTGATATGTACCTTTTGGAGTATTGGGGAAGACTATTGACTCAACAGTCTAGAACGGAGCATCATCCGGCTCGTCTGCACCGGGGCGCTGCGGACGGAAGCCACCAAACGGAGCACCCGGCATTCGTCCACCGCCAAAACCTTCGTCTTCATCGTCGTAATTAAAATCGTTGGCTTTCGACTTAAAGGTCTGTGCGCCGGGCTGGATATACAGCTTGGAGCCTTCAAACCCACTGTCATCAGCAGGAGCACCGCGCATACCGGCAAACGGATTGCTACCGCCGCCCGGCATTCCACCGGCATAAAATCCGGTTCCATCGTCCAGGTCTACGAACTTCTGGTATTCTTTAATGAATCGCAGCTTTACGGTATCGGTCTGACCACTCCGGTTTTTGGCAATGTGAATATGGGTTTCGCCTTCGATCGACTGGCCCATTTCGTCGTTGTTGATGCCATAGTATTCCGGACGGTACAGGAACATGACCATATCGGCATCCTGCTCGATCGCTCCCGATTCCCGGAGATCCGACAGCTGAGGCACTTTGCTTTCTTTGCGGCTTTCCACACTCCGGTTCAACTGCGAAAGGGCGATGATCGGAATTTCCAGTTCCTTCGCCAAGGACTTCAGATCGCGTGAGATTTTAGAAATCTCCTGTTCGCGGTTGCCGCCTTTGTTGATATCGGCCTGCATCAGCTGGAGGTAGTCAATTACAATCATCTGGATGTCGTGCCGCTGCTTCAACCGACGGGCTTTTGCCCGCAGCTCGAAAATATTCAGTGCTGCCTGATCATCGAGAAATATGGGCGCAGACGACAGCCGGTTCATCCGCTGGGTCATCTGCACAAACTCATGCTCCTGCATCCGGCCTTTGGTGATGGCATCCATGTTCACCTCCGTTTGTGCAGCCAGCATCCGTTTTACCAGTTCGCCCGCACCCATCTCCAACGAGAAAAAGGCTACCGGATACGGCTTTTCAGCGTGCATGGCGGCGTTCATCGCCAGGTTCAGACAGAAGGCGGTTTTACCCACCGCCGGACGGGCTGCCACGATGATCAATGCATTTTTTTGCCAGCCCGCCGTGAGCCGGTCGAGGGCTGTAAATCCGGTAGGAACACCGGTTACATCCGATTGGTTATTCTTTGCTTTTTCAATTTCGGCAACGGTCTCGACCAGTACATCCGAAAGGCTTTTAAAGTTTTTGCGAAGGTGCTTGTCGGTGATCTCGTAGAGGTTGCTTTCAGCCTTATCGAGCAGATCAAAAACATCTGAGCCTTCGTTGTAGGCATCACCGATAATATCTCCGGAAATCCGGATCAGTTCGCGCATAACGTACTTCTCCATCACGATCCGGGCGTGGGCTTCTACGTGTGCCGAAGACACTACGTTCATCGTGAGTTTGGTAAGTGCATAGGCACCGCCAACCAACTCCAGATCGCCCGTTTTGCGCAGATCTTCCGTAACCGTTAGCAGATCCACCGGCATGCTCGTATCGAAAAGCCGCCGGATTGACGCATAGATCTTCTGGTGGGCCGTTTCGTAAAAGCAATCCGGACTTTGAATGATTTCCAGAACCTGTGCCAGCCGGTCTTTCTCCAGCATGACGGCCCCCAAAACAGCTTCCTCCAGTTCCCGGGCCTGTGGGGTAATCCGGCCAAAAACCAAATTTCCTAAGTCTGGCTTGGGTCTGCGGGAAGCGCCCAGATTATTGCGAAGGTTAGGAGTCATGAGGGGAGGGAAACGAAAGGGTGATGGACAGGGGGCGGCAAAATTGGGGGATTCCGGCTCACCATCCAACCGAAAATAAAGCTAATCCTCCCGGCGCGTAAAAAGAATTTTATTCAGATGTATAATGTTTTGAAAACAATCTATTGCGCTTCCTGAAAAGCAAATTTTTAGCATTTGAGATGTTCGCCCGAAAACCCCGGTTCACAGGTTATGGCTGCCTATCCGGTCTGGCGGTGTTCCCACTGTATCTTCGCAGCTTTTCATACACGATTTTCGAGGTATTTTTTAAGAAGATGACACTTTCTTATAACTGGTTGATGGAGTATTTGCCGGAGCCGATTGCGCTGCCGGAATTAAGCACCATTCTCACCCGGATCGGGCTGGAAGTCGAAGGGACTGAAACAAGCGGTACCGATTTTTCCGGACTTACCCACTTTGTAGTGGGCAAGGTGCAGACCTGTATTCAGCATCCCAATGCTGAACGGCTAAAGCTGACCACTGTTGATACCGGGAACGGGACCATGAGCCAGATTGTCTGTGGGGCACCCAATGTGCACGAAGGCGCAACGGTGATTGTCGCGTTGCCCGGTGCCGTGATTACCCCTAAGGAAGGCGCTCCGCTTACCATTAAGAAATCCAAACTGCGTGGTGAAGTGAGTGAAGGCATGCTGTGCTCGGCTGCCGAACTGGGGATCAGCGATGATGCCTCCGGACTGTTGTTGCTGGATGCCTCATTGCCGGCGGGTCTGCCTGCTGCCGATGCGTTCCCGAAAACAACCGTTGATACCGCCATTTTTGTGGGCCTGACGCCCAATCGTTCCGACGCTGCCAGCCATATGGGTACGGCGCGTGACATCTGCGCCTACCAGTCATACCACACCGGCCGTAAATGGACGGTGCGGCTGCCTCAGACAGCCACGCTTCCGGAAGCTGAAAATACCGTTGCCGTCATCAACGAAGCGCCGGAACAATGTTTTCGCTATGCGGCCCTGACGCTGACGAACGTCCAGGTAACCGAATCGCCCGACTGGTTGCGCGACCGGCTGCAAACGATCGGCGTACGCAGCATCAACAATGTGGTGGACGTGACTAACTATGTACTGCACGAAACCGGTCATCCGTTGCATGCGTTTGATGCCGCTAAACTTTCCGGAACTGACATCCGCATCCGGATGGCCCAGTCTGGTGAGCGCTTTGTAACACTCGATGGCAACGAGCGAACGCTACACCTCAACGATCTGTTGATCTGTGATGCCGAAAAGCCCGTAGCGCTGGCCGGGGTGATGGGTGGCAAAGACAGCGGCGTATCAGACCAGACAACCTCCGTAGTGCTGGAATGCGCCGTGTTTAGCCCGTCGACGGTCCGGAATACCTCGCTTCGTTATGGATTGCGCTCGGATGCGGCCACGCATTTCGAAAAGGGTGTGGATTTTGACGACACTCCGTTTGTCCTGTCCCGTGCGCTGACGTTGTTGCAGGCGGTAAGTGGTGCCACGGCTTCCGGAAAAACGGATGTGGTTACGCAAACGCCGACGCAGAAAACGATTTCCCTTTCGGTTGCCCAGGTGCAGCAATTGAGCGGTAAGAATTATGCTGCGGAAGCCATTGAAGGCATCTTGCAGGCACTGGGTTTCGGAATTGAAGCAGATGCATCCGGAACGTCTTTCTCAATATCCGTTCCAACCTACAAGACAGACATTTCGCTGCCGGCCGATCTGGTCGAAGAAATCGTCCGCATCGACGGCCTGGACGAGATTACCCTTCCGGAGCACCTGCGTTTGCCCCGCCTGGCGGCACGTCCCAACGACCGCGCACTGAAAGAAAAGGCCGCCCGGTTGCTGGGCGGTATGGGTTTCTATGAAATCCTGACCAACAGTATTATCAACAGTCGCTGGTTTCCACAGGAGCCCCGGCTCATTACGATGTGCAATGCACTGTCGAGCGAACTGGATGCGCTTCGGCCTTCGATGCTGCAAAGCGGACTGGTGGTGCTCGAGTACAACCTGAATCGGAAGGTGCCCGGTATGGCGCTGTTCGAACTGGGTACGGTGTACCACAAAGGCGAGGGTGCCAATGAGTATATCGAAACGCCGCAGCTGGCATTGTGGGTGTGCGGTTCCATGACCCTGACCAACTGGAAAAAAGAAACCCTTAAACCGGACGTCTACTGGCTGAAAGGCATCGTGGAAAACATATTGACGGCCTTTGGCGTCGCCACCGAAAGCCATACCGAAAACGGTGCGGTGGTATTCCGGAATGGTGAAACGGAACTGGCCCGTGTAGAGTTGGTTTTAACGCAGACAACTGCTGCCTTTGGAATTAAAGACCCCGTTTTGTTTGCCGGGATTCAATGGGCGCTGCTGACGGGAGCCGCTACGGCTTCCAACGTACGCTTCCGTGAACTACCTAAGTTGCCGTTTGTAGAGCGCGATCTGGCACTGGTGGTGGATGCTGCATTATCCTATGAAGCGCTGGCGCGTGTGACCCGTCAGGAAGCCCCGGCGACCTTGCAGCGGTTTCAGTTGTTTGACGTGTTCCAGAATGAGAAGCTTGGGGAAGGTAAAAAATCGCTGGCGATCCGCTACCGGTTTCAGCCGCTGGAGCAGACGCCTACTGATGCGGAAATCGATGGCTGGATGCAAAACCTGATTGCAGGCTATCAAAATGCGCTGGGCGCAACCATCCGGCTCTGATGCATCGCTTCCGGAATCTGATCGGGTGGGGCGGCATGGCCTTATGTCTGGCGGCCTGCCAGAAGGAAAGCCAGCGTTCGCCCTGCTTGGAGCCTAAAAACGCGGCCCTGCGCATTCATTTTAGCCAGCGGGTAGATACCACGATCCGGGACTCGGCCTTGCGGTCGCCTATCCTGAGTCCGATCGCCGGCACCGGGGCGTTGCGGTATACCAGTCCGGCTGTGGATGTGCAGTTGTTTCTGTCGCCGCAGGCCGACGGCTGTCGATATGCACTGTTGCCTGATTCCAACGCTACGATAGCTGATACGCTTACGTTCGGGTATACGCGCCAGCTTCGGTTTATCTCGGATGCCTGCGGATATAGCACCAACTTTACCCTGACTGCCGCCACCGCCGGCAACCGGTTCATCGATTCGATTTACATCCGCAATCCTGTAGTCGACAATAACATAAACAGCCCGGCCCATGTACAGATTTACCTGCGCCGTTAGTGCGTTGCTTCTTTTTGCATCCGGATCCGCATGGGCTCAATCGGTGCCTGCCAAAGTGCGCGATACCGCTGCCTATGATCACCAGCTCCGGATCGGAATTGACATGGCCCGGCCCCTTATTCATGCCTTGTCGCCCAACCAATACAGCTATGAAGTGCAGGCCGACTGGGCGTTCCGGAAGGAGATTTACGGTGTTGTAGAAGCGGGTTTTGGCCGCTACGAAGCTGACTACGCCGATCTGAGTTACCAGAGTACGGGTGCTTTTATCCGGATTGGAGCGGATCGGGGTATTTTGCGCCGGCTTCTGCCACAAGACTGGGACGGCGGACTGTTTGGCCTGCGGTATGGATTTGCCGCTGTAAATCGAGGCGCCGCGCAGTTTACGACCGGCAACGATCTCTGGGGGTATCAGAGTGGAACGGAGGGGGCTAAAACCTATGGCTTTCACTGGATTGAACTCACCGGCGGAATGCGTCTGGAGATTCTGAAAAACATTTTTGCCGGCTGGAATATCCGGGGCAAGTTTATGATCACCAATCTGACGACGTCAGAACTGCGTCCCAGCTATGTAGCCGGTTTCGGCCAGGCCGACCGCTCCACCAGTTTTGACTTTAATGTATGGCTCCTGTATGCCCTTCGCTGGAGCCGGAAATAACTATCTTTTTAAAAGAGGGCAGAAGTACGGCTTTTTAAAGTGACCTTTCGATTGACCGGACTGATTCCGGAATAGACAAAAACCGCTCACCAGCCTATGCCGGTGAGCGGTTTTGATAACTAATAGCGTATTCCGTATTACCGGAACATCGCCATCAGGTCGTTGAGATCGGTATCGCCGTCGCCATCCCGGTCGAGCATGCCGCCCAGGCCACCTGTTTTCTTGGGTTGAGCCGGAGCCGCAGCATCAGGAGCATCATTGCCACCCAGCAATCCACCGAGCATTCCGCCCAGGCCACCGCCGCCGGTGCTGTTTCCACCCAGCATACCACCCAAGGCGCCGCCGCCCAGTAAAGAGCCGAGAATGGAGGTAATGCTGAAGGAAGAATCGCCCGGGTCTTTGGTGCGCTGAAACAGTTTGGACAGCAGCATTGGGATCACCGCCATCGCAATGGTTTTAGCGATCGAAGACCCCATACCGGTTTTAAGGCTCAGGTTTTGAGCAAAATGGTTGGATACCTGTTGCACTTCCGGATTGGAAGCATCCTGTGCGGCCGCTCCCTGAAACAGGCTTTTGATAGCTCCCGGACCGCCTTGTTGCAACAGATCCTGCATGCCGGAAAAAAGGCTGCTGGACGCTTCCTGCGTAATGACGTCAGAAGAGATGCCTTGTGGCGCCGTTCCGGACGGAAGGGCTTGTGGAACTACCTGCTGTGCTAATGTATTGAGCTGATCGAGCATTGTTAGGAGTAATTTAAAAGAGATTAAGCGTTCAGTTTAGGAATCCGCAGGGTCTGACCCGGATAGATTTCATTTTCGTCTTTGATCATCGGCTGGTTAGCCTCTACAATAGCTTTATACTGAGCGCCGTTGCCGTAGTATTTGTCTGCAATCGCCCAGAGCGTATCGCCTTTCTTCACTTCGTAGGTATCGCTCTGTGTTTCCGGAGCCTGTTGAGGCGTGGTCGAAGCTGCAATCGTCATCTGATTGTCTACTTTGAAAATGCCGGATACGTTACCTGCCATCAGCGCTGCCTTTTCATAGTCGGCCATTGAGCGGGCTTCGCCGCTCAGCACTACTTCACCATCAGCAGCGTCAAAGCGCACATCCAGATTCTTGATGTTCAGTCCCAGATTTTGCACGTGTGCCCGGAGCGCGGCTACCTGCTGCTGGCGGATGGCATCGTCGGTGATTGCCGGATTTTCCTTGCGGGCGTCATCGCCCGAATGAAAGATTTTCTTGCCCGCTTCTTTAATGAATGAGAACAGTCCCATGGTCGTGTGTTTTGGAGGTAGAGAGAAAAGAGGTTTAAAGGGGATGCGTCTACCAAATTCATTCCATCCCTACAGGCCTTCCGATACCGGAAAGGTTCCTGCCAGCGCATCGTGGCGCTGAAGCATGGACAGCAGGCTCGCTTCGCGGGCCTGTAGCTGCTGCTTGAAAAGACGGGTGCTGAGCCGGGCTTCGCGTTGTGCTTTACCCTGCGGGAGGCGAAACAGCAGTCTGGACAGCACCGAACGTCTGCGGGGTTCATCAAACGCAGCACTCAGCTGCACCAGCACCACCTGCTGCATGCCGGAAAAACGATCCAGCCAGTTTTGAAGCCAGGGTTCCGGAACCAGTGACGAAACGAGAAGCAGTCCGGTTTTGGATTCCGGAGATTCTTCTTCGGGTTGCCAATGGCTGGCACTCAACTGGTACCGAAGGATTGCAGCCGGATCGCTGTCTTCCGGATACGGCTGGCTTTGAGCCAGCTTCAACCGGACGTCCGAACCGTTCTGACGCAGGTTCTGATACAGCGTCCAGACCGCATTTTTATAAAAATCAAGTGCCTGACCGGATGCAGCGCCCTCCGCTGAAAAGCCGACCGGAAGCCGGGCACCAAAGGCGGCAAATACCGTCAGCACCGATGCGTAAGGTTCGAAGATTTCCGGAATGCGCACCATGAGTTCGCCGGTGCGGGCATATACGGGCCATAAAATCCGGCGCATATCATCGCCGGTGCTGAACAGCCGGGAATTGTACAAATCGCCTTCTATCCGTTGTAACACATCCGTACGCCGGGTCATCTCTACAGCCTGCCGGGGTGGACGCACCAGGTTCATACCGCTCATTTCTTCCGGATTCCGGAACGCAACGGCCGTAGCCGGCACATCCGTATGCAGAGCCAGCAATCCAAACACATCTTTAAACCAATACCGCACTGCCCGGAGCTGATACACCTGTACATGTTGTAGGTGCAGGATTCCGGTAGCAGTTTGCCGGCGATCCGAAACTGAAAACAGACGTTGAACCTGCATGGGCACCAATGGGGTAGCTTCTCCGTTTTCAAAAAGAAGCTGCACCTGCCGGTTGCCCCAGAACGGAATCGCGGTTCCGGAATACCGGACCTCAAAGGGTTGCTGCTGATCGGTTGTGGGTTGCAGCGAAAGGGTCGTCGTGCCTTTGGAAGCGGTACGGTGCTGCCATACCCAGGCCAGTAACGTTGAAAGCAGTCCCAGGCCCAGAGCCGCCAGCGCAACCATACATCCCAGTTGAAGCAGGAGTTGCGCCAGAGGCAATACCGTATTGGTGACGCCGGCTTCTGAAGCGCTTCCGGTTGAAGCGGTAAAAATGAATGCGTAACAAAGGGCGCCCAGCAATAGCAGCATCCAGAATCCGGCCCGAACCGGAAACGAGCGCCAAAACAGTAGAAAGGAACGCATCAAAACAAAGAATTCAATGGGTTGGGTTAAAAACGTTTAATCAAGGTTAAACCAATTAGATTTAACAGCCTCATTCGATCCGGCAGAAATTGTTGTTAAATAGGATGCCAAAGGCGTATGGAGCATCCAAACCGATGGTGTAAACGGTTAATTTTGAAAGCATAAACCCGCCTCTATAGCGACATAACTACTCTGACCCCTGTGAAATTTTGGATTGTTGCTGTTTTCTGTATTGCTCCTGCCGGATCTGTTCTGGCGCAGCCTGCCGCACCTGCCTACCAGCTGTCTACCCGTAACGGGCTGCCGGTACGTATGGCTAGCGCCATGTCGGCACAACCCCTTACAGAAGTAAACTACGAGCCGGAATACCGATTTCCTCTGGCGCTGACCTTGAGCGGCATCCAGTATTACCGCAACGGATTTAAACAATCGAATGAAATGCGGTACTACATCAATGTATCGCAATCCTGGATGGCCACCTGTGCCGGCGACCATAGCCCGGCTCCCAATGCCCGGAAGCCCGATGCTGCCATGGCCGTTTATGACTTCGACAACAAAACCGTTTTGCTGCTGACGCCTTCCCGCAAGTGTGGACTGGCAATGGAATTTGACGGGACTACCTATGTGCAGGGCACCACGGGAACTACCTTGAAAGCAACCGAAGAAAACTGGAAATGCCGCAAAACCGGCAAAAAGAAGGTAATCCTGACCCTGCGTTGCGAAGAGTGTATTTGTATCGACGAACCCCGCGGTGCCTCGAGTACGATGTGGGTTACATTCGACCTGAACGCCAATATGTCGCCGACCGGATTGCGGTCACCATTTGCACCGCAGTTGCGGGTAGCACAGAAAACCGGTGGAGTACTGGTTGAAGGTCATTTTTACGAAGACGGCGCGTTGAAATCGTTTGTGACGATGAAAGACCTGAACCGGAATGCCAACTTCACCGTTTCGCTGGGCGAGTATTATATCCGGTAGCTTTTTCGAGTACCGGAAACCCCCAGTCATTCCTATAAAAATTAATCAGATTGCGGCTTTCGGGCCGCAATGCCGTTTTCCGGAATGCAATGATGTGTGCCTGTATCTTTGTGGCCCTGAACCGCTCTAACCAGCGGTTTTCTGATTTGCATGGATATTTCAAAATCATTTGAGCACGGACCTGCTGAGCAACACTGGTATACAACCTGGGAAAAAGCTGGCCTGTTTCATTCCGTTCCGGACGACCGTCCGGCGTATACGATCGTAATGCCGCCGCCCAACGTGACGGGTGTGCTGCACATGGGCCACGCGCTCAACAATACCGTTCAGGATGCGCTGATTCGCCGCGCCAAAGCCAAAGGGTATAATACCTGCTGGGTGCCCGGTACCGACCATGCATCCATTGCTACAGAAGCCAAAGTGGTAGCCCGGTTGCGGGAACAGGGAATCGATAAGGCCACGCTGGACCGTGAAACCTTCCTGACGCATGCCTGGGGCTGGAAAGAACAATATGGCGGGATTATCCTGTCGCAACTCCGGAAACTGGGCTGCGCACTCGACTGGGAACGGACGCACTTTACGCTGGATCCGGACTATTACGCGGCGGTGATCCGGGTGTTTGTAGATCTCTACCGCAAAGGTCACATCTATCGCGGCATCAAGATGATTAACTGGGACCCGAATGCCCAGACTGCGTTGTCGGATGAAGAAGTGATTCACAAGCCTACGGCCTCCAAGCTGGTATACGTAAAGTATCCCATCGTAGAGCGTGAAGGTGAATACATAACTGTAGCGACCGTGCGTGCCGAAACCATTCCGGGCGATACGGCGGTCTGTGTCCATCCGGACGATCCGCGCTATGCGCACCTGAAAGGATTGCACTGTATCGTTCCGGTTTCCGGAAAAAAAGTGCCTATCATTTTTGATGAGTACATCGATCCGGAATTTGGTACCGGTGCGCTGAAGGTGACGCCGGCGCACGATATCAACGATTACAATCTGGGGCAGAAACACAACCTGGAAGTCATTGACACGATCAATGCGGATGGGACGATGAGCGAAGCCGCTGGTGTATTTGTCGGTGAAGACCGCTTTACGGCCCGTAAGAAAATGATTGCGTTGCTGAAGGAACAAGGCCTGGTTGAAAAAGAAGAAGACTACACCAGCCCGGTGGGATACAGCGAGCGTACCCAGGCTGTGATCGAACCCCGGCTCAGCATGCAGTGGTGGTGCCGGATGCCGGATTTGGCCCAGCCGGCCCTGGATGCGGTGATGAACGATCAGGTTCAGTTTTTTCCGCCCAAGTTCCGGAACCTGTACCGGCACTGGATGGAAAATATTAAAGACTGGAATATCAGTCGCCAGTTGTGGTGGGGACAACGGATTCCGGCCTGGTACGACGATAAGGGAACCATCTACGTTGCGGAGACCGAGGCCGAAGCCGAAGCCGAATGCCGTGAAAAAAATCCGGACGGACGACTGGTTCGTCAGGAAGATGATGTGCTGGATACCTGGTTTTCGAGCTGGTTGTGGCCACTCGAGGTTTTTGGCTGGAACAAAGACGCTGACAACAGCGAACTGGCATATTACTATCCGACAGCCACGCTGGTAACCGCTCCGGAAATTATCTTTTTCTGGGTGGCCCGGATGATTATGTCCGGCATTGAGTACACCGGTAAGATTCCATTCCGGAAAGTGTATTTCACCGGCATCGTCCGCGATAAGCAAGGCCGGAAGATGAGTAAAAGCCTCGGCAACTCGCCCGATTTACTTCAGCTGATTGAAGACAACGGTGCGGATGCGATCCGATTCAGCGTCATTATCTCCTCTCCGGCGGGCAATGATCTGCTGTACGATGAAGGACAGATCGAGCAGGGGCGTGCGTTCATCAACAAGATGTGGAATGCCATGAAGCTGGTGCGTTCCTGGGGCGACCGGATAGACGCTGATCTGGCTCCGACTTCAGAAGAAGCTTTTGCCATCAACTGGATGCAGGCGCGTATTGCACAAGTGGCTACCGAGGTGGATGGGATGATGGAAGATTTTCGTTTGAGCGAAGCGCTAAAAACCATTTATTCGCTGATCTGGAACGACTACTGCTCCTGGTTTCTGGAGTGGATCAAACCGCTTCCGGAACAGGTGTTTTCCGGACCCGTCTGGATGGCTGCCTGCGACTCCTTCGATCGACTGTTGCAACTGCTACATCCGTTCCTGCCCTTCGTAACCGAAGAAATCTACCAGACCTTACGGATCCGTCCTCAAGGCGAATTGCTGTTTGCAATTCAAGAGCAAAAGCTGTCGGCGCCGAACGAAGAACTACTTCAGAAAGGAAGTAAACTGCAACTGGTGATTACCGCCTTGCGGGATGGCCGGAACAAAGCGGGTGTTAAACCGAAAGAAAAAGTCGCGGTCTCAATGACCACTGCAGATCCGGGCTTTTACGAGCAGTATGCATCGTTGCTGAAACGCAGCGCCGGACTTGAAACCCTGGAGCCAACCGATTCCCCTATTGCGGGCGCACAGACGCTGGTGTGTGGCACTGACAAACTGTATCTGCTGGGCGGGAATGAAATGGCCGGTGGCCGGGAGGCGCTTGAAAAAGAGCTGGCCCATCTGCGGGGCTTCTTGCAATCTGTCGCAAAAAAGCTGGGCAACGAGAAATTTATGCAGAACGCCCAGCCGCAGGTCATCGCCGCCGAACAGAAAAAGCAGGCGGATGCACAGGCCAAAATAGAAGCGCTGGAAGAAAGTCTGCGGGTTCTTGCTTAATCGGTCTTTTCCGGAACACTCTTGATTATGAAACAAACTCTTTTTCTGGGCCTGATAGCCGCTTCGCTGATCGGATGGGCACAAAAACCTCAGAAATCTACGCCTGTAAAACAGGTGGACATGCGCTGGGGAAGCAGTGAGCAGCTGCAATCGCCGGCGCTCAATACTGAGGCCTTCCGGAAGCTGATGAGCGCACGGGTACTGCCTGTGGAGGCGGGCTGGCAGGTACGTGGATTTGAGTTTACCTATGCCGAACGGGGGATGTACGAAGACTCGGCCGGCAATCCGCTGATGGTAGTGGACTACCTGACTGAATATTGCCCCGGTGATACGCTGACCAGAAACATCAAGAACTTATTGCCGGCTCGGGTAAAGCGGGGAGATACGGCCTACATCGCCAATATCCGGCTGGAAGGCGCTTCCGGAAAAATGGCGTCCGGAAAGCCATTGCGGGTGATGATTACGAAGTAACTATATGTGCGAAACGCATGGCTGCCCTGTGGTGATGTTCACTGCAGGGCAGTTGTTTTTTTCAGTAGTTTTGAAAACCGTTGGAGGCGGATTAAACAGAATAGAAAGGGGAGCGTCTATTCATCATAAACAACACAAAAAGATGAAAAAAACCTTCCTCGCCGCTTTCGCTTTGCTGACCATGAGTGCCAGCGCGTTTGCCCAGTATGGCGGCCCCGGCCGGACCGATCCCCGGCCTCAACCCGGCACCAATGGATATGGAAATAACGCTGGTTATGGCACCAATCCCGGTTACGACAATGGCTACGGAAATCAGAATGGAGGCTACAATAATGGCCAGTATAACGGCAACAACGGTCAGTATGGGAACAATGGTCAGTACGGCAATAACGGCCAGTATGGATATGGCAATAATGCCGATCCCCGTCGCGGCAATGGCTACAGTTATGTACGCAGTCACCCCGTATACCGAAACCTGATGGCGGCCCGGCTGCCGGTGAATCAACAACGCAATGTGATGCGCGATATGGCCCGGATCGAACAAATGGAATGGGCGTTTAGCCGCAATGGTCGCGTCGGCCCACGGGAGCAGGCCGTTCTCAACCGCGAGCTGGCGCAACTGGATGCCCGGTTGCAGCGCGACTACCGCCGAGGCTACGTGCGCTATTAGGTTCGTTTCCGGAAGCTGAGATTCCGCTTAGAATGCTATAAAAAAGCCTTTGAAATTTTCCAAAGGCTTTTTCTATTGTAATTCGTTTTCTGGGAACATACTAGTTCAGCAGCAGCACATTGACGCTCCGTTGCAGGATGGTAAAGGCGATCTCGGCCATTAGGTTTTCCTTATCGAGAGTCGGATTGACCTCAGTCACTTCAAAGCAGCAGATTTTATGGTTTTGCATCAGCGCGGCCATCATGTCTTCGGCTTCCCGCTCTTTCAACCCATTGGTAACCGGCGTACCGGTACCGCGCGAAATCGTGCTGTCCAGACTATCCACGTCAAACGATACATAGATATCATCACAGGCCGAAAGATGCAACAGCGTCTGGCGTACCACCTGTTCCACACCTTTCTTCCGGACTTCCGATACCGGAATGATCCGGATCCCCAAGCGCTTCAACAGCTCTTCCTCTTCTTTTTCGTAATCGCGTAGTGCAATAAATACCAAGTCGGTTGGTAAGATCTTGGGACCGTCGCCACCCAACCCTTTCAGCTTGGCCCAGATCTCGACCGTTGCCTTATCGGGCTGGTGCATCGCACTTTCCTTGTTGTCGAGGCCCAGCGCAGCTCCCAGCGGCATGCCGTGCATGTTTCCGGAAGGCGTCGTAAACGGGGTGTGCATATCGGCGTGTGCATCAATCCAGATAATGCCCAACCGGCGTTTGGGATGCGCCAGTTTAATGCCTGCAATGGTCCCCAGCGCCGAGCTGTGATCGCCTGCCAGCACCACCGGAAACAAGCCACTTTTAAGAGTGTTGCGCACGGATTCGGCTACGCGCGAACAGATCTCCAGCACGCCGGAGGCCCGCTTCGCATACGGAGACGATACGGGTTCGTACAACAGTTTGTTCAGTGTCTCGATCGGCTCGCTCGGAAAGTTCACGAAAAACGAGCTCATATAATCGAGTGCGGCAATCTTCAGGGCATCAACGCCGAGCGAGGCGCCACGGGTGCCGGCACCGATCTCAGACGCAACTTCAATAATTTTTACATTTCGCATAAAAAACAGAAGCGCGAAGGTAAGTCAGGTTTGTAAGGAGCCAGTCGTTCCGGGGTTGAATGAGAACTGCCCTGCTTGGTAACGCTTTGTTCCGGAAACCGACTTTCAGAATCGGTGCAAAATACGTCCGGTTTAAAACGGATACCCGATTGCGAAGTTCAGCACCAGGTTGTTGCTGCGCCAGTCGGAATTGCCCAACCGGATGTCGCTGAATGTCCAGCCGCCATTGGCATCCTGATAGGGCCTTTTGACCGGAATGGCTCCGTCGACCCGCAGAATAATGAAATCGCTGAAATTGAGCCGGATGCCCACACCGGTACTCACTGCCAGGTCGTGCCAGAGCTTGTTGAACCGGAATTCACCCCCGGGGTACGATGCGTTGGGCTGCGCCAGCCACACATTCCCGGCATCGGCAAACGTGGCCCCCGCAAACTTGATTCCGCCGCCAAACAACCGGAACAGATCAAACCGCAACTCGGCGCTGCCTTCAATGCGAATGTCACCAGTGCGGTCAATGAAGTAAATCCGGTCCACATCTGCCGGGTTGTAGTACGAGCCGGGCCCCAGCGTCCGAACCCGCCAGCCGCGCACACTGTATGCACCACCGGCAAAATATTGTTTCGGATACGGAAGCGACGTGTTATTGCTGTATGGAAGGCCAACACCGGCTGCCAGGCGCATGGCCAGGACCTTGCGTCCCAGCGACAGAAAATGGCGCAGATCAGAATCAAAGCGGAGGTATTGGGCAAAACGATTGCCGAGTCCTTCATCCAGTCGCTTGGAAAGCGAAGCCACACCGCTCAGCAGGCCGCCGGCTTCTTCTGCCGCCAGTCGCAGATAGGTATAGTTTTGACCACGCTTTTGTTCGTTGTTGCTGAACGTATAGGTCAGGCTTTCGCCTACAATACTGACTTCCCGGTAGCTATTGGCCAGAAAGGTATTGGTATCCAGCCGCGCCTGGAAATCGGGTGAGGTATATGGCAGCCGGAACACACTTACAAACATCGGCGACAACTCCCAGGTCTTCGTCGGAGATTGCCGCCAGTTGTAGGTCAGGCTGGCCGTGGTATTGATCAGCGTAAAGTAATCGGTCCGGTCGAGCAGGGTACTGCCCAGACTGATAATGGTGCGGGGCAGGTTGCTTTTAGTGGCTTTCCGGATGGGGAACGGCACCAGAAACCGTGGCAGATTCAGACTGGCGGTGGCGCCTATATTGCGGCTGCGGGTAAAAAACTTTTGACTAATCTTTTCGCCCAGCGCGTCATCATAAATCAGTTCAATACCAGTGCTGGCCGTAACAGAAAACTGATTGGCGCCTTTAAACAGATTGCGGTTGCGAATTCCAAAGCTGACGGCGCTGCCCAGCGTGTAGGTACTGGCGCTGGAGACTTCAAAATTGGTGTTGAAGTCATAACGCGGCGTCGGATTCATGTAAATAGTGCAGCGCAGTACATGATCTTCCGGAACGGTTGTGTCATCAGTCAGCGAAATGCGCACATACTGAAAGACGCCCAGATCATTCAGGCGGGTTACCGTACGGTCGTAATTATCCTGCGAATAGCGGGCACCGGTTTCAAAAAAGATATTCCGGAAGATCACGTCTTCCCGCAACCAATAGTTGTGGTAGCGGAAGGTAACATCGCCCAGCTGCTTTTCGATCAGGGTGTTGTTCCGGTAATCGTTGCGGTCGGCAAAATCCGGATACACCCGGATCCGGCCGATTTTATACGCATTGTAGGCATTGCTGTCGGCACTGTTCCGGACCAGAATCCGCACCGAGAGGGTGTTGCGCCGGGAGGGCGGTACCGAATCCGTGGCTGCCAGTGCACTGAATGGATCGCCGAGAGATTGCAGCACGCTGGGGTCCAGAGTGTCTATCTCAAAGGAAATGTTTTCATTGGAGAACCGGTAATACCCCAGGTTTTGCATGTGTGCCGTTAGCCGGGCGCGTTCTTCATCCAGCAACATCATCGTAAACGGTTTGCCCGGTTGCAGCAGCGTCTGACCGGTATCGGAAAGCAGTTGCTGTTTAATAAGCGAATCATCTACGTCGTAGGTCGTTCCCCGCAACAGGTAGTTGGGGCCGGTCGCTACCTGATAGGTAACGGCTGCTTTCCGGGCATTCAGTTTGACAGTATCGCGTACCCGGGCATAAAAAAAGCCGGAGTTAAACAGAAACGACTGCATATTCTGCACCGTACGCGCGGTCAGGCTGCTATCGAGAATCACCGGTTTTTCCACAGTACCCGATTCCAGCTGGTAGTTGGCCGTGTCCTGAACGTATTTCTGATGGCGCAGGTTGTACAGGTACAACTGCACCGGAATGCCCAGCAACCGCTTGTTGGGTTTCTGGGCAATCAGGGCGGTGAGATTATCACTCAGAGTCGCCTTCTCATCTACGTAAGATGGGGTTTTGAGTGTTACTTTGTTGGACCGCAACAGGTACGTGCCCTCCGGTAAATACCGGGTGGAATCGCAACTTTGCAGCACCAGTACTAGAAGCACCGGCAAGAGTCCAGACAACATCCGGAACGGTCTGATACGGGTAGGCAATTTCCAGAACTGTTTTTGATAAAAGATGCTTACGAAAGCGCAAGGTAAATACATACGCTCGTTGAGCACGCCGGCCGGCCGGAAAGCAGCTGGTGCGTTTGTGTTAGAAGGCCCCAAACTGCTTCTGGAATGGCTCCGGCAGGCCCCGGAAACCCTTTCCATGATCGTTGTAGCTGAAAGCTGGGCCGAACCATTTCCGGAATCTATAGCTCCGGAAAAATGCTTTAAGATTCGGGACAGCGAATTTGAAAGCCTGAGTCAGTTTAAAAGCCCACCGGGTGTGCTGGCCGTTGCTATACTGCCCAAATCGCCGGCACCTGTGGCGGGTGGCTGGACCTTGGCCTGTGAAACCATTCAGGATCCCGGTAACCTGGGCACTATCTTACGCATTGCCGACTGGTATGGCATCGATCAGGTGGTCTGCACGCCCGGAAGCGCTGATTTCTACAATGCCAAAGTGATCCAATCGGCAATGGGCGCCCATCTGCGGGTCCGGATGATCGAATCGCCGCTGGAACCGTTGCTGTCCGGAACGTCTCTTCCGGTATACGCTGCTGCGCTATCGGGCACTGACCTGCATCAGTATGCACCGGTATCCGAAGGGATTTTGCTGATCGGCAACGAAAGCAAAGGCTTGTCTCAGGCAGTTCTGGATTTGGCTACACACCAGGTCACCATTCCTCGGCGGGGCGGGGCCGAATCGTTGAATGCCGCTGTGGCCGCCGGTATTTTATGCGACCGGCTTCGGGCATAAAACCTTTTTTACTTTTATCCGTCTATCCCGGCAGCTATGAACACCACCCGGACGCTCCTGAAACCTGTAGTTGCATTGCTAGGACTGCTGGCACTCCAGTTGACTGTAAACGCGCAGCAGCGACGAGGGACGGGCGAGCTGGATCTGACTGCCGAAAACGGAGAATCGCTGAGTGTCGAAATCGACGGTCGCCGGTTCGATCGCTTTGGTACGCACCTGATGCTCCGGAATATCCCGGCCGGCCGGAAACGAATCGTGATTTACCGCCTCAAGCCACACAATTACGACCGGGGTGCTACAGCCCAGACGGTGTACGAAGGAAATCTGCTGATCCAGCCCAACCGACGCAGCCGAATGAGTATCAATCCATCCAATGGAAATATGCGGGTGGTGCAGGAAGACCTGTATCCGGCTACGGTGGCGGCCGGCGATCCTGCACCTGCTTCTGCACCCACAGAACCTGCGGTTCCGGAACCACATTCGTATTCCGGTACGGCGGCAACGACTGCGCCCCGGTGGTCGGAAACCATTGCCGGTAAGCGCACCGACACTGAAAAGCTGCCTGCGCTCAAAGCCTATGTGAGCGGCCACAGCCTCACGACTCAGGAGCTGCAACAAATGCTTCCGGAATTGTTGTTTGAAGAGTCCAGGCTGGCTCTGGCCACGGCTGCGATCCCCAATGTCACAGATCGGGAACGCCTGTCCGACATAACGGCCACCTTCGAAGCTCCGGCGAACCGGAAAATGTTTGAAACGGCTTTGAAGCAGACCCGATAGCGGGCCGCGTTCAACCGAATCGCTGTTCCGGATGAGTTTAGAAACCGGTTGGCTGCTCTGCAACCGGTTGTTGGATAGATGCGCGTACGGGAAGCGGCTGTAACCGGCCCGCATACCGATTGTAAAGCGAACCGGTAAGACTGCCGATGGACACTCCCAGTAAGCCCCCTGCAAGTACATCCAGCGGAAAGTGGACGCCTACATATACCTGCGAGTACGACACTATAACCGGCCACAACCAGGTCCATTTCCGGATGCCCGGATACGTTTTGCCGATAGTGGCATTGATAAAGGCGGCGAAGGCAAAGTGATTGGCCGCGTGGTTGGATGGAAAACTTTTGCCGCCGCCGCACTCCACCAGCAAGTGAATATAATTCTGCAGGTCAGGGTTGTTACAGGGACGTAACCGCCCTACAAATGGTTTGATCACCGACGCACAGATCCAGTCGGCCGCACCAAACGTAAGCAGAAATCCGATTACCCAGTCCAGCCCTTTACGGCCATAGTTGAGCAACATAAACACGAACAAAAACAAATACACCGGCACCCAGAAATACTGGTTGCGGAGAAACGGAATCAGCCAGTCCAGAAAGGCATTGTGCCATTGGGTATTGATATAATACCAAATGATCTGGTCAATTTGCCGGATCATCGTCCGCAGGGTTTCCACAAGTAGGTAAAAAAGAAAAGAGTGAGCAAAAATTCCGGAATCGTTCCGGCAAAGGTAACCGGCTTCCGCAACCGACAACGGCTATCTTTGCGCTCCTTTCTTTAAAAATTCAGACGCTGTTTATGTACCGTTCGCATACTTGTGGCGAGCTCCGGCTCACCGATGTAGATCAACAAGTCACCCTCGCTGGCTGGGTGCAGGCCGTTCGTAAATTCGGTGCGATCACGTTTATAGATCTGCGCGACCGCTATGGCGTTACACAGTTGTATTTCAACGAAACACTGGCCCCGCAGTTGTCCGGAAAGGAGATTGGTCGCGAAACCGTTCTGCAGGCTAACGGCCGGGTGATTGAGCGGCACAATAAAACGGATAAAATCCCGACGGGCGACATCGAAATCGATGTAACGACGTTTGAGGTGCTGAATGCAGCTGTTACACCACCGTTTACCATCGAAGAAGACAGCGACGGCGGAGAAGACTTGCGGATGAAATACCGCTTTCTCGATCTGCGCCGTCCGCCATTGAAGCGCAATCTGGAACTGCGCTACCGCGTCTCCCGTGCCGTCCGGAACTTTCTGGACCGCAACGGCTTCTGGGAAATTGAAACGCCGTTCCTGATTAAAAGCACCCCGGAAGGAGCCCGCGATTTTGTAGTGCCGTCCCGGATGAACGAAGGCCAGTTTTATGCCCTGCCGCAAAGTCCGCAGACGTTTAAGCAATTGCTGATGGTGAGCGGCTATGACCGGTACTACCAGATCGTGAAATGTTTTCGCGACGAGGACCTGCGTGCCGACCGGCAGCCGGAGTTTACCCAGATCGACTGCGAGATGAGCTTCGTGGAGCAGGAAGATATTCTGCAAATCTTCGAATCGCTGTTCAAAGAACTGCTGGCCGAAATCAAAGGCATTGATATGACCGACCCGTTGCCCCGGATGACCTGGGACGACGCTATGCGCGATTATGGCAACGATAAGCCGGACCTGCGGTTTGAGATGAAGCTGGCCAATTTGAAAGCTGCCGGTACCTATGAATTGCCACTGTTGGAAACAATCGACTTTGCTCCGTTCCGGAATGCTGAAACCGTGCTGGGTGTAGTGGTGAAAGAAGGTGCCGAATGGAGCCGGAAGCAGACCGACGAATGGACGGACTGGGTAAAACGTCCGCAGGTCGGCATGAGCGGACTGGTAACCATCCGCTACAACCGCGATGGCTCCTACAAAAGCAGTGTGGATAAGTTTTTTACCCAGCACGAACTGAGCGATATCGCGGCCTATTGCGGAGCCCAGGAAGGCGACCTGATTCTTGTAGTGGCCGGTACCGAGACGCAAACCCGGAAGGCCGCTTCAGCACTGCGCCTGGAACTTGGCGAACGCCTGGGACTGCGCGATCACAGTGTATACAAGCCGCTGTGGGTGATCGATTTTCCGCTGTTTGAATATGACGAAGAAGGCGCTCGCTTTGTAGCCCGCCACCATCCGTTTACAGCCCCTAAACCGGAGCATCTGAGCTGGATGAGCGACCTGTCCAAATACCATGATATCAAAGCAAATGCGTACGATCTGGTACTAAACGGAACTGAAATCGGCGGCGGCTCTATCCGGATTTTCCAGCGCGACATTCAGGAAAAGATGTTTGCTGCCCTTGGAATGGACGCCCATGAACAGCAGGAAAAGTTTGGCTTTTTGCTGGGCGCGTTTGAGTACGGCGCACCGCCGCATGGGGGCATTGCATTAGGCTTCGACCGGTTGTGCGCATTGCTCGGTGGTCAGGAAACCATCCGTGACTTTATCGCCTTCCCTAAAAACAACAGCGGCCGGGACGTGATGCTGGATGCGCCTTCCAGGATTGACGAAACACAGAAGAAGGAGCTTGGATTGTAACGATCAGGCTTCCGATTCCAAAACTTACTTGAACAAGGGCTTGCTTTCCGGAAAGCAAGCCCTTGTTCAAGTAAGTAGCATTCACATACTGTGTTTTGGGCACAGAATCCGTCAAAGTGTAATCTCAATTCCCAGGACTGTAGCGCCATTCCGGAAAAAAGCGTTTCCGGAAAGCGGGATATAGTAGCCGGCATGAACGCCTGCATACGCCAGTCCGTACACTTTGAGCCGTAACAGATCGTGCAGCGCAAGGCCTGCTTCATGGTAGCCGCCGGCCGCATCGTGAAATTCGATGCCTTCGTGCAGCGAATAATTAAGCGCTTCTCCGTAAATGCCGCTATAACCCACTGAAAGGCTGGGATACGAAAACGACGTCTTATAAAAATGGAAATCGAACTGGTGCCGGAAGTGCAGGCTTATAAAGGCATCGTTGTACAGATCATACGGTCGCAGGGTATAAAAATTGCCAAAGCTGAAGGCCGCAAAGTTGCCCAACCGGTAACCCCGCGCAGCAAACAGCCGGCTGATTGGCAAGGGCGCATCGGAAATATTATCACCGCCGATCAGCAGCAGGTGGCTGGTTCCCAGACGGTTAATGTGTTTCTGAAACTGAATGCCGCCGATGAGTTGCAGATACCGGTTTTCCGGAATGCCCGGCTCCGGTTGCTGTGGCGAAAGAGTCCCGGCCGTTACGGAGGCGTATAGGATTGGATACTTGGTACTGATCGGCAAATACGTCCCGAATGAGTAGGCACGTTTCTCGCCAAATGCGTAACGCAGTCGCAGGGTCGCTTCTTTGACGCTCAATTGTACGGACGTGTCGCCGTAAGGGGTAAATCGATAGCCATAGAGTGGGGTGATGCGCTCGTACGCCACATCCAGTTCGGTGCTGAGATACCCGATCCGGTTGCGCAGTTGCACCGCTGCCCGTTCGGAGAGATCGGCCCGCTGAATCAGGTACTGCCGGATATAACCTTTATCGAGCGAGGGATCGAGGAATACCCGGCCCGGATCGCGCAGATCGCGGTCGTAGCTGAGGCGAAGTACTTGTTCCTGGTAGCGATCGAAGAAAATTTCACCAAAGCCGCCATATTTCCAGAGCCCGTCGTGCTGGCCACGTCCGCCCCAGGCACCGGCGATACATTTCTTGGAGATTTTATCAGAGGTCTGGATGCCCAGTCCGTAGCGGTTGCCTTCAAAGTCATTGAAACTGTAAACGCGGTTCAGATTTACATCCAGCTTCCAGATGGGAAACAAGCCTTTGGGTAAGGCGGAGGCCAGGCGAACGATGTTATCAGTCGGCAGCGAGTTGGCGAAACTGTCGTTGAAATGATAGGTTTGAGTGTCTTTGGCGCTGAGCGGATCGGGCCGGATGGCGGTCCAGGAACTGTCTTCGGTTTTAACGGCATCGGAGGCGAGGGTAGCCGTGTGGGCATTGTCGAACCGATAGCCCGGCGGCAGGGAAAACAACACGCTGTCAATGCGGGAGGTTCCGGAAATAAAGATATCCTGGCCTTTCATCAGCGCCGAGCGCCATTCCATCCGGTAATTCAGCTTCTCGGGAAACCACTGCCCTTCGGTTTTGGCGTATTGAATATCAATGCGGGTGCTTTGACGCAACGCGCTGTCGCGGGCATCGGCAATCATCTGTTGCACCACATACCCATCAGAGCGGATCGTGAGGGTGCCCTGTAAGCCCCGTACATTTTTGCGCGGCTCATAGGCCAGTACCCAGATGGTATCGCCTTCGTTCTGAAACTCTTCGCGCAACCGGAACCGGTAGCGGCTTTCGAATCCTTTGGCAACCGGGTTGGGATAATCCAGCTGCCCCAGCCGGATAAAATCGGACTGAATCTGAAAAGGCAGTACATCGGTGATGAGGTTGGTAAAGGCAGGCGATGAAAGTCCGGAAAAGCGCGTCGCCAGAATTTCCTCGTGCAGGGAAGCAGGTTTCCGGAACAGCCGTCGACTGTAGGTTTCGGCGACCAGCAGGTGCTGACGTTCCTGAAAATTGCGCAGCCACTGCTTTTCACTGTCGTTGAGCGGAAATTCCAGCAGGTCTACATCGGCCATCATTTTATAGTAGACGCTGCACTGGTACGCCGGCTTTTTTTCCGGATTGTGCTGGTCCCGTGCATCGATTGCCGCCCGGAGGATGCGCCTGATTTTACGTTCCGGCGATTGAATGGTGACCTCCGCCAGTTCGGATTCGGCGGCAGGGGAGAGCTGCCAGTGGTAAACCGACTGGGATGCAACCAGTGCAACGGATTTGGTTTGAAAGCCAATGCTGGAAAGCTCCAGTGCTGTTACCTGCACCGGCAGGTTGGGAAAGTCGAAATGGCCCTCCAGATCGGCCACAACCCCCTGACGACCATCGGGCGTTTTAAGGGTGGCAAACGGAATCCCGGTACGGGTAGCCTGGTTCAAAACCGTTCCGGAAATCGTACGGACCAGCTGCTGTGTAAATCCGCAAACAGGGCTCAGCAGCCACAATCCCACAAGCAGTACCCATCGATAGTCCTTCATTCGGCGTCAAAAATAAGTGGGGTATGATTCGGAATATTCAAAGCCCGTCTATTATCTTTAGCCTTTAAGATATGGCTACTCATTACGTACGTGTTTTTGCAGCTGCGGTTGCACTGCTTTCAATGGCTTCCTGCGGCCAGGATTACAACGCCAGCCCGTCCGGAAGCGACAGCACCGGCTCAGTAAATCCATTGCTGCCCCTGGGTACGGCAGATGCCGCCGGCCAGATCCGCTACAAACGCTGGTCCGATAAAATTCGCATGGCCAGTGGTACTTGGAATGAGCAAGTTTTTGGCACTATGGCTGTCCGGCAGGTGACAGGCACTATGACCGTTAATGGGCAGTTGGAAGGAATGAGCGTTCAGTTGTACGACTATAAAGCAGCCCGTACGTCATACAATAACAACGACAGCAGCTATTTGACCTTGGTTTTCCAGGATTCCAAAGACAGCGGTACCAATCAACTATCCCGTCTTTACAGCTCATATAGTTTACAAGCCAAAGGGAAAGCCTACTCAACTATTACTGTAACGGAGCAAAATCCGCTCACCATGAAAGGGGTGTTCTCCGGCCGTGTATACCGGCGCAAACAGGCAACCTTTGAAATCGACACCAACGATTACATTGAAATTACAGAAGGTAGCTTCTTTGTCAATAAAAAATAAGTCTCATATTTCATATTAAGCCGCACGATTTACGTGCGGCTTTTTAATTTTCGGGAAAAAGAATTTCTTTCCGGAACAGGCGGCATTATGTTTTTACGAATCGGAAAACAAATTTTCCGGAACGATATGAGTCAATCTATCCTTCAAAAACAACATGCACTGGGGCTGGGCGGTGTCGCGATTGGAACTGCTTTTGAAAAGATTTCTGACGAAAAAGCCCATGATATTTTACAGGCGGCCTGGGATTTAGGCATTCGTCATTTTGATACCTCACCCTGGTACGGCCTAACTAAAAGTGAACGCCGGTTTGGCGAGTTTCTGCAAACAAAGCCACGCGAATCGTTTATACTGTCTACCAAAGTCGGACGGTTGTTTACACCGGTTCCGGAAGCAGAAGTACCGCCCACTATGTGGAAAGATCCGCTTTCGTTTGACTATCGCCACGATTACACCGCCGATGCCATCAAACGTTCGCTGGAGGAAAGCCTGAACCGGCTGGGACTGGACACTATTGATATTATCTATGTCCACGATTTATCAGAAGATCAAGTGGGCGACCGCTACGATTTCTTTATGGAGCAGGCCCGTAAAGGAGCCTTTAAAGTGCTTTCGCAACTTCGTGATGAAGGCGTAATCCAAGCCTGGGGGATGGGCGTCAATAAAATTCAGCCGATCCTGGACTGCATTGAATCCGCCGACCCGGATATCTGCCTTTCGGCTACCCAGTATTCACTGCTGGATCACGAAGATGCCTGTGACCGGCTACTACCCGCAGTCGAAAAAGCAGGTGTGCATCTGGTCTCGGGAGCGGCATACAATTCCGGTTTTATTGCCGGGCGCAACCGGTACAATTACAAAAACGTCATTCCCAAAGGCATGACCGAAAAGCGCGATCGGATGGCTGCCGTTGCTAAAAAATACGATACTACACTGGTGCATGCGGCCTTGCAGTTTGTACTGGCTGCCGATGCGTTTGCCGCCATCATTCCCGGTGCCAGTCGCCCCTCACAGGTAGAAGATAATGTAGCTGCTTGGAAAGAGCCGATTCCGGCCGAGTTCTGGAAAGAGCTGAAACAGGAAGGGCTGATCTACGAGAAGGCACAGGTTCCGGCCTAGTCCTTTTCCGGAAGAGGATAGCATCTGCAACGCATTCCTGTTTGTGAGAAGCAGGAATGCGTTGTTGTATCGCACCTTCGCGGTCTCAAACCCTTCTGTATGTCCTGGAAAGTGCTGCACAGCGAATACCTGCACCAAAAACCGTTTCTGACCGTTCGCCGCGATCACGTGCAACTGGAGAAAGGCACCGAGCTGGAAGATTATTACATTTTCGAATCCGGCGATTTCGTCAATACGATTGCCATTACCACTGAAGGCGATTTTGTGCTGGTGCGGCAATACCGCCACGGGCTGCAACGTACCGACTATGAACTCTGCGCGGGGTACGCCGAAGCCGGTGAAGCTTCGTACCTGGCAGCGGCGCAACGGGAGTTGCTGGAAGAAACCGGTTACAGCGGTGGCGTTTGGCAACACTGGGATTCGCTGAGTCCCAACCCGGCGATTGTTACCAACTGGTCGCACACCTTTCTGGCCGTAGGTGTGACCAAAACAACAGAACCTCACTATGATACCGGTGAGGAAATGACCGTCCATCTGTGCCGTCCGGAAGAGGTTAAAGAACTGTTGCGTTCCGGAAACATCATTCAGGCGCTCCACGCTGCACCACTTTGGAAATACTTTGCCAGTCAACCAGGATAGGAGACTGTACCCTTGACCGGGCCTTCAAAGTTGAGCCTCGGTCTGAAACCGGGAATCCGATAACTTTGTTTCCTTTCGTTTGTTATCTATAGGTATGGCTGAGCAATTTCTGGTTTCCGCGCGTAAATACCGGCCACAGACCTTTGATACGGTGGTCGGGCAGGAGCATATTACCACAACTCTGAAAAATGCCATCCGGCACGATCAGCTGGCTCACGCGTACCTGTTCTGCGGTCCGCGGGGCGTAGGTAAAACTACTTGCGCCCGGATTCTGGCCAAGACGCTCAACTGCGAACACCGCACACCCGATACTGAAGCTTGTGGCGTGTGTGAAAACTGCCGGGCGTTTGATGCCAACGCCTCTTTCAACGTATTTGAGCTGGATGCCGCGTCCAATAACTCAGTCGATGATATCCGTGAGCTGGTTGCGCAGGTGCGCTTTGCGCCGCAGCAGGGCCGATTTAAAGTGTACATTATCGATGAGGTGCATATGCTGAGTACGGCTGCATTCAACGCGTTTCTGAAAACACTGGAAGAGCCGCCGCCGTATGCCATTTTTATTCTGGCAACCACCGAGAAACACAAGATTCTGCCCACAATCCTGAGTCGGTGCCAGATTTTCGATTTCAAGCGCATCAAAACGAGTGATACCGTTGCGCACCTGGAAACGATTACTCAGAAAGAAGGCATTCCGGCAGAAGAAGAAGCGCTGCATGTCATCGCTCAGAAAAGTGAAGGCTGCATGCGTGATGCCTTGTCGATGCTGGACCGGATTTCGGCCTTTACCGATGGAAAACTGACGTATGCGGCAACCCTGGAACATCTGGCCATGCTGGATGCTGCTTTTTACTTCCGGATTACCGATTGCATGCTGGCCGCAGATATGCCGGCTGCATTGATGCAATTCGAAGAAGCCGTGGCGCGGGGCTTTGAAGGCGATGCCGTTCTGTCCGGACTGGCCGAACATTTCCGGAATCTGTTGCTGTGCCGGGATGAGCGCATGGCGCGGCTACTGGATGTGCCAGCCAATACCCGGTTGCAGTTTTTCGAAAAAGCCCGTCAGGCAACCCCCTCGTTTCTGATGAACGGCCTGACGCTGTTGCATCAGGCCGGCCTGGAGTATCGCGTTGCTACTAACAAGCGTATCCATGTAGAGGTAACGCTGATCCGGCTCACGTATAGCTGGTATCCGGAACCCGCCGGACCGCCGGCAGAAGCTGCGACGCCAAAAAAAAATTCTAGTCCGTCCGTAACGCCTGCGGCCGTGCCACCGGTTGCTGCTATCCCTCCGCCCGTTCTTCCGACACCTGTTCGTCCGGAAGCTCCGATTCAGCCGCCCGTTGCTCCTCCACCAGTGGTGCAGCCCATTCCGGAAAAACCCATTGCCGTCCCTGTACCGCAGCCCCCATTACCAATAACGGCTCCGACGCCTGACCGGCCAACGTCCTCCCGGCGGCGGATCTCAGCCGACCTCCTTACCAAAGTAACGGAGACCGGTGCTAACCAGTATGCTGCGAAGCCGGTGGTTCCGTTGGAACCTGATACCCTCAATGATGTGTTTGCACAATTTGGCGAGCAGTTGCGGGCCAACAACGAGCACACCCTCTATGCGCAGTTTTCGCAGTTGCAGATCCAGAAAATAGGCGACTCCGAGGTGGAAATCAGTTGCCCGACGGAGATGGCTGAGGTGTATGTGAAAAACACCCGTGACCGGCTTTTGGATTTTTTCCAGAAGCAGTATGGTCGTGTCATCCGGGTTTTGACCCGTGTGGTGGTGGATGACTCGTTGCCCAAGCCGCCGAAGCAGCTTTCCAAGCAGGAAATGTATGAAGAGCTGGTCCGGGAAAATCCGCTGCTGCAAACCCTCCGGAATACATTAGGCCTGCAGATTGACTACTGATTTTTTGGGTGTCAGGGGCCAGGCAATCCAATCCTGATCTGAATTGCAGCGGTGCGCATCCGGAATGTAAAGGGCTTCCCGAAACCTGAAATTTGGTCTTTGGAGGTGAGGAACTGAAATTTGAGTTTTATCTGGGCTTTTAATCACGAATTGTTGTTTTGATCCGTATCGGAAAAATTGCGGCGGCCCACGGGCTGACCGGAGAGGTGATCCTGACGCATGAGCTTCCGGAAATGAAGTGGCTGACGGTAGGCGAACCCCTGCATCTGGAACTGAAGAAAGGCTCGTTCATTCCTTTTTTCGTAGAAGGAATCCGGGGCAAATCCGACACCGAAGTCATCCTCCGGCTTGACGATGTAGCGGATGTGACTGCGGCCAAGGAACTGGTTGGCCGGTTAGTACATGTGGAAAATGTGAAGCTATCCATGGCCAATACCACATCGCCCCTGCGTTTTATCGGTTATAAAGTAGTCGATGTAACCCTGGGTGCGCTGGGTACAATAGATGATGTGTACAAAGCGGGAACGCAATGGCTGGCGCAGATTGATACCGGCGCGAAAAAAGTGCTGTTTCCGCTGATCGAGGCTTTTATTAAAGACACGAATGACCGCAACCGTTTTTTACGTGTGCAGCTTCCGGATGGCCTGGTAGACCTATAGGATTCAGCGACTGTATCAGGCGTTCATGCTATCCAATCCATTCAGGCAGTACTTACTTTTTTATGCACATTGATATTCTTTCGGCGGTTCCGGATCTGCTCAGCAGCCCGTTTAGTCATTCCATTATGAAGCGTGCCCAGCAACGGGGACTGCTGGAGGTGCAAACTCATAATCTGCGTAACTGGGCAATCAATAAGCATGCTCAGATTGATGACTATCAGTTTGGTGGCGGTGCCGGAATGGTCATTATGCCCGAGCCGCTGGCCAATGCGATTGATGCGCTGCAACAGACGCGTACCTACGATGAGATTATCTTCCTGACCCCCGATGGGAAACGCTTTGAGCAGGCCGATGCCAACCAACTGTCGCTGGCGCAAAACCTGTTGCTGATCTGCGGGCATTACAAAGGCATCGACGAGCGCATCCGGCAGACATATGTGACCCGCGAAATTTCGATTGGCGATTATGTATTGAGTGGAGGAGAGCTGGCCGCTGCTGTGTTGGTAGATGCCATAGGCCGGTTGATTCCGGGGGTTCTCAACGACGAAACCTCTGCGCTTACCGATTCGTTTCAGGATGATATGCTGGCCCCACCGGTATATACCCGTCCGGCTACCTGGCGGGAACTGGAGGTTCCGGAAGTGCTGTTGTGCGGCGATCCGAAAAAAGTAGATGCATGGCGGATGGAACAAAGCATTGCCCGCACCCAGGCGCGGCGTCCTGATTTATGGGACAAGCATGAGACCGAGAGCTAAATTTCTTCGGAAATCCGGCTAAAAAGCGCAATTACTTTTGCATGGTGGCACTAAATGGCGTACTTTCGCCCGCTCAAATCGAAATCATCCCATGAACGCCATCGCTTTTGTTCACGAACAAATGACCAACCCGAAAGAAGTCACTTCTTTCAAGGCTGGCGATAACGTTACCGTTAACTACCGCATCATTGAGGGAGCCAAAGAGCGTATCCAGGCTTTCAGAGGCGACGTTATCAAGCGTCAGGGTACTGGCATGACTCAAACCTTCACTGTTCGCAAGATGTCCAATGGTGTAGGTGTGGAGCGTCTGTTCCCGCTGTATAGCCCAAACATCGAGTCGGTCGAGCTGAACAAGTCCGGTCGGGTACGTCGTGCGAAACTGTACTACCTGCGTGAGCGTTTTGGTAAGAGCGCCCGTATCAAGGAGAAAAAACGCGCTGTGGCTCCAAAAACCCCTGCCGCTCCGAAAGCAGCACCTGCTCCGACGACTACTGCCGAGGCATAATCCTGAGCACTACAAGATTCAAAAGGCCGCTTCCATTCCGGAAGCGGCCTTTTCTGTGTCGTTTTTGATTCCGGACCGATAGGAGCTGAGGTTCGGCCCTTTACCAGCTCATAAACCGCTTCCACTAAAACGGCCGCCTGCATCAGGCGGCCGTTCTGGCATATAGTTGGTTCTAATTTATTTTTTACATGGCTTCTTTTATGGCTTTGCTGGTAAACCGCAACCAGTTGATATTCTGCAATTTCAATTGAAACACCAGTGTTTGTGAAAGGCCGCTTTTGCCGTGTACGGATTGCAGATAGTCTTTGTAATCATTACTCATGATAAACGGCCAGTACACGCTCAGGATATCGTAAGGTAGATGCAAAGACACACCGCCATCGTATAAAAACTTGCTTCCGGAAGGATTGAGCTGGCCCGCATCCTTGAATGTGGCTACGTCAAAAAACAGCCGGATTGGTAACACGGGAAGGGTTGTGGATAGATTAGCGGCCACCAACCAGTCATCGGATACACCCAGCGGATTGGCATACAGGGGCGTCGGGATTTTCAGGCCGCCTTCCCGCATGGCAAACTGCCGTCCGGAAATGCCATCCTGCTCGGAGCGCCCCAAATACGTCCCGTCATACAAATAATCATTGATACCGGTGGAGCTGGCCTGTAATGCATACCGGCGGGGCAGCAGGGTTCCGGATGGAACAATCAGCTTGCCGGCAAATCCACGCAGGTCCAGCCATTGCCCTTGCTTATGGTAATTGATGCGCAAATTGCCTTCCAGTATCAGCTTTACAAAATCACCATTGCCGTGTACTTCTGCTCCGTAACTAAATGGGTTGACCGCGCGCTCATTTCTATGTTCGTACCGCACCCGTCCATAATACAGGTCCGTTGAAGCAATCGTAGGCCGGTACAGACTATCGGCTGGCGACTGGATATAATTGAATCCTTCTTCCCGGATGCCATAGGCCCGCAACGACAGGCTGTTCGTTACCGGACTGCGTGGGTTCCCGTTCCGGAAAATAAAGGACAGCTCCGGGGTCAGTTTGGTGTAGCGCGCCTGGATTAATTCCGGAACGTTGAAACCTGATTCGGTATAATGATAGCTTTTGAAATCGGCCTGAAGGCCTACCGACTGAAACAACCCTCGCTTTGGAAACCAGAAGTAACCGGCTGAGGCTGCTCCAGTGAGCGACTTGCTCCGGAAGGCATAGGTAGGCGCCAGCGCATACCGGAAAGGCGATTGCGGCACGGCGAAGATATTTTGCAGCAGCAGGCCCAGTTGCACACCATCGTATGTATTGTACCCAATTGCCGGTGACAGCCAGGTCTGCGCTTTATACGCATTCCGGAAACCACCTGCAAAGCCTAATTTAATGCCCCGCGCAGTCGAATTGTTGCTGTTTTTGACATCCGGAACGGCTGGTGACAGCAGAATCTGATCGTAATCGAGTCGGGGGAGGGACACCGTGGTCTGATCGCTGAACGGAGCTGTTTGTGCCTGCGCAATTACACTGTCGTTTTTAAGACCCAAAACCACTGCCGGGGCTGCAAACGAAAGCCTGTTTTTAATCTGGACCCGGATCGAGTCGTTCGTACGACCGGCCGTACGCAACGAGAAATCGACCGGTTCGGTTGTAGAGAAAACATGGTTCAGAAACCAGTCGATGTTTTTAGGACTGTGGGTCCGGAGCTGGGCAAACAGATCTTCGGGTTGCGGATGCTTGAATTTCCATTCAGCGTAATAGGCCTGCGTCGCTTTCCGGAATGGTTCTTCACCCATATACGCTTCCAGCCAGCGCATCCACGCCGCCGTTTTATAATAGACATCACCGCCGTAGTTGGCATTGCGGTAATCTTCGGATGACAGATTCAGGGCCTGGTCGTCGCCGGTGCGGGCCAGCTCATAATACAGCATCGTTTCGGCACTCGATTTGCGCAGATCATTTTTGGAAACCCGGATATTCTTTTGAATCGCCGAATCGCGCCGCATCTGATCGTATTCCTGCACAGCCTTCCATTCATAAAAGGAGTTCATGCCTTCATCCAGCCACGGGTAGCGCCGCTCATTGCTGGCCAAGATGCCCTGAAACCAGTTGTGACCCGCTTCGTGAATCAGCACGGTTTTAAGGCTGGACGAAGCATCTTTGTCAATCACTGTAATAGTGGGATATTCCATACCGCCGCCGGCTTTCATATCGCCTTCAACGCCTTTGATGGTCCGGTACGGATACGGCCCCAGGTTGGCACTATAGGTTTTTAAAGCCGCTTTCAGGTATTGATTGCCGCGTTTCCAGTAACCCGTATCCGAAGGCAGAAAGGCCGTCCAGGTAGTGGTATAAAAATCGTTTCCGGCGACCTGTAAACTGTCTTTGCGCACGATAAACCGCTTGTCGGCAAACCAGGCAAAGTCGTGAATATTAGCTTCCGTAAACCGCAGGGTTTTCGTCATCGAAGCCGACCTCGGAAACGTATCGCGCGGATTCCGGACATTGTTGAGCGGAATTCGGCTCAGCGAATCCAGCCACTGCGATTCGCGTTCAGTCTGGAGGTTTCCGGTTGCCATCACCACATAATTTTCCGGAACGGTGATTGTCACATCATACGATCCGATCTCGTCGAAAAACTCGCCCTGATCAAGATAAGGCATCGGGTGCCAGCCTTCGCGGTCGTATACCGCCGGCTTCGGAAACCATTGGGTAATAAAATACGCTTGACCGGTATGGCCGAAGCGTGAAAAAACGGCCGGAATCTTGACCGTAAAATCGGCGTGCAACAAACGGGTCTCGCCCGGCAGAATTGGGGTTTGCAGTAGCAGTTCGCCCTGATCAATGTTGTGAACCGAATCGTTGTCCCGATAGCGCAGCAGTCCGGCCTCACCAAAGCTTAACGTCCGGAAGCCTCCTTTGTCGTTGTCCTTGCTATAATAAAAGGCTGTTTTACCGTTTTCGACCTGTTGGTAGTTAAAGGCCGCCTGATCGCTTTGGTACGCGTTGGGATGCAGATTGAAGAAGACCGAGTGGAGGGTATCCGGACTGTTGTTGGTATAGGTATAGTCGGTCGTAGCTGTAAGGACGTGGGTTACATCGTTCAGACTCACCTGCAACTTGGTATCGACCCGCTGCTGAAAATAAGGTTTGGTGATCTGACTGTGCGCCACCACAGGTACTAACAGCAGTAAAAAAAGTCTCTTCCGGAAATGCATAGCGCAAAGATGGGGTGTCTGCCCGCGCTTCTGCAAGCGTCCGGAATTGCCTTTACTGCAAAGTCAATCTCCAGACGGCGCCCAGCCTTTCTGTAAAATCAGGTTGCCCGCTGAATAGGCATTAAAATGTTCCGTTCCGGCGCTACCTTGCGGCTTCCGCTATGACTACGACTCACCCCTCCAAGCGCGATACCGAACTCTTTCATCTGATCGACGAAGAGTACCAGCGGCAACAGCGTGGCCTTGAGCTGATTGCTTCCGAGAATTTTACCTCTGTGCAGGTAATGGAAGCCATGGGCAATGTAATGACCAACAAATACGCTGAAGGCTATCCGGGCAAGCGCTACTATGGTGGCTGCGAAGTGGTAGACAAAAGCGAGCAACTGGCCATCGACCGTGTTAAAGAAATTTTTGACTGTGCGTATGCTAATGTGCAGCCCCACAGTGGAGCCCAGGCCAATGCAGCCGTGTTTCTGGCCTGCCTCAAACCGGGCGATACCATTTTGGGACTCGATCTGAGTATGGGTGGCCACCTGACGCATGGCTCGGCGGTCAATTTTTCCGGAAAGCTGTACAACCCGGTGTTTTACGGCGTAAAAAAAGACGATGGCCGGGTCGATTATGAGATGCTCGAAGCGCAGGCGCGGGAACACCAGCCAAAGGTTATTATCTGTGGAGCCTCGGCCTACAGCCGCGATTGGGACTATGCCCGCATCCGGAAAGTGGCGGATGAGATCGGTGCAATTCTGCTCTGCGATATGAGTCACCCCGCCGGCCTCATTGCCGCCGGATTGCTCGACAGCCCATTGGAGCACTGCCATATTGTGACGTCTACCACGCACAAAACCTTGCGCGGGCCACGGGGCGGCATTATCCTGATGAAAACGGATTTCGACAATCCGTGGGGACTTACCGGTCCTAAAGGCGAGCTCCGTACGATGGCGCAACTGCTGGACCTGGCGGTATTCCCGGGTATCCAGGGCGGTCCGCTGGAACACGTAATTGCTGCCAAAGCCGTAGCATTTTTCGAAATTTTGCAACCGGAGTTTAAAACCTACCAGCAGCAGGTGCAGAAAAATGCACAGGCGCTGGCCCAGGCGTTTTTGGAAAAAGACTATCACATTGTGAGCGGGGGGACCGACAACCACTTGATTCTGATTGATCTGCGCAACAAAGGCATTTCCGGAAAGAAAGCGGAGAATACGTTGGTGAAAGCCGATATCACGCTCAATAAAAACATGGTTCCCTACGACGATAAGTCGCCGTTTGTGACGTCTGGTATCCGGATTGGCGTGCCGGCTGTGACGACCCGTGGGATGAAAGAAGCAGATATGTCCAAGATCTGCGACTGGATCGACCGGGTGCTGATGGCGCCTGATGACGAATCGGTCCTTGCTGCGGTGCGCACCGAAGTGAATGCGTTTATGGACGCCTTTCCGTTGTATCCGGAATGGAAAACCCAAGCCTGATTTTAAAACGTCCCGACTGATTTAGTCGGGACGTTTTTCTTTAAAGTGGAACCCGTGAAATACTGATCCTACATAAGACCTGTAATATTTATTATGTAAATAAGATAATTAGCTATTTAAATTAATTCAGTCATGGCTGGAAGGATCGTACTGACTTTTGAACTTTACCATCCATTCAAATTATACGTACCTGTGAACGATTGAGTTTGATGGCACATTCATTTTCGCGTATGTTTTGACTTCTCCTTTTTTACCGTCCGTTTGGCAACTCCTCCCTACGTACCGGTGTATTTTTGTAACGGACCGTTTTTGATATTTTGATGCGTATTTCGATTCTTACCCTCACGGCATTTAGTCTGCTGGCCTGCTCACTTCCGGAAACTGCCCATGCGCAGCGTCGAAAGAAAGAGAAGGCCCCGGTTGTCGTGTCTATCTATGATGCAGACTCCCTCAAAGAGCGCATTCCCCGCCAGCGCGAGCTGTTTCACAACTACATTGACCGCGAACAGCGGGGGGTGGATGTAAGCGATGGCCAGGTAGATGGGGTGGTGTACTACGGCGAGGATACGGCTGTGTCGCAGCTGCTGACCAAAGCGATGCTGACTGATATCAATCACCTGCAGGTCATGATTGAAAATCTGCCGGTGCCGGGTGATATGCAGCTGCAAAACCAAACCAAGATCCGGTACCTCACCGCTGTCCGCAATTTGTTGCAGCGTTACAACCGAGACAGCCGGATCGATCCGTATGCCTACCGGCGGCAGGTGACCAACCTGCGTGAGATGATTATTGCCCGCCAGGAAGGAAAACTGACCGAATGGGCGCAAACGCATGCGACGATGGCTTCGATCGCTAATGCGGAGCTGCTTGAATCTGCTCCGGAGGCGAAGGCTTACATTTTCCGGAAAGTAGGGGCTGAGAATCCTAAAGTGATGTTCCGGCGGCTTGGCGAGTTTGCCCAGGAGCCGTATGCCTGTGATATTATCGCTGCGGCTGCACAGGTGATTCCTAACGAGGTCTACAGTTTTGCTTCCTCAACCAATTACAAATTGAGCAGCCCCATCCGGAACTGCCAGGATCCGACCGTACAGGCCATCGTAAAAATCGGCAGCGAAAGCAAAAAGCCGTTGTCTGTGATGCCGTTTTACCGTGATATCGCTTCCGGAAAACGCACCGTAGGGGAAATCGATAAAATCGTCGCCAACGAAGACGCGTATTACAAAGCCCTGGTCGATCTGCGAATTGCCTCTGCCGGACAAACTCCGATGGCTCCCGGCTCAGATCCGTTTGTACTGCAAAGCCTCAAGTACGTACGCACCATGAACGATCTGCACGAAAGTGCCGATGCCACCCGTTTCAGATGCATCGACGGCTTTAGCCCGGAGCAGATCTACTACATTCTGGTCAACGGTCAGGACGAACTGTACACCTCTTCGTATGTAGGAGCATTCAATCGCATGATGGAGCGTATGAAAGGCCGGAGCGGCGACTCGCTGTTGCAGGGCGTGAACTACGACCGTTTCCGGACGTTTATCCGGCTGGCAGCCAACTATAACACGCTCGACCCGTTCCTAAACACCATGAATAAAGACAATCAGGTAGTCCTGATGAAAAGCTTTATGAACGGGCTGGAGAAAGGTCCGGAAGATGATCTGGAAGATGCTGTTGATGTCGCAGATGCCTATTCATCGCTTGAAGACTTTACGTTAGCCAAACTGCTGACGGCCGAAGTGGAAAGCAATTACGAACGCAACAAGGCGGTCAACAACCGCAAGGGAATCATCGTCTATGGCTTGCTCAGTGCTTTGTTTAAAGGTGGGGTAGAAGGTGGTGAACTGGGTCTCCCGCCGGTCAATTATATGCCGTACGCAGCCCTCACCAACGATTCCGGAATCGTGTACCAGCAGGTCTATTTCTATGGTGATGAAGACGGCAAAGTCTCGTACCAGAACTTCCTGCCCGCCTTCCGGGATGGTAAGTGGAAAGTAACCTCCGAAAAGTACTGGACGCGCATCGCCTCGACTTCCGGAAAACCGATTGTGATCTTTGCCAATAATCCACTCACCGAGCCGGAAGATGAGCAGGCACAGGCAAAACTCAACGCCTACCTGGCCGAAAAAGATATTCACCCTACCGTGATCATTCACCGCGGTCACAGCTATCACCTGCCGGTTACCCTCGACGGGCTGCAAAAAGAAACCAAGATCGTGATGCTGGGGTCTTGTGGAGGCTATCACAATCTGGGAACGGTGATCGACCATTCCCCCGACGCGCAGATTATCTCCACGAAGCAAACCGGAACCATGTCGGTGAATGAACCCATCATTGCGGCGCTCAATACGCAGATCCTTGCGGGCAAAGACATCCAGTGGCCGTCGATGTGGCGCGGACTGGGCGAAGCTTTTGCTAAAAAAGGAGGCGATCCGGCCAAACGATTTAAAGATTACGTACCGCCCCACAAAAACCTGGGTGCCCTCTTCATCAAGTCGTACCGGAAACTGTCGAACGCGTCAGAAAGTTAATGAGGTATCGGCGCCTTGTGAAGGAGCTTCTTATTGTCTTGGTGTTATGCACTGGGACGCTGCTTTCTCCTTCTTCTTTTGCACAACCAAATACGGCGCAAAGAAGAATCAATTATCTGAAAAACACGTATGATTCGGTACTGGTGTTTGAGAAGAACTGTTCGTACTGCGTGTCAGGAATGAAAGAGGAGGCGCTAGTTCTATATAAGGGTAAGAGAAAAAGGTTTCGGGTCGAACTGTTTGAATGGGATAATAGGAGTGATAGCTTCGAACGTGTTAAAAACAAGGCTGATCACCATTTATTGAAAAATATAGTATTGGCTACCAATCGTTTGTTGGGCAATTTAAAGAAGGATAGTGCGCCTGTGTACGGGGTAGTAAGCTTAGATGCAAGAGAAGGTTTTAGTAGCCATGGCCCGTACATCAATCTGTATATAAAATTTGGTGAAGAATACCTGTCGGCTTCTTCTTGGGTAGTGAGAAATCAGAACAGTTCTTTCTATTTACAAAACCACTACGATTATGGTAAGCTCATCTTACTACTCAATATGATTTCTGCAAAGGAGGATTACTTTGTATTGTAGTGTAGAATCGATCTAACAGAAGCACTTCAGGAGATCCCTTAGCCATATTTGCGGATTTAACGGCTATCTGGCATCATTCTTTCCGGAATCTGCATCTGGTTATTCATTTATAATTCTATCCCCTTGAACGTCGAACTGTCCAAAATCTCCGCACGCGCGCCCGAGTCGCTGTCTAAAGCCGATGGCAAGGCGCAACTCGAAAAGCTACTTGAAGAGATTGCTGCGCTTCAAAACCTGCTGATGGCAGATCACAATCATTCGTTGCTGGTCGTGATTCAGGGAATGGATGCGAGCGGGAAAGACGGGTTGATCCGCACCGTATTTGGCGCGATGAACCCTATGGGCATCCGGGTACAGGCATTTAAGGCACCCACCGAAGAGGAAGCGTCGCACGATTTTCTGTGGCGCATTCACAAGCATACCCCTGCCAGGGGACAGGTGATGGTGTTCAACCGTAGCCAGTACGAAGATTTGATTATGCCGGCCATCCGGAACACCATCAGCAAAACGGACTGGAACCACCGGGCTCAAAGCATCAATGATTTTGAGCGCCACCTCACTCAAAACAGTAATACGCATATCCTGAAACTGTTCCTCCACGTATCGCACGAAGAGCAACACAAACGACTCCAGGAGCGCATGGACGTTCCGGAAAAGATGTGGAAGTACAACGCCAATGATCTGGTCGAAAGCGCGCGGTGGGACGACTATATGGCTGAATACGAAACCATTTTTAAACAATGCAGCGAGGTGCCGTGGCAGATCATCCCGGCCGATCAGAACTGGTATAAAGAACTGCTGGTTGCGCAACAGGTCGTAGCAACGCTCCAGGCACTTCCGATGGCGTTTCCCGGCATGAAACAGGATTCGTAATCCTAGATTCGGTTCCGGAAACGTCTGGCAGCATTCAATGGCTCATTTTTAGTGCGTGTTTCCGCTCATGCAACCAACCGTATGCCGGAACTAACGTTTACTGTAAATAAGCACCCCCATACATTGCAGGTGTTGCCGTGGGTGAGTCTGCTCGATGCCCTGCGGGAGCGACTAGGACTGATGGGCACCAAAAAAGGCTGCGATCATGGTCAGTGCGGCGCCTGTACGGTGTTGTGCGACGGCAAACGTATTCTCAGTTGCCTGACGCTGGCGGTGATGAAAGCCGGCGCCGATATCACCACCATCGAAGGAATCGCTTCCGGCGACACCCTGCATCCCTTGCAGCAGGCGTTTATCGACCACGATGCCTTTCAGTGTGGCTACTGCACGCCCGGACAGATTTGTTCGGCCATCGGGATGCTCCGGGAAGGAAAAGCGCATTCTGAGGCGGAGATTAAAGATGCCATGAGCGGTAACCTTTGCCGGTGTGGAGCCAATAAAGGCATTCTGGAGGCTATTCTTCAGGTAAAACAAACCGTTCCGCATGAATCCATTTGAATATACCCGGGCGGGTAGCATTCCGGAAGCAGTGGTGGCGGTTTCCGGAGAGCCGAACGCCTGTTTTGTTGCGGGCGGTACCAACCTGATTGACCTGTGGAAATACGATCTGACGCATCCGGACCGGCTGGTAGATGTCAACGGTTTGAACACAGATAAACCGGTTACCGAACGTCCGGACGGGGGGGTGCGACTCAGCGCCTTTGCCACTAATGCGACTACCGCCTGGCATCCGATCATCGAAACCCGGTATCCGCTGCTGTCGAAAGCGATCGGGGCCGGTGCTTCGGGACAGATCCGGAACATGGCCACCAATGGCGGTAACCTGTTGCAGCGCACCCGTTGTTATTACTTTTACGAGCCGCAGGCCCCTTGCAACAAGCGGACACCGGGTAGCGGGTGCGGCGCGCTCACCGGCTACAACCGCATTCACGCCATTCTGGGACAAAGCGACTCCTGCATAGCGGTGTTTCCCTCGGATATGTGCGTGGCACTGGCCGCGTTGAAGGTTGTGGTACAGGTTTCCGGACCGCAGGGCGACCGGGTCATTCCGTTCAGCGAGTTCCACCGGTTACCGGGCGATCATCCCGAACAAGACAATACCCTGCAACCCGGCGAACTGATTACAGCGATCGATCTTCCGGAAGAAGGATTTGCCCAGAACTATTCGTACCTGAAACTGCGCGACCGGCATTCCTATGCCTTTGCCCTGGTCAGCGTCGCCACCGGGTTGATTCTGGAGGGCGACCGGATTCAGGAGGCCCGGATTGCGTTGGGAGGCGTGGCTCACAAACCCTGGCGGATACCGGAAGCCGAAGGGTTTTTGATTGGAAAACCGGCTACCCGTGAAAGCTTCGCCGGCGCTGCCGATATCCTGTTGGAGGGCGCCAAAGGCTATGCGCACAACAGCTTTAAAATCGATCTGGCCAAACGGGCCATTATTCGCAACGGGCTCATGGCACTCAGCCCCGACACCCAGCTTCCGGGCGCGCGGCCCAGCGCCTGAATTTATCCCTGTTCCGGAAGCGTCTAGTATCCGGGTGCAGTAAAACCGTCAAACGATGTCTCAACCTAGTATCGGTCAACCGATCAGCCGACTTGAAGGCCCGCTTAAGGTGACCGGCGCTGCGCCGTATGCCGCAGAATATCCGTTGCCTCATTTGCTGTATGCGTACGTGGTCAACAGCGCTATTCCGAAAGGCGTTATTCAGGCCATTGACACCGACGCTGCCAAAGCGTTGCCCGGTGTGGTAGAAATTCTTACCCATACCAACCGGCCTGCACTGGCTGCGTTTGACTTCCAGTTTGCCGATCTGGATGCGCCGCCCGGAACGGTCTTTAAACCCCTGTACGATGCGCAGGTGCGGTACAACGGTCAGCCGGTTGCGGTAGTCGTTGCCGAAGATTTTGAAACCGCGCGATATGCGGCGACCCTGGTCCGGATCAGGTACGAAGCCGAAGCATTTGAAACCAACATCGACGATCAGATGCAGCAGGCCCGGAACGCTAAAAAAGGGCTGGCAACAACGTTCAAGCCGCCGCCACCCAAGCCTACCGGGCATTTCGAACAGGCATTTGCCGAAGCGCCTTTTAAGGTGCAGGCCGAGTACCGGCACCTCGCAGAGCATCACAATCCTTTGGAGCTATTTGCCACGACTGTACAATACGAAGCAGGGGACCGGCTGACGATCTATGACAAGACGCAGGGAACCATCAATAATCAGGTGTTTATCGCTAACGCATTTGGGCTGCCGTTCAAAAAAGTGCAGGTACTGGCACCGTATGTGGGTGGTGGCTTCGGCGCTGGACTGCGTCCGCAATATCAGTTGTTTCTGGCGGTGATGGCAGCTTTGCATCTGAAGCGCAATGTTCGTCTTACGCTCGACCGGAAGCAGATGTTCACCTTCGGGCATCGGCCACAGTGCATTCAGCAGTTGCAATTCGGTGCGGATGATTCCGGAAAGGTGACCGCGTTGGGTCATCAGGCGCTGACCGAAACCTCACGCTACGAGGATTATACTGAAGGCATTGCGGCCTGGAGTCATAAACTGTATCCGGCTGATCACACGAAATTTAAAGCGCAGGTGGTGCCGCTGGATGTGGCTACGCCGCTGGATATGCGGGCACCCGGCGGTGTTACAGGGTTGCACGCCATTGAATGTACCATGGATGCGCTCTCGTATGAACTGGGAATCGATCCGCTGGAGCTACGCCTGCGCAATTATGCCGAAACAGATCCTGCTTCCGGAAAGCCCTTCACCAGTAAAGCACTACGGGACTGTTACCTGCAGGGCGCAGAAGCGTTTGGCTGGAACGAACGCCACCCGGCACCCCGCAGCATGAAGCGGGGCCATAAATGGGTGGGCTATGGCATGGCAACGGGCATCTGGGACGCATTTCAGTTTCCGGCCCGGGTGGAGATGGTCTTACGGCCCGGTGGAACGCTACTGGTGACCAACGCAACCACCGATATTGGTACCGGCACGCTAACCGTGATGACCCAGATGGCGGCTGATGCCGTAGGCATTTCGATGCAGGCTATCGAGGTTCAGTATGGCGACAGCAAAAAGCCGTTTTCCATGTTTCAGGGAGGCTCTGCCATGACCGCTTCGGTAGGTGCAGCAATCGCCAAAGTGGGCCGGAAGCTGCAGGAAATTCTCTTCGGGAAAGCCAGTCGCATCAAAGGCAGTCCGCTGGCCAAGGCAACATTTGACGACGTGTATTTCGAAAACGGCTGGATCCGGTTGCGTCAATTTCCGGAACAGGCGGTTTCGTTTGCTCAAATCCTGGCGTCAAATGAAAACAAACCGATTGCCGTTAAAAAGCTGGTCGGTCCCGATGCCTTGAAACTGCGCAAGTATACCAAGGCTTCTCATAGCGCTGCATTTGCAGAAGTGGAAGTAGACGAGGAGCTGGGAACGATCACTGTGACGCGCGCGCTTACTGCGATTGCAGCGGGCAAGATCATCAATCCTAAAACAGCCGGCAGTCAGATTTACGGAGCCATGCTCTGGGGCATCAGCAAAGCACTTCATGAAGGCTCGGTCATGGATTCGCAGCTGGGAAAGTACCTGAACGATAATTACGCCGAATACCACATTCAAACGCACGCAGATGTTCCGCAAATGGAGGTTCTATTTGTAGACGAACCCGATCCGCTCATCAATGAACTGGGGATTAAAGGCGTGGGGGAAGTAGGTATGGTCGCGATGCCGGCGGCCATTGCCAATGCCCTCTATCACGCCACCGGGAAACGGATCACCAATCTGCCCATCCATTTTGATCAGCTGCTGGAGCCATGAACGAACTCAAAGCTATCGTGCGGGCCTACGACGAAGCGGTATTGCAAGGGCAACAGATGGCGCTGGCTACGGTTGTAGCGGTGGAAGGCTCGTCTTACCGCCGTCCCGGTGCCCGGATGCTGGTAACTGAGGCCGGACAACTGACCGGTGCCATCAGTGGCGGTTGTCTGGAGGGCGACGCGCTGCGGAAAGCACAATTGGCAATCGTGCAGGGCCGCAATAAGCTGGTGATTTACGATACGACCACCGATGAAGATGACCTGCAATTCGGGGTGCAACTAGGCTGCAACGGCATCGTGTCCATTTTGTTTGAGCCGATTGTTCCGGACGCGCCTCAAAACCCGATTGAGCTGCTCCGGAAAGCTGTGGCTACGCGCCGTCCGGGTTTGCTGGTAACAGCCTTTGCTCCGGACAATACGCAACAACATTTGGGCACCTGTGGGTTTATTAGTGAAGCTGAAACGCTCTGGTACACATCTGACAACCCGTTGAGAACCGAGGCTGTGAATGGATTTGCAGCGGAATCCTCCCAGGTACAGACTTATGAATCCTACCAGGCCTTGTATCAATGGGTGCCGCCACCGGTACATCTGCTCCTGGTGGGTGCCGGAAATGATGCCCAGCCGGTCGCCACCATGGCTTCGCTGCTGGGGTGGGAACTGACCGTAATCGATGGCCGGGCAACACACGCTACACCGGCTCGTTTTCCGCAGGCCGACCGGATCCGGGTGGTCAAAGCGGAAGACGCCCTGGAATCAGTGCTCACGGATGAACAAACTGCTGCCGTGCTGATGACCCACAACTACAATTACGATCTGGCGTTGCTCCGACCGCTGTTGGAATCGCCCTGCTCTTACATTGGTATTCTGGGACCGAAAACCAAAACCGAACAGATGATCGATGCGCTTTCGGAAAGCGGGGCTCCGATTACCGAACGCCAGCGGTCCCGTATTTATGGCCCGGTAGGATTGGATATTGGGGCCGAAGGTGCGGCCGAAATTGCGGTATCCATTGTTTCCGGAATTCAGGCAGCCTTTGCCCGGCGCGATGGGCAGCCGCTGAAATTCCGGAATGCACCCATTCATACCGAAGCATGAGTGTAAGCGCGATTGTACTGGCCGCCGGACTGTCGTCTCGCATGGGACCGCAGAACAAACTGCTGTTGCCGTTTGGAAAACAGCCCATGGTGAGGGTAGTGGTGACGCAACTGCTCGCTGCCGGATTGCAGGAGGTCATCGTTGTGACCGGTCATCAGGAGGCTGAAGTCCGGGATGCCTTGAAAGGGCTGCCCATCCGGTGGGTGCATAATACCAATTATCAAAGTGGTATGACCAGTTCCATTCAGGCGGGAGTGGCTGTCGCCGGAGGAACCGGCTATCTGATCGGCCTGGCGGATATGCCACTGCTGAGAGCGGAAAATTATACAGGATTGGTGAATGCCTTTGAACAGGCCTACCGGGAAGATATAGCTTGTATGATCGCGGCTGCCCGCGACGGCCGGCAGCGTAATCCGGTGATTTTTTCCAGTCATTATCGGGAGGGTATCCTGAATCATACGTTTCCGGAAGGCTGTAAAGAACTGGTGCTTCAGCATGCTTCGCATTTACGCCTGCTCCACATTCCCGAACCCCAGGCGCTGAAGGACTTCGATACCCCCGAAGCCTACCAAAATCAGGTTCAGGACGATGACTGAACGTAAGGCCTGCTTCCGGATGTCTATACCTACAAAACAGGGCGCTCTTTTCCGGAAAAGAGTGCCCTGTCTGCATTTAAATGTGTTCTGTAAAGGTTACGGTTGACCGCTGCCACCGCCGGCACCATAGACCTGGCCGTTGGCGTAGCTGGCGCCGTTGTCGGCCAGTTGGACATAAATAGACGCCAGTTCTGCCGGCTGACCCGGACGGCCCAGTGGCGTATCGCCTCCAAACTTTTGCAGTTTTTCCTGTGTGGCTCCGCCGCTTACTTGCAAGGGCGTCCAGATAGGTCCCGGTGCTACCGCATTGACCCGGATGCCTTTGGGCCCCAGTTGCTTGGCTAGTGATTTGACATAGTTCATGGTAGCGGCCTTGGTCTGTGCATAATCGTACAGGTCCGGGGAAGGATCGTAAGCTTGTTCCGAAGCCGTGCCGATGATAGCCGAACCCGGTTTCAGATACGGCATGGCCGCTTTGATGATCCAAAAAGGTGCGTAAATGTTGGTTTTCATCGTCGCATCAAAATCTTCGTCCGAAACATCGGTGATCGAAGCGCGGGTTTGCTGCCGGGCGGCGTTGTTCACTACGATATCAAGTCCACCCAGCGCTTCTGCCGCTTCTTTGACCAACCTGCGACAGAACGCCACATCCCGCAGATCGCCCGGAATTGCTACGGCTTTACGGCCGGCGGCTTTAATCAGCGCGACCACTTCCTGGGCATCTGGTTCTTCAGTCGGGTAGTAGTTGATGGCTACATCGGCACCTTCCCGGGCATAAGCGATGGCGGCTGCACGGCCCATACCGGAGTCGCCACCAGTGATTAAGGCCTTGCGACCGGTTAGTCTTCCGGAACCTTTGTAGCTGGTTTCGCCATGGTCGGGACGCGGCGTCATTTTACTCGCCAGTCCCGGCCAGGGCTACTCCTGAGGAGCGAAAGGAGGCTTGGGATATTTGCTGCGCGGATCGCTCATATCGGGTGCGCCGCTGGTGGTATTGCGCAAAGGTGCCTGTGCAAAAGACGCAAACGGAGCAGCGGCTGCAAGGGCCATCGTAGCGCCGAGACCGGCCAGCACTTTGCGACGACTGAATTTGTTGGACTCGGTGGGGATAGGGGAATCGGTCATAGGGAAGGGGAAAAGCGCTTCCGGAATTGGAAGCACCTGCCAGACCGGTAGAAAATCTATGCCCGTTCCGGAAACGAGCGCAGCACAACTAATTGATCTAATACTAGATTATGTATTTCATTGGATAGCTACTGTGCCTTTGAAAAAGGCCGTCATGGTATCTAGTGCGGTTTCGCTGTGCATCCGTTCTCCGTTTTGAAGAGATTCCAGTGCTTTTTCGGCAGACCGGGACCGCATCGATGTTTCGTAGGCGGCTATGGCAGTTGCTGGAGACGAATCTGTTCCAGAGGTGAGAGCAGCGGCTAGCTCCAGCGCGTCTCGCATGGCCATATTAACGCCTTCTCCTGCAAAAGGAGGCATTACGTGTGCGGCATCTCCCATCAGTGTCAGATTCGCTTGCGCCGGCCATGTTTGATCGGGTGGTATGCAATAAATGGGACGAGGAATCAGGGGTAGGGCAGTCTGTTCCAACAATTCCTGCCAGACCGGGTTCCAACCGGTATATCGACTTTTAAACCACTGCAGCAGCTGATTGCGGTTGTTCAAGGAAAGCCCACTGGTAGAAACCCACTGCTTATCGGCTTTAAAGCTGAAATAAAATCCAACCGCCCCGGCCTCTTTCTGTCCCATCAGAATGTTGATACCGTCTCCAAACCCCATGATTTTGCCACCCCGGAGGACCGTGTAAAGAAATGGGATCTTTTCAGCGGCGTCTTCAATCAGCCCTTCTATCATGGTGATTCCGGAATAAAAGGCTTGGCTATCCGTGAGATACGGCCGGATTTTGGAGCGGGCGCCATCAGCACCAACAACAAAATCGGCATAGACTGCATCCTGTTCTTCAAACTGTAACTGCCAGCCTGCCCCTTGTGGCGTCATGGAACGCAGATGGCGGTTCCAGACAACTGTCTCGGGATGCAGGGCGTCCAAGAGAATGTTCCGAAGGGCACCTCGATCAATCTCCGGCCGGAACCCGGCATCGCCGAAGCCAGGACGTTTATCTTCCGAATTGCTGAAAACGACTTCAGCATCTGGATTCATAATGACCGTATGATCGGCATCCGGCATAAAATGCGTCTTAAAGGCATCCATCAGACCGGCTTTGCGCAAGGCTGCCAGACCGGATTCTTCGTGCAGGTCAAGCGGGGATCCCTGAACGCGGGCGTTTCGGTCAATGTCCCGTTCGTAAACCCGTACCATAAGACCTGCCTGTTGAAGCAGATTGGCCAGTGTGAGACCGCCCGGTCCTCCGCCTACAATAGCTACCTGTTGAGTGGGCAAAAGCATTATCAGAGTTGTTTTGTACCCTGCAAACCTACCTGGAGCCATACACCAGGAATTGTAAAAAACGGTCATTCTGATTCCGGAAAAGTTCCTTGGGTGAAACCCCGGCGTGTTTCCTGATTTCTTTGATGAAATGAGACTGATCGGTAAAGTTGAGTTGCGGGTAAAGAGCGCCGGCCCGGATGTGCGGCAGCGAGGCCTGGAACCGCAGAATATTGCAATAGGCTTTAAGAGACAACCCCAATTGTTGATTAAAGTACCGGTTGATTTGCCGCTCACTCCAGCCAATCGCTTTGGAAAGAGTTTGAATGGCAATCTCACCGTTGGCAGCAAAAATCAACTGAAACAGGCTCCGTTTCCGGGAATCGGTATCGACCGGAAGGCGGGCCGTCAGAAGTTGGGTAGCCCGACTGCAGAAGGTTTCGAAATTAACCAGATCGGCGGCCTGAAAGCCCCAGAAATCTGCCGGCAGGTAAACGCCACGGTTTAAAAGATCGGCCACGGGCTGCTGGAGCAGGTATTCGACGGCCAGCGGATTGAGGCTGATGGCAAAGAATCCATCTATGGGCTGTTCCGGAATCGGTTTGGGTTCCGTTTCAAGTCCCATCAATACGATTTGCAGCTCGTCCGGAGTCGTCTGACTGAAGATCAGATCAATGCGTCCGTTGGGGATGATGACTCCATTTTTAAACCCTGCCAACTGCTGCAGGGATGAATAGGCATACACAAAGTCATACAATACCTGATCGGGTGTGATAGGTTTGAAATCAAGTTTTGGCGATTCCATACAGCATATGAGGAAGACATTGAAGTTCGGATGTGCAGGTCGTTACTGAACGGCTGATACCTTGATGCGACAATGTTTACGCAGCCAGTCCATATCAAACTCAGCAAGTTCATGGCGGGTACCCTTGTAGATGTAATACTCGTCGGGAGTCGTGCGGGAGCCGGAACTTGGGAGCCGGTTGACTACACGTTCCTCCGGACAATCCCGGATGCCTTTGGTAACCACCGCAGGTTGGGAGGTAACCTGCGTTTTTCCGGCTGACCAGATCCGGTACCGAACCTCGAAGCCTTTGGGGGCGTAAATGACCAGCGGTCCTCTACTGGAGTAATGGATAAGGTTATCCTGGATAATCCATACAAATTTTGCTTTCCGGAAGGTATCTGTACAACTCATCAGCGTACCGCCTACAACCCCTTCCGACTCCACCAGATAATAATCGTAACCAAAGCCCTCCACCTGCCGGACATTGTAGCTGCCGCCTATAAAATGCTGATTGCAGGCATCTACCAGAACCGTTTTGCCAACCATCAGCTCAACCCGGTAATGTGCCTCATTGGATTTGGCCGGCAGTCGCAAAACTGTCCGCTGCAGGCCGTCGCCGGCTTCCGGAAAAAGCAGTAACGGGTCGGATACAACCGGGGCCAGCACATTTGGGGAAGCAGGATTGCTGCTGGTTTGCGCGGTGGCAGGGGAGAGCGCTACCCAAAAGGCACACAGACAGGAAAGCAGGCAGTTTTTCATCGGCAGATCAGATCTGGAACATGGTTTTCCGGACGTAACAGCAAGAACTATTCCGGAATGTGCTCGATTTTTGTAGTGCGTTTTCATTAGCTTCTAAAGAATACGTATAATGAAAAAAATAGTACAATGGATGGTAGTTCAGCTCCTGCTGGGAACGATCGGAACGCAGGTCATTCGTGCACAAACGCTTCCGGACAGCAGCGTGCAACCCACTGTTCAGTCCGTGGAAAGTCCTGTAGTTACCGACACGCCGGAAACCATAGCCGCTATAGTGATAGACTCGTTGCACGATAAGGTGAAGCGCAAGATCAAAGCGCCGATTGTACAAATACCGGTGACTGCCCGGAGCCTGATTATTCCCGGAGTGATGTTTGGATATGGGGCACTAGCCATTAAAAACGGCACCTTACAGGACATCAATGGCGCGGTAAAGCGGGAACTTTGGGATAAAAATCCCCGCGAAAAAGGCCATCAGTACGAAGATTATTTTCTGCTGGCTCCGGCTGTGATGGTGTATGGACTCAACTTTGCCGGATACAAAGGCCACAACAACATTGTAGACCGGTCCATCATGTATGGGATGGCCAATCTCATCAGCAACGGGATTGTATTCGGGCTCAAAGAGCAGGAATGGGAACTGCGGCCGGCCGGAAATAATTACAAGTCGTTTCCGTCCGGACATACGGCACAGGCCTTTGTAAGCGCCGAGTTTGCCCGGCTGGAATACCGGGGCATCTCGCCCTGGCCCGGACTGGTAGGATATGCCTTTGCGGTCGGTGCCGGTTTTTTGCGGATGTACAACAACGAACACTGGCTGTCGGACGTTATTGCCGGTGCCGGGGTGGGCATTGTCTCAACCCGCTTTGCCTACTTCGTGTATCCGGCCATCAAGAAAAAGCTGTTTAAGGCACCCAAGATTAAAGGCGATGCTATGCTGCTGCCAACCTGGAACGGTGGCAACAGCTTCGGGCTGCAACTGTCGTATCTGTTTCCATAAAGGCGCAGTTTTTTTATGCGTTGCGTTTCCTCTCGAACTTCTCTTTTATGGTCAGAAACTATGTACTCCCGATCGCAACCGCTCTTGCCCTGTTGACGGGTACCGCCACGCAGGCACAGGACGCATTGGCATTGGCGGCACCGACGGCCCAGGTGGTTCCGGAAGATTCCGGAAACGAACGGTTTTTGATGCCCCGGCCACAGCAGGATGTTCTGGCGGCCCGGCCCGATTATCACCTGAGCTGGAAGGTGGATGCACCGATTACCGCAGCCGGTACGGCCTGGACGCTCTGGGCATTTACGCATGTCTATGATAAAGACACCAGCACCCTTGCAGAAATCCAGGCACTGAAGAAAGAAGATGTCAACAGCTTTGACCGCTGGGCGGCCGGTAAAGATTCGGAAGCGGCCGATGCCAACAGCAACTACCTGTTTTATGGACTCATCCCGGCGCCGCTCGTGCTGGCAGGTTTGGATCCGGCGATCCGGAAAGACTTCTGGAAAGTAGGTGCGCTGTACCTGGAAACCATGGCCATTACCGGAACGCTCTATACGGGCGCTACGTTTTTCGTAGACCGGTACCGTCCGGAAACCTACAATTTTGACAAGCCGGCCAGCGAACGGGTAGACGGCAATTACAAGAATGCCTTTTTTGCCGGTCACGTAGCCAATGTAGGGGCCATTTCCTTCTTTACGGCGAAGATTTTTCACGATTACCATCCCAACTCTCCGTGGCGCTGGGCGTTCTGGGGTGGGGCCGCACTGGCCACCGGTGCTACCGCCTATATGCGTCATGAAGCAGGCAAACACTGGCCTACCGATCTGGCGCTCGGAACAGCTGTAGGCGTTGCCGCAGGTATTCTGGTACCGCAACTGCATAAAAAGCTGCGGGCCGACGGCACTGGCTTACGGATCTCCCCATACATCGGGCAGGGCACCGGTATGAGCATTGCATATCGGTTTTAAAGAGTACAGAACAACGTATTTCAGGCGCGCGTTCCGGAACCATCAAGTTCCGGAACGCGCAGCAGCTTTGTTGAGCATGGTATTTGGACGCGGTTCCTACCAATGACAACTGAGATCAATAGTGTGGTAAAGGCGCAGCTCGACCGGATGGATTTCGGGCTGTTTCTGGAATATGTGCTGGAGAAGCTGGCCGACCGCCCTTTCGGGCTGCAAACGGGACGGGCGTACCAGTATTACCACGATCTGATTCAGCTGACAAATACCCGGATCATCCGGGAGCTTCAGATTACGCGCAATGCCTTTGAAAAAGGCCCCGGCAAACCGCTGGATACGTCTACCCGGTTGCTAAAGCAGTACAATCCAAATGGCAGCAACACGCAGAAGTCCCGGTTGCTTTTAGACGTGATCGAGGGGTACGCAAATGCCCTGACAGCCCTTCTGAGCACACAGAAGCAAGGATAAGGTACTGAAAGGGTTCCACCAGAGAAGAAAAGCTGTAAAAAGAATTTATTGGGTTGACAACCAGTGATTGCATGCAGATAGGGCGCATCCATCTGCTACCGGGGCACTGAAGTCGGCACGCTTTTAGAAGAGGAGGGCAAATGCTTATCCTCAAAACAGTTGGTGTAGTTGCGATCGTGGCGTTCCTATCCTGCTCCCAAGGCTCGGATACGAACTGGATGAAAGGAGGTACGCTTCAGCAGGCGACGGTAGCGGAATGGAACCAGGCAACGCCGGAAAACAAGCTGGCCAGTTGTGCGGATCTGGCGACTGCTATCAAAAAAGGCTATGGAAAGAAATACGAATCCGTTTATGAATGGCGACTGGATGCCGAGATCATGAGAAGCCTCATTGACGACTCGCTCCGGAAAAACACTGTTGCCACTGCCAAAGTAGCCGAAGTGGCCGCCGTATGCAACAAGATCGGGAAGTAAGCATACTAAAATGAGGATCCAGAAAACAACTAATTATCCGGAATAGTTCCGGATAACGAGTGAGGAGGGAATGCCGGACACTGCCGGAGTGTAAGACACGGGTAGCGAAAATAGATTACAGGTAGAATGAGGCAATGAAAGCATAATCAGTGTTCCTGATTATACATCGTTAACCCTTAGGTCATTCGTTTAATGCATACCAATAAAAATCAAAAACGCCCTGGTTAGTGATGCCAGGGCGTTTTGTGGAATTTATTTCAGGAAAATTACTGCTTGATGATTCGCAGCACCTCTCCATTGGAGAGCCGCATCAGGTATAAGCCCGGAAGCCAGTTGCTGATATCCATTTTTTTCGAGCGCTCCAGTTTAAACCGGGTCACTTCCCGGCCCTGAATATCCAACACGGTACCATTCGTGCCTTCTAAACCCGGATCGGTAGTGGTTACAGTAAGGAAATCAGCAGCAGGCTGTGGCGCTATGGTGATGGTTCCGGAAAAGGCTTTGCCGCCGCGTACCACAACAACCGAACTGTATGCGAATTCGCCACTGGTTTCAGTGATCCGCAACCGGTAGTAGTGAGTACCGTTCAGCAATTGGTTATCCAGATACTGGTATGCTGAACGATCTTCCCGGCTTGCAATTTCGTCAAGAGCCGTAAACTGGTTGCCATCGCTGCTTCGTTCGATTTGATAAGTTGTACCGACTTCCTGAGCAGCAACCTGCCAGGTAAGCTCAGTGCCTTGTTCAGCCCTGCGAGCAGTGAAAGAAAGCACCTTCACCGGGAGCGCTGTTGTGGAGGTCGAGGCAAAAAACCCGGAGAAACCGGTTACGGGGAGTACCACTTCCCAACGGGAGGTACTCGCATTCCAGGTTACACTGGTTGGAATGATGACAATTTTACCGTTGTTATAAGTACCCGGAAGACCGGTTCCATTAGAGGAGGTACCACTCTTTTTGGTAATGCGCAGATTGGCTTTGTAGTTCTGCGCATCGGTTGCATCTACTGGTAGATTCAGACCATGATTGGCCGCCGCATTATAGCCGGTAAATTCTGCCTGGGTATAGAACAGCGTGATGGTTCCGGTAGCTGTTGTAGCATTGGTTGCCGGTGTGATCTCATAATGCCGGGCGAGGTAAGGCGCACCATTATAAGTAGGTCCGTTGCTTTCAATCCAGACCCGCGCACTGACGGATCCGGAAACCGGCTGTGAACCGGTGGGCGAAACAACGGCAATTCCATCACAGTTTGAATAGAAACTGGTGGCACCATACATCATTTGTGTACTGCTGTTGCTTGCACCTGCAGTAGCGGACTGATATGCGGTGGCAGTAGTTGTTGCAACTGTGCTGGTTACAAAATTTGAAGTGGCGCCGGTACGGGAGAAATTGGTTAGCGTACCAGTACTTCCGGAAACACTTCTGTCAGGCAAGGCGGTAATGGATGTGTTCGTGCCGCTGGCAGCACCCTGATTAAAGTCGTAGGAGCGAATCAGGCCATTTTGCAGGTTCGAAGTGGGCAACAATCCGTTCATGTTGTTCTGAATCTCGGTTGGGCACAGGGCGCGGTTCCACACCCGGACTTCATCGATCGCACCTTCAAAATACGAAAGGGTCCCATTGTGACTACCGATAAAAACCGCTTCTGCCGGTGGAACTGGAGCATTGGTGCCGGTACCGACGAGAACCCCATCTTTATACAATCTCATGGTAGCAGTAGCTGCATCATAGGTTACAGCCACATGCGTCCAGGTATTTAGTGCGGTTGTACTGGGTTCAGAAACAACGGAATAGTTCGTTCCATTACCCGCACAAAGCTTTCCTTGCGTAAACCAAAACGGGTTGCTATCTGATGAAACAATGTTTCGTGCGGAAGCTGCATTGGTCGGATAAACCCAGGCTTCCTTTGTATAGGAACTGCCGGCAGCAAGAGGGCTTCCAATGGCTACATAATCGTCGATACCATCAAAATGTAGCGCATTGGTTGGAGCTGCGGTAACGGTCAGATTGCTACCATTGTCGGAGCCGGTAACTGCTGTAGTAGAACTGACAATCCGCATTCTGTAGCTTGTTCCACTTGCATTGGAAGGAACAACCACAGGAATCGTACCGGATGTAGAAGTGGTATTGGCTAAGCCGATACTGGTTGTGTTCGCAAACGATCCGCTCGCATCGCTGAGCTGAACCGTTAGGGTATTGCCGGAATTAAAGACATAACCGCTGCTGGAGTAGGAGATGGTATACGGATATCCCTGTACAAAGGAAGCGGAACCTGTACTGATCGTTAACGAATTGGTCTGAATCGGTGAGGCGTTGATTTGAGACTGGGCTACTAAAGGCCGTAGAAATAAGACGGCCAGGAATAGAACAATCGCGTAGAATTTTGTCATTTATGTGGGGAGTGAGGAGTGTTTCGTCTTTTAATGCGGCGCAAAGGTATCAGCCGAATAATCTATTCAAAATTTGCGGACGTATTTATTTTACTGCTAAGAACTTATTGCTATGCAACCCGATTGATAAACGCTGGCAGAGCACTAGGCAGCCACATAGAATTCCTCTTGGTTAGCTCCGGTATCGGTGTGTTTTGATCTCAACAGCCAGTTCATATCCAATCTTCAATCTGGATAGAGTGAGATTGCTTCGTCCCTTACAATGACTTGGTTACTGGATTGAATTAGGTTACAAGTCCGGAGTTCGGGTCCTTTCTGTGTCATTGCAAGGAGGGACAACGAAGCAATCTCGTAGGATGTAGGTCCGGATAAATGATGGATTGCTTCGTGCCTCGCAAGGACTCCGTTTCTGCAAGGCTATGGGAGTGTTCGACCGGCTCGGGCTGACAACGCAAGCGAGCAGACCTTAATGGGATACGCTACCTGTTCTCATGGAATTCATGGGCCGGATCCAGATCCTGTTGAAGGATCTCAAATGATATTATGGTTTATATAACCGTTATAGGTCCCCTTAAAATCATTTTACCCCTTCTGGAAACCGTTTTAGGCCCCCATTTAATAGTAAACGCCCCTCCTACACTGTTGAAATTGTCGTTTTTAATGTTGACAAACCCCTTTACAACCTTGACGGACCCCCTTACACTGTTGAAATCGTCGTTTTTAATGTTGACGGACCCCCTTACAATATTGACAGCCCCCCCTTACACTGTTGAAATCGTCGTTTTTAATGTTGACGGACCCCCTTACAACGTTGACGGACCCTCCTACAGGATTAAATGACCCTATGTAAGAGGAATCGACGAGGTCAGTCAGGCACATCATGCCATACCTAAAGGCAACCAATTGCAGGGCATGCAGCTACCGGAGACCGTTTTTGCGGTGCCGCACACGAATGCTTCCCGCATCTCATCTGTTGGCCTACTGCCTTGCCGGAATCGCCGGCGCGATAGGCATATCCGGTGCAGCAGCCACTATACAGTCTGCCGCAAACAGCATCGCCGCCGGTCTCGCGGTGGCAGCTTTTTCAAGCTGGTTCTCAAGGAACCTGATTTGAAAAAAGCTGCCCTTCCGGAAACCTGCCGGTTGCGTCGTCAATGAGTCCCTACGCTGCATTGAGGCCGCCGTCCGGTCTTTCATCAAACACCTTCAGGCCCGAAGCGAAAGACGCATCAGACCTGAAGGCGGATCGTACTTAGTTCTTGATGAGGCGCAGGGTGCTGCCGTCTTGGAGGCGAAGCAGGTACACGCCTACTGCCCAGTCGTGGACGTCCAGCGTCGTCTCGCGTTCCAAAACAAACGTGTGCATCAGCCGGCCTTCCGCACTCCATATACGGACCTGGCTGCCTTCCAACGCTTTGTCAGTGCAAACGATCGTGACCCGGCCGGTGGCCGGATTGGGCGAGAGCGCAACCGTACCGGAACCGGTGGCTCCGGACCCTTTCACCAACACCGTCTGGCTGTAGCGTACCTCGCCCGATACGGCTGGCACCTGCAAGCGATAGTAGTTGTCGCCTGCCAATGGCGCAACGTCCATAAACCGGTAGGTACTGCCATGGCCCGTTCCGGCCACCGCTCCAATGGAACGAAAGCTTTTCGCATCGCTGCTGCGCTCGACGGTGAAGCGCAGTCCACCTTCTTCTTCGCCCGTAGTCCAGTCCAGCTGGTTGGTGTGTTCACCGGCAAGGCGGGCGCTAAAGCTCAGGAGCTCTACCGGCAAAGGTCGGTTGATAGCACTGGTAGCAAAGAAACCGGAAAAGCCTGTGACCGGAAAGAGCACTTCCCAGCGCGAAAAGGTCGCATTCCAGCTTACGCTCATAGGCGTAATTAACACTTTGGCCGGTCCGGTGCCGCTCCAGCCGCTGTAGGAGCCCGGCAGCCCGGTGGCAGAGGTGCCATGTTCCTGGGTGATGCGCAGGTTGCCTTTATTATTGGCGGCATCGGCGGCATCGACGGGCAGTGGCGGCAACGAACCCCGTACGGTGTTGTAATTGGTAAAGTCGGCCTGGGAGAAGTACAGGGTGATTTGTGCGGTTGCTGTATTCGGATTGGTGGCCGGGGTGATATCGTAGTAGCGGCGCACGTAAAACATTTGGTTGTAGCTCGGCGCAGTGGACTGAACGTATACCTTGGCCGCGATGCTGCCCGTGACCGGGGCCGCGCCGGATGGACTCAGCGAAGCAATGGCTGCGCCGCAGGTTCCAAATGCAAGGGCGCTGCCGCCCTGCGGACTGCGGCTGTCCGTAGTGGCACTTCCGGCGAGGGTGGAGGAGGGTGCGCCCTGATATTCGTAGGCGCCCAGGTCAAGGGTCCCAACACGGCTGTTTCCGGAAAGATCGGTAGCGGGCGTGGTGCCGGTGCCGCTGTTGACTGCCGGACTGCACGATTGCAATGCGAGACCATCATCGGCGGTCCGGAATGTGCCATCTGCGCCCGCAGGCGAAGAGCTGCTTACAAACAAGGGGTCGGCAGTGATTATGCCTGCCCCGGATGTGTAATTATTGGTTGCCCCTGCGCTGTAATCGCCGATGAGCGAGTGGCTGACGGTGAGCGTTGGACTCGTTCCGTCCTTATAGATATTCTGCTGGTTCGTGGGGCCGCCGGTGTTGCCGTAGAAAATGCCGTTGGTAATGCTCCCGCCGGAGCTGACATCGTAATACATCCCGCCACCACCACTACTGCTTGCCGTGTTGGCCGAGAAGGTACAGGTGCTTACCGAAGGCATGCTGGAAAAGGAGTTGCACATCCCACTGCCGTAGCTTGCCATATTGGCCGAGAAGACGCAGGCGTTTACGGCAGGACTGCTGCTGAGGTTAAGCATCCCACCGCCATAGCTTGCCGTGTTGGCCGAAAAGATGCAGGCACTCACTGAGGGACTGCAGTAGTCGTTTTCCATCCCACCGCCACTATTGGTTGCCGTATTGGCCGAGAAAATGCAGCCACTCACCGCAGGACTGCTGCTGTTGGTGTTATACATTCCACCGCCAGAGAGCGAGACCGTATTGGCCGAGAACGTGGAGCCACTCACTGTAGGACTGCTGAAAGAGTTGTACATCCCGCCACCAAGGTCTGCCGTGTTGGCTGAGAAGACACAGGCACTTACCGAAGGACTGCTGGAGGCATCGTTGTTCATTCCTCCGCCAGTGCCTCTATCAATGCCTGCAGAAGGTGTGGTGACTGGGAACGCACCGGTCCCATTGGCCCGCCCGCCGCTGATGGTAAAGCCATCTACCACACAGGCGCTCGTGCGGTTCAGCGTCAGCAATACATGGTAGGCATCTGCCGTACCGCCCGGCCCGTCCAGGTCACCACTCAATGTCGTTACGTGGGTCGCCGGGTTGCGCTGGGAACGGGTGGTTTCTGTTCCGGAAAAGCCGCCATAAAGCTTCACGTCCTTAGTCGTGAGGTAAAACGTATTGTCTCGCTGGCCCGTACCGCCGTTGGGGTCCAGCGTGGGCAGGTAGGTTCCTGCCTTCACCCAAATCTCGTCGCCGTTGTTGATAGCCAGGTTGATCGCCGCCTGAAGATCTTTTTTAGCCGCCGCCCAGCTCAGTCCGTCACCGCTGTTGGTGGCCTTACTGCCATCCACATAAAACAGGCTCAGGCAACTTGCATCGGCCTCGTATGCCCCGAGGTCTATGCTGAATATCCGTGGGTTGCCCAGGATATCGGCTGCGGGCGTGGTGCCGGTGCCTGCATTCCGTGCCGGAGAGGCGCAGCTAATCCGCAGGCCGTCGTCCGAAGTCCGGAAGGCGCCGTCTGTACCTGCAGGCAAAGCGCTGTTTACAAAGAGCGGATTGCCGGTAATGATCCCGGAACCTGACGTATAGTTATTGGTCGCCCCCGCGCTGTAGTCGCCAATGAGCGAATAGCTCACCGTCAATGGAGCATTGGTGCCGTCTTTGTAGATATTCTGCCGGTTGGCGGGGCCGCCGGTATTTCCGGAGAAAATGCTGTTGATGATACTGCCGCCGCTGATCGCAGTCAGGTACGCGCCGCCACCCTGTGTACTGGCTGTGTTGGCTGTGAAGGTGCTGCTACTGATGGCAATGGGTCCGTTGTCGTGATAGACGCCGCCGCCTTTTTGCGCTGTGTTGGAACCAAACAGACACGTGCTCATAGTACCTCCGCTGGCATTGGTACTGTACATTCCTCCACCGTTGGTCGCGCTGTTAGCCGAGAACACGCAACCTGTTAGCGTTGCGTTGCTGCTGTTGGTGCTCATCATACCTCCACCGTTAGCCGCAGTGTTGGCTGAAAAAATGCAACCTGTTACCGTCGGGCTGCTACTGTTGGCGTTATAGAAACCACCACCGTCACTGCTCGCGGTATTAGCGGTGAGAATGCAGTTGCTTACGGTGGCCAGGCTGCCATTGGTATTGTAAATGCCGCCTCCTTTACTTTGGTCGTAGGTGCTTGCAGACGTACCGCTGCCGGTGGCCCGCCCGCCCCGGATCGTAAAGCCGTCCAGGACGCAGGCTTGCGAACGGGTGAGCATCACCACTACGTGGTACGCGTCGTTGGTGACGCCCGCGGTGTCCAGATCGCCGCTCAGCGTCGTTACATGGATCGCCGGGTTGCGTTGAGAACGGGTGGTTTCCGTTCCGGAAAAGCCGCCATAAAGCTTCACATCTTTCGTCGTAAGGTAAAATGTTTTGTCCCGTAGGTCGCTGGGTGCGGCATTGCCGCTGGGGTCCTCGGTGGGCAGGTACGTTCCTCCTTTCACCCATATCTCGCCGCCTGCCGCTACTGCGTTGATCGCCGCCTGAACGTCTTTTTTGGCGCTTGCCCAGCCGTAGCCACTTCCGGAATTATCCGGCCTGGAGCCGTCCACGTAGAGCACATCCGGGCAGCCCGCATCAGCCTCATATGCTCCCATATCGATTATGCCTACGCGGGGATTGCCCAGGATATCGGTTAGGGGCGTGGTGCCCGTGCCTGCGTCTCTGGCCGGAGAGGTGCAACTGATGCGCAGCCCGTCGTCGGCGGTGCGGAACCTGCCGTCTGTCCCGGCCGGGTTCATTGGGGTTATAAACAGGGGGTTTCCGCCAATGACTCCGGAACCAATGGTATAATAAGCTGCGGCCCCACCGGTATAGCCACCCATAAGGGAGTAGCTGACGGTGAGCGTTCCGCTCGGTCCGATTTTATAGATATTCTGCTGGTTCGAGGAATTGCTGGTATTGCCGTAGAGGATGCTGTTGGTGATAGTACCACCCGCGTCAAAATTGTAATAGACTCCACCACCACTACTAGAACTTGCCGCATTGGCCGAGAAGGTGCAGGCGCTTACCGAAGGCGTGCTGTAGGAGGTGTTATACATTCCCCCACCATAGGTAGCACTGTTAGTCGAAAAGATGCAGTTACTCACCGCAGGACTGGCGTAACTGTTGTTGTAGATCCCGCCGCCATCGTTAACCGCCGTGTTGGCCGAGAAGGTGCAGACACTCACAGTAGGACTGCAGCTGATGTTCTCCATTCCCCCCCCAAAGACTGCCGTATTCCCCGAAAAGGTGCAGGCACTTACTGAAGGATTGCTGCTGGTGTTTTCCATTCCACCGCCATTGCCGGCCGTATTTGCCGAAAAGGTACAGGCAGTTACCGAGGGATTGCTGTTGTTGTTGTGCATCCCCCCGCCATAGGTAGTGGCGCTGTTCCCCGAGAAAACGCAGGCACTCACCGTAGGACTGCTGCTACGGTTATACATTCCCGCACCATATTCTCTAAAAATGCTTACAGAAGGTGTGTTAGCTACGAAATAACTCGTTCCATTGGCCCTTCCGCTCCTGATGGCAAAGCCGTCTACCACACAGGCACTTGTGCGATTCTGCGTCAGGAGTACGTGGTAGGCGTCTGCTGTTCCGGTGCTGCCGTCCAGATCGCCGCTCAGGATCGTTGCGTTGGCCGTGGCGTTGCGTGCACTGCTGGAGGATTCTGTGCCGTTGAAACCGCCATAGAGCTTGATATCAGTGCTTCTGATGTAAAAAGTCTTGTCTCTTGGGTCGGTGGGCGAAGCGCTGTTGGGGTCTAGGGTAGGCAGATAGGTGCCGGCCTTGACCCATACCTCGTCACCGGCGACCGTTGCGATGTTAATAGCGGCCTGAACGTCTTTCTTGGCAGTGGCCCAGGAGGTACCGGCGCCGGTGTTATTAGCCTTCGAGCCGTCTACATAGTAAACGGTGGCATGAGCGGCGGTACAGGACAGCAAAAAACAGAGGAGTGTAACGAAGGGTCGCTTCATAATAACTGGGAGAAGTAAACGGGAGGGCATTCTGAAAACCCGTTCTTCGATAGGTTGGATGTATGCCTGCAAAGAAGAACAGTCTACGAAATTCCGTCTTTTGGGTGCGGCAAATCAGAAGAGTTGATAAACAGGGTCCAGAAGTTGATGAACAGGGTCTAAAAGTTGAAGAACCCGTTTAAGAAGAAGCCATTTTTGCATCCAAGGCCGGCAATACAACGCTGGCCGATTAGATATGTGAACGAAAGCTGCACCTGTACCGGAATCTTTACTGTTCCAAATTCGGTGGGTCTTCGTTTATAAAAATTCGACTGAGAGGATACTCAAATGTGCATCTATCCAGTCCGAAGGACGGTAGAGGAACAATTGACAGGGAAAAATCGGAAGCAATCGAAAACGAAAGCAAGTCCTTTATTTTACTAAGGTAGGGGCATAAAAAAGCCCCCTAAAAAGGGGGGCTTGTGCCCAGAACAGGAATCGAACCCTCGTTTTATTGAATTCAAAAATGAAGAAGAGCTGTAGTAAGCTAACGTTTTCTTGCTTTTTAAACTAAGGCTTTTTTCTTTTAATTGCTCAAAAAACGTTTCGAAAACGTTTCTCATGCTTTTGCAAGGGAAGGTAGATATCTCAAAAAGGAGGCTGATTTGTTAATTTAAAATCGCTGAACTTGAGGCGAATTATAATTGTTTTTTTAATTTAAAAACTAATGTTCAATATTAGTTTATGTATGTATTATTTTGGAATTTAGCGATCTAAACTAGAAAAAGCGCTTCTTTTTTCTTAAAAACCACTGCTTCTTTAACAATTCGTTGATTGCACGAGTGTTATTAGTGGAAATCGCCTCCAAATGAGACTAAAAATCAGATACCACAAGCTAGCTAATGGCTACGAAACCGCAAAATTCGATATCCATATCAATGGAGTAAGAAAGTTCGAATCTACTGGTGTGAAGTATAAGTCTAATCCGTCTAATCTGGCTGAACGTCAAGAGAAGAAAGAGAAGATAAATATTATAAGAGCATTAAGTCTCAAAAGAGAGAAGGCCCTACTCGAAGGAGTGAACCACCTAGAACGAGGGTATGAGCCAAATCGGGACTTCACTGCTTATTTAGACGAGTTTATAGCGAACCATCAGGTTCAGGAAATTAAGAAGTTTCACGCTATGCGCAGTAAACTGGTGGCTTATGCAGGGAAAGAACGAATTGCTTGCTTTGAAATCAATGAAGGCTATCTGCGCAAATTCGTCCATTTCTTGGAGTCAAGGCTCCAAGGGGAAAGTCCTTCTAACTACTTCGCTAAACTAAAGCAGGTCATCAAAGCTGCGTTGAGCGATGGTGTGCTGGTAGGCAATCCGGTAGGTCATATCGTGGTCAGAAAAAGGCAGTTTCTTCAAAAGGATGTTCTGAACTACGAAGAGATCAAAATGATCGCCAATACCCCTCTGGGAAATGATGTTGTAAAAAGGGCGTTTCTCTTCTGCGTGTTTACCGGCCTTCGTTATTGCGACGTCAGTCAGGTACGTTGGGAAAATATATCTAATGGAAAGCTAGGCGTCCTGCAGAAAAAGACGAAAACCTTCACTTCAGTCCCACTCAATGAGGACGCAAAAGACCAGCTGCCGGAGCGGGGGAAGAGTCATGAACTCATATTCAAACTGCCCTCCCATGCAGCCTGTCAAAAATGGGTCAAACGCCTCGTTAGTGAAGCTGGGATCGATAAGAAGATTTCGTGGCACTCTGGCCGCCATTCCTTTGGAACCAATCTGATTGCGAATGGGGTGGACGTATCTATCGCCTCAAAGTTGCTTGGTCACACCTCTCTCGCAAATACTCAGCGCTACGTCAAGGTCAATGACGAGATGAAAGCTAATGCGATTGCCAAACTTCCTTCTATTTCATCAAAGTAGTACACCGACTGTTTCCTAGAATAGGAATGGCCGTTTCATCAAAATCATCTCAAAACCATATTATGGCCAATAGATTTCTGAATACGCTAGAGTTAATCCTCCACCAGATCAGATTAAATGGTGGAAAAGAACTGCTCACTATGGACGATACTGCGCTCTTGTTAGGCATCAGTAAAAGCCACCTTTATAAGCTTACCAGTCAGAGAATGATCCCCCATTTCAAGCCAACCGGGAAGATTGTACTCTTTAAGCGCGCTGAGCTTCTGGATTGGGTGGAGAAGGGCAGAGTATCAACCCAACAAGAATTACTACCAACCCAAGCCAGCAACCCTAGGGCTACCCCTTTTTTTAATCGAAAAAAGTCTCTAAATCAGCAATCCCATCTCTAACCAAATAACCCATAAAAGTCATGATTGATACTATAACCGCCTATCAGGATATCCACTTACTAGGAATAACGGAAAACGAGCTTATGCAGCACGTTTCAGATTTAGGCGCAGAAATTGTTTGGGGGCATCCCAAAAAAAGGATGCATGAATATGCCAAGTTTAGGGTTTGGCTGACCTACGGCAAAGTCATGATTCAAGGGAGCCTTTGTAAACTTTACTTTGGAAACAACCTTGAAACTCTGAATAGAAGGGATACTAAAAAAGCCGTTGAAAAATTAGAAAAGCTTCTAGGGCTTCCACTAGAGGGGTTCACCCTTTCAAGACTTGATTTCTCGGAGAATATACCGACTGATAAAAATGTAGGAACTTATATCCAGTCGTTTGAGGGCATAGACAAATGGAAAACGGAGAAGCATGCAGTTGGTGAAGATTCAACTGGAAAATACTTTAAGCAAAGCATCAAGCACCTTTTGATCTATGACAAGGCCAGAGAGATTCATCACAAAAGAAAGAAACGAAATTGGCCCATCCTAGATAGGAGCAAGATTAATCCAAATGATTTTCGGAATAAGGAAAGAGAGGATGAACTGTTAGAGCAGAGTAGCAGAAAATTCTTACGGATTGAGTATAGGTACGTAAAGAATGTGAGCGCCCAATTAAAGAGGGATCGCGTCAGTCCGCTTGATCTGTCTCAAAGAGAAATCTATTTTCATCTGGTACGTGAATGGTTCAAAGTGATCTCCAAAATTCACTATAGAGAAGAGGTACTACCTGATTTAGATAATATTAATAATATATCTGCAATGGAGGACGTTTTGATGAAAGCAGGGGTTGTTCATCTTGGAGGAAAAGATGCTGTTTTAAAAGGTATTAGAGGTATTCAAGCCAATACTCCTGCTTTAAAATCCCGAAAGTCAAGATTTGCACAGCGTGTCAAGAAGATCAGTAGCAACGATCTGTTAGATGGCTTTGGAAAAGAGTTGTTTTTGGAGATAAGAAGGAAAGCAGTGAGAATCGCCCTAAAGCATCTCGAAAAACGACCGCTTTCATAGCGGTTTCTAGAGGTGCGATGCAACCGTTCGGGAAATCAATCCTAATCAATAAATTTTGCCGAAAGAGGCTCTAGGTGCCTAAGAGGATGGGAGGAGGGAAAAGATGGAAATTTGAAGTCTTAAAATGCCTCCCAGCCCTCTTCGGGCATTGCGTCTTGAGGAATGAAATCTTTAGGAGAGCATTTCCACTCGTACGCCAGCTTATTGAGATGGTCGAGATTGTACTTACTGGAATGATTCATGACCTCTACCTGTCCGATGAAACTGGAGGACGTCCCTAGAATAGAAGCAATATCAAATTGAGAAAGGCCCTTTTGCAGGCGTACTGCTTTGACCTTCTCAATAATCTCCCATTCAAAGCTTGATTTTCCGGACTTAGCCATTGCTAAGTGCAAGCAAGGAGAAGAAGCGATTTTATTTACCAAGTAATTGCTTGGTAATTTCGATATTCGCTGAAAATTCTCTTTCTATGACTCAATACAAGTCCTTGCGAACGGTTGCTCGACTCTTCAAAGTGCTAGCATATACCTCGTTGGTAATCGGACTCCTGATAACAGGAGTTTTTACTCTCTCTCAAGTTGGAGGCAATCTCTACGGTTTGCTTTACGGTATTGGGCAACTTCTCATCGTACTGTTGGCTTTCCTGTTTTTGCTGGCATTTTCTGAGTTTATTATGTTGGGAATCAACGTAGCAAATGACGTTTCGATTACGGCAGATAATAGCTACGTCATTGCTCGAAAAGCAGGTTCACAAGGAAATGAAGTAAGTGATGAAGAACTCTAAAAGCGTAAACGAGTCGATAGTCTATGAACTGTATAGGCGCTACAACCCTCAAAAGTTAGAGACTGTCCCTGCCTTATTACAAAAGAGTAATGGCAATATTGAAGATCTCTTGGAGCGAATCTGTAGAAAGTACGGCATTCCTCCTGAGGAGTTGGAGTCTATTGAAAGCGATTTCCGGAAAGCAAGCCGAACAAGAGTCAACAAGAGAATAGCCTATGTTGGTATAGCGATCGGCATTGTTGGCATTACCTTCCTTTTATCAACAACGATGCACACTGAGGGGGAGATTGGCGATAATGAAATCCGAGCTGTTCAGCCGATTGAGCGCATTGTGGAGACGCCTGATGTTTTACCTAAAAATATGAATAGGGTCGAGGCTACTCAAGGCAAGATTCATAATTCAGCAGGAGCACCTACCAGACCTATTGAAAGAGAGTATATAGTAACGCAAAAAAGCTATTTTCACGACAAACCAGACGTTAGGAGTGTAAGAAAAGCTTATTTGGTAGAAGGAGAGGCATTCTTTTCTCAAAAGGAGAAGAACGGGTTTGTTTTTGTGGAGTTCGCTAATGCAGAAGGTAAAATTTCAAAGGGCTGGATAAGAATGGATCATTTAGAATGGGAAGTAGATTAGACGCTCTTGAACTATATTATAGATAAAATTATAATTTTTGATCTTAAGAAAATCAGAGTTGTCCAACCCAAACGCATCTTAAACTGGAGTATAGGCTAAGGCTAATCGCAAAAAAACGCTCCCGGCATTGAAGCCGAGAGCATTGAGTTCATAAAAGCATTGTCAATCTATTTGGCGTTGCCTATCCCAATAGACGACCTCTCCTATCTCTGCATCAGTCATTGACGTGACTAATCTGTCAGGCTGTAGCCAGAAGTCATTTGGTATGTTTTGGTATTCAGATACCCAATCTGTTAACGCCTTCTTTCTATGAGGGTGTAGCTTATTGAAATCTTTGATTAAAATAGAATTATTCCTACCGTTTCTAGGAATTCCTTCTAAAAAAATAGATTGTCCTTGTCCGATTATAAAGTCTCTTGCGAACTTGTAAAAGCATCTAATTGTTCTCTGAGACTGTTTTTTGTTCCAGACTATCGTCTTTGGTACAAAGATGATAGGACGAGTTTCTATTCCATCATTAAAAACTGGTAGCTCTACCTCTCTGGTTTCCCAATCTAAAGTCTCAGGATTAAAAATCTTCTTCTTCTGTTTGGAAGCTCTATAATCTATACCATGCTTCTCGCATTGGTTATGGGTAAACTCGATGAGGTGTACCTCAATGATTTTTGTAATCATATCTGAGAGGCGATCACGACTAAAGTTTGGTATGAAGAAGATGAGATCACCGAGGTTATTTAAGTTTGATTCTCTATTTCCAAGAAGAGGGTTGTGTAATATAGAGTCGATCAATTCTCCTCTCATCTTTTTACCCGATGACCTTCCTCCTGTTGGATTGAACTTCCCATATCCTAAGCCGGTCTCCTTAGGCTCTTGTATGCCCGACAAAAGATCTTTTGCCCCTTGAATGTTTTCACCTTTTATCAGGAGTAAAAGACGGGCAAAGAAGCCATATAGCGTATCTGCCATAGGCCTAATTAAATCACTCCCAGAAATTTCCAGCAATCTTGGAGCAATGAACAACTCATTGTCGTCCTCAAGCTTTACGTCAATAAAATCTAGGTCGGATTGCCTAGCTGTTAATCCGAAGTGGGTAGAAATGTTTACCATCAGAAAAAATAGTCAATGATTCAGCTTTGAGTATGCCCTATCGTATAATAAGCAGTGTATTTCCGAGACTAAAATCAGAATAGCTTTGTAGTTTCAAAAAGAGTTTCTACTTTCGCGCTCCATTCTCAGTGGTTCTGTTTTTAAGTTAGGGGTTTAAGTTAGCCCCCGAGGTAGGTTAGTCTATATCCTTTTGTCCTCTTCTGCATCCGGCTGGATGTTTAAACGTTTGCGTGAATTTTGATCTATAGGAGCATAGGCAAAGCTTATGCCTGTTAATAATATGCGTCAAATTGACTGTAAGTGGGCTATTATCTCACTCTGAAGTAGAAGAGATGTCATGAATATGACAATATTGCCGTTTATCTATAAGTCCCCTTATGTTATAATGCCGTCAAGCTTTAGGCGTAACTATAATGATGCACTTCAACTTTGCTATTATGCAGTCAACTGATCTGAAGTTCTAGGCTTAAAATTTATAAATTTGACTCTCCAAGTAGTTCAATATAGGTCAGGCATTGAGCATGTGCAGCAATTTGTACTTCAAGCTGTGTAAGTAGGTTTTCAACGGTGATTTTAGGATGCTTTTCTAGTACTTGCATAGCATCAAAATTTTCATCGTTCAATAATTCTCTCTTCACTGCCTCTATTTTCTCTAATGCTATACCTAGACTAAAGCCGTCTCCTATAAGCATATCAGAAGCATTATTTGCTTGAATGTAATCTGTTATTCTGCTAATTAAATTTTCGTTCAAGGTCTTTAGAAACTTCCATTTCCCAATTACAAAATCACGGCGCTCTTCAGCTTCCCTAATCTTTTCTCTTTCCTCTTTGCGGTCTTTTTGCTTTTGGCTTTGGTACGCTAAAACGGCAATGCCAATGCTGATAAGAGTTAGCGAGACCTCAAGCATGAATTCAAAAATGGAGTAGGTAGAAGGAAAATGGAGCCTTAAAGATTTGCCCTTAGACAACCTTCGAAGCTTGGAGAAAATATTCAAAAGCCAATTTAGTACTTCCTTACTGAAGGAGGTAGTGAATCAACCTTTCGACCAGAGGCCATAACTTAGGAAGGAGCGAACCAATTAAGAGCCACCAGAAATATCGCTTCTTGAGCAGAACTGTGGCGTAGTTTAATCTCGCAGTGCTGTTGTTGAGCATTGCGAGTTGTAGCTCTTTAGAATATTTGTCGCGTTTTGTTGGAGTAGTAGCAGCCTGTATTGGTTTGACTACTTTGAACCTGTAGAGTCTTTTGCGGGCCATGCCTGATGAGACTTGTAAATGAGTTTAACAAATCATCACTTAAAGGCGGAATCGGGCCTGCTAAGACTTTGGATTAAGGTTGAAGTCATCACAACCTGCTGAAACTTCAAATATACAAGCAAATCCTATGCCGAAATTGAAGGATTTTTCAATTCTCTTTTCGGATCGCTTTCCCTATTAGTGTATTGAATAACAAGCGCTAAAAACCTTCGTAGCTCGTAGGTTTTTTAGGTACTTCGCTGCTGATGCATACAAAACCGTTTCGATTTCGTTTCTCGAATATAAAAGAAGAACCCCAATACCTTGTAAGTATTGGGGTTTCTTGTAGAACTTATAGTGCCCAGAACAGGAATCGAACCTGCACTCCGTTACCGAAACAAGATTTTGAGTCTAGCGCGTCTACCAATTCCGCCATCTGGGCCTCAAAGGGAGGCAAAAGTACGGAAATAAGTTCCAAATTGCACCAGCCTTCTTCAAAATGCTATGCCGTATTCTTTAGAGTCCATCCTGACCGAAATCCGCACCCTTTTTGAATCCGCCGCCATTCCGGAACAGGCCGCTCCGATGGAAGCGTATATGAAAGGCATTGCCCCGTTTCTGGGAATTCGGGCACCGGATCGTAAAGCCATCGAAAGAGAGCTTTTTAAACAGTACCAGTCCCTTCCATTTGAAAGCCTGCCACCGGTACTCCTGGCGCTGATGGCACAGCCCGAACGGGAATTTCACTACCTGGCGATCGACTGGCTGTATGTCCGCCGAAAGGATTTTACCCTTCAGACGATCCAACTGATTGAAGCGCTGCTGACCACCAAAAGCTGGTGGGATACCGTGGACGTGCTGGCTCCGAAATGCCTCGGCTACTGGGCAGCCCGGTTTCCGGAAGCGGCCCGTCCGGTCCTAAACCGGTATACCCACAACACAAATTTCTGGCTGGCCCGTGCAACGATCATCCATCAACTGGATGCCAAAGAACAAACCAACACTTCATTGCTCACGGCAGCCATCGAGCCGCAACTGTCCAATCCGGAATTTTTTATCCGCAAAGCCATCGGCTGGGCCCTCCGGCAATACGCCCGCACCAACCCGCAATGGGTCATCCATTTTGTAGCCGATCATCCCCAGCTCAGTAACCTGTCCCGAAAAGAAGCCCTGCGCCGGATCCCGCTCTAAAGCTCCTGCGCCGCCAACACGCGATCGAGGTACTTTTTCCGGAAATACGTTTCCTGAAGCGCTGCATACAGTGCGTCGGTCCGTTCCCCGCGCTCGTATTGCTGTGCCAGGCTGCTCAACGTCGCCTGCCAGTCTTCCAGCAGAGTATTTAGCTCCTGCCGGGCCGCCTCCGGCTGTTCTTCGGCCAGCTCGTTCAGCTCCATCATCTCCATCATAAACTGCGGCGACAGCGCTGCGTGTTCCGGAAGTGGATGCCCTTCCAGTGCCAATAGATGCGCCAACCGCGTCATAGGCTGGGAAAGCACCCGCAAGGCTTCGTTGAGCTGAGACGTCTGCTCCAAAGCCGTTTGCTGGGCATCCGCATCCCCCGTCGGAAACCGGTCGGGGTGCCACTGCTGACTCAGTGCATAAAAACGCCGGCGGAGTGGGGCCAGGTCGGGGGTTAAGGTTCGGTCCTGTTGCAGAAGAGAGAAGTAATCGGTTGCTGTGGTCATGCCCGGTATCTTTGCGGCCAAAATTAACCACCCTCTCTTTCTGTGCGCATCGGTATTCTCCGCGAAGGCAAAAATCCGCCCGACTCCCGCGTTCCATTTTCTCCTAAACAGGCGGCTCAGCTTCCGGAACTGTTTCCGGGTGTTGACGTCGTTGTTCAACCGAGTCCCACCCGTTGTTTTACCGACGAGGAGTACCGGGCGGAAGGGTTGACGTTGCAGGAAAATCTAAGCGACTGCGATGTACTGATGGGCGTAAAAGAAGTGCCGGTCAAAGATTTAATTGCCGGAAAAACCTATTTCTTTTTCTCGCACACCAAAAAAGCGCAGCCGTACAACCAGCCGCTGATGCGGGCGCTGCTTCAGAAAAACATCCGCATGATCGACTACGAAACCCTGACCCATGCCGATGAAAGCCGCGTGCTGGGCTTCGGTACCTGGGCCGGCGTCGTAGGCGCACACAATGCATTTAAAACCTGGGGGCAGCGTACCGGTCAGCTGGAGCTACCCGCCGCGTATGAAGTGCATGATTACGAAACCCTGAAACACCTGTACGATACGGTCCGGCTGCCCAATCTCCGGATCGTTCTCACGGGTTCGGGACGGGTGGCCCAGGGTGGATTAGACGTATTACACCTGCTCAAAATCCGGGAAGTGAATCCGGAAGCGTTCCGGAACGACTCCTTCGACGAGCCGGTCTTTACCCATCTTAGAGGAGCGGATCTTTACCAGCGCAAAACAGAAGGCGGTGGCTACGACCGGAACGAGTTTCACCACCATCCGGAGCGCTACCAATCGATCTTTGAGCCGTACCTGGATAAAACCGATATCCTGATCAACGGGATTTACTGGCAGCAGGAAATCGACCGTTTGTTCGAAAAAGAAGATGTGCAGAAAGCCGGTTTCCGCATTCGTGTAATTGCCGACGTAACCTGCGACGCCGACGGCTCGGTGCCGATCAATGTCGGGTCTTCTACCATCGCCGATCCGGTCTATGGTATTTCCCGGAAAACGTTGCAGCAAACGACCCCGTTTCAGAACACGGACGATACCGTTGATGTTATGGCGGTAGACAACCTGCCCAATGAACTGCCCCGCGATGCCTCGGCGTATTTCGGGGAACAACTGATCCGGTTTATTCTGCCGGAACTGCTGGAAGCCGACAGTGAACTGCTGCGCCGCGCTACCATCTGCGATTCCGGAAATCTGATGCCACAGTTTGAGTACCTGAGCAAGTACGCAGGCATTCATCAGAAGTTTTAATCCACTCGTACCAGTACTACCAACCTTTTTATAGTTCATAGCTTCTAGTCTGATTTTCAAACATGGCTCTTCTTGGTTCACTGATCTCCCGTTCTATCAAGCTCCGGAAACGGATGTCGCGCAATACAGCGCTTCCGGAAGTGTATCAGCGCCGCGAACTACGCAAGCTGCTGGAGCGCGGCCAGTACACGCTTTTCGGAAAGCACTACGAGTTTGGCCGCATCCTGGAAGAGGAAGTCGATTTCCTGAACGTCTTTCAGCAAACGGTGCCGGTACACGATTACGACAAAATGCACGACGCCTGGTGGCATCTGGCGCTGAAAGGCACCGAAAATGTCAGCTGGCCCGGTAAAGTAAAATACTTCGCCTTGTCGAGCGGTACGTCGGGCTCGGCCTCCAAGCACATCCCGGTAACGAGCGATATGATTCGTTCGATCCGGCGCATGGGTTTCCGGCAGCTGTACAGCCTGGTGGATTTCAACGTTCCGGAAACGGCGTTTACCAAAGGATTGTTGATGCTCGGCGGCACCACCTCGCTATTTGAGAAAGACGGCTACTATGAAGGGGATATGAGCGGCATCTCGGCGAAGAATATGCCGCGCTGGGCCAGCCGCTTACTGTACAAGCCCGGACAGAAAATCTCCAAAGTCCCGCACTGGGAAGACCGGATTCAGCAGATCGTTGAGAAGGCCCCTAAGTGGGATGTCGGAACCGTTTGTGGGGTGCCGGCCTGGGTGCAGATTGTATTTGAGCGCATCATCGCGCATCATAAGGTGGGCACCATCCACGATATCTGGCCCAACCTGAGCATTTATATTCATGGCGGCGTATCCTTCGAACCGTACCGCGAATCCTTTGCCCGGCTGCTGGGCAAGCCGCTGACCTATATCGAAACCTACATGGCCTCGGAAGGGTCATTCGGGTTTCAGGCGCGTCCCGGAGAACCCGGAATCAAACTGGTGCTCAACAACAGCATTTTCTACGAGTTTGTGCCGTTCAACAAAACAAATTTTGATGAAGACGGCCGTTGTATTGCCTTTCCGGAAACCAAGCTCATTCATCAGGTCGAAGAAGGGGTGGATTATGCAGTATTGCTTACCACTTCCGCTGGTGCCTGGCGCTATCTGATCGGGGATGTGGTGCGGTTTACCAATGCTGCTGAAGGCGAAATCATTATTGTGGGTCGTACCAAGCAGTTTCTGTCAATTTGCGGCGAGCATATCAGTATCGACAACCTCACCGAAGCCATTGCCCGTGTCAACCGGACGTTGAATATCACCGTGCGGGAGTTTACCGTATACGGCACTCCCTATGAAGGCGGCTTTGCGCATCACTGGTCTATCGGTACGGATGACTCCGCCATAGATGCTGCGGAGGTCAAACGCATTCTCGATGAAACCCTGAAAGAAGTAAACGACGACTATGCCGTAGAACGGGCGTCTGCGTTAAAAGAAGTGGTGGTGGATCTGTATCCGAGCGAGGTCTTTTATGATTATATGCGCGCCAAAGGAAAAGAAGGAGCGATGAACAAATTCCCGCGTGTTCTTAAAGGCAAGCAGCTCAGCGACTGGCAGGACTGGCTACAGAATAGTGGTCTGAAGCCAGCGATACAAGCGTAACGTATTTATGTTGTTGATACGGCCATTAGCATAACTATACATACTTTTTGTTAAATGATTGTCAGATGATTATGATGTAAACATACAGCATGATACTTTTGCGCCACCAAATTCTCCTCATGTATTCACGTTTTACGCTCGTTAGATTTTTCTGTGTTGCATTGTTATGCATCGGCTTAGGAAATCAGGCTCAGGCAACTGTTTTCACCGTAACCAGTACCGGTACTCCTTCCTATACTGTTACCGTCGACCTTGAACCGGTATCGTTGGCCATAACAAACCCGAATTGTCCTTATGGTTATAATTATGATGTAAACTATAAATACAAGATCACCTATTCCGGAACGGTTCCGCAAGGCGTAACCGATATGTATAACTTTCAGGGAGGCTTTTCATGCGGAGGCGATTTCTTGGGATACTTCAATCTTCCTAAGCCTATTACACCTTCTACGGGTACCGGCCTAACCGGAAGTAGTAAATATGTCGGCAACAGCCCGGATTGCGGCTCTGCTACGTTAGGCACCAGAGGCTGTTTAAGCGGAAATACAACCTTGGTGGTCAGTGGATATGATATCCCGCAACAAACGATCACACGCCCTACCAGTGCTGCTCCGCTCCCGGTGAATCTGCTGAGCTTTAACGCCCGCAAAAGCTTTAATGGTGTGTTTCTGGAATGGACGACGGCCCAGACGGCAGCCGGAGACGTATATGTTCTGGAGCGCAGCGCCAATGCATTCGACTGGACGGCTATCCAGCAACTGAAATCGGATGGCAGCACCCGGTACCAGTATACCGACCAGCAGCCTGAAGAAGGAATCAGCTACTATCGTCTTCGGAATACCGATGCCAAAGGAGCGGTTACCTACTCGGCAGTGCTGGGTGTTAAAGGAAACCGTTCACAGGCTGAAGATGCCCGGATCGCTCCAAACCCGGTTCAAAACGAAACCTTCCGGATTTCCGGTCTTCAAAATCCTGCTGAATGGTCCGTAGCGGTTGTCAATACGCTTTCGCAAACGGTAGCTACCCAAGCTACTGCAACTACTGAGATCAATGTACCCGGACTTCCTGCAGGCATGTACTTCGTTCGGTTGACCAATCAGAAGACACAGGACACCCAGGTGTTGAAATTTACCAAGAACTAGTCAGTCGCTTAAAAAGCATTCAAAAGCCGCTTCCGGAAGCTCCGGAAGCGGCTTTTGTCATTCGGGAAGGGTAGAGCCGCTAGGCCAGACCAATCTCGCGGGAATGACGCAAGGCTTCTTCACTGTGTTGAAAATAGCTGACCGGCACCCCCAGCTGACCAATAGCCTGTAAATGCGCCCGCGCCTTTTCCCGATTGTCTTTATTCAGCTTCCGGACATAGACGGCGTTGATCTGACCAGGATGGGTAACCACGATCCGGTGATAAATATTTGGATCTTCCTGCGTATCGTCGCCCAGCAAAGCAAAACGGGTATCGGGATATTCTTCCAGAATGCGCGCAATCCGGTCGTATTTGGTCTGGTGGTTTTTGGCCCCGGTATGAACAAAATCTTTGAGTGCTTTGAGATCACTCAGCAGGAAAACGCCTTCCGGAAGTCCATGGTACCGGCAAAAGTCCTTGATATAATAATACAGGTTCCATTCCGACGAAGACACATAGAAAAACGGATTTGGCGTTTCGGCCGTCGCATTGTGCAGCGCCAGGGCCTGATAATGCGCCACCACCCCTTCAAACGGCCGGCGGGTTTCCGGGGTCTTGGTGAGCAAGGTGCGCATTTTCCGGAGAATATTCGCCGAATGGGAGACCAGGAAGGTGTCATCTATGTCGGAGATAAAGCCTTGACGGGCCTGTGGCGGGTGATAAACCTTGCCTTCACCCACTGCGGCCCGGGCTTTTCCGGAAAGGGCCGTTACCTGAATCGGGTACCAGCCGGCATTAACCTGTTGGCCGAATCCGGGCAGATCAATGCTGAAAAATCCCTGCTCGTCTGTCGTTCCGGAAAACTGCTGGTCCATAAACTGAATCGTGAGCGACGTGCGTTCCTGCGAACGAACCTGAAACAAGCGAAGCATGGCTCCGGCATTGCGCCAGAAGCTGCCGCCTTTGAAACGGTTGACTTCCCAATTGGGTGCCTCTTCCAGTACATGGCCCAACACCATACAGCGGTCTTCATCGCCGTAAGAATGATACACCCGGACCTGAGGCAGCAGAGTTGGGGAAAGAAAACTGAAAAAACTCATGTTGGCGCGGTATTGGCTACGAAAACTTGACTAAAAATGGTATTCAAGCAGTGACAGAAATAAACAGGCCAGCAACGAACGGCTACTCGTTTTTGTTTGTGGTGAATCCCATTGCAGGCGGCAAAGACAAAGGCTCCTGGACCGAAATCATCGAAACCTACCTGAAGGACCAGCCGCATACGGCCTTCTTTTACGAAACAACTGGAGAGCAGGATGCAGAACGGCTGGCCCGGTGCATTAGGGCCCACCGGCCCGACCGGCTGGTGGCCGTTGGAGGTGACGGAACCTTCCGGCTGGTGGCAGAACAGGGTGCCAAAAATCAGTTGCCGGTAGGCATTCTGCCGGCCGGTTCGGCCAACGGCATGGCACGGGAACTGGGGCTGCCAATGGATATGCAGGACGCGCTGGAGGTGATTCTGGGCCAGTCAGAAACTACAATAGACGCGGTGCGGGTCAACGGCCATCTGTCATTACACATGAGCGATGTAGGTCTCAATGCCCAGCTAATCGAATACTTTGAACAATCTCCCGGTCGCGGCTGGTGGGGCTATGCCCGTGAAGTTGTCAAAACGCTGCGTCAAAGCCGGATCGTAACCGCCAAAATCTGGCTCGACAAAAAACTGATCCGGAAACGGGCTGCCATGATTATCCTGGCCAACGGACGGACCTATGGCACCGGTGTCGTCGTAAATGAAAACGGCCGGTTGACAGACGGACAGTTTGAAGTGATTATACTGAAACAGGTTACGCTGTGGCGGATTTTCTGCTCGCTGCTCAGCCGAAAATCGACATCCGGAACCGATCAGAAAGTGTATTGCGGGAAGCAGCTGGAACTGAAGCTACCGGTTCGGATGCCGTTTCAGGTAGATGGGGAGTTTATTGGCCATACCCGGACGGTAAACGCTACAGCCCTTCCCAATTATGTACGGGTACTAACACTCCCCAAAGCCAATCCGGCCTCTAAATAGCCGTTCCACAATATGGATGCACCGGCACAATCAACACCCGCAACCAAGAAGATCCTGCCGCTGATTCTGGCGACGGCCATCTTTATGCAGATGCTGGACTCGACCATCCTGAATACGTCGCTGCCATCGATTGCCCGCGATCTGAAAGAGTCGCCGCTCAATATGCAGAATGCCATTATCAGCTATGTGCTAACACTAGCGGTGTTCATGCCGGTATCCGGGTTTCTGGCTGATAAGTTCGGCACGCGGACCATTTTCGTATCGGCACTGGTGTTATTTACCATCGGTTCTGTTTTATGTGCCCTTTCGCCGTCGCTGTCTTACTTACTCATTGCGCGGGTGGTGCAGGGTTTGGGTGGTGCCCTGATGACACCGGTCGGTCGGTTGGCCCTGATTAAAACATTTGACAAAAACGAAGTGCTTCGGGCCATGAATTTTGCCATTGTGCCGGGTCTGATCGGGCCGGTGCTGGGTCCTCTGGTGGGTGGCTATCTGGTAGATTATTTTTCCTGGCACTGGATCTTCCTGATCAACATTCCGATTGGCATTGCCGGGGTGCTGCTGGGACTGCGTTACATGCCCAACTATACCAGTCCGGTTATTGATTTTGACTTAAAAGGCTTTCTGATTTTTGCGGCGGCGTCGCTGGCGCTTTGTATTGCGCTGGAAACGCTCGGGCATGCCGCAAATCTGACGCCCGTGCTGCTGATTTTTATTCTGGGCTTTCTGCTGCTGTATTTCTATTACCGCCACGCCCGGATTGACAACAACCCGCTGTTTCCGCTCAACCTGTTTCAGATCCGCACCTTCCGGGTGGGCATTCTAGGTAACCTGGCCACCCGGCTGGGCATTAGTTCTGTGCCGCTGCTGGTACCGCTAATGATTCAGCTAGCTTTTAAGCAGACCGCTGTGACCTCCGGCTGGATTGTCGCTCCGATGGCGTTGACGGCGATGTTCGGCAAGTCGTTCGTGATCCGGATACTCAATCGGTTGGGGTACCGGCGTACGCTGATGGCTAATACCATGATCATTGGCGTCATCATCATCCTGCTGGGCGTTCCGACGACTCAGAATTCCATTTACGTCTTTGTGCCGTTACTGGCGCTGCTGGGATTTTTCAACTCCATTCAGTTTACGGCCATGAATACCATTTCCATTGCAGATCTGCGTGTGAGCATGACCAGCAGTGGCAATTCACTGGTATCGGTGAATCAGCAACTGGCGGTAGGCTTCGGAACGGCGTTTGGATTACTGGTACTGCACCTGTTCGAGCAGGACAATGGGGACCTGCATCCGGCTTTTCGCCATACTTTTTGGGTAGTAGGTGCCCTTACGGTGGTTTCTGGGTTTGTATTCCGGCGCCTGCACATCCGGGATGGTGAAAACATGCATTCGGAAACCCCACCTGAAGCCCCCGAAACGGACTAGCCGGATACGTTGGATTTCAAAAATAAGCGCTTTCAAGAAGTGTCAGTAAGTGACTGATTGAGACTGATTTTCAGGTTGATCAGAGGACTTCCGGACAGAGGCACGATATTGCATTTGTGATTTCAATCTGCTCGTACAGCATCCTTTTAAACCTGTAAAAATGATTTTCCGGAACGCTTTTTTCCTATCCGTTTCCTGTAGCGTCCTGCTGGCTTTTGGTTCCTGCGGGACTGATACGCCCCCGAAAACCACTCAGACGGTTCAGACCGCTACGGATACGCCGGATGCTGTTGCACGGACGACTCCGGAAACGCAGCATGCTGCTGTGGCGCCTGAGGTGGTTGCACCTGCACCGCAGATATCCTACCATCCGTATTCTCTGCGTGATACCGGGTATAAAGCGTTCAAAACGGTTTTTACCAAAGAGCAACAGCGTATTATCCTGGCGTTGAACCGGATCGATGCCAGTCATCTGGGGCGGAAAGATTCTTTGGTGGTGCCCGATACGTTCATGACAGATTTCCTGTTGTACGCGCCGTATCCGCAATCGTTACCACAGGCAAAAGACATCCGTAAAATGGTTTTGTTTTCTTACCCGGTACAGGCCTTTGCCGCCTATGAAAATGGTCGGCTGGTGAGATGGGGACCTACCAGTATGGGTAAGAAAAGTACGCCTACACCAACCGGCCTGTTTTTTGCAAACTGGAAGGCACTGGAAACCCACAGCACTGTAGACCCTTCGTGGGTGCTGAAATGGAATTTCAACGTAAGTAACAAAGGTGGCGTCGGCTGGCACCTGTATGATCTGCCCGGCTACCCGGCCAGCCACAGTTGTATGCGGCTGCTCAAGGAAGATGCGCAATGGCTGTATGACTGGGCCAGTATGTGGATTGTAGATCGCGCGAGCGATCAGCTGCTGGCACAGGGAACCCCAACCATTATTTTCGGTTCGTACCCCTGGGGGCAGGCCCGTCCCTGGAAGGGGCTGCTGACAGACGGAGCCGCCAACGCCATTCCTGCAGACACGCTTCGGACGTTGCTGGATGCCTATGTGCCACGGATCCTTGCCAAACAAACCCAGCGCGACAGCGTAGTGGCAGCACGGGGCGAAACCCAATCGGCACCGGCTGTGGTTCAGGGCAATGTAGCGCCCTAACTGTCGTTTCCGGAACTAAAAAGCCCGCTGCAATTACTTGCAGCGGGCTTTTTATATTCAAAGGATTTAAACAGACTTATTCAAAGGATTTAAACAGACTTAACCGATCGAAACCAGTTCCAGATCAAAGTTCAGGTCTTTGCCGGCCAGTGGATGGTTGCCATCCAGAACTACTGAATCTTCCTTCACTTCTACAACGGTTACCGGGAATACGTGACCCTGGTCGTCGCTCAGGTGCAGGGACGCACCTACTTCCGGCTGTACATCTTCCGGAAACTGTGATTTTGGGAACTCGATCATCATTTGATCGTTTGGCTGACCATAGGCTTCATCAACCGGAATGTGAACGGATTTTTTCTCACCGACGGTCATGCCCACTACGGCAGTATCAAAGCCCGGAATCACCTGACCGCTGCCGGCAGTAAACTCCAGCGGCTCGCGCTCGCTGCTGCTGTCGAAAACGGTGCCGTCAGAAAGCGTACCGTGGTAATGAATGCGAACGAGGTCGCCGGATTTAACTTGTTGCATGTTTGAGAGTCTGCGGCAGAGGAAAAGTGGACTAAACCGCGCTGCAATGTACGCGCTGCCGCATATTTGTTGTTGTAAACACTTCGTTATTCTGTGCAAAAAATCCTTCTTTCGGTACTGCTGGCCTGGTTCATCAGCAGCAGTGCCTTCGCAACCATTACACCGGGTGCTCACCGGCTTCCGGACTACCTGCCGCTGCTCAAAGGCAAGCGGGTCGCCCTGCTGATCAACCAGACCTCGCGTATAGGCGATGAAAACCTGCTTGATGTGCTGCGGGCTCAAAACGTAAACGTGGTCCGCATCTTTGTTCCGGAACATGGGTTTCGGGGTACGGCCGATGCAGGCGCCCATGTAGCCAGCGGCACCGATGCCCACACCGGACTGCCAGTGATCTCGCTGTACGGCGCACATAAAAAGCCAAAGGCGGACGATCTGAAAGATGTGGATCTGGTTGTGTACGATTTGCAGGATGTGGGCGTCCGGTTTTACACCTATATCTCCAGCCTTGAGTACCTAATGGAAGCCTGTGCCGAAAACAATAAACAGCTGCTGGTATTGGATCGGCCCAATCCCAACGGATTTTATGTAGATGGACCGGTGCTGGAGCCGAAGTATAAATCGTTTGTGGGGATGCAGCCCATTCCGATTGTGTATGGCATGACCGTAGGCGAATATGCCAAAATGCTGATCGGCGAAAAATGGGTCAAGTCATCCGGAACGGTGCAGTTGACCGTGATTTCCTGTACCGGATACGATCACAAAATGACCTATGTGCTTCCGGTGCCGCCCAGTCCCAATCTTAAAAGTCCGGTGGCCGTACTGCTGTATCCATCCCTGTGTTTGTTTGAAGGGACGGTGGTGAGCGTAGGGCGGGGAACGGATAAACCGTTTCAGGTCTGGGGGCATCCGTCGTTTAAAACGGCTTTGGATTCCAAACGTATTTCCTTTACGCCGCAACCGGTTACCGGCGCCAGTGCACCGCTGTACAGCGGGCTGGTATGTTACGGGCAGCAACCGGCGCAAACGGTGTTGGAAGCCAAGGCATTTATAGGGTCACATATCCGGTTGCAACCCCTGCTGACCGCCTATACCTGGTGTGGCGCGAAGCCCACGTTTTTCAATGCCTTTTTCGAAAAGTTGTCCGGTACCGGCGGGTTGCGGGAGCAGGTCGCGCAGGGACAGACCGAAGCCCAGATTCACGACAGCTGGAAGCCTGGTGTGAATGCCTTCAAGAAAATCCGGAAAAAGTATTTGCTGTATCCGGATTTTGAATAACACTTCAGATTAAACCAATGTCCCGGCCGCCTATCTATCAGGCATAAAAACACCATTCATTCTGATGAAAAAGATTCTTTTGTTTGCTGCATTCGCAGCCATGACAGCAACCGCTCAGGCACAGACCGACAAACGCGAGATGCGTCAGCACATGCAGCCCCACGAGCGTGCCGAAATGCAGGCCCAACACATGCAGAAAGAACTGGGCCTCTCTGAAGACCAGACCAAGCGCATCATGGAAGTGAATATGCAGATGATGCCGACTCCACCGGATAAAAACAGGACCGGCGACAAACAAGCCATGCGTGCGCAGCGTATGGAAGCGATGCAAAAGCGGGAGGCCGAGTATAGCCAGATTCTGACGCCAGATCAGATGGACCGCTTCCGGAAGATGAAGGAAGAGCGCATGGATAAAAGAGAAGAGCGCATGAATAAAATGAAGGAGCCCCGGATGAAATAACCGGCGCCTTACAGCATAAAAAAGACCGATCCTTGGATCGGTCTTTTTTGCTTTAGGATCAGCATCAACGGGCTTCCGGTGTGCAGAAGCTAAGTTCTTTCTGAAGGGCTTCCGGAAGCTTCGGCAGCATCTGACGCGGCAGCAGGTACGAGGTCAGTTCCGAGAGTTCTTTAAAGATAAAATGCGTTTCTGCCGCTTTGCGCAGGTAATCAGCGCCGGTGCTGCCCCCGGTACCGGCACGGTTGCCGATCGTCATGCGTACCATATTGATATGCCGCTGCCGCCACATGCCCAGTCCGTGATCGATGCTAAGCAACGCCGTTAGAATCTCATATGGTAAATGCAGCAGCGGATAATCGCGGTACAGCATGATAAACAGCGCACTGCGGGTGGCTTTGGCACTGAGACTACGGCCTGCGGGGTAGTTTTCGGGTTGGATGAACAGCGCATCGAAATGCGCCAGGTTGCCTTCATCGGCATCGGAGAGCGATCGGAGATAGGCGTCGCGGTAATGCGGCCAAAACGCCTCCTGGGTTCCGGACGGATTCCAGCTGTAAGGCGCATCTGCAAATGGCATTCGTTCCAGCCACTGCTCAATCAAACTGAGTAGCGACTGCTTGGATTCCTGGTCTTTAACCCGCTGGATATCGGCCTCTGACAGCTGCGACAGGTAGTAGCCTTTCCCGTGGCGCTGATCGTATTGCAGGCCCAGGGCCGCTTCGATCATCTTAAACTGGATACTCTGAAACCCGGACGCGGGCCGCAGGAAATCCCGGAAATCCAGGAAGTCCAGCGGCGTCATCGTTTCCATGATATCCATTTGCTGCACTGTCAGTGCTACAATAGTCTGTACCCGTTTAAGGCGGTGCAGGGCATTGTAGATATCCGGGGAGGAATTTTCGATCTGATCTTTTTGGAAGATGGCCCGGACGTAATCGAGTTCATGCAACATCTGCTTGAACCATAGTTCATAGGCCTGGTGGATGATAATAAACAGCATCTCATCCGGAGCTTCCGCACCTTCTTTGGCGCTTTCGGGAGCCTGTGCGCCCAGGATTTTATCGAGCTGAAGGTAGTTGCTGTAATACACCGGCGGGCGGTTGTCAATCGTTTTCATACGGAGCGGTTTGAGAGGGAAAAATTAAGCCTGATTTTTGACAGCATCCGCTTCTATCTGGTTTTGCCCGCGACACAGGAGGTTTTACTTTTGCAGGATGTCCTTTGCGAACGATCAGTATCCGGTTCAAAACCTGCCTGCCCACTTGAAACTCGTGCAGGAACGCCTGGACAAAGGGAAACCGGAAGATGCCTTTGAAGTATTGACCGCTCCGCTTCATGGCGAGTTGTATACCCGCCAGGATTTTAGCTGGACGGATACCCTTCCGGAACTGCTGCGGGTAGGACTGTACTTCGACTATGTACGGATGCAGGTGTTGCAGGGCGGTTTTCTGCAACTGGTGGCCAATCACTATGTATCGCTGTTGCTGCCGCTTCCGGAATGGATGAAGCGGCACGGACAGGAGGAAATGGCGCAGGTATTCGATGATGTACTGAAGGTGTACGTACTGAACCGGGAGTATCTGGGTAAGGAAACCACCGTGGAAGAATTTGCAAAACTGTATGAGCAGTTTCCGGAAATGGCCCAGTTCGACAGCCGGTTTGAAGCCGCATATCCGGAAGCGCTGGCGGTACTGGTGAAAGTGCTACTGGAGGCATTACAGTCCTGAGGGCAGCACAGCCAACGCTGTTTACTGTAATAATGCTTCAAAAAATACTGACAGTGCCAGTGTGCCAGACCTGCTTATAGAGCGTTTTCAAGCGCAATAGATCGAATCTTGGCTCTTCAGATTCCCCTCCAAAAAACATAAAGCTTCGCTTTTTTGGAAACCTGATACCTTTCGTACCTTCGCGCCGCCTTTTCAGGAACTTTTAGTTCCTGAAACTGTTTTCCCTCCTATGATTAATGTGATCAACCTCTCGCTGCGCTACGGCAAGCGGGTTCTGTTTGAAGATGTAAACATCAAGTTTACCGAAGGCAACTGCTATGGCATCATCGGTGCCAACGGTGCCGGGAAGTCTACGCTTCTAAAAATTATCTCCGGCGAAATTGAGCCTACCACCGGTCGGGTCGAGATTTCCAAAGGGCAGCGGATGAGCGTACTGAAGCAAAACCACTACGCCTACGATGAACTGACCGTGCTGGAAACTGTGATGCAGGGCAACACCAAACTGGCGGACCTGGCGGCGGTAAAAGATGCGATCTACGCTGATCCGGATGCGACCGAAGACGATTACATGCGGGCCGGTGAGCTCGAAGCTGAATACGGCGAAATGGGTGGTTATACTGCCGAAAGTGATGCTGCTTCGTTGCTTTCTTCCCTGGGCGTGAAAGAAGAACTGCATCAACGCCTCGTAAAAGAAGTCGACGGTAACCAGAAAGTACGGGTCCTCCTGGCACAGGCGCTCTTCGGAAATCCGGATATCCTGCTGTTGGATGAACCGACCAACGACCTCGATCTGGAAACCATTGCCTGGCTGGAAAACTTCCTGGCCGACTACGAGAAGATCGTTCTGGTGGTCAGTCACGACCGTCACTTCCTGGATACGGTTTGTACCCATGTAGCTGATATCGATTTTAAGAAGGTTAGCCTGTTTGCCGGTAACTATTCGTTCTGGTACCAGTCGAGCCAGCTGTTACTGAAGCAGCGGACGGAATCCAACAAGAAATCTGAAGACAAGATTGCCGAGCTGAAAGACTTTATTGCCCGCTTCTCGGCCAACGCGTCCAAATCCAAGCAGGCTACGAGCCGGAAGAAAGCATTGGATAAGATTAAGCTGGAAGATATGACGGCATCAAGCCGTAAGTATCCGGCGATCCTGTTCAACAACCAGGTACGTGAAGCCGGCGACCAGATTCTGGAAGTCAAAAACCTGACTAAGTCGGTCAACGGAGAAGTCTATTTCCGGAATATCTCGTTTGATCTGAAACGCGGTCAGAAAATCGCTATCCTGAGTGATAACGGTCTGGCAACCTCGGCGTTCTACAAGATTCTGATGGGCGAAGACACCGATTTTGAAGGTTCGTACAAATGGGGTGTCACCATTACGCCTACGTATCTGCCCAATGACAACACCGCTTATTTTGAAGGTAAGTCGGAAAACCTGATCGACTGGCTGCGGCAGTACTCCGAGGAAAAAGACGAAACCTTTATCCGGGGCTTTTTGGGCCGGATGCTGTTTGGCGGCGAGGAAACCCTCAAAAACTGCAACGTACTGAGCGGTGGCGAGAAAATGCGCTGCATGATGAGCCGGATGATGATGCTCAAAGGCAATGTGCTGCTGCTGGATGAACCGACCAACCACCTGGATCTGGAAAGCATCACGGCACTCAACAACGGCATGAGCGATTTCAAAGGCACCATCCTGTTTACCACCCGTGACCATGAACTGGCGCAAACGGTAGCCGACCGCGTAATTGAACTGACGCCTTCCGGCGCAATCGACCGCGAAAGCACTTTTGATGAGTATATGAACGACGAGCGTGTGAAAAACCTACGTCAGGAGTATTACGGTCAGCCGGCTTAAACTTTTTTTTCGGCTGCTTTCCGGAAGAGTAAATAAAAAAACGCGCCCGATAGCGCGTTTTTTTATTTACTAGGACTGTGTGCCCCTATTGGAATCGCTTACGGTATTACGGCTGTAGAAGTATTGAATCAACAAAGTGATAACTAAGATTGCAACTCTAACGGGTTGATGGCATCCGTACCGCTGCACCCAAGACAGGATTGATTTTATATTTATAGATGGCACTGGTTTCGCCTGATGCGTCTATTAAACCACCTATGAGGCCTCCGACTGCACCAAAAGCAATACCGGTTGCAAGCCCTACTTGGGTGGGAGCAGGATAAATAGTGGTAGCTGTGAAACAGAAATCAGAGCCACATTTTTCCAATGCACTGCTGCCGGCCGGAGTACCAATAAAGGCCTTGTGGCCTCGTACATAGGCAAAACTCCGTTCGTTGAAGGTGTAATTTTGATACTTCTTTCGTTTTGGATTCCAGGCCCGCATAGGTCCCCAGGTTTGGGTACTATCCAACTCTAAATCCGGAGTTTGATTCAGCAATGAGTTAAATGTGTGATAGATCCCATCCTTCAGAATCTTTGCTGTGTACAGCGGATAGACGGCTCTGTCGAGGCTGTCCGAATGCATAATCTGGTTGAAGGTATAAACCGGTTTGCTTTCGGGTGGAAAGGCCTTCAACGCGCTTTTGAGAATATGAATCATAGCTTGGCCGGTCGCCAGATTCAGGGGTTCTACAATGGTATATTGGTTTGGGTCAATGAGAATAAACGTATCGACCCGGCGTACGGGAATAAAGCTATCGTTATATTGGGCATAAATATCTGCTTTAAACCGGCTGTAGCCGGTTTTGCGATAGGTACCCCGTGTATCTCCATTATTGTAAAAGTGAAGGTGTCTTAGATGAATGAACAACACCGGAGCTTGGGCGTCTGCCTCGAACTGAATGCCTGGCAAATTTTCAAAGGCCTCTTTTAAGGAAGGCTGGGCAACGACAAAAGTGTTCAAATTGTAAGCACTGGTACCCATTGCACACAGCGTGTCGGATGCCAGTTGGTCATATCGAAAATGAATCTTTCGGTAGGGAGTTGCAAAGGGTACCGGATCCAGACTGGGCAGTTGGAACTTGAACGGTTTCTGGCTGGAGCCGGAAAAAGGGACGGTCAACAGCAGTAAGACGATGACCATACTGAAAGAAAGTCTTTTCACAACGCTAGAATACTTCCGGAAGCTGGTTTTTCCAAGAAGGCTGTACATAAGGCTCTACGTACGGGAGCGCTAGTTTTCTGCGCCATAGCCCACATCTTCCAGCCATGGGCCACTATCAGCAGCGGTTGTGGCCAGTACATCGCAACGATTGTTGAACGGATTTTCGGCATGGCCTTTCACCCAGACAAACCGCACTTTGTGGCGTTGTTGGAGGGCATAATAGCGCTTCCAGAGATCCGGATTTTTCTTGTCTTTAAAGTCTTTTTTGACCCAGCCGTAAAGCCAGCCCTTTTGAACGGCATCCACTACATACTTGGAGTCGCTGTACACCACCACTTCCAGTCCCTCCCGGTTCAGCGCTTCCAGTCCGGCAATCACCGCCAGCAGTTCCATCCGGTTGTTGGTCGTATGGCGGTAGGCGGCACTCAGTTCCTTCCGCTTGGCGCCCCAGATCAGAATCGTCCCGAAACCGCCTCTGCCCGGGTTGCCCCGCGCAGAGCCGTCTGTATACATCACCAGTTGTTCTGCCATCATTTTTTAAGAAGTCGCAAAGCTAACCGCAACGAACCCAAATCTACCTTTGCGTTTTTCCGGAACCCTTCTCTGCCCGTGTCGCCTAAATTTCGTGTTGCCGCCGTTAATTATCTCAATGCCAAACCGCTGCTGTGGGGACTCGAACGTCAACCGGTCGCGGCACAGATCGAGTGGCACAACAACTATCCCGCGCGGGTAGCCGATGACTTACGGGAAGGCCGGGCCGATATCGCCCTGATGCCGGTGGCCGCGATGAAAACCATTCCGGACAGCTATGTAGTTGGGCAGTATGGCATTGCAGCCCACGGAAACGTAGTCTCGGTAGCCCTGTTCAGTAACGTGCCGATGGATCAGATCCAGACGGTGTACTTGGATTATCAAAGCCGTACGTCGGTGCGGCTCGCCGAGTTGCTGCTCCGGAACTACTGGAAGCAGGACGTAGAATTGCTGCCGGCACCGGAAGATTATATCAGCCGCATTTCCGGAACCACGGCAGGTGTCATCATCGGCGACCGCGCGCTGGCGCAACTCAGCCGGTTTACACATATATACGATCTGTCCCGCGCCTGGCAAGCCTGGCAGGGCGTTCCGTTTGTATTCGCCGCCTGGATTGCTACTAGGCCGCTTCCGGAAGCGTTTGTACAGGCCTTCGACGAAGCGCAGGAACAGGGACTGCGCGATTTGGAACAGGTCATTGCCGAAAACCCGTTTCCTCCCTATAGCCTGCACACCTACTATACCGAAAATATCGTGTACCGGATTGGTCCGGACGAGCGGATCGGGATGGAACGCTTTCTGGCGTTGCTATAGATGTATCGGGACGGACTCTTCGAATGCGAACTGAACGCTCCTTAAATGCGTACGGCCGTTCCGGAAACGCTGACCATCAGCATTGAACCTCTCGCTCCGATCACTTCGTAATCGACATCAATACCGATAACGGCATTGGCACCCAGTTGACTGGCGCGTTGTTGCAACTCGTTCATAGCCGTTTCACGGGCCTCCGCCAGGACGCGTTCGTAGGTTCCGGAACGGCCACCTACCACATCGCGGACTGCAGCAAAAAAGTCTTTCACAATGTTGGCGCCAATAATGGTTTCGCCAAAGACCACGCCTTTGTATTCAAGTACAGGCTGGCCTTCGATCGCAGTGGTGGTAGTTAAGATCATAGCAGATAGCAATACTAAATGTTCGCAGGCAAGATAGGTATTCTCTATTCTAATTCTGCCATTCCAGCATATACATCAGTGTTCTCAAGGCTACCTTTAGGGTATGAATCCGGTGCTTCAAATCGTTGAATGTCCGCGTGATGCCATGCAGGGCTGGGCGCATTTTATTCCCACAGATCAGAAAGTGGCCTACCTGCAACAACTGCTGACCTGCGGATTTCCCATTCTCGATTGTGGGTCATTTGTATCGCCCAAAGCCATCCCGCAAATGCGCGATACTGCCGAAGTACTGGAGGCGCTCTCGCTCGACGGCAGCGACACTAAGTTGCTGGTCATTGTAGCCAATACCCGTGGTATTGAAGACGCCGTACAGCACCAAAAAGTGCATTATCTGGGCTTTCCGCTGTCCGTATCCGAAACCTTTCAGCAACGCAATACCAATAAATCCATCGCCCAGGCGCTGGAGGAGGTACAACTGCTTCAGGAACGTTGTGAGAAGCATAGCAAAGAAGCCATGGTGTACCTGTCGATGGGCTTCGGCAATCCCTATGGTGATCCGTATTCCCCGGATGCGATTGTAGCGCAAACCGGCCGGCTCGTAGCAATGGGCGTCCGGAATATTGCCCTGGCCGATACGGTCGGCGTGGCCGATGGAGCCACGATCACCACACTCTTTGAACAACTGGTACCGGCGTTTCCGGAAGCCCGCATTTCGGCGCATTTTCATGCAACGCCTACCGACTGGAAATCTAAAATCGAAGCGGCCTGGGCCGCAGGCTGTACCCGGTTTGATGGCGCAATCGGCGGCATCGGTGGATGTCCAATGGCTAAAGATGAGCTGGTTGGCAATCTGAATACCGAACACCTGCTTCGCTGGACCCGTCAACAGGCGATTCCAACTGGCATTGAGGAAGCGGCCTTTGAAAAAGCTGTGCAGATGGCTCAACGGGTTTTTGTTGGCTAAAAATCAAGATTTACCCAACACGGGTTCTATCTTTCCGGGCTCCAACGCTTCATTCACTGGTTTCTGGTGTCCGACATTCAATACGCTGGTTTTATTTTTCCTCTCCTTTAGTTCTAAATCATGTCTGTTCACAGCGAAATCAAAAAAGTAACTACCCATACGCTTCAGGCGATGAAAAAGCGAGGAGAGCCTATTTCCATGCTGACGGCCTACGATTTTTCGATGGCGCGGGTACTTGATGACGCCGGAATCGATGTGCTGCTGGTGGGCGATTCCGCTTCGAATGTGATGGCCGGTCATGAAACCACACTGCCGATTACGCTCGATCAGATGATTTACCACGCCCAAAGTGTGGTGCGGGCCGTAAAACGCGCGTTGGTCGTGGTGGATTTGCCTTTTGGGTCCTATCAGGGCGATTCCAAACAGGCGCTTCATTCAGCGGTCCGGATCATGAAAGAATCGGGTGCCCACGCCATCAAGCTGGAAGGTGGCGCAGAAGTGGAAGAAAGTATCCGGCGCATTATCTCTGCCGGAATTCCGGTAATGGGGCATTTAGGCCTCACCCCGCAAAGCATTTACCAGTTCGGAACCTACTCGGTACGAGCTAAGGAAGATGCTGAAGCCGCATTGCTACTCCAGAACGCTGCGTTGCTGGAAGCAACCGGTTGTTTCTCCGTTGTACTGGAAAAAATTCCGGCTGCCTTGGGTACGCAGGTATCCCAAACGGTTTCGATTCCGGTAATCGGCATCGGTGCGGGTGGGGGCGTCGACGGGCAGGTACTGGTGGTCCACGATCTGTTGGGGATTACCAAAGACTTCTCGCCCCGGTTCCTGCGGCGCTATCTCAACCTCTACGACGAAATGAAAACGGCGGTCCAGCAATATGTAGCCGACGTCAAAAAGAAGGAATTTCCCAACGAGGACGAACAGTATTAACGCGTTCCGGAATTCCGGAACCAAAGAAAAAGGGCTGATGTGAATGCACACCAGCCCTTTTTGGATTCAGAGAAAGCGGATTAAGCTTTGCGGGCTACGATCTGCACTTTACGGTCGGCCTGGTTGGCACCACCGGCCGCCTGGGATTCGCCCATAGCGTTTACGGTTACTTTATCGGCGTTGAGACCGTTAGCCATCAGTTCGGCCCGAACAGCGTCAGCACGTTGCTTGGACAGCTCCTGGTTGGCACCGGCACCACCAACAGCATCCGTAAAACCAGCAATCCGTACATCAGCATCTTTATAGCGCTGATTGATGGACCCGGCAATCGACTTGATTTTAGCTTTGGCGCCAGAGGTCAGCGAAGCAGAACCGGTTGCGAACAGCACGTTTTCACCTACGTTGTAGATACCATACCGCTCGGTACCGCGCACTTCGATGTCTTTATCGGTTACTTCGGTGTAGTCTTTAGATACTGGTGTGTTCCAGTCGACATCGTTCCACTCGTCTTTTACAGCAGTAGAAGCGCGGTCAATTTTGTTACCGGCGCTGTCTACCAGATCACCAGCGGTCGGGTCGCCATTAGGAACCAGAACAGCTGTGTTGTCGCTGTGAGCGGCTTCTTCGGATGGAGTCGTATCGCGGCAGGCGGTGAATGTGAGCGCCAGCAGGGCAGCCGGGATCAGGAGGGTCTTTTTCATGAGAGAATGGATTGAGAGAAAATGGAATAAAGAATGAAAAATGCGGACGGGTACGAGTGTATCCGTCCGCAAAAGGGGGTTGCTTAACGTGTCAAAGTGGGAAAACTAGCGGTAGATTTCACGACCGTTGGCAGCGCGCCATTCGTTTTCGAAGTAGTCAGCGTCTTCAGCGTTGCGTGGTTTTACACCTACTACGATGTTGCCTTCTTTCAGGCCGTTCTCGTACACTTTAGCGCGCTCTTCCGGAATGCCGGCACCTACCAGACCACCGATCAAACCGCCGGTCAGACCACCTGCTCCAGCACCCGCCAGGGCACCAGCCAGAGGACCTGCTACAACCAGACCCAGACCAGGCAGCAACAGGTTTGTTCCGAGGGCGGCTACAGCACCTACGATAGCACCCAGGGTACCACCGATAGCGGAACCGGTACCAGCGTTTTCCATGGCTTTGTTGCCCAGCTCTGTTTCTTCTACAACGGTGTTGTCATTTACAAAGTGACGGTCACGGGCTTCGTCGCTCATTACAACGTTGATGTCATCAGCGGTATAACCACGGGATGTCAGGGAGTTGTACGCGCGCTCAGCAGAAGTACGGTCAGAGAACATGCCAGTCATGTGGCTGTCCGGATTGTAATTAGTTGTAGTTGTGGTGTGTGTGGTTTCCATGATGGGAATTTTGGGAGGGTTGAGAAATAAGGGTTAAAGAATGATGCTAAACCCTCTAAAATGATTGTGCCAACTGTTCAGCTAAGAAGGGTGCTGACTGAAAAAAGGTCAAACAAAAAAGCACTGCCCAAACAGGCAATGCTTTTTAAAAAGATTCCGGAATGAATGCGTTGCTTCTTACCGGCGGTTGTTTTTAAACCGGGAACTAACGGTCAGCTCTTTGCTGCCGGAGGTGTATTTATAAAAGCCTTCGCCGCTTTTTACGCCCAGGTAGCCCGCCTGCACCATGTTGGCCAACAGGGTGGCAGGAGCATATTTGGTTGCGCCAAAGCCCATGTGCAGTACATGCATGATGTTGTAGCAGGTATCCAGACCAATAAAATCAGCCAGTTGCAACGGTCCCATCGGGTGGGCCATACCCAGCTTCATAACCGTGTCGATTTCTTCCACACCCGCTACGCCTTCCTGGAGAGCGGTGATCGCTTCGTTGATCATTGGCATCAGAATGCGGTTGGAGATAAAGCCCGGATAGTCGGAAACAACGGCCGGCTCTTTACCCAGAAACAAACTGAGATCGCGTACGGTGTTGGTCACCTCTTCTTCGGTTGCGTATCCGTTGATGATCTCAACCAGCTTCATCACCGGTACCGGATTGAAGAAGTGCATGCCGATCACTTTGCCCGGACGGTTGGTATACGAACCAATACGGGTAATGGAAATGGACGAGGTGTTGGTTGCCAGAATGGTTTTTTCCGGACACAGCTTATCCAGCTGCTGGAAGATTTTGATCTTCAGATCAATGTTCTCAGTGGCGGCTTCTACCACCAGATCAGCGTCTTTTACGGCTTCTGCGGTATCGGTAAAGGTCGCAATACGGCCCATGGCCGCGTTCTTGGCGTCTTCGCTAAGCGCGTTTTTGGCGATCTGGCGATCCATGTTCTTACCAATCGTGGCCAGCGCTTTGTCCAGCGCCAGTTGGTTGATGTCCATCAGGTGAACCTGAAAGCCGTTTTGGGCAAATACGTGGCAGATGCCATTGCCCATCGTGCCGGAGCCGATTACGGTTACAATGCGGATCGCCTCGAAAGGCGCTGCGGGGCGGTCCTGAGAATGGGTTGCCGGCATCTCTGCAGTCGTCTGAGCCATAGGAATGGAAGGTGTCAAAAATTTTAAGTGAGGCCAAAGGTAAGCGCTGAACGAAAGCGAACCGGAAGAATGCCCTCACGCTGAAACAGCTCTTTAAAAGGCCTGCTGAACTAAAAGGAACCCAGCTATTGAACCGGTCTTCCGGAAAGCGCGTCGTTCCGCAACGCGGCCAGTAGCTTTGTAGGGCGCAGGTTTTGCTGTGACGCTTTTTATGTCTTTGGTCCGCCCCGACGCCCCGCTCCGGAATCTCTTGCCCGCCATCGGGTTACTGCTGTTGCTGCCGGTGGCAGTTGTGATGTACTACCTGCTGCTGCAACTGGATACCTATTTTGGTGTGCTGCAAACCAATGCCGGTATTCTCAGCGACGTGCAGGTAAGCCTCAGCGCCTTGCTTCAGGCCCTCGCCTTTGCTTCCGGAATGGCCGTGGCAGCAGTCTTCTACAGCTTCCGGTTCCGGTTTCTGATCCCGGTGCTGCTGCTGGCGCTGGGACTGTATGGCGGCTACACAGTGTTGCAACAGACAGCCGTGGGCGAATTCGATGGCTTTTTTCTGTCGGTGGGGTTTCTTACATACGGAGTGCTGTTTTCGCTGGGCTGGATCGTCGGCTGGGGGTTCGTACGGTGGCGCTACTGGCATCTGCTGATCGCTGCCCTGCTACTGGTGGCCGGCGTATTCACCATTGCCCGGTTTGCGCCCAAGACGGCCACTGATTTTATCCGGCAGGGACTGCCCCTGATGGTTACTGCCGTGTACCTCGCGTTTATGGGCGAGCAGATCTACCGCCGCGAAGCATCCGGAACCATTTTCTGGCGCCTGGCCCTGCAACGACTGGCGGTATTCCTGTTGGTTGTGGGCGCCATCTCGCTGGTAGCGGTTACACTCTTCAGACCCAAACTCGATGAAACCCTGGCCCGGATTGGCGGTACCGACAGTGCCGGCGGCAAAGACCGGGGAATGGTGCGCGAAGACAGTAAAGGCAACATGCAACTTAAAAACGCCAGCAGCCTGCAGGGCAGCAACCGCCGCAGCAACGACCTGGTGTTTATCGCCTATATCGACAATTTTTTCCCCGAGAGCGAGTTTCCGAACCCGCTGTACCTCAACTCTTTTTATTACAGCAAATTCGATCCGGCCACCGAAACCTTCGAGCGCGACTCGGTTCTTCCGGAAACTGATTTGTTCCAGCCCAATATCGGAGCGATCCCGCTATTCAATACCTACACCGACAGCAACATCTACCGGTTGCAGGCCCGCCATAGCCTGATGAAAGAGGTGATGGTGGAGGTCTACAGCAAGAAGCTGAGCAAAACCAACTTTGTTGGACCGCACATCGGTTACCAGGTGCAGCCCATCACTATTGAGAAGGATTTTAAAGAACAGTTTCAGTTTGCCTACCGCGCCCGCAGCCTCAGCAGCGAGCTCAACTCGGCCTATTTCGTGTACAATCCACAGGCTAACGCCGAGATCGCCAAGTTCCAGCAAGACCGGTTCGAGATCCTGCGCCGGGCCGCGACCGGACCGGTTTCAGAACCGTTCCGGAAGTATTATACCGCCGTGCCGGCCGATCCGAAGTGGAACCCGGTGAAAACCCTCGCCGGTCAGATTGCACAAGGCAAGCGCACGACGATTGATAAGGTGCTGGCCGTGCGCGATTACTTTACCCAGAAAGACGCATCCGGAAATCCACTCTTCAGTTATTCCGACAATCCCGGCATTCCGGATATTCCCTCGGCCTCCCGGCTGCTGTATTTTCTGTTCGAGAACCGGAAAGGGTACTGCGCCTATTACGCCGGTGCAACCTTATTTCTGCTGCGGATGATGGGCATCCCAAGCCGTATTGCCGTGGGCTACCTGACAGTCGACCGGAGCGGGGGCAAAAACAAAGGCTGGTACTGGTACTATGCCGATCAGGCGCACGCCTGGGTACAGGTGTACTTTCCGGGCTACGGCTGGCTGGACTTTGACACCACGGTTGGCAACAGTGAGGCGGCAGAAAGTCCGCAGCCCGACGGAACCCCGCCCATGCAGCCGCCCAAAGCCATCTATACGCTGGAAGGATTGGTTCAGCGGGTAGATACCGCTGCCCGGACGCTCTCGGTACGGGTGGGCCATCTGAACTATAAAGACCAGCCGAAACCACTTTCCGGATCGTTGACAACCGCTCTGGACGTTTCAAAAGCAACCATTCAGCAGGATACGCTCCGGAAAACACTGGCCGACCTGCACCCGGACGATACTATTACGGCCGTGACGTACGTGGATGTATTTAAAAATCCGCTGCCTGCCGACGATGCTTCAATGCTGCTCCAAAAAGGTCCACAGCCGTTGCCGGTCGATGAAATCTATGTGCGGCCTAAAGTGACACCACCCAAGACAGATCCGCAGACCGTTCCGGAACAAGCCGCCGTCCGTACCTGGCCGGTATGGGCGACGATCCTCCTGGTAGGTGCCGGATTGCTGTTGGTATGGCTGCTGCTCCCGGTGCTGTTGCTTCAGTACCTGCGCCGCAACCTCCGGACTGCTCCGGATGCCAAAAGCGAAACCTACTGGGCGGCCCGTGCGGCACGCTACCGGTTGTATCTGCTTGGGGTGGAAACGCGGGGATCCTTTAGCGCTTTTTCTCAGGACGCCGATGCTGCACTTAATACCTCGCTGGTCACGGCGTTCAACCGGCTGTATCAGCAGGTGCGGTTTTCACCCCGGCCGCTGACCGCTCCGGAAGCCCGGCAACTCAGCGTGTTCTATCCGGAACTGGAAAACCGGATTCAACAAACGTTCCCGGCCAACGTACGCCGCAACAGCCTGCTGAAACCGCTTCGGGCGCTTCGGTACTATTGGAGTCAGCAGGAAGTAGGGTAGCAGGAACGCAGTTGATGATCTGAAAACGACCTCAATCACGTTCCGGGTCGTCAAGATGAAAAGAAAAGAGTCTTTGAATCCCTCTTTGCAGGTTAAGAAAGCAAACATATGGTTAGGGCTACTTAACTGAGCGCTGGTTTTGGACTGCGCAACGGTAGAACTACGCAACGAAGCGCTTGGAATAGCCTACTTATTAGTAGAATTATATAACTAAAGACCTGGATTGAGCTGCTACACGCTTGGACTGGGCTACTGCGATTCCGGAATGGATTGCTTTTCTTTCGGAACGCACAACTTACTATCAGAACCGCCAAGCTGAGGCCGCCTGTTCCGGAACGCATACTTTTCGGAAAAGCATTTCCTCCGAATCGCGGACCACTACTCACTAACTGTTACCTTTGGCGCTCTCCTTATATATGCAATCTCAAAGACCTTCCCGCGCCGGCCGGGCGGCCCGCGTGTTGTGGCGGCTGTTCCTGCTGGGCTTTGCAGCTTTTCTCTTTCTGGTTATTGCGCTGTATTACAACTGGTTTGGCAACATGCCTTCTATCGACCAGTATGAAAATCCCAGTGCTGCGCTGGCCTCCGAAGTCCGCGCCGACGACGGCAGCCTGCTCGGTCGCTATTATGTACAGGACCGGTCGAACAGCACATACGAAGAAATCTCCCCCAATGTTATTAATGCGCTGATTGCCACGGAAGATGAGCGTTTTGAAGAACACTCCGGCGTAGACGGCCGTGCGATTTTGCGGGCCGTGTTTTCGCTGGGCAAAGCGGGTGGCGGCTCAACCATTACCCAGCAGCTAGCCAAAAACCTGTTTGGCCGGACCAAGCAAAGTCTGCTGACGATTCCGATCATTAAAATCCGGGAATGGGTGATGGCCGTGCGACTGGAGCGCAACCTGACCAAGCGTGAGATTATTACGTTGTATCTCAATACCGTACCGTTTCCGGATAACGTATATGGGATTAAAAATGCCTCGCTGACGTTTTTCAGCAAGACACCGGATAAACTGCGGCTCGATGAAGCTGCGGTTTTGATCGGTACGCTCAAAGGCAACTCCATGTACAATCCCCGCACCCATGCCGACCGCGCCTTGTCGCGGCGCAATACGGTGCTGGATCAGATGGTGAAAGCCGAGCGGCTGGATGCGACTACCGCATCCGATCTGAAAGCTAAACCCGTCATCCTGAACTACAAAAAGATCAGCTATCATGATGGACTGGCACCGTATTTCCGGAAAGTGGTGGAATCAGAAGTTAAAAAGCTGACCAAGGATTTATACAAGTCGAACGGTGAGTCGTATGACATCTACAAAGACGGCCTGAAGATCTATACCACGATCAACCCGACCATGCAGCGGTATGCGGAAGAGGCTGTTGAAGAGCATCTCAAATCTATCCAGCCCTTGTTCTTTGCACAGTCGGGCTACGGAAGCGGTACTGTCTGGAACAAGCAGAAAAGCATTCTGGATCGGGCGATGAAATCTTCTGATCGCTACAAGGACATGAAGGAAAGCGGCGCAACCGATGCCGAAATCGAAGCCGCCTTCCGGAAGCCTGTGAAAACGAAGGTGTTTTCCTGGAAATCGCCCAACCACCAGAAAGATACCGTAATCAGTCCGCTGGATTCGATCAAATATACCCGGATGTTTCTACAGGCTGGCTTTATGGTAATGGAGCCGGAAACCGGAGAGGTGAAAGCCTGGGTGGGTGGCATCGACCACGATTATTACCAGTACGATCACGTCAATATCCGGGCGACGCGGCAGGTAGGTTCTACCATCAAGCCCTTGCTGTATTGCCTGGCAGTCGATAACGGTATTTCGCCGTGCAGCAATATTTCTACGGCGGCGCAATCCTTCCCTGGAGTACGGGGACTTTACAACGCAGGTGGTTCCAAGTACGGTTCGATGCCAATGAAGAAAGCACTGGCTTCTTCGGTCAACAACGCCGCCTTGTACCTGATCAAACAAGTTGGAATTGAAGGCTTTGTGGATTTCCTCCGCAAATGTGGCGTCACGGCCAAGATTGATCCGGTACCGTCGATGGCACTGGGTGTAAGCGATATTTCGCTGTACGAAATGATGCGGGCCTACACTATGTTCCCGACCTCCGGCATGCAGTCGCAACCGATTTTTATCACCAAGATTGAAGATAAAAACGGCAACCTGCTAAAGTCGTTTACCCCGGAGCAGAAAGAAATCATCAGTGCTTCTACTGCCTTTAAGATGGTGAAGATGATGCGTGGAGTAGTGGATTTCGGTACCGGTGCCCGTCTGCGTCGCCGATACAACTTTACGGTGGATGCCGGTGGTAAAACAGGGACGACCAACAGTCAGGCGGATGCCTGGTTTATGGGATACACACCACAATTACTTGGCGGCGTCTGGGTAGGCTGCGATGATCGTTTCTTGTCGTTCCGCTCCGAAGCCTTGGGTCAGGGTGCGGCCGCGGCCTTGCCGATCTGGGCGCTGTTTATGAAGAAAGCCTATGCCGATAAATCGCTCGGCCTCGATCCGAAAAAGGAATTTGTAGAGCCGGAAAACTTCGATGAGTGCAGCGTGACCGACCCGAACAGCGTGACGTGGGGGCAAGAAGCAACCTATTATGGGCCGGTCCCCAGATCGCAAAACAACGATCCGGAACCCGCTACCGGCGATGAAGGTATCGACGAGTCCAAGGTCAACAGTGATGCCGATATGATCACGCCTCAACCGGATGCGCTTCCGCCTGTAGAATAAGCGTTCTTTTTTGTGAAGGGAAAAATCATTAACGATCCGGTATACGGGTTTATCCGGTTTTCGGAGCCTGAGGTAATGCAGGTGATCGAGCATCCGTGGTTTCAGCGGCTGCGGGCGATCCGGCAGATGGGAATGGCGTACCTGGTGTATCCGGGGGCCGTTCATACCCGGTTTCAGCACTCGATGGGCGCCTGTCATCTGATGGGCCGGGCCATGGAAGAACTGCGTCGGAAAGGCGTCAGCATTTCGGATGAGGATTGTACCGGCGCGCGACTGGCGATTTTACTGCATGATGTTGGTCACGGACCGTTTTCCCATGCCCTCGAGCATGTATTGGCCGATGGGGTGAACCATGAGCGGCTTTCGCAGCTGATGATGCAGCGGCTTAATGAGGAACTGGGCGGCACGCTGACCCGTGCGATTGAGATTTTTTCCGGAACGCACCCGGTACCGTTTCTGCATCAGCTGGTGTCTTCGCAACTGGATGTCGACCGGATGGACTACCTCAACCGAGACAGCTATTTCACCGGCGTGAGTGAAGGCGTGATTAGTTACGACCGCATCCTGCAAATGCTGACGGTGCGCGATCAGGAGCTGTTCGTAGAGCAGAAAGGCGTGCAGTCGGTGGAGAAATTTATCATTGCCCGCCGCTTGATGTACTGGCAGGTCTATCTGCACAAAACCGTATTGGGTGCCGAGCAGCTGGTCATCAATATTCTGCGCCGGGCCAAAGAACTGGCGCATTCCGGAACAGATTTGTTTGGAACGCCGGCCTTGCGCCATTTCCTGTACGAAGACATTCACCTGAACGATTTTTACAGCGATCCACGGCACCTGGATATTTTCTGCCGCCTGGATGATTCTGATATTTTGTCGGCCATTAAAGTCTGGCAGCAGTGCGATGACAAGATCCTGAGCCGGTTGTGCCAGATGCTGATCGCTCGCCGGTTGTACAAAGTAATGCTTACCAAAGAACCGGTTCCGGAAGCGTTTATAGCCGAGAAGACCGAAAAAGTGCAACAGCGTTATGAGCTGACGCCCGAAGAGCTTTCGTACTTCGTTTTTACCGGCATTACCTCTTCCAGCACTTATAATATGGATAAAGAGCACATCCGGATTGCGCTCAAAGGCGGTCATTCCCGGGATCTGAGCGAGGTGGATGATTCCCTGCTGAATGCGGCACTTGCCGGGCCGATTGTCAAAAATTACATTTGCTACGTCCGGCTTTAACCGGTCGCCTTTATAAATAAGACTCCGCATGAAATTTACAGCTCGTGATATTGCTGCCCTGATCGGTGGAACCCTGAAAGGATCGCCCGATGCGGCGGTAACCAATGTGGGCAAAATCGAAGATGCGGCAGCCGGCGACTTGTCTTTTATTGCCAATCCCAAGTACGAGTCCTACCTGAAAACAACCGGCGCTTCGATCGTGATTGTATCAGAGGGACTGCTGGAAGCGGAGGCTCCGGAAACGGCCACGCTTATTGGCGTACCCGATCCGTACAGCGCCTTCGCCAAATTGTTGGAAGTGTATCAGCAGATGAGCGCTTCCGGAACCAAACGCGGCATTGAGCAGCCCGCTGTGGTAGCGCAGACGGCTACCGTTCCTGAAACGGCCTACGTAGGTGCCTTTAGCTATATAGCTGAAGGTGTGCGCATTGCCGAAGACGTGCGGATCTATCCGGGCTGCTACGTGGGCGAAAACGTAACGATCGGAAAGGGTACGGTGCTGCATCCCGGCGTGCGTATCTATCAAGGGTGTAAAATCGGTGAAAACTGCATGATCCACGCCGGAGCCGTGATTGGGGCCGATGGCTTTGGCTTTGCCCCGCAACCGGACGGTTCATTCAAAAAAGTACCTCAAACTGGCTATGTAATCATCGGCAACGACGTAGAAATCGGCGCCAATACGACCATCGACCGGGCTACGCTGGGGGCCACGCACATCAAAGACGGTGTGAAGCTGGACAACTTGGTGCAGATTGCGCATAATGTGGAAATTGGTCAGGCGACGGTGATTGCGGCACAGACCGGGATTTCCGGAAGTACCAAAATCGGCAGCGGCTGTATGCTGGGCGGGCAGGTCGGCATTGCCGGTCACCTGCAAATCGCGGATGGCACCCGCATCAATGCGCAGAGTGGGGTGGCGAAGACGGTAACGACTTCCGGAACCGCGTTGAACGGCGCACCGGCCTTTGAATATAAAGCGTCCATGAAAAGTGCTGCGGTTTACAGAAATTTGCCGCAGATGCAGCAACAGATTCACCAGTTGGAGAAAACGGTTGCCTTGCTTTTACAAAAACTTGACTCCGGCGCTGAACAGGCTTAACGGTCCTGATTGGTATGCAGTGGTTTTATAAATCGATTGTGTTTTGACGAAAATTTGCACTTCTTCTGTTCCCCAGCAGCATACGCTGGCTCAAAAAGTAACGCTTTCCGGAACCGGACTGCACACGGGCGCACAGGTGACCCTGAATATCCTGCCGGCCAATCCGGGACATGGCATCCGGTTTCAGCGGACTGATCTGGACAGCCGTCCGGTGGTGAAAGCAGACGTGGATTATGTAACCGACACGTCCAGGGGCACGACGCTGGAAAATGGGGAGGCACGGGTTTCAACCGTTGAGCATTTGATGGCGGCGCTCTACAGCCTGGAAATCGACAATGCCCTGATTGAAATTGATGGTCCGGAAGTGCCGATTATGGATGGCTCGGCCATGCCGTTCCTGAACGTGCTTCAGGAAGCCGGCCGCCAGCAGCAGGATGCCAAGCGTATTGTCTATACCCTGGATACCCACATTCATTACTACGATCCGGTGAAGAATGTGGATATGCTGGCCGTACCGGCCAATCATTATTCGGTCACCACGCTGATTGACTTTAACTCGCCGGTGCTGGGTACCCAACATGCGGCCATGCGCCATCTGGGCGAATTTGAAACTGAGATTGCGGCCTGCCGTACGTTCTCTTTTCTGCATGAACTGGAATACCTGCTGGCCAACAACCTGATCAAAGGCGGTGACCTGAGCAATGCCATCGTAGTCGTCGACCGGCCGGTAAACCAGGAAGAACTGAACCGCCTGGCAACCGTTTTTGGCAAGCCTTCCATGGAGGTTAAGTCGGAAGGCATCCTGAATAACCTCCAGTTGCATTTCCCGAACGAGCCGGCCCGTCACAAGCTGCTGGATATCGTAGGGGATCTGGCGCTGGTTGGTGCGCCCATCAATGCCCATATCATTGCCTCCCGGCCCGGTCATGCGGCCAATGTAGAGTTTGCCCGTCAGATTAAAGCCTTTATCAAAAAGAACAAAGGACAGGGCGATGTGCCGCAGTACGATCCCAACCAGCCGGCTGTCTACGACATCAACCATATTGCAAAGTCGCTGCCGCATAAGTTTCCGTTTTTGCTGGTCGATAAGATCATCGAGTTGTCTGATTCACATGTAGTCGGACTGAAAAACGTAACCTACAACGAGCCATTTTTCCCGGGCCATTTCCCGGGCAATCCGGTCATGCCGGGCGTGTTGCAGATTGAAGCGCTGGCACAGGCCGGGGGTATTCTGGCGCTCAACAATATTCCGGATCCGGAAAACTACGATACCTACTTTATCAAAATCGACAAAGCCAAGTTTAAGCACAAGGTATTGCCGGGCGATACCTTGCTGCTGAAGCTGGAAATGACCAATCCGATCCGCCGGGGCATCTGTGAGATGCATGCGACCGCCTATGTGGGCAACCGCCTGGTAACGGAAGCGGATCTGGTGGCTCAGATCGTTCGTCGGGATAAACGCTAAAGTTTATGCTGCGCTGTTAGGGGAAAACGGTTTCAACTGCGTTTTCTCTGAAATACTTCCATTGTCACTCCGGTTTTGGTTTCTACCTTTCCCAATGATCTGTTCTCTTTCATGATTCATCCGCTGACCTATATCCACCCTGAAGCAAAAATCGGCTCTGGTGTGCGCGTTGATCCTTTTTCGACCATTCATGCCAATGTAGAAATTGGGGAAGGTTCCTGGATTGGTAGTAATGTGACGATTATGGATGGAGCCCGGATCGGAAAAGGCGTCAGTATTTTTCCGGGGGCCGTCGTCTCTGCCATTCCGCAGGATCTGAAGTTCAAAGGTGAGGATACCCTAACCTATATCGGGGATCATACGACGCTACGGGAATGTGTGACGATCAACAGAGGGACCTCTGACCGCGGCTTTACCCGGGTTGGTCCTCACTGCCTGATTATGGCGTACAGTCATATCGCACATGATTGTGTGATTGGCCGAAACTGCATTTTCTCGAATAATACCACCCTTGCGGGCCATATCACGGTAGGCGATTATGTGGTGCTGGCAGGCCTTACAGCCGTGCAGCAGTTTGTACGGATTGGGTCTCATTCCTTTGTAACCGGCGGTTCGCTGGTCCGGAAAGATGTCCCTCCATATGTGAAAGCAGCCCGTGAGCCGCTTTCGTATGTAGGCGTCAACTCGGTAGGGCTGAAGCGTCGCGGGTATAGCACGGAAACCATCAACCAGATTCAAAACATCTACCGCATTTTATTTGTACGCGGCTACAATGTCAGCAAGGCGCTCAGCCTGATCGAAGCCGACATCCCCGTGTCAGACGAACGCGATGAGATCATTTCTTTTATCCGGGAAACCGGCCGTGGAATTATGCGCGGCTATACGCGTCGTATCAGTGAAGATCTCTCTTGAGGACGGAGGCAAACGTTATAAAAAGCAATGGGTATTCCGGAAGCTGAATCTTCGGCTGGAAACCCCTGAATGGGTCGCGATCCTGGGTCACAACGGTTCCGGAAAAAGTACGCTTCTGCGTTCATTAGCCGGATTGCAAAGCCTCAGCGAAGGCAACCTCACCTGGCAACTCTCGGAAACCGGCGCACCGCTGGCTCCGGAACTGGTGTATCAGTATACGTCTGTGTGTGCGCCTGGCATTGAGCTGGTCGAAGAACTGACGCTGGAGGAAGTCCTTCAGTTTCATTTTAAGTTTAAAAAGCTGCTTCCGCAGATCTCGCTTTCGCAGATTCCGGAACTGCTGGGACTGAACGCGGCCCGGCACAAAATGCTGGCCGATTTTTCGTCCGGAATGAAACAACGCGTCAAGCTGGCGCTGGCGTTATTTGCCGATACGCCCGTTGTTCTGCTGGACGAGCCATGTACCAATCTGGACGATGCCGGTATCGCGCAATACCTGAACTGGATCCAGGCCTACGGTACCGGCCGATTACTGATCGTGGGCAGCAACGACCCACGGGAGTACAGCTTCTGTGAGCGGACCATAGAACTAAGCGTTCCGTAACGTCCGGGCGCCAAACAGCAGACTTCCGATACGCACCATTGTACTGCCGTTCGCAATCGCCAGTTCATAGTCGCTGCTCATGCCCATTGATAAAATCGTAAAGGCAGGTTTGGCAAAAAAGGAGGTATTCCGGAAATGCTCGAATGCGGTCCGGGCACGGGTAAACTCAGTCGCCAGTTGGGCCTGATCTTCGGTCAACGAAGCCATCGCCATTAAGCCAGCAATTTGGATGTGGGCGAAATCAGCTTCCTGCGCCGTCCACTGATCCAGTAAGCGGATGAGTTGATGCTCGGTGAGGCCGTGCTTGTTTTCTTCTTCGGCTACTTTGAGTTCCAGCAACACCTGGATGATGCGGGATTCTTTGGCGGCTCGTTTTTCAATCTCGGCCAGCAGTTCATAACTATCCACCGAATGAATCAGGTGAACAAACGGGATGATGTACTTGACTTTGTTTTTCTGAAGGTGGCCGATGAAATGCCAACGGATATCATCCGGAAGCTGAGGTGCTTTCTCAACCAGTTCCTGCGCGTAATTTTCACCAAAATCCCGCTGGCCCAGCTCGTAGAGCGCTTTGATTTCGGCAACCGATTTGGTTTTGGAAACGGCAATGAGTTGAACGTTGTGCGAACGCAACGTGTCGTTCAGTTGCTGGTAGCGAATAGAATCGGGCATACGGGGCGAAAGGCAGGACTAGCAGCTTTGAAGGCCGGACGCAATTTCGGTTTCGGAGGTAGCCAAGATGGATTTGCCTTCACCGTAGACAAAAAAGATAGGCTTGCCCCGGCTTTGAGTCGAGAGGTCAATAACATTTTTACTGAACGGGATCATTTCCAGAACCGTAAAATTGTTTTTCTGGGCTTCCTCCAACAGATGTGTAAAATTTGCATCCGGACAAAGCACTGCAACAACAAATTGGTTTTCCAAAAAGGTATTTGGCATAAAAAACAACGAACAGGCCTTACACAGGCAAATCTACCCCTAAAAACACCGGATTTCGTCCAAAAATCCCTTAAATGTAAAAACGGTGACAGTTGATAATTGTTATGAACTTCTGAACCGTTCCAACGCAAATGGGTTGTGGATGAATTTTCCGGCAAGGAGTGTATTTACAAGTGCTTTGGCTGCATGGGGAGCCTGTAAGACGCCCTTGGTGCCTAAAGCGTTTAAAATGCCGAATTGTTTTTTTTTCGGATGCCAGCCGGCAACAGCCGTCCGGTCCTGGGCCGACACCCGAAACCCGCTCAACGATTCAAGAATCCGGAAGGGTATAGACGTATACTGTTGAATCCGTTGCAGGGTCTGCTCCCGAAATACGTCGGTAGGACCGTCGGTATCAAACTTCCATTCAAACGATGCGCCGGCCCACCAGTACCGGTCTCCGTATGGACAGAGGGTAAGCTCTTTTCCACATTTAATGATCCCGTTTCTGGGTAATGCCGCTTCAAAATCCACTACCAGAGCCTGGCCTTTATTGACCGAAAGCGGTAGGAATGCCCATTCGGGGCGGTTTAGGGTATTTCGGCCTTCGCAAAAGATAATGTGGGTGAACGCTGTGTCGTTAAAACTAATAGGACCGGAAGGATCCTCATTTTGGTTGCGTTCCGGAACTGAATTCTCAATCAGGTTGCCTTCGGCGGCCAGCAATGCCAGATACGCTTTCTGCAATCGGTGGCTATGAAGCTGAAAGGCATGCTGGGTTACGCCATATGAATAGGGCGTGTCCAACTGCCAGGCCATCGCAAGTTCCGGAACAGTTGCGTCCGATAAGTAGTCCGAAACGGCCTGTACTCGTTGCTGCCAGAAAACAGCATCGTCTTCGCTGCTATGTCGTTTAAGAATAACGGCCGGATTCAGCAGGGGTACCTGCAACAGCTGTTCCAAGTGCCGGTAAGCCGCTTCGCAGGCAGGCCACAGCAGTTCCCAATGCGGCACCTGTGTATACTTGCGGCCCATAACCGGATTCAGAATCCCACTCGAGGCACCGGTACCGCTAAAATCAGTTAGTGGATGAGCAACCTGATGTGGAATTCCATGCTTTCGGAGTTCAGCACTGACCAGAATGCCACTTAAACCACCTCCAACAATTAATATGTTCAAACAATGAATACTTTAAAACGCTTTACAATTGGAAAAACCGATTCCCAAAAATAAGCCGTACCTTCGCGCGCAAAAAATAGAAGGGGCATCTGCCACATGGCGAAATTATTTCCTGAATACAAATTTCTGAATCCGGCTGCTTTTCAGCAAGAGATTCTTCATTTTTGGCAGTCTGAATCGGTTTTTAAAAAATCGGTTTCGGGTCGGGAAGGCGCGCGCCCGTTCGTGTTCTACGAAGGACCCCCGTCGGCCAACGGATTGCCAGGTATCCACCACGTCATCAGCCGGACCCTTAAAGATCTGGTCTGCCGGTATAAAACCATGCGCGGTTTCCAGGTGGCCCGTAAAGCCGGATGGGATACACATGGCCTTCCGGTAGAGCTGGGCGTTGAAAAAGAACTTGGCATTACCAAAGAAGATATTGGTGTCAAAATCTCGGTAGAAGAGTACAACCTCAAATGCCGCGAAGCCGTCATGCGCTACAAAGCGCAGTGGGACGATCTGACGACGCGTATCGGATATTGGGTGGATCTCGATCATCCGTACATCACGTTCGAAAATAAATACATCGAAACGCTGTGGTGGTGCCTGAAGCAACTGTTCGATAAGAACTTGCTGTATAAAAGTGTTTCTATCCAGCCCTACAGCCCGGCAGCCGGTACCGGTTTGTCGAGCCATGAGTTGAACCAGCCCGGTACGTATAAAAACGTCAAGGATACAACGGTCGTAGCGATGTTCCGGGCTTCCGGAACTCCGGAACTATTCACTGCTGCGGGCGATCTGCCGGTGTATTTCATGGCCTGGACGACTACCCCGTGGACGTTACCTGCCAACCTCGGCCTTACCGTCGGTCCCAATATCGATTACGTACTGATCGAAACCTTCAATCCCTACACGGCGGATCGGGTAGCGGTCGTACTGGCTGAAGCACTTTTGGGTAAATATTTTAAGCCTGAAGGCGAAAACGGCGATTTCGACGGCCATACTAAAGAAAGCAAACTGTTGCCCTGGCGCATCCTGTCGCGTTTCAAAGGCCGCGATCTGGAAGGCCTGCGTTACGAGCAGCTGATCCCGCACGAAGCCAACACGACCGAAAAGAGTGGGGGCGATCCGTTTCGCGTTATCACCGGCGATTTTGTAACCACCGAAGATGGAACCGGAATCGTACACACGGCTCCGGCTTTTGGCGCGGATGACTATAAAGTTGGCAAGCAAAACAATCTGGGCCTGCTCAATCTCGTAGACCGGCAGGGCCGGTTTGTAGACGGACTGGGTGAACTTTCCGGACGGTTCATTAAAGATTACACCAACGCTGCCGATTATAAGGAAGTAGACGTGGATATCGCCGTGGCCCTGAAAACCAGTGGCCACGCGTTTAAGATCGAGAAATACGAACACACCTATCCCCATTGCTGGCGTACCGATAAGCCGGTGATCTATTATCCGCTGGATGCCTGGTTTATCCGGACCACGGCCGCCAAGGAGCGGATGGTGGCGCTCAACAAAACCATTCAGTGGAAACCAGCCGCTACCGGCGAAGGCCGTTTCGGTAACTGGCTGGAAAACATGGTGGACTGGAACCTCAGCCGCAGCCGCTACTGGGGCACCCCGCTGCCGGTATGGGTTACCGTAGATACCGATACCCCGGAAACTAAATGTATTGGTTCCGTAGCTGAACTGATTGCTGAAATGCAGGCTGCCGACGGGGCACTGGGCTTGTCTCAGACCCCTACGCTGACCGGTACTGCAACGCCAACGGCTGATGACCTAAAAGCATTGCTCAACGATACGACTCAAACCCGGTTCGATCTACACAAGCCTTTTGTAGATAAGATTGAACTCGTCGATAGCCAAGGCCGGCGGATGCGCCGCGAACCGGATCTGATTGACGTATGGTTCGACAGCGGTGCGATGCCGTATGCCCAATGGCATTACCCGTTCGAAAACAACGAAAAAATTGACGCAGGCGAGGCCTTCCCGGCTGATTTTATCGCCGAAGGCGTTGATCAGACCCGTGGCTGGTTCTATACCCTTCATGCGCTCGGCGTATTGCTGTTTGACTCGGTAGCGTACAAAACCGTCGTATCCAACGGACTGGTTCTGGATAAGAACGGTCAGAAAATGAGTAAGCGGCTGGGCAATGTGGTGGATCCGTTCAAAACCATCGATCAGTTTGGAGCCGATGCCACCCGCTGGTATCTGGTAACGGCGTCGTCGCCCTGGGACAACCTCAAATTTGATCTGGACGGGATCGGCGAGGTGCAGCGTAAGTTTTTCGGTACGCTGTTCAATACCTACCAGTTTCTGGCCCTGTATGCCAATGTAGACGGATTTTCCGGCACGGAGGCACAGATTCCATACGCTGATCGTCCGGAAGCTGACCGCTGGATTCTCTCTGCGCTGCATACCCTCGTTCAACAGGTAACCGCTGCCTACGATGAATATGAGCCGACGACTGCCGGCCGTTTGACCGAAGAGTTTCTGGACGAGAATCTAAGCAACTGGTATGTACGTCTCAACCGCCGTCGGTTCTGGAAAGGCGAGTATAATGAAGACAAGATCAGCGCGTTCCAGACGTTGTTTGAGTGCCTGAAAACGATCTCCCAACTGATTGCACCGATAGCGCCGTTCTTTGCCGACTGGCTCTGGCGCAACCTGCGGGGTGAAAACGAAGGCATGACCGAGTCCGTTCACCTGTCTGATTTTCCGGAAGCCGATCCGGCATTGATCGATACTGAACTGGAAGCCCGTACTCATATCGCACAGGATTTGTCCTCGCTGTTGCTGTCCATCCGGAAAAAGGTGGGCATCAAAGTGCGGCAGCCGCTGCAAAAAGCGCTGATTCCGGTGCTGGATGCCAATATGCGTGCCCAGATCGAAGCCGTGGCTGAACTGGTCCGCTCGGAAGTGAATGTAAAGGAATTTGCGTATCTGGAAGGCGACAACAGTCTCATTCAGAAGAAAGTCAAGCCGAATTTCAAAACGCTCGGTGGCAGGCTGGGGGCCAATATGAAAACGGCCGCTGCTCTGCTAACGACCTTACCGACCGCCGAAATCAATCGGTTGGAAGCAGAAGGCCGGTATGAGCTGCAACTGCCTGATGGTTCGACTGCCACCATCTTTCCGGAAGATGTTTCCATCCTGGCGGAAGATGTGCCCGGCTGGAGTATTGCTTCCAAAGGCACGCTTACGGCTGCCCTCGACATTACCCTGACGCCTGAACTCCTGGCTGAAGGAACAGCCCGGGAACTGGTGAACCGGGTGCAGAAAATGCGTAAAGACATGGGCTTGTCCCTGACCGATCGGATTGCGCTGGAAATCGGGGAAAGCGAAGTGCTTACCGATGCCCTGGCGCAGTATGCTGATTATATTAAAGCCGAAGTGCTTGCCGACGTGCTGCGGGTAGGTTCCGTGACTGCCCAGAGCACCGATATTGACGTTGCTGATGCAACGGTAAAAGTTTTTATCTCTAAATCCTCCGCGTAAGCCATGGCTAAAGCAACCAAGCCGGCCTCTAAAAGCGCAACGGCTGCGAAAGCAGCACCCGCAAAAGCAGCACCTGCTGCAAAGGCTCCTTTGAAATCTACTCCTCCAAAAAAAGAAGCAACTCCTGCTAAAAAAGCGACTCCTGCCAAAGAGACCGTTCCTGTAAAAGCGGCTAAAGCCCCTGCAACACCTGCCAAAAAGGTAGCTGTTCCGGTGGTTAAAGCTCCCGCCAAGAAAGAAACCGCTCCTGCAAAAGCTGCTCCTGTAAAAGAAACTGCTCCTGCAAAAGCCACTAAGGCACCTGTCACTCCTGCCAAAAAAGAAACACCGGTAGCAAAGGCGCCTGCCAAGACCGCTGCTAAGGACGTTAAGGTAGTAGCTGCGGCTGAAAAACCAGTTGCTGTCAAGCCTGTAGAAGCACCTGCAAAACCAGTAACACCTAAAAAGCCCAAAAAAACCAAAGAGCCGGTAAAAAAGGTGATTACGGCTGCCGAGTTTGCGGCCCGTACGCAACCAGCACCACAGCCCAGTCCGGCACCACGGCCTACGTTTTCGTTGGAGCCTAAAAAGACGCCTATTATCATCGCACACCGTCCGACCGAGCAAAAAAAGGAAGACGACAGCCGTACGATGATCAATTACAGTCCGGAATTTACCCGTTCCCTGCTCGATCGTCAGGAAGACGTAGCTGGACCGGTCTATCGATACAGCGATGAAGAACTGGGCGAGTTCCGGGAGCTGGTCAACCGTAAGCTGGAAACTGCCCGGAAAGATCTGGCGTATTTCCAGAGCCTGATGACCCATCGGGGCGATGCCGGTACCGATGATACCGACAACCGCTACCAGAATATGGAAGACGGCTCAGGTGCGCAAGACCGAGAGCAGGTAGCCAACCTGGCCAGCCGCCAGATCCAGTTTATCAACAACCTGGAAAAAGCGCTGGTACGCATCGAAAACAAAACCTATGGTATTTGCCGGGTGAGCGGTAAACTCATCGATAAAGCTCGCCTCCGCGCGGTGCCGCATGCCACATTGAGCATGGAATCCAAAACCGGCATGAAGCGGTAATTGGGCATTCACCTTATAAGAAGCATCAAAAAAGCGGCGTAGAAATACGCCGCTTTTTTGTGTACTGTTCCGGAATACGTCGTTACCGGATCAAAGTGCTTTCCATGGCCTGTAGCTCGGTACTGATTTTTTGCAGCAGTTCAATTTCAATGACGCTGCCGGCTGTTGCCGTAACTGGTGTAACAGGAAGATCGGGCTGTCGCCCAACCTGTTGGGCATATTTGGCAATCACACGCTCCAGCCGTGGCCAAATGTCGTTCAGAAGTGTTCCCGAGGAAGCCGCCGGAACCAGCATTGCTTCCGGAATCACCGTTTCCCGCTCCAGGTGAATCTGCGTCAGGTCGCGGGTGATGCGCACATTGTGCGTCAGCAACTGGTAGGGCTGTACAAACAGTTTTTGTTTGCCGTCCGGCTCTTCCAAGTACCGCTGCAAGGATTCAAATGCCTTGCTGTTGGCCGTCTCCGCCAGTCGCTTGTAACGCGTCCAGTTCTCCGTCCGGCCGGCACCGCTGTAGGTAAAGGCCAGGTAGTCGCGGTTTCGGAGCAACGCGTCGGCCAGATGTTCCGGAAGCTTCTTTTTGTCCCAGACCGGTAATAGCATAAAGCCCGATAACACTGCAATGGCCGCTCCCACCATCGTGCTGATCGCCCGTACCAGAATCACCTCCACATCGGCCACCTGTTCTACATCCAGCAGTAATACCAGTGAGATGGTGATAAAGAATGCCGCAATTGCATAGTTTTTCCGGACGTATACCACCATCAATACCGAAGCGACAAACAGCAGCACCTCCTGTAACAGAAAGACATTCGGCAGCAGCAAAAACAACCCGCCGACCACGCCGCCGGTGACCGTTCCCACCAGCCGGTCGCGCGCCTTGGCCAGTGTTGCACCGATATAGGGCTGGCTAATAAGGATCACCGTAAATGGAATCCAGTAATTATGACTGCCGGGCAGCAGCTTGGAAAAGGCCATCGCCACCGCCGAGGCAATGCCCAGTCGCAAGGCATACCGGAAATGTTCCGTCCGGGTATTGAGCAGCAACCGCAGCGAGCGGAACAGCTGCCCCGGATGCAACACGTAAATGGTCTTGAGCAGCGAGTACGACCGGTACACCCGCTTTTCGGGATCGGCACCGCCCAGGCGCTCCAGGATATGTTCCATCAGCCGCGTGACCCGGCCCGCCAGAATACTCACCCGCCGGAATGCTGCCTGTTCAACTTCCGGAAGCGTTTTTACCTGAAGTTGTTGCTCCAGCACTGCTGCCAGTTCCCGCACCCGCAGCAACCGGTTCTGCAACAGCAAACTTTCTTCCGGAAGCAACGACACCACATACGAGCTCAGCCGGAGCGACGCCTGCGTCAGCGTCCGGTGGATAGCATATACCACCTGTCGTACCTCAGGATCGACCTGCCGGAGTCGCAGGCCCTCTGTAGCTTCGCTCATCGCTACAATCTGTGCCGCTACCAGTGCAGTGGATTTGCGGATGGCGGCCAACTGAAATTCCGGCGTAGCATCGGCACCCACATCGGCCGCCAGCGGCTGGTAAAAAGCCAGCGACTCGTCGATTGCTTTCCGGACGGCGATCTCGTTGCGGTAAATCACCTGAAGACCACTCCGGGGACCTTTATCGTTCCAGCCCTGTGATACGGCTTCCAGCAGTCGGGCTACACTACGCCAAATCAGCCCGATCGACCGCCGGTACGGCTCGTGTTGTCGCAATGTGGCCGAGAAGGTGAGCGCCAGTAGCAGATACCAACCGCCGCCGATGGCCGTGAGCACCAGTCGCATGCCCAGCGCATTGGCATCAGTTACCGGAATGGCATTGCTGATGATATAACTCACGTACACGCAGATCGCCAGACCTGATCCCCGGTCGCCCAGATTCTTGAACAATCCGGAAACCAGTCCAACGCCAAACATCAATCCGGTAGAAAGAAGCACCGATGCACTGGTGAGCGTGCCGGTCAGGGCGGCCAGCAGGGAAATCAGAATACCGCCCAGAACGACCTGGATGCGCTGGGCAATCGAGCCTTTGAGTTCTACCCAGCACAATCCCTCTGCAATCAGGCCCACCCAGACCGATTCCCTAAAATAACCGGTGGCTACGCCGATCAGTTGCGGTACCACCAACGCCAGTCCCATCCGGATCCCCCAGGACAGCATCGGCTCTAGAGCCTCCGATTGTTGGAATTGTTTGAATTTGTTGAAAACCTGCCGCATGATGCTTCCGGAATGGGCGCTAAGATATTACAGCCACCGCAGGCCGGGAATCTTTCCGGAAGGGCGCCGGTGTATATTGGATGCGAACCGGAATCATTTCTGATAGTCCTGCGACCGCTTTCGACCACTCGGAACTGAGATGAGTCTGTGGTATCCGGTAATCGATCCATACGTATGGTACTTATAAAAAAGCCCCCAACGCTTAAGAGGGCGCCGGGGGCTTTTTATTAATAGAACCAGTCCTATTGCTTATCTACTTATTGCTTGGAGAAGCGGAGGACCTCACCGGTATTGTTGTTTCTCACCAAGTACAGGCCTGTGCTCCAGCCACTGCAATCGATGATCGTTTGTCCGGTTTCGACCCGGCGCATCAGAATCACCTGTCCCTGCAGATTGGTCACGGTGATGTTGGCGGGCTGTTGCACCGAAAGGGTAAAGCGCTCTGTAGCTGGGTTCGGGCTCAATAGCATCCGCTGCGTCCGATCAGTGACCGATGGGAATGCCGGAGCCGTTTCATCGGTACCAGTGCCACTGATACGGTTCAGACCAGAAGTGGGCTTGCGGAACACCTTGTACGCCGAACTGGCGTCGTTGGCGACTGCGCCATTGGAGTATTGCATCGCCGTCAGGCACGGGCTCCATAAATCGGCAGGGAAGCTGGCTCCCTGGTTCACCTCATCCTGATAGCTGATCACCCGGTAACCCGGAACAACATCTATCGAGGAGTTGGAGTTGTCCCGGTAGCCACGCTTCTGCATATCAGACTTCAGGAACACACCTTCGGGCAGCGAAATGCAGCTGCCGATCCCATAACAGTCTTCGTAGAGACGGATTACATCGGCACCTGCCACATCCAGTCGCAGGGAAGAGGCCTGAGCACTCCAGTTGGCTCCGCCAGCCATCAGATTGTTGGCCAGATTGGGATTGTCTTCATGGCCGATGAAGGTCAGGGAATCACCGGTAAAGTTGTCGTTCCGGTAGAGCACCATCCGGTAGCCGCCTTCCAGGGCCAGGGAGCGAATAGTTTTATCGCTGATCCCTTTGGCAGCCAATGTGGCCATCGTATAGTTACCGATGGGCAACTTGGTTGCGGTACCACGGTAGTCGATACCGGTAAATATCTGCGCTACGGAAGCGGCACGAATACGCAGCGAGGTAGCACGTGCGGCCCAGTTGGCCCCACCGGCAGCCGGTGTGTTAGCCAGGTTGGGATCTGCAAAGCTGCCCCTGCGTACCAAGGAGTCGCCGGTAAAGTTGTCGTGCTCGTAGAGGACGACTTCGTGTGCAGCACTTGTGATGTTCATAGACCGGATCTGGTCGTTGGACATCCCTCTGGTTTTAAGGGCGGCCATCGTGTAGTTGCCTGCGGGCAGTGCTGCTGCGGAGCCGCCGTAATTAGTATTGCGGTACACGGTGGCAACCGCTGTTGCGCTGGGGCGGATGACCAGCGAGGAGGTGCGGTCGTTCCAGTTGCCGAAGCCGGCTACCTGGGCCTGATCGGTGAGGCAGGCGTTATCGCCGCCGATGATCAGGGAATCTCCGTTCAGAGTGCTGTTGTCGAAGAGGACGGCTTCGTATCCGGAGGCCACGCGCAGAGAGGAGAGCGTATCGTTGCCGATGCCCATGGCCCGCAGCAGCAGGAGCGGATAGGTGCCTTGTGGCAGTCGAGCACTGCTGCCGCTATAGCTGCAATCGGTGTAGGCGATGGCCATATCCGGACTTGCGGTCCGGATGCGCAGAGAGTGCACGGTGATCTGACTTCCGCTGCTGGTCAGCAGTCCGTTCAGGAACGGCAGGGTGCCGCCGGGCACCACGACCGAGTCCGAGTCAAAGTTCAGACCGCTGTAAAGGACGGCCTCGTAGCCCTTCTCCAGGAAGGTAAGGGAGGTGATGCCAAAGTTGTTGATACCTCTTCCCCGCAGGGCCGCATAGTTATAATTGCCTTGGGGAAGCAGCGGGGCAGGGCCCCAAGCGTTGGCCCCACCGGTGGTGCTCACGACGGGCATCGGCGCGGCGCTGATGCGTAAAGAGGTTGTTTTTTTGTCCCAGCCGGTGGTGTTCATACTGGCATAGGCATCCAGGCGCTGGGCGTTGCCGGTCAGGATCAGGGAGTCTCCGGTGAAGTTGTCATGCTCGTAGAGAACGGCCTCATAGCCTGGGGCTATCTTTAAAGAGTTAAGAGAGTCGTTGGCCAGGCCACGAGCGGCCAGAGCCGTTTTGGTATAGCTACCCGAAGCCAGTGCGGTCTGGTTTCCTGCAAAGAAGATCCTGTGGTAGAGTTGTGCTGTTGCGCTGCCTGCGGCCTGGCGGATGCGCAGGGAAGTGACCTGGTTGTCCCAGTTGCCGCTGCCCAGCGCGTAGGTGGATAGGTCGGTATTGTTGGCGGCCAGGATGAGAGAGTCACCGGAGAAGTTGTCGTTTTGGTACAGAACCATCTCGTATCCGGAATCGACTTTGAGAGAGGTGATGACATCGTTGGCAATGCCTTTGGCGCTCAGTGCAGCCATATTGTAGCTGCCGGTAGGCAGGGCCAGTCCTGCGATGCCGTTATTGTAGTTGGCATTCTCATACACCCATCCTACGGCTTTGGGCAGGGCGCGCACCCACAGGGAGGAGGCCCGGTCGTTCCAGCCCTGAGTCTCCAGGCAGTCGGTGTTTGCGTTGACCACCAAGGAATCGCCTTCCAGGTCATCCTGGGCGTAGAGGACAGCTTCGTATCCGGCGTTGACCTTCAGGGAAGACAGGGTGGCCGAGTCCAGTCCGCGGGCCTTGAGGGCTGCTACGGTGTAGAACCCTTCGGTCAGCGGGACAGGAGCGGTGGTGAAGTTGTTGCAGTCGTTGAAGAGGGTGACGGCCGTAGGCTGATACTTGCGTACGATCAGCGAGGCGGCTTTATCGTTCCAGTTGACTTCTCCGGCCGGCGGTAAGTCGAGGCAGTTTCTGTTGGCGGTGATGGATTTGAAGTCGCCCTGGAAGGTATCTCTGGCGTAGAGCATGGCTTCGTAACCAGCGGTTACTTTCAGAGAAGACAGGGATTTAAGACTGAGTCCGCGGGCTTGTAGGTCGCTGGCAGTGTAGGCGCCTTCGGTAAGTGGTATTGGATTGGCGGTGAAGCTGTTGCAGTCGTTGAATGCGGTGACGACAGGGGTACCGATTTTGCGGACGATGAGGGAACGGGCGCGGTTGTCCCAGGTGCCAACGGTTGGAAAGGCTTTGGTTGCCAGGTTGGGAACATCGGCGGTGAGCAATAGGGACGGGCCGGTAAAATCGTCACCGCTGTAAAGCTGCGCCTCATAGCCGTGGCGGACGTTAAGAGAGGACAGGGAAGCAGAGTCCAAGCCCATGGATTCAAGCGTATACTGGTCATACTCGCCTTCAATCAATGGGACAGATCCCTGCCCGTAATTAGTGCCCTGATAAGCAGTGGCACTGCGGGCCTTACGAACAGCAATCGACTGCACGTGCTGGTCCCACCCGCTGAAGGTGTCGAATGGGTTATCAGACAGGTCTTCATCAGTATCGTAAAGGACTAGGGAGCGCCCGGAACAATCCTTGCCTTCGTAAAGCTCAGCTTCGTAACCGGGAACGTTTCTTTGAATGGATCCAAAAGAAGATGTCGAGTGTGCATAAAAACCATTGATATTAATTCTTGTATTTGCTGCATTGTGGTTTCCCTCAACATAAGAAAATGGTTGTCCAATACGATTCATGTGTGCGAACGACATGTATATTGGAACCCTAAGCAACGGGTTCATCATAGATGTATCATGGTCGCCCTCTATATTGAATGAACCTAATGATCCGTAATTTGAAAAGTACGGAAGGTACTCTTTACCCGTAACAGAAATTACATATTCTCCTGCTTCCAATGTTTGTTGGAATTTAATATCCAATGGGGCATTATAGTTAGCAGTATCAGAGTCATAAACGCCAATAAGTGAAAGTCCCTTGTTAATGTCATTCACTGTCCCAACCACTTTATATAAGTTGCAACTTAATCGGATGTTTCCATGCCGTTTTACCTCGTGGGGAAGGCGGTCTCTTTTTATCGTTTTTAGGGCCATAGAGAGGAGGCCTTTGTTAGACACAGAAAAAGTGAAGTTTTGAGCTTGTTTTTTTTGCTTGATTATACCCTTGCCATTAAATGTTGCCACGTGATTGTTGCCTTTTTCAACAGTAACGGTATTTAATGCTATATATGATGACCTGGTGTAATGGTTGCCATAACTGCCTTTCCTGTAACCGGAAATGCCGATTTGCTGGTTCTGAATGGCAGTTTCAATGACGTAAAGGTCGTTAGAGGTATATTTAGAATTAATCATAGAATTATTATCTATATTTGTGGACCAATGCCTTATCCTCGAGCCCATTGCGCCCATTATAGGAGCCCACATAGCCTTATTTAATCCATACATTCTTTTACCATAGGTGCGGGTCCAATGGCCCAAGCCAAATACATGACCTAACTCATGACTGCAAAGGTCTGCGCAATGCTGTGAAGTGATGACATTACTAATATTAGTAATAGCCACATCCTTAAATACCCAGCATAATGCACTGGTATCACCGTAATAGCCGCCTTTTGTGTTTACCGTGCGTCCTGGTGGAAGGGCATTACAGGCTATCTTTTCGTCTTGCTCAGATCACATTGGTTCATAACCAATCGTCTCAGCACTCTCCGGCGAAATGATACAGCGTATTCTACGTGTTTTATCAAATGTATTAAATATGCTGTCATTTGTGGTTACTGTAACGTTGAATGGTGCAAAATCTTCCGCGACAGATTTCCAAACGGAGGTAAGTAAGGACGGATTTAAATTCGAAGCTGGTGCCTGGTATGCCTGTCCGTTATTCCACTTAGTTCCCGCCGGTAGGTAATAGCCACCAGAGGTTAACAGTATGCAGGCGCCCTTTTCGCTAAGCGCTTGGGGATAGCTACCACCCAATTGAGTGCCGGGTTGACCCATAGCACCTATGCTGCCGAGCAGCAGTGCCAGGGTAAAAATGAGTGAACGATGTTTGTTCATGTAAAAAGGTTAAAGGGAAATAAAAGATGAGAACGTAAACAGCAAGTATCCGAAGCGGATGCGACGCGACCTGAATTATCTAGCTTTTGTTACAGGACTGGAACGCATTACAAATGGATATCTCCATTTAGGGCGCTATACACTGCATTGAAAGGCGTATAATTCTGAATCGACATTAGAAATTGATGAGGTGCCGCCAAAAGAGTCTGTGCGTGCGTAGGGCTGAATCCAAAGGGTTATGGCCATGATGGGAACGGGTGTTTTGAAGAGTAAAAGTGAAAATCTAGAAGTCTGTCCGAGAATAACTTATCTGGTGCTGTTTCCCGGAACTTAAATAACTGTCTTCGGTAACTGTCTTCGGTAACTGTCTTCCGGAAGGGAATCCTGCAAAGCAACTCCTGCCTTGGAGCACCCGCAAGCACCTTCCCGGATTTTGAGAGAGAAAACATTTTATTTGAGTGCGCACCCACTTTATTTCGGTGAGGACCCCCGGGAAGCAGGCATTCCAAAAGACCAGATCCGCAGCTACCCTTGTTTCCGGAAGCCACCGCTCAGAGATCCCCTGCCATGCAAACGCCCTTCCGGATGCGAACAACCAGACGGGCGTTTGTAGGTAGAAGAGGGTCCTATACCTTCCCTAATGCGTGCTGCGATTACCGCTTGGTGAACGGCAACACCACCGGAGCCGGAGCGCCAGACCATTGCAGGCGCAACACGTACATCCCAATCGGAAGACCACTCACATTCACACTCTGGCCCGGGGCCTCCAGTTGTGTGCCGTGCAGCACCGTGCGGCCCATCGCATCCAGGATCTGATAGGATATTACACCCGCGCTAGCGTTGCATAAATGAAGGGAGTATTTGCAGGACTGCGATTGAAGGCTGTTTAAATCCTTTTCCTTAATGAGTCTCTACAAAAGAAATGGAAGGACTCCCTATTTCAGTTCGCTCTGTTACATCCTGTAAGCATACTTTTTTATTTAATCATCTGGCCCGAATGAGCCTGCGCCTTAGATCATGGACCTTAATACTCCTTACTTGCTATCATCTTACCAAGTGATTTCATAGGCGACACAAAAGTATTAGCAGAAATAAGCGCTTCTTGGCCACACTAACTTCTTTTGAGAGCGAGCCAAATCGCTTATGCTTACGAACCCTTAACGAACCAAGATCATTTGTTCTACTTACACGGAGTCTCCCAAATGCAACAAGAGTCTCCGACCCGCAAATGCTTGGCTGGAGACTCTTGTCGGAATCAGAATTCTGGAACTTCCTGAGACTTAAAGCTTCAGAAGCTTTACCACTTCACCAGTGTTGGTGTTGCGCACCAAGTAAATACCTGGGTTCCAGTGTCTACAATCAATTTCAGTAAGGCCGGCTTCCACCCGACGGGTTACCATTGCACGGCCCTGCATATCGGTGATAATGATATCGGCTGCTTGTTGCACTGTTAGGTCAAAGTGTGCTCCGGCCGGGTTGGGGCTTACCTGAAGAACTTGCTGACCATAATTTGCATCACCCATACCTAACATGCGATTTTCATCTTCGCCATTTTCGAGGTTGGTTCGTCGGGCCATATTAGCACTATTGGGCGCAGGGTTGCGCCAAAGGTTCAGATCTATAACGGCATCGGTCATCCAGCTGCTGAATTGCTCGAAAGCCGCAATAGTAAAGCAGCGACTCGGCTTAGTAAGAGAGGAGTATCTCCAGTCGGAAATCCTAGATACCAGGTATCTGCTTGAGTGGGTATTATATTCAAAAGAGTTTGCGTTGTCATGCAACATTGCAGAACTGACCATATGAATTGGGTTTATATTTGTTATTACACTGTCTTTATATCTACGATTAAGCCATCTTCCATATGTTGCTATTCGATCGTAAGGAGCCTGTAGGTTGTCATAAGTCAAAGCAGCTTGCGCTCGGTTAAAGGTGTTTATTATGCCCAAAGGACCAGCGCCCACGTAGTCCCAGCTGTTCCCAGAAATACCAAAAAATTTTGAATATTCATAAGCACTATCTGCTGCTTGAGGGCTGTTTGTTAGAGGTACATAGCCTTGTCTATAATAATTGATTAACGGGAATATATTATTGACTACATTACTTCCAAACCTACCGTCTACAACGATCATCTTTCCCAGAAGCTTGCTGATTGGGTATTCGCCCAAATCCTGAAGCGTTTCATTTGCATAGGCCGGTGTAAGTAGTCGATTGAGTCGGTTCGGTCGGTTTACAGCTGCTTCCAGTGCGCGGTTAGCTGCATACACATTGTGTACTCCAAGTACAGTGTCCCGTGGAAAATAAGTTGTAACACTACCGAAAGGTACAAAGTACTCGGACTTGAGCATGCCGTTTGTCGATGATACCATACTCACCTTGATCACCACAAACTCATTGGGGTTGTTATCCAAGAACTCCTGTACGTCCGTGAGTACCTGGTCAAAGGGCTCGCCATTACATGTATAAAAATAATTTTCATAGCCCATCGAAAACCCTGTTTTCAACTTAGTTTCCTGGTAGTCGTTGATTGTCTGTACGGCATCGCTACTTTTGGTATTGGTAGACAGGAGGAGATCTAAATAACGGGCACCGTGCTTATAAAGCTGATCTCGGACTGTGAAGATCTGGGATTTCTTATAAGAATCGGACAAATACGGCCCAAAATGAAAGTCTGGATCACACTTTGTAGGTTGGGCGCCACCAGCATTTATAGAGCCAGGCAGGGTGATCTGTTTGAATTTCAGATTCGGATTCAGCAGACGACCCATCCAGTTCGCATATTCATAGTTAACGCCTTTAAACTTCCAGAGCTCACCGCCCGTGCCAGACTTTATATACAGGACAGTACGGCATAGCTCATTTGTTTGCAGTACCGCAGGTGTGCCACTGGCGCTAATGGTTGCTCCTGTCGCCGCAATCACGGCTTTTTGACGCAAGGTGTAATCCTGCAAGGTAAAGGTTCCTACATTCAGGTTTGTATTATTTTGCCCATTCCAATAAAGGGCGATATTGCCTTTGCCTTCTTTCACCAGTAGTGGTGCCTCATCTGTTGTTTCATTGGTGTAAGTGCGCTTGAGCACCACTTGGGAGGCGCCGTTTGCAGGGTTAGTTGTGCAGAGGCCGAGATTGAGAAATTTGTTACCGGTTCCTGCCCATGCGATGAGTACATTTGAGGTATCCGCAGAGCAAGCAGAAGCGTAATAGTCCGTCGTGTGTCCGATAGGAACCGGATTTTTGTAAATATAAAAACTATCAACATCCCGCCATATCCAGGGAGAGCCGACGGGGAGATTAGAAGTCCTGCAAGCTATTTTTCCTACCAGGATTTGTTTTGTATCCAGATTTGTAACGACTAGTACATTTGTGTCATTGCTTGAAGAGGCAAATGACAGGGCAATATTTGCGGAGCCAATGTTTGGAATATTAGCAAGGTCAATATAAGACTCAAGCACAGTCCTATCGTCGTAACCCTCATAATAATGATAATAACCAACAAGAGATTTAGAAAGCATACGGCGTATGATTATACGCCCTATGTTGTTGGCATCTACAAACGCTACGTATGGCACACCTTTACGACTAAACACAGACGGAGGGCTATAGGTTTCTTCATTTGTAGGGTAGACAATCATATGTTCCCTTCCTATACTTTCGTCGGACGTAAACTGTCCTCTTGACCAGCCTGTATACACTTTTGTCCCTTCTACCCAGGCTAAGTAAGATGTGCCATTTATAGATATTGCGGAAGGATTAAGGCTGCTGGTAATTGTGGAATGATTTTTAAAACTAGCAGTCTCGTTTTCATAGTCCGTTGGTTTGGGTGCCGAGAAGTTCCAGTATTGGGCAGATGGCACAGATACAGCGGCTGAAGCCCCCCGATAGTTAGTCGCTTTTAGTTTCCAGAACTGGTTCTTATCTGTACCTACGTACATGATATAGTTCTCCAGATCGCCGCTGTAGAAAACAGCTGGTGCATTATTACTGATAATAACAGAGCCGCTGCGTTGAATGAGTTTACGCTGTAACGTGTAATCGCTTTCCGTGAACATGCCCTGCGTCAGGTTCTGGTTACCGTTGCCTTTCCAGAACAGGGAAATCTCCGATTCCAGAGGGCCACGAAGCAGCACCGGAGTATTGTCGCTGCTTTCGGTTGCATATGTTTTTTTTAGCGAAAAAGACATGCTTCCAGCGGTATCTACGGTGAGCACCCCCACATTGAGAATATGGTTACCGTTTCCCGCCCAAGCGATGCCAACGCGACCAGGGCCATAATTGCAGGCCGAGGGGCTGTATTCCGTTTGCTGGCCGATTTGAATAGACCCGTTAATTATGTTAATAGTATGAAACTGTGCTTTTACCCCTGGTGGGTTTGAATTTCGAAGACATAACACAGATATCTGCTTGGTAGCAAGATCTGTCATCACTACAGCAACGGCATCCTGACCACCGGTACCTCCAACCTTTGCAGCAGCAATAGCTACGCCAGAAGGCTTATTCAATAAATTGATATTAGTCGTCAGCTCGGTTGTACCATTGATGTTAATCCGCAAGATCTGAAGAAAATGCTGATTGTAATTATTGATAGTCATAAAACTAACATAGGCGTCTCCTTCGTATTCAAACATAGAAGGAGAGGTGTACGTTTTATAACCGGTGGTGATGGGGGGCTTACCGGTTGCAAACTCGTCGCCCTGGGAAAGTTGATTAAACACCGAAGCTATCTTCAGCTCCCCATCGGACTTGTCAGCCCAAGCTAAATATCCGGTGTTATTGGCTACTGTACCGGAGGGGTTGAGATTGGTTTTCTCATAGCTGTTGTACAGGGTACCCGGACTGTACAGATAATTTACAGGAGCGCCATAGGTCCAGTTATTTACTTGAGCTTGCCCGTGGGCGTTGGAGATACGGAACAGGCAGAGGAGGCCGAGCAGTATCGCGTAGAGGTTTCTTATCATAGTTGAAATAGGGGTTTTTGAAGTAAGAAAAGAGAAGGAGGGTGTTTAAAGTGTCAGACCGCACAGAGTCAAAAGAAGTGGAGGACTTGGTCATAATCGGAAAAAGGTTTTTTTATTTATAAATAAATTTTTATTCGTATTCTTTATAGATCTGTTTCTTCCGGAAAGGTCGGGCTGAAAATGAGGTGCCAGCTGTTCTTTCGGAAGAAGGTCGTTCTTGAGATGCAGGAGCCTACTTCGGGTGTTCCTGCGGAGCATGTTTTTTATTTATTTAATAAGGTCGGGCAAATGTATTTGTCAATTCAAACCGATTCTGATGTCTCTACCTATTTTGAGTGTGAATGCCTGTTAAATGTGCTCGAGCAAGATAACGCGCTGGTGCTGGCAGCTGTAGATACCGGAAAAGAAGGAAAAAGCTGTAGTACAGTAGATAGTTCCTTGGGGGACTATACATCTATCTAAGCAAGATTGTCTGCAAAAATGAAATTCTCTATGGCATTCGTAGAAGGAAACAAAAAAGCTTGCAATAGGGTAGCGTAACGGTTTGAAACGAGAGAGTACCGGAAATGTAAAAAATGCCCGTCCGGAGAATCGTCTTTCGGACGGGCATTGTAGGGTTATCTGGTGGTGATTACTGCTTGGTGAACGGCAGCACCACCGGAGCCTGTGCACCGGCAAATTGCAGGCGTAGCACGTACAGCCCAACAGGCAGACGGCTCACATCCACGCTCTGACCCGGCCCTTCCAGCTGCGTACCCACCAGCACCGTGCGGCCCATCGCATCCAGGATCTGATAGGATACCACCGATGCACTGGCAGCCGCTAACCGCACATACAAGCGGTCAGTCACCGGATTAGGATACACAGACGGCTGGGCCGATAGCTCCAGCGCCTCTATGGCACCCGACTCCTGGTCCTGCGGCCCGGCTTTACGAGAGGCACCGGCTGGTCCGATCCGGCGCCGGATGATCATGGAAGTGGTCTGGTCATCCACTCCCGTCGTGCTTCCGGTATAGTAGGTGGTTGCCAGGCAGATCATGGAACCGATGACCTTGAACACAGGCCCGCTCAGGTAGTCGTGCTGATAAAGCAAAGCCTCGTAGTTGGTGTCCACCTTCAGCGAAGACAACTGGTCGTTGTCAAAGCCTTTGGCTTGCAGGGCACTCAGGTTGTAGGTGCCTTCCGGCAGTTTAAGCTCGGTGCCGCCGTAGTTGCAGTTGGGATACAGCGTAGCGGCTACCGGGGCCATGGGACGGATACGCAGCGAAGCGGCTTTGTCGTTCCAGCCCTGAGACACCAAACAGCTTTGATCGCCTCTAAGAGTCAGGGAGTCGCCGCTGAAGGCGTCGTTCTGGTAAAGGACCGCCTCGTAGCCACCCGCCACCCGCAGGGAGGAGAGCGCCTGACTCTGGAGGTTCAGCCCTTGGAGCATGGCTACGGGATAGGAGCCTTCGGGAAGACGGGCGCTCACCCCGCCGTAGCTGCAATCAGAATAGCCGATGGCCTGATCCGGACGCGCCGAACGGATGCGAACCGAAGACACATATCCGCTCCAGCTGCTGCCGTTGGGACGGCTGAACGCACCCAGGTTGGCCAGGTTGGCACCCGAGGGAACGATCAGGGAGTCGCCACCGGGGGAGCCCGGGTTGGTGTTGGAATACAGGATGGCTTCATAGCCGGCTTTGACCCGAACGGCGGCAGGGCCTGTCATGGGAAGGCCACGGGTAAAGAAGCTTACGGGGTAGTAGTCGCCCGGGGATAGGGCGGCCACCGCTCCACCATAGCCGGAAGCACCGTAGAGGGTGGCTACCGGGAGGTGTTCAACCGCATAAATCTTCAGGGAAGTGGTCTGTGCTTCCCAGTTGATGGTTGGGGAGCCGTTGAGTTTGTATTGTGCAAGACGGGTGGTGTCCGTTTGCAGCATCAGGGGGGTGCCGTCGAAGTTATCGTTCTCGTACAGGGTGGCGCCGTAGCCGGGAGCCAGCCGGAGGGCACGCAACGCATCGTTGTTCAGTCCCCGGGCTTTAAGGGCAGCCATGCTGTAGGTACCCGGCGCCAGAGCTACTTCCAGGCCCTGGAAGGTGTTGGAGGGGTAGGCCCAGGCTTTGGGCGCGCCGGTGGTGGCGGTGCGTACGCGCAGGGAGGAGGTTTGGTTATCCCAGGAAGAAGCGCCAAGCCAGTTGCCGGTGGAGGATTGGAGGGTGAAGTAATCGAGGCTTGGGGTGTTGGCAGCCAGGATCAGGGAGTCCCCGCTGAAGTTGTCGTTTTGGTACAGAACCATCTCATAGCCGGAATCGACTTTGATCGAAGAAAGTGCGTCGTTACCGATGCCTCTTCTGTTGAGTTCGGAGAGGTCGTAGTCGCCTACCGGGAGGGGCGAAGGACCTGCGGGACCGTTGCTGTAGTTAAGGGCTGCATACATCCAGGCGACGGCTTTGGGCAGGGCGCGTACCTGAAGGGAGCTGGTTTTGTCGTTCCAGGTGCCTCCACCCGGAAAGGTGTTGTTGGTTAGGCAGAGTGCATCGGAGGTCAGCCGCACGGAGTGGCCGGTCAGGTAGTTACCCGTGTAGAGGACGGCTTCGTATCCGGGAGTAATTTTCAGAGAAGAGAGCTGTCCCGAGTCCAGTCCGCGGTCCTTAAGGTCTGCTACGGTGTAGAACCCTTCGGTCAGTGGGACCGGAGTGGTAGTGAAGTTGTTGCAGTTATTGTAGAGGGTCACCACAGGCGCCTGGTACTTGCGTACGATCAGGGAGGCGGTTTTATCGTTCCAGTTGGGGCCACCCGGTAATGGGTTAGCGGTCAGGCAGGGGGTGTTGGCGGTCAGGGAAAGGGAAGCGCCCTGGAAGGTATCACTGGCGTAGAGCACGGCTTCGTAACCGGCGGTTACTTTAAGGGAGGACAGTGTTTTGAAGGCCAGTCCGCGGGCCAGTAGGTCTTTGGCGGTATACCGTCCTTCGGTAAACGGGATGGGGGTGGTGGTGAAGTTGTTGCAGTCGTTGAATGCTGTAACGACAGGGGTACCGATTTTGCGAACGATGATGGATCGGGCGCGGTTATCCCAAGTGCCGGCGGTTGGAAAGACTTTGGTTGCCAGGTTGGGCAGATCGGCAGTAAGTACTATGGAATACCCCTTGAACTCATCGCCGCTGAAGAGTTGAATTTCGTAGCCGGGACGTACCTGTAGGGATGACAATGCTGCCGAATCCAGTCCAAATCTCGTTAGAGATTCCTGATTGTAGGCACCTCTGGGTATAGCTAAAGGTGCGGATCCATAGTTGCCATTGCTGTAGACAGTTGCCCCCCGCTCCTTACGCATGGCAATGGATGTTATGTGGCGATCCCATCCGGTAGGATCAGCAGTACTAAAGGGATTATTGGATAGATCGTCATCGTCGGCGAACAGGACGAGTGAAGGTCCGTTGCAGTTGTCTTGATCATAAACCTCGATCTCATAACCGGGAACAACTTTCAGAGAACGTATTTCATGCTGTTCGATCCCAATTGCTTTAAGATCATTCATGGTATAGCTTCCGGAAGAAATAAGCATTGGAACACCCAGATAAGCGGCTCTGTTATAAAGCAAGGCACAACGTGATGGTAGTATTTCTCCTAATAAACCTTCTACCTTGAAAGAGCCGATGGAGCCATATTCACTATAATTACCCCTATTATCATTCAAAATAGGGTCATCAAATATGTCCGCCCATCTAACACCCCTTAGATTATACCAAACCGCCCTATTATAAGCTTCCCCTTTAACTCTCAGACGATAAGTTCCCGGTGCCAGATTTTCATCTATAATGACATCTTGATCCGTAGGTTCCGGACCTGCCGAGTAATCGATAGGTATGTGGTATTGCCGATAGGGAGTAAATAATGTTGCATGCAGGCGGATATTACCATAACGACGAACTGCCTGATTTGTTAAACTGCCTCGGAATATAGATTTGATCGTAAGCCGGACCCGCTGCCTCTCGTATATAGCGAAAGTAAAGTTGTATACATCATCCGGTCCGCGTAAACCGTGCTGTCTGATCACCCCGCTGCCCTGCAGTTGATTACCTGTTCTTGTTAATGGAGTGGGATCATAGGTTTCTTCTAATGGATTACGCCACCTGTAACTGGTTTCGTTTGGATCGTTGCACTGCGCTACAATTGCATCGCCAATAGTTAGAAGATCGGATTGCCGTTCAACAGGATCTGCTACCCTTTCCTCGCCACGAAGACATTCATACTCACCATCACTCCAGTGCAGAATAGCATGGCCTCCAGCGCCCATGATAGGCCCCCAACGTGTAGCACTATTGAATATCCCTCCGCCGGGTAGATTCCGATGTTGCAATCCGAAAACATGGCCTAATTCATGAGAAATAACATCCGCGCAATTTTGATAGGTATTCGTTGTAAATATCCAACAGAGAGGGTCTATTTGACCATAGCTGCTCGTTATGGCATTGCCATAAATGTCCGGATCATTAGGATGTCCAGCGTTTTTTGCTTCAATGCCAATAGTTGTGAGGCTGCTTGGGGATATAATACAGCGAATGCGACGATTAGGTATGAATGTATTGTAAATTCCCGCATCCGTAGTTACAGTAACGTTAAACGGAATAAAATCTTCCCTTACCGACTCGTATATGAGTTTCACCGTGGCTGCGTCTAAGCCGGAGGCAGCTGCTGTATAGGCCAAGTGGTTATTCCATGCAGAACCTGCAGGGAGGCTATGTCCATCGAAATCTAAGTAAATGCAACCACCACCTTCTGCAAGGGCTTGGGGGTAACTATTTAACTGCCCGTGAGCAAACGGGGTGGTCAGTAGGGCAGCTATTAAAAACAGCCAGGTGTAATGTTTCTGCATTCAGATAGGATTTTTGAATCAAACGCGAAGGTGATTCGAACCTATATTTTAAAAAACTGCTTCGCACTCATTCTCGCACTCATTTGATCTCGCATCTTGTCTGTCCTGTGTAGCAGTTCAACTTAAAAGTCCCTTCTGGAAGCTGTGGCTTCCGGAAGGTCTCATTCCTTTCTTCATTTTTAATCTCAACCCGGTTCCCCCTATTTTTGCTGCCCATGACAAACACGGCCGCAACGCTTCAGGATAAAATCGCCCAATCCCAACTGGGCGGCGGACAAGCCCGCATCGATAGCCAACACAAAAAAGGAAAGCTGACGGCCTGGGAGCGCATCGAACTGCTGCTGGACGCCGGGTCTTTTGTGGAAATCGGTGCGTTCGTCGAGCACCGCAGCCGGGATTTTGGCATGGAAACCGAAATCTACCTCGGCGATGGCGTCGTAACCGGTTACGGCAAGGTTTCCGGACGACTCGTGTACGTATTTAGCCAGGATTTTACCGTGTTTGGTGGTTCGCTCAGCGAAACTCACGCCGAAAAAATTGTGAAAATCATGGACCACGCACTGCAAAATGGTGCGCCCCTGATTGGCCTCAACGACAGCGGCGGCGCCCGCATCCAGGAAGGCGTTGTCAGCCTGGGCGGATATGCTGATATCTTCCATCGCAATGTAAAGGCGAGTGGGGTCGTGCCACAGCTCTCGGCTATCATGGGGCCCTGCGCAGGCGGAGCGGTTTACAGCCCGGCCATCACGGATTTTATCCTGATGGTAGAGCAGACGAGCTACATGTTCGTCACCGGTCCCAACGTGGTGAAAACCGTGACCCACGAAACCGTGACCTCTGAAGAACTGGGTGGGGCAGCTACGCATGCATCTAAAAGCGGCGTAACTCACTTTAGCTGCCGCAACGAAGTAGAAGCCATTCAGTACCTGAAAAAATTGCTCAGTTTTGTTCCGCAAAACTGCGACGAAGAGGCACCAGCGCTGCCCTATACCCCCGGTGACGAAACCCGCCCGGTACTGGATACGATGATTCCGGAAGGCGCCAACCAGCCCTATGATATGAAAGAGGTGATCGCCCAGCTGGTGGATGGCGAAGACTTCTTTGAAGTGCATAAAGATTTTGCTGAAAATATCGTTGTCGGGTTTGCCCGCGTCGGTGGTCGCAGCGTCGGCATCGTAGCCAACCAGCCCGCTGTGATGGCCGGTGTGCTCGACATCAACTCATCCCGGAAAGGGGCCCGTTTTGTGCGGTTCTGCGATGCCTTCAACATCCCGCTGCTGGTGCTGGTAGATGTACCCGGCTTCCTGCCCGGTACCGATCAGGAATGGAACGGTATCATCACCAATGGTGCCAAACTGCTGTATGCACTGAGCGAAGCCACCGTGCCGAAGATTACCGTGATCACCCGCAAAGCCTATGGTGGGGCCTATGATGTGATGAACTCCAAACACATCGGAGCCGACCTGAACTATGCCTGGCCGACCGCCGAAATCGCCGTGATGGGTGCCAAAGGAGCGTCTGAAATCATCTTTAAAAAGCAGATTTCCGAAGCAGAAGACACCGCTGCTAAAGCCGTGGAAAAAGAACAGGAATACGCCGCCAAGTTTGCGAATCCGTATGGTGCTGCTGCCCGTGGGTTTATCGACGAAGTGATTTTCCCGTTCCAGACCCGCGAGCGGTTGCTGCGGGGCTTTGAAATGCTCCGGAATAAAGTTGTTGTGGCTCCACGCCGCAAACACGGAAACATTCCGCTCTAGTAGGGTAGCATCCGGCTGTTTCATCATTCATCTTTAATTCCTCAAAACGCGTGGCTCAGAAAAAGCTGGTGCGGTTTGCCGCCATCGAAACCTATTCCAACGTCCTTCAGTATCCGGAAGGCATGAAAGGCGCCTGGAAAACCGTTTTTAAAAATGATCATCCCATTACGCTGGAGCTGGCCTGCGGCAAAGGCGAGTACAGCCTCGGACTGGGCGCTCAGAATCCCGATCGTAACTATATCGGCGTAGACGTCAAAGGCAACCGGATTTATGTAGGTGCCAAAAAAGCGCTGGCTGAAAACCGTTCCAATGTCGCGTTTCTGCGCATCCAGATCGGCCATCTCGAACAGTATTTCGCACCCGGTGAAGTAGCCGAAATCTGGATTTTGTTTCCGGATCCGTTTCTCACCAAATCCCGTGCGAAAAACCGGCTCACCCATCCGCGGTTTTTGGCCCAGTACGAAAAGGTGCTCAAGCCGGGTGCGACTATTCACCTCAAAACTGACTCGCGCGAGCTGTACGATTTTACCCGCGAGGTCATTGAAGAACAAGGCTGCGAAACTGTTACCGATTATCAGGATATCTATGCGATCGGCCAGGCAACCGGTCCACTGGCCATCCAGACGCACTACGAAAAGCTGCACCTGGCCGACGGCCGTAAGATTTACTACCTCGCGTTCCGGCTTCCGGAAGGAGGCGTTCAGGTTCCGGAACGGTATCTGCAGGCAACTACCCAACGCAACGGTAAAGCCGTGACGGATGACGACGGAGACGCCTGATTACTACCTGCTTCCGGATGGACGGCTGGTATTCACCGAGGCGTATCACCTGAAGCGGGGGCATTGCTGCGGAAATGGCTGCCTGCACTGCCCGTATGATTTTGCGGCCGTTCCCCAACCCCGGCGCGAGCAGCTGCTGGCCCGACGAACTACCCAGACCCATGATTCCAACCTTCCACCGGCCTCCTGACCTATACGAAGCGGTCTACGAGATTGTACGGGCCATTCCGGAAGGCCGTCTGACGAGCTATGGGGCGATTGCGGCCGCACTGGGCGTCCGCTCCGGTGCCCGGATGGTGGGGTATGCTATGAATCTGAGCCATACAGCGCATCCAAAAGTGCCGGCCCACCGGGTGCTCAACCGCAACGGACAGCTAACCGGAAAGCATCATTTCGGCACACCCGATGCCATGCAAAAACTACTGGAGGCTGAAGGCATCCGGGTGGTGGATGATGCGGTTCCCGATTTTACCGCCCGCTTCTGGGATCCTTCACAGGAACTGAGGTTCTAAATCCTACTGCCACCTCCTTTATCTCCATTCCGGAACGATCCGACATATAAACTATAAAAAGAGCCTTGCTTTCATACCGAAAGCAAGGCTCTTTTATAAACAGATCTGAGGTCTGGATTAGCGTCTTTTAATTACCGTGGCGCGGTTGTCGCCTTTGCGGTTGGTCCGGCGCTTCCCATACAGGTATCCACCACCGGCACCGGCTGCACCACCGATCACGGCTCCTTTCGTGCCGCCTACAACACCACCCAGTACGGCCCCACCTACACCGCCGATGGCTGCACCCTTAGCTTTCTTACTCCAGCCTTTCTTTTTCACTTTATAGCGGGATTGAGCGCTTGCTGTATCCGGTGCAACAGTACCAACAGCGAGTCCGAGACTCATCAGGGCAATCAGGATTTTAGATTTCATAAAACAGGTTTGAATGACCTGGACATATAAATAACAATGCCAACAGTCCTGTGAAATACTACGCTGCCAGGTCGGCCTTGAAAGGCAATGAGATACGTATTTCGGTGCCCGAATTGGGTGTGGACTGTATCTGAAACCAGCCGCCCAGTTCCTCAGTTCGCTGGCGCATGGTGGTCATGCCATACCCCTGAAGAATGTGTTCCGGATCAAACCCTTTCCCGCAGTCCTGTACCGAGATCTGAAGCTGTGCTGCCTCATACCGGACGGCCACCTGAATCCGGGACGCACCGGAATATTTCAGGGCGTTGTTAATGGCTTCCTGAACCACCCGGAACAGATACGTCGCCTGATGGGAACTCATCCGGACCTGATCTGCTTCCGGCATGGCGGTAACGCAGACTTCCGGAAACCGCCGGTAATAGTCCTGAAGCTTCAGCTGCCATTCAAAAGCAGTCAGGGCGGGGTTGTTAAGCAACCAAACGGTTTTGCGCAGCTCTACAATGGTCTCCTGAGTCAGTTCTTTAATACCCGTGATCTTGGGATTTACCCGAAGGTCGGGCGACTGAATGCGGTCGATCGAAGAGCTGATAAAGGTGAGGTAGGAGCCGATATTGTCGTGCAGCTCGCGGGAGATATGGTTGCGTTGCTCAGTCAGGCGCTGCTCTGCTTCTTTCTGGGCCAGCTCTTCCCGGTAATAATGTTCTTTGATCAGCGCTTTATTCCGGAGCCGCTGGTGACGAACCATCACAAAGCTGACCACACCCAATGAAACCAACAATAACGCTACCAGCACCGTTCCGAAGGTCGCCCGGTCGCTTTCGGCTTGTTTACGTTGCAGGGCAGCATCTTTTTCGGCCAGCTCGTAGCGGGCATTCAGTTCGGCAATCGTCTTTTGGGAGGCCTGTGTAAAAATGCTGTCTTTAAGCAGCACGTACGCATCCTGATAGGCATAGGCCGAATCGAAATGACCCATTTCGTAGTACAGCCGGGAAAGCCGCCGGTAGTTTTCCAGGCGCAGATCTTTATAGTCCCAGGATTGGGCCATACTGTCGCTGAACTGAAGAAATGCGATTGCTTTCGGGTAATTGCGCTGTCGTTGGAATAGCACCCCTAAATCCGCACTTTGAATGGCGATGGGAAACGGATCGCCCAGCCGTTCAAACAACCGGAACGCATACATCCCGTGCAGCGTTGCCGACGAAAAGTGTTTCAAGCCCAGCTCGGTTGTGGCGATAAAACTGTGGGCATAGGCAATGCCGACACTGTCGCTCAGTGCTTCTTTGATCTGAAGGGATTTGGTGTAAAAGCGGGTAGCTTCTTCAAAATCCTCCTGCATTTCATACACCACGCCCCATTCGTTCCAGGTGGTGGAAAGATTACACGAATCGGCCAGCGTCCGGAAAATGGTTTCCGCACGGCGATACACGCCTATGGCTTCTTCATACATCTTCATTTTCCGGAACAGCCGTGCCTGTTCCAGAAACGTCAGTCCCCGCTCCGTTTCCAGTCCGGCGGCCCGAAGTGCGTCTACAGAAGTGGCATATTCCTGAGCGGCTTCTTCATACTGACCTTTAAAATAAAACGCCTTGCCGCGCAACCGGTGCAGAATGCCTGTTTCTTTGGGTCCGGGCTTGGTGAGCAGCAGGCTGTCGCAGAGACGCAGGGTGGTTTCAAAATCAGTAGTCGCAATGCTGTCTACTTTCTGAAGCAGCTGTGGCGATTCAGCACGTGCAAAGCCGTACCAAAATCCAAGAAGGAAAAGAAAAGCAAACCGTTTGTTCAAAGTTACTTTTTTCGGGGCGAGCTAAAGTAGCCGCGCCGAAATCCCGGTCCGTAGGTATTGTTCGCAAATTTTTCCGGAACCACTTGTAGCTGGCACGAAAATTTTAAGCCAGTTCTTCACAAAACATCTCTTCTATCATGAACAAAAAATGGCTTGCTCTCGCCGCAGCTGGTGCTGCATACTACCTCTTCAATACCAAAAAAGGTAATGAAGTGCGTCAGAACTTAACTAAACAAGCTCAAAACCTGGGTGGTAAACTGAAAGGCCAGTACGATCAGTACCGCGACCAGGCTCAGACAAAAGCAGATGACGCAATGGCGTAACCGCCATTCATCTATTTCATTAAAACGGGCTGCTTCCACCGAAGCAGCCCGTTTCTTTAGGTGAGCATCTCAAAGGCAAAGCCGGTTTCGGTCCAATACGCGTCCATCGCCAGCAAAGCTCTTTTAAAGAATGAAATCAATTCCGGCCAGTTGGATTGCACCATTGGAGAGGTTCCGGATACCTGAATCCCGAGAAAAACACTGTCTGCCGGACGGTCGGGAACCGGAATCCAGTCCCAGTCCGTTTCAGTATGGGTATTGAGTTGAGTGGCGGTCCGGGTGAGTAGGGTAGCCTGATGAGCGCCTAAGCCACCGGAGGCATCGGAGATTTCAAAACCGGCATACGCGTTGCTTCCGATCAGCAGCACCCGGATGTACAGTCCATGCACGCCGGTTTCATAATTCAGCCATTTTCGGGGAAGACCATCGGCACCGGTCACCGGTTGCATATAGCGGCCAAAGGCAGTCCAGAAGGCCTGCTTGCCGGCACTGGTCTCGGTTTTGGAAAACATTTGGTGTTCTTAGCTAGCTGAAAAGAAAGCAAAACTACTTTCTGCAACGTCCTCTGTTTATGCGCGCTGTCACCCTAAGCCTGTCGAAGAACAGCCTGACACCTTACTTATACAACATTCTTCCGAGCAGAAGGAAGCGCTACGATGCTGTATGCTGGCCGCTCAGGTGGCTGTGCAGGTTTTCAAAGGCTTCTTCCCAGCTGTGTTGCACGGATTCCTGTTCCATCTCGGCCTCCTGCTCCTGCGTCACCTGTACAGTGCAGCCTTCCCCTTCAGCGGTAAACTGAATCGTAATGTGCTGCTTGCTGCCGTCGCTGGTCGGCTTTCCGGAAACCTCCCAGGTCCAGTCGTAATCGAGCAGGACGTTCGGTTGTACGTTCCGGTAGCTGCCGGTCAGACTGGCTTCTTCTCCGGCTTCGTTCCGGAACCGGTAATCAATGGTGCCGCCGGTCTTGACGTCGGTCTTGCTTTCGGTCAGGTTATAGTTGGAGGGCTTCCACCAGCTTTTGAGCTCTTCACCGTCGGTCCAGGCCTGGAATACGCGGTCAACGGAAAATGGAAACGTTTTTTGAATCTGAACAGACGAGGCTTGCATAAAAAAGAGTTGGAAAGTTTTGAGGTACGGCTACATTTGTTTACAAAACCATTCCTGCCTTTGGAACCTGTTCTGCGTATTTCCGGAATTACAAAACATTATGGTGCCCTTCGGGCCTTATCGGGCGTCAGCTTCAACGTACCGCGGGGCAGCGTCTTCGGAATCCTGGGGCCCAACGGCAGCGGCAAAACCACGTTGCTGGGGATTGTACTCAATACCCTCACTGCCGACAGCGGGGAGTATGAATGGCTGGGCAACCCGGATGCTGCAACGGCCCGTAAAAAGATGGGTGCGTTGCTGGAAACACCAAATTTTTACCACTACCTCTCGGCCTGGGACAACCTGGCCATCAATGCCCGCATTAAAGGTCGGGGACTCGACGACCGCGAACGGGTACTGCGCCTCACAGGCCTGTATGAGCGTCGGGACAGTGCGTTCCAGACCTTCAGCCTCGGGATGAAACAGCGGCTGGCGATTGCCAACGCGCTGCTGGGCCAGCCGGAAGTGGTCGTGCTCGATGAACCAACCAACGGCCTCGATCCGTCTGGCATCGCCGAAATCCGTGAGCTGATCCGGGCGCTTTCCAAAGAAGGGTATACCATCGTGATGGCGTCGCACCTGCTGGATGAGGTGGAGAAGGTTTGCACCCATATGGCCATCCTGAAAAAAGGTCAACTGCTGGTGTCCGGAGCAGTGAGTGAGGTGTTGCGCAAAGAAGACGAGCTGGAACTGGCGACCGATGTTCCGGAACAGGCAATGGCGTTGTTGCAGGGCGTTTCCGGCATCGGCAACCTACGGCGCGACGGCAACCTGGTGCGGCTGGCGCTGTTGGACGGTTCCCGCAATGCCCAGAGCATTAACCGGCTCTGTGCCGAAAACGGGATCTACCTGTCGCATCTGGTGCAGAAGGCTCAAAGCCTTGAAAGCCGCTTTATGGAACTGACCGAACAGTAACCAACCGATTTCCGGACGCTATTTCAGCCGTCCGGAATGAACCCTTTACCACGACTTTGTTTCCCTTCCGTCTATGAAAGACTTACTGGCCATTGAATGGCTGAAAATCAAAAAGTACCGTACGTTCCGGATTCTGGCCATCATGTTTCTGCTATTGCTGCCTGTGTGGAACTGGGGTATTTACAGTGTGGTTCGCTCCAAACCCGGCGCTTCTATGTTTCTGTCCACCGCCTACTCCTTTCCTGAGGTCTGGGGGAATCTGGGATTCTGGGGCGGCCTGTTTGTGCTGGTGCTTTCGATCCTGATGATTATCCTGGTGTGTAATGAGTATAGTTTCCGTACGCATCGGCAAAATGTGATCGACGGCTGGACGCGGCTGGATTTCCTGCACAGCAAAGCCGCCTTGGTGCTGATCGGCGGAGTCTTGGCAACGCTGTATGTCCTCGTTGTAGGACTCATCATGGGGTTCTCGATCGGCGGTGCTTCCGGAATCGGCGGCGGCTGGGAAAAGCTGCTGTTCTTCTTTATCTATACCATCAATTACCTCGGTTTTGCCACGCTGATTGCGCTGTGGATCCGGCGTAGCGGGTTGGCGATCGGTCTGTTTTTTCTGTATGCGTTTATCCTGGAAAACATATTCTCGTCGCTGATTAACCTGAAAGCGCAACCCGTCGGGAATTTACTGCCCTTACAGGCATCGGACGAGCTGCTGCCGCTTCCGATTGCCAAGTTATTCGGCAATATGATTTTTACCGGTCCCAGATTCGATTCATGGATCTACGCATTGGTAAGCCTGCTGTGGATCGGGGTGTATTACCTCGCTGCCAAACGCCTGATCCTGAAACGGGATTTCTAAACGGCTACCGGAAGGTCGCCTTCTACCGTACTGCCGCCCTTACAGGGCTGGTGAGGGTGCGTTTAGGGGATACTGGTTTCCGGAAACTACCGGGACGTGTTTTTAGCTGCGGATACAGATATGGGCGTAGTAGCTATTGAGAAACCGGTACGACTTCAAAAGCGTATCGGTTTCTTTAGGTACGAACCCCAACCGGGTGCGGTAGCTTTGACGCCTTTAAATACATCGATTCCGGAACCTCCTTTACTGCTATGAACAACGCCAACTTACCTACGATTCTGGTTACCAACGACGACGGCATTACCGCGCCGGGAATCCGTGCACTGGTCGAAGCGGTGCGCGGACTGGGCAAGGTGATTGTCGTTGCGCCGGATGCCCCGCAAAGTGCTATGGGACACGCCGTAACCATCGGAAAGCCGCTGCGTCTGGATAAAGTCGAAAACCTGTTTGAAGGCATCGACGCCTGGCAGAGCACCGGTACGCCAGTGGATTGCGTAAAACTGGCGCGCGATAAAATCCTCGGATATCGCCCTGATTTCTGCGTGTCCGGAATCAACCACGGCGCCAATCACAGCATCAACGTCCTGTATTCCGGAACCATGAGTGCTGCGATGGAAGCGGCTATTGAAGGCATTCCATCAATTGGGTTTTCGCTTTTTGATTACAGCTGGGACGCCGATTTTTCACTGGCAGGCGATGTAGCGCGCCGCATTTTAAAACGGATGATTGCCGACGGTGCCGAATCGCATACACTGCTCAATGTCAATATTCCGAAATGCAACGCAGCAGAATTCAAAGGCGTTAAACTGTGCCGGATGGCTCTGGGTCGCTGGCTGGAAAACTTTGATCACCGTAAAGACCCGCGCGGCCGGGATTACTACTGGATGACCGGTCGCTTCGAACCCATGGGCAGCACCCTGGGGACTGATGTGGAAGCTCTGGAGCAAAACTATGCGTCGGTGGTACCCATCCAGTTCGACCTCACCAATGAACGGTTGCTGCGCGAATACCAGGAAAAGTGGAATGACCTGACGTAAACGTTTCCGGAAGCCTTGTATTCCGGAAACCCGGTTCCAAATAAACTTTGAGTAGGATGATGTATGTGTATTCTAATATTCTGAATGGATAAAGATGGATCTTATATTGGCCTAACGGTTTCCAAAATCGATCTGACAGTCTGCTAAATTGATACTTATGTCCGCTACAGACATCCTGGTGTCTACTAAAATGGAAAAGGTGTCTACTATATCGATCTAGGAACATATTATAGTCATCCCGGTAACCGTTTTCGAAATCTCCCGGCGTGTTGTACGTATCTACTGGTCTGCTTTAGCCCTCTCCTGATTCGTTTCAGACAGCTCCGGGTGTGTTTCAGACCTCTCCGGGTTTGTTATAATGATCTCTGGGTGCATTATGGCTATCGTTGAATAGGATACGTTCTTATTTTTGGTGCTATAACGTTCTGGTATGCTTACTATTCACATCAAAGAGCTCTGTGCCTTGCGCGGCATTCGGTATCCCTACAGTTGGCTGGTCAAGAATGGCATCCCGGTAGTGGCCGCACGCACGTTGTCTTCCGGAAAATACCGGCACATACCCCTCGAACACCTGGAAAAGCTATGTCTGATCCCGCGCTGTACGCCGAATGATCTATTGGTCTGGCAACCGGATGCCGGGCAGGACCAAACCGCACAGCCCCTGACGGCATTGATCCGGACCGAGACCCCGGCGCAGGATCTGATACAGGCCCTCAGCACCATGAGTATCGAAGAACTCAAAGCGCTGAGCGGGCAGATTAAAAAAGGGTAGCAGCCGCTTGTGCTGTTGAAGCCGACGACAGGAGTTACTTTCGCGCCATGAATGTTAAGCGTCAGCTGGTTACTGCGGCATTGCCTTATGCCAACGGTCCGGTTCATATTGGTCACCTCGCCGGCTGCTACCTGCCCGCCGATATCTACGTGCGCTTTTTAAGGGCCTGCAAGGAAGAAGTGAAATTCATTTGTGGCTCCGACGAGCACGGTGTACCGATTACGATCCGCGCCATGAAGGAAGGCACCACGCCTCAGGACGTCGTCGACCGGTATCACAAGCTCATCGGCGAAAGCTTTTCCGGAATGGGCATCAGCTTCGATATATATTCGCGTACCTCTTCCGAACAGCACCGTAAAACGGCCCAGGATTTCTTCCGGAATCTCTACGACAAAGGGTTATTTGAAGAGCGCGAAAGCGAACAGTACTACGACCCTGAAAAAGACGTGTTCCTGGCCGACCGGTACATTGTCGGTACCTGTCCGGAATGTGGCAATACCAATGCCTACGGCGATCAGTGCGAGAAATGCGGAACCTCCTTGTCGCCCGAACAGCTGATTAATCCCCGCAGTGCCCTCAGCAGTGCCACGCCGGTCAAGAAGCTAACCAAACACTGGTTTTTTCCGCTGAATGAGTACGAACCCTGGCTTAAGGAATGGCTGGTGGCCGGTAAAAAAGACCAGTGGAAGCCGAATGTATACGGCCAGTGCAAAAGCTGGATCGACGCCGGGCTGCATCCCCGCGCCATGACCCGCGACAGTACCTGGGGCGTACCCGTCCCGGTGCCTGATGCTGAAGGAAAGGTGCTGTATGTGTGGTTTGACGCGCCCATCGGTTATATCTCTGCCACGCAGGAGCTTACCCCCGACTGGGCGGATTACTGGAAGCAGGACGATACCAAGCTGGTGCATTTCATTGGCAAAGACAATATTGTCTTTCACTGCATCATCTTTCCGGCGATGCTCAAAGCTCATGGCGGTTATGTGCTTCCGGAAAGCGTACCGGCCAATGAATTCCTGAACATCGAAGGCCAGAAAGTCAGTACCTCGCGCAACTGGGCGGTATGGGTCGATGAGTATCTGAAAGACTTTCCGGAGATGCAGGATGCCCTGCGGTATGTGCTTTGCGCCAATGCACCGGAAACCAAAGACAACGATTTTACCTGGAAAGAATTCCAGGACCGCGTCAACAGCGAACTGGTCGCCGTATTCGGCAACTTCGTAAACCGCACTATGGTGCTGACGCATAAACTGGCCAAAGGTCGCGTCGCACCGATCCATGGCGATCTGCTCGACGATGCCGACCGCGGGGTATTTGAGGCCATCCAGGAAACCAAAAAACAAATCGAAACTGCTATCCGGGAGTACCGCTTCCGGGAAGGGTTGCAGGCGCTGATGAACCTGGCGCGGACCGGCAATAAATACCTGCAGGAAAAAGCGCCCTGGAGTTTGTCCAAAACGCCGGAGCTACAGGCCGAAAACCAGAAAGCAATCGACAACTGCCTGCATGTATGCCTTCAGTTAAGCGCTAACCTGGCCATCTTCTGCAATCCGTTTCTGCCGTTTACCGCCCGAAAATTGATGAAGCAATTTAAGGTTGTGGAGCGGATGCTGGACTGGGAACACGCCGGTAGTATGGAACTGCTCAAAGTCAATTATCCGCTTCCGGAAGCGCAGTTGTTGTTCCGGAAAATCGAAAACGAAGAAATCACTCGTCAAATGGAAAAACTGAAGGAAGCCGCTGCCCAGGCCGCCGCTGCTACGACTCCGTCAACCCCTGCCGAAACGCCTCAGGCCGCCCCGGCACCTGTGGTGGAAGCTAAGGCTGAAATCACCTTTGAGGATTTTGCGAAGATTGATCTGCGGGCCGGCAAAATTCTGACCGCCGAGAAAGTCGAAAAAGCGGATAAGCTGCTGAAGCTGTCGGTTGATCTGGGCGAGGCGCAGCCACGTACGATTGTATCGGGTATTGCCCAGCATTTTACGCCCGAAGCCATCATAAACCGGATGGTAACCGTCGTAGCTAATCTGGCACCACGCAAAATGCGGGGCATCGAAAGCCAAGGAATGATCCTGATGGCAGAAGATACGTCCGGAAAGCTGGTATTTGTAGCGCCGGTGAGCGCTGTGCCGGGTGGCAGCGAGGTGCGCTAAGAACAATTCTGTACCTGTATACTGTGCCTAAAACCATTGCTATTATCGGGGCCGGTGCTGCCGGAACCTTTGCGGCGGCCAATCTGCCGAAGTCGGATGCCTACCGGGTGCTGCTGTTTGAAAAAACGGGTAAAGCCCTCCAGAAGGTACGCGCTTCCGGTGGCGGGCGCTGCAACGTCACGCATCAGTTATTTGATATTCCGGAACTGATTGAACGGTATCCCCGTGGTCCGCGCTGGTTAAAGAAAACCCTGCACCGGTTCGGTCCGCAGCAAACCATAGATTGGTTTGAGAAACGGGGCGTATCGATTGTCGGAGAGGCAGACGGACGGATGTTTCCGGAAACCAATTCGGCTGAAACGATTGCGATGGCTATCTGGGAAACCGCGCTGCGAAACGGCACCGAGGTCCGCTTTCACCACAAACTGGAAGCGTTGCAGCGAGTCGGGGAACACTGGAAGCTTACATTCGGCGGGCATGAACCGGTCTTGGCGGATGCCGTGCTGATTACCACCGGTGGTTCGCCGCAGTTGAGTGGGTTTAACCTGCTGCAAACGCTGGGACATACCATCGCATCGCCGGTGCCGTCGCTTTTTACGTTTAATATGCCCGGCAATCCTATTATCGCGCTGATGGGGGTGTCTGTTCCGGAAGCCATCGTCCGGATTTCCGGAACCAAGATTGAAACCACCGGTCCACTGTTGATTACCCACTGGGGCATGAGCGGCCCAGCGATTCTCCGGGCCTCGGCCTGGGGCGCGCGGGAACTGGCCGATCGGGCCTACCAGTTTACCATCTCCGTCAACTGGGTACCGGGACTGGATGAAGCCTCGCTGAAAGCCAAATTTGTTCAACTACGGCAGCAGGACGGCAGGCAGTCGGTGGGTGGCAAAAATCCGTTTGATCTGCCCAAGCGGCTTTGGCAGTTTTTTCTGCAAACCTGTGGGGTTGCTGAAGATGCTACCTGGGCCACACTGGAAGCAGCTCCGCAGCGGAAGCTGCTGGAAAAACTGATTCGCGATCCGTACACCGTTTCCGGAAAAACAACCTTCAAGGAAGAGTTTGTGACCAGCGGCGGTGTATCGCTTAAAGAAGTAAGTCCGGAAACGCTGGAAAGCCGGCTGCATCCGGGTATTTACTTCGCCGGCGAGGTGCTGGATGTGGATGGCATTACCGGGGGCTTTAATTTCCAGCACGCCTGGGCCAGTGGCTGGCTGGCCGCAGCAGCGATGGCAGCAACGTCAAGTCAGTCTTAGATAGGCCGCTACATCAAGAAGCGACCCGGAATTCACTGCTGAATTCCGGGTCGCTTCTTGGATAGTTAGGTGTGGTCGTGGAGGTCTTATTCTTCGTCCTCTTCCATATCGGCGTTCCACTGAATTTCAGTCAGTTCGCCTTCTTCAAACCACAGGCTCATACCTTTTTCTTCAACGAAAAACAAGGCGCTGTTGGTAGACTCGTCTTCCATATCTTCATCTTCTTCGAGGGTGCCCCAGCCTTTGTTTTCGAACACACTGGTTACGTGATCCAGCGTCTGACCGACGAGGGAAACACCTTCCAAAGTATACGATTCGCTGCTGGCGGCGATGCTGGTGAGTTTCCAGCCAAACGACTCGTCAAAAGAAAGAGAGAGTCCATCTTCATCGTAATGCCAGGCTTCGGTGCGTTCGTCATAATCGACATCCAGCGAGAAAGTTTCTTTCTCTGAAGGGGCACCCAGCAATGATTGGGCTTGTTCGCGGGTCATGCCGAAGCTCAGATCGCCCAGGCCTGCAAACGGTTTGATTTCAGTAAATCCGGTTTTCATAAAAGAGAGCGTGCTTGTAAGCTGTAAAGGTGCACCATATTGTGCCAACTGCATACCGAAATAAATCGTTACCGTTTCACATCGAGTGCATCGCGCAGGGCATTGCCCAGAATATTAAGGGCATACACCAGCAACAAAATTGCCAGTCCCGGAATGAGCGCCAGGAACGGTCGGTTGGTGACCAGAAAGTTGTAGTGGTCTTTGATCATGCTGCCCCAGCTGGGCGCAGGCGGTTGCAGGCCCAGTCCTAAGAAGCTGAGTCCTGCTTCCAGTAAAATCGCCGTGGCAAAATTGCTGGCGGCCAGTACCAGTACCGGTCCGGCGATATTGGGCAGAATGTGGCGGGTGAGAATCCGGAAATCCGACAACCCCAGTGCCCTGGCTGCCTGTACGTAATCCAGTTCGCGCAACACCAGCACCTGCCCACGAATCAAGCGGGCGGCACTGACCCAGAGCGTCAGTCCGATAGCAATGAAAATCTGCCAGAAGCCTTTGCCAAGAGCGAGGGTCAGCGCAAAAACCAGCAGCAGAGTCGGGATGGCCCAGAGAATATTGATGACAAACATCACCGCCGAGTCGGTTAGTCCCCGGTAGTAGCCGGCCAGCAGTCCGAGGACTAAGCCAATACTCAGCGATAAAATCACCGCGATCATCCCCACGGCCATGCTTACCCGAGCGCCTACCAGCAAACGGGATAAGATATCACGGCCATAACGGTCGGTGCCGAGATAAAAGGTGTGTTTCCGGATGGTTTGTTGCAGATAGGCCGGTGCCGGCGGTGAACCTGCTTCCGGAACCAGGGTAGCCAGCGGAAATCGCAGGGTGTCTTCCAGTCCATCGTCGATGTAATGCCGGGCCGCCAGTGTGTTTCCTTCTAAAAAATACCCGTTGACCGGCACGTATTGAAACCGGTCGGGCGTACCGGTAAACAGCCGGGAAAGCCAGGATTTGGGTTCCGGAACCACGGTTCTGGGAACGGGCAGCAACCGGATAGTAAATCCTGGTGGCTTGGCACCCAGTTCAACGATACTGCGGGCGGCATTGGGCGTAGCATCAGGCGCCAGTACATAGGCGAAAACGGCAATCAGGGCCGTTCCTGCGATAATGAGGAGCGACGCCACCACAGACGGACGGCGCAGCAGCCGGCGCAAAAGCGACTCAGAGGCCATGTTGGGAAAGCAGCCAGATCAATCCGGTCAGGGAGGCGGCACCGAGTTTCAGCTCCCGGTGATTCACCGTTTCAAAAACATCCGCGGCCGTATGGTGAAGGTCAAAATAGCGTTGCGGATCGGGGAGCAGTTCGCCGGCCGCAGCACCGGTTGCAATCAGTGGAGTTACATCCGTTCCGGCATGGCTTCCGGGCAGTGTGGTGACGCCCAGAAACGCAAGCGACTCCATCATAGCTTCCAGATGGGCGCGCTTCGCAGTCTGATCCGGATCTTTTTCACCGAATTCAAAGCCAAAATGACGGGGCGCATGGCCACCGGCATCGCTTTCCAACGCAAAGAGTGTTTTTTCGCTTGCCCGGACGGCGCTATCGGCGTAGGCATTGCCACCGCGTACCCCGTTTTCTTCATTCATAAATAACACAGCGCGGATGGTACGCTTCGGCTTCAGGCCCAGCGCTTTGATCGTGCGTAGCACCTCAATAGACTGGACGCATCCGGCGCCATCATCGTGTGCGCCTTCGCCCACATCCCAGCTGTCGAGATGGCCGCCAACGACCAGAATTTCATCCGGGCGCTCGCTGCCTTGAATTTCGCCGATGACATTGAAAGACGGTGCCGTGCCGGCCATATGGCATTCCGAACGCAGGGTTGCGGTTGGTTTCTGGCCGTTCCGGAAGGCTGCTTCCAGTGCATCGGCCGTAAGGTTACCAATGGCAACCGCCGGGATTTTTTTAGTACTGTCGGTATAGCGCATGGCCCCGGTGTGCGGGTAATCATCAACGCCCGTAGACACGCTGCGGATGATGACTGCCTTCGCGCCGAGGGCCGCAGCAGCGTTGGCGGCGCGGCTTCGGTTGGGCGCGGCATCGCCGTAGCCCTGGAAGGTGTTGACAAAGTCTTGCCGGAAGCGGTAGTTGAGAAATACGATGTTGCCTCGCACGGCATCTTCGCCAAGTGCTTTGATCGCATCCACACTTTCCGCCATCACCAGATTTCCGGAAAGATCCTTTCCGTTGGTGCCCTGCGAGTTGCCCAACGACAGCATCGGAACTGTTTGAAGGCCTTTGCCTAGATTCAGTTTCAGGGACTCTTTCCCCCGAACCCATTTAGGAACGATGACCGGTTGTAGCCAGACGCGGTCGGCACCGGCAGCCTGCAGTGCTTTTTGGCCCCATTGCACAGCCCGGGCCGCTTCGGGCGTAGCGCTCAGCCGGTGTCCGATGGTTTTGCAAAGCACCCGCAGATCATTGTAGCACTCGCCGCGCAGTAAAATCTGATCGGAGATTTGATGCAGCGTGGCGCTATCGGTTTGAGCACTAGCCTGGATGGAAAGCAACAGCAGGAGCGAACTTAAAATCCGCTTCGGAAAAAACATCAGCGAAATTAAGGTTTGGGCTAGGCTTGCGATGGATAGGAATAGAATCTTAAAAATCAACACTTCCTTTTTTACTGAAAAAATAATGGGTGCTTTTATTCAAGAACTTCCAATCATAAGCTCGATTTGTCCGTGCATGGTACAGTCCAAACAGAGTTCGATTTACAGTATTGAACCTACCAAGAACAAATGCATGTGGGCGCGTTGCGTACGCTTTGAATATCCCACCTTTTCGAATGCCCTCGATTTCGGTACCAGTATCAACTATATGTAGTTTTAGGTTGCCTGCTACAGTTATCGGACAATCTTTGAGCAGATAATCCACATCTAGGATGATGATAGTAGTGTCTACCGCCAGCTTCCCAAGAGCAAACTCTTTTTCTGCGACTCGTAAAAAATCATGAACCAAGTCACACTCATTGCTGTAGCTGGCTTTTTGTGCATACAGATCAATGAATGGAACCAATAGAATTAACAGAAGTAAGAATTTCCGGAAAGTCAACGCTATCTTATTGCAGGTCTTTTCGTTGGAGCAACTGCTGTAGGTTCTGGCCCAGCAGCGTATCCCAACCCCATTCGAAACGCTCGCGCTTAAAATGCGAATCGTCCGGAAAACGGTCGATGCCGGTGTGTGTTACCCGAAGCCGTGTCGTACCCGCTTCCGGAACTATATCAAACCTAACTTCGGAAATGCCCGGGTAGCCTTTGTACGTCCAGCTATGGACCAGCGTTTTGCCTTCATCTACGTGGATCACCGTCCAGACTTTCTGGTACTCGTCACCGTCGTCGTTGAACTGAAACGCGAAGCCCACGACCGGCTCGAAGGCCCGCAACTGCGGAAAATACCACACCTGCATGGCATCGGTCGTTGTGAGTGCCTGCCAGACGGCTTCCACGGGTGCGTCGTAGTGGAATTCTTTGATGAGAGGACGATCGTTCATAGAAAGACACGAGTTCGGATGGGATAAAGTAACGGAGAAAGTCGCTTCTAAAAGGCGTTCCGGAAGCGTTGCCTTCGTTTCTTTGTGGTATGGCGTATGCATCGTTGGAAGCGTGTCTGTTGGATCTGGAAAAAGCCGGGCAACTGGTTCGTGTTAAGGAAGAAGTGGATCCGGATGGCGAGATGGCCGCAGTACACCGTCGCATTTTTGATGCAGGCGGACCGGCAATCGTATTCGAGAACGTAAAAGGAAGCCGGTTCCGGGCCTGCAGCAACCTGTTTGGAACACTGGAACGCAGCAATTTTATTTTCCGGAATACCCTGGAAGCCGTCAAAGCAGCTGTTCACCTCAAAAACGATCCGATGGCCGCACTCCGGCATCCGCTCGCCAATTTTAAGACTGGTCTGGCTGCCCTGCAGGCCCTTCCGCTGAAAAATCCCTCTAAAGCGCCGGTGCTGTATGAAGAAGTGCAGATCAGTGATTTGCCGCTGATTAAACACTGGCCGATGGACGGCGGTGCATTTGTAACCCTTCCGCAGGTCTATACCGAGGACGTCCGGCAGCCCGGAATCCGACATTCCAACATCGGGATGTACCGCATCCAGCTTTCCGGAAACGACTACCAGCTGAACCAGGAAATCGGGTTACATTACCAGTTGCACCGCGGCATTGGCGTACACCAGACGCTGGCGGATGCGCGGAATGAAGATCTGAAAGTCAGCATTTTTGTAGGTGGGCCACCCGCCCATACAGTAGCAGCAGTCATGCCACTTCCAGAAGGGTTGAGTGAAACCATGTTTGCCGGCATGCTGGCCGGCCGTCGGTTTCGGTATACCTATCGCGATGGATTTTGTATCTCTACCGATGCCGATTTTGTGATTACCGGAACGGTAAAGCGCGGTGCGGTCAAGCCCGAAGGTCCGTTTGGCGATCACCTCGGGTATTACAGTCTGCAACACGAGTTCCCGCTGATGCAGGTTCACAACGTATATGCGCGCAAAAACGCCATCTGGCCGTTTACACTGGTGGGTCGGCCGCCGCAGGAAGATACCCGTTTCGGGGAGTTGATCCACGAGATTACCGGCGATGCGCTGCCTGCGGAGATTCCCGGATTGAAAGAAGTGTATGCGGTAGATGCTGCGGGGGTGCATCCGGTGCTGTTTGCGATTGGCCGGGAGCGTTATACGCCGTATGCGCCTACGCGCCAGCCGGCCGAACTGTTGACGATTGCCAACCATTGTCTGGGTACTGGTCAGTTGTCATTGGCTAAATACCTGTGGATCGGTCAGGAAGCACCCGGACTGTCTACGCATAATCCGGAAGTGTTTTTAAAATACATGCTGGAGCGGCTCGACTTCCGGCGCGATATCCATTTTTACACCCGGACCACCATCGATACACTCGACTACTCGGGCAACGGGCTGAACCAGGGCAGTAAAGTGGTGCTGGCAGCAATTGATGTCCCGGTCCGGACACTGGCTGACGAAGTTCCGGATGGTCTGAAGGGGCGGGATGGATTTCCGGAAACTAAATTGGTAATGCCGGGTGTGGTGGCCATGAGTGGGAAGCCATATGCCTCTCAAACGGCTGCGGCAGACGTAGAAGCGTTTGCTGCCGGTCTTCAGGATGCTGAAAAATCCTTGGCAGGAATCGCACTGATTGTGTTGTGTGATGAGGCATCGTTTATGGCTGCGACGATGCGCAATTTTCTATGGGCTACGTTTACGAAAAGCGATCCTGCGACGGACCTGTATGGAGTAGGAGCCTGGACGGAGCACAAGCATTGGGGCTGTACCGGACCGCTGGTTATTGACGCCCGGACGAAGCCGCATCATGCGCCGCCGCTACTGGAAGATCCGGAGATCGAAAAAGCTATTGAGCGGCTGTTCCGGAAAGGCGGCAGTCTTGAATCCTTCGGGTAATCAATGGTGAACTCAAAGGCGCTTAAAATGCATTCTGTTATAATGGCCGACCTGTAATATTTATTATGTAAATTAAAGTGCTTCCAAACAATAGTTATTGGATTTTAAGAACTATTGTTACAAATCTTACGAGCTGCTTATTTTAACCTTCTGCCGTTTCCTTATCGATATCAAACGTCCGTAGTCGGGGAGCGGTTAAGCCAACGATTCCTGCCACGATAATGGTTAGAATTCCTCCCGCTACCACCGCCGGCACGGTACCGAAATACCGGGCAGTCAGACCGCTTTCCAAACTGCCGATTTCATTGGAAGAGGATACAAACATAGTATTCACGGCCGCAACCCGTCCCCGCATTTGTTGAGGGGTTTTTAGCTGCAAAATCAATCCCCGCAGCACCACGCTCACCCCGTCAAACATGCCCAGTACCACCAGTGCTACCAGCGATACCCAGTAGTTGGTTGATAATCCAAATATAATGGTGCAGACTCCGAACCCTGCAACCGCTACCAAAAGCTTCCAGCCCGGGTGGTTTTTCAGTGGCTTCCAGGTCAACAGCCAGAGTGTGGTAATGGTTCCGATCCCGGTCGCAGCCTTCAGCCAGCCATATCCCTGCGGACCAGCGTGCAGAATTTCGTTGGCATAGACCGGTAGCAACGCTGTGGCCCCGCCAAATAAAACGGCGAATAAATCCAGCGAAAGGGCCGATAGCAGCAGTTGGTTTCCGAATACAAAGCGTAACCCTTCCCCAACACTCTTCAAGACCGGCTCTTTCTGCTCTGGTGCATGTACTGCCTGCTTGGGTACCGGTGCAATCGCAATCGCAGCCAGCAGCAATAGAAAGGTTACCGTCAGAAAGCTGACTTCATACCCCAGCGGTGCCATTAGCAATCCACCTGCCAAGGGTCCCAGCACCGAACCGGCCTGCCAGGCCATGCTGCTCCAGGTAGTTGCATTGGGCAATTGCGCCCGGGGAACCAGCAGTCCGACCAATGAAAAGGCCGATGGACTCCAGAACGCCCGTACCAGTCCGCCGATAAAAATACCGGTGTACAGAACTGCCAGCGTGCCTTTAAAACTTAACCGGGTTTGGATGCCCGGAAAGGCTACCGCGACAAATAGCAGTGAAAGCACCGTGTAAATCACAATGCAGGCCATGACCAGCCCCCGCTTTTCGCGCCGGTCTACAAACGGTCCGGAAAGCAGTGACCCACCCACGGCCGGAATCACCTCCGCCAGTCCCATCAGCCCCAGATACAACTCCGGGCCTTCCTTGCTGTAACGGGTCAGTTCGTAGATCATATAGGCGACCACGGCCGTCTGCCAGTTGAGTGAGAAAATCAGCAGAAAACGGGCCTTTAGATACCTCCGGTAGTCTTTAAGTTGCAGGGACTCGTTTTTACGCAAAAATCTTTCAAACATCATGGCGGCTGCAAGCTACGGCTGCCTTTCGCTCCGCACTATCTTTGACACCTATTTTATGCCTTCTTTTGCCAGCACCCTAGCCACCAGCGTAGAAGGCGCCTTAAGCGAGCTTCGTTCCAACAAGCTTCGGTCGGCCTTGTCATTGCTTGGGATTACGATCGGTATCTTCTGTATTGTAGCTGTGCTTACAGTCCTCGATTCCATGCAGACCAACATCCGGAAGGAAGTGGCCTCGCTGGGTTCCGATGTGTTGTACGTAGGTCGCTGGCCTTGGACTGACGATGGCGGCGTTTACAAATGGTGGGAGTATATGAACCGGCCGTCTATCGGACTGACAGAACTGCGTACCATTGAAAAACAGATTCCGGCTGTTTCCGCGGCTTCGCTCGTAGTAGCTACACCGGTTGCGGAGCTGCAACGGGGAACGGAATCGGTTTCCGGAGCCACGGCCTATGCTGTTGCCAGCGGATTTGACCGGTTGCAAAATATCGAAGTGGAATCGGGCCGCTACCTAACGCCGGCTGAGTTGGATGGGGGCGTTGCTACAGTTGTGCTGGGTCGCACGCTGTATGAAAGTTTATTTCCGGAACAAACCGATGCCCTGGGCACCCAATTGCCGTTTGAAGGCAAGCGCTTCCGGATTGTCGGCATTCTCAAGAAAGTAGGCCGGAATGCCGCCGGATTTGATTTCGACAATGCATTCATTTACCCGTACCAGGCTGCAACCATCAATTTTAAAAGTCCGGATTACGATCCGATGCTGATTGTAAAAGCACAGGAAGCAACGCCAGTGGCCGATCTGGAGATTGAAGTTGAAGGTGCGCTCCGAAGCATCCGGAAAGTAGCACCCGGTCAGCCCAATAATTTTGCCATTAACCAGCTTAGTCAGATCTCTCAACAGCTCGACAGCCTGTTTGGCGTCATCAACGGGATCGGCTGGCTCATCGGTGGTTTTTCATTGGTAGTCGGGTTGTTTGGCATCGCCAATATTATGTTTGTAACCGTGAAAGAGCGAACCCGTTTCATCGGACTTAAAAAGGCGATTGGCGCACGGCGGCTGGACATCCTGACCGAATTTCTGATCGAGGCTGTTGTGCTGTGCCTGATCGGCGGCATTATCGGATTGGTACTGGTAGGATTGCTGGGACTGTTGATGAGCAAAGTCTTCGATTTTCCGGTTGCATTGTCTCTCAAAAACGTTTTTATTGGCATGAGCGTGTCCACGGTGGTAGGATTACTGGCCGGATTCATTCCCGCACGCCGCGCCTCCCGTCTGAACCCGGTCGTAGCCATTCGCTCCAACTAAGTTTACTTTGCCTCCCTGTTATGCAAAAACACCTACTGCTCGACGCTGAACTGATCCGCCGTAAACTGGACCGGATGGCTTTTGAGATCTGGGAACGCTTCAGCAGCGAAGACGAACTGGTGCTGCTGGGAATCGAACCGCATGGTATGGTTGTGGCCGAAGCGCTGGCAGAAGCCTTACGTGCGGTCGCACCTCTGCGGATAACGGTGCAGCCACTGACGGTCGATAAAAAAGCACCGCTGACGCTGGTTCCGGAAATCACGCTCAATCTGACCGGCAAAGCAGTCGTGCTGGTCGATGATGTGGCCAATTCCGGAAAAACACTGTTTTATGCGCTGCGTCCCTTACTACAGTTTGACCTCAGGGCGCTTCTGATTGCCGTGCTGGTCGATCGCAAGCACAAATCGTTTCCCATTCAGGCGGATGTCGTAGGGCAAACGGTGGCCACAACGCTCAAAGATCATATCGAAGTCGAAACCCGGGATGGACGTCCGGTCGCGGCGTATTTCTATTGATTTTATTTACTCACAACGCAGTTTTCCTCAGATGCAACCCCTTACCTTAGTTATTCACGGCGGTGCCGGCAACATTCACCCCGGCATGCTGACGCCCGAAGCCGAAGCCGCGTATCAGGAAGGCCTTCAGGCCGCACTCCATTCCGGATATAACGTCCTGGAAAAAGGCGGTAATGCAGTCGATGCCATTGCCCAAGCCATAACCGTTTTAGAGGATAATCCGATTTTCAATGCCGGGAAAGGGTCTGTTTTTACTAAAAAAGGGCTTCACGAGATGGACGCCTGCATTATGCGGGGCCAGGACCGGGAAATCGGTGCGATAGCCGGTGTCCGGAATGTCAAAAATCCGGTACTGCTGGCGCGGGAAGTCCTGTTGCATTCCGATCATGTGTTGCTCAGTACCAAGGGCGCTTCTGAATTCGCCATGAGTCGCCACATCGAACTGGCTCCGGATGACTATTTCTTCAATAAAGAACGCTACGATCAGTGGGTCGAAATCCGTGACTCGGACTATACCCAGCTCGATCATAAAGGGGATAACCTCAAAGGCGGCAGTAAAATCGCAGCGATCGAAGGTAAATTCGGTACCGTAGGAGCGGTTGCCTGTGATTCACAAGGCCATATTGCTGCTGCTACCTCGACCGGCGGCATGACCAATAAGCGTTTTGGCCGGATCGGTGATTCCCCGATTCCGGGTGCGGGCACCTATGCCAACGATGCCACCTGCGCTATTTCCTGCACGGGTCACGGAGAGTATTTTCTGAAGGCAGTGGTCGCCTATGATGTAAGCTGCCTGATCGAATACAAAGGATATTCGCTCCAGCAGGCCTGTGATACCGTAATCGGAGAAAAACTGCCGAAACTGGGCGGTGAAGGTGGACTGATTGCGGTGAATGCGCTGGGAGAATGGGCCTTCTCATTTAATTCGGCTGGGATGTTCCGCGGGGCTAAAACCGCTTCCGGAACCGAAGTAATCGCTTTTTACGGACAGTAATCCAGATAAACCAAACTGCAAGAGCGCAAAGCCAAGATTGCTGGTAAAAAATAGAAAGCCGCCGTTCCAATCCGGAACGGCGGCTTTCTTGTACTCTGATGAAACCTTACTTTTTCGATGAAGAAGAGGTGCTGCCGGATTTAGCAGTAGTAGGGGTCGCATCGCTGTCTGTGTTAGACTCCATACCGCCACTTAGGCTGCTGCCAGCTGTGGACGCAGTAGCGTTTTGACGGTTGCCCATTGTATTCAGATCGCCCAGGCTGCTGCTGGAGCTACCGCTTTGGGAACGCTCGCTTTGTACGCGCAGACGGTTTTCAACGTTATTAACACCGGAGATGCGCTCAGCCAGATCTTCGGCATGACGCTTGCATTCACGGGTAGGGACGGTTCCGGAAAGGGTAACTTCGCTGTTGCTGACGCTTACTTCGATGTCGGATGCATCCAGGCGGCCATCATCGGAAAAACGATCGGAAATGTCTTCGCGGATCCGGTCGTCTGAGCGGCGATAGCCTTTAGGACCTTTGCCACGGTGCAGATCGGATTCGCTGTTCATCGAAGAGCCGTAGCTCTGCTGACTGTACATCGCCGACTGGCTTTGGCCGGTAGAACCATAGCTTCCGGTCGACTGACGGCTGTCTGACTGTCCGGAACGGCTGTAATCAGAATCCGAATTGCGGGATGACAGTCCGGACTGGTAGCCACGGCTTAGGTCAGACGAATCTTGTCCGTAAGAAGAGGCATTGCGGTGCTGGCTGCCGGATTCGGCCGGGCGCCAAGACTGCTCTTGATTTTGTGCCCAGCGCTCCTGGCCACGGGAGCTGCTGCCGGTAGCGCGGTCGTACGAATCTTCGCTCCGGCGCTGGTCGGCATAATCATTGCGGCCATAGGATACATTGGATTGCTGATCCTGTGGATACTGGCTGCGGGACTGGTTGGGTGAACCGTACTGTTCGTACGAGCTGTTTTGCTGATCGCGGTATTGGGACTGCTGACCGTAGCGGTTGCTGTATTGTTCGCCGCTGTAAGGACGGTCTGAATCATTCTGGTAGCCTACATTGCTGCGCTGGCTGCTGTACGATTCCGGACGATAGGAGGAATAGCGATCTTCACGGCCCCAATCCTGGCGTCGTTCCTGATTGCGCTGGCCGTATTCACTACGCTGCTGATCGCTTTCAGGGCGATTGTAGCCAACGTCCTGCTGGTTGCGGTGGCTGTTCTGATACGGCTCGGAGCGATCGCTGGAGCTGTTTTGGGAACGGTCGTTCTGGTTTGGATGGGTTCTCATGGGTGATAGGGTTTTGGGGTTTAGAAAAGGGAATAGGGTATTCCAAACGGACAGGATCTATTTTAAAAAGAGCGTACCAGCGAACGTTAATAAATCCCCCCGTAAAAAGGACTTTTGCATCTCCTTACAGAACGTTTAACCCACCCATTGTATGTATAAAGGAAGACCAGTTCCGGAAATGCTCCACACGGGGTTTCTTTGTAGCTGCTTATGATCCATCCGGACCTTTTTATCCAGCAGACGCCTGCCAAAGGCCGTGGGGTTTTTACCGCCAGCAACTTGCCTGCAGAGGAGGAAATTGAGCTGTCGCCGGTAATTGTCATGCCTGGAAAAGACCGCCCGTATCTGGATAAAACCCTGCTGCACGATTATATCTTCGAATGGAATCCGGAAGACGAAAAAGGCTGCTGTATGGCGCTGGGATGGGTGCCTGTGTACAATCATTCGTACGGGTCTAACTGTGAGTACGAGATGGACTATGAGGCGCAAACGATCTCTATCAAAACGGTGCGGCCCATTACTGCCGGTGAAGAACTCACCATCAACTACAACGGCGACTGGAACGATGAAACACCCGTATGGTTTGACGTTGCTCCATCTTAACTAAACGAACTGCGGTGCTGAAACTCGTTTCAGCACCGCATCAATCTAATTCCTAAAAGCCTATTCTTGGACTATGCTCCTTTGGCATCTTCCTGTTTGCTGAAGTCAGGATGCACCATGTTTTCAACGGTATAGATGGCGTCCCATTGCTCCGGCGTCAGCAGCTTGCGCTCCTCCACCACAATCTGGCGGGGCACTTTTCCGGAAGCAAGGGCTTCCTTGGCAATCGCTGCACTGGTTTCATAGCCCAGAATCGGGTTCAGCGCCGTTACAATACCTATGCTGCCCATCACATAGTCCCGACACCGTTCTTCGTTGGCGGTGATACCGGTAATACACAACTCTACCAGCGTATGAATGGCATTGGTGAAATACGTGAACGACGTAAACATCGAAAAGGCAATCACCGGCTCCATCACGTTCAGTTGCAGCTGACCTGCTTCGGCAGCTATTGTTACGGTCAGGTCGGCACCGATTACATAAAAAGCCGTCTGGTTTACGACTTCCGGAATCACCGGATTGACTTTGCCGGGCATGATCGACGATCCGGGCTGCATCTTCGGCAGGTTGATTTCTGCGAGGCCTGCACGCGGTCCGGAAGACAGCAACCGCAGGTCGTTGCAGATTTTGGAAATCTTGACAGCACTTCGTTTCAGCGCGGCGCTGACCTCTACATAATCGCCCATATCGGAGGACGCTTCAATCAGATCTTCGGCCAGCACTACCGGAATACCGGATAGTTGGCCCAGTTCCGCCACACAAATTTTGGCATAGCCGTTGGGAGCGTTCAGTCCGGTACCGATAGCAGTACCACCCATATTTACGTCGGTGAGCAGCTTCTGGGCGCTTTCCATCCGGCGGATATCCTCACCGATGGTCACGGCAAATGAGTCAAATTCCTGGCCCAGCGTCATTGGTACGGCATCCTGCAACTGCGTACGACCCATTTTCAGCACATGGCTAAACTCGGTCGCTTTTTTGCGGAAGGCCTCCTGTAACCGGCGCAGCGCTTCGATAAAGGCATCTACTTTCCGGAACAACGCCAGGTGAATGGCCGTTGGATAGGCATCGTTAGTGCTTTGGGACGCATTGACGTGATTGTTGGGATGCAGGTGATCATAGTCGCCTTTTGCATAGCCCATATGCTCAAGCCCGATATTGGCAATGACTTCGTTGGCGTTCATATTCACCGAAGTGCCTGCACCGCCTTGAATCAGATCGGTAATAAACTGGTCGTGGTAGTTTCCGGAAAGCAACTGATCGCAGGCGTATTCGATTGCTGCTGCTTTGGTCAAATCGAGTACCCCACACTGGACGTTGGCGCGGGCTGCTGCTTTTTTTACGAGTGCGAAGGCTTCAATAAAGGAAGGCTCCAGGTGCATTTTGATTCCGGAAATCCGGAAGTTCTCAGACGCCCGAAGCGTCTGAATCCCGTAATAAGCGGCTGCCGGAACGGCGAGTTCGCCCAGAAAATCGTGTTCAATACGGGTAGCAGCGGCCATGGCAGACATGAGGTTGAAGGGTGGTTTGGCTTCCCTTCTCAGGAAAGTAATGCCAGCACGCACCCACGCTGTTGATTCCGGAGCATTTACTTGCTGTCGGCTGTGTTTTCGGCTTCTTCCTGCGGCGTTTGGTGGTCTGTCAACGTTTGCTGGTCTTCCTTGCTCAGCTTCAGCTGATCGACATCGCCTTCCGGTACTTTGGGTACAGCCGGTGCCGCATTACGTTCCATCTGGGTATCGCCCAGCATAAATTTCCGGTCCTGGATGAGGTATTTGCTCCCCCCGGCCAGGATGTGTACGCGTAGATTCTCAATAACGATCTGATCGTTGGGCGCGGCATACGGCGCATTCGTAGCGCCCATATCCTGCGGATCAATGACGATGATCATTCCGGAACCAATGCTGGTGGCTTCATTGCCGCCTTTAATCATCAGCGCCGCATCTTCTCCCAGCCCGACGCCGATACAGTCCGGGTTCATAGCGACTGCCAGTGCCAAGCGGCCAAAACGGCCCCGCGCCACAAAATGGGTATCCACGATCATCTTTTCAATCAGTCCCAGACCGGTGCTCATCACCAGATCTTCCTTCATGAGCGATTCCTCGATGCGACCGCGGCCAATAATCTTCTTCGGGATGGCCATTGCACCGGCACTGGTACCCGCCACGATGAAATTGGGATCGCTGTAGTATTTTTTTTGAATAGCATCCAGCATGGGTGTATCCCGCATGTGGTCCATCAGTCGTAGCTGATCGCCCCCGGTGAAAAACACGGCGTGAGAGTAATTGATCCGCTGAATGGCTGCTTCGTTACAGGCATCTTCCGTGCAATCCATATGGATAAAGGACACCTCACCAAAACCAACCGATTGATAGGCCTGCCGGTACAGCTTTTCCATTTCACGCGGAATCGTGGAGGCTGATGCAATGATCTGGATGTCGTGGTGGGCACCGGGCTTGGTCTGAAGCAGTTTGCCCAGGATGCTGAATCGTTGCGGGTTGCTTTGACGCAGCAGAATTTCCGGAGCGGTTCCGTCCAGGTTTTTTTCTTCATGTCCCCCGATAATCAATAAGGTTCCTTTGGGTGTAGCCATACCGGGCGGGCACGCTTAAGAACTATGCCGGGACGCTGTACGCCTCTTAAGCGCCCGGACCTTCCGGAAGAGATCCGTATGAAGTCAGAATGGGTTCCGGAAGCGTTTCATACGGTGTGGGGTAGCTATCGGTCAGGGCTGGACGGAAGCTGGTTTGCGGCCGAGCACCCGTACCATTTGCAGGACTACTGAAAGAAAGATGAGTCCAACGCCCACATAGAAACCCGGCGTTAGTTCAGCGGCTTCCTTATAAAACACGAAGGCCAGTGCCATACCATAAATCGGCTCCAGGTTGACCGACAGGGTCGTGGTAAAAGACGATAAGTGCTTTAATGCTTTGAGCGCCAGACTTTGTCCCAGCACGGTGCAGAAAAAGCTCAGAATCAGCAACCAGAGCCAGTCGTTCGGCGCTTTGAGAAATGCAATCAGGCCCCTTCCGGAATCATAGGTCGCCTGTTGGGGCCAAAAAGGGGTCGAACCCGTCAGATCGGGCGCAAGAATCAGGATGGCGGTCAAAATACCGGCGCCGGCCAGCATTTCCCAAAACACAATACTGCGCGGTGGATAGCGGGTGGCCAAGGGCTTGTTGAGTACCGTAAATACGGCCGATAAAATGGCGGCTACCACGCCCCATAGAATGCCCAGACCAAAATTCAACTGAGTGCGGTAAATAAAGTAGACTCCTGCCAGTGCCAGCAATCCTAAGCCTACCTCATATTTATCAAACCTGGCCTGCCGCGCCAGCGGGGCCAGCAGGGCAACAAAGACCGAAGCGGTAGACAAGCAGATCAATGCAACAGACGCATTGGCCAGTTTAATACTGCCGTAAAACGCCACCCAGTGAATAGCCATCAGACCGCCGACGATGGCTGTGCGCACTGCATCTTTACCACGAATGCCACTCCAGCTACGCGTAACGGTCAGCAGAATCGCCAGAATCGCTGCCGTCAGTATCACCCGCCACCAGACCAGCGTGAGTGCGGATAACGTAATCGCCCGTCCCAGAACGCCGGTGAACCCCCACAGGAAAACAGCGAGGTGCATGTACAGGAGAGGCTTCTTCAATTAGTGAACAGTTGTATTAGTGGATAACGAACAGTGAATAGTGAATAGGGTTATATGAACCAATAATGGAGATGCTCTGAAACGTAAATAAATTATCCGTTATCCACTATCCGTTATCCACTACCTATCCACTATTCCCTGGGTATACTCTGAAATGTATGGGTTGGAGCTGAAAAATTGTATGCAAAGAAAAGCCTTTCCGGAACATTCACTATCCGTTATCCACTATTCACTATCTGCTATTCGTTATCCGTTTTGGCATCATACTTTTGCCACCTCAACGAACCCATTATTTCCCAGGCTTTTTCGCACTGCCGCCTCCAATGAACAATTCCTATCACGATCTGGTCCATCAGACCTTCGATTTCCCCCAGGAAGGCCTGGCTGTAAAGGACAACAATCTAATTTTCAACGGGCTTGATATCAAGAAACTGATAGATAAGTATGGAACGCCGTTTAAGCTGACGTATCTACCCAAGATTGGCCAGCAGGTTGCCAAAGCCAAAAAGATGTTCAATGATGCCATTAAAAAGCATCGCTATGAAGGCTCGTACTACTACTGTTACTGCACCAAATCGTCTCATTTCTCGTTTATCGTCGAAGAAACGCTGAAACATGGGGTGCATCTGGAAACATCTTTTGCCTACGATATTGAGCTGATTAAGCAGCTGTACCGTCGCCGGAAGATCACTAAAGACGTCCGGATTGTCTGCAACGGGTTTAAAACGCGGCAGTACACCAAGAATATTTCCCAGCTCATCAACGCCGGTTTCAAAAATGTAATCCCGGTTCTGGACAACAAGGCTGAGTTCGACGATTACAAGAAAAGCATTCGCGCCAAAGATCCGGTTAATATCGGCATCCGGATTGCGACTAATGAAGAACCTACGTTCGACTTCTATACCTCGCGACTGGGCATCAACAACCGCGAAATCCTGGAGTTTTACGTCGATCAAATCAAAGGCAATACCAAGTTCAACCTGAAGATGCTGCACTTCTTCATGAATAAGGGCATCAAGGATGATATCTATTACTGGAGCGAGCTGAACAAAGTACTGAATCTGTACTGCCAGCTGAAAAAAATCTGTCCGGAACTGGATAGTCTGAACATCGGTGGTGGGTTTCCGATCAAGCACTCGCTGGCGTTTAATTACGACTACAATTACATGATCAATGAAATTGTATCCAACATTAAATCAGTCTGTAAAAAGAATAAGGTAGCCGTGCCGGATATCTACACCGAGTTCGGTTCGTATACCGTAGGCGAAAGCGGGGCCGTGATTTATGGCGTACTGGATGAAAAGCAGCAGAACGACCGCGAAATCTGGTACATGATCGATTCCTCGTTTATTACCACGCTTCCGGATACCTGGGGCATCGGGGAAAAGTTTTTGATGTTACCGATCAACGGCTGGGACCGCGAATATCAGGAAGTGCATTTGGGCGGACTGACCTGCGACTCCCATGATTTTTACACCAGTGAAGAGCATATCAATGCGGTATTCCTGCCCAAGAATATCAAGAGTGAAGGACCGCTGTACATTGGGTTTTTCCATACCGGTGCCTACCAGGATCAGCTGGCGGGTTATGGAGGCATCAAGCATTGCATGATTCCGTCTCCTAAACACGTGGTGGTAGAATACGATAAAAACGGCGAGCTGGAAGACTGGCTCTACGCCAAAGAGCAAACTGCTCAGAGCATGCTGAAACTGCTTGGTTACATCCGGTAATCGTATTTGGTATTTGGAAACCTCGGTTATTCCCTGTTTCCACAAGCTTATAAACAGAATCGCCGCTTCCAATACGGAAGCGGCGGTTCTGTTTAAAGCTTACATGCCCGGAGGGGGCGGTCCACCCATTCCACGACCCGGTCCTCCACCTTCGTTCCGGCGCTGACGACCGTCGTTGGCGTCGGCTGCGGGAGCATTGCCGGCGTATTTCCGGATGCGCCAGCTGAGCCGGAGCATAAAGAATCGTTGCAGCACATTGGTCTGTGCATCTTCAATATAGCTGTCGGTGATCGTACGACTGATGCTGTTGTTTTGCTTCAGTAAGTCAAATGCATAAAGATCTACCTGGAGCGATTTGTCTTTCAGGAACTTATAACCCAGTGACGCATTCCAGAGCGTGTAATTCTGATTATAACCTTGGCCCAGACCGCTGTAGAGGGTATTGGTCAGGTCGGTAGCCAGTACGAAACGATCCAGGAAAATGTAATTCAGTCGGGCAAAAGCGCTTTGGTTGTAATAATTGTAATCCTCCCGGCCTTCGAGCGAATTGTTGACCAGCGTATAGGTGCCGTTAAATCCAACGGTAAAATCTATGTTTTCGCTGATGTTGCTGCTCAGCACCGTTCCACCGCTGAAACCGTAGTTATTGGCAACGTTTAAGTCGCCGTTGATGTAGCCCGGCAGGTGATTGATGACCACGCCTGCGTTGAGGTTCAGGTTGGTTTTAATGGCTTTGATCGGTTGCGAGAAATTCGCAAAGCTGCGGGCATTCCAGGCGCCATCGATATTGATCGGGCGGGTGAGCTGAGAGCCCCGTGCCAGCCGGACCCCTTCTACGACGGTATCCGTTAGTGCAGTGTAGGTATAGTTACCGATGTAATCGTTGATCAGCGAGGCATTGGCAAACACGAAAAAGCTTCTTCCGGAAGTGGAATTGGTACGGCCATAACGCAGATTCAGGCTGTGGGTATAATCCTGCCGGAGATCCGGGTTGCCGGTACGCAGCAGCAGCGGATTGCTGTTGTCTACCAGGTTCTGAAGCTGTGTAATGGACGGCGTATTAGCGGACGTGCGGTAGAAGAACCGCAGGTTTTCAGTCTTGGAGAACTTGTAGTTGAAGTTGACCTGCGGCAGGAAGTTGAAGAAGTTTTTATCGACTGTAAAGGCATACGGCCGGGTCTGATCACCATTCAGAGCCGCTGTTTGGACATTGGCGGTTGCGTTGAAATCGAAATTGCTATCGGTATAGCGATAGCCGATGCCGCCCCGGTTCGACAGATACGTGTTTTTATAGACGTTGGTCAGCGCATTATTGAGTGCAGAATCACTGCCGTCCTGCCGCCGGTCGTAAGTATACCGTTCGGCATCATTGCGGGTGTAGGAAGGCTGGTAGGTGACCAGTAACTGGCCTTTTTTGCCGATTGGCTCGGTATAAGAAAGGTTTCCGGAAATATTCTGGCCGTTGTTATTCTGGTCGTACCGCTGGTTCAGCAGGGAGGTATCCTGATTGATATATTCATTCAGCGAGTAATTGGTTCCGTCGCCATCCCGGCTGTTGGCACCACCGCTCAGTCCGATCGATACGGTACGGCCGCGCTTGGCAAACCGGTGGCGGTAGGTCAGATCACTGTTGATATTGTAGCCGTAGGTATGGGCGCTGTACAGTGTCCGGATCATGCTTTGCGGACTGGTTTCGCCGAATCCGGACGTACCATTCAGATTCCGGTCGGTTTTGAAATCCTGAAAGGAAACGCGCGGCACGAAGATGAGCTCGTTGTTGGAATCGATGGTGTATTCCAGCCGCAGGTTAGCCCGGTGGTTGGTATTGGTGCTTCGGTTGGTGCTGGCTTCTTTATAAACCAATCCGCTATCGGAGCTGAGGTAGTTGCGCTGGAGGTTTGTTTCGTAGTTGTTCGTCGTGGTATTGAAAAAATACGAGCCAGTAACCTTGACTTTGGGACCCCATTCGTCGGTATAGTTGAGGCCGATCGCGTTGGTCGTATTGATTCCGGATTGGTTGCCCACCAGGAAATTGTTCCCTCCGCCACCGCTGCCCCCCGGGGGTTGCATACCACCGCCCTGGCCGCCACCACGTCCGCCTCGACCACCGCCACCACCACCACCGGAGTTGTTGCCACCGCTGGTAGCGCCCAGAAAATCTTCGGATGAAAAGTTTTGCTGGTTGATGTTATTGCTCAAACCCAGTAGGGAAATCCGGCGCGCACCATTAAAATAGTTGACTGATCCGGTTCCGATATAGCGATCATCCGTACCGTAGCCGGCCTGTACACGGCCAAAGTACCCTTGGTTGCGGCCGGGTCGGGTAATAATATTGATGGTTTTGACCTGGTTGCCGTCATCAAATCCGGTAAAACGGGCCTGATCACTTTGCTGATCCAGAATCTGGATTTTATCCACCACATCGGCCGGCAGGTTTTTGAGTGCAGCAGCCGGATCGTCTCCATAAAAAGGCTTCCCGTCTACCAGAACCCGTTTTACTTCTTCACCGTTGGCCTTGATCGTACCGTTTTCGTTGGAAATACCCGGCATTTTCTGCACCAGATCTTCTGTGCTGGCATCCGGATTGGTTTTAAAGCTGCGGGCATTAAATTCAATCGTGTCGCCGCGTTGCTGGGCCCGAATGGCGGCGGCTTCGATCACAACGGCGTCCAGCGTATTGGCACCGGCCTGCATCTGGATCGTGCCCAGCTCCGTGTTACTGTTGTTGACCGTAAAGGTGCGGGAAATCCGGTCGTAGCCTACGTAGTTGATCCGGACGATGTAGGGACCGGGTTCCAATCCGGAAAGGGTGAACTTGCCATCCAGATCAGAAACCGTTCCGGAACGTTTGGAAGTATCGGCTGCTGAAAGCGCCAGCACACTCACGCCGATAAGGGATTCATTGTTTTCTTTGTCAACCACTGTTCCGGAAAGGGAATAGGTCTGTGCCAGAGAGGGGAGAGCCTGAAGCAGCAGTATGAAAATCAGAATCCGGCGCATAAGAGAGTGGGGTGGTGAAACTTAAACGGCAGCCTCTAAAAAGAAAATGCCAAAAAAAAAGCCATCCCTTTACGGATGGCTTTGATCAGCGGGGGTTTAATTACTTAACCCACATTGATTTGTTGTGTGGGGGCGTCCGCGATGTCTTTCTTAGGAAGGTTCAGGTGCAAAATGCCATCGGCATAGCGCGCTGCGATGGCACTGGCATCGATCCGGTTGTTGAGCGTAAACGAGCGACGAAAGCTTTTTTGCTTGAACTCGTTGCGCAGCCAGCGACCTTCTTCCATTTCAAGTTCGTCCTGATGGTCGAACGATACCGTCAGCAGGTTTCGGTCGAGATGGATTTTGAAATCTTCTTTCCGGAGTCCGGGCGCTACCAGCTGCATATCGTAGGCGGTCGGTGTTTCTTTGATATTGACCGGAACGTTAGCCGATCGGTCGCTCCAGAAATCGTCTTCCATAACCGATCCAACGGTTTTGCTAAAGAAGTCTTCGATGAGTCCGCCAACAGTTTTGCGTTCTGTTCCGGAGTTGGATTTGCTTTCAAACATGATCATTCAGGGTTTAAAAAGGATAAGGAAAATTTCCGTGCCGGTAGCCACTAGTTCACCGGAATCTCTTTTTGAACAGGCGTTTCTTCCGGACGTTTCGGAATCGAAATAGTCAGGATGCCGGATTCATACGTAGCCGTAATTGCGGATGCATCCACCTGTTCACTCAGTTTCACTGAGCGGCTGAAAGGCGTCAGGTTAAATTCCTGATGCAGCCAGTAGTCCGGTTGCGCAGGGGTAGGAGTGTTGTGGGAGATCAGCAACGTCTTGTCGGCCGCAACGGAAATTTTAAAGTCAGTTTTCTGCCGGCCTGGTGCGAGCAACTGCAACTCATAACCAGTAGATGTTTCGTGGATATTTACCGGAACGGTAGCAGGGGAGAAGCGGCTTCGGGCAGGACGTTGAGCAGGATGAACAGGGCGATAGGTGAGGGGATGGTAGAACATACAATTGAGGTTTACTCCAACTATTCAAATGGAATGCCGCGCCCGGTTATGAGCCATAAGGGCAGATAACTGATATGGTAACACGACAATTTGGCTGCTATGTTCTGTAGTATTTATTATGTAAAACAATCTGCTTCACCATTTACTTTGATAAGAGTATAACAAAGTAGGGTGGTTTTTATAGTTAAAATGCCTTAATTTTTGTAACTTCGCGAGGACCTTTAATACTATCGAATGGCTGAACAATTTTTGCCTGATTCTACGGAGAATGCCCCTGAAACCAATCGGATTATCAGGGTCAATATCGAAGAGCAAATGAAGACTGCGTACATCGATTATTCGATGTCCGTGATTGTGGGCCGCGCGTTACCGGATGTGCGGGATGGCCTGAAACCGGTTCACCGTCGTGTCTTGTATGCGATGCACGAACTGGGAAATACACACAACAAGCCTTACAAGAAATGCGCCCGTATCGTGGGCGAGGTGCTGGGTAAATACCACCCGCACGGCGACACTGCCGTATACGATACCATGGTTCGGATGGCCCAGTCCTGGAACGTGCGCTATACCATGGTTGACGGACAAGGTAACTACGGATCTCAGGATTCGGACGGCCCTGCCGCTATGCGGTATACCGAAGCCCGGATGACGCGCTACGCGGAAGCTCTGCTGGAGGATCTTGAAAAGGAAACGGTTGACTTTACCGCGAACTTCGACGATTCGCTGGAAGAGCCTTCTGTGATGCCAACGCGGGTACCACAACTGCTGGTAAATGGTTCGTCCGGAATTGCGGTAGGTATGGCCACCAACATGATGCCGCACAACCTGACGGAAGTTATTGGTGGCTGTATCGCTTACATCGAAGACCGCGACATTACCATCGACGGTCTGATGCAGCACGTAAAAGCACCTGATTTTCCATCCGGTGCCATGATTTACGGAACGGAAGGCATCAAACTGGCGATGCATACTGGTCGGGGCAGGGTGGTTCTCCGCGGTCATACGACCGTCGAAACAGCCCGTTCCGGAAAAGAAACCATCGTTATTACCTCGGTGCCGTATCAGGTCGACCGCGATGCACTGACGGCTAAAATCGGCCATCTGGTTAATAATAAAATCATTGACGGGGTTACTCACGTCGGCAATGAAAGCTCTAAAGAAGGGACCCGCATCGTTGTAGAGCTTCGGAAAGATGCCGTTGCCCAGATCCTGATCAATCAACTCTATAAGTATACCGAGCTGCAATCCTCCTATGGGATCAACAACGTAGCCCTGGTTAAAGGCCGTCCCCGGACGCTGAACCTGAAAGATCTGATTTCAGAGTTTATTTCCTTCCGGATGGAAGTGGTGGAGCGCCGCACTGCTTATGAACTGCGCGAAGCCCGCAAGCGTGCCCATATTATTGAAGGCTATATCATTGCCCTCAACAATCTGGATGCCGTAATTCAGCTCATCCGGGAAAGCAAAAATCCGGAACTGGCCAAGGAAGGTCTGATTTCGCAGTTTGGCATGTCGGATATTCAGGCCAAAGCAGTACTGGAGCTGCGTTTGCAGCGACTGACCGGCATGGAGATCGACAAGATCCGGGAAGAATTCAACCAGCTGATGAAGGTGATCGACGATCTGGAAGCTATCCTGGCATCCGAAGAACGTCGCTACAGCATTATCCGTGAAGAGCTGGAAGACGTCCGGAAGAAATTCGGGGATGCCCGCCGCTCTGAAATCGTCGCTGCAGAAGATGATGAAAACATCCTGGACTTTATTAAAGAAGAAGATGCTGTGATCACCATCAGTCATCTGGGATACATCAAGCGGACCACCCAGGCCGACTATCGGGCACAGCGCCGGGGCGGACGGGGTGCGATTGGCGGCAAGACACGTCAGGAAGACTATATCGAGCATCTCTTTGTAGCCTCTACCCATCATACCCTGTTGTTTTTCACCGAAAAAGGTCGCTGTTACTGGCTGGCCGTACACCGGATTCCGGAAGGAGACCGTACCGCGAAAGGCCGTGCCATTCAGAATCTGATTCAGATTCCGCAGGACGATAAAATCCGCACGATCATCGACATCCCGCAGCTGGATGATAAAGAGTACGTACAGAAACACTCTGTGGTGCTGTGTACCAAACTGGGCGTGATCAAGAAAACGTCGCTGGAAGATTTCTCCCGTCCGCGTGCCAACGGTATCAACGCAATTACGGTCGTAGAAGGTGACCAGTTGCTGGATGTGTCGCTTACCGATGGCAATTCCTATGTAATGATGGCTGTAAAATCCGGACGTGCGATCTGCTTTCCAGAAGATAAAGTTCGTCGTACGGGTCGGGGCGCTATTGGTGTCTACGGCATCGATATGGAAGAGGGTAAAGATGAAGTGATCGGCATGGTTTGCGTTCCCAAAACAGATTTAACCAAGCAGATTCTGGTGGTTTCAGAAAAAGGCTTGGGTAAACGGACACCATTCCTGGAAGCTGCCGGCGAAGGCGTCAGTGAAGATGAAAGTGGCTTGGTGGAAATACCGGATGCTGATGGCAACCTGCTGAAATACTTTTTGTCGTATCGGGTGACTAACCGCGGCGGTAAAGGCGTTAAGACGATGAGCGTAACCGAGAAAACCGGACGCCTGGTCGGTTTCCTGGCCGTTGAACCGAGCGATGATCTGATCATTACCTGCAAATCCGGTATTACCATCCGGATGTCGGTGGATACGATCCGGGAAGCCGGCCGGGCCACGCAGGGTGTGAAACTGATCAATGTGGATGAAGGCGATGAAATCGCAGCCATTGCCCGGATTTCCGAGCAGGACGTGCAGGGCGAAGATGATTCGGAAGCCGCACAGATCGTGGATATGAATCCGGTAGCGGATAGTGATGAAAGTCTGGATGATTCCGAAACCGCAACTGAGGAAACGGAAACGGATGAGTCTGAAGCAACGGACGAAGGTCTGAATGACGAAGCGTAAGCACCTAATCTCAATTTAAACTAAAAGTTCCTGTAACTATTATTAATAGTTACAGGAACTTTTAGTTTAAAAGATCATACATCTCGGGTTTACATCTTTTCGCACTCAATTTCGTACTCAATTAGTGAATCCTTGGGAATAATATGATTATTTTTGCAACTTTAGGTATACTAAAGCCCTATTCACCTATTATGGCAAAAAAATTATATTATATAATATTATTACTTTTGTTTCATTCTGTATCTTATGCGCAGTATGCAAGTCGTAGCAGTGCTAAATCTTCTAACCCTTATCGGGGATCGTATCAGCGAATGGCAGTCGGACCTGAGGCCAATCATAGCTTTGAACTACGTAATGGCAGTCTTTGGGGGAGTGGAAGAAACGACTATGGACAGCTGGGCGACAGTACCTATTTAAATCGAAGCGTAGCGGTTCGCATCGGTACCGACACTAGCTGGGTATGTGTAAGTACCGGTAACCGGCATACTGTAGCCTTAAAGAGTAATGGTACCCTCTGGGCATGGGGTAATAACAGCCGGGGACAAGTAGGTGACGGAACAGTCATCGACAGAATTGTACCTATACGGATTGGAAACGATAACAATTGGGTAAGTATAGCTGCAGGGACAACTCATACGCTGGCTATAAAGGGAGATGGGACTTTATGGGCATGGGGGTTTAATGGTCTTGGCCAATTAGGCGATGGTACAGACACTGACAGAATTCTACCGGTACGGATTGGAAATGATAGTAATTGGGTGAGTATATCCGCATCTTCTCATAGCCTCGCACTAAAAAGTGATGGAAGTCTCTGGTCATGGGGGTACAATGGTGCAGGCCAATTGGGACTTGGAAGTACACTCACTGTTACCATTAATTCTCCTAGTAAAATTGGAAGAGACTACAGCTGGGTGCGTGCTACTACAGGCGTTTATCACTCTGCCGCCTTGAAGAGTGATGGGACACTCTGGACTTGGGGATACAACAATTATGGACAGTTGGGAGATGGTACTACAGTCCAGAAAGATACTCCGGTGCAGATCGGAACCGATCAAAACTGGGTTAGTATAGCTGCGGGCCTGGGCCAGACTTACGCTTTACGCAGTAATGGGACACTATGGGCTTGGGGTAATAATAATAAAGGACAGCTGGGGGATGGAACCAACATCGGGAAAACCACTCCGGTGCAGATTGATACTACTACAACTTGGGTCAGCATAGCCGGAGGTCAGGATTGTGGTATGGGATTAAGGAGTAATGGCAAACTTTGGGGATGGGGTGATAATCAGTTTGGACAACTGGGTGACAGTACTACGATCAATAAAAATGTTCCTGTTTTCTTAAGAGCAAGTAATCATTGGTTGTCAGTTCTTACTGGCGCCAGCTCGACAGCAGCCTTAAAGAGTGATGGGACGCTCTGGACCTGGGGATACAACAATTACGGACAGCTGGGAGACGGCACGAGAGTCCAGAAAGATATTCCGGTGCAGATCGGAGCCGATCAAAACTGGGTTAGTGTTAGCCTTGGGGGGAGCCATGCGCTTGCTTTAAAGAGCAATGGGACGCTCTGGGCCTGGGGAGATAACACTTATGGACAGTTAGGAAACGGAAGTTCCGGAACTTTAACAGCTACTCCTACACCCGTACAGGTTGGTGCAGATGACAACTGGGTCAGTATTAGTGCGGGTTTAGCTCACAACTTAGCCCTGAAAAGCAATGGAGAACTCTGGGGCTGGGGGTATAACAGTACCGGCCAGGTGGGTAATGGAACAACCAGGCAGCAAAATACTCCGGTCAGGTGCGGCAGAGCAACTAGTTGGGTCCAGGTGAGTGCCGGATCTACACATTCAATGGGTCTTCAGAGCGAAGGTACCCGATGGGCTTGGGGTGATAACCAATATGGGCAAGTAGGTGATAACACAACAACGAATAGAAGTGCTCCTGTACCAATAGTAGGTGGCAGTCTTTACGACTGGACAAATGTTTCTGCCGGACATTATCATTCCCTGGCTCTCAAAGGCGATGGGGGCATTTGGGCTTGGGGAGCTAATCAGTTTGGGCAGCTGGGGGTAGGCAACACAACCAATGTACTGCTTCCGGAAAAAATTCTGACATTAGATAACTGTTTGGATCTGGCTGCCACATTTCAATATTCAGTTGCAGTTAGGGCAGACGGATTTCTTTATGGCTGGGGTGATAATCAGTTTGGTGCCTTGGGGGTAGGCAATTCAGTACCGGGATCTGTCATTACCGCACCTGTACTCACTCCTGGAGTCGAAAACATTGTAAGCTTAAGCAAAGGAAGTCAGGGCCTGCATACGGCTGTTATTAGTACTACACGTCGGACTGTTTGTCTCACAGGTTCTAATAGTCAAGGGCAACTGGGTACCGGAACGCAGGTAAGTACATCTACTTATAATTGCAACAACTCTATATGTTTATCCTACTATTTGCCTGTAGCAGATCGGGTTTTCCTTGCCCAACCAATCACCGGCACCGGTAACCGTACGTATTTCCAACAGGATTGCATGCTAGCCTCTTCATTAGTGCCTACCGGCGCATTTCCTGTCAGAGGTACTGCAACCACCAGAGTTTTTGTGGATGCTACTGTGCAGAATTATAACGGCCAGGCGTATGTTCAGCGCCACTATGATATTGAACCTGATAGCAACGCGACTACAGGAACTGCTGAAGTGACCTTATATTTTACCCAGGATGAGTTTACTGCATTCAATGCAGTCCGGGGCATTCTTCCATCGCTACCAATAAACAGTGCTGATTCAGCGAATAACAGGGCTAACCTGCGTATAACGCAATTCCATGGCTTACCTAGCGGCGGCAATGCACCAGCCAATTATCCTTCTTCCTGGGGGGGCGTGGGTCCGGCCTCAATCCTCGTTACTCCTTCTTCGGTATCTTGGGACCAAGATCATAACTGGTGGACCGTTACATTCCCGGTTACTGGTTTTAGCGGATTTTTTGCCAGTACCAATCAGTCATCACCATTGCCATTAAAGCTAGTTAATTTCCGGGCCGTACCAAATGGCAACTCCAATGCATTAAATTGGACAGTTGCTGCGGGAAAGGACGGAACCCGATTTTGGGTGGAACGTAGCATAGATGGAAGAACCTTTGAAACGATCGGCGAAGTGATAGGAGACAGAAACGTTGATTATCATTACGATGATTGGTTTATAGATTTTCCGATTAGTTATTACCGCCTGAAATTTATGGAACCAACCGGAGACTATATTTACAGCAATATAGCTATTGTACGCAGGAACCTAAAGAGCGGTACCGTAGTTATTGAACCCGTACCGGCAGCAAATGCTATTACGGTTACAAATACAGATATCACACTGTCAGGAAGTAATGTTATTATTTTCAACCTGCAAGGACAGCCTGTCTATCAATTTAAAATGAACATAGTGAATCATGTTGATATAAGCAAATGGCCGGTCGGAATCTATGTTCTGAAATTCGCGGATGGAGGCGTAATGAAAATGGAGAAGCGGTAAGATGGCTCTCTATTTTCATTACTTTACATAACCTAAATTATAGAACAAACCTTGATTTTAGATTTAAAGGCCTCTGATTTTATATAATTAACATGAAGTATAAATCCTATTATTTTCCTGAAAACACACCTCTTCTTCAAAACGATTGAGACCACAACAATACAACTGGAAATCCATTTTTCAAAAATGATTTCGGGGCCTTTAAATTGCGGCAAGATGAAGGCACAACCCCGTAAAAATCATTCCGCTTCCGGTACAACCGTTATGAAACCTGTGCCTGTTGCCGTACCGGAATCGACCACAAAAAATAATTCCTATTGGCTGCTTGCGTTTCCATTTCTTTGGGTCTGTGCTTTTAGCCTGAAGGCTTTCCGGGAGCCCGATCTGTGGTGGCAAATCCGCACCGGCCAATGGATTCGTGCGCATCATGCGGTGCCCAAAACCGATCCGTTTTCGTTTACGCAGTTTGACCGGCCCTGGATCAATATTAAATGGGCTTCAGAAGTCCTTGCTTCCTGGCTGGCAGATGCTTTCGGGCCGGAAACCATTCCGGTTTTACAGGTCTTTACCGGCCTTGGAATCGTGTATTTTTTATGGAAAACAGCGCGGCTCCAACGACGTTTTTCGCCACAAAGTTTTGGCTTAGCCAGCCTTGTAATGCTTCTTATTTCAGAGCCGCGTATGACGGGACGACCGGAAATGGCTTCGCATTTTTTTACAGTCGTATTCCTGTACCTGTTAATGCGCTTCCGGACTCGTAAGGACGGCTGGATCTGGCTGTTGCTGCCGCTGCAAACGCTGTGGACAAACCTGCACGAGGCTTTTGCACTCGGGCCTTTGATGGTGGCCATTTTTGTGGTACCGGAATGGATACAAGCATTCCGTCAGAATGCAGCCAAACCTGTTTTACTTACGGTTCTATTAGGATTTATGCCGCTGGCAATCCTCCTGAATCCATACGGCGCTGCACTCCTGCTACGACCACTGGCTATCTTTTTGCAGGTAGCTGCAACCAATAAATACACCTTCGAACTGCTGTCTTTCACGGAAGCTGAATACTGGCAACCAACAGCTTTTTTGTGGATGGCAGCGTTGAGTCTTACCCTGTTGGCACTCGCAAATCGAGACCTCCGGACAGCAGTTTTCAGACCCTTCGGCATGGGTTATGTGCTCCTGAATGCGGCCTTTATAGCACTGGCTTTTATGGCTAACCGAAACCTTATTTTCAGTGCGCTTGCACTGCTGCCGGTATGGGTGTTTTTATTGGAAAAAATACTCTGCCGGTGGCCTTCTACGCTGGTTTCTATGCTGGTAGGACTGGCGGTTTATGTGGGTATTGTAAGTAATGGCTGGTACCGGATCACTGGCTCACATGATCGGTATGGACTGTATGTTTCAGGACTGATAAACCCGGTAGGTGGTGGCGATTTTCTAAAGGCACACGGCGCGGGAAAACGGCGGATGTTCTCCGATTATCTCTCGTCTTCCTACCTTTTGTGGCGGCTACAACCGGATTTTAAGACCTATATTGATCTGCGCGACCTCGACGTTTTTCCACCCGCTTTTTTTGAAAATTACCTCCATGCGGTAAACGACCCAACGGCTTTTCATGCCCTCGACAGCACCTTGCATTTTGAGTACGCGGTGGTGTATCGCAACAGTCTGCCCCGGCTCCATGCATATCTCTACACCGATACGGTGTATGCCTGTGTATTTGCCGACCCGGTAGTGGCTATTTACCAGAAAACGGACAACGCGCCCGGCGGCGATATTTTTTCGCCGCCTCCTCCGGCTATTGCCTCCCCTCTTGCACGGACTATTAGTACGGTTTTCAATCCGCTGTTTTCGGTGCCTGATGATACCGACCAAAACCTCGACAAGGAAGCCGCGCGGTACTACTTGAATGTAGGGGCTTTAAAAGAAGCGCGTACACGCATTCAAAGCTATTTCATTGAATTTCCGGAGGATGAAGAGGCGCAGGAGATTATGGAAGCCATTAAGCGGGTGCAGCCCAGGTAAACACGATCCTGCGCCAGCAATCCCTTTCGAATCGCGCTTGGTTGGAAGGAAGCGACTTTACTTCTTTAAATAAAATTTATCCCTCCACCTGCTGCAACAGCACCAGTTTCCGGTATAGGCTTTCGGGCAGGTTCATCAGCGCTTCATGAGTACCACTGGCTACAATTTGTCCGTTTTCCAACACCACAATCTGATCTGCATTCCGGATCGTCGACAACCGGTGGGCAATCACAAACGAGGTTCGGCCTTGCATCAGATTGATCAAAGCTTCCTGAACCAGCTTTTCGCTTTCTGAATCCAATGCGCTGGTAGCTTCATCCAGAATCAGAATCGTCGGATTCCGAAGTAACGCCCGGGCAATGGCAATCCGCTGCCGCTGACCACCGGATAATTTAACGCCGCGTTCCCCTACAATGGTTTCATAACCTTCCGGAAACCGGCTGATAAATTCATGGGCATTGGCCTGGCGTGCAGCGGTTTCAATCTGTTCTGTATTTGCTGCCGGAAAGCCATACGCAATATTTTCCCGGATACTGCCGCCAAACAACAGTACATCCTGTGGCACCAGCGCCATCTGTCCGCGCAATTGTGCAAGCGGAATATCGGCTGCACGATGTGCATCAAACCAAAGCATACCACGATCTGGCTTATAAAACTGCAGCAGCAAGGCTGCCAGGGTACTTTTTCCGGCACCTGAAGCACCTACAATCCCAATCTGCTGTCCGGCGGTAGCATTCAGACTCAAACCCTTCAGAACCTCGATATCCTTGCGGGACGGGTAACTGAAATGAACGTCTTCAAAGCGTACATCCCCTTTTAACTGATATTCCGGAAGAATGGCTGTAGCCTCTGTGAGAACCGGCTCAGTAGGTTCCCGCAGTAATTCCCGGATGCGTTGCGTAGCGCCCAGTGTTTTTTGTAGCTGGCTGTACAAATCGGCAAACCCGGCCATACTGCCGGCCACAAAGGCGGTATAGACTACAAAAGCGGTCAAGGCTCCGAAACTTAAGGTTCCGGCAACCATCAGGTGGGTACTATACCAGACACACAGGACGACTGCACCAAATACACTGAACAGCATAAACGACACAAACAAGCCCCGTGCTTTACCGTTTTTGATTGAGAGTGCTACTGCACTCTGAAGCACCGATTCGTAGCGACGGCGCTCGTACCATTCATTGGCAAATGCTTTTACCGTAGCAATACCACCCAGTGTCTCCTGAACGACGGTCCCGCTATCGGCCAGCTGATCCTGTGCCTGCCGGGAGGTCTTCCGGATCGATTTTCCGAAAAGCAGGGCCACTACAATAATTACAGGCACTACCAGCAGCATCATTCCGGTCAGTACCGGCGACAAATACAGCAGCAGCGCGAAGCCGATCAGCAGCGTCAGGATGCCCCGTAGCAGCTCGGCCAGCATAGAAGTAATGCTATCTTGTACCTGCGTAACATCAGACGCCATCCGGCTGGACAGTTCACCAACCCGGCGGGTGGCAAAAAACTCCAGCGGTACACAGAGCAGGCGCTTGTATACATCGCTGCGCAGATCGGCAATCGCACGCTCTCCTACGGTTGTAAATAACACAATACGGGCAAACGAAAAAATCATCTGCAACGCCAAGACCCCGATCATCAGCCAGGCAATACCGGAAGGCCCCATGGAATGCAGGAAACCCAATTTTCCGGATGGCTGTACCTGCGCACTTTCGATCAGCTCTTTGAGCAGATACGGAAACGCCATGGTAGTCAGGGCGCTTAGTAAGATTGCCCCCAGTGCCAGGATAAAGGTTCCTTTGTATGGCCGCAGGTATCGGAACAGGATTAACCCTTCCCGAAGGCTTTCACGGGTAATTTTTGCTTTAGGAAGGTCGTCTTCTACCCTCCTGCCGGGACGTGCCATGCGTGTTTTTAGAAGTCTTTTTTCCGGAAAAAGTACGCGGACGGTCTCCGCCTTTGATGTCTACCACACTTACAAAACCTTCCGGTAAAGGTGTTGCAGGCAGTTCTTTGCCAATCATCTTCTCAATACGCGTAAAACGGCTTACATCATCGCTATTGACAAACGTAATAGCCGTACCGGTGCGTTGCGCACGGGCCGTACGACCAATCCGGTGCACATAATCTTCCGGATCCGGTGGCACATCGTAGTTCAGAACCAGCTCGATGCCTTCAATATCAATTCCACGGCTCAGGACATCTGTACCAATGAGGATTGGTAATTTCCGGGCTTTAAAATCCTGCATCAGCAGTGTACGCTCGTCCTGCTCCAGATCAGAAGAGAACGCTTTGCATTTCAAACCTTCTTTGCGGAGTTCCCGTTCCAGCCGGCGGACGGTTTCCTTGCGGGAGGCAAAGATGATCGCACTCTGATAGGCATCTGTTTTAAACAGGTATGAAACCAGCTTGTTTTTCTCTTCATTCTGCACCATAAAAATCTTCTGTACAATCGCTTCAGCCGGCTTATTGACAGCGATCCGGATTTCTTCCGGTTGTTTTAGAATGGCACCTGCAAGCGTCTTGATCTTAGGTGCCATGGTTGCCGAAAACAGCAGCGTCTGCCGGTCTTTGGGTAAAGCCGATACAATCCGGATCAGGTCTTCATAAAAGCCCATATCCAGCATCCGGTCGGCCTCATCCAGTACCAGGTGCCGGATCGTCGAGAAATCCAGGCTTCCCATCTGCATCAGCGCAATCAGGCGGCCGGGTGTAGCCACAATAATATCGGTGCCGCTGCGCAGCGCTTTCTTCTGCGCTTCAAACGTAATCCCGTCGGTACCTCCATAAACAGCAATACAGCTTACATCTACGTAGTACGACATGGCCTCTACCTGCTGATCGATCTGTTGGGCCAGTTCACGGGTCGGCACCAGTACCAGTGTATTCAGCCGGCCTTTGGGTGCCCGGAGTACGGCGTCCAGAATCGGCAGAATAAAGGCAGCTGTTTTACCGGTACCAGTCTGGGCTGTGGCAATCAGGTCTTTTCCGCCCAGAATCAGCGGAATGGCTTGTTTCTGGATAGGTGTCGGTGTACGATAGCCCATGGCCTCAATGCCATCGAGTACATCATAATCCAACTCAAAATCATTAAACGATTGAATCTCCATAAAGGTTCCGGAATCGTTCCGGAAAAGTCATTTTATAAATAAAAAGACCGGTAACAGGACCGGTCTGTAATCAGAATACCAAAAAAGCAATCAATAAAATCCGTTGTTCTTTACTCACCCAGCTTCTTAAGCATCTGGGCATGCGCCTTCAAGGCATTCCGGAAGGTAGGACGCACCTGGTACTGGAGACCAAATTCGGCAGCCGTTTTGGCGACGATAGGCGACAGGTTCGGATAATGGACGTGACAGATATGCGGGAACAGGTGATGCTCGATCTGAAAGTTCAATCCACCGATAAACCAGGACAACAATTTGTTGGTAGGCGCGAAGTTGACCGTGTTTTGCAATTGGTGAACGGCCCAGCTGCTTTCCATCTTACGATCATCGGAAGGCTTGGCGAAATCGCTTTCTTCCATCACATGCGCCAATTGGAAGATACAGGCCAGGGAAAGACCTGCTACAAAGTGCATCAGCAAAAAGCCGAGGACTACACTAGTCCAGCCGGCACCCGAAAGCAGCAGCGGCAATACCAGGAAGATCGAGAAATACAGAATTTTGGACAGGGCTACTTCAAGCAGCGCCGTACGCAGGGAGATCCGTTCTTTTTTCAGCAGTCCGATACGGTTGTAGTTAATGACGGCCAGGAAATCTTTGGCAGTACACCAGTACAGCGTCATCAGGCTGTACACAAACCAGGCGTACAGATGCTGATACCGGTGCATAGGAACTTTACGGGCGTGCGGGGTAAAGCGCAGCAGGGTTCCGGCATCGATGTCATCATCCAGACCATCGATATTGGTATAGGTATGGTGCAGGATATTATGCTGGATTTTCCAGCTGATATCATTTCCCCCTACCAGGTGAATCACCAATCCGATAAACTTATCGCGGCTTTTGTCACCGGTGTACGCACCATGGTTACCATCGTGCATGACAGAGGTACCAATGCCCACTACACCGATGCCCATCACAAACCAGCACATATAAAACAGGAACGGATGAACCTCGTATGCACCGGCCAGAATCGCAATGAAAGGCACAAAGTAAATCGACAGCATCGCTACAGTCTTCCAGACCATGAGGCGGTTGCGGTTCGGAGACAATCCGGTTGCATCGAAATACTGGTCAATATTCATACGCAACGCGTCATGAAAGCCAGAAACTCCTTTTTTAGGAGCAAACCGCACAATATCGAGTTTTGTTTTCTTTGTTTTCAGGGGAATGTGATTTTGGGGAATGCACAAATTTACAGCGTATTTAGTGCATTGCTTGTTATATGAAAGGTTATTTTCCGGCTGTTTTTTTACAAGAATTTGCTAAAAAGCCCGATTACCTAAAAACTAAAACGGGAGCTGGCTTCTAAAGCCAGCCCCCGTTTTGAATTCGTTGAATTCAAATGCTACTTCAAAGCGGACAATTTTGCTTTGGTGGCAGTCAGTTTAGCAGTGTCATTGGTACGGGTGTATATTTCACGCAGTCCGATTAAAGCCGACTGATAGCTGACCTTATCATCCTGACTCATAGAACTACCCTTTCCTTCGAGCAGGGAAACGACCTGTTCGAAATAAGGCTGGGCCCGTGCGAACATAGCATCCCGCTGCACTTTCAGCGCATCTACTTTACGCATATCCGCTGTGGTAGTTCCGGAAATGGCATTCATTTGCTTGTTGAATTCAGCGCCCTGGTTGTAAAACAGCGTACCGGCATTGTACTGGTAGTCAACCACATCTTTCCGGAGCACTAAGGTTTTGGTGTAGGCCGCTTCTGCTTTCGTAACCAGATCTTTGTAATTGGATGGGGTCTCCCCTCCTTTAGGGAATGCCGCGCTCATATACGCGTTCCCCAGGCTGAACTGCACTTCCGGACTGGAAGGCTCTGCTGCAGCGGCTTCTTCCAGCCGTTTCATCATTTCTTCGGTACGGCCCGACTTCACGTACAAATTCAATTCACCGTTGATCAGGTCTTTGTTGCCCGGAAAGGTCTTTTTGCCATCTGCAAAGGTGGCAATGGCTTTATCGGTCTGGCCTAGTTTGGTATAGGTTTCAGCCAGCAGAAAATGCAGGTAGGGTTGCCGGATTACCGGATCGTTCTTGGCTACTTCAAGCAGATTAACCAGTTCAGCTGTTTTTCCCAGTTCACGGGCAGCCACCACTTGTTGCAGACGGGCTTCGGAAGCGACTGTATCAAACTGCTTATCGCCTTTGAAGCGGGCCCCACCATCCAGATCATGCAGCATAACCGTCTGGCCAAAGTATTCATAGGCACTGGTATAGTCTTTCGCACGCGAGGCCACTGCACCATCATTGAAATAGTTGAATGCAGCAGCTTTAATAGAAGGTGTGATATCCGCATCCTTATAACCCAGTGTAATAGCTTTCTGAAGCGAAGTGGCTCCTTCCCGATAGGGATTCGAAGCTTTAAACGCATCTAAGGTTTGCAATTGCACATACACCTGTCCACGCAGGGCCCAGGTCTTTGGATCTGTAGCAGTGGCCTCATTGGTGGCAGCTTCGTCAATGGCTTTTTTAGCATTGGCGAATTCATTGCTCGATAGATAGTTGTTGGCAGCTCGAAGATTCGATTTTTGCGCCGATACAGTCAGGACCAATAGAGCTGCTGCAAAGGTGAGAAAGGTCTTTTTCATGAAGAGATTTCCGGTTAAAAAAATCAGACTCAATATTAGAGCTAAAAACCTAAGCGGCAGGTTAAAAATAAAGAATCATATTTCATATAAAATCACGTATTTGGAATCTACCCTGTTCTTAACTATTTTGTCTTTTAAAAAATTAGTTTATTTACATAATAAATACTACAGAACATACTATGCTTTTTCTACTGCTTGGCACCGCCTTTTTAGTAGCCTTCTTTTTCACTTTCAGCCTTCCAAGTATATATGCCTGTTCAACGCTTTTCCCCCACCCGCCTCGCTCAGGCCTATCACGATCCGGAAGCCACTGCTGCTCTCGCTGATCTATGCTATACAGACGACTCTACTCCCGGTATTGAACGCCAAAAAACAGGCGCTACATTCCGATACCTATACCGGGGTAAAACCGTTGCTACAGCCGATCTGGACCGGATTCAAAGCCTGGTCATTCCCCCCGCCTGGCAAAACGTGTGGATTTGCAAACAACCTGATGGTCATTTACAGGCGACTGGAATCGACGCGCGTGGCCGGAAACAATACCGTTATCATCCCCGCTGGAATGCCATCCGCAACAGCACCAAATTTCATCACCTGCTTCAGTTTGGTGAAGCGTTACCTCAGATCCGACAACAGGCACAACAGGATCTGTCACGTCCCGGAATGCCCCGGGAGAAGCTGCTCGCGGCACTGCTTCAGATTATGCAGTTGACCGGTATCCGGATCGGAAATGAGGCCTACGAGAAAATTTACGGCTCGTTTGGTCTGACCACCCTTAAAAACAAGCACGTAACACGCACCGGCAACCAACTCACCTTTGAGTTTAAAGGCAAAAAAGGCGTCTACCAATCCATCCGGCTACAATCCAGAAAGCTTTCCGGAATCATTCAAAAATGCCTGGAAATACCGGGCAAAGAGCTGTTTCAATATCTGGATGAAACCGGTGCACGTCATACCATCGACTCCGGTGCGGTCAATAGCTATATCCGTTCATGCAGCGGAGGCCAGTTTTCAGCGAAAGACTTCCGGACCTGGCAGGGCACCCTTCAGGCACTCAAAAGCCTCCAGACACAGGGATGTTGCGAAGACGAAAAAGAAATTAAGCAACGCCTCTCCACAATGCTGGAAGCCGTTTCCGGTAAACTGGGTAACACCCAAACCGTCTGCCGCAAATACTACATTCATCCAACCATCATTGACCTGTATAGCAACGGACAGCTGGAACCGTATTTTAAAAGCAAGCCGAAGACCGTCGAAGGCCTGGAACCGGAAGAACAACTATTGCTGCACATCCTCCGGAAAAGCAGCCTGCCGGTAGTGCTTCCGTCCTAAAAAATGATTTTCCGGAAGCCGGAGATACAAGTCATAGGCGTTTATTGAAAAACCGGGTTTTAGTTAGTGTGAAGTACCTGACACCGATTAGCGACCTAAAAAAATCCGGAAGAAGTCTCTTCCGGATTTTTTTTTGGTCGCAGGGGATAAAATTCTTTACTGAGCGATTTTGGCTTCAATCTTCCGGGTAAATTCATCCAAGCACGGTTGGGAAACCCGCTCCAGACGGGCTTGCATCTTGGGAGACTGCATTTCTGCCACATGCGTATCGAAATACCGAAGTTCATCGTCGGATAGATCCTGGAGCACCTTTTCAGCGGAGCAGTTGCAATAACCCGAAAGTTCCGCATCGACATCCTGAACCTGTGGAGCCTGTTTCCGGAAAGAGCTTTCGCAACCATCCACAAAAATGGTTTTCAGCTTATCGCGATTGATAGGTCGTTTGCAACTGATTGTAAGCAAGGTCATTACAAGAGCAGCAGGTAGCAAAATTGTTTTCACAGAGAGAGAGAGTTAGTGTTTGGCTTTGGTTATAAAACCAATGCCTGTAATCCTCTTAGCTGCCCTTTCCGGAAATAACTACCGCTGCAAACGTATCCAGAAAGTAAAAACGGAAAGATGTATCCGCGCCATTTTGGTAGCTTTTTTGTTAGCACTTACGAAATGAACAACCTGACGGGAAAAGATAAAAAAAAGCCGAAAGCCTTATACAGCAAGGCTTTCGGCGTGTGCGGCAGAGGAGATTCGAACTCCCACGCCCGTTACAGGCGCTACCACCTCAAAGTAGTGCGTCTACCAGTTTCGCCACCGCCGCAGCTTTAGGTAGGTTTTCCCCGAAGGGAGCGCAAAAGTAAGCGCTTTTCGTAAAAATCCAAGTATCCCCGTCAAATTCTGGCGAAACAACCTAACCCTCTCGTTCAGCCGGGCCTGTGCATCCGAATCACCGCCAGATCTGCATCCGGAACGTAGTGCCTTTGCCTTCAGTCGATTCCTTGACCCGCAGTGTGCCTTTATGGTACTGCTCAATGATTCGCTTGGATAAAGACAAACCCAGCCCCCACCCTCGTTTTTTCGTCGAAAATCCCGGCTTAAATACTTTCCGGATGTTTTTTTGCGAAATCCCTTTACCGGTATCGGTCACATCAATTACGATATAGGTTTTATGGTCTTTGAGCTGCACACTCAAACGGCCGCTTCCATCCATCGCATCCAGGGCGTTACGCATCAGGTTTTCCAGTACCCAGTCAAACAGCGGACCATTCAACGCAATCAGCACCGGCTGTGGCATTGCCTGGTATTGAATCTGTACGCTTTCCGGCGCCCGTTTCTGCATGTACAGCACCATTTCTTCAATCCGCTGGTTGACGTCTTCCTCTACCAGAACCGGCGTACTACCCACCTTACTAAACCGATCTGCTACCAGCTTCAGCCGTTCCAGGTCTTTTCGCATTTCCTGCACCGTCTCGTGGTCTTCCCCCTGCTCCATCGCCAGTAACTCCACCCAGCCTTCCATACTGGTCAGCGGGGTTCCCAACTGATGGGCCGTTTCTTTGGAAAGCCCCACCCAAACCTGATTCTGAATTGAGCGGTGCGCCGTGGTGAGGGCAAAAATCAGCACCCCCAGAAACAGCAGAATAATCAGCAGCTGGACATACGGAAACATCCGCAGTTCCCGCAACAGGTACGACTCGCCGTAGTAGAGGTAGTTGACATTGCTTCCGAAATCAATTAGAATCGGCGGATGAATGCTGCTGAATTCAGAAAGCTTGCGTCTCAGAAACACGTTCGGGTTCCTGACACCGGCCGTATCGATATTCTGAACGTACAACACCCGGTTGTTGGCATCCGTCTGAATCACCGGAATACTGGTGTTTTGCTCGTTAATGTGCAGGGCAAACGACAGATCCTGATCCGGTTTGGCCGACACCAGCGTCTTGATCGCTTCCGCCCAGCTTTGCACATCTCTGTGCTCTTCAGCTGCCAGTTTCCCGGCCAGTTGATTGGTATATTGAAGCGTGGTAGCGACAATCAACAGTGCCAGCACCGCCAGGATCGTTTTCCAGTTGAGATATCGATGCATAAGTTTGGTTGTGGAAAGGTCCTACATATTGTGCATTCCGGATGCAACGCCTACTTTTGCAGCCACCGAAAATCCGGTATTGTCTTTTATGTCCGATCTGCATACACCCACCGAATTTACAGAGCTTGAAAACCGTGCTGACCTGGAGCTGACCAAACCCTCCAAAGCCCGCTTTCTGTTCCTGCTCGGCTTCTTCGGACTTTTCCTGTTTTCCTGGGCCAGCTGTGGTACGCTATACACCTACAGCTACAAAAGCAACGCAGATGTAAAAGTTCCGGAAAACACCATGTACGACCCTAAGTACAAGGTCGACTAACCCCTGTTCCAGCTGCTTTTCAGGTGCTGACTGCAACCCGCGATACGGCGGTGGTCATTCTGAGCTACAACGGCCGGCAATGGCATGAAAAATTCCTGCCCGGCATTCTGGCAGAAGCGGGTTCAGATTATGAAGTCATCGTCGTAGACAACGCGTCTACGGATGATACGCCCCAATACCTCGCCACGCATTTTCCGCAGGTACAGACCCTTACCATTGCAGTAAACCGGGGCTTTGCAGCCGGCTATGCCGAAGGACTGCGTCAGATTTCGGCCGACTATTATGTGCTCCTGAGCGCCGATTTTGAAGTCACCCCCGGTTGGTTTCCACCGCTACGGGCTGCGTTTGAACGTTATCCGCAACTGGGAGCTGTTCAACCCAAAATCCGGTACTGGCGCGAGCGTACGCAGTTTGAATATGCCGGTGCTGCCGGAGGATTTATGGACGCGCTCGGCTACCTGTTTTGCCGGGGCCGTATGTTCGACACCCTGGAAACCGATGCCGGTCAGTATGACGATGATGTAGAAGTATTCTGGGCATCCGGTGGCTGCCTGATGGTGCGTACAGATGCGTACCACGCGGCCGGCGGACTGGATGACGCGCTGTATGCCCATATGGAAGAAGTAGATCTGTGCTGGCGGTTGCAACGGATGGGCTACCGGATCGGAGCGATTGGCAGCAGCACCGTTTTCCATGTAGGCGGCTCTGTTATTTCCTATGGCTCACCGCAAAAACTCTATTATAATTTCCGGAACAACCTGTTGCTACTGCTAAAAAACGAACGCCGCTCCAAACTGCTTTGGCTGCTTCCAACCCGACTGGTGCTGGATGGCGTTGCCGGGGTGAAATACCTGTTAGGCGGTCATTTCAAAGAAGTCGGAGTAATTCTGCGGGCGCATATGGGGTTTTACGGCATGGCTCGTGCTACCTGGAAAAAACGGATGCTCTTTGAAGCCGGTCTTTCCAGGGAGGTCCTCCCGGCCGGGCGATACACCGGCGCAGTGATCTGGCAGTATTTTATCAAACGCATTCAGACCTTTTCGGCGCTGCCGTTCCGGTCCCGGCCTTTATAAAAAAAACCGTTATAGGGGCCACAGCGCCCAAATGCGTTTTCCCTGAAACATCCGTTCCGGAAACCGTATGCAATTCTTTGCTGCACAGCTGATTTATCAGTATTGCTCTGATGCTGCTCCCAAAGCACAGTATGCCATTGAGCTTCGCATGATTCATGCAGCAGACGAGCCGGCAGCGATCGCCGAAGCACGACGGATCGGCGAATCGCACCTCCAAAATGCATTCCGGAAATTTATCGGTGTAAAATCCATCGAAGAGGTTCACCTCGACAACGGTGCGCTGCTGTTTCAAGACACCCGCGAATTCAGATTTGAGCCGGTAGCTTCTTAAAGGGCTCTTTCAGGCTCAACCACAGTCTTTTTTCCTCTACATAATAAATCGGGGTTGTATCTGTTGATACAACCCCGATTTGCTTTCAGGCCGGATGTAAATCTAATAGTCTTCTTCTGAGGCAGAATCATTCAGTTGTGCGTCTGGCTGACGGGACAGATAATAATGCACGATCAGTCCGCCGCCCACACCAAACATCAGCACCAGCAGACTCTTGGTAAAATCCTGACTGAACGCCTGCATGTACTCCCGCAGGGCCTGCTGATCGAGCGGCCCCTGATACCCGGCAGCCATGTAAAGTCCACCAAATAAAATAGCCGTAACAAAGAACGCCACAAGTGATAAAATGCCCCATACCAGCGGATTCTTGCCTTTGCGACGGGCCAGATTCACGTTTGTAAAAACGAGCGCTACAATCAGAAAAACATCCAGCATACGATTTTATTGATACGACTTCATAAATAAAGACACACTTTCCATTACGTGCGCCAGTTGCTCTTCGCTCAGACCGTGATGGCAGGCCATCAGCATCCCTCCCCGCATCACCTTATCGGATTCCGGATAACCACCCGCTGCTTTTTTGCTGGGCAGGTTTTTAAAACCGGGCTGCCGGAGAATATTACCCGTAAAAACCGTGCGGGTCTGGATGTTGCGCTTTTCCAGGAAGATCTGCAACTCCCGACGGATAAACGGTGCGGTATCGCGGATGGTAAGGGTAAAGGCCAGCCAACCGGTACGGCTGTTAGGCAATTGCTTCGGCAGGATAAAGAATTCTTCGTACTGCTCGAAAAACGCCCGCATTTTCCGGAAGTTTTCGGTGCGGGTATCGATGTTATGTTTCAGGTCATCCAGCTGCACCAGTCCGAAAGCGGCCCCAAGCTCCGAAGGTTCGATGTTAAATCCCGGCTCTTCAAATACAAACTTGGCATCGTACGGAATTCCGTCTACTTCTACGTTGAACCGGTTTTCGATGGCTTCACTTTCTACAAAAAGTGATGAGGAGCGGCCCCAGCTGCGCAACAGGCGGCCCCGGTTGTAATACGCTTCATTGTTCACGCAAAGCATCCCACCGTTTCCTGCACAGTTGATGATGTGCGAGCCATAGAAAGAGGTGGTGCTCATATCGGTATATCGTCCGGACGATTGGCCGTCCATTTCAGCACCCAGCGTATCGGCACTGTCTTCCAGTACAAACAGGTTGTGCTTATCTGCAATTTCCCGGAGTTGTTTCCAATCGGGCAGGTTGCCGATCAGGTTTGGAATGATCATCGCCCTGGTTTTGGACGTAATCATCTCTTCTACCTGGGCCGGATCGATGTTGTAGGTTCCTTCTTCCACATCCACAAAGGCAGGTACCCATCCCTTGCGCACCTGAGGCGCTACCGTAGTGCTGAATGTCAGTGCCGGAGTGATGATCTCCGACCCGGCTTCATAGTCCAGCAACTCAGCTGCCAGATACAGCGCACTGGAACCGGAATTCACCATAATACCGTACTGCTTGTCATACAAAGCAGCGACGCGGGCTTCCATTTCCCGGGTATGATATCCCATCTGGGTGGATGTCCGTAGTACGTGATTGACCGCTTCGATTTCTTTTTCGCCATAAACCGCTTTGCCATACGGCACGTAAGGGAAGGCTGTGGTTGGAGCCATAAAATGGTCTGTTCAGGAATTAGTTGATAAGAGGATGCGAATGTAAGGGCAATATAACGGTGCCGGGGCGCTTTTGGTATGGATAAAACCGAAATCTGCGTTCCGGAATCTTACAGGTCTCCGTCATTGAGCTGGAAGACCTGCGGCGCCCGTACATAATCGGACCGGAACCGGAACCGAAGATTAGACGCCAGATTGAAATGCAGCGGCGCCACATTGTAGGCAACCCTCGGGAAGAAGGTTACTTTGGCTTCGATCGTACCAAAAATAAGATTCTCATTCCGCGCCCGTATCCCGGCCCCGATGCCTGTAAAGGTGTTCAGGTTGCTGAATGAATTGACTTCCGGGGCCAGGCTGGCAAACCCGCCGAAGATGAACGGCGCAATCTTGAATCCGTAAATCTTGCGGTGCAGAAACACGATGCTTTCGGCCCACAGGCTGGCCCGCATTGATCCCACCACACTGTCGGTTCCAAAATCGGCAATACCCAGATTGTTGTCGATGCGCAGCGGGTCGGTGGCCGTTCGGTTATACAGGATGGCAAAAGAACCCGAAAACCGCTGCCGGTAGTGATTCTGTCCAATCTGGTACAACCTTGAAAATGCATTGCTGCCAATCAGCAACCCAGCATCTTCCGGACGCTGGTCGCGCAGGTAGGCGCCAATCCGGACAAACGACTGAAAGTATTTTTCGTGACTGGATTTGGTATAACGGGTCAAATCAGCCCCTATATACGGCCGGTCGGCTCCGTTTTGCCGGCTCCAGCCCGCCGTAGCGCTGAACCGGATCCCGTGTGGTAAATCTTCCGTCAGTCCAAAGCCATAGATATAACTGGTCCGGTAGTAGTTGAGCTTAAACAACGTTAACGACAGCAGCATGGCCTGTTGACTGTTGTAGACCGGATCAAACCGGTTGCCTATCTGGGCCGGCGGCTGCAAAAAGGTATTTTGCAGGTAACGTGCGCCGATAAACGTCCGAAGCCGCCGTTGCGGATCGCGGGCGTTGTCCTGCTGGCGCGCATTAAAGTTGATGCCTCCCCAGAGGTCTACGAGATTGTAGCGATAGTTGTAAAACAGGCTGTCCGGTTTCTGGTAAAAATTACCACTTTGGTTGGTACTTAATTCCAGTCCGCCTGCCACCAGTGCATCCGGTGCTGTCAGCGGCCTGTCGAGGCGTAGAAACAAAGCGGTCTCATCTTCATAGCCGATACTCCGTCCCGTGTTGATCGTGGAGAAGCCAACCTGACCGTTGATAAAACTACCCCCGATAGAACTCCGCGACAGATTAATCTCGAAGCCGGCTCGGGGGCTCCGGTTCAGATCGTATAGCAACGAGCCTTGAATCCGCTGTCCCATGCCCAGAAAATTGGCATCATAGGCGCGTACCCCCAAGCGCTGGGTTTGCGCATCCAGAATATCGCCCCCAATACTGAATACGTCTTTGGATACCACTACCAGATCGACCGAATCGGAGGCAAAGCCGTTTTGACCGACCGGTGCGGGCAGAATCCGCGCATCCTGAATAAACGCAAGTGTCCGTAGAAAACGCTCATTATCCGCCACCTCAAAGGCGTTGAGAGGCGTCCCTTCTTTGATAAATAAATGATTGAACAGCACCCAGTCTTTGGTCGTGGCGTGCAGCCGCGTGGCGACCCGGCTCACGACATTCCCGATCCGGGTGCCGGTATCCATCAGATTGTGATTAAAATCGAGCTGCACCAAGGTGATGGTGCGGATGATCTTGCCTTCATAGGGTATAAAAGCCTGCTCGCCCCGATCCGGTATCCGGACAATAAATTCGGCGCTGTCGCCGGTTTCGCGATACACGCTCATCCAGGCACTGCTCCAGGCATTTTTGGTAAGATTCCGCAGCCAGCCGGGTTTGTTTTTTAAAGCCGTATCTGCCTGCTGTGCCTGCACGCAGGGACAGACACCCCATAAGATCAATAGGAAAGTAAACTTATTCACAGACGCAGCACGCTTACCGAACGCAAATTTCCTGCCAACCCTTATCAAGGGGCAGGTTCCGGAACCGGATGAATAAAGGCCGTAATGGCCCGCGCAATGGCAGTAGCACCCCGGCCATAGAGCATCGTCTGGTGATTGCCCGGCACCGCCTGTCCAACGGAATGCGTGATCAGCTCCAGGGTTTCTTCTACATAGCTTTCCGGAACCAGCCGTTCGCCCAAGTTATAATCGGAGGAGGCATACAGTAATAACACCGGCACTTTTACGCGGCGCATCATCACGTTCCAGGCCACATTGGCTACCCCTATGGAACTTTCGTAGATGTGCGACAATACCGGACGGGGCGTTACGCTACCGTCTTCCAGTTCTTTAATGTCTGCCTTATAATAACTAAGCATCGCGTCATCCCAGAACTCGAGATACGGAGCACTTTTAATTTTGTCGAGGTAGACGTCAAACGAATCAAACCGCTTATCCAGCCGACTGATCGCCGGTCCCAGCATTTCAGCCGCACGGTGATTCAGCCGGGCCGCCGCATCCAGCATAATCACCCGCTCCACCCGTTCCGGATACAAGGCCGCCAGATAGCAGCTCAGCAGGCCGCCAAAGGAATGCCCACCCAGAATCACCTTTGAAAGGCCCATTGCATTCAGCAGACCGATGATATCGGCCGCATGATCCTGCATGGCATACCCGAACGCAGGCATCGACGACAGGCCGCGCCCGCGAAGATCAACCGAGATCACCCGCGCCTGCTGAAGCAGACCGGCTTCCAGCACACCGTCGAAGGCATGTGCATTGGCCGTCAGTCCGTGCAACAGCACCAGGGTAGGTCCAGTGCCACCATAGTCGAGGCAGTGCAGGGTAATGCGGTTGCTTAAAATATAATGCTCGGCAGGCGTAGGTAACGGAACAGTCAACTGGTAACAGACAATTGAGGTGGATAAAAGGAAAAGATAAGGGTCTTTCCGGAACTGCATGCACTTCCGGAAAGCGCCCTACCAGTTTCATACCAATGAATGCAGTGCGTTCAAAGGAACTAGAGTCGACAAACAGGGATGCCGGACCAGATACGATCGTTTAAAAAGCTTCGTGTTACTGTGCAGTCCAGCCACCATCGATCGGCACGGCAGTTCCGGTCATCTGCTGGGCCGCATCGGACGCCATGTAGACCACCATATCAGAGATCGCCTCTACAGGGATAAACTCTTTGATGGCTTGTTTACCGAGCAGCACCTTTTTGATTACCTCGTCACGGTCCATCTGGTGCGCCTTCATCTGATCGCCGATCTGAGCCTCTACGATAGGGGTATGCACATATCCCGGACAGATCGCATTGACTGTAATCCCGTACGGAGCGCCTTCCAGGGCGGTGCACTTGGTAAATCCTACCAGTCCGTGCTTGGCGGCGATGTACGCGCTTTTAAACTCGGAAGCGACCAGTCCGTGGGCAGAGGCGATATTGATGATCCGTCCCCACTTGTTTTCTTTCATGCCCTTCCAGACGGCTTTAGTAGTATGGAACGCAGCGGTCAGGTTGACGCCCAGGATCAGATCCCATTTTTCATCCGGAAAGTCTTCGACCGGGCAGACAAACTGCACACCGGCATTGTTGACCAGGATATCGATGGTTCCGAACGCATCGTGTGCGCCCTGCAGCATGTCCTGCAGCTTTCCGGTATCCATGATATTGACCCCGTAGAACCGGTGCTGAATGCCGTATTCGTCGGCAACCTGCTGGGCGATCTGTGCGCCATCGGCTTCGAGCCCGTTAAAAACAACATTGCAGCCTTGCTGTGCAAACTTGCGGGCGATGGAAAGGCCGATTCCGGATGTGGAGCCGGTAATCAGAACCGTTTTAGGTGTAGCCATGCGGAGGGGCAGATAAATTTTAAGCCGCCAAAGATTCTGAACTGTGGCCTGTTTTCCAAAAAACGGTTTTTAGAATCGCCAAAAAGTGTTCAAGGCATAAATACCGTCAATTAACTGACGGTATTTAGCTAAATATCGTCAATTAACTGACGGTATTTAGATTTTTATTAGTTTTGAGTATGATTACCCGGGCACTATTATCCAATCTGGTTCAGCATATTCACCTACAAAAGGTAACAGTGCTGCTGGGTGCACGGCGGGTAGGCAAAACCGCCCTACTAAAAGCTTTGGCTGAAGCAGTAGATGCCCAGATTCTGTGGCTCAATGGCGAAGACGCTGATGCTGCCGCCCTGCTGGCCGATCGAAGCATCAGCAATTACAAGCGACTACTGGCGCCTTACAACCTGCTGATTATTGATGAAGCGCAGTACCTGCCCGATATTGGTCGAAAGGTAAAACTAATGATTGATGAGGTGCAGCCTCTGCATATTATTCTGACAGGTTCCAGTGCTTTTTCGCTTTCACAGGAAGCCGGAGAGCCGTTGGTAGGCCGTTCCATAACACATCACCTCTACCCGATTGCCCAGTCGGAGCTTGCCCAGACCGAATCGCTGCTGCAAACCCGACAGCAACTACCCGACCGGCTGATTTATGGAGGCTATCCAGAGCTTTTCGCGCTTCCGGAACATTCTCAAAAAGAGGCCTACCTACGGGAGTTGGTCCAGAGCTACCTGTTGCGGGATATTTTATCGTTTGAAGCCATCCGGAACCCGCAGAAGATTCAGGATTTGCTGAAGCTGATTGCTCATCAGGTAGGCGCTGAGGTGTCGCTTGAAGAATTGGGCCGGAAACTGCAAATCAGTAAAAACACGGTAGAGCGCTACCTGGATTTGCTGACCAAGGTATTTGTGTTGTACAAGCGCACTGGCTACAGCAACAACCTGCGAAAAGAAATCACCAAAAGCAGCCGTTGGTATTTCTATGATAATGGCATCCGGAATGCAGTTCTTCAGAACTTTAGTCCGCTGGTGCTCCGGCAGGATGTGGGGATGCTGTGGGAAAATTACGTGCTGGCTGAGCGCCTTAAATTTCAAAACTATTCCGGAACAGCCGTCAACAGGTTCTTTTGGCGCACCTACGATCAGCAGGAAATCGACCTGGTAGAAGAGCGGGAGGGCCGGTTGACGGGTTATGAACTAAAATTCAAACCGAGAGGTGCCCGTGTACCGGCTGCCTTTTCCAAAGCGTATCCGGAAGCAGTTTTTGAAGAAATCTCAACCGAAAACTACCTGCCGTTTATCGGTGTCTGACACTTCAGAAACTAATTTTTCCAGGAACACCAGTGAGCTCAAGGGATCAACCGGATAACTACTGTTTTCCGTTCGTTTTGCCAAGTGCTTAAATCACATCCGTAGGGCTTATCTGAACCGCCAATAAACTTACCGCCTTCTAAAAGGTAAGCTAGCGAAAGTGTTTTGCATTCCTTTATCGCTTTGCTGTGCACAATTAGTCTGAACCAGTGCTCTTCAAACCTCTTGGGTCCAGTTAAGGCCACAAAGACAGCCCCGCCGGCACAATGGGCTTTAATCGGTTTGCCTTTTCTGGCTACTTCGTAAAAATCGTCCACCCGACAGGTGTCAGGTCCTGCTTCTGTTAGATCCATCCTATTCCGGAAGCATGATTCGGCACGTACCAGGATTGTAAATAGAAAAACGGATTTCAACCGAGTCTTTGCGGTGCTGCATTGTAAACCGACTGACAACGATTTCATTGGATCCTTCACACACAAAATTGTTTTGCGCAGTCGCCGAAGCAAAGAAAAACAGCGGCGATACCGAAACCACCGCGCTCTTTATAAACCGCATGTTGAGATTAAGACGCCTATTAAAAAGTAAATCTTCGGATAAATAAAAGGTAGTTGATACTTATTCCATTCGCCACGCCCTGCAAACACCCAATTTTATACGGACGATTAGTTTAGTTTTTAGAGTTTTCCGGAAAATTTATTTACCTTCGCGCTCCAATTCTCGAGAGTGCTTTTAAGTTAGCATTTGGGAGATCGGTTTCAAACACCTTTCGTTAACACCAAAACCATTCGTTCATTATGGCCAAAGAAATCACTGGCTACGTGAAGTTGCAGGCAAAAGGCGGCCAAGCCAACCCTGCACCGCCGATCGGCCCTGCCCTCGGCTCCAAAGGCGTCAACATCATGGAATTCTGCAAGCAGTTCAATGCTCGCACGCAGGATAAAATGGGCAAAATCCTGCCTGTCCTCCTGACGGTATACGCTGACAAGTCCTTCGACTTCGTTATCAAAACCCCTCCGGCTGCAATTCAGCTGATGGAAGCCTCCAAGATCCAGAAAGGATCCAAAGAGTCTAACCGTATCAAAGTGGGTAAAGTAAGCTGGGATCAGGTGAAGACCATCGCTGAAGACAAAATGACTGATCTGAACTGCTTTACCATCGAAAGCGCCATGAAAATGGTTGCTGGTACAGCCCGCAGCATGGGTCTGACGGTAGAAGGTACCGCTCCATTTTAATTCTGTCCCGTACCCCTCTTTTTAAACGCATTAATACCATTTACTAATGGCAGCTGTAACCAAAAAAAGAAAGGCCGCGGATACGAAAGTAGACGCGACCCGCCAATATACCCTTGCCGAGGCGACTGCCCTGGTAAAAGATATCAACACCACCAAGTTTGACGCTTCGGTAGACGTTCACGTTCGTCTGGGTGTCGATCCGAAGAAAGCCGATCAGGCGATCCGCGGAACGGCCTCCCTGCCGCACGGTACCGGTAAAACCAAGCGCGTATTGGTTCTGTGTACTCCTGACAAAGAAGCCGATGCGCGAGCAGCCGGTGCCGACTTTGTAGGTCTGGACGAATTTGTTTCCAAAATCGAAGGTGGCTGGACCGATGTAGACGTAATCGTTGCCACTCCGGCCGTTATGCCTAAAATCGGTCGTCTGGGTAAAGTACTCGGTCCCCGTAACCTGATGCCGAACCCGAAAACAGGTACCGTTACCAACGATGTAGCCGCAGCGGTTACAGAAGTAAAAGGCGGTAAGATTGCGTTCAAAATCGACAAGGCAGGGATTATCCACGCCTCTATCGGACGGGTTTCGTTTACCCCGGAGAAGCTGGCCGAAAACGCTATGGAGCTGATCAACACGCTCGTGCGCATGAAGCCTTCTACTGCTAAAGGTATCTACCTGAAAGGGCTGTCTATGGCTTCTTCCATGAGCCCGGGCATCTCTATCGATCCGAAAACCGTAAGCTAATCTATCGTACTCTGGACCGGCATCGCGCTTTCGGCAAGATGTCTTCCGCAACCTGATTTTGCAATGACCCCCGCTCAAAAGAACGAAGCGATTGCGCTTCTGAAAGAGAAGTTCTCTCAATATAACAACTTTTACCTTACCAACACCGAAAGCCTTTCGGTTGCTCAGGTAAACAATCTGCGCCGCATCTGCTTCTCTAAGAATGTAGAGATGAAGGTGGCCAAGAATACCCTGATCAAAAAAGCGCTGGAATCCCTGGACGGCGAGCGTTTTAAAGGTACATTCGATTCGCTGCACGGTGTAACCGCGCTGATGTTCTCGGAAAACCCGAAAGAACCCGCCATTATCCTGTCTGATTTCCGTGGTAAGGACACCCTGCCCACACTGAAAGCCGCTTTCGTAGACGGTGATGTGTATGTAGGTGATGACCAACTGGTCGCACTGAAGAACCTGAAAACCAAGCAGGACCTCATCGGCGAGATCATCGGTCTGTTGCAGTCGCCTGCGAAAAACGTTATCTCCGGCCTCAACGCCGGCAGCAAACTGGCTTCGCTGGTCAAAGCGCTCGAAGAACGCGCTGCGTAATTTTTCCGGAACGACTTCAAAATCGTTTCGCTCAACCTCCGGCTTCCAAGCTCACTCCTATTTTTCTCTAACCCCAAGATTTTCTAAATTTCCTGCATCATGGCAGATCTGAAACAATTCGCAGAACAACTCGTTAACCTGACTGTAAAAGAAGTTAACGAACTGGCTACTATCCTGAAAGACGAGTATGGCATTGAGCCTGCTGCTGCTGCTGTAGCAATGGCTGGCCCGGCTGCTGCTGCTCCTGCTGCTGAAGAGAAGACTTCCTTCAACGTTATGCTGAAAGGCGCTGGTGCCAACAAGCTGAACGTCGTTAAAATCGTAAAAGACCTGACGGGTCTGGGCCTGAAAGAAGCGAAAGAACTCGTTGACGGTGCTCCAAAAGCCGTTAAAGAAAACGTTTCTAAAGCTGAAGCCGACGATCTGATGGCTAAACTGAAAGAAGCTGGTGCTGAAGTAGAACTGGCTTAAGTTCGTCAGTCCAACTGTTTTAGACAGCCGCTTTCCTTTCCGGAAAGCGGCTGTTTTTGTTTTGAAGTCAGTGGTAGAGATCGGACAACCGCTGCCAGGCAAAGAACAGAAATTCACCTACAGATGCACCTGATCGTCTAATGATCCGTTTACATTTGTACTTTTATACAAATGCCAAAATGAATTTTACAGGATAAAGTGCGAAAAATATGTTTGACGAATGGGCAGGTGGAATCATCCCTTCTGTTGCTGAGTAACTTTTACCTGAAGTGCATTAGCGTGTTTGCAAAAATGCCTCAAACGTATTTTCTTTACGTGTTCATTTCACTCTGTTTATGCAACGCACCATTCTGAATATCCTCGCCATTATCACCGGTTTGCTGTTTATCAACAGCGGGCTGGCTAAGTTTTTCAACTATATGCCGCCGCCGACCGATCTGCCGGAAGCTGCAATGCGCGATATGGCTGCCATGACCGAGATTTCCTGGTTGATGCCTTTAGTAGCGGTCGCAGAAATCGTTGGTGGTCTGTTGCTTATCTTCCGGAAAACACGCGCGTTGGGTACCTTGGTATTGGTTCCGGTCTCTGTGGGTATTTTATTAACGCACCTTACCGTCATGCCGCCCAGCGGGTTAATTATTGCTGTGGTGATCTGGGTTATCCTGCTGTGGATCATCTACGACAACCGCGAAAAATATCTGGGTCTGCTCCGGTAGCAAAATTCATTTCCGGAAAGAAAGATGTTTGAATTTTTTGGAACTCATACTCTACGGGTTATTCCGACCACTAGGAATGAAGTTCAGATGAACGGTATCCGCAATCGTGCGATCTCCCTAGCGGTCGAGATGACCTAGAAAAGTGTGATCAGTACCTTCTGGATATTCAGATATCATAGGTCCTTCCGACCGAAAGGGAGGAATCTCATAGTAGTAAAACATAGTTTTTGCGGGATCTAACCTTTGCTATCGGATGAGCCAGGTAAGGCTAGGAACCGGAGAAGTCAGCTTCCGGAAAACGTGAATTGAGAACTATATTTTACGGGTCATTCCGACCGTAAGGGAGGAATCTCACACTAGTGAAACATATCTTTTGTGGGATCGCTCCCTTACGGTCGAGATGACTTAACTAGAAGTCTCTTCCGGAAAATCTCTCTTCCTCAGAATAACGGCCTATTAACACGCATCACAGCAGCTTCGTTTCGTAATTTGCTGTAGTAAAGATGAAACGTTTTTTGCTGTTCCTGGTGCTGGCCCTGGCCACCCAACTACCATCTGCTTTTGCCGACCGCATCTACATTCCGATGGATGTAGAAAAGCAGGTTGCCCACCTCAAAGCTTATGGCGTAGCGTATGCCGCGCTGGCCACCGGCACGGAAGTCGACTGGCTGCTCAACTATGAAGGTGGCTCCTTTGCAATCCTGCAATCGCCAGCAATGGAACGACTTTGCAAACTGCGGGGCGTTACTTACGAGGTCATCGGCGAATCCCGCTATAACGGTATTGTTTCTGAAATTGCGAATCCGGATTTCAACGGCGATGTGGTTCGCCTGCAGAAGCCGCCCCGGATTGCCGTGTACACCCCCGGCGGCAAGCAACCTTGGGATGATGCCGTAACACTAGTACTGACGTACGCCGAAATCCCGTTCGATAAGCTCTACGACGACGAACTGCTGGCCGACAAGCTGCATGAATACGACTGGCTCCACCTGCATCACGAAGATTTTACCGGTCAGTATGGGAAGTTCTGGGCGCAGTTTCGGGGCGCAGCCTGGTATCAGGAAGATCAGCGGGCAGCCGAGGCACTGGCAGCCAAACACGGTTTCCGGAAAGTAAGCGCGCTGAAGCTGGCCGTAGCCCAGCGAATCCGGGATTTTGTGGCCGGAGGCGGTTATCTGTTTGCTATGTGTTCGGCTACCGATAGCTATGACATCGCACTGGCTGCTAAAAACACGGATATCTGCGATGTGCCGTTCGATGGCGACCCGATTGCACCGGATGCCCAGCAAAAGCTGGACTTTACTCAAAGCTTTGCATTCAAAGATTTTCAGCTGGTCACCAACCCGTACGAATACGAATTTTCCAGCATCGACAATACGCAGGCCCACGGTTCGCGCATCCCGATGAACATGGACTATTTCACACTGTTCACTTTCAGCGCCAAGTTTGATCCGGTGCCGACCATGCTGTGTCAGAACCACACCACTACGGTCAAAGGATTTATGGGTCAGACAACCGCGTTTAAAAAAGAAGTTCTCAAACAGAATGTGCTGGTGATGGGTGAATTTAAACCCACCAATGAAGCCCGGTATATTCACGGCGAATTTGGCAAAGGCACCTTCACCTTCTATGGCGGCCATGATCCGGAAGACTACCAACACCAGGTAGGCGATCCCCCAACCGATCTGTCGCTCCACCCTACCTCACCGGGCTATCGCCTGATCCTGAATAATGTGTTGTTTCCGGCAGCCAAGAAAAAGCCCCGGAAAACATAACCATCAGCCTTTCCGGAAGCATAAAAAAGAGATCCAAAGTATGGATCTCTTTTTTTATTCAACGAGATATCTAAACCGGTCTTACTGAATTTTCCAGCGCAGGCCGGCATAGAGGTTACGGCCCATTGCCGGTCCCCAGATGAGACTGGCATCAAAGCCGGTGCTGAACGGATGCTCGGACCCCAGAATCATTGGGTGCTGCATGTAGTTGGTCAGGTTCTCTCCGCCCAGATACACTTCAACATCATCGTTCTTCCAGCTTTTGCTGATCTGTGCCGACATCTGCACAAACGCCGGTGAATAGCTTTCGCCTTCAGTGCCACCGCCGTGATGGGAATAGGTCGCCGGAATCCGCTTAGGTCCGATCAGCTGCACGGTATAATCCAGCTTCCAGTGGTTGCGGGTTTCGTAGCCCACATTTGCGAAAGCACGATGCGCGGCCACCAGCGGACGTTCTTTTTCAACGCCGTCATACGTAGTGCGGACATCATACCACCGGTACGCCAGCCGCAGATCCAGGTTCCGGATCAGCTCATAGTCGAACTGTGCCTGAAGGCTGTGAGCAAACGAGCGACCGTCCAGGTTGTAGAATCGCACCTGCGTCGGGTCTTCAATATCCACCACAATCTGATTCTGAAAATCGGTGTAATAATAATCAGTGCTGAACGAGCCGTCGCGGTAGTTGAGGCGGAACTTCTGCGTGAAATTGAGTCCGGTATTCCAGGCCACTTCCGGCTTCAACCCATACGCCATACCAGTTTCCGGACGATCGATCACGAAAGAGCGATTGGAGGCCATAAAGCCCATGTTCTCGGCAAAAATATTAGCCGTTCGCTGTGCCCGTCCCACAGAAGCCCGTAGCGAAGCTTTTTCCCACGGCGTATAGCGTACGTGCAGGCGCGGGGTCACAAAGGCACCATACAGGTTGTGATAATCGGCCCGAAGACCCGCGACCACATTCCATTTATCGTTGCCGTTGTAGCTGTATTCGGTAAATACGCCGGGTACCGACTCGGTACGGCCATACGGATTTCCGGAAAGGGTCTCGTCGTACTGGTCGTGCTGGAGACTGGCACCGGCTTTCAGCACATGATCGGTCGTTCCGAGCAGCGTCTGGTAAATCAGATTGGCATAAAAGCTTTGTTGCCGGCCCTCATAGCGGCGAGCGCCAAACTGTGATTCCTGATTGTGGTAGGTTCCGGCCAGTTGCAATCCCATGCTGCTACCGGGATTCCGGGCAAATACTTTTCCGATTTTAGCCCAGCCTTCCAGCCGTTGCACATCTGACTGGTAGCCCCAGGGATTTCCGGTTACCTGTGGCACGTCCCGGTTGTAGTTCAGCTGGCCACCGGTGTTGGTGGTATACACCCCTTTGATGCCGCCCTGGATTTCGAGGCCTTTGTCATTGTGCCAGAACCAGCGGTTGGCGCCTACGAACTGCTTATCGAGTGGCTGGTCCATAAAGCCGTCGTTATTCTGATCAATGCGCGCCCAGTTGCTGCGTCCGTGCAACAGCAGGTTGGTAGAGAGGTTTCCGGAAAATTGGTTCCGGAAAACCAGATTGGCTTCCGTCCGGGCCTGTGTACTTTGATACAGGTTGACCAGTGCGGTAGGCTCTTTGTCTTCGAAAGGCTTCTTCCACTCCACGTTGATCTGACCGGCCACACTTTCAAAGCCATTCACCACGCTGCCCGTGCCTTTGCTCAGTTGCATCCCTTCAATCCAGGTGCCGGGCGTATAGCTCAGCCCGGTGATGGACGCCAGTCCGCGGATATCGGGAATATTTTCGCGGGTAAAATAAGTGTAAGCGCCGGTAAGGCCCAGCATCTGGATTTGCTTGTACCCGCTTACCGCATCCGTAAAGGCTACATCGACCGAGGGCGTGGTTTCAAAGCTTTCGCTCAGATTGCAACAGGCAGCCTTCAACAGCTCGCGGGCACCGATTTTCTCGGTTTTGATCGCTCCGAGGAGATTAATTTCCGTGGACTTAACACGGTTCCGGATGGTTACTTCTTCGATTTGCTTGGTGGTACGGGTCGTATCCTGGGCAGAAGCAGCCGCACAGGATAGCAGACCGCCCCAGAGGAGCGCCCACGTATAGGTAGTCATAACTGCTAACGGGCCTTGCTTAGTGGTTACAGCTATTGGACTTGTACTGGCAGCAATCGGGCAGTTTCTTATAGTCGGCTTCCTTAGCGGCGACCGGTCCGGCATCATGGCCGGCAGCTGCGATGTGTTGCTGGATGGCTGTAAGATTGGTTTTGGAAGGACGGTACACGACAACCAGTTTCTTGGTTTCGTCATTCCAGTCGGCGCGTTTCACGCCTTTGCTATACGCGGCATCTTCGATGCGCTTTTTGCACATACTACAGTTACCGGATACGGCGATGGTATCGGTTTTGACATCGGCGGTTTGGGCCGAAGCGGTCAGGGCAATAACAGAAAACAGGGAGCTAAAAACGAGACGTTTCATGGAATGTAAAATGGTTTGGAAGAATCGGCCGTGGATTCCGGAACCAACAGGTTGGGATCCACACGGCACGGGTTAAAGAAAACCGCTGTTTTTTTCTTTAACTAACCATAATACGTAAAACGAACGTATAATTTATGTAAGGGTACATTTTGCCATCGTCCGGGTGGCGCGTTGGCTTTGTAGGACGCTACGGTGTGATGAACCACCGGAACTGAAGCTTCCGGAAACAAACCGGTAAATACCGGCAGCGGCAGGATCCCATCTACGACCCCAAACGGCTGAAAAGCCGGTTCAGCGTGCTTCTGCTCTGACAAGGCCTGGATCTGGATGACTTTGTCTTTGCAACAGCCATCTTCCTCCATCACAACAGTTGCTTCCAACTCCTTATCACAGCCATCATCGCCACAACCCGCTTCTTTCTCGTAAAGATTCCAGCTGGCCAGCTCGTCTCCACAGTAGTGTGCATGCACCAGCAGGCCAGAGGCAGCCAGCAGGTACAGCAACATAATGGGAATAACAAGAACGCGCTTCAAGGATTTCAAAGTTAAATATCTCTACTCATAACACCTGTTAATTTCTTATCCTTGCAGAATTATGAAGCAGCTTCCTCTTGGCGAGATTCGTGTATTCCGGAAAGTGGTGGGCCCGGATGATCTGGCACAGTTCGAGTCCGGAACCGTGCATCAGGTCTACTCCACTTTTGCTTTGGCGCGGGACGCCGAATGGAGCGGACGACTGCTGGTGCTGGATCTGAAAGAAGCCGGCGAAGAAGGCATCGGTACGGGACTCAGCATCGAACACCGAAGTCCGGCGTTCGAAGGCCAGGAAGTCGTTTTTGAAAGTATCCTTATTGCACTTTCCGGAAACGAAGTTGTAACGGATTTTACGGCAATCGTCGGCGACCGGCTAATTGCCCGCGGCCAGCAGAAACAAAAAATCATCCGCCAGGAAAAGCTGGACGCGCTGTTTGCCTCCCTCCGGTAACAGCCTTTTCCATAGATGATGCACGTCAACGCCCTCGCGCTAGCTATGGTTTGTCACCCTGAGCTTATCGAAGGGCTAAGTAGCCGAACACATATTAATTCCTATACCTTTGTCACACTGAACCTGTTGAAGGGCACAACCAAAGAATTTCTGTTCCGGAAGCTCCTGAATCCAATCAGATCCGCTCGATCCGGTCCAGAAAAATATGAGCAACTTTCTGTGCCCAGATGGCATATTCCTTTCCGGAAGGATGCAGGCCGTCGGCGACCAGATAATCGTCCTTTGAACCGTTTTCACGGGTGCTGCAGGTAATCTCCACAAAGTCAACGGCTTTTTCAGTGCAGATTTCGCGGGCGGCCCGGTTAAAATGATCAATCTGCTCGGCAATCTGCACCCGGTCGCGGCCTTCGGCAAACGGCGTTACGCCCCAGTCGGGAATCGATAATACCACTACCCGACTGTGCTCATTCTGTGCAAACCGGATAGCTACATGCAGCAGTCCGGCAAATTCGGTCCGGTAGTTTTCCAGCGATCGACCCCGGTATTGGTTATTCACCCCGATCAGCAGCGTCACAAAGTCGAACGGCCCCTGTGGGGGGGCGGCTTCAATTCCTGCCTTTAATTCGTCGGTGGTCCAGCCGGTAACAGCCACGATCTGTGGCGGTTCAAAGGATTCACCTTTTTCGTTCAGGATCCGGACCACCTGGTACGGAAACGAATCTTCCTGGGGCACTCCTTCACCGATGGTGTACGAGTCGCCGAGCGCGAGGTACCGCATTCTATTGGACATAAACAGTCTTGATGTTTACAAATTCATGAATACCGGTTTCAGAAAGTTCCCGACCATACCCACTGTCTTTAACTCCGCCAAAAGGCAGCCGCGGATCGGAATGCACGGCATCGTTTACAAAGCAATTGCCTGACTGTAAAACCTCGCGGGCCAGTTGTTCTGCACGAGCGGTATCGGTCGAGAAAATCGCTCCACCCAATCCATACACGGTATCGTTGGCAATCCGCAACGCATCGGCCTCGTTCTGTGCCGGAATGATAGCGGCTACCGGACCAAACAGTTCTTCTTCATACGCCGGCATACCGGGGCGAACGTTGGCCAGAATCGTAGGCGGATACCAGGCACCGTCCTGTTCCGGAAGAGTCCCACCCAAGAGCAACCTGGCGCCGGCTGCAATACTTTTTTGCACTTGTTCGTGCAGTTCATCGCGCAGATCGGTACGGGCCATCGGGCCTAAGATACTGGCTTCCGACAACGGATCGCTGAAGGTCCGATTCCGGAAGGCAGCTACCAGCCCATCGGTGAAGGCCTGCAAAACGTCCGGAACCACGATAAAACGTTTGGCGCTCACGCAGCTTTGTCCCCCATTATTCAGCCGGCTTTCGGCACACACCTTTACTGCCTGCGCGATATCAGCATCATTAAGGATTACATATGGATCGGAGCCGCCGAGTTCCAGCACGTGTTTTTTAAGGTGTTGCCCGGCTGCCGAGGCAATTTTTCGACCTACAGCGGTGCTTCCGGTAAACGTGACCGCTGCAATTTCCGGAGCAGCAATTAAAGGTTCAACCGCACTTCCGGGTAACAAAACCACCTGCAAGAGATGCTGAAGGTCGGGCTCGTTCTGGAAAAGCGTTGCCATTTTGAGGGCACAGCCACTTACGTTAGACGCGTGTTTGAGTACCATCACATTTCCGCCTGCCAGAATGGGGGCCAGTGCACGAAACACCTGCCAGTAGGGAAAATTCCAGGGCATTACGGCCAGTACCACTCCCAGCGGTTGGTAACTCACGTACGATTTAGACGCCTCTGTTGCAACCAGCTTGTCAGCCAGAAATTCAGCAGCGTGATCGGCATAATAGTCAAATGTCCGGGCGCATTTCTCCAGTTCGGCAACAGATTGTTTCAGTGGCTTGCCCATTTCAAGGGTTGCCTGACGGGCCAGGTCTGCCTTGTGTTGCAGAATTAGCGCACCGATCCGGCGAAGGGTCTTGGAGCGTTCCGGAACCGACGTTGCCCGCCAGGTTTTCTGACGCGTTGCGGCATCCGCCAGGATTTGAGCAACGGTTTCTTCAGACGTATACGAATACGTTTCGAGTGCCTGCCCGGTAGCGGGATTGATGGTTTGGTAAGAAGTGGACATGTTGAACAGAATTAAATCAGGAATTGCTGAAACGGCTGCCCCAAAACAGATAGTATCTTCGCGGCCTCTCAAGAACCCTTTTTAATACGATTGCGCCCATGGCTGCTAAGATGCCCATAAAATTCGGAACCGACGGCTGGAGAGCCATCATTGCCCAGGAATTTACCACTGAAAATGTGGCCCGCGTTTCGGCCGGACTGGCGGCGTGGCTGAAGCAGAAAACGGATACCCCAACCGTTGTGGTGGGTCATGATTGCCGTTTTGGCGGTGAACTGTTTGCGGATGTGACGACCCGGATCCTGTGCGAGGCAGGTGTGAAAGTGATTCTGGCGAAAGGATTTATCTCCACACCGATGATTTCGCTGGCCGTGCTGACGCTGAAAGCCGATCAGGGCGTCGTCATTACTGCTTCTCACAACCCGCCTTCCTACAACGGGTATAAACTTAAAGGGGCCCATGGCGGTCCTTCATCTCCTGCGGATATCGCTGCTGTAGAAGCGCTGATTCCGGAAGAGGTGGCGATTCCAAAGCAAACCCTGGCCCATTATGAAGCGGCCGGAGTGTTGCGCTACGAGAATCTGGAAGATATGTACGTGACGTACCTCCAGACCAAATTTGATTTTGAGGCCCTGCGCAATTCACCTTTTAAACTGGTATACGACGCCATGTATGGCGCCGGACAAAATGTGGTGCGCCGATTGCTGCCGGGCGCAGTACTGATCCACTGCGAGAACAATCCGGGCTTTGAGGGTACGGCACCGGAACCGCTTCATAAAAACCTGCAACTGCTTTCTCAAACACTGCGCGACACGCCGGAACTGAAACTGGGTCTGGCTACGGACGGCGATGCCGACCGGATTGCACTATACGATGAAAAAGGCAACTACGTAGACGCGCACCATATCATTTTGTTGTTGTTGCACTATCTGCATAAGTATAAAGGCATGAGCGGTAAGGTAGCGGTAGCCTTTTCGGCCACCGACCGGATCAAGCGTATGGCCGAGCAGTATGGCTTGCCGGTAGAAGTAACCCCGATCGGCTTTAAGTACATCTCCGAAATCATGGTTCATGAAGATGTGCTGGTTGGAGGTGAAGAAAGCGGCGGCATTGCTGTAAAAGGCCATATTCCGGAACGGGATGGCATTTACGATGGTTTGGTCATCTATGAATTCATGACTCAGACCGGCAAGACCTTATCAGAGCTGGTACAGGAAGTATATCAGGTGGTAGGACCGTTTGTGTATGAGCGCGCCGATCTGACGCTTCCCAATGAGCAGAAAGAAACCATCATTAAAACAGCACTGGAAGGTGGATACGACCGTTTTGGCTCGTATAACTACAACCGGACGGAAGACATGGATGGAATGAAATATCATCTGGATAATGGTGGCTGGATTATGCTGCGGGCTTCCGGAACAGAACCACTGCTGCGCGTGTATGCAGAAGGCTCTTCTGCCGAAGAGACCGCCGATATCCTGACACAGGTAAAACAGCGTCTTGGCGTAGTCTAAGGCAGTCTAGAATAAAATAAGTAGAGCCCCCTTCCTGGTGTCATCCGGGAAGGGGCGTTTTTTTGTTAATCCACAGAGGACACTCTTTAGGGTCGGCATACACTTGCAAAAATGCTAAGTATAATTTACATAATAAATATTACAGATCATTCATTAGACTAACACTACTTTAGAGTACTACTGGTATGTTGTGCTATTCAGCTTTTAGCAGTTCAGCCAACAACTCATAGCTTCTCAGCTTTGCCTCCAGACTGTAGATATGAGATACTGCGATCAACTCATCCGGTTGATAGTCTTCAATAAAAGCGTCCAGCTGCGGTTTTACCTGATCAGGCGTTCCAATAAAGGTCAACGCCAGCATATAACTCAGATGCGCTTTTTCCTGTGGGGTCCAGTCGGGCTGCCAGTTTGCATCCGGCGGACCAAACGGTTGACGGGTATCCCGCAGAATATTAGTGAACGCCTGATAGATAGTGGTTGCCAGCAATTGCGCTTCCTCGTCTGTGTCAGCTAACACCGTATTGACGGCTGCCAGCGTATACGGTTGCTGAAGCTGTGCGGAGGGCGTAAACCGCTCCCGGTAAATCCGAAACGCCTCTTTTAGTTGGGCCGGAGCAAAATGGCCGGCAAATGCATAGGGCAAACCCAGCTCTGCCGCCAGATACGCGCTATCGGTACTGGACCCTAGTATATACACCGGAATCTCGGATCCTTCCCCCGGAATGGCCCGCACCGGACTGGATGGGTTTTTGGAAAAAAGCCGTTGAACCTCCCGGATCTGCTGGGGAAATCCTTCATTGATGGTATACGGATTGCGCCCCAAAGCCTGGGCAGTAACCGAATCCGTTCCCGGTGCCCGCCCAACGCCCAAATCAATCCGCCCCGGATACAAAGCATCCAAGGTCCCGAACTGTTCTGCCACCACCAGTGAACTGTGGTTCGGCAACATGACCCCACCCGATCCCACCCGGATCCGGTTTGTTTTACCGGCCAGATAACCAATCAAAATGGGTGGTGCCGAGGAAGCAATGCTGGCCATATTATGGTGCTCAGCCAGCCAATAGCGCATAAAACCCAGTTCTTCCGCTTTCCGGATTAGGGTAACACTATTCTCAAACGTGTCCTGTAATGATTTTCCCTTCAACACAGGAGCCAGATCCAAAATCGATAAACGAGGCGTTTTCATAGCCTTGATAGCTACAAATTTGACGCCGGGATTGCATCTGCTTAGACTGTCTGCCACACTTGCGGCTTTGCTTTACAATCAGGCCTTCTCAGCCCGCAATGTGGCATACCGGGCTAGTTCCAAAAGCGGCAATGGCAGAGCATCCGAAAAAGACAACTGACCCGAAAAGAGGCAGATTTCAGGATATAGTTGGTATCCCAAAAATCTCCACCCGTTACCTTCGCTACCTCTTATGGCTTCTCCCCAAAACCATGTACCGGTTCTGATCCTCGGCGCAGGACCGGCCGGCTGCGGCACATCCTTTTTTTTATCTAAAAAAGGCATTTCGCACACCATTCTCGACAAAGCTATTTTCCCCCGCGATAAAGTCTGCGGTGATGCGATTAGTGGCAAATCCTGCTATGTACTGCGTACGGCCAACGCGCCCTGGCTCCATGAGATTTTTGAGCATGAGGAGCAATTTCTGCCTTCCCGCGGGATTCAGTTTGTAGCCCCCAACGGCAAATCGCTCGACATTCGCTATCCCGATGCCCTGCGTCCGGGTGAGAAGGCACCCGGATTTACAGTACCCCGGCTTCGCTTTGACGACTTTCTGTTCCGGAAACTGGATCCACAGTTCGCCGATGTGCAACAGGGAGTGTCCATAAAATCGGTATCACAGGAAGCCGGTCTCAATAAGGTCGTCTACCAGAAAGAGGGTAAAGAAATTACCCTGACTGCCGATTTGATTGTAGGTGCTGATGGCGACAAAAGTCTGGTCCGGAAAGCCTTTTTGCAGAGCCAGCATGCCCAGAAATCCGACTCGGTAGGACTACGCGCCTACTATACAGGGGTGACCGGCTTACACGCAGACGATTTTATTGAACTTCATTTCATCCATGAGGCCCTGCCGGGCTACCTGTGGATTTTTCCGCTTCCGGAAGGTCGCTGCAATGTGGGTATTGGCATGTTGTCCGAAACCGTTCGGCGCCGTAAGATCAATTTGCGGGAGGTGTTTCAACAGGCCTTACAGAACAACCCCGCCCTGAAACCCCGCTTTGAAAACGCGGTCCTCGAAGACAAAATCGTAGGCTGGGGTCTACCCATGTGTACCAAGCAGGAGCCGGCTTCCGGAAACGGTTTTTTACTGACTGGCGATGCGGCCGCACTCATTGATGCTTTCTCTGGTGAAGGCATCGGCAATGCGCTGTACAGCGGTATGCTGGCGGCCGATGCCATCGAAAAATCGATTGCTGCTCAACGGACCGATGCGGCGTTTCTTAAAGAAACGTATGACGACGTGCTGTACCGCCGGCTGGGAGATGAAATCCGCATCAGCGCCACGCTTCAGCAACTGTGCAACTACCCCTGGCTGTTCAATTTTGTAGTCAATAAAGCTGCGAAAAGCGAGGAACTACGAAATACCATTTCCGGAATGTTTTCTGACTTGGACCTGCGCGACAAGTTGCGCAAGCCTTCTTTTTATTTCAATATCCTGTTCAACCGCTAAAGAATCAGAATCTTTTCGCGATACCGGGTTCCGCCAACTACTGCTTCCAGAAAATAAACGCCCGCACGTACCGGTACTACCAATGGCACAACCGTCTGGTACACCGTACTGGTTTGTTCGGTCCGGTACACGACCCGACCGCTGATATCGGTTACCTGCACCTGTAGTACGGAGCCTATCGGTGCATTGTACAGCAGCGTAAAAGCGCCTCCGGGGGCCGGATTTGGATAGATCTGAAACGCTTGTTTACCCAACCAAACCAGCGTATGGGTGCTTCCATAAAACCGGATGCCTTCATTGGAGACCCATTGCGCCTGATAGCGAACACTGTCTCCTTCAGCAGCCGGAGGTGTGTCGGTGGTTTCATACACGGCTACCGGCGACTGGCTGCGCGAGTTGACCTCATAAATCTTGGTAGCAGGGCTTCTTCCGGGAACCGAGCGGTAGATTTCGTAGCTGCGGATGGCAGTATCTGCATACGATTTCAGTCGCAATGCGGCTTGCGTTTCAGTGGTTCGGGTAGCCGTAAAATCAAGCGTCAGGCCTTCGGGGGCATAGTTGGTTCCGTAAGGCGCAAACCAGAGTTCTCCCGGTTGCTGCAACGAAGTATGGGCAATGTAGCCACTGTCATAAGGCACCCATTCAATCCGGGTATAGGGCCGGAACCGGTAGCTGCCAGCGCTGTTGTTGGATAGTGTACTGTCTTCTCCGACACGGGCGTCATCCATGTACGTAAGCATCCCCAAGCGGTACGCATCAGCTGCTTTTGCACAATCTGCACAGCTGGTATCAGCAACCATCCGCACCACATCCCGATCGGTAATATAGAAATCGATTCGGAGCGAATCGCGCCAGGGATTGGCGGTCTGTACAATAAACTGACGTGGCAGATAGACCTGTTTGGTATAAGGATCTGTTACAGGCTGTTGACGGCTGAAATTCCTAACCAGTGTGCTGCCCAGATTAAAGCCGTTGTTGAAAATGCGGGTAAAGATCTGATTGCCTTTCCGGAACGGAATCACGTCCTGTTGGGCATCGATATCGGCTCGCTGCTGGGCAAAAGGACCGCTATAAATACTTTCCGTGCGATCATAGATATGAATATCATCAATCGCAATCCCCTTGCGATGCGTGTTGGCATCGGATCGCATCACAAACCGCAGCCGTACCGGCTCTGTCAGCCAGGTTGGTAGTGTGATGGTCGCTACCCGCCAGCGGTACTGGCCCTGCCCTGTCCAGGCGCGGTGTTGCAGGCTGTCGTACCAGTTAAAGCCTTCTACCGAAAGTCCTAACCTCGACCAGTTCTTGCTATCGGTGCTGTATTCCATCCAGGCCGCATCGCAAACAGTGTTGCCGCAGTTTTCAAAGTCATAGGCCAGACTGAAACTCAGTTGCGGTTTGCTCATCCCGGTCAGGTCAAAGCAGGGTGAGTACAGGTACGAGCGTTCATTGTCATTGTACCCATTGACCAACCCCGTCTTCCAGGCATTGGTTCCGGAAGCAGCGGTTTGGATCTGCGGTGATGCCGGGGTCCCCCACTGCCAGGAGCTGTTTTGACCTTCGGCATACCAGTAGCCCCGTCCGGTATCAAAATGCTCCAGATACGGGAAGGTCGCAATCAGCGGCTGCGCCTGAAAAACATAATTCAGAATAGAGTCATTGTTCCGGAATACATCCGGTCCGTACGCCACCCAGGCGTCGATGCGATGCGGGCCAAAATCCTGAATTCCGAGTCGTTGCGGGAAGGTAAACAACAGCGTGTCTTTGGGTCCGAAATACGGTACAATAGACGTTTGAATGCCCCCATTATCCAGCCGATACACCACCGGTACATTATATTGTGGATTGAGGGTTCCATTTGCCAGCCGAAGAGTAACGCTTGTTGCAGTATCCAGTCCGCACCGCGCCGTCTGCGGTCCTTCAATGGCTACCAGCGAAATATCATTTCCAACCGTATACATGCGCAGGTTGTCGAAGGTGTACCCACAGCCATAATTCGGTGCGGCAATCACCGTGGTATCCTGCTGCCGGAATACAATCGCCGTGCTGGTGCTGAGTTGCTGCCCGTTGTTACGCAAAACGTCGGACAGGGAAATAGAACCGGTATTACGGCGAACACCTTCTGCCAGCGTGGTATCAAATGCATACAGGCGAATCCATGGATCGGTATCTGTACCCCGGATGTAGATGCTGTTGCTGTCTAGATTTTGCGGATCGCCGTGCTGCATGTAGTCAAATTCGGCCCGAATCTCGGTGGTCTGCACGTTGTAGGCAGCCATGTTAAACGTTCCCTTAAAGGCATTCCGGGCGGTACGCGAAAACCGGTCGGCATCCAGACTGATCGAACGATCGCCAGCCAGCAGCATCGTCGTGTCGATCAGGTTCCGGAACCGGCCATTTCCGGAATCGGCCTTGTCGTAATCCCAGCGACTGCCATCAAACAATCCACTGGTATCCTGTACGGTATTGATACGGGGATACCCTTCAAACGTGCCCAGATAATTGGCGGCCAGATCAACCGGCGCATTGGGCAGCTGGCGGAGCATGCGCTGAAGACTGTCATTTCCGGAAACCGGATCGCCGCCACTGGTATTTACAATTGCACAGGTAAGCGGGTAGGTGCCAACCTGAGCCAGGTTCTGACCTGGTAATGTGATGGTATCGGTTGCGTTGGCAGCGATCGTTTTAGATGCTGATTGTTGCCACGCTCCCGTTCCAATCCGGAAGTGGATCTGGTAGCCCGCCGCTACCGGTCCGTTGTTGCGAACCGAGACCACAACCGCCTGATTGGAGGTATATGCCGATTGAGTTAGTATTCGACCGGTAGTAGCAGTAACCATTCGATCCATCGCCAGGTCGTTATTGGCAAACGCACCACAGTTGCTGACTGAATCCGGCATCCGCGAAACGGCGAGACTCCGGTAGCCGCCGAGTCCGTTGATCAGAGGCCGAACGGCTATGTACTGACGGTCGCCATATGGCAGATTTGCCAGCATATAAGTGGTAGCCAATACGCTATCAATGGCAACCATATCACTTCCTTTTTTATGCAGGATCTCATATCCAGTGGCTCCCGGAACGGCGGTCCAGTCGATCCCCATATAACCTGCGCATTGCTGACTGCTCAGCGTTACAACGGGTGGCACATTGATCACAAAGGTTCCGGAAACAACGGTTTCGGTTCCCCGCCGGACGCGGACCTGCGCTGTGGAGGTGCTGATCGCCGGTACGGGCCAGAAAAATGCCCGAAGGGAATCTGCTACCGATCCGATTGCCGTCCAGGTGCTGCCGTTGTCGGTACTGTAATCGAGGGTGAAGCTGCCCGCATTCCGTTCCGGAGATTCCCAGTAAATATTGAACTGAGCGCCACCCGCTACCGGCACATTCGCAGCCGGCTTCAGCAAGCGAATGCCTTTTTCGACGTACTCGTACACGACCACGGCCGGTAGGGTCGTTCCGGTCAGCGAACGACCATTGACGGCTACCGTATAGGTGCCTGCTGCCGGATTATTGATTACTACCTGTTCAATGTTGTTGAGGGTGTCGGTTCCGGGCTGAGCATTGGCCGATGGATTGGCCGGATTCAGTACCAGCGGTTTTACCAGCGTTCCGGACGGATCGGTTACGCTCAGATCCAAATCGTTCAACAAAGCCTTTGCAGCTAGCGGTGTAGCCGCCGGATCATTCCAGACGAGCAAAACCTTTGCCTGCGCCAGATTGGCCGGAACGCTGAACGTAATCGTATGGGTTGTGGCAGCAGGACTGATGGTGAAGCTGCGATAGCGGTTTTCTTCCAGTGCTTTTACAGCTCGCGCCAGATTAAACATTCCCATACCGTACCGGTAATCCGGTCCCGGATTGCCCTGGTCATCAGCACAACCGGTTAATAATCCTTTCAGCAAAACTGCTGTGGGCTGGGCACCCCCCTGCAATTGCCGGTAGCGCTGGGTAAGCAGCGCCGCTGCACCCGTCACAGCAGGAGTCGCCATAGAGGTTCCGGTCGCTGTTACATAGCGATTGTTGGGCAGGCAGGAAAACACACTCGTACCAAAGGCACAGATTTCCGGTTTCAATCGTCCGTCCCGCACCGGCCCTCTGGAAGAACCGGAATAGATTTTCATATCCTTTTCTACATTGCCTACCACCAGGCTGTTCTTCGACGGTTGAAAGCCACCGGGAATGTTGCCGAAGCCGGGTGCGGGCGCACATTGCAGGGCACCGTCGTTTCCGGCGGCCACCACGTGCAGTACATCCGGATTATCCATCACCAGCTGATCAATTTGCTGTGCATAGACGTCATACAATCCGACGTTGTTACAATCGCCTACAACTGCGGCATACGAGTTGTTGGTCAGCGTCATGCCAGTGCTTTGGTGAAGCTGCGGCGTTTTCTGCAGTACCAAATCGTACAATTCGGCTATCACCGTTGCACGGGGAGCCATCCCCCGTCCCGCCGGGTTGACAATGCCGGCACCGGCAGCCGTTCCGCTAACATGCACACCATGGTTGACAGCAGGTTCCGGATTATTATTAAGGGTACGGTCGGCCAGATCCACATGGTATAACGGCGACGTATTGTCGCCGATCCCGATAACTAGGCTATCGCCCAGCAGGCCTTCACCTCCTAAAGCCACCGGAAGACTTAAAACAGCGGCTCCGCTGTAGCCCCGTTCATCGGAGTTGAGCGGAACCCGCCGGGCCGCCGGGCCTACAGTGATGATGTAGGGCAGCGACAATACCCCTGGTAAGGCAGCAGCCGGAATTTCAAATTCTACCAGTTCACCATTATAAACCGACTGAAGATGAGAAGCCCCCAATTGCTGTAATGCCTGCGAAACAGTGGTTCCGGAAAGCTGCGCCGGAAATGAAACAACGGCTTTCACCAGTCCGGTTTGGGTCCGCAGCCAGTCCGCATCTGCTTTCCAGCTGGGTTGCAGGGCCGCAAGCGAGCCAATCGGCCGGCTTTTATGCAGGTCCGCCAGTGGATGTCCTTTGGGTTGATACACCAATGCCACCCCTTCCGGAAAGAAACTGACTACTTCAAACCCGTTGGGTACTACTTCCGGACGGTTCGTCCCTCCGGATGCCCATTGCACCAACCACAAACCTTCCGTAGGTTCTGTTGCGCTTCGGGATGCGTTAGTGGCGGTATAAGGGATCAGGGAAACGGTTTGGTTCCGGAAGCGAACCTGGCGTTGCGACCATCCAGCCTCCGCACTCAGCAGCAAAGTGATCGTCAGGAATAAAGAACGGGTCAAAAGGTGGGGCATAGTCCGGAGGATAAAGCAATCGGTATATGATAAAGTTACAGGAACAAAAGTGTAGCCATAAAAGCAAAAGAGCCATTCCGGAAATTCCGGAATGGCTCTTTTAAAGGGTCTTAAACGACCGGGGAATTACTTACCCGCTTCGTCTTCAGCTTTTTTCAGCTTGTCTTTCAGAGCAGCCAGTGCACCCAGATCACCCAGGGTTGGCTTTTCTACTTTCTGCTGAATGGCTTTTACAGTTTTCTTGGTTTCATCAGAAGCGACTTTAGCTTCTTTTTTCACCGCTTCACGCTCTTCGGCTTTTTCCTGCTCCCAGATGCGGCTATGCGATACCAGGATGCGCTTGTCGTTACGGTCGAACTCAATCACAACAAACTGAGCCGTTTCTTCCATACCGACCGTGCTGCCATCTTCTTTTTTCAGGTGACGGGCAGGTGCGAACGCTTCCAGACCATACTGAAGCTGAACGGTAGCGCCTTTGTCATCTTTACGGATCACAGTGCCTTCGTGGGTAGAACCAATCGGGAAGATGCTTTCGAAGGTGTTCCAAGGATCATCTTCAGTTTGCTTGTGGCCGAGGCTCAGTTTGCGGGCATCTTTATCAATCGACAAGACCATCACGTCGATTTCATCACCGGCTTTGGTAAACTCGCTTGGGTGGTTGAAACGCTTAGTCCAGGAGAGGTCGGAGATGTGAATCATGCCGCCGATTCCTTTTTCCAGTTCCACAAACACACCATACGGAGTGAGGTTCTTAACGATGCCCTTATGACGGGTATCCACACCGTATTTGTTCTCGATGGTTTCCCAAGGATCTTCGGTGAGCTGCTTGATAGAGAGGCTCATCTTGCGCTCATCACGGTCGAGGGTTACGATTTTAGCATCGTACTCTTCGCCGACTTTGAAGTATTCTTTGGCATTTACCGGCTGCGAGCTCCAGGTAATTTCTGAAACGTGCACCAAGCCTTCTACGCCCGGAGTGATTTCGAGGAATGCGCCATAGTCTTCGATATTAACTACTTTACCGCGAACGGTAGAGCCTTCCTGAATCTCCTGGTCGAGGTTGTCCCACGGATGAGGGGTCAGCTGTTTCAGGCCGAGAGAGATACGCTTCTTCTCGTCGTCGAAATCGAGAACCACGACGTTGAGTTTCTGCCCATTGCTGAGCACTTCGCTTGGGTGTTGTACACGACCCCAAGAAATATCGGTAATATACAGCAGACCATCTACGCCGCCCAGATCGATAAAGGCACCGAAATCAGTAACGTTCTTAACAGTACCTTCCAGAACCTGACCTTTCTCCAGCTGACCGATGATCACAGAGCGCTGCGCTTCGAGATCAGACTCGATGAGTGCTTTGTGAGACACGACCGCGTTGCGGATCTGCTCGTTGATCTTAACTACTTTGAAATCCATGGTTTTGCCCACGTACTGATCGTAATCCGTTACCGGCTTTACGTCAATCTGAGAGCCCGGCAGGAAGGTTTCGAGACCGTTCACATCTACGATCAGACCACCTTTGGTCTTGGACGTGATGGTACCGGTAACGATTTCGCCGGATTTGTAGAAATCTACAATGCGCTGCCATGCACGGGCGGCACGGGCGGCGCGGCGGCTGAGGTGAAGATGACCATTCCGGTCTTCTTTCTCTACAACCATTACTTCAATCTCATCGCCGATTTTCACATCCGCCATATCGCGGAATTCGTTCAGCGAGATGAGACCGTCGCTTTTAAAACCAATGTTTACGATCACATCGGTTTTGGTTTTGCCTACAACGGTACCTTGCAACAGCTCGGCATCGTCTACGGTCTTGAAGGTGCTCTGATACATGTCATCGAGCTCCTGGCGCTTATCGTTTGAATAAGCAGCTACGTTACGCTTGTCGACGCTCCAATCGAAATCGTCGTGTGCGGTGGCAGCAAGGGTTGGGTTTTGGATGGTTTGTTGTTCTTCCAAATGATGGTTCCTCCTTTTAAGTGGGATTTTGGCCGGCAAAGATAAGCAGTTGTTGTATGATCCGGAAAGATTTTATTTGTAAATGCAGGTTCTTTTCTCCAAACCGATCTTCGCGGGAATCCCACCCCTTTTCTGATGCCTATGACGCACGTAAAATCCACAACCAATTTGTTTAAAGATGCCCTGCTACTGGTCGCTGGTGTTGTTTCTGCGACGATCGGTTTAAAGGGATTTCTGCTGCCCAATGAATATCTGGATGGCGGCGTTACCGGTACTTCCCTGGTCATTGAACGGCTTACAGGCTGGAACATCTCTTTCCTGCTGTTTCTGCTTAACCTGCCGTTTATTCTGATCGGCATCCGGCAGATCTCCAAGGAGTTTGCGATCAAAACCGCATTGGCAATTACGGCGCTGGTACTGGCCATTCATTCCGTCGAACTGCCGCATATTACTGATGACAAACTGCTGATTGCCGTATTCGGAGGGTTTTTTATCGGTGCGGGAATCGGACTAAGCATCCGGGGCGGCGGCGTGATTGATGGGACCGAGGTGATGGCGGTAGCGATTTCAAGGCGTACCACGCTCTCTGTAGGCGATGTAATTTCTATCTTCAACCTGCTATTGTTCAGCACCTCTGCGTTTTTGTTTGACCTCGAAACGGCGATGTATTCGATGTTGACCTACCTGGCGGCGTCCAAAACGGCTGATTTTTTGATTACCGGTATCGAAGAATATGTGAGTATCACCATCGTGTCGGCAAAGGCTGAAGACATCAAAGATGTATTGGTAGAAAATATGAACCGGGCCGTTACGGTGTATAAAGGTGGCGGCGGAAACGGCAAACGCGGTCAGGTCAATGCCGATGGACTGATTCTGGTTTCGGTCGTAACGCGACTGGAAGTGCAGGCCGTCATCAACATGGTGTACCGGGTCGATCCGCGGGCCTTTGTGACCCAGCACACGATCAACGATACCAAGGGAGGCATGATTAAAAAAAGGCCTCTGCACTAAGCACTCGTCCTTCAGCAGCCCGGATTCCGGAACCAGCGCCACGCTCCATTTATTTTTCAAGCATTCCTTATCAACTACACCCGGCTTTAACCCGCGTACGTCTGTACTATGCCCAAAGCGTCTGTGATCATCGCCGTCTACAACCGGCTCGATTTCTTAAAACTGGTACTGGCCGGACTTCAAATACAAACGGAAACCGATTTTGAAGTGTTGATTGCCGACGATGGTTCCGGAACGGATTTTACGACCGGTCTACAGGATCTCCTCCCATCGCTGCCGTTTCCGGTGCGGCATCTATGGCACGACGACGCCGGTTTCCGGAAAAATATTATTCTCAACCAGGCCATCACAGAGAGTCAGAGCCCCTACCTGATCTTTCTGGACGGCGACTGCATTCCACATCCTGAATTTGTACGCGAGCATTTACTGGCATCCGGTTCCGGCATTTGTCTGGCCGGTCGGCGGGTCGATCTTTCAGGGCGGGTAACCCAACAGCTCAGCCCATCCAAGATCCGGAACGGCTATTTGCAACAGGCAGGTACAACCGCAATGCTGCTGGTCGATTTTCTGCGGGCCCGGTGCTTTCATTTTATGAATGGCCTCTATACCCGCAATCCTCTGCTGCGCCGCTACTTCAACCGGAAGGAGCGCGGTTTGCTGGGAGCCAATTTCTCGGCCTGTAAAGCCGATCTGCTGGCCATCAACGGGTTCGACGAGCGGTATACCGCTCCCACTTTTGGCGAAGACTCCGATATCGAACTCCGGCTCCGGCTGGCGGGTGTTCAGATCAAGCCAGTACTCAATACGGCCGTGGTCTATCACTGCCACCATGCGCTGCTGTCCCGTAAAAACAACAGCTACGACCTGTATCAGCAGGCCGTTGTAGAAAACACCGCATTCACGCCGTACGGCATCAAAAAGGTCAGTTCGGAATCGAACTGACCTTTTTGATGCCCGTTCCGGACATTCAGTTTCCGGAACGGTATTGACTTCTTTTCGGGATTTAGACCTTGAAGATCCAGCCGCGGGTGTCTGGTGTGGCCCCGTAGCGGATATTGTTCATTTCCTGCTTAACCCAGTTGGCTACTTTCCAGTCCTCAACCGGTGGCAGCTGCATGTGTTCGCCGTGGATAGTTAGTTCTGCAATCGGTGCAATCGACGCGGCCGTACCGGTACCAAAGGCTTCTTTCAGCTCGCCGTTCCGGAATGCTTCTACCAGCTCATCGGTTGTAATCGGACGCTCTTCAACAGTAATGCCGTGCTCGCGGAGCAATGTTGCTACACTGTCACGGGTCACCCCCTCGAGGATGGTTCCGCCGTCCAGCGATGGCGTTACGGCTTTGTCGCCAATCACAAACCAAACGTTCATGGTGCCGATTTCCTGCACATATTTATGCTCAAATCCGTCTGTCCACAGAATCTGGTCGTATCCCAGTGAGCGGGCTTTCATGGTCGGTGCCATACAAGCACCGTAGTTACCGGCGTTTTTGGCAAAGCCTGTACCGCCCGGAAAGGCCCGTACATACTCATCCTGCACATAAATCGAAACCGGCTTGCTGTAATACGGTCCGGCAGGCGAGGTGATAATAATGAATGAGAACTTCTCTGCTGGTTTTACACCGATAAATGCATCGGTGCCAATCATAAACGGCCGCAGATACAACGAAGTACCTTCCCCTTCCGGAACCCAGCCCGAATCGGTTTTAATTAGCTTCCGAAGGCCTTCAATAAACAAATCCTGTGGAATAGCCGGCATGGCCATACGCTCGGCGCTGCGGTTGAACCGCTCCCAGTTTTTATCGGGGCGAAAAATAGCGATCTCGCCGTTTTCCTGACGATAGGCTTTGATTCCCTCGAAGATGGCCTGTCCGTAATGCAATACGGTTGTAGCCGGGCTCATCGCGATGTCTCCAAAAGGAACAATGCGCGGGGTCCCCCACTGTCCGTTATCATATTCGCAGACAAGCATATGATCGGCATATTGCTTACCAAACTGGATGTTAGCTGGGTCAAACTCTGAAAGCCGGCTGTCCGCCACTTTCTCCACCTGAAAATCAAGAGTTGTTTCGCTGGTCATGGTTTGAAAAATGCCACGGTTTATGGCGGTGCAAAGAAACGGAAATAATTCCGCCCTGCCGAAAATGTCCGCACAGCCGTTTGCAGGACCGTATTTTTGAACCTGCATGAAAAATCCTTTGTTCCGGATTTCACCCGCCATTGATGCTTTTTGGGACGCAGATCCGGCTGCGACAGTGCTGACACCGGCCGTACTGGTGGTACTCACGCCCCCACTAGAGGCTGACAGCGAGGCGTACCAGTTGGTTCACAACATCGTGAAAGCCTGCAAACTGGATGCAACGGAAACGAGGCTCCTGTCGTTTGATGCAGATGCCTGGCCGGCCTGGTATCAGTTGCAGCAATATTTAACCCCCAAGCTGGTCCTTAGTATGGGCGTACTTCCGGAGCAACTGGCCGTTCAGGCCCGTTTTCCGCTTTTGCAGCCGGTCGATTTTAAAGATATGTTTTGGGTCCAGGCGCCTGCACCGGATGTGCTGGCCGCTGACCGGGAACCCCGGGAGCGGCTCTGGAAAGAATGTCTGAAACCATTCTTTGGCGGAGGCGGCGCTTAGTATGGACCTTCTGGAACGGCTGCTGAAGCAGTACTGGGGTCACACAGTATTCCGCTCGCCCCAGCACGAAGTCATTCAGTGTGCGCTGCAAGACCGGGATGTATTGACCGTGCTGCCAACCGGTGCCGGCAAATCGGTTTGTTACCAACTGCCTCCCCTGGCTACGCAGGGACTAACGCTGGTGATTTCACCCCTTATTTCATTGATGACCGACCAGGTGGCGCAACTGCACAGCCGTGGTATTGAAGCGGCTGCCCTGCATTCCGGACAATCCACCGCCAGCCAAGAAGCCGTTCTGGCACAGGCCGCTGCGCGCACCTTGCGGCTGTTGTATATCAGTCCTGAGAAGCTGGCCTCTGATGCCTTTTTTCAGTCCATCCATCACCTGGCGCCGACACTGCTGGCGGTAGACGAAGCGCATTGCGTATCGCAATGGGGACATGATTTCCGACCGGATTACCTGTGTATCGGACGATTGCGCAATCTGTTTCCCGGTGTGCCGTTGATGGCGCTTACCGGTTCGGCCACGCCTGCGGTCTGCACCGATATCGAACAACTGCTTCGCCTCCGGAACCCGGCGCGCTTTTCTACGTCTATTGACCGGCCCAATATCCGGCTGCTGGTGCGCGATGCACAGAATCGCCAGAACGATTGTGTGGCTGCGCTAAAGCGGATTCCCGGCCAATCGGCTATTGTGTATTGCCGTACCCGGCGTCAGACCGAAACCGTGGCGCGAATGCTCCGGAACGAAGGGATTCCCGCCGCCGCCTATCATGGTGGGCTGCCGGGCGCTCAACGAACTGCTATTCAGCAGGCCTGGATGGCCAAAAATCCGGCCGTAATGGTAGCCACTACGGCCTTTGGCATGGGCATCGATCAGCCTGATGTACGCATGGTGCTTCATTACGAGCTTCCGGAAAATCCGGAATCGTACTATCAGGAAATCGGCCGTGCAGGACGGGATGGAAAAACAGCCGCCGCTCTTTTATTTACCAGCGAAGTAGATACTCAGCGGTTACGCGACAGTACCGCCATTCAGTATCCGCCGCTCGAGACGATGCGTCAGGTGTACCAGTCGGTTTGTGAGTACCTGCAAATTCCGATTAGCGCCGAGCCCTATCAGTATTATCCGTTTCAGTTTCCGGAATTCTGCGAGCGGTTCAGTCTGCCACCCCTGCAAACCAGTTATGCTTTGAAGCGGCTGGCCGACGAAGGATTCTGGACGCTAACCGAAGGCGTTTTCAGGCTTTCACAGGTATGCTTTACGGCTCCGCCGGCCCGCCTGGAAGACATCCGGAACAGTCATCCGCAGGAGTCTGCCATTGCAACGAGTATTCTTAGGCTCTACAGCGGCATTTTTGTTCAGAAAGTCAGTATTCGCGAACCAGATATTGCCCGAAAAACAGGTCTTTCAGTCGATGCCGTGAAAGGAAGTCTCCGGAAACTGCATCAGCTGCACCTCATCGAATACACCGAAGCGGCCGAAACACCGGAACTGTTTTTCCGCCATCGCCGTGTCGACAGCCGCACCCTGCTCATCGATCTGGAAACCATCCAGGAACTGCGCACCCGCCACGAAGCACGCACCGAAGCGATGATTCACTATGTGACCCAACAACAGGAGTGCCGGCAGGTATTGCTACGCCGTTATTTTGGTGAAGACCGCGATACGTCCTGTGGCAACTGTGATGTTTGCCTTAAAAAATCGCAGACGCAGGTACAAACAATCCGCGAAACGCTGTTGATGACGTTGCGCCGCGAACCCAGCAGCGAAGAGACCCTGATCCGGAAGTTTACTTTTTCAGAAGCCGAAGCGGTCGCCGGCGTTTTGCGCAGCCTGCTGGATGAAGAGCTGGTAGGCATTGAAAAAGGGCTGTTTCGCCTCTACAAACGCTGAGTGTTATTTTCGCTGCTTTCCTTTCAGCTTTGGATACCGTTCGTTTCGCCGTTCTCGGCTTTGGCAATATTGGCCAGCGTCATGCACACCATATTTCGCAACAGACCGGCGCGCAACTGGTAGCCATCTGTGATGCGGATGTGACCCGGCAGGCAGACGCCCGCAGCCGGTTTCCGGATGTATTGGTATACTATTCATTGGATGAACTGCTAGTTGCGCTACCTCCTCAAACGGTCGTTTGTATCTGCACTCCTAATGGCCTGCATGCAGTTCACGCAGTGGGAGCGATGGAAGGCGGAATGGATGTGGTGGTCGAGAAGCCCATGGCGTTGTCAGTAGCCGAGTGCGACCAGATGATTGCAACGAGTAAACAGACCGGCCGGAACATCTTTGCTGTCAAGCAAAACCGCTACAATCCACCGGTGCAGGCCGTGAAGCAGGCATTGGATTCCGGACGACTCGGAACCATTTTCCTCATCCAGGTAAATGGGTTCTGGAACCGGAACGATGCCTATTACAGTCAAAGCGACTGGCGGGGTACCCAGGCACTCGACGGCGGCTGTCTGTTTACGCAATTCAGCCATTTTGTAGACATTTTGTATTACCTGAACGGTCCGGTAACGACGGCACAGGGCTGGGTAAAAAATGCCTTGCACCAGCACAACACCGAGTTTGAAGATTCCGGAATTTTTTCACTCCGGGCCACCAACGGAGCTTTGATTTCATTTTGCTTTACCACCGGCGCGTTCCGGAAAAACATGGAAGGCAGCATTACGTTGTTTGGGGAACGCGGGACAGTCAAGATCGGAGGCCAATACCTCAATACGATTGACTACCAGCAATTGGATGGAGCGCCGCTGATTCTGACCGACTCCGGCAACCTACCGAACCAGTATGGCACGTACGAAGGCTCTATGAGCAACCACGACCGCGTGATTGAAAATGTAGTTTCAGTCCTGGCCGGAAACGACCCAATGATGACTACCGCAGCAGAAGGCCGCGAGGTAGTGCGCATTATTGAACTGATGTACGCAGGCGCACGGCAAGACTAAAAAGCCTTCCGGAATCTATCACAGGCTTTGCCGGAGGACCCGGACGCCATTCCGGCTTAGCTTCCAGGCGTTTTTAAGAGAGGTCCACAGCCCTCGTTGAACCTCGCGCGGAACCAGCTGCTGTTTCGGCAGCATCAGGTGATGATACGCCAGGTACAGTACGGTAACGCGCAGGGCAGTCAGTGCCAGCGTTTTGCGAATGGCTTTTTTTCGGGGCGGGTTTGGTGAATCGTGCATTGCAGCTTTACCTTTCTGCAAATTGTGTTGCAAAGGCCATGCCCGTATTGTTGCGGTTTTTAATTGCAGTCGGTTTGCTGACTGGTTTGGCACCGGTCCGGGCGGCGGATACGTTGCGGTTGTACTTTCCAACGGCCCAGTCGCAGATCAATCCTGCCATCCGGAAGACGCTGGATTCTGCGCTGTATTACAACGCCATCCGACCGGATCGGGCACTGACGATTGTGGGGTATGCGGATTTCCGGGGAAGCACTCCTTACAACCAGCAGCTTTCACAGGCACGTGCCAACACCATCCGGGATTATCTGCTGCAAAATAAGTTTTCGACGCGCCGTTTGATGGAGGTAACCGCAAAAGGCGAACTGCCTGCTACGCGTCCGGAAGCTGTGGATGGGATTGCCGATCATCGCCGGGTAGACCTGATCAGTGGCAGTATCCTGGCGGCAGAACGGCAATCGCTTCCCGGCCCGACACCCAACAACCCGGCCAAACCGGATGTAAAAAATTCGATTCCGGAACAGCTGGCGACTACGGCGGTGGGCAAAACCTTTCAACTGGCAAAGCTGTACTTCCCGCCCGGTCGTCATGTCATTTACGAACAGTCGGCTTCTGAACTGGATGCACTGGCAGCGGCACTTCAGGCGGCCCCTGCCCTGCGGATCCGGATCGAAGGACATGTTTGCTGTATTGATACAACGAAAGTCAAAGATGCACTGGATGAACAAACGCAAGAATACCGACTTTCGGAGAATCGTGCAATATTTATCGCAGGCTATCTGAAAAAGAAAGGAATCGCAGGTAGCCGACTGGAATCGGTCGGATTCGGAAAGCAATATCCAATCATTGCCAGAGACACGACGCTGAATGCGGCAGCCGTTAATCGCCGGGTAGAAATCCGGATTCTGGAGCGCTGACCCTTAATCAGAAAGTATCGGATAAAATCTATCTTAGTTTACATAATAAATATTACGGGTCTCTTCTTTATACGGATGCTGTTTTGGTCATCCTTTTTTGTAAAACATAAATACAACGGCCAGCAGGATGCAGGCAAACGCCGCCAGATAATTCCATTGCAGCTTTTCCTTCAGCACCAGCACCGCAAAAACACCAAAGACTACCAGCGAAATGACTTCCTGAATGGTCTTAAGCTGAAAGGCTGAAAACCCTTCCCGCTTTCCATAAATGTTATTGGCCGGCACCATGAACAGGTATTCGAAGAAGGCAATGCCCCAACTAATCAGGATCAGTTTCCAGAGCGGCAAGGCCGCTGCATTGCTTTTCAGATGCCCATACCAAGCGTAGGTCATAAAACAGTTGGACACCACCAACAGTGCAATCGTACGCATAGATACCTGATTGAGGCTATAAAAAAGGCCCATAAACTACGGGCCTTTTCTGAAATGTATTTTTAAAACCAGCTTAGCCAAGAGTTTTGGCGTCTTTCAGGAACTGCTCCAGTCCCAGATCGGTCAGCGGATGCTTCAGCAGCCCCAGAATGGATGCCAGCGGTGTAGTCACCACGTCGGCACCAGCTTCAGCGCATTTTACAATGTGCAACGGAGACCGAATTGATGCTGCCAGCACTTCGGTCATATAACCCTGCGTGTTGTAGATGGTTACAATCTGCTCGATCAGCTGAATGCCATCCCAGTTACCATCATCGATCCGTCCGATAAAAGGGGATACATAGGTAGCACCGGCCTTTGCCGCCAGAATCGCCTGCCCTGCCGAGAATACCAGGGTACAATTGGTCTTGATGCCGTTATCCGTAAACCACTTGATGGCTTTGATTCCTTCACGGATCATCGGCACTTTCACAATGATATTTTCATGAAGCGCCGCAAATTTCTGTCCTTCCTCGATGATTTCATCGAACGTCGTTCCCAATACCTCAGCAGAGATGGGGCCGTCTACAATCTCACAAATAGCTTTGTAATGATCCAGAATGGCATCCACACCCTTGATTCCTTCCTTAGCCATCAGCGAAGGATTGGTCGTTACGCCATCCAGAACGCCCAGGTCATTGGCTTCCCGGATCTGAGCCAGATTGGCTGTGTCGATAAAGAATTTCATATCACGTACGGTTACAGAAGATGGTTTGAAAGCGGAAGGCCAGAAGTACCGGAATACGCTTCCGGAAGTTGCCTAAAATAAAAAATCCTGACAAGCACCTTCTATCGCGCCGCTTCAACCGCTTACCCTTGCTACCTTCCGGTCCTGGGGGAGTTCAGCAGGAGCTGGCCGTAAAAGACTTGTCAGGGCGGCAAAAGTAAGTCAACAGATGCATTGACACCAAAAAATTTCCGGAACTTTTTTCCACAATCTCCCTCCATCCGGCAGCCTGATTCCTTTAAACAAAAACGAAGCGCTTTGAAGCGCTTCGTTCAGATAAAATTTGAATATTTCGGAACTCCGGGTGGCTTACACAACCGGATTTTCGTTCAGTTTGGCTTTTAAAGCGTCAATCACTTTTACTTCTGTAGCATTGACTCCACGCAGGTCGGCCAGGTACACAGAGCACCAGTCGGTCATGTGCACGAGTGAGAACAGCTGTTCCCAGAAGGTGGTACCCTCGGCCATGAGTTCCAGCACATGCGGTGTGTATTGCCGGTACACGTCTTTGTTGATTTCCATCCGGAACACCACCCGTTCAGAATCGGACGGAGTGCGCAGCAGCACCACGACCCGCTGATCATCGACATCGCGCCAGCCAACCAGTTCGTTGTGATTCATTTCCGGAATGACTCCGTGCCAGCCCAGTACTTTACTGTTTTCATTGAGCTGCTGCCGGAACCGCACCGCCATGCCTTCCATACGTCCGGAGGCATAGATAATAGGCAGTTTCTGATACAGTTGTTCCGCCAGTTCACGTCCGATTGTTTCGTAGCGGGACTGGTTGGTTTTCAGCAGGTCGCTTGTAGCGCGGATGTCACTTTCGAATGCGCCATCAATGTATTGGAAATGCCGGAGTGCATACAGGAGTTGCACAATCGAATAGCCCAGGCAGGCACGCGGCGGCATTCCGCTGGGAACCAGCATGCAGTCCAGATCGTGTTGCTCGCAGAACTGTTGCAGGGCACCACCGGCGGTAACAGCCACTACCGTTGCGCCTTTTTGCAGCGCTTCCGCAGCGGCGACCAGCGTTTCTTCAGTATTCCCTGAATAGGAACAGGCAATCACCAGTGAGTCGGCATCTACAAACGCCGGTAGTGTGTATTCCTTATTGACCCAGAATGGAATTGTGATCGTGTCAAACACAAAGTTCTGAACGATAGAGCCGCCGATTCCGGACCCGCCGAGACCCGCCAGAACAATGTTTTTGAAGGGCTTAGGCGCAGTCTTGAACGTATATTGCTGACCAATGGCGAGGGCTTCCTGAAGCTGCTCCGGAAACGCCTGAATAAGTTGATTCATCTCCATAACGAATGTCCAAACATAACGAAACGGGCGCACTCGGCGAAACATTAGCCGCAGAAATTTTGGCGGGCAAAGGCTATCAGGTGCATTTCCGGAACTGGCGGAGTGGCAAAAAGGAGGTCGATCTCATCGCTTCGTTCGACAATCAGTGGATATTTGTAGAGGTGAAGACCCGTCAGGGAACAGCATTCGGGTTTCCGGAAGATTTTGTGGACGCACGCAAAAAAGCGCATCTGCGCAGTGCTGCTGAAGCCTTTTTGTGGGATCATACGCAGTTCCCTACCCTCCGGTATGACATCATCAGCATCATTCTGAATCCTGTAACCGGCGCTTACGAATGGACCCATTTTGAAGACGCTTTCTACTAGATCCGTAAACGAGATTTAAATACTGAAAGGACAGAATAATTTATTCAAATGAGGCTTACATGCAGGTGGCTGGTTTCCCGGATTTTTTTGTCCACGGTACCAATACCACGATTCCGCTACGACTCAACAGTATTATATCAAAGCACCGAGCGCGGTATGCATCATTTTAATCCGGGAAAGCAGTACGGCTATGCTGTATATCTATAGCTACTGACTCTATCATGACAGCTCGCAGAGCCGGCAAGAACAGCAGCAGGGTCCTGAGCAATACGCAAAGGTTAGAGAATGATGGATAGTGCAGCTCTTAATCCCGGACTTTACCTGCTAAGCCCAAGTGACAGCAGTATATTCAAAATTGCAAAAGAACAGTACCCTACTCCTTCTCATTCAACAGAAGTGCTGCATCCCGCATACATCGTTCAATCTCTAACGCCAGGGCGCCGTTGTAAATCCCACGGAGGCGTCCGGTACAGTCCACCAGCAACACATGCTCCGTGTGCAAAAACGCACTGCTATCCCGTGAAAACCCGAACTCTTCTTCAGCGAAGTACGACCGGCGTGCCAACGAATAAATAACTGCCTTTGGACCCGTAAGCAAGTGCCAGTTGGGCGCAGTAATGTCCTGATCTTCCGCATAGGGATCGGCACTGGTGATCTAGTAGTGATAGGTTCCGGTTGGGAAATCGGCTGTTTTGTGGGTATGACTGTGGTAGCTGTCCAGCATCGCGTTGGTGACCGTGGTACTGTCTTCTTCTTTTGGGCCATAGACCGGATAGCCATCCAGCAGAAATCCTAACAATGCACTAGAGCCTTTGGTTACGGTGAGGGAGCGCGGCTCTACGTGGTAGTGATAATCGCCGGGTGGCGCGGAATCTTAAATGTGTATGACTGCGTGACGATGGTGTTTGGATTCTTGTGGAAGGTGTTTCCACCAAACGTCGTTCCGGGAAAAGCTTCATACCTCGCGCGTCGCTGGTAGCGAAGTAGACGCTTTTATGATCGGGTACGCCCGTGCTGGTGAAGGTTACCTAGGTACCCATCGCTGGTTACACTGGATGCGCCGTATACCTTCTTGTAGACCGCCAGGGAATCAGTAATCGTGGCACTGCCATTTCCGGACGTGTTGGGAGCGGATGAAGCAGGATCGTCTTTCTTGCAGCCAGTCAGTAGGCTCAATGCCAGAAGCACCACAATGGGTCTGCACATAGAATAGAAGGGGTCGGTCAAAATACAATGGGCCTGTTGAAGCAGAACAAGAAGTACTAAAAATCAGCTGGTCCTTCGACCTCCGAGCGGTCCAAATTAATAACGCAAATAACAGATGCGAAATCAGCTATTGCCCTCTGTCAAAGAGCTGTTTCAGTTGTCAGTTTAATTTACTGCTTAATGATGCGCAATACCTCACCCGTAGCCAGCCGGAGCGTGTACAAACCGGGGACCCAATTACTCACCGGAAGCGACACAGACGAAGTAACCGTAAATCGGGCAATCGCTCTACCCTGCACATCCATCACCAGTGCTGCCGTACCGTTTAAAGCTGCATCCGTATTGGTGAGTACCAGCGTGTTTTGAGCCGGCTGCGGAGCAAGTGTTACCGTACCTTCCCCTGTAACGCTACGCCGTACTAACACAACTGCACTGTACTGAATCATACCATCCGCAACCGTGCTGCGCAGCCGGTAATAGGCATGTTCCGGAACGAACTCGTCGCTGTAACGGTAGTCTTCTTTGCCGGTACCCAAAACAGTACCGATAGCTTCGAACGTAGCACCCGTTGCGCTCCGCTCCAATATGTAGGACGTACCCGGCGCCTCGTCTCCTACCTTCCAGTCCAGTTCGTTGAACCGGCCCTGTACACGGCCACTAAAGGACAGTAATTGCAGGGGTAGTGCCGTTGTAGAACCGCTGTGTACGAAAAATCCGGAGAAACCCGTTACAGGGAAATTCACCTCCCAGCGCGACAGTGCCGCACTCCAGAAAACAGACGTAGGAGTGAGCAGCACATTGGCCGGGCCGGTTCCACTCCAGCCAGTGTACGAGCCCGGTACCCCGGTTGTGGAGGTACCGTGCTGCTGGGTGACACGCAGGTTGGCTTTATTATTTGCCGCATCGGCAGCGTCTACCGGCAGTGATGGGTAAGCGCCGCGGGCCGTGTTATAGTTATCGAAATCTCCCTGCGTGAAGTACAGGGTAATGTTAGCTGTAGCGGTATTCGGGTTGGTCGCAGGGCGGATGTCATATGTGCGCCGTACATACGGCTGTCCGTTGGCACTTGGGGCGGTACTCTGCACATACACCTGTGCCGTTACCGAACCCGAAACCGGGCTGGCCCCGGAGGCAGCCACATCCGAAATGACCGCTCCGCAGGAACCGAACCCACCGCTGTAAGAGCTCCCGGCCGTAGCGGTAGCAGAAGCAGAAGAACCGGCGATTCCACTGGTGGGTGTGCCCTGGTACTCATAGGCTCCCAGGTCGTACGTACCCGACCGGTTGCTGCCCAAAATATCGGTAGGAATGGTCGGGTTTGTTGTGATGCCGGCGTCGATAGCCGGCGAGCAGGCCTGCAGAGTCAGACCGTCATCGGCCGTGCGCCAGATATGATCGGACCCGTCGGGATCTGCAGTATTAAAAAAGCGTGGGTCGGCAATCCGGAAGCCCGTTCCGGCTGTATAGTTATTGGTGACAGTGCTGCGGTAGTCGCGAATGATGCTGTAGCTCACCGTCAGCCCCGTTCCGGTACCATCCTTGTAGAGTTCCTCGCGGTTTGCATCATTGCTGTTATTGGGTGTAGTGTTGCCCCAGAGGATGCAGTTAGTCAGCGTACCACCACCGTTGCTTGTATAGTACAGTCCGCCGCCCAGACCAGTGGCACCGGTAACCGAATTATTATAAAAAGTGCAATTGCGGCCGGTTACGTTGTTATTGGTAACAAGAGCGCCTCCCAGATTAACGGCAGTGTTTCCGGAGAAAACGCAGTTATTCAAGGTGAGGCCTCCGATGATGTTCGCTCCACCGCCGGTAGTACCAGCAGTATTGGCCGAGAAGACACAGTTGGTCAGGGTCAGACCGCTGACCGAATTGATGCCACCACCTTCACCGGCAGATATATTGGCCGAGAAGATACAGCCACTTACTACTGGTGTACTGGTTCCGTAATTGTAGATACCACCACCGCTAAAACCAGGGCCGCCTGTAGTGGCTACATTCCCAGAGAAGGTGCAGTTAGTTAGCGTCGGGCTGCTGTTATTGTTATACATTCCGCCACCACCACTGGCTGTATTGGCAGAAAAGATGCAATTACTTAATGTTGGGCTGCTGTTGAGGTTATACATACCACCACCACCACCATATACAGCGGTCGTATTCGATGAAAAAATACAGTTGCTTACCAGCGCGCTGTTATTACCGAGATTAAGCATGCCGCCACCCGTATTGCGGTTGATAGCAGCGCCTCCAATAGTTGCTGTATTGCTTCCGTTTGCCCGACCGCCCGTGATGGTAAACCCATCCATCTGACAGGCATTGGTGCGGGCGCGGATCGCAATTACGTGATAGGCATCGGCTGTACCGGCACCGGGGTCCAGGTCGCCGCTCAGGATCGTTATGTGGGTCGCAGCATTTCGCTGACCAGCCACCGTCTCAGTTCCGGAAAACCCACCATAGAATCTGATGTTCGTGTTGACAATATAAAAAAGCTTATCCCGGGGATCGGTCGGGCTGGCATTACCGGTACCGTCCAGCGTAGGCAGGTAAGTGCCGGCCTTTACCCAGACCTCATCTCCGTCTACCGTGGCTGCATTAATGGCTGCCTGCACGTCCCGCTTAGCGGTACCCCAGGAAGTACCGGTACTATCGTTGTTGGGCTTCGAGCCATCCACATAGTAAACGGTGGCCCGGGCAGTGATGGCGCTTAAAGACAGCAGAGAAACGAAGAGATAAAGTAGTTTTTGATTCATAGTCTGGGAGAAAGACGATCAATAATTTAATGGTTCTTAATAAAAAGGATTCGCAGTCGAGAAGGTAAAGGTCTCCCTGTGATCGCTATTTGCATATAGGGGGTACCCCCTATTTACTGCTTCGGATTCAGGAAAAAATGAGCATCGAAATAATTTTTTAAATTATATAACGATAGTAGTCCATCCTTTACTGTCGCAACACCGTCAAGGGAGGGCATAGGTCAGTTCGGCATTTTATCGTACTGCTAATCGGGCTGTTTATACCTTCTGCGTAAACGGGAAAGACGAACCACCATCAGAGTCCAGCACAGTCCCGTTGATGAAAAAGTACAGCTATAGCGCGCTAATGGCGTCTTTCGGAAGTCATTATCTTCCGGAAGTCTAATGTTTCGCAAGAATTAGAAGGGCCAAAATCCTCATGGACAAAAAACCCGCGACGAGCACGGGTTTTTTGTTTTGGTGCCCAGGAATGGATTGCTTCAATTGGCTTGAAGCCCTTACTGGCGCTACAGTACACGATTCTATTTTTTAGAAACACAAGAAGGAGTCCATTTAAAGAAGCCATTCTTTCGTCTCTGAATTAAACTTAGGAAGGGCTATTGAATGACTGGCGGAATTCCAGTGGTGAGAATTTTGTCTTGGTTTTAAAAAGCTTACTAAAGGATTGCAGGTGCTCAAAACCCAGTTCGTAGGCAATTTCACTTACCGACAAGGGGGTCGTGGAAAGCTTTTCCTTCGCCAGTTCGATCAGCTTATGGTGCAGGTGTTGCTGGGTATTCTGGCCAGTCAGGGATTTGAGCAGACCACTGAGGTATCCCGGCGAAATATTCAGCTGTGCGGCAATATCGGTCACACCGGGCAATCCGTTCCGGACCAGCTCACCGCTGCTAAAATAGTCGTTCAGTAAATCTTCGAGCCTGGATACTATCTGGTGACTAGCCACCCTACGGGTGATGAACTGTCGCTGGTAAAACCGCTCCGAATACGTGAGGATAAGCTCCAGCTGCGCAATGATCACGCGCTCGCAGAACCGGTCGATATTGGCCCTGTATTCCTGCTCAATATGCTGCGTAATGCCCGTCAGCATCTGCTTTTCTGTATCGGATAAGTGCAACGCCTCATATACCGAGTAGTTAAAAAATTCGTATTGCTTGATTCCCTTTGCCAGCGACGTATTCCACAGCAGGTCGGGGTGGATCAGGATCATCCAGCCTTCCGGATGTTGTACCCCACTGTCCTTTTCTACTTCTATACCAAATACCTGTCCGGGCGACATAAAGAAGAGCACACCTTCATCAAAATCACTCGCCTGCTGGCCATACCTAAACCTGGCATTATCTACCCGCTTCATCGCGATCGAGAAGAAATCGAAGATGATGTTAATCGGCCCTTCGCCGAGTGGCGTTGTCAGCTCACTCATATGCACCACACTAATCAGCGGGTGTTCAGGATTGGGCAGCCCGGCAGCCCGGTGGTATTCGGTGATTGTTTTAAAACGCTGAAGCGGCTTGCTGTTCATAAGAATCAATAAAGCTCGTGATTTACAGCCGCACCTTAGGGCAGTGCATTCGCAATGCTGCGAATCGTTACTAAATGCACTCCAGGGTCGGGTTTCAGATTATCCGGTGTAGACGCCGTTCTCTATATCCGCCAAGAGCGTGGAATGTGTTGGATGCCAGCCCAACTGCTCCTGCGTCCATTGGCTCGATGCCGGACAATCGATTGCCGCCATCTGGCTGAACCAGCCGAAATGTTCAGCTGCCAGATCGGGCAGTACGGATACAACCGGTAGATCGAGTTGTTTGCCGATAGCCGCTGCTATCGACTTAACCGTGATCGCTTCTTCTGCACTTGCATGGTATCGGGCATAAGGCACCACATTTTCCAGCGCAAGGCGGAACAGACGGGCAGCATCCAGCCGGTGAACTGCATTCCAGCGATTCAGCCCTTCGCCCACATACGCGGAAACACCCTTTTCTTTTGCAATAGTAACCAGCATCGGAACAAAGCCATGACGATCCTCATCCCCATGCACGGAAGGCGACAAACGGATAGACGCCGCACGAACGCCCTTTGCAGCGACTGCATCTGCAGCCTGCTCGGAAGCGCGCGGCCAGGCAGGGTTAAAGGCCGGGATGATATCTTCAGTAGCCATTTTACCAGGGCTGACCAGCGCCGAGCCAGAGGTAACGATGAGGGGCTTATCGGTACCGATGAGTGCCTCGCCAATAGCTTCAATAGCCATCCGGTCTACCTGGCACACCTCCGCGAATCGGGTAAAGTCGTGAATGAAGCCCGCATGGATCACACCGTCGGCTGCGGCTGCGCCGCTGCGCAGGCTATCCAGGTCTTCAAGGTCGCCCCAGTGGACATCCGCACCTGCATTGCTGAGTTTTTGAGCTGCTGCTTCTGAGCGTGCCAGCCCCAGTACCTGATGGCCGGCACTTACTAATTCCTGCACGATGGCAGTACCAACGAAGCCCGTAGCTCCGGTAACAAATATGTGCATGATGGATTGCTTATGTGGAAGCAAAGGTGGCACGGCTTTCCCGGCCTTATTTAGCCAAATCTGCTTTTGGTTTAGCCGAAACGAGCCTAATTCGTAATTTTTTCGATTGACTCGTTATTCAGCAACTAAATGACCCCTGATACTTAGTTGCTATTTCATTTCTTTCAGCTAAACAAGTTCTCGGTATGCAAATTCTATCTCAAATGCCCATTGCACAAGTAGCGATCAAAACGCCCTTACAAGTTTTATAATCAGTACGCTTCTCCGGCATCACAGCCTAAACAACTACTTTCTGATAATGGACGGTAGTGGTTTCTACCCCTGAATTCTATACTATAGATACCATAGACCAGTTACCTACCAATTAGAAGCATGTTGACAGCTGCCACCAAAAGATAGTATTTGAATCGTACGAAAATTTTCGTACCTTCGGAGAATGGGAACTGAAACTACGAAAAAGATTCTTCCGGAGCCTACAAAAGCAGAGCTTGAAATATTACTGGTGTTGTGGGAATCCGGTCCATCTACGGTCCGTTTCGTCAATGACAAGCTCAACGAACAACGGGATGTGAATTATACTTCTACGCTGAAGCAAATGCAGATTATGGCAGAAAAAGGGATTCTCAGGCGAGATGAAAGCCAGATGAAACACATCTACATACCTGTGGAATCGGAGCAAAAAACCAAAGGTTACTTATTAGATCGCTTTGTAAACATCCTATACAAGGGTTCAGCGTCCAGCCTGATGATGCAGTTGTTGGGTAACAAGAAAGCATCGCCCAAGGAACTGAATGCTATCAAGGATTTACTGAACAAGCTGGATGATGAAACGAACGCTTAAAGGTATCCTGGTATGAAAACCATTATTTCGATGACCTTACTGCACTCCCTCTGGCAGGGAGGAATTCTCGCAGCAATCACGGAACTGATTCTTGTGGGGACGCGGAACGCTCCGGCTAAAATACGTTACCGCTACCTGACGGCTGCATTGGCATTATTCACGCTCAGTATGGCGGCCACGCTGGTTGCGATGCTATCGAAAACCCTCCAGGCAGACCACACAATCCTGGTCACGACCGAAGTGTCGGACACTACTGGTCTTGCGGTGCCTGGCTTGGGAATAGTTGATCCTGAGAGGCTGGTACGTTATGCAACCAGTCATGCCGCTTCTATTTTCTGGGCCTGGCTGCTGATTATGGTTGCAAAAGGCTTTTGGATGGGCTACGGTATGGTTGCGGTTCAGCGACTCAAGCACGTCAGGGTATATGATGCCGGGCAGTACTGGACAGAGAAAGTCCGTATCATCGGTGCGCAATTGGGCATCCATCGGAAAGTGCAGATCCTGCATTCGGGGCTGGCAAACGTTCCGGTAGTCATCGGGCATGTAAAGCCGGTCATTCTGATGCCACTTGGCCTTATCAACCGCCTTACTGTTGCGGAAGTGGAAGCGATTATCAGCCACGAGCTGGCCCATATCCTCCGGAAAGACTATCTCGTCAATTTGCTGCAAGTCTTCCTGGAAACTGTTTTCTTTTTCAATCCGGCAGTGCTTTGGCTCAACAGTCTTATCCGGCAGGAGCGCGAGCATTGCTGTGACGATCTGGCGCTGCAGGTGCATGCCGGCACACGCGATTATATAAATGCATTGCTGGGCTGCTACGAGTTCCAGCCACATGCCAATCGCTTTGCGCTGGCATTTCCCGGCCCTAAAAACCAGCTCCTGAACAGAGTAACCCGGATAGCAGGCGCCCAAAAAGCGCGTGTAATAAGGCCTGCAAAGGCAGCTATGATTCTGGTGTTGCTAACCACAGGAATTGCAGTGGCAGCGCTCTCAGCACAGCAGGAATCCAGACGTCGCACGATAACAAGGCGCATCAATCTGGAAAATCACCTGGAAGCAACGGAAATATCCGACGTGCTGACCCGCCATCTGACGGCTGCGGATATCAGCAGACAGCAAGCGGATGCAGCTGAAGCAGATGCACTGGCGGCTGAAGCAGATTCGGCAGTAGCTGTTACAGACAGACAGGTAGCAGTGCAATCAAAGCTACAGGAACGCTTTACTGAAATGGACGGTGCTGCCATGCATCGCGCACTTTACGAAGATGGCATTATTCCTGATCTGGAGAATGCCTCTTATATGCTCAACAACGATGCGCTGATTGTGAATGGCATAAAACAGTCGGAGGCCACTCGTCAGAAGTATGCGGCGAGGTATTTAAAATCTCCTGGCAAAAGGATTAGCTATGACTACCATTTAAAGAAAGGGCCTGCCCGATAACAGCCCCATACGACCTGGCATAGCCCGGTCTCAAAACACCCTTTATGAGCAGATTTTTAATGGCTTTTACGGCCATAGGGCTATGCTTTGCCCAAAATGCAGCCCGTGCCCAAGCGCTACCCGCGCTCACCGGAAAGGTAATAAGCGCGGGAATAGTACCGATCGCTCAGGTGAGCGTTGCATTCCATTCATTGCCGGATTCGTTGCTGGTTCAAACGGCCTTCACAGATACCGCCGGATGGTTTCGGTTGGAAGGATTACCAGAAGGACGCGGCTTTATCGTCTGCAGTGCAACTGGCTACAAGGGTTACACAAGCAACGTATTGACTATCCGGCCAGACACGCGGGAGGCATTGCCGGATGTACTGATGCAGGTGGTAGCCGGTGTACTGAATGAAGTACGTGTGAGCGGAAAAAAGCAGCTCATCATACATAAGCAGGACCGCGTAATCGTAAACATAGATGCGCTGATCACCGCTGCTGGTACGACCGCGTTGGATGCGCTGGGAAAATCGCCGGGTGTAATCGTCGACCCCAACGGCAATGTCAGCCTGAGGGGCAAGCAGGGAGTAACCATCTATGTGGATGATAAACCCATGTACTTATCCGGAACGGAACTGGCCGATTACCTACGGTCGATTCCGGCTTCTCTGGTGGCTCAAATCGAGCTGATGTCTAACCCGCCGGCACGGTACGATGCTTCAGGTACAGCCGGTATTATCAATATCAAAACAAAAAAGACGGCTACCAAAGGCTTCAACGGCTTGCTGAATCTGGCCCTGACACAAGGCCAGTTGACACGTTCAAACAACACCCTCAACCTCAACTACCGCACTAACAAGCTCAGCACTTTTGCAAATCTTTCCTACACCCTAAACAACAGCTTCTCGGATCTGGGTCTTAACCGCGTCTACACCGATCAGAACAATACGCCGGCCGCCTATTTTGACCAGACGAGCTCTTTTAAACGACATGGGAATCTAGTAAGTCTGCGGGCCGGAGCCGATTACTATTATTCTGCCCGTTCCACCTTTGGCCTACTCGTATCGGGCATGGGCAGAGCATCTTCCCAGACAAATGACAATATCAGTTATCTTTTGAATAACGCACGTCTGATGGATTCCGTGATCGTTGCTCAGAACAAAGAAGACATCTGGTACCGGAATGGAGGCCTGACGCTCAATTATCAGACACATTTCAATAAAAAGGATCACGGACTGACGCTGGATGCCGATTACCTTATTTATAACAATGCTCAGAGACAGACGTTCTACAATAGCGGTTATTTACCCAATGGCCTACCCTTAGCCAACGATACCCTTTTGGGAGAATTGCCCGGTCTCATAAACATCTATTCCCTCAAAACGGATTATACAGTGTCGGTAACCACTACCCTGAAACTGGATGCCGGACTCAAATACAGCCATACTGTTACTGATAATACAGCCGCTTACACGGGTTTGACAAGCGGCACAGCCAGCCCGGATTACAATAAGAGTAATCATTTTGTTTATAAAGAGGACATCGGCGCGGCTTATTTGAATCTTAGTTCTGAAACCGGCAACTTAGCTATGCAGGGAGGCTTGCGTGCCGAGCAAACACATTCAAACGGCCATCAGCTTGGCAATCTTATAAAGCCGGATTCGACATTTAACCGGGACTATACCAGCCTGTTCCCGACCTTTTATATTTCGTACAAGTTTGATAGCCTTGCCACGCACCAAGTAAGCCTTAATTACGGGCGTCGTATTGAGCGGCCTTATTACCAGGATCTGAATCCGTTCACCAGTCCTTTAGACAAGTTTACCTATTACAACGGCAATCCTTTTCTCAGGCCCTCGTTTGTGCAGAGCATGGAGCTGTCGCATACCTACCGGAATAAGCTGACGACCATGCTCAGTTACAGCAGATCCTTGAATGATGTAAACGAGACGATCGAGATCCGGAATGGCATCTATTACAGCAGGCCCGGCAACATTGGCCAAAAGACCATCATCAGCTTATCTGTAGATGGCAGCTTTGATCCGGCAAAGTGGATGAACGTGCATTTCTATTCCGAGTTTACCAATATTGCTGCCAAAAGCGACTTTTATACCGGCGTACTGAATACGGAGGGGAATGTATGGGTACTCTCCTCCACGATCCGCCTGGCTCCGGGTAAGGGCTGGGACGGGGAGCTAAACGGGAGTTACAGAACCAGCATCTATGATGCACAGTTTGTATTAGGCAGCGTTTGGGAAGCGAACCTCGCTATACAAAAAAAGCTTTCTTTAAGAACCACCTTGCGGCTGAGCATTAATGATCTGTTCTATTCAAAAGTAACAAAGGGCGAAATAGGCAACCTCAACAGGGCGCAGGCAAACTGGACCAACCGGATAGATTCACGGAATCTTGTCCTTTCGTTTAGCTATCGTTTTGGAACAGCCTTTAATACCGACCGAAAGCATGAAACGATCGGAGCAGACGCGGAAAAAAGCCGGGTAAAAAATTAGAGCGGGTTATAAATTCCTCAATAAACATGTATCAAATCAATAAAGAGAATCTTGCGTTTATATCCCTGTCCGATACTGGTGCCCAGGACTGGATTGCACTAACATCTACAAAACCCTTACTGGTACTGAGTTTCAATTTTGTATTTCATTTTAAGGTACACGTTTAGGTACACAACAACAGGAAAACGTTCTTCCAAACAGCATTGAAGTTCGAAGAAATTTATGCCTCAAGATTCAGGTAACAACATCATGACGCTCCTGAATGCAATAAAGTCAATTTAACCTATAAACTCGTTTGCCTACTTTTAGATATACCTAAAACTTTGTGAACAAACAGGTTAGAATAAGCCATTTTGCCTTTTTATTAATTTGTATGTATTCACTAAAATAATGGTTGACATATAGTTACTTTCGCGCTCCAAGTACTCAATCGCTTTTGTACTATATGCTAGTTTGGCTCAGAACTTACAGTTCTTTCGCTAACTAATAAGGAGGTAACTGCGTAAGGTATTTAAAGTTTATTTTAATTATAGTCTCCCCATTTTCTATGACAAAAGTACTCTACAACTTCCTCCTGCCGCTGCTGCTCCTAACGTCCTGGAGTGCTTCTGCACAGACCGCAGCGCCGGTCGTGACTACGCCCGCTAACAACAGCTTCAGCAACAACCGCTCGGTAACGGTGGCCGGTACGGCCCCAGCCAGCAGCACCGTCTCGATTTACATCGACAATAACTCTGCCGGCACGACTACAGCCTCGGCTACGGGCACATTCAGCTATCTTATTTCGGGCAATACCCCGGACGGCACGTACGTCGCCTCGGCTACGGCCCAGACCAGCGGCCAGACCGTCAGCCCCAGTTCAAACGGCAACACGTTCACCATCGACGGTACGGCCCCGACCGTAACCCTGAGCAGCGGCACTGTAGCCAGCGGCGGCACGACCTCGACCTCGCCGGTAAACTTCACGGCTACCTTCAGCGAGCCCGTGACAAGATTCACCGCCGCCGGTATCGCGGTGACCAACGGCACAGTGACCAGCGGCCCTACTGCAGGCAGCGGTAATGCCTACACCTTCCAGGTAACACCCAGCGGTGGAGGCAGTGTGACAGTACAGGTGTTGGCCAACACTGCCCAGGACCAGGCCACCAACTTCAATACGGCCTCGACCACATACCCCTTCACGTTCCAGGCGCCCACTATCGCGGTAGCTCCGGCTACACTGCCCAATGGCCAGCAGGGGACCGCCTACAGCCAGACGCTGTCGGCTTCGGGCGGCACGGCTCCCTACACTTACGCCATCACGGCTGGCGCACTGCCTTCGGGCTTAAGCCTGAGCAACGGCACGATTGCAGGCACGCCCGCGACCAACGGCACATTCAACTTCACGGTGACGGCGACAGACGCCTCGGCGGCCCCGGGTCCCTATAGCGGCTCGCGTTCTTACTCACTCGTTATTGCGGTGACGGCCGTGACTTGGACCGGCACCATCACCACTGATTGGTACACGGCCGGTAACTGGTCGCCCACCCAGGTACCCAGCGCTACGATTGACGCCACCATTCCCACAGCCCCAAGCGGCGGCCGCTTCCCGGCCATCTCGGCGGGCACGGCTAGCGTGCGCAACCTGACCTTCAACAGCGGCGCGACCCTGAACCAAAGCGGCGGCACCATAGCCATTGCGGCCAACCTGACCAACAACGGTACCTTCCTGCCTACGGGGGGTACGGTTAACCTGGGCACTACGACCCCAAGCAGTGTGCTTGGCAGCAGCAACATTCGCTTCTGGAACCTGACGGTAGGCATCAACGGGGCGCAACTGAGCACGTCGATTGGGGCCTCGGTGCGGCGCCTGATGACACTCAACGGCAACTTTGCCACCAACGGCAACTCGTTTGTGCTGGAGTCGAGCAATACGCTGACGGCGCTGGTTGTCAACAACAACAGCAACGTAGTCACCGGCACCGTGACGGTGCAGCGCGCCATCGACCCCAGCGTGAACCCCGGCCCGGGCTACCGCCACTACTCGTCCCCGGTGAGCAACTCGACGGTGGCCGACCTGGCTACCAGCGGCTTCACGCCCGTGGTAAACCCGGCCTTCAACACAGTAGCTTCACCCTACGCTATTACACCATATCCCACGGTGTATGGCTACGACGACAGCCGCCTGAGCCTGAACAACAACCTCGATACGTTTGACAAAGGCTACTTCTCGCCCAGCGCGCTCAGCGACCCGCTGGTCGTAGGCAAAGGCTACACCGTCAATATCGCGGCCAGCGAGCTGGTCGATTTCCAGGGCACGCTCAACAATGGCGACCTATCGCTGAATCTGACCAGCACCCGCAACACGTACCCCGACGGCGGCTGGCAGTTCTTGGGCAACCCGTACCCCGCGCCCCTCGACTACTCGCGGGTAGCAGGTGCTGACCGCGTGGGCCTCGACGCCGCCATCTACGTATACAGCAGCACTGGCCAGTACACAGGTCAATACCGCCAATATATCGGCGGCATCGGCAACCCTGTGGTGCCTATGGGGCAGGGTTACTTTGTCCGCGTAGCCTCGGGCCAGACCACGGCCACGATGACCTTCCGCAACAGCCAGCGCCTGACCGCGCCCAACGGTACTACTTTGCAGCGTACTAGTGCCGACCCGCGCCCGCTGGTGCAGCTTATGCTGCAAGGCCAGGGTGCCGCGCTGACCGATGAGGCCTTCGTGTACTTCGAGCAGGGCGCTACGGAAGCTTTCGACTCGCCGTTCGACGCCCTGAAAATAACCAACCCCTCGGGTTTAAACCTGTCGAGCAGCTTCGCCGGTTCTGAGAACCTGGCCATCAACGGACTGGCCCCACTGGGTAGCAGCCAAGTAGTAGTGCCACTAGCGGTAGGCGTACCCGCCGTAGGCAGCTACACGTTACGCGCGTCTAAGCTGCTTAACCTAAGTACCACCCCTACCTACCTGCGCGACCTGCAAACCGGGGCCCTAGTGGATCTGGCCCGGCAGCCGGACTACCCGTTCACGGTCAGCGACGCCTCGGCACCTGCCACCAGCCGTTTTGAACTGGTGTTCTCGCCTAATATGCTGTTGCGCACTACTGTGGGCACGTCCACCCTACAACCAACAAAAGACTAAGCGAATCAGGAGCGGCTGTTAAATAGCTGTTCCTGCACAGTGCCGGATCACGGCTTCACATTTATTTATTTTTTCACATGCGTTCTTCTTTTCTGCGTCTTACACGTCGCTGCTTTTCCGTGTTAATCCTACTGGTCCTAACAGGCCTTACCGCCGCACAGGCACAGCCCCCTACGGGCGGTCCTCGGCCTTCTGCCACACCTACTCCAGTGAACCTACTCAACATTATAGCCCGAAATGCCGGAACCCGAAACCAAGTAGCTTGGACCGTTGCCAACGAGCACAACCTCGCCGCTTATCAGGTGGAGCGCTCCGCAGACGGTGTGGTGTTCGACCGGATGGCGCAGGTAGCCGCTGCAGGCAAGTCGGACTACAGCGTCTACGACCCTGCACCGAACGTGGGTCGTACCTACTACCGCCTGATCATGGCAAACATCGACGGATCTACCAAATACAGCAAGACGGTGCAAGCCTTCTTAGCTGCAACGGGCGATATGGTTGTTTTGAGCGCCACGCCTAATCCGGTTCAGCAGGAGCTATGTATTGCTGTGTCTGGCGTGCAGTACGGCCAGGTAAGCCTGATAGACATGAACGGCAGACAGGTAAGGGCCGGGACACTAGCCAATGGTACGGCGCTACTCCAGACTGGTGCTCTTGCACCAGGCCAGTACGTGCTGCATTTTAGCAATGGCAGCGTATCAAAGACCATCAAAGTGACCAAGCAGTAAACCCATCTGCAAAAACACAAAGCATACGGCTCTGACACCTGTTACAGGTGCCAGAGCCGTTTCAGTTTACGGATTATTGGTTAAGCCATTTTTCGGATTCACATTGGTACACAAACTACTTACCTATTTTTCTCAACAACCGGTTTATGCTGCTCCACCCGGAGGATAATATCCATATCGCGTTTAAAGTCTAATCCCCCACGAGCATCCTCATCTTTAGTTGCGTGGAACACACAGATGAATGCTTTTTCACAAGAAGAAACATGATTTCACAAGAAGCAAAAACGGCTAAAACCCTTACCAGTGATGAAAAACCCGCGCTCGTCGCGGGTTTTTCATTTTTACTGTGGTGCCTAGGACTGGATTCTATTCAAAGCGCTACAACCCTTTATCAGTAAGCGTAGGGCCTACTAATAGGTTTTGGTAGGTACACAATTAGGTACACAGCCAGAAGAGTTAATCTTCCAATCTGTGCACCCAATCCAATAAATTCTTTTAATTATACGTTCTTTGAATTCAGCTTTGGTAAATCCATTAGCACTTTTAAAAGCGACGGCACATAATTAACACCAAAGGACGTTAATGTATTTTTTATCACATAATAAATCCAAGGGAAAAGCAGCGAAAAATGGGGGGTAGCCCCTATATGCAAGAGTTTACTGACCGGATATCTTTACACCTTCATTTTATATTTTCTGCCCATGAATTTACCTCGACGCTTGCTTTTTGGTTTGGTTCTTCTCTTTGCTGGTCTTTGTACCGGCCCGGCATGGGCGCAAACCCCTTGCACAGGTACTCCCACGGCCGGTACCGCATCCACGCCGTCCCCGTACGCGTATTGCTTCACGGCCGTAGCCAAGGTGCTGACCCTTTCCGGCTATTCCGCCGGCGCGGGTATTGCCATCCAGTGGCAAAGCAGCCCGGACAGCCTGACCTTTGCCAGCATCAGCGGGGCCACCGGTGCTACCTACACCGCCCCCATCTCCAACGCAACCACCTATTACCGGGCGAAGGTCACCTGCACGGGCAGCGGGAGTGCCAACAGCAGCAACGTCGTATGTGTCGCGGTCAATCCGAATGCGGGTTCTACGGCTACGGTTTCTGCCCCTGCCACTGCCTGTGCCGGCAATTCGGCCGCTGCGGTTTATTTTGAGGGCGCCGGCGGAGTAGCGCCCTATACGATCACTTACAACGTCAACGGCGGTCCCAACCAAACCATCACCACTGCGGGGTTGAAACCGGTACGCTACATCCGCCTTGAGCAGAACGCAGCTTCATGCTTCAACCTAGCCGAAATGCAGGCTATCGATGACCTGGGCCATAATAGACGCGGACCAGTGACATCCGACGGATATGTGAATTCTCAATACCCCGCGTCCAACCTCGTCGACGGCGACCTAAACAACTTCTGGTTAAATAGCAGCTGCGTCCAAGGTAACTGGGTAGAGATGGGGTATGGGTGGTCACGTTGGTTTGGGATGTCACGTTATATCAACGAGATCAGAATCGTAAACCGTCCGGATTGTTGCCAGGCTGCCGCCTCCAACCTCCAGCTGATCCTTAAAGATGACTCGGGCTACACCATTTCCTCCCGGAGGATCGACGCCTACCAGGGGCAGAACACCAACTTCACCAGCAGTTTCCGGGTCACCTATGCCACCCTGCCCGTGCCCGCAACGGCAGGCACCTACCAATATAACCTGGTGTCGGTAACCGATGCCACCGGCTGCACCTCGGCATCCACCGACTCGGCAACGGTCAACGTACAAGCCGGCGCGGTGATCACGACCCAGCCTGCCGCGCAAACGATCTGCGCCGGTCAGCCGCTGAGCCTCTCCGTGGGGGCCACCAATGCCGCCGCCTACCAGTGGCAGAAGAACGGGAGGGATATCTCCAACGCGACGGCGGCTACCTACAGCCCAACCAATACTGCAACTCCAGGCGAGGGAGGTTCCTACACGGTTGTGGTTACCAGCTCGGGCACCTGCGGGACTATCACCTCCGATACCGCACAGGTAGCGGTCGTGCCCGTTTTGGCTGCGCCTCTCGTCACCGACTACGCCGTATGTCAGAACGCTGCCGTGCCGGTGGGCAGCGGCCTTGCAGCCGCGTTGACGGAGACGGGCAGCTACACGGTTTCCTTCAGCATCCCCGAAGAATACGCATACAGCGGTATCTTTTATAACGGATCCGGCGTTCAAGTGAGCCATCCGCTCGTATTGCCGCCCTTGCCACCGGGCGCTACCATTACTTCTGTGGCTATTAAGTACGACCTGCTGCTTATGCTGGTTGGGTCCCGAGACGAAATACGGCTAGGCCTTACCGGAGCGATATCCCTTACAGGCGTTCAGCCCAATTTGACCGGCCCTTCTTTCGGAGGTAACTTCAATTACAATGCCAGCTCTGTGCCGACTGCGTTCAATCCCAATGGCGGATCAGTGTTTCTGACCTATTGGGATTCAGACCCCCAGAACGAACCAAATCCGGATGTCAAGTTTTCTAGGATCGGGGGTAACGTAGCCACCGCGATAGTCAGGTATAGCTACCCGGCCGTCGGTTCCATTAAGTGGTACGCCGCCCCTACCGGCGGTACAGCCCTGGTCACCGGCCTGGTATTTGACCCCTCCACCACGCCGGGTTCCGGGGTCAGCGGCACGGGAACGATCGGAAGCACGACCTTCTACGCAGCCCGTGAGAACGCCCTGGGTTGCCCCAGTCCCACGCGCACGCCAGTCGTCTTTACCGTGGATACAGCAGCGACCGCTACCATCTCGGCCCCGGCCGATGTGTGTGTGGGTGGAGCTGCGGCCGTGACCCTCAGCAGCCCTGGCCCCGCCACAAAGGGCTACGTGTATTCCTACAACGTGAACGGCGGCGCCACGCAAACGACCAGGACCTATCCCAAGGCACGCTATATCCACATCCGGCAGAATGTAGCAACCTGCTTTAGCGTGAACGAAATACTGGCTTTCCCGGCTGGCAGCAACACCAATGTCGCCGCAGGCAAGCCGGCCACTGCAAGCAGCACCGCCAGCCAAAGAAACGCGCGCTACCTTACCGACGGCGCCATGGTACCATCCGGCACTTGGCAGGGTGGGAGTTGTGACTCCGGCATCTGGGTGGAGGTTGACCTGGGCCAGGAGTACAGCCTGACCGGGGTTCAGATTGTACCTAGTTCGTACTTCCTCCCGAACGGGATTCCGATTGGAACCATTCAGAACAACCTGCAGCTGATCCTAAAAGATTCAAACGGCGTTCCGGTCTACGATCAACAAATAAGTACCGTCGGGGGGAACTATATTCCGGTGGGCAGTACGCCGCCGCTGACCCTACCGGTCAACACGACGGCCGCAGGCACTCAACACTACAACCTGACATCGGTGAGTCTGCTCGGCCGCTGCGCAACCAGCCCGGCCACCTCCGCCACCGTGACGGTACACCCGCAAGCCACCATCAGCGCAGAGCCGCAGGCCAGCCTCGACCTCTGCGCCGGCAACCCGCTACTGCTCTCCGTAGCCGCTACCGGGGCCACCACCTACCAGTGGAACAAGAACGGCTCCAACATCTCCGGTGCCGCCACTAGTAACTACACCGTAACCGCCGCCACCCCCGCCGACACCGGCAGCTATCAGGTTATTGCCATGGGCAGCGGCGGCTGCAACGACACCTCTGCATTCGCTGCCGTAACCGTAAGCCCGATGCCAACCACACTGGCCTCCGGCGGTACGGCGGTGAATACGCCGCAGCCCGACGGCTACAACCTCATCTACACCGATGCCAACTGCCAACCCCTAGCGGCCATCACCGACAACGCCGGCGGCAACCTGATGGGTCTGACCAACGCCTCGGTATCTGTGGACGCTACCGTGCAGACCTTCAACGGCGCCCCCTACCTCCAACGCCATTACGACCTGACGCCCGCCAGCAACGGTCCGGCCATCGTAAAACTCTACGCCACACAGGCAGAATTTGACGCCTTCAACAGTTGGATCACCACCAACGGCAACACGCAGCCCAAGCTGCCTACCGGTCCCTCGGATGCCATCAGCATCAGCCACATCCGCATCAATCAGTTCCACGGCCTGCCTTCTGCCGGCACCACCGGACCCGAAGGGCATTACGATGCGACCCAAAGCCAGCTGATCACCAGCAGTGCCATTAGCACTACCTGGAACGGCAGCTACTGGACCATGAGCTTTCCGGTCACTGGGTTCTCCGGATTCTTTATCACCAGTGGAACCCCGACATCCCTGCCGGTGGAACTGGTTCGCTTTGAGGCCCGGGCAAACGGCACGGCCACTCTGGTGAGCTGGACCAGCGCCGGCGAGGACATGCTGAAAGCCTACGAGGTAGAGCGCTCCGCCGACGGTCGCACCTTTGCGACCTTGGCGACGGTAGCTGCAGCAAGGGAGGCGCACAGTTATCAGTACGCCGACGATCAGCCCATAAAGCCGGTAAGCTACTACCGCCTGCGCATGACGGATGCCGATGGTACTCATCGCTACAGCAACACGGTGAGAATAACACGTGGTGCAGACAACGGCACCCTAGCCATGAACGTGTATCCCAACCCCGCAACCGACCTGATCACGATTTCGCACGCCACTGGTCAAGGTATTTGTGAGGTCCGGAATATGATTGGTCAACTGGTCCTTTCAGCAACTGCTGACAAAGCGGAAACGCAAACGCAACTACGCGTCGCAGGTTTGGCTCCAGGGATGTACCAGGTGAGTTACAGAGCAGAGGGAGCACCGGTACAGACCGCAAAGTTTGTCAAACAGTAATCCATCAGGACTCTCTTCAAATAAAAAACGGTTGGTACAGCACCAACCGTTTTTTTATTTGAAGAGAATATCTGCCTAGAATGACTTCCCGAGATGATCACGTCCTTGGGCCATCAGTACCGCGTCTTCTGTTCCCTTCCGGAGTTCCAGTCTATCCTTGAAGAGCCAGATCCAACCTCCTACTTGATATGCATCTGCACGACGTGCCGAAATGCACCCATTGAAGCCAATAGCCAGCGTAGCAGCCAGTTAGTGCTGTACCTGAAGCTTCATCGTTCGGGTAGAACCCTCTAACTGCATTTGTAACAGATACAATCCATTTGGAAGGGATGCCGTAGGCACTGTGATCGCGGTTGTCTGCACTACCCCTTCCTTCCGGAAAACGACCCGGCCACTAAGGTCAGTTACCAGTAG
>SEFP01000027.1 GCA_004144185.1 Sphingobacteriales bacterium | reverse complement strand
CCAGTGTTCTGGAAATTCACCACCGGTAAATTCGGGCGTGACGAGAGGTGAGCGGACGTAAAATGGGGGCTTGGAGGAGGCGAATTGGTTTTTCCCCTTTTGCTCAGCAACTACGCACAATTGGGGCTCCTCCACCTCTGTTATACACTGGCCTGATGAAGAGCTGTCGATTGGCGAGTACTTTGTGTTGTAGGGCTGCGCAGGTTGCAGGGTTCCGCTCTGAGGGGTCGGCATTCCGGCTACCAAGCGCCAAACTTTACATGTACCCCCTCCCTATTATGTACCCCATCCTCATGCACCCCTCGCCAACGCTCACCCGTATCACATCGCTTCCCCTTCAGCACACTTGCTCTCGTGCGGGAAAACATCATGAGCAAACGAAAGACTGCTGGCTGTGCCGATGACGTGGGCTCTGTGCCGCTAACGAGCTTTTTTTCACGCTCATCCGCGAAAAACAGCGGAGGTTCCGTTACAATGCGAGGGGTGAGCAACTCGAGTTGCAACGTTCAAGTGAACGTACACGCCGCTTCAGCTCGTGCACCTTCTTCTGATGTGGAGGAGCTAAAGCGTGGCTGCGATGGTGCCGCAACGACTGGTGTGGACGCGCCAACGCGTCCTGCAGCCAAGCGGACGCGCTTGGATGCTGACCACGGGCCCGATGGACTTGAGGAAGATGGTGCTGGTGCTGCCTCCTCTGCGACCCCTGGCGCGACTGCAACGGCCGTTGATGATACAGTAACTGCTAGTACAACGTCAAGCGCTGGTAGTGCGGTGCTGCGCGAGCGTTCGCTGCGTGACGTGTCAAAGATGAATGCTGCTCAGTCTCTTCCTCGACCAGCGCTGACGTCAACCTCTTCAAGCGATCGGAAGCTCAAAAAAACAACACGCATTGAAGCTGCTGCGAAGTTCGACTTCCTTGCGGCCTATGACGACCCACGCGCACAATCTGCTGGTCGTGTTGGAAAAGTGTACTGTGTTCCTTGCGGGAAGGAGCTATTTTATCGACCTAGTGTCATGACGAAACATTCAACGATAGCAGAACACGTTGCAGCTGTCGAGCGGCTTGAATCACCACAAGGCAGACTGCAAACTCGTATGGCTCAGTGTACGGGTATTGGCATTTGTGATGGAGTGGATTTGAAAATGCTTCAAACAGAGCTCACGAGACACTTGATGCGTGATCTTAAGCTCAACATGAACCAGATAGACAAGTTGTTCGACCGATCGTCGCCTGCCAGAGCCGCCATGTCTATTCTTTTCGCATCTGGAGCTCGGCTACTTACTGCTTCGGCAACTCGCAGCCTTGCTTATGAAAGTCTTGAAGACGAGCTCAAGGTTTTGATTGACAGGTCGTCATCGTACACGCTGCAAGTTGATGAGTCACCGACCGAACTAGCTGCAGGTCGCAGCGTGGTCGTCTTTTCTGCGATTTTTAGTGGATCTGAGCAACCAGTTGTGGTCGACGTGAAACTGCTCGTTGGTTCGCTTTGTGCCGATCGGTACCTGGAGCTGCTGCGCAGTGTTGTGCAGAAGTTGGGCGATCCACGCAAATTCGTTGCCCTGGCAACTGACAACTGCGCCACCATGCTTGCGTTCGCAAGGAAGGCTTGCATTGAGTATCCTGCTATTGTGCATGTTGGATGCCTCGCTCATATTGCGGATCGTGTGCTGGAACGCACGTCCAAGGTCTGGGGCCATCTGGGTACAATAGCCTCCAACTTAAACGGCATCCGCCGCCATCGTGATACACGGTGCCGCAGTGATGCCTCTGCTGCAGGCATTCGTCTTTCGTCTCTGAATTACTGTGCCACGCGCTGGTCTGCGCAAGCAGACACGTTGTCGGTCCTTGTTGATCTTGACCAATGGCAAAAACTGCGCACGTGGTTGAACCAAACGCCGTTCGGCGTAGCGACGGTCGCTGCATGCAAGGA
>SEFP01000026.1 GCA_004144185.1 Sphingobacteriales bacterium | reverse complement strand
GTCGCAGTAGCAACCCAGTCGTACCAACCACAGGCCTACTCTGCGCCAGCATCCGCACCTGCTGCACCTGTCGCTGGTGGCAGTGTCTGGGATCAATTGGCGCAATGTGAAGCCGGCGGTAACTGGCAAATTAATACGGGTAATGGATATTCTGGCGGTTTGCAATTCGCCCCAGGAACATGGACCGGTAACGGTGGTGGTCAGTACGCTGCGACCGCAAACCAGGCAACTCGTGAACAGCAGATCGCTGTCGCCGAAGCGATCCGCGCCAAAAGCGGTGGATACGGTGCATGGCCTGCATGTTCATCAAAATTAGGCCTTCGCTAATCTAGCAAGTACAGACAACTTAATAACGCCGCTACACTGCGGCGTTATTAAGTTGTTGAAATATAACATTGCGAAGTACTGACGCCCCCGCTTTGTGGTTAAACGTCGCGTAGTTATTTTGTAGTCCACTGATCAGTAATGCAACGGCGAACTCTTTATCCTCTGCGGATAGCGCACCTAGCTGCAAGATTTTTTCATGATAGATATCTTGTTCGAGTATTTCATGTGCAGCAATTGTTTCAAATTTTGCATCCAAATCTTCTTTTTGTTTTTTGATACGCTGACGTTCTGCGGGATTAGGTCGTTCGCTGGTGTGGAAGTCGCGCAACTGCTCGGCAATCTTTAATCCACTAATAACTTTTGATGTTTCATCTTGTTTGTCGACATCTTCTTCCTCGTCTTGATCGTCAATTTCTACTGCTCCGTTTTTGTAAACTGTATAGGTGTGCACTTCGGCCATTGCGGCTCTGTAGCCCATTGGTTGAACGTGAAGTGTGCAATAGTGCCTATCCTGTGCTAATGATGTGGCGGTGAATGTTATTTGCTCATCACGCATCGGATGCGCCCAGCTATAGCGAACTGTAACCGAGTTTGGATCATTATCCAGTTTAAAATCAGGCTCAAATTGATCGTTTTTTAGGATTTTATCGGACAGCGTTGCAATTTCCGAAGTGCTATAGCCTTTTTCGACTTTATAATCGGGTGCTTTTCCGAACGATTCTTTCATATGTACATTAAGTCACATTATTTGTTCGGTGTCAATAACTAGCTGATCTAGAATAACCATTGTATAATCGGCATAACGTGAAAGACGTCCTTCGACTATGTAGGGAGTGTCCATGAACGAGAACGAGCACGGTAAGAAAGCAATGGTCTACAGTTCGGATGCCAATGAGTCAGATCAGTTGAGTCAGGACGAGCTAGTACTTTTGTCCTATCTGAACCGACACAAGAGTGTCATAAAAGACGCACGATTCCATGAACGGCTGCGCGACCATGATCCGTATGGCGCGCTCGTTGTCGCAAAAGCGTCCCTGGACTATGGCGACCATGATGCGCTGAGGTTCGGTGCTATGCTGGGCTGGGCGCATCACCATCAAACAGGACGGTACAATGTATCGTGACATGCCTATTTCCGTCGAGTTCAAAATACTCCGGAGGTGGGCATTTTGAATGATGCGCTCCCAGCGAACGCTGGCCGATTACGCGTTCCGTAGTAATTACGATATACTAACTTATATATGATTGAACGCTTTGCCCTCTACGAAATTGATAAACTTCGCGATACCTACGCGCTTCCCGATGGTGTTCCTACTGGCGTGAAGAAGAACTTCAATACCAGCCCGACCCAGCAAGCTCCCGTAATTTTGGTGCGTGGCGGTAAGAAAATACTCGAACGTATGGACTGGGGGTTTGTCCCGGATGGTGCAAAAGACACGAATTCCGTGTTTCGATATAAAACATTTACGGCGAAAGCCGAAGGTATTTTTAGCAAGCCAAAATGGCAAACTGCCATCCGAAACACTCGCTGTATCGTGCCAGTGAATGGCTATTTTGAATGGGTGCAGTTGCCCGAAGGTAAACGACCGTTTTTTGTTCACAAAAAAAA
>SEFP01000012.1 GCA_004144185.1 Sphingobacteriales bacterium | reverse complement strand
AAACGCCAAGAGAGATTCCAGCCAACCCCCAGGTACTCCGGGAATGTCTAGTAGCAGGGAAGATGATCCCCCTACGCATCAGCTTGGTCTCGACGCTTTGTACCTGTCTTATAGGGCACATGCCGTCAGTATGCAACCCCGCTGCCCTCCCTGCCCTTTCGCTGCCCTCAACAGGGCAGCCAAAAACCTCCCCAACCCCTTATAAACACATGCAACGCGCAAAAACCGCTGCCCTCCCGCGCAGCCAAAGGGCAGCAAACAGCACCAAAAGTTTAAACAAAATCAAGTAGCCATGCGCACACGGCAGCAGCACCCCCCTTGCCAAAACCCCCCAACAGGCCTAGTTTGCGGCCCATGGAAAGCACGCAAACCGCCCTCGCCCAAGAGCTCCAATCCCGCATCCGCGCCACTCTTCCCGACGCTCATGTTACCATCCAAGACCCTGACGGAGCTCACCTTTCTGCCGTTATCATTAGCGCAAGCTTTAACGGTCTCAGCCGCATCCAGCAGCACCGTCTGGTCTACCAAGCCCTTGGAAATGCTTTCGAAACCGACCTCCACGCCCTCCAACTCACCACCCGCACTCCCACAACAACAATCTAATATACTGAATTGAATATGGAAAACCACCTCACCTCCGAACTCAAAGACCTCTTCACCCAGCAGGTCAACGCCGCACCCGTAGTGCTTTACATCAAGGGCACAGCGTCCCAACCTATGTGCGGCTTTTCCGCCCGCGCCGTTGGCATTCTCAACAACCTCAACGTCCCATTTGCCGACTATAACGTACTCGAAAGCGACGAACTCCGCATGGGCCTCAAAGAGTTCAGCAACTGGCCAACCTTCCCGCAACTCTATGTAAACGGAGAACTTATTGGCGGCGCCGACATCATGATCGAGATGTACCAATCCGGAGAACTCGCCACCCTCCTTGCCGCTAAATAAACTCATCCTAAAACAAAAAGCCCCAGCGGGGCTTTTTGTTTTAATCAGGGGCTTCTTCCAAAAAGTCTCCGCTCCATGGCTGCCCTAAATCTTCAGGCTTCTCGTCTTTAAGCCACTCAGCAAAGGCTTCCTGCATGCGCTCAATATTCCATCCATACCACCACCCCAGCATGTAAAGAGGTAAATTGCTCTGGTACAGCATATGGCGGAATTGAATGAGCTCGACCCCTTTTTGACGCATATCCCATAAAGCATCGTAAACACCCGGGGCAACATCTTCCATCTGAAGAGGTCCATCCAATTGCGTGCCATTATTATCCAACCACCAGCCGGGTGCAGGTAGCTTAATTTTGTCACCAACACTGCCCAAATAAGGCACCGGGCATACCCGCACAATTTCATCCAACTGCATATCCCGCACCAAATAGCGGGTTAACTGAGGGTAATTCATTAAAGGATCAGAAACCGGCGTAAATAGCTTACTTTCATCTGTAAACCATACCGCATGATCCGGCACTTTTACAGTTGGGGTAAATACACTTACAGTCACACGCGGATGAATAATAGGAACGATCCGCTCATCAAAATCAGGCGGAATCATCCCCTGTTCCCTGTTCAAAGGATGCATTTCCGGAAACCAGAACGGGTCCAACTCAAACTCAAATTCTGCGGGTAAAGGATGATACCCCAACCCTACCGTATAGTTTTCAGTAGGTACGCGTGTAAGGCAGCTTTGCGGCTTAATGCCATGGGCAGCTCTGCGCTCATATTCATCCACATTAAATGTGTCAAAACCCTTCATGGCCGCCAATGGGTAAAAACGATGCTCCATCTCTTCAGGCACTGGTACAAGCGGCTGGTCTCTGTTTACCGGTGTCGCGTCAAACGCACTTAATACCTTATCGATACTTTCATAATAATAATGCAGCGGGTCCCAAAGCGGCCCGTTCAATTGCATAAATCGTCCTACGGCAAGTTCCCATCCCCAAAGTGCCGGCGCTTCAAAATGCTCAGGGTGAGTCGGCAACCACGTAGCACGCCAGTCATCAAGGGTGCGTGGGTGCGGCAAGTTAAGGTTTGGTATAAGCGGCAAAGGGTCGCTTGCATTAGGGCTTACATAGCCACTACCGTTGCTCACTACAACCTTGGCAGGGCGTACCTTAGTGGCCGTTACATATCCAAGCTCAATAACTTCCAGAATCGTCCCCGCCGGAGCCTTGTCATTCCGGTCTTCAACAACATCGTGCAAACCTAAAACTGCACGGCCCGGCCAATAATCTTCAAGTTCAAAGTTCGCACCAACTACATGGTAACCGTTACAGGCTTCAAAAGTCGGTATCAAAGTGCAGCCACTCATATACAAACGCTCAACCTCTGCCTCACCCATGGCATCAAACCAGTCTTCATAAGAGATATCCGGCGACCGATCCATCCAGGACTGCAACAATTGCTCACCAAGTTTCAAAGCCGTCTGGGCACTGGCACCTTGGTAATCGCCCCGCGCAAACACCATCTGTGTCTGCGGCATCTTCCAACCATCAATGTAAAAAGTATCCAGCCGAAGTTTATACGGGTAAAGGTTGGCCCCCAAATACGTCGCACATACCAAGGGGTCTTCATCATCGGCACCACTCAGCAAGCCGTTAAAGTCCATGCTCATTTCAAGGCACCGGAACTTGGTCAGAAACACCTGCTCCAGCAAGTCGCGCCCTTCCATCTCCAAAACGTCCCGGCAAAAACGGGGGAATACACACAACGGAATAAACGGGTTCACATCATCGCCCGTTGCCTCCGTCATATAATTCACCCAATCAAGGTTGGTTTTTCGTTCTGGTCCAAAACCAATATAAATAATCCGGCCTGCAAGATCCTTCACAAACAGCGGAGACAATGGCACCTGCTTATCAAGCCGCATACTGTCCATAAACGTGCTGTCGCGCATCGTGTTATGCCCGTCCGTCGTTCCTTCGGGTGCAATCACTAAGTTATCGGAAATGCCATCTGTCTGCAGCGTTTCAAACGGGTCACGGCCGTACCACGCCTCGGCAAGTTCGGGCGCCATCACCATCAGGGGCCCCTCCCCTGCGGTCATGTCATATCGGCTGGCAAAAGCTTTTATTTTCATTATTTTTGTGCCCCGCTAACACGTTTTTATTATTACTGAGTAACCTTACCGTCTGAAGTGATCCGCCCAAATACAGCCTTGCCATGTTCCATCAGGAAAGTTTTACCGTCGGTATTTGCTTGCATAGCTTTGGCAGCATCAGGATTGATCTCGGAACCAATTCTGGAAATAATTTCTGACATCGCGTCTGCACGAATACTCATTTCAGCAGTCTTATCCGAATTATTAATATTTACAGATAGGCTATCCCCGCCAAATTTTTTAAGCACATCACGCACAATCTTATCGGCCTGCGTAAAGTGTCTGTCACCAACCGAGTTACGCACACGTTCGGCAAGGCGTTCACTGGCTTTACCCAACTCGGCAACTACACCATTGTTGTCCACGCGCACATTCCGCGTAAAATCTTTTGCTGTGGGCACGGCCGAGGCATACGCAGCCCCGGCAGCTTTCTGCCACTTACCGTAAACCTCATCCGCTTGGGCTTGCACGTTATACAGCGCAACTTCGGCTTTGGCTTGGTATTTGGCTGCACCACTAGAGCTCGCCTCATCAAAAATAGCATTCAGCGGCACCAGCACATCACGGCTCTTCAAACTCTTGGCAGCCCATTTTTCCATCTTGGCGCGCTGGTCAACATTCAGGCTACCTACATCTTTCAAACTGCTTGCAAGGTTTACATCCAGCTTGGCACCTTTCAGGGCATCCTGAAGGGCAGCTCCGCCATCCTTAAACACCCGCGCCATCTCATCCGAAAACTTGGCATTGCTCTCGTTACGGTACTTCACCAGCATCTCGTACTGTCCCTTACCCTCAAGGAAGCGCTCCTTGCCCTGCACCATCTTGATGTGCCCACCAATCAGGTAGTCCGTGCTCACATCCTTGCGGGCAAACGTAGCAGCAGCATCCGCGCTGGTGTTCATGTTACGCGTCGCATTCCATGCCATGTCCCCGCGCAGGTACTGTTTCTCCACCAGGCCGTAATGAGAAATCATCATATCATCAATATTATTGGCGTATTTTTTGGTTGCCAGGTCACCGCGGAATTTATTCAGCAGGTCAGGCGTCAGCGCAACGGCAACTTCCTCGGTCTCAACCTGCAATTTGTCACCAACTTCCCGCAACAGCATATTGCCATCCAAGCCACCCTTGGCACGCGTTACCACCATGCTTGCCTTTTGCATCAAGGCAGCTTCCTGGCGCACGCTCACAAGGCGGTCAGCCGCATCCATACGGCCAAGGCCGCGTAACTGGTCAGCCGACAAGCTGGCATCATAACCAGACTGGGAAACTTGCAGCTCAAATTTCCTATTCAGGCTCTCAGGGTCAATCTGTACCTGGAAACCATTCTTGATTTTATCATCGACCGTCAACTTGATATGGTTCTCTTTTTCTGCCGGAGAAAAATCTTTAAGGGTCGCAACAAACTCTTGATTGTTCATCAACTCCTTACGGGCAGCGTCCTGTGTAATCTCCATGGTCAAGAAATCCTTCTTGGAGGCAAGCTGTGCCCCCCACTGGGAACGCGACCGCTCTACGGCTTCCCGCGCAGCCTGCACGGCAAGGTCTTTCTGGGCTTGGAAACCACCATACTGCGACATGTTCGCATACTGCTCGGCAGCAGGTACATGGGCCATGGCTTTGTTGTAGAATCCCGCACGCTGGGCGTCTGCACGTCCACTCGACCAGTTCTTGGCTCCACCGGAGGCATTCCACGCACGCGCACGCTCGGGGGCTTCATAAAACTCGTTAACAGCTTCTGCCACGGCAGGTCCAAGCACCGGAATTTTCGACAGACCACCACCGGTCCCGGCAAAAGCACCATAAAGGCCACTCGCTGCGGAAGACAATACACCCGGCTTCATATCTGCCGCACCACGCAATTCCATGGCACGGGCCAAATTAGACGTCTCTCCAAGGCGGGCACTTAGCTCAGCGACGGTCAAAGCTGCTGTATCGGCCGATTTAAGGGCGTCATAGTTCTTTTTAATATCCAGCAGACCTTTTTTCTTAGAAAGCGCTGCTTCAACCGCAGCATCATCGGTACGGTCAACCTTTTCCAGCAATTCCTCAATTTCTAGAAATTCTGGGCGTTTCTCAATATCGGAGATACGGTCAGCAATCTGCTGGTTCATATTCGTCTTATAACCTTCGAGTGCACGGCTCGTACCATGACGCTTTAAAATTTCATCCTCGTTGGTCTGCATCTCGGCCGACGTAATATTGCCGTTGGCAAAATTCTGTAAATTAGCCTGAAGATCCGCTTTGGCTGCAGGCACCTTCTCACCAAGCTCGTTAACTTGCTTTTGTTTGTTATTCAGCTCTTCAGCTTTTTCATCAGCCTTACGCGCCTCAATGCGCTCCTGCACACTGCCGGTGGCAGCAGACGATATCGCACCAACAGTGCCTACATCATCCAGTTTACCACCCATAACCGTTACTTGTGCGGGTATGCCTTGGGCCGCAGCGGTACCTTGGGCTGCAACGCCCGGCTGGCCGCCTGCGGTATTCGGCGTTTCAGCAACGCCAATCGTGTTGCTGTCGGTCGCATTGGATGTTATCGCCCCCGGCTGCTCACCAGCACCGGCAGGTCCCTGCACATTATTACTCTGGAGAGTATTCTGCGTTTCCGTCACACCCTTGGTGTTGGTGTCCAGGGATCCTGAAGGAGACGTAGGCCGCGGCTCACCCACCGCACCCGGCGGGGTTTGGCTAAGCTGCGGTTGGTTGCTCAGCTCTGCACCTTCGCTAATAAGCTTGGTCTGGTCTTCAGCCGTGATCGCCGTAACTTCGGTTCCCAGCGCCTTCGTGGTTTCAGCAAGCTGGGCCGGCTTGGGCTCAGCCTGTTGCAGTTCCGAGGTAATGGCGCCATTCGGGCCTACCGTAAACTTCTCACGCGTACCATCTGCATTTTGCTTAACAATGCTGCCATCCACGCCAAGTGCGGCAAGTTCACCGGCTTCTTCACGTGTTAAGCCACTACCTTCACGTGTACCTTCCGCAAAGATATCCGCGTTTTCACGCATCTTCTTCTGGGCATCCTCGTCAAGGGGTCGGCCCATGCTGTCCGTGGTGGGGAAGATTCCCTCTTCCTTGGCCTTCTTCTCCGCAGCAAGCTGTTCCGGCGTTTTAGGTGCGCCTCCACCTGCGCCTCCATCTGCGCCTCCACCTGCGCCACCTTTGTTATCTTCTTCTTTAATCCCTCCTAAAGCCGCCGAAGTCACGCCACCCGTAACACTATCCGCAGACTTAATGAGTTTGTTCTTAGAGGCATCGGCAACCGCATTGGCCGCCTTCGTAATGCGCCCGCCCCCGGCACCCAGAAGCGCACCAGCAGCACCACCCAATAATCCAGTCGTAGCAACTGCCGCAGCCGATGCCACCGTTATAGCCGCCGCAATACCGCGTTCAGCCAGTTGCTTGGCGCTGCCATCCAATGCCGTCAAACGACCCAGGAAGGCAGATGGATCACCCAGCTTGAACATCAGGAAGAACGTCAGCCCCACAAGGTTCATATAAAGGCCGCCCATCGCCAGCACCAGCAGGTCGCGGGTAAAGCCGGCGTTGGCACCCACACTGGCAGGCAGCAGGTCATACACCATGCCTCCCACACCATTAAGAATGATCAACGTGATCGGGACAAACTTGAGGATAAGCACCGACATCACGGCAATGGTCATCACCCCGGCCGCAGCAGTCGGTATCAGCAGCCCGAAGATGAACAGCAGCGGCGTAATCGTAATCAGCACCATCAGCGTAAAGTCCACCAGTACCGTCAAAAACTGAATGAACGCAGCAGCCAGTGGCCCCGTAAAGAAGGCGCCCACCATGGCCAGTATCTTACCGAGGTTGAAAGCAAGGCCGCCACCCCATTCAGTAAGAGTCTCCGAGCCCACAAGCTTAGGCTCAACACGGCGCCCATCTTCAGCCGCATTAGCCCCCATCCCATAGTTCAATCCTGTTGCTTGGGTGGTTACGCGCATCATCAGGTCAAGCAAGCTGTTAACCATGGCTGCTCGCATAATTAACTCTTTATCGCCTGCGGCTAACATCTTTTGGTTAACTCCACGCGTAGCTTCGCTCATGCGTATCGCCATCAATTCTACCAAGTTATTCAACTCAGGGTCACTGGCTTTCAAACCGGCTATGCTAGTCATATCAGATACCAGAAACGAGCCTTGAGATGGCACTCGGTCAAACACCGTACCTACGGAAGAACCATCCAAAATTCCAATAAGCTTATCAAAAGTATTCGGCTTTTGCTTAGCCTTAAGTGCCTGAATCGCATGGTCAACAATCTGCTCACCCATCAAGCGACAGCTCATACCACGCTCCACGCTTTTTATGGCAGGTATAGGAAACGCAGATGGGCCAAAATCCGCAGTACCGGCTTGTGGAGTGAGAGTTGCAATCCCAACAGGCATATTCCGGAAAGCTTCATATTGCTGTCCAGCAAGCAATCTGGCTACACCCTGCCAGTTATTGGTCAAATCGCTTTGTTCAGGGTCCTTCGCAACAACAAATCGATCATAAATAAAACGGTATGTATCAGCAATTTCCTGAGGCTTGTTATATGTAGTCTTATAATTAACCAAACACTCCTGCACGCGCCGCTGCACAGAAGGATCTGTCCACATATTCGATTGAACACCACTTACAAAACACCGACGTGTATTTAGAAAATCCTCCCCAACTTCGCTTCCGGCAGCACCCATGGGTGCAATAAAAGCACCTGGTCCAACTTTGAGGCCTTTAGACGTTCCTGAAAAAACATATCGGGGTACCGATACGTCAAACAGACCATTGTTGGTCATTTCAGTCAAAGCGTTTGCCACACTGATGGTCGAAGCTGTAGAGCCTCCCCCAGCAGCAACCTCTAAACGAACTTCCGAGTCGCGGTGCTCCGCATCACAGAATATTTCGCACAGCTGTTTAATACCCGCCTCATACTTAACTATACTGGGCTCATCCCACTTCAAAGCATCCGCATTGGTCTTGTCGGAAGGCAGCAATACATAATTTGGGACAGTACTGAAGTTACCATCCTTATCATTTAAGGATGCTTCCAATCCACTAAATGCGGCCGCCAAGGTCATGGGTGTAGCCGTTTCCGATTCCTCGGCTGTGTAAGTTTTGGAGAGAATATTTGTCAGATCCATTTCACAACCGGCAGCCTTAAAATCACGGCTCATGCCAATCCAACCGGCACCAAGGTTAAACGCACCCGTCATGGTATAAAGCTCGGTCGCAGCCGTCTGGCGCTCTATAAGCCCGGCCCATGCCTTGCTGCGGAAGATGTCCGACGTGATCGTCTGCATCACAGACCCAATATGCACAGCCAGCAACTGCGGTGCAAATCCACACCCCTGCGGTTTTTCCGAGCACGCGGTTACTCCGTCCTGGTCAGGTGCCTCACGGGCATTGAAACCAATCATCTCCACAGAATCCGCTTTCAGCGGCTGGAACATTAGCTTGCTTCCCACCGGCACAAACAGAGAGATAACCACCAGCAGCAGCCACGTCGCTATAACGGGCATCTTCTGGTATTTCGGGAAGAAAATAATCAGCAAGGCGCCGACCATAGCCGCAAACATCGCCAGAATCCGCACGGCAGAGAGAGAACCGTCGCCTACACCCGCCGCCCCCAAAAACAACTGCATCTGGAAGGCAAAGGCATTGGCCAACATCATAGCTTGTTCAGGGTCAGGGCTTAACCAAGGGAAGGTCGCCCCACGCGGTTCAGGATCCGCAGCAAACGAAACTCCGCTTATAACAAGCATAAGAGCCACGCTCCCCAACAGGGGTAGCGCACGCATAACGCTCCTAAAGCAGCTCAACATGGTTTATATATGGGGGCCAGCGCGGCTTATATCAAGCGCCCAGCCCATCACATCATCACATTATCTCAAGGCACGCTGACAAATCGGCACCAATGGCCTTTGGGTATGTAGTTAGGGAGAGGGAAATTCCACAAAAAGTGGCGGAACGGGGGGGATTCGAACCCCCGATACGACTTTTGATCGTATGACGATTTAGCAAACCGTTGCCTTCAGCCACTCGGCCACCGTTCCAGCGGG
>SEFP01000025.1 GCA_004144185.1 Sphingobacteriales bacterium | reverse complement strand
GGAAGTGTTGACAGGGTGATGGGGAGGGGATATACCCCCGTTCGTCAGCGAGACACGCCACCGAAAGGAAGGGCGGGGAAGCAAGGGAAACCAAGCGAAACTCAAGACAAGTTCTGTGAAAATCGAATAGGCAAGATACAAGCAAATCTTCTGAATTCACGAGAGTGAATTTGATAGAAGGTTTGTACAAGACAGAACAATTAACGAGGTTCAATTAGTATCGACATCAGACTCTAACCGGTCGGCCGATATAATGAACTTCAGATTAATTGTCTAAAGGTTCGTTAATTTTGGTGAGTAGTAATACTCATTTTTGAGAAACGTAATTTAAGACGCATAATGAATTCAGCATACCTCCTTTTAGCGAGGAGGGTGCAGCCTTGTATCGGACCGGCTTGGCTTCCTAATTTATTAGGGAACACATCAAGTTGAGAGTTTGATCCTGGCTCAGAGCGAACATTGGCGGTAGGCTTAACACATGCAAGTCGAGCGAGGCGTAATAGTCGAGCGGCGAACGGGTGCGTAATACATGGGAATCTACCTCGAAGTGGGGGATAACGTCCAGAAATGGACGCTAATACCGCATAATCCATATTGGGAAAGCGTTGCAGCGCTTTGAGATGAGCCCATGGCTGATTAGCTTGTTGGTGAGGTAACGGCTCACCAAGGCGACGATCAGTAGCTGGTCTGAGAGGATGACCAGCCACACTGGAACTGAGACACGGTCCAGACTCCTACGGGAGGCAGCAGTGGGGAATCTTGCGCAATGGGGGCAACCCTGACGCAGCCATACCGCGTGAGTGATGAAGGTCTTCGGATTGTAAAGCTCTTTCGGCGGGGACGACGATGACGGTACCCGCAAAAGAAGTCACGGCTAACTTCGTGCCAGCAGCCGCGGTAATACGAAGGTGGCGAATGTTGCTCGGATTCACTGGGCGTAAAGCGTCTGTAGGTGGCTTGTTAAGTTAGAGGTGAAAGCCCCGCGCTCAACGTGGGAACTGCCTTTAAAACTGGCGAGCTTGAGAGTATCAGAGGAAGGCGGAATTACTGGTGTAGAGGTAAAATTCATAGATATCAGTAGGAACATCCATGGCGAAGGCAGCTTTCTGGGATACATCTGACACTGAGAGACGACAGCGTGGGGAGCAAACAGGATTAGATACCCTGGTAGTCCACGCCGTAAACGATGCATACTCGCTGTCGGGTTCGCTACAGAACTCGGTGGCTTAGCTAACGCGGTAAGTATGCCGCCTGGGGATTACGGCCGCAAGGTTAAAACTCAAAGGAATTGACGGGGACCCGCACAAGTGGTGGAGCATGTCCATTAATTCGAAGATACGCGAAGAACCTTACCAAGCCTTGACATCCTGGTAGACTTCCCTTGAAAGAGGGGGGGCATTTAGTTGGACCAGTGACAGGTGTTGCATGGCTGTCGTCAGCTCGTGTCGTGAGATGTTGGGTTAAGTCCCGCAACGAGCGCAACCCTCGCCTTTAATTGCCAGCATTCAGTTGGGCACTTTAGAGGAACCGCCGCGGATAACGCGGAGGAAGGTGGGGATGACGTCAAGTCATCATGGCCCTTACGGCTTGGGCGTGAGACGTGCTACAATGGTATCGACAGAGGGCTGCCAAACCGCAAGGTGGAGCCAATCCCTTAAACGATATCTCAGTTCGGATTGTCGTCTGCAACTCGACGGCATGAAGTTGGAATCACTAGTAATCGCGGATCAGCCATGCCGCGGTGAATACAGTTCCCGGGTCTTGTACACACCGCCTGTCAAGCCATGGGAGATGGGGATACCTTAAGCCGGTGCGCTAACCCGTAAGGGAGGCAGCCGTCCACGGTACAACCATTGACTGGGGCTAAGTCATAACAAGGTAGGCGTACGGGAACGTGCGCCTGGATCACCTCCTTTCTAAGGATGCTGGTTGGACCTCGTTAAATGTTCTGAATGACATTGTATCTTGCCTATTGATTCTTTCAGTT
>SEFP01000007.1 GCA_004144185.1 Sphingobacteriales bacterium | reverse complement strand
TTTACCAGCACGTCTCCATTATTTGAACTTGCAAATCCGGCGACTATACAGCCTCCATCCGATGTTGGCTGGGCAGACTGACCAATGTCCTGCAGAGTGCCACCCAGCGATTGGCGCCATTGGATGATTCCGGTACTATTCATCTTTACCAACCAATAGTCGGCATCGCCCTGGTTGGATATTACATCTCCACCGATCTGCTGAGAGGAGCCAGCCATCAGGTAGCCGCCATCAGGGGTTAGCTCTATGGAACGGGCCACTTCATCCTGAGGACCTCCCAATACTTTTTTCCACTGGACTACACCTGTCTTGGAAAGCTTTACAATCCAGGCATCCGCACCTCCATGGTTGCCTGTAACATCTCCGTTATTAGAAGAGGTAGATCCGGCAATAATATACCCGCTATCTGCTGTTTGCCGAATCGAGTACGCAACGTCTCTTAGCGAACCCCCCAATGTTTTTTGCCACTGGATATCACCGATATCAGAGAGTTTCACTACCCAAACATCATCATGAACCCCATGAAGACCCGTCACATCTCCATCATTGGAGGAGGTATTTCCGGCAATAACATATCCCCCATCGTTTGTTTGCTGAATCGAATGCGCTTCCTCAAGGGACGTTCCTCCCAGTGTCTTTTGCCATTGAACAGTACCTGTATCAGAGAGTTTCACCACCCAGACATCACCCGCTCCTTTCTTATTGGTTACATCACCATCTGATGAAGAGGTCATTCCGGCAAATACATAACCGCCATCAGTTGTCTGCCGGATCTCTCCGACATATTCAGTGGCCGATCCACCGAATGTTTGTTGCCATTGAATCGCACCCGTTCCGGATAGTTTCACAACCCAGATATCATTAAAGCCTCCATGGTTACTCGTTACGTCGCCATCATCAGATCCCGACCACCCAACAACGATATAACCTCCATCACTTGTTTGCCGGATATCGGAAGCGGTTTCCTCTCCCTTCCCTCCTAATATCTTTTGCCATTGAATGGCACCTACATTTGAAATTTTCACTACCCAGTATTCACTCCTGCCATGAGTGCTGATGATGTCCCCATCAGCAGAGTTTGTAGAGCCGAGGATAATATATCCGCCGTCTGTTGTTTGGCGGATGGATGCAGCCATGTCCTGATTAGTGCCACCGAAAGACTTTTGCCATTGGATGACGGGTGGTTGTCCAAACGCAGGGGTAACCAGGAAAGAGAAGAGCAGAACAAGTAGATTTTTCATCATACCCAAATATAGCTGATAACTTTCCAAGAACCGATAGTACCACTAAAAAGGCTGGGATCAATAAACCAACCCCTTTATTTGACTCGTACTGGCTGAAATTCAGAAAATTAGGAGCATAGGAATCAGCTGTGTCACATAAGTCTTACTTCCACCGATTGAGTCATTTCTATTAACAAGCAGTAGTGTTCATTATATCCGATGATATATTTAAACCAGTATGGTACTTGTAAAAATGATTTATTTTACGTATTTTAGCATTAGTTTCACTTAAACTTATTTCTTTTTTATGAAAAAGACATTTTTACTTCTTGGTTTGGCGCTGTCCTCTCTGGTTAGCCAGGCCCAGGTGTTTCTTCCAGACGGCGGCAGTAGCCCTGCTTGCAGCACCACGTATTGGTGGCCCTGCAGCTATAGCTACTATCCAGGATTCTCAGCTAACTGGAGTCCCAATCCAGCTACGTCCCTAAGCTATCACATCAACACGAGCACAGCTTCGGTAGCAGATGTGGAAGGCGAAGCCGGAGCGAGCAAACTCCATTTTGAAGTCGGCAATTTCATTCCGGGCGCTGGTGTCAACCCAAACGTGTTTTATTTTAAAAGGAACTCTAAAACGGGCGCCGTTCTGGTTTATAAAAAGCTGGACTTGGGCATCTACTGCGGACTCGGTGCTAACAGCATCGACAAGGTGTATAAAACAACCTACGACCAGGCGACTAAACGACTCTATATGTGTGGCGTCACGAAAGCGAATGGTTCAGCTGTTCCACGCCCCTTTCTGCTGTGTTTCAATACTCTAACAGACAATGTAGTCTGGATGACTTTATTGCCTAGTACGTACGTTTCATCATTGGCGGATGCCGAGGCGAAGGATTTGATTCTATACAATGGAGATATCATTGTAGCCTTGACAGCCGTTGATCCGACTGGAGTAACCAATGTTCATCAGGTCATCAAGTGTAACGCAGGCGGAGCAGTACTTGCATCGGGATCAAATTCAATAACGAGTCTTCCCGGATCCAATTACACGCCTCATCTCTTTGCCAATTGTATGACTATTCACTCCTCAAGTCAAACTATCATTCTTGCTGGGCAGCTTGATTTTGGTGGGGCAGGCAGTATCTCGCAGTTTGACTTAAATACACTTTCTCCCATCACTTGGACGTCTTCAATCCTTGCTGAAGACGTGGATGTTGATCCACTGACCGACGACATTGTTTTGTTGGGAAACACCAGTGCTATCATGAGTGCCCCAGGTAACCACGCGTATTGGTCAACATATACTCCCCAATTAATGGGTCCTATGACGTGGGGCTTCTCCAGTGTAGTCGGTCTGGGCAAGAATCTAATTATCAGTCCCATCGGTGACCATATTGTCACCTTTAGCGATGGGGTTCATGACTACCTGACTTATATAGATAAAACCGCGAACGACATCTACTACGGACCAAATGCCTACCAGTTTCCGCTGAATTGTTACGCTCAAGCCCTGCATAAGGACGATAATGGGGATGTGATTATCGGTGGAGTTGACCTGGGTATCGCAGGCGACGGGCATGGCGATGACGCCCGGGTGTTCACAGCTAAATTCAACGCGCAACAGCCGGATTGGGCGCAATATCAGAATCGCTCGGTACCCAGCAGTGTCATAGCGCAAACCGCCGTCATTCCTTTTGCCATTTTCCCCAACCCGGCAACCGACCTGATCACAATCTCGCACGCCACTGGTCAAGGCGTTTGTGAGGTCCGGAATGTGACCGGTCAACTGGTTCTTTCAGCAACTGCTGATAAAGATGACAATCACACGCAGCTGCGCGTCACAGGTTTGGCTCCAGGGATGTACCAGGTGAGCTACAAAGCAGAAGGCGCGCCGGTACAGACAGGCAAATTCGTTAAGCAATAATCTATCAATTATTTTATCCGTACGAAAAACGGTTGGTGTTGCACCAACCGTTTTTTGTTTTCTCCACTGATAGCTATTGCTAGATCTTTAGAATTTTGAAATTAGCCCAGTCATGTTCACGCGTGAACCGGCGCTTTTGTTTGAATGGGAATGGTATCCAAAGGATCATTGGCACTCCGAGTGCTGGTAGATGTACCGGTGCAGGCTGATCCAGTCGTAATTCTTTTCCAACTGCGCCGCCAGCGCCGGGCAATCGCCGAAATAGGCGGCAATCTTTTCTTTAAAATCCTTGCGGCGCACGCGCTCGGCCGGGCTGGTACCTTTCCGGAAGTAGTAGGAAAGATCGTCCCCACCGGCCAGTGTGATGCCGCCGATGCCATAGCTGGTGCTCTCCGAAGCTCCGAAGTCGGCGTAGACTTGGATTTTGCCCGCGAAGCCGGGGTTGAGAAGCTGGGCCAGCACCGGTTCCTCTTTGCCTTTGATGATGGCCGGGATCTTCTCGAACAGTACGTAGCCGTTGTTCAGCAGGTTCACATTCGTACCCGACTTGTCCCACTTCTCCATTTTGACCGCCTGCCCAAGCGCGCTGCTCAGTTTTCCCATGGCCGAGATTGGGAAGTACACTGTACGAATGGTGTTCACGTCGATGACTTGCTTCTCGCCGTCTTTGCGCACTTTCACCTTGCTGACGACGCCTTTATGGTAATCGACTAGCTGGAGCGGTGCGATGATACTGTCGCCCGATTCAAGGTAGATGTACGCATCCTTACTGTAGCTAAAGGCGTTAGCCTTTTCCATAAAGTCTTGCGCGCGAAGAGCGGTCGGCAGGGTTGCTGCAAGGAAGGCGACGGCGATGATGCGTTTTTTCATTTGTGTCTGGATGAAGAAATCGATCAAAGAAACAGCATTATAGCCATTGAAGCAACGATGACAGTTGCTAGTATAAAGTGGCCATCCTGGTTTTCAAAATCAGAAGAGTTGTTGCCAAACTCATCTGCGAATGCTGCCATTCTTTCGGAGGCTATAGCTAAATAGTGGGTTAAAATGCAAGATAGCTATTAGTTCTCCTTGCGTCTTCACCTCCCCTAAGGAGGCCTTAAGGATAAAATTCCATATCCTTAAGGCCTTAAACGCTTGCTGGGCGCGGATTTCAGTGGATCCTTAGGGAATACTCTACAAACCTGTAATAAGGCTGCTTTCAGCCCTTAAGGATAACCCTGAATTATCCTTAAGCATCCTTAATAACGTTAAGGGCTTTTCCACTCTCGATCTTTGTAGGATGTCTACCGATACCCAGGCCTAAGCAAAGATTCAGAGCACCTGTTTTCTATGGCACGGGAACACCTATCCCGGACGAACACAAGCGCCCGTTTATGATCTTACAACAACCCGAAGAACGCTGCCCCCGGCGCCGTCTTAAATTCTTGTCCCATTCCACTTTTAGAAGACTTCAGTTCACTGGTACTCGGTATCGTTCCCTATTAATAATTACAATAATGACCAGAGGAAACATCTCTTGGCTGTTCGGTGCCTGGTCCGTACGGAGGCAGGCATTCAAAGTATAATGTTGCGGCAATTCAACCCGCTGATATTTAGGTACACAGACAGGTACATAAAATACGCACTATTAAGCATGTTTTCACAAAAAGCAAAAACGGCTGAAACCCTTACCAGCAACGAAAAACCCGCGACGAGCGCGGGTTTTTCTTTTTTGTTTTGGTGCCCAGGACTGGATTCGAACCAGCACATCCTTGCGAACGCTGCCACCTGAAGACAGTGCGTCTACCAATTTCGCCACCTGGGCATTTCCTCAGTTGAGGAGTGCAAAAGTAATGCAGAAATGGAATTCTCCAAATCTTTTTTTCAGACGGTCAGCAAACTGCACCCACGCAGCGCCGAATGATCCAAACGGCCCCGAACCTCAAACCGCCCGTCCGGATACACGACCCCCAGATCTTCCGTGGCCAGAAAAGCACAACTGTCCTGATTGGACAGATCAATCACATTGAGAACTCCACTCCCCGACCGACCCATCGAAAACGGATCGGCTGCTTCCCGGACCAATACCCGCATGGTTGCAGAAGGCGTAAAAAGTCCGTCGCTTTTGGCATAGGCCTGACTGAGCATCTCGGTCATCCCATATTCGGAATGAACCTGTGGAATCCGGAAGGCGTGTTTCAATAGCTCGTGTACTTCACCGCGGGTCAGCTCTTTTTTCCGGCCTTTCATGCCGCCCGTTTCCATCACCACCGTATGCGTCAGCGACCTTGCAAAAGCCTCGGCAAAATCGAGCAGCGCAAAGGTGACCCCCAACAGCAGGGTCTGCTGTCCGCGGGCCTCCAATTCACTCAACTGCCGGGCCAGGGCGGCATGGTCATACAGATAAAAGCCGCTTTCCGGATGTCCGCTCCGCTGGATCAGCTGCTCGGCCATATAGACCAGCGAACTTCCGGAACGCTCCAGGTACGCCGGCAACAAGGCCAGGATGACCCAGTCGGTTACCGGACCATAGGCAGCCTCGAAGCCGTTCAAAAACGATTCCTCATATAAAGCCAGATACGGTACCAAATGCCGGCTGGTGTCTGCACCGGTAGTGCCGCTCGACGTAAAAATGGCTTCGGCTCCTTTGCATTCCGGATCAGGACCAACCCGGTGCGTTTTAAAAAACGAAACCGGCAGAAACGGCAGATCGGTCAGCGTCTGAACGGCAGCCGGTGTTTTGCGCACGGCATCGGCATACTGGCGGTAAATTCCCCCGGCTTTATACTGCTTCCGGAAGGTCTGCAAAGCGGCTTTTTCAAAATCCCGATTTGTCATTTCTTTAATGGCTGGCAACCCACCCTGTTCTTATCTTTAGCTATCTCCATGAAACGCCTTGTATTCGTCCCGCTGTTGGCTGTTGTTGCCGTGCTTTCCTGTTCCAAAGAGCGCATTGCAGGCACCGTTCCGGAAATCAGCAATCTGGGGCAGTCGGCGCAAACCATCAACATTCTGCCGGGCAGCGAAGACAGTCTGGCATTCCGGTTCAGCTTTAAAGACGGCGACGCCGATATCCAAGGCGGGCAGGCAAAGGTAGTTTTCAAAAACATACTCGATAGCGCTGCCCAACCAGTTGAATATCCGTTTCCGGAAATCCAGGCAGAGCTTGATCCTTCACTGGGCGCTTCCGGACAGGCAATCATCGAGTTGGATGCCACGGCGTTGCTGTTTCAGATTACCGATACCGCCCGTAAGCGCGAACTCCAGCGCTACGAAATCTATATGGCCGATGATGCCGGCAACAAAAGCAACGTCCTTACGTCTCAGGATGTGGAAGTCGTCAACGAATTGTAAGGAACACTGGCTTATGCGGTCAGGCTGCTTTTACCGGCTTCTTTAAAGGCTGTAATTTCTTCAACCAGCTTCTGGCGATCTTTATTTTTTTCACCTTCCCAGGCCTCATACAGGGCTTGTGTGGCAGCGGTGGGAGGAGTAGTTTCCATAAAGGCCTCCAAGGAAACCAGCGCATTGTGCTGATCGTTGAAATCGCCTGCGCGCTGGGCCAGCTTTTCCATTCCTTTGAGTGCCGCAGTGATCCCGGCAGCGTCCAGGCCTTCGGGCCAGTACTCTTTAACGATTTTGGAAATATGCTGCAGGTCTTTTACCTGCTTCCGGATCTCGTGCAGGTCTTCCTCCTCCAGTGGCTCTTTAGCCAGAATGCCTTCGATAGCCGTAAAACGCTCCGCAAAAAATGCTTTCAGCGTTTCCAGTGCCAAGGGTTGCGGCTCGATTTTCCGAAGCTTTTTGCCCAGTTTTACGAGAATAGCAGAATCGTAAAAGGTGCCAAAGGCTTCTTTGGCCGTTTCGGTACGCTGCCGCAGCCAGTCGGCATAGTCAGTCGCCTCGGTTTCGGCAGCGCGTTTGGTCATCAGCTGCCCATCCCGGACGTCTCCGGAAAGGCTGTACAGGTTCTTGAATTTCTTCGGCAGCTTTGAAGACACCTCATCAGGCTGCGACGCTTCTACCAGCCGCAACAGCGCCCGCAGCTTTTTGGTAGCCACCCGGAACCGGTGAATGGTATCTTCCTCGTATTCCGGTACAATTGTAAATCCTTCGTCTATGAGATCGCGCCCGGCTACCCCGAGCGCTTCGGCTACAAATTCTTTTGACCATTCCATACGTCCGGAAGATATAAAAGCTATTCCAGAACCGATTGATGGACTACTGGCCTTGTTTTTTAAAGCAGCTCCTACTCAACTACTTCAATCGCTTCAGCTGCGGAACTTATGGCTATCGGATATGCCTGCATTAACCTGACCCTTCAGGAGAAAGGAATTTTTACCACCAAGGGCATGACGCGCAAAACCTGGCTGGAGCGCGGACTGCCCTATGCCTCCCAGCTCAGCCTGCGCAATGCCATCGGACTGATGCACCTGCTCGACTGGAATATCGAACACGGAATCGGTGTATTCCGGATGACCTCCGATCTGTTTCCCTGGCATTCGGAATACCGGCTGGAGCACTTACCGGATTACCCACTAATTCGCGCCACGCTGGAAGAATGCGGCAAAAAACCGATCCGGATCACCACCCACCCCGGTCCCTACAACAAACTGGCCGGCGAAGGACAGACGCTTCAAAACACGATTCAGGAACTGGAAAACCACAGCGAGGTGTTCGACCTGATGGGCCTTCAGCCATCGCACTGGAATAAAATCAACATTCATGTGGGTGGCGTGTATGGTGATAAAACAGCTGCACTGGCCCGCTTTGCGGCTACGTACCAGTCGCTTTCTGAAAACCTCCGGAAACGCCTGACGGTGGAGAACGACGATAAAGGTGGTTTGTACAGTGTCCGGGATCTGCTTCCGTTATCCGAACAGGTCGGCATCCCGATTGTATTCGATTATTTTCATCACAGCCTGCACCCCGATAACCTTACCGAAGAAGAAGCGTTTCTGGCTGCGTACAATACCTGGGATGTGAAACCAGTGTTTCACTTTTCATCGTCCCGCCGCGATTTTGAAGATCCTGCTGCCCGCCGCGAAGCCCACAGCGACTGGCTGCACCAGGACATCCATACCTATGGAAAGGACGTAGACATCATGCTGGAGACCAAAATGAAAGAACTGGCCTTGCAGCGATCCTACCCAGCATAAAAAAATCCTGCACCAAGAACTGATGCAGGATTTCCGGACTCTTGTAAGGTCTGAGTTTAGTCTTCTGACTCACCCGGGATGTTACGTTCCTTGGGGGCTACATGGTTTACATCAGACGTTGTTTCGCCTTCTTCCGAATACGCCGGGCCATCACTGTCGGCACCGGTATCCATACCCGCAAACGCACTGGGCTGTCCGGGTTTCTGGGTTGTCATATTCGGCGCAAATCCTTCCTGCTCACGGGGCGTCTGATTCGGATCGTTTGGATCAATGCTGTGCTGCTCGTCTACAGTAGGTGGTTGTTTCATGCTAAAAAATGTTGAGATACCTGAACAACAGAAAAAAGTATGCCTTCAGACGGCTTCCGGATTTCACCCGGATGCTCCCAAAAACAGCGGGTCTACCGGTTCCTAGTTTGAGAAAAAAACGTCAAAACAACAGATCTGATTAGGCATGCGCCTGCTTTTTTGAATCTTTGCAACCTAAATCCTTTTGTCATGGCCACCTGCAAGAACGGACATTATTATCCGGACGATCAATCCACCTGCCCGTATTGCCCGTCTTTTCCGGCTGTTGCAGCCGCCGGAAACCGCCCGGCTGCCGATGCGTTGCGTACCATTCCGGGCGTACCGGCCGGTTTTAAACCCATTCCGGAACCAACGGCACCGCCTGTTGACCAGCCCGAAAAAATACCTGCCGGTGCGTCTGCACTGTACACACAAATCAGTACCGGAGAGCCGTCTTCCACGCAGCAGGTCCGTCCGGAATCCCAGGAACGCCGCCTGACTGGTTGGCTGGTGACCTTCGACCGCCAGCCACTGGGGCAGGATTTTCGGTTGCGCGAAGGCCGCAATACGATCGGGACCGCACCCGACTGCGAGGTGCGTATTGAAGGCGATCCCAACATTTCGGGCCGTCACCTGACCATCCTGTTTCGTCTGGGCAATGTCCTGTTCCGCGATGAGCTGTCTACCAACGGTACATTTATCAACGAGCACCTGACCAACGAAGGCTCGCTACAGGACGGGGATGTTATCCGCACGGGCAATACCCGGTTTTTGTTTCGCACCGCTACTTTACCAACCGACTAATTCAGCCTTATGCCTTGCTTTAAACAAGTTCGTTTTTTAGGGATCGTGCTGCTTTGCTGGACCCAGCTTCCGGCGGCCCGCGCACAAAACGTACTTACAGTTGAAAATATCCTGACGAACCAGTTTCCGGAACTGGGCTTTGAAGTGCGTACCACTGAAAACCTGGTGGCCAACAAATCGCGGCTTACCGTAAAGGACAATTATGTGCTGGTTCCCACCTTCAAAGTGGCGGCCGGTAAAAAGGCGGCCGAAGGAATGTTGTATACCATCCGCTACACCGTTCCGGATCCGCAACGATTCGATGGTACTACTACGTTTGGATACAACGGTCAGGAGATCACCACGACCTACCTGGCGTCCAAGCCAACCCCTGCCCAGGAAAAAGCATATCCGAAACTGGAACGTACCGACAACACCATTTTCTATGTGATTGGTGGATTGGGTGTGCTGGCCGGTATTGCCGGTTTGTGGTTTTCGCGTCGCAAAAGCAAAAAAACACCTGCGCCGGCTGTTGTCATGCCGCCGGCACCACCGGTATCGTCCACCTCCGGTACGGCTGGTTCCGGACGATCGGTTCCGGTAGCAGCTGGAGATGCGGCGTACCAGCCCCGACCGGTGCCGCCTGCTACCGCCGAAAACCGGGTGACCGAAACCCAGGTATCCCCTCAGATTTTGCCTACGCTCACCTTTGATGTCAACGGCCAGTCAGTCCGATTGGTGCCTACCGGTGCGCCGCAAAAAATCGGCCGTTCGCCGGAGTGTGCACTGGTGCTGACCCATCCCACCGTTTCGAAAGTGCATGCACAGGTGCAGCTTCGGGATGGCAGCTGGTGGATCGAAGATCTGGGTAGTACCAACGGTACCTATGTAGACGATCAGAAAATCACAAAAATGTTATTGCACAACGGAAGTAAGCTGTTTTTAGGACAGGTTTCCGGTATGTTTATGCTTCCAAACTCTTTGTAACTCATGCAGCTTTCTTTTGGGAATCATACCAGTATCGGCCATGTGCGTACGGCCAACGAAGACGCCTTCGGCAACTGGCTGACGCCTAACGGGCATCTCTTTGTGGTCTGCGATGGCATGGGCGGTCACATCGGAGGAGCTATTGCCTCCCAATCGGCCGTTGCAACCATCTACCAGACGATGGCAGCTCAGCCCTATCCGTCGGCCCCGGTGGCCATCCGGCACTGCCTTGAGCAGGCCAACAAAAAGCTGCACACGATTGTCCAGGGCAATCCTTCCCTCCAGGGAATGGGTACGACTGCGGTAGTGGTACTGGTGCAGGGAGACACTGCGTTCTATGGTCATATTGGCGACAGCAGACTGTATCTATACCGGGAGGGCAGCCTGCGCCGGCTCACCAAAGACCATTCGTTTGTGCAGTCACTGGTAGATCAGGGGCATATCACAGCAGTGGAAGCCGAAAAACATCCCCGTAAAAACGAAATTTACCGGGCGCTGGGCATCAGCGAAACCATTGATCCTACCATCAGTCAGGCTGCGATCAACCTGCAACCCGGCGATAGCCTGATTCTGTGTACCGACGGTGTGAATGGCATGATTGGCGATGCTGCTATTGCATCCGTCCTGGGCGAAACCCGCCTGTCTACCCAACAACAGGCTGAAAAGCTGGTGCAACTGGCCGATAAGGCCGGCGGGCATGACAATGCCACCGTGCAGATCATCCAGCCCCAGCAAAAACCCGTACCGGCTGCCGTTCCTCCAATTGCCACTTCCGCCCCTGTTACCACAGCCGCCAGTTTTCCGGATGAACCGGTTATCGATGCACCCGCTTCAAAAAGACCCATTCTTCCGATTGTGGGCGGTGTGGTGCTGTTCATTGCACTGCTTTTAGTAGTATTCAGCTATTTCCGGGAGACCAACGCCCCAAAACTGGGCATGGAACCAACCGACACCTCAACGGCTGTTGTCCCACCGCCCGTAATCGATACCCCGATGACGCAGGCACCTGTTCCGGATCCTGTTCCGACACCGGTTGCCACTCCTTCAACAAAGCCACCGACCAAACCCGCTGCAACCGATACCGCCGCTACATCTGCCACACCTCCGGCTACCCGCGTAGTGACGCCAGCCACTACCACGTCCGCAAAACCAAAAACCGACACCGCTGCCCGTAAGACCAGCGCACCCGATAAAGCGGTTGCGCCCAAAGCGACGACTCCATCCAAACCGGCTGTTTCCAAACCGGCGGCTTCCCCTACCCCAGCGGCGGCGTCTCCAAAGCCAAAGACAGACACTGCCAAAACACGGCGGGCCAAGGCAGTCATGCCTGAATCCAATCCGGCACCCTAATGCCATCCGATTTTTATTTCAATACAGCCGAGAAGACGATTTTATGATAGGAACGGAGATTCAGAATTACCGGATTATCCAGATGCTGGGCAGTGGCGGTATGGCTACGGTTTATAAGGCCCAGCACAAAACGCTGGCGGGCACCTTTGCAGCCATTAAAGTGCTGCATCCGGGACTGGCGCAGGACGCCGGTATCCGGGCCAAATTCCGGAAAGAAGCCCAGCTGATGTCGTCTTTCACCCATCCCAACATCGGGCGGGTGTATGATTATGCCGAAGATCAGGGCAATCTGTATCTGATTATGGAATACCTCGAAGGGCCTACGCTCGACGAACTGATCCGCCTGCAAACCGGTCCGATCATTGAAAAACGGGCCATCCAGATTTTCAGTAAAATTCTGGATGGTGTAGGCTATGCCCACCGGAAAGGCATTATTCACCGGGATCTCAAACCGGCCAATATCATCATTACGGCCGACGACGAACCGAAGATCATTGACTTCGGGATCGTAAAGATGATCCAGGCCGAAGCACATCCGGGTTCAACCCGTACCGGTCAGCGCATTGGTACGCCGATGTTTATGAGTCCGGAACAGATCATCGGTCGCGGCGTCGATCATCGCAGCGATATTTATGCGCTGGGCGTGACGTTGTTCCAGATGATGACTGGTCAGTTGCCGTACAATCCGGAAGTGCTGTCTGCCTTCGAAATCGAGCAGAAAGTGGTGAACGAAGCGTTGCCTAAAGCGCAATCCGTTTACCCGGCGGTATCGGCATCGCTACAGGCTGTCATTGATAAAGCCACGGCCAAGGCCAAAGAAGATCGCTTCGACGATTGCGAAGCCTTTGCCGCTGCTTTACAGGCCGCACCCTCCGGAGTTACCACACAGATTTTAACGCCTCCAGCACGTCCGGTTCCGGAAGCGCCGACACCGGTGCAGATCCAGTATTTCAATGCTGAACCGGCGCAAATTGTTCCGGGCCATGCGGTTACCCTTCACTGGAATGTGACCGGTGTCAGCACCGTGTCCATTCAGCCCTTGGGCATCGTGGCCGCAACCGGTTCCCAAGTCCTCTACCCCACCGCAGACACCACCTATGTATTGCAGGCCGGCGACCGGAGTGCTACCGCAGGCGTTCAGGTGCAGCAGCGTCAGAAATCATTCCGGATCTGGCCGATCCTGCTGTTGCTAGCCGTTGCGGGAGCGGTATATTTCTTCCTGAAAAGCTCCAATATTCTGGGTATGGAAACCGAGCAGACGAACACCAAAACGACTCAAACGCCCCGGTCCCGAACAGAGCAGCCGGTGACCATCACCGTTCCTCAGAATTCGGGGCCCAGCCAGCCCACCACCACACAGCCTTCCGGACAGGTTGAGGTCATTCCCTCGCCGGATGAGGACGAGCTGACCGAAAACCCGGTCACACCACAGGAAGCGCAAACTATCCGGAATGTACTGCTTCGTTACATTACGCTTTCCTCCAGCCGTGGCAATGGTACCGAAGCAATGGATGTAGACGGACTCCTGAATATGTTCGCCTATCCGGTGCATCGCTATTTCAATCAGAAAAATGTGCTGCCGGATGCTATTGAGCAGGAAATAGACCGGTACTACAATACGGTAGTCTACGAAACCGACTGGGAGATCGACTGGGATAACCTGACGTATAGCCGGACCTCTGACGGCTATTACAGTGTCGAAATCGCCGGTCCGTATACCTTTCGCGGCCGGAAAACCGATGAAGTCAAGACCCGGATGGTTGGCAACCGGGTGCTGTTAAACGAAGACTTCAAAATCATCTCTATCTACGAAACCAAATAAGTTTTTATGACGTCAAGGTTCCGGAATACACTTGGGTTCACGGCTCTCGTATGCAGCATGCTGATTGGAACGCCCTGGAACGCGCAGGCACAGATCTTTCCGCTGTCGCAGCAACCGATGAGCGATGCCGCCCGTAAAATGGCACAGGACGTTCTTCGGAAGCGCATTGACAGTATTTATAACCAGCTGACGCCTGATCAGCGGGCCGCCCAGCTGATTATGGTTGCCAGCAGTACGTTTGAGAAGATCGGAACGCCCTACAGCACGGCGAAGAAACTGGTTGCCACCGGAATCGCCGACGGCGTTGTGTTTCTGAAAGGTGCGACAACTGAGTTCCGGAAACAAACCCAGGAACTGACGCAGCTTCGTACCGCCCAGCAGCTGGCACCGTTGTTTGCCTGCGACTGCGAGCCCAGCCTGTTTCAGATGAAATGGATGGATGCACCAGCCGTTCTCAAAACCAACACCCTTACCACCCCTCAGAAAGTACAAAGTGCTGCCGATGTGATCAACATGACGATGCAGGCCACCGGGGTCAATCTCAATTTTGCACCGGTTGCGGATATTGGCAGCAATAAAGCGGTGATCAACAACCGGGCATTCAGCGGCACCGCCGATTCGGTTGCGGCCCGTGCCATCGATTTTGTACGCGCCACACAGGCGGGTGGCATTGGCGCTACCGTAAAGCATTTTCCAGGCCACGGCAATGTCGTGGGCGACTCGCACAAGCAACAGGTTTTCATTGAAGGCACGCTCACAGAACTGGAGACGTTCCGGAAAATCATTAGCCAGTCCAATCCGGCAGCCGTGATGATCGGGCATATCGTGGTGCGCAACAATCCCACTTATGCGACGAATGGACTTCCGGCGTCCCTGTCGCCGGTCATTATCCAAAAGCTCCTACGGGGCGAACTGGGTTATGATGGGCTGATAACCACCGATGCCTTGGGGATGGAAGGCGTGCGGCGGGTTCCGGATGCCGATTTCAAAGCCCTTCAGGCCGGTGCCGATCTGGCGTTGATGCCCGTGAATCCGGTAGCACTGCACCAACGGATCGTCAAAGAGCTACAGGCCGGTGGACCGTTGAGTGAGCAACTGGCTCAAAGCGTGAAGCGGGTAATTCGTTACAAATTGCAGTATCCGGCCGGCACTTGAAACGCACAGTTCCGGAAGGTTTTTAGAACGGGTGCTTGATACGGAAATTGACCTGCCGTACCACTTCGGCGAGATCTTCCGGTTGGTTCGCAAAGTCGAGTTCATCTACCGGGATAATCAGCAATGGACCTTCGTGATAGCTTTCAATCCAGCGCTCGTAGGCTTCATTGAGCCGTTTCAGGTAATCGAGCCGGATGTTTTCCTCGTACCCACGCCCGCGCAACTGAATCTGATGCACCAGTTTGGGGATAGACGCCTTCAGATAAATCAACAGATCCGGGGGTTGCACCAGTTGCTGCAGCGTTTCGAAGAGCGACGCGTAGGTTTCAAAATCACGGCTGGCCATCAATCCCATCTGTGCCAGGTTGGGCGCAAAGATGTAGGCATCTTCATAGATCGTCCGGTCCTGCACCACTGTCTGGGCCCGCTGCCGGATATCCAGCAATTGACGAAGCCGCTGGCTCAGAAAGTACATCTGGAGATTAAACGACCAGCGACCCATATCGGTGTAGAAATCATCGAGATAGGGATTCTGATCAACGACTTCAAACTGAGGCTGCCAGCCAAACTGATCGGCCAGTAGCCGGGTCAGGGTGGTTTTACCGGCGCCGATATTTCCGGCAATAGCGATATGTTGCATCTGAGAGTCCGGAAAAATCTTAATAATACCGGATACCAACAGCCCGGCGGGCTTCTTCCAGCGTTTGAGCCGCCGATGCCCGGGCTTTCTCGGCACCGGTGCGCAGAATCTGCTGAATAGCTTCGGGAGACTGTTGCAGGTCCAGTGCTTTTTCGCGAATGGGCTTTACAAACTGTACCATCGCCTCGGCCAGCTCTTTTTTAAGATCGCCAAACCGAATGGTGGTCTCATTCCAGGCTGTTTGGTACGGTGCTACAGCCTCTGCTCCGGACACGAGTTGGAGCAGTTGAAAGAGGTTGGCGATGCTTTCCGGAAGCGGTGTATGGGCTTCGGTTGGCGAACTGTCTGTTTTCGCCTTCATGATTTTTTTGCGGATCACCTCGTCTTCATCCGTCAAATAGATGGTTCCGGCTCCGTTTTCACTTTTGCTCATCTTGGCCGAACCGTCGAGACCGGGAACCTTAATCAATGCTTCACCGAAATTGAACGCATACGGTTCCGGAAAAATCGTTTCATTATAGCGGCTGTTGAACCGGTGTGCAAAGTTGCGCGCCATCTCCAGGTGCTGCTCCTGATCTTTCCCTACCGGTACCTGCGTGGCTTTGTGAATCAGGATATCGGCTGCCATGAGCACCGGATACGTCAGCAAGGCTGCATTCACGTTATCGGGCTGTGAACGGACCTTATCCTTGAAAGTCGGTACTTTTTCCAGTTCACCTTTATACGCCAAAGTATTGAGCAGCAGGTACAGTTCGGTCGTTTCCGGAACATCACTCTGCGCGTACAGGGTTACTTTTTCCGGATCCAGTCCGGACGCGATATTTTCGGCGATGACGCGATACACCGAAGCGCGCAGGTCCTTGGGATCCGGGTGTGTGGTGAGGCTGTGATAGTCGGCTACGAAGAAGAAGCAGGTAAAATCGTCCTGCATCCGGGCATAGTTGCGCATGGCACCGAGATAATTCCCCAAATGCAGCGAGCCGGTAGACCGGATGCCACTGACAACGATTTCCTTTTTCATAGCGCGGGCAAATGTAAAGGGGGTATTTGGTATCAGGAACAATGTACCAAGTACATGGTATTAGGAACAACGTATCAGGATCTACTAAAAAAGAGTTGTCCTTGTACCGAATCCTTGGTACATAATACCATCCTTGTACATAATACTTGGTACTTAATACCTACCGATACCCGTTACAGCGCCTATTTTCGCTTCCGTGCAGCCCTCTTCCACCGATAGCTCTTTATCTGAAGTCAATGCGTCCGTCGACGCACAGGTCAAAGGTCCCTGGTGGCGACGCTTCGCAGCTTTCTTCGGTCCGGCCTATCTGGTATCGGTCGGCTATATGGATCCGGGCAACTGGGCCACAGACCTGGCCGGTGGTTCCCAGTTTGGCTACCGCCTGCTGTGGGTGCTGCTGATGAGCAATATCATGGCGCTTCTGCTGCAAAGCCTGTCGGCGCGGTTGGGCATCGTCCGGAAGCGGGATCTGGCCCAGTGCAACCGCGAACTGTATCCCAAGAGTGTCAACGCCATCTTTTACGTGCTGGCCGAGCTGGCGATCGCTGCCTGTGACCTGGCTGAAGTGCTGGGTATGGCCATTGGCCTGCAACTATTGCTGGGGATTCCGCTGCTCTGGGGCGTTGGGATTACACTGCTGGATACCCTTTTATTGCTGTATCTCCAAAAGCTGGGCATCCGGAAACTGGAGGCGTTTATCATTGCGCTGGTCGCTATCATCGGCATATGCTTTGGCGCAGAACTGCTTTTGGCGCGTCCCGAATGGTCGGAGGTAGTCAAAGGACTGTCCCCGTCGCTGCCCAACAGTACAGCGCTGTACATCGCCATTGGTATTATCGGCGCTACCGTGATGCCACACAACCTGTACCTGCACTCGGCACTGGTCCAGACCCGAAAAGTCGGTACGGCGGAGAAAGACATCCGCCGGGCCATCCGCTTCAACAATCTCGACAGTTTCATTGCACTCAACGCAGCTTTTTTTGTAAACGCTGCCATCCTGATTCTGGCAGCGACTACTTTTCACAACAACGGTCATACCGAAGTGGCTACCCTGCACGAAGCGCATCACCTGCTTTCGCCGATGCTGGGCAGTACCTGGGCATCGCACCTGTTTGCCATCGCACTGATTGCGGCCGGGCAGAGCTCTACCGTTACCGGTACGCTTGCCGGGCAGATCGTTATGGAAGGGTATCTGCGACTGCGGATCAATCCCTGGGCGCGCCGGCTGCTCACCCGCTTGCTGGCCATTGTACCGGCGGTAATCGTGATTGTAATCAGCGGTGAAAGTGAAGTCGATTCGTTGCTTATTTTCAGTCAGGTGCTGCTGTCCATGCAACTGGCCTTCGCGGTGGTGCCGCTCATTCATTTTGTAAGCGACCGGCAGCGCATGGGATTATTCACCATTGGCATTTCGACCAAGATCGCCGCCTGGGTGGTTGCTGCCATCATCATTGTTTTAAACTTAAAGCTGGTTCATGATACCGCAGCCGGCTGGCGAGAATGGGGAAACCTGGGTATAGATCTACTTTCTGTTCTGGTGGAAGCCGGACTGGCTGTATTGCTGGCCATTGCAGTAGTGCTCCCGCTTGTCCGGAAAGGAAAAACATCCGTAGCAGTGAGTCCGGATGTACACCGCGCCCTGCCCTTTGAGTTGACCGCTCCGACCCATCGGGGCTACCGGCAGATCGGTATCGCGGTCGATTTTACCCGGCATGATCAGCAATCCCTCGAAGCAGCCTTGCGACTGGCAGACGGAGACACGCATTTTTGCCTTATTCACGTGGTAGAAAGTGCCGGCGCTAAAATCACCGGTGCGGCCACAGCCGATGCCGAAACCCAACAGGACGAAGACCGGCTGAAGGCTTACGCCACCCTGCTCTCCGGAAAAGGCTATACAGCATCGTATCAGCTGGGGTATCGCAACCGCGCTTCGGAGATTGCCCGGATGGTCCGCGAACAGCAGCTGGAGATCCTGGTGGTCGGTTCGCATGGTCACCGCGGACTAGGTGATTTGCTGATGGGTGAGACCATTGATGCGGTACGGCATAAAATATCCATCCCGATCTTTATTGCACGGTAATTTTGCAGGAGCTTTTACTAAAAATCTGTTTATGACATTCAATCCATCGACCTTACTGGAGGAGCTGAACCGCACCTCCGAAAAACTCATGAAGGGCTACGAAACGCTTCAGGAGATTTCCGACGTCGACGTAGCCGTTACGCCCAAAGATCTGGTCTGGCAGAGCGATAAGGTAAAAATGTATCACTACCAGCGCCCCGAAGGTGCCGCACCGGTTCGGTGTGCGACACCGGTACTGGTATCGTTTGCAATGCTCAACCGCCACGATGTACTCGATCTGCAACCCGACCGATCTTTGATGCGCCGGCTGCTGATGGAAGGGCTGGATATCTACATTATGGACTGGGGCTACCCAACCCGCGCCGATCGCTACCTGACGATGGAAGACTACATCGACGGGTATATGAACGATGCCGTTGACTTCCTGCGCCGCCGCCACAGTACGCCTTCGATTCACAAGATGGGTATCTGCCAGGCCGGCACGTATTCGATGATTTATGCGGCCCTGTACCCGCAGAAGTTTAAGACGCTGACGACCTACGTAGCACCGTTTGACTTTGCTCAGGGCGACAAGTGCATGCTTTTCAAATGGACCAAGTATGTAGACGTAGACGCGATTGTGGATGGCATGGGTACTGTACCCGGCGAAATGATTGACTCCGCGTTCGGGATGCTGAAACCGAGCATGAACATCAGCAAGTACTTTGGTGTGATGGACTCGCTGGATGACAAAGACAAGCTGCTCAACTTCCTGCGCATGGAACACTGGAAAAGCGATTTGCCGGCGATGAGCGGTGAGATGTACCGCAAGTATATTAAAGACTTGTTCCGGGACAACAAGCTGGTGAAAGGCGAGTTTGAACTGGGCGGCCGTAAAGTGGACCTTAAAAACGTAACCATGCCGTACTTGAACGTATATGCTACCGAAGACAATATCATCCCGAACGCCAGCAGCCTGGCCGTTATGGATAAAATCGGTTCTAAAGACAAACAGGAATATGCGTTCCCGGGTGGCCATATCGGCGTGTTTGTAGGTGGCAAAAGCCAGAAAGAACTGGCACCCTCTGTAGCCAAATGGGTGATCCAGCGTTGCTAATAAAATTGATTTCCGGAAGATTTTTAAAAGCGCTCCTCTAAAGGGCGCTTTTTTTATGTTGGTGCAGCCCTTGGTATGCCAGAACGGTTTCCGGAACGATAAATGCCTGTCCATCCGTTCATTGCAAACCTTTCCGGGCTTAAAGGCACCCGGTGTGGTACATTCGCGGCTATGTCGGCAACAGAAGCTTTTTATCCCCATCCGGTTCAACGCACCACCCTTCCAGACAGCACCCCGCTGGCTTATATCGATGAAGGATCCGGTGATCAGACGCTGTTATTTATCCATGGCCTGAGCGGCAACCTGCTGAGCTGGCACAAAAACTTCGACGTGCTTTCCAAAAAGCATCGCTGCATTGCGATTGATCTGCCGGGCAACGGCTTGTCCGGAAACAGCCCTACCGGAAACTACAGCCTGACATATTTTGCCAACTGCCTGCTGCATTTTATCGGTTCGAAGGGGCTAAAAAATGTAACACTCATCGGTCACAGCATGGGTGCGCAGATTGCCATACTGGCTGCCCTAGAAGCACCCACCGCCATCCACAAACTGGTGCTGATCTCCCCGGCCGGGCTGGAAACCTTCAACGCCTGGGAGCAGGCCACTGCGCAGGCTACGTTTTTCCTGATGGACTTCTGGCAGCGTCCGGAAGATGCGATGCGGGGCTTTTACGAGCAGGCGTTTCACCGGATGCCGCAGGCCAGCCGCCGGATGCTCGAAACCTGCCTGCAGGATTACCAGCGCCACGGCGATGCGGCGTACCGGAAAATGCTGACCCAGTGTATCTCCGGAATGTTTCAGACGCCGGTACACAATCAGTTGAGTTCCGTTCAACAACCGACGCTGATTCTGTTCGGAGACTCTGATGCACTGGTTCCCAACCGGCTCTGGCATCCGCAACTGTCGCAGAAAAGCCTGGCGGCCTCAGCCGTAAAACGACTGCCTAAAGGCCAGTATGCTATTTTCCCACAATCCGGTCATTTTGTGCACTGGGAAAGTGCTGATCAGACTAACGATGCCATCGCTTCGTTTGTACGCTAACCGTTACCTCTTTCTCTTATGATGCGATTTGCATGTGCCGGACTTTTGACGCTGACTGCGACGGCCTGTAGCCGGCAAACAGCTCCGGCTTCCAGAACGCCGGATTGCCTTTCTGCTACGATCAAGGCTTTTCAGACCGGCAGCAGTGCCTGTGCGGATCGCTTTGTATCTGAACATACATTTCAGGGACAAACCGTGTACGTACTGAACCACGGAACCTGTGGTGCAGATCTGACAGATGAAGTTCTGGACGCGAATTGTAAGCACTTGGGCAGCCTGGGTGGGATCACCGGCAATATTAAAATCAATGGTGAGGATTTCCGGACAGCCCGTCAGGTGCGTATCGTCTGGAAAGCGCCTTAGAACACCGACGTATTCCGGAACGAGTCGCGCTCAATAATTTTCCTTTAAAAGCAGGATCTTTCAGGCCCTCTTTTTAATCCTTGAATCTGCATGAGAATCGTTTCAATCCTTTTTTTGCTGCTGTTTGCCCTTCCAACCAACGCCCAGGAAGTCAAGACCCATCTCTACAAAGGCACTGTCGGGGCCAATCTGGCGGTTACCTTTTATCTACAGGAGAGCCTACAGCCTTGTACCGGCGAAACGGTTTACGAAGGCATGTATCAGTACACCGGCAAAAGCAACTGGCTGCAACTGGACATCACGGCTGAAAAAGAGCAGCTGGCGATGGTCGAATACCGGCTGACCGGCATTTTGCTGCTCCGGAAAATCTCCAATACGCTGAACGGTCTTTGGATCAGTCCCGATGGGAAGCGCCAGTTGCCGGTAAAACTGTTTAAAACAACGATTTCAGGTCCGGAACAAAAACGTCTGGAGGATACGTTTGAGAAGGTAAACTACGAAAATCATGACTGCTAACCTATTCCGGAAAGGTATTTTTTCCGGCCTGGCGATGTTGCTGGTTATCACACTGGCTCAGGCGCAATCCGATCCGATTAAAGATTTTATCCCCGCTGGATACCGGTTGCTGCTCCAGGAAAAAGGTGACCTCAATAAGGATGGTGAAGCCGATGTGGTGCTGGTGGTTGAAAACACCGACCCAACCAATATCCGCATCAATAAAGAAGGGATGGACGCGGATACGCTAAATTTAAACGACCGAATGCTGCTGGTGCTGTTCGGTTCCGGGGCCAATACGTTCCGGAAAGTAGCCGAAAATCGTTCGTTTCTACCATCGGAGCATGACGAGGAAAGCAGCTGCCTGGCGGACCCGTTGCTTCAGGACGGCGGCATTTCCATTGATAAAAGCCGCTTGAAGATCGACCTGAATTACTGGTACAGTTGTGGCTCTTGGTATGTATCTCAACATACCTACACCCTGCGTTGGCAGGAAAACCGGATGCGGCTGATCGGCTTTGACTCGCGGGATTTTCACCGGGCCTCCGGTGAGATCAGTCGTTCGAGCATCAACCTGTTAACCGGGCAGCGAAAAGATGTAACCGGTGAAAATGAATTTGAAGATTCCGGAAAGGTCAAAACCACACTACGTCCGGTTAAACCCAGAAAACCGTTGTTTCTGGAAGATCTGACCGAAGACAGTGGTGAGATGTTGGTGAAGTACTAAACGAAGCGCGGACGCCCCGGATGTTTATGCCTCTCCACTCCGCAGGCTGCGTTGCATATCGCGTTCTTTGATGCTATCGCGCTTGTCGTGCAGCTTTTTACCACGACCGAGGCCGATTTCCATCTTGGCGTAGCCCTTGTCGTTGAGAAAGACGGCCAGCGGCACAATCGTAAAGCCTTTTTCCTTGATTTTCTGCGACCATTTCCGCAGCTCTTTCTGCGTCAGCAGCAACTTCCGGTCGTGGACCGGCAGGTGACCGGCGTAGCCGGCATTGGCATATTCAGCAATGTGCAGCCCTTTGACCCACAGCTCGTCTTTATGAAAAAAACAGTAGCTGTCGGCAAAGCTAACGCGGCTCATCCGGATACTTTTGATCTCCGAACCCGTCAGCACGATCCCTGCCGTCAGCCGTTCTTCAATGGCATATTCAAAAGTAGCCGGACGATTTTTGAGATAAATATTTTTCATAAGACGGAATCAGCTTCCTACAAAAAGCTTTCCAGAATGAAATAAATCATCAGAATCGCACTCAGAAACAAGCCTGTAAGGTAAAAGCGCCGAAGCGTTTTGGGGGAATAGCGGGTTGTTTTACTTCGGGTCTCGTTTTGTTCGTCCTGTCTAATCTTTTTTAAAGCCCAATACGACATTACAATTCCAGCCACTGCCGATAAAATAGAAAATACAGTCGTTAAACGATCCAGCATTCTAGGAAGCGGCTGTAATTGCGGCTTCTTTTGTAAACCATTCGATGGTTTCGGTCAGTTTCGCTTTAAGATCTTTGCGCTCGATAATGAAATCGAGGAAGCCGTGCTCCAGCAAAAACTCACTGCGTTGGAATCCTTCCGGAAGATCGCGTTTGATGGTTTCTTTAATGACGCGCGGTCCGGCAAATCCAATCAGCGCCTTAGGCTCGGCGATGTTCAGGTCACCCAGCATCGCATACGAAGCGGTTACACCACCGGTCGTCGGATCGGTGAGGTAGGAGATATACGGCAATCCGGCTTTGGCGAGGCGGGTGAGCTTGGCGCTGGTTTTGGCCATCTGCATCAGTGAAAACGCACTTTCCATCATGCGCGCGCCACCACTTTTGGAGATAATCATAAACGGATACCGGTTGGCAATCGCATAGTCGATGCCGCGTGCGATTTTCTCGCCCACTACCGATCCCATTGAACCGCCGATAAACTGGAAGTTCATGCAGGCGATGACCAGTTTCCGGCCGTTAATCTCCCCTACCGCTACCGTCAGTGCATCTTTAAGCCCGGTCGCACTCTGCGCATCTACCAGGCGTTTCTGATATGGCCGCTGGTCCACAAAGCCCAAAAAATCGGTGGGGGCGATGTTTTCAAACAGCTTTTCGCATCGCCCTTCGTCGAAGATGATCTTAAAATACTCTTCCGAGTTAATCCGGTTGTTGAAATCGCACTTTGGACAGACCCACAGGTTGGCTTCCAGCTCTGATTTCGTGACAATCGTTTTGCACTCGGGGCATTTATGCCAGAACGAATCCGGAACTTCCCGCTTTTCATCGGTACTGGTCAGGATACCCTGACGGATTCTGCGAAACCAGGTAGACATAAACTCGGGGAATTTTTTAAAGAAACGGCCGGCGAAAATACAGTAAAATTCCGGTGCAGGCGGCTTCGCCCCTACGGGAAGCGCTCCGGAAAACCGGTTTCGCAAACGCAGTTCCGTCCTACCGTGTACGCAACGGTGCAGTTCTTCTACCGGATGTGACGGGTTACAGCCTTTCCGGAATACAGATTTTCCGGAATTTAGGTTCCTGAATCCGTCGTTTCCTTGCGGCCCACCATATACAGCACCGCCATGCGTACGGCCACACCGTTTTCCACCTGGTCCAGGACCAGCGACTGACCGGAATTGGCTACATCCGAGCTCAGCTCTACCCCACGGTTGATCGGTCCCGGGTGCATAATGACGATTTCTTTTTGCAGGCTGTCGAGCAGTGCGCGGTCGATACCGTAATACAGCGCATACTCACGCAATGTGGAAAACAGCGGTTTGCTTTGACGTTCCAGCTGGATGCGCAGTACGTTGGCCACTTCACACCATTGCAGCGCTTTTTTCACATCGTAGAACACCCGTACGCCCAGCGCTTCAATCTGCCTAGGAATCAGCGTAGCCGGACCACAGACCGCCACTTCAGCGCCCATTTTAGTGAGCAAGTAGATGTTGCTCAGTGCTACGCGGCTGTGCAGGATATCCCCGATAATGGCAATCCGCTTTCCGGAAAGGGAGCCCAGCCGCTCCCGGATCGAATACGCATCCAGCAAGGCCTGGGTCGGGTGTTCGTTGGTGCCGTCACCGGCGTTTACGATACTGGCGTCGATGTGGCGGCTCAGAAAATGGGGCGCGCCGGAGGCCGAATGGCGCATCACCACGATATCTACCTTCATGGCCAGGATGTTCTGAACGGTGTCGATCAGCGTTTCGCCTTTGGAGACGGATGAAGAGGACACGGCAAAATTGACCGTATCGGCTCCCAGGCGTTTCTGGGCCAGCTCAAACGAAATACGCGTCCGCGTCGAGTTTTCGTAAAACAGGTTGACGATGGTGGTATCGCGCAGTGCCGGTACTTTCTTGATGGGTCGGTTCAGTACCTGCTTAAACTCGTCGGCGGTGGTAAAAACCTGCTCAATGGTTTGCGGAGAAAGGTCTTTGATGCCGAGCAGGTGTTTCATAGTCAGGTATTGAGCGTCTGTTGAGAGGCGAAAGGCAGCGGGAGTTCCGGAAAGGTTGGTTTACGAGGCGGTTGCAGCAGGATCTTCCTCCAGATACACCACATCCTCACCCGGCTTTTCGCCCCAGAGCAGCCGGACCCGCCGCGATTCGAACGTATCGATGGCGAAGCCGCTGTAATCGGGCTGCACCGGCAGTTCGCGACTGAACCGACGGTCGATTAGCGCCAGCAGCTCCACCTTGGCCGGTCGGCCCAGATCGAGCAGCGCATCCAGTGCAGCCCGGATGGTGCGACCGGTGAACAGCACATCATCGATCAGCACGACGGTTTTGCCTTCGATGGCAAACGGGAAATGGGTTTCTGCAGGCAGGCGGAGCGAAGACCCCTGGTGCAGATCATCCCGGTAAAACGTAGCGTCGAGGGTGGCGTACGGGATGGTTTGATTTCCGGAGAGGCTTTGCAGAATGCCGACCAAGCGGTCGGAAACGGCCACCCCACGGGGCTGAATGCCGACCAGGATGGTATTCCGGAAATCGCCGTGCGCCTCTACCAGTTGGTGGGCCAGCCGGTACAGCACAATCCGAAGCTGATGGGTATCGAGCAGAATCTTCAAGCGCAGGTGAATTTTCGGCGCCGAAGGTACGGTTGGATTGGCCTCGTTTGGAACGCCCGGCTTAAAAGGTTCTTTTCCGCACTCCTTCATAAGAAAGCCACCTGTTCCAGAACAGGCATTTCAGAACGCAGGGTCTCCACCGGAAGCGCGGCGGTTGCTCACAACTGCATCTTGAACAAACATTCATATAAATTAAAGTAAATACAATAACTTGGCTGATTTTCCGGAAGCGCTATTTTGCAACCTGCTATAGATGTATGGTCCTACAGTCTACCTTTGGCATTCGTGCGCCGTTACCTTGCTTTTATCCTTGCTGTCCTCACGCTGACATTAACCTGCATTCCATGCAGTGATGTAGACGCCTCCGCAATAGCTATCGGAACAGCAGTCTTAAAAGCTGCTGACACGCACCATCATTGCGGCGATACGGATGCCCATACCTGCTCTCCACTGTGCGCCTGTTCGTGCTGTGCGGGCGTAACGGTCCCGGCCCGTTTATCGTTCCAGTTGTTTACCCCTCCGCTGTATTCGGTCCGGCATCTGAGTGCATGGACGTCTACAGTCCTTCCGGACGTGCATCTACCCATCTGGCAGCCGCCCAAACTAGGCTAGTTCCTTCTTATTGTACCTATCGCCCCGTGTATTCTACCCTGATACGCGGCAGTGATCTGTTTTCAACATCTTAAGAATGATTGGTCATGCTGAATCGCATCATCCGCTTTTCTATTCAGAATAAGCTGGTCATCGGCCTTTTTGTAGTCCTGCAAGTTATCTGGGGCATTTATTCCCTTTGGAAACTGCCTATCGACGCCGTACCGGATATCACCAACAACCAGGTACAGATTATCACCTCTGCACCCACATTGGCCGGACAGGAAGTTGAACAGTTTGTTACCTACCCCATCGAGCAGAGCATTGCCAATCTGCCCGATCTGGAGGAAATCCGCTCCATCTCCCGCTTTGGCTTGTCGGTCGTTACGGTTGTTTTTGACGACCAGGTAGATATCTACTTTGCCCGCCAGCTCATCAATGAGCAGCTCAAAAAAGCGATCGACCAGATTCCGGAAGGCATCGGTACGCCGGAGTTGGCGCCGGTGAGTACCGGTCTGGGTGAGGTCTACCAATATGTAATTCATCCAAAGCCCGGTAGTGAAGCCAATTATACGACGGCCGATTTGCGCACGATGCAGGACTGGATTGTAGCCCGTCAGCTGATGGGTACACCGGGTGTAGCCGAAATCAACTCTTTTGGCGGTCGGCTGAAGCAATATGAAGTAGCCGTGATTCCGGAACGCCTGAAGGCGATGCATGTGAGCATTGCCGAAATTCTTACCGCCTTACAGAAGAACAACCAGAATACCGGAGGCGCGTATATCGACCAAAAGCCCAATGCGTATTTTATTCGCGGGATCGGCTTGGTAAAAACCCTGGAAGATGTTGGCAATATTGTTATCAAAACAACAGCCGGCCTTCCGGTATTGGTACGACATGTAGCGGACGTCCGGTTTGGAAGTGCCGTGCGCTATGGCGCGATGACGCGCAACGGCACCGGAGAGGTAGTCGGCGGTATCGTCATGATGCTTAAAGGCGCAAACAGCGCTGAGGTCGTGAAGCGGGTGAAAGCCAAAATGGAAACGATCAAAACAACGCTGCCTGCAGACATCGTGATTGAGCCGTTCAGCGACCGAACCAAACTCATCGACCACGCCATTGGTACCGTTACCCGTAACCTGATTGAAGGGGCCCTGATTGTGATTTTCGTGCTGGTCCTTTTCCTCGGCAACCTGCGTGCAGGACTTATTGTAGCATCGGCGATCCCGCTGGCGATGCTCTTCGCGCTGAGCCTGATGAACCTGTTTGGCGTATCTGCCAATCTGATGAGTCTGGGGGCGATTGATTTCGGCCTTATTGTGGATGGCGCCGTCATCATCGTGGAAGCCACCATGCACCATCTGGTCTCGCGCAGCAACAGAGCACGGCTCACACAAGAAGAAATGGACACCGAAGTGTTCGTTTCGACATCCCGCATCCGTGGCAGTGCCGCGTTTGGCGAAATCATCATTTTGATCGTGTACATCCCCATTCTTACGCTTGTGGGCATCGAGGGGAAGATGTTCCGGCCTATGGCGCAGACGGTGGGTTTTGCCATCCTGGGAGCACTAATTCTTTCCCTTACCTACATTCCTATGATGTGTGCCCTGGTCCTGAAAAAGACGACCTCGCACAAGCAGAACTTTTCAGACCGGATGATGGCCTTTCTTCAGCGCAGATATACCCCTTTACTGACACGTGCGATCCGCTGGAAAAAGACCGTTGTGGGCCTATCAGTGGCCCTGATGCTGTTGACGTTTTTTGCGTTTAGCCGTATGGGCGGCGAGTTTCTTCCCCAGCTTCAGGAAGGCGATTATGCCTTTCACTGCATCCTGCCTCAGGGTGCCTCTCTCAGTCAGAGCATCGAAACTTCGATGCAGGCCAGCCGTATCATCAAGTCGTTTCCGGAAGTAATCCAGGTCGTAGGCAAGACGGGCAGCGCCGAAGTGCCGACAGACCCGATGCCGCCGGAGGCCAGCGATCTGGTGATCGTGCTTAAAGATAAAAGCGAATGGACCACCACCCACGACTATACGGAACTGGCCCGGATGATGGAGCAAAAGCTTCAAGTCATTCCAGGGGTCTTTTTCGAGGTGAGCCAGCCCATCCAAATGCGCTTTAACGAGCTGATGACCGGCGTACGGCAAGACGTAGCCATTAAAATCTTTGGTGAGAATATGGACACCTTGGGAATGCTTGCACCGCAGATCGGCCGAATTATACAAAGCGTGGAAGGCGTAACCACCCCACAGATCGAGCGTACCAGCGGGTTGCCGCAAATCACCATTCTGTATGACCGTGCACGGATCGCCAGTTATGGCCTTAACATCGCCGATATCAACCAGACCGTAAGTGCAGCGTTCGCAGGCCAGTCAGCCGGAGTGGTCTTTGAAAATGAGCGCAAGTTTGATCTGGTCGTCCGGCTGGACAGTACCGCCCGCGGATCTATCGAAGACGTTGCCAATCTTTATGTTCCGACGGCCGACGGGAATCAGATTCCACTTAGCCAACTGGCGACCGTTTCCTTTGTGGAAGGACCTGCACAGATCAGCCGGGAAGGTGCCAAACGCCGCGTAGTCATCGGGTTCAATGTCAAAGACCGGGATGTACAGAGTGTCGTACAAGACATTCAGGAAAAGCTAAAAAGTTACCGGCTCCCTACCGGCTATTATCTCACCTACGGCGGTACGTTTGAGAATCTGGAGCAGGCCTCCTCGCGGCTACGGATTGCCGTACCGGTGGCCCTGCTACTCATTTTTGCACTGCTGTACTTCACCTTCCGTTCTGTGAAACAGGCCGCGCTCATTTTTACGGCGATCCCGATGTCGGCCATTGGCGGCGTTGCGGCTTTACTGCTGCGGGGAATGCCTTTTAGCATCTCTGCCGGAGTCGGATTTATTGCGCTGTTTGGGGTTGCCGTCCTCAACGGGATCGTACTTATCGGTACGTTCAACCAGCTGTCGAAGGACGGTTGGGAGGATCTGATCGCGCGGGTTAAAGAAGGTACTCATATCCGCCTGCGTCCGGTGCTGATGACCGCGACCGTGGCATCACTTGGCTTTTTGCCGATGGCGATTTCGAGCGGTGCAGGCGCGGAAGTGCAGAAGCCATTGGCAACCGTTGTGATTGGCGGCCTTATGACGGCGACCCTTCTTACGCTGATTGTCCTGCCACTGCTTTACATTCTCTTTACACAGAAACGTACTCCGGAGCACACCAAACTTCCATCCTCGTCTGCCGGACCCGTTGTATTGCTTTTGGTGTGCCTGGGTGCCATTCCTTCGCATGCACAGACAGCCAACCTGCCGGCCCGGATCTCGTTTGAGGATGCTTACAGCCGTGCGTTATCGGGCAACCTGCAACTGCAAAGCAGTGATATCGCCATCCGGCGCGGTCAGGCCTTGACCGGCACCGCACTGGCGCTGCCTAAAACCGGCTTTTTTGCAGAAAACGAAGACCTGCGTCCTTCCGACAACCAAGGCATTCTGAAAATCGGTGTCTCGCAGGCTATGGAATGGCCGGGGGTCTACAGCGCCCGCAGGCAGCTGTTGACGGAGCAGGCTAAATCACTCACCTACAACCGGCAAGTACGCGCGCTGGAGATCCGGAAAGCGCTTCAATCTGCCTACTACACCCTTTGGTACCAGCAAAGTCGCCAGCAGCTTTTACAACGGCTGGACAGCATTTATAGTACACTGGCGTCGGCGGCTATCCTGCGCGTTCGCACGGGTGAGAGCGCAGGTCTTGACAGCATCGCATCCAAAGCTAAAAGCTCAGAAGTCCGGGTACAACTTTCGCAGATCGCAACAGAGATGCAGGTTCAGGAATCTATCCTGCAAACGCTTCTGAATACTGATAGTGTATTCCTGCCCGAGGCGACAAGACTTCCCAGGGTAGACGTTTCACTGACGCTTCCGGATGCCAACAACCACCCCTCACTTCTGATACAGCGCCAAAGCATCGCGATCGCCGACGCGGAACTCAAGGTGACCCAGCGCAGCGTATTGCCGGATTTTTCGGGTCGGTTTTTTACGCAGCGACTGTACGGTCTGCCCAATCCATTCAGCGGATTTTCGGTGTCGGTAGGTGTCCCTCTGTTCGGACTGAAGAGCTACCGCGCCAAAATCCACGCCGCCTCGCTGGAGCGCGACTACCAGCAAAGCATCCTGGCGTACGAAACAAAGGCGTTCAGTGCATCCGTGCAGCAGTCCTTATTACTGCTGGAAAAGAACCGGCAGCTGGTTGATTATTATGAAAACACGGGTCTGGCACAGGCAGATGCCATTCTTAAAGCAGCCAATCTTTCGTACCGGGCCGGTGAGAGTTCCTTCGTAGAGCTTTCGGCATTCTTGGCCCAAGCCATCGATATCCAGCGCAATTATCTGGACGTGCTGAACCAATACAATCAGCTGGCTATTTCGCTCGCTTATTACTTCAATTACTAACGAAGCAACAGATGAAACGCATCTTTCAAATCCTTACCGTAGCGATTTTTCTTGCCAGTGCCTCCTGTGGCAGCAAGAAAATGGAGCCGGTAACAGAATCCACAGAAGCACACCCTGAGGAAAGGGAAAGCACCATCGTTTCGCTCACCGATGCGCAACTGAAAACAGTAGCCGTGGAGATGGGTTCTGTAGAGCAGAAAAATATCACGGCTACCGTAAAAGTGAATGGTACCCTGGAAGTGCCCCCTCAAAACAAAGCATATGTGACTTCACTGTACAGCGGAGTCTTGCGCAGTATTCTCATCCATCCGGGCGCACCGGTGCGCAAAGGGCAGGTACTGGCTACGGTGGTCAATACGGAGCTGAGCGGCATTCAGCAACAGCTTATTACGGTCAACGCAAGTCTGCGCCTGGCCGAGCTGGAACAGGCACGGCAGCAGGAACTGGTGGCTGGCAATGCAGCCCCCTTGAAAAACCTGCAACGGGCACAGGCTGAACTGAGCAGTCTTCGTGCGCAACGGTCGGCGCTGCAACGGCAGTTGTCTGACCTTGGTATTTCTGCGGCTTCGGTGAGTACCGGAAGCATCTCTTCTACCCTCTCGATCCGGGCACCGATTAGCGGGACCATCTCAGATATTAACGCGCAGATAGGCTCCAAGGTAGACGCCGCAACCCCGCTGGCGCAGATTGTCAATAACTCACAGCTTCACCTGGACCTCTTTGTATATGAGAAGGACCTGCCGGTGATTCGCATCGGGCAAATCATTCACTTCACGCTGACCAACAATCCCGGAAAGGAGTACGATGCAAAAATCTTTTCCGTAGGCACGGCCTTCGCCAATGAAACGAAGGCCGTGCCGGTACACGCGGAGGTGATGGGTGAAAAAGCAGGTCTGATTGAAGGTATGGGTGTTACGGCCATCATCAGCATTGGTACCCAGACGGCTCCGGCAGTGCCCAATGAGGCCATTGTAACGAGTGGCGGCAAGGATTATATTTTCATTCGCACCAATAAACAAGTCGAAGCCCATCACGACGAGGAGGCCGGCGAAGGGCATCCGGAGTCACACGAGGCTGTTTCAGCGCACCATTTTGAACGAATTGAAATTGCCAGAGGCGTCAGTGAACTTGGTTACACGGTTATTACCCCAGTACAGGAACTTCCGGATAACGTTCAGATTGTAACCAAAGGCGCGTTTTTCCTGATGGCTAAAATGACCAACACGGGCAAGCACGAGCACTAGACACTTCGACTGCAATACCAGTCTAAGCAGCAGAATTAAGGTTCCGGGAAAGGAAATTTTATGGAAGAGTGCATCGATCAGAAAAGTACGCACCATTCAGATCCCAAAAACCTGTCGGTTGACGGACTACAATTATGAACTGGTATGATCTCAGTTAGAAGTATCAGTCGCACTGAAAGAATGTTCGCTAATACTATTTGCAGATCAAGCTGTGAGGATCAGTATTTACCCTTAACCAATGATGATGCAAGAAACAAAAATCAGTCTCAATATCCTTTTGCCGGAAGTACCGGATGAACGGGATGCCTGTGTCCATCGCATTTTAGACGCGATGCAAACCCATAAAGGCATTCAGGAAGCACACGTGGTCGGAACAGGTCAGGATGCGCAGCTCTGCTTTCATTACGATCCGGATGTCATTTCCATAGCACAAGTGGAAGCGCAGGCCAAAGAAGCCGGTGCAACCATCACGGAGCAATTTGGGCATATCCTCTTAGAAGTGAAGGCCTTCAGGGATCTGAATGAGGCGACCGGTGTCCAAAACGAGCTGTACAAATTGCCTGGCGTAGTCAACGCGTCCGTATCTGCGGTAGGCATTATTCGCGTGGAATATGACCGTAGCCAGGTGAGTCAAACCCGGATTACGGATCTACTGACGAAAAGCCGGCTCGCTGTGATTGCCGCTACAGACCTTCATATGGAGCGTGCTCATGGGCATCATGGGCATCCCCATGAAGACCGGCCTGAGCACTATCCGGGTGATGAACACGGTAGCGACGCCCATAAACACAATGACCTGTCTTCTGACGAGGATGATGGGCACAATCATAGCAATGATGCTCCCCATACCTGGAAGGCCTACCTGCCGGTCATCATCAGCCTTTCGATGCTGCTGCTCGGTATCGCGGCAGACCAGCTCATTAAGCCACTCTTTTTTACCGGTCTGGTACGGCTTATCTGGTATGCGGTTGCGTATGTACCGGTTGGGTTGCCCGTTGCACTACAGGGTGTCCGTTTGCTGGTAAAGGGAGATGTATTTACCGAGTTTGTACTGATGACGATTGCTACCATCGGCGCATTCTTCATAGGCGAATATCCGGAAGGCGTTGCGGTAATGGTATTCTACAATATCGGCGAATTGTTTCAGGACGCCGCTGTAAACAAAGCCAAGCGCAGTATTAAAGCGCTGCTGGATATCCGGCCGGCCACAGCATTCGTGAAGCGCGGCGACCATTTTACCGAAGTACCGCCGAATGATGTGCAAATAGGCGACCGAATCCAGATTAAAGCAGGCGATAAAGTACCGCTGGATGGAGCGCTGGTCACAGAAGGTGGAAGCACATTCAACACCGCTGCGCTCACGGGCGAAAGCAAACCCTCTGAGATAGCAGCAGGCGAAACCGTGCTGGCCGGGATGATCAATCAGGGTAAGGTAATCGAGCTGAACGTAACCAAGCTGTACAACGACAGCTCGCTGGCCCGGATTCTCTCGCTGGTTCAGGAAGCGACCACCCGAAAAGCCAGGACCGAGCAGTTCATCCGTAAATTCTCTCGCATCTACACGCCGATTGTGGTGATACTGGCGATTCTCATTACTCTGTTGCCTTATTTCCTGGTGAGCGACTATCAGTTCCGGGACTGGCTGTATCGTGCGCTTATCTTCCTGGTTATTTCCTGTCCGTGTGCCTTGGTGATTTCGATTCCACTGGGCTATTTTGGCGGCATTGGCGCAGCCTCCCGCAACGGCATTTTGTTTAAGGGGTCTAATTTCCTGGATCTGATGACCCAGGTGAATACGGTGGTGATGGATAAAACCGGAACGCTCACCAAAGGCGTATTCAAGGTTCAGGAGGTTAAAAGCATTGGGATGGATGCAGCAACATGGCTGCCAATGGCGGCGGCTTTGGAATCGGCTTCGACCCACCCGATTGCACAGGCAGTGGTTCAGTATGTGGGCGATGCCGCAAAGGGAATCCAGGTAGATGGGCTGGAAGAGATCAGCGGACATGGCCTTAAAGCCAAATTGAACGGCACCGAAGTCTTAGTAGGCAATGCCAAACTGATGGCCCAATCCGGAATCGTGGTTCCCGGGGACATCAACACCATTACCGAAACGATTGTCCTGGTGGCCGTGGGCCAAAAGCTGGCCGGCTATCTGACCATTGCGGATGAAATCAAAGAAGACAGCGCTGAAGCCATTCAAGCACTGCATGAACTGAATATTGAAACCGTAATGCTGTCCGGCGACAAGCAGGCCGTAGTAGATGGGGTCGCTAAAAAACTCGGCATCGATCAGGCATTTGGCGACCTGCTTCCGGAAGACAAAGTGAAGAAAGTGGAAGCGTTGAAGACAGACCCCAAAAAGGTGATAGCCTTTGTAGGCGATGGCATTAATGATACACCCGTATTGGCGCTGAGTGATGTCGGGATGGCGATGGGTGGACTTGGTTCCGACGCGGCTATCGAAACGGCGGATGTTATTATCCAGACGGACCAGCCTTCAAAGATTCCGCGCGCGATTGGTGTGGGGAAGGCCACGAACCGGATTGTGTGGCAAAACATCATCTTTGCCTTTGTGGTTAAAGGCATTGTACTGGCCCTGGGTGCGGGCGGACTGGCTACGATGTGGGAAGCGGTATTTGCAGATGTAGGCGTAGCCTTGCTGGCTGTTTTGAATGCGATGCGGATCCAACGCATAAAATTCTAGGCTTGCATCAGTGCATCCGGTTTAAAACAATGAAAGCCGTCCTGAGGGCGGCTTTCATCAAAAAAGTCTTTATATCGGTATACCGGTCGGCTACTGTTACTTCAGTTTATCCGCAAATACTTTCTTGAACTTGTCCAGTTTGGGGCGGACGACCATCTGGCAATACGGCTGACTGCCATTTTCATTGTAATAATTCTGGTGGTAATCTTCCGCCTTGTAAAAAGCATTTTCCGGAGAAATTTCGGTTACGACCGGTCCGCTAAACGCTTTTTCCGTAGTCAGTGATTGCTTGTAAGCTTCTGCTTTTTGCTTTTGATCGGCATTATGGTAGAAAATCACTGAACGGTATTGCGTGCCTACATCCGCTCCCTGCCGGTTCAGCTGGGTGGGGTCATGGGTTTGCCAGAATGCGGCCAGCAGTTCATCATAACTAATGACGGTTGGATCGTAGACGATGCGGGTCACTTCGGCATGACCGGTAGTACCGGTGCAGACCTGCTTATAGGTTGGATTTGCAACCGTACCGCCCGAGTAGCCGCTTTCCACTTTTTCGACGCCTTTAAGCTGTTGAAACTGCGCTTCCGTACACCAGAAGCAGCCGGCGCCGAACGTGGCGGTATCCATTGTTTTGGTTTGAGGAGCGGTGACAGCCGTTTGATTCATATTCTGGAAGGTTTGAGAATGGGAATAGTTTTCGGAGGTTTGCGCACATCCGAAAAGCGTTCCGGAAAGGAGCAGCATTCCGGACAGAAACGATCGTTTTTTCATGGTAATTAGACGATGGAGGGACAAAAAGTTTAAAAAATCAAGGTGTAAACGCCTGTCATGCGATATAGAAACGAAAAAAATCCGATTTTGGATTTTGGCAACTAAAGTTACCGCCTTACTTTCGCCGCGGAGAGATGGCAGAGTGGTCGATTGCGTCGGTCTTGAAAACCGAAGACTGTCACAGGTCCGGGGGTTCGAATCCCTCTCTCTCCGCTTCCAAAAACCCGCGCCAGTCGCGGGTTTTGCTATTTATGGAGAGATGCCAGAGAGGTCGAATGGGTCGCACTCGAAATGCGAAGTACTCGCAAGGGTACCGGGGGTTCGAATCCCTCTCTCTCCGCTCAGTGCTCTGAAAGCCGCGTCCGGTCTATGTTTCCGAAGCGCCGTCTGATTTTGTCAAACAAAAAGTCAAACGGTTATGACCAAACAAGGTTTTACAGAACCCACACTTAACGAGTGCGGAGCTGACGTGTCACGCGAGTGGTACGTCGGCTTCCGGCACACGTGCCCTACCTGCCAGGTACGTAAACACTACCCTGTTCGCCTCGGCATCAACTACCTGAAGACGGCCGCCGAGCGCCGTGCCGAAGGCAAAGCCATTATAGCGCTGCTCACCGAGCATCTCAAATCCGGCTGGAATCCACATCACGAGAAGATCGAAGCCTACCTCCAACGCATTCAGCGTGAAAAGGAAGAATTGGAGCAGGAGACGCCCAAAGAAGTAGCACTGGCCGACCGGCCGTTCAATGAGGCGATCGCGTTTGCCCTGGAGGAGAAACGCCCCCACTTGGCCAATAAGTCCTACGGTTGCTTTAAAACAGGATTGCGATTTGCACAGCGGGCGGCCACTGCCCTGCAGCTGGATGTCAAACCGATCCGGGAGATCCGCCGTATGCACATTAAGGAAATCATGTCCCAGATGGTACGCGATCGCCAGGCTGATTACGATAAAGAAGGTAAAGGCCAAGAGGTTACCGGAAACTTCTACAATAAATACAAGGGCTATCTGCTTTGCATCCTGTCTGAGCTGGTTGAATTCGAAGCGCTGGAGTATAATCCGGCCACTAAGATCAAAGAGCGCCCTGCCATTAAAACCAATGTGCACCGGCACGCTTCGAAGTCAGAGCGGGAGATGATTAAATCCACCCTCCAGCTGAAGTGGCCACGCTTCTACGACTACTTGGATACGGAATATCAGACCGGTATCCGGCCAAACGAGATCTTCTCGATCCGAATCTGCGATATCGACTGGAACAGTGCCTATATTAACTTATACCCACGCGACGGCGGCAGCAAAACCCGTATCGCTCGGCAGGTGCCGATTCCGGATGGCCTGATGAAGACGCTCCGGAAAATGAAGCTGGAAAGCAAACCACCTACCTGGTTCGTCTTTTCCAAGTATTTTATGCCTGGACCACGGCGCATGCCGGCGGACTATGCCTCCAAGAACTGGAAGGACATTGTAAAAGATGATTTGGGTCTGAACGTATCTCTCTACAGCTTTAAGGGGCTGGGAGGTGACGATAAGCGCGAAACGGGGATATCGTTACACGCGGTGTCGAGCCAGTACGGGCATACTAAGATGAGCACGACGATGATTTATACGCACGGCGAGAAAGAGCGTATGGAAGAAGAACTGCGCCGGAAAACGAAACCACTTTAGTTGAATAGTGAAGTGTCCTCTGCTTACCACCCTTGCTTTGGTATCGTTGAAAGAGTATTTTCACGGCCACCTGCAAGTTGCAGGGTTTTTTAAACACTATTCTATACTCTCTTCCACATCATGAAAAAAATTCTTCTCAGCGCCTTGGCGCTGACTGTAGCCTTCACTTCCTGCAAGAAGGATGACAGTTCAAGCAGTACCACTACCCCTGGAACCAACGGTACTGGTAGTACCAGCAGTGGTAGTATCACACTGAACGGGAAAACCTATGCCTATGGAGGTACTGGTACTTTTTTCAGACTCACCAGTGATAAGAAGCAGTTGACGATTGGTGCCACTAACTTAACGGATGGCAGAACTGAAATGCTGCTTTTTCTACTTTTCAAGGATAGCCTTGCCGCCGGCACTTACCAAGTTTATGATGAGGACCGCTCGCTAGAGTCTAACCAAGTAGGTCTTGAAATTAGTATGCCCATTCAGAAAGAAGCTTATATGGCAACTGAGACTACCAACGGAAGTGCTATTATCACGCTCAAAGATGGGAAATACTCAATCGTGATACCTAATACACGGTTGAATGTACACGCAGATAGCACCACGGTCCCTTTTTCAATGAACCTGACTCAGAAATAACCTCTTTAGAAAACCAGATCCAGCGGGCGCTTCGATTACGAGGTGCCCGTTTTGGGGCTATGAAGTAATAAATCAGATTGGTCTTAATTTCCGGAACGATGTGCAAGATATTTCTCATAGGACACCAACTCTTAACCGCGATCCAGAGCTGGTGTCCTATGAGTTCTCAGCTGCAAAACAGCGACTACAGCTGGAGCATCCTGATGCACACATTTTTAATTCAGCGGAAGATTTGGACACAGAGCCATATCTGGAGCTGGCATTAGCCTGCAATTTCAACCCCGACGATCCAATTGACCGATTACAATTGCTTTTCAGCGAATTGATGGACAGCAGCTCCATTTACTTTATTTCTGGATGGGAAATGGATAAGCTGTGTCGGCGGCTGTACTCTTCAGCTAAAGAGGTGCAGATCGTAATTCACGAGCTTCAGTCGACAGTCCCTTCCGGTACGCCCAGTTCCTCGTAGGACGCCACATACTTACCAATCATCAATTTGTAACAGCCGAGTTCCGGAATCATCTGAGGCTTCAAGTCGTGCATCTCGGTGGCCATGCGATACAGATCTATAACAGCTCCAGCAAGATTGAAGACGATCAGGGCTAGAAAGAGGAGACGACTCATGGAGGTAATGCCTAAATGATGTATATAATACCTAAAAGTACAATAAAGACAAGCCCTTCCTACTTTCGGAGGAAGGGCTTGAGAACTCTACTAAAGGAGCTGGTAACACCCTCAGTATGCAGACGTTCTGAGCTTACTTGCGCGCGCAATCGCACACCCAAAAATGGAAAAACTGACCGTTTGTAGGGATACGCACTACACCTTTTACGGTTATAGTCCTACAAAATATTTCCTTATTTTTTAGGTGTCCACATTTGGGGCACAAACCTGTAGACTTCTTTGACATTGGTCTTCAAATTTTAAGGGTTGGATAATAAGGCATTTCTTAGCAGCCTCGTTGCATTTTGGACTTGCACCAATGAGGTATAAACGCAAAGAACCGGCAATTACCAGTTGCCGGTTCTTAATAAGGTTACTAGTGCGATGCAGCCAGTATGGAGTAGAAACTCCCAGGACCAATGTCACCGCGAAGGTAAGCACAACTGCAAAGGTTGCGCTATTTTCAGATATTTTTAACAAATAGTTCGTGTCTACTGTCGTAATGAAACGATCTGGTACCTGCGGCTCAATCAAAAACATCTCTGTATTTTTAGATAGTAAGGGCTAAAGCTTGAAGCTGCAAGCGGAGAATCTCAAAGTCTTTTTCGTTCAAATCACGTGGATAAGTAAGATAAGCATACTTACCTCCAGTTAATTTAATTGAGAGGCGCTCCCCATCAGCCACTTCTGGCAGTAGTTTTTGAGATGTTGTCTGCGATGCTTCTTCTATTGGTTGTTGCACAACTGCTGGCGGTGAAAACAGATCCCCTTTCTCTTGGGAAGGAACTTCACGATTGTAGGTGTTTTCAGCTGATCTAAAAGGAGAATCCTCGCCCTTACTTCCTATTTTGATATCTGGGTCACTTAATTCGAGCGCTCTTCTCTTGTAGTTAAGAACATTATCCTCTCCTAGCACCCCAACAAACCTTGCATTTTCTAAAAATACTTCTGCTGCAAAAGGTGCTGCGGAGTCAGTAATTCTGTGGAATGCAGCGAGCGTGGGAGCCAATCTAGTAGGTAGCTCGTCACCATCATACTTATCCACCAGCTCTTTATAAAGTTTGGGATTATAAAACGCACGCAATAAGGCCTGAGCAGTATCGTTATCCGATAGATTTCTGAATATGGTTTTGTACAATTCTGAAATTCTGTAGGAATCTTTTTCGCGCTCTAAAAACCCGTAGTGTCCTGCTGCCCCAACAGTACGATTAATACTGCTGCTTTCTACGACCTTAGAAATAGTATCTCTTTTTGTATATTCACTTCGAAAAGCTTTGTACAGCTCATTGGAAAAAGCCAGAGCTTCTTCGATACTAACGGCTGGGTAAGCTGCGCTCCTCTCAACTGATCTTTTGGAGGCCTCTTCGATTCTATGCTCTTCTTGGAAATCTTCGTTTTGATCCATGATATCCTTGGTAAACTCATGCAAAGATAACAACAAGATTAAAAGCAAAACAAACAAGTTTTGCAATTAGGTAAAATAATTTTTAAAGTGGTTGATTTTAGGGAGTTTGAGGGCTTTTTAAGTTGCAACAAGAATGCGTTCGTAATTTATCATCCTTAAATTATGGTTCAGATCAGTAGTGAATGTTTTCTAAAAGTGAAAAATAAGTTTTTGTCTTAACCAAGGCTACAACGTTTACAACTAATGGTCTGCACTAAAAATAAAAAATCCTGCACAGATTATGTTGCACAGGATTTCGGTAATTCAGGAAGGGGATGAGATTATTCCAGAAATACACGATTCAGCCAGCCTCTGATGAACTTCACCTGGCTGGGATTCCGGTTGATGATGCGCAGGTATTCTTTGATCCGGGCCAACCTGTAGTTGCTTACCAGCAACGCGTCATGAAGGCTATCGTTTTTCCGGAAAACAATACTGTCGACTACCGGATACGGGGCTGGCACCCGGATGGTATCAACCCACACAACATGTACAGGAGAAACTTGCGTTTCTGGGACGGCCACAATACCAGCGGTCGGACACGGCGGGCAAGTAGTACGGCTGCAAGAAGCGAGCAGCACGGCGCCAACGATTAGAAGTTTTCTAGGCTGCATGCGTGTTGTTGATTTTGTCGAGTAAGGAAATATCCATCCGGCCGGTCTCCACCTGATCCAGCGCTATTTGCGCTAGAATGATGGCTTTTTTATTGCCGTGATTTACGGCTGCGTCATAGTGATCATTGGCGAACGCCTGACTCCGGATCTTGTCACCCCAGATCTTATCCCAGAAGTATGTTTTGTAAAAGCTCTGCACCATCCTGTCGAGCACCGGATCATCGAATACTTGGTACTTTTTAGGCTTACCGTGCTTCTTCTTCCAAGCGTCTATAATGGCCCACCCTGC
>SEFP01000024.1 GCA_004144185.1 Sphingobacteriales bacterium | reverse complement strand
GGCAGCTTTATGAGCCTGCAACAGCAACAGATCGCCTTTAGCTGTGAGGGAAATAAAGAAGACCCCCGCATCAGCCACAGCTTTGTACTGGCCACCGACCCTTATGGCCAGGTCGAACAGCAGGCCAGTATTGCCTACGCCCGCAGGCATACGGACCCTACGCTACCGGCTATCGTGCAGCAGGAGCAGAGCAAAACCCATATCACTTACAGTTTATCCCTTTACACCAATGAGATCACTAACCAGGCCCTTAACTACCGCCTGCCTTTGCCTTATGAGCAAATGGCCTATGAACTAAAAATAGCGCCGCCTGCCGGCGTCCTGTACACCATCGATGAGCTCAAAAATGCTGCTTCCTACACCGTAGCCATTGATTACTTCGATACCCCGGCAGTAAATACCAAACGATTGCTCAGCCACAGCAAGACTTTGTTTTACAATGATGCGGCGAGTGCCGTATTAGGAGCCGGTGAGCTTGAGGTGCAAGCATTACCTTATGAAAGCTACCAGAAAGTGTACAGTACTGCAGGCTTAAGTAGCCTCTATGGCAGCCGGGTCAGTAATACCATAATGGCCGAAGCGGCCTATGTACCGCTTACAGGGGAAGAAGGCTGGTGGCTGCCTTCCGGAAGAGCGCTGTATGGTAGTTCACCCAAAGATAAATTCTACACGCCGGAGCGCTTTATCGATCCCTGGCAGGTGGCGACCACAGTAGCCTTCTGGGACAACACTTACCTGTTGCCCAAAAGCACCACCGATGCCCTGGGCAATACCAGTACTATCCTGGGCTACAACTGGCATAACCTGCAGCCGGTAGCGTTGCAGGATGCCAATGAGAATGTCAGCGAGATCCTGTACGATGCTTTGGGGATGGCCGTGGCCATGGCGCTTAAAGGCAAAGACAATGGTACTGAAGGCGACAGCCTGCTGGCGGAGCTCGATGATCCTGATGAGCAGATCGATGTGGATGGCAGCAGTGACCTGGCCCACCAGGCGGCTTTCTGGCAGGACCCGGAAACCTACGCCGAGGAATTACTGCAGCATGCCAGCTGGCGCTGTGTCTACGACTGGAGTAATGGCCCCGCCCGCGTGGCCATAATCGCCTGCAGCGAGCCTACTTTTGGCGCTTCAGACAATGACCCGCTTTTTTTGATCCGGATGAGCTACAGCGATGGCCTGGGAAGAATACTCATGCACAAGCATAACTGCGAACCGCATACGAATGTCACCCTGAGCTCCGTCGAAGGGTGGATCGGTACCGGCCGTACCGTCTATAACAACAAGGGCAAGGAAGTGATGCAATACGAGCCTTTCTTCAGTACCTCTCATGAATGTGATACTACCGAGCAGGCGGCGGCGCAAGGCGTGAGCCCGAGCTTGTATTACGATCCACTGGGCCGGGTACAGGAAACGCGGATGCCGGATGGTACCTTTAGCCGCACCGTATGGACCAGCTGGCAGGAGGCCATCTATGATGCCAATGATACCGTACTGGAAAGCTGGTGGTACAACGAACGCTTTGATGGCGGTATGGGCACTGCTGAAGCCCTGGCTGCCCAGAAAGCAGCGGCGCATGCGAATACCCCGACGATTGTGCATACTGACAGCCTGGCCCGTGGTTTTTATACCATACAGCATCTGAATCCTTTAACGGATGTCACCCTGAGCACCGTCGAAGGGTACGAGATACTGGATATACAGGGCAACCGCTTAAAGGTCATTGATGCGAACCAATCGGCATCCGCTACACCGGTAGCCTGCCTGCAGTACCGCTACAATATGCTGCAGGCGCCCTGCTTCCAGCAAAGTATCGATAGCGGTACGGCTTACACCTTATTGGATGTGGCCGGCCAACCGCTCTACGCCTGGGATACCGAAGAACGCCGCACCTATATGGATTATGATGTCTTACGCAGACCGGTAGCCCGTTTTCTTAATGTCACCGGGAGCGCCGTCGAAGGGCTCGCCGAACACTGGATCTATGGCGAAACGCATCCTGATGCGGCAACTTACAATATGCGCGGGGCCTTATGGCAGCATTATGACCAGGGCGGCAAACAAACCGTGGAACGCTACGACTTTAAAGGTGCGGTAAGGGAAACGCAACAGCGACTATTGAGTAATCCTACTGTGAACCTGAATACCGGGGAAGGCAGCATCAACTGGGCCGGTCTGCCGGAATCTACGCTTTTAAGCACAGAAGTCTTTGCAACCGCGGTGCAGTATGACGGCCTGGGAAGACCGGTGCTAAGCACCGATCCCGGGGGTAATATCCAGCGCATGCAATACAACCGCAGCGGGGCTTTGCAAAAGCTCTGGCTCAATGG
>SEFP01000023.1 GCA_004144185.1 Sphingobacteriales bacterium | reverse complement strand
GACAGACGTTCAGCTTCATCAGCCCGTTGCAGGGCGTTCAGCAGTTCAACAAGGTTCTTACCACCCATCATAATGTCCGGAAGGTTATGAAGTGTAAGCTCAATCCGGTGGTCGGTCACCCGGTTCTGCGGGTAGTTGTAGGTCCGAATTTTCTCCGAACGGTCACCGCTGCCCACCATCGCACTCCGCGCCGCCCCCCGTGCAATCGCAGCCTCTTCGCGCTTCGCTGCAAGCAAGCGGGAACGAAGGATTTTCATAGCCTTATCCTTGTTTTTCAGCTGGCTTTTTTCATCTTGGCAAGATACCGCAAGCCCGGTGGGAAGGTGGGTAATCCGCACGGCGCTGTCGGTCGTGTTCACGCTCTGTCCGCCCGGTCCGCTGCTGCGGAAGACGTCGATCCGCAGGTCTTTATCTTCAATCTTTACATCAACTTCTTCAGCTTCCGGCAGCACGGCAACCGTGGCGGCACTGGTGTGTACGCGGCCTTGGGTTTCGGTGGCGGGCACACGCTGCACACGGTGTACGCCGCTTTCAAACTTCAACTGACGGAACACATTCGCCCCGGCCACGCGGGCAATAATTTCACGGTAGCCGCCTTTTTCAGCTTCATTAGAGTCCTGCACTTCAAACTTCCAACCCAGCACTGCGGCAAGGGCGGTGTACATCCTGAACAGGTCACCCGCAAAAATCGCAGCCTCATCTCCACCCGTACCGGCGCGGATTTCCAGCATAACGTTGCGCCCGTCATCTTCATCTTTGGGCAGAAGCATGATCTTCAAGGCCTCTTCCATGGTGGGCAAGGCCACAATGGCTTCTTCATAATCCAACTGGGCAAGGTCCCTAAAGTCCTTGTCAGCGGTCGTATCCGCCATCACTTGCTGGGCCTCTTCCTTCTGGTCCAGCATTTTCAGGTAAACCTTGAAAGCCTCAACCACATCCTTCATGTCCGAGTATTCTCGGTTAAGCGAGGTCATGCGGCTAATATCACTTACCACATCCGGGTTTTGTAAATCTGCTTCAACGGCGGCAAACCGTTCTAAAATTTTAAGGCCTTGGTCGCGTAAATCCATATCAGGCTTGTAGCCCATCAACCCTTGCAAAACAAGTCTCACATCCCAATAACTAAGGGTAACTACAACCTTTTCAACAAAGCCGGCTAAAACCGGCTCCAACTCTTCACCCTTATCCTACACTGTGTGCTGCAATGCAGCCTGTTCAAGAGGAACAAGAAATGACAGTCATCCGCGAAACGGTCATTCTCGAAAATGAGGTCAACGACTTTTGGTTCACCCCCCTGGGTCAGGCCATCGACAGCATCTACAGCGTCAACGTGCTGAACCTCATCCTGATCACGCTGGTGATCATCGGCGTAATCGGCACCATCTACTGGCTCTTCGGCCGTCCGGCAAGCGAATTGCCGGGCCTGAAAACCGAAAAGAAGACGATCGAAACCGAGAAGAAGACACTCGAAGCCGAGAACAAGGCCCTCAAGGCCCGCCTCGAAGGCTACGAACTGGTCTTTGCCGAAGCGAACAAGTACTTCGATGAAGACGTGACCGATGTCGGCACCCTGCTGCACACCTTCCGTGCGCGTCAGGGCGGTCTTTCCAAGGTCGTGAATGATCTTCGGCGTATCCAGCCGGAAATCAACGCGCTTTTCGGAACGACCGGTGAGGTATCTCCCCAGCTGTTCTTCCAAATGTGGCCGCTCGTTGTGAGGCATATCGAAAAGACCGAGTTCAAGCGCCTCGAGGCAATTGATACTCTGTCGGTTCAAATGCAGCAGAACAGCACGCTGCGGTCGTCGAACGAACTGAAGGATCAGGAAATCGCGGCCCTCAAGGCCACGGTCCAGACCGCTCTCGGCGCCGCCGTCGGTCATCGTGATGCTCACGTCGAAGCGCTCCTGCTCACCACCAGCGTCTCGCACGCCATGTCCAAAAAGGCTGGCCGTCTCGAGGTCTTGGAAAACCAGGAGGATCGTCGTCATCTCGTCGCCATGAAGATGCCCCCGCCAAAGCAGGGGAACAATCAGAACGGCAACCAGAACGGCAATCGAGGTGGCAATCAGAACAACCAACCGGCTGCCTAACAAGTCAGCCTCATATCGAAAAGAAAAAGCCCCGGGTAACCGGGGCTTTTTCATAGGCAAACTACATTTCGTAGTTGCGTTTGTTTTCGTTCTTCTTAGAACGACGTACACCCTCGCGCTTCAGGCGGGCGCGCTTTTCAAAGGGCTTTTCGTTGTAACGGCGTTGGCGCAGTTCGCGGAAGAGACCTTCGCGGTTCATGAGCTTCTTCAGGCGACGGAGGGCCTGTTCAACATCGTTATGGAAAACATCCACACGTACCATGTT
>SEFP01000011.1 GCA_004144185.1 Sphingobacteriales bacterium | reverse complement strand
ACAGTTGACGCCGTCCGCACCATCCCCTAAAACCGCACGCAGTGCTGGTGTAGCTCAGTTGGTAGAGCGGCGCATTCGTAATGCGTAGGTCGTTGGTTCGAATCCGATCTCCAGCACCAGTAAGTTTCAAGCGGGTTGGGCTTTCCGACCCTCTTCTTTCCTCTAATTCCCTTCACAAACTTAGCTTTTGGGACACTCCTGGGACAATTGGTAGATGGGATTAGTTAATTATTCGACGTTTGCTTGCCTATAGCCTAACTGGCGCCTTATTCCGGTAATATTCTTTCGCAAACGAATCAACTCAACGCTCGTACCAAAATGTCTCGCACAGGATTCATCGTCATGCCCTATTGTGAAGGCATTAAGCAAAGCTGCACGCGGCAACAATAGTGCCGCAGCGAAATAGTCTGCTTCTGCCTCATGCTCCGGGTTGTAATGATTCATAACCATCATTTGCTGGAAGAAGAACACTTGGGCAGGCGGATGCTCTAAAATGATATGTGAGAGTTCGTGGCAAAGCGTGTTGTTGCTACGTCCGGCATTATGGGTATCATTGTGAATAATAAGATATGCCGCTCCTACTTTTATGGTCACTGCGGACCAGTCTTCCGGCTCATGCTCTGTAAGACGTTTCAACGTAGATTCTGGCAAATCTTCAATGCTGCCGGGCGTCCAAATCACTACCTTCAGATACTCAGCTAGCTTTCGTGGGTCTAGAGGGGCATTGGGATCAAGGCCAAGCTCTCTCCTAAAACCTAAAGAAGCGTTCTCACACCAAGTAGGAAAGCCCCTTCGGAGCTTACGGTCATCTTCATCAGTTTCCTTCCGCCTGACCACGGTTTAGCCTTGCTGTAATCTGTGCATCTGGCGTTGGGCGTATAATATCAGCTCTGCCAGAGCCGTAGCTAGTTCTGGGCTTACAGTTGGAGCTTTGCGGAAGTGGACTTCTGGTAAATCGCCTTCAATCGGAGTCGGTGCTGGGAGGTCTTCGCCCAGCCAATCGCATATTTTCTTATATGTATGCATATCGGGCATGAAGCCACGTTCTATGCGTGAAAGGGTGCCATGGCTCACGCCGATTTCCTTGGCGGCTTCCCTAATCCCTTTGTCTGCTCTTTTTTCGAGCACTCTTCTTCCAAGGTTTTCAATAATTTGCATCCGGCTCGCTCTGCTCTGGTTAACAAAATGGACGCTGTCTAACGTTTTGCACTTGACGCGGCTTACATGTCGTCTCACTGTCCATATGGTTAGACCACCCTCGCACGGAAGCTTCAGGTGGTCAACCGGACCAGTAACTACGAAAGTCACTTAAATGGACATTAACACGGCAACCCACCCGGGCCAAGCAGAAGGCCATACCCATGGTCATTACTCCATCAACATCGCCGAGGGAGGGTTGCAGTTCCGCCAACTGGTTCTGACCGATCCCATCCCCATGGGCCGCCAAATCCTCGCCATCAGCGGCCTCACGCCCGTCGGAGAATATAGCCTCCTCGCCATCCTGCCTTCCGGCGATTTCGAGGATGTGCGGCTTGACGAGACCTACGACCTGCAGGCCAGCGGGGCGGAACGCTTCATTGCCTTCCGCACCGACCGCACCTTCAAGTTCACCATCGACGACAAGCAGATGGAGTGGGGCAAGCCCATCATCAGCGGTCAGGAACTCCATAAGCTGGCCAAGCCCGCCGAGGGGTATGCCGTGTTCCTTGAAGTCCGTGGGGGCGAAGACCGCCTGATTGAGCGCGAAGACCTCATCGACCTGAACGAGCCTGGCATCGAGCACTTCATCACGGCCCCCAAGCCTGAGAAGGAGTTTGTCATCGTCATCAACGGTCGCCGGTACACTATCGACTATAAGACCATCAGCTTCGAACAGGTCTTGGCCTTGGCGGGTATGATTCCCAACCCGGAAATCATCTACCTGATGACCTTCACCCACGCCGCCAGCAAGCCCCACAAGGGCACCCTGACCGAGGGAAACGCCGTGAAAGTTAAGCAAGAAGGGACTGTCTTCAATGTCACCGCAACTGTTCGCTCGTAGTAAGGACCTGCAGCAGCTTCGCGACGAAGGGTACTATGTGGAAGTTCGGGACAGCTCGCTGGTTATGCGTGATGTCCCCTACTTCACCCCTTCCGGCAAAGTGGTGCGGGGGATCTTGATCTCCCCTCTCCACCTTGCTGGCGAAACCACGCTCCAGCCGGATAACCATCAAGTGTACTTTGTTGGGGAAATGCCCTGCCAGCAGAACGGATCACCGCTTAGCCTTGGCAATAACAGCCTTGGCTCCTACCCCACCGGGGCAGGCCTGACGGCGCAGTTCCACTTTTCCAATAAGCCCCAAAATGGTCAATACACTGATTATCACCACAAGATGACGACCTACGCCGAGCTTATCTCTGGCCCCGTCCAAGCGGTTCACCCCGAGATGACCCCCCGCGTCAACCGCCCGCTTGAAGATGAAGAGACCAGCATCTTCAAATACCCGGAAACCGCATCAGGCCGGGTAGGCATCGGAGGGCTCACCAGCCTGTTGAGTAACGAGCGGGTAGGGATCGTGGGCCTTGGCGGCACTGGTTCTTACGTCCTCGACCTCGTCGCAAAAACGCCTGTACCGCTCATCCGCCTCATTGATGGCGATGACTTCCTCAACCACAACGCCTTCCGCGCACCCGGTGCAGCTTCCTTGGAAGAACTCAACACCCAGCCCAAAAAAGTGGATTACCTCTACGGTATTTACTCTAAGATGCGCCACGGTATTGAGACTGTGCCCGTAGCGTTGGACGAAACCAACCTCCACCACCTCGACGGCCTCACCTTCGTCTTCCTGTGTATGGACGGAGGGGCAGCCAAGGCTGCGATCATCCACAAGTTGGAGGAAATGGGAATTTCCTTTATCGACGTGGGCATGAGCGTCAACCTTGGCGAGACCGGACTTGGCGGGATGATGCAGGTAACACTAAGCACCCCCGACAACCGTGCAACCATGCATGCGAAGGTTTCCATGGTGGATGACGGGGAAAATCTGTACTCCTCGAACATCCAGATTGCCGAGCTCAACGGTATGAACGCCATGCAGGCCGTCATCATGTGGAAGCAGCTTCGCGGCTTCTACCGGGACTACGAGGGTAAAGCCCACGTCTCATACACCACCGACACAGACCAGTGGGAGGGCAACAGCTAATGCTCAAACACCTGCGGCTTACCCCCGAATTTGTCCAGTATGTCCCAGAACAGTTAGAACCAGGCATCCTCTACATCTCACCTGAATTCGGTGCCGTCACCCACAGTTGCTGTTGCGGCTGTGGGACGGAGGTGAACACTCCTCTCAATCCCAAGGGCTGGAATATCAACTTCGACGGCGAAACCGTGACCCTCTCTCCCTCCGTGGGCAACTGGAACATCCCATGCCGCTCACACTACATCATTGACCGGAGCCGGGTCATTGAGTGCGGGGAATGGTCCCCGGCACAAGCCCAGCACGAACAAATCCGCACCCAAAAGGCGCTGGCACAACATTTCGATCAACAACAGGAGGTATCCGCCACCGTTATACCAGCACACCCACCCACCCAAACCAAACTCACCCGCATCATCAACTTCATGTCAAACATCTGGAAATAGGAGAAATACACCATGTCCAAGAATAGCCACCCCGGATACCGCAGCTCCAAGAGCGGCGAATTCGTAACCAAGCAATACGCGCAAAAGCACCCCGCTTCCACGCAGAAGGAATCCATCCCCAACTCTGGACGCGGAGATACTGACCGCAGCAGCAAGCAGGAGAACAAGGCCCCCCAAAAGCCCCAAACCGACAAGAAGAAATAATCGCCTTTTTCCCTCCAGAGTCTTGCGAAGTGCATCCATGCCTATGGTATTATTCAAAATATGAAAGGAGGTGAGAAAAATGGATGACGAAACGAAGACCAAACTTGGTGTTCCTGCCAACCACACGCTGGTTCAGACCGATTGGTCTGCGAAGCAGCGTAAAGGGCGCGATATCGACTACTGGAGCTACGACGAACTGGACGAAAACGGCACAGTAGTAGTCCGCTACTCGGTCATAGAAGATATGGATATCTACACCCAGAAGACCGATTTCAGCTTTACCCGATCTGAAGTCACAACCGCCTAGCGCCCTAACAATGCGTAGGCCGAATAAAGCAAAGCCCGCTACCACGGCGGGCTTTGCCTATCTAGAAAGGTCGAAACAGGAGCCCATGGGACATTGGTGGGACACAGAAACCCCTCGGCAAACCCATGAGGAAATTGCCGAAGCTTTGCCGCTATGCTTTAATCCTCCTGCGTCCGGAAACGGACGTGGGGCTTAGTAACCTCGCCAAAGCGGCTGTAGCACCAGCCGTCACCACTGTGCTGCCTACCAACCTCGGGTTGGGGAGGCGGCGAAATATAACAGCGCCTAGCGTGAATACGCTGCGCCGTTCTTTGGACGGTTACTAACTCCCCGGCCACCTTTTAAAGGTGGCCGTTTCCTATGAAACAGCAGGAGTTCCGCCATGAAACGAATCCCCCTAACTATTCTAGCCCTAGCAGCTTGCGGCTGCACCCCGTCCCAAATGGCCTTTTATGGAGGCGATTTTGATTCCGCCTTCAAGTTGATGGACGGCACAGGCACCCTCATCCAGCGCCCGGACGGCTCCCAAGGCTTTCGCTACGTCATTTCAACCGACGCCTATAATGGTCTGGTCAACGGAGACCCCGAAACTTTGCGCGGGGAGGCGCTGGGCCGTTGGCTCGGTAAAGAACAGGCCTGCTCCAAGGGCTACACAGTCGACAAGCGCACCGATACCCCCGGCGGGGTGAAGGCGGTCGTCTATGAAGGTCACTGCAAATGAGATGGCTTGCATCCTGCTGCCTGCTCTTCGCGGCCTGCGGAGGCCCTGAGCCAGAAACCCTCCTCCCGGCTCATGAGGAAGTGCGAAAATACTTTCAGAGCGGCAAGGAGCCTCTCGCCAAGGACGCTATATGGACATCCCCTACCATTTTCAAGGTGGCCGTCTTCGAAAACGGCAGCAACCGCAACGGCTACGCGAACTACGTCTGTGAGGTGCTCGCCGAGCAGGGGTTCAAGGGGAAGAGGGTTTGGGTACAAATCCTCGACATGGGCGCGGTCCTCCGCAAGGAAAAGTGGAAGAAGTTAGGCGAAGCCCACTGTCCGTAGGGTCAGGCGTGAAAGACTGTGTAATACCCCGTGTAATACTATATATCACACTCCGAGCCGCTGCCACGGCGGCTCGGATGTCTATGTGAAAGACTGTGCATACTATTTGCCACCCTTTCTGGGGAGAGAAATGTAGGAGGTGCTCCAAGTGCTGCAACCAGAAAACCCTTTTAATAGGGTGTATTGAACCCTTCCTGTCCCCCACCTGAATATTTGGCATTTTATTGTTAGGAGGGGAATGAAAGATAATACCAGCACCTGCAGCACCTGCAGCACTAAAATACCGGTGGTAGGTCTTTTAGCACCTCCACTATTGCTAAGGTTTTAGGTATACCCAAAGCCTCAGGTGTTAAGCAAATCCGCACCTTTCGACCATCTTTACCCCGGTTACCAAAATCAATGCCTAGCCCTAGCGCCAACCACTCCTTCTTGCCGCGCTTCAAATAATCCGAAAATGCTTTCGGGGTACCTATGCGCTGCTGCATAGAGAAACTCATCCCCTCAATATCGAGATATGATTTTAATTCGCCGATAGTACCGGTAAACTCCTTGCGAGGCGTACCTCCCGCAAATGGAGGCATACACAGGAATGCAAGGAGCTGTTGGTAAACCTCATCCATCGCACTGAACTCATCAGCCTTGTCCGTCTGGCTGGCCTTGATAGCCGACACCAAAGCCCCCGCCGGTATATCCAAACTTCTTTCAGCGGCCTGAATCCAATGGGCACAGTCCGTCATGCGCAGCGACGTCGGGGCGACAGTGCCCGGACGAAAGCGGATGGCTGCACTGATAATATCCAATATCGCTCCCAACAGTCGGGGCCTCATGGCTTCAAAAGCCTCTTCCAAGGCGCGCTCCGTAAGTCGCTTGTCTTCGGCAAGGGCGGGCAGGTGCACAAAAACGGCCCGATCACGTAGGTCGGCATTGGTGGCGTAGGCAGTAATGCCATTCATGATCATTGGCCGGGTACTCCTGAAAATTTGCCGATCGCTGTCCGAATACAACTTACGCGTCATGAATCCTCCCCCGGTCGCAAGGCGGCATAAGGCGTCGGATAGGTCGCGCCGAATACTGGAGAGGTTGTCGAAGTTGAGGAGCCAATTGCCTTCCGCCGTCACCATCAAATCCCGGTCGTCGCCCGAAAGCGTGATGACCGGTACTGCGTGGGGGTCAATGAGCTGGCGCAAGAATTTGCACAACAGGGTCTTTCCGCTGCCATGGTCACCCTCCAGCATTAGAATTAGGTATGGCCCACGGGGATTCACGCTGGCAATCAGGTGCGCCAGCAATAGGTGCCATACATCGTCGGGCAATTGCATGAGCGCCTGAAATTCCTTTAACAAACCTCCGCGCTCCGGCAACGGCAAGGGCAACATGCCATTAGGCCGATGGAATTTGGTGGGGTGGTCATCGACGATCTCCCACCCTTCGGCAGTCACGAGCGCAACCTTATCGTCATTGCGGCCTAAGTCTACAACCACATTGCCTTCATGCTCGCCATAGCGGATGAAAACTTCATATCGTTCGCCGCGCTCGTCAGCGATTGCCGCCAAGGTTTGGGTAACTGTAGACATCGTTGTGCTGCCCAAAGCTGATCTACATAGGCGAAGAGATTGGCGCTGTAGCAAGCGCTTCGTGGTTTCGGAATCAATTTTATACGCTCTCATTTAAGAACCCTTTCTAAGACTGATGTAGGCATTATTGGTGGGGTCGAGGTAAAGATGGTGCTGTTCGCCCCATAGGATAAGCTGCTCCTGTGGAGGCAATTTACCTTCTTTTGTTTTTGCTGCAGGCTCGAAACCTTTAGTAATAGCGCCGTCAATCATGCCTTCAAGTTGCCCTAAGGTATTACCTTCATAATCCAATGGGAAAAGCAGCGGCACGAGGCGCAAAATCTCTTCCTTACCCATACCCAAACCCACCATCGAAGCGGTGAGATTCAAAGTGGCGTCATTGGTAGACTGACCTGTAAGAATTTGAGGTAATTCTTTATGAGAGATAATCTTACCTAATAGGAAGCAGCGGGCAGAGGTAAGAAGAGGACATTCAAGCGGGTCAATCTCCAATAGGGGGCTTCCGACCCACAAGTAGGGCTTTTGTGTTTCGGGATGAATGGTGGGAGGCAGCACCACCATTCTCTTGTTACCAAGAATGTCGATAGCTCCACCACCGCCAGCAAAAGCTATAGGATGGCTTTTAATGCTAGCATCAAGCCGCACTGCCAAAGCGATCCCCTTCTTACCGATTCGAGCGCAAGGTGTAATTCCAACAAAGGCTTCAACGAAACGCCTAATACTGTTGGCGTCAACGTCCACAAAACCAAGCTGGCTACCGTCCTGAAATAATCGGCCTAAGGCAAGGCCAATCCCGTGACCGGGATGACGCTTCAAAAGCTCAGCTTGCATTTCATCTTTTGGCAGTATTTGGCAATACTCCGTCCAAGCCGGTAACTTAGTGCCCTTAGTTCCTGGCTTCACTGGAAGTGCGGAAAACCCCTTTCCCCAATACTGCGGGGCATGAGATTCAAATATCTTATCGCTCATGGAGCTGCCCTTCACGCTGGTTCACTTCTTCTACCCATTCAAAATAGTCAGTCTCAGAAATAAGAATTTTCTTACCTACGCGCCGAATACACCTATGAAAACCATTGCTGTCAGCATGGAAAACAAAGTGTCTTAATCTATAAACTGTTGGGTATAGATGGTAATGCGGCCATAGGGTTAGGGGAATTAGCCTAGAGGCCTCTCCAGTATATTTGGTGCCGCCGTGATTATTCATTTATTCGTCTCCTTTGTTGGTCGACATATCCAACAATAGGTAGGTGGGTAAGAGAGAGTTTAGTTACCCATTTTCTCGCGAATAGCATCAATATGCTTACGCACAGTCTCCACACTGGTAGCGATATTTTCCTTTCCCAAAAGGTGGACAATAGAGGGTGCTGCACTACGGGACGAAAGGCTTTTATTAGCCATTACACTTAGGTAATGAGCTATTCTGCCACGAAGGAAGACAGCTCTTTCTCTAGGGCCAAGGCCTGATTTCTTCCCACCACGGCTTGCACCGAGATCGTCGCCGCCACTGAGAACATTAGCGAGAAGAATACCGCTGCAAAATTGGAACCGCCCCCAATGATATAAAAACTCAAGCTCAAGTTGGCGGGCTGCTAAGCTCTTTGTTAACACTGGCAACAGTTCATGAAATTCGTCCAAAGCTGATTTAAGAGCAGTTGCATCTTGGGTCTTCCTAAATACAAGTCGACCTTGATGCAGCCCAACTTCATCCCTATCGCCCTCGAGATTTAGACTCACCGCCTTATTGGGTGCCAATGCTCCCTCAAGCACCATTCTGGTCTGCTGAAAGTCCTTTTCCAAAGCCTCCCACGTTGCCAAGCTCGCTATCAAGTAAAAGGGGGGTCGCACTAGTCGCAAACATTCGTTCGTTCATTTTCCGGACCACCTCCGCCGTATGCTGTTCAGTTAGGTGGCTATAGCGTTGTACCATCTGAAGAGTACGATGGCCAAGCACAGCTGCAATCTCCATCAAGGTGGCCTTGTTCATGGCAAGATAGCTGGCGGCAGTATGCCGGAGGTCGTGGAAACGGAAGTTCTCCAGCCCCGCATGCTTCATAGCCCGCTGCCAGTGTTTCTCAAGCTCCATTGGTTCCTCGCCATCGAACCGTGCAAAAACAAATTCACTATTCGTGGACTCCTGCACAAACTTTTCCTTAAGCATCGCATGCGCCTTGCCTGCCAAAGGGATGGAGCGCGGATGCCCATTTTTGGTTTTCAGTAGCCGAATCACCCCTTGTTCCCAATCGACATCTTGCCAACGCAGGTTCATCAACTCACCACGCCTTGCACCGGTTGAAACCGCCAGCACTACCAGAGGCAAAAGATGCCTGCAGGAACTCTTCTGGCAGGCGTAGAGAAGTTTTTCCAACTCCTCCGGGCTCAGGAACCGTATCCGCCCCGGAGACGTCTTGGGCTTCTTGATGCGGTTGACCGGGTTGGCCGGAATCATCTCCCACTCTACTACCGCCACGTTGAGCATATGGGAAAGGATGGCCAGAGACCGCCGCACCGAACTCGGAGAACGCTTCACACCCCGCTGGGTATTCTCCCCCAGCATCTTGTCGCGAACATGGGAGATATGGCTAGCCGATAGGGCCCCAATGGCAAGCTGCCCCACCTCCGCCCGCCAACGTTCTAGTTCCGTCCGCCGCCGCTGAACCTCAAGGAAACCATAGTTGGTGGCAATGTACTCATTGAGGTAGCGGTCAATTACCAGTGAGACCTGTGTCCGGCGCTTTCCAAGGTAGTCCACGAAGTCACCCCGGCGCATCTCCACCTTGGTATTCTCCGCCCACTGCTTGGCATCACTCAGGCGATCAAAGGTACGGGTAGCCTTCCCAAACTGGGTACGGATCTTCACCCGGTAGGTGGCCGTCCCATCAGACTTCCGAACCCGGCGTTCAATGCAATATGGCTTAGGCGATTTCATCTTCTGGGACATTCATGTTTAATATCAATTATTTGATTAAAACATAAGCGTCATTCTCACACAATTATATGCGGGACATTCCGCATAAAGGTATAATGCAAACCAGCACTTAAATAACGGTTTCTGAGGAGGAAAATATGCCCCGTACCAAAGCATTACATCGTTATGAGCAACGAGTTAAAGACTATGATACAGACATAGAAATGACCGAACTTTTGGTAAAAGTCTTTTTATCAATGCGAAATGATAACCGTAGTTTAAGTGAAGCTATGGGGGGAGGAACGTCCTATAAAATACTAAGTAAACGCACCAACACTCTTAACAGTAGAAGAATCGTAGGATACCACCTTAGAAATACGGTTTACACCTCGTTCATTAAGGATTTGTTTGAGGATTTCTCAGAATACCTTGCTACAACTCTAGCTAAAGCATCCTTAACAAATATTGATGCTGCTAGATTCACAGGAGAATCAAAAATTGATTTAAAAGCCTCAGAAATATTAAGCGCGGGTTCATGGGAAAATGTTACTCAGCTTGTTTCAGATAAAATCTTCCGCAGTATAGAAAATGAGAAAAGCACACAAAAGCTAATTGAAAAGGTGGACGGCAAACTTGGTCTCGATCTTGATACCAATATTCTCGAAAATGCTATGCCTTACTTGGATACAAGACACATTCTTGTTCATCGTGATGGTAAAGCAGACGCCGAGTTTATCCAAAAGTATCCTCAAATATCTCTTGATACTCACGGGTATATCAAGATCAACAAAACATTGATTACAGAAGCCAAAAAGTACGTTTCCCAGCTAGCCGTACATATTGATTCAAAAATCATCGCTGCAGGTTTTGCACGGGCACAAGACATAGCCGGAGCTATAAATCAATAAATTTGGGACAAGCGTGGGACATTAACCCCTGAAAAACTATGATTAAAGGAGATAAAGGAAGACAAAGCGTGTCCCACGGCTCCCCCCTATCCGACACCCCGCAAAGTCCCGACCACAGCCGCTCTGCGACTTCCCTCGCGGCTCTCAAGATTTTAGCAAGTTATTGATAATAGGCCGCTTCGTAATGCGTAGGTCGTTGGTTCGAATCCGATCTCCAGCACCATTTTTATTTCTCCCACCCCGAACAAACCGCAGCCGCAACCATTGTGTACGCATGGCCCTTGTGTACGTAACCGACTCCGACCCCGGCATCACCCGCCACAAAGCCGGCAAAGGCTTTAGCTATAAAGATGCCGATGGCCAAACGGTCCGCGATAAAGCCACTCTCCAGCGCATCCGCTCTCTTGCCA
>SEFP01000022.1 GCA_004144185.1 Sphingobacteriales bacterium | reverse complement strand
CGCCCCAAGTACTTATCCTTTGGACCAGTATAGTGTACCGCCTTCGAAGGAAGCGGACAAGAGTCCTTATTATAAAAGTGCGGCACCTTCGCTGTCCCTGCCCAAAGGTGGGGGCGCCCTGAAGGGGATCGATGAAAAATTCTCAGTAAACGCGGTCAACGGTACCGCCTCGGTTGAACTCCCCCTGCCCCTTAGCCCGGGCCGGGGGGGCTTCACCCCGGCTTTAAGCATCAGCTACAACAGCGGCGGGGGTAACTCCGAGTTTGGCCTGGGCTGGGGACTTTCCCTGCCTGCCATCCAGCGCAAGACCGATAAACGACTGCCGGAATATAATGATGCCGCAGAAAGCGATGTATTCCTGCTGGCCGGTGCCGAAGACCTCATCCCTATGCTGGATGCACAGGGACAGCGTATCACTTTTAAGGAAAACGGTTTACGTATCAAAACCTACCGCCCGAGAATAGAAGGCCTTTTTGCCCGTATAGAGCTCATTGAAAGCCTTAATAACTCCTGGTGGCGGGTCACCACTAAAGAAAACATCACCACTTACTACGGCCTGGATACCGAAAGCCGCCTGGCAGACCCGGAAAATCCTTCCCGGATCTTTAAATGGCTGCCCGCGATGGTGGTCGATAATAAAGGCAATGTACAGGTGTACCGGTACACGGCCGAGAACTTTGAGCAGGTCCTTCCTGTAGTCTATGAAAAGAACCGCCTGAACGGTACGGCTCCCTGTACCAATACTTACCTTAAAGCCGTATTGTATGGCAACAAAAGCCCCTTCTTAATCGAAGCAGCTGACGGTTACCAACCCGCGCTGCCACAGCAGATGGGCTGGTATTTTGAGGCAGTAATAGACTATGGCGATCACAGCGAAACCAGCTACACCGCCGACCAGCCCTGGGCAGCCAGAGCCGATGCGTTCTCCGGCTTCCATGCCGGCTTCGAGCTCCGTACCTACCGTAAAGCAAAACGGGTACTTATGTTCCATCGCTTCCCGGAGCTGAATGAAGGCGCACCAACCCTGGTACGCAGCCTGGAGCTGGAATACGCAGCCGATGCGGCGGCAACTGGTCCGGTGGAGGCCGACTATATCGTTAAAGCGACCTCCAGGGGCTATCAATGGAGTGATGCTACTACCTTCCGCGCCAAGGCACTGCCGGCCATGACCATGAGCTACAGCCCTTTGCAATGGAATACAGAGCTCCACAAAGTAGCAGAAGCTGACTTTAAAGGCGCGCCCCAAGGCCTTAGCGGCCCTTACCAGTGGATCGACCTGGATGGCGAAGGCATCAGCGGTATCCTCAGCGAACAGGCCGGCGGCTGGTGGTACAAACACAACCTGGGCAATGGCCATTTTGATGCCCCCAGGCTGGTGGCCGAAAAACCCTCCTACTCCGGCCTGGGCAGCGAACTGCAATGGCAGGACCTGGACGGCGATGGCCGCAGGCAGCTGGTAGACAGTAATAAAGGCTTCTGGCAACTCGATGGCCCCGATGCCTACACGGCCTGCAAAAGAGACTGGGCGCCTTACCGCCCTTTTGAACAGGTAGCCCGTATCGACTGGGACAGTCCCTTTACCAAAATGCTGGACCTTAACGGCGATGGCAAGGCCGATGTGCTCCTCACCGAAGACCGGGCCTGGACCTGGTGGGAAAACCTGGGTAAAGCAGGTTTTGATACAGGGGGAAAATCACCTGTTTTCCAGGATGAAGAAAAAGGCCCGGTATTATTACTGCGCGATAGCGTACAAAGCATTTTCCTGGCCGATATCAATGGCGATGGATTGACCGACCTGGTCCGGGTATGCAATGGCGAGATCTGCTACTGGCCCAACAAAGGTTATGGCCGCTTCGGCGCCAAAGTAAGCATGGCCAACGCGCCGGTCTTTGCTCACCAGGACCTGTTCAACCCGCAATACATCAGCCTGTCTGACATCAGCGGTACCGGTGCTGCCGATATCATCTATACCGGTAACAATAGCTGTACGGCTTACCTCAACTATTCGGGTAATGCCTGGGGGGAAGCGGTGCACATTAACCCGCTGCCGGCAACCGACAGCTACAGCAAGCTGGCCGTGATGGACTTCCTGGGTAAAGGTACCGGCTGCCTGGTCTGGAGTTCTCCCTTACCCGCCCATGCAACAGCCCCTTTACAGTATATCGACCTGATGGGTGGCCTTAAGCCCCACCTGATGGTCGCTTATGAAAACGGTATGGGTAAGGTCGCCAGCCTGGAGTATAAAAGCTCTACCCAATACTACCTGGAAGACAAACAAGCCGGTATCCGCTGGGCCAGCAGGTTGCCTTTCCCGGTGCAATGCGTGGAAAAAGTAACTACCTATGATAAAGTGAGCGACAGCCGCTTTAGCCAAAGCTATCGCTACCGCCATGGTTATTATGATCATGAAGAGCGGGAGTTCCGCGGCTTTGGTTATGTAGAAACGGTAGATATCGACAGCGTGGACCATACGGCAGGCAGCCTGGACCAGGA
>SEFP01000001.1 GCA_004144185.1 Sphingobacteriales bacterium | reverse complement strand
ATCACCATCCCGAACGGATAATAATCATAGGCTGCCTTCAAACTCGCCCGCTCTACCTTCCCGCTGCCGGGAGCCGCCACCTCGGTCACCTTATCGCTCACCACCCCCAGCACATTGCCCAGGTGGTTGGTCAGCTTTTATTTCATTATTCAATAAGATTTAAAGCCTTTTGGGCAGTCCTTCTTAGTTCCATCCATTCATTATCATTCTCAAAGCTTTCGTCAGTCTGCTTTCCTTCTATTTCCATAGTTAAATTTATAATATTATTGCATTTTAGTATATTTAATACACATCTATAGGATATTTTTTCTTCTTCCATAATTAATGGCAAAAGACGAAAAGCATTATCAAAGTCAGATAGCAGTTCATCAAATACATCTACATAATTTGGGAACAAATTAATCTGCTCTTGATATGGTTTGGATATATTGAGAAGACTATTCTTTAACAGGGTTAAATGATTGGGATTTTGCATGATTATTTGGCGGCTGGGAATCTAAAGGTACTAGCACCATCTGATACTTTCCAATAAGGATTTCCTCCAAAGTGTCGTCTAGAACCCGGATGATATTGGATTAATTTACCCGTCTCTTGTCCTTTATTATTTACTTGTCTCAAAACCCACCCTTTATCTGTTCCTCTTGTCTTTCTCATTACACTGTTAACCCAGCCTTTGCTTTTACCTAGTATATTTCTAACATAAGCATACGAATGGCCGTCTATCAGGTTAGGATTTGTCATTACATCGTCTACACTTTCTAGTAGGGAACCCACCTTGCGTAACGAAGAACCTTCTAATACAGCTTCTTCAGTAGCAACAACGGCGGATGGCGCTCTTACAACAGTAAGCTGAGGAGCATTTGCAAAAGCTGCTAAAGAAATGTCTCCTGTTATTATTTTAATCCTTTCCTTGAATGTTACATTTTCATCTAAAGGCTTACCATTATTTAGATAGTATTTTCCATCATCCATCATGATAATACTCCCATCATGAAGCCCTCTTTGTAATCCCTCCTGACCTCTTTGGATCTCCTCAGCCGCTCGTGCTAACCTCTCTCTTCTACCATCACGATACGATACTCCACCACTGATCGCCTTCGAGTAACCCCACTCTCCCGTTGATTTTGTATAAGAGATACCTTGACCTCCGTTTACTACATTTCGCCACCAAGCACCTACTCTAGAATAATCGCCTTCTGGATCACTCCAAAAGATTGGATTCAACCGGTTTACACTATAATTAGAAATACTGATCTGGTCTACCGGATCAAGATTCCATCTGCGTCCCAGTCTTGTATCATACTCCCAGAAGGTCGCCGTATTGTGATTGCCACTTCCGGAAATCTCATCGGTCTTCCGCTGCCCATTAAAGCCATACTGGTACCCACCACCCCACACCCCGTCCGTGTCGCAACTCAACACCACGTACGTCTGCACCGCACGAATCACCGTCTCATATTGTACCTCCGCAGCCACCAACTTCCCACTCCCGCTGTTCACACTCCGCAACACCAAGGCCAATCCACCATTGCTCCGCATCTGCACCGGCAACGGCGCATCCTCATTCCCCGCCTCCACTGTTAATGGCCCACCATCCGGAACCATCGCCTCACCCAACACCTCGTACGCCGCACCCACCGGACCACTCTCTCCACTCCACCCGCCCGGATACCACCGCAACTGCGCCACAAGCTCCCCCTCTCCCTCCACCACCACACTCAACCGAACCCCAACCTCATCCGATCCCAATAACGTCCCCACCGGCATCGCCACCTCCATCGGCAGCTCATCAGCCATCCCCTCCCCACGCTTCACCTCCAATCGCGTATCGTCCTGCACCACCACCTCACTGCCACCCAACGCCACCCCACGACCCGTGATCGACTGCACACCCCCTGCACTAAACTGGTTTTGCTTCACCACTTCCCGAACATACCGCGTCCGGCTCACCGGGATACAATTAATACTCACATCCTCCACCATCCTCGACGGCATCACCATCCCGAACGGATAGTAGTCATAAGCCGCCTTCAAACTCGCCCGCTCTACCTTCCCACTACCGGGTGCCGCTACCTCGGTCACCTTATCGCTCACCACCCCCAGCACATTGCCTAAGTGGTTCGTAAGCTCATAGCGCTTCTGGCCAATAATCCGGCTGCTCCAAAACGGCTCACTCTGCGCTACAGTATACGGCCCCGGCGCATTGTAGTGCATCAGCGACTGCACCGCATCACTGTACCACGGCATCCGGTACGCCGCCGTACTCGAATCCCACCGCGCCTGGTTCTGGGCCAAGGTCTGTTCATTGTTCCAGTGGTACTGGTACTGGCTCGGCAGATACGTCTTCACCCCCAGCCGGCTACTGCCATAGAGCACCTGGTCAGCCAAATAAAACTTGTCTTCCAAAAGCCCCTGGCCCAGCACCGGCTCCACGATCCGCACGTCAATCCCTTTGCCGGATAAGCCGTTGACCACCTGCAACCCTCCGCTTAGTCCCAGCTCGCCCAAGGCACCGGTCACCTGCTCGCGACCCGAGGTCGTACTCAGCAATCCGTTCATAAACCCGGCTCCGTCGGCCGCATAGGTAATCCCGGCCAGGGCCTCCTCACTCACCAGCCCGCGAAGCGCTGCACCCGTACTTCCGGAACCCAGCCGCGCCCCCATCGCCACGCTCATCCGCTCTACCAGCACCGAGTCATCCACCTCACCCACCCGTTGCGCCAGCGTCTGGCGATAGTCGTTCAACGCCGTATAGGTCGTATCGGCCACCAACAGCCCCACCGCCCGCTGGTAGGTCGCCCCATTGCCCACCACCGAGCGCAGCAACGAAGTGCCTGCCGGTGCGCCCTGCCTCCGGATCAGTCCATCCAGATCGTCGGCTAAGTACGCGCCCAGTTGCTGGGCCGTGTACGCGGTGGCCGAGTCCAGCCCAAGCTGCCGTACATACCGGTTGGCTAACGCCGTATCGTTCATCAGCGTTACTGCACCATGCACCCGTGCCGCACTGTCGGCAACCGAGACTACCCGCCCGGTGCTGTCCACCGCCAGGGCGCTGAGCAGTCCGCCAAAGGGTTCCAGGGAAGCCGCCGAAGCCGGATACAGCTTTTGTTGCAGCAGGGTGTCGGCACCAATCAGCGCTCCGGCCAGGTAAGGCATGCTGTCGAGCAAGGCCTGCCGTACGCCGGGGCTTCGCCGGGCATACTCGGCTACGCCCACCGCCGCAATCCGGTCGGCCAGGTATCCCGTATCGGTCGCGCCCAGTCGCGCCAGCAAACTTCCGGAAAAGCTTCCGGCTTCGTCGGCTACCTGCCGGATAATACCGCCGCCGCTACTGTTGCCGCTCAGGATCGGATCGAGATCGGCACTCAAAATCTGCCGGCCATAGCGTTGCTGGTGGCGGTAGGTCGCCAGCTCGTTGCCAGCGGCATCACGGATATAATACTCACTCAGGTGCTGCTCGTTGGGATAGGTACCTGTAATCACGGTTTTCTTCCAGCGGTTGCCCAGCGGGTCGTACCCGAAGCGCAGCCGCATCCCGTTGTCTTTAACGATGGCGGTGGTCTTGCCGTAATGGTTCCATTTAATAGAGTCCAGCCCGTTGGAGCCGTCTTTAATCAGGTTACCCGCCGCATCGTAGCCCAGCCGTTCGATGGTGGCGGCATTGGTGGGGTTGTATCCTAAAATATCGTTACTAAAATTCCCGCTTGCAGTCCTGTGGCTTGCAATGGCATCGGTATAATTGGTCAGGCGGTTGTTGAGCGTCGTCCCGGCGCTGTATTGGTAGCCGAGCTGGTCCATCTGGTACACTTCGCCGCCGGCTACCTGGCGTTGACCATGATCATTAAAGCCCCAGCGATCGAGGGTTTGCAGGTTGCCGTCCAGGTCGTAGGTATAGCTGCTACGGTAGGCGTTGTCCAAATCACCGGTAATGTTGGGCGGTGGAGGGCCGGCCAGGGGATCGCCGGTCTGGCTGTAATCCGGGAATACGTGGGTCGCTTCTTTAAGCCGGTTAAGCTTGTCGTATCGGAAGAGGCTGTGCAGCGCCGGGAAATACCCCGGTGCCGTGGTCATCGCCGCGATGTTGCCGTTATACAGCGACCGGCTTGCAGCATCCGGTGCCGGCACGCGCAGCAGCTTGCTGTTGGCTGTTCCGGAATACGTCGTCGGGTCGATGGCGGTATAATCACCGTCAAAATAATGCAGGGTCGTCTTCAGCAAATCGGGCTTGTAGATGCTGTTGGCTGTACCGTCGCCGCCGATGTCCTGGGTGGCACCGGGCGCATCGCCGTTGATGCTTTTAAGCCAGCCCTGAAGCGTATAGGCAAAGTCGATGCCCTGTACCTTCTGGTCGCCCAGGCTGATCCGTGCCAGCGGTCCGTGCGGGTAGTATTTATACTGGGCGTCGAGGTCCCAGAGCACCCCATCTTTGCTGGTTTCGGTGGCGGTAATGCGGTTGTCGTCGTCGTAGCGGTAGCGCTGGTAAAACTGGTCGCCAAAGGATCGGTTGTAGCTCACCAGCGTCACCTTACCGCTGTAGAGGTCGTAGTCGTAGTCGATGCGTTTGTACTGCTGCCGCTGGGCCGCAAGCTGCGGCATGTCATAAGTCAGCGTTTTCACGTTTCCGGACAGGTCGTAGCTGTAGTGCAGCGCCACTTCGTACCCGGCGTAGCCGTTTTGTCCGGCGGCCAGTTTAGGATAGGTAGCCACCGAGCTGATGCGGCTGCGCAGGTTTTCGCTGTTGCTCAGGCCGTTGCCGGTTTGTTCCAGCACATAGAGCGCCGTATCGTAGGTGGTACGGATCACCTCTTCCCGCGGCGCGTTCAGGATATAGTTGTGGAAGGTGCCGTACTGCGCGGTAGGGTTGGCCTTCAGGCTTTCGATAAGGGTAGTCGTCAGCGTGTTTTTGTTGGGCTTCTGGCCCGCCGTCATAACCGGTGCCGGGTTGATGTACACCTGTCCGGTTTCGATCAGCCGGTTTTGTTTGTCGTAGAGGTTGTAGCTGTATTTGGATTCCGTGCGTTGCTGGCTATTCTGGCTCAGCAGCAGTCGGCCGGCCTGGTCGTAGACGTATTCGGTGGTGCCGGCATCGGGGGTATTTTCATACACCTTCAGATTCTGTGCATTGTACCGGTATTCGGTGGCCTTGGTATGTTGGGGTGCCGGAGCCGGTACGCCTGGCGGCCGGGTGTCGCGCCAGGTATTGACCGCGCCGGTATTGGTCAGGGGATTCACGCCCATTGGCGGTACGGTCCGCATCAGGTTGCCCGCCCGGTCGTAGTTATACAGGGTCACGGCGTACTTCATCTGGCCCAGCGTCAGCAGCATCGTGTCGCGGCAGCTTTGGGTGATAAAGGTTTGATAGCGGCTCCGGATGTCCTGGAACAGCGATTCCTGGTATTGCTGCCAGGCGCTTTCGGCCTGTGCTAGGGCATTGTTGATTTGCCGGTCGTAGCAAATGTCGATCGAGTCGATGGCTTCGTTGTCCCGGTTGTCGCAGAGCATGATATCGGTATAGCGCTGCGGCAGGTTGTTGGTCAGGTCGAAGTTGGTTTTCCCGATCGCCCAGAAGGTATCGTTCGCAAGAAACGGATTGGTACTGGGGTTTTTAAACCGGGCACGGAAGTATCGTTTGTTATCGCCCATCGGGAACGGCTCAATCCGGTCTAAACCATACTCCCAGCTTTGCTCGCGGCTGATATAAGCCGGCAGGCGCAGGTAGATATGGTACTTCCGGCCGGAGGCAATGCTACCGTTCGGGTTCAGGGGGTCCAGTGGGTAGATGTAGACATTCCCTTTGATCCGGCGCACGGGTCCCAGGCGGTAAGTGGTTCCCTGATACGTTGCCGAAGGGATATGCAGGTTTGAGATCAACGTACTGGGGTTGGAGTACACTTGTACGTGGGTAACATTGGCGGGGGCTGGAAGTGTCGAATGAAAAAAGCCACTCGCCTGAATACTGCTGAACCCATACTGCTGAAACTTGGCACTGTTCAGCAGGTTATCTAGGAAGGCCCAGCCAGCCGGGGGGGGTGGAGGCGTATTGAGCGTTAGTTGCAGCGTTCCGGACGGGTCGTTGGGATTAGTTGTGCTCACCCCGTGCAGGTAGCCGGCGGTTTTGCTGCTGTTGGCATACAGGGTGCTTTGCAGCACCGGTGCCGAAAGCTGGTGCAACACCTGGTCGTGCGGCATCGTGGTGGGCAGCCCATACACGTGGTTGAGATAGGCGATCTTCTCCGGCTCGGTGTTCCGGTGGCTATTGGAGTAGGTCTCCTGCGGAAACAGCTCCCGCGTATTGGTCATTCCGGCACTTTGTTGCCAGGCCTGCCAGGCCGTCATCAGCTCGCCCCAGGCGGCGGCACGCGCAGCAGCGGATAAGCTAGGATCGGGTGTGTAGCGCAACCGGAAGAACGACCGGCTGACCAGCGGATCATTGGTGATGTTGGTACCGCCTTCCTTCAGGGTCACCGAGGTTTGGACCCGGCTCAGCCCGGCAATCGTCATCGAAGCGGGAATCACCAAAGTCGCGTTTGCGGTTGTATCCTGTATAAATAAATCAGCGACTTCCGGAGCACTGGTGGTTACATCACCCGTCTGGTTGAGGGTCGCCATCGAACCGAAGTTGGGTACCTGTTGCACCAGCGGACGCAGCCGGCTACCGGAAGGAAGCACCCGGCCATCTACATACAAATGGTCGGTACCGGCAGCATCTTCGTACCGCAAGTAGGTCATGTTGCGATAGGTAAAGGATTGATCATCGGTCTCCTGTGCAAACGGTGCCTGTGCAGGCGAGGTGCTGGTATACCCCGTAAGCGTGTTTACAGCGTTTTGGATGGCTGTGGGATTGCTGTGGGCTTGCAGATACCCTTTGTACAGGGGCATTTCAACCACTTCGGCCAGGTTGCAGCCACGCATAAACTCGAGGTAATCAACAGACGTATTCTGTTCCTTCCGGAAGTAGTAGTTAAAGAAGCTCCGGACTGACACTTCATAGTTGGGGTGACCAGAACCTTTGATGCTGTATTCATCTGCGACCCGCACCCGGTATTTTTCATACGCTTCTTTAAACTCGTTACAGGCAATACAGGCCGTCATGCAGGCCTTGGAATTTGTATCTGGATTATCAAAATTGGAAGACAGATAAGCGCCATTAATACCAGCTATAGTAATATGGATCTTGGAGAGCGCACCTGTAGAGGAGACACTATTATAAAGTAAATTTTCTTTTAGAAGATAACTGCAATTGGTAGAAAGAGTCGTTTGATACGAATTTGAGGAGCTGAACGGTGTATGTTGAATACATTCAAACTCTCGAAGCAATCCTGCTCGTCCTGGCAAAGCCAAAGAAGAGTAGTTGGTATATGCATTTGTTAGGTTAGTGTTAGAAAAGGCACTTCCATCGCAAGTAGCCGGATTACCCGATACATCTTCCTGAATGTAACACATGGAGGAATCATAAAAACCAATCTTAACTGCATTTACACTTAGATAAATGTTAGGGTTTGGATTCGGATTTGGATGGAAGTACAGAATAGGCTGCTGCTGGGCATTCCATCCAGTAAATTGCCAATATGCTTTGACAATCGTATCTACGGAAGGGAAATAGCCTCCCGAGTTCAGAATGGCTTTTTCTAAAGGATGTTGGATTCGGAGAAGTACATAAAAGCTATCTAAATAGCCCTGCTGCCCTGCCTGTGGATTGGACGGTAGAGGCATTCCATAATTTCTAAAATCTGCGAAATGGAAAAAGGAGTGTTTTAGAAAGGACGTCTCAATAGCAGCATTATTTACAATCGGACAGCCAGTAGTATCCGGCGACGGAGGACACGTTTCCATTTGAATGGCGACGCCAGTTTTATAATCTACCACATAAGGATTACATAGATCATCTAGCTGAAACCCTCTCTGCAAAAGCTTTTCTTTGAGAATGTCAGAAGACAGCCCGCCTTTCCAGGTTCGAGCCGCGATACTGCTACTTGAATTGGAAGACATGAAGTTGAACAAGTCGTTCTCCAACTGTACAAATTTGGTATGGTCATAGGGCGCAGTAGATCCGGTCCGGCAGTTCAGCAGCGATTTTACAATCTGCCGTGCGTAGGCCCGTAAATCATCGAGTTCCTCAATCGCACCGGGTGGGTTGTTAGGATTATACGGATAGGTATTATTCAGAATTTCCGCTAGTGTAGTCCCCGTCTGGTTTGGGTTTGTATTCGGTATCGCTTCATCGTCTTCTATAATATCCCGGAACACCCGCTCTTCTTCTTTCACAAACGTCAGCCCCACTTGCGAACAGGTAATAGGCAACTTCACCTGCATCAGTACAAACCCACGGGTGGCTACATAAGTGCTTTGCAGCTTCCGGAAAAAGGTGTCCTGAAGTGCAGGCGTCAGGGCACTGATACTATCCTGAAGATTTGGCGGCGTAGTGATAAGTGCATAATCAAAGAAGGTTCCTTTCGGAAAAAACAATCTACTTCCTGTAAAATTGCTGGCACCATTGAATATCTTGTCCAGATAATCCCCCTGTTGGAGCCCGGATAAGGTCTGAGCCCTTGTCATGACGTAAGCAAAATAATCCAGGTCAATGCGCTTTTTAATAGTATTTCCACTTCCTTGTGCAGGAGGAATAATCTGGGTCCCCAGCCGGATCTTCAGAGCAAGTAGCGAATACTGATTTTGCGAAGAACCACCCGTCTGCGGCTGTAGGACTTGGTAGATGGGGTCTTTCGCCGAAATATCGACTATGCTAAACAAGCCCCGGTTGCGGGCTACCTGTGCATTCGGGATGGCCTTAAATGCATCGATAAAGCCGCTCTGATCACAGTATTTCTTTTGCAGTTCGCAATACTCTGGATGCATTTTCAGCAATTGGTGTGCTACGTCCATACTGTATACCTCCAACAGGAAATCCGCTGAGCTGTCCTTGGTGATCGAAACCTGGTTTCCATTATAAGAAGTTGTGCAGGTCTCATTTTGCTGGTCCAAATACGCTTGGAAAGCATAAATGGGCTTGTAGCTATATTTCACAAGCACATCTATCTTTTCATCGTCGGTAGTGGCATTGGTATAATCAGTTGGTGCAAGTATTTGACCACCATTCGTGAGATCAGGGTACTGTGTCGGTTCTGTAGTTAGAGGATCTGGAATGTTAGTTGCATCTGGATAGATAGTTGACGTTGCAATTCCCGTAGGGCTTTTCCACCCCACGATTCTAAAAATTGAATTCCCCATACCAGCCAGGATGCCTGCCCCAGACGTACGCCGGTACCTTCCATACAAGCTGTTGGGCATGAGCTGGGTGGTCAGGATCCTCTCGTAATTGATGCACTCGGTCAGCACACCTGGATCACCGCCATTCGCATAAGCAGAGGGATAGTCCAACCCAAGAGCTCCGGAACCTTCTTCGCAATCCGGCAGGTTATTGGTGTAGTCGGTTTCAAAGCTTTCCTTCGGACGGTAGCAGCCGCCTGCAGGTTGATACATCTGAGGCTGTCGCAACAATTCCCGTACGGCCGTATCGAGCACTTCCGGATCGTACTGCAACCGGTACTGCAATTCGCTTTCGCCCGGTTGCAGGCCCGCCAGGCTCAGCAGCCCGCTGCTGTAACGAACGTCCCCCAGATTCAATCCTGCATACTTGCCATTGATACCAGTGCTGGCCGGTGTCATCGCCTGACTCGATAACACGGTAAAGGCCGACTGGCCTTCGCTCCGGTACCGCACCTGTACGTCAAACGGCACCGATAGCTGTAACGCAGACGAGGTACAGGCCTGGAAGGCCGGCACCGACACCCCGTACTTCAACGTGCCGCCGACGACTTCATTGATAAAACTTTTGTGCAGGTTCCGGGTATTCCGGTCCCAAAGCGGCGGATTGCCGTAAAAAATATTGCTGGTGACATTGTTGGACGCCGGGGTCGGTACGCCATCGAGGTTCAGCAAGGTCCGGCCGTTAGTCGGGTCCGGAAATCCCATCAACCCGGTCATCACCGGCTGACCGGCGTTGTTCAGGATCGAGAAGCTCATCTCGTTATTCGGATCCTTGGTAATCACTTTTTCGTAGTGACGGGCCAGTCCGATGCCTGCGCCAAAAAACGGGTTTAGCTCTTCCTGTTCCGGATCGGCATACAGATAGCGGGTTTCGTGGCCGTTGCCCAGCTGAAACGCGGAACCGGCACCACCCTGTACCCGAATACGAGACGGATCATACGCTTCGGTACGAGTCTGAATCAGCGGGTAGCCCTGGGCATTGGGGATGGCTTTGATATGGCTGTTGCCAGGAGTTCCGAGCAGTGGATTTTGCGGGGCGTAGTACGACGCCGCCTGGGAGGTCGCACTGAGCGCAGGCAGTGCACCGGGCGTCAGGGCGTCGAAGTCGGCCGCCTGGTAGGGCTGATTATCGCCCGACCGGCGTGCAAAAGACGACAGGTAGGTCAGGCCGGTTGCACCGATGACCGGTACCGGCAGCGTTTGCAGGGCCGGACGGCCTTCGTAATCATAGAATTTCTCCAGTCCGATAATCTCCTGCGGGCGCGACTGGAACTGCGTCAGCGATTGCCGGTTTTTCATCAACCCGTCGAAATAGCTCAGTACTTGCTTGCTTTTTCCTTCCTCGGCATAAGACGCTTCATAGGCCCAGTTCGATGAATCGCTGCGGTGGGCCGTCTCGATCCGATAAAACCCACTTCCGGTGGCGGGCGTTCCGTAATCGGCCGGGTTACTCCATTCGCTGTACAGCGTACGGCCCAGGGATGGGATCAGGGGGCGCAGCATCCGGACCCGGTACGCAATCCAGCCCCGCTTGTACACCAGCGGAATGGTATACGACGTTTTATTGGTCCGGATGCGGGTGGCATTGCCCCTAAAATCATAGTTGACGCCGCTTTTGGTACCTATTTGAATCGCTCCTGAGCTTCCGTCGATAGTTACCTCATAATCGTCTACATAAGTCCACTCCAGCTCGTATTGGGCACCTTCCGGGGAAAGTACCGATCGGTTAGTTCCGTCCAGAACGCCCCATTGGATCGGCAGCTGTGCCAATGGCGTAGTAGAACTGACCGCAGGATCGGCCCAGAGCCGGATGCCGTTCATAGTAATCTGATAGGCAGGAAGCTGTCCATTTCCAATAGTATTGGACGGAACTTTTTCATCAATCTTTTGCTGGCGGATACCGGCTTCCAGGGCCCAGTTTTGGCGTAGGCTGGGCACCACCCCGTTAGCCGCCGGAAACACTTGAACCGGTGGGGTTGGAGTAGTCGCACCGGCTACCAAATCGGCATAATAACCAGTATAATCATAGATCGCGACAATTTTGATGTCCAGTTTATAATAGCCGTAGTACGTTTTTTGATGAATATCCTGATAGATCTGGGTGGAGTCCGGATGGTAGTTGATCAACAGCGTATCCTGCAACTGATCTACAGCAGTCCCTGTGAAGTCCCGGTAGCCTTTCAGCTGATACAGAATCTTGTAGGTATACGCCTGCTCCATGTGCGGGTAGTTGTGATCGACAAAGAAGCGCACATAGGACTGTAGATTCTTGATATGAAAGCTGGATGCTGCGGTCGGTGTACTGTAATAGCTGACCAGTGCCTGGAGGGTATCGCAGGCCGTCATAGGGCCCGGAGTGCACTGGGTGAGTTGCGCCGCCGTCCGGATGGTGGATTCATCGCGTACGGGATACACGTATTTCTGGGCATAAACCGCCGACGGTGTGCCGAGAGCAGTGAACAAAAGCAGCAGAATCCAACGTAGTTTCATATCAATAATAAATTTCACTAAGAACTAAAAAACAGCTAATCAATTTCCGGAACCGGTCTGCCGGGACATGCGTCCGGGCGCCTGGTAATCCGTATAGCGGATCAGCCGGGCATCTTTACCCCGAACGCGGATCAGCCGGTCTGCATTAAACACAGCTGGATTGACCCGGGTGGTTACGTTCCAGCACTGGAAGCGCATGCTAACGGGCAGCTTAGCACCCGTTTCCGGATGGGTCTGTACCAGCGTCAGGGTGCCCTCATAGCGACTGGGCAGGCGCGCTTCCCCGGCATAATACAAGGCTACTTCCAGCGATCGTGGCACGTCGGGCGGACTGTACTGAAACCGGATGCAGGTGGTATCCTTCGGTAATTGGGTCGCCTGGAGGCTTTTGATGTATTTGGGATTCAGATCCGGAAACAAAAACTGGCTGGTTTCCAGCTCTAGCTTGCCACCGGTCTGCTCTTTCCATTTGGGTATATACACTACCTTGATTCGCTTCGAAGGGTGGTTGGCGACCAGCAGCCAGTCCTCATTCCGGAAGGCAAACCGCTCGTTGCTGGAATCGTAATACTGGTCGCCCTGCAAGGCCATCCGGCCCTGGATCACCTGCTGCCGGCCGTTGAGGGTTACCTCACTCCGGTAGTCCAGGCTAACGGCCGTTCGCAGTTGCTGCACATCGCGCAGGTACATCGTCAGCCGCTGCGACAGGTTGAGCGGCACCTCACCGGCCTGCACCGAAGCAGAACGGCTACCGATCAGCAGCAGGGCTATGAAAAACGTTTTTGAAACGTGCATACGTTTGGATTTACCGGTTCTAATGATAGACATTTCCACTGCCAGCGGTTCCGGTCGTAGGCTTAATGGCCCGAACAGACTGCCGGCTTTCTTTGATGGTGAGGATGCCCCGGTCGGTTTCTTTTTTGACGCGGGTGAGCTTGCCTTCAGCATCGTATTCGAAGAAGGAGGCCATATGGTTTTCGTCTAGGGAGGCCATCACCCGGCGGTTTTCCGGATGATAGACATAGCATTTCATATTGGCGTCGGTAGGCAGAATGCGCAGATCGTCGAAGGTGCCGGACAGCGCCGTCAGGTTCAGGGCATTTCCGGTCACTGTCTGCGGCACGGTAAACTGCGCTTCATACAGTACCCAGCCGTCGAGCACCGGCGTTTTGGCTTTGGTGGTCACCGAAAGTCCACTTCCGGAAAGGCTGATTCTGCCTGGTAGTCCAACAGACGTGCTATTGAGGTCCATCTTCTGCCAGTAATTCAGCAGATACCGCTGTCCCGGCCGAAAGAAAAACGGATGGATGGCTGTAGTGGGATAATCAACAGGGGGCTGGGCCATCGCCGGAAGCGCTAGGTTCAGCGTGGTAGCCAGATTGACGCCATACCGACCGGTATGCGGATCGGCGATACGGGTGATGGATGGAGTAGTCAGGATCACCTGTGATAAAGGATTCTGATAAAACTGCAGCCGTTGATTAATGGCGCGGCTGTCTTCAAAGTTTTCATAGAGCGCACCGTTCCATTTAGCGTTCTGAATTGTGGCAATTGGCAGCGTATTGTCGTAGCCATACAGGCTGGCAGCTTCGTTGCCGGCGGCATCCGTGACTTCAAGCGGCTGGCCGTAAGGAGAATAGCTACGAATGGTTTCGCGGGCAAACCAGCCCTGACTTACAACAGGCATCAACGCCCCGACAAACGGGCTTGAGATCAGGGTGCTGAACTGCCAGAACGAGGGAACCGTACCGAGTAGCCCTTTGACTACATCGGCTTTGGCAGCGTCGTAATTGCGGGTGCCGGTGTACTCCCAGGTAGCCCGGGGGCGGAAGGTGCCGCGCTGGCCGGTTACAAACGGATTGTAGTACTCGGCATCTTCGTTGGTTGTGGCGAATGAGCCGGCAGCGGTATCGCTATAGGTCCGGGCCTGAATCCGGATCACGTCTCCTAAACTAAGGGAGTTTGTTCCTCCTTTATAATGAAAGGGTTCTTTGCTGGCAATACTGACATCTTGAACCGATTCCAGCAACTGGTTGCGGTTTCCGGACCGGATAACTTTGATGGTGCCGGATGCAATTTGATCGTTGCTGTTCAAAACCTGATGTGGATCTTCTAACGCACCTGCACCAGTCTTCTGTAAAACGGCTACTAGGGTATTGTTTACTGAGAAATTAGTAGTTCTATCCACTACTTGGGCATCAGAAGAAATGTATTGTTTTTCCCAGCATACAACAGAGTTATATAACTTGCCATCTTTTAGAATGTCTTGAGGAGGGCTGGCAAGCGTATAAATGTTAAATCCTGCATTGTTATTACCCAAAAAATGTATAGGATATAGGCTATTAGTACCAACAGGATTTCTCGCCACTAACATTTTTTCGCTTACTTTCAAGTCATTTATCATACTAGCAGTAATAAATTGATTAAAAGGTATATAATAATCAGTTATCGTGTGACTATAAGGATTCTCAGGGTCTCCCCACTTCTCTTTGTGATCCGAATATCTAAACCATTCAACTGAATCACCTGTATTTGTATTTTTAAGATAATACTTACTATCCGATTTCCAATCAACGCTTATTTTAAGAAGTTTTTTAGATGTTCCAAGTATAGGATAATTATTGTATTTTATATTATATAGATCTCGTCTACCAATTTGCCCACGGTATATTCTACTACCTCTGTTCACTCCAGTAGGGGTAATATTAGTAGGATCATCAATTCCAACATGCTTGGATCCTATATCATTATTAAGAAATAATTCTAAAGAGATTTTGTCCGCTATTACATTTTTACTTATGTAACCATTTCCATTTCCCCTACATAAACTTCTTACATCAATAGTTTCAATTGGCATTGGTGCCGTTCCCCAAAGAATATCATAGAGATGAGGAATCAGTTGATTTATACGACTATTCGCGTTTAAGAATATAGTGCTTGATTCACCCTCCCATACATTGCCATCATAATAGCTGATGGAACTCCATGGGATATTACAAACGTTATCTCCAAAATAGTTTTTAGGTTCTATACCAGCTGGCAGGGAGAGAAAATCTCTCCTAGCATTGTGGAGGTGATTTCCACATTCATTGGCAACTGAATATACAATTGCCTGATTAGTATTGGGAGGACAGTCACAAACAGGGACATCTAAACTAGGCATTGAATTGGTTTTATCAAGGATCCACACCTTATATTTTCCCCGAGTGGTTCCGGATTTGCAGCTTTTTATATCCACGATAGCCTCATCGCCTATTTTGAAATTATCGTAGGACTTAGGATCAAGATACAGGGTATCATTTCGTACGATTCCTCCTTCCAGATCTTCCTCATACCCAATATTTTCATATGCTGCGCCCATGCCTTTATACGCCCAATAGGCAGGGTATTTCACTTGGTATTCAAAATCTTTGTGCTCGGTAGATACTTTGGTAACGATCGGTTGGCCAGTCGCCAGATCATAGATCTCGTTGGAAATGGTTACAGTAGCGCCCTTATCAAAGGTCTCCACTTCTTTCAAAATCCCGTACTGTTGTACAATCTTGGTAGCCACCATCGACTGAAACTTCTTCTGATCCGATTTCGGAATTTCCGGAAACACGGTGGGAACCGGAATCGGGAATGGAATCGGAGGAATCGCAAACCCGTTGAGGTTGGCCATAAACCCATCATTGGAGCTGCGTTCATCCCGGTAACGGCTGTCGATCATCAGATCCATTTCTTCACCTAGAATTACATTAGGTGCTTCGTCCAAGGTAACAGGATCGACACAGGTCACCCGGTTGTCCAGCCGCGTACCGTTGGTGCCATACCGGTAAATCTTATGCGATACTTCCTGTAGATCGCCACCCTTGGAGACCCATACGGCTTCCTTTTTGGGCTTCCCGTGCATGTCGTTGAAGGTGAACGTATAACCCTGGCTGCCTTCAAACAGTTCCCGCTTATCGTCCGCTGTCGGGCTCGGCTTATCATGACGTTTCTGAATTGGGCTTTCCTCCCGAAGAATCGGGAAATCTTTAGCTGTATAAAACTCATGGGTCTGTACTGTCTGGGAAGACTGCCCTTCCGCTTTATGAATGCTTCGGATAGTCATCTTGCTGTAGCCGATCTGCCCCGGCGGATACAGCGTTTCGCCCATAGGGCCTTCGTTGGTAATCTCTGTAGGCGTTACTGCCGGAAAATCACTTCCCTGATTTATTTTATCAACGGACGCCGGCATTTTAAACGGATTTTCATCGCCTCCAATCAGCGGCTCGTAGGTGGCCACCCCACTGCTGATGGTTTTTCCCTGTTCATCGGTGGTGGTGTAGTCATATTCCGATCCGTAGACCGCATCATTCTGGCCCGGATCGCTGATTTTTTGCCATTGGTCCCGGAATTCAATCCGCCGCACCCGGTGCCCGCCTCCTTTCTTCTTGCCCTGGCTGCACAGCCGCACCCAGGATTGGGACAGGTTCACCCGCTTGGCTTTGCCTTGGTTGAGGTATTTAGCAATCGGGTCTCTTAAGTAATCCAGCAGTCCACCGATAGAATATAACAGTTGCGTAAGAATGTCTTTCACATTGTAGGAAAGAATCTCGCTGCCGGGATCGAGTGCTTTGTTGTTATACAGCCGGGCGTAAAAAATAGTCGCCAAAGTGGCCGGATGCAGGCGCAGATTGCTACTGGCGTCTCCCAGCATCGGCATCGACCGGACCGTTTTGGGTTCCAACTCTACATATCCGTATTCCGGATTATCACAGGTGCCTACCCTTTTTACCTTACCGTATCCTTTTATCTGATCCTCGAGTGGTGTTGTGCCATTGCAGCTGGGTAATTGCCTGTTTCCGCCATCGATCTGCACCCGGAAGTTATATTGAAGGACATCTTTCTGATCTAAGTACGACTTATAGAGGGCATCATATTGTTCATCGTAACCGGTTCCTTTTTTCTTCCGTTTGAAATACAAAAACAGGTTGGGATCGGTACCGCTCTGATACAGGGTATTCCCCGGACGGAATTTGGGGCTGGAGCCAAGTCCTGCCAGCGGTACCATTTCCATTGCGCGTTCTCCCTGAACATAGGCATAGTCGTCTGCCTCATAATCCACATGAATTTGCCCACCCGAAGGCAGTTCGATGTCTGTCAAATTCCAGGCAGCGGCGTTTTGATTGGCCAGCGTCTCGTCTTGAGGCGTAAACGGAAACTGATTATTGTCCAGCGAGACGTTAACGGATGGATGGCCATTATCCCCCGGGGCCTTGTAGGTCCCCCAACGATCTCTTCCCAAGAAACTATAGGAGGGGTTAGGGCTATTGTATTTAAACTTATATGGGTTCAACAGGCCAATCTCCGATTTTCCATATTGCATCGCGATCGCCCGGAGTGTTAGTTTTCCTTTTCCGGTAGCATCACTACTTGGTGTGTTCGGACACAACGTATAATCGTAATAAAAATGAACGGTTTTGATGGGTACCGCGTTGTCAGGGTCAGCAGTCCACTCTGCCCGATTGAAAAGTTTAATACGGTCTAGCTTTCTATTTGCTGATTGCTCTGCAGCATCACCGTAATTCCCTTCAAGCTCAGTTTCTGGCAGCGGCAATTGATTAGGGAATTGGTCATCTGCTCCTTTAGAATCCTGACGCGCACTGCTGTAAAAGAAAGCGATCTGGTTCTTGGTTTCAATGGAGTGAAGCACCCAGATTTCCTTTTCACCACATACAAAACTGGCTTTATCATCATGGCAATCCGAGCTTACCCCCGGATCATAACTGGCTTTCCCATTTTCATAAGGGGTACGCCAGTTGTAATTGGCCGTCGTACGAGTGTAGTTGAATTTCGTGTAATTCCCTATATCATCGGGCGTTAGTCCGTCTCCTGTTAAATCGGCGTAGTCCTCCGAGAGGATTTCGGTTAGCAAGTAGCTGTGGGCATGAGGCGGCAACACCGACTTCATGTATAAATCCTGTCCAAAGTCCCTTGTAGAAGCCGTTCCGTAAGGCTTTCTGCCTTGCGCACCAATGTTTACTTGACCTGGTGTTTCTCCGGGTGCAGGCGGTAGGCAAGAGGTGGTGTACTCCACCTGTGTATTGTTCATCGCCGGGAGGCCATATACATACCGCCGGCCGTCGGGCAGCAGCTGATGGTACTCGGAGGTATGATGGCCGGGCCGCCCGGTCCCGGTCCGGGGAATGGGTGTTATACCATCAAAATTGCCAGAATATGGATAGCTTTTTAGCACCGGCATGTTGCTGACGCCTTGAAGCGAAGCCTCTGTACCGGTAAAGCCATACAATAAGGCAGACCGTTTGGCCCGTTTTTGGGTTTCATCCGGAAGCTGTTCGATAGGATTATTTTTGAGATCATTCACCTCTGCGCGATTCAACGACTTCTGATTCAGAATCGCCTGGTGGTACGCTGTACGCGACTGGGCCAGATCACCGGCCTGCTTGAAGTGAACCGGCTCATACAAGGATCCCTTTTGAGCTCTTGTAAAAGGTTTTTTGAATTCTTTCCAGCCCCCGGAGGTTCCGTGGCTGTACGCATCCGACTGGTCGTAACCGACTTCAAACAGGTTTCCGTAACCTGCTTCAACCGATTTGGAGTTGGCTTCGTTTCTGGTCCCGGTCGCAGGGTCGGATACCGTGCCGATATCGTTCCGGAACGCCCGGTACATACCGGCCGTTCCCTGTCCGCTGATCGCCAGTACATCATAGGTCATCGTACCGGCAGCCAGATACGCCATATCCGGATTGAATCGCCCGTCCCGGTCCCGCGTAAAATCGGTTACACTATTTACATCAGCATTTTGCAGGTTATTATATCCATAACCCTGCCGGGTAGCATCCCGCTCAAAACGGGTGGTATTCCGGGATAGCGTACCACCACCATACATATAGGCGCCCAAAGCAGATGCACCAATACGGATCCGGTACATCTCACTTGCGATAGAGTAGGAACTACTGATAGTGGGAACAAAATTCTGAATACCTATAGGAATATAGGTATTGCTAACACCTGGTATTTTTCGTACCCTACCTGTTCCTTCTAAATATCCATCACTATTAACCTTATTAGTAGACAGTGATGGATTGACGCCAAAAGACGTATACTTCAGTCCTTCTCTGGAATTGAGCCCTACGCCAAAATTGCCGTTTACGCCTGCACTGATTTTCCCAATAGAACTTGCATATGCCCCCACATTAGCGTTGAGATCCACGCCACGGTCGGTTGTAAAACTCACACCCTGACTAAGCCTCATACCGTTAAAATCATTTCCGACCCGCAGGCTCACATCAATTCCATATGAAGCGCTTACGCCGGTATAATTGCTATGATTGATTCCAAAATTCTGGGAGCCGCCAAATCCCAAAAATTCACCCCCCAATTGGACACTTACATGGTCATTCTGCTCATCATTGATCTCGATCGTTTTCCTAAGGGTTTCACCATTGAAGTCATCCGGTAACCCCCGGATGCCCCTATTAATTGCACCGGTATTCAGGCTCCAGCCCAATCCAACCCAGCTCGCTTCCTGCTCTACCCCAACACCACTGTGATACGCCATGTTAACCGGGTATCCCTCCACATCCAGCAGCGGAACGTTATAGGTAAAATCCCCACTGAACGGATTGACGAGATCAGTAGTACCTACCGGCTCAAAACCCTGAAATTCGGGCTGCGAAGGTCCACCCGTCAAGGCCAGCGCCCGCACTGGTAGCCCGAGTTCTGCCACCATAGTCACTAACAAAATGGCTGAGATCGTCTTGAGTCGTTTTGAAGAGCGATTCATGGGCTTAGGATTTTGGGGACGCACGGAGATAATCGGAAGGAATAAACTGAAACTTAATCAACCCGGTGTTGAACACCTGGTCTTGGTACTCGAGTGTAACAGGCTTGGTACGGGTATTAGAAGGCAGCTCGAATCCGACTACAAACTGAGAAGCCGGCGTCAGATTGTAACTGTTCTCAAAAAAGTAAGACGCTGCCGGAAGGACGGCTCCGGTAGCCGCCACCAGGTCAAAATCCTGCTGTGCTCCGGACAAAAAATACTGCACACGGGCATTGTAAGCATCCAGACCAGACACCTCATAGCGCAGCGGATCCTGCGAAGGATTCGGCGATGACAAGGTGATCCGGACCAGCAACTGATCTACGCCCTTCTGGGTCACCAGTTGCGGACTGCACCTATAGGTCCAGCCTCCAACCTGCACCTCATAGACCGAAGCAGAACTAGAGGAATTTTTGCTACATCCTGTCAACAGCCCTGTTACCAGCCATCCAAGCAGCAGGTATTGATTAATGACCCGTCTCATACTTCGCATTTACGTATTGAATAACCTCTTCTGTTTTGTTCACGGCATCGGCTGCATACAGCACGGTTCCCATTCCATTGGAGCCGATCAGCACATCAAACCCATTCTCTTTTCCATAGCGCTCCATCAACGCATTCAGCCGCGTCCATACCTGTTGGCTGATGGTTTCGTTTGCGGTCTGATAGGCGCGCTGCGCATCCGTCCGGAGGGAATCCAGCCGTCCCTGGAAAAAGCTGGCGCCGCTTCCGGAAGTCTGCACCTGTGCAATAGCCTGCAAACTGTCGATATTTTGGGCCAGGGCTTGCAGCTTGATGCCGGCCCGCTGTTCGAGATCTTTTTTCATTGCAAAGGCATCGAACAACCGAACCAGATCTACCACTGCTACCCGTTTACTTTTTGACCCTGCCAGTTGTAGACCGACAGCCAGCAGTCCTGCTGCCAGTCCCAGGACTGCAACCCATTGATACACACGACTCATAAAAAATCCGGATTAACGAACAGAAAATTGATGGAATAAAGGCTACCGGTCTGCGAGCGCAGCTCCAGCCGATACGGTTTCAAATGTTTTAACGGGGTCTTCTCCTTAAAATCAATTTCAAACCGGTTATCGCCGTTGATGGCAGTCAATGCATTGGGAGCAAGCGGAATAGCTTTCGTTCCGGAATACAGCGTCATAGCAAGCGAATCGCGTCTGAGCTCAGTCAGATTGTATTTGAGTTTCAGCGTACCAATTGCGTAATACCGGCTATTGCCGGTCTCTTCCTTGATATCCAGATAGGATACCTCTTTCGGAATAGCCATGTAGATGCTATCCTCTGCCAGAATAAAGCGCCAGGTTTCGGCTCCGCCCAGCAACAATCCCTTGTAATAGGCATCGACCGTCCAGACGTACGGCTGCCCATATTCCAGCGGCTTGGCGGTCAACGGATAGATGGCAGTCGTGGCCGCAATCCGGTTATCCTGCCACATCGCATTGTTCCGGGCAATGGCATTGGCCGGATTCTGACCCGGCTTCTGCTCAGCCACCCGGATCCGATAGGTAAGCACCGAAGCAAACGGATAACTGGTAATCCAGGAGAAAACCGGATACCGGTCGTACAAGGTGGCTTTATCTTCCGGATCGACCAGGTTGATGGCAAACAAATCGTCCTGGGTATGATAAATACAGCTGCTCTCCGCTTCCGGAAGCGCCTGCTCATTCCCAGTGCCCAGCGGCTGGATATCTACGCAATACTCCACCGTTCCCTGTGGCAACTGACCGTAGTTCAAAAACAGCTCTTTCAACGCCGGCGCATCGGTGGTCCAGCTGATTTGGGCGCGGTCGCTTTCCGTCAGCGGATTGCTGCCCGGCCGTAGCAGTTTGGTCAGTTCATACCGCAGGTGCATGGGCTGACTCCGAAGAGAGATTATTCCCTTCACCCGGACATTCACCGCTGTAGTCGACTTGTTCTGCAAACTGTAGCCCAGTACGTTATCGGGCCGGAGCGACACCCCCTCCAGCGCGTTCAGATCAGCATACAATGCACTGATCTGGGCTTGTCCGGTAAGCGGAAGCGCCCCCAGTAGGACCATTCCCAGCAGCCGGAATGCGCGCATGCCCATTTGTTGACTCGCTACATGCATTCTTAAAAAGATTCTTCGTTATGAGATAAAGCGTAGCGGAACCGCCAGCCGAAACCAACCTGCACTGCCAGTAACGTCCCGTACGGATCGCCGGGTTGTAGCCGGTACCGGCTGTAACGGGCGGCCAGGCGTAGTAAAACAGGCGTTTTCTGCAACTGGTACGTACCGCCGGCCAACAGTCCAATTTTTTGCAGGCCGATCGGTGCCATGGCCAGTTCCTGTCCCACCTGCACCGATACCCGTTGAAAACTCCGCGAAAGCGTGGTATTGCAAAACCAGCTTTGTCCGCCGATATATCCGGAGGTTGCCTGTTCCGGCGTTAATGACGGCACTTCCATATAGCCGGCCGTCAGTCCAACCGTCAGCTTCCGGGCCGTGTAGGTGTATCCAGCCTGTAAGGTGCTGCTTTTATAGCTGATGCTATCCCCCGACGAACTGTTTTGATTCCAGGACGCCACAAACCGGTGTACGATCCCGGCCGGACGCTTGATTTGATACGTGCCCCGGGCCATCCAGACTTCGCCTAACAGCGGCCGTTGCGGTAGCGCCAACGTATCGGATACGGTCCGGAAGGTACTGAACGGCTTGTAGGCTAGGAGCAGCGACGGGAATTGTTTGGATTTGGTCCGCGCTTCAAAGCCCCACCGGGTATTGCCGCTTTCTACCTGGGTGCTTTGCTGAATCATATAGTTCCAAGACACTTTCAGATACAGAAACTGCCTGAAGAACGGCGACTCGACCACAGCCGTATACCGCTCGGTTCCGGAACGCGTCAGCGGTAATGATTTGTTTTCGAATTCTTTTCCTAAGTGCTCCCAGCTTCCGGTGACCCCGATCGACGTGGCCGGAATCCGGTAATCCATCGCAACGCGTACCGCCATATTATCCAAACCCAGTTGAAAGCCAGCTGTTTCTGATTGCCGTTGTGAGGCTGCTGCTTCCCCTTCAACGCCCAGGTTCCGACCTATACGACCGCTGTGAACCAGGGAAAGAATATGAATGGGTTTGCTGAATGTGGGCAGGGCGGCATCGATGTTGCCCTGAAAGCGGGTCGACTCTAAAATCTGCCGGGTCGGCGAATAGCCATAATAGACCAGCCCGGTCTTTTGACCGCCATACTCCTTGAAATCCAGGCGGCCCATATACGCCGCATACTTATCGAGGCTGCCATCCCGGCTTACGTACTCCACACTTCCCAAACTTATAGAGGCTTTGACCAGCCCAAAATCGTATCCTACCGCACCGCCTTTCATCGTTTGGCCGGCCAGCGTGTAAGCCGACTCATATCGACTCATAATACCAGCTTCCAGATGCGTCAGACCGGAAATAAACGTCCGGACCTTGCCGTCGGGTAACAACCCTTCAGCCGACTTAGCCATCTGCCGGTAGGTGACGCCATCCGCATTTTTCAGCTGCGCTAGTTTTTGATAGGTAGCCAAGGAATCCAACTTTACCAGATCACGATATTGATCCAGCAGCCGATTGTATTTCTCAATCTTGGTTGATAATTCCTGGTACTGCTGTTGCTTTTTCGCCAAGGCGGCCTTGCCGGTTTGCAGCTTCTGCTGCGCTTTCCGGTACTGCTCCCGAACCTGGCGGGTAGCCGAGTCCCTGGCCCCTTGCGACTCCAGTTTGGCCGTCGCTTGCCGCAGCAGTTGACTGGTATCCAGGCTGGGCGCATTCAACAGCTGTTCCGGAAGCGTGCCCTGCCGGAAGGCATCTTTTAGCGCTTCGGGTTGAAGCTGATACTCGGCGGCCGTCTGGGTCACCAGTTGCAGTGCCTGCGTTTGCAGCTGCTGGCTGTATTGCCGGTAGACACTTTGAAGGCCTGCACCCTTGGCAGCGGTCTCATCGAACTTGCCCCGGTAGCCCTGAATGATCTTGGCCAGTTTTTCTTTGGCCGCCTCCACATCATAGCGAATCCGGAAATATGACGCTTTGGCCTGCCGGTTTCGATCCTGGGTTGTGTAATAGCCTTCAATCGCAACCGGGATGTTTTTGACCTCGGTTGCAAACAGCCCGTAGGCGTCCATATAGGTGGGCTCCATCGCACTATACGGATCGCGACCGGTAGCCGTATTAAAGTTGATATCGATGTCCCCGGTCAGCTCTTTTTTGCTGTTGTCTTCAAACAAACGCCGCATCTGACTACCGACACTTTCAAAATCCCGGAGTTCGTTTTGAACCCCGCTTACAACGTTCTGCCGGACGGCATTCACTTCAGCGGTCGCACGTTCCTGCAACTGTCTCAGATTTGCCAACGGGTATCGACCCAGGAACCAGCTTTGGTAATACAGTTCACTGTAAGCGGTGCCTCCGGACGTATGGGTCTGCGTATAAACCCCCTTAAGACTTTTAGCCTTCCGTTGCAGCTTCTGAGCCACCAACGCAGCATCTTCCTCGCTGACCGGTGCAACTGCCGAAGTAGCTTTTACCGATGAAGCGGTGGTTTTGGCAAAGGCCTGATTGAACCGGTGGCGCAGCTTGGAACGTACCGCCAGATTGCTATCAATCTCAACAGCGAAAAACAGTAGTAAAGAGGAGTCGGTCGTTTCCGGAAAGGACACCTGCAGGTAATTATGATAACTGCCCGGCGGCAGGGTTTCGAAACGCCCGAGCATTTCCCGGATGGCCGGTTCCACATAGCAGCTGCGTACCGGACCACCCGGCTTCGATTTCAGCACGATGCGCAGTACGCCATTGGGGGATGTAAGGACCACTGGTTTAGTTTCCAGCGAACAAACCAGAATGCTATCCCGATCGCTCCGGTACTGAAAACTCCGGTAACGGATCTGAAGCTGTTTGGTTTGTGGAGCAACCGTGTACAAGAACGGCTGTGCGAGTTCATCTCCGCTGGTGATCTCCAGCCGTTCCGGAATCAGGTGCGATCGCTGCTGGGCATCAACGGGGGTGCTTCCTGCTGCACTTAGCAGCAGACCACCGAAAAACATACCAGCCGCACCCTTCATAGAAAATACCCGTCAGATGAACGAGGGAGCCAAAATAATAGCGACTTCAATAAAATCAAATAGATCGTTAATGCTTTTTCGAATCTATATCACGCCCATTTATTCAATCAGTTGATAAACAACCATCTAGAGCCTTACTAATTTTTGGAGAAATTTACTTTGTTACCACATAATGTACCTGTTTTAAGAAACGCAGCATCTTATGGCACCATTTATAATCAGCTTAAGAGGAATCAGTATCGAATATCACGTAAATACCTTTTTCCATTCGGACTGTTCGATGTTTGATCCGATCGTGGTAGAGAACTTTAGTACTGCTGCCGGATGATCTCTTCTACAGTAATAGCGGGATCAAGGAGCGGATTGGGTTTTCTAGCATTTGTCAGTGCCAAGAGTTTAGAAGCCGCTTCCTTTAAATAGCCAACGCCCCGGTGTGTTAGTCACCAGGGCGTTGCATTATAATATACTGCGGCTACGTTCCTACTGTTTCACCAGCTTGATGACCTCACCGTTGGTCAGTTTCAGGCAGTACATACCCGCCGGCCACGACGAACAATCCACCGTCGTCTCTTTGTCCAGTACCAGACGATACACCACCCGACCCTGCAGATCCATAATCACCGCTTCAGTGCCCTGTAAAGACGTATTCATAGTATGGATGTGAATGCTACGATCGGCCGGAACCGGAGCTACGGATACCGCACCGCGGCTATCTGTGTTATGAACGATCGCTACATTGCTATACCTGATTTCGCCGTTGATACCGGTGATTTTCAGGCGGTAGTAGGTAGTGCCATTCAACGACTGCTCGTCATAGAAAGTATACTGCCCTTTGCTGCCCTTACTGACAACTGTCCCCATCGCTTCAAAGTCAGTACCGCTGGTGCTACGAGTGACCTCATAACGGATACCATCTTCCTCATTGCCTACCAACCAGTCCATGCGGTTGCCTTGCTGAGGTGTCCGGGTTGCGGTGAAAGACAACAATTCTACCGGCAGCGGAAAATTGGTTTCTGTTGTATGAGCAAAAAAACCAGAGAATCCGGTAACTGGAAATGTAACTTCCCAGCGAGATGCAACTGTGTTATAGGAAACCGTCGTGGGCGTAATCAGCACATTAGCCGGTCCAGTACCTGCCCATCCGGTGTAAGTACCAGGTACACCAGTAGCGGACGTCCCATGTTGCTGAGTAACACGAAGATTTACTGTGTTGGCACTATTAGTAGTACTGGTAGGTAAAGATGGACGCGTTCCACGAATGAGATTATAATCATCAAAGTCTGATTGCAAAAAATACAACGTTACGGTCGCAGTTGCCGTATTTGGGGTCACAGCAGGTAAGATGTCATAATATCTGCGTACATAAGGTTGTCCATTGAAGGTCGTGGCAGTGCTTTGAACATATACTTTGGCAGTTACATCACCTGTTACAGGGTTGCTCCCACTTGATTGTAGCGATGCAACAACAGCGCTACATTCTCCATACGTAACAGTAGAAGACTGGGCAGAGGTGGATGTAGTTGTTGAGGAGGACAACACAGGGGCTGTTGGGGCGCCCTGATACTCATAGGCTCCAATGTCATACGATCCAAAACGATTGTTATTTGTAATATCTGTTGGAAGCGAAGTTGACGACGTACCAGCATTGATTGCTGGGCTACAAGACTTAAGGAACAAACCATCATCAGTTGTACGCCAGATCCCATCGTTCCCGATCAGGTTGGTTGTGGAAACAAAACTTGGATATGCAGAGGTGATTGCTGTTCCCGATGTATAATTATTAGTAGCGGTGCTGCGGTAATCCCGGATGATCGAATAGCTTACACTCAGCGCTATAGAAGTACCGGATTTGTAAATTTCTTCGCGATTAACATCTGTTGTGACTGCTGTAGTATTGCCATACAGGATACAATTGGTAACAGTACCTCCTCCACTAGCATCGTAATAAAGTGCTCCGCCTAAACCGCTGCCTGTAGTTCTGTTATTGTAAAAGGTGCAGTTTTTTATTGGTGGCGCGGTGGAATAGGTACAGCAGATGGCGCCTCCGAAATTACTTGCAGTATTGCCTGTAAATATGGAGTTAGCTATAGTAGGATTTTGCCCGTCAGTGGCTATAGCACCACCATCTACAGCTGTATTCCCACTAAAGACACATGCACTAATACTTGCATTACTGGTACCACAATACACAGCCCCCCCCTGATTGGTCGCGGTGTTAGTAATAAAATTGCAGCTTGTTACTATCGGATTATTACTATTACCATTGAATATAGCAGCACCAAACACGGCTCTGTTAGATATAAAATTGCAATTGTTTATTGTTGGATTGCCGACATTAAGGAGTCCTCCTGCATAGCCCCGGTTAAGACCAACCGCTGGTGAAGTGACGGAAAATCCACCACCACCATTCGCTTGGCCGTCCCGGAGTGTAAACCCGTCTACAGTACAGGCATTGGTTCTTCCAATAATTACCATTACATGGTAGCAATCGGCAGTAGATACACCACCAACATTGATATCTCCACTTAAGACTGTTGGATTAACCACTGGATTGCGCTGGGATGATGCAGTCTCGACACCGGTAAAGCCACCATAGCATTTTATATCGAAGGCCTTGATATAAAATGAATGATCCCGTGCGGCGGTGCCAGTCTGAGTAACACCATTAGGATCCTGTGTAGGATAATACGTCCCGCTTTTTACCCATACTTCATCTCCATTGGCGCTGGCCAGGTTGATGGCATTTTGAAGGTCTCTTTTGGCAGTGCCCCAGGTGGTGCCGGCCCCTAAGTTGTCAGTTTGTGAGCCATCTACATAGTAGACGGTCGCTCCTGCCCGTAGGCTTGCCATTAGTGTTAATGCAAGTAATAGTTTACGCATGTTGGTTGGTTTGTAAATCAAATGAGGAGTCGAGTGTGGTCAGGCCTGCGTCAGGAGGTATCGCCGGCCGCAATCGGGGCAACGATAGCATACCCGCTCTTTTTTCACGATCCACTTCCGGAACCAGCCGGACGGGACCGGCATGGCTTCCAGCAGGCCCCTACAGGCCGGGCAGGTAACCCCCTGCACCGAGCGATGCAGGATGATCTTAGTGAGGTTGAGCAGGGCCATTCGGGGCGCAAACGTAGCTCCATGCGTTCCTTTGTCCAACCCGGATCAGCTGATATGTGGCGAGATACGCTTTTTTAGGGACGAAATAAGGAGTAGCTTACAAAAGCAGACTTTAAGAAACCTTTTTTGCGACTGAGAGCCTTTAAAAACCGGATTCCAATCGCTAGCGTACTCCCAGCGTTTCCAGGACACCCAGCCGGTACGTTTTGCTAAGCGGCACGGTTCGGGAGCCCAGATACACTTCATCTATGCTCAGACCCGTTATCTGCTTGCGGGCTATGGCGAAGCTGCGGTGGGTCTGCAAAAACCCGGGCACCCGTTCCAGGAAATCACCGAGTGTACTGCGCAATAAAACTTCCTCTCCGGTAGTCGTAATAAGGCGCAGGTAGTTGTCCCGGCTTTCGGCCAGAAGTACATCTGTAAACAGAATGCGTCGAAATGCACTTCCTTGTTTTACGAAAACACCCTCTGTTTCGCTGGGTGCCTGTTGGAGGGGTTCTGTTGTTGCATTCCGGTTTGAAACCTGATCAATGGCGATCTCAATGGCCGCGTAAAGCTGAGCCTTGGTAGCCGGCTTGGCAAGAAAGGCCGCCGGTCGCACGTCGCGCGCCCGGCGAATCGTTTCAAAATCAGTATTGGATGTTAGAAAGATGCAAGGAGTCCTGTTGCCCCGCTGTTGGACCTCCTGTGCGACTTCGATTCCATCCCGGTCGCCCAGCAGCATGATGTCGAGTAGCAACAGGTCGGGAGCTTCCTGTTCGATCAGGGCGATAGCCTCGCTATACCGCTTGGCAGGACGGGTAACGGTGTAGCCACATTCGGCCAGCATCTCGCTGATGGCTTCCGCGATCACGAGGTTGTCTTCTACAAGACCAATTTTGAGTGCATTCATCTTGCCGGGGAGAAGCAGGATTGGGTATAGCTAGGCTTTATTTCGAGCCCTAAAGCTTTTAAAGGTAACAGTGAGACAGTGTACCGGTTCGGACTCGTAATGCAGGGTGCCCTCCAGTTGCTCGGTCAGCCGGCTGATCAACCGCAGACCCAGCGTCCGGGCATTCTCAAAAACGATTTCCGGAGGAAGGCCTGGTCCGTCATCTTTATACTCGAGCCGATAGCCTTCAGCATTATCTTCCTGAAGTCTGATGGCGATCTGTCCTGTGGTACGGCCGGTAAAAGCATGTTTACAGGAATTGGTCAGCAGCTCATTGAGCATCAGTCCCAACGGCACCGCGGTATCAATATCAAGCAGGACCGGATCTACCTGCCGGGTGATGTGGATCGTTTGCCCGTTATGGCTGTATACATCCAGTATATGCCCGGTAAGTTCCTCAAACAGGCTTTGCAGATCCACGTTGCCGAGGTCGTTGTGTTGGTAGAGGTTCTGGTGAATAAAAGCAATGGAAAGCACCCGGTTCTGACTGTCTTCGAGGGCTGCTTTGACTGCAGGGTCTTTGCTGCGAGAAGCTTGCAGGTGTTGCAGGGCAGAGATCATTTGCAGGTTGTTTTTGACCCGGTGGTGGATTTCTTTCATCAGCAATTCCTTTTCATCAAGTGCCTGCGTCAATGATTGAGAGCGCGTCCGGAGCAGCTGGCTTTGTGCATGGATGGTTGTATGTTGCCGGCGGATGCGCAGCCAGGCCAGGAACAACAAAGCGGCAAGTCCGGCAAACAACAGCAGTCCGATTAGGGATACCAGCAGCGCGTTCCTGCGTTGCCCGTTTTCTCTGCGCAGCCGGTTGCCCTCGAGGCGGGTGTCGTTTATCTGCTGGTTGAATTCGTATCCCATCAGGGTCCGCCGGCCGGCTGCCTTCCGCTGATGGTCGTCTACGCTGTCGCGCAGATGGATATACGCCTGATAGGCTTCCAGGGCCTTGCGGGGCGCACCGTTCCGGGCGTACAGGGTGCTCATGGCATCCAACGCATGCAATGCAATGGTCCGTTCGCCGACTGCCAGTTGTGCCGACTGATACGCTTTCTGTGCAAAGAGAAGCGCCGAATCCGGCGAACCAAACTGCTGATAGTACCGGTAAAACGAGTACAGGATATAGGAGTGCGTCCGCTCATCAGGAGCCTGCTGGTACGAATGCAACGCATATTCCAGCATGGCACGGGCCGAGTCGGCACTGCCTAATCCGGTATAGGCCTCCGCAATATTGTTGAGAATCATGGTGGCCTTTTTCCTGTACCCGCGCGCGTCCATTAGGCGAACCAGTTCGCGCCAGCGACTGATCGCCAGCGGATAGTTTTTCTGGTCAAAAGAATACCCTGCCAGAAAATTAAGCGACTGAAATTCCGCCCAGGCTACCTGTTCCCGGCGGGCGGTTTGCAGCGTAGCCATACGGTAGTATAACATAGAGTCGTTCTTTTGCAGCAGGTAGTAGGATTCGCTGATGTGATGCAGGGCTTCCACTTCCAATACGCCCAGGGTTTTATGTCGCCGGGCGAGTACCAAGGCAACCTGATAACAGGCAATGGCCTTTTCATGCTGGGTTACGACCTCGTAGCAACTACCGAGTGCGATAGCCGTCCGGATGATCCCCTGGGGCCAAACAAGTTGTTGAGAACGCTGGGAGGCTTCATTGAGGTATCCCAGCGCGAGTTGAATATTCGTATCGCGGACCGATTCGGAAAGTGCCAGTAACAGGCCAATTCGGACGCTATCCGGCTTTGATTCAGCCAGTGCCCGCCTCAAGCTGTCAGAAGAAAGCGGCACCATAGACACCTGTGCGAGGGCAACGGATAAACGGATCAGACAGTAGCAGGTGAGCAGGATCAACCGACTGAAAAAGCGGCCAGACATGAATCAAAGATAGTTGTCCACTATGCATTAACCGACGACCAGTAGCAGCCCTAGAATGACTTGCGGGTCCTGAATTATTGTCCTCTTTTAGTTCATCGATAGCGTTGGCGTGCACGTCTATGTTTCTCGCACCGCTAAAACCACCTTTATCAGGTACCACATCATTCCTTACCAATGGTCAGAATATCCTATTGGCACCGAAGCTACGGAGGGGCCAAAGAGTATCGTTTAAAAGAAATCACCGGACGGCTGAAAGTGCTTTCCGGTATGGTAAATCCCGAAACCTAAACAGGGATCTACCGGCCTCAAAAAAAGCACCGTTAGGAGTCAAAAAACGGTTTCCGGAGTTCGTCGGTTCTATCGGTAGCCAGCCGATCCGGATGCCATCTGCTCAGGATACCAAAACGGGTTCTTCAACTCTTAGACCCTGTTCATCAACTTTTGGACCCCGTTTGTCAACTCTTCTGATTTGCCGTATCTCAGATCCGGAACTTCGTAGCCTGTCCCTTCCTGTGGCATAACCAACGCCTGCAGGAAGGAATCTTCTCCCCTTTTAAATGGTTCCGGTTGTTATGAAGCGACATATTATTACACTCCTTTGTTTTTTGCTGTTCGGTACCGCTGCCCAGGCAACGGTTTACTATGTAGACGGTTCGAGGGCCGGTAACACCGGCGCCGGCACCTCCTGGGCCACGGCCTGCTTTCGCAGCGCAACGCAGTGACGAACGTAACCACGCTGAGCGGGGATCTGGACGGTGCAGGCGGCACGGTGGATGCCTATCATGTGCTACTGACTCTTGGGCGGACAAGCGCCTGTGTAGTGGATGGATTCACCATCACCGGCGGCCGGGCCAATGCAGGCGCCGCGTTCGCGGTTTCTACACCCAGTGCGCGGGTCTACCAGAATAATGGGGCTGGTATGAATAACATCTCTGGCAGCCCTACGGTGAGCAACTGCACCTTCATTTCTAATACAGCAAGCTACGGCGGCGGGGGAATCTATAACTCCAACAGCGTCCCTATCGTTAGTGGTTGCGTTTTCGCATCCAACATGGCAGTGTATGGAGGAGGCATGTACCACGACTATAATTCAGGCTCAACAATCAGTAACTGCGTTTTCACCTCAAACGTTGCAAGCAACAGCGGGGGAGCAATACATAATGAATATGTAACCTACCTGACGATTACGAATTCCACGTTCTTCTCCAATACGGCCACTACCCAGGGTGGGGCACTCTATTACAATGCGAATGCCGGCGGCAGTGTTACCAATTGCATTCTCTATGGTAGCACCAGCAGCGGCACTGGCAACACGAATCGGCAGAACATTTATAAAGCTGGTGTTTCAAATTCTCCACTGACGGTAAGCTACTCGCGTATTGGTGACTATAGCGCAACGGCAACCAACAACTATACTTCCGGAGCAGGGATCATTACCAGCGATCCCTTGTTCCTAAACGCAGGTTCGCCGGCAGGCGCAGACGGCACGTTTAGAACGGCCGATGACGGATTCCGGATTTCTTGCACCTCTCCGGCGCGCAACGCCGGCACGGGTGCCACACCCGTCACCGACATTCTGGGCAACCCACGGATAGGCGTTCCAGACCTGGGGGCTTATGAGGCTGATGCAACCTGCCTGAAGGTGGTGTATGTAAACGGCAGCCAACCTGACAACACCGGCGATGGCCTCACCTGGACCACGGCTAAGAAGGATGTGCAGGCCGCCATCAACGTGGCAAACAGTGGAGATACGATCTGGGTGAAAGGCGGCACGTATCTGCCAACCCTCGACCCCAACGGCGGCGCCTCCCAAAGAGACAAAACCTTCTATCTTACGACCAAAGACGTGAAGCTTTACGGCGGGTTTTCCGGCACCGAAACGGCCTTTTCCCAACGCAACGCAGTGGCGAACGTAACCACGCTGAGCGGGGATCTGGACGGTGCAGGCGGCACGGTGGATGCCTATCATGTGCTGCTGACCCTCAACCGGACCAGCAACTGTGTGGTAGATGGCTTTACCATTACCGGCGGCCGGGCTAATGGGACCGGCTCTTTCGCGGTTTCTACACCCAGTGCACAAGTTTCCCAGGAGATCGGTGCCGGAATGTACAACACGTCCAGCAGCCCAACAGTAAGCAACTGCACCTTCGCTTCGAATGCAGCAAACCACGGCGGGGCGGGACTTTATAACTCCAACAGCAGCCCAACAGTAAGCAGCTGCACCTTCTCATCCAACACGGCGAGCTATGGTGGAGGCATGTATAATATAAACGCCAGCAATCCCATGGTGAATAGCTGTGTATTCTCAGCCAACGCAGGAGGCAATGTTGGCGGTGGAATGTATACCCTCACCAGCAGCCCAACAGTATCTAACAGCATTTTTACGGCTAATACGGCTTACCTGGGCGGTGCAATGTATACCGTTAACAGTAGCCTTGCGTTGGGTAACTGTACGTTCGCGGCCAATACGGCAAGCGGTCAGGGCGGTGGACTCTATTTCACCACCGATGGCGGCGGCAGTATCACCAATTGCATTCTCTATGGCAACACCGGTGGCTCTGCTAACCAGCAGAACATTTCTAAAACGGGCACCAATGGGTCCCTGACGGTCAGCTACTCGCTGATTGGTGATTACAGCCCAACTGCAACCAACAACTATAATTCCGGAGCAGGCATCAGTACCGGCGATCCCTTGTTCGTAAATGCTGCTTCACCGGCAGGCGCAGACGGCAGGTTCAGAACTGCCGATGACGGGCTCATCATTAAAGGATGCAGCCCGGCCCGTGATGCCGGCACCGGTGCCACACCCACCATCGATATTCTGGGCAACCCACGGGTAGGCGCTCTGGATCTGGGGGCCTATGAGACTAACGTAAACTGCCCTAAAGTGTATTACGTAAATGGCAGCCAACCTAACAACAACGGAAGCGGCCTCACCTGGGCCACGGCTAAGAAGGACCTCCAGGCCGCCATCTGCTTTCGCAGCGCAACGCAGTGACGAACGTAACCACGCTGAGCGGGGATCTGGACGGTGCAGGCGGCACGGTGGATGCCTATCATGTGCTACTGACTCTTGGGCGGACAAGCGCCTGCGTGGTGGATGGATTCACCATCACCGGCGGCCGGGCCAATGGGGCTGGTTCTTTAGCGGTTTCTACACCCAGTGCACAAGTTTCCCAGAACAATGGGGGTGGAATGAACAACGGCTCTTTCAGCAGTCCGACAATCAGTAATTGCACCTTCACTTCCAGCACGGCAGGCAACCAGGGCGGGGGAATGTATAATGGTTATTTCAGCCGCCCAACGATCAGTAACTGCACCTTCACTTCTGACACGGCAGGCAGCCAGGGCGGGGGAATGTATAACTACTATGGTGGCCCAACGGTCAGTAGCTGCACGTTCTCTTCCAACACAGCAGGCAGCGGGGGCGGGGGAATGTATAATGAATTCTGCAATGATCTAGTCAGTAACTGCACCTTCGTTTCTAACAAAGCAGGCAGCGCTGGTGGGGGGATGTATAACAGCGGCAATAACGGTAATACAACGGTCAGTAACTGCATCTTCTCGGCCAACACGGCAACGACTCAAGGGGGAGGGATGTATATCGAATTCTGCAGTCCGGAAGTCAGTACCTGTGTCTTTACGTTCAATACGGCCAACACCCAGGGCGGGGGAATAGCTTACAATTCCTATGGCAGCGGCAGTGTTACCAACAGCATTTTCTACGGCAACACTGGTGGCCCAGCCAACCGGCAGAATCTCTATAAAGCCGGAATCGGAACGGGTGCTACACTTATCGTGAGCTACTCGCTGATCGGCGATTACAGCGCGGGCGCAACCAACAACTACACCTCCGGACCGGGCCTCTTCGCCGCCGACCCGCGGTTTGTAAACAGTGCGTTGCCTGCGGGCGCAGACGGTAGGTTCGGCACGGCCGATGATGGCCTTGCGTTGCAACTGTGCAGTCCGGCTATCAACGCCGGTACCGGCACCACGCCCGCTACCGATCTTTCCGGAAACAGCCGCATCGGAATCATCGATCTGGGCGCTTATGAATATCAGGGCACGCCTTCCGCTACCCTCGCCGGAAGCACCACCACCGACAATCGCAGTCTGCAGAGTGGCAGCGCTCTCGGCTTCGGAACCTGCGGCGCAGTCATTGCCTCACTCAGTCCATCCGGCGCAGCCCCGGTCACGGGCAGTATCGCAGCCAAAGTCTACGTCCAACCCACCGCACCAAGCTACAACCAGATGGCTTACGTGCGCCGCTACTACGATATCACCCCGGCTACCAATCCGAACACCGCCACCGCACAGATTACACTCTATTTCTCCCAGGCCGACTTTACCGATTACAACACCGTACGCGGCTCCCTGCCACCCCTGCCGCTGGATGCCACCGATGCCGCAAACAATAAGGGCAACCTGCGCATTACCCAGGAACATGGCACCTCGGCCACCGGATTGCCGGGTAGCTACAGCGGCTGGAGCGGCACCGGACCTGCCAAGGTGCTGATCACCCCCACCAGTGTGAGCTGGAACACCACGCTTTCGCGCTGGGAAGTGCTCTTTCCGGTTACGGGCTTTTCCGGATTCTTTGCTACCAGTGCTCTCAACGGCCCTTTGCCGGTAGAGCTGCTGCACTTTAGCGCCCGCCGCGTTGGTGAAAGTATCAATCAGCTGGACTGGACTACGGGAGCAGAAGAGGCCGGGATGCGCTTTAGGGTTGAGCGCAGCAGCGATGCAAAGACTTTTACTTCCATTGGGGCAGTGTCCGGAAAAGGCCCTGGCAGTGCCTACCGGTTTATGGATGCTGCACCGCTTTTAGGCGATAATTACTATCGTTTGCAGGTGCCTGCTGTATCGGGCGAGGTGCGCTACAGTCAGACGGTTTTGGTGAAAGGCTTTGAATCTGCCAGTTCCGGAACCGTGGTGCTCGCCCCCAATCCGGCTACTGATCGGGTCACGATCGTTTGCACCGACAAAGCATTACAAGGCAGCCAGGCCACCATCTGGAGTGCGGAAGGCCGGCTGATGCACACGTTTGTTTTGGAACGCGAGACGACGCTGGACGTCCACAACTGGGCAGTAGGCGTGTACCTGCTTCGCATCCAAGACGGCAGCACCCTGCGCCTGATCAAGAACTAAGTACGATCCGCCTTCAGGTCTGATGCGTCTTTTGCTTCGGGCCTGAAGGTGTTTGATGAAAGACCGGACGGAGGCCCCAATGCAGCGTAGGGACTCATTGCATCCGCAACCGGCAGGTTTCCGGAACGGCAGCTTTTTTCAAATCAGGTTCCTTGAGAACCAGTTTGAAAAAGCTGCCACCGCGAGACCGGCGTCAACGCTGTTTGTGGCAGACTGTATAGTGGCTGCTGCACCGGATACACCCGTCGTGCCGGCGATTCCGGCAAGGCAGTAGGCCAACAGATGAGATGCGGGAAGCATTCGTGTGCGGCACCGCAAAAACGGTCTCTGGTAGCTGCATGCCCTGCAATCGGTTGCCTTTAGGTACGGTATGATGTGCCTGACTGATCTCGTCGATTCTCATTACATAGGGTCATTTAATCCTGTAGGGGGGTCTGTCAATGTTGTATGGGGGTCCGTCAACATTAAAAACGACGATTTCAACGTTGTAAGGGGGTCCGTCAACGTTGTAGGGGGTTCTGTCAACATTAAAAACGACAATTTCAACAGTGTAAAGGGGTCCGTCAACGTTGTAGGGGGGTCCGTCAAGGTTAAAAATGACGATTTTGGTATTGCAGGAGGGTCTTTTATGATTAAATGGGGGGCTGAAATGGTTTCAGGAGGGGGTAAAACGATTTTAGGGGTCCCTAAAACGGTTATATAAGCCGTAACGCTCTATGTTCCTAGCCCTTTGACAAGCTCAGGGTGACAAAGCATAGAAAGCTTCTTTGTTGTAAATGGATTATATAAGCAACTTGTCAGCCTGAGCCTGTCGAAGGCCGCATATTCTTACAGCAACCGGGTCATTGCGAGGAATGAAGCAATCTCACACTAATCGGATATGCAACCTACAGATTGCTTCGTCGTTCCTCCTCGCAATGACACTCGATAGGACCCGAATTCCGGAATCCATAAATAACCCGATATACGAAGCAAGTCTTTACAGCAACCAGGTCATTGCGAGGGACGAAGCAATCCCAAAGCGACCGGATATGCAACCTACAGATTGCTTCGTCCCTCGCAATGACACCGATAGAGTCCGTTCCGGAATCTATAATCCAATACAGCAACCGGGGTATACTCTAACCGGGTCATTGCGAGGGACGAAGCAATTTCACACTAGCTAGGTCGCTAAGATCTTATAGATGGACACCTTTATCTCCCCTATATCTGGTCCAGTTCACCGGGATATTGATGTTCCCATCCTCTACCGACCCCACACAAGCGCAGTCAAAGGCCTAAAAAAGATCCGACTCTAATTCTGCATTGAATAGCCACCTGATTACTTTATAATGTTACCATCGCATTCAGGATAGAACGATTTGGGGATGCCTCCTTTAGGCCTGATCACATGTTCCAGATTACCTGCCTTCTTCGAAATAGAATCCCCCACATTTAAATAATCCCACCCGGTGTATGCATAGATAGTAACAGATGACCCATCACTTAATGTAACCCTCGGCGCCATTCTACGACTTGTATCTATAAACTTGCTTACTACCAGACCTGAAAACTCCTCTGGTTTAGTATAACGCTGCATACTTCTCTCAAACTGGTAACATCCACATGAGGAGCAAAAAAGGAACGCGAGAAACAGGACGGGGCGGGTGCTCATCTTGATAGTGGATGGATTAGTTGTTTAAGCGATACTCCTTTGGTTATCGTCGTGTGTTGATAGTTTCCACCAATATACACGCCCATGATAGTAGCCACACCCTTCATACCTCGTGCCAAAGCACGCCTGTACTGAACTTTAATTATAGGAACTACTTAGTATGAGTTACGCTCAATATCCTTCCATTTTCCTTCTGAATATACGCATATGGGATGCCACCAACTGTTACTCTTATTGAGCCATCTTTAAAATGCCTGACTGGTGCTAACGTACCTTTTACAATCCACAAGGTATCTCCTTGGAGTATTGCCCTATAAGGTCTTTTTTTCAGTATCTCGTTTCCATAGATAGGCATCCAAACCGCTTCTGCAATTTTTATAGCAGTTGCAGCATCAGGCACCAGATTAGACGTTCGTTGGCCTATGGCACTACTATAGAGTAGACTCGACGCAAAGATGCATAGAACAGTTGCCTTGTTTTTCATAATAGCGTTTGATTGTAAAGTCCCGGAACTGCGTACTTAAAGCCGTTGCGCTGTGATCACCTCCACTACAGCAGGATCGAGCAGCGTCCTGATAGTAGTTACACTCCTTCCACCACCATACCTGCGATCTATGATAGTAACTACAGCACAGAGGAATAAAAATTCACTTGTTTATTCTTATTACGTTCCATTTACCACAATTGTTGCAAATCAGGTATCTATCAATGATAGTAGAATCTCCTGAAACGATTTCATCTTTTATAGTAAGGCAACATAAATCGCATTCTGGGCAATCTACAGAAGCACAATGATCTGTTGTAAGCAACCGGGCTGCTTCTATCCATCTTATTGTCTGTGGCTTCATTACCGTTTATCTCAGTAGCCTTAAAAGCTTCTTTATTCCTCTTGAGGAGAGTTATACTGATAGGAGTTTATACTTAGTTTTCTAACCCAATAGTCCCCTTGCATTTATAGAGATTACAGCATAGTTAATAGTGTATCAGTCAATGACTAGATCTCCAGAATTGCTATGCGAGTAGGAATGCTTTAATAAGGTCAAATAATTCCTGATCGCCGATTCCGCGTAGTTCTTGAATAACATCTATTTCATCGATACGATTTGGATCGAGAATTTCAAGATCAACATCATAACGAAGTGGCTTCTCCTTTAGGTAATTACAGGTAGATACGTACACCAACTTGTCATTCCTTTTAAATCCTATTGCGCACAAATCTCCATCCCAATAATCAACAAATTCCAGTAAAGAACCAGAGTCGAGTACGCGAAGCTTTTTTACAATTTTTTTTATCGACTTATCTTTTATCATCCGTTCTTAATTGAGGAGCGATCCGGATCATTTTTGATTAAGGGATTTCGGAACCACCTCCTCAAAGCCTCTGCGCCATAATCTCATCCACCACCGCCGGATCGAGCAGCGTACTGGTATCACCAATCTGCTCGGTTTCGCCTTCGGCAATTTTACGCAGGATGCGCCGCATGATCTTACCGCTGCGCGTCTTGGGCAGCCCGCTGACAAACTGAATTTTATCCGGACGGGCAATCGGGCCGATGATGCGGGCCACCGTTTGCAGAATGTCCTGCCGCGTCCCTTCCGGATCGCCATGCATCGGATCGCACACCACATACGCATAAATCCCCTGCCCTTTCACATCGTGCGGATACCCGACCACCGCACTCTCTACCACCCCGGTATGCCGGTTCAACGCATTCTCCACTTCTGCGGTCCCAATCCGGTGACCGCTCACATTCAGCACATCGTCTACCCGACCGGTAATGCGATAGAAGCCTTCCGCATCGCGCAGACAGCCGTCGCCGGTAAAATACAGGTCTTTATACGTGGCGAAGTACGCCGTCCGGCAGCGCTCGTGATCGCCCCAGGTGGTTCGGATCATGCCCGGCCACGGTGCGCGGATACATAAATTTCCGGAAACGTCGTTGGCCGTGAGTTCCTGCCCCTGCTCATCCACCAGAAGCGGCTGTACACCCGGCAGCGGCACCGTTGCATACCCCGGCTTGGAAGGCGTCACACCGGCCAGATTGCTCATTAGGATTCCACCGGTTTCGGTTTGCCACCAGGTATCGACGATCGGGCACCGGCGTTTTCCAATGTGCCGATCGTACCAGTGCCAGGCTTCTTCATTGATCGGTTCGCCCACCGAGCCCAGCACGCGCAGGGAACTTAAATCTTTGCCTTCGAGCGGAGCCGTGCCAAAGCTCATCAGACTGCGGATCGCCGTAGGCGACGAGTATAGAATCGTAGCCCGGTGACGGTCGATCACGTCCCAGTACCGGCCGGCATCGGGCCAGGTCGGGATGCCTTCAAACACCAAAGCCGTACTTCCGGCGCCCAGCGGACCGTAGACGAGGTAGGTATGACCGGTAATCCAACCGATATCGGCCGTACAAAAGAAAATATCACCCGGCTGCACCTGAAACACATTTACGAACGTGTAGACTGCCCAGACCATATAACCGCCACAGGTATGCACCACGCCCTTGGGCTTTCCGGTAGAGCCACTGGTGTATAAAATAAACAGCGGGTCTTCCGCGTCCATCTCCTCGGCCGGGCAGTCCGGATTGCCCATCGCTTCGACCTTCCGGATTTCGTCCTCCCACCACACGTCGCGCCCGCCGATCATGCTCACCGGCGTGCGGGTCCGGGTTAGTACAAGTACCCGCTTTACAAACGGGCATTGCACCAGCGCATCATCGATCACCGGCTTCAGCGGAATGTATTTGGCACCCCGGTAGCTTCCGTCGCAGGTAATGATGTATTCGGCTCCGGCATCCTGAAGCCGGTCGGCAATGCTTTGCGCCGAGAACCCAGCGAAGATCACCGAATGCACTGCTCCGATCCGGGCACAGGCCAGTATGGCAATGGGCAATTCCGGAACCATCCCCATATACAAGCACACGCGGTCGCCTTTCCGGACGCCGTTATTTTTGAGCATCGTAGCCGCCTGCGTCACTTTAAAATGCAGTTCCCGGTACGTAAACGTGCGGAACGGCTCTTCTGGATCATTACTTTCCCAGATCAGCGCCGGTGTATCACCCAGCGATTCCAGGTGGCGGTCCAGGCAGTTCTCGGTGATGTTGAGCGTAGCGCCTTTAAACCACCCGATGCGCGGTTCGCGGAAGTTCCAGTCCAGCACCGTATCCCAGCGCCGCTTCCATACAAATGTATCTGCGACCTCCGCCCAATAGGCTTCCGGATGGTCCACGCTTCGTTGATAGTGGGTTTGATACGCATCATACGAAGGAATCTGAAACGGATAGGTCATGGGCAGGAAGAATTAAAAAGAACCGAAGCCAGAAAGGGGCGAACGTCTTTTGAAAATACGCCGTTCCGGAATCCGGTCAAAAATTCCGTTCCGGAAGTGTCGTCCGGCAATCAGTATGCAGCAGAGCTGTGCTTATTTGCGTACCAGGCTGGCCGTCTATTTTTGTCTGTATGAGGACGACTCGTATGTACCAGGGTTATGAGCAAACGTGTCACAATATGGCGTTTGACTTGGGCTTCTCATTGACAGAAATAGAGGGTATTGTTTACGAGGATAGCACTGGTGAGTTATCACCTGTTTGTATCCCAACTGGTGACCGTTCTCTTTGGTTTGAAACGTGGCTAGAATTGAAAAATAGAATTGCTCAATCTGACTTTCGATTTAAAAAATATAAATAGCCAACATGGGGCCATTATAGCGACTATGCCTAATAGATTGAACATGTGTGCAAATGAGTATAGTCACCTTAAAGTTTTATAGGCCGATTGGCTTTAAAGAAGGCATTCCTTCCGGAATCGTATGCAGGCATGACTTACTTTTAAGGAGGTCCCTGCAACCCAGGCAATGGGTTATTTTCACGCGGTTGCAGGTTCGATGCTTTTTATGAAAGACAATTTTTCACAACAGGCAGTCGCCTACGCCCAATTCCGGCCGCAGTATCCGGAGGCTCTGGTACAGACGCTTCTGGCACATACCAACCGCCTGAATCAGGCGCTGGACTGCGGTACCGGCAATGGTCAGCTGGCCCTGCAACTGGCCCCCTATTTTCAGACGATTGTTGCAACGGATATCAGCGATGCGCAGCTCCGGAATGCGACTCCGCATCCTAAAATCACCTACCAGCAATCGCCCGCCGAAACCCTCGCGTTTCCGGACCAGCAGTTTGATCTGATCACGGTTGCCCAGGCGCTTCACTGGTTCGATTTCGATGCCTTTTATCCGGAAGTGTACCGCACGCTTCGGGACGACGGCTTGTTTGCCGCCATTGGCTACGCATTGTTTTGTGTGGACCCGGCAATCGATGGGATTCTGCATCAGTTGTACACCGATATTCTGGGACCGTACTGGGATGAAGAACGCCGCTATGTAGATCACTACTACCGGGATATACCGTTTCCGTTTGACGAGATTAAAACCACGCGGATGTATCAGCATTACGAATGGACGCTGCCGATGCTGCTGGGCTATCTGGGCACCTGGTCGGCGGTACAGCACTACCGGGCGCAAACCGGACAGGACCCGATCCGGCTGATTGAAGCGCCGCTGCGCAACAGCTGGGGAAGTGCCGTCACCCGCACGGTATCGTTCCCGATTTTACTTCGGATAGGCCGCAAGAAAAAGTCCGGACTGCCACCCCGTTTTTAACCGAATCAACGCCACCACTTCCGGAGAGCCGTCGTAATGGGAGGCACTTCGATCAGAAACCCGTCGTGACCATAAGTGGAGTCTATTTCTACCAGCGTTGCAGCTGGAAGGTGTGCCGCCAGAAAACGCTGCTCTACCATCGGACAGAGCAGATCACTGGAAATGCCAATCACCAGCGTGGGTTGTGGAAGCTGCGCCAGTACGTCCGGAAGCGCCCGCCCCCGGCCCCGCGATACGTTGTGGGTATCCATGGCTTTGGTGAGCGTCCAATAGCTTTTGGCGTCAAACCGGTCGGCCAGTTTCTGTCCCTGATAGCGCTGGTAACCAGCCGCCCGGAAGTCGTCCGTTTTTTCCGGATCAGGCTCCGACTGGGCATCGGCAAAGGATTGATAGTTGCGGTAGGTCAGCATCCCGATGGCCCGTGCCGCCATCAGCCCGGCACGTCCGGTATTGGCACCGGTATCCGTCCAGGTCGGGTCGGCTTCGATTGCCATGCGTTGCGCTTCGTGGATGGCAATCCCCCAGGCACTTTCTGCCGCAGCCGTTGCCAGCAGCAGCAGTTTTTCCGGAACCTGCGGTTCCATCAACGCCCATTCCAGCGCCTGATACCCGCCCATACTGCCGCCTACCAGCAGTGCGATAGACGGAAGGCCCAGATGCTGTCGCAACCGGATATGTGCAGCGACCAGATCCCGGATGGTCAGCCTCGGAAAATGGGTTCCATACGGCGTTCCGGAAGGATCGGTACTGGCCGGGCCGGTGGTTCCGTAGCAGCTGCCGAGGATATTGGCACAGACCATAAAATGCGTGTCCGGATCGAAGGCACATCCGGTTCCGACCATTCCCGGCCACCAGTCAGCCACCTGCGCGTTGGCCGTCAGGGCATGGCACACCCAGATCACATTGGTACGCTGCGCATTGAGGGTGCCGTAGGTAGCATACGCAATGGTTACCGGGATGGAATCGCCCTGCTCCGTCCGGAACGGTTCCGGAAGAACATAGTATTGAGTGGAGGCAGACACGGTTATTCCGGGGAAGGTTCTTGGTAAAGCGTTGGTAACGCCTGATGGGACACTCAACAGGCATCCAAAGCCTGCAACAAATCGGCGAGAATATCGTCCCGGTGTTCCAATCCTACCGAGATGCGGATCAGCCCCGGTGTAATCCGGACCGCTGCCCGTTCCGCCTCGCTTAGTTTGGCATGCGTGGTACTGGCGGGATGCGACGCGATGCTACGCGTATCGCCCAGATTGGCGGTCAGCGACAGCAGTTGAAGGGCGTCCAGAAAGCGCCGGCCGGCGTCCAGTCCACCATTCAGTTCAAAGCAAAAAATCCCGCCGCCGCTCTGCATCTGTGCTTTGGCAATCGCGTACTGCGGATGAGACGGCAGATGCGGATACTTCAGTCCATTGATTTTGGGATGCCCTTCGAGCGCCTGCGCCAGAAACAAGGCGTTGGCACTGTGGCGTTCCATCCGGACGTCCAGCGTTTCCAGGCTTTTGCTCAGCACCCAGGCATTGAAGGGCGACAACGCCGGTCCGCTGCTCCGGCAAAACAAATAAATCTCCTGAATCAGATCGGCCCGTCCGACTACAGCCCCACCCAGCACCCGTCCCTGCCCGTCGATCCATTTGGTAGCCGAATGTGTAACCAGATGCGCGCCGTAGGCAATGGGTTGTTGCAGAATCGGCGTCGCAAAACAATTGTCTATGTTCAACAGCAGGTGGTGCCGCCGGCAAAGGTCTCCGATCACCGCCAGATCGATTACCTCCAATCCCGGATTGGTAGGCGTTTCCAGGAACACCATTTTGGTGTTGGGCCGGATGGCAGCTTCCCAGGTTTCCGGAGTTTCCGCATCCACATACGTATAGGCAATGCCGTATTTGGGCAGATACTTGGACAGAATGGTGTGCGTACTACCAAACACAGACCGGCAGCATAGCAGGTGATCGCCGCTTTTGAGCAGCGCCATGAATGAGGCGAAAATGGCACTCATTCCGGATGCCGTGGCATACCCGGCTTCGGCCCCTTCCAGCGCCACCAGTTTATCGGTAAACTCCTGTGTGTTGGGGTTGCTGAACCGGCTGTAAATATTGTCGTCGGTTTCGTCGGCAAAAGCCCCGCGCATGGCTTCGGCATCCTCAAAGCAAAACGAGCTAGTCAGGAACAGCGGCGTGGAATGTTCGCCTTCGGCCGTGCGGGGCGTCTGCGTACGAATGGCTTTGGTAGTGGGATGCACAGGATGGGTTCGGTTATCTGTTTAGTTCAGCTGGCAGTCATCGACACGGGTCTCCGACGCAAACTTCTGGCGTACGGTTTCACCGATTGCCGTTGGCTGACCGTCTTCGTCAATGCGTACAAACGTCATGGAGGTGGTGCAGACTACGGTTTCTTCGGAGTCGTACAGGTTGTAGCGCCGGGCTTCCACTTTGAGCGTAATGCTGGTTTTACCAACCCGGTCCACTTCGCCATAAATACGCAGGTGATTCCCGGCTTTCAGCGGGCGCTTGAACAGCAGCTCGCCCACCCGCAGCGTCACCAGATTGGGCGTCTGGCAATACTCCGATGCATAGGCACCGGCTGCTTCATCGATCCAGGCCATCAGGATGCCACCAAACACGTTGCCATGTACACCGATGTCGCGGCCCATGCAGATCTTCTTATTAATCAGTTTCATTGGTTCGTTTAACTTTTAAATCGTCGGTTCCGGAACAGACGCTTCCCGAATATCCACCTCCCAGGTAATCACACAGCCGGCGCGTCGCAGGGTCTCGGCTACCGAACAATACTTCTCTACCGAGAGTTGAACGGCATGCCGGGCTTTCTGGGTCACCAAGTCACCGCCCATTCGGAAACGCATATGTATCATTTTCCACAGTGCCGGAAGCCCCTCCGGTTCCCGCTCGCCGGTAATCTGAATTTCCAACATTTGGAGCGACTGGCGCTGTTTCTGAAGAATACTGACTACATCAATGCCACTGCATCCACCCAGCGCCATCAGCAGGGTCTGCATCGGACGGACACCAGTTTGGTGTCCGTCGCCTTCCGGGCTGGTATCCATACGGATCACCTGCCCGTCTGCATCCGTTGCAGTAAAGCCATACGCAGCATTGGTACGGATAATTGTTACAGTCGGCATGATTTAAAAATGAGGTAGTATAGAAGAGGGAGAGTATCGTTGGATCAGCTTCCGGACAGCCAGCCTTTCGCCAGCAGCTGTTCAGCGATCTGCACGGCATTGGTGGCAGCGCCTTTACGCAGGTTGTCGGCCACCACCCAGCAGTTGAGGGTGTTGAGTTGCGACGCATCGCGGCGGATCCGGCCTACAAAGACTTCGTCTTTTCCGGCTGCGTACAGCGGCATCGGATACGCGTTGGCCTGTGGATTGTCCTGCACCACCAGTCCCGGCGATTGTGCCAGCAGCGCGCGCAGTTCGGCTTCGTCAAATTCGGTGGTCAGTTCAATATTGAGACTTTCGCTGTGCCCGCCCAGCACGGGTACGCGTACGGTGGTCGCCGTAACCCGGATGTGGTTGTCGCCCATAATCTTGCCTGTTTCCTGCACCAGCTTCATTTCTTCTTTGGTATAGCCATTGTCGCCAAATACGTCGATATGCGGCAGCAGGTTCAGGTCGATCGGATGCGGATATACGCCTTCGCCCGGTTGACCGGCACGCTGGGCGTACATCGCGGCGACCGCTTTCTGCCCGGTACCGGTGACCGACTGATAGGTGCTCACCACCACCCGTTTGATGCCGTAACGCTGATGCAGCGGATGCAGCACCATCACCATCTGAATGGTCGAGCAGTTGGGATTGGCAATGATCAAATCGTCGGCAGTAAGCACCTCGCCGTTGATTTCCGGAACCACCAGTTTCTTGGTCGGGTCCATCCGCCAAGCCGATGAATTATCGATCACCCGGCAGCCGATGGCCGCAAACTGCGGAGCCAGTTCCAGCGACACCGATCCACCTGCCGAGAAGAGCGCCAGTTGCGGCTTTTGGCCCATCGCTTCAGCAGCCGTCAGCACCCGGCAATCTTCGTTCCGGAACCGGATTGTTTTACCGGCTGATTGTTCGGATGCGACCGGCAGCAGTTCTGTAACCGGGAATCCCCGTTCTTCCAGGATGGTCAGCATGGTGCTGCCGACAAGGCCGGTGGCCCCTACAAGCGCTAGTTTCATAGATCGTCAATAAAGCTGCAAAAATGAGCTATGCAACCGCATATTCGGCCGGTGCCAGCGTATCAGCAGCTTCCGGAAGGATTTCGAGGATGGGATCGGGACACAGCACCAGAGACGTCTGCGGATTTTGCCACCAGGAGGTATCGAGCAATTTCGCAAAATGCAGAATGCCTACGACGGTGGTATAGCGGCCCGTGCAGGTATATTCTTCAATCTGCTCAAACAACCGGTTCGGGATGGGCTGCCGTCCGCTGAACGTAACCTGTAGGCGGACATAAAAATCGTTGGACAGTTCGCCGGGTTCCTGATTGTAGCGCTTCTTGTACTCATACCGGTAGCCATATCGCAGGGCCGACAGATCGCTCAACACCGCAGAGGCGGTAGCAATGCCTCCGGCACCTTTGCCGTAGAAAAACTGGTTTTCGGCCAGTCCGCTTTCGATAATAACGCCGTTGTATTCGTTGCTTACCGGAGCCAGTAGATGATGAGCCGGCACAAACTGCGGCAGTACAAAGGCTGCGACCTGTCCGTTGGTCAGCTTCCGGGCCTGTGCAATGAGCTTGATCACGTAGCCTTTTTCGCGGGCGACCACCGCATCCTGTGGATGCAGATGCTGGATTCCGGAATGGACCAGATCATTCGGGGACCCAACGATTCCATAGGCATGCGCCAGCAAAATAGTCAGCTTATTGACAGCGTCGATCCCGTTGACATCGAGCGACGGATCACTTTCGGCAAAACCGGCGTTCTGGGCTTGTTTCAGGGCTGCTTCAAACGACAGTCCTTCGCGGGCCATACGGGTGAGAATGTAATTGGTAGAACCGTTGACGATGCCCTGCAGACCGTGCAACAGATCGTTGTCGTAATACTCTTCGAGGTTGCGGATCACCGGAATCGAGGCACAGGCGGCCGACTCATACAGAAACGGCACCTGATGCGTCCGTTGCAGGTACAGCAGCTCGTCCAGATGCTCCGCAATCATTTTTTTATTGGCGCTCACTACGGCCTTACCGTTTTGCAGCGCCGTTTTTACGATCTGATACGCGGCATCTGCGTCGTCGATCAGTTCGACCACTACATTGAGCGTTTCATCAGTAAGAATGGCATCCGGGTCGGTGGTAAACAGATGGGCCGGTGCGTTGCGGGGCTTTTCCGGATGCTTGATGACGACAGTCTGAATGTCGCCGCGCAGGGTGGGCGTCTGGCGCAGCACCTGGTAGAGGCTTTCGCCTACCGTGCCGAAGCCGAACAGGCCGATACGAAGAGTGGGAGTGGAAGTGCTCATGCGTGGGATGGATTGAAAAAACAGATTGGATTGAGGGGAACTCCAAACCATTCTTTTCCGGAACGATCCACTGCAAGAGGATTATCAGGGGCACAAAAAAGCGCCCCTGAATCAGAGACGCGTGTAAGGTACCTATCGTGTGGCCACGAGTGATGTTACGGCTGCTATCTGTGACTCATCTGCCCCGCACGGATGCGGGATGGAAGTAGCACCAACTTCTACGGCCTCCGAAGAGAATCGTAAAAAGGTTGCTAAGGCTTCAACGGGCCATGACCCTCTGCCTTTCTGGATAAGTAATGATGTAAAGAACTGGACGCAAAAGTAACAGGCCGATTGAATACGCTCAAAATCTGTTTTTCGCAAAGCCACCAATCGCCTGTAAATCAGGCTTAAACGAGGTCAAAAATCGATCTTTTGGGCATGGTACTTGTTAGTTTTAACCACGCTTCCAATCGTCTTTTCGCATGTGCTATCACCTTTCCCGTCCGTCTGCCCAGGCCCTTCGTGAGGCCGGTCTTACCGTAGTTGCCGGTCCCGAAACCACGCATCGCCTCAATGGGTTTGACCACCCGGAGTTGCCTGCAACGGTGATGGGTGAAGAGGGTCAGGTCCGCTACCTCGAATGGGGCCTGATTCCCTCCTGGATCAAAGGGACCTCGGAAGCGCAGAAAGCGCAAAACAGCACGCTCAATGCCCGCTCGGAAACGATGTTTGAAAAGCCGATGTTCCGGGAGGCGGCCCGGCACCACCGCTGCCTGCTGTGGGCCAATGGATTTTACGAGTGGCAACACCGGGGCAAAGAAAAGATCCCGTATTTCCTGCATCTCGAGAGCCAGCAGTTGTTTACCATCGCCGGACTGATGAGCGAATGGGCTCATCCGGAAACCGGCGAACTTCTGGCTACCTGTAGTCTGCTGACAACGGAAGCCAATCCGCTGATGGCCGAGATTCATAATAGCAAACTGCGTATGCCGCTCATTCTTCCGGAAGCTGCACACGCTGCCTGGCTGGCACCGGATAGCAGCGAAGAAGCGATTATGGACTTGTGCCGTCCCTTAGCGGATGGGTTCTTGCAGGCCGAACTGCTGGCTGCACCACCCGCCCCTCCTGCACAGACCACCCTGTTTTAAAAAATCCGGAACCTCCAAACGGTAGTTTTCCCTTTGATATTCTACCCCTCACCGCCCGAACTTTACCCCATGTACACAGCGGATGCCGAGAAAACTCTTTTTGAAGATGCCAAAGCCTTCCTGACCGGTGCGGTCAATAATCTGCAACCAGATGAAGCGATCTCCCGGCTGATCTCCATTTTGCGCCATGCCGAGTGGAAGTATTACGTCGAGAACGAACCGCAGCTGGCTGATGTCGAGTATGATACGCTGTACAAAAAGCTTCAGGCGCTAGAAGCCGAATTTCCACAGCTCCAGCAGCCCGACTCGCCCACCCAGCGTATTGCCCGCGCTTTGAGCGAACGGTTTCCGCAGGTGGCGCATCTGGTGCCGATGCTGTCGCTGGACAACACCTACAATGCCCAGGATTTATATGATTGGGACCGGCGGGTACAGGCCGGCGCTCAGGGCGCACCGGTGCAGTATTGTGTAGAGCCGAAATACGACGGCGCCAGCATCTCGCTGATTTATGAAAAAGGCAAGCTGGTACGCGGGGCGACCCGTGGCGACGGCGTAATGGGCGAAGACATCACTCTGAATGTGCGGCAGATCCGGACGCTTCCGTTATCGGCCCAGCTCCAGACCATTGAAACGCTGGAAATCCGCGGTGAGGTGGTGATCCACAAAAATTTGTTTGAACAGTATAACAAGCAACGTGCAGAAGCCGGGCTTAGCATTCTGGCCAACCCGCGCAATGCTGCTTCCGGAACCCTGCGAATGCTGGACCCCACCGAAGTACGCAATCGCAACCTGACGGCGATCCTGTATCACGTGAGCGATGCCGAAGTCGCTTCCGGAACGACCCTTCCGGAGGCCTTTGCGACCCACCACGATACGCTGCAATGGCTGTACCGGCACGGCTTTCCGACCCCGGCAAAGGAACTGCGCCTTTTTGATACTATTGAGGAGGTCATTGCCTATCTGGAAGCCTTTGAAACGCGCCGCGACAGTCTGCCCTTCGAAATTGACGGTGCCGTAGTGAAAGTGAATAACCTGCAATTGCAGGAGCAGCTAGGCATGACCAGCCATCACCCGCGCTGGGCGGTAGCCTACAAGTTTGCCGCCCGTCAGGCCACGACGGTGTTACGGCGGGTCGAGTTCAACGTCAACCGCACCGGTTCGGTGACGCCCGTTGCCAAAACCGATCCGGTGGCCATTGGCGGCGTGATGGTAAGCTCGGCGACGCTGTTCAACGAAGATTTTATCCGCGAGAAAAACCTGATGCTGGGCGATACCGTTTTGATCGAACGGGCCGGGGATGTGATTCCGTACCTGGTCAAATCGCTTCCGGAACTGCGCGATGGCAGCCAGACGCCGATTGTGTATCCAAGCCACTGTCCGGTCTGTGGTAGCCAACTGGAAAAAGAACCTGAAGATCCGATCTGGCGGTGCCTCAATGCCGCGTGTCCGGCACAGGCGGTGGAGCGAATCATTCACTACTCTTCTAAGGATATGATGGACATCCGTGGACTGGGTGAATCGGTGATCCGGAAATTTTTCGAACTGGGGCTGCTCAGAAGTCTGCCTATGCTCTATACCCTCGACTGGCCCACCATTCAAGGCATGGAAGGCTTTGGGGCCAGGAAAATCGAGAACCTGCAAAAGGCAATCGAAGCGTCTAAGAAGCAGCCGCTGAGCCGGTTTTTATTTGGGCTGGGCATTCCGCAGGTCGGTGAAGGCATGGGTAAAACGCTGGCTGGGGCAGTCGAAACCATTCAGGAATTATACGAGTTTGACGAAGCCCGACTGATGACGCTGAACGATGTAGGGCCGAAAGTGGCCGCGTCGATCCGACACTTTTTTGAGAAAACCGAAAACCGGGAGCTGATTGCCGAGTTGCAAGCGCTGGGAGTAGAGATGCGCAATGCACACCGATCCAAGCCGGCCGAAGGCGGGGCGTTTTCCGGAAAAACATTTTTATTTACCGGTACGCTGGCCCGCATGAAGCGAAGCGAAGGGGAAGCCATGGTCGAAGCACGGGGCGGCACCTTGCTGGGCGGGGTTTCGGCCAAGCTCAATTATCTGGTGGTAGGCACCGATGCCGGCAGCAAACTGGAAAAAGCCAAGAAGCTGGGCAGCGTAGCCATTTTAAGCGAAGATGAATTTCTGGTGCTGCTGAAAGAAACTCCGGAACCAACGCCTTCCGGAATGGAAGATACAGCAGGTTCCCAACCGGAATCGGGGAACGACGAACAGGGGCTGTTATTCTAAAAACCTCCGCTCTGATGGCGATGCCGAATCGGTTTTCAACACGGGTGCTGGTCCATTCGACACTTCAGATCCTGGTGTATATGGGCAGTCAGGGTGTGCTGTATCTGCTTACCAATGCCTTGAGCCAGAAGCGCTGGTTTTTTGATGTTTTTGGATTCCGGCTGTCGCTGGTTTTGTTTGCTTTCTTGCTGCTGGCGCAGAATCTTCTCACCGCCATTTTCCCAGGGCGCTGGCTGTATTATAGCTTGCTGGTAGTTGTAGCTGCGTTGTTCCTGATGGTCTGGGGTGAAGGCCTCCGATCACTTACAGCCCCTACTGTGACGTATCTGGTAAGCGGGCTCGCAGCTTTGGGAACAAAGGTTATCTTAGACTGGCGCTTTTTGCGGCGATCCTAGTCATATCAGATGATTATAGTTCTGTACTTGGGCTTACTGGTATTGCTGCTGGTGACGGCCTTTTTAGGACTGCGCACGAGTCGGGACCAACGTGCGTTCCGGACCCTCAGTCTTCCGGTGCTAGGTATTACCATAGTCCTTTTGGGATGCATTGCGTTGCTCGCTGAAATCCGACTGGACTCCACTCCGGTCGGGATTCCGATCCGCAATACCTTAAAGGAGCCAATCACCTTTTACTTCCTCACGACGCATGCAGATTCGCACCCGCTCGTGCAGGAGCGGGTTTTGTTACAACCGGGAACAGCTACCCGACGAACTATTGAGTTTGATGGTGCGACTGCACTGTGGACCATTGGAATCAATGCTTCGGATCGCATCGTCTTATTCCAATCAACTTCCGATCCGGAAGTCCGGATGCCCTCCGATATCAACCAGTCCATTCAGGAAGACCCGTCCACCCTTCATCAGGTTCAGAAGTCCATCGGGGACTATAACCGGGCGCGACTGGCCCGAAACAGCCTGCTGACGGTCGATCTGCTGCTAATGGTCCTCATTAGTCTCCAGACTTGGGTACCGAAATGGACAGAACGGATGCTGCGCAGCGAGCGTACGACAGACTCCCGATGAGTCACGCTCCTTCATACTTCCGGAAACGGTCTGCCGAGCCTGGCCAAGAGTATTTCCGGAACGCATCGCTCCGGGTAGTACCTGGTTGCGCTGCGTGATTATTTTTGAACCGTATCTGGTGTCCCGTGCTTGTTCAATGCACTCAGAACTATGCCTTTCATGAACAGCCTTTCAGCCAAACTACGGATCATCTACAAGCATTTTGTACTGATCACGATTGCGTTTATCCTGATTTATACGTTGCTGCACTGGCTGCTGTTTATCAAAGCCGGCATTCCGTTGAGAGAGGATCTGGTGAAACTCTGGTTGCCCATCGGCCTTAGCTGGATTCCGATTCTCCTCTGGCTGCGACCGCGAATCAACCTGCTGCATTTTAAAAACGACAATACCTCTTTTGGCTATCAGATGCTGGCCTGTGCCGCGATGGCGGTTCCCACCCTTGTTGCGCAGGAATACCTGGCTACGGCGACCGGTAGCCTGACCCGGCTTCAAACGATTGCAGCGCTTCCAGAACACGCGCCAACCAAATATTACTCGCTGGACCAGTATGTCATCGACACCCAGCATATAGGCATTCAGAACACCACTTCCGTCTCCGGCAAATACGATGAGCAGCTGGATATGACGATTTATATTGTCATGCCCATTTTAAAAGATACTGATGACACGTCAACGTCCTCAACCCGGTTTTGGCTTGGCAAATCGTACCACGAACAAGTCAGCAACCGGCAATCCGACCAGGAAAAGGAATACGCCTACCAAACCTTTGCGTTCGTAACTCAGAAAGAATTCGAACAAACAGACTTCAGGAAGTTCAACTATCTGGCACGCATGGGGCGCACCGATGATCATGACGAGTACAACCGAGCGATTGAAGAGGTAGCTCCCGGGAAGGCTGCCGAAAGTGTGGTCTTTGAAGCGCAAACAGATTCATTCAACGAACGGAACGGACAGAAATTTCCCTGGATTTTGATTAGCCTGGGACTTGGATTAGTCGTCTTTTTGATCGCCTTGCTGTTTCCAAAGTTTGATGCAGACAAACGTGCCCGATTTGAAAGCGGCAGTCCTGTAAAAACGTCAGACACCACAGAAACTTTTGATCTTTTACTTCCCAAGTCAGGCTTTTTTATTACACCTATTCTCATTTACATCAACATGCTGGTGTATATCGTAATGGTGGTTTTGGGACTTGGTTTTATATCCTTCAAAGGTCCTGACCTCCTTAACTGGGGGGCTAATTTCCGGCCCTTGACCACAACCGGCCAGTGGTGGCGTCTGCTGGCCAGCGTGTTTTTGCATGGAGGACTGATGCATCTGTTGGCCAATATGTACGGTCTTTTATTTGTGGGCATTTTCCTCGAACCGCTGCTGGGGAAAACAAAGTTTGCATTGGTGTACCTGATTACGGGTATTCTGGCCAGCCTAGCCAGCATCGGTTGGTATGACGCGACTATTAGCGTGGGCGCTTCCGGGGCCATCTTCGGACTCTATGGATTTTTCCTGGCGGCCCTGCTGCTCAAAGTGTTTCCACCGGATTTTGGAAAAGCATTCCTGACCAGCACCCTGATTTTTGTGGGGTTTAACCTAGCGATGGGCTTCACCGGCAACACCGACAATGCCGCGCATATCGGTGGGCTTCTGAGCGGTTTTGTATTAGGTCTTTTCATGGCACGTTCTCTCAAAGCAAACTTCGATAGGACAGATATCTTTCAATAGATGAGTTCCAGCACAATTGGACAGATCGATTCCGGATATACGGCTACCTGAACATTTACAGGACGATTCGCTTCCGGAATCACATCCGCAACCGTCGTCCTACCTTCGCTGCATGCAGAATGTAGCGTTTCCGGAAGGCGATGAATATCCGTACCTGACGCGGCTGTCGCGGACACTGGCCACGTTTGTATCCTACCTGTTTCATCCCATCTTTATGCCGGTGGTGCTGATGCTGCTGTTGTACAAACTGGCACCGGTTCATTTTGCCGGCATCCCGCAGGGCAATGCCTTTCAGAAAGGCTCATTTGTCAACCTGCTCCTCATCGTGGGCGTCTGCACGGTCTTTTTCCCACTGGTCACCATCCTGCTGATGAAGGCACTGGGCTTTATCAAAGATGTGGAGATGCAGAAGTCCCAGGACCGGATCATGCCGCTGATGGCCATCATGATTTTCTACTTCTGGGCGTATCACGTCATCAGCAATCTGCCCGGCACCCCACTCATCCTTCGGATTTTATTACTGGGTTCGTTCTGGAACATTATCGTGGTGTTTATGATCAATATTTTCTTTAAGATCTCGATGCATACGGTAGCCGCCGGCGGCACCCTGGGACTGGTAATGGCACTGCTCATTCTCAACCCGATCAACATGATGCCGGTGTTGTACTTCTTTTTGTTTCTGGCCGGGATCATTGGAACGGCCCGGTTGCTGCTCGATGCTCATCATCCGGCCGAAGTCTGGTTGGGCTACCTGGTCGGAACGGTGGTGATGTTCAGCGCGTACCTCTATATCCGGCCGTAGGCGTATCCGAGGCAGTGGTCCTGACTGAGTTTTTCACAATGGCAAAGAGCAGAACGCCGTCTGCCATTACCGAATCAATCCTATGCTGGGGGGGCCAGTCGCTTCGTTTCCGGAAACTGTCGATTCCCCGGGTGCTGAATACCCCATACTCCCAGTCAACCGCCTGCCGGTTCTCGTACGGGAAGTGAACTACCTTGATCCGGGGATTTGCCTTTCGCAGGTAGTAGCCCAACTGGGTGGGCGTGTTTTCGGCCACAATAACTGAATCCGCACCTTCCCGGTGGAGGTGAAGCAGCAGCTTTTCGCTGGCGGTTTTGAGCCCGTCGCCATAGTAGTCGGTTTCGAAACGGCCGTAAGCGCCTTTGATGCCACCAGTCAACTCATTAAAATAGACGTGTTCCAGCGGGTGATTCCGGACGCTCCAGCAAACAGGAAGCAGCAGTCCGGCAACCAGGAATCCGGAAATAAGGCTTTTTGATATGGACTGTTGCGCGTTCCGGTACAGGTGTGAAGCCGTTTCACCGGCCAAGACCACCATCGGTGGATACAGGAAATAATACTGCCGCCAAGAGTCGTACACGGCCGACTGATTGATGACGGCAAACAGCCAGGGCAGCAGAACCATTAGCAGCAGCAGGACTGTTTCCGGGCGTGGCTTCCGGAATATCCGCGCTACTGCCAGCCCAAATAAAAGCAGCACGATTACCGGAATGGTGATCCCGATCCAGACTGGTAGATAATGCCAGGGCGGAGCCACGGTTGGAAGATCACGTCCCTGATACAGCATTGTCAGGGCAATGCTGTAGTTCGAAAAGCGGTGGACGGCCTTTGCAGCGATCAATACCGGATTGCTCCAGACACCCGGCAGAAAGATGAAACTCAGCGTCAGTGCGCTGACCGCCACGAACAGCAGTACCCAGGTCAGTTTTTTAAGATAAGCCGGATGGCTTCGCCGATAGGTAACCACCAGATAGCTCCAGGTCAGAACCACATAAAGTCCAAAAAACACCCCGCCGATGCGAATGGCCAGGGCGGTAAAAAGGCCTGCAAACAGTCCAATCAGATGCCGGCGTTTCAGTACCGGAGCCGACTGTACAATACAAAGCAGGTAGTAGGCCGAGGCCGTCATGCCCAATGCAAACGGGATGTCTTTGGAGTTGTTCATGGCCGCACCCAGAAACCGCGGTGAGCAAAACAGCAACCAGATGGCCATTAGTTGGGCGTTCCTTCCGCCCAGCAACCGGGCACACTTACCGGTAAAAACCAAGGTCCCGAATCCGGTCAGCGCGCAACAGACATGCCGGATCAGCACTTCGTCCCATTCCGGAACCCAGGAGGCAATCCAGGTCGTGACCACCCCGAAAAAGCCACTGTAGTAGCTTAATGGAATGTCTTGCGTAGTGCCTGGCAACACCCCCAGCGTGCGGCCCAGGTATTGATAGGTATTGTGGCCGATCCGCATTTGAGACAGCTCATCACCGCTCATGGAAAAATGCGGTGCTATCCAGACCATACAGCAGGCCATCAGGCACAAGCTAATTGAAACAGCCCATTGGGCCGGTGTTCTGGAGCGGAGCATGGTGCAAAGAAAAGCGGCCTTTCCGGAAGCCCATAAAAAAGCCGCTCTTTTAAAAGAGCGGCTTTGCAATTTTTACGTGAATCAGCCTAGTGGTTGTTCTGACCGTCGCGGACGTCTTTGTATTCGCCTTTTACTTCTTTGGCGCCTTTTTCTACTGCGTTGCCTACTTTCTTGGCACCTTTCTCAACAGTATTACCTACGTTCTGAGCAGCTTCTTTTACTTCAGCAGTGCCGACTTTACCGTCGCCATCGCGGTCGTTCACACGGCCATCAAGGGTGATCGTTTCGCCTTGTGCAGCGCTGTTGGTCGTGTTGCCGTCAGGATACACTTCCATACCCATTACGTTTACAGTTCCATCAGTGTTGTAAGTAGTACCGGTTGGATTGCCTTTGTCATCCATTTTATAGCCTTTACCCATCATTTTCACCGTACCGTCGGTGCTGTAGATCGTACCATACGGGTTGCCTTTCTCGTCCATAGTAATGGTACGGGTCGTCGTAGTAGTGGTGGTAGCAGGAGCAACCATGCCATCAGTAGCAACAACAGCAGTGTCGTTGACAGTGGTGTTCTCTTCGTTAGTAGCGTTGCATGATGTGAATGCCAGGGCGCTGAGGGCGAGGCCAGAAAGAATGATCTTTTTCATAGGTCGTTTTTTAATAAGAGGGTTAAAGCAGGTTCCGGAACTTCCGGTGCCCGCTGTTTATACCAAATAGTGCAAAAAGTAACCTCCATGAAGTTTAGAATTCTTCCTATCACCTATGCCAAAAAAGGAACGCCCCATTCAAGGGCGTTCCTTTTTTAATGGTTCCGGAGACCTGTTCATTCGGGTATTACCGGATGTACAGCAGTTCGCGGTATTTCGGCAGCGGCCACAACTTATCATCCACAATCAGTTCCAGCTTATCGGCATGATACCGGATTTTATCAAAGTACGGTTTTACCTGATGGCAATATTCATCCGCACGCTGATGCATATTTTCTTCTTTGTTGGCCACTTTCCGGGCGGCAATCATCGCCTCTACGTTATCATTAATCTCCTGAATGTGATTAGACGTTACTTTCAGGATGTTCAGCTGGCTCCGATACGAGTCTTCTGCAAGGCCGAGAGACTTCAAACCGGTTACGTTTGTGATCAGCTCATTTTGATATGCAATAGAAGCCGGTAGAATATGACTGGTTGCCAGGAAGCCCAGGATCCGAGCTTCAATCTGAACTTTTTTTACATATTCTTCCAGCATAATCTCATAACGCGCCTCCAGCTCCCGCTCGGAGTAAATCCCGTTCTGAATAAACAGCTCTTTGGATGACTCGGTCACGAACGCACCCAGTGCTTCCGGAGTGGTTTTGAAATTGGAGAGTCCGCGCTGAGCCGCTTCTTCGGCCCACTCGTCGCTGTAGTTATCACCTTCAAACCGGATAACTTTCGAATCCCGGATGTACGATTGCAGGACATGAAGAATAGCGATTTCTTTTTTCTCGCCTTTCCGGATCAGCCCGTCTACTTCTTGTTTAAATTTCTTCAGCGTAGCCGTAACAATCGTATTCAGAACGACCATCGGACCGGCACAGTTGGCTGACGAACCGACTGCGCGGAATTCAAATTTATTGCCGGTAAATGCAAACGGAGAGGTCCGGTTGCGGTCGGTATTGTCGAGCAGCAATTCCGGAATCTGCTTGTGGATGTCCAGCTTCAGAATGGCTTCATCCTGCTCGCTGAATTTTTCGGTTACACGCTCTTCGATTTCGTCCAGCACCTTGGTGAGATAGCTTCCCAAGTACACAGACATAATGGCAGGAGGTGCTTCGTTGGCTCCCAGACGATGATCGTTGGAGGCAGAGGCAATCGCTGCACGCAGCAGATCTGCATAGTCGTGTACCGCCTTGATCGTATTCACAAAAAAGGTCAGGAACATCAGGTTGGTCCGGGGAGTCTTACCCGGTGCCAGCAGGTTTACACCCGTATCGGTTGAAAGACTCCAGTTGTTATGCTTGCCACTGCCGTTTACACCCGCAAATGGCTTTTCGTGCAGCAATACTTTCAATTTATGACGCTTCGCCACCCGATGCATCGTGTCCATTAACAACGAGTTGTGATCAACTGCGATGTTGCATTCTTCGAAAATAGGTGCACATTCAAACTGACCGGGAGCGACCTCATTGTGACGGGTCCGAAGCGGAATGCCCACCTTATAGGCTTCCGCTTCAAAGTCCTGCATGTATTCAAACAGCCGTTCCGGAATCGCACCGAAATAATGGTCTTCCAGCTGTTGACCTTTGGCCGGAGAATGTCCTACCAGCGTCCGGCCACACATCATCAGATCGGGACGGGCATCTGCCAGATTTTCATCGACGATAAAGTACTCCTGCTCCCACCCTAGCGTAGCCGTAACCTTACTGACATTCTTATCGAAGTAGTGACAGACGTCTACAGCAGCCGTATTCAGCTCTGCCAGACTCTTCAGAAGCGGCGCTTTGTGGTCCAGACTTTCACCCGAATACGCGATGAAAATCGTAGGAATACAAAGTGTTTTTCCGTAACCTGTTTCTACGATAAAGGCTGGTGAAGACGGGTCCCAGGCCGTATACCCACGGGCCTCAAACGTCGCCCGGATGCCACCATTGGGGAACGAAGACGCATCCGGTTCCTGCTGGATTAAGGCATTCCCATCAAACTCTTCTATGGCCGTTCCATCCCCTTTAATGGTAAAAAAGGAATCATGCTTTTCAGCTGTTGTGCCGGTCAGCGGCTGAAACCAGTGGGTATAGTGCGTAGCACCTTTTTCCTCGGCCCAGGCTTTCAGACCCGCAGCAATCCCATCGGCCATCCGGCGCTCCAGTTTATTGCCGGACTTAATGGAGTGCATCAGGCTTTTATAAGCTTCATCGCTCAGCCATTCGCGGGCCGCTTTAGCGTTGAAAACATTGCAGGCAAACAGATGGGTGATCTTTTTACCGTTATAGTGTCCAATTTTCACTTTCTGATTGGCTACTTCTTTCAAAGCAGCGAAACGATGATTATTCATGGATTACGATTTGTGCAAAAGTAGCTTTTTATGGCTGCCTTACCATCTTTTTTAAGCTAGCAGAACAAAATTTTGCTGAAATTCTAATCTCCCGCCATCATAATTCATTAAAATGGGGTTCAAAATCGACATTTAGTAGCCCAGATGTAAAAAATATCCTTTTGGCTAAACCATAAGTCCATCCAGTAACTTATTGTATTATACTTAATCTTCTATTTCCGGCAGCAGTACATGGATCTTAGGTTGATGCCTTACATTTACCGGATATGAAGCAAACGCTTGCCCAGCTGCTGCGCCGTCTGGGGTTGATTTATTTTGTGGATTTCCTCCGGTACCGGATGGCCGCAACCCAAGCACGGGATCAGAATCAAGCGTTTCGCAAGCAGCACCCTAGCCTGGCACTTCCGGAACCATACATGATTTATGAGACGTTCCGAATGGATTATGCGCGGTATTATACCAGCGGACGAGAAACAGCTACTGAAATTTTACAGGCCGTAGCTTCTTTTACAGACCTGCGGGGGAAGGTCATTCTCGACTGGGGATGTGGCCCCGGACGAGTGATCCGACATTTTCCGGCGCTGCTTCCAGACACTCGTTGCTACGGTTCCGACTACAATCCGGCGTATGTGCGTTGGTGCGCCGCCAATCTTCCGGAAATTCATTTTGAGCCAAACGGCCTGACGCCTCCACTTCCATTTGCCGATCAACAGTTTGCCTTGGTGTACGCGCTTTCCATTTTTACACACCTGTCCGAGGAAAACCATTTCTTATGGATGCAGGAAATCCTACGGGTTTTAGAGGTTGGTGGATTGTTTTACTTTACGACCCACGGCCAGATTACCCGGCAAAATCTGCTGCCGGCCGAACAGGAACAATTTGATTCCGGAAAACCAGTGATCCGGGGGCAGGTCAAGGAAGGCCATCGGATGTATGCTACCTACCACCCGGAATCGTTTGTAAAAAGTCTGTTTGAAGGCCGGGCCACGCTGATGCAGCATGCTCCCGGCACCCCGCAGTCCTGGGGATTGCAACAGGATGTGTGGATCATCCGCAAAGACCGTTAAAGTCTTCCTTACTAGCCGCTATCGGCTTCCTGCATTGCAATATTGATAAAACTGTTCAACGCAGGTCGATCTCGGTATTGTCGCCGATGTTGAGGCTTTGGGACGCTCCATGCACAAAGGCATCATTTCCGATAATCGACTGATGTAGCGATACATCTTTCAGTTCTGCATACGACCCGATAATCGAATCCCGGATAATGGCCCGTGCGACCGTTGTATTTTCGCCGATCGACACATTGGGACCGATAATCGACTGCCGGAAAGCGCATCCGGGGGCCACATGTACCGGCGGAATAAAAACGGCTTCCGGATGCTGGGCATTCAGTTCGGCCAGTGACAACGGAAAGTCGCCCTGCTCAGCCATCTGATTCAGCAGCAGCGCGTTGGTCGCCAATAATGTCTCTTTTTTCCCGCAGTCGTACCAGTTGTCGACCCGGAAGGCATGAATCGGAATGTCCTGCTGGATCATATCCTGAATGGCATGGGTGAGGTGGTATTCTTCCACGCCTTTTCCACATACCGGATCGAGTTGCGCTTCCAGTGCTCCAAATAACGCGGCAGACTCCCGCAGGTAGTACACGCCGACCATTGCCAGATTGCTTTTCGGAATCAGTGGCTTTTCCACCACCCGGTAAATCCGGTTGGCCGCATCCATTTCCGCGACTCCAAACGAACGCGGATCGTCTACCTTACGGACTGCGATCTGCGATACCGGGGCGGACAGCATCTTTTTGATATCATATTCGGCGACGGTATCGCCCAGTACAATTACCACTTCTTCATCGGGCCCGACGGCATTCCGGGTCAGCCATACCGCGTGACCGATACCGCGCCGGTGTGTTTGCTGAACGTATTGCTTGTTCAGGTCGGGATAGGTTGCCTCTACATAGTCCCGGATTTTTTCACCCAGATACCCGATTACAAAGATGAACTCGTTGACGCCGCCCTCCAGCAACTGATCTACGATGATCGACAGCAGGGTTTTGCCGGCAATCGGAATCAGGGCTTTGGGCTGGGTATAGGTAAGCGGACGGAGTTTAGCCCCCGCACCGGCTACAGGAATAATGGCTTTCACAAGAGTAGGGGCTCGTAGTGCCGAAGGTAGGTCGTAGTTGGGATTGCCCATCCGTATCGGGCCTTAAATACAGGTTCCGGTACACAGGAATACTATAACTTAACAGAAGGACCTGAAAAAACTCTAGTTCCGGAGCTGAATCAGCTGTCGGCTGCTTCCGGAACGGATCAGGCACCAGTCGGCCGGCAACCCACGAAGGTCAAACTCGTAGCGACCATTCACCGGATTGCCCTGGGTCAGCAGCGCTCCTTGAAGATCATAGACCTCAATGCGCTCGGCACTGTACACTTCAGTCAGCGGATTGCCCTCGGAAGGCGGATGCACTTCAAATAAAACCGGTGCGGTAATCCAGGCCGTAGCCGTCGACCGTTGCTGCCCGTCCGGATAATTGGCTATAAGGCGATAATAGCGCCGACCCGAGGGCGACGCATCGTAAAACACATCCAGCGCACCGGCTTCGGCATCGTGCAGGGATTCCAGATCGGTAAAATGATGGCCGTCTTCACTGCCTTCGATAATCACACTTAATACAGACTCAGGTTGCGGCACGTCCCAGGTCAATAAATTCCCGGTGCCGGTCTGGGAAGCTTCGAAACTAAAAATCGCTTCCGGAACAGCGGCTTCTGCTTCAGCAGGTTCAACTGCGGCTGGTTCCGGAAGGGCATTCCAGAAATACAGGTATGTATTGCGCTGTGTAAGGGCTTGTGCGTTCCCGTTAAATCCACAACCGACCCATACGGCTACCAGGAAAAGAAAAAAGCGTTTTGGCATAAGCGTTCAAGACCGAAGTCCTGGTTGATTCGCGGCTGCAAAAATCGTTATTCATTTCTAAAATAAACGCCATGTATCTGTTAGAAGAATGTCAATGAAATAACCCCAGTAAGTTGCCCGACCCAACCGACGCTCTAATTAATGAGCAAAAATGTGCGCTACGTTACGCTCGATATTCTGGGAAATCTTCTCAATGGGCAGATCGTTTTCGTCTCCGTTAAACGGATCTTCAATTTCCTCTGCAATCACTTCCAGGCTCATCAGCACATAGAAAACAAACACCGTCAGCGGGATCATCATCCAGCCAATTGTGATCACGTATGCAATGGGCAGCGCAAGCACATAGAGAACGATAAATTTCTTGACGAACGAGGAGTAGGAAAACGGAATGGGCGTGTTCTTGATCCGCTCACAGCCACCACTGACATCCATAAATCCGGTCAGTTGGGTATCCAGAAAGATCAGTTGCTCGTCGGTCAGCTTGCCTTCATTCCGGAGCTGAATCAGCCGCCGGGTCATCTGCTCCGTGACTTCCAGCGGCCCGTGCACCAGAATACCAGATTCGAAATCGGAATAATCGACGTCCAGTGCCTTTTCGGTCGTTGTCTTAGAAAGATGTTCGGTCAACGCATGCGGGAAATAAGCAATCGACTTCTGGAAGAACAACCGGTTTTCAGCATCCTCCGGCGCCAGGAGCATGTGAATTTTGATTGCAAAGTTGCGGCAGTCGTTCACCAGTTTCCCCCACAATTTGCGTCCTTCCCACCAACGGTCGTAGGCCGAATTGGTCCGGAACACCAGCAGCATTGACAGTACAAAGGCCAGCAACGTATGAATAAGGCTGAGGTTTTTAATCCGGGAATCTTCATCCAGATGCAGAAAATGAACTTCCAGATAATATACTACTGCAGCGTAGATGGCCATCCCCAGAATGGGCCATGCCAGTACTTTAAGGGTATCTCCTTTCTGAACGCTGAAGAAGATCTTTAAAAAATGCTTGCTGTTGTAGGAATGCATAAAGGAGGACTGTTTCCGGAACTAAAAAAACCACACCTCCCCCTACATAAAAACAGCCTTGCCGGCAGAGTCGCGGGCAAGGCTATCAAACGAAGAGTCAAACGAACAGGTCGGAACGGGCTTAACTTTTTACGGCCGTTCTGGCCCAGCTGTCTTTCAATCCCACCGTACGGTTGAAGCGCATGGCGTCTGGAGTACTGTCGGTATCGACTGCGAAGTACCCTTTGCGGAGAAACTGATACCGGGCAATCCCATCGGTATAGTCGCAGGTGGCATCGGCCAGTGCCGGCTCCAGGTACGCCGTTACCGATTCGATCGAGTCCGGATTCAGGTATTCTTTGAAATCGCCGCTTTCATCCGCCGGATTCTCTACGCGGAACAACCGGTCGTACAACCGCACCTCGGCCTCAATTGCGGTAGCGGCATTCACCCAGTGAATGGTGCCTTTGGGTTGCAGTCCGCTGGTATCGGAACCGCTTTTGCTTTCCGGAATATAGGTGCAGTGAATTTCTGTTACCTGTCCGGAAGGATCTTTTACGAAGTCCTCACAACGCACGATATACGCACCTTTAAGGCGCACCATGAGGCCTGGTCCCAGCCGGAAAAACTTCTTCGGCGGCGTTTCCATAAAATCCTCCCGCTCAATCCACAGCTCGTTGGAGAATGGCACTTCACGGCTACCGGTTTCCGGACGCTCCGGATTATTTTCAATCGAAAGCAGTTCGGTCTGCCCGGCCGGATAGTTGGTAATGACCAGTTTCAACGGATCGAGTACGGCCATCCGGCGCGGTGCCGTTTGGTTGAGGTGATCGCGTACGGCTGCTTCCAGCCGACCCACATCCACAATATTATCGCGTTTACCAATGCCGCTTTCCTCGCAAAACTGCCGGATCGCTTCCGGAAGATATCCGCGCCGGCGCATTCCGGAAACCGTCGGCATCCGCGGATCATCCCAGCCCGAAACATGGCCTTCGTTTACCAGTTGCAGCAGCTTCCGCTTACTCATCACCGTATACGTCAGGTTACGGCGGGCGAACTCGTACTGATGCGACGGATAAATACCCAGTTGCTCAATAAACCAATCGTACAGCGGCCGGTGGTGGATAAACTCCAGCGTACAGATGGAATGGGTAACGTGCTCCAGGGAATCGCTTTGTCCATGTGCAAAATCATACATTGGGTAGATACACCAGGTATCGCCGGTCCGGTGGTGGTGGGCATGTTTAATCCGGTACATCACCGGATCGCGCAACAACAAGTTAGGATGTGCCATGTCGATCTTGGCCCGCAGCACTTTGGCGCCATCCGGATACACGCCCTGACGCATCTCTTCAAACAATCGTAGGTTTTCGTCTATACTACGGTCGCGGTACGGACTATTGACGCCCGGCTCATGGGTCGACCCTTTCTGGGCGGCCATTTCTTCGCTGGTACTGTCATCTACATAGGCCAGTCCTCTTTCGATCAGATGTACAGCAAAGGCATGCAACTGCGAAAAGTAATCCGACGCAAAAAACTTGTTATCCCACTGATACCCCAGCCAGCGCACATCGTTTTCGATGCTGTCTACATATTCGGTTTCCTCGGTTGAAGGATTGGTATCGTCGAAGCGCAGGTTGCACTTTCCGCCAAATTTCTGTGCAAGCGAGAAGTTGAGGTGGATACTGGATGCATGTCCGATATGCAGATACCCATTGGGCTCCGGCGGAAACCGGGTCTGGATGCCATCCGGATACTTGCCGGCAGCCAGATCGGTTTCAATGATTTCTTCGAGAAAATTATTCGAGCGTTCTTCGGTCATAGGGCCGCAAAATTACAGCGCGATTCCGCAGGGTTTTGACGCTTTCCGGAAACTTCTTTAATACATCGCTACGCTTTTGGTCCCGTCCGGAACGCCCATCGGATCAAAGGGCAGGATGACTTTTGAGAATGCTCCATCGCCGGACAGATCCCAGTGACTGGCCAGTCCGTACGGATTGCCGTTGATCACCAACACCGGTGTGCCTTTGTCGGCCCAGCTATAGTTCCATTTCGCTTCGGTCTCACTCATCCGCACACACCCATGCGATACGGCCTGGGCCACGGGCAAGCTATACTGATGGACATGAATACCCCGCTGCGGAAAGAAATTGTACACCCAGCGCAGCTGCCAGGTTTCGCCTTCCGGGGCTTCCGACGAGTTGCGCGTTTCCTGCTTCCAGCCAAAAGCAAACCGGCCTCCAGGCGTTTCCGTGGCATCTTTTCCGGATGAGACCAGCCCCCAGCGCACCAGGTTGCCGCCTTCGTACGCACCAAAGGTCTGGGTGTATTTGTCGATCACAAAAATCTTCGGCAGGCTTTCTGCTTCCCGCCAATACGCCGGGTACGGACTGTACGCCCGGAAATCATCCGGAAAAACATTTGGAACAGCTAACTGAGTTTTCTGAGCAAAGTATCCTTTGGTCGCCCGATTGCTGAGTTCTACCACTCCCAGGCGGTTGGTACCCATTGTGCCCGGCAGACTGTCAATATGATGTTGCAGCGCGACCAATCGGGCCTTGGCCGTTTTGGCGCTTTTAGGGAAGGTGTATAAATGCCACTGCACCGGTTCCGGCGCTTTGCCCATTCCCTGCAACTGAAACACGTCCGCCATCGCTTTCTGATCGACGTAGCCCTGGCCATAGGTTCCTATCGCAGCCAGCATCAGCAACACGGTCATTAATTTTTCTTTCATAACAATACCTTTCAGGCTTAGCTTAAAGAAAAAAAGGTGCCAGCCCCACGATTCGTTCCGGAAGGAACCCTTAAAATAAACGGTTGCCTGCCATCGCTTTGTACGTTTTGGCAGACAACCGTTTCTAAAAATTCCTGACAGATTCTACCGCGGACTGACCGTTACGCGGACGCCTTCGGTATGTGCAGAAAACTCCGGTGCATACATACACTGGATCGTCGCCAAGCCACCGGAGAAGGTACCGGCCTGGGTTGCGAACAACGGGTATTCAAACACATATTTTCCTTTCGGCAGGTAGCTCATAAAGAAGTTGCTCGACACATCGCGGGTGCTTTCGTAGTAGCCGAGTCCACCCTGCCATTTGTACCCGCTCAGTACATTGAGCGGCTCAAAACAGGAGGCCCGTCCGTCTTTCAGATGCACGTATTCCATATCGCGGTCTACGATCAGTTCAATCCGTGCTTTCACGCGATCACCAACTTTCAAACGCGCACCTTCGGTTAGCGGCCGAAGAAGAAGTCCTTGTGGAGTGGCGTCTTCGATCCACAGTTGTTTCCGGATCTGAAGCGGGGTTTGAGCCGCCGTGATCTTGTCATAATCCTCGAAGTACTGCCAGTATACGCCACCCCAGGTCGGCAATCCTTCCGGAATTGGCGTACCGGTGGGTCCGTTTTTCACCTCCACGCGGATCGTTCCCATCTGTGGGGTGACGTCCGCTCCCGGAATGCGCGTTTTGAAATACCCACTGCCGGCTTCGGTTTTCTGAGTAGCGGAGGACACCACGCGGTCGCCCAGCGTTACAGTGACCTGCGGTTCGGCGGTCAGCCATTCGGTTCCGGTGCGCAATAGTGCATAGCAGGCATCGGCAGTGGCTTTGGTGGTCGGCCAGTGCGTGGTTTGTTTTTGCTTCAGCAACCAGCGCCGCGCTTCGTTCACCACACTGGTCTGGCCTCGTTCATTAAAGAATTCGATCAGCAGCGACTGCGTTTCGACCGGTGCTTCATACCACCACCAGCTCCGTCCCATATCGGCCCAGTAGCGGCCCATCTCTTCATTGTAGGTACTGGTTTCCAGCAGGGATTTGGAAATTGCCGCAGCTACGGTTGCATCGCCGGTACGCTGTACAAACATCCCGGCCAGGCCTTTACCGAATGCATTGAAGCCAGGCCAGTATTTCTTGGCTTGTCCGGCATAATACTGCGCTTCGGTTGTGACCGGCAGTTTACCGAAGAACGTACGCATATACAGGTACTGCAATTGCATATAATCGATATGGCGGTCGGTCAGTTTTGCCTTGCCTTTCACCAGCGCTTTGTAGTCTTCGCCCAGCTGCCGGTCGAGGTACGGCAGGCATTTGTCGGCGATGCGTTGCATCCGGCTGCCCTTGTCATCTACACCCAGTGCGCGCAACCGACCAATACCGGTTACGATATACTGCGTGATATACCGATCGGGCCGGTTGTCACCACTAAACCATGGAAAGCCGCCTTCCGGAAGCAGCCGGGCTTCGAGCTTCTTCGCGGTTTCATCGAGCGCACGGGCCAGCTTCACGGTCTCGAACAACCGAGCCACGTTTTTTCGTTGCTGCGTTTCCGACTGCGCTTCCAGCACCCAGGGCGTTTCTTCCAGTAAAGCCGATTTCAGTTCTTCATTTTTCTCCAGATTGCTCAGCAGGGCAGCCGTATCAACCGATTGCCAGCGGTCGAGCACAGCCCTGACGCGTGGCGCACTTTTCACAATGTGCGCTGCCAGCGCCGCAGCATAGTACCGGCTGAACAGCTGCTCGGAACACTCGTACGGGTATTCCATCAGGTATGGCAAAGCCTGGATCGCATACCAGGCCGGGTTAGTCGTGTATTCTACGGTCAGTCCATGCTGCGCCAGGGTGTTGCTGCTTCCGGAAGCCAGCAGCTTATCCCAGCGGATGGTTTTAGTACCGGCACCGTTCATCCACAACGGCAGGGTTTCGGTTACCAGCGTACGGTTGGTGATGACCGGCAGCATATTTTCTTCGCCATCGGTAAAGGTCCCGGAGGCGGCGGAGATCCGCACCAGTACCGGCTCGTAGCGGCTACGCGGCACCGTCAGCTTCCAGGTAACGGTCGTGCTGCCAGTAGCGTCGGTGGTAAATGCGGCGGCCGGCTGGCTGAAACCAAATTGGTTATTGAGCGGCTGGTTGGTCAGGGCATCGATCAGCTCGAGACGGGCTGACCCAGCGAGCGTAGCAGCCGTCATGTTGGTGATTTTAGCCGACAGCATCAGGTCATCGCCCTGGCGGAAAAAGCGGGGCAGATTCGGTACCACCATCAGATCTTTCTGGGTTTTCACCGTTCCGGAAAGGGTTCCGGTCTTCAGATCCTTTGTGTGGGCAAAGGCCAACAGCTTCCACTCGGTCAGGGCATCCGGGAAGGCAAACTTTAACCGGACCGTGCCATCCGCATCGGTACTCATCTGCGGCATGAAGAACGCCGTTTCCTGAAGATTTTTGCGCAGCGGAACGGTTGCAGGATCGGTCTTGGGGCCCTCGCCACTCGCTGGTGGAGGTGGCGGTGCGGGTACACCTTCGTCAGCTGCTTGTTTACTCATCGCCGCAGAAGGCGCAGGCACACGTTCCATCAAAGGAGTACGATTCGCTTTACCTGTAACAGTTCCCTCCCTTACAGTTTGTCCTCTTCCGGGCGCCATGTATTGATAGATCTGTTGCGCACCGAAGAATTTCAGCGCGTCGTATTGCTTGTAGTAGCTTTCTATGGCTTTGACATCCGGATAGGCCAGCTCCCGGTTGGATGCAATCCCAAACCCGCCCTGGATGTTCCAGTGCGCAGTCGGATAATGCGTGGCAAAAAGGGACGGAACGGACCAGGTATGCGGCAGAAATGCATCGAGGGACGCATCGTACAATACAGCAGCCAGTTCAGCAGATACCTTATCCTGCCGGGCACCCCGCACCACCAGCGTCCATTCTTCCGGACTTCCCGGCTGCACCTTGTCGCGATGGGTCTCCCAGGTCAGACTAAGGTCTTTCGTAGTCCACGGCACGATGATCATGGCGGTTTCGGTATACACCCGGTTGTCGCGCACCATCAGGTACTGCACGGAGCGTCCGCCCCGGTCAGCTTCGTTGAGGGCCTGCGTCCAGGTATGGGTTCCGGTCAGCGATATCCATTTCGGGAGCGGCAGGGATGCAATGCCATCGGGTTGTTCCAGCGCAGATGTAGATGGCCAGGCAGATGCTACCTGCACCGTTACCCGGTCGCCCGGCTGTGCAACAATGCTTTGTGGCACTACCATCAGCGGCAGCGCAATCGGTCCGCCTTCGGCACCGGCCCATACATGCACATACTGCTTTTGCTCAATGGCTTTGCCATTCTTATCAGTAGTGGAAACGGTAAACACATACCAGCCGTTTTTCCGGAACACATCCGGCAGCGCAACTGTTCCTGCTTTGGTGGTTGCAATACGTTGCTGCAACACAGTTTCAGCGACTGGCCAGTTGTGGTAATCGTCTTCGTCTTTATAGGCATCTACCGGAAAATCGGCCCGGAAGGCGCTTTCGTTCATCAAAAACACATCCGGAAGTTCCCAGAGGCGTTTGCGGTACAAGACCGGTGGCGCTTGTAGCCGCGCAGCGGTCAGCGTCACGGTTGCCGGCAAAAAGGAACCACTAAGGCTCTCGGTGCGGATGGCAATGCTGTCCAGGTCGTTCCGGGCCGCCTGTTGCGGAAGATCTACGGTAAGTTCCAGCGCACGGTAGCTCGCCGATACCGACTGCTGCGCACTGTGGGTTTCGCCATTCAAATCGCTTACATCGGCATATACCGTGTAGGTAAACACCGGCAGAGCTTTTTCCGGAACCGATGCATCCGGAATCGTCTGGAATGAAACATCAAACGAACCGTCGGCACGGGCAGTCGTCGTACCCTGCGTCAGCTCTGCGGGTGGAGATGATGGTCCGCCGCCACGACCCCAGAACCAATATGGAATGCGCGCCTGGCGCACCACGCGGTAGTTGACCTGCGCACCGTCCAACGGAGCGCCGGCATAGGAAAGCGCTTTAAGCGTAAGCGTTACGGGTTCGTTCAGCGCAACGGTTTTGCCGCTCAGGCTATCGGGTTGTACAAAAAACGTCGGGCGCTTGTATTCTTCTACCTGCACGAAGTTGGTACCGATGTTTTCGCCATTTAGGTAGGCCTCCAGGCGCATATTGCCGGTCAGGCCGCTCTGCGGTGCCGTGAAGGTGCCGGTTACCGAGCCAAAAGCGTTGGTGCGCAGCGTCTGGGTAGCCAGTTGCTGACTGTTGGCATCGTAAAACGTGATCTTCAGTTCGGTTCCGGATAGTACCTGTGCCTTGCGGTCGTAATCGCTTTGCTCCAGTGCAATGGCTTTAAAGTAGATCGCCTGTCCCGGCCGGTAAATGCTTCGGTCGGTAAAGAAAAACGCACGGGGTTGCGGGGCCGTATCGCGCACCAGGCGATCCAGGCTGAGATAGGCCCGGTTGTAAAATGCATCAGCTCCTTTGGTGACACCAATGCCGCTGACGGCACCGGTCAGGTTGCTCAATGTAAAGCTGCCGTCTGGCTTCGTAGTGGTATTCGCTAAAACGATTTGCGTATACCGACCGTTCTCCCATTGCTGGCGATAGGCCGTTACGGTTGCACCCGGTACCGGCGTGCCGTTTTCCCGATCTACGACATAGCCAGCCGGAAGGTTCTCGGTGCCGGATTGCGTCATCAGCGCCAGCCGGGTGACGGTCATCGGTGTGTAGCCCAGCAGGTTGCCGGTTCCGGAAAAGGTTTCCTTTTGGCTGTAGACGATTGCATAAATGCCTTCCGGAAGGGCATCGATCTTCAGCTCAGCGCGGTGCAGCTCCAGGTCGGTACTCTTCGGCAAGGAAACCTGCCATTGCTTCACCGATGGTTGCCTGGCCAGCCAGGCGGCATCGATCCGGTCTTCGCGGTTCTGGGACCGGAAGTAATCGGCATTGAGCCTGACGATGCGCAGCCATACATTCGGAACGGCCTTGTAGGTCAGCAGCACTTTAGACGGCTTACCGGGCAGCACGGCTTCTTCGGCCTGTAGATTTAAGGACGGGCGTTGGATGTTTTGCAGGTACTGTGCGGCCAATAGTCCGCCCTCAGTTGCCGGAAACTGCTGCACGATGCGTTGCAAATCGCGTTGCAGTCGCAGGACGGTTCCACTATCGGGTTTCGGCTGCCCGGGTTCAATAACGAGATCCGGGTTTGTGGACCATCTGGAAAGCGCCAGCCGGTACTGGGCCAGTGCGGCCAGCGGATGCGTGGCATGGGTACGACTGATGGTTTCGAGCGCCGCTTCGTATTGAGCTTTCTTTTCCGGAAGAGTCGCAATCCGGTTTGCAAATTCAATCCGCTCCAGGTCGGCATCCAGAAAGGCATCCGGCTTCGTGTCGTTGGCATGCGTGCGCAGGATGGCCTGATACAGCGCTACTGCATTGTAATACGGTGAGGCGGTATCGCCGGTTGCAAAGCGGTGCGTCATAAAGACCGAGGCCGGTGCCAGCAACGCGGGATCGCTCGGTTTAAAGGTACCGGCCGTTTGAGGCAGGTCTTTCGGTTCCCAGCTGAAATACTCAACGGCGCGGAACGCCAGCAGATCGTACAGCGTGGGCCGGTAGCTGCGGGTATTGCGTCCAATCTCCAGGATCGGATCAAACCGTTCAATCGGATACGCTTTCAGCGCTTCCGGTTGGGCAACCGAGGCTTTAAAATGATCGTTCATCGCCGCTACCAGCCGGGTGGCGTCCCATTGTTCAAAATCGTCCGGAGCCGTGCTGGTGCGGGTGCGCTGAAAAATCTTCCAGCGGTTGGCTTCGTAATAGTTCCGGTACAGGCTACCGGCTACGCTGTGCCAGATGGCATTGTATGGAAAGGCTTCGGTGCGGGCATACTGCTCGGCAGTCCGAACCCGGAGGCTGTCGCCGCGTTCCTGGTTGGCCTGGTCGACGGTTTCGAGGAGGTAGAACTGTGCTTTAAGCACCTGGACGGGGAGTCCCTGGGCACGGGCAGCCGTGTAGATTTTCTCCACTTCTTTCCGGGCGCTTTGCGGCAGTCCCTCGTTCAGGTACGCATCCACCTGTTTCCATTCGGCGGCAAAATCACGGGCAGGTTGTTGGGCCATCAGCGAAAACGGAAGTAGAAGAATCCAGCAAAACAGTAATCTGGGATACCACATAAAGTAAAAAGGCAGGTTGGGAAAAAGAGAGATAGAGATGGCTTAGAGACGCGAAGGTTCAACGGATTCCACAAAGCGTTTTGCAGCCCCGGCGCGCGTGGTGCCCGGCACCCTTCAAAAATCATTCTCCGGCCCGAATCCATCGGACTACCTGCTACTTTACAGATTGCTTCGTGGGTTCGCCTCGCAATGTCACTGAAAACGGCCGTTCCGGAATTCAAACCGGAACTGGCACAACATTATAGCATCTTCTCCTGCTCAACTCATTCCTTTTCGACTATGGCCCAGACGTTTCAGGAGCGCATCCACGCCGACACCCCCGTACTGGTTGATTTTTTTGCCACCTGGTGTGGTCCCTGCAAGGCAATGGCACCTGTATTGCAGGAAGCCAAAAGCCAGCTGGGCGACGCCCTTTCTATTATTAAGATCGATATCGACAAAAATCCGCAGGCCGCGGCGGCCTATCAGGTACAGGGCGTTCCGACCCTGGTGCTGTTTAAAAACGGCCAGATTTTATGGCGTAAAAGCGGGGCCATGCCAACTCCGATGCTCCTGTCCGAACTTCGTCCGTTCTTATAAGGATGACGCTGCCGTTCCGGACCCTTTCCGGAACCGGGTCCTTCTTATACAATTCCTTTCGCTTTCCTTGGACTTTCTACCACCTGCCGTTGCCGACCGGTTGCTGCGCACCTTCGAAAAGGTGCTGCCCGGTGCTGCCGCACAGGAGCGGATGGCCGGGCGCGTACTGCCCCACCCCGATACCCTGCCCGATGATGTCCGGGAAGCGGCCGTGCTGATTCTCCTTCAGGAAACCGACGCCGGTGACCTCCAGGTACTGCTCATCGAACGAACCTCCGACGGATCGGCCCATAGCGGCCAGATTGCCTTTCCCGGTGGCCGCCGCGATCCGGAAGACCCGACGCTGCTCGATACCGCCCTGCGCGAAGCCTGGGAAGAAGTGGGGCTCGACCGCAATGCCGTTCACATTCTGGGCGCACTGACTCCTTTATATATACCGGTTTCGCGATTCCAGGTCTATCCCTTTGTAGGGGTGGCTGCCCGCCAGGCCGAATTCACGCCCAGTCCGGCGGAAGTGGTACGGCTGTTATTTGTATCGCTGGACACCCTCTTCCACCCGCAAAATCGTATTATTGCGGAACTAAACCCGTCGTCCGCCCCTCAGACCACCCTCCGGGTTCCGGCCTACCGCCTGCCCGGCGAGACGGTTCAGGTCTGGGGCGCAACGGCCATGATGCTCTCCGAACTTCAAACTCTTTTATCCGATGGATGACCCCACCAGTACCACGGCTGCTGCCCGTAGCGTGCAGCAGCCCGTATTCCTAACCGTTTCATTGCTGCGCTATGGGCTTTGATCTCGCACTTACTATTTTTCTGGTGCTGCTCAACGGCTTTTTCGTAGCCGCAGAATTTGCCATTGTAAAAGTCCGCACCTCGCAGGTTGAGGTGAAAGGCAACGTTTCCGCTGCAAACCAGGCAGCCAAAAATATCCTGGCCAATCTCGACGGCTACCTGGCCGCCACGCAGCTGGGCATTACCCTCGCTTCCCTGGGCCTTGGCTGGGTGGGCGAACGGGTGTTTGAAGAGATGCTGCACGGCATTCTTCCGGACAATGTGCTTCCGGCGGTTTCTACCGCCCTGGCCTTTACCATCATTACTATTCTGCACATCACCTTCGGCGAGCTGGCTCCTAAAAGCCTCGCCATCCGGAAGCCGCTCAACACCACGCTGGCGGTGGCCCTGCCGTTGAAGGTGTTTTACCTGGTGTTCCGTCCGGCCATCTGGCTGCTCAACGGCTTTGCCAACCTCATCCTGCGCATGATCGGCATGAAGCCGGTCCACGAACATGAAATCCACTCGGAAGAAGAGCTGCGGATGATCGTTTCCGAAAGCCATGAAGGCGGTGTGCTCGAAGACACCGAACGCGAGATCATCCACAATGCCTTTGACCTGGGTGAGCGCAAGATTGCGTCGCTGATGACGCAGCGTTCGGAGATTACCTGGCTCGACGTCAACGATGCGATGGAAGTGACCCGCGAGCGGATTGTACAGAACCGCCATCACATGTACCCGCTTTGTGAAGAAAGCCTGGACGAGGTGATCGGGTACCTGTACGCCAAAGATCTGGTGACGCAGAATTTCGAGGAAGCGCTGACCCGGTTGAAAGAGATGGCCCGTCCGCCGCTGTATGTTCCGGAAAACAATACCGCCTTCCGGGTGCTGGAGCGCTTTAAGGAAAGCAAGGTGCACCAGGCACTGGTGGTGGATGAGTTCGGTTCCGTAAAGGGACTGGTAACCATCAACGACATCTTCGACGCCCTGGTAGGGGATATCTCTGAAGAAAACGAGTTTCAGTACGAGGTCGTGCGCCGTGAAGACGGGTCCATCCTGATGGACGCGCAGATTCCGTTTGAAGACTTTCTGAAGATTGTAGCCGAGTCGGAAGCCGAACGCGAGGAAGTAGCCGACGGGATGGAAGACGATGATTTCGTGACCATTGGCGGCTATGTGGTAGACATCCTTGAGCGCATTCCGCAGGCCGGCGACCGCTGTCAACTGGCTCACTGGACCATTGAAGTGATGGATATGGACCGCAGCCGGATCGACAAGGTGCTGATCCAGCGCATTCCGGAGCCGACGCTTCCGGAAGAAGAAAGCCCCTTCTAGTCCAATCCTGTTTTTAAGATTCTTTGAAACGCCTGCTGTGTAACTCCAGCAGGCGTTTTTTATGCAGGAACCTGGGTGTGGGGTACGATAAACTGCGTATTTCAGGAAGGCTATTTTGGTAATCAGAGCGGGTGCTGTTGTTTTGTGTCTCGAATCCTCTTTCTTTCCCTCACCCCAACAACACATTTTGCTTTACGCATGAAACAGAAATTTGCACTCGTACTGGCCGCAGCGGCCACGCTGGGTTTCTCACAGGCCAACGCACAGGTCTACCAAAAAGGCGCGGCCCTGCTGAACGTAGGCGTAGGGCTGGGTGCCGGTTATGGTGGCGGTTTGCCGGTGGGCGTAGCCCTCGACTACGGCGTGACCAAAAACATCTCCCTCGGTGCACAGGTCGATTATTTGTCCTGGACCTATGGGGGTTATGGCGGCGACTACAAGTACCGCTTTATCCCGGTGGGCATCCGTGGTGCGTACCACTTTGACGGCGTAGGCGATCCAAACAAGGTAGATCTGTACCTCGGTCTGGTACTGGGCTACTGGGTATCCTCGTTTACCGCACCGAATGGGGTAAACACGTCGCTGTACAGCGATTCGTATAAAGGCAAACTACTGGTCGGTGGCATCGCCGGTGGCCGGTATATGTTTAGCCCGAAGGTGGGTGCCTTTGCCGAACTGGGCTACAGCGTCTCGTACGGCAAGATTGGCGTTACGTTTAAGTTCTAAGAATATCCCTTTAGGGAACCGAAAGCGGGTTTGCATTTTTGAGTGCGAACCCGCTTTTTTTGAGTGCGAACGCCGAGGCGGTCTCAACGGAGCCGGGTACTTTTAAAACGTCTTTTAAACCGACATTTTTTTATGACCCAAGACCGCCTGAACGTACTGGCCATGCACGAACGCGTGCTCGATTTTCTGAACCGCCATGTCTCCATCTGGAGTTCTTTCCAGCCCATTGCCGACCAGGTAGTGGTGTTGCAGAACACGATTACTGCCCGCCGGTCTGCCCTGGTGCAGCAGCAGGTGCAGACGGAAGGCATAACGGACCGCAAAAAGGATGCATACCGAACTGCGATTAACAGTGTACTACGCATCACCAAATTTGCCAATAGCCATGCGCTGGCCAATCACGATACTGATTTGTATGCGCAGACCAAACGCAGCCGTACGTATCTGCGCGAACTTCCGGACGATCAGAGCCTAGCGGTACTGGTTCAGATGCTGGATGCGGTTGACGCCCAGCTTCCGGTATTGCAGCCTTATGGCATTACCGCGATGGATATGGCAAATGCCCGAATGGATGTGGCCAATGCCCAAGCGTTGCGCAATGCACCGCGCAGCGTAATTGATACCCGTAAGACAGCCGGCTCCGGTGTAGGCGAGCACCAGCGGGCTGGTCAGCGGGCGCTCCGGATTATCGACCGGACCATTCACTTTTTTGATGCCACACAGCCGCAGTTTGTGACCGGTTATCGGAATGCCCGGATCGTCATTGATCAATAAGGCCACTATACCTGCTAAGCGCAGCCGCAGGTTGTGTACATCCTGATCATCCGGTTTCTGGGTGACTCTTTGAATATTCCGAAACGATTCCAACCGATCTATTAAACTTGTAGGCCGGTATCGGGCTCGATGCATACGGATTAGTTGCTATAGAAACTGGTTTCGGAAGGAACACATACGATTTCGTATATGAGTAGATCGAATTCGGACATAACGCATACGGTTTCGTTCGTATGAAGAGCGATTTCGGAGACGATGAGCATGATTTCGGAATAAACGCATGCGATTTAGTTTTCAACTCTGTCGAATTCGGAATTCTGACGCTTGAATCTCAAAAAAAACGCCACACTCCACTCCGGAATGGGGCGTTTTTTTTGGATATTATTTTTGGTCTTTGTGGTTCAACTGAAGCCCTTACACCCTCAAATTGAACCGAAGTCTAAATAAGTTGATCCTTTAGCGAACCTGTATATTTAGGGGAGTTTAGCGGCACCCACAGTCTCTCATCCTAGAACGGATCGAACACTTAAGCATTATACCAAATACTATTTATAATCATACAGTCGTCAATAGCTGAAATGAAGTTTGTTTCTGCTTGATAACATATTGATTACATATATTTTTCTGATTGGAAAATAACTTTTAAACGGATTGCTTAACTTTCGCAACTAGTCCAGTTATGACCATTAAAGATACCAATAATTCCTCTGCTCAATTAAAAGCAGTTGATTTCTTCAGCGGTGCAGGAGGCATGTCATGTGGCTTCTCTCAAGCTGGTGTAAATATCCTCGCCGGGATTGATATAGAAGGACAATTCGAAGCTACTTACTTAGCCAATCATCCTAGCGCACAGTTTATAAAACAGGATATAACAAAGTACCAACCTCAGGATTTGCAGGAAAAAATAGGGATAGAAAAATATGACGACAAGCTGATATTCATTGGTTGTAGCCCTTGTCAGTACTGGAGCAATATTAATAATATTAAGCATAAATCTGCATACTCTAATAACTTGGTTTATGACTTCCAGAGATTCATAAAATACTTCATGCCGGGTTACGTTGTGGTTGAAAATGTACCAGGAATAGTTAAACAAAAAGATAATCACGTGCTCCTTCAATTCATGGATTTCTTGCTATTTCATGGATATAAAGCAGAATGGAAAATCATCAGAACAGATGATTATGGTGTTCCGCAACATAGAAAGAGATTTGTTTTGATCGCTACTAGGTTACCATTGAAGATCCAATTTCCTACTCCAGAAAAGAGGAAAGATCTGACTGTTTATAACTTTATTGGACAGCACAATGGATTTCCGGTTTTAGCGGACGGGCATAAAGACCCAAATAATTTCATGGACTCTACAGCTGCTCTTGGCCCACTTAACAGAGAACGATTAAGAGTAACACCCGCTAATGGTGGTAACAGGCTTGCGTGGGCCAATAATGCTAATCTGCAAATACCTGCATATAAAGATAAACCAGATCATTTTAAGAGCATTTACGGCCGTCTTTTTTGGCACAAGCCTTCTAGTACGATTACAACTAGATTTATAGCAATATCGTGTGGAAGGTTTAGTCATCCAGAGGAACATCGTGGCTTATCTTTAAGAGAAGGAGCTACGCTACAAACTTTTCCTCGGACATACAAGTTTATTGGTAGTGTTCAATCAGTAGCAAAACAAATAGGTAATGCAGTACCGCCTGAGATGGCGAGAAGAATTGCCCTGAGTATCCAAACTAGTCAATAATGGCCAATTTTAAAGCAAGAGCGAGAGCATTAGACCTACTTGGACGTCAGCAAATTGCTGGAATTCCAACGGCTATAAACGAATTATTTAAGAACGCTCATGATGCATATGCTGATAAGGTTGAGATCGATTATTTGCGGAAAGACAAGCTTTTGGTTCTAAGAGATGATGGGTTGGGAATGACTAAGGTGGATTTTGAATCTAGATGGTTAACTCTTGGAACTGAGAGCAAATTCAGTAACAGAAAAGTGCCTCCTCCACCCAAGGATTTAAATAAGCAGGAGAGGCCAGTAATGGGAGAAAAGGGGATTGGTAGATTAGCTATAGCTTCAATCGGAAGCCAGGTCCTTGTTTTAACTAAGGCTAAAAGGATAGGCGAGAAACATAAAATAGTTGCTGCCTTGATTAGTTGGGGGGTGTTTGAGTTGCCTGGTTTAAACTTGGATCAAGTGACAATCCCAATAAGAGAATTTGAAGTGATTCCAAGCTCCGAGGATGTAGAAAACATGAAAGATGAGCTTATAAACTCGCTTAATGAGTTAGCAGGCAATGATGATATATCAGATAAAGAAGCAGAAAAGTTAGTAAGAGCTATAAAAAAGCTCAAAATAGATCCGGCAACTATAAATGATTATCTACCAGGAAAATTTTCCCTTCAAGGTGATACTGGAGGTACCCACTTTTACATTTCTCCTGTTGATGAGGTGTTAAATAGTGATATAGATGGAAGTAGAGATAATATCGGCGAGGCAACTAAAGTTGAGAAGATGCTTATGGGTTTTACTAACTGTATGACACCTGATCACCCTAAGCCTCAAATCACACTTGCATTTCGAGATTTTCAAAGTGATGATGGGACATATTATGACCTACTCGATAAGGAAGAATTTTTTACCCCTGAAGATTTTGAGTTAGCAGATCACCATTTTGAAGGCACTTTCGATAAATACGGACAGTTTTCTGGAACCATTAAAGTATATAGAGAGAAATCTTTCGATCATAAAATCCAATGGAGTGCTAACGGATATAAAGAGACTGCATGTGGTCCTTTTAAAATGAATGTCGCATATATACAAGGCCGTCAAGCACAATCAATTATAGATCCAGAGAACTACAGTCGTCTCACAGCCAAAGGAGATAAATACGGAGGTCTGTACATTTATAGAGATAATATTAGAATATTGCCTTACGGCAACTCTGATTATGACTTTATAGACATTGAGAGAAACAGAACCAAGAGTGCTTCATACTATTTTTTCTCTTATAGGAGAATGTTTGGCGTAATTGACATTAGTAAAAAAAATAATGAAGATTTAAAAGAAAAAGCTGGGCGAGAGGGTTTCATAGAGAATAAGGCTTATCATCAGCTTCAGGAAATACTTAAGAATTTCTTCGTTCAACTAGCTGCTGATTTCTTTCGTGAAGGAGGAAGTGGGCCTAAAACCGAGTTTTGGATTCAGAAAAGATCTGAAAGAGAAGCATCTCATAAAGCATTAAAAAGAAGGGATGATCAAGCGAGGGCTAAAAAGGAAAAATTTCACAAAGCTCTTAATAGCTTTTTCAATGATTTGAATAATGATAAAATAAGTCAGGAGATAGATAAAATTACTGATGATATCAATAAGAACATGTCCTCTATAATCTTTCTAGATGATCCTGAAGCTGCAAGTCAAATGCTGATTGAAAAGGAAATTGAGGCTCGTCAAAAAATTGACATATTTACCAATAGACTTAAAATAGGACAACCTCGAGGATTTACAATATCAAAAGATACTAGACGTGATTATGAAGCATACCTAGCGGAACTTCAAAAAATTGAATTAGGTCCTATACAGGATGCTATTCAAGCGATTGAGAATTTAGTTGAATATTATACAAATAGGTTAGATATAGAAGTAAGCAAGAGAAAACGACTAGAGCTTGCTGTTGAGTATATCTCACAGGAAGCTAAAAAGGCTGCCTCTGCAAAAGATAAAGAGGCCAAGCTAGCAGTGTCAGAAGTTACATCTAAGGTAAAAGAGCTAAGCAATGAGTTAATGATCAGCTTGGATGATAGTATTAGAGATGTAAAAGATAGATTTAAGAATTTAAATATAGGCTCTAAAAAAGATTTTGATTTAGTAAGAGAACGCCAGCAAATGGAGGCTGATATTGTACGTAGTAAAGATTTTACGACTCAGACCCTTGAAAGGGTAATACAACAACTTCATAATATTTATTGGACAAAATCGCAGAATGATTCAGATATAATAACTAGTGATCAAATAGCTGATGCTATGTCAGAGGAATTAGAAGAGCTTCGATCCAGAGTAAATGCAGACATAGAATTGAGCCAACTTGGATTAGCAGTAAATATCATAAATCATGAATTTCATAGTACTGTTAAATCAATTAGGACGAGTATTAGAGATCTGAAAGCATGGGTTGATGTTAATGATAAGCTTGAAACTATATATACAAATATTAAGATAAATTTTGAGCATCTAGATAAATATTTAGGGTTATTCACCCCCCTCAATAGGAGAATGTACAGAGAAAAAGAGTCTATACCAGCGCTTGAAATTAAGACTTTTCTTATAGATCTGTTCAAGGCTAGGTTTGAAAGGCATAAAGTAAAATTCACACATACTAAAGGGTTTGCAGCTAGGAAAATATTTGGCTACAGATCTACTTTCTATCCAGTATTTGTCAATTTGATTGATAATGCAATTCATTGGATGAATGAAGGAAGTATGACAGAACATAAGGTTATAAAGCTTCATGCTGATGACACAGGTTTCTATGTTTCAAACAACGGTCCATCTATACAGATACAAGATTCTGAAAAAATATTTGATCTTGGCTTTACCAGAAAGCTAAATGGTAGAGGTATGGGCTTACACATAAGTAGGGAGGTCTTGAGATCAGATGAATACGACATTTGCCTCGATAATCCCAGAGATGGAAACAACGTAACTTTCAAAATATTCCCCAAAAACGAAAGATAGAATGAGCACTCAATTCTATAATAACTCTAGGAAGATCGCTAGTGATTTTCTTCAAAATATCGTCTTTATTGACGATAAAGCCTTTGAAAACAATGAATCTAAGGGTAAACATGATTTCGACGCTTACGCCGTTACAAAAGCTTTTGCTTCACATAAAAAGATCTGTGCAGTATATAAGCCAAAGATAAATAATGATATATTTGATCTTGCGCAATTAGCAAAAAGGGCAGATGTAACAGTACTCGATTGGCACATTGAACTATCAAAAGAGATACCTTCTGCAGCATCTGAAGAAGAAGAAGAAGAGATCGAAGATCCAAGGGGACAACATACTCTCCACATAATTCGTGAGATTCTATCAGATCCTATTGTTGGAAAAGGGAGCCTAAAGTTGATTGTAATTTATACCGGAGAAGTAGATCTAGATAGCATAGCTAATACAATCCATACTGATTTAGAATCAATAGGTATTAAAAATATACAGAAAAGTTTTTGCGAATTATGTACAGATAACATTAAAATAATAGTAATAGCAAAAAGTGACCCTGCTCTTGATGCTGAAGGTAGGACAGATGAGCGTTACACACACAGTCCAAACCTAGCAGAAAGGGTTAAAAGTTATGATCAGCTTCCAGATTACATAATCGATAGATTTTCTAGTCTTACTAATGGGCTATTACCAAATTTTGCCCTAAAAGCATTGACTATAATTAGAGAGAATACTTTTATGTTATTAAGTAAGTATAATAAGGACTTAGATCCTGCATTCGTAACTCATCGACTATTGCTTCCTGATCAGGAAGATTCTAAGGAATTATTAGTTGAACTCTTTGCTCACTCATTACATAGTTTACTGTTGTACAATTCAGTCAACGAAACAGTAAATACAGATGAAGTTGTAAATTGGATAGACACTCAGAAGTTTGAATTTCAAATACCTGTTTCGTCCCATGTCTTGAGTATCACTAACGAAGACGTAAAAACCTGGGTATCAACTAGCTTTATAGAAATGTGTTCGAGAATATGGGAGGCAAACAATTATGGGACAGTAAGTAAAAAGATAAAAGATGAGTTTACTAAAACTATTAATAGTTTACCAGCATATTTTATATCTGGAGATAGGGATAATAAGTTCGACAAACAATTTTCGATTCTGACTCATCACAAAAGCATTTTCAAGCCTAATCCCATATCTCCTAAACTAACACTTGGAACTGTCATCAAAGGTATAAAATCCAATACTTATTGGGTGTGTATCCAACAACGCTGTGATTCTGTAAGAATAAAGGATGTGAGAAAGTTTTTATTCCTACCATTGGAAATTGTACGTTCAGATTCTAATGAATTATTTCATTTTATTACGGATGATGGGATAAGATTAAGGCTTCAAAAAAAGTCTTATTCAATTAGAACAATAAAATTTCAAGTGCAAGGGGGCGATAAAGTTATAAACGCGCTTAAACATGAAGATAAGTTTTTGTTTGAGCCCTACTATAAAGAGGGACGTCGTGAATATGAATATGCGAATGATGAATCATATGAGTGGATTTTTGATTTGAAAGATCTTCACGCGCAAAGAATAGTAATTGATTTTACCACTCAACTTGCTAGGGTAGGTGTTGATGAATCAGAATGGTTGAGAAGAGGATATACAAGGTAAAATAAAAATTTACTAATCGGGTTACTTATGGAGCAGATAATATCATATGCTGATTACCGTTTACTGCAAGGTTGTATTCACTGCGGCGGGCTTCCCGATACCCGTGATCATGTTCCTTCAAAATGTCTTCTAGATCGTCCTTATCCTGAAAATATTCCTGTAACTGGATGTTGTAACTCCTGCAATCAAAGTTTCTCAATAGATGAACAGTATTTAGTATGTCTAATTGAAAGTGTTCTTTGTGGCTCAACTGATCCCGAGAAAATAAATAGAAAATATGTAGCTGATATAATGAGAAGGGTGCCCTCATTAAGGGCAAGAATTGAGAATGCAAAAACTGAAGTAGATGGTCAGATATCCTTTATACCTGAAACTGAACGCATTTATAATGTAATGCTGAAACTTGCACGTGGTCATGCAGCTTTTGAACTTAGTAAGCTTTGTTATGAAGAGCCAGATAGATTTTGGTATGCTCCACTTTCTGCTTTGTCAAGAGAATGTAGGGATTACTTTAATGAAGTCCACTTTCAACATATACTAGGTGAGGTAGAATCACGTAATACGCAACGCCTTTTCATTACTCAAATAGCAGTAACATCTGAAACAGGTATTCCTCAAGAGGAAACAGTGATCATTAATGATTGGGTGTACGTTCAAGATGGTCGCTATAGGTACTTAGCCATTGATGATGTATGTGGAATAGTAATTCGAATTGTTATTGGAGAATATCTAGCATGTGAGATTGGGTGGGGAACAGTTGACGGGTCTGAAGAGAAAGAATAGCACAACCTACAATTGTTTATTCCTAATTATTCTTTCGGACAAATCCTTTAATACATCAGAAGAAGTAATTGACTTTAATTCACACTCCCAAATAATAAGTACGTTCCAACCTGCTTCAATCAATCTTGTGATTGAAGCAGCATCTTTTTCAACATTTTTACTGATTTTAGCTTTCCACCATTCCGTTCTTGTTTTAGGAAGAGTGGCTTTTTTGCATCCATAGTGACTATGCCAAAAGCACCCATGAACGAAAATGACTGTCTTAAATTTAGGTAAAACAATATCAGGTTTACCCGGTAAATCCTTTACATGAAGTCGGTAGCGAAAACCCTGTGCATATAGAAACTTGCGCACCATTATTTCAGGTTTAGTATCCTTCCCCCTAATGCGGCTCATGTTGTAACTCCGAATTTCTTTACTGTGTACATCTGCCATACTCACAGATGAACAAAACAATGCCGATTTCTAATATAGATATCTTATTAACCAAGTAAAGAGCATAACCAAATCCAATTCCGGAACACTTTTTTAAGGTATAATCCTATGAAAACCAATCTCACCGGCAAAGACCTGAAAAGCATCGGTTATGCTGAAGGCAAACCTATGGGCGTTGCGCTGAGCCTTCGCCATCACTACCGCCACCAGCCTAAAGACGAGGTACTGGCACTTCTTAAAAAAGTGCTGCAATACCCCGAAACCTTTCTCGAAGATCCGATCCTGAAACCGCTGGCCCAGGTGCTCCAGCCCATTCCGGAACCGGCTGTCGCGGAGGTGATCACCCTTAAATCCACCACCGAACCCTACGCAGTCTATGGATCGGATTATATCGAACCGGGTGCCCGTGCCCAGATGGACATCGCCATGCAACTGCCGGTTACGGTCGGTGGTGCGCTGATGCCCGATGCCCACCAGGGTTACGGACTTCCCATCGGCGGCGTACTGGCAACCAACAATGCCGTTATTCCGTACGGCGTGGGGGTGGATATCGGCTGCCGGATGGCACTTACCGTGTTCGATATTCCGGAAACGCATTTTCTGCAAAACCAGGCACAGTACAAACGTGAACTCATTGCTCACACCAAGTTCGGGGCCGGTCAGGGCTTTAAAGGGGCCGAGCAAACCGATCATCCGGTGCTCAGCGATCCACTGTTTCAGACGCATGCCCTGATCCGCAGTCTTCACGGGAAGGCGATTTCGCAGCTCGGCACGTCCGGCGGCGGCAACCACTTTGTGGAATGGGGCGTTATCGAGTTTCCGGAACGGGATAAAGCCTTGAACGTTCCCGCCGGCCGGTACCTGGCCTTGCTTACCCACAGCGGTTCCCGCGGACTGGGCGCCACCATCGCCGGGCATTACACCCGCATCGCCAAAGACCTCTGCCGGCTGCCCAGAGAAGCGGCCAACCTCGCGTATCTGAGCCTCGACAGCACCGCCGGACAGGAATACTGGCTGGCCATGAACCTGGCAGGCGAGTATGCCTCGGCCTGTCATGAAGTGATTCACAACAAGCTAATCGAAGCCGTGGGCGGACAGGTACTGGCGCGGGTCGAAAACCACCACAACTTTGCCTGGAAGGAAACGCTGAACGGACAGGACGTGCTGGTCCACCGTAAAGGCGCCACACCCGCCGGGAAAGGCGTGATGGGCATTATTCCCGGTTCGATGACGGCTCCCGGATTTCTGGTGCGCGGCAAAGGCGAGTCAGCCGCCATTCATTCGGCCTCTCACGGTGCGGGCCGGCAGATGAGTCGCAGCCAGGCCGTTAAAAGTCTGTCGCGCAACGATCTTAAGAAAGTACTGGCCGATCATGGCGTATCGCTGATTGGTGCCGGCCTCGACGAAGCGCCGATGGCCTATAAAGACATCCACAAAGTCATGGCGGCTCAAACCGATCTGGTTTCGGTGGTGGCAACGTTTCAGCCCAAGATTGTGCGCATGGCCGATGACGGCAGCAAGGAAGATTAAGATTAGCAAACATCCGGAACAGGAGCCGTTCCGGATGCTACCCTCTCCTCGCATAGCAGGGTCATTCCGACCGCAAGGGAGGAATCTCACAGCAGCTATTCTTAACTGTGGCGGGATCTCTTCCGGTTATTGGGAGATCTGGGCCTAGCGGTCGAGATGACCCGGTACTGCGAGCAGATCTGCCGAAGGGGAAGGGCCGGGATGACCAGATAGCGCGAGATGACGCCTACTACGAGCGGAGTTGTTTAAGGATCAGGAGTAGTATGAAACAGAATCCTATAAACAAGGAAGCCCTTTCGATTATGAAAGGGCTTCCTTGCCTGGATAATGAGTAGCTACTTAGTGCGTAACCACCAGCTTATGGGTCGCTTTCTGGTCGCCCGTCTGTGTCTGGATGAGATACACCCCGGCACTGAGGTCGCGGGTTGAAAGCTCCTGGGTATAGGTTCCGGAAGCGTTTGTTTTAGCAACGTACTGCTGCATCAGCTGACCGTTCAGGTTCAGCACCTGCACCTGAACCGCGGCATAAGCACCGGCGGCTTCCAGTCGTACTGTTGCCAACTGATCGGTTGGGTTTGGATAGACGGCGATCTGGGCACGGTTGCCGGCATCACCAGCCGTGCGGTACACCGACTGCGGCGTAACGCGCAGGAAGGTATCCATGATGTGGGTCAGGAAGGTGTTGTCGAACAACCCGATCCCGGTAATCTGCGAGGCAAACATATTGCCCATGTTGTCTTCGCCGCAAACAGTCACATCCATCGGGGTATGGTTGCCCGGCGTACCACCGGCATTGGTACCATTGCCGTTGGTCAGCGGGTTGGAGGCGTAGGATACGACGATCCGGCGACCGGCCGTATCCACGCGTGGCCACAGTTCCGGACGGCCCTGGAAGGTATACGTGTTGTAGTTGGGATACCAGCCGTTGACGTTTTGTGTACCGAAGTCGACATCGCCACGGGTCACGTTCGAAGGGGTTGCAAACGTTGTAGCAGTAGGCGCACCACTCGAAGAGGCACCCGTGCCGCCCTGACGGGGTCCGAGCGCATACGTCCGGATCATGGTGCCGTTGTTTTGGGCATTGGCCTGGTCGTGCAGTCCTACGATCGCAGTACCGCCGCATTCGTGATCCGACGAACAGAAGATGAGCGTTTTGGAGCTGGTATCGGCCAGCAGTTTACGACCCTGCGCAATGCTGTAATCATAGGCCAGCACTTCTTTGATGAGGTAGTCCGAGCCGTATACGTCCGGATGCCGGGCCGTGGTAGGGGTTACACTGTAGATGGCTTCACCACCGCCTACGTACGAGCGCTTGTCGGCATCAACCGTGTATTGGTTCGGGGTTCCGGAAACGACCGTGATACCGCCGCTGTTGGCGTGCTCCAGGTGATCGATCCGGCCGCCTTCTACCAACAGAAAGAAGCCTTTGCTGCCACCTTTTTTCTTCAGGATTTTGATGGCCATCTCGGTCATCTCAAACAGCGACGGCTCCCAGGAAGCATTCATCTGGCGGTCCTGCTCATAGTTCACGTGCGAGGCGTTGAACAGCCCGATCACCTTGTTAGTGCTGCCGGGTGTAAACAGGTTGGTATCGATGTTCATCAGCGCATCGCGGCTGTTGACGTACTTGTAACCACGCTGCTGGGCATAGGTCAGTAGGTTCACGCTGTCGGTGCGGTTGCCGCGCATCCGTACCACGGCGCCTGCGGCATCGAGTACCGCTACCCCATTTTGGTTGCGGACGGTATCGAAGGAGTTTTTCGGGAAGAAGTGACGGAAGCCACCTCCCAGAATCACGTCTACTTCCACGCCGACTTTAGGCGCCGGCAGATCCCAGTCGCGGGCGGCATTGTAAGTACCCAGTTTGCTGTTGGGATCGTTGTAGATGGCCTGGTACTGAGCAGAAGTGCTGCTGATGTACTGGGACGCGATGTAATCTTCCAGGTCGCGGAACCAGATGTGCGAAGCAAACGTAGCCGGTGTGGCGTGCGTCACGCGGGTCGTGGTTACGATCCCTACCGCGTAGCCTTGCTTTTTGGCTTTTTCCAGGATGGTTTCGATCGGGGTGCCGGTGGCTACGTTGAAGGAAATCGCTTCGTTGTCGAGCTTACCAGCCGCACCGGAGGCGTACGCCGAAGCGCCGGGTCCGGAATCGGTGATCCAGGAGTTGGCCGAGTGGGTGGTGGCCGCACCGACGCTCTTCATCTTGTCGAGCGCCAGAATCTGGAAGCCGGCGTCGGATGTAAGGCGTTTGCCGGCGGTGCCTTGTCCCATAGACATCCGGGCAGCGGTCTTGGCGGATACGCCGAAGCCGTCGCCGATGTACATAATGACGTTGCGCGGTGCCGTGGGCGTCTGCGCCGACGCCGTCAGCACTGCTGCCAGCGCCAGGGTAGTCGTAAACTGTTTTTTCATGGAAAGAATGCGTTTCGTTGCGACTGCAAAAGTTCAGGAGTTGCGTTAGGCCATTTTTACCAGCCGGTTAAGCTCTTGTGAGCGTCTGGTTACGCCTTTGTTTTCTTCTGATTAAGTCTGTGTAACGAAGGAATTTTGGTTTCCGGAAAAGCGTTTTTTTGCCGGTTATGACTCTACGTGCGTTTCTACTGGCAGGTTTGTCGGCACTTTTGCTGGCGCCTGCGCCCACTTTTGCAACGGAGGTTTTGTTCGATCAGCCGGTTGTACAGGTAGTTCCTTATGGCAAAGGCCATCTGTTTATCACGCCGACCCGTGTGTTTTCGCAGGGACTCCGGCATCCGGTTCAGTTTTCGGTGCCGGCAGCAGCAACCGCCGCAGCAGTGCAGAACGGCCAGGTCTGGGTCGCTACCGCCAGCGGGCTCTACCGGTTTAATCCGGCGCTTCCGGACAAAACGTTTCCGGTGCTGTTCAGCGGACAGTCGCTCAGCGGCCTGGCGCTCGACAGTAGCCAACATCTGTGGGCAGGCGTGACGTATCAGGGGGCGTACAGGCAGGAGACGGGCGACAGCTTTTCCTTAAAACTTCAGATTCCGGCGATCTCCAGCGTCGTGGCAGCCGCGGGCGACACCAATGTCTGGATCGGCACCAATGTGGGATTATACCGGATGGGGATTCATCACTTTACCACGACGCGCTACGCGGAGGAAGGCTACAGCGGTTACGAGCTGCCCGACAATATCGTTGAAAAGCTGTTTCAGGATGCAGCGGGCAATGTATGGGTGCAGATGCCGGAGCATCTTTCATTTAAAAAAAGCAGTCGCTCCGGGGGCGAGCTGCCTACGTTTGCGTTTCTGGGCGACCGCACCAATGAAGTTCGTTCCATCCAGGCGGTAGGAGCCGACTGGTATCTGTTCTGCACCCAGAAAGGACTGTCCTTTATGCCTGCCCGTCCGCTCGAAGACGATCATGTCCATCCGACGACCGAGGTGTACAGCAGCGAGGGCCTGGAAGCGCAGGCGCTTACCAATCAACAGTTGAGTGTGCCGGATCGCTGGGCAGCGCAGCCCGTTACGCAGATCTTTAAAAGCGGCACTACGTACTGGTTTGTGACGGCTGCCGGTGGCTGGAGTGTTCCGGAAAAAAAGCTGCGTAAGTTGCTGCAACGCGCGGCTTCGGCAAAACCAACCGCTTAACGCTTCCGGACTGCCGGATGCCCAAGGAAGTTGGCACGTTTTTGCGGGAGGATGGAAGCGACTGGTGTGTTATGGGAATTTTATTTGCGCTGCTGGCGGCGCTGTTTGCAGCCTTTACGGTTACGTTAACCAAGGCGGGGCTGGAGACAGTCAATCCCTATCTGGCCTTTGCGATTCAGGCGGTATTGATTCTGGGCATCAGCTGGAGCATTGCGCTGTACAGCGGCGACGTCCGTAAATCGCTTTCCGGAATGGATACGCGCACCTGGGTGTTTATTCTTTCAGCCGGAATCTGCACCACGCTGTCGACCGTTTTTTCCTACCGGGCACTGCATACAGACGATACCACGCTGGTGGTTCCGCTGGAACGGCTGTCGCTGGTGCTGGCCATCGTGCTGGCAGTTATCTTCCTGAAAGAAAAACTCACCTGGCAGGTCATCGCCGGAGTGGTGTTGATGACGGCAGGAGCGGTTTTGATCGGGTTTTCCAAAAAAGGCGGCTAGCGTCCCAACGGAAAGCGGAACCGTTTGATTCCGTCCACGAGTTGCGAGATTTCTTTTCCGGGATTGCCATTGAACAGCTTCGGGCGATTGGCGGTACTGAGACTGGGGTGAATCACAGCCGCCACAATCACTTTTTTACCCAGGATTTTAGCTTCTATGATCGAACCACGGTCTGTAAGCAGGTCTTTCATGGAATTGAACCCTTCCCAGGCATGAAGGGCACCGGGAAAGGCCGTCAGGAGCGCCAGCACCGGTTGCTTACCCAGCAACAGAATCAGGCTGGGCCGGATCGTTTCGACCTGTGTTTTCAAAAAGGCCAGGTTCTCTGCATAAAAGGCATCCCGGGGCTTCAGGTATTCACCGGTCGCCTGGGCGTTTCCACTTCTCAGACCCATAAAGACATTGCTGAAAAAGCAGCGGTCCGGATCGATATTCAGGTCTTTCAGAAGCTTCAGCAGGTTGCGCCAGGTAGCATTGACATTTGGGTCTTCGCTGCGCGCGGTTTTGTCGTCTTCGTTGGCTTCAAACGCTTCGTAAGTGGCCTGGTTGCCAAAATCCTGACCCAGTATCAACACATCCTTATCCGCCAGATTTCCGTTGCCGCCCCAAAGGCCCGTGCCGCCGGGGAAAAACCCGATCGTTTTCAGGGTTGGCATATGCACCATTTTATGGTTTTCCGGATATGGAATCTGTTTTTTGGCTGCTTCGAAAAGTGCCTGTGGGGTGGTAATAACTGAAGACATACGGTTGGGATACGGGGCGTGAAGGTCGTTTTTCTTTTCCGGAACTAAAGTAAAACCTGCGCTCGTTCGTCTACTGTGTAGAATGGAGTCTACATTGCTTTCCAAAGAAAGCACCGACGTGGCAGCAGGCAACCGCAAAACGGGTATCGTGCAGGTAGTGACCGATTACGGTCGCCGCCTGTTGGCGTTTATCCGCCAGCGGACGGCTACGGATGAAGACGCCGAAGATGTATTGCAGGATGTGTGGTACCAGCTCAGCAATCTGCCGGCGCTGGATGCCATCGACTCCATCAGCGGCTGGCTCTACCGCGTAGCGCGCAACCGCCTCACCGACCGGCAGCGCAAGCACCGGGAAACGCCGCTGGAAGACCTGACCTTTGAAGACGAAGACGGAGACACGCAGTATCTGAGTGCGCTCCTGGTTTCGTTAGAGGATGATCCGGATGCGCCGGAGCTGAAACGCTTATTCTGGCAGCAGCTCCTGGACGCGCTCGACGAACTTCCGGAAGCCCAGCGAACCGTATTCATTCAAAACGAGATCGAGGAAAAAACCTTTGCCGAGATTGCAGCCGAAACCGGCGAAAACATTAAGACCTTAATTTCCCGGAAAGGCTATGCGGTCAAGCACCTGCGTCGCCGCCTTCAGGATTTGTACACCGAATTTATTCAACCCGACTAAACACCCTTCCGGATCATGCGTACCCGAAAATGGATTTTTATTCCCTTCGCAATTGCAGCGCTCTTGTTGCTGGTTGGCGGACTGGTCATGACACTCTGGAATGCCATTCTTCCGGATCTGCTGGCTGTAAAGCGCATCAACTTCTGGCAGGCCACCGGGTTGCTTGTGTTATGCCGCATCCTGCTGGGTGGCTGGGGCGGACGAGGCGGTGGTGGCGGCGGCTGGAAAGGACGGATGCACAACCGGCGACCACCCACGCCGGAGGAGCGGCAACGGCTCAAAGCGCTTTGGCGCGAACGGTGCCGAACGCATCGAAACGGCAACGGTCCGGAGGTATAACTCCGGGCCGTTGCTGTTTCGGGATTGGTTTAATAGCCTTCTTACGGGTGATTCAAACGTTCGAAAAGATTTCCGGAAGTTTTTTGGTGAGTTTTAAAGTAAACGATGCCGTTGTTCGTCTGCTTCTTTAGACAACGTTGTAACAATCTTCTTTTCTAACCAACACCAATTTCTGTATGAAACACAAAATCCTGGCTGTATCCGGTGGCCTGTTACTGGGCGTCGTAGCCCTGTTTACGCTCGTGCATTTGCTCAAGGCCGCGCTCGGCACAGCGGTGATCTTTATGGCCGGTCGTGGACTGATGCGCCTGTGGCACCGGTACAACCACCGCACGCCGGTCACCCACTATTCTGGTCCGGGCTCTATAGTAGCGGCTCCGTTCCGTAGCGCACCCATGCCGTCGGTTTCCCACCCCACACCGGGCATCGTACCGATCTGGTAAGGCTTCCTTAGCCTTTCTTTTTCCAAACCACCATTTCAAACCAACCTTACTTATGTTTTCCCAATCCACTGCTCAAAACCATTCCAATCCCTGGACGTCCGGAATGGGTCGTTCTCACTGCGGTCACCGCATGAACCGTCCCGGCCGCGACGCCTGGAAAGCGGCCCTCCGCCAGCGCTTTAACGGCTGGACCGGACCTGCTGCCAACATTGAAGACACGGCAGCTGCGTTTATCCTGTCGCTGTATGCTGCTGGTATCCGCAAAGAAGACGTAACGATCCGCGTTCAAGACGATGTGCTTCAGGTACACTATCAGCCAGCTGGCGGTCCGGAAACCGTTTTTGCCAGTCAGGAGCACCCGGATATGCCCTGGCAGCGGGCCTTTCAACTGAACGGCAAAGCTTTGACCGACCAGATTTCGGCGACGTATACCGACGGCGTGTTGCGCATTACGCTGCCTAAAAATCCGGAAACCACTACGCCGCCCCATTCCGTCCCGGTTTCGTAGAAACCCCGTATTCTCAGTCCTGGCCCTTGTGTTCGTTTTGAAACGAATACAGGGCTTTTTGATGTCCGGAAGAAGCCGGGGCGTAGGTTTGCACCATCATGCGCGCCTCTACCCGAATCCTGTTTCCGCTGCTGTTGTTGATGGCCTGTCATTCCCAGAACAATGGGCAATCGCCTACCGGGAAAACCAGTACGGATCCGGGGTTATTTGAAACCCTGGAAACCGGCAGTAAAGGCAGTTATGCAACGGCTACGGTGCAACTGAACAGCGGTGAATGGCGTCTCGAAGAGGCACTGATCGGACACAGTGCACAGGATGCCAAAAACGGTGCTTCAGCGCTTCGGATCAAGCCGGGTGGCACTGCTGAGATGCAGTTTGATATTGCAGTGCGGTCTGCTCTAAGTGCCGTACAACTTGCCAACTACAGCGGAGATGCCGGTGCGGCGCTAACAGTGTATTCCAGCACCGATGGTGGCCGGTTCTGGAAGGTTGTGAGTAAAGATGTCCGGGCGGCTGCGATCCTGAAGCGCTATTCGTTTAATCTGCCGGTGCAATCCGCCGTGCGGTTGCGCTTCGTGAATACCGGCACGGGCCGGCTCAACCTGGACGACATCGACCTTTCCGGAAAGTCAGGTTCAGATCGTACGGCGATCCTCGTTCCGGCGACTCCCAAAACAGGGCCGGTTACTGCCGGACGTGACAACAATATGGCGTTGGGCAATCCCAGCAACGCAGGTACGGGCAGAGACAATTATCTGCTTCAAAAGCCACAGTATGCCCTTTCCTACAACAACAGTACGGGCATTGCCAACTGGGTGAGCTGGCATCTGAGCGCCGCCTGGATGGGCAGTGCCGACCGCTGCAACTGTTTTGCGCCGGATGCGGCGCTTCCGGGAGGTTTTTTGCGGGTGCTGACCTCCAACTACACCGGTTCCGGATTTGACCGGGGGCATCTGTGTCCGTCGGCCGACCGGTCGGCAGATGCAGCCGATAACGAAGCCACATTTCTGATGACCAATATCACCCCGCAGAGCCCGCAATTGAACCAGCAGCCCTGGGCCAAGCTGGAGGATTACTGTCGCCGGTTGGCCGAGCGGGATCTGGAGTTGTACATCATCGCAGGCAGCTATGGGGAAGGTGGTGTTGGCAGCAACGGCGACGCCAAAGTGATCGGCGGAAAGATCAGCGTACCGGCGCAGTTCTGGAAGATTATTGTGGTGCTGCCTCAAGGGGAGAACGATTTAAAGCGCGTGACCAAAGACACCCGGGTGATTGCAGTAGATATGCCCAATGTACCCGAGGTGAGTGCGCGCAACTGGAATTTTTACACCACGACCGTCAGTACGATTGAGCAGGCCACCGGATACCGGTTCTTCTCCAATCTGCCGGCGGATGTTCAGACCGTGCTGAAGCAAAAGCAGGACGGCCAGCGCTAAGCAGAGATGGTTTGCGTTTTTCCGGAAAGGAGTTTTTGAAACCTGCGAGCCTATCGGATTCGATCTGTACCAGTGCGTGGTTTAGGTGTTGACCGCCGAGGTATGCAGCACTAGTGCCTTCGTATCGGTAAATCCTACAATGTAGAGCTGAACCTGGGCGTCTTTGACCGGAGTGCTGATGACCTGAACGTCCTGCAATTCGCTTTGCATCTTTTTGAGCACGCGCTTCCAGCGCCTGGCATACGTCTGCATTGCAGGATCTTCCGGAACCGCCATCTTCAGGATGGGACTCATAAAATCCGCTGGTGATTGCAGTTGTTGTGCACCCACCGGCGTACCGGTCAGGGATGTTACCTGTTCCTGTGCGGCGGCCAGGTCGGTTACGCCCGGCCATTGCAGCAGTGCTACCGGTGCCTCGCTTTCGCTGAGGTACAGCAGTCCGTCGATAGCGGCCGTGAGGATTTGCGAAAGAGGTTGTTTCATGGTCTGTTTAACACCTCTTACATATTCCGCCGGTATTGGCCGCCCACCTGGAACAACGCCTGGGTGATCTGACCGAGCGAGCAGTGTTTGACGGTTTCCATCAACTCTTCGAATACATTGCCACCGCGAATCGCTACCGCTTGCAGACGCTTCAGGGCTTCGGTGCCGGCATCGCCACTCCGCTGCCACAAGGCTTGCATGTTAGTAATCTGGGCTTCTTTTTCTTCAGTAGTCGAGCGAATAACTTCTGCCGGAATCACGGTTGGTGAGCCTTTAGACGACAGGAAGGTATTGACGCCGATAATCGGGTATTCGCCGGTGTGTTTCAGCGTTTCGTAGTACAGGCTTTCTTCCTGGATTTTTCCACGCTGATACATCGTTTCCATCGCGCCCAGCACACCTCCGCGCTCGGTGATCTTGTCAAATTCGGCCAGCACTGCTTCTTCAACCAGGTCGGTCAATTCTTCGATGATAAAAGAGCCTTGCAGCGGATTTTCGTTTTTAGCCAGTCCCAGCTCGCGGTTGATGATTAGCTGAATGGCCATCGCCCGGCGCACGCTTTCTTCCGTAGGGGTGGTAATGGCTTCGTCGTAGGCGTTGGTGTGCAGGCTGTTGCAGTTGTCGTAGATGGCATATAGGGCCTGTAATGTGGTCCGGATATCGTTGAAGTCGATTTCCTGGGCGTGCAGCGACCGACCGGAGGTCTGGATATGATACTTCAGCATCTGGCTCCGTTCGTTGCCACCATACTTGTACTTCATGGCCTTGGCCCAGATACGGCGGGATACGCGACCGATGACCGAGTATTCCGGATCAACGCCATTCGAGAAGAAGAAGCTCAGATTCGGCGCAAAATCGTCGATGTTCATGCCCCGGCTGAGGTAGTATTCCACAAACGTAAAGCCGTTGCTCAGTGTAAAGGCCAGCTGCGAAATCGGGTTAGCACCGGCCTCGGCAATGTGGTATCCGGAAATCGATACGGAGTAGAAATTCCGGACGCCCTGATCAATAAAATATTGTTGTACATCGCCCATTACGCGCAACGAAAACTCGGTCGAAAAAATACAGGTATTCTGCGCCTGGTCTTCTTTGAGAATATCGGCCTGGACAGTTCCGCGCACCTGCTTCAGCGTATCGGCTTTGATCCTGGCATAGACGTCTTCCGGAAGTATCTGATCGCCGGTTACGCCCAGCAACATGAGTCCCAGACCGTTGTTGCCTTCCGGAAGGCTGCCGTTAAATTCGCCCGGTACGCCGTAGGTGGGTCGCGCTACGCCTTTGGCCTTGTAAATGGCGTTGATCTTCTCGTCTACTTCAGCTTCCAGTCCGTTGGCTTTGATGTACAGTTCACACTGCTGGTCGATGGCGGCATTCATGAAGAACGCAGCAATCGTAGGCGCCGGACCGTTGATGGTCATCGACACAGAGGTTTTCGGATCGGCAAGATTGAATCCGGAATACAGCTTTTTGGCGTCGTCAAGTGTTGGAACACTCACGCCGGAGTTGCCGATTTTACCGTAGATATCAGGGCGTGGATCGGGGTCTTGGCCATAGAGCGTAACCGAGTCAAAGGCGGTCGACAACCGGGCTGCGGGCAGACCTTTGCTCACATAGTGGAACCGTTTGTTGGTCCGCTCCGGACCGCCTTCACCGGCAAACATCCGGGTCGGGTCTTCGCCTTCGCGCTTGAACGGATAAATACCAGCCGCGTACGGAAATTCACCTGGGAAGTTCTCGGTCAGCACCCAGTTCAGAATTTCGCCCCAGGCTTCAAACTTCGGTACTGCCACTTTGGGCACCATCGTATGGCTGAGACTTTCGGTGTGGGTTTTGATTTTGATTTCCTTATCCCGCACTTTGAAAACGTAGAACTCATCCTGGTACTGGCGCTTTTTGGCTTCCCAGTTTTTAAGCAGTTCCAGATTTTTCGGATCGAGGTCGAGGGATACTTTCTGATAGAGCGCCTGAAGAGAATTGGCAAGATCAGTATCGGTCTCCGTTCCGGAAGCTTCTACTGTTTCGATGGTTTTCCGGATGCCGAACAGTTTCTGCGCCACATCGGCCTGCTCTTTGGCACGTCGGTCGTAGCCCCGGTTGTTTTCCGAAATCTCACTCAGGTAACGGGTCCGGCTGGGTGGGATGATAAATATTTTTTCGCTTTCTTCTCCGTTCGACCGCAGGGTAGACTGCAGATCGGCACCGGTTTTAGCCACCATCATATCCATCAGCGCACGGTACATATTGTTGGTACCCGGATCGTTGAACTGGCTGGCAATCGTACCATAGACCGGCATGGTGTCCGCGTCTACGTCAAAGAGTTTATGGTTGCGCTGATACTGCTTTTTGACATCGCGCAGGGCATCGGCAGCACCGCGCTTGTCGAATTTGTTGATGCAAACGACATCGGCGAAATCGAGCATGTCGATTTTCTCCAGCTGGGTAGCGGCACCGTATTCCGGCGTCATCACATACAGCGAGGCGTCACAATAATCGGTAATCTGGGTATCGCTTTGTCCGATGCCGGAGGTTTCGAGGATGATGAGGTCGAAGTGGGCCGCTTTCAGAATATCTACGGCGTCCTGGATATGGCGGGATACGGCGAGGTTGCTTTGCCGCGTGGCCATCGAACGCATGTATACGCGTGGATTCCGGATGGCGTTCATCCGGATCCGGTCACCCAGCAGCGCGCCACCGGTTTTGCGTTTCGACGGATCGACCGAAATCAACGCGATGGTTTTTTGAGGGAAGTCGAGCAGAAAGCGGCGTACGATTTCATCGACCAGCGATGATTTTCCGGAACCACCGGTACCCGTAATGCCGAGTACAGGTGCAATACCTGAGGTCGTTTCGGTAGGGTTGGATTGTTGCCACTGGCGCACCTCTTCCAGCATCGCTTTGGTATCGGCGTCGTCCGGATAGTTTTCGGCGGCAGAAATGAGACGGGCAATGCTTTTGGCATCGTGTTCCTGCAGGTGCGTCAGTTCACCATTGAGCTGATCGCCTACGGCATAGTCGCTTTGCTCCAGCAGATCCTGAATCATGCCTTCCAGCCCCATCGCACGACCGTCATCCGGGGAGTAGATGCGTGCAATGCCGTAATCGTGCAGTTCTGCAATCTCGGTCGGAAGGATTACGCCACCACCACCGCCAAACAACTTGATGTGTCCGCAGCCGCGTTCGTTCAGCAGATTGTGCATGTACTTGAAGTACTCGACGTGGCCGCCCTGATACGAGGTAATCGCAATGGCGTTGGCATCTTCCTGGATGGCACAGTCGACCACTTCCTGCACTGACCGGTCGTGACCGAGGTGAATGACCTCGGCGCCGTTGGCCTGCATGATGCGACGCATGATGTTGATGGACGCATCGTGCCCATCAAACAAAGCGGCAGCGGTAACAATACGGATTTTGTGCTGGGGCGTAAAAGACATAACCGGCGTAGAAAGCGTTTAGATTGTAAAAGTAAGACAGGCCCGGGCAGCATCTATAGCCGGGTCTGTTCCCGAATCAAATCTTCCGGAAGGCCTGGTTTCAGGAAGGTCAGAAGAACTTGCTTCCGGAAATACGATAAAGAACGTATTGGCAGAGAAGGCGTTCCGAGCCAGCTTTACAGCCCGTGGCGGCCCTCCTTCATCCGCTGTTTTCATATGATTCAACGTCTGGCCGTTCTTTTAGTTGCCTTTTTAGGGATTTCCCATCTTGCTTATACCCAGGAAAGCATTGATTACCGGAGCTGGCAGTCGCCGGTGAAATCGCAGGCCAACCGGGGCACCTGCTCGGCATTTGCCATCGCTGCGGCCCTGGAAACGTTGCCGGGCTTTCCGGTGGACCTTTCAGAGCAGGCTTTGTATACCAGCGCCAAACTCAACGGCTATTTCGACACCACCGAAGCGTACAGCGAAGGCGCCTTTCTGTCGTACTACCTACCTGTATTGCGCCGGGACGGAGTCGTCCGGGAGGCGCAGTCGCCGTACCAGCCGGAAGCACCAATCTGGAAATCCGGCAGCCGCCTCGATAGTCTGCGCGCCGATATTGCCGGTGGCAGCCTGTACGATGCGCTGTCGTTCCGGAAACATACCTATCGGGTAGAGCAGGAACAGGCTGTTTTCCGATCCGGAGCAGACGCCAAAGAGGTAGATTGGATCCAGCAGCAACTGCGCAACGGCGTTCACAGTATTCCGGTGGGCTATGCCATCAACGCCAACCAGTGGATGCGACATAAAGGCACCACGGCTATGAGTCCGGGCGAATTGTTTGTAGTGGTCTCCGACGGGCAGACCTACGGCTATACCGTTGCAAAGCTGATGATGATGGACGATCTTATCGACGCCATCAATGCCGGGAAAGCCACCCTTCGGTTTAAAAATGAAGAGGCTGAACTTAATGGCGGTCATGCGGTCTGCATTGTAGGATACGACGCAGAAGGCTTTATTTTCAAAAATTCCTGGGGCACCCAGTGGGGCGAAAATGGCTATGGCCGCATCAGCTATGAGCTGCACCGGATACTGGCCGTTCAGGTGTTGAACCTTGCCGGCGGACAGGTCATCAGCAAACCGGATGCCCACCAGACTACACTGGCTCCGGAAACGGTTTTTCTCAAAAGTCTGCCGGCCGCAAATGGTGCTACAGGCGTGCAGCTCAGTCTGGTCTTCCAGAGTGAGCAAGCGCCACCGAGACTGCAAAACGTATCGTATCAGATCCATGACGGCCAGGGCCGGCTGCTGAAAACAGTTACAGCCCCGGCGGAGCAGGCAACCGAAACCGGCTACAACGCCCAGGCCGTGCGCCTTTTGATTCCGGCTACCAACAGCGCAGTTAACGTGCAGGTGCGGGCCATTCTTCCAAACGGCCAGATTTTCACCAACACCTATTCAGGCGTGCGCGGAGTCAATCAGGAGTACGCACCGGATTAGTACCCATTCCGGAACCGTTCGTTCCGGAATGGGTCAGGCATTCTTGGTATGGGCCACATGTTGGCGTACGGCCGGGATCACTTTAGTAGCCAGCAGTTCAATGGAATCCAGTACTTTTTTGTGAGGCAGGTTTCCGATGCTGGTTTGTAATAGGAAACGGGTGTTGCCAAAAGCATCCTGTTCGGCGCAAAGCTTGTCGATGAGCTGCTGGGGACTGCCCACCAGCAAATGTCCTTCCGGACGTAAGGCCGCGTCAAACTCAGCCTGACCGCCCGGCTGCCAGCCCCGTTCGCGACCAATACGGCTGAACACACCGTGATGCGCCGGATAAAACTCAGCCGCCGCCTGCTGAGAGTCTTCGGCTACATAACAATGCTGGTTGATACAGATCTGCGCATTGCCGTGATCGGCTTCTGCCAGCACTTTGCGGTACAATTCTACGTAGGGCATAAAATGCGCCCAACGGCCACCGATAATCGCCAGGGTCAGCGGCAGGTTGTACCGGCCGGCACGGATCACCGACTCGGGCGTACCACCAACGGCAACCCAAAGTGGCAGCGGATCCTGAATGGGCCGGGGGTACACGGTGACCTCCTGAAGCGACTGAACGTGTTTTCCGGAAGCACTCACCACACCGTTCCGGCACAGTTTAACCAGCAGATCCAGCTTTTCAGCAAACAGGGTTTCGTAGTCTTGTAAGTCATAGCCGAACAGCGGAAAGCTTTCGGTGAACGAACCGCGGCCGGCCATGATTTCGGCACGGCCACCGGAGATGTTATCGAGCGTTGCAAATTGCTGAAAGACCCGTACCGGATCTTCACTACTGAGCACCGTGACGGCTGAAGACAACCGGATGTTTTTCGTAACAGCAGCGATTCCACCCAGCGCAACCGGCGGGGCACTGACGGCATAGTCAGAACGGTGATGCTCGCCAATGGCAAAGACATCGAAAGCCATCTGATCGGCCAGTTGCCCTTCTTCGAGCAGGTTTCGGAAACGTTGTTGCGGAGACAGCTCACCGAGGTCAGCGAAGGTAGAAAGGCCGAATTGCAGCATAAGGGGTACAGCAGAAACTTAAAGAGAGAGAGGGCGTAAAGCGCAGTGTTTTTTAAGGCACTAAAATAGCGCCACTAAAGGCCGGTTGCCCAACTTCCGGAATCCGGCAGGATGCTTGTCCAGCCTGCTTTACAGGATTTTAAAATACAATCCGTCTTCAAATAATTTTGCGGCTAATAAGTTACATATGAATTTAAATTAGCAACCAGGAACGTTGCATGAAAAGAATTTAATCAGCCTCTTCCCGGACCGGTAGAGACAACTGTCAGGTGCTTTTGCAATAAAATGGAGGGCTACAAAGCCGACTCCACATTCGATTCTTAAAAGATCCGGCTTGTTTACAGTCGTCATCAGTTGCAGGCCAGGGTTTTAGAGCGGTTGGCTTGTCGGCGCAGTTTTACTGTTTACCTGTAAAAGTCAACGTTTATGATCCAGAAGGCCTGTCTAGCAGGAATCCTCAGTTTGCTTGCTTCCGGTACCACCAACGCCCAGGCATTCAATCCGGCAACGGAGGCCCTGCGGCAGTTTGAATCCTACAAAGCCACGATCGAGGCCAGGGAAGGAGCATCGGTTGATGTCCCCAAAGCTATTACCGGCGATCTGAATGGCGATGGCCGGACCGACTGTCTGGTATTTTTTGTGCTGACGCCTAAGGGCGGTGGCAATGCCATTGTAGACCGGCAAACGGCGGTCTATCTGAATACGGGTAGAGGTATGAAAGTAGACGGTGCCTTTCCGGATCTGGAGATCTGTTATGTTCCGGAAGCCATCAGCCGGGGGCGCATCCGGATGGGCAGCTACGAGTGTGCCCCACCTTACAACACCAAAACCGGTACCCGATACTACCGCTGGCAGTCCCGAAAGCTGGTACCCGTGCGATAGGACCGGCACCGGACTACTACCTTTTGCAACCTGATTGGGACTTAATTCCGGAACGTTTACTGGCCCTGATCAACTCATCTTAATACTTTGTATTTCCTGCCGGGTTCCGTACCTTCGCTCCCCGATTCTTACAAAAAGGAGGTATTTAACCCTATGCTCATCATCGATTCCAAAGACTGCGAAAATCTCGACAAGGCGCTCAAGAAGTACAAGCGCAAGTTTGAGAAGAGCCGGACCCTGCAGCAACTGCGCAGACGTCAGTCGTTTACCAAGCCGTCGATTCAGCGCCGTACCGAAGTACTGAAAGCTGTGTATCGTCAGGAGCTGCTTTCCGGTCGTCTTGACGACTAAAAGCGTTTCCCAGAATCGCATTTCGATCCGATTTTACAAGCCTCTGCCTTAACCGGCAGAGGTTTTTTGCTGTTCCGGAAGGTTGTACTTTTATCGGGATGACTATGATGGATGCACAGGAGGCCTTTTTCAGGCTGCTCCGGTACGAAAAGCGCTACTCACCCAATACGCTTGCGGCCTATGAAGGAGACTTACGAAGTTTCTCCGACTGGCTGCAGTTGTTTCATCCGACGCTGGAACGCTGGGATGAAGTGACCTATCATCAGGTACGCGGCTGGCTGGCGCAGTTACGCCTTAAAGACCAGATGCAGCCGCGAAGCGTCAACCGCAAGCGGGCTACCCTGTCGTCTTTTTTTCAGTACCTGCTGCGGGAAGATCTGATCCGGACCAATCCGGTCCGCAAGGGACATGCGATGAAGGTTCCGGAACGACTGCCCATTTTTCTCAAAGAAACCGAATCGGAACGGCTGCTCGACGAGGTGCAGTATGAGGAAGGCTTTGCGGGCGACACCGAGAAGCTGGCGCTTGAAATTCTGTATGGCTGCGGGCTGCGTCGCTCCGAGCTTATCAGCCTCACCGAAGCCGATGTGCAAAGCAGCAATCTGCTGGTGCATGGTAAAGGTGGTAAAGAGCGCTTAGTGCCGCTCAGTCCGGCGCTTCAAACCCTGATCCGCCAGTATACGGGCGAAAAGCATCAGCGGTTCGGCACCCGTGAAGCGACGTTGCTGGTAACGGAAAAAGGCGAGCCGTTGTATCCGGTCTGGGTCTACCGGACCGTCAAAAAATACCTGAGTCTGGTGTGTAGCCTGAAACGTAAAAGTCCGCATGTACTGCGCCACTCGTTTGCCACGCACCTGTTGACCAGCGGGGCCAACATCCAGGCCATCCGCGATTTGCTGGGGCACAGCAGTCTTTCGGCTACACAGGTGTATACCCATGCCGATATCGAGGCCCTGAAAGACATGCACCGACGGCTGCATCCCCGTGGATAAATCGCACGGTACTGATTTTGGGAGCGCAGGACTGGTTTCCGGATCTTTTTTTTACGACGTTTCTTCCTGAATAACAGTCGTTCAGTGCCAATAACCATTCCGGAAGATTCCGTTAAAGAGCACTTGTTTTAAACGGAAAACGCCTATCTTTTCAGTGCCTAACCACTTCAGCCAACGCCTAGCGGAACGATTCTTTGACACGTCTTTTTTCCTTATTGTTTCACCCAAATCCTTTGTGCGATTATGAACATTCGTGTCCAGTCTGTGCATTTTGATGCCGATCAGAAATTAATTGACTTTGTAAAAGAGAAAGCAGCCAAGCTGCAAACCTTCCATGATAAGATTGTGGATGTAGATGTGTTTCTGAAGCTTGATAATGTAGCTCACAATATCAAAGACAAAATTGCCGAAATCCGTGTAGCGGTGCCCAAGCACAATTACTTTGTAAAGCACCAGTCCAAAACGTTTGAAGAAAGCTTTACCCTGGCTATGGACAGCATGACCAACCAGCTGAAACGCCAGAAAGAGCGCCTCGCCGAAGCTGAATAAGCTTCTTTAAAATACGGATTCTTTTCCAGCGGTCTATGCTTTCGGGCAGGACCGCTTTTTTGTGGGTGGTTGTAGATGCGGCCGGAAGGTCGTATTTTTCCGGTTTTAGAGCCGGTTCCTTCCGGAATGTTCCGGAAACGCTTTTCTACTTTTATCCGACCCATGCGCAGATTTTTAAAGACGGTAGTGCCCGGGCTGCTTGGCCTGATGACCCTCGGCGGTGCCCTTTCCTGCAAAAAAGAGTATAGTGATGATGCGCCGCTTACGCCTACGTATGGCGCGCACCTGTACATCAGCAGCAACAATCAGATTCTGCGGGCCCTTGATCCGGCCACCGGTACGCAGCAGTGGGAATACCGGCTGGGCGCCGACTTGTCGACTACACCTTTTGCCGATGACAAAGCGCTGTATGTGGCTACCCGCAACGGCATTCTGCATGTGCTGGACCCCAACACCGGTATTCCTCAGAAGCAGCTGCTTTTAAAGCAGGGCGGGGAATCGTCTCCGATCGGCGACAGCACGTATCTCTACTATGGCGGCACCGTTGATAGTTTCTTTGCCTTTAACCCGGCCAACAACACCACCCGGTGGTCGTATGGAACGGCCAGTCCGGTTCCGGGCTCGCCCCTGCGGTATCAGAATCAGCTGTTTTTCGGTACGGTAGACAGTGGCTTCTTTGCACTCAATAAAACCAACGGCGCGCTGCTGTGGCGCAACGACAGCAACATTATTACCGGTGCATTCAGGAGCAGCCCCACCCGTATGGGCAACCGCATCTATGCAACCAATACGGATGGTTATCTCTACGCCTTTAATCAGACTAACGGACGTATCCTGTGGCGCTATCAGACTCAGGGGCCAATCTACAGCTCTCCGGCAGCGCTCAACGGCTCCATTATGTTCGGGTCCAATGATTACAACTTCTATTGCGTTGACTCGACCACAAGATTGCCACGCTTCCAACGCAAAACGGCCGAGCGGATTTATTCCTCACCAGTGTTTGCCAATGACAAGGTATTTGTAGGTTCGTACGACAACAACCTCTACGCCTACAGCTTTATCAACGGCGATCCCAAATGGTCGTTTAAAACAGGGCGCATCATTCAAAGCTCCCCGCTGATCGTAAACAACAGTCTGTATGTAGGCAGCGACGATGGCTATCTGTATGCACTGGATGTCGAAACCGGCGCCTTGCTCTGGAAGTATAACCTGAGCGGTCAGATCGTGACCTCACCGGTCTATCGCGGCGACGACGGCCTTACGTATTACCCAACGGTATCCGGCGCCTCCAAACGCTGAGTGATTTCCGAAAACACTTTTTTCAAAGCCCTGCTTCTTCCGGAGCAGGGCTTTTTCAATTGCAAAAAGGACTAGTGGTTCCGGAACAGTCGACAGCCCGGACTCTGTTTTAATGGCCGGCTAACCCGGTAACAATCTTTTGCGGCGTCAACCGGATACCCAGACCAGGAATTTGTGGCGGCATCCAGCGATGGGTTTCCAGCGTCAAACCGGTCGCCAGGTCTTCGGCCAACAGCAGCGGCCCATCTGCATCCAGAAAATCAGCCAGTGGTGCCAGATGTGCCAGCGCTGCGGTTCCGATGCTGCATTCATTCATGGAACCCAGCATCACCTGCAAGCCCAGTTGCCGGGCCTGGGCAATCATCCGGCGGGCCGGCGTAATTCCCCCGCATTTGGTCAGCTTGATGTTGATTCCGTGAAATCCCTGCACGCAGGCCGCTACATCATGTTCGGTGACGCAGCTTTCATCCGCAATCAGCGGCAATGGTGATTGGTCCTTCAGGGCCTGTTGAGCGGCTGTTTCTATTTTTGAAAGCGGCTGTTCGACCAATACGACGCCCAGTTTTTGCAGTTCCGGAAGCAGTCGGATGGCCTCCTCGTAGGTCCAGCCTTCATTGGCATCTACCCGCAAGGGCGCTTCTGTAACGGCCCGGATGGCCCGCAGCAGGTCCAGATCATCCGGTGTTCCCAGCTTAACCTTGTACATCGGCCAGGGGCGTTCCAATACCCGCGCCTGCATCGCCTCGGCGGTGTCGATGCCAATGGTATAGTCGGTAATCGGTGCCGTCCGGATATCTGCACCCAATAATTCGTAAAGCGGCTTGCGGCGTAGTTGGGCAAATAAATCCCAGCCGGCGATGTCGAGAGCAGCAGTAAGAAAGTGCTCGCCCGGCATCAGATGATGCAGAAAATGCCAGAACCGTTCCGGAGCCTGCAATGCATAGCGTTCGATGGAGGCCTGATGGCGGAGCAACTGTGCCTCCATCCCATCGGTAGTCACGCCGTAATAGTTGATGGCCGGCGCTTCTCCGGCGCCCCAGGCAGGTCCGAAATTCAGCGCTACGGCCAGCGTCGGCTGATGCGTTTTGGTGCCTTTTGAAATGGTAAACGGATGCCGGAACAGCAGTTCTTCTTTCCGGAAACGCAGACGTAACAAGGCGACAGGACTATTAAAACTTTAGTTGACTTCGATTTTCTCAACGCGACGGCTGTGACGGCCACCTTCAAACGCCGTTTTCAGGAACGTGTCCGCGATCGCTTGGGCATCTGCTTCCGATACAAACCGGGCCGGAATACACACGACGTTGGCATCGTTGTGCTGCCGGGCCAGTTCGGCAATCTCCGGCGTCCAGGCCAGTGCAGCGCGCACACCGTGATGCTTGTTGGCAGTAATACAGACCCCGTTTCCGGAACCGCAAACCAGAATCCCGAGCCTTGCAGCACCCGTCTCAACAGCCTTGCCGACCTCGTGGGCGTAATCCGGATAATCGGTGCTTTCGGTACTAAAGGTTCCTTTGTCGTCTACAGTCCAGCCCGTTTCAGAAAGCGCCTTTTTAAGCAGTTCTTTTACATCGTAGCCGGCATGATCCGAGCCGATTGCAAGTGTTTGAGCCATAGGAAAAGAATGAGAAGGTTCCGGAAGTAAATTAATAATCTAAAGCAGGTGGCCTGTTGGCTTTGCGCTTTTTAGTGACACGGGCTGCGATGCCAATGGCCAGTTCATATAAAAACAGCAGCGGAATAGCTACCAGCCAGATCGAAAACATATCGGGCGGGGTGATCACCGCGGCCAGCACCAGGATAATCAGAACGGCAAACCGGCGCTGCTTACGCATCAGTTCGGGCGTCAGGATGCCGACCCGAGCCAGGAAATACACCACTACCGGCAGCTCAAACACCAGTCCCATGCCCATGATCAGATCGGTCATGGTTTCATAGTAGTTCGCCATTGTAATGATGTTCTGAAACTGCGGCGAGAGCTGGTAATTGGCAAAGAAGTTGATCGTAAACGGTGCGATCACGTAATAGGAAAACAGTACGCCGAGAAAAAACAGCATGGAACTCCAGAACACAATTCCGTGGGCCTGTTTGACTTCGCTTTCCTGCAGCGCCGGTTTGATAAACCGCCAGAACTCCCAGAAAACGTATGGAAAGGCTACGATAAAGCCGATCATAAAGGAAGTGGTAAAGCTCATCATAAACTGCCCCGACAGTTCCGTATTCTGAAACTGAAGATTGAGCTTATCCATACACAGCGCGTCGGTGCCAATAGCACGACCAGCGGTACAAAACCATTTATATGCGACGAAGTCGGGATGCGCCGGTCCCAGAATGACCCGATCGAAGATCGTTTCGATGTTGAAAAACACCACGACCGATACCACAATAATGGCGATCAAAGCCCGCACAATATGCCAGCGCAGCTCTTCGATATGATCGGTGAAGCTCATCTCGGCCTGCGGGTTGCCCAGCGAGGCGGGAGAGGTACGTTTGGCAAGGAAAGATTGAAGCAGGCTCACAGGAAAGGATTGCAAAAATAGCCTACCCATGAACACGGATTCCGGAAATTATTTGACCGGTCCATTCCAGTGGATCAAATTCCTCAGCTGCCGGTCCCGATCGCATGTGTACGGTTTCCGGACTGAAAGCTGTCGTCAAACTTCCATCACGTCCGTTTCGCCTTCCAGAAACACATCCTCCGTCAGCGGATCAGTGGGTTTGGAGCGGAAGGTAAAGAACCGCTGGGTGGTGTAGGAAAACAAGGCTACGATGGCCTGGGTAACGGCGTTGGCAATGCTTGGGAAGAACTGCATAGACTCCACAAACAGCTTAATCAGAATGTAATTCAGCCAGATGCAGACCAGTACGAGCAGTGAATACCGGAACAGCTGCACCCGTCCACGCAGGTTGCTTTCAGTAAACACCACATAGCGCGACATCAGAAAACCATAGGGAAACGAAATACAAAAAGCAATCACGAACGCGCCTACGTGCGGTGCAATGGTATACCCCAGAACCGTTACCGGCTGCTGGTGCAATACGAAATTGTAGGCGATAAAGTATACCACCAGGTTCATCAACGCGTTGGAGCCTCCGGAAGCCAGATACCGGAACGTTTGCGGGTCGATCCAGCGGGCAAAAGGACGGTGAACGAAATCGATCACGGTCAGTATCGTCCGTCGGGTGGCAGAAAGAAACGACATTCCGGAAGTTAAAACGGTTGTTGATGATGCATGGATGCGGCAGGCTCCGGAACTAAGTGGGTTTTAGTACAGCCCAAAAGAGGAATGCTCACCAGACGATCCGGGAAAAGCTCAAAAATAACAAACCCCGCCGTTGTGGCAGGGTTTGAATTCAAAAGCCTTTTGTGAATTCCGGAAATTAATCCACAGTCTCTTCGGTTGGGTTGTTCAGCTCGTTGTCAACCAGGATGCGGCCGCAGTGTTCACAAACGATGATTTTTTTGCGCTGGCGAATTTCGCTCTGACGCTGGGGCGGGATCACATTGAAGCAACCACCGCAGGAGTCCCGCACGATTGGCACTACGGCCAGCCCATTGCTGTAAGACGTCCGGATGCGCTCATATGCAGACAGCAGGCGGGAATCTACATGCTCTTTGGCTTTGTCGCTCTCACGGGTCAGGGCCGCTTCTTCCTTCTCAGTTTCGGCGATGATTTTTTCCAGCTCGTTTTTCTTCGCTTCCAGCGCCTCGGCCAGGTTGTTGATTTTGGCTTCGGTGCGGGTACGCACGTCGATGCGGCCGCCCAGTTCCAGTTCTGCGTCGCGCATGTGCTTGTCGGCTACCTGCACTTCCAGTTCTTGGTATTCAACTTCTTTGTTGATCGCCTCAAACTCACGGTTGTTCTTGACGTTTTCCTGCTGCTTTTCCAGTTTCTTGATCTGGGCAACAGCATCTTTTTTAGTATCGGTCTTCTGCTGTACGAACGAGCTGATGCTGTCGATCTCGGCGTTTACATTGCTCAGGCGGGTTTTGAGGCCTTCAATTTCATCTTCGAGGTCTTTAACCTCCATCGGCAACTCGCCCTTCAGGGTTTTAATCTCGTCTACCTTGGAGTCAATTTTTTGAAGCTCCAGTACAGCAGACAGCTTTTCTTCAACGGAAAAATCCTTAACGGTGGCCATAGTACTTATTAGTGGAAATAATGGACGGGATTGGTGATGCTTCCCGCCGGATGGACGGCAAAATTAGGTAATTTCTGCCGGAGATAATCGACCAGCAACTCCGTGGTATGTTGCTCGCTCTCCCAATGGCCCACATCGGCAATCAGAATCCGGTCTTCGCCATCAAAAAACTCATGATATTTAAAGTCTCCGGTGAGGTAGGCATCGGCGCCGGCCCGCAGAGCGGCCTTGAGAAAAGACGCCCCCGCACCGCCGCAAATGGCCACTTTCTGAATGGTGGTATGCCCCGGTCGGGTGTAGCGGATGCAACCGGTATCCAAGGCTTTTTTCACCCGCTCCAGAAACTGCGGAATAGCTTCCGGTTCCGGAAGCATGCCGATCATGCCGGCGCCCTGGTAAGGATGGGTATTGGCAAGCCGGATCAAATCGTAGGCGACTTCTTCATACGGATGGGCGGCTTTCATGGCAGCGATCACGGCTTGTTCCAGATGACGCGGCACCAGCACCTGTAGGTTGAGTTCCGGAAGGTTTTCGCGTGGACCACCGGCAGTCCCGATAGCCGGATGGGCTTCCGGAAGCGGACGGAAGGTACCGGTTCCGGACTGCCGGTAACTGCATTCGGCATAGCTACCGATTTGACCGGCGCCGGCGTTGAAAAGCGCCTCCAGTACGGCAGCTGCGGCGGGTTCCGGAACGTAGACCTGTAGTTTGGACAAGACATCTGCCTGCGGCACCAGAATCTGCGGAGGCTGCAGGCCGAGCTTACGGGCCAGAATGGCATTTACGCCCTGCATCATGTTGTCCAGATTGGTGTGGATCGCATAGAGGGCGATATTTTTCTGAATGGCTTTCCAGACGATCCGCTCAATTGCTGTCGCGTTCGAGATTCGCTTCAGTCCTTTGAACAGCAGCGGATGATGCATCACAATCAGGTTGGCGCCCCGCGCTTCGGCTTCGTCGAGTACCTGCTCGGTTACATCCAGCGCAACCAGGACACCGGAAATTTCGGCTTCCGGAAGACCTACCTGAAGACCGCTGTTATCATAGCTTTCCTGGTAGGCAGGCGGTGCCAGATGTTCGAGGTGCCAGATAATGTGTTGGAGTTGCATAGGGAAGACATTCAGGTTCCGGAAAATCGGCTTTTCGGTTTTCCGGAAGCACCGTTTTTGGTTTATAAATGGCCGGTATTCATGGTTGCCAGTCCGCCAAAGCAGGTTGAAACGCCAATGAGCATCAGCAAACCGCTACAGGCCAGGAAGTTTTTTCCGGATTCGCTTTTCCCAATGATCAGCGCAACAATGCCGATCACCAGATTGATGCCGGCCAACACCATTGCGGTAATCCCACCCGCAAACATAAAACTGCTGACATGCCGATCGGCCAGCAGAAACATCACACCAAACCCAAAGCTGATGAGTAGGTTGACGCCCAGAATTTTAGTGAAGGTGACTTTCATAAAAATCTACCAGAATTGAATGGCATTTTCGCGCAGGTGTTGCAGTTTAGCTTCCATGCCGTCCCGGTAAAACAGGTTCATGGTTTCAAATGGAATCAGCTTCAGGTCCTTGCTTACGATATGCACACAGGATTTCTTGATGGCCCGTATATCAAAATCCCAGGCATCCATAAAGTTCATAATGATGATCCGGAACAGGTTGTCGTAGCTCAGTCCGGGTGCCGATACCTGGGGCAGACAGCATAAAATCTGGTTGAGGGTTTCGGACGCTTTATCGCTGGGTGTGCCGGTGCTGAAGAGTTGCAGCATCTGGGCATGCAGCACTTCATCTTGCTCATAGACAATGGTATTCTTGGAGTTGTTGAGCAGAAATTCCGGATCAATCAGGTGCGTGAGCGGAAACACCTTGCCGTCCAGTTTGAGGGCGTAGGCCATCAGCAGCGCATCCGGGTTGCAGGGTACGGGGATCAGATCATTTTCACGAAACACCGGACTTTGCGCCAGGATCTGTTGCCGTACTTCGGTGCTGGTGAGGCGGTCGCGCGCCGGATCAAAATGTTCCAGTCGTCCGCTAACCGAAGTAGGCTGAAACGTGACTCCGCGTACGCATCGCTGATCCAGCGCAAAATTCAAGATTTCACCGATCTCATCATCATTCAATCCTTTCTGGAGCGTAACGACCAGTGTGGTAGACAGATTCAGCGCATTGAGCTTTTCAAGGGCTGTCCGGCGGATTCCGGAAAGGTCTTTTCCGCGCATCTGCTCCAGCACGTGTGGCCGGAACGAATCGAATTGCAGGTAGATCTCGAAATCGGGCATGTACGTCGCCAGCCGTTCGGCAAAACCTTCATCGTTGGCAATCCGGATGCCGTTGGTGTTAAGCATCAGGTGCTTGATCGGACGGCGCTTGGCGGCATCCAGAATCTCAAAAAACTGTGGATGAATGGTAGGCTCGCCGCCGCTGAGCTGTATTACATCCGGACTGGTTTCACTGGCCACGACTGCATCCAGCATCGCTTCAATTTCTTCGAGTGTACGATGCCGGCCATGGTGGGGCGAAGACGACGCATAGCAGGTCGGGCAGGTCAGGTTGCAGCGGTCGGTAACTTCTATCAGCGTCAGGCAGGAGTGCTGCTCATGATCGGGACACAGGCCGCAGTCGTACGGACAGCCGTAGTGCGCGGGTGTATGCGGCTTGTTGGGATACTCGGAGGCTTTATTGTAGTTGCGCAGTTGCTTGTAGAAGTCAATATCGGTCGCGATCAGGACTTTCTGAAAGCCATGTTCGGAACAGGTTTTCAACTGAAAGACATGGCCGTCTTCAAAGACAATCTTGGCGCCGATCTGCTTATGGCACACCGTGCATAAGCTAATGGTATAGTCGTAATAAATGTACCGGCTATCGTTGGGCATAAATCAGCGTTTGAGGAGCAGTCCAGAATTTCCGGAAGGTAGGCAAATAATACAGCCAGAGTGCGATACAGGTCAGTTGGATGGTGCCCAAAGTACCCAGCACCGGATAGCGTGGTTTCAGAAATTCCAGGGCAAACCGGAAGCCAAAATACCCCAGCATAAATAGTTTGAACAGAAATCCACGCTCCATCCGGAACCGCTTTTGCAGATAGCCCAGCAGCCCGGCAAAAAACACCAGAAACACGATCTCGTACAAGGCCGTTGGATGACGCAGAGTCCCATCGCCCAGATCCATTCCAAAAACAGACTGCGTGGGCAGCCCGTAGGTTGGTTCGTTGATGCCCATGGCCAAGCAACCGATACGGCCCAACCCGATGCCGAGCAGCAGTGGAAAAACCATTACGTCTCCGGAAGAATGTTTTTCACCGATGGTTTTTTTAATTCCTTCCACACCCAGCAGTCCGCCGAAAAGGCCACCCATGATGGTCTTGCACTGCAATGCAAACAGGAGTGGGTGCGTGGCCTGCATTAAAGCGGGCGGATATTCCAGAGCGCCTACCAGCCGGGAACCGATCAGGGCCCCGAAAATAGCGCCAATCAGAATCCAAAGGCGGTTGGAATCCGAGATCGGATCGGTTGACCGGCGGCGCAGGAATGCATAGAACCAGTAGCCCAGGAAAAACCCCAGGCTTTCAAACAGAAAATGCAGGACCGGCCCGCTTCCGGAAGGAAGATGCACCCCGCAAAGAAAAGCCCTGCAACGTTGTGCAGGGCGATCAATCCTATATTCCGGAAGGAGTACTCGTTATGGCATTTTGTGGATGATCTCGTCGACGATGCCGTATTTAAGGCTTTCTTCGGCGTCCATCCAGTAATCGCGCTCCAAATCGCGCAACACCCGATCATAGGGCTGGCCGGTCGCGTTGCTGAGGATTTCAGCACCCATCTCTTTGGTTTTTTTAATCTGGATGGCCTGGATCTCCAGATCGGCGCTTACACCGCGCATATAACCTCCCAGAGACGGCTGGTGAATCATCACCTCACCGTGCGGGAAGATGGCGCGCTTGCCTTTGGTACCGCCTGCGAGCAAAATCGATCCCATAGAAGCCGCCAGTCCCATACAAATAGTCCGGACAGGCGACTGGATCATTTGCATCACATCGTAAATCACCATTCCGCTGGTAACAACACCGCCGGGCGAGTTGATAAAGAATTTAATTTCTTCACCCGGCCGGTCGGCATCCAGCAACAACAGCCGGTTGACAATGTCTTTAGCCGATTTGTCTTCTACAGCGCCCCAGAGGTAGACCGCACGTTTATCAAAAAACAGCTGGTCGGAGCGCTTGGCCCACATCGAAAACGGACTTTGAGGCTCCGCAGCCGGCAGGTGTTCTTCATCTGGAGTCTGATCGTCATCGTCTCCGTCTTCATCCTGCCGGAACGGCAGGTGCAAATATTTAGTATCGCGCATGATAGTTCGTGTTAGTTCGTTAGTCAGAAAAAGCTCAGACCGGAAGCGATCCTTCCGGAACCTTAAGCGTCTTTTTTACCTTTTACCTTTTTAGGGTTTACACCCAGCACCTCATCTACGAGGCCATAGGCTTTTGCTTCTTCCGCAATCATCCAGTAATCGCGGTCGCAGTCGATGGCGACTTTCTCGTAGGGTTGTCCGGTATGGTCTGAAATCACCGTATACAGGTTCTTCTTGACCCGCTGGATTTCTTTCACCGTGATTTCGATATCCGTGGCCTGTCCGCCGATGGCGGAAGACGGCTGGTGCAGCATGATGCGGCTGTGACGCAAAGCGGTCCGTTTGCCTTCGGCACCGGCACACATCAGTACGGCGCCCATAGAAGCGGCAATACCGGTACAGATCGTACTGACATCGGGGTTGATGACCTGCATGGTATCATAGATCCCGAGACCGGCATACACCGATCCACCGGGAGAGTTGAGATACATCTGTACATCCCGGGCGCGGTCTACGCTTTCGAGAAACAGCAACTGGGCAGTTACAATGTTGGCTACCTGATCGTCGATACCAGTACCGAGAAAGATGATGCGATCCATCATCAACCGTGAGAATACATCCATCTGCGCCACGTTCATCGGGCGCTCTTCGATGATGTAAGGGGTGAGATTGGTAGGCATCGGAATGTCTACTTTGGCGCTGTAATTATCGAGCGTATTGCCCGATAAGCCTAAGTGCCCCACCGCATATTTTCTAAATTCCTTGGAGTCCATTCGGAGATTGATTTTTGAACTGTTTAGGAGGAAACAGACAAATATCAAGCCCACTAGACAAAAATGACAGAAAGGCAGCTATGCCTTTAATCAGAGCAGTTTCCGGTGCGCCTGCACCCAGTCCCGGATGTATTCTGCGATGGCTGCAGTCGTTGTACCGGGTGCAAACAGCTGCCCGACACCCTGCGCTTTAAGCGCAGCTACATCATCTTCCGGAATAATGCCACCACCGGTCAGCAGCACATCGTCCAGTCCTTTTTCTTTCATCAGGGCCAGCACTTTGGGAAATACTGTGTTGTGAGCACCACTCAGAATGGAAATACCGATGGCATCCACATCTTCCTGAAGGGCAGCTGCCACTACGGCTTCCGGAGTCTGGCGCAGGCCGGTATACACGACTTCCATCCCGGCGTCGCGCAGGGCAGTAGCAATCACTTTAGCACCCCGGTCATGACCATCAAGACCTACTTTGGCTACCAATACCCGGATAGGACGGTTATGTTCGGACATGGAACAAAAATAAAGCGGAAAGCATTGAGGACTACCGCCGGATTTGATTTCCTGTCAGGGCATCCGGGATGCAACCCGGCTTTTCCGGACCGGCACAAAAAAAGGACGCGATACATCACGTCCTTTTTCAAAGTTTTTCAGGTTGAAACGGATCAGTTGAGGCCGTAGGCAAACACAAACGGCACCTGCTTTTTTTCCTTCAGGATCTGCCGCACCTTGGCGGGCTTCCGGATCACCTTATACCGTTGTAAATCAACAACTTCCTGGGTATAGCCGCTCGTTTTCTTAACGGCTATAAACCGCAGATAACCGAGTAACACCACCGCCGACAACAGATCCGTAGCAACGACTTCCTGTTGATAGCGCGTCCATACTTTGTTTTGTTTTCCCCACATAGTCGTAATGGCAGATTTTAAAAAGTCTATAAACCGGCAACGGGCTACCGCATGGTGCGTGGTACGTAGGCACGGTTAATATCGGACCCACAACCACATTTTTTGCTGCTGCTGCATCCCTGCAAAAGCCCGGCCAGCAACCCTATCACAAACAGCGGACGGGTAATATTGTTCTTTAGAAAACTGCGCATGTGCTTGAAAGTACCTTTGTAAAAATACGGTTTTTTGAATCGCACGATTGCTAAAAAAATCTTACTGGGCCCCCTCGATTGGGGACTGGGACACACTACGCGCTGCATTCCGCTGGCACAGCACCTGCAACAGTTGGGCGCCACTGTGTTTTTTGCCGGCACGGCTGCCCAGATTGCATTTTTCCGGAAATCGGTTCCGGACATACAGCCCCTGCTGTTGGAGGGGTATGGCGTTACGTATGCCCAAACCCGGCGTGGCTTTCTGCCGCATCTGCTAAAACAGCTACCCCATATATTCCGGTGCATTCGCCGGGAACACCTGTGGCTGGACCAAATGGTTCAACACTATGGATTTGATGGCATTCTGTCCGACAACCGGTACGGACTGTGGCATTCCCGCATTCCGTCTGTATTCATAACCCATCAACCGGGACTTCAAACCGGCTTGGGCAACGGTACAAACCACCTTTTTGCGCAGTTCCATCAACGGCTGATGCGACGTTTTGGCGCGGTCTGGCTAGTCGATCGATCGGAATCTACTGGACTGAGTGGTGCCCTAGCCCATCCTTCAGTGCTTCCGGAACAGGCCCGTTACATCGGTTTGCTTTCCCAGTTTGCTGCGCCTGACTCTACTCCTTCCCGAAAAGCCGGTATTCTGATCCTGCTTTCAGGACCGGAACCTCAGCGCACCCTGCTTTCCAACCGGCTCTGGCAACAGGTTCAGGGTTTCCATCAGCAGGTGATCTTTGTAGAAGGCCGGGCCGACGCGCCGGAACGCAGGGCGGCTGGCTCTGTCTGGTGGTTTGCCCAGCTGAATGCAGCCGAATTAATGCCATTTATGCAGTCGGCAGCGTATGTCGTGTGTCGAAGTGGCTACAGCACCCTGATGGATGCGGCGGTGCTGGGACTCAGCCTGGTTCTGATTCCGACTCCCGGTCAGACCGAACAGGAATATCTCGGAAGAGAACTGTTCCGGAATGGTCAGGCGCTGTGCTACCGGCAGGAAAGCTTTGACCTTCAAAAAGCGCTGGAAGCAGCTGCTACTTTTCCGTTCCGGCCGTTGGGCATTCCGGAAGATGCACATGCTTTTAAAGCCCCTCTGGACGCCTGGTACCGGCAACTATGAGCCAAGGGTCTCCTAAATAGGATGGGCAGGACATACGGCTTGTGCCATCCGGAACCACCTGTTAGCTGAAGAGCATCCGGTAGACATCTTCCACTTTGTTGGCCAGCTTGATCTTCACATTATAATCCCGCTGGTGCAGGCCTTTGGCATTTGCCTTTGGAATGACAATCATTTCCATCCCCAGCTTATCGGCTTCCGCCACGCGCTGTTCAATGCGGTTCACGGCCCGGATTTCTCCGGAAAGACCTACTTCGCCCACCAGACATACATTTTTGGGTACCGGCCGGTCTTCGTGACTCGACAGCAACGCACAGCATAACGCCAGATCGATGGACGTGTCTTCTACCTTTAATCCACCGGCAATATTGACAAACACATCTTTGGTTCCAAATGGAAATCCACCCCGCTTTTCCAAGACGGCCAGCAGCAACTGCAACCGGCGCAGATCGTAGCCACTTACCGTACGTTGCGGGGTTCCATAGACCGCCGGACTTACCAGCGCCTGGGTTTCAATCAGTAGCGGCCGAGCCCCTTCCAGGATAGCTCCGATCGAAACGCCGCTCAGCTCTTCATCGTGCTGGGACAGCAGAATCTCAGAGGGGTTGGTAACGGGTCGCATGCCTTCGGCAGCCATCTCATAGATACCCATTTCGTTGGTAGACCCAAACCGGTTTTTGAGTGTTCGCAGAATGCGGTAAGCATAGTGGCGATCTCCTTCAAACTGCAGGACTGTATCCACCATATGTTCCAGCACTTTAGGGCCGGCAATAGAGCCTTCTTTGGTGATGTGACCGATGATAATGACCGGTACGGATGCAGTTTTGGCAAAGCGAATGATTTCGGCCGTACACTCGCGGACCTGACTCACACTGCCTGCCGCGCTTTCCACATACGGCGATTCCAGTGTCTGAATAGAATCAATAATTACCAGCCCCGGTTTCGTCTTTTTGACTTCTTCAAAGATGGTGTCCGTGTTGGCCGCCGTCAGCAAATACAGTTGTGGATTTTTGGCACCCACGCGTTCCGCCCGCAGTTTGATCTGCGAGGCGCTTTCTTCACCGGATACATACAGCGTTACCCCACCTTTCCATTGCAGCGCACACTGTAAAAACAAGGTACTTTTTCCGATGCCTGGTTCGCCGCCTACCAGCACCACGGAACCCGGCACGAGTCCGCCCCCCAGCACCCGATTCAGTTCCGGATCCGGCATTAGAATACGGATTTCTTCAGCTGTTTCGAGTTCATCAAGCTTACGGGCACGGCGCAGCTGCCGGGTATCGCCATCCCAGACCGTCGCATCCGGACGGACCTTGGAATCGCGTTCTTTGACTTCTTCCACCATCGTGCTCCAGGCATTACACGACGGGCACTTACCAGTCCATTTCGGACTTTCATACCCACAACTCTGACAGAAAAAACTCGTCTTGATTTTAGCCATTTGCATTCAGGAAAGCAAGCACCGTTTTGCAATGAGCAACCGGCCTCACCTGGTCCAATACAAACAAAGAAACACCGCTTTCGTTGGAAAAAGCGTCTCAACCAGTGGATAATAAATGGTCCGGAACAGAAGCCGGCATCCGCCTAAATGGGAAAACAGCCTTCCGGAAAAAACACAGCTGTTGAACGACCTCTTCTATGGAAGCAAAGGGTGTTTAAAAAGAGAAGCGCCACCGGAAGATTCCAGCGGCGCTCACTTACTAACCCATTAAATTCACAACGGGGCAAAGATACGCTAAAAGAAGAGGTCTGCCCGTGAAATTTTCCATTATCGGACCATTAATTCCACAAATTAGCTAAAATTATGCTGATAAACAGACAATTACGATAGTAACTTAATTTACGTATATTTATGCAAGTTGTTAAAATTAGTTCTTAGGGAAGGTCCCGAAACAGGGCCTGCCCGTCAAAACGGCGCAATCGGTTTCCTTGGCCGGCCTTTTGAGGATGAATCACCGACTAACCATTGGAAAGCGATTTGTTTTCCTGCTCTAATCCTTCTTATGCAACCTCATTCTGCTCATTCATTTGAAGCCAAGCGGCAGTTTTTGCCGGCCGATTTTACTGTAACCGACTGGGAACAGCTGCTACCCTACTATGAACGCCTTCGGTCTGCCGACATCGGGTCTAAAGCGGATCTGGAACGCTGGCTGGAGCAACTCAGTGAGCTGGACGCCGTTGTAGGCGAGGACGCCGCCTGGCGGCAAATCCGGATGACGACTGATACCACCAACCAGGCTTACGAAGACGCCTTTAGTTACTTCGTGATGGAGATCGAGCCGAAGCTGAAGCCGGTTCTGTTTGAACTGCAACAAAAGCTGATGGCGTCTCCGTTCCGGAACGAACTGGACCCTACGCTTTACGGTCCGTACCTGCGCAGCGTTGAAAGTGCGCTTCAGTTGTACCGGCCCGAAAATGTGGCGCTACAGGCGGAGATCGGTGTCCTGGCCCAGCAGTTCGGACAGATTTCCGGTGCTATGACGGTAACCGTCAACGGACAGGAATATACCTTGCAGCAGGCAGCGCGTTTTCTGCAACAGCCGGACCGGTCGTTGCGTGAAGACGTCTTCCGGAAGGTGGCTTCCCGCCGTCTTGAGGCCAAAGATCAACTGAACGAACTGTTTGACAAATTGCTCAGCCTGCGCCAGCAGGTAGCTGAGAACGCCGGCTTTGCCAATTACCGGGATTATAAGTTTAAAGAGCTGGGCCGCTTTGATTATACTGCGGACGACTGCTTCCGGTTTCACAAGGCGGTACGCGAGCACATTTTGCCTCTGCACCGGATGCTTGTGGAGGCCCGCAAAAACCGTTTGGGTCTGGATGTGTTGCGTCCCTGGGACGGCGATGCTGAGCCGGAAGGCACCGAGCCGCTGAAACCGTTTGAAACCGGAGCAGAACTGACCGATAAAGCCATTACCACGTTTGAAAAGCTACGGCCGTATTATGCGTCCTGTCTGCGTACCATGCAGGGGATGAACCGGTTGGATCTCGAATCGCGTAAGGGGAAAGCGCCCGGTGGCTACAACTGTCCGCTTCCGGAAACGGGCGTTCCGTTCATCTTTATGAATGCGGCCGGTACCATCGGAGATGTGATTACCATGATGCACGAAGGGGGCCATGCGGTGCATTCGTTCCTGTCGCACCCGCTCAAGCTGTCGGCATTTAAGGACTATCCGATGGAAATTGCCGAGCTGGCAAGCATGAGCATGGAGCTGTTCAGCATGGAGCACTGGGATACGTTTTTTGAAAACGAAGCCGATCTGAAACGCGCCAAGCTGGAGGAACTGGAACGGGTGATTTCGGTACTGCCCTGGATTGCGACGATCGATAAGTTTCAGCACTGGTTGTACACCCATCCGGGCCATGCCGTGGCTGAGCGCGAAGCCAACTGGTTGCAGATTCTGGAGGAGTTTTCAACCGGCGTGACCGACTGGACCGGCTTTGAAGACTACCGGGGTTCGTTCTGGCAAAAGCAGTTGCACCTGTTTGAAGTACCGTTTTACTACATCGAGTATGGCATTGCGCAGTTGGGTGCCCTTGCCATGTGGCGGCAGTATCGCACGGATGCAGACGGAACCTTGGACCGCTACCAGCAGGCGCTGGCGCTGGGCTATACCCAAACCCTTCCGGAACTATATAAAACCGCAGGCATCCGATTTGATTTCTCTCCCGCGTACATCAAAGAACTGGGTGCTTTTGTACAGGGTGCCTTGCAGGAGCTGGGGCTTCGTACCGCGCTTCCGGCATCAGAGTCCGCATCCTGATCGGGTTGCATGGGGATGGGTTGTATTCCTTTTCCCCCATATGGAATTCGCTATCTACCGGATTAAACTAAAAAAGACGTGCAGTTTGCACGTCTTTTTTAGTTTAATGAGTTTATGGTGTGGGTTACCGCAGCAGCAGCAGATCTCCTTTAAACATTTCGGCGGCTCCATCCGGCTTGGTAATCCGGATGATGTATTTGTACACCCCGGATTCCTGCGGAACACCTTTGTACAGGCCATCCCAGCCACGGGTGTTATCGGTGGTATTGCACACTTCGGTGCCCCAGCGGTTGTAAATGCGCATCTCCGTCAGCCGGTTGATGCTGAGATTCATTACCTGGAAGAGGTCGTTTTTATTATCGCCGTTGGGTGTAAAGGCATTGGGCACGAACACAGGTACATTCCGGTTTACACGCACAGTTACGGTATCATAGGCAATGCAATAATTCGTATCAATAACCTGCACGGTATACGTGGTGGTTTCCAGCGGTGAAGCCAGCGGATTTGGAATGTTGGCATAGTTCAGCCCGGCGATCGGCGTCCACGCATAATAAATAGCACCGGGGGCCATTACATACAGGGGAATTGAGTTGCCGTACAGTACAGATGTGTCTTTACCGGCGTTCAACAAAGGCAAGGCATTCACCGTCACGGTAGCACTCAGCGTATCAGAGCAACCATACGGGTCGAAGATAGCCGCATAGTAGGTCGTGGTTTGTGTAGGGGCTGCATAGGGATCGGCACAGTCGGTGCAGCTCAATCCTTCTGCCGGGAACCACTGGTAGCGGACGCCATTGCCAACCAGCAGATGCGCTTTGCCGCCGATACAAATGGAAGTGTCGTTGTTTTGATATCCATACGGGTTCCGTACAGAAATGCGTACGGCCACACTGCCCCGACGGTAACAGCCGTCTGCATCTTTGATCTGTACCCCATAACTGCGGTCATTAGGAACAAACGCCAGGGTTGTCTGTGCGGTGCTATCCTGCACGTAACCACCCGGTTGCCACAGCCATTCGTAGGTAGGCGCCGGCAGTTCCAACGTACCAAACGAGATAGTAGGGCGGGCATCAGAAGCGCCACCAGTACCACTGCCGCTCACAAATGCACAGCCCGCTGTATCACGGGTGTTTTTAACCCGGCGATACATGCTGTTAGGAACATTGGTATACACCAGCTGGTCAAAACCCCGGGTTGCTCCAGTTGTGGTATCGGTGTTGCTGTAGCAGAGTTCCACCAACAGGTTGGATTGCCCATCCCAGTCATAGGCATTGTCCAGGACAAACTTATTTTCGCCTACGCGTGTCCGGAAGGTATCGCGGCTGAAAACGATGGGCGCACCGGCAATAAATCCACCGAACATACTGTTCTGCGTCGTACAGAGCATTTTCAGGTTTAGATTTTTGTACGCGGTTGTACTGTTCTTTTTACCCACAAAAAAGCTCAGACTTTTAATCCGGCCGGCGCGCAATCCGACCGCGCGCAGATCGGCAGCCGAATACAGGATCTGGGCACGGGCGTTGAATTTGGTTGCGTCGAAAGGTGTTACAGTGGCAATTCCGTTGGTGGTATCGGCCAGTGTTCCGACAGTATCCGCCCGCAGGATGCTGTTCAGGATATCCGGTCCGTTGTTGGTCCCACAGCGTACAGTCGAACCATACGGCTGGTAGGAAGTAGTCGCGGTCAGGGTCGTGTAACCGGTTTCACACAGCACCGGCGGGGCTGCGGTCGGCGTGGCGCCTTCATCCGTCACCGTAAACCGGTACGGTACGTTTACGATGGCTCCACAAGTATCCAGGATGCTATTACTATCAGTACCGTTTTTAAAATTAATCAGATACTCGCCCGGCACCAGAATCGAGCGGTCAAACTGTACATCAATGGTTTTGATCAGTCCGCGGCTATCGCAGAGCGACGCATCGGCATGAATCACATTGACTTGCGAAGGTCCTGTGATAAAGAAGTCACTGCCATCTGGGGCAACCGTTTTGCAACGGACTTCGCGGTCGAACGTTACTAAAGCATGCGTACAGGCCGGTGATTGAATTGAGGTGATGACAGGCGCTATCGGATTGATCATCTTGAACGCAATCTGCTCTCCGACAATCTGTTCGTTGCCGCAGTTATCCAGCAGGGTATTGCCGTCGGTGCCGGTTTTGGCAACCAGCAAATAATCTCCGGGGGGCAGGATTCCGGAAAATTTCAGGGTATAGTTGATACTGTAATTGGCTCCCTGCTGGCAATCGCGTGACAAGGCGGAGATAATACTGATACCGGGTACAGCCGTACCCGGAGCAGTAGCACTGCGAAGCTCAAAATCGCTTGCATTGGCAGTTAAGGAAGCACAGGTAATTGGCTCAGACATGGTTACCTGAAGGCTATCCGATACATATCCACAACGCACATAAGCTTTGGTATATGTAGGTGGCAGGTTGTCAAATATGGAAGCTGTCGATCCCGAAAAATCCAGTTTATAGCCTGACTGCGTGCTGCTAAAATTAGAAATATTCAGTACCAGTGTCTGTCCGGCGACGACCGGTAACGAAACATCAAATGGATCTACCGCAGGAGGAGGCATCAGCCCGGTAATGCCCCTTGTTCCGGAATAATTGCATCGTACCGGATCATCTCCGCTGTAAATGGCATTGCAGCCACGTCCGGTTACATCCCAAATAGCAAAATCATAATCATCACCAATGCCGGGTCCAGTAAAATTATTAGGGGTAATGGTGAACACCAGATTTCCGGATGTCGAAACGTTGATTACGTACCATACATCATTTTTCTCATTGGAAGACAAGCAGCCCTGATTAGTGGTATCCAACTCCTGCATCGCGCCAAAACCGGTATACGAATTGGACTGCTGATAAATATTCTGGCAGACCGGAATGGCGTTCGGGCACTCTTGTTCAGGCTGATTCTGTGCCAGAAGGGTATGACTTGCCAGAAATGCAAGCAGCAAAAGATAGATATGCTTCATAAGCGATTCCGGATCGTCTGAAAATACCAGCCGGAATCTGCAAATTACAACTTAACAAATCATTTACCATCTAAACAGTTCATTCAGTTCCGGATTCGGTTCGAAACGCTTTAGCCATCCATTCCACCGTCTCTTCCAGCGGTGTAAACACATACTGTGGAAATGCGTTCCGGAATTTATCGCTGCTGTACCGGACCTGTTGCTGTGCCGTACGGGCCGTTTCTTTAGTTACGGTTACCGGTTTACCAAACGCACTTCGAATCGCATTCCAGCGCCAGACCAGTCCGCTCAGCCACGGCGTAGCCCGGATATGCGGCGGTTTTTTGCCCAATGCCTGCGCCATTAAAGTAAACACCTCTTTATAAGAAGCATTCTGCGCCAGGATAAACCGCTCTTCTGCTATCGGACTTTCCAGCAGCAGCAAAATGGCTTTGACTACATCTGCTACGTCTACCCAGCCATTGATGCCATCGGTATAAAACGGAAACTCGCGATTCACGACGCCCATTAATGCCGCTGATCCGCTGTGCCACCCAGACGGCTGTAGGGGTGCACCTAAGATGATTCCGGGATTGACGATCGCGACTGAAAGCCCTTCGCCGGCTCCGCGCCATGCCTCTGCTTCAGCCGCCCATTTGCTGCGGGCGTACACACTATTGGACTTACTTTCTTCCCACAACACTTCTTCAGTCAGTACCGCTCCTTCCTTACTTCTGCCAATCGCAGCTACGCTGCTTACATGCACCAGTCTTGAAATCTGTGCGTCAATCATGCCATCCACGAGATTGGCAGTGGTTTCCCGGTTGTTGTGCAGCAGGGCGTCGGCATCCCCGGCGGCGAACGAAACCGTAGCCGCACTGTGAATCACGCCTTCAATGCCTTCCAACACCGCTTCCACATCATAGACATCCAGCAGATCGGCCTGCACCCATTCTACACCCGGCAGATGTTGCAAGGCCGGCGTGGGTAGCGTATTGCGGTAAAGTGCCCGGACTGAATAGCCTCTTCCGGAAAGAGCCTGAACGAGGTAGCCCCCCAAAAATCCGGATGCACCGGTAAGCAGAATAGAATTCATGACAGGAGGAGACGCGTTCCGGAAACGACGCCGTAAAAATACACTAACCGGCTATCCACCGTTCATACTCCGCCCGCCAGTGCGGCCGGTCGGTAGCCGTGCCCAATGAGAAATTGTGAAAAACGGTGGTCAGTCTACCGCCGGTAGCCATCAGATTTTTTTTAAGTTCCTGAAGCTGCTGAAAAGCGTCTTGCGCCGACAGGCCGAGATAATCGCGGGACGTGGTATCCATAAAGCAGAAGGGATGCACCCGCAGTATGGTTTGCGTCTCGCATTCAAGGTCATACCAGTAAAACGAGTGGCTGGTGCCCGCCCGGAACCCCAGCGCATCCGGATAGCCCATACTCCAGTCGTGCGTAATGCCGGCGGAGAGCAGCTGCCGATACGTATCCGGAAAGCGCAGCCGGATGTAGTGCTGTCGGGAATAGATAATATTCAGTCCGGTTGCGGCCTCCAGCCAGTTTTTTTCAGCAGCTGTTTTTTCCGGATGTTCACTAGTTGTGTAGCTTGGATGGATGCCAACCGTGCCCTCCAGTGCAAAACGTTGCGCGAGTGCTCTCATAGCCGGATGACTGGGCGAGATATTTTTATCAAATGGCCCGGACTGCTGCGCCGCAAGCATGAAGTACACGGGTTGAAGCTGGTGTTGCTGATGCAACCGATGCATCCCGTCAAAAGCATCATATGGATCAGCGGTTTTTCCGGACAACACCTTTAAGCGGTTGTTTGCCGCTCCCAGCCGACCGTTTTTCAGATCACGCAGCACCCCGCCGATCGTACGCCGGAATCCTTTGTGCAGATACGAATACGCAATGTCGATATCATAGGTAGGCTGGAAGGCGAAATCCGGTTTCGGAATGGCCAGATTAAAGCGCTCATTGAGCTGGTTACGCAGTTGTTCTACCCAAACATCTACAACCGGAGTCGAAAGCCAGTTTTTCCGCGACAGCACCGAATAGCGGGCCGGGTAACGACTGTGCGAGTCAGCTTCAAAAGCGCTATATTCTTCTGCCCGACTCAATAGCAAAAAAACGGCTGACAGGACATCAAAATCAAGCGTCTCCAGCGACCAGGAATCGGTTTCCGGAATCGTGACGGTCCCATCGGTAGCACGCAGCAACCCGTCTTCCGGAATAAAAATCGCTTTGGAATTCGTATGTCCATAGGAAATCTGAACCGGTGCTTCCGGATCGTGCGTCAGCACATAGTTCAATCCCAGCCGCTCGCCCAGTACCCAGTCGAGTACATAGCGCAGGCGCGGGCGGTCGAAGGCGGCAAAAACGGTGAACATCATTCCGGAATCCAGTTAGCGCTTGCCTTCGCGCCACAATTCATTGAATGATTTTTGCGGAAACTGAAGCGGCGCATGACGTTTATCCCAGGTGTCTTTAAACAGCCGGTTCACCACTTTCGCTTTGGTGCTGCCGCCCACGCTGTTCATCAGTTTCCGGCTCTGCATCCCACGCTTCCAAATAGTCCAGCTCAGGCCTTCCTGCCAGCCGTTGATCCCACTATCAGCCGCCTGATGCCGGTTTTCGAGCAGCATCTCGTGCAGGTTAATCCGCACGGGACAGGCCTCGGTACAGGCACCACACAACGAAGAGGCGTAAGACAGATGCTTGAAATCGGACAATCCCCGCAGATGCGGTGAGATCACGGATCCGATCGGACCGCTATAGGTAGTGCCGTAGGCATGGCCGCCGATATTTTTATAGACCGGACAGGCATTCAGGCAGGAGCCACAGCGAATGCAATACAAGCCTTCCCGAACTTCCGGCTGACGCAGCAACTCGGTACGCCCATTGTCGAGCAAAATCACATACATCTCTTCCGGACCATCAGTTTCACCCGGCTGGCGCGGACCGGTAAAAATGGTGTTGTAGACCGTCACGTTCTGACCGGTACCGTAGGTGGCCAGTAACGGCCAGAACAGCTCCAGATCGGCTGCCGATGGAATCACTTTCTCGATCCCGACCACTACGATATGCGTTTTGGGAAAAGCCGTTGACAACCGGCCATTACCTTCGTTTTCGGTCAGGCAAACACCTCCGATATCGGGCACAATAAAATTGCCTCCGGAAAGACCTACTTCAGCCTCGGTATACATGGCCCGCAAGTTTTTGCGGGCAATCATGGTCAGTTCTTTAGGTGGCAGATTCGGGGCCGTGCCCAGCTTTTCATGAAACACCCTGGCCACATCTTCCTTGCTTTTGTGCATGGCAGGCGTCACAATGTGATACGGCGCTTCGCCATCCAGCTGCTGGATGTATTCTCCCAGATCGGTCTCTACCGATTCGATCCCGTGCTGACCGAGAAACTCATTCAAATGAATTTCTTCGGTCACCATGCTTTTGCTTTTTACTAAGCGCTTCGCACCTTTTTTCTGACAGATGGCGAGAACCGCTTCCACGGCCTCCTGACCGTCACGGGCCCAGATCACCTGTCCACCACGGGCAGTAAAATTGGCTTCAAAGGTTTCCAGGTGCCGGTCGAGATGCTCGATGGCGTCCCATTTCCGGTTTTTGGCCAGCTGCCGGGCCGTTTGCAGATCACTGAATTGTTCTTTGCCTTTGACCACGGCATCGGCATACTTCTGGATATTGAACGAAATCTTGCGCTTGTGTTCCAGATCGTGTGCCTTCACCTCACTTTTAGCCATGAACCCCGTCAGGAGTGCCTTTCGCGTGGTCCGGGTTGCCTTTTTCATCTCACAGGGTCCTTAATGAAGGCACAAGGTAGGCTCCGGTTCGAAAACGACTTCTTTCACGTGCTCAGGAAGCCTTCATATAGGTAAAAATTTATAGACACGAGACAAACGACTATTTTTGCGCCTTAATCTGTATTATGAATCTCTGGAAAGCCCTTTTCCTGCTGGTTTTGAGTCTGCCGTTTCTGCCCGCTTCCGCGCAACGTGTCAGCGCCTTGCTTTTAGGCAACAGCTATACGGCTTACAACAATCTGCCACAGCTGACGGCCGCAGTAGCCCTCTCCGCCGGCGACACCCTACTCGTTCAAAGCAATGCACCCGGCGGTGTTACTCTCCAGACGCACAGTCGGGACGCCACCAGCCTTCAGCTTCTTCGCCAGGGCACCTACGACTATACCGTATTGCAGGAGCAAAGCCAGGCGCCGGCCTTTCCGGATGCGCAGGTAGCTGTGGATGTGTATCCGTATGCCCGCACACTCGACAGTCTGAGCCGGGCGGCCAATCCCTGTACCCAGACTATTTTCTACCGCACCTGGGGCCGTCAAAACGGGGATGCAGGCAACTGTGCGTTCTTTCCTCCAATCTGTACCTATTCCGGTATGGACAGCCTGCTGGCACGGCGGTACCGGATCATGGCTGACAGCAATCGTGCAGTCCTGTCGCCCGTAGGGCAGGTCTGGAAATCGCTCCGGCAAAGCCACCCTACCTTGGTCTTGTATCAGGCCGATGAGAGTCACCCGACGCTGGCAGGCAGCTATATAGCGGCCTGCACCTTTTATACGGTGTTCTTCCGGAAGAGCCCGCTCCGGATCACCAGCGATGAGTCGCTCCCGGCAGCCGATGCACTGGCCATCCGACAGGCGGTTAAAGCGGTGGTCTACGACAGTTTGCTATACTGGAATGTAGGCCGCTACGATCCCAAAGCCGCATTCACCTTCACGGGCGGTCCCGGTCGCCAGATCGGTTTTCAAAACCAATCGATGCAGGCTACCCAGTACCAGTGGCAGTTCGGAACCGGTCAGGGAAGTGATACCAGCACCCATCCTACGTATACGTTTCCGGCCAATGGAACCTACAGTGTTCGGCTCATCGCCCTGCGCTGTGGCTGGTCCGACACCCTGACCCGGCAGGTAACCGTTTCAGCTGCCGGCGTGACGAGTAGCAGCATCCATTCTGAGATCCGGATCTCTCCCAACCCGGCAGGCGATCTGCTGCACGTTGCCGGGCTTTCAGCCCAGGCAACGGTACAGGTGCTGGATCTGCAAGGCCGGCTGCTTTCGCTAGACCAGCATTGGGAAGGAACTCACCTGATCCTGGCAACCGAATCGCTGGCAACCGGAACGTATCTGCTTCGCATTCAGGCGAGCGGAAAACCAGAACTTCATCGGTTCCGGAAACAGTAAACGCCTTATTCCGGAATCCGGTATTGATCCGATTACCGACGACACGAACCCGGCACGAATTCTGTAAGCCTGCTTTAAATCCTTTTCTCCTTTTATGAAAACGTTTCTTTTGAGTGCTGCTTTGCTGGCAGCTACGGCAACGGGTGCCTGCGCCCAGACGATGGAATCCGTTATTGGCTGCTGGACGATGCCTTCCCGTGCGGGCGAATCCATCCAACTCAACCGGAGTGGTGGTTTCACCTTCAGCGATTACAATGCAAAAACACAAGCCTTTGAGACCCTGTACGGCTCCTGGACGATGAGTGGCAAAACCATTACCCTCATGTACGAAGACCGCCCCAAGCAACGCTTTATGCTGGCCAAAAGCGGTAAAAGCTGGATGATGACCAAAGCAGGTGGTTTTAAATTTACAAAAGCCCAACCTGCTGACTGCACGGCTGAAATGTAGTATAATCGCAACACGATCTGTATAAAGGCAGTCCTTCGGGGCTGCCTTTTTTAGTTCCGGAACCGGATCGTTGCCAAGTAGATATCCTCTCTTCGTAATTTTGCCGTCTTATGTCCCTCCAGGAACAACTTGCCCGGCATAGCGCCGATATCGATGCGTTTGTAGCCACCGATGCTGCCAGTGCCGAAGCGTTTCGCATTCAGTACCTCGGTACGAAAGGTATCGTCAAAGCCATGTTTGGCGAGATGAAGACCGTCCCGGTCGATCAGAAGAAAGAAGCCGGTCAGTGGCTCAATGCGTTCAAACAGAAAGCGGAAGCCAGATTTGAATCGTTTAAAAACGTTCAGGCATCCGGAAAAAAGTCAACAGATGCATCGGTTGACTTTTCATTGCCCGGTACGGCGACTCCGGTGGGCACCCGCCATCCGTTGCGTGCCGTCGAAAGCCGGATTGTAAGCATCTTTGAGCGCATGGGCTTTGGTGTAGCCGAAGGTCCGGAAATCGAAGACGACTGGCACAACTTCACCGCCTTGAATATGCCCGCCGATCACCCCGCGCGCGACATGCAGGATACATTTTATGTAAGTGAAGACCCGGCCTGGGTGCTGCGCACGCATACCTCTTCGGTACAGGCCCGCCTGCTCGAAAATGAACGTCCGCCGGTACGGATCATCTGTCCGGGACGGGTGTATCGCAACGAAACCATTTCGGCCCGTGCTCACTGCTTTTTCCATCAGTGCGAAGGGCTGTACGTCGATAAGGGCGTGTCGTTTGCCGACCTCAAGATGACCTTGTACCAGTTTGTGGAAGAACTGTTTGGTGCAGACGTCAAAATCCGGTTCCGGCCTTCGTACTTCCCGTTTACAGAACCCAGCGCCGAGATGGATATTTCCTGTACCGTTTGTGGCGGTTCCGGTTGCAGTTTGTGCAAGCATACCGGCTGGGTCGAGATTCTGGGCTGTGGCATGGTGCATCCTAACCTGTTGCGCAACTTCGGCATCGACCCGGACGTCTACACCGGTTATGCATTTGGCATGGGTATTGAGCGCATCACCCAGATCCTATACCGCGTCAACGACCTTCGGCTGTACTCTCAGAACGATCTGCGGTTTCTGACGCAGTTTCAAAGCCTGTAGGCACGAGGGGTCATTTTAATAATCATCTATGACCCTATGTTTATGGTCCTGCTAACCGGATTGATTTTACTAGCGCAACTGTTTGCGTATCTGCAACGGCGGCAACAGCTGACTACGTATGCGGAGCTGTTTCCGGAAGTCAGTACACTAGGCATCCTGCACTACCGTATTTTACGTTCAGCACTGGACCGTAACGCCACCGATGCCCTGCTGACGGGCATGCCGAAGTTTCACCTTCCGGAAGGCGCGGAAGCAGGCGTACTCAATCTGCAGGGCACGTCCGAACGGATTGTTCCGGTGCAGTTACTGGCGGTTTCCAAGCCCTCCAAGGCCTTTACGCCGCTGGCCTATGCGCTGAACGCCTACCTGCTGCGTAACAGTGCTACGAGCATTGACTACACCACCCTGGAAGGAATTGCCGAGCGTTCCAACCACAGCCAGCAGGCACAGGTACAGCCACTCCTTTCTGGCCCCCTCCGGATTGGATTGCTGGGTACCGTCGCGATGATTGCCCTGTTCTTTTTCCTGCGCAATACCGCCATAGAATCACCAACGCTGGTACCGGATGGCTTGTGGTCGATCGCACACTATCTGTTGGTGCCCCTACTAACCGGCTTGGTGTTGCAGCTGCTGCTCCGGAATCAGTTTTATCAGAAAGCACAGGTCCAGAATACCCAACGCCGGCAGGCTTTCTATACCTTTTTACAAACCGACCTGTTGCCCTATCTTAACCCGCTTCCGGAAGGCACGCTGCGGAGTCTGCAAAACCAGCTGCAACGGTTCGGACAGGATTTCAGCAGCAACCTCAACCGCCTCGATGGATTGCTGGTGCGGAACTACGATGCACTGCTGGCGCAGACGCAACTGCTGGATTCCATCCGGAATTCAGACTTGGTCGCCATTACGGGTGCCAATGTAACCGTGCTCCAAGAGTTGCAACAATCTACCGGATTGCTTTCCGGATTCAACAGCTACCTGACGCAGGTGGAAGGACTACTTCAAATGCTGCAACAAGGCGTGGGTACGCTCAACACCTTTCTGGCGCGCACCGAAACCGTGGAAGATCTGGCAGGACGGGCACTGGCGGCAACGCATGAAAACCGGCAGTTGCTGGCCTTCTTGCAAAGCCACTATCAGGAACTGGACAAAAGCCGGCAGCTGCTGGCCGATGGCGTAGTAGATGTGAACCGGACCCTGCAGGGAGCACTCGAAGAACTACAACGGTTTACCCAGGAAAAAATCGATCGTATCCGAGCGATTGAAACCTACGAATCCGAGCGTCTCAGCGTATCCAATCTGACGGAAGAGCACCGGCTGCTGCGGGAAGCGGTCCAGGACCTGCGGCAGGTACTCAGCCAACGTCCTTAAAATCAACCAACAGTTGTTTCCATCCGGTTTCGATCACGAACCGGTTTCAAAGCGTTCCGGAAGCGGTTAGCTTTGTAGCATGACGCCCGCCGTATTGCTGTTGGAAGATGATCCGGTTCTTTCTGCTGAAGTCTGCACCTTTCTCCAAGCCAAAGGGTATACCTGTAGTCCGGTGTACGACGGCGCTCTGGCCGAAAAACAGATGCGGCTGCAACCCTATGATGTAGCCCTGCTCGACATCAATGTACCCGGTATCAACGGGTTAGAGGTGTGTCGCCGGTTGCGCCTGGCCGATCCGGCGTTGCCCATCCTGATGCTCACCGCCTATGGCGAACTGGACGACAAAACAGAGGCCTACGAAAAAGGTGCCGATGATTACCTGGTCAAGCCGTTTCAGCTGGGAGAGTTGCTGTTGCGCATCAAGGCACTCCTCCGCCGGCGCGAGCATAAGCAACGACCCGCTGACCGGTATGAGATTGCGGATCTGGTCATAGATCTGGAAGCGAAAACGGCTGTCCGGAATGATATCCCGATTGCACTCAGTCCAAAAGAATTCAGTCTGCTGGCCGTACTGGCACAAGCGCACGGACGAGTACTTTCTAAAGGTCAGATTTCCGACGCCCTCTGGGAGCCGCATATCGATCCCAACCCCAACACGATTGAAGTATACATCAACTTCCTGCGTCGTAAAATCGACCGGAATTTCAGTCCCAAACTGATTCACACCCGGGTTGGGTTTGGCTATTACCTGCGGGAAGACGAAAGCTAATCTCCCTTATTCCTGTTCGTTATTCTCCAACGCCTGAAGCACATCTGATTTGACCCTCAAGACCAAACTTTCCTTAGGTGTTTCGCTGCTGATTACAGTGCTGTTTGCCGGATCGTCGGTGTTGATTTATTTGCTGTTTGCCGACTTCCGGAAAGACGAAGTCGAAACCCGACTCCGGCAGTCGGGAATCAGTACCACCCGACTCATTGCCAACCTGCAACGTATGGGCGCCACCATTCCGCAGACGCTGGACGAAAGCGATATTGAAACCCTGGATGAAGAGGTCACGCTGGTGTTCAGTCAGGACCGGCAACTGATTTACAGCAGTGTCACCGATCAGCGTTTTTCCTGGTATCCGGAAGACCTGCAACTACTGAACAGAGAAGGCGCTTTTTTCCGGACTGAAAACGGCCGGGAGGTCTATGGACTTCGCTTTGATGAGGCCGGCAGCCGGTTATTTACACTGGTATCGGCCTCAGACGAACTCGGCAAGCGCAAGCAGCAGTTTTTGCTGTATGCCCTGCTGGGAACCGGATTGCTTTTTACGGTTCTGGCCTGGGTCATTCCGGCGCGACTGATCCGGCAACTGCTTCGCCCGCTCGACAGTTTTTTACAGCAGGTCAAGGAAGTCCATGCGCATACGCTGGACACCCGGATTCAGGTGCAGGATCAGCACGAGGAAATTGCGCTTCTTGCCGGTGAGTTCAACGGCATGCTGCAACGTATCGAGCAGTCGTACGAGCGGCAGAAAGAATTTACGGCGCATGCTTCTCACGAATTGCGTACGCCGTTGGCCCGGCTCATTGCACAGCTGGAAAACCGCGCGGTGGTTACAGCGATTCCGGAAGAGCAGGCGTTTCTGGCCCGGTTGCTGGGCGACGCCAACCGGCTAAGCGAACTCATTACGTCGTTGCTGCTGTTGGCACGTTTGGATAACCAAATCGCCGAAGGTGCCGATGTCTGCCGTCCCGACGAGCTGCTGTTTGATGCTGCCGAACAGGTCGCCAAACTATACCCGGATTTCCGGATGCAGCTTCAGCTGGATGATCCCGATCCGGAATCCCCCGACATGACAGAGCTTCAGGGAACCCGCAGTCTGTTGGAAATCGCCTTCGCCAACCTGCTCAAAAACGCGTATCAATATTCCTCGAGTCACCGGGCCGATGTAACCATCCGGACTACAGCTACGGGCACCCAGGTTATCATCGAAAACGACGGTCCGGTGCTGACGCCGGCGGAGCAACAACGGATGTTTGAACCGTTTATGCGGGGCCAGAATGCCGGTACGCAGTCGGGACTGGGATTGGGATTACGGATGGTATCCCGGATTCTGCACAAACATGGGATTGGCATCCGGTACGAGGCTCCCGGCGCTACCCTGAACCGCTTTGTAATCGATCTTCCGGCGGCTTAAGCTGATTTTAAGGTTCGCTTTAAGGTGGTCTAAAGATGGGGGCGGAAACCTTTGCAGGTTCATTTCCGGAAAGACCCCATGACCCTACAGGCTTTAAACTATTGGATCGCCGTCGTACTGATGTGCTGTTGCAGCCACTGGGCGCAGGCACAGCGTACCCTTACGTTTGGCGAAGCGCAGGACGCGATGCGCCGCAACAATCTGTTGCTGCTCGCCGAACAATACAATATCTCCGCAGCGGAGGCCAATGTCATTCAGGCACGGATCTGGGAGCTGCCGGTCGCTTCCGGTGAAATCAACCTGATCAATCCTGAAGACAAGCGCGTCTTTGATGCCGGCACGAACGGACAGAAAGCACTGGCCATCCAACAGCTGATTTACCTCGGTGGCAAAAAGAAAGCCGAAGTGGAGTTTGCCAAATCTAATGTAGGTATTGCCCGGCTTCAGTTTGAACAACTGCTTCGCAACCTGCGGCTGCAACTGGGTCAGAGCTTTTACACCGCTTTCTATGATCTGCGCCGGTTGCGCCGGATTGACGATCAGATTCACATTTTGGATACGCTGCTTTCAAACTACCAGTCGCAAACAGATAAAGGCAACGTGCCGCTCAAAGAACTGGTTCGCCTCGAAGCGCTGGAACTCAATCTGCGCAGCAACCGGACCGAACTATCGCGGGAGATTCTGGAAAACCGGCGCCTCTTATCCCTGCTCACCGCGATTCCGGAAGAAGTAACCCCACAGGTGCCGGATGCGCAGCTGAGCGAACGGCTTCAACTGCCTTTGATGAGCCGCGACAGTACCGTTTCGTATGCCTTGGCGAACAATCTGGAGTACCTCACCAGTCAGCGGATTGCCGAAAGCCAGGAACTGCGGCTGCGGTGGCAACGGACGCTGGCGATTCCGGATCTGACGACCGGCCTTTCATATGATCAGCGGGGCGGTGCCTTTGCCAACCAGGTCAATCTGACGGTGGGCATTCCCATTCCATTATGGAACCGAAACCGCGGCAACATCAAAGAAGCGCAGGCCCGGCTTACCCAGAGCACCTACGAGAGCACGTACAAGCGCAGCGAGATTGCTACCCTGGCAGCTTCTCAGTACGATATCTGGACGCAGGAAAACAAACAGCTGGCCAACATCAGTCCGGAAATCCTCGCCAACCTGGAAACCGTGTATCAGGGGATGGTCACCAATTTTCAGCGCCGCAACATCTCCCTGCTGGAGTTCACCGATTTTATGGAGAGCTACAACCAGTCGATCAATCAGTTCAACGAAATCCGGAAAGGCTGGATTCTGGCCGGCCTTTCACTCGAAAACACTCTCAATCTCAACCTGTTTTAAGTCATGAATTTCCTGAGCACCCGCCTGTTTTTTTTGCTGGCAGTCGTATTGGCGGCCACCACCGGTTGTAAACATGAACCCGAAGCCGCGCCTGTTAGTAAGGGCTTCCGGCTCAGCGACAAAATGCTGGCGACGACCCGTACCGCACTGGCGACCCGAATGCCACTTCAAAACGAACTGACCTTTTTCGGTAAGATCACGACCGATGCCAACAAGATGGTTGAAGTGTTTCCGGTCGTAGGCGGCAACGTAACCCGGGTCTACGTAGAGCTGGGCGATTACGTCGAAAAAGGACAACTGCTGGCTACCATCCAGAGTACGGAAGTTGCCGGGTTTGCCAAAGACCTGGAAGACGCCCGCAACGATGAATTACTGGCCCGCAACAACCTGAAAGTGGCGCAGGAAATGTATCAGGGCAAACTCAGTACCGAACGCGAGGTGCTGGAAGCCCGGAGCAACCTGGAAAAAGCCCAGTCGCAGACGCACCGGATCAGCGAGACCTACAAGATTTACAACATTCGGAGTGGCTCCACCTTCGAAGTGCGTGCCCCCATCAGCGGCTTTGTCATTCAGAAAGATATCAACCAGGATATGCTGTTGCGCAACGACCGGAGCGACAACATCTTCGACATCGCACAGATCAACGAAGTCTGGGTACTGGCCAACGTCAACGAAAGCGACATCAACCAGGTGCAACTGGGGATGAACGCTGCCGTTACCACACTCAGCTATCCGGACAAGGTGTTTTATGGCAAGGTGGACAAGATCTTCAACGTAATCAATCCGGATACCAAAGCCATGCAGGCGCGGGTCAAGCTCGAAAACCCGGGATTTTTGCTGAAGCCGGAGATGCGCGCCAATATCAAATTGTCGTACGAAGAGACGTCCAAGGACGTGCTGGCGATTCCTGCCAAGGCCGTGATTTTCGACCAGAACAAAAACTACGTGATGATCTTTCACAGCCGCAACAACATCGAAACCCGCGAGGTAGCCGAGATGCGGCAGGTGGGCGATCTCGCGTATATCAGCAACGGCATTCGGGAAGGCGACACCGTTGTGACTGAAAATCAGTTGCTGATCTACGACGCCCTGAACGATTAATTCCACCCTCGTTGGTTCCGGAAGCGTATTGTTCCCTAAAGCGGGTCCGTCGTTTCTTTTTTCTTATTCCGTATTCATTTGTAGCCCGTGACCCGTTTCATCCGAAATATCATTGCCTTTTCACTGAAAAACAAAGCCTTTACCTTTTTCTGGGTGGGTGCGCTGGTGATTGCAGGGTTTGTAGCGTTCCGGAGTATGCCGATCGAGGCATTTCCGGATGTCACCAATACGCAGATCGTCATCATTACGCAGTGGAATGGCCGTAGCGCCGAAGAAGTAGAACGCTTCATTACCACGCCAATCGAGCTGTCGATGGGATCGGTACAGAAGAAAAGCAGTGTCCGCAGTACCACGATGTTTGGCCTGTCGATCATCAAAATCATCTTTGAAGATGATGTGGATGATCTCTTTGCACGCAACCAGGTCAACAACCAGCTGCGGACGGTTTCACTTCCGGAAGGTGCCGAGCCGGAAGTGCAACCGCCCTACGGTCCTACCGGTGAGATCTACCGGTACGTGCTGCAAAGCAAGGTGCGCGACTCCCGTGAGCTACTGACGCTGCAAAACTGGGTGGTCGACCGGCAACTACGCTCGGTACCCGGCGTAGCGGATATCAATGTATTTGGCGGACAGCAGAAAATCTTTGAAATCAGCGTCGACCCCAATAAGCTGACGGTCTACAACCTGACACCCTTGCAGGTCTATGAAGCCGTGTCTAAAAGCAACCTCAACGTAGGCGGCGACGTCATTGAGAAAAACAACCAAAGCTATGTAGTGCGTGGATTGGGCTTACTCAACTCCGTCGAAGACATCGGCAACATCATCATCGCCGTCGACAGCGACAATCCGGTGCTGGTGCGCAACGTAGCGCAGGTGCACGAAAGTTCCCTGACACGGGTAGGCCAGGCCGGACTCAACAACAAAGACGATGTGGTGGAAGGCATTATCGTGATGCGGAAAGGCGAGAATCCCAATGAAGTGCTGGAGCGGGTGAAAGCCAAGATCGACGAAATCAACACCCGCATTCTGCCGTCAGACACCAAGATGGTGACCTTTTACGACCGGGATAAACTGATGACCTTCACCACGCACACGGTGATGCACAACATGATCGAAGGGATCCTGTTCGTGACGGTGATTGTGTTTCTGTTTATGGCCGATTGGCGGACGACGGTAACCGTCTCCATCATCATTCCGCTATCGCTACTGTTTGCCTTTCTATGCCTGAAGCTCAAAGGCATGAGCGCCAATCTGCTGTCGCTCGGCGCAGTCGATTTCGGGATTATTATTGACGGGGCCGTAGTCATGGTGGAAGGGATTTTCGTGACCCTCGATCATATTGCCCATAAGAAGGGAATGGCCGCGTACAATAAGCTGGCGATCGGCAGTGTGATTAAAAAAACCGGTGGCGAACTGGGCAAGGCCATCTTCTTTTCCAAGCTGATCATCATCACGGCGCTCCTGCCCATCTTCGCGTTCCAGAAGGTCGAAGGCAAAATGTTTTCGCCGCTGGCCTATACGCTGGGCTTTGCCTTGCTGGGGGCCCTGATCTTTACGCTGACGCTGGTGCCGGTTCTTTGCCACCTCCTGCTCAATAAAAACGTCAAGGAAAAACACAACCGATTTGTGCTGTTCTGGGACCGGCAGGTCGCCAAAGGATTGCAGTATACCTTGAAGCACAAGCGCAAGACGCTGCTGGTTTCCGGAAGCCTGATTCTGGCTACGTTCCTGTCGGCCACGCTGCTGGGAACCGAGTTTTTACCACAGCTTAATGAAGGCTCGTTGTGGATTACCGCCGAGATGCCGATGAGTACCTCGCTGGCGCGGTCGATGGAAATCACCAACGAGCTTAAGAAAGAACTGATGGCCTTTCCGGAAGTGGATGGCGTGCTGGCGCAAACCGGTCGCAGCAACGACGGAACTGATCCCAACGGCTTTGGCTTTGTGCAGTTTCAGGTCAATCTGAAACCCAAAGAAGACTGGAAAAGTGGCTTGTCGCAGGAGGCGCTCATCGACTCGATGGACCACCGCCTGAAACAATACCAGGGCATCACCTACAATTACTCGCAGCCCATCTCGGACAACGTCTCGGAAGCAGTAGCTGGGTTTAAAGCGTCGAACGGTGTCAAGATTTATGGCGATGATTTAAACAAGCTCGACGGTCTTGCCAATCAGGTGCTTAAAGCCATTAAACCCATTCCTGGAATCAAAGACGCCGGTATTATCCGGAACGTTGGTCAGCCGGAAGTGAATGTGGTGCTCAATCGTGAGAAGATGGCCGCGTATGGCGTTCAGCTAACCGATGCGCAGGCCGTGCTGGAAATGGCGTTTGGCGGTAAAACCGCGACGCAGAAGTATGAAGGCGAGCGCAAATTCGATATCCGGATCCGGTACGAGCCGGAGTACCGCAGAAGCGAAGAAGACATCGCCAAGCTGATGGTACCCACCAGCAGCGGAGCTACGTTGCCGCTCAAGGAAATCTGCGAATTGACTAAAGACAACGGGGCTGCGTTTATCTACCGCGACAACCTGAAACGGTTTATCGGTGTGAAGTTTTCGATTCGCGACCGCGACCTAGGCAGCACTATTGCCGAAGCGCAGAAGCAGGTTCTTCAGCAGGTAAAACTTCCGGAAGGCTATACCATTGGCTGGACCGGCGAGTTTGAAAACCAGGTGCGTGCTACGGGACGGCTGGGTCAGATGGTGCCGATCAGTCTGGTGGGCATTTTCGTACTACTGTTTGTGCTGTTTGGCAACGTCAAAGACGCGCTGCTAGTACTGACCAATGTGCCATTTTCGATTATCGGTGGCATCCTGGCCCTGCATCTTACCGGAACCAACTTCGGGATTTCCGGAGGCGTCGGGTTCATCGCCTTGTTTGGGATCTGTATTCAGAACGGGGTGATTCTCATCACGGAGTTTCACAACAACCTGAAAAAGGATCTGTCACTCATCAACGCGATTGTGGAAGGCGTAAAAGTGCGAACGCGCCCAGTCGTGATGACAGCCCTGATGGCGTCCATCGGATTGTTGCCGGCAGCCCTCAGTACCGGCATCGGATCCGAGTCGCAGAAGCCGTTGGCGATTGTGATTATCGGCGGCCTGATTACCGCGACCATTCTGACGCTGCTGGTATTCCCGGTGATCTTCTGGGTGTTTAACCGGCGCACGGTTGCCAAGGCCAGCAGAAGGACAGTACCAATTGAAGCGGCGTAGGATAAAGCGTCTGGAAAATCAGGCGAGCAGTTGCTTCCATTGACCGGATTCAGCGGCAGTTTTGATCACCTGATTTCGTTCAATCAAAAAAACCCTCAGGTAATCTGTCAGCACCCAGCGATTAAACAACCGTCCGAGTATGCCCAAAGGTGATTCAAATACAAACCGATCGGTCAGGACTACTTCATCGCCTTGGTACGCAAAGAAGTGGTCATGTTCCATCTTCCGGAAAATGCCGTTCAACTGCTCATCGCGAAACTGAAACGGCCGGTTGTATGCGGTAATCGCTGTAGCCAGCTGTTGCCGGATGCCAAAATGGGTCGCCTTCCAAGTTACAAATTCACCGGCTCCGATCAGTCCTTTCGTAACGCCTGCTATAGCAACTTCATTGGTCCGGGCCGTCGACATCCGGTGCAGGTCGATACTTCTGAACAGATCGAAGCAGATCTCCAGGCTGGCTTGGATCTTCGTTTCAAGCTCGATTACAGGCATTGCAAATCGGTGTTGAGAATGGTCCTTAACGGTAAATACATAGTACCAAATTTCACTCTGAAAACCCTTTTTTAGGGTTGTATTTTCATCGTTCTTTCTTCTTTCCAATGGCCTTCCGGAAATTCATTTTAGTTGCTGCCACCGGCCTTCCGCTGGCCGTTGCCGCCCAGACACCCGACTCGCTGCGCGACGAACGCTTTTCGATTCACGGGCAAACCACAGTTGTGACCCAATACAAGCCTTCGTTTTCGGTTCCATACTCGGGTCCAAACAGTCTGCTTCCGGAACGCGAAACCCGCACGTCGATTACGTCAACGCTGTTTCTGGGGGCGCGACTCTGGAAAGGTGCCAGTGTATTTCTGAATCCGGAACTGGCAGGCGGCTCCGGCCTCAGTCAGGTGTTGGGCATTGCAGCGGCTACCAATGGCGAAACGTTCCGGGTAGGCGATCCGTCCCCGCAGATTTACCTGGCCCGGCTGTTTTTTCACCAGGTCATTCCGCTTCAGAACGGCTGGCGGCAAACCCCCGGCGGCACGTTTCACAACGTCAGCGACTTCAACCAGGTGGCTGAATGGGTGCCTACGTCCTACGTTGCCTTTACAGCCGGCAAAATCAGCATTGCCGATTACTTCGACGACAACAGTTATAGCCATGATCCGCGTACACAGTTTCTGAGCTGGGCGCTGATGTCGAACGGCGGCTGGGATTATCCGGCCAATACACGCGGGTATACCCCCAGTGTGGTACTGGAGTATGTAACACCGCACCACGAATTGCGGTATGGATTTTCGCTGGAACCGAAGGTGGCGAATGGCCCGGATATGAGCTGGGACGTCGGTCAGTCGGGTGCACAAACGCTGGAATACACCTATCGCTACCAGTATAAGCGGTACCCCGGTGCGGTGCGGGCACTGGGCTTTTACAACTATGCACCGATGGGCAATTATCGCGAAGCGATCGCTTTCAATCCGGCCGCACCCGATGTAGAAGCCGTTTCCGGAAAGACGACCTCTAAGTATGGCTTTGGCATCAACGCCGAACAGGCCTTACCGCATGATTTTGGCGTATTTGCACGGGCGGCCTGGAATGACGGCACCAACGAAACCTGGGCTTTTACCGAGATCGACCGCAGTGCTAGTATCGGAGCCGTTAAAAGCGGAAATGCCTGGCACCGGATCCATGATCATGTGGGCCTGGCCTACTGCGTGAGTGGACTCTCCGATCCACACCGCGACTATCTGGCCGCAGGCGGTAGTGGCTTTATGCTGGGAGATGGTGCCCTGCGGTATAGCCCGGAGCAGCTGGCCGAACTGTACTATCAGGCCGAACTGGTTCCGGAACATTTTTATGTTACCGGTACCGCTCAGGCCATTCTGAATCCAGGCTACAACGCCGACCGGAGTGGTCCGGTCGGCGTGTTTTCCGTGCGGGCGCATATGCGCTTCTAGAATTCCGGAAGAATGTTACAGTACTTCGATCCGCTGGGTAAACTGGTTGTTGCCCTGCTGTACGCGCAAGAGGTACAGGCCTGCCGGAAGACGATCTGCCTGAATTTCCAGCACGCCCACTCCGGTAGCGGTCTGAATGGATTGTAGTTTGCCATCCATGGAAAACAGCTGCGCTTTAGCTTGATGATTCAGGGCTTCATGACGAACCTGAAACGCACCGCGTGACGGGTTTGGATAGGTCTGTGCCGTAGCAAATACCAGCTGTGGTTCGGATACGCCCAGTTGAATCTGCGGGATGCCGCAACCGCTGTATTTATAGATGCGGTAGTACATCATGTTGTTGACGTACCCGAGACTGCGCATACAGTAATACGTGTTACCGATCTTGGTCCAATCGATAAACAGATCCCGGAACGTGGTGCCAAATCCGGAGTTGGCAATGCCGGTATCCACACCGGTCCAGAGTGTATCGTAGGAGTGAAAGATGGGATAGTTGCCGCAGAAGGATTGTTTGGAGGTGTAGGTATCCTGATCGGTACTGTCCAGGAACAGCATTCCAGCCGCCTGGGTCGTTCCATACCGTTGCGTAGTCGCCGGTGTGCCTTTGGTCCGGTAAAACGTGTCTTTGGTGCGGTTGCCCAGCACCCGGTAATACAGAAAGCTGTCCGGAGAAATGCTTCCGTTGTTGAGGTACGGCAAAACCGTCGTAGAACTGTGTGCGGTGGCCTGGGTAAAGGCGTTGGTCAGCGGGGTGTAGCTAAACATATTCCGTCCGCTGGCGCTGTTGTAGCCCAATACACCAAACCAGATTTTTCCGGCGCCCATCGCAAAGTACTCGTCTACTACGCCAGCTCCGGTCTGCAAGGTGGCCAGCGAAGTGACCACTCCGGCAGCAGATACTTTCTTGATGGAAATATTCCGATTGGGGGTGGCTACCGTGTTGCCGACAATGTCAGCGAAGTAAAAATCGCCCTGATACATGCCGATAGCCTGTAAAATGGAAGTCGTATTGACAGTCCCTGCCAGCCGGCGACGGGTGGTTCCGTTGTGGTGCCACAGGATAAAGCTGTCCTGTTGACCGTTGCCTTTCTGGGTTACGTAGTACACGCCGCCATGACCCACTTTTACGGTGGTGCTCAGATAGCTACCGGTACGTCCGCTATCTGCCAGGACCGCCCGGCTGCGGAGATTGGAATAATACAATTTGTTGCTTTCTGTAAACCACATCAGCGTATCGGCGCGAAAATGCCGGAGACTGGAGCTGTTGATGTAGTTGAACAGCGTGTCTACCACGCCATTCAGGCCGATACTGATCACCTGGCTACCGGCCGATTGAGTGCTGTTATTAAGCCAGATCGGATAACGGTTGTTCAGGCTAAACAGGTGATTGGGCTGGGCAGCATAGGTTTTGGTACCGGAAGTGACCGGATCGGTATGCGCAAAAACGCTGAGCGCACCGGTAGCCGTATCTATGAGGTAATGATCGCCCCCTAACCAATTGATGAGACACAGTTTTCCATCGGTGGTGCGCATACTCACATTGCCGGTCAGCGAATCGTTCAGGATGCGCACGGTAGACTGGGCATCTGCGCTGATGTGTCCGCAGAGCAGTCCCAAAATCAGGATGAGGAGACGTTTTTTCATAGGAGAAAAGAGGTTTGGAATGTGTATGCAAAGCTGATCCCTCCTTCCTCCGCCGGCAATACGATCAATTGCGTATTCCGCCCGGTCCGTACTCCAACCGTTTTCTTATCCGATCATTTTCTCCGTCAGGTGCTTCCAGTAGCGCACCGGCATATGTTGCAGATGCAGGCGTGGGTTTTTGCGCGCCGGAATGCCGGTGTGTTTAAAGTAGTCGCGCCACAGCGTCTGAAACAGCTCTTCACGGGCATCCAGAATCGTTGCCGATACCTTTCCGGAAACCGCATCTTCTGTCCACTCTAACTGTACTTCCCGGATCTCGCCGTTGCCATGTGTGTAATGAATGCCATAGCGTCGCCGGCCATCGTAGATCAGCCAGTCCTGATCGGCGTAGCGGCTGCGGAAGTGCTTGGTGATGAGCGGAAGCACATTGGAATCGGGTTCTACAAACGCGTAAAAAAGTCCGTCCTGCAACTTTTGAAACCGGACAAAGGCTTCCATCCGGTGTTTTTCGCGCCAGACTTTCCGGGCCGTCTGCGTAATCCACAGCATCCCCGAATGCCCAAAGTCGTCTTCTACGTTTTGCTTATAGGCAAACACATGCCGGATCGCAGAAAGCGTCTGATTCTCCCAGTCCGGAAGCTCCGACAAAAATGCCGAGTACAACTTTTTAAGGCCTTCTACCGACAGTTTTTGCTTGAGCCCGTGCCAGACCCGGTGCTGTTTTTCCTCGACTGTTTGGACCCGAACCAGCGCGCCGAACAAGCCTTCCTGCGCTTCTGCTTCCGGAAGAATTGTCACCTCGCCCAGCTTACGCTCGTACACTTCAAAAACAGCTGTCAGAAATCCGCCGAAAGTAGCGTCGTACGTGAGTGTGGTCATATCAAAGGGTACGCGTAAGCGGCATGGCGAATCGCAGAAGTCGATTCCGGAAAAGGATAGTATCGGCAGGTAAACAAGAAGCTAGAACAGCGCCAACTGCGGTCCGCCGGCCTGGGCGTATTTTCCGGAAGATCCGGCTAAGATCTGGCCTTTGACGGCCTCCGGATTCCAGCCCAGATACCGGTGGTCACGGTCTTTGCAGACGATAAAATACTTGGCGCGGTTCATCGAAATACCGATTTTCTTTAGCTGCTCCCAGCCCAGCGGGCCAAACCTTCGGGCACTCACAATCTTCTTCGCCGAGCCCACACCAATACCCGGTATCCGCAGGATCATTTCATAATCGGCCGTGTTGATATCGATTGGAAACAACGCCGGATAACGCAACGCCCAGCCCAGCTTGGGATCTACATCGGGCTCCAGATTTTCCTTTTCCGGATCTACGATTTCGTCTGCATTGAAGCCATAAAACCGCATCAGCCAGTCGGCCTGGTACAACCGGTGCTCGCGCAGAATAGGCACTTTACTTTCCATTCCCGGCAGCAGCAGGCTATTGGTATTCACGGGTACATACCCACTGTAGAATACACGTTTCAGCCCAAAATCCTTGTACAGCGACGCAGCCTTGTGTACGATGTGCAGGTCAGTTTCCGGAGACGCGCCGACCACCATCTGGGTACTCTGACCGGCGGGAGCAAACTTGGGTGCCTCCGCTTTCCGGATCAGTCCCCGCTCGCTTTGTGCACCTTCGATATGCGCTTTTACCAGGCCCATCGGCCGGATGATATCGGATTCTTTTTTCTCCGGGGCCAGTTTGGCCAGGCTTTCACCAGAAGGTAATTCAATGTTTACCGAAAGACGATCCGCCCATTTACCGGCTTCGGCGATCAGATCTTCACTGCATCCCGGAATGGTCTTCAGATGGATATAGCCATTGAACTGATGCTCCAGCCGCAGGGTTTTGGCTACACGCACCAAACGCTCCATCGTGAAATCCGCATTTTTAAAGATGCCGGATGACAGAAACAGGCCTTCAATATAATTCCGCCGGTAGAAATTAATCGTCAGGTCAACCACTTCTTCTACCGTAAAAGCAACCCGTTTGACTTCATCATTGCTCCGGCGGCTTACACAGTACTGGCAGTCGAAGATGCAGACATTGGTCAGCAGGATTTTAAGCAGCGAAATACAGCGACCGTCTTCGGTGTAAGAATGGCAGATGCCCATTCCGGTCGTATCACCCAGTCCGCCTTTATTAACGCGTTTGCTACCGGAAGAAGAGCAGGATACATCATACTTCGCGGCATCCGCCAGTACACTCAGTTTTTCTCGGATTCGGTTCCATTCCATAGCGTCTGTATTCGTCTGTAAAATAACAGATGGAGGGCTTTTTAGTTGGGTTTTCTGAAACGCTTTCCCGCCTTTTTTACATGGATTTTAATGGGCACTGAACCACTTAAATTTTATACAATTGGCCCATTTAGTTCCCAACCAAGCCGTTCGCACTCATTTTTACTCTCATAAAAAAATGTTTATAAAACCCTGAAATCAGATGATTAGTGTTAAAGCTCGATTATTAACGTATTGATAATAAACCCGGCTACCTAATTATACAACAAAAATTCATTATTTAAATTTATGTATCAACTCTAAAGAACTAGTTCAAAACCTCATAGTACTATTTAAACAGCAACTCACAGATGAGCATGAGAGTCGAACATTTGATGATTAGACAGTTGTTAATACCACTCAAAATCTCTTAAAGCAAGCTCATCTATAGCGTCCACCAGTCTGATAAAGCCCGGATAATGGCGCTATTTTGACTCTGATTTCGATCAAACCTTCTCCCCTTTATGACAACCAAATCATTACTTTCAAGCAGTAGTATTGGATTAGCCTTACTACTATCCGGCACCGGTTATTCCCAAACGTCTCCGACGCCTTTTCCGACACGCAACTTTGTGTACATCGGTAAGCCCGGTCTGAATGCCAGCACGTCCCCTATCCAACTCTTCAACACGTTTAGTCCATCAGCTGCTAACGGCGGATTTGGCAGTAGCGGAACACCGATTACGTTTAACGGTACGCCCGCTCAGGGACTGAACGCGGCCGGAATCAATCCGATCGATCAGTATCTCTATGCAACCGACTATCTGTACTCCGGTCCCAGTACGGCTAGTGCCAACTTTTACCGCATTGGCGTCAACGGCCGTGCCGATCAGGTTGGCATTCTGACCGCACCTACGTCAGCAGATGCGGGCCGGCCGGCTCCATATAGTTTCGTAAACTGTGCCGCCGGAACGGTAGACCAAAACGGCGATTATTGGTTTACTGCCTATACGCTGACCAATGTGACGCCGCCGGTTACAGGAGCCAAACTGGACTTCTTTGTGGGTAAAGTGGATAATCTGAGCAGCCTTGCTTCCGGAAACACACAGATTGTTCCTACCTATTACCATATTGATATTTCAGACCCTATCCTGCAAACCGGGTTTACAAACTTCATCAGTTCCGCTCTGGCGTTTACCCTGATCGGTGAGCCATTTACCAATGCCAACGGGGGGTTTCAGGATATGGACCTGAACCCTGCCGACCGCAAGTTTTATTCCTACATCGCGTTTCCAAGTACGGCTACCCCTCTGGGAAGCAGCCCCTATCCGGAAGCACCGATTAACAGCCACCTGGTGCGGATTGATCCTATAGCGGATGATCCTACCTATTGGGGTAAAGTGACCGTGATCAACCAAACCCCGAATACGGTTCCTAATTATGAGGAAGACGGTGCCTGGTTTGACGAAAATGGCGCGTTCCGGGTACTGTTTACCAATGGACAGTATGCACAGGTCAATATGACCACAGGTGCTCTGAGTGGCCTTACTACCACCAATTTGCCACTGTCCGGTGGTGAAATGCGGGGCGATCTGGCTACCAATGCCATCAGCAATCCATTGCCGGTCAAACTGCTTTCGTTTACGGCAACTCCTGCCAGCCAACAAGTGCAACTGCGCTGGGTTCTGGGCGACTATCAGTTGCTTCAGCAAACGGCTGTCGAGCGTAGCGCTGACGGGCAGTCCTTTACTACCCTAACCACAAATACACGGGGCCAGGCAGAGAATCAGTTTACAGATCCGGCTCCGCTGTCTTCAACAGCGTACTATCGCCTGCGCCTCACCGGTGTGGATGGGAAAGTCGGGTATTCCAATGTACTCCAGGTCACCGGAAAAGCAGCAGGCTCAGAAGTGGCTACAACCGCCTATCCAAATCCGGTTCGTTCTACGCTTCATCTACAAAGCACGACTGCCAACGTAGCGGTAACCATCACCGATCTGCAGGGCCGCACGTTGTTGTCTGAAATGCACTCCGGCACCGGTACTGTTCAGTTGAGCCAGCTTCCGGAAGGCACGTACCACCTGTCTGTTGCCAATTCAGAAACCGGCGCAGTGCTGTTATCACAGCTGTTGCAGAAGCTGTAAGAAGCCGATATATTCTTAGAAAGCGGTTGCCTGTACTGTTGCAGGCAACCGCTTTTTAGAATTTTGGTTTCCGGAAACACGCACCGGCAGAACGGCCTCAGGCAGTCAGAATGCGGCCATCGCGCATGGCGATGGTCCGGTCGGCCCGTTGCGCCAGCGCTTCATTGTGTGTTACAATCACAAAGGTTTGACCCAATGCCTCCCGTAACTGCAAAAACAATTCGTGGATCGCTTCTGCATTCGCCGAATCGAGATTACCGGTCGGCTCATCTGCAAATACGACCGCAGGCCGGGCCACCAGTGCACGGGCAATCGCCACCCGCTGTTGCTCGCCACCCGATAGTTCGGCAGGCTTGTGGGTCAACCGGTGCGAAAGTCCAACCACCTGCATGATTTCAGCAGCCAGCTGCAACCCTTCTTTCCGGCTTTTACCACCAATCCACAGCGGCATCGCAGCATTCTCCAGGGCGGAGAATTCCGGAAGCAAATGATGCGCCTGAAAGACAAAACCGATGTTGCGGGCCCGGAACTGTGCTTGTTTTCCGGCCGACAACTGAAAGATGTCTGTACCATCAAGATGTACGGTGCCACTGTCGGGCCGGTCGAGGCCACTGAGTAAATGCAGCAAGGACGATTTGCCCGCTCCGGAAGGACCGGTAATCGAAACAATTTCGCCTTTGGCGATCTGCAGCGATACATCATCAACCACCGTAAGGGTGGAATGTTTTTTGAGTAGATGTAGGGCCTGAAGCATGCGCCGAAATTAGGGGCTGTCGCCAAAGATGACGGTCATGTTTCCGGAAACCCTACATTTGCCCGAATTTTAAGAAAACGACCTAATAAAAACCCAAATATGTTCTGGACCCTTGAACTGGCTTCTCACTTGGAAGACGCGCCCTGGCCGGCAACCAAAGACGAGCTGATTGACTACGCCATTCGATCGGGCGCTCCGCTGGAAGTCGTGGAAAACCTTCAGGAGCTGGATGACGAAGGTGAGATCTACGAAGGTGTAGAAGATATCTGGCCGGATTATCCGACCCAGGAAGACTTCTTCTTCAACGAAGACGAGTATTAACCCAATATGGTGTCGCACACCGTTCCGTCCTGATTTTTAACGGGAAGCGTTGCAGTTACAGCAGCGTTTCCCGTTGTTTTTTGGACAATCCGGCCACGACCAGCCGGTACGAGTCTTCAATCCAGTCCCTCAGCAGTGGGTCCGGAACGGCACCAGTGAGCAAGACGGTGTTCCAATGGCGTTTGTTCATGTGATAGCCGGGCAGCACGTCCGCATAGCGTTCGCGTAACAACAAAGCCGTTTCCGGATCGCATTTCAGATTCATGCTTTCAAACATTTCCAGATCGGTTAGGCAAAACAATTTGTCGGCCACTGTAAACACGAGCGTGGTTTCTCCGAAGGGCATTTTCTCGGCCGTGCCCGGCAGCGACAGGCAATACTCCCGAAGGGCATCAAAGGTCATGGTTCCGGAAAGATACCAATCCGGAAAGTGGTACTTTTGAGGTATCACCATTTGTTCATCCTTCAATGGATCCTGACAGTACGCTGCCACCGGCAGAACCTATCAATCGCTACCCGCTGGGAACTCACCAGCCGCCCGATCGCTTCGACCCCAGCATGATCCGCGACTGGATCGAAACGCTCGAAAATTTCCCCCGCTGGCTCGATGTGCTGATCGAAAATCTCGACGAAGAGCAGCTGCATATCCCGTACCGACCCGACGGCTGGAGCATCCAGCAAATCATTCATCACCTGGCCGACAGCCACATGAATGCCTATATCCGCCTGAAGCTGGCCCTGACCGAAGATGAGCCGGTGATCAAACCCTACGAGCAGGACTTATGGGCGGAGACGGCGGAAGTAGACTCCGTGCCGGTCAACATCTCCATTACCTTATTACACGCGTTGCATCGCCGGATGGGTGCGTTGATGCGCAGCATGGAAGAGCGGGACTGGGAACGTGGTTTTTACCACCCCGAGCAGGAGCGCGCCATCTGCCTGTGGGAGTTTGCCGATCACTATTCCTGGCATGCCCGCCACCACTGCGAGCAGATCCGGAAGCTGCGTGAGCGCAAAGGCTGGGTGTACTAAAGATATTCCGGACACATATTGTTCCGGACAGTGGAATCTCTTGGCAGGACTCAACCGGACACCCTATCCGTCCAGGTAATTCTTGAATTTCATTCAGGTGCGGACCCATTATAGTTGTTTATACGTTCATCGACTCGTATCCGTTCATTTAATCTGAATCAGTACTTTCGTCGCTCAACCTTTCGTTTCTTATGGCTACCGGAATGCTTCATCTGCACAATTTCATGCGTTGGCTGGTTTTGCTGACCGGCATCTGGGCACTGGTCCGTACCCTGCCGATGCTTTCCGGAAAGCGCCCGGTTCTGAACAGCGACCGGAAAGCAGGGTTGTTTTTCATGATCAGCTGCGATATTCAGTTGCTGCTGGGACTGTACCTATACTTCTCCCGTGGTTGGGCTACGCAGCTGGGTAACGGAGGCGTTATGGGGAATGCTGGGATGCGCTTCTGGACGGTCGAGCATTCGGTAGGAATGCTGCTGGCTATTTTGCTGGCACATATCGGCTACGCATCCCTGAAACGTGGGGTAGGCAAGCGGGCTGGAATCATGTTTTTGTTTTCGCTGCTGATTATACTCCTCACCATTCCATGGCCATTCCGTGAGGTGATTGGCCGTGGGTTGTTCCCGGGTGCCTAAGCACTTCTAACTTTCCCGACTGATGCGCCGGATCGGACGTTCATTGTACAGCATATACTGCGCGCTTTTTTTCGTAGGCACGCTACCGGTGGCAACCCTGGTGGTGGCAGTGCTGGCGATCCCTAACAATGCTGCTGCCCGGCACCGCATCTGGCGCTTTCTCAGAGGCTGGGCACATTTCTATCTGGTCGGCACCTTCCGGGGCCCACAGTATCTGAACCGTCCGGAAGCGTTCGAAGGCTTTTACGTAGCGGTACTCAACCACCAGAGTTATCTCGACAGCGTATTAATTTTTGACGCCGTACCGGGGTATTTCCGACCGTTGGGTAAGGTTGAAATCGGTCGCATTCCGTTGTTTGGCTTTATCTACCGGCAGATCACGTTGCTGGTCGACCGGAGCAGTCCGCACAGCCGCGCCCGGTCCATGAAACTGATGGTGCGTTCGCTGCGCAGGGAAGGGCACGTCGCCATCTTTCCGGAAGGTACTTTCAACGAAACCCATGAAGAGGCGATGCTGCGCTTCTACGACGGCGCCTTCCGGCTGGCCATCGACGCTCAGGTACCCATCCTGCCCATTCTGATGCCGGATACAGCCGATCGCTGGAATGGCGTGCAGCTCTGGAAGATGAGTCCGGGCCGCAACCGCGTGTATTATCTACCGCCGGTGCCTACACAAGGACTGACCCAAGCGGATTTGCCTCTCTTGCGGGATCAGATCCGGGAACAGATGGCAGAAGCCATGCGGAGGTTGAAGAAGTAGCCCTTCGCCGTAGATATTTCGAAAGGCTGGTATCCTTTAGTCTTACTGCCGTGTGTAGAACCGCCAGAGCTCTCCTGTAGTATCTCCGGTGCCGATGTCAAGGCTGGTAGGATTCAACGTTTTAATAACAGCATAAGGTTCAGAACCTACCAAGCCGGATAGATAAATCTGATTCCCTTGGCGGGTGTAGAGAAATGAAAATGAAATCCCGGATCCGTCAATCAAAAAAGAATCGGTAATAAATGATTGCGTGATGTTCAGGTATGCGTACTCGCCCGAGTCCAGTGTTTTACGCTCCGAAGCATCGATAGCTCCATTTTTATTTACGTCAGTGCCATAGGCAGTCATCTCCCAGCTACCCGTTAGTGAAGCATCTGGGTTATCGTCTTTTTTGCAACCCTGAAGTGCAAAAAGCCCGACAGTCAATACTAATAATAGTGCGGGTTTCATTTCCGGAAAGATAGTAGCTCGTTTCTGTAAAAACGTGTTTCTCGGTGCCTCCCCCATTATCCATAGCATTCGTCCTACCTTCGCGACCAAAATTTAAAACGTATTCGCAATGGCATTGCAGGCAGGTATTGTCGGACTTCCCAACGTAGGAAAATCGACTCTTTTCAACGCGGTTTCCAACTCGGCCAAGGCCCAGGCATCCAACTACCGGTTTTGCACCATCGAGCCCAACGTAGGTCAGGTGGATGTGCCCGATGAGCGCCTTGACACGCTCGCTAAAATCGTGCAGCCGCAGCGTGTAGTTCCTACCACCATCGAATTTGTGGATATCGCCGGTCTTGTCCGGGGTGCCTCCAAAGGAGAGGGACTGGGCAATAAGTTTCTGGCTAACATCCGTGAAGTAGACGCCATCGTGCATGTGCTGCGCTGCTTTGAAGACGACAATATCCTGCGGGAAGAAGGTGCGATCAATCCGGTTTCCGACCGCGATATCATCGATACCGAACTGCAGCTGAAAGACCTCGAAAGCGTGGAAAAGAAGATTTCGCGCAACGAAAAAATGCTCAAGGCCGATCCGAAAGCCAAAGTGATTCACGAAGTACTGCTAAAGTGCAAGGCTCACCTCGATTCCGGAAAAAACATCCGGGCGCTGGGCCTCGAAGGTGAAGACTTGGACGCTATTGCCGATCTCTTTTTGCTCACACAGAAGCCAGTCCTGTACGCAGCCAATGTAGATGAGGATTCGATGCGTACCGGAAATAAATACTCCAAAGCGGTCGAAGAAATGGCAGCGGCGGAAGGCGCCTTGGCAGTAGTGATGTGCAACAATATCGAAGCGCAGATCTCCGAAATGGACCAGCCGGAAGACAAGGCGCTGTTCCTCGAAGAATATGGTCTTCAGGAGCCGGGTCTGAACCGTCTGATCCGGGCTACGTACAACCTGCTCGAACTCATCACCTATTTCACTGCCGGTGTACAGGAAGTACGGGCCTGGACGATTGGGAAAGGCTGGCAGGCTCCTAAAGCCGCTTCGGTAATCCACACCGATTTTGAAAAAGGCTTTATCAAAGCGGAGGTCATCGGCTACGACGATTATGTGGCGCTCAATGGTGAAGCGGGCGCGAAGGAAAAAGGAAAGCTCCGGATTGAAGGCAAGGAATACACCGTTTCCGACGGCGACGTAATGCACTTCCGGTTCAACGTATAAGTCAACCGCAACAAACTAAAAAAAGAGACGCGATCCATTCGCGTCTCTTTTTTTATGCAGCAAACCGGAAGATTCCGGAACGGATCAGGCTACTTTGGAAACATCTTTTTTGGTCATGGTGCCGAATACATGGTCCCACAGCACAGACGACACGCCAAACCCTTTTTCCGGTTCTTTGTAATGGTGCAAATGATGGTTGCGCCAGAGGGCTTTCAGAAACTTCGGCGGTGCAAAGGCATGAATGGCGTAGTGCATCGAGCCGTAGGCCAGATAGCCCATGATAAAGCCCGGAAAGAATGCAAACACAGCCGGTCCTGCTACCAGTTTAAACAGGAAAAACAAGACGGTTGAAATCAGGATGCTGGGTACCGGTGGCATAAACAGCCGGTCGGTATCGCGGGGATATTCATGGTGAACGCCGTGCATGGTGTAGACAAACCGCTCGGCCCGCTTGCTGTGTACCATCATGTGAAACAGATACCGGTGCATCAGGTATTCAAAGAAGCTCCAGAACAGCACCCCACCTACACACCAAGCGATCTCTGCCAACACCGACACATGTAGGTAGCTATGTCCGTAATACAGCATCGCTGCAATTACCGGCAGGTACATGCTGTAAATCACAACCGGATGGGTTTTGGTCAGCGATTCCATCCAGGGCTTCGCGAAGAGTTGGGCCTGACCTTTGTTTTTAATCTTATCAAAATGCACGGGAGAAGCAGAACTTGTGGGAGCGCAAAATTAAGGGTACTGCTTTATTCCGGTTTTTAAGGCACGCTTCCGGAAACGTCCTGCGCCTTACAGCGGTTCGGACATACGGCGTTCATTTCGTTGTAACCATTTTATTTCGTAACCTTGCAGAGCAGCAATTGAATCGCGTTTGTCGTGTGCTGCTTACCGGAGCGTTCTTTTCCGGAATCATTTTGTTTCCTTTCCCCTTTTTACGGTTTTCAATCTTTTCGAATCGGGTCCGCCCGCTTCGCTTCGGTCTTTAAAAGATTAAGCCTTCCTTTCCACTCATAAGTTTTTCCGAACGTCATTTTTTTCATGCCGTACGATTTTTTCCAACTCGATGGTCTGAGCCAGGATGCGCTGACCACTATTGCTCATAAAATGGAGGTTCCGGTCAGCGATGACATGGAAAAGCAGATTCTGATTTATAAAATTCTCGATCAGCAGGCCCTTCATCCTGAAAAATTCCGCGCTGTAAAGGCCGTTGAACAAACGCCTTCTGCCGCTACCGGTGAAGCGATTCTTGAAGCGGACGCCCAGCCGATCAAAAAACGCCGGGGCCGCCCTGCCAAATCCAAAACAGAAACCGCCTCAACCGACGAAACACCACTTGAGGTGCCGGCGGCTATGGACGCTGCTATTCCACCACCGTCGGCTGACGGACCCGTCATCCTCACCGATGATGCCGCAGAAGCCGGTCCGATCAAAAAACGCCGGGGCCGTAAGCCTAAATCCGAAACGACAACAGACGATTCGGTTCCGGAACAGCCCACTGCCGATACGTCTCTGACAGATGCATCTTCGACAGAGCAAACTCCAACAGCGACCCCTGTAGTTACACCTGAGGTTCAGGAGCAGCAGGTAGACGCTGCTGTAGCCGCCGATTGGGCCGGCGTAGCCCGGGCTCAGGAATCCGGCAATGTGCAACACGCCGACACAGCAGCCGGCACGGCCGCTGCCGCCAGCGAACCTGAAACGCCTCGTCCACAGACGTCCGCACCGGAATCTGACGCAGCAACCCGTAATCAACCGGTTCAGGCTACCCGTACGGAGGCTCGTCCACCCCGGGAACCGCGTCCGCAACAACAGCGTACTGCTGACGGCCGGCAACAGCAGCCCCTGCGAGAAGCGCGGGAAGGCCAACAACCGTCCCAGCAACAACCGCGTGAACCGCGTCCCCAGCAACAACAGGGACAACAACAAGGACCGCAGGGACAACAACAGCCCCGCGAACCGCGTCAACCTCAACAGCTAGGTGCGACACAGCAGCCGAGGGGAGAGCAGAATAACGGTCGCGATGGTCGTCCACAGCCACCAACACATCCACAAACCGGGCAGCGCGAATTTCCGCAACAACAGCGTACTGCTGACGGCCGGCAACAGCAGCCCCTGCGGGAAGCGCGGGAAGGCCAACAACCGTCCCAGCAACAACCGCGTGAACCGCGTCCCCAGCAACAACAGGGACAACAACAGCCCCGCGAACCGCGTCAACCCCAACAGTCGGGTGCTATACAGCAGCAACAGACCGCTCAACCGGCACCCGCCGGAGGATCCAATGCTCCTGTACAGCAGCAACAGACCGGAATGCCACAGCAGTCCGGAGCACCGCGTGAATTTCAACCCCGCGAACCACGTCCGCAACAACAACCCCAGCAGCAACGCCCACCACAGCCGCCACCAGTTGAGTTTGACGGCATCGTGATAGCTGAAGGGGTAGTTGAACTAATGCCCGACGGATATGGATTTCTACGTTCCCCGGATTACAACTACCTGTCATCCCCGGATGATGTTTTTCTGGAGCCCAAGCAAATCAAAACCCTCGGTCTTAAAGCCGGTGATACCGTTGTAGGCCAATGCCGCCCTCCCCGTGAAGGCGAACGCTATTTTACGCTGACCAGGCTTGATACCATCAACGGTAAAAAGCCTGAAGAACTGCGCGACCGGGTTCCGTTTGAATACCTGACGCCGCTGAACCCGTACCAGAAACTGGATCTCAGCACCGGTATGAGTTCACACAGCACCCGCATCATGGACCTGTTTGCCCCGATCGGCAAAGGCCAGCGCGGATTGATCGTGGCACAGCCCAAAACGGGTAAGACCATGCTGCTGAAGGAAGTAGCCAATGCCATTGCACGGAACCATCCGGAAGTCTATCTGATGGTAGTTCTGATCGATGAGCGTCCGGAAGAAGTGACCGATATGCAACGTTCGGTACGTGCCGAGGTGATTGCTTCTACGTTTGATGAACCCGCCGATAAACACGTAAAAGTGTCGACGATGGCGCTGCAGAAAGCCAAACGTCTGGCTGAAGTCGGACACGATGTGGTGATTTTGCTGGACTCCATCACCCGCCTGGCCCGTGCGCACAACACCGTGGCACCGGGTTCCGGAAAGGTACTCTCCGGAGGTGTGGAAGCCACCGCCATGCAGAAGCCTAAGCAGTTCTTCGGCGCAGCCCGTAAAATCGAAAATGGTGGCTCGCTGACCATCCTGGCAACGGCACTGATCGACACCGGCTCGCGGATGGATGAAGTCATCTTCGAGGAATTTAAAGGCACCGGCAACATGGAGCTGGCGCTGGACCGCAAACTGGCCAACCGTCGGATTTTCCCGGCGATTGATCTGGTAGGATCTTCCACGCGCCGCGACGATCTGCTGCTGAATGAAAACATCCAGAACAAGATGTGGATTCTGCGTAAGCACATCGCGGACATGAACCCGGATGAGGCGATGAACTTCCTGCTGCGTCAGATGCAGGGCACCAAGAACAATGAAGAGTTCCTGGCAACGATGAACCGCTAATAACTACAATCTTTTTTCGGATAAACAGACAGGGGGTTCTCAACTGAGAACCCCCTGTCTGTTTTAATGTATTCCGGAACAGCTTTTACTGCAGTTCCAGTCGCTCGGCCCAGTGAAGTCCGTCTGGCAGTTCAACATGGGACAACTCGATATGCACTACGCGTCTTCGGGCGTTATTGGTGGTTCGGCCGGATCGGTGCAATGTCAGCGGTTTCATCAGCATGATGCCGCCTTTCCGGACCGCACAAAGCGCTTCCGTTTCACGGTTTTGATTGAGTGTTTCAGGGCGGCGAATGCCCGCCAGGTGTGAGTGCGGAATGACGGATAAGGCACCGTTGTTTTCGTCGGTATCGTCAAGGTGAATCCGAACGGTGGTGATCGCTTCCAGAATCGAAACCGGCGGTTGAACCGCAAACTGGTTTTGCTTCACGGTCCATGTACTAAAACCGTCGATCGTAGCTTTGGCATCGACCGAAATCGTCAGATCCTGGTGATACGGAACGTACCAGTTGGAGGCCGGCGGCTTATCGAAATAGATGCTTTTAACCACAAAAAAGCGGCTGCCTAGTACGTCCTGCAACAACGTCCGCAACCGGGCATTGAAAAGTAACGGAACTGCTTCCGGAAGCTCTTTCAGAAATTGCCGGATGGCAAACAGATCGGCTGCTTTCCGGAAGGTGGCTTTGGTAGCATCAGCGCCGTCAATAACTGCCAGAATCACTTCTATTTCAGCATCCGAGTACAGGTTTTCTACAACTGCAAACCCGGTTTCCGAAAGGTGCGGCCGGCAGGTTTCAAACCCGTTTATCGGATGCATCAGCTATTACGAGATCGATTCTACCGGAATCTCTTTGGCGATCTTTTTCACCAGTCCTTGCAGTACGGTACCAGGACCAATTTCAGTGAACTGTGTGACGCCATTGTCTACCATTTTCAGGATCGTCTGCGTCCAGCGTACCGGTGCAGTGAGTTGGTTGATCAGATTGCGACGGATGTCATCAGGGGTAATATAGGGATGCGCATCTACGTTCTGATAAATGGGGCAGGTCGGATTGCCGAAGAACGTTTCTTCAATTGCCGCAGCCAGTTCAGCCTTTGCCGGTTCCATCAGCGGACTGTGAAACGCGCCGCCTACCGGTAGCAACAGTGCCCGTTTGGCACCCGCCGCTTTAAGTCGGGTACAGGCTTCTTCCACGCCCGAGCGGGTTCCGGAAATGACTAGCTGACCGGGGCAGTTGTAATTCGCTGCAACCACGATATCGTCTTTGATGCCGGCGCAGACGTCTTCCACTACGGCATCTTCCAGACCCAGCACGGCACCCATGGTAGAGGGTTGCAGTTCGCAGGCCCGTTGCATGGCCATTGCCCGGCGGGCGACCAGCAACAGTCCGTCTTCGAAGGACAGGACACGAGCGGCCACCAGGGCCGAAAATTCACCCAGCGAGTGACCGGCTACGGCATCGGGCTTCAGTCCGGGCGTGGTTTCAAATTTGATCACCGAATGCAGGAATACCGCCGGTTGCGTGACGCGGGTTTGTTTCAGATCTTCTTCGGAGCCGCTAAACATGACGTCTGTAATCCGGAAGCCCAGCAGTTCATTGGCCTGCTCAAACAGTTCTTTGGCCCGGGAACTTTCGTTGTAAAGCGTCTGGCCCATGCCAGGCGACTGGGCGCCCTGACCGGGAAATAGGAGTGCATGTTTCATGATTGCGAAAATAGGGGACGTGCCGGATTGGCCTTTACAGATCTTCCCGGTACGATCAGTTCCGGAAAATGCCGTTCTGCCAATAGCTTTGCGCTCCTATGGCACTCACGGTATTCGATAAAACCTTTGTTCCTTACATGGACGCAGCGGCGATTGCCGTCCGGGTCCGGGAACTGGCCGCCACGATCTCAGCCGACTATGCCGGCAAAAAGCCGCTTTTCCTGGGCATCCTCAACGGCTCGTTCATCTTCGCGGCCGATTTATTCCGCGAGCTTACCATCGAAGCCGAAATCTCGTTTGTAAAGCTGGCCTCGTACAAAGGCGTAAGCTCTACCGGCCATGTCGTGACGGCCATCGGACTGGAAGAATCGCTGCACGAACGCCATATCGTGATTGTGGAAGACATTATCGACACGGGTCGTACGATGGACAGCTTTCTGAAAGAAGTGGCGCGGCAGGGACCGGCTTCGGTTCGGATTGCCACGTTTCTGACCAAGCCCGACGCCCTTCAGGTACCCGATCTCAAAGCCGATTACATCGGTTTCGAGATTCCGAACCGCTTCGTACTGGGCTATGGCCTCGATTACGACGGCTATGGCCGCAACACGCGCGATCTGTACGTGCTGGAAGGCTGATATCTCCCCGCGATTCTGGGGCTCGTCCTATCTTAGCTCCCATGAAACTTCTTTCCGGAAAAACAGCCCTCATCACCGGCGGCTCCCGCGGCATCGGTGAAGCCATTGCAACTCTTTTTGCCGAGCAGGGTGCTCAGGTCGCCTTTACGTATGTATCGAGCGATGAAAAAGCACAGGCGCTGGTCGAGAAACTTTCCGGAAACGGTATAAAGGCCAAAGCCTATAAAAGCGATGCGGGTGATTATGCCGCTGCCGAAAAGCTGGCCAATGAAGTGGCTGCCGATTTTGGCGCAATCGATATCTGCGTCAACAACGCGGGTATTTCGCGCGACAACCTGCTGCTGCGCCTGACGTCGGAGCAATGGGATGAGGTCATGGCCGCCAACCTGAAATCGGTCTATAACCTTACCAAGCAGGTGATCCGCCCCATGATGAAAGCCCGTTCCGGAAGCATCATCAACATGAGCTCGATTGTAGGTTTGAAAGGCAATGCCGGTCAGGCTGCGTATGCTGCGTCCAAGGCAGGGATTATCGGCTTTACCAAAAGCATTGCCGCCGAGGTGGGCTCCCGGAATATCCGCTGCAACGTAATTGCGCCGGGTTTTGTGGAAACCGACATGACGCATTACCTCCAGGACGGCGGTGCCGAGAAATGGACCGAGAAAATTCCGCTGGGCCGTTTCGGTAAAACAAATGACATTGCCCAGGCGGCCTTGTTTCTGGCTTCCGACATGAGCACCTACATCACCGGTCAGATTTTGAGCGTAGACGGCGGTATGAACCTGTAACTGGTTTTCCGGAATGAATCTTGTACCGAAGTTGTAACCTCTCTAAAATCCCTGTTTTCCATGATACCCACCGTTGGCAGCAAAGCACCCGATTTCACGCTGAAAGACCAAAAAGGCACTACCCATTCGCTCAGCGATTATAAAGGCAAAAAAGTAGCGCTTTATTTCTATCCTAAAGACGACACCCCCGGTTGTACGGCACAGGCCTGCAATCTGCGCGACAATATGCAGGGGCTGACCGATAAAGGCATCGTGATTCTGGGTGCTTCTACGGATGATGAGAAAAGCCATCAGAAGTTTGAGCAGAAATTTGACCTCAACTTCCCGTTGCTGGCCGATACCGATCAGAAATTGGTGAATGACTACGGCGTCTGGGGTGAGAAAAATTACATGGGCAAGACCTACATGGGTACGTCCCGCGTCACGTATCTGATCGACGAAGACGGCACCATCGCCCATATCATCGACAAGGTGGATACCAAAGACCACACCAAGCAGATCCTCGACACCTGGGGCATTGGCAGCCTGTAATCCTTCCGGAACTCTTTTTCTATTTAAAGTAAAGACGCAGCATACCAGTTGCGTCTTTTTTCATGTCCGGAAACGCGCTTACTTTCCGGCCTTGAAAACGATTCTTGGTTATCTGCGCGATTTTATCCGGCGGCCCCGCTTTCCGGCGGAACTTCTTTTTGGGCTGGTTGTGTCCGGAATCGCGCTCTGGCTGAATGAGTCCTGGGGCGGCGAACGTACCTGGATCGACGGCAGTGCGACGCAAAGTCTGCGTTTGCTTAAATATCTGGCGTTGTACGGAGCGGCTTTCGGCGGCGGCTACCTGTTTCAGATGGCGTTGTATCCCAAGGAACCGGCGTTACGATTACCGCAGCTCTGGGTAGGTATTGCAATTGCCGTCATTTTGTTTTCGGTACGGGCCTGGTTTCAGCCGTTTCCGCTGATTCAGAACCGGATTGCACCCGAATACCAGATCATTACCTGGAAATACATTTACAATGGAGCCGGTCCGCTGCTGTTGGGGCTGCCCACCTTGTTGTTCTGGGCTTTCTCAGGCGATCGCAGGCAGATGCCGCCGTATGGTTTCAGTATGCGGTATGCCTCGCTGAAACCGTATTTCGGATTGCTGGCGCTGATGCTGATTCCGTTACTCTGGGCGGCCCGACAGCCCGATTTCCAGGCGATGTACCCGCGGGCCGCACATCTGAATCTGCCGTATCAAGGACCTTACAATACCCTGCTGACTGCCGGTTATGAAGTTCTGTATACGCTGGATTATGTGGTGACCGAATTTTTCTTCCGGGGGTTTCTGATCCTGCATTTTGCACGACGGGTCGGCGAAAAAGCCATCCTGCCGATGTGCATTTTCTATGTCGTCATTCATTTCGACAAGCCGATTGCTGAAGCCATAAGTTCGTTTTTTGGTGGGATGATTCTGGGCGTACTGGCCCTGCGGACGAGGTCTATTTACGGCGGCATCATCATCCACGTGGGCATCGCTCTTATCATGGAAGCGCTGGGATTGCTCTAGCTGCCTATGTTCCGGATCATTCGTTTCCGGAACCGTATACCATCAGAGGCGAATCCCTTTCTGTTGCAGAAACATCCGGGTATGGTTCCGGCCGCTTTCAATCAGACGCTGCTTTTGTGCGGTCGTCAGTTTTTTAATCACCGGTCCGGTCTGGGCATCCGATACGGAAAGGGTCCGGGCCCAGTCGTCGGCAGTGAGTTGCTGGCGGTTGAGGCTTTCGATGGTCAGCACATAAAACGCACCCATATAGCTGCGCAACGACCGGATGGGAATCTGCGCCAGTTCATGGGTCGTCCGGTCGTTTTGCAATTGCCGGTCGCTGTCGATCCGGACACCTAATGTTTGTGGATTGGGAATGCGCCGGATAACGCCGTCTGCACTGGTATCGTAGGTGTCAAAGGCAGCTATCGGGAAATTGGCCAGCATCCCGCCATCGCCAACGAGGTCCAGTGAGTCGTCCGGCGTTCCGGAAGGCTGGATGGTTCCGGATGCATCGATCCGGATGGCTTCAAAATACAAGGGAATCGACATCGAGATCCGGACCGCATCCCGGACCCGCATTGACGGATAGGTCAACCGGGAAAGATACAATACCCGCTGCCGGTTAAACGAAGTTGCCGTAATTACCAGTTCGTTCCCGGTACGCCGGTACAGTTCGTCAAAGCTCAGATCCGGATCGTTGGTTTTGGCTGCGATCAACTGTCCCAGCCAGGCATCAAAGGCCTTGCCCCGGTACCAGCCAAAGTTTTTCCGGAGCCGGTGCAGGCCCCCTATAAAAAAGAACCGACCATCGTTGAAGCGTTCGAATTTCGTTTCAGAGATGATCTGCTCCGTTTCTGCACCCTTGTACCCAAGCGAAAGCAATAAAGCGGTGATCGCACCGGCAGATGTACCGGCAAAGCCCCGGACCGGCTGCATCAGTCCGGCGGCTTCCAACTCCTGGATAGCACCGGAATAGGCAATTCCCCGGATGCCGGCACCTTCAAAAACCAGATTCGTATATGCAGGTTTCTGCGCCGGTACCGAACTAGTTCCGAACAGCAGGCCCGCAATAAATACACTGAAACGTTTTTTGAAGAGCACGACCATGAAACCTACCGAATGTTGATCTTCAAAGGTCGGCGTTAAAACCTTTCCGGAAGTCGTTTCCGGAATCGTCCATCACACCCGCCGGTCGTCCACCTGCCAGTTTTCAACAGCACGCTTGATCTCGTCTGCGTTCAGCCGGTTTTCCAGCGCTTGGTTCAGCAATTCCGGAAGCTGGTTATCAGATGCAAATCGCAATGCAGCAATCCGGCCAAATCCCAGAGCTGCTTCGAGTGGCTCCAGGCGCTTTCCGGTCAGTTGATAGTAGCGTAGCCGCATTTCCAGCCGTACAATCCGGTCCTGAAGCTCTAGTGCGTAGTGCTGACGGGTCATCACGCCCAGATAGGTCGCCAGCAATCCGGCTCCGGAAACGGCCGCCCAAAGCAACTTATTGCGTGTTGTCTTCCTGGCTTTAACGGCGGTGGCAATCGTAAACGCCATGCTGAGCGGCAGGTACACAAAATGGTGAGGTGCGTAGTACCGCACGTGATGTTCATAGTTCTGTTCCATGACCGTTTTGTCCGAAACATTCGTGCCGGAATCCTATAACTCCTTCCGGGTTTTCCGGTGACCGATTTTATGCACCGCATCCCGCTCCGGATCGTAGGCTTTTGTTCCGGAAACAACGTCTTTCATTTCCTTCTGGAAATACGCACAGGCCGGTTGCAGCGCACATTCTTCACATTTGGGCCGCCGGGCGATGCAGATATACCGACCATGTAAAATCAGCCAGTGATGCGCTTTGTGGAGCTCTGCTTCCGGAATATTCCGGACCAGTTGCCGCTCAGCTTCATCAGGCGTCCGGGCATCTTTAGTCAGCCCGATACGCGCCGAAACCCGGAACACGTGTGTGTCCACCGCCATCGCCGCATGACCCCAGGCTACCGACAGCACGACATTGGCCGTTTTGCGACCCACGCCCGGCAGCAGAATCAGCTCTTCCATCGTCTGGGGCACCTCGCTGTTGTGATGTTCGCACAGCCGTTGCGCCATCCCGATCAGGTGCCGCGTTTTGTTGTTGGCAAAACTGACGGATTTGATACATTCAAATACCTCCCCAATCTCCGCTTTCGCCAGAAATTCAGGAGTTGGATACTGCTCAAATAACGCTGGCGTCACCAGATTGACCCGCTTGTCGGTGCATTGCGCCGATAAAATCACGGCAACAATCAGTTCATACGGATTCCGGAAGCCCAGCTCAGTTTCGGCGACGGGCTGGTGTTCCCGAAACCAGTTCAGCACAAACTGGTAGCGCTGCTTTTGGGTCATGGACAGAACAATTGGATGCGCAAAGGGCGTAGAAGATCAGATAAAACCCCGTCCGGAAGCGTTTTTACAGCTCCGGCAGGACGATGTGTCGGGAATACACCAAACGTATTACTTTTTCGAAGCCTTACCGTCGGGTACAAAATCGAGCACAATTGAGTTCATGCAATACCGCTTTCCGGTAGGTGCCGGACCGTCGTCAAAAATATGGCCGAGGTGCGAATCGCAGCGGGCACAGGTGACTTCGATGCGGTCCATCCCGCTGGTCCGGTCTTCGGTATACTCCATCGCACCTTTCCGGATCGGTTCGAAAAACGAGGGCCAGCCACAGCCGGAGGCAAATTTGGCCGTGCTTTTAAACAGCGCATTGCCGCAGACTACGCAGTAGTAGGTGCCAGGTTCGTCGGTCTTGTAATATTTACCGCTAAAGGCCCATTCGGTTTCTTTTTCACGGGCCACTTCGTACACGTCATTCGGTAATATTTTCTTCCACTCGACGTTGGATACGTTCAGCTTCGTAGTGTCGGTCCGGGAATAATACGGATTTCCGGAAGCAGTCGTTCCGGCTGCATCCGCATTCATTTTTCCGGAAGACGTGGCGCAGGAAACGGCAAACAGAAACGGCAGGAGCATACTTTTTCGCATACTCTATAAACGAAAGAATCACACCATTGGTTTTGTAAAACAGGTTGTAAAACTGCTGTTCAGGTCTACGTGGAAGGCAAGAGTTACTTTTACAGCCATGAACCTCGAGGCGCCTGCACAGATTCTCAACTTTATCGGTGGCCGGTTTGAACAGCCGCATTCCGGAACGTTTTTACCCAACAGCAACCCGGCTACCGGTGAGCAGTACAGCGAAACACCCGATAGCACCGCAGCCGATGTGGCTGCGGCCGTAACTGCTGCCCAAGCCGCCTTTCCGGGATGGAAAGCCACTCCGGCCGAAGACCGGTTCCGGATTCTCAACCGCATTGCCGAGTTGATTGAAGCCAACCTGGACGCCTTAGCACTGGCCGAAACCAACGACAACGGGAAGCCGCTGAGTTTGTCGAAGCGGGTGGACATTCCGCGCGCCGCAGCCAACTTCCGGTTTTTTGCCACCGGCATCATGCATATGGCCACCGAAAGCCACAGCATGGAAGAAAAAGCGATTAATTACACCCTTCGCCAACCCATCGGCGTGGTCGGCTGCATCTCGCCCTGGAATCTGCCCCTGTACCTGTTTACCTGGAAGATTGCCCCTGCGCTGGCGGCCGGCAACTGCGTGGTCGCCAAGCCCAGCGAAGTCACCCCGATGACGGCGTATCTGCTCGGGCATATCTGTGTTGAAGCGGGTCTTCCGGAAGGTGTGTTGAATATTATCCACGGCACCGGTCCCGATTGCGGCAGTGCGATTGTTTCGCATCCAGATGTTAAGGCGATTTCCTTTACCGGATCGACCCGGGCCGGGGCCGATATCGCCACCATTGCTGCACCGAAGTTTAAAAAGCTGAGCTTGGAGCTGGGCGGCAAAAACCCCAATATTATCTTCGCCGACTGCGATTGGGAAAAAACCCTGCGGACCACGGTGCAGTCTTCATTTGCCAACCAAGGCCAGATCTGCCTCTGCGGTTCGCGCATTCTGGTCGAAGAAAGTATTTACGAACGTTTTAAGGAAGATTTTCTGGCCCGTGTGGCCCAGTTGACGGTAGGAGACCCGCTCGATGCCAACACCAAGCAAGGTGCCGTGGTGAGCGAGCTGCACTACGAAAAAGTACTGCGGATGATCCGGGACGCGCAGGACGAAGGCGGAACGGTCCTGGCTGGTGGCGAGGCTGTCAAAGGTTCCGGAAGATGCGCCAACGGGCTGTTTATTGCGCCTACGGTGATCGAAGGTCTTGGCCCCGACTGCCGCACCAACCGCGATGAGATTTTCGGTCCGGTGGTGACGCTGCAACCGTTTACAACAGAGGCTGAGGCGCTGGAACTGGCCAACGCCTCCGAATATGGCCTATCGGCTACCATCTGGACGCAGAACCTGACGCGGGCGCACCGGATGGCAGCTGGTGTTCATTCCGGCATTATCTGGGTCAATACCTGGCTGCTGCGCGATTTGCGCACTCCTTTTGGCGGATTTAAGAACAGCGGTGTGGGCCGGGAAGGCGGCTGGGAAGCCCTCCGGTTTTTCACCGAGCCCAAAAACGTGTGCATCGAGCTGTAAACTCCGATGCTCGGCGATTATATTTGGCTCCTATGCTTTCTTTTCTAGCTAAATGTTTATTAACGGCCGGACTTCTTTCCGGAAGTATCCTTTCCGCAACGGCCCAGATTCAGGTGAGCACGGATGAGTTGCCGACTACAAGTGGCACGGGCCGGTTTAAAGAGGATGTGCTTCGGAAGCTGAAAGGAACGACTACGTTATTTGTACTGTTGGACCACGATTATGAGCAGATCGATGCCTATCAACAGGCCATCGGAAGGGTCTGGAAGTACACGCCTTTTAAAATCATCCGGCGTTCCGAGATCGGCAATTACCTGGAAGAAGGCAAGTATTCATTCGGTGTGTTTGGGGGCTACATCATTACGGTCCATAATAACACGACGATCCAGTTGACCTATGATCTGGGTATGTTTAATTTCAACCGGCAAGGAGAGGTTAAAGGGATGAACTATTTTTCCCGGATGGCCTTATCACCCAATGCCAAATCCATGTCTGCTGTTGCAACGTCTGCTGCACCGGCAATTTTCGGTTTTAGCACTAAGGAACGCAGGAAAGAAAGTTTGGATAATATATATGCAGAAGGTAGTTTTTACGATTGGAGCCCGGGCTTTCTAATGGGTAAACTTCAATTCGTAAACAAACTGTTGACTGCCGGAGAAACAATAGGCAGCTTTGACGACTTAGCCAATAAAGAAGCACTAGCCGGCCTGCGACGTGATACGCTTTTTATACCCAATTACGTGAACACCAGATACTCCATTCAGGGTGTGGAGCAGGAAAAAGAAGCGAATGAAGACGATGTAAAGGATGTATATCCATATAAGGTCCAATTTGTATCGACCGAGGAGTTGAACAATCGCATTATGAACATCGATAAGCCCATATATTATTTAGTCAGCACTGTGTATTCCGGAAACAAATACATTAATGTTTATCATTCCAAAAAAGGACGGTTGTACGCTGAATATGCCCCGATGTCCTATAAGTTTAAGTACAAAGACCTGAAAAAAATCGCCAAACTGATCAAAGACTAATGAGCGCCGAAAAAATAGATGTCAGCACCGCCCCGAAACCAATGGGCCTGTATCCACACGCTAAGCGCGTGGGTAATTTGTTGTTTTTGTCCGGAATCGGGCCGCGAACGCCGGAAGACGATTCCATCCCGGGCTTGGAGTTGGATAAACACGGACAGTTCCGCTCGTTCGACTTCGAAGCCCAGTGCCACAGCGTATTCCGGAACGTCCGGACTGTGCTGGAAGCCAGCGGCGCCCGGTGGGAAGATCTGGTCGACGTGACCGTTTTTCTGGTCGACATGAAACGAGACTTTCATACCTACAACCGCTTGTACGCAGACTATTTTAAGGATGCACAGCCCTGCCGCACCACCGTCAGCGTCAACTCCCTGCCTTCGGCAATCGCTATCGAGCTGAAATGCATCGCCGTCGTAGCTGAGTAACACTAGGTTTTGCCGGACCGGAGTTCCGGAAGAAGGTCAGGTTCTTACATAAACTTTATAAACTATGATGGCCTTTTCAGGCCTCCCGAAGCACCGTTTGTCGCACGAGCCGGCAAGCGGTACTTTATTTTTCGGGCTTCTGCACGATGGGATTCCTGTCCGGTCTGCCAATGGCGCAGCCTTCCTACCTTTGCGCCCGCTATGGCTGCACTGCTTCACAACGAATCGATTCCTTCCGGAAAAAAGAAAATCATCGTGCTGGGTTCCGGACCCAACCGTATTGGTCAGGGAATCGAATTTGATTACTGCTGCACCCACGGCCTGATCGCTATCAAAGAGGCGGGCTATGAGGCCATCATGGTCAACTGCAACCCCGAAACGGTTTCCACCGATTTCGACATGGCCGACAAGCTGTACTTCGAGCCGGTGTACTGGGAACACCTCTGGGAAATCATCGAGCACGAACAACCCGAAGGTGTGATTGTGCAACTGGGTGGCCAAACGGCTCTGAAGCTGGCCAAACGCCTGCACGAACGCGGCGTCAAAATCATCGGTACCTCGTTTGACGATATGGATATTGCCGAAGACCGGGGCCGCTTTTCGGATTTGCTGAAAGAACTTGGTATTCCGTATCCGGAATACGGCACTGCCTGGAGCACTGACGAAGCCATCGAAATAGCCAAAGAAGTCGGCTATCCGGTTCTGGTGCGTCCCAGCTATGTACTGGGCGGTCAGCGGATGCGCATCGTGATCAACGATGACGAACTGGAAAAAAGTGTGGTCAGCCTGCTGAAGCACTTACCCGGCAATAAAATTCTGATCGATCACTTCCTCGACCGCTGTCAGGAGGCCGAAATCGATGCAATCTGTGATGGGGAAGAGGTGCATATCATGGGGGTGATGGAGCATATCGAGCCGGCAGGTATTCACAGCGGCGACAGCCACTCAGTCTTACCGGTTTTTAATCTGGGACCACTGGTGGTAGACGAGATGATCGACTACGCCAAAAAGATTGCCCTGCGCCTCAATATCAAAGGACTGATCAACATTCAGTATGCGATCAAGGATACGGAAGTATATGTGATTGAGGCCAATCCCCGCGCCTCGCGCACCACGCCGTTCATTGCTAAGGCCTACGGCATTCCATATCTCAATATTGCTACCAAGGTGATGCTGGGCGATAAGAAGCTGAGCGATTTTAAGATTGAGAAAAAACTCGACGGCTACGCGGTTAAAGTACCGGTGTTCTCGTTCAACAAATTTCCGAATGTGCGCACCGAGCTGGGGCCGGAAATGAAAAGCACGGGAGAGGCCATTCAGTTTATCAAAAGCCTGCGCGATCCCTGGTTCCGGAACCTGTATAAGGAGCGGAGCATGCACCTGAGCAAATAATCCGGCGGGATGCGACCTGCTACCCAGTCTGCTATCAGCCGCACGCCCGGAACGGTGGCATTGGGGGCATTGGCAATCCTGTTCGTGTTCGCCTGCGTGTTTTGGAAAGAGCGGGTCTTTTTCGGTGATGCCGCCTGGATTGGCTTCCGGATTGCCAACTTCGGAAGCCTGCAAATTCAGGAACACCGGTACGGATCCTTTATCACCCAACTGGTTCCGTTAACCGGCGTCTGGCTGGGACTGCCGCTGAAGGTGCTGCTGGCGCTGTACAGTCTTTCGTTTAACGCGTTTTACCTGCTGGCCGGCATTCTGCTGTACCGCTGGCGGCAGTATGATTTCCTGGTGCTGCTGGCGCTGTATTTTACCATTACCATCAGCGTAGGGTTCTACTGGACCAACAACGAGGTCCATCAGGGGATGACCTGGTTGCTGCTGGCGTTTGGCTGGAGTACGTCTAAAACCTCGTTCCGGAAGGCGCTTTTTTATCCGGTTGCCTTTGGACTGTTTTTCCTGGCGTTCTCGTCGCATATGCTGTTGCTGCTGGCAGGTGGGTGCCTGTGGGTGCATTTATGGCTGGCCGGGCGGCGTCCGCTTTACGGCTCCCAACGAGGTTGGATATTGGCAGGATTCGCTCTTTTAACCGCTGGTTGGCGGTATTACATGAGCAAAGTAGCCGGCTGGTACGATGCAGAAAAGCTTTCGTTTATCGACGGGCTTACGTTTTCCAGTATTCCGGAAGCCTTCGGGCGCGACAGTTCGCGGGGCTTTCTGGAGCGTTTCGTAACCCACTACCCTGCACTGCCGGCGTTACTGCTGCTGGTGTTGGTGGCATTGGTGTCACAAAAGCGCTGGCTGGCGTTGGGCTGGCATCTCCTGTCGTTGGCAGCCTGCTGGTTTTTCATCAGCATTACGTTCAGCAACTTTATACCCTGGTATTCTGAAAGCGACTGGGCCTGCTGGACGATGGCGGCGCTGATTCCTCTGGCCCTGTACGGATTTCCGTTTTCCGGAACCAAAATCACTACAGGCTTCCTGAGTGTAGGCTTGCTGCTCAGTTTGGGGCGGATCTACCAGTCATCCACACCGTTTCGAAAGCTGCTGCATCAGAAAGAAACGCTGGTTGGCCGGCTGCAAGAGAAGCACCTTACCAAAGTGGCTGTTGTAATCGCCTCGCCGGAAACACTGGACAGCCAGCTGCTGATCGCCTGGCCCTTGCCGGTAGAGGTCTACAGTTTATCGGCGATGTCCGGACCTGCTCCGGTGGTCTCGCTAGGCTTTATTCAAACCCCGGCAAACGGCCCTCAGGCAGCCGATACGTTACTGATTCCATTTGGAACGCTTAGCAGCCGTCAGTTCCGGAACCGCTACTATCCGGTTGATTCGGTTACGCCTTATGCCATCTACCCGGTCGACAGTTTGCATCGCTGGCTGAACTAAGCCGAAGGCATCTTTAGTGGCTCACGAACCTGCTGCGGTGCAGTTTTGGTAGCAGTCCGGGACATGAAAACTCTTTGGCGCTACCTGCGGCCGCATCGCCGGTTGGTGTTTCTGGCGCTGCTGCTGGCGGCCATCGCACAGGTACTCAATCTTGCAGACCCGATCATCTTCGGAAAACTCATCGATCAGTACGCCAACGGCCGGGGCACCCGCACCGATTCGGAACTGGTCCACGGGGTGCTGGTCTTGCTCGGACTGGGCACTGGCATCGCGTTGCTATCCCGTGCATTTAAATCGGCCCAGGAATACGTCACCCGGCTGGCCGTGCAACGATTCGGGCAGCAGATTTTTGATGACGGCATCCGCCAGACCCTGCGACTGTCATTTCAGGAGTTTGAAGAAAGTCGCTCCGGCGAAACGCTTTCCGTGCTTCAAAAGCTGAAGACCGATACCGAGCGGTTCAGTGCCTCGTTTTTCAACATTCTGTATTCCTCGCTGATCGGCATTTGCTTTCTGATCTGGTACTCGGTCACCAAAAGCTGGCTGCTCATCCCGGTCTTTGCCATTGGCATCGGCGTGCTGGGAACCCTCACCGGTACGCTGTCTAAACGAATCCGCAGTACCCAGCGCAGCATCAACCGCGAAACGGCGAAGATGGCGGGCACCATCACGGAAAGCCTGCGCAACATTGAACTGGTCAAAAGCCTCGGACTCACCTTTCCGGAAATCCGGCGCATGAAAACGCTCACCGGTAAAATATTTGATCTGGAAATGCACAAGGTGCGGAAAACGCGCAACCTGTCGTTTCTGCAAAGCGGCACCTTGAGCGTACTGAAGCAAAGCATTTTGTTTGCCTTGCTGTGGCTGATTTTCCGGAACCGCCTGACTACGGGAGAGCTTATTTCGATGCAGTCGATTTCTACGATTCTGTTTGGGCCGCTACAGGATATGGGCAGCATTATTCTGCAATACCGCGAAGTAGAAGCCTCCGTGGCGGGATTTGATGCCCTGATGCAGAAACCGGTTGAGAAACGCCCCGAAAACGCCGTAGAGATTACCGATCTGCACACCTTGGCTTTTGACGATGTGGTCTTCCGTCATAAAACGGCGTCCGAGAATTCGATTGACGGGATTTCATTTTCGGTAGAGCGGGGCGAAACCATTGCATTCGTGGGACCATCAGGGTCCGGGAAAAGTACGCTCGTCAAGTTGCTGGTAGGGCTGTATACACCGGGAGGTGGCCAGATTCTGTTTAACGGCGTGCCGTCGACACAGATCCGCTACAACCCGCTTCGGCGTCAGATCGGGTTTGTGACGCAGGATACTCAGCTGTTCGCTGGTACCATCCGGCAGAATCTGCTGTATGTCGCACCGGAAGCCACTGAAGCCGAAATTCTTAAGGCTTTGCAGGATGCCGCCTGTGGCCCGCTGTTGGATCGTTCGCCATTGGGCCTGGACACTGTGCTGGGTGAAAACGGCATGAAACTATCGGGCGGCGAAAAGCAGCGGATTTCCATTGCGCGGGCGTTGCTGCGTCATCCGCGGTTGCTGCTGTTTGATGAGGCCACCTCTGCGTTGGATTCAATTACCGAAGAAGAGATTTCGGCTACAATCCGGGCCGTTTCGACCCGGCAGCAACAGATGACCGTACTCATTGCCCACCGGCTCAGTACGATTCTCCATGCCAACCGGATCTATGTGTTGGAACGGGGCCGCATTGCCGAACAAGGCACGCACGAGCAGCTACTTGATGAAAAAGGATTGTACTACGCCATGTGGCGGCAGCAGGTAGGCGAACGCCGGAGTTAAAGCCCGTGCTGCTTCAGATCTTCTGGATTTCAGTTGCCCAAAGAGGATACAGGGTATAGCTGTAATGGATTCCGTCTGACGCGAAAAATATGCTTCAGCACTTTTATTTGTCTATGATTCTGAATCAGATATCTCTTAAAAAAGCAGGTAATTATATTTGCCTGCTTTTTCGATGACCGGTCCGCTTCGCATTTTATTGCTGTGTAACAGTTATCCGCCCGAGATCGGGGCGGCCCCGTTGCGCATGCAGGGACTGGCGCAGCTCCTACGCGATGCCGGATATGAAGTGGCTGTGCTTTCCGGAATGCCCAACTATCCAACAGGTGCTGTCTTTCCTGATTATGTGGGCAAGGGCCTTTTTACCGAGCAGGTAGGGGGCATCACCGTTCACCGGATGCCGTTTACGCCATCGCACTCCCCCCGGCGGAGGATACGTACCGGCAGCCTGTTGTCGCTTTCGGGAGCGTTGCTTCGGTACGGGCGAAAGGTGATCAAAGCGTTTCAGCCGGACTGGATGATTATTTCGTCGCCGCCACTCCCACTGGCATTGTGCGGCGCCTGGCTGGCACGCCGGTCCAGGATTCCGTTTTTGCTCAACATATCCGACCTCTGGCCTTTGACGGCCCGTGAGTTGGGTGCACTCCGGGCCGGACCGATATATCAGAGTTTGCAACGGGCCGAAAGCTGGCTGTTCCGACAGGCGAAGGGTCATATGGGCCAGTCGGCCGAGATTTTAAGTTATCTGCGCCAACGCCATCCGGCCTTCAAACCGCAGTTTCTGTACCGCAACCTGCCCGCCACGCATCCGGCTCTTCCGGAACCCTTCGTTTCGGATCGTCGCCCGCGGCAAATGGTGTATGCAGGCCTGATCGGTCCGGTGCAGGGCATTCTGAAGCTGGTACAGGACGTTGATTTTGCCAGCCACCGGCTGGTGTTGCATGTATATGGCGACGGTGCCGACCGCAAGGCGCTAGAGGCGTTTACCATCCAACATCCCGAACGGGGGATCATCTACAAGGGATTGCTGCCAGCCGGGGAGATGTTCCGGAAACTGCCGCAGTACGATTTTGCGCTGTCGTCGCTCCGAACAACTATTTACGGAGCCGTACCCAGTAAAATTTTTTCGGCCCTGTCAGCAGCCCTGCCTATTACCTTTCTGGGTACGGGCGAAGGTGCCCAACTGCTCCAGGAGCATCAGCTGGGCTGGGCACTGCCTCCGGGCGATGTCCGGGCGCTGGAAAACCACCTGTCGGTGTTGGCGGACCTTTCCGATGCAGCGCTGATCGGGATGCGGCAGCACATCGCTGCTGTCAACGCCACTCATTTCAACCCCAAACAGCAACAGGAGGCGTTTCTGGCCTTTTTCCGGACGCTTACCGGAAGAAGCTGATAGCAGTCTCCGGTTCCGGAATGTATTGCGGTTTCTAAAGACGCCTTTCAGGCATTGTTCAGGCTTCGGAACGTTACTTTCGGTCGTTTCCGGAAGCATGGATGCACGACGCTTTTGGAAGCCTCTAAAATAATTGGGTCGAAAATTCATTGATAATCAATGCAATTAGCGTCTCTTTTGAAAAACAGGCCTTCAAAAACTAGGTTTTTTGAATCTAAAAGAAGTACTTTTGCGCTCCCTGCAACTATGGTTGTTGCTGTAGTTGCAGGTCCTATTCGTTTTTACTTTTTCCCAAGCGATGAGACATCTCAGTTTTAAAACCCAGAGCGCCAACGAGAAGATCGTGGAGCGCAAATGGCATGTGGTAGATGCCACCAACCAGACCATGGGACGCATGGCCACCAAAATTGCCCATGTGCTGCGTGGCAAAAACAAGGCGTATTACACGCCTCACTTTGATTGCGGCGATTATGTAATCGTAGTCAACTCCGGCAAAGTGACCTTCACCGGCAACAAACTGGAAGACAAAGAATACCTGACGTATTCCGGTTATCCGGGAGGCCAGAAAGGCGAAACCGCCAAAAAACTGCTGGCCCGTCGTCCGAACGTAGCGATTGAGCGTGCGGTCAAAGGCATGTTGCCTAAAAACCGTCTGGGTCGCGCCATGTTCAAAAAATTGTTTGTGTATGAAGGCGCCGAGCATCCGCACACGGCGCAGCAGCCACAGACAATGACTATCGAAGGCATTAAATCCAAGCAACAGGCTTAATCCTTCTTTTCCTTTTATACCCCGTATTTTAATCTTCCGGAATGGAAAAGCAAAAAAACGCCGTGGGTCGCCGTAAGAATGCGGTTGCCCGGGTTTATCTGTCCAAAGGCACCGGCACTGTCACGGTGAATGGCAAAGAGTACAGAGACTACTTCCCGATTATGTACCTGCAAAATCAGGTTGAGCTGCCGTTGAAAACCATCGAAGGCGCTACCACTGGTTTTGACATCGTAGCTACCGTAAAAGGTGGTGGTCAGAAAGGTCAGGCAGAAGCTATTAAGCTGGCTATTGCCCGCGCACTGACGCAGGTAGACGAAACCTATCGTCCGATGCTGAAGAAAGAAGGCCTCATGCGCCGCGATCCGCGGATGGTAGAGCGCAAGAAATTCGGTAAGCGCAAAGCCCGTCGTTCGTTCCAGTTCTCTAAACGCTAATTTTTTAAGTATCAGGTATTTAGTAGTAAGTATCAGGAGTTTTCCGGAATCTGTTTATCCGCGTTTTTACGCATCAGTCCGCGCCCTGGTTCTTTCTGCTTGATGCTTCTCAAACCGACTTCTGTCTACCATTATCATGGAAGAAAATAAAAGCCTTCACCAGCAGTTGCTGGAAGCCGGTGTCCACTTTGGTCACCTGAAGAAAAAATGGAACCCGAAGATGTTGCCTTACATCTTCGCGGAGAAAAACGGCATTCACATCATTGATCTCAACAAGACCATCGAAGGCCTTGAAGAGAGCGCTGCTGCCCTGAAGCAAATTGCCAAGAGCGGTAAGAAAATCATGTTTGTCGCTACCAAAAAGCAGGCGAAAGAAATCGTAGCCGAAGCCGCTCAAAAAGCGGGTATGCCCTACGTGACCGACCGTTGGTTGGGTGGTATGCTGACCAACTTCAATACCATTCGCCGCTCGGTGAAGAAAATGCAGACTATCGACAAGATGCTGGCCGACGGCACGATGGACTCTGTAACCAAGAAAGAGCGCCTGACGCTGACGCGCAGCCGCGATAAAATGGACAAAGTGCTGGGCGGTATCGCTCAGATGGGCCGTACGCCTGCTGCTATCTTCATGGTAGACATCATGCACGAGCACATTGCACTGGCCGAAGCCAAGCGTTTGGGTATTACCACCTTCGCGATGGTAGATACCAACTCGGATCCTTCGAAAGTAGACTTCGCAGTTCCTGCCAACGATGACGCAACCAAGTCGATTGCAATCATTACCAACTATCTCATTGCAGCCATCATGGAAGGCCTCGACGAGCGTGCACAGGCCAAAGAAGCCGGTGAAGAAGACGCTACCGACGAAGGTGCTGATGATAACATGATGACCGCTGATGAAGATGGGAACGAGGGCGGCAGCAACGAAGGCCGTAACGAGCGCGGTGAAGGCGGCGGTCGTGGACCTGGTAACCGTGGTGGCGGCGGTGGCCGTGGACCCGGCGGTGGCAACAATGGCCGGCCTAAACAAGGTGCAGGTCGCCCGAGCCGTGGTGTAGGCGGACCGAACGCTGGTCGTCGCGTCTAAGCAACAACCTTTTAATTGTAAAAATCCCGTTTCCGGAAGTTCCGGAAACGGGATTTTTTATGGTCTTTGGTGAGATCGGCTATTTAATGCCGATCACATCCGGACTGCTGTCTTTATCGCCTCTGACGGTACCGCCGTTTCGGGGTGAACCGTTGATAATCAGCAGCAGGCCACACAGGTGTGGACTTGCCATCGACGTTCCGCTCAGCGTCCGGTACATGCCGTCATTGTACGTTGACAGAATCTGAACGCCCGGCTCGGCAAAATCTACTGACGGACCGTAATTTGAAAACGAAGCCAGATTGTCGTTGGCATCACAGGCACTGACCGAATACACATTCGGGGCATCTACGCGGGCCGGACTGGTGGTACTGACCGGTTGACCGGAATTACCCGCAGCAATCGCCACCCGGACACCTTTGGCACCCAGTGCCAGAACCGCATCATCTAACGCAACGCTGAGCCCACCGCCAAGGCTGATATTGGCCGCATCGCCTGCCGTGGCATTGGCAGCCGTATAGTCAACCCCACGAATCACATCTGAGGTCTGGCCACTGCCGTTGGACGCCAAAACCTTCACGGCAATCAGCGTGGCATTTGGTGCAACCCCTACCACTCCGATGGTATTGTCTTTGGCACCTACGATCCCCGCGACGTGGGTACCGTGGCCGTTATCATCATTGGCCGACAGCGAAGTGCTGAAGCTACGGCTCAGCGATTGATTGACATTCAGATCGGCGTGATCGAAGTCGATGCCGGTATCGATAATCCACGCACGCTTTCCGGTACCGTCGGCCCGGCCGGTTCGTTGCACACCGTATCCAACTGTTTGGGCAGGTTGCGTAACCGGGGTTGGAAACAGGATGTTGAACGGCTTATAGCCCAGAATCTGGTCCTGCTCGTAGTATTTAATCATACCGTTTTGAGCGATTACAGCGGCCTGGGCAGCCGATACATTGGCCACAAAGCCGGTTAGTGCATCTGAGAAAACCGCTTTGACATCTGTGAGCAGTGGGATTCCCACAGTAGAAAGCAACCCGTTTATAGAGCTCATCACATTGTTGAGACGTTGTTGGTGGGTGCTTCCCTGAGGCGTCATGTTCATCACAAAAATGTACTGGTTGGGAATGGGAGCAGACTCGACATTTCCGATGGAGGCCGTAGCGCCACCGCCCCCGCCCGTTGAAGGGGTGCCGGACGTGTCGTCTTTTTTACAACCGGTAGCCAGTAAGAGTCCGGTTGTGGTTAAGAGAAGGTAATTTTTAAAGGTGTTCATATAAAACGAAAAAGGGTGAATCGCCACCCATACAAATCGAAGACCAGATGAACCCCTTTAAAGAGGCCTACAGGCGCTTGAGCTTCCTTATGCGATTACCAACTTGATTTAGAAATTTATTTTAATATACTTAATAGTTTGAACCCGATACTATTAGCAGAAATCCATGCGCCTGTAAAACGCCTTCTTATTATAGTACTTTATATTTTTCTATTTTGGAAAATGATCTTTTCTGTTTCCGGAAAGCGATTACCCTGAGTTCATTCTATACGTTTTCTGTTTCTTGTTTTTTGTTCTCAAGTTTGGGGAAAGAGCTTTTTATCCCTGGCGGCTTGTACCTGTCTTTCGTAAACAGTATCATTGTAGAAAGGATATTTTTTAAATGGCGCACCAGTCCGGAATGACTCCTATTAGTACACTTCGCAGTAACAATAAACGAGCAGATTATGCAATCATGATGATCTGGATTGTCATGACATTGGATATTCTAGGCTTTGGATCTTCTTTACTGCAATACAATCTTTTGAAAGATATCAGCAGAGGAGAGGAAATTCCCGCCTTTACGGCGCAGCTCAACGATCTTAGAGAAAAAATCATCCGTTTCTTACAGTCAGTTGCGCTTATTAGTGCCGGCATTCTCTTTATCCGTTGGTTCAGAAGATCCTATTATAACCTCCATCAGAAAGCCGATAATCTTTCGTTTTCTGAAGGTTGGGCAGCGGGTGCCTGGTTTGTACCGCTTCTCAACCTGGGCCGGCCTTATCACATTATGCAGGAGCTATACATAGAAAGCAAGAGGCTTCTGGATACAGAAGAGGTGGAGGTTCCGACTTCGCTTCATTCCCGGAAAGTGGGCATCTGGTGGACGATCTGGATACTTAATAATCTGGCAAGCTATCTACCTTATACTTTCGTAGGAATCCCAAAAGATCTGAATGATTATCTGGTAGTCACTTCACTCAATATGGTAGCAAATCTGTTCGGGATTCCGGCTGCGATTGCAGCAGTACAAGTAATCAGGACCTATGCCCGAGTAGAACCACTGCTAAACGGTATCAATGGGGATGAACCCATTCTTTACAGTATTCCGGAAGAAGCCGTCCCGGTCTGGTCATCAGGAATCAACGATCCGGATTGATGTTGCCATCAAGAGGAACTGGTAATTCACTTTTGCTTTTCTGTTTCCGGAAAGCGATTATCTTGAGTGCATCCTATGCGTTCTCTGTTTCTTGTTTTTGCTGCACTGCTCGCCGCTTATCAAAGTCAGGCACAGCGGTTGGCCATCAGCCCGTTTATAGATACGGCTCAGGCGCCCATCCGGGAGGCCGTGCAATTTCTCCAAACCTACACAGGCGCTTTTCAGAACGGAAAGACGCCTGATTTCAGTCAGTATTTTACGCCTGCTCAGTGCCGGTCGGCGTTGATTCCCGACCCCCTCCTCCACGCGATTGCCTCCGATGGCAACACCTACCTGATGGCGGATCTGGCCACGATTTTCTATGCAAAACCGTCCGGAAAGTACGTACACCTGAAAACGCTGCTGGCCTGGCAAACGAATGAGGTGCTGACACCGTTCGCATTGGTCAATCATTACGTGTATGCCGACTCCGGCCGGCAGCGGTTCCACACCGAAACCGAGCACCACGCCGACCGGTACCGGACCGTCGTAAACGGACCTATTTATTACACGTTTCCGGAAACGATTGCATTCAATAAAAATCGCAGCGATTCACTGCTTCAACGGATGAGGTCGTTTGAGAACGAGTGGGGATTTCCTGCCACAAAACCGTTTCGGTATTTCTACGCGGCGACTGCGGCTGAACTGGCCCGAATGAAAGGACTGGATTATGTGGTGGGCAGCGATGAAAATAATCCTTCCGGCTATGCCGATGATGAAAGCCGGATTATTTATTGTCAGGGGCTGGGTGAAGCATATTTCCATGAAGTATTGCACCTCTACCTCAATCCGGTGTACGGTCATTCACCCATAAATCATGGGCTCATTTACTACCTCGGCGGTAGTCTGGGGGTGCCTTTCAAAGACCAGTTAGCACGGTTACGAACCTATTTGCTTGCGCATCCGGACGTAAATCTTTCGCAATACGATCAGGTATTATCGGACGATAAATTTCTTCATATTGATCACGTAGTCAACGGATTACTTTGCGCCCAGGTTTTCCGGAAGGAAGGCGTAACAGGTGTTAAGCGTTTGCTGCGCTATCCCGATCTGGAGTCTTTATTCCGGCACGAATATGGGCTGGAGCGCCCGGACTGGGATGCCTACCTGCGGGCGCTGCTCCACTCCTAGAATACTTCCAACGTATTTCTGACCGGAATCCAAAACCGACTGTGAAGAAAGTTCGTATCTACAGAAGTACTGCTTCATGTAGTGCTTTTCCATGTGAATGCTTTAGTATTCAGATCATCATATGGCATAATAGTTTTAACGTACCCTTTTCATCCCCTTAAATCAGCTTCATTATGAGCGAACAAAACAAAACCCTTCCGGCCGAAGGGCTTCTTACCAACTCGGGCACCGGTTACAGCCGTCGGCGCTTTCTGGGCACCGCTGGTCTGTTGGCGGGCGCAGGTCTGGGCATGGCTAGCCTGGCTTCCTGTAACAAGGACGATGACAATAACGGAGCCAGCGTTAGTGGCGGTTTAAATCTTGGAAGCGGTGATGTAGGCATTCTGAACTACGCCTATGCGCTGGAGCAGCTGGAAGCAGCGTTTTATGCACAGGTGGTAGCTTCTTCCGGAAGCGCTTTCACTACCGGTGAAATGGATCTACTAAAAGAGATCGCCAAGCACGAAGAAGGCCATGCCAAGTTCTTTAAAGCGGCTATTACTGCAGCTAAAGCAAATCCAATCCAGGATCTGACGCCCAAGTTTGGTGCTATTAACTTCTCAGACCGGACCAGCGTCCTAACGACTGCACAGACCTTTGAAGATCTGGGTGTAGCTGCCTACAATGGAGCAGGCAATCTGATTAAAAATCCGGATTATCTGGCGATTGCCGGTAAAATTGTGAGTGTAGAAGCACGCCATGCGGCTTTGATTCGTGACCTGCTCAGCAACGGCTCGTTTGCCAACCTGAGCACGCTTGCTACGTTTGGCGCAGATAATTCCAAGGGACTGGATGGTGCGTTGCCTCCTTCCGAGGTGCTCAAACTGGCCGGTATGTATATTAATGAGAGCCTGAACGCTTCCTATCTCCCTACTTCCTAAACTCCCAGCTCGATTTAATCATGAATCTCCAAAATATCTTCAACCATCTTCACTCAGAAGATCCGGAATTTTACGAGCGGACCTCTGAGCGCCGGTCGGCCATCCGCACCTTTATGAAGGGTGTAGCCCTTACCGCTGCTCCGCTTGCTCTGGGCGGGTTGCTTAAGAAAGCTTACGGGCAGTCTGCCACCGAAGCAGTCGACATCCTCAACTACGCGCTGACTCTTGAACACCTGGAAGCCGAATTCTACAAAGCCGGTGTCAACAACTTTAGTAACATCGGTGTTCCGAGTGGCGCACCACAAGGAGCGATCACTACGATCCGTGATCACGAAGTTGCCCACGTGGCGTTCCTGACCACAACTATCAGAAATGCCGGTGGTACCCCAATCTCCAAAACAGCGGCCAACTTTGATTTTTCCGGCGGCGTTGGTTCTGCGGGTGGTCCGGGTACGGGTCCGTTTGCAACTGTTTTCAGTAGCTATGATGTGTTCCTGGCAGTAGCGCAGACCTTTGAAGACACCGGTGTCCGGGCCTACAAAGGTCAGGCACCCCGCATCATCAGCGATGCCTACAATGGCATTCTTCAGGCCGCACTGCAGATTCACTCGGTAGAAGCACGTCACGCAGCTCACATCCGGTACATGCGTTCCAACCGCAGCAGTGCCACCAATGTAGGTGTCATTCGTCCATGGATTACTCAGGCCCAATCCAATATTACAACTGGTAATGCAGGAGTGGATGCCTTGATTCAAAAGTCGTATGCCGGCGAAAATGTAACCAACCAGGCTGGTGTGGACATTGCTGGTTTCATCGGTGCCGACCTCGGTACGCAGTCCTTCGACGAACCACTGGACATGACTGCGGTACTCGATATCGTGAAGCCGTTTATCATCTCCTAAGGATTCCGGAACCCTTTTGGAACTATTCCAAAAAGAAGCCGCGCTGTAGTTACAGCGCGGCTTCTTTTTTTAGACTATAGGCTTATTCGGGTCCACAAACAAGGCTTTAAGTTCCCCGGCATCGTTGGGCTTCATCTTGCCACCCAATACCAGCCGGATCTGACGCCGGCGCAAGGCGCCCTCCCACCGCTGCTGCTCATCTTCGGTCTGCGGCTCCAGTTCCGGAACGATCCGCGGTCGGCCATTCGGGTCCAGCGCTACAAAGGTGAGGTACGCCTCGTTGGACAAATACCGGTACTGCGCACTCAGGTCTTCCCCCCAGACGTTCAGATAAACTTCCATGCTGGAGTTGAAGGCACGGGTTACGCGGCTTTCGATGGTCAGCAGATTGCCCAGTTTAATCGGATTGGAGAACGATACATTATCTACCGAGGCAGTCACGACCGGACAATTACAGTGTTTCATCGCGGATACCGCCGCTGCAATATCCATCCAGTGCATCAGCCGCCCACCCATCAGATTGCCAAGTGTATTGGTATCATTGGGTAGCACTAGTTCACTCATCACATTGTGACTGTCCTTGGGATGCTTTTTCATATATAAAGTTGGGTTCCGGAATCCAGTTCTGGAAGTGGCCGCAAAGGTAGGCTTATGGCTGTACGTACATCCGGTTGCCCCGAAGCGCTTCGGCATAGATCTGAAGCGTTTTTTTGAGCGCACTGTCAGCCCGTTCGCGCGCAGCCGCATGCGCCGGATCTGCGATCAGGTTTTGGGTACAGAACGGATCGGTATGCCACTGATACAGTGCCAGCCCTTTGGTCACATCAAACTCATAGCTGTAGGCCGGGTCGACCCGACGGTAAATACCATTCAGAAAGCTGATCGACTGCGATTGCCAGCCGGATTCAGGTGTTACCAGGCTGTGGCCCAACGAAAAATAAGGTTTTGGATACTGCAACAGATCCAGCACCGTCGGCAGGATGTCAATCTGGGCCGCTACGGTGCTGTCCTGACGGGGTGCCAGGGAACCGTCTGGTGTGTAAAAGGCAATCGGAATCCGGTAATCGTCGAGCGGTGTATACGGCATGTCCTCAAGCCGGTGCGAGCCATGATCAGCCACCAGTACAAAAAGGGTATTCCGGAACCACGGTTGCTGCCGGGCCGTATTGAAGAACTGCGACAGGGCATAGTCCACATACCGGACGGCACTGCGCACCGGATGACCAGTCTCGGCAAAACGGCTTCGGTAGGCTTCCGGAATCTTAAACGGATGGTGCGGATTGAGCGTAAACACCGCCGCAGAGAACGGTTGGGACAGGCTGGTGAGTTTGCGGGCCGTAAACTGCAAAAACGGTTCGTCCCAGATGCCCCAGTGCCCATCATAGTCGCTGTCATTGGCGTATTCGCTGCGTCCGTAGTACGACTGGTAGCCGGCCATGCCGCTGAATAAATCAAATCCCATCGTACCGTTTTGTCCGCCATGAAAAAATGCGGTGCTATAGCCCTGCGGCACCAGCAGATCGGCCAGCGACGAAATCCGGTTGTTGGCGTACGAGGAATAGATATACGGTTCGGTATGCCAGGACGGAATTGACGCCAGCACGGCTGGAATCCCCTGAATCGATTCTTCACCATTGGCAAACCCATTGGTGAATACAAGACTCTGTGCCAGCAGCGAATCCAGAAACGGTGTGGGAATGGTGCCGCCTAATCCATGCACATACCGCTTGGACAAACTTTCTACGATTATTACCAGCACATTTTTCTTCCGGAAGGGCGCCTGCGAAGCCGGCGTATGGATGCCCCGGAATGCAGGTTCAATAGCTTTGTCATCGAAATACTGATAGGGCGGCAGCTCGGTGCGCTCGGCTGTAACAATCACCGAAAACGGAGTATTCAGCACCGCAGGCGCATGTTGTGCTCCTACCTGTTCCCCGGCATTGGCTACGTTGATCGGAATGTATTGCAGTCCGCCGCGGATCATCAGGATGCTGAGACCGGCCCCGAAAATGAACAGCAAACCCTGTAGCAGGTAATAACGCGCTTTGGGAACGACATACGTCAACCGAAGCCGCCGCGAACGCCGGTAGCCCCAGACCAACACTACCACTACCAACGCATACAGCAGCAACAAATACCAGTACTGCGTCAGAAACTGCGGCAGGAGCGTATAAAATTCCGTTCCTTTCTGGCCGGTTACAAAACGAAGGGCATCAAACTGCATCCGCTTGTGGCTGAACGGGAAGTACGCGATGTCTACAAAATTGGCCAGCAGTGCAATGGCATTGACAACCACGAAAAGCACCTGCAACAACCGCTGCCAGCCCCGGCGATCTGCAAACGGCGCCGGAATCAGGCTTAGGACCACAAATAAGATATTGGTCATGGCGATCGCCGACAGATCGAAGCGCAGTCCGTTCCAAAGCAGGGAGGCTACCGAAACGTCCGGTTGCCAGGCCTTGCTGTTGCAGTAAACAAAGAGAATCCGGCACAGCGCATACAGCCCTACCAGCAGTCCCAGCCGGGATAGCAGCAACCAAAGTCGTGATTGTGGCGAGACCGCTTTAACGGCCGTTCCGGAAGGGGAAGCGACAGATGAACTGGACAAAAGACCGATTGATTTTGGCAAACAGGCGAAGGTAATCCAGAGATCATAGTGATTTTACCTGCTGATAACAAGCAACCCTTTTAAACGACCAGAATTGCTTTTGGAGGACAGCAGCTTCCCGGAAAAAAGATCTGACAGGCTCGTTTCCGGAAAGACCGTTACAGACACCGGCAATTCCGGACGGGCAGCCTACTTTTGCAGCGTCCTTGTTTTAATACCCGTTATGTTTCCGATGCTGTTTCAGGCTGTTGCCAACACGCCTATCAATTACCTGCCGATTGTCTTGCAGCTGCTGGTAGGCATCGGCTTTGTAGTCCTTACCTTGTTTGGCTCGTCGCTGCTGGGGCCTAAGCGCCGTACGCATGATAAGCTCGAAAACTTCGAGAGCGGGATTCCATCGGTCGGCAACGCGCGCCAGCCAATGGCAATTAAATACTTTTTGGTAGCCATTCTGTTTGTGTTGTTTGATGTGGAGGTCATTTTCTTTTACCCGTATGCGGTCAACTTCCGGGCGCTGGGCACCGAAGGCTTTCTGGCGGTAGTGATGTTTGTGGCGTTCTTTTTCTGCGGGTTTATCTACATTCTTAAAAAAGGCGCGCTGAAGTGGGAAGATTAAAGTGCTGAAAAGCACTCCGGTCCGCCGATTTCCGGAAAACCGGTTGTTTTTTCAAAACTTTTAAGGCTCGGTTCTTGTTTTACCCAGTCGCTCCGTTCTGACAGACGGTCGCTTTTTCTAAATCATTCGGTCGCCTTCGGGCGGCATCAACTTTTATATTATGGCTCGTCCGGTAACACATAATCCCCATCCGAAAGTGCCTCAGATGCCGCAAGGCGTAATGGGCGAAGGCTTTATGGCCACCAAACTTTCGGAAGTGGTGGGCCTGGCCCGCAAAAATTCCATCTGGCCGCTTCCTTTTGCTACCTCCTGCTGCGGCATCGAGTTTATGGCTACGATGGGAGCCAACTACGATCTGGCACGCTTTGGCTCGGAGCGGATGGGCTTTACGCCCCGCCAGTGTGATCTGCTGATGGTGATGGGCACGATTGCCAAGAAAATGGCTCCGGTCGTGAAGCAGGTCTACCTGCAAATGGCCGAGCCGCGCTGGGTGATTGCCGTCGGTGCCTGTGCCTGCTCGGGTGGTATTTTTGACTCGTATTCCGTTTTGCAGGGCATCGACCAGATCATTCCGGTGGATGTATACGTGCCCGGTTGCCCGCCCCGTCCGGAAGGCATTATTGAAGGCGTGATGCGCATTCAGGATCTGATCGGTACCGAAAGCCTACGCCGCCGGTCTTCGGATCAATACCAGTCGCTGCTCGAAAGCTACGGCATCCAGTAACACGCGCGTACCAGTACCCTTCATTTCAGTATTTACTTCCAACCGCCAAGCGGTTTGTATCCTAACGCATGACGACGCCTGAGATTCTTCCGGAAAACACCGCAGCTGCCCCCCCTTCTGCCAACGCTGTCTTGCAACAGCAGTTGCAAGACTCATTTGGCGATTCATTGCAAGGATTTGAAGAAAGTTATGGTTTGCTGACAGCGGTTGTTACAAACACCGATAGCCTCAGGCTGCTGCAACATCTGTATGATATGTACGGGTTTCAGTTTTTGACCGATATCGCTGCGGTGCATTATCCGGAACGTGCCGGCGAAGAGTTGTGCGTGGTGTATCACCTGCACAATCTTCCGGAAAACAAGCGGCTGCGGGTCAAAACGTATGTGCCGTCTGACAAGCCGGATGTCTTTACGGCCACGCAACTGTTTCCGGGAGCCAACTGGATGGAGCGCGAAACCTATGATTATTTCGGGGTCAACTTTGTAGGCCATCCCAACCTGCGCCGGATTCTGAACGTAGACGAGATGGATTACTTCCCGATGCGCAAAGAGTTTCCGATGGAAGACCCGACCCGCCGCGACAAAGACGATGAGATGTTTGGCCGGGGCGGTAGTTTCTGATCCATACGCTTCCGGAACGAAAGTTCCGGCCACCGGTTTCGGTGATTTAAACAAAACGATTTTTCATGCCCGCTGATATTCCAACCAACATTCCGGTTTCCGACGTACAGGAGCACTACAGCCACCTCGCCGAAGATGCGCTGGTATCCAAGACGACGACCATCAACCTCGGTCCTACGCACCCGGCCACGCACGGGGTGTTCCAGAACATCGTGGAACTGGATGGCGAACGGATTGTAGAAGCGACGCCTACCGTCGGCTATATTCACCGCGCCTTTGAAAAAATCGCGGAACGCCGGCCGTTTTACCAGGTACAGCCGCTCACCGACCGGCTCAACTACTGTTCCTCGCCGATCAATAACATCGGCTGGCAAACCTGCTTTGAAAAGCTCACGGGCATTACGGTTCCGAAACGCGTTGACTATCTGCGCGTCATCATTATGGAGCTGGCCCGGATTGCCGATCACCTGGTGTGCAACTCGGTGATCGGAGTGGATGCCGGAGCGCTGACGCCGTTTACGTATGTATTCCAGCTGCGGGAAAGCATCTATGAGATTTATGAAGAAATCTGTGGCTCGCGCCTGACCACCAATATCGGACGGTTTGGCGGCTTTGAGCGCAACTTCAACGAAACGGCCTGGCAGAAGATTCACCGCTTCATTGAGGTGTTCCCGAAAGTGCAGAAGGAATTTGAAAGCCTGCTGACGCGCAACCGCATCTTTATGGAGCGCTGTCAGGGTGCCGGTCCGATTACTCCGGAAATGGCCCTGGCGTATTCGGTTACCGGACCCAATCTGCGGGCCGCCGGCGTCGATTACGATGTGCGGGTAGCGTCGCCGTATTGCTCGTATCAGGATTTTGATTTTGCTATTCCGGTAGGCAGCACGGGCGATGTATACGACCGCTTCCAGGTACGCAACGCCGAGATGTGGGAAAGCCACAGCATCATCAAGCAGGCCGTCGAAAAGCTGAAAGATCTGGACCCGAATATCTACCACGCCGATGTTCCGGAATATTACCTGCCTGAAAAGCCGGATGTCTATACCAAGATGGAAGCGTTGATTTATCACTTCAAGATCATCATGGGCGAGACGGAAATCCCGGCTGGTGAAGTGTATCATGCAGTCGAAGGCGGCAATGGCGAACTGGGGTATTACCTGATTTCGGATGGCGGACGCACCCCGTACCGGCTGCACTTCCGCCGGCCCTGCTTTATCTACTACCAGATTTTTCCGGAAATTATTAAAGGCGGTTTGCTGAGCGATGCGGTTCTGACCATGTCGTCGCTGAACCTGATTGCCGGTGAACTGGACGGATAACCTGATTCCGGAACTATACACAACGAATTAAAGCATTTAAATGAGTATTCAATTTTCTGATGCCCGGATGGCTCGGTTCCGGGAAATCATAGCCCGTTATCCTGAAGACAAGAAGAAAAGTGCATTGATTCCGGTGCTGCATCTGGCGCAGGAAGAATGGCACTGGCTCGACGTACCGACGATGGATTATGTAGCCTCGCTGTTGGGCCTGAGTCCGATTGAGGTGTATGAAGTAGCGTCGTTCTACACGATGTTTCATCTGAAGCCGATTGGTAAATACGTGCTTGAGATTTGCCACACCGGGCCCTGTATGCTGCGGGGCAGCGATCAGCTCATGGACCATGTCAAAAACCGGTTGGGCATCGAAGCGGGCCAGACGACTGCCGACGGGATGTTTACGCTGAAGCCGGCCGAATGTCTGGGTGCCTGTGGCTATGCACCGATGATGCAGTTGGGTAAATTCTACCAGGAAAACCTGACGCCGGAAAAGATGGACCGCATTCTCGACGAACTGCGGGCCGGCACACTGCAAACAGCATAGGCTCTTCTTCCGGAAGTAAGTACCGTACCGCAAACAGAACTATTGTTTTTTTAGCGCTGCCATCCAGACTGCCTCTATCACCGGCAGCTTGGATGGCAGTACTTTTATCAGGCAAAATGATCTGAAATGGGAATGCTTCTGATCTATGGGCTGCTTATTCTGCTGGGCCTTTCGTTCATCGGAGTTAGACTATTCATTTATTCCAGAAAGAAAAAATCTATAATTGGATTAATTGTTTCTCTACTAGTTATTTCATTGGTCATTTGTTGCCTGTTTGTCAACACTATAGACCAGCTTACTATCTCCAAAAAAGATGTCGCTAAATATTTAAAACATATAAATATTGAGTTAAGAGATGATTTCGAAATCACGGATAATGAGGTAACAGGATTTCCGGAGCGCTATCAAAAAACCCAAATCCGGGTTTCTCAACGCGACAAGGCAGCCCTGATAAGAAGCATTGTAAGTTCCGATAATTTTAGATCCCTGGTAGATGAGCAGGGCATATTGAAGGTTTACACAAATGACTATCCTGAGCTTGGAGAGCTTGGAGAGCTTGGAATTGTTTATAACCTTAGGTATCCGGCATCTTACATACGGAGAGCATATCTGCGTCTTGATACGTTCCCTACGAGGCAAGAGCTATCCATGTACGATACGACAGACTTGGTTGTGTATCGGCGCAATGAGGATTAGATTCGCCCGCTCAAATAACTTTAGGCAGGAGGGAACCGTTTGGGCTCCCAGACGCACTACGCTCCCTAACCAGTAGTTTATCCAAAACAAAATCTCATGACCGCAACCGCTCCTTCAACCAACGCTTATTTTGATGCGCTTCCGGAGGACCGGCAGGCTGCGATGCAGCAGTTGCGCCAAACGTTGCGCCAGCATCTGCCGGAAGGATTTGAAGAAGCCATGAGTTATGGCATGCCGGCCTTCGTGGTGCCATACAGCCTGTATCCGGCGGGCTATCATTGCAAGGCCAACGAGCCGCTGCCGTTTATTTCAATTGCATCCCAGAAAAATTACATCGCGCTCCACCACGTGGGGCTGTATATGAGCCCGGAATTACTGGACTGGTTTACGGCTGAATGGGCCGCCACTACAACGGCGAAGCTCGACATGGGCAAAGGCTGCGTACGCTTCAAAAAGCCCGAAGCCATTCCATACGAGCTGGTCGGAAAACTGGCTCAGAAACTGACCCCGCAACAGTGGATTTCGATCTATGAATCAGGCCTGAAAAAATAACGGCCTTCCGGAACGCGTCTTCAATCCAGATGCCGTTTCTTCGTAGTCCATTATGCAACCGATCACCCCTTACCTCAATTTTGCCGGAAACGCCCAACAGGCCTTGGACCGCTACGCTCAGGCATTTAACGGCGAGATTGTAGCGATGCAGCGGTTTGGCGAACTGCCGCCGCAGCAAGGGAAGCAGCCCTTGCCGGCTGATGGCGTGTTGCATGCTACGTTTAAGGCCGGTGATCTTACCCTGATGGTTTCCGATCTGCCGCCGGGCATGAACGCCGTCAGTGGCAATCAGGTGAGCCTGTCGCTCAATTTTGATAGTGTTGCAGAACTGACGCAGGTATTTCATACGCTGGCGAAAGGCGGTGAAGCAACCATGCCGCCGCAGGATACCTTCTGGGGTGCCCACTTTGCCATGCTGACCGATGCCTTTGGCATTCAGTGGATGCTTAACCACGATTACCCGGCCGGCGAAGACAAGAATTTTCCGGTTTAAGACGGTTCCGGAAGCCTAGCCTTCGACGTTCCGGTTGGCTACTGCGTCGAGCGTTTCGTAAAACTCCAGTCCGTATTTGCGAACCAGGGCGTCTTTGAGAAATTTGTACACCGGAATCTTCAACTTTTTGCCCAGTTTACAGGCCGGGCGACACAGCTTTTTGCGCGGCTCGTAATTTACGGCTTCAAAGCCTTCGCTCTGCGTAATCCGGATCGGAAACAAATGGCAGGAGATTGGTTTCTGATGCCCCGTTTGTCCGGCTACATACGCCCGCTCAATGGCACATTTCACAATACCTTTCTCATCGGTCAGCGCATACACGCAGATCCCGCCATGCACGGTAGGCGTTACCTGCCCATGCTCGGCATCCCAGACCACCACACCCTGCTCGGCAATGGCCTGCAGATGCGTTTCCGGAAGCATGGATTGAATATCGGCAAATACCTCAGGCATCACCTGTGCTTCCGCTTCAGTCAGCGGCGCACCACAGTCGCCATCTACACAGCAGCCGCCGAGGCAGCGGTCCAGGTCGCACACAAACTGCGCTTCGATCACCTCATCCGAGAGCAGCACATTGTCAATCGCAATCAACGTCTGTAAAAATTAGGTTTTAGGAATACCAACAACGGGGCAAAGATGCTTCAAATCGTCCGGTCCGTGCGGTTCCTATACGTTTAGATACGCCATCAGGTTGTCGTACCGGTCGGAAAGGTCATCATCGTCACTTCGGTCGCCATGCACGTCCTTCACCAGGAAGTTGTGGCGCTCAAACGACTGTACCAGTCCACCCAGACCCATCCGGTTGGTTTTCAGCGTGACTTCCAGCATCTGGGTATCCGGATTGTTAAACAGCTGGCTCGACAGCACCGTTACATCTTCCTGCTCGCAGATCCGTGCAATCTGGCTCAGGCTGTAATTGCGCGGGTCCATCTCCAGTACCAGCAGCGCACCGGGCTGATCAATTCCGGACGTCTCGACAAGATAATCCAGTAAGTCGGCGCGGGTAATGGCCCCCTGATAATGGTTTTCGGTATCTACCACCGGAATTACCGCCAGATCCTGCGAGTGCAATACTTTCAGCACATCATAGGGATGGCTGCGCATAGACACCGCCGGTTTGTAGGTCAGCAGTTCTTCCGATTCGCTCAGCGGTTCGCCGGGCATCTTCCACTCCAGCACATCCTGCTCCCGGATCAGCGCCACATACGTTCCTTCTTCCACCAGCGGAATCTCCGCCAGGTGAACGTCATCCATAAGTTGCAGCGCATCATTGCCCGTATCGCTGCGTTGCAGCGTAGGCACTGAAGGTGCAAGCAGTTGTTCCAGAGAAGTCAAAATAAAATCTTGTCTTTAAGCGGTTCCGGAAAAGTCCGTGCCGGGACGAGTATCCGGAACGCTTTTACCTCATTAAGGTACGGGATGCTTCGCCAGAAAGCCGGTTAGGATGTTGTTAAACTCTCCCGGTACTTCCATCATCGGCGCATGGCCGCACTGATCGATCCAATGCAGTTCCGAATTTGGAATCAGCTTCTGAAACTCTTCGGCTACCATCGGTGGGGTAATCGTATCGTTCTTCCCCCAGATCAGGCAGGTGGGCGCACTGATATCCTTCAGTTCATCGCCCAGATTGTGACGAATGGCGCTCTTGGCCAAGGCGATAATCTTGAGCACTTTTACCCGGTTATTGGTAATGCCATACACTTCATCCACCAGTTCTTTAGTGGCCATCGCCGGATCGTAAAAGGTGAGGGCGGTTTTGTTCCGGATGTATTCATAATCGCCCCGCTTCGGATAGGTTTCGCCCATGCCATTTTCGAACAGTCCGGAAGAACCGGTGAGCGTCAGCGTTGCGACTTTATCCGGATGTTTCAGCGTGTAGACCAATGCTACATGCCCGCCCAGCGAGTTGCCCAGTAGATGCACCTTGCCCAAGCCACGGGCCTCAATAAAACGGGTTACATACTTAGCCAGTCCGCCTACGCTCGTATCCAGCAGTCCCAGATCAAATAACGGCAGGATCGGGATGATCACCCGATACGATTGCCGGAAATGTTCCACCAGATCACGGAAGTTGCTGAGCGCGCCAAACAAACCGTGCAACAATACCAGGGACTCGCCCTCGCCTTCTTCCACAAATTGAAACTTACCGGACTGACGGAGTTCGTACTGCATAAGATAAAGGTGCGTTCGAAAGAAAAATTGAGAGTAGGGGTAGGCCTTAAAAGTACAATGCCTCTGTCTATCCGCAGCTTTAATGTTTTGAATGATGGAAGGTGGAATGCATCGGTTAATTTTGCCGTTTTATCCAGCGGCGAAGACGCCTGTTCCGGAACATGACCAAGGAAGTTCGTATTGGGTTGCTCGTGAGCATCACCGTGATTGTGTTTTTCGTAGGCTTTTACTACCTGCGGGGAGCCAGTGTATTCTCCAGCACCAACACCTATTATGCCCATTTCGACGGCGTACAAGGTCTTCAGCCGTCCTCGGTCGTTACAATCCGGGGTATGATGGTCGGCCGGGTCAAAAAAATTGAGCTGGATGGCGAAGACGGCGTTCGGGTCGCCCTGACGGTCAAAAATCAATACACCCTGCCCAAAGGCACGGTTGCTCAGCTGTATTCAGCCGATCTGATGGGGGCCAAAGCCATCCGGCTGGAACTGGGTCAAAGCCGGGAACCGCTGGAGGACGGGGCCATCCTGCCTGCAACCCTGGAGCCGGGTAAACTGGATGCCTTATCGGAAGAGTTGAGACCGATTCTTCAGAACGTACAGCACATCACGCTTCGCCTGGATACGCTGCTGGCGGGTGTCAACAGCGTGTTTGATGCCGGTACCCGCCGGCAGCTGGATCATGCTGTTGCCTCGCTCGACGCGACGCTGCAAAACTTTGCATCGGTGTCTCAGAACCTGCAAAGTAAGAATGCCGCGTTGGGACGGACCATCGACAATGCTGAAAAAACCAGCGCGATGCTGGCTGGCAACCGCGCCAATATCGACGCTACGCTGAGCAATCTGGCACAGGTCAGCAACCGCCTCAAAGCCGCTCCAATCGAAGAAACGGTTCAGAATCTACAGGCGGTAGCCGGCAATGTCAATGGCCTGCTTCAAAAAATGGATTCCGGAAACGGCTCGCTGGGATTGCTGATCAACGATCCCAAGCTATACAACAGCCTTAGCCAGACCGCCCAGGAATTTTCCCAACTGGCCGAAGACCTGCGCAAACATCCAAGCCGGTATATCAACGTGAACATTTTTGGCCGGCGGGCTCAAACCGTTGCGCCGTAATGCTTATGAGGCGGCTGCATTTCCGGAATCGCTGTTGGCTGCTCTGCGGGATTTTACTGCTGTGGAGTCTTTCCGGTATGACCCAGACCGGAACGGGCAACCAGGTACCGGTCACCATCACCAATGCCCGTGTCTTTGAATCGATTCAGCTCAACGGCCGTCCGCTCAACAAGCTGATCGGCGATGTGCAGCTCGAACAGAACGGCACCTTGTTTTATTGCGACAGTGCCTACATCGATCTGGCAGCCAACAACCTGGAAGCCTTTGGTAACGTCCGCATTCTGCAACCCGGCGGCACCGAGGTCTCGTCGGATTACCTGAAGTATACCGGCAATCAGAAAGAAGCATTTCTGCGCGGCAATGTGCACCTGCTTAATAGTACCGATAACCTCTGGTGTGAAAATCTCACCTATCGCACCGACACTAAAATAGGCACTTATACCAACGGGGGTACGCTGCAAACGGCCAGTACAACGCTTACCAGCACTAGTGGCTGGTACAATGTGCGCAACAAAGACTCCCGCTTCACCGGCGATGTGCTGGTATCCGATTCGGCTTACAATATCATCTCAGACGATCTGGGCTATAATACCGAGTCGAAACTGGTGCAGTTTTTTGCCGCATCAATTGTCCGGAATGACAAAAGCGAACTCCGTACTACGGCCGGCACCTACGATTCCAAAGCGGAGATTGCGCATTTTACCAAACGCTCGTCGATCTGGAACCGTTCGCAGTACGTAGAAGGCGACCAGCTCGATTACAACCGCCACACCGGCAATGGCATTGCGGTCGGTAAAGTCCGGGCAATGGATACGGTGCAGCACATTACGCTTTGGAGCGATCATGCCATTGTCAACGAAAAGCTCAAAACCCTTTTGGCCACCCGCAAACCTGTGCTGCGCAAGGCCGAAGGACTGGACACGCTGTACATGCGCGCCGATACCTTTTTTAGTGCCACCTATTCGGCTTTATTGCAGTGGCAAAAAACACGCCTATTGACCGAACGCCCGGTCCGGGCCGATTCCGGAAGTACCCGTCGGCGGACCACCCGCAACCGAGCACCGGATACGACTGTGGTGGTCGCATCCAATCCGGTTCCGGAAGACACGTCGCAGGCTTTCATAGGCTTTCGCCATGTGATTGTATTTTCCGACTCCTTACAGGCACGCGCCGACAGTCTTTCGTATACCCGCCGCGACTCTACCCTGCGTTTGATGAAACAGCCGGTGGCTTGGGCACGCCAATCGCAGGTAACCGGTGATACCCTGTTGCTGCAAAACGACAGCGGCCGCATCAAGCGGATTTTCATTCCCAACAATGCGTTTGTAGCCTCTCGCACCGGTCCGGAACAAGCCGCTATCTTCGATCAGGTCCAGGGCAAAACCCTAACCGGATATTTTAAAGGCAGTCAGCTTTCGCATATGGTGGTCTGGCCGCAGGCCGAAAGCATTTACTATCCCAAAGACGATAGTGGTGCGTATCTGGGCGTCAACCGGGTCAGCAGTGAACGCATGACGGTCTTTTTCGGCGATCAAGCCCTGCAAAATATTTTGCTGGAGCAGGACATCAAACAGAAGATGTACCCAATTACACAGGTCAACCTGGCCGAGATGCGGTTGTCGCGCTTTATCTGGCGGGAAGACGAGCGCCCGCTCAGTGTAGCCGAGATTTTTAAGTAACGGCGATTTCCGGATTGGCCGCGCCAGGTTCTTCTTTGAAAATCCGAAACCGCTATACCTCGTTTCAATTCTTCAATGCCTAGTAGCTTCGCAGCCGGTTATGCTTGTTTATAAATTCGGTGGGGCTTCTATTGAACGCCCCGAACGCATGGAGGCCTTGTTGCCCATTCTGTCAAAAGCAAGTGCCCCTCTGGTAGTGGTAGTCTCTGCGATGGGTAAAACCACTAATGCGCTGGAAGCCATTGTGTTTGCAGCCCTCAACGGACAAAAAGCCGACGCCCACGAAAAAGCGCTTGCGCTGGAAGCGTCTCACCGGGCCTATGCCGAAACGGTTCTGTCGCCGGCTGCGTTTCAAAAAGCGTGGCAGCAAATGGCTGAAACCTTTACCGAACTGCAATGGGCGATTGATGGATGTGGGGAGCGGAACCCGGATTATCACTACGATCAGATTGTCTGTACGGGCGAGCTGTTGTCAACCCGCATTTTCGCTGCTTTTCTGTCCGATCGGGGCCTTGCTGCGCAGTGGGCAGACGCGCGTGACCTGATCCGTACCGATGATCAGTTCCGGGAAGCCAAAGTAGACCTGGATTACAGCTTCGTGCAGATCCGGAAAACAGCCGAACCGCTTTTGCAGGCCGGAACTATCCTGTTAACCCAAGGTTTTATCGGGGCCACGCCCGACAATGCCTCCACGACGCTGGGGCGCGAAGGTTCTGATTATAGTGCTGCATTGCTGGCTGCGGCACTGGATGCCCAATCGCTGACCATCTGGAAAGATGTAGATGGGTTGCAGAACGCCGATCCCCGCTTGTTTGATCATACCGTAAAAATCGAAGCGATTACCTATGCCGAAGTGATCGAAATGGCGTACTACGGTGCACAGGTCATTCACCCCAAAACGATCCAGCCACTCCAGAACAAAGGCATTCCTCTGCATGTGCGCTGTTTCTTGAAACCGGAGGCATCCGGAACCGTGATCGACCAGGAAGCGAGCAGTCTGTTTTATCCGCCCCTGATTATCCTGAAGCGCAACCAGGTATTGCTGCAGGTAACGACCCTGGATTTTTCGTTTATCACTGAAGAGAATTTAAGTAAGCTGTACCGCATTTTCTCCGAGCTGCGTTTGAAGATTAACCTGTTGCAGAATGCGGCCATTTCCTTTGTGGCCTGCATCGATAACGATCCGGAAAAGCTTCAACACCTCATCGAAGTATTAAGGCCGCACTACCGGCTGCTGCGCAACGAAGAGGTAACCCTGCTGACCGTACGTCATTACACTCCGGAAGTCGTCAGTACCCTGACCCACAACCGGCACATTTTGCTGGAACAAAAAACACGGCATACCCTACAGTGTGTTTACAAATAACCGGGTAGCCGGAAGCGATGCCGGTTGTTTTCCGGAAGTACTATTGCTTGACAACAGCTCATACCGAAGACCGGCTCAACCGGTCTTGCCTGTGTGTTTCAAAACGATCCTGACCTTACTTTATGCTGCGCCCTGTTACCGAAGCCGATCTGCATTTTTTTGAAACGGTCTTGCCTCCGGATCGGATTCTAACCGATGCCGAAAACCGACAGCGCTGTGCGGCCGACCAGACCGAGGATTTCCGGTTTCTGCCCGAGGTTGTACTTCAGCCCATCAGTCCGGAAGAGATTAGCACCATCCTGCGCTATTGCCACGAACACCGCATTCCCGTAACGCCGCGGGGCGCCGGTACCGGACTCAGCGGTGGGGCCCTGCCCGTTCAGGCCGGTGTAGTACTGGATTTGCAGCGAATGAACCGGATTCTGGACATCGACGTCGAAAACTTTCAGGTCACGACCGAGCCGGGCGTGATTACCCAGGTGTTGCAGGAAGCAGTCGCGGCACACGGGTTGTTTTATCCACCGGATCCGGCGTCTAAGGGCTCCTGCTTTATCGGTGGAAATGTGAGCGAAAATAGCGGTGGTCCCCGCGCGTTGAAATATGGCGTGGTAAAAGATTACGTGCTGAATCTGGAAGTCGTGTTGCCCACCGGTGAGATTCTCTGGACCGGCGCCAATACGCTTAAAAATGCAACCGGCTACAACCTGACCGGACTTTTGGTCGGCTCTGAAGGCACCTTGGCCGTGATTACCAAAATTGTGTTGCGGCTGATTCCGGCGGTGCGACACACGCTGACCCTGCTGGCTCCTTTTGGTTCGGCAACGGATGCCTGCCGGGCCGTGAACGGTATTTTTCTGGCCGGCTTTTCGCCCTGCGCTTTGGAGTTTATGGAGCGGGATGCACTGGACTGGGCCTTGCAATACACCGGTGCTACGATGGTGCTTCCGGACGCCGTTTCCGCACACCTGCTCGTAGAGCTGGACGGCAACCATCCGGAACAGCTGTTGCAGGATGCCGAAGCGATTGCCCTGCTGCTTGAAGAGCAGTTTGGCGCGCAGGAGGTGTTGTTGGCGACCGATGCGGCGCAGAAAGAAACCCTCTGGCAGCTTCGCCGCAAGGTGGGTGAAGCTGTCAAAAGTCACAGTGTGTACAAAGAAGAAGATACGGTCGTGCCCCGTGCCCGGCTGCCGCTGCTGTTGCAAAAGGTCAAGGAACTGGGCCGGCAGTTTGGATTTAAGTCGGTGTGCTACGGTCATGCCGGCGATGGGAATCTGCACGTCAATATCGTGAAGGCTTCGATGAGCGATGCCGACTGGCAGGAAACGCTTCCCCAGGCCATCACGCTGTTGTTTGAAGAAGTAGTGAGACTGGGCGGAACAATTTCCGGAGAGCACGGTATCGGGTATTCACAGAAAAACTACCTGCCCCTTGCCTTTTCAGAAGCCGCCCTGACCCTTCAAAAACGTCTCAAAACAGTTTTTGACCCTCATAACATATTAAATCCTGACAAAATATTTATAGAAAATGAGCCCAAAATGGCCTAAAATTGACCGTTCGCACTCTAAAATCGACCGTTCGTGCTCAATCTCGTGCTCAATTCTATGCTCACCTATTGAGTAGTTGAACTCTTTCGATCACCTTTGAGCTATAAAAGCACGATAGCCTTTCCGGTGAAAGGGGAGAAGTAACCGGTTAAGACACGTCTTTTAAAAATCGAAAGTCTCTGCTCAGGCAGAGACTTTCTTGTTTATGGCCTGTTTCGGGCCATAAATCCGGGATAGGAGGCAAGATGTTTGCAACAAAAACACTACACTTGTATCTCTTCCATCCTCTTCAAAACCCCTTTTCTGTTATGAGAATGCCTTTGCTTCTGGGCGGTGCTGCCCTGATCCTTTCCGGATTGTCGTCTTGCGTAGCCAAGCGTAAATATGTAGATGCTCAAAACCGGATTGGTATGCTGCAACGGGACAGCATGCGGCTGGTGCGGGAAGGCGAAGACCTGCAAAGCCGTGTCAACCTGCTCGATGCCGCCAACCAAAGCACGGCCAACCGCCTCAACCAGACCCAGGAAGAAGTGCTGAATCAGCAACAACGGCTCCAGCAACTTCAGGGACTGATTGACCGACAGCGACAAGCTACCGAAGGACTGCGGGCTAAAATTGCCGAAGCTCTCAATTCCTTTACCTCCGATCAGCTGACCGTTTCCATGAAAAACGGCAAAGTATATGTGAGTCTGGCCGAAAGCCTGCTGTTTCCGTCCGGAAGTGCAGAAGTCAATGCCAAGGGTAAAGAAGCCCTGGGTACGCTGGCAGCCGCTTTGAATCAAAACCCGGATATCAACGTATTGGTAGAAGGTCATACCGATAGCATTCCCATCACCAAGCGCTTTCCGGACAACTGGGCGCTGAGTGTGGCCCGTAGCACCGAAATCGTGCGCATTCTGACGGCCGATTACAGCGTAGCCCCAACCCGGGTGACGGCCTCCGGTCGCAGTTCCTACGAACCACTGGCTCCCAACAGCACGCCGGAAGGCCGGGCACTTAACCGTCGGACCGAAATCATCCTGGCGCCAAGACTCGATGAACTGATGCGGCTGATCGAAGGCGCGCCTGCCGGACAGTAATTATCCGGAGCTATCACTACACTTCATACAAAATGCCCGCTTATCGTAAGCGGGCATTTTGTATGAAGCCAGATTCTTCAAACTGGTTTTTACATCGGTGGCATTACATTGGCGGCTCCGGAAGGCGCATCGGTGCGACCTTCTACAATGATGTCGAGTTTTACAAAGCCATTGGTCGGATTGTCGCTCACCGATTTTACGTAGATGATCATGCGCAGCGCATTGTTGATTTCGCCCAGATAGGCCTGCTTGCCCAGTCCGTCCGATCCGGAAACGAACCCGATATACTCGCCACCGCTGTTTTTCTCTTTGTATTTGGTATTGAACTGATTCCAGTCGCCGGAAGCTGCAATTGCATCAAATTCCTGTGCGGTCAGCTCGGGAGATCCATAAGCCGCATTCCGGATTTCAAAGGTATTGAGATCGGCAGCCGACCAATAATTTAACCCGTAAGGATTGCCCGTCCACAGCAGGCTGTTGCTGGCACCGCTGGCCGAGTTGCTGATCGATCCGGTGGTACTGAGGTAACGATAGCTGCCGGTTTGCGTGACGGAATAGCACAGCGAAAGATGTTTGCGCAGGGTATCCGGAACCTCCCGCATTTTATAGGTCATGCCGTTCCGGGTATCCAGAAACTGAGCACCGTTTACCGCGCTGTCATCGTACAAAATCACATCGCGGTAGGTTTTAACCCAGCGCTTGGGCGTTATGGGAGTCGGTGTTGGTGTGGGAGTGGGCGTCGGTGTGGTTGAGCTTTCTTTTTTACAGGCAGCAAGTGTTGCAACTGCCAGCAGGAGACCAATTGTGAGTTTGGGGAGGCGCATAACAAAATGGGGGTTTTTTAAGTACCCCAAAGCTATTTTCAACGCCAGCGGCGGCCTATCGCCTGAATGCGTGATTTATGAGTCCTGAACCGCAGCAGGCAACCTGTTTTCCACCCAAGAATAAGGGATGAGTGCGTTCCGGAAAGGTTCCGGCATGCAAAAACCGCCTGTCATTTTTCGTGACAGGCGGTTGTAAGTTGATTGTAAGAACGGTAAATGGTCCGTTCCGGAAAGCTTAGTTGCGACGCATCCGACGGCGTGGAGCTGGCGGAGGAGTTGGCATTTCCTCTTTGGTATCGCCTTCGTTATCACGATAGCGGTCCATGCTGCGGGTTTCACCCATTGGCTCGCGACGGGTACGCATCCGGCCACGGCCACCGAGGTTCCATTGAATCCCGAGGGTAAAGTTGCTACCGAAAGTGGCGTCGATACCAGAAGCAATAAGATCTGAACCACCAGTAGGGGCATTCAACTTTACACGGGAATAGCCCAGTTTACCAAAGCTACCGACAACAGCGATCGAGCGGCTTACGTTGATACCAAGAGCTGGCATTACATTCACAGCAAAGCCATTGCCTTCCAGCTCGCCGGTTTTAACGCCTGCTGTCAGTTCGGTGTAATTAGCGCGTACATATTGGGCATTCAGCTGACCATACAGGAAGAACATAGGAGACAACGGCTGCGTGTAACGCACGAAAGGTCCTACATAGGTAAGGCTCTGCTTGGTACCTGTTTCACCGCCGGTAGCCGGAACGGTATTCTTCATTGCTTCGAAGTTTCCGGAAAGACCAATCGCCCAGTTACGGTCAAATTGGTAACCAATACCCGGAGCGAAGTTAAATGTACGCTCATGTGAAGTAGTAGTTGTAGGAATTCCGGAACCCGAAACTTCGTTTTTAACATCGGTATAGCCGATGTTACCGTATACAAATACGTCGCCCATTTTCTGGGCGTTGGCAGCGCCAAAAGAGGCGATGGCTGCCAGGGAGAGGAAAATCTTTTTCATAAAAGAAGAATGTGAGAAAAAAGTTTGTGCAAATTAGGGTGCGCTGTCTCAGAAACGAAATCATTCCTAAAAGCCCCTACTGCCCAACGGCATCAGACGGTTCTTTTGGCAAATCTTTAAACCATCCGCTGTAGAACAGGTAGTTTTTAGCAATGCGTTCGACTTCACCGGCCATTAGTTCCGGCGACACAGTTTTAACCTGTTTGGCGGGCACGCCTGCCCAAATTGTTCCGGGTGGCACCACCGTTCCTTCCAGTATAACCGCCCCTGCCGCAATCACCGATCCGGTACCGATGTATGCGTTGTCCATCACAATGGCACCCATACCAATCAGCACCTTGGCTTCGACTGTACAGCCATGAACGATTGCATTGTGGCCAATCGAAACGTCGTCTCCAATCACGGTTTTCGTTTTCTGATAGGTACAGTGAATACAGGCACCATCCTGTACGTTGACCCGGTTGCCCAGCGTAATCGTATTGACGTCGCCACGTACTACGGCATTAAACCAGAACGAGCATTCCTCACCGGCAGTCACGTCGCCAACAATCGTAGCATTGGGCGCTATAAAACAACTTTCCGGAAGTTGGGAAAAAATCCCCTTAACAGGCAAAATGAAAGACATATGGCAGAGTGCTAATGAAGCGATTGAGATAATTGAAACCGGTCGGCTTCCGGAACTGGTCCGGAGAGGTCAAAGGTCGGCGCTGGGAGTTGGATTCGTCCGGATGTATTCAACAGCCGTAACCCGGATTGATTTTTATACCCGTCCACTGCCGGCTAACCGGCTGTTACCGCTTATGTTCCGGAATTTTTTCTTCGTGGCGCTCCTCGCCGTGGGCAGTTGCACCGCTCCGTCAGCATCCGACCCATCTGAGAACTCCGCATCCACCGATCCGATGTCTGGTGTTGCATCAACACCGGTAGATACCGGCTACGTGATCCAGGACAGCACGGATTTCTACCGCCTGTATGCGCATGTGCCTGCGGCTCCGCCAGACCGGCAGAACGCCATTGAAACGTTTATTAAAGCAGAGGTCGCCTCTCACCGGAACGACTGGTCGCCGGGAGGTACCGAATACGAAGCAGCACAGGCAGACCACCGGCAGAACCCTGATTTTCCGCTGATCAAGTACGAATACAGCCTGGAACCACGCAAACCCGCAGGACCGGTGAAAGGCGCCACCAGTTATGTATTGGATATCTATGAATACCTGGGCGGCGCACACGGCGACGGCCGGGTTCAAACCTTTACGTTTACCCAAACCGGCCTTATCCGGATCACCGATCTGCTTAATTTATCCGGAGTAAATGCGGTTTCAATCAACCGGCTTTTGGCTGATAAAGCCACCGATCCCAAGTCGGAAACGCCTTTCGAGCGGCAGCAGGTGTCTGAAGGGCTTGGACTGGCGTATCTGCAACCGGATGGCCGGACGCTGGATACCGCAGCCTGTCATTGCGAGGCGGATGTGTTCCGGAACACCTTAAACACATTCAGTGTTTCAAACCAGGGCATTACTTTCTATATCGAGAAATACCGGATAGCCGCCGGTGCAGCCGGGGTTCCGGAATTGCTGCTGACCTGGCAGCAACTGGCTCCCTACCTCCAGCCTCCCTTTAAAAACTGATAGGTCTTACTTGGCCCAGAGGTTATATCTCAGAATGCACCAAATAGCCCGGAAGCCATCGCGCCAGCCGATTTTTTTGCCTTCTTCGTAGGTACGGCCATAGTAGGAGATTCCGACCTCGTAGATGCGCACATTGGGCACCCGGCTGATCTTGGCGGTCACTTCCGGCTCAAAGCCAAAGCGGTTTTCCACCAGCTTCAGCGACTGGACCATCTCCCGCCGAAACAGCTTGTAGCAGGTTTCCATGTCGGTAAGGTTCAGGTTGGTAAGCATATTGCTCATGGTCGTGAGCCAGCGGTTGCCGATCGAATGCCAGAAAAACAGGACGCGGTGCGGTTTGCCGCCCATAAACCGGGACCCGTACACCACATCTGCAAAGCCGTTGAGAACCGGTTGCAGCAGGATATTGTATTCCTGCGGATCGTACTCCAAGTCGGCATCCTGGATGATAACAAACTCGCCGGTAGCGGTACGAATACCGGTATGCAGGGCAGCACCTTTGCCTTGATTGACCTCATGACGCACGTACCGGATGCCCAGATCCGGAAAAGCGGCTGCGTAGCTCAGAATCGCCTCTTCCGTGTTGTCTTTGGAGGCATCGTTGACAATAATGATTTCCTTACCGATGTTCTCCAAAAGCACTACTGCCCGCACCTTATCGAGAATGCGGTGGATGGTAGCCCCTTCGTTATAAGCAGGGATGACAATGGAAAGGGTACTGAACGGAATCATGAATCGCGAAAGTATGATTTTTAGAAACCATCCGGTTGGTTCCGGATCAGAAGCAGTCGTCGGGAAACGGGCTTCTCACCGCCTTACCTTGTGCCTGCAAAGCCAGTTTTTACATGTTCCGAAGCCGATCTATCGTTCTGCCACTGACCGTTCTGTTCGCGGCCATAGCCGGAATGCTGTATTGCTATCCGATGCCTCAGATTAGCTGGGACAGCAACTATTATGTTTGGCAGAGTGTACACCTTCCACCCAGTGTACGCCCGATTGGATATGCCTTGTTTCTGAGGATTGTATACGCCTTTTCAACCAGCATTTACCTGATCGAAGCGCTGCAATTCCTATTGTATTCCGGAAGTGGCCTGCTGCTAATCTACACCCTGGCAGGTTTGAACTGGGTACGACGCTCCTGGATATATGTTCTTCTCATGTTGGTTTTGTTGGAACCGGCGGGTCTGTACAGCTGCATCAATATTCTGAGCGATTGTTTGTTCAGCGGGTGTACCCTGTGCTACGTTTCCAGCCTGATTGCGTTTATCCGCACCCGTAAAAGCCACTGGTTTTACCTGCACCTGGCGGCGCTGGCAGCGTGCCTGCAACTGCGTCACATAGCCCTGTTTTACCCCGTGCCGAGTATCGTGATCCTGCTGTTGATCACCACCCCTGTAACCAGGAAACTGATTCAGATAGGCGCCCTCACGCTGCTCACAGTCGGATTGTACCGATTCGATATCTGGCGAAACATCCGGCATTACAATGTGGCGGTGCAAACACCGTTTTCCGGCTGGACCCAAACCAACAACTCGCTGTTTGCAGTGATGGGCCTGCAACAGGAAGGTCGTCCTTTTGAATCGTTGAATGCCGGTCCGGAACTGGACAGTCTGCACCGGTATTTTTACGAGTACCTGGACACTATGAGTTTTCAGCCGTTGCCTGTGACCACCGATTTCTTGTGGACTGAAAAAAGCCCTATGGTTCAACTGGAACGGGCCTATGCTCCTAATCATCCGGAAGAATGGGGCGGCTGGTATGCACTGGCCGATCGGTTTTCCCGGTATGGCAGCGCGTTTCAGAAACAATACCCACTGGCATATTTTCAATACTTCATCATGCCCAATCTAAGCAGCCTGTGGGTGCCTCACAACGGGGAGATGACAGACTATTACCTCATGCCGCACCCTGATGCTACTTTTCAAAGCAGGTACGGCGTATCAGATAATTTCCACTGCCGGATTCAGCTTTTTAAAGAGTCTATCAATGGGGTGCAACTGAGATGGCATCAGCTCCGGCTGTTGCTCATGGTGCTCGCAGGACCCCTGGTCATCGCGTACGGGCGCAGACTGCCTCGTTCCAATCAGTTGGTGCTGCTGTTCCTGGCGTTGTTTATCGGCTTCTATTACGCTGCCGTGCTGTATATAACCCAGGTGGTTCCCAGGCATATTATCCCGGTGCTGCAACTTGAAACGGTGTTTATTTTCCTGACGGCTGCCACAATTACCCAACATTTCCGAAGCAAACAATAATTTCACCCGATGCAACCGTACCTCCAGCTGCTTCAGGAAATCCTAGAGACCGGAACCGATAAAAGTGACCGGACCGGCACCGGCACCCGATCCCTGTTTGGCCGCCAGATCCGCTTTGACCTTTCCGAAGGGTTTCCGCTGGTAACGACCAAAAAAGTGCATCTCAAAAGCATTATCTACGAGCTGTTGTGGTTTTTGAAAGGTGATACCAATATTGCCTATCTCAACGAACACGGCGTACGCATCTGGGATGAATGGGCGGATGCCAACGGCGATCTAGGACCGGTCTATGGACACCAATGGCGCTCATGGACGGGTGCCGACGGCATAACCCACGATCAGATCAAAGACGTGTTGCACCAGATTCAAACCAATCCCGACAGCCGGCGTATGATCGTCAGCGCCTGGAATGTCGGTGAGCTGAAGCAGATGGCGCTGATGCCCTGTCACGCCTTATTTCAGTTTTATGTCGCCAATGGTAAACTCAGTTGTCAGTTGTACCAGCGCAGTGCGGATGTATTTCTGGGTGTCCCATTCAATATCGCTTCGTATGCCTTGCTGACCATGATGATGGCGCAGGTCTGTGGCCTCGAATCCGGTGAGTTTATCCATACGTTTGGCGATGTGCATCTGTACAGCAACCACGTGGAGCAGGCGCGCTTGCAACTGAGCCGGGAGCCCTTCCCGTATCCCACCATGCGCCTCAATCCGGCCATCAACGATCTGTTTGCGTTCCAATACGAAGACTTCACCCTCGAAAACTACCAAAGCCACCCGGCGATCAAAGCACCGGTAGCAATCTAATGGATAACTGCTAGTGGATAGTTGATAATGGATAGTTTACTTCTTTTAGCAGTGTTCAGACTGGCGGTGAGAATTTTAATAAGCTCTATTCCATCACTGGAGATACTTTCGTAGGGGTCAACCTGTTTCCTTTAAAAGAATCAACTAATAGGCCGTTTCGTTTGCGTCTTTCAGGGATATGGAAAGCTTGTGGATAAAATCCGACTTTGATTCTGCATGCTCAGCCTCACGAACCAACGCGCCAATCGCTGCTCCGGAACGTAACAACTGCTTACTCAGAACAAACTCTTTATGAACCTCAACCAGATGTTTATATAAGTTAACGACGCGGATAGCAAATCATAGACTCTTCTCCTTGAGAATGCTCTCTTTCATCTGCCAAATTATTTACTATTCACTAAAAAATGACGCTTTCTTTTATTGCGGCGCTGGATGAAGCCCATGCGATTGGCTTTGGCGGCACCATGCCCTGGCACCTGCCCGACGATCTGAAATTTTTTAAGCGGACGACGATGGGCAAACCCATGCTGATGGGTCGCAAAACCTGGGAATCGCTCCGGGGTGTGCTGCCAGGCCGGCCTCATCTGGTCGTGTCTTCGCAACCCATTCCAAACCTTCCGGAAGGCGTACAATCCTTTACGTCCGTGGACGCCGCACTGGAGGCCTTACGTGGGTATGAGGCAGATGAAGGCTTTGTCATCGGCGGCGGCGTGTTATTTGAAGCCTTATTGCCCCAAGCCGACCGGCTCTACCTGACACGCCTGCATACCCGCGTACCGAATGCCGATACGTTTTTTCCGGAATGGTCGCCCTCGGAGTGGAAAAAGGTCCGGGATGAACGGCATGAAGCCGATGACCGGCATCCGTTTCCGTTTACGTTTGAACAATGGGAACGGTAGCCGACACCTCGCTACGGGCGCTTCAGAAAGAAGTCAGCCAGCTCCGGTGGCCGCAGTGGCTGCAACGCTATTTGTTTTTCCGGAAAGCCAAAGGCATTCACGGCGTTCACTCGCCCCTCGCCTACCGGCTGGCTACCGACGTGTTCATGAAGCCCGGTTCGCAACCAATCGCCACCCGTCTGCAAGAAGCCCTTCCGGATACGACGTTCCATAGGGTGCCGGTTGCGCAGCTCTCCGAAGCACTTCCCTCGTTTCCGGAAGAGCCCCGGAGTGCCCTGTGGGTACCAGATCTGCTTTCTGACCGTGCCCGGTGGCTTCAGGCCTGCGCCGATGCACGCGTGACGCTTGCCATCGACTGTTTCGACTGCGGTTTGCTGCTGCACACCCCCGAGATCCGGGAAAAACAATACCTGCGGCAACGAATGCTTCCAGTTGGCCAGTAGTCCCTTATCCGAATTCCATATCGTACCGATGCAGGCCGGGACCGTATCCATCTGGTTTGTAGTCCACAGTCCGGAAGCCATACTTTTCGAAGAAGGTAACCGCATACTGCGTGGTATCCAGCCGGAGTGGAGATTGGGGAAACAAAACAGCCGATTGTTGCAACCGATAGGCCAGCAACTGCTGCCCGAATCCTTGTTTGTGAAAAGCGCTGTGCACCAATCCCCAGGTCAGCGAAACCGTTTCGTTTTCGTTCAGTCCCAATCCGCCGCAACCGATCAGACGACCTTCAGCCTCCAGCACCCAATACGGAAGCGTGGCCGGGCGCTCCCGACCGATCCGCTCCAGAAAGGTCCGGAACAGCGTGATCTCTTCGACGGTAAAAGCTGGCGGGGTATTGCTTTCAAAACAGTCCATACAAGCCTCCAGATCCACAATATCATAGGGTCGGATCCGGGTGGATGGAGTAGGCAGTTCCAGGGACATAGACGTGGTTCAGAAAAGCACTGCTGTGGATGGCGTTCGCCTCAAAAATAGTGTTTGGGATGGGCGCTACCTTTAGCGCATGAAATATTCCGGTATTCCGTCTTCGCTCTACACTAAAAACCGGCAGCGGTTTATGAAACGTATGGCGCCCAACAGCATCGCCATCTTCCACGCCAATCCTGTGTTTCCGGAAAATGGAGACGCCACCTACGCGTACAAGGCCAACAGCACAGTGGTCTGGCTTTCCGGTGTAGTGCAGGAAAAAACGATGGTGATTCTGTATCCGGATAATGCCGATCCCAACGGCCGTGAAGTGTTGGTCGTGCAGCGGCCCAATGCAATGCTGGAAAAATGGAACGGTCACCTGCTGCGCAAAGACGAAGCCACAGCCCTTTCCGGAATCGCGAATGTGCAGTACGTCGATTCGATTGATGCCCAGCTCCAGGTCTGGATGCACCACGCGGATACCGTATATCTGGCGACCAACGAAAATGACCGTCTGGGCGCTGATAGTCCCCGCACCGATCTCACGTTTGTGCATCAGCTGATGGAGCGCTATCCGCTGCACCGCTACGAGCGGGCGGCCCGCATCCTGAAAGACCTGCGTTCGATCAAAACCAAAGAAGAAATTGAGGTCGTAAAAAAGGCTATAGCTATTACGGGCAAGGCGTTTGACCGCGTGCTGAAGTTTGTCGCGCCGGGTGTGATGGAGTACGAGATCGAAGCCGAAATCACGCACGAGTTCATACGCAATCGCGCTACTCGTCACGCATACGGCTGCATCATTGCTTCCGGCGACCGCGCACGTGTGCTCCACTACGTCGACAACAACCAGGAGTGTAAAGACGGCGAACTGCTGTTGATGGACTTCGGCGCAGAGTATGGCAATTATGCAGCCGATCTGTCGCGGACCATTCCGGTAGATGGCGTGTTTACGCCCCGGCAGCGCGAGGTTTACAACGCCTGTCTGAACGTACACAACTACTGCGCGGCCATCCTGAAACCGGGCATCAACTATGCCGATTATATCGAGAAGGTGAACAAGGAGATGGAAAAGCAGCTTGTGAAAATTGGCCTGATCACCAAAGCTGATATCAAGAACGGCGGCCAGGAAGAGCCTGCGTTCCGGAAGTATTTCTATCACGGCATCGGCCACCACCTGGGGTTGGATGTGCATGATCTGGGCACCCGCAACGAGCCGGTTAAAGAAGGCATGCTGTTCACCATCGAGCCGGGCATTTACATTGAAGAAGAAGGCATGGGCATCCGGATTGAAAACAACTATTGGCTCACCAAAAACGGTAGCGTCGATCTGTTTAAAGGCATTCCGATTACCGTAGACGAAATCGAAACCGTGATGGCCCGATAAGAAGTGCTATTAATACCAAAATTTAAAAGGGGATCTCTATTCGAGATCCCCTTTTTGATGCGTTTTAAAGTGGACTATCTTTCCGGAATGCGGACGCTTCTCTTCCTACTTCTCGCCGGACTTATTGGGCATACGGCTGGTGCAACGCCTTACTTTAACGTCCGGTTTTCGCGTCCGCTGGCGGTGCATTTATTTGTGCAGCAGCTTTCCGGAAACGGGCGGCCCGGCAACTCGTTTCAGAAGTTGTATACGGGCTCCCGCTTCGACACGCCCGAACGGGCCGCGGCACTGACGGATCTGGATAGTCTGCAGCTCGACTATACCTATGAGTTTCCACAGTATCCGGAGCTCAGTAAAATCCCGATGCAGACGCGGGACCTGTTGCAGCGCAACCTGCTGCTTTCAGCGGATCTGACCGATTTCAAACAGCGGTCGACCGGCCTGCTGCCCAAGCTGGATCTGGCCCGGTTGGTACGCACCTTAGAACTGTTTGCACCGGTATACGACACACTGGTGTACGCACCTTTGGAAGCCCAATTTAATCAGCAACTCCAGGCCTGTACACAAGCGCTTCACAGACCGGTCGTGGTCGATTTTTTCCGGAAAATGAGTGTCTTCCACGGACAGTCTGATTCCGGAACCGATACGTTTCAGGTAGCCTTTTATCCATTGCCTAAAAGCCGCCAGTTCCGGGCCACTGCTTTTGCCGATTGCAGCGTCAGTGCCCTTCCGGAAGGCGAGCGCGATTATGAAATGCTACTCTCGGTCACGCTCCACGAGATGGCGCATATCCTGTATGATGAGCAACCAATCACTTTGAAAGAACAACTTCAGGCGGCTTTCCGGAAAAATCCAGTACCCGGCGCCTGGAATGCGTACCTGCTTCTCAACGAAGCGCAGGCAACAGCCCTTGGAAACGGTGCGGCCTTCCTGGCACTGACCGGCGAACTGGACGCCGGCTCCTGGTACAACAACAAATACCGGAATGAAATGGCCAAAGCCATCTACCCGACGGTCGCCGAATACCTCGCTCAGAACAAAACCATTGACAGCGCCTTTGTAGCGGACTACTGTCGTCTGTATGCTAGTAAGTTTCCGCAATGGGAAAACGAAGCCGCGCATTTGTTTACCAACCGGTTTCTGATCGCATCCAGCGATGCCGATGCAGCCCTGTTTTCGCAGCAATTTCCGGTAACGGCGCAGAGCTATACAATGACACCGGTAACACCCGCCGGCCTGGAGAAAATGCGCAGCAGTACCCTTACCAAAATCTTGGTGCTGGAGGCCGAAAAGCCCGCGCAACTCCGGCAGGCCGAAGCGTATTTTCCAATGCTAAAAAAGCATCCGGAACTGCGTACGAAAGGGTTTACCAAGTTCCGGCTGGCCGATCAGAGCTGGCTGTATGTGGTCCTTGCCAAAGGGTCTTTAAGGCAGGAAGTACTGCAACAACTATAGCGGCGTTTCCGGATTGGATTGAATGCCAAAAAGGGTGGCTCACGGAATCGGTGAGTCACCCTTCTAGTCAAAACTATCAGAACATTTTATCCTGCCTCTTCCTGTTTCAGGGATGCCATATCGATCACGTAACGGAAGCGGATTTCTTCATCTTTAATGGTGTCAAACGCCTTCTCGATGTCCTGCATTTGGATCATCTCTACCTGCGGCAGGATGTCGTGTTTCGCGCAGAAATCAAGTACCTCCTGGGTTTCGGCAATCCCGCCAATCAGTGAGCCACCTACGGTCCGGCACAACTTGGCTACTTCCATGTTGTCCGTCGGTTTTTCGTACGGTCCGATCAGGCCCACCGTCACCAGGCTGCCACGCCGCTTTACCAGCTTCACGTAGTCGTTCACGTCAAAGCTTTCCGGAATGGTAATGAGCACGTAGTCAAATTTCGCTTCGTGCGCGTTCATCGCGTCTGCATCATCCGAAATCAGTACCGCATCTGCGCCTAGTTCCAACGCAGCCTGTTTCTTTTCTTCTTTGCGGGTGACCGCCGTTACGTGTGCGCCCATGGCTTTGGCCAGCATCACGCCCATATGACCCAGTCCGCCAATACCCACGATGGCTACTTTATCGCCTTCCTGGACCTTCCAGTGGTTGAGTGGTGAGTAGGTCGTGATCCCGGCACAGAGGATCGGCGCTACTTTGGCGAGGTCCAGATTTTCCGGGATGCGCAGCAGAAAATCTTTGTTGACAACGATATGAGTCGAGTAGCCGCCAAAGGTGTTGAAGTCGGTACCGTCGGGCTTCCAGTACCCGTTGTACGTCATCGTCATGCCATGGGGTCCTTCGCAGAATTGCTCTTCGCCTTCGCGGCAGGGCGCGCAGGTGTGGCAGGAGTCGATCATGCAGCCCACGCCAACCGTATCGCCGGTTTTAAACGCAGATACAGTGCTGCCGGCAGCTACGATTTTGCCGATGATTTCGTGGCCGGGCACGCAGGGATAAATGGTATTTTTCCAGTCGTTGGCGACCTGGTGAATATCGCTGTGACAGACGCCGCAGTACAACACTTCAATAACGACTTCATCGGCTTTAGGGCCTTGGCGTTCTACGTCTATGCGCTTCATCGATTTGCCACCGATCAGGCCGCCCGATGCGCCGTACGCAGGCGTTTTAAAAGTTTGTCCTTCCGGAAACTGCGTCGGAAAGTTTTGTTCTTGGGATGAGGTTTTCATAGGGGAGTTTGTATGCCTGCCCACTACTAGGATCGTGCCCTATCGATATCGTTTCGGCAATTTAGAAAAGGTCGGCCGCCGCAACCTCCCGCCAGTCACCGGGTTGCAAGGTTCCGACCTGAAGGTTGCCGATCGCCACGCGGATCAGCCGCAGAGTAGGAAAACCGACAGCAGCCGTCATGCGTCGTACCTGCCGGTTTTTACCTTCCGTCAGGGTTAGTTCGATCCAACTGGTCGGGATGGCTGCGCGGTACCGGATAGGCGGGTTCCGTTCCGGAACGATGGGTTCCGGAAGCAGCGTTGCACCTGCCGGAAGTGTCTGGTGCTTTTTACCATTGATGGAGATCCCAACACCTGCACGCAACTGCTTCAGAGCAGCTTCTGAAGGGACACCTTCAACCTGCACCCAGTAGGTACGTGGATGCACCTGAGACGGATCGAGCAGCCGGTGCGTCAGCCGTTTGTCATTAGTTAGCAGCAGCAGTCCTTCACTGTCGTAATCGAGACGACCCACAGGGTACACATCTTTTTGCAGGTCCGGAAAAAAAGCAGCCAGCGTACGCTTGTTGCCGTCTTCAGAAAACTGTGACAGCACCTCAAAAGGCTTGTGGAAAAGCAGGTAGCGGTAGGAAGTCTTCATCGGCTGAAAGCCTTACTGGCTATGAATCTGAAGCGACAAAAGAAAAGCCCGATGCTGTTGTGTGGGGCATCGGGCTTCTATATCAGGAAATGGGTTAGTAAGTGCAGTTCCTGCACCACAATATTAAAGCGAAAAAGAAGGGCAACGAAACTTTTCTTTCAAAAAAATTTTAGCGCTGCTTCGGATTACCAATCTTTTTCCGGTGGCGTGGGCGTGTCCTGCCCCTCGCGTTTGCGATCGTTTATTTTCTGCTCTTCCTGGCGGAGGGCCTGCAACAGTTTTTCGGCTTGTTCTTTGTTCAGATCAGAAGGGGTAGCCTCTTTCTGCGCACGAGGATCTTCACGGGAATCGTCCTTCGGTTGGGGTTGCTGACGCTGTTGTTGCTGCTGCTGCTGTTGTTCCTGCAGATAATGCTTACGAGCCTTGGCATAGTTACGCTGGGCATCTGCAGTACCCGGCTGCGATCGAAGCGCCTCTTTATAGGCTTCCATGGCCTGTTTCCATTGCTTCTGCTCCGCATAGCTGTTGCCCAGATTATACGCTGCATCCGGAGCACCCGGCGACTGTGCAGCCTGCTCAAAGGCTTTGGCAGCACCAGCGAAATCCTTCTTTTTGTACAGCGCATTGCCCAGGTTGTACTGCGCTGCCGCACGGGTAACGGAATCACTCAGCGCCTGCTGAAAGGCGGCTGCGGCTTCCGGAAATTTACCTTCGCGGTACAGGCGCGTCCCTTCCTGCCAGCCCCTGTTCTGCGCCTGTGCGTACTGGACACTGCATAGCAACAGCACACCTGCTATCCCTATTCCGGAAACCGCCTTCCGGGAACGCGCCGACTGAAGCAACCGCTGCAGCACCAGCAGCACCAATGCCGCCGCCGCCAGATACGGAAAGTATTCTTTTTCGGAAGGCTGTTCCGCATCTTTAGGCAGGTAGGCCGCCGGCAGTGTTCGGATAAACTGTGCTACTTCAGCCGCATTGGCCGTCGCATCGCGCAGACGCAGGTAGCGGCCGCCGGCATCCTCAGTCAGGCGGCGTAAAGACGCTTCGCCCAGCCGGGTGATGACTGGTGCGCCGGTCAGGTCGGTCTTAGGTGATCCGTCTGCTTCCTGCAACCCGATGCCTTCAGGCGTGCCCACGCCCAGCGCAATCAGTTGCACACCGGTTTTTTTCAAATCCGCCACCGCTGTTCCGGAAGCTTCATCGTGGTCTTCCCCATCGGTAATCAAAACGAGAACCCGGGAGCGGCGCAGGTGTTCCGAAAAACTTCCGGCAGCCATTGTAAGCGCCGTTGAAAGAATGGTTCCCTGCGTAGGAATGGCCTCCGGTGAAACGGCTTGCAGGGCCAGCCGGAAAGCACCCCGATCGGTCGTTAGCGGCACCTGTAAATACGGTCGGCCGGCAAATACGACCAGTCCCATCCGGTCGCCCTGCAACTGTTCGGCCAGCCGGGTTACAAATGAACGGGCGCGGCGCATCCTATCGGGCTGCACGTCGCGGGCATTCATCGACCGACTGGCATCCAGCACCACCATTACATCGGTGCCTTTGGCCGGCTGATTGCGTTGCCCTTTAGGCAGATATAGGCCAGCGGCCGCTACGACCAGACAGGCCAACGCCAGCAGAGGCAGTAGACCGGCAATCGGGTTTGTTCCAGAAGGCATGGATCCGGACGCCCACAGGCTTCCCTGCAGAGAGGCATCAGCAAGCGTTTTCAGCCTGGTTTGCTGCCAGCGTCGGTGACCGATCCAGATCACACCGGCCAAAAGCACAAGCAACAAACCCCATAGCCACTGTGGATGATGAAAAGACAGCATGATGCAAAAATAAAACCTTCGGCCGGCAGACTACCTTTGAATCCCATGCCCCGCATTCCTACCTGGATCTTTTGGGTGGTGCTGTTGTTGCACCTACCCGCTTTGTTTATCGATGTGATGGATATAGATGCGGCGCAGTACGCCGAGATGTCCCGCGAACTGCGCTTTTCGAATAACTGGACGTTTCTGTACGACCGGGGCAGCAACTATCTGGATAAACCCCCGCTGTTGTTCTGGCTGTCGGCCCTGAGTATGAAGGTGCTGGGCGTAAGCAATTTTGCCTATAAACTGCCGTCGTTTCTGGTGGCACTGCTGGCAGTGTATGCCACCCACCGGCTGGGCCGCAGGCTGCATGGCGAAGCGGTGGGCCGACTCGCTGCACTGATTCTGGCCACCTGCCAGGGACTGTTTCTGATGATCAATGATGTGCGCACTGATACCATGCTGATGGGTTGGGTGGCTACTGCATTGTGGGGCTGGGCGGAATACCGCTCCGGAAAACGCTGGGGTTGGTTGTTGCTGACCGCCGTAGCCGTGGCGCTGGGCCTGATGACCAAAGGACCGATTGCGCTGTTTGTGCCGGTGTTTGCGATCGGGGCCGATGCGCTGCTGCGCCGCGACTGGAACCTTATTTTCGATCCAAAGTATCTGGTGGCCGTCCTGGTAATCGCCGTATTGCTGCTACCCATGGCGTTGGGCCTGTATTATCAGTACGATCTGCATCCAGAAGCCCTGGTAGACGGGAAGCAGGGTGTTTCCGGACTTACGTTTTTCTTCTGGACGCAGAGCTTTGGACGGATTACCGGTGCCAGCGACTGGGACAACGGTGCCGGACCGGAGTTTTTGCTGGTCGGGATGCTCTGGGCGTTTCTGCCTTGGATTTTACTGTTTCTGTTGGCTTTTGGCGCGGGTTTCCGAAAGCTTATCAAACAGAAATTCAAGCTTCCCAAGCAAAGCGAAGGACTGGTGCTGGGTGGGTTTACGCTTACGTATCTGTCGCTGTGCATGAGTCGCTACCAGTTGCCGCATTATATCTTCGTGGTGTTTCCGCTGGCAGCCATTCTGGTGGCTTGTCTGTTCCGGGATTTTGCCGAAGGCCAGTACCCCAAATGGAAATCCGCCTTTGTCAAAATACAAACCGGAATGGGTGCACTGCTGCTGCTGGGTGTGCTGCTGATTCTAACGATTGTTTTTCCGCAGCCCTGGTGGGTGCTGATGATCTGGTTGGACTGTGTGGTGGTCTGGCTGCTTGTTACCCGCGTTTCGAAAGGAACGGCCCGGATGCTGTGGACCAGCGTAACCGCGATTCTCATTACCAACCTGTTTCTCACCAATTTCTTTTACCGCCCGCTGCTCCGCTACCAGCTGGGCGGACAGGTAGGACGCTATCTGCTTGCCCACCAGATACCCAGAGACCAGGTGCTGGCATACCGGGTCGAGGATCCGATGAACAGCCTGCCGTTTTACAGTCTAAGCATCATTAAGACGACCTTTGATTCCGGTATGGCGACCCAGCAGCGGTTTCCGTATGTATTGACCGGAGCGGCCGGACTGGCCGAAATGCAACGGGCCGGTGTGGTTCCGGATACGCTGAAACGGTTTGAACGCTTTAAAGTCAGCGAACTGACGCCCACGTTTTTGTCGGTCAAAGCGCGGTCGGAAGCACTGACATCTTACTGGCTGGTGAAAGTTCGGTGATTGGAAGCTCGTCAATTGTTGCTTACGGAACTATAAAGCAAGCACGGTTCGTTCTACGGCTATCTGCTGCCGCATGTATGCTGCGTGCAGGATTGGGTACCGGAGAATCATATAGCACAGGGATTTCTTTCTTTTACCCGCACCTTTGAGGTTTACCATCAACTGTCTGGTACCCATGACGCAGCCGCTTCGCTTTACGATTGTTCAGTCTGATATTTCCTGGGAAGCACCGGAGCTTAATTTTCGCCACTACGAAGCCTTACTGGCGCAGGAAGTCACCCAATATCCGCTTCAGGTCGTGCTGCTTCCGGAATTATTTGCTACCGGATTCAGTATGAACACGGCGCTGGCTGAGCCCATGAAAGGCCCTACAGTCGACTGGATGCGAAGCATGGCCCGGCAGCACCGCTGCATCCTGAGCGGCTCCGTGATGATCCGGGAAGACGACCGCATTTACAACCGTTTTATCTGGATGCAGCCAGATGGACTGTGCCATACCTACGACAAGCGACATTTGTTTGCCTATGCCGGCGAAGACGCCCACTATACCGCGGGCGACCGCCGGGTGATTGTACAGGTGATGGGCTGGAAAATCTGTTTGCAAATCTGTTATGACCTGCGCTTCCCGGTCTGGAGCCGGAACGTGCCCGGTCCGTCTCAGTACGATGTCCTGGTGTACATCGCATCCTGGCCGGCCCGCCGTGCACTGGCCTGGAACACCTTGCTTCCGGCACGTGCCATCGAGAACCAGGCGTTTGTCATTGGTGTAAACCGCACCGGACCGGATGGCAACGAAATTGCGTATGCCGGCGACAGTGCCGTGTATGGTCCGGATGGCAGCCCGATGTGGCAGGTCGGCGGTTCCGAACAAATTCACAGCATTGTACTGGATGGCGCTATGCTTCAGGCATTCCGGGATCAGTTTCCGTTTCTCCGGGACGCCGATTCCTTTTCACTGCTGTAAGCCCAAAGGCAATGGAGTTCCGGAACGCTTATTGCCCGGCTCCGTCCATATCCCCAAACGGGCTGGTTGAAGGCTTGGCCTTCTCTTTGATGCCGAAATTATAACGCAGCGTCAATCCGAAACGACGGGTGTCTTCGGCACGGTTGCCGGTGGCGTAAATGCCGGGCTGACTCAATACAAACGTCTGCCGGTTGGTGCGCAGAATGTCGTTGATGCTGGCGACTACGCTGAGCTTGCCTTGGAGAAATGTCTTGGTCAGCGAAGCATTGATCGCGCCAAAATCCTGCAATTCATAAAATCGCTCAAAGCCCTTGAACAGCCAGAAGCCATACGCACTCAAGTTGCAGGTTTTGTTGATTTTGAGCTGGTGGTAGGTAAACGCGACCCAGCTTCCGCGCTCAAACTTGAAAGGTTCGCCCTGGTACTGTCCGTCATACTTGCGGTACGTATACTCGGCACTGGCGAAGAAAAAGTACTTGCCCAGAGTCGGTGGAATGCCCGCTACCAGCCGCAGGAAGTATTCCTTCTGGTTGCCCAGGTTGTCATAGGTGCGATATGCAACGCCATTGGCTGCATCCTGATACGACACATTGGTAAACAGATTTTTATTGTCGCGGTAGCCCAGTGCAAATACCGGAAAATCAAATAAGGTGACGTTCAGCTCGTATTTGTCGGTCAGCTGCGGCAACAGGGATGGATTGCCGACTTCATACAGAAACTGATCGATGTAGCGCGGAGCCGGATTGAGCAGGTCGAAGCCCGGACGCTCAATGCTGCGGCGGTAGGTAAGATTGGCCACCAGCGAGGTCTTGAACATCTTCCACAGGTTGCGCCGCAGGTAGAGGTACGGAAACAGATCGGTCCGGGCAATGGTAAAATCGCTTCGCTGCGGATAGGTCTGAAGTCCATCCATAAACGTGTTTTCCACCCGCAGGCCGGGTTTGATGGTAATCCCCCAAATCGTTTTAGAAATCTGTGCGTAGGCTGCGGTAATCCGTTGCTGAAAGTTGAAGTGGCTGCTCTGAAACAGGTTGGTCTCAAAACCATTGCCGTTGGTATCGGTTTCAAAATCGGCGCGGGTCCGTCCGAGGGTCATATCAAAGCGTGCACCCAGTTCTACCTTCCAGTCGTGGCGCAGCTGACCAGTGTAGTCAGTTTGCAACGTGATGATGTGGCTGATGCTGTTGCGCGTGCCCTGTCCGAGCGTATAATTTCCGGAAGGCGATTCGATCTGGTTGCGGTAGTGCTGGGTGCCGTCATCGGCATATAGCTTGTACTCGGCAATATTGTCCCAGACGCTGCCGGCACTGTCGAGCTTCCACTTGCTGGACAGCACGTTGGAGAAATACACGGTGTTGTTGCGGTTATCGCTGGGTGAGGCGATCCGGCTCACTTCATTTCCGGACAGCAGGATGCGGTTAATATTGTCGGCATCGTTGCCCCCGGGCGTATAGCTCAGAATGCCGTCGTACGCCAGGTTTACGTTGGGCGTCAAGGCATAATCAACACCGCCCCGCAGGTTATGGTTCTGGGATTTATACCGGGTAAAAGCTTCCTGATCGATCTGTACCTGGCTGCTGGCCGAACGCAGGGTGTTGAGTCGCTGATAGTTGTTGCGGAGCGAATACTGATAGCCGATATAGCTGGTGTTTTCTCCTTCCGTCTGACTCAGGCTTACCCCCGCGCTGCTGGTATTGTACACACCTTGTTGGCTGCTCACATTCACCGAACCGCTCCGGCCGAGGCGAACGCCCTTGCGCAGCACAATGTTGAGAATACCGCCAGAGCTGGACGCATCGTATTTGGCGGACGGTGTTCGAAGCACTTCCACCCGTATAATAGAATTGGCGGGCAGGCTTTTGAGCAGGGCGCTCAGTTCTTCGCCCCGCAGCTTAATATCGCGGCCGTTGATCTGAATGACGGCAGGCGTACTGCTGTTGAGATACACATTCCCGTCGATGGCAACCACACCGGGCGTTTTTTCCAGCACTTCATAGGCACTGGACGAAGCGGCGGCCAACGGCTCAGCATCCACAATTTCTTTATCGTCTTCCAGGCGCACAAATGGCTTCCGGGCTACGATCACTACACTTTTCAGCTCATTGCTGGTGGATTGCAGCCGCACGTCGAGGTTCACGGGCACCTGTTTCACGGAGAGATCTGTCTGCACCGGCTTCAGGCCCAGCGCAGTGGTGCTGAGGATATACCGGGTATTTTCGGTCGCGAAAAAGGTGTCCTGCACATACACATTTTCGGCAAACACCTGCCGGCCCTGTGCATCTTTGATGGTTACTACAGCATTCACGCTTTCCGTTGTATCCACCCCGTTGATGAGGCGGATGTAAACGGGAATCTGACTTTGAGCGGAGACGGCACCAGCCAGCCACAGCAGACAAAGTGTAAACAGGTATTTCATGGAAGGCCACAAAGGTCAGGCATGCTCACCGAAAAAGAGTCTTCGGTGTATGAGTCCCGCAGCGATCTAACGGCAACCGAATGAGACGCCTGCCAGTACGCGTTGAAATACGCTTCCGGAAAAGTCCCGGTTGGTAGCGTTTCCTTACTTCTTTACAGCTTTCTTTTTGACCGGCGCAGCCTGGGCCTGGGCAGCCAGAAACTGTTCCATGGCACTGACCATGCTCGGCGCCTGTGGGGCCGGCGCTTTAATGTCCAGGCGCAGACCGGCGTCTTCCGCTGCTTTGGTCGTAGTGGGACCAAAGGCACCAATAACAGTCCCGTTTTGCAGATACGCGTCGTTGTACTCCATCAAGGCCTGAATGCTGAACGGCGAGAAGAACACAATCATATCGTACGTCTGCTGGTCGAGCACCGGAGCCAGGTCGTTGGATACGGTCCGGTACAGCGAGGCCTCGGCAAACGGGATTTTGTACTTCGTCATGAACACCGGAATATCTTTCTTGGTGCTGTCGGTCATCGGTACGATGTACTTCTCATTTTTGTGCTTGCCGATAACGTCGAGCAAGCCCTGAGTAGAGCCATCGGCCGAGAAAAACACTTTACGCTTCCGGTACAGAATAAATTTCTGCAGGTACAGCGCCACGGCTTCGGTAATGCAGAAATACTTCAGTTCCTGGCTGACTTTCACTTTCATTTCTTCCATGATCCGGAAGAAGTGATCGACGGCCAGCCGGCTGGTAAATACAATGGCCGTGTAGTCGTTCAGATCGACCCGCTGCCGGCGAAATTCTTTTCCGGAAAGCCCTTCCACCCGGATGAACGGATGAAAATCAAGCTCCAGGTCAAACTTCTTTGCCAGGTCGAAATACGGGGACTTATCACCTTCCGGACGGGACTGGGTAATCAGAATGCGGGAGGGCTTGGCCGGAGTGGAAACCGCCACAGCAGGCTTCTCCTTTTTTACCTGTGCGGTAGAGGTACGAACAGCTTTGGCCATGTTTGGAAAGACTCGGGAGAGAAGCTAATTTGAAACCGGTCCGGACGGCCTCTAGACTGCTAAGGCACGAACTACCAGCTTGGTTAATACTGCCAACGGCAGGATTTCCGAGGCGCAAAAGTACGTCAAAAAGTGAAAACGACTATTTGAGAAGAAACTGCGCAGGGCCAGCCAGCTCCTGGTATAGCGCATGGCAATCAGAATGGCAATCATCAGCCAGGACAGCACCACAGCCAGTTGCGCCCATCCGGCATCGGCAAAGGCCAGCACAATGGTAAAAGGCAACAGGAAGATTGCGAGTACTTTGTTGATCAGGAATACGTTGAACAGGTATTCGCTGGTGAGCGCCGATACGCCAAAAGACCAGCCGCTCAACCGGATAGCGACCCATTTAAATCCATAAATCAGTCCGACGCCGGCTATAAAAATGCCGATCAGGGCGCCTTCCGGAAAACGGGTATAGGCACCCTGCGGGTGGTAAAGGTGCAACAGGCTGTACAGGTACGATCCGACCACGCAGGCGAAAAGCCCATTCATCAGGCTGTTGGGAACCGGATCGGCTTCCAGCTGATCCCGGAGTGCCTGCGACGTGTGGGTCGGATGATAGAAGGCCCGCCACAGCAGTCCGAAGTACCGGGGATTGACAAACCGGATGCCTCCCAGCAGCAATGTAAACAGCAACAGCACCAGAAACTCGATTGTACGATCCTGATACGGATGCGAGCGGACCTGCACGGACGGCTGCGGTGCCGGCTTCAACATCGGATGCTGGCGCATCCGTTGCGCCAATGCACGCTGCGGGGCCAGCTGCACCGCTGTCCTGGCAGGCATTGTCCTGACAGAATCGGACGGTTGCTGGGCATGCAACACCAGCGGCGCATCGATCATGCCCCCCCACAGCAACAGTACCAACAACAGGCGCTTCATACAGACAAACAGCAACTTGGAGGTGGTGTACCGGCATCGGAGCCACATTGCTGACTGCAAAATAACAGCCTCTGGCCTGAACTTTGAACAGAAGCCCAGGACTGCTTTCACTGCGCCCATTCAATTCTTTTTATGAAGATTACCCAACAGCCGTACTATGCACGCCTAGCGTTTATTTTATTGTGCATTGTACTGTCATATCTCATCCTTTCGGTGGGTAGCAGTGTACTGATTCCGATTGCCTTTGCATTTCTGGTGGCCCTCATTCTGCATCCGGTGGTTGGATTTTTAAACCGGAGACTTCATGTCCCGGAACTGCTGGCCATCGGCATCTCCGTATTTGGCTTTTTGCTGTTGCTGGTTGGTCTCGTGTATGTATTATCCTTTCAGGTAGCCGATTTCTCCCAGGATTTTCCGGTACTTCAGCAAAAACTGATGGGCTGGTCTGCCAGTCTTCAGAACTGGGCAGAACGGCGCTATCACCTGACCGTCCGCGATCAGGCCAGCTACTTACAGAAAGTGTCCGGTACGCTGATGTCGGGTGTGGCAGCAACCGTAGGAGCGCTGGTGTTGAGCCTGAGCCATTTTTTATTCTGGACCGCAATTGTTTTTATTTACAGCTTCTTTATCCTTAGTCACCGGCGGCTGCTGGTTCGTTTTCTGGCGGCCCTGTTTCCGGCACAGCACCGCCTGGCAGTCCGGCATTCCATCATGGAAACCCGCCGGGTCATCAATGGCTATGTACTGGGATTGATTACGGAGCTGGTGATTGTAACCGCTGCGTCTACCATTGCGTTGCTGGTGCTGGGGGTCCGGTATGCCTTTCTGCTGGGACTGCTGGCCGGGGTGCTCAACATCATTCCATATCTGGGCTTTATCAGTGCGCTGACCCTGGCCGGCCTGGTTACCCTGGTGCATCATTCTCCGGTGATGGCCCTGACCGTTTGCGGCGTTCTTTTCGGAATCCATTTGCTGGATGCCAATGTGCTGGCACCCCGTGTGATTGGCGGACGGGTACGGATGAATCCGTTTGCTACCCTGGTCGGTCTTTTTATCGGCGGACTGATCTGGGGCATTCCGGGGCTGTTTCTGGCCATCCCATTTACGGCCATCATGAAAGTGGTCTTTTCTCATGTGGAAGCCCTTCAACCCTGGGCAATGGTGATGGGTACCGAAACAGATGCGCCTGCCGAAGGTGACCTGCTGAATGAGCCCACGCCGCCGGTAGAACCGGAGGCTCCGGAAGCGTCCTGATGTAGTCCGGAATCTATTTCCCCCGTATCTTTAACCCATTCAAGAACGCGGCAGGCTTCAGGTAATTTTTTATGCCTGTAAACAGCCAACATGCAAGTCCCTACCAGGGTGCTTTCCGGAACTGCTTTGTTTCCGCCGCGTCTGTTCTCAATACGTTTCATGCAATACAATACCACGCGCACTCCGGTGCAGATGCTGGAATATGGACGCGGCATTCAGGAAATGGCTGCGTACCTGCTTACAATCACCGATCCGGAAATTTGCCGTAAACAAGCCGATGTTGTAATCGATGCGATGGCGGCCTTGCATCCGGCTGCAAAATCGCTGGACGACTACCGCCAGAAGCTCTGGGATCAGCTGCACCTGATGACAGGCGGCGAACTGAATTGCGAATGCCCGTACCCGAAACCGGCAGCGCCCGATGTGCTGGTTGCTCCGGAACGGCTAGCATACCCACAAAACAAAATGCGTCACCGGCAATTTGGAAAACGCTTCGACGAACTGTTGAAGCGGGCGCTTGCTGAAGAAGACCCGCAAAAAAAGCAGGCGTTTACACAAACACTGGGCTACTACATGAAGCTGGCGTATTCTACCTGGCACAAGGAACAGCCTTCTGACGAAGCGGTTCGTAACGAACTGGAGCGCCTTTCCGACGGGATGCTGGCTTACGAACCAGGCGGCGTCTTTGTACCGTTTATGCCGCTGACCACCAAAGGGCAACAAGGCAGCAACCGGCTTTCCAGCAAACCAACACAGGCCCCTGTCAACGGAAGAGGCAGTTTTAGGCCTGCCAATACCGGAGGTACCCCGCAAAAGAACGCGTACGGCAACAGCGGTTCCTCCCGCGGACGTAAATTCTTTAAGCAGCGCACGAATAAGTAACCCGGTTCCGGAAGAACATCCTTTTCCGGAGCTTATGTTGTTGGCCTGCCAGCCAGTTGCAAGATCACATCCACAAATGTTTTCCAGCTGTACTTTGCTTTCTCCTCGCGCAGTCCGGCCTGAAATACAGTGCTGTAATGGCCTTCAAAAAACCGGTTGATGCCGTCTGCAATCGCTGCAGGGTCCGGCGCTACGACAAAACCGGCTTTCCCGTCGGGCACCACTTCCGGAAGTCCGCCCACGTTGGTGACGACCATTGGCTTTTCAAAGTGATACGCCACTTGGGTAATCCCGCTGTTGGTGGCCGATTTGTATGGTTGTACCACCAGATCCGCAGCCGAGAAAAAATACCGGACCTCATCGGTGGGAATAAAATCGGTAAAGCGGTGCACCCGGCCTTCCAGTCCGTTGGCGACAATCAACTGTTCGTACGGAGCCGGATCGCCATAATATTCGCCGGCAATAATCAGATCGATGGTTCCGTCTGTGACCTGCGGCAGCGCCTGTAGCAGTAAATCCAAGCCTTTGTAGGCCCGGATAAAGCCAAAAAAAAGCAGGTAGTTCCGGGTCACGTCTAATCCCAGCTTCCGACAGGCGTCTTCCTTTGAAACGGCCTCGCCATACAGATCATAGATCGGGTGCGGCGTGTAGGTAGCAGGCTTTTGCGGAAGCGCTTTTTCCACCTCGCCCAGCACCTGCCGGCTCATGGTTACAAAGGCATCTACCGGGCCGGAAAAATAGCGGGTAAAGGCGGCATCACCGGGCCGGGCTTCGTGCGGAATAAAATTGTCGAGGATGGCCACCACCCGCGTATGCCGGTTTTTTTTCGCCAGTCGCAGGATGGTGCCAAACGCCGGTCCCATAAAGGGCAGCCAGAACTTGATAATAATCAGGTCAGGCTTTTCCTGTTGCAAGGCCCGCCCCACCCGAATCCAGCTCAGCGGATGGATCGAATTGATGCGCGACCGGATGGACAACCCTTCCGGAGCTGGTTCATCGGTGTACTGCGATTTGCCGGGAAACAGGATACCGGGATACTGAAGCGAGAACGACTCGATCCGTACCTGATGGCCTTCCTGTTGCAGCGCTTCAGCCAAGCGCTGGTTAAAAGCAGCCAGTCCACCCCGCAACGGATGCGCTGTCCCAATGATTACAATGCGAGCCACGTACGGTCTGAATAAGTTTGAAATCGAAAAACGCCAACAATCAGTTTCGCGTCAGGGTACGGGTCAGCCGGAAGCAGGTCTGGTAAAAATTATTGACCCCGCCAATGACTTCGTACTCGAAATAAAAGCTTTTGATAAACGCTTCCCAGGCGGCAAACTCGTGATTGGGTACGTTGAATTCATCGAAAAACAACAAATCGCCCGGCTGTAAATATGGCGCCAGCATGGTCAGGGCAAACAGCGTAGAGGAGTACAGATCGGCGTCTAAATGAATCACCCGCAGAGCGGTTGGATCCTGCTGATAGGTTTGTAGAAACGAATGCAGCGTATCCTGAAACAGCCCTTTGTAGAAGTGCGCGCGGGGATCGGTAATATCCGGCAATCCAAAGCTCATGGCACCTTTATCATAGGTGCCCCACGCTTCCGGAAGCCCTTCAAACGTATCGAATCCAAAAAATGAAGAGGCTTCGTTTTCGTTGCGGGCCAACCACCATTTAAACGAGGTGGCACTGGCTACGCCAAACTCCAGATAATGGATTTTCTGCGTATCGAGCTGAAACCGGTCGGCTACAAACTCATGCAGCTTTACCCGCTTGGGATAATCGCGCTGAAGCGTAAAAAAATCGCTGAAGGCCGCTTCCCGGCCCCGGGTCCGGATCCAATCGGCCAGGTACCCGAAGTTGGCCCCGAATCGAAGGGCACCCGACAACGGGCGCACCAGCAACCCAATGCGGCTACCGAGCAGCAGGTCTTTGACAAGCGTATTGAGTTTACGGACGAAAGCAGACATGAAGCAGAGAAAAGAGTCGCTAAGTTAGCCGCAAACCCGGTTCGGCGGTTGGCCGGTGCGCCGGGTCCGGAACCGTCCGGATTCCAGACCCGTCCGGATTCCGGAAATACCCTTAGCCGGCCATAAAAAAAGACAGTTCCGGAGAACTGTCTTTTGGTACTTAGAAGATTGAAGCGGTTATCGCAACCGGTCGAGGCTTTTGATGATTTTTTCGTCTTTACGAATGCCACGAACCGCCAGGATCAGAAACACAATCGAGATCACCGGAACCAGTGCGCCCAAGATGCCATATTGCTCGCCCACCTTTGAAATGCCACTGCTGCGGATCGCGGTGATTTTCATAAACATGACGATCGCGAATGCCAGTGAAGCCAGGATGCTCAGTGTAGCCAGTCCGCGCTGCCGGGGACGGTCTTTAAAAAAGAAAATCGTTACCAGCGGCAGTATCGTCATAAAAGCCGCGATGATCAGCAGCGGGTAAAACTTGGTTGCAGTAAGCGTTTCGGTTTGTACAATCGGCAGGGCTGGTACGGCCCATTTGTACAAAACGGTGGAAGGCATAAACAGCAGACCGCTGATCATGGAGGCCAGAAACAGCCACAGGCTTTGGATGCGTTGAATCATAAAAATCAGAGGTTAGAAGTTGAGATGCCGGAACATGTTCCGGAATTTTTTAGCAAATCCAGTCGGTTCGCAGATACGGTTGCAGGACGTCCGGAACCCGGATGCCTTCAGGAGTTTGGTACTGCTCCAGCAAAGCGGCCACGATACGCGGCAGCGCCAGCGAGGAACCGTTGAGAGAGTGCAATAGGAGGGTTTTGCCGCTTTCATCGCGGGTGCGTGCTTTGAGGCGGCCCGTCTGGAACGTTTCAAAGTTGGACACCGAGCTCACTTCCAGCCAGCGTTCCTGGGCACCGCTCCACACCTCAAAATCGTAGGTAAGAGCTGATGTGAACGACATATCGCCGCCGCAGAGTCGCAGAATCCGGTAGTGCAGTCCCAGGCTTTGAATCAGCTTTTCGACATGCAACACCATTTGTTCCAGCGCTTCGTAAGACGTTTCCGGCGTGGTGAACTGAACGATCTCTACTTTATCAAACTGGTGCAGCCGGTTGAGGCCGCGTACGTCCTTGCCATACGAGCCAGCTTCTCTCCGGAAACAGGGCGTATAGGCCGTCATCCGGATGGGCAGCTCTTTCGGGTCGGTGATGGTATCGCGGTATATATTGGTCACCGGCACTTCAGCAGTCGGGATCAGATACAGATCGTCGACGGTTGCGTGGTACATCTGGCCTTCCTTATCGGGCAGCTGTCCGGTACCATAGGCCGAAGCTGCATTCACCATGTGTGGTGGCTGTATTTCCTGGTAACCGGCTTCGGCATTGTAATCAAGAAAATAGCTGATGAGTGCGCGCTGCAATTTGGCACCCATGCCGGTATACACCGGAAATCCGGCTCCGGTAATCTTATTGCCCAATTCAAAATCGATGAGCTTGTACTTACTCACCAGGTCCCAGTGTGGGACCGTATCTGCTGCAACCGGCATCCGTTCACCACCCGTGCGCACCACTTCATTGTCTTCAGGGGTACGGCCTTCCGGAACCGAATCATGTGGGATATTAGGAAGCTGTACCAGCAGTTCCTGCTGGCGCTTTTCAATCCCATCCAGTTGCTGCGACAGGTTTTTGGATTCTTCCTTGAAAGAAGCTACAGCGGCTTTGGATTGTTCAGCTTCTTCTTTCCGGCCCTGGGCCATCAATGCGCCAATGCTTTTGGAAGCGGCATTGACCTGTGCCGAAAGGGCATCATTGATGCCCTGTACTTTGCGGCGCTCGGCATCGAGTTCCAGGATCTGATCTACGATGGCGGCATCAGCAAAATGTTTTTTCCGGAGGCCGGCCAGCACGCGGTCTTTTTCGGTACGAAGCAGTTGAAGGGTCAGCATAAGCAGAAGCGAAAGTAGAGAGCCAATTACCAAACGACAAAAGCTGTTTCAAACAAGAGCCGCGATTCCGGATTCAACCGGCTGTCCCGGACGCCAAAGGCTTTCTGGTAGAAGGTCGGCTTTTGACCTCTCATGGGGATTTACTTATCAAACCATATGGTATAGCTTAGTGCTACCTGAGTGGGCTGATAAAGGTTATCGCTAAAGTGGCCTACCTCGAGCGAGAACTTGTTTTTGCTTCCCATCAAAACGCCGTATGCAAATCCGGATTGCTGTCGGTTTTGTCTGAATGCATCCCTACCGGAGCCGTTGGCATTTTCAACCACTCGTCGTTGCCCAAATGTGTATCTGGGATTCGCATAGACACACAGGCGCTCGGTAGGATGATAGGAAACGATCACCGGAACGCTGTAATAATAAAAAGTACCTCCGATAAGTACCGGAGCCAGCATCAGACCGAATTCAGCACCTGCTCCTACCGCCCAGGTGGATTGCCGGTTTCCAAGAAGCTGGTACCTGACCTGAGCCGTCAGAAAGCTGCTTAGGTCTACTTTGCCACCCAAATCCAGCCGATCGGTACTTCCGGTGGCAAACTGAGCACCCGCACTGGGCAAAAACCGTGCGTACGCTTCCGAGTCATCTCTGGGCAGATACATGTCCCCGCCGTGGATGTAGGGTGTAATCACCCCATTACCTTTTCCGAGGCTCCGTCCGCTTTGCAGACCCGCCGTAGGCATGCAGGAAGAGGCTGCCAACAAGGCACCCCCTAACAGGATTCTTCCGGATCGAATCTTCATGCTAAAGCAGAAAGATAAGGAAGATACTCGTCCGGAAAGCCCGTTCAAAGCCGGCACCGGATCCATCCGGTAGACCTGTTAATACGATGGTCGCACGTCCAGCACTTTCAATTGCAACCGTACCGCGCCCTGGAATTCGTTTTCCTCAACGCTGTACACCATGTCAAACGGCCCGGTCTGCACATACGGAAACTTCTCCGCCAGCCCGAAGCCAATGCCATCCATCGAGACACCGTTTTTGTCATGGACCACAAACCGGATGTGGGCGTCTTTAACCACGCGGCTTAACCCGCGGTAATCGTGAACGCCCCGGCTCAGAAATACCGGACGGGAATTTCCGGGTCCAAAGGGCTCGAACTGGTGCAACAGATTGAAAAATGCCGGTTTGATCGCCGACAACGGAAGGACGGCATCGATGTTGATTTCAGGCGTCAGCAGTTCCGGAGCGATGGACCCGGCAACGACTTCTTCAAACCGGTTCCGGAACGTCTCTACCTTTTCCGGAAGCAAGGTCATCCCGGCCGCGTAAAAGTGACCGCCGTACGCTTCCAGCAAATCGCGGCAGGCGTGAAGTGCTTCATAAATATTGAAGCCCATTACCGACCTGGCCGAGCCACTAACCTTTCCGTTACTTTGGGTCAGAACGATGGTCGGACGATAAAATTTTTCCACCAGGCGCGAGGCTACAATCCCCACAACGCCTTTGTGCCAGTCGGGGTCATAGACGACGGTACTTTTCCGGGACTCACGGGTGGCATCGTTTCGAAGCATTTCCATGGCCTGCTCGGTCGTTTCCCGGTCTTTCTCGCGGCGGTCGGTGTTGTCGCTTTGCAGCTCGTCGGCAATCCGCTGCACTTCAACCGGATCTTCGGTCGTAAACAGCGCCACCGCTTTTTTGGCATCATCCATCCGGCCGGCGGCATTGACGCGCGGGCCAATGACAAATACCAGATCAGAGATGGTCATGGCACGGGTTACGCCGGCCATCTTTTTGAGGGTCTGGATAGCAATCGACGGATTTTCGGCCGCCTGTTTCAGGCCATAAAAGGCCAGCACACGGTTTTCTCCGTCAATGGGTACGATATCGGCAGCAATACTGGTCGCTACGAGGTCGAGATACCGATAGGCATTTTCGAGCGGCTGCTTCCAGTGCATACACATCGCCTGCACCAGCTTAAAGCCGATTCCGCATCCGGACAGCTCTTTAAACGGATAGGGGCAGCCGGGCTGCTTGGGATTGAGGATTGCAAAGGCCTTAGGCAGTTCTTCGTCCGGAAGGTGGTGGTCGCAGATGATCACATCAATCCCGAAGCTCTGGGCATACCGCACCAGCTCTGCACTTTTGATGCCGCAGTCGAGGGTGATGATCAGGTTGTAGCCATGTTCTCTGGCATAATCGATCCCGTCTTTACTCACGCCATAGCCTTCGCGGTAGCGGTGCGGAATGTAGTAGGCCAGCGAATCATCGCGCAGATCGGGATAGTGGCGGCGCAGGTAGTCATAGACCACCGATACGGCCGTAGTACCATCCACATCATAATCGCCATACACCAGAATGCGCTCATGCCATTCGACTGCTTCGGCAATCCGGGACACGGCTTCCGTCATGCCTTTCATCACAAAGGGATCATGTAGCTGTTCCAGTTGCGGGCGAAAAAACGTCTTGGCTTCCTCGTACGTGGTGATGCCGCGCAGCGCCAGCAACTGGCAGATCGGCCGGCTGACTTTCAGCGCTTCGCACAGATGTGCGACGATGGTTTCGTCGGGTTTCTGCACCGTCCAGCGCTTAGCGCCCGGTGTGCTGATTACAAGAGAAGGGTTCATACGCCGAAGTCGAGATTTTTGACGGCTTCATCGTAGTCGGCCAGATGGGTTTGAATTTTAGGATCTCCGGTGCTCAGGTGGCGGATGCCTTCCCAAAGGCGGTCCTGCGCCTCGGTACACTTGATCGCGGTATCGTACGGCGTGTGCGAGAACGACACCATCTCGTACACGGATTTGAACTGATCCGGAAACTGAAGCGTCAGTTCTTTCTCGCGTTTTTTACGGGCCAGGAAGTCGGGATCGGCCACCTTGTCGCGCATCTCTATAAAGTTTTGCAGCGCCAGTGCGCCTACGGCATCACCGTTGGGCTTACGCAGCCGGTTGTATTCCGGAAGCAGCGTAGTCCAGTCATCCTGATACTGGTCCAGCAGTTCGCTGAGCACCCGTACATCTTCAAAACCGGCGTTCATCCCTTGTCCGTAAAACGGTACAATGGCGTGTGCCGAATCTCCAATCACCAGATTTTTGTCCTGGTAATGCCAGGGATCAATCCGGGTGGTAATCAGGGAGGCTGTCGGGTTGGTAAAGAAATCGTCCAGCAGCGTCGGCATCATGGGCACGGCATCCGGAAAATGCTTTTGGAAGAACGCTGTAACGGCTTCCGGCGTTTGCAATGCGTCAAAAGACTCTTCGCCTTCAAAGGGCATAAAGAGCGTACAGGTAAACGAACCGTCCGGGTTGGGCAGGGCAATCATCATAAACTGACGACGGGGCCAGATATGAAGCGCATCCGTAGGCTGCATCCGGAACGACCCATCCTCGGCCGGCGGAATCACCAGCTCTTTATAGCCCTGATCGATGTACATCTGCGAGGCATTAACCCGATCGAGATGGGTGTACGCCGTACGAAGCGCGGAGAAGGCACCGTCTGCTCCAATCAACAGATCGGCCGTGACGGTTTCGCCGTCTTCAAACTGCAATTGATTGGTGCGCACATCTACGTGGTTGCACCGCTTGTTGAAGTGAATCTGAACGCCTTCCTGCTCGGCCAGCGTCATCAGGCGCTTGTTGAGTTCGCCCCGGCTTACGGAGTAAATGGCTTCGCCCTTGGAGCCGTATGGCTGAAAGGCTGTGGTACCATCGGCCTGGTGCAAAAAGCGACCGGGCATCGGCAAGGCCAGATCTTCAATGTCGGTGCGGAGCCCGGCCAGATCGAGTGCGGCCCAGCCCCGGACACTCATCGCCAGGTTGATACTGCGACCGGCAGGACCGGTGGCCGTACGCATGTCGGGACGGCGTTCATAAACGGTTACTTCGTAGCCTCTTTTACGCAGGACGACGGCCAGGAGCGAACCCACCAGACCGGCACCGAGGAGCGTTATCTTTCTGTTCATTTTTCTTGTTGTTGCAGGCTACGAAAGTATACCGAAAAAAAGACCCGCAGCAGCACGGTTCTCGCCGGCAAGGGTTCCGGAAGCGGCTGCGGCATGAAGATTAAGCGCGGCTGGCGTATTCAACCCACTGCGTGGGTCGGCCGTATCCGGAACGGGAGCTACTGGTGGGGTATCCGGCCAACGGATGCGTATGAGTTCAACATTCCTGACCGCCTTAAGCGTTTCTTTTTCCCATCAGACTCTCTGATTTTTTATGAATCCATCTCTTGAAGTCGAAGCCTTTGTGCAGGGCCTGGTGCAGTGGTTGCGCTTTATTGTAGAAATCATTGGTGCCTGTACCATCGGCATCGGGGCAGCAATTGCCCTGGGCCGCTTTCTGCGGGCACTGGTAACCCAACAGGAAGCGGATTTCAACGCGATCCGGTTGATTCTGGCCCGTTACTTAGCGCTGGCGCTAGAGTTTCAGTTGGGTGCAGATATTTTATCGACTGCCGTAGCACCGGGCTGGCAGGAGATCGGTAAACTGGGCGCCATCGCCGTAATCCGGACCGGACTCAACTTCTTTTTAAGCCGCGAGATGAAGGAAGAACGATCTATAACCGAACACGAAACCGGGGTCGCTGAAAAGGCTCAAAACGGCAGCGACCCTTTATAACAGAAGCGTTTGGTGAGGGGCTTCAAACTTTCCGGATATGGGTTGGATTTCAGAGGCGCTACCAATCAGGCCTTTAGTTCATTCAGCAGGCCGTCTACATCCAGTGCACGGGTGTACATTTTCAGCGAACCGTCTTCAGCTATTGGCCATTCGGTACGCGGGCGGTCCCAGTACAGTTCGACACCGTTTCCATCCGGATCGTTCAGGTAAATGGCCTCCGAAACGCCGTGATCGGATGCACCCGTTAGCGGATACTTGGCTTTCAGCAGTCGTTGGAGGATCGCCGCCAAATCTTTGCGGGTTGGGTACAGGATAGCGGTATGATAGAGTCCGACACCATTTACCGGAGCCGGCGGCGCCCCTTTGCTGTGCCAGGTGTTGAGGCCGATATGATGGTGGTAGCCACCAGCCGATATAAACACGGCCTGACTGCCATAGCGGGCGGTGATCTCAAAGCCCAGCAACTCCTGATAAAATCCCAGCGCCCGGTCGAGGTCGGACACTTTAAGATGCACATGCCCGATGCGGGTCTGTTTCGGAAGGGTATACGAAGCTGGGTTCATAAGCACTCTAAAAGTATTTAAAGTTTAGCTTTCAGCCTTCTCAGGCGGCGTTCTTCCGGAATCTCACTTTACCAATGCCTGCACACTATCGAGCGAAATAGTGGAGGTAAACGTGTGTGCCAACCGGCCCCGGCGGTCATAGACAGTTACCTGTGGCAGGGCCTGATAGGTATAAATATCGTAGATCAGATTGGAGGCGTCGGTGCCCAGATTCCGGAAAAACGGATTTTGCTGAAGCTTGGTCCGGGCTAAAAACGCTTTCAGGTACGGCTTCTGGCGCTCTTCCAGAATAAAGACAAACTGAGTTCCGTTGAAGTCTGCAGTACGCGTATTCAGTTCGTTGAGCACCTGCTCGCAGTGGTCGCAAACCGGTGAGAAGATAAACAAAACGGTCGGGGTTCCTTTCCGGAGCTGTGTGCTATTGAAAAACGCACCATTCATCTGGCGGATCCGGAACGCCGGCATCGGAGCCTGCTGCTTTTTAAAATCCGGTCGCTTGGGATTTTGTGCAGACGCAGCCCAGACCGTCAGGAGAAGAATGAATGCACACCAGTAGCCCCGCATACGAATTGGTTTAGTTAAAGATAACAGGAGGTTTGTTTTCCGGAATGCATTCCTTCCGGAATTCTTACATACCCTCATTCATACAGGACGGGAGCTGTTTTAGCGGGTCTGAAAGCCGGCATTCGTCAAATTCGTCCGGGCCATATCAAGCTTAAATTCAGTGCGTAGGGTGTTGCTCACAATCTGAGCAAAATCAGTTGTAGCACCGGCCTTTACAGCGTCCTTCCAACCGGAATTGAGCAGCACAGTTCGCAGTTTCATTTCTTCTGCAGTCTGGCGACGGGCCGCCACATCGCCAGCGGCCTTGGTACTGGCCAGGGCATTGGCCCACTGCTGACGTACGCCTGCAATCTGCGCTAGCGGCGGATCTGTCTGTTGGTTGTTAACGATCATCCAGCCCATAACGGTAAAGGAGGTCATCACATCCGCCAGATTGTTGTTGGAAAGACCAGTTCCGGAAAGCAGTCCGGCATAAATACCGTCGTAGCTAGACTGGTACAGCTGAGTTTTGAGCCGGGCCGCGAGTTGTGGATTTTTCTTGGCTACCCGGGCCAAATACTGATCCCGGATCGAAGCCTGATACGCCGGCGTGACGCTGTAGCCATACGCGGTGGGTACAGCCGTCCGGGTAGTTTTGGAACGAACGGTTGGGTTGCGGCTGGTATTCGTTTTTCCGGACCGGTCCCGGACCTGATTCTCAATCACGTTGTTCATGATCAGCGTGTTGGTCCAGGAGGTAGTCTGGTTGGCGTAATCCATCGGACTCATACCGATCCAGTCCTGGGCCTGTGTGGGTGCCGACAGCCCCAGGATCAACCCGGCAGCGATCCAGCGGAAGCAGTTACGGATACGTTTCATAGCGTTTAGATTGAACCTATCGGCTCAAAAAGACTGTTCCCCACGTGTGTGTTGCAACACCGTGGGGAACAGGGTCTTCAATCGTTCCGGAACGGACTAGAGCGGGTCGTTGCCTTCGAGAGCGCGCTTAGTGAGGCCCGTTTGCAGTTCGGTTTCGAGGCGTTCGGCTTTTTCGCGGGCTTCGGCTTCAGTCGCACCTTCTACGGTTGCGTAGAGCGTTTCGCCGATGCGTTCTTCCAGAATGGTATCGCGGGTCGGATCGGCTTCACCGTTTTGAGCAGGATCTAAGGCAACGAGTTTTTTATCAACAAAAGTGGCACGGTAGGTCATAAAAGGTAGGGTTTAGCCTCTTTAGGCTAGCAAGAGCGTGCCAGATTCAGCTCTCTAAAGTACATAAATTTCATATGATAAATTTGCACCCATGCACTTATTATACAATCATCGCGATATGAGGTAAGGTGCCTAAATTATATTTTCTGCTTTTTAGTTGTGTTAATACATACTATCTTGACAGTCCAAATTTATCATATATATAATGATAATGAGGTTGGCCGTCATTCCAGCTTTCCTTTCCTCCCAAACTTTCATAAGTAAAAAATAAACAATGCCATTGATCGCCGTTGTCAAAGAATTTTGCAACTATTACCTTTCTATGATCAATAGCCTGCCTAAGTTGACCATCCGTTAAATCAGTGTCGCCAACCTTATTTATATAATTGCCTCTTGCTTCTACAAGAAGTGGCATTTTAGATTCCTCAAGTCCGTTATGTAAATGTTCAGAGGTATATTAACTAAGGGTATATCCATAATCTTCCCATAATTTGAAGGCTAAAGCCAAAAGTTGATTCCCATAGCCAAGTGATTCACTTTTTAATGACTTTACCTGTACTTTTTTACTATCTGCTTTAAAAGCAGATAATACGTTTTTGGTTATTTCCGTTCCTCTAATTTTTTTGAGTAATTCTAACCAAGTATCCACTGCACTTCTTTGAGCATTAAATTTTATAAGCTCAGGAGATATTTGTGGATACCTTGCTGAAAAAATATTATAATCCATGTTGGCAAATGAATTGACAATACAATATTCATAGAAATCAATAGGATTTACATATTCAAAATCATCTATTTTAGAAATATTGTAACCGCCCTTGCCATCATCTGCGGGTATTCTAATTACTCGCAAAGAAGTATAAGCCATAATTGAAAATACTATTTTTTGTCCTAAGCCTTACTCCACGATCCGCAGTCGGGCGTAATTCAGCATGATTTTCTTGGTGCCGTGGCCGCCTTCAAAGTCAATGGACGCAATCCGGTTTTGCGCACCGCCTTCCAAGCTTTGGATCACACCATAGCCGAATTTCTGGTGTTCCACCTTCATCCCGGTTTCTAATGACGCCGGATGGTCGGCTTTAAAGTCAGCTGATGGCACATGCGCTTTGGCGGCGTTTTTCTGCATCTGCTGGGCAATCGACTTCAACGAGGTTTTCTCCCCGCGGATGTCTTCGCCCCGTCCGCCGCCGCTTCCGGAACGGCCGCCAAATGCGCCCGCCGAACCATTGGCCCGGTGCGCTGCGCCGGTAAAGGTTTTGTCGAGGTGCGCTTCCGGAATCTCGTCAATAAATCGGCTCGGCTCGTTTTGAATCAGTGAACCAAACCGGTAGCGCGAGTTGGCATAGGTCACCCACAATTTTTCCTTCGCCCGCGTCACCGCCACATAAAACAACCGACGTTCTTCTTCCAGCTGCTCGCGGTCGTACAAGCTCATCTGGCTGGGGAACAGATTTTCTTCCAGTCCTACTGAGAACACGCATGCAAATTCAAGGCCCTTGGCGGCGTGGATGGTCATCAGGCGCACCACATTCTGATCGGCATCGCTGTTCTGGTCGGCGTCTGTCAGCAACGTAATCTGTTGCAGATACGCACCCAGCGTCTTATCGCGCAGCTCGCCTTCCGCATCGGGTGTTTCGGTGAATTCCTTGATGGAGTTGAGCAGCTCCTGCACATTTTCGTACCGCGCCAGTCCTTCCACGCTTTTGTCGTTGTACAGATCCTGCACCAGCCCGCTTTGCTTACCGATGTGAAAGGCCACATCATAGGCATTGCTGGTTTCCAGCATCGTCTGCGCACTCTTAATCAGGTACACGAACGTTTCGATCGCCGTGCCGCCGCTGCCTTTGATACCAACCGCAGCCGGGTTTTGAACCGCTTCCCAGAAGGTGCTGTTCTGCTGCGATGCCACCACCGAAATCTTGTCGATGCTGGTCTTGCCGATGCCCCGTGCCGGATAGTTGATGATCCGCTTCAGGTTTTCTTCATCGGCCGGGTTCACGATGGTGCGTAGATACGCCAGGTAATCTTTAATTTCTTTGCGCTGGTAGAAGCTCGTGCCACCCACCAGTTTATACGGAATGTTCATCCGGCGCAGACTTTCCTCAAACGACCGGCTTTGCGCGTTGGTGCGGTACAACACCACAAAGTCTTTGTTTTGCCGGTGCTCGCGCAGGCGCATCTCGGTGATCGCATCGGCTACAAACCGTCCTTCGTCATTGTCGGTCATGGTGCGCACCAGCTTGATCTTCTCGCCGGGTGCGTTCTCGGTCCACAAATTCTTCGGAATCTGTCCTTTGTTGTTGCCGATGATGGTGTTAGCTACATTCAGAATGCTTTGCGTAGACCGGTAGTTCTGCTCCAGTTTGATGGTTTTGACATCGTCGTAATCCTGCTCAAACTGTAAAATGTTCTGCACTGTGGCCCCGCGGAACGAATAGATGCTTTGGGCATCATCGCCCACCACGCAGATATTCTCTGTAACGGCCCCCAGCAGCTTAATAATCTGGTACTGCGCTACATTGGTATCCTGATACTCGTCGATCAGGATATACTGAAACCGGTGCTGGTATTTGGCCAGTACATCGGGATGCTGGGTCAGCAGCTGATACATTTTAAACAGCAGATCGTCAAAGTCCATCGCACCGTTCCGCTGCAACCGGTTTTGGTACCGCGTATAAATATCGGCCATTGCCGGACGCGACGCACGGGCATCTTCCTGCTGGATAAAACTGTCGCTGCGGTAGGTCTGCGCGTCGATCAAAGAGTTTTTGGCCGCCGAAATCCGGTTATACACCCCTGCCGCCTTGTAATGCTTATCGTCGAGCAACAGCTCTTTGACGATGTCTTTGATGACGCTTTTAGCGTCATCTGTATCGTAGATGGTGAAGTTGCGGGGATAGCCCAGCTTGTCGGCTTCGGCGCGCAGGATGCGGGCAAAAACCGAGTGAAACGTACCAATATACAGGTTGCGGGCTTCGCTCGTGCCGAGAATATGCTCGATCCGCTCTTTCATCTCCGCTGCCGCTTTATTGGTAAACGTCAGCGCTAGGATCCGGAAGGAATCGACCCCGTTGTTCATCAGGTGGGCAATCCGGGTGGTCAGCACTTTCGTTTTTCCGGAACCGGCTCCGGCCACAATCATCAATGGACCGTCTATGTGTTCTACTGCTTCGCGCTGCTGCGGATTCAACCCCGACAAATAATCTTGCATAAGGACGCAAATTTACGGCCGGAAGAACTGCCTGCCGGTCTTATAAGAATGCGGCAAAAAGATTGTGGGATGTGCAGGGCTTCCGGAAATCAATCCGCCTCTACAGTTTGCAGCCAGGCCCAGCGCAGCAACAGTTCTGCCAGCAGCAACACCGCAGCCGCCACCAAAAACGGCCAGGCCCATTCGCGGGTATGCTCTTCGGAAGTGGTTTCGATTTTTTGCTTTTCGAGCCGGTCAATGTCGCCGTAAATGGCCTGTAGGGAGGCATTGTCGGTTGCACGGAAATACCGGCCTCCGGTTCCGGAAGCAATCTGGCGCAGCAGAGGCTCATCGATCTGAACGTCCTGCCGCATTTTTTCGACCCCATACGGCGTCTGAATACTTACCAGGGCCGTACCGGTGGTACCAATCCCAATAGTATACACCTTCACCCCAAATGTTTTGGCGATTTGAAGCGCGGTGCCGGGCGAGATGTGTTCCCGGTTGTTCACGCCATCGGTCATCAACACAATCACCTTGCTTTTGCCGCCGCTCCGCACCCGATCCACTGCCGTAGCCAGCCCATCACCGATCGCAGTCCCGTCGGTCAGCATCCCACCCGCCCGCAGCACCTCGAGGTTTTGCAGCAGCGCGTTGTGATCCATGGTAGCCGGTACCTGCGTAAAGCTTTCGCCCGAAAAAATCACCAGTCCGATCCGGTCGGCCGGCCGACGGCGGATAAAATCGGCTGCCACACGCTTGGCCGCTTCCAGCCGGTTGGGTTGCAAATCTTCAGCCAGCATCGACCCGGATACATCCACTGCCAGTACAATATCAATTCCTTCGCTTTCGATGTACTCCGACACGTGGTGTTCCTGTGGTCGCGCCAACGCCGTAATCATCGCCACCAGCGCCAAGGTACGCAGATACGGGAGGGCTTTTTCGGCCCGGACCCGTGCAGAAGGCCGTAGATTCCGGAATACAGCCGTGGCAGGCAGGCGTAGCGCCGTTTGGGTCCCTGACCGTCGCGCATGAACCCACCAGAGCACCGGCAACAGCAGCAATAGCAGCAACGCTTCGGGTTGGGCCAGCCGCCACTCCCCGATCGACATGGTTTCCAAAAACGACGGCAGCTTCATCGGATACGGGCGTTTTGAAGAAAGGCCAGGGCCGTATGCAGAATACCATCCTGCTGCTCCAGCGTGGGATGCAGTTTCGCAAACTTCACGGCGTCGGCTTCTGCCAGGACAGTCCGGAGCTGCTCGAGCGGCATCGGTTCCAGGATTTTTCCGGAACGCCGCAGCAACTGGGCAGAGGTAATCTCTCTCGTTTTAAAACCACCCTTAATTGCCAGCGCATCCCGTAGAATGTCGGTAAGACGGGTATAGTAGGCTCGGTACTCGCCACGCTGCGGGAGGCCTTCTGCCTGCAATTCACGCAGCAACTGCGCAAAACCCTGAGGCGGTGCTACCACCGCAGGCGCCGGACGGCTTTTTTTCTTCCGGAACAGCAGCCAGGCAAGGATCGCTATCATCGCGGCGATCAGCAGTCCAATGGCCCAGGGACGCCAGTTGAACGGCTGTGGGGCGGCGATAATATCCCGGATCGGATCGATCGGTTGGGTGGTATCGACTTCTACCGGATACAGGTAAATGGACACAGGGGTACTTTGAACTGGCTGCCCGCTGATGGCAAATGACAAGGCCGGCACGTTGAAGATTCCGGAGTCGAGTCCTACAAACGGATAGGTCCGCAGGTAGCGAACCTCCCCATTTACGGTTACGGTATCAGCCTGTTCATTGCCGGTACGGACCAGCGCCCCAAACGAATCGGGGATTTGCGGCCATTGCACGGCCGTTCCGGCCGGAATCGGACCTACGTCCAGACGCAGTTTTAAGGGCGAGCCAATTGCAGCCTGTAGTGAATCCAGTGTTACCTGCACGCCCTGTTGTGCCCTTCCGGATCCAACAGCGCCCAGGATCAGCACCAGCAGGACAAAAACCTTTTTTCTCATCGGCTCTGGAAGAAATTTTGCAGCAAACGTACCGGGTCTTCAGCAGTTCCCAGCGTCAGCAACGGTACGCTGCATTGCCGGAATACCGATTCGGTGTACCGCTCACGCTCGACATAGCCATTGTTATAAGCGGTACGGGTTTGTGGATCGCTGCTGTCAATGCGGTACCGAACACCGGTTTCGGCATCCTGTAGAGTAATCAGTCCGGCGTTGGGCAATACCCGCTCGGCGGCGTCCCAGATGCGGATGCCCACAGTATCGTGGCGGTGTGCAGTAGCCATCAATTCCTGATCGTAGACCGGTGCATCAAAATCGGACATCACAAAGGCAATCGACCGGCGCCGCTGCACCTGATTCAGAAATTTCAGTGCGACCCCGATGTTGGTTTGAGGTCGCGGAGACCGCTCGCTGATAGCCACCAGCTCGCGCAGAATCCGCATCACGTGCTTTTTGCCCCGCTTGGGTGGGACATACAGCTCGATCCGGTCGGAGAATAAAATCAATCCGGTCCGGTCGCCATTGGCTGCCGCCGAAAGTAGTATCGAAGCCCCGGTTTCGGCAATCAGTTCATCTTTGGTGCGGATCCGGGTGCCAAAAACAGACGAGGCGCTCACATCAACTACCAGCACGACAATCAGCTCGCGCTCTTCCTCAAACACTTTCACATACGGCGTCCGCATCCGGGCGGTTACGTTCCAGTCGATGGTCTTGACATCATCGCCCGGCGCGTATTCACGCACTTCCGAAAACGACATTCCACGTCCGTGAAAGCGCGACTGGTACCCGCCACTGAGCAGCTGACTGCTCCGGTGACGGGTGCGGATTTCAAGTTGCCGCACCTTGCCCAGCAAAGAGGAAGCGGTATATCTCATGGCAAAAAGGACGGTCGGTGGATTCCGGAGAATAAGGTTCCGGAAGACTATGCAGGCTCGTTAACGCCGGCCAGTACCTGTTCCAGTACGGCTGCCATTTTCTGACCGCGCTCCCGGGCTTCTGCTTCCGTCCACAGCAAGCTGACGCTCGAGGAAATGCAGCGTCCCATGATCGCATCGCTCTGCGGGAAGGGTTGATTTACATAGTGCAGCACAGCCTTCTTATGGTCTTCATGCAGCCGGTGCATCCAGGCCCCGTTTTTCAGATGCTCCCATTTCCGGATGTAATGCCAGTTGTTGTCGTACCAGTAAAAATTACCGCCCAAGCCTGCGGCTGCAAATCCGGCCACGGCTTCGCGTGCCTGCAGCTCGGTGGGCAGAAAAAAGGAGATAAACGCACCGGTATCGCCTTCCGGATCGGGAAGGTCACGGAAGGTGAGGCCGTTTACCTTTTTAAGCTCATTCCAGACCAATCCCTGATTGCGTTTCTGAAGCGCCAGAAAATCGTCGAGTTTCCGGAGCTGTGCCAGCCCTACAGCCGCGTGCAGTTCCGAAATCCGGAAGTTGTAGCCCAAGTACGGATGCAGATCGGCACCCCGGTCTTTGCCTAAATGGTCATGTCCGTGATCGGAATATTCGTCGCATTTTTTCCAGACGTCTTCATTGGGCGTCAGCACTGCGCCGCCTTCCGCACAAGTAATGGTTTTGACAAAATCGAACGAGAACGTACCCGCATCGCCGATGGTTCCGAGCATTTTGCCTTTATACGTACCGCCAATCGCCTGACAGGCGTCTTCGATCAGCAGCAGGTTGTGTTCGGTACACAGCGCTTTCAGTTCGTCCATGCGGGCCATCGAACCGCACATGTGCACGGGCATGATGGCCTTTGTTTTCGGAGTGATTGCAGCAGCCACGGCTGCCGGATCGGGCGTCAGCGACTCGTCGATCTCAACCAGTACCGGTACGGCGCCGACGGAAAGCACGGCTTCAAATGACGCGACGAAGGTGAACGACGGCATAATGATCTCATCGCCGGCACCGATACCCAACGCAGCCATCGCCGTGGTGAGGGCAGCGGTTCCGGACGAAACCAGCTGTACATAGGGGCTGTTGAACCGCTCCTGCAAGCCGGATTCCAATTCTTTGGCCTTCCAGATGCCGTTGCGCGGGCCGTCAAACCCATACCGCATCAAAATGCCGGTTTCCAGCACATCCGTCACTTCTTTGCGCTCTTCCGCGCCAAACAGTTCATAGCCGGGCATAAAAATCAGAGGTGTTTTAGGGCCTAAAATTACAACCGGCTGCGGGAGTGAGGCGCCCGAAATCCCTCAAACGTTTGTTAGTTTCTGCCGGGTTCCGGAAATGCGTTTTCCGGAACGGTTCTTCAACCGGCCAGTTCTTTGGAACGTTTCTTAGCCTTTGCCGATGACAGCACGTTCAAACTGCTCCAATGCGTACTCAATATGAAACTGCGGCAACAGCTTATCAGCTTCAGTCAACAGGGAGGTTCGTAGCAATGGATTAAACAGCAATTTTAGCAGTCCTTCTTTCATGCCGGTTACATCGCCCATTGGCACTAGGATACCGGCCGTACCATCGGCCAGCAGTTCACGTACGCCGGTCGGACATTCTGTAGCAATGACAGGCGTTTTCAGCACATGCGCTTCTATTAAAACCGTGGGCAGCCCTTCAAACTTAGAGCCAAACAGAAAGGTTTTCGCAGCGGCTATAAACGGATAGGGATTGGGCTGGAAACCGGTAAATAATATACGGTCGCGCACCCCTTCAGCAGCTGCCAGTTGCTCCAGCGCCTCCCGGTCGCCGCCTTCGCCTACAATCACCAAGCGTTCCGGAAATGGCTGTTCCCGAACCGCTGCGGCATAGGCTTTAATAACCGTCGTAAAGTCTTTTTGATGCTCCGTGAGCCGACCTACTGATACTAAATACGGTTCATGTTGCAGGTACGCCCATTCCGCAGGCCACTGGCTGCTTTGCTGCTGCACCTTTTCTACATCCAGTGCGTTGTAAATCCGGAACAGCTTTTCTTCCAGCGCCGGGTACAACTGGGCCGCCTCGGCTTTCATTTCATCACAGAGCATCACGACCCTATCGTACTGCATCAGGCGACGGACCAGCCGGTCGCGCTTGGTTTTCTGGCCGTCCCAGAGCGCACTAAACGCAAAGTGACAATAGGCAGCGGTACGGGTATTTTTGAGGTGTGAGATGTAAGGGGCCAGAGTCGCGTCAAAATCGATGATGACGTCCGCTTCGGCCTGCCACTGCCGGTATTTCAGGAGGTGCTGACGGCGGATGACGCGGGGCAGAAACAGTTCCCAGACCGCTTTCTCGACCGGATGCAGATAACCGGTCATTTTTTGATAGCGCACCCGGTTGTGCCACCGCTTATCCAGAACCCGCCGTATTGCTACCTGTTCCGGAAGCTGCGAGAGCAACTTCTCTGCATCGCGCAGATCGTGTGCAATTACGAGGATAATCCGGTACCGGCCTTTGGCAACCAATCCACGCAACAATTCCAGCAGCACTTTTTCAATGCCGCCGGTCAGAAAATTGCTGACGTGGAACAGAAGCGTTTTACGGGGCATAAGGGTTTGATTGTGCAAAGGATGAGCGCCACTGCTGTTTTCCGGATGGTCAACGCACCACAGCCGTACGCTGACGGGTCGCAAAGAGCAAGGCCAGCAGCGACAGCAACAAACTCATGGCGACCAACTGATGCGCTTCGGCCAGCCATTCGTACGCGCCCATCCGGCTGTTGGTAGCCTTGGTAGCATTCAATACGGTGAGGATGCCCAGAATCGCCTGAACCAGCACGAGCAGCAACGGCCATTTATACCAGTGGCTTAGCGCAGGCGCTTTGATCCGGTTTTTAACGCCGGCCGCTGCGATGGTAAAGCCCAGCACGCCCAGACACAGCAACAACGCCAGACTGCGGTGGATAAAATGTACGACCAGCGGATGATCGGTCATCCATTGCAGACCGGTAAAAATTCGGTTGCCGTACTGAGCCGGATTTACCGGGAGCAGCTGTCCGTTGATGCCCGGCCAGGTAGGTGCGGCAGTGGAAGCTTTTAAGCCGGCCATAAAGGCACCATAGACTAATTGGATCGTCAATAAACCGAGCAGGATCAGCAGGATGCGGCGCAGGCGGGGTTGCTCGGTACGGGCGGTTTCCGGAATCCGGAGTTTCAGGTAAAACCAGAACGTATACCCGATCAGCACCAGTGCAGCAATGAAATGTACAGCCAGCCGGATATGACTTACATACAGATCGGTATCATTGAGTCCCGATGCCACCATGATCCAGCCAATCGCACCCTGCAAGGCGCCGAGTACAAACAGGATAATGAATGGCCCTATCATGGCTTTGGTCAGGCGCTTCTGATAGCAGAAGATGGCAAAACCCACCAGAAAAACGAGTCCCATCAGCCGGGCCCATTCACGGTGCATCCATTCCCAGAAATAAATAGCTTTAAAATCCGACAGGGTAAAATCACTGTTGAGATACTTGTACTGCGCAATCGACTGGTACTTCCGGAAGGCTGCACTCCAGTCGGTTTCATTCAACGGCGGAACGGCTCCCAGAATCGGTTTCCATTGGGTGATCGATAATCCGGAACCGGTGAGGCGGGTGATGCCACCGAGCAAAATCTGAATAACGAGCATCCCAACGCCCAGCAACAACCAGTTGGCTACCGGCCGCGTGGTGCGCACCCGAACGGGCGTATCCACAGGCAGCGATTCGGTTGTGGAAGTCTCCGGAAAAGAAGGCGACCGGTTCTCATGGGCATTCATAAGCAGCGGGAATAAGCGAAAACGTCCGGCAAAGGTAGGCGTGTATCTTTGCCGGGCGTTTTCGGATATCAGCGCTTTGTTTCAGGATTTCGTTTTGAATGCTTGTTTCTGAATACCTGAACACCCGGGAGTCTTGAAAGCCCTGATTTTTACAGGATAGTATCACTGCCTTCCGGACGCCCGCACTACACCTGTTTTTAGTTTACACACGTACCTATGTTGCTCAACCGCAAGGCCGCTCCGGCAGTTCATGACCCTATTGAGTTTGATTTTGCACTGCCACCGATTCATCGGGAACGGCTTGCCAACGGCCTGCCTTTGTACTGGTTGCAGGGCGGTACGCAGGCAGTGGCACAGATCGAACTGGTGTTTCCGGCAGGGATCTGGAATGAACCTAAACCGGCGGTAGCGCAGGCCACTGCAGCCTTGTTTAAAAACGGTACGCACTCTAAAACCGCCCATGAAATCAATGAGGCGTTTGAACAGTACGGTGCAACCTTCAAGGCGGCTGCAGGCGATGATTGGGCCAGTGTTACGCTGTATACCTTAACCAAGCACTTACCGGTGTTGCTACCGATGCTTCGGGAAGTACTGCTGGAGGCTTCGTTTCCGGAAGAAGAGCTGCGCCTGTACAAGCAAAATTCTATCCAGCGATTGCTGGTCAGCCTGCGGCAATGTGATTTTGTAGCCAACCAGCAAATCGATGCCCTGCTGTTTGGCGAATCGCATCCGTATGGCCGCTATACCAAGGAAGCCGCGATTACCGATCTGACCCGAGACGATCTGGTACAGTTTCACAAGGCGCAGTATGATCTGGGAAAAGCGCAGCTGTTTGCCGCCGGTGCCATCGGCACTGCGGAAATCAACCTGATTCAAACGTTGTTTGGTACCGAATCGGTACAGGTTTCAGCCCAACAACAGCCCGTTCCGGAGTATCCGGTCGCCACATCGGCCGAGCCGGTACAGCGGATCGTAAATGACCCGAACGGCGTACAGGGCGCGATCCGGATCGGACGCACGTTTCCAACCCGCCAGCATCCTGATTTTACACCGATGGTAGTCCTCAATACCCTGATGGGAGGCTATTTCGGTTCGCGGCTGATGAGCAATATCCGGGAAGACAAAGGCTATACGTATGGCATCTACTCGTCGTTGCAGCCCATGCTCCACGGCGGATCGCTGACCATCCATACCGAAGCGGGCCGGGACGTCTGCGAAGCAGCGGTTACGGAAGTCTGGAAAGAACTGGAGCGCCTCAAAACCGAACCGATTCCGGAAGAGGAGCTGCGACTGGTCAAAAATTACCTGCTGGGCGGATTACTGGGCGATCTGGACGGACCGTTCCAGTTGTTAAACCGCTGGAAAGCGTTGATTCTGAATGGGTTTGATAAAGGCCGGTTCGACGACAACATCCGCACCTACAAAACTGTTGAAGCACCGGCCCTGCAGGCGCTGGCGCAAAAATATTACGACCGGAATGCGTTCTACGAAATCGTTGTAGTTTAAACTGTAACCCGCACCCGGAATGGTTCCGGAACTTCCATTCACAACTTTTAGGAAACGGCCACCCCTGCCAATCAGTGGGTACGAACGCTTATGACGTCTCTCTCTGAACGCTGGAAACAGGTCGAACACATGCTTACTGAACGGTTTGGCAAGACGCCGGACCTTCAGGCGGCGTTGTTTCTGATTGGTATGAATGAATACGGCCATCCGCCGCGCAAAGACACGTTTACCAAGGAAGAAAAGCAGGATCTGATTCACGTGGCAGTGTGCACCGTACTGGAGCCCAAAGGGTATTTTCGGTTTGAAGGGCGCGACGCCGATGGCTGGCCGCACTGGCAGGCCCTGAAACAGGTTGAAATTGCCGGTTTTCTGGGACAGGAAGTGCTGCTTAAAGGTGCGGTGGCCGATTATTTCGGCGTGTAACTGACGGGTCAGGTCCTTTTTAAGTACTGCCGGCCCGGAAAGGGTTTGTGTACCTGTGTACAGGTCTTATTGCGACCCTGCTCCCTACAACCATACATTATTGCCCGGATCGGAGGGTTTCCGTTGCCATCCGGGCGTTTGCATTTCCGTACAGACAGCTTATCGAAACATCAGGAGGCGGGGTGAACTCCTATTTCCCGATCCCCGATTCAATGGGTTGATCCAAGCACGCCACCCGACGGATTCAGCGCTTGTGACATTTCTGCCAAGGCATGGATCCGGAAGCGGAACGTTGCCATAGCACTGATTCTGATCAAGTTTGAAGCATAAAAAAATCTCCCTTTCCGAAACATTCCGGAAAGGGAGATTTACTATAAGGCTATAAAGCCGGGGACTCTTACTTGATTACAGTGAGGCGCTGATTGGCTACACTACCATCTGTGTTTACAACGATGTTGTAGACACCAGCGGCCAGTGTTGCCGTGTTGATCATGACCGTTTGCATACCTGCTTCCAGGGTACCGTTCACCACGTTTGCAACCATGCGACCGAGGTTGTCAACCACCTGTACATTCACAGTGCCTTTCTGAGACAGTTTGAAAGTCAGTTTGGTTTGGTCAGTAGCCGGGTTTGGAACCAGAGACAAGGACGCATCTTCAACGACATTGGTTACGCCTTGTGGGGTGCCGGTGCGGAAATTGATATCATCCAGGAAAATGTTGTTCCCGTTTCCGGAACCACCACGGAAGGCGATCAGAGAACCTGCAGGTACGTTGCTTACGTTGATGCTTTTCAGCTTCCAGTCGGCCTGAGCGGGTACATAGCTGCTGGTAGTGGCAGCGACAGTAGCCAGGCTGGTGCCGGATGCACTCCACAGGGACGTCCAGGTGCTGCCACAGTTAGAAGAATACGCCAGTTCCAGTGTATCGGAATAGGCACTGGTATAGGTTGCGTGAGCATACCAGAAATCGAGCGAACGGGTACCGCTGGTGGTAGTCGCAGGCAGGATAATGTAGTTTGACTCTCCTTTGTTGTACGCATAGCTTGGGTAATACAGGAGATACTTACTGTTGGCGTGACCTACGTTGCTGGTTGAAGAACTGGCTACAACCCAGCCCTGACCATTTCCGTTTACGTCATACAGCGTCCAGCCGCTAGGCAGCGCACCTGCATTTTCAAAACCGGTAGCAATCGGAAGTGCTGCACCGGTAGTGTTGTAAACAGTGATGCTTTTAGAGCTGGTATTGTTGCCCATATTAACATCCACATTACCATTCGGTGTTGCCACAGAATCATAGATCATGTGTGCACCTGGAGTCAGGGTCAACGCAGCCAGGGTTACGTTGGTAGTTGCACCTGCGGCCAGTGAACCGGTCCAGGTTTGGTTTACCCAGGCACCAGCATCTACACGAGAGTAGATTTTAGCACTGGTAAGTGGGGTTGTACCGGCGTTTTTAAGTGTAACAGTAGGAGTTACTGTGGTGCTGGAAGCAGCACAGGCCAGCGATGAAGGTGTAACCAGTGCAGAAGAAGCAACATCCAGCGGAACGGCTACCGGGCTGGATTTAGCCGCCTGCGGAATGGATTTGTCAGCATCATTCTGGAACCAAACCACCATACGGGTATCAGCACCGTTCTTATCTACATAGTACGGAGCACGACCTGTCAGGGTATAAGTCATCGTCTGACCCGCAGTCCAAGAGTTGGCTACGGTAGTACCACCTGCATTGGGATACATTTCGCGGACCACATTGTGAAAATCGGTTTCGCCATTGCTACCCGGAGCGGTTGCATACACCAGATGCTCAACCAGAGCCGCACGCAGCTTCATGTTGGCGCCCGTCGGAGCATATGCTGCGTTGGCTGTTACGTTTACAGTAATGGTCACGGAGTCACCATTGGTGCTCCAGGCATGGGTTGCACTGATATTGAACGGAGACGCTACGCCATACGCATTGTCAATATCCGTCTGGGTAAGGTTGGCTACGTGGCCGGGGCTGCTGGGAGCAGCTGTACCAGTACCCAGTCCGGTACCGTTCAGACGGCCATAGGGTGCGAATGGCACACTATAATAGGTCATCCGGGCATCGGTTACAGTTTTGTACAGGTTGTAAATCGGCCCCGCACTTGGAATCGGACTCTGATATTTAATCAGCATTGCCTTGGAAGCGTTGCTGCTCAGCAACGTCCAGAGAGCCGGATTGGAAGCAGCACACGGAGCACAGTTTTCGCCGGAGAATTCTTCGTATAAAGACAGACGGGTTTGCGTTTGAGCAACCGCTGAAATACCCAACGACGCTGCAGTGAGCGAGAGTAGCAGTTTTTTCATGCTTGTAATACTAATTATCAGAAAGGTGAACTGCCAAATTAAGAAATCTTTTCCTTTCCAAACACTTTCAAAGATTTTTTTTGTCTCTTTCTTTCTGAAAAATTTACGGTTACCTTCGCGCCGTTTTTCAGAACTGAAAACAATACTCGGGGTGCCCCTTCGGACAAATGATTCCGGAACGGGCTGAGATGATACCCGCTGAACCTCGACCGGGTCATGCCGGTTAGGGAAGGTACTAATACCTGACGGAGGCCCTCCGCTGCCCGCAGGTATTCGCATCCGTCGCGAAGCGTTTCTTAATCCCCTTGTTGCAGACCTTATACGTACCGGCCTTTCGGACACCTTCCGGAATCAGCCCCATACGTTTCGGAGCGCTGCAATAAGGAGGATTCAGATTTCGCAGCGCGCCGTCGGTTGGATGAATTCTGCACCCCTCCCGGGTGTTTTTTCCGATTCCGGAACACACCTCTTCTGTGCTTTTATCCTTCCTTATGCGCTTCAGACTTTCTCCCCTCAGTGCCGCGCTGCTGCTCACCACCAGCGCACACGCCCAGCTCACAGACACGACCCAAAACCTCCGCGATGTGGAAGTGCGTGCCATCCGTGCGGGTAGCAACGCACCCTTTGCCAAAACCAACCTCCGGGATTCCGATATCCGGAAAGCCAACCTCGGGCAAGATCTTCCCTACATCCTGCAACTCACACCCTCTGCCGTCGTCAACTCCGACGCCGGTACAGGTGTCGGTTATACCGGACTGCGCATCCGCGGCACCGATGGCACCCGGATCAACGTCACCCTCAACGGCGTGCCGGTCAATGATGCCGAATCCCAGGGAACGTTCTTCGTCAACTTTGCAGATGTGGCCTCTTCCACCGGTTCCATCCAGATCCAGCGGGGCGTGGGCACCTCTACCAACGGACCCGGCGCCTTCGGGGCCACCGTTTCGCTCGACAACCTGGCGCAACGGGATACCGCAGGAGCCGACATCACTGTTACCGGTGGTTCGTTTAACACCCAGCGCTACACCGTAAAAGCCGGCACCGGATGGCTTCCGGGTGGCTTCCGGGTCGATGCCCGTCTGTCCAAAATTGCTTCGGATGGCTTTATCGACCGGTCGGCCAGCAACCTGAAGGCGGCTCAGCTTATCGGCTCCTGGCAGGCGTCTCCACGTACCTCCCTTCGGGCGTTGGTGATGACCGGCACCGAAAAAACCGAACAGGCCTGGAATGGCGTTCCGGAAGAAAAGCTGCGGGGAACCGACAGTGCCCTGCAGGCGCAGTACGCTGCTAATCTGGGGTATCTCTACAATACCCGTGCAGACAGCGTCAACCTGTTTACCGCCGACCCGCGCCGATACAACGCCTTTTTGTACGGCAACCAGACCGACAACTACCAGCAGGACTACTACCAACTGCACCTGAACCACCAGTTCCGGAACGGGATGCGCCTGCACGCAGCCGGCTTTTATACCCGCGGCCGGGGCTACTACGAAGAGTACAAATACGGCGAGAAATACAGTAGTTACGGCTTAACACCGGCCGTCTACGGAACCGACACCCTGACGCGCACTGATCTGGTTCGTCAACTCTGGCTCGACAATCATTATTATGGCGGCGTGGCCTCCCTGACGCAGACGTTCCGGAATACCACCCTCACACTTGGCGGCAGTGCTAGCCAGTACCTGGGCAGGCACTACGGTTTTGTGAAATGGGCCGCCAATGGCAGCGTAGCAGCCGACTATCGTTGGTACAACCTGGACTCCCGCAAAACCGACCTCAACAGCTATCTGAAAGCAGAACACCGGATCGGTTCATCCCTGAGTTTGTTTGGCGAGTTGCAGCTCCGGTACGTAGATTATGTGATGAACGGCTTCCGGAAAAATCCGGAGCTAAAACCAGGGGCCAACTACCTGTTTTTTAATCCTAAAGCGGGCCTGAGCTATGCCCTGCAACAAACGGCGCGGCAACAGCAACGGGTGTATGCCTCGATAGCCGTAGCCCGGAAAGAACCCAACCGGGATGATTTTGAAGCTGGCGCCACGTCCCAGCCCAAAGCCGAACAACTGGTGGATGTGGAAGGCGGTTACACCTTCCGGAATGCACAGGTATCGGTAGGCATCAACGGCTATTACATGCAGTACCGCGATCAGCTGGTCGTGACCGGCAAGATCAATGACGTAGGCGCCTATACCCGTACCAATGTTCCCAATTCGTTCCGGCGCGGGGTGGAACTGGAAGCCGCCTACCAGCCGTTCCGGAAACTGACGCTTTCCGGCAATCTGACACTTTCCCAAAACAAGATCGAATCGTTTACCGAGTACTTGGACGCCGTGGATGCCGATTACAATTACCTCCCGCAGCAGGAAATTCAGTACAGCAATACCGATCTCGCGTTCTCCCCGTCGGTGGTAAGCGCGCTGATGGTTACCGTGGCACCGTTTAAAGGGTTTGAAGCCGATCTGATCGGTAAGTACGTGAGCCGGCAGTACCTTGATAATACCGGTGCCGAGGCCCGTAGCCTCAACCCGTACGAGTTGTTCGATCTGCGCCTGCGGTATGCCCTGCCGCTGCGTCGTGGTCCTAAAGTGGCCTTCAGCCTGCTTGTTGCTAACCTGCTCAACAAGAAGTATGAAGCCAATGGCTATACGTACAGCCTGGATGTAGCGGGTACCCGGAACAACAGCAATTTTTACTTTCCGCAGGCTGGTACCCACTTCCTGGGCGGCCTGACGATCCGGTTTTAAGGCGGTTCCGGAACCGTAGGGTTTCAGAACCCAAATCCGCCCGTCTCACTCTACCTTTGCGCCGCTATGCCTAAAGCCACCGATATTCAGATACTGGATCAGAAAGAAACCCGCGCCGGATTCGGTGAGGGCATTTTGGAAGCCGGTCGCAAAAACGATAAGGTCGTTGCGCTGACCGCCGACCTGGCCGGTTCGCTCAAGCTCAACGCCTTTATCAAAGAATTTCCGCAACGCTTTGTGCAGTGCGGCATTGCGGAGGCCAATATGATTGGTGTTGCCGCCGGACTGGCTATCGACGGCTTCATTCCGTACACCACTACGTTTGCCAACTTCTCAACGTCGCGGGTCTATGACCAGATTCGCCAGAGCGTGGCGTATTCGGATAAAAACGTCAAGATCTGTGCTTCGCACGCCGGCCTTACGCTGGGTGAAGATGGCGCTACCCACCAGGTGCTGGAAGATATCGGAATGATGAAAATGCTGCCGGGCATGACGGTGATCGTGCCCTGCGATTTTAACCAAACCAAAGCGGCAACTCTGGCACTGGCCGACCATCATGGTCCGGCCTACCTGCGGTTTGGTCGTCCGAAATGGCCGGTTTTTACCGCTGCCGATGCCCCGTTTGAAATTGGGAAAGCCCAGATTCTGGCCGAAGGCACCGACATTACCCTGGCTGCCTGTGGTCACCTGGTCTGGACGGCCATCGAAGCTGCCCAGATGCTGGAAGCAAAAGGCATTTCCGTCGAGGTCATCAACTTCCACACCATTAAGCCGTTCGACGAAGCTGCTCTGCTTCAGAGTGTTTCCAAAACCGGTTGCATCGTTACGGCCGAAGAGCATCAGCTGGCCGGCGGACTGGGCGAGACGATCGCATCGGTGCTGACCCGCAATCATCCGGCCCCTGTGGAGATGGTTGCAGTGCAGGATACGTTTGGCGAAAGTGGTACACCTACCCAGCTGCTACAGAAATACGGGCTGACAAAAGAAGCCATTTTCGAGAAGGCCAAAGCCGTTCTAAGCCGAAAATCGTCCGCAGCGTCCTCCCGCTAAGACTTCCTACCGAATTTTGATTCAAAGAGACGCTCTGACGGGGCGTCTCTTTTCATATTCAGTCGTTTGCACCAGGCCCACTAAAAACCCGTCCGGAATCCGAAAGGGCAGGTTTTTTAATGGCTTCGGAGTCGGCTTTAAAACGACTTAAAACGGTTCCGGAAACCTGCTTCATGCAAAGTAACTTGCAGAGCGGTTGATCTGTTGTCGGCGCATTTTCCCTCATGGATTTTTTCGGCAATCCTGCTACCAACGCTTTTTTTGTGAATGACGCCGAGCGGTTGCGATTCGCAATCAATGCGGCGGGCATTGGCATCTGGGAGTGGGACCTTTCCAACAATCAGATTGTCTGGGATGCGCGCTGCCGGGAATTGTTCGGAATTTTCAACAACCCCAGCACGGTGTATGAGGATGTCATCGGGTTTATTCATCCGGAAGATGCGGGCCGGGTAGATGCCGCCGTCAAGGCAGCGATCAGCGGTGCAAACGGCGGGCTCTACGATATCATATATCGCATCCAGGGTGTGGAAGACGGGGTGCTGCGCTGGGTACACTTTAACGGCACGGCGTATTTCGACCAAAGTGGAAACATCACCCGTTTCGGTGGCATCGGTCAGGACATTACCGGACGCATCCTTGCAGAGCAATCGCATGCCCGGGAGGTAGCCGCCGCGCAGGAGCTGACCCGCTTGGCCCTCAAAGGCACCGGAACGGGTATTTACAGCCTGAACCTGCTGACAGACGAATGCGAATACACCCCAGATTTTGCCCGTATCCTGACGGGTGATGAATCCCTGCAGGACGCAGCCCGCGATGTATTTGTCAACCATCTGCACCCGGACGATTTTCCGGAACGCAACGCCGCACTGGCGTCTGGATTGGCCTCCGGCACTTTTACCTACGAGGTCCGGGCCATCTGGACCGATCAGAGTATTCACCGGGTCCGCATTGTAGGCGCTTATGTAAAAGACGCGTTGGGGCAGCCGGTCAGTATCAACGGCACCATCCGTGAAATCACCCACGACGAAGCCGCCCGCCTGCAACGGGAAGCCGACCTGGTCCGGCTTCATGCCGCCCTCTCTGAAAGCGAACAGCGGTTCCGTGACGTTTTTGAACAGGCCCCCATGGCAATTGCGCTGCTGAGCGGTCCGGAACTGACCATCGAACTGGGCAACGATCGCATCTTCGAACTGTGGGGAAAAGACCGGTCGATCACCGGTCAGCAGCTCATTAAAGCCCTTCCGGAACTGGACGGGCAGATCTTTATCGGCCTGTTGCAAAACGCCTACAGAACTGGTGAGGCTTTTTTCGGGACTGGCGTTCAGGCACAGCTGATGCGGAACGGGCAACTGGAGCATCCATACTTCGACTTTGCCTACACTCCGGTGCGCGATGCGACCGGCGCCATCACCGGGATTATGGTCTTGGCGACTGAGGTCACTGAGCGGGAACAGGCCAGCCAGGCCATTGCAGCCAGCGAAGCTAAATTCCGCTCGCTGATCGAGGAAGCACCGTTTCCGACCGCCCTGTACCTGGGACCCGATCTGGTGATCGACACAGCCAATGAAGCCATGATCGGCATCTGGGGCAAAACCAAAGCTGTGATCGGACAGGAACTGGCCACAGCCCTTCCGGAACTGGAAGGACAGCCTTTTTTCGGCCTGCTCCGGGAGGTCTACCAGTCCGGCATTACCTACAGCACAAAAGAACAGCACGCCGATCTGCTCACCGATGGTACGATGAAGCGCTACTGGTTCAATTTTACCTACAAGCCGCTTCGCAACGCCGATGGAGCGGTGTATGCCATCCTGAATATGGCCGTAGACGTAAGCGAACAGGTAGTCAACCGGCTGGCCATTGAGAAAAGCGAAAAGGAACTGGCCTCAGCGATCGAACTGGCTGGCCTGGGCACCTGGACGATCAATGTTGGCGAGCAAACGGTTTCGTATTCCGGCGAATTTGAAGAGTGGTTCGGCATCCCGTCCAACTCAGCCCTTCAGGAATTCTTTACCGCTCTTCCGGAACGGGACGGGCTGCGGCTGCGGCAATCCATCAACCGGGCCATCCAGATGGGCGCCGATGGAGAAGTAAACATCGAACATACTGTGGTCAGTGCCGTTACCGGCCAGCAACGGGTGATTCATTCGAGGGGAAAGCCTGTATTGAATAGCAGCGGTGAAGTGGTGTTGCTCGAAGGCATCGGTCATGATGTAACCATGCTGCGCCAGACCCAGGAAGCATTGGAGCTGCTGGTGCAGGAACGTACCGAAGCCCTGGCCATTACCATTGCAGATTTGCAGCGATCCAACGAAGAACTGGCGCAATATGCGTATGTAGCCAGTCATGACCTTCAGGAACCACTCCGGAAAATTCAGATTTTCTCGGATATGCTGGAACAAAAGGAAGAGCTGCGGCCCGGCAGCCTGCTTCTGGCACAGAAAATATCCCAGTCGGCCAACCGGATGAGTCAGCTGATCCGCGACCTCCTCGAGTTCTCCAGATTGCTTAAAGCCGACACGATTTTTCAGCCGCTTCATCTGAATGAGATCGTCGCGGCGGTCTTGAATGATTTTGAGTTGATTGCACAGGAAAAAGGAGCGTCTTTCAACACAATGGACCTGCCTGTAATCGAAGGCGTCGGCCTGCAGATGAACCAGCTTTTTTACAACCTCGTCGGCAACAGCCTTAAGTTTACCAAGCCGGGTATCAAGCCACAAATCGACATTACCGTTTCGCGGGTGTCACCGGAAACGGCTGCGGAGCATGTAGTACGCCTGATTCCGTTTGCTAATTACTACCGTATCTGCGTCAAAGACAACGGCATTGGCTTTGAAAACCAATATTCCGAGCAGATTTTTGAGGTCTTCAAACGACTGCATACCCGGGAAGTGTATCCGGGTTCCGGAATTGGACTGGCGTTGTGCCGCCGCATCATTGCCAACCACCACGGCGCGCTGTTCACCGAATCCGGACCCGGACAAGGCGCTACGTTCTGCATCATTCTGCCCGACCGCCAGGAAGCCGGCATTAGCTGACCCCGTTCTCCGGAACGGATTCTTCTGCGGATCTAAAAAAGCCCCCGTAACTGCCGGTTGCAGCACGGGGCTTTCGGGAACCTGTAAATGGGTTTCTTCCGGATCCTTAGCTTCCGATCGCCTGTTCCAGATCGGCAATCAGATCGTCTGCATCTTCAATACCCACACTGAGGCGGATCAGCGAATCAGCCAGGCCATTTTTGATCCGCTCTTCTCTTGGAATCGAACCGTGCGTCATCGAAGCCGGATGACCGATGAGCGATTCTACACCGCCCAGCGATTCGGCCAGCGAAAACAGCTTGGTCCGGGTCAGCACCTGGTTGGCCGCTTCCATCCGATCGTCTTTCAAAACAAACGAAATCATCCCGCCAAACCCGCGCATCTGCTTGCGGGCCACATCATGATTGGGATGATCTTCGAAGCCGCACCACAGCACTTGTTGAACAGCCGGATGATTGCGCAGCCAGCGGGCAATTTTCTCACCGTTTTCGCAGTGGCGCTGCATCCGCACGTGCAGGGTTTTAATGCCCCGTAGCACGAGGAAGCAGTCTTGCGGACCGGGTACGCCGCCGCAGGCATTCTGAATGAAGGCCAGCTTTTCGGCTGTTTCAGCGCTGTTGGTAATCACGCAGCCGTGGACTACGTCTGAGTGACCGCCGAGGTATTTGGTGGCCGAGTGCAGCACCATCGTAGCCCCCCAGTCGAGCGGGTTTTGCAGATACGGTGAGGCAAAGGTGTTGTCGACCAGCAATTCCAATTGGTGCGCACGGGCAATCGTCGCACAGGCTTCGATATCCACCACGCTCAGCAGCGGGTTGGTCGGCGTCTCCACCCAGATCAGTTTGGTGTTTGGGGACATTTTGGCTTCGATCTGCGTTGGATCGCGCATATCCACGAAGTGGAACACGATGCCGTATTTGGCAAAGACTTTAGTGAAAATCCGGTACGTGCCGCCGTACAGATCATTGGATACGATGACTTCGTCGCCCGGCTCCAGCAGCCGCATCACGGCATCGGTTGCAGCCATTCCGGATGCAAAGCACAGGGCGTGGGTACCATTTTCGATGGCGGCCAGTGCCTGTTGCAGCGCATTACGGGTTGGGTTCTGGGTACGGGCATATTCGTAGCCTTTATGATCTCCCGGTGCCGCCTGTACATAGGTAGAGGTCTGGTAGATCGGCGTCATGATGGCACCGGTTGTGGGATCGGGTTCGACTCCGGCATGAATCAGTTTAGTATCAAGCTTCATAGTGGCAACGAAAGTAGCACTTCACGATTTGGGCATAGTCTGTAACACCAGATCGCCTTCCGGAACGTACCGGGCTTCCAGAAGCCTTCCGGAAGCCATTTTTCCCTTTGCAGACACCCGGGATATCCGGCGTTCCGCCTTCCTGAAAGCACGTTGAAACACCGGTATTTCATTCGGTTTGAGGCCAACGTTCTACAACCTGGATTGTTATCTATTTTTACCTTTCCTGTGCAAGAATCTCCTGTACGCGCCGCGGACCGTCCGGACCCGCAGCAGCGCGATTTTGAAAATAAAATCCGGCCCCAGTCCATCGCCGAGTTCTCCGGTCAGCCTCACCTGATCGAGAACCTGCGCATCTTTATCAAAGCCGCCAACGCCCGGGGCGAAGCCCTCGACCATGTGCTGTTTCACGGTCCGCCGGGACTGGGCAAAACCACGCTCTCCCGCATCGTAGCGGCCGAGCTGGGCGCCAACATCAAAGAAACCAGCGGGCCTGTTATTGAAAAGCCGGCCGACTTAGCGGGGTTGCTCACCGGCCTGCAACCGCGGGATGTGTTGTTTATCGACGAAATCCACCGGCTGAGTACGGTGGTGGAAGAGTACCTGTACTCGGCGATGGAAGATTTTAAAATCGACATCATGATCGATAGCGGTCCGGCTGCCCGGTCGATCCAGCTTTCAGTAGCGCCGTTTACGCTGGTAGGGGCTACCACCCGTTCCGGATTGCTTACGGCACCGCTGTTGTCACGCTTCGGGATTAAAAACCGGCTCGATTACTATCCGATGGAAGTGTTGCAAGGGATTGTAGCGCGGGCGGCCGGTGTGCTGGGCGTGAAGATTACCTCCGACGCGGCCGGCGAAGTAGCCCGGCGCAGTCGCGGTACGCCCCGGATTGCCAACGGACTGCTGCGCCGGATGCGCGATTTTGCGCAGGTGCTGGGCAATGGTGTGATTGATATGAACATCTGCGAGCACGGCCTCAAGGCGCTCAACGTAGATGCCAGTGGCCTCGATGAGATGGACAACCGGATTCTGTCGACGCTGATTGAGAAATTTAAGGGTGGCCCGGTGGGTATCGGCAATATTGCTACGGCCGTTGGCGAAGAAACCGGTACACTCGAAGAAGTGTATGAGCCGTTTCTGATCCAGGAAGGATACATTGTACGCACCCAGCGGGGCCGGGAAGCCACCGAAAAAGCCTATCAGCATCTGGGTAAGATTCCGTCCGGAACCAGTACGCTCTGGAAAGGGCAATCCGATGATTTACTATGATAGATAGAGAACAAAAAAGCCGCACGTGATAAACAGGCGGCTTTTTTGTTTGAAACAGTGAAGGGTGGCCCTATTCCCCCCTTCCTGTACCTATCATCCCGATCAGGAGGGATCGGCCCGACCCGTGAAACCAATGGAGCCTGAACACGCACTTCGTTTGAACTATTTGTACTCCAGGCGCCGACTGCCGTAGCCTTACCTCCTGCTACCAATTGGCAAATCAGAATGTAATCTACGTGTAGACATAAAGCCTAGAATGGCTGTGCCGGACGCATATACAGGAGCGTCCTGGAAGTTCAACCTAACTGACCGGTTCCTCTCAGTGCGCATATACACCCAAAAGCTGAGAATTGGTGTTCAAAAAAGAGGGGTTCGCACTCAAAAATAGCCGTTTCGTACTCAAAACAAGGATGGTGGCACGCTCAACAGAGTACGTTTGCATAGGATTTAGCTGGCCTTTGTCAGCGACTTTAGAAAATCTTCTCCCCAGGCATTCCAACGCCCCAACAAACACCCCATGATCCAACGTTTGACCCGTTTCTTACTCCTGCTGGGAGTTGTTTTTATACTGCCGAACCGCTCCCTTCAGGCACAGACCCCTTATGTAACCAACGGTACGGTGAATGCCATTGTGCGATCCGGTAACACCATCTACCTCGGCGGGAATTTTACTCAGGTAGGCCCCCTCACTCCGTATGGGAGTGCAATCAGTACGACCACTGGCCTGTCCAACCCGAGCTATGCCAGGCCGAACGGGATCGTTTACGCAACGGTTCCGGATGGCGCAGGCGGTTGGTATATCGGAGGGGAATTTACCAAAGTGGGGGCCTTCACCCGCAACCATATTGCCCGGATCGATGCCTCGGGTGCGGTCACTGCATTTAATCCCGATGCAAATGAGTCTGTTTTTTCACTTGTGGTCTCGGGTAGCCTTTTGTATGCGGGCGGTGCATTTACCTCCATCGGCGGGCAGCCCCGCAACCGGATTGCCGCTCTGGATACCACCACTGGTACGGTTACCCCATTTAATCCCGATGCAAATGGTAATGTCCACACCTTGGCAGTCTCGGGTAGCCTTTTGTATATGGGCGGTGAATTTACAACCATTGGCATCCAGAACCGCAACCGGATTGCCGCTCTGGATGCCACCACTGGTACGGTTACCCCATTTAATCCCAATGTTAATGGTACTGTGTTAGTTATGGCCGTATCGGGCAGTACGGTGTATGTGGGCGGACAGTTTACCTCTATCGGCGGGCAGCCCCGCAACCGGATCGCCGCTGTGGATGCTACCACCGGCGCAGTTACTACTACCTTCAATTCCACTGCGAATAATACGGTCAGCGCCCTGGCCGTATCGGGCAGCACCCTGTATGTGGGAGGGTCCTTCGATAACATCGGCGGACAGTACCACAAAAGGATTGCCGCTCTGGATGCCATCACCGGTACAGTAAATGCATCTAATCTCGACGTCGACAGGGGTTATATCACTACCCTTTTGGCAGCGGGCAGCATCGTGTATGTGGGGGGTGAGTTTACCGCTATCGGCGGGGTTGCGCGTAAAAATATCGCCGCTTTGGATACCACCACGGGTGTGGCTACTGCATTCAACCCTGTTGCGAATGATCTTGTCAATACCATCGCTCTAGCTGACAGTACCCTGTACGTAGGGGGCGAGTTTACCGCTATCGGCGGGGTTGCACGCAACCATATTGCCGCTGTGGATGCCACCACGGGTGCGGCTACTGCATTCAATGCGAATATCACCAGTACGGGCACGGTCTACGCTCTGGCCATATCGGGCAGCACCTTATATATAGGGGGTATTATCAACTATGTCAATGGGTACAATCTGTTTAACCTTGCCGCTGTGGACGCCAGCACCGGCGCGGTGAATCCTGCCTTCCATCCCTTTATGAGTGCTGCTGTCCGCGCCCTGGCCGTAGCGGACAGCAGCATATACGCAGGAGGTGATTTTACCGCTGTTGGATTCTCTGTTCGCAACCATATTGCCCGGATTGATGCCACTACCGGTACAGCAACCGCATACAATCTGAATCCCACATTTAATCCCGATGCAAATGGCAATGTCTATACCTTGGCAGTCTCGGGTAGCCTCTTGTATGCGGGGGGCGATTTTACAAACATTGGCGGGCAGAACCGCAACCGGATTGCCGCTCTGGATACCATCACGGGTGCGGCTACCCCATTCAATCCCAATGTTACTAATGGGGGTGTTTTCGCCATGGCCGAATCGGGTACTTCCCTGTATATAGGAGGATCCTTTACCGCTATCGGTGCTCCTGGTAGTCCCCGCAACCGGATTGCCGCTGTACAGTCTACCACAGGCGAGCTTGATACTGCCTTCAATCCCAATGCGAATAATGTTGTCCGCGCACTGGCCGTATCGGGCAGTACGGTGTATGTGGGCGGACAGTTTACATCCATCGGCGGGCAGCCCCGCAACCGGATCGCCGCTGTACAGTCCACCACCGGCGAGCTTGATACTACTTTCAATCCCAATGCGAATAATGTTGTCCGCGCGCTGGCCATATCGGGCAATGCCCTGTATGCGGGTGGGGACTTTTCGACTATCGGCGGACGGCCATCCAACAGCTTTGCTACCCTCAACAGCGCCACAGGCGGCCCACTTCCCCTGCGCTTAACGGCTTTCTCCGCTGCCAACGCCGGTACCCGCAACCGCATCGCCTGGTCCACTGCCGCCTCAACCTCCGAAAGCCTCACCTTCGAGCTTAGCCGCAGCGCCAACGGCATCACCTTCACCCCGCTGGCGACCCAGAACAACCAAAACAGCCACGGCAGCCAACCCACCCCGTCCGACTACACCTATTACGACGAAAAGCCCCTGGCTTCCCTCAACTACTACCGGCTCCAGATCACCGAACCCAACGGTACCCGAACCTACAGCAATGTGGCAGTGGTCCGAAGCGCTACCCAAACCGGCAGCGTAATCGTAGCCCCCATCCCGGCCACTAACACCCTCTCAATCACCTCCACCGATGCAGCCCTGAACGGGCAGCCCGCCGCCATCTACAATCTGGACGGACGGTTGATGACTACTTTCAAACTGGAGGCGAGCACCACCCTATCTATCGGTGACTGGCCGGCGGGGCTCTACCTGCTTCGTCTCCCCAATGGCGAAACCATCCGCCTGATCAAGCACTAACCTGCTCCAAACTACACCTCACCTAACGAGCCGCCGGTACAGACGTACCAGCGCCTCGTTCCTTTATAAGATCGGATTGTGATCCGGATTATCCGGAATGAAGGTTCCTGCTTCTACTATTCCTGCTGCGCTGCAATAGTGGAAGCAGGAACCCTACAAGGTCATCCCGACGCAGGAGGGATCTGCCCAATCAATGACACACCCGCCTGCCAATCCTCCTTGCGAGTGCCGGTGGGGCTACCATTCAGCAGCTCCCTCCTCGTGCCTCGTCGGGATGACGGACTAGAATGAAGCAGAGAGCCCTGCCTTATCAGGAAGCAATACGCCCATCTCTTGCTGTCACTCCGGATGCAGGAGGACTCTATTCCATTATGATCCTCCTGCTTATACCCTTTTGTAAGTACTGCCGGAGATGCGACTCGCAGATCCTTATCCCTCCTCGTACCTCGTCGGGACGACCCATTCAAAAGCGACCTTGACCGCACGTATGCAGGATGGAGCCGTTTACAACGCCGGGGTTTCGTGCACTGTAAATCCCCAGTCGCCCAGCTTGTGCGGCTGGTTGCGGTAAACGCCTTTGAGCAGATCGCGGCTGCTGCGGATAGCCTCGTTAATCGTACCCAGCAATTGATCTCGCTGCTCATAAGCAGCTTCCATCTGGCGGCGATGGGCCTCAGCTTCCTGATGCAGCCGAAGCGCCTCCGCAAGGTTGGGACCTTGCTGGCTCCAGTTGTAATCCTGTTGCAGGTGCAGTGGGGAAGCCGGGCCATCGGTCATGTGGCGGTTGTAGATACGCAGGCCCAGTTTGATTTTTGCTTCAACATTTCTGGGAATAACGATCCGGAACGGGGTGGTAGCCATCGGGATACTACGGTGGTTAAAAGGGGTGAAACAGAGAAGGCTTAAAAATCCGGTACGGCGGGGAGTTGCCCAAGCGTCGGGGGCGGTTTTGAGTGCGAACAGGCGATTTTTGAGCACGAATGCCGCCGGTGCCGGTAGCCGCGCTGGCGTTCGATAGGCCCTGTTCACCATTTACACCCCCTTGTTTACCGTTTACACCCCTCTGTTTACCGTTTACACCCCTCTGTCAACGATTGCAGGGGGTCGGTCGGCTATGACGAAGGGTCGGCCCATCCTGACAACGGCGAATTCAATCCGGACAACGGGTCGGTCGGCCATGACGGAGGGTCGGTTAATCCCGACAGAGGGTCCATCAGTTCCGACAACGGCGATGTCAACCCGGATAGAGGCACGGTTGAGCTTGACGGAGGGTCCGTTAGTCTTGACAGAGGCATGGTTGATCGTGCCGGAGGGTCGGTTAATCCCGACAAGGGCAATGTCAATCCGGACGAGGCGTCGGTCGAACGTGACGGATGGGCGGTCAAACCCATCGGAGGGTCGGGAATGATTAACGAGCGCGCGCTGCTTGGCTCTCTTCCCCCCCGGTCATCCCGACGCAGGAGGGATCTGCCCAAACAGAAACCCACTCGCTTACACACTGTATTTCGCGTACAGAAGGGGGTGCAATTGGGCGTATCGTTCCTTATTCGGGATCACAGCCAAAGAAAACGGAAAAAGCGGATCGATGAATCAGCGCGTAACGGTATGGGATGCGTTGCGCTTCCGGAAGTAATGATACGGACCGGATTAGTTAATGATGGTGGTTTCGCCGGTGGTGATTTTCTTTTTGCGTTCTTTCATCGGGAATCGCCGGGCAGCTACGAGCCGGATAATGCCCTGCGTGCTGCCGATCTGCCCTTCGCGGCTGTCGCCTTCAAAGATGGGCATGGTATAGCGGTCGCCGTGCGCAATGCCGTACAGCCCGATGGTCCAGTCCATACTATTGTAGCCGAGGGAGGCCCGCAGGTTGGCACGGCCATGAAAGTCGATGCTGGATTTCTCTTCCCGCGCTACAGTTGGGTTGGTGAGTTCGCGGCCTTCCATCCGGATGTATCCCGGTCCAAAGCCAATATCAGCCGCCAGGGTAGCAAACCAGTGCTTCCGGTACACGAAGGTGTAGCCGTAGCCGCCGTGGATCGTCAGGCCGTAGGATTGGACTTTAGTGGGGTTGTATCCCTGAAAAATATCGGTAGAGGGGTAGCTGTCCGGAATCAGTCCGGCATCGCCGTTGGTAAGTTGCTGAAAATAAAACGCGGCACCGACCATCGGGGAACCGGAGCTTTTAAGCTGCCACTCCTGCTGATTGACGGCACTGCGCATGGAAAACTTACTTCCGTTGAATACATACAATGCGGTAGCCCCCAGTTTCAGACTGCGCATTTGCGCATAATAGGGATATTCGGGCCGTTCGGTCGTGCCTTCGCCTACATATCCGGGGTCCATTCCTTTATCGTTCAGGTGGAAGCCCTTGTAGCGTTGCAGGTAGATGTCCATCGCCAGTTTGCGGCGGTAGCGGTGCACCTGAACATCATAGCGGCGGGTGCGGCCATACAGTTCTTCTTTAGTGTCGTGAAACGGCAACCGGGTACTGACGTTGAGGCCGATACCCCGGTAGGTGACGCCCACCCCCAACGCCAGGATCGCGTTGGGCTTGTAATCCAGGTCATGCTTGCGCTCCTGATCTTCTACAGAAAAGGTCGCGAATTTCTCCCCCAGATAGGTACGGACGGTGTAGGTGTTGGGAAACAACTGGATATAGGTGGTGTCTGCACTGCCGATCCAGGATTTCCGGATGCGTTTGGCCTGCGGAGCCGAGAGGGTATCCTGCGCATCTGCGGCCCCATGTGTCAGCACCAGTAGTCCCAGAAGACATAACAATTTCTGCATAGTTAGGAATGTCTTAAAAATTTCGGGCCTATTCCGGAACCTTGGATTCGCCATGGGCGAGCCGCACCTCATTTACCCATTCGTGGGCACGGCGGGTGGGTTCCGGAATCCGGTATTTCCCCATGCATTTCCGGACGATGGCGACGGCATTGCGCAGCGTCATCAGGTGACCGGCAGAGACATACACCGGGTTGCATTTGGCTTTGGTACAGAGCACGGCCCCGATGGTTTCGTCTTTGTGAATCAGCGGAACCGCATCGCCCGGCGTCTGCGGGGGTGCATCGTGCTTGCCAACTAGCAGGCTTTTACCACAGCCAAGCGTAGGGATACCGGCGACCGCACCGAAATGGGACGCAATGCCCAGCCGGCGCGGGTGCGCCTGGCCGTGGCCGTCGAGCATCAGTACATCGGGCTTCTGCTCCAGTTGATTCCAGACCTGCATCAGGGTCGGTATCTCCCGGAAGGAAAGCAGTCCGGGCACATACGGAAACGTCGCTTTTCCGACGATTGATTCCCGGTGCAGCACCTTCATATCCGGAAACGACAAGACCACGATCCCGGCATAAACGGTTTCCGAGTGTTTATTGAACGAAATGTCCGCACCACCAATCGTACGAATCGGATGTTCGAGTGGCGTGAGCTGCACCTGGTGGCGAAGTTCCTGCTGGAGTGCAATCGCTTCCGTGGGTGTCAGGGTATCGTATTGATCCGGTGCTACCATAGTTCCGGAAGCGTTATTGAAATTGGGCCAGCAGTTATTTTTGGTTTCAAACCATCCCAAAAACTCAATGGCTTACAAGCAGACCCGAGGAGGTGAAATCAAAGGCCATCTCGATATTTTTGTTGTTGAAGGAGAAGCATTAGATGCCGACGGAAATGTAGAATCCAGCCAGGAAGTACTGATCCACGGAAATCCAAAAGGGTTCCGCTCGTTTGCAAAGCTGCTTCTTCAAATCGCTGACCTTAATCAGGAACAAGCACCGGTTCCGGTTGGCGCACGAGAGCATTACCATCTGCGACCCGGATGGGAGTTATCTGATAGCTCAGTAGAAGTTATCGTAGGTCGGCTGGATGCCAAAGGAACCGGCGAGTTTTATTCGCGGTTTGTCCCCAAAAGCAAGAAGGTTATTTTCAAGAAAAACAAAAAAGACGTGAACTGATTCACGTCTTTTTCAGGATGACTACCCTTCTGCTTTCGCATCCGGCTTAAAGATCATCGAGATGCTGTTGACGCAATGCCGGGTATTTTTAGCGGTAAAACGTTCGCCTTCAAATACGTGGCCCAAATGTGCGCCGCAGGTGGCACATACAATTTCGATCCGTTGACCATCGGCATCCGGAACGCGCTTTACGGCACCCGGAATTTCATCGTCGAACGATGGCCAGCCGCAGTGGGAGTCGAATTTATCGGCACTCTGATAGAGCGGCGCATCACATTGCCGGCAGTGGTAGGTACCGGGCAACTTGGTATTGGTGTATTCGCCGGTAAAGGGACGCTCGGTACCTTTATTAATAATCACATATTCTTCTTCGGGAGTCAGCTTGCGGTAGGCCATCGGAACGGTTTGTTTTGCTTTTGGGGGAAAGAAAGATTGTGCCAGTGCTATCTATTGAACGACATTATCATGAAAGTCTACCTATTCGTTTTAGCCTTACTATGCAGCTCCTTTTCCGGAACGGCTCAGAAAAAATCTTCACAGTCGGCCGAGGCACAGATCCGGGCGCTCCTTCAGCAGCAGTCTGAAGCCTGGAACCGGGGCGATCTGGAGGGCTATATGCGAGCGGGTTATGCTACCGACGACTCGTTGTTGTTTTTAGGCAAAACCGGCGCTACCTACGGCTTCGACAGTACCCTGGCGCGCTACCGGCGGGGCTACCAGACTCCGGAGGCGATGGGGCAGCTGCGATTTGAGATTCTACGCATCCGGTTGCTGGGCACCGATGCGGCGTATGTAGCCGGAAAATGGCATCTGGAAAAGCCGGTTCAGCCTACGGGTGGCGCGTTCCTGCTGATTTTGCAAAAGCAAGCCGGCCGGTGGCGTATCGTAGCCGATCACAGCTCCTGAAACGGTCTTCCGGAAACCTATTGTTGAAGGCTTTAGCAGGCTTCGCACTCAAAAACAGGAACGTCGCTTGATACTTGGCGGACGGGTATTATCTTTACCAAAGACTTTTAAACTGGATATTATCATGAGCCTAGAAATCATCGGCAAGCTGCTGGTAAAGTACGACACACAGGTAGTAAGCGACCGTTTCAAGAAGCGCGAATTTGTGCTGGAAATGATCGACGAAACGCCCAATGGCAACTATACCAATTACGCCCGCATGCAGCTTGTACAGAACAAAACAGAACTGCTAGACCGTTTCAACGAGGGCGATTCCGTCAAAGTGAGCTTTAATATTAAAGGCAGTAAGTACGAGAAAAACGGCACGACCAGCTATTTCACCAACCTGGACGCCTGGCGCATTGAGCCGGCAGACGCAGCCGGATCGGATATGAACGCTGGCGGTTATAGCCAAAACAGCGGCTACGAAAACGCAGCCTCCGGTGGTTACAACAGTGGCTACAACGGTGGTCGCAGCGACAGCAACAGCGGTGGATTTTCTGCCACGTCGACGGATGGTGCCGACGATCTTCCGTTCTAATCTTTATTTTTTGCAAGAAATCCCGGTTTCCAGTAATTGGTGCCGGGATTTTTTATTTTTACGCGCTCTCTTTTCCAGTTCAAACCTTTTTATGAACCGACTTCTGCTGTGGGCGCTGCCCCTATTATTGCTGGCCGCCTGCAACCGCATTCCCGACCATGCCAAGTACATTCCCAAGAATGCCCTCACGGTAGTAGGGATCGATACCAAATCCATTGGCCAGAAAGTAGCCTGGGAGTCCATTACCGGCGCTGATGTTATGGGGAGTGCAGATTCCCTGCTGCTGCGCAACGGGTATCCGGTGACGGCCGAAGACTTCCGGAACTCCGGTATCGACCTGTCATCGACCCTGTATATCTTTTTCCGGAACAGTGCCAATCCAACCGCTACGGTTTCTACCGGTGAGACGGTCGGCATTCTTCCTCTTGACAATTCCGGAAAATGGGAAGCATTTCTCAAAAAAGCGTTTCCACGGATGCAATCGCTGACGGCTACCAGTGGCAAAGCCGCGCAGCTCGACAGCAATGTGGTGGTTTTATGGACCGACAAGGTGGCGTTTGTTCGCAACCTGATCCACACGCCCGGTGCGTATGTAACCTTACCGGACAGCACCGAAGAATGGCAGGACGGCCGGATCGACGGCCCCGCAACCCTTGCGGCCCTGGAAACACTTCCCAAGCTGACCAAAGACGAGTCGCTGTTGACGGATGACCGCTTTACCAAACTGGAGAAAAGAGGCCATGACGTGACTACCTGGATCAATTACGAGCAGATGATGGGCAGTTTTGGCGGTATGGCCGGCGGTATGACCGGCATGTTTGGTAACAAGCTTTATAAAAATGCTGCGTTTGCGCTGGGTACCGATTTTAAAGATGGCAAAGCCGAGATGGATGGCTGGTACTACACCTCCGACGAGCTGAAAGAAGTAAGCGTTAAGATGGGTTCCGGACGCGTGTCCAAAGAAATGGTGGAGCGTTTGCCGAAGGGCAACCTGGCGGGTTTTGCAGCGATGGGCATCCCGATGGAAAGCTTTCAACTGATGCTGGATAAGATCGGACTGAGCGGTGTAGCCAATCTGGCACTTTCGGCCCAGGGACTTTCAATGGATGATCTGATGGGTGCCTTTACCGGCGATATGGTGGCTTCTGTCAACAATCTGCGCATGGATGCTGCCCCTGTCGATACGATGTACGGAATGACGTCCCGCCCCAGTCCGGCAATGGATTTTGTGGTAGCGCTGAAGTTGGGCAAAGCCGATAAGGTAGCCAAGCTACTTAAGTTTATGCTCGACCGGAAATTGATGTCGCAGCTGTCTCCGAATGTGTATGTACCGGTTGGCACCACCGGTGAGCAGGGCGTGCTGATGATGGATCCGGTGTATGCCGTTATGGCCAAGAGCAGCGCCGGTGCACAGGCCTTTCTTTCCGGAAAAGACAAAAAAGCCCTGACTGGTCAGGCAGAGGAAGCGGTGACCAACAGCCCGACCGCCTTCTTTGTAGATCTGCAACAGATTTTTACCAATCTGCAATCCACTGTTGCGTCGCAGGAGCGCGACCGGCAGCAGCTGGAGGTGGTTCGCAACACGTTTGCCAACGTTTCGATGAGCGGAGGTTCGTTCAGCGGCGATCACTTTTCGTATCAGGCCCGGCTGAACCTGGTGAATCAAAAGGAAAATGCCTTGCTGCAACTGATGCGTTTTGCCAACCGGATGGCTCAGATTCAGCAACGGTATCCGGCTGTGATCGATCCGACAACGGTGGATCCGGCGCTGACACCAGATGAATCCGCAGTGATGGATGCCGCAGATGCGGTAGAGGCAGAAGCCAATGCAGAAGCAGCCACCGTTGTGCAGTAGTTTTGCCCTCTTTTAGCGAACGTTTTTTCATTTGGCCGTAGTGCCGTATTTTGGTACGCGTTCTTTTTCATTGCTTACTTCTATTCCCATGTATAAAATCCTTTCGCTGGCTTCTGCAGCGGTCTTGCTGGCAGCCTCTCTGAGTAGCTGCCGGAAGGAGAATGGTATTGATAACAACCAGGTCATCCTGCGGCCGTACAGCCTTTTTGTATCCGACTCGGCCGGTGGACTTTCCTATACCAATGACGGACAGGTATACCGGAATTTTTTCAGAACTGATGGTACGGCAGACCGGGGCATCCTGGTTTCCGGAAACAACCTGCTTTGGGCGAAAAGCAACCTGCAGCTGAGCGAAAACATGGGCGCCTTCAACCCGACCTACCGGGAGCTGCCGTATGCACCGGATGCCAAATGGTCATCGATGATGCTTCGTTCAGACGCCCATGCCCGCATCTATGTGGCGAGTCGGGTGGATCCGGGGGTGGCATTCAGTGAAGACAATGGCAAATCCTGGATTCCGGATACGTCTTCGCGGATCAATACAGATAGCAAGCGCATCAACACGTTTGCCCAGCTTGATAACGGGCTGCTCTGGGGCTACGATAATAAGGTGCAGAAAGCCTACGTCAAATTTGGCAAAACCATTCCGTGGGCTGCACTTGGCGGAACGTCTTTGCCGACCAGCGCCGATTACCAGCTGACTTCCTATGGCAACACCCTCGTGGCCTATGACTACAGCGGTCAGCAGGGTGCCTGGTATACCATAGACACGGGTCGTAACTGGAGTCAGTTTGGCGGCATTCCGGCAGGCAAGCGGTTGCGCAGTGCAGTCGTGCCGTTTGGTCAGAATCTGTTGCTGGGTACCGATGACGGCGAGATCTACCGCCTCGACAACGGAACGTTCGTGCTTTCTAATGAAGGCATTGAGCGCGGCAGCATTGTTCGGTCGATGGCATTTAAAAGCGACGTCTATAAAGGCGACAACGGCAGCGCCAGCCGTGAGATCCGGTATGTCTATGCAGCAACGTCCAACGGACTGTATCGCAGTGAAGACAATGGCGTGAACTGGGTGAAAATGGCGCCTGGTAATTTCCAGAATCTGTATTAAAAAAACCCGATAAATTTAGTTCCGGAAACGGCGATGCGATTTGATTCGCATCGCCGTTTTTTAATGTTGTGATGGGATCGGTTTTCCGGCGCCGGTATCAGGGTGCTTCCGGAACGTCCGTTTCATCGCTGCTGAGCAGGTCGCTCAGGCCCCGACGTTCTTTCTTGGTAGGCCGGCCGGTTTTACTCATGCGCTTTCCGGTATAGAAGGACGGTGCATGACGCTGACCAAAGGCTTTGTCTTCTTCAGTGCTGAGGTCTGCGTAATACTTAATGGCTTCTTCATATGCCTGGCGGTTTTGCAGCAACCCGGTGACTTCGATTACCCATTTGCGGGCCGGCGTCCGGATTTCATAGCGGTCGCCCACAGATACCGGCTTGGAGGCCTTTACCGATACCCCGGCCAGTTTCACTTTACCTTCGTCGATGGCGGCCGTGGCGAGGGTGCGGGTTTTGAAAATGCGGATGGCCCAGAGGTATTTGTCGATTCGGAGCTTTTCGGGTGCAGGAGGCATAAACAGTTTTTTCCGGAAGATACTTTAAAACAGTGCGGACGGGTCGAAGGTTGAACTAAAGCCCGAACGGGTTTGTTAGTTATCTTTAGCCCTGACAAAAATCGTTTCCTGTTTTATGCTTCCGGAAAATCAGTCTCCTTCTTATACGTCGATTCCTGCAGAACGCTCGCAGGCCGGCGTGGCGAAAAAATTTGTGGCCAACGTATTCCTGTGGATGTTTGGCGCCCTGGCGATCTCGGCTTTGTTTGCCTGGCTGTTTGCTACTAATGCACAGTTGATGGCATATCTGGTAAACTATGATGGCCTGACGGGTCTGGGCAAACTGGCTATGTGGGCACCGCTGTTGTTTGTGATCGTCATGTCGTTTGGATACCAGCGACTCTCGGCGACCGCTATGGCCGCTTTGTTTGTGGTATATGCCGCTGTTATGGGCATCAGTTTGTCGTTTATCCTGTTGGCCTTCACAGCGGGTTCAGTAGTAAGTTGTTTTGCAGCTGCTGCGGTGATGTTCGGCGTAATGGCGGTCATGGGGTACACTACCGATAAAGATCTTACGTCGTTTGGCCGGATCATGATGATGGGTCTGATCGGAATCGTAGTCGCCTCGCTTATCAACTGGTTTATGAAGTCTGAGCAGATGGACTGGATCATTTCCATTGTAGGTGTGGCGGTGTTTACCGGTCTGACAGCGTATGATGTGCAGAAAATCAAGCATATCGGTATGGGCCTGGAAGTCACCGAAGAAGGGCCGCGCGTGTCCGAAAGTGCCCGGAAAGCCTCGGTTTACGGCGCACTGACGTTATACCTTGATTTTATCAACCTGTTTTTGATGATTTTGCGGCTCTTCGGTCGCCGTCGGTAAGAAATCATTCGTTTCGTTCGTTCAGCAAACCGGTACAGGAATCCTTTCTGTACCGGTTTGATTTTTGAGTACCTTTCCGGAAGCGGTTTGTTTCCTGTGTTTTAATGCCTTTCTGATGTCTTTTTCTTCTTCCATCAACCGGAGGCGATTTTTACTGGCCAGTTCGGTCAGTGCGTTGTTTCTGCTGCTGCCTTCGCTGCTACGCGCCCGTTCCGGAAATACCAAAAAACGAATGGTTCGCAAAAAAGAAGCCCTGCCGCTTTCGTTTACCCTCAATGGTAAGACCCAGCAACTTCAGGCCGATACCCGTACGACCCTACTGGATTTATTACGGGAAGACCTGCATCTGACCGGTACCAAAAAAGGCTGCGATCACGGCCAGTGCGGCGCCTGTACCGTTCATATCGACGGCCAGCGGGTGCTGAGTTGCCTGACACTTGCCGCTACCCTACCCGGCAAAACGGCGACCACTATCGAAGGCATTCACGACGGCGATGCGCTGCATCCGATGCAGGTGGCGTTTATTGAGCACGACGGCTTCCAGTGTGGGTATTGCACCCCAGGGCAGATTATGTCGGCCATTGGCTGCGTCAACGAAGGGCATACCGGTTCGGTCGCCGAAATCAAAGAGTTTATGAGCGGCAACCTGTGTCGGTGCGGCGCATACAACGGTATTGTTCAATCCATTCAAAGCGTAGCCTAGATGAAACCGTTTTCCTTTTCGCGCGAGCCGGACCTGACCGGTTTGCTCCGCGACAAAACCGCTACAGCGGCCTTTCTGGGCGGCGGTACCAATCTGGTCGATCTGATGAAGAAAGGGATTGCCGAGCCCGACCGGATTCTCTATACCCAGGGATCAGGCCTTTCAAGCACCCTGCAAGTCGCCAGTTCCGGAATGACCCTCGGTGCGTTGATGACCAATAGTGCCGTAGCAGCGAATCCGGAGATTCAACAGCAGTTTCCGCTGCTGTCCAAAGCCATTCTGGCCGGCGCGTCACCGCAGATCCGGAATATGGCGACCACAGCGGGCAATCTGTTGCAGCGCACCCGCTGTCCGTATTTCTACAATACCTCCCTACCCTGCAACAAGCGGGAACCTGGTACCGGATGCAGCGCCTTACAAGGCACCGAGCAACGCATGAATGCCATTATCGGCTGGTCGCAAACCTGTGTGGCAGTGCATCCGTCGGATATGTGTGTAGCCTTGGCGGCACTCGATGCACAGGTGCTGACCGAATCCAAAACCGGCGGTCTGAAAACCATTCCGTTTGATCAGTTTCACCGGCTTCCGGAAACCGATGCGACCCGCGATAGCAACCTACCGACGGATGCAGTCATTACCGGCGTTCAGCTGGCTGCTAACCGCTTTGCCAGACACAGTGCATATGTCAAAGTGCGCGACCGGACCTCGTACGCCTTTGCACTGGTGTCGGTAGCTGCCGCACTGGAGCTGGACGGATCCACGATCCGTCAGGTACGGCTGGCCTCCGGCGGTGTGGCTCATAAGCCCTGGCGCTGGACGGCTGCCGAGCAGTATCTCACCGGTAAAAAAGCTGCTCCGGACCAGTTTGCCAAAGCGGCCGATCTGGTCTTGGCTGAAACCAAGCCCCTCGCACACAACGGATTCAAGAAAAGTCTGTTGCGCGGCGCATTCATCACCGCCCTGGAAGAAGCTACGCAGGGCGCGTAAAAAAAGAATATTCCTATGGGATCTACAGATAAGCAGATTGCGCCGCCACAAGGCCGTGTTGAAGCCTGGTATAAGGTAACCGGCAGCGGAAAATATGCTGCTGAATATAATATTCCGGAACTGGCACATGCCGTGTTCGTCACGAGTACCATTCCGGCGGGCCGTATTAAGCAGTTGCACCTCGACGATGCCAGGCAAGTGGGCGGTGTGATTGATATTATCTCGCACCTGCACCGGCCGGAAGTGTCCGTGATGCTGGATGATAAGGCTTTTAAGGAGTCGAAGTTCACCTTCAAACTGTTTCATACGGATGAGGTGTATTTCAAAGGGCAGCCAATCGCGATGGTGATTGCCGAAACACCGGAAGAGGCGGCTTATGCAGCCTCACTTGTTACGGCCGATTACAGTGAAAGTGCCTTTAATACCGATTTCGAAAACGCCTGGTCTAAAACAACGCTCAAAACCGGCAAAGACCGTGGTAATCCGGATGCCAGTCCGGCGAATGCGATCGTAGTCGATGAAGTCTACCAGATTCCAGCCGAGGTGCATCACCCGATGGAAATGCACGCAACGATTGCCCAGTGGACCAGTGACAATAAGCTCCGCCTCTGGGACAAGACGCAGGGTGTAAACATGGTCCAGAAAACAATGAGTACGCTGATGGGCATCCCGAAAGAAAACATTGAGGTCACGGCCGAGTTTATGGGTGGTGGATTTGGTTCGGGTTTGCGGGTCTGGGCCAATACGTTGGCGGCTACGCTGGGTTCCAAGCAAACCGGTCGACCTGTAAAACTGGTGCTGACCCGTCCGCAGATGTTTTCCCTATCGGGCTACCGACCCCAATCACGGCAGCGGGTGAAGCTCACGGCCGATGCATCCGGAAAGCTGACCGGATTGATCCACCAGAGCTGGACGGGCACTTCGGTGTACGAAGACTTTGGCGAAGATGTGACCCGGATTTCGCGGTTGATTTACGGCGCTGAAAACCTGCGTACCGAAAGCGGCGATGTGAAGCTGAATCTGTCTACGCCGACGTATATGCGCGCTCCGGGCGAATGCTCCGGTGCATTTGGACTGGAAAGCGCCATGGACGAACTGAGCTACAAGCTGAAACTGGATCCGGTGACTTTGCGAATGGCCAATATTTCGGATCAGAAGCATCCCGACAACGGAAAGCCCTGGAGTACCCACCACCTGAAAGACGCCCTCAATAAAGGTGCCCAGATGATTGGCTGGAACGACCGTAACGCCACGCCTGCACAACAAACAGACGGGCTGTGGCAGGTAGGGTATGGAATGGCGGTAGGGATGTGGAATGCCGGTCGCAGCAAAGCCAGCGCAGCAGCCGTGCTGCATCCCGACGGCAGCGTTACCATCCAGACGGCGATGACCGACATTGGTACCGGAACTGGTACTGGAATGTTCAATATGGCAGAGGCTACGCTTGGGGTGCCCAAAGACAAACTGCACATCGAACTAGGAAGTTCCAAGCTACCGCCTGCACCTAATCAGGGAGGTAGCACCGGTCTTTCCTCATTGAGCGGCGCCGTGATCGATGCCTGCAACAGTCTGCAACAAAAACTGGCGCAACTGGCTGCCGGAACGAATAAAGCGTATCAAACGGCTGATCCGAAACAAATCCGGTTGGGCAAGACTGAAATCTCCATTGCCGGCAAGGAAGGTGTGAGCTACCGGTCGCTGTTTGCAGCGGCCAATGGCGAGCCCATCTATGCGGAAGTCACTTCTGCTCCAGGCACCGAAAAAGAAACTTGGGCCTTTGCAACCTCCGCAGCGCATTTCTGTAAGGTTCGGGTACATCGCCACACCGGTAAGGTGGTGGTTGATCGGTATGTCTGCGTAGCTGATGGTGGTAGGGTCGTTAATGAAAAAGCGGCGGCCAACCAGGTAATTGGTTCCGTGGCCGGAGGCATTGGAATGGCGTTGATGGAAGAACGTCAGGTGGACCACCGGTTGGGATCGCTGGTCGGCGACGATCTGGCGAGTTACCATTTCGCCGTGAACGCGGATGTGCCGATTGTAGAAGTGGCTTTTGTAGGTGAACCGGATACCCGGCTTAATCCGGCCGGGTTGAAAGGGCTGGGTGAGATTGGTATCATTGGTGCGGCTCCGGCGATTACCAATGCGATCTACAATGCCACTGGCAAACGCCACCGGGACCTGCCTTTGACACCAGACAAAACCGTGTAAAGACATTTTTCCGGAAAAATTACTGTAGAGCGACGGCCAGTGCAAACTCCGGCGTTAGAAGGCCTTTGACGTCTATAATGGCTTTAAGGTCTGGATGCTCGATCAAGAAGGTGGCTTCGCGCTGTTCGCCACCCGGATACAGGTATTTGAGTTCGATATCGCGCAGCAGTTGCAGTCCGGCGGTGTTGGCCCATTTGTAGACCGCTTCTTTGGCACTCCAGATCCAGAGCAGATTGTCGTCGTTGGTCCGGAACAGTGCGTTTTCTCGTTCGCTCAGAAATTTGGGACTGATCTCCGCAATATTGGCTTTGGGAACCTGGATGTCGATGCCACAGGGAATCTCGTGCGTTACGATAGCCGCAACGTACGGAAAGGAATGCGAGATGGAAAACGCCCGTCCGGACAAATCCGGTGCATGTGGCTTTCCGTTGGGACCGATGACGATTTCCCCAAACTCGATTTCCGGCCAGAGGTGCTGCACCAGAAACCGGCCTGCCAGATGCTCCAGTCGTTTCTGGCCATGCCGGATCGAAGGATTCAGGCCGGTGCGGGCCGCAAAAAACACTTCGGGCTCCTCGATGCGCCAGATGGCGGCCTGCGCGTTGGCATGGGGAGACCAGGATTGAAGCAAGGGCATTGGTCAGCAATTAAGTAAGGGTGAATAACGGGATGCGTAAAGATTGTACCGGATCATTTTTTAGGCCGCGCGTTCCGGAAGCGGGAAGCCTGCGTTCCGGAAAATACCAGCCCCTCGGTTTTCCCTACACGTTACCGTCCTACCTTCGCCGGCTGTTATGATTCTCTCTGATGCGCGCATTTTAGCGGAAATTCAAAAAGGTACGATTGTGGTCACGCCTTTTGACCGTGATGGTCTGGGTTCCAATTCCTATGACGTTCATCTGGGTCGAAACCTGGCCAGATACAAAGATGCGACCCTGGACGCCCGTAAGCACAACGAAATTGAGCATTTTGAGATCGGTGACGAAGGCATCGTACTGCATCCACATGAGTTTTATTTGGGCGTGACGCTCGAATACACCGAAACCCACGCCCATGTGCCGTTTCTGGAAGGCAAAAGCTCGACCGGTCGCCTGGGAATTGACATTCACGCCACTGCCGGTAAAGGCGATGTGGGCTTTTGTGGCCACTGGACACTGGAAATTTCAGTGAAGCAACCGGTCCGGGTGTATGCAGGGATGCCGGTGGGCCAGCTCATTTATTTCCCGGTAGAAGGAGAGATTCTGGTTCCGTACAACCAGAAAGGCAGCGCCAAATACAACGCCCAGCCCGGCCGGCCGGTGGAAAGCGCCATGTGGCGGAACAAATTTTAAGCAGCTTAATCCTATGCTCAGCAAAATCTATCCCCGTCAACTTTCTTCCGGAGCCGAAGCCGTTGTGGTAGCGCTTTCCGACACCGAAGCCGGCAAAATGTACCAATCGGCTCCCGCAGCCGAGGCCGAATCGCAAAAGCTTCAGTTTGCCAATGATATCAATGGCCTGATGGTTCGCATTCTCCGAACCGACGTTTTTGAGAATCACGCTGTTTTAGTTTTGGAACGTCTGTACCCACTGGATTTCCGGAGCATGGAAGTCGAAAAGCGTAAAAATCTGCTGGATGTGTTTGTAGACGAGCTCCGCGAGCTGAACGAAGGCGGTTTTGTGCATGGACACCTGCGCCGGGAACCAGGTTTTATGAGTGATCCCTGGGATAATATTCTGCTGACAGAGGATGGATTGCGGCTGATTGATGCCGGTCGCTCAGTCTTACGGCAGGACGTTCCGGAAGCCACTTATGATGAAGCACTGGCGGCCGAAGCATTGGCGCTGGATGCCTTCCGCGAGTGGTTTATAGCCCGGTAATACAGGACTCTATTTATACAGGCGTTCCGGAATCGGGACGCCTGTATTATCTTTTCCCGAAACGTAGCTGTTTATGAAGACGACCCTGCTTTCTTTAATGCTCGCCGGCCTGATGCCGGTATCCGGAATGGCGCAGTCTGCTTCTGGAACAGACCGACGCAACGAACTCAAAATCAACCTGCCTTCCCTGGCGGTCAAAACGTTTTCAATGCAGTATGAGCGGGGCCTGAGCGGCAGCTTTTCAACTGCATTGGGGCTGCGGTTTGGTCCTGAAACAGGGGTTCCGTTCCGGAATCTTTTCACTAATAGTTTGAACGATACGGCCAATCAGACCGCAAACCTGGCAATCAATTCGTTGCGGACCAGCAATTTTGCGATCACGCCCGAGGTGCGGTATTATTTCAGTGGCACGTCGGATCATGGATTTTATACCGCGTTGTTTGGCCGTTATGCCACCAGTGGCCTCAGCAGTAGTTTCCAGACTCAGGACGATGCGTTTCCAAATGGGCTGCGGCCGGTCCAGGCATCGGGCCGGTATCGCTCCGGTGGTATCGGACTACTGGCAGGTGTCAAATGGCGCATCCGGGACCGGGTTTCCATTGACTGGTGGATTGCGGGTCCGATGTACGTCAGCGGTACAGTCCGGATCGACGTCAATACCGATATGACCTCGCTGGATGCAGATCAACGGGCGCAGATCCGTTCGGATATTGAGAAAGGAATCGAGATTGGCGGACAGCAGCTTAACGGAACGGTTGACTTCCGCGACAATGGATTTGCGATAGAAGCACCTTTGTCGATGCTGCAACTACGCACCGGACTGGCAATCGGGATTGCCTTTTAGGACTCTTCCGGAGAAAACTGTTTGGATTAGCCTCAAATACAAAATACTGCTCCGTCACGGATGTGACGGAGCAGTATTTTGTATCGAAGCCGCAGATTTAATTACGGTTTTACAAAACGCTGCGTAATGAGGGTATGCTCGCCGCGCAATTCTACCAGATACAATCCCGGGGAAAAGCTCCCCACAGGTACGGTTACGTCTAGTTGGCCACCTGTGACCGGCTGCGAAAACAGCTTACGGCCAGCAAGATCGAATACCGTAATCTGGTAGTTTTCGTCAGCACCGGTAGCTATCCGGGCGTGCAGCATACCATTCTGTACCGGATTGGGAAGAATACTAAAGGCCTCCGGAATCCGGGTCGCATCCAGCGTCAACCGTACGGTACCTGAAAATAGGGACATTCCGGAAAGGCTGACCATCCGGAGGCGGTAATAAACCTCTGATGCTTCTTCACGGATGCCGTTATCTGTCAGTGAATATGCCCCATTCAGAGCACGGCCAGGCAACACATGCCCGACAGTCTGAAACGTTTGTCCATCATAGCTGCGTTCCAGGATGAAGTCCCGTGTCGTGGCTTCGTTGTCGGCTTCCCAATACAGAAGTGCATTGCGGCGGCTCGTAAGGCGGCCATCAAACGAAAGGAGTGTAACCGGCAGAGGAGTAGCTATAGCAACCCGGCGTGCGTTGGAGCTCATGCTTCCGCACAGGCCGCCGGATTGATCCTGAAGGGCTTTCCGGAATGCCGTAAGGGACGCACCGCTATAAGTACTGTTAAGGGTCGTTTGCGCAGTGTTTGAAGAAAGGCCGTAGATGGTATAATTACCTGCCGGATACGTCGTTGCATTGGTCATATTACCATCTGCCCGGATTTCCTTAATGGCATTAGTGGTATTGGAGACAATTATATAGCTGTAATTGAAGCCAGCACCGGGACTGGGCGTGGCGGTGTATAAAGTGCCTCCGTTTACGCTGATTGTATACGGAGCCGGATACGACAAACCGTAGTAGGATACCAATAATGTGTACACCTTATTCTTACTCAGGGTGGCCGTTACGACTGTAAAATCACCACCGATCAGATTCCGACACGGTGCGTTTAATAGAACCGAGCTGTCATACAGGCTCATTGAAATGTTACTGCCAACCGTACGTGTGAAGGTATAACTACCACTTGTGCCGGGGGTAAAACTGATGCGGGCATATTTAGTAGTATTGTTGTATGTGGTACAATTACCTCCGTTGAAAATGACAAGCTCTCCGGAATCATTGGTAGTGGCAATCGTACCGGATAGCGGTGCCGTAATAGCAGTTCCATAGGATGGAGCCAAGGTTTGATTGAGTGCAGCCGTACCAGTGGTTGAAACATACAGGTCGGTTGCAGGTGTAAATATGGTTCCTTCTGCTGCACAGGCAGTAGTAATAGTTTGGTTGGCGCTGTTGATATTGAAATGAACATTATCCACACATTCCACCAGAACACGTCCACGGTCTGTGGATAGGTTGGGAACCTTGATGCTTTCGGTGCCGTCATTGGCGGTACTATTGAGCAACAGGTACGGAAACGTAAGGCCGCCATCTCGTGAGAAGCGGATATTGACTGTACCACAGGTCGCGCAGGACGTAGCCGTATTCCAGGTTATGGTCATCGTGTTCGTACCATTTGCGGCAAAGCTACCCGAGGTGGTCTGGGAGGTTACCGCAAAGGGTGTGGGGCAGGCAACCATCGTAACCGTTGCACTGCCATTGGCGGTACGGCCCGCCGTAGTACTGGTATAGGGCACATTGTCACGGACGGTATACCGGAAATTAAGCGTACGCGCCACAGAAGGCACCACTTCGTAAGTGGTTGAATTAAGACCTGTTAATGCAGCCAGGCTGGGGAAATACTGCGTATTATTCGCTCCCGGCGGAAACGAGCGAAACATTGGGCCGGACGTATTGGTAGCGGCCGGGGCTGTGCTTGTTCCGGACCCACCTACAGGATCGTACTGATCGAATGCATACGTCAACGTATTGCTTTGCGACTGGGTTGTAGACGCCCGCAACCGGAAAGGAGTATTCACCGGAATGGTAAAAGCGGTTCCGCCTGCTACTAGTGCTGTAGGGGCGGCATTGGTATTTACGGCTCTTGATCCGCATGTTTTTCCATTACCGCTGGTTGTATAAGCAGACATCTCCAGCAGGCTGCCTGTATGGAAATAAAAGTCGCTGTTTTTTTGGTACGTCAATCCGGTACAGACCCCGGCATAGGCCATAATCGTGGAGCCACCGCCAGGTTCCCATCCGGTGCTACCAACTGTATTCCCGCTGCATCCCCCCGTATTGGCCGCAAAGCTATGAGAGGCATCAAACTGGTGCCCGGTCTCGTGTGCAACCATATTGATAAAAGCCGGTCCGGACGGACCGGTTGGGAAACTAGCCGGGTCCATGCCGGATACGCTCCGGGCTTTAAAGGAACCGCTGCAAACCGAAGGCTTGGAGGCTAAGCCCCCACCCCCGACCGCTGTCACGACCATTCCCAGATCATAATTGGCAGACCCGAGATAGGTGGTGCTGTTGAGCGTTGTTTGGTTTTCAGTCAGGGTCGTACTGGATATATCTCCAAGACTATACGGATCGGTGGCCGCATCGGTGAAACGAATAGCAGCTGGCGAAACCAGGGTAAAATGAACCCCTAATTCCCGCTCATAAATATCGGTTACGGAATTAAACAAAGCCGAGATCTGTATCAGAGCATTTGCCTGCGAACCCGCCCAGGAAGTGTATTCGCCAGTGGCGGCAACCGCCATCCGGTACGTACGAATGCTATCGTCTCCGTGCGCGGTCTTCAGCAAAGGAGCCAGGTTGGCTTTAAGTTCCGGAAGCGACTCCTGAAATCCACAGGACGGATTGGGGAGGCCCCGAAGCGCTTTAGCATCATACACCAACAGATCTTCCGGTGCGGTATTGGAAAGAGGGGTTGCATAAAACTGCTCTCCGTTCCGTCCCTGCACATGGGCGATCATGCCCATTGAAGAGGTCGTTAACCGGAGCGAGAAATAACCATCTTCCGAAGTTCCTTTCAGCGCTTTCAGATCGGGATGCTGATCGGCAAACTCGGGTGTAAAGATGTCAGCGTCCCGGACGACGAACCGGACATCCGTTCCATCCGGCAGGGGTACGGTAACGATCATCGGTACGGCACCGGTTCCACGAAGGGCAGCCGTGCGCTCACGTATATAAGTTGTCAGCGCCGGAATATCCTGCTGCACCAACCGGTACCGGCCATAGGTGGTTTTCAGGCTCTCTGAAGAGGGAGCGTTGTGGGGCCTGTAAAAGGTTTGGGATTGCGCCTGAGTTGCATAAACGGCAAGCAGCGCAGTGGCAGTCAGGATGACTCTGCGTATAGAAAAGTACATAGGTGTGGGGAGATTTTCACCTGGTCTGCCTGAACTCCATGTCCGGACAGAGGCCGCAAATGTAATGCGTCATGAAGCAGCCCCACCATGCACTTATTCTACAGCGCTAAAAAATCCGTCATTCAACTAACGCCCGAATCCGGAAAAGCTATCATTTTTGTATAAAAATTCATTGCTTATCAGGCATCATCTGCTCTGCTTGTTCTGTACGCATTGTTTTCTGCCAAGCCTTTGACATTTAAGAAGAATAAACGTCTGTATGGATCCGCTTAAGGACCTAGAACTTCACCTTCTGCTTTCCTTCGTACCGAACCTGTAACGGAACAGTAATGCCGCCCCGGCCTGCCCGCACAGTGCCTTCCATTTTTACCAGTACTTCTTTCTGCGTCAGCAGATCGACTGCGTTGCCCAACAGATTGGAGGCGTCGAGTGATATCGTTACCGGCAGAATGAACGTATCCAGGGCCGGAACTTCCTGTGAGCTCAACAGATTGGCGGTTCCGGCCGGACGGTTGTTGATAAACGCCTGCAGATCCGCATTCTTGAGCATCATCGGGAACGAATTCGGGTTGTAAAGCTTCAGATCCACACCCAGTTGCAGGCCTTTGGCATTGACGCTGCCCAAAAAAACCCGGTCCACGCCCTTATACTGCAAGGCTACCGGACGGGCACAGGAGGCCATCAGGAAAACAAAAGCCGCCAAAAGAAGTCGAATGTTTCGCATAACCGTATACGCTGTAAAAGATGTGCCGCTATGTGCAGTCGCAATTTTATTCAGATGCATTGGGCTTCTGGACGAAAAAAGCGAACACACCAGCTGAGGTGCGTTCGCTTTCTTGGAAATAACTAGATCCTTTATCAGGCGTGTGGTGTCATGATCACTTTTACGCAATCTTCTTTTTTATTCCGGAAGATATCGTAGCCGTGGGCTACATCGTCGAGACGCAACCGGTGGGTGATGATATCATCCAGTTTTACCTTGCCTTCGCTCACCCAGGTCATCAGGTGGTCGATGTGCTTGTGAGCCGGTGCCTGTCCCATCTGAATCCCCAGTCCTTTATCGAAAATCTGGCCTACCGGGAAGTTGTCGAAGTTGGTCACATAGACGCCCAGTACGCTGATAAAGCCACTCCGGCGCACGGCGCTGATACAGGCTTCGAGCACTTTAGGCGAACCTTTTTCAAAATTCACGACAGATTTCACCCGGTCGATAAAGGTCCGCTCCGGTTCAAACCCTACGGCTTCGATACACACATCGGCACCACGTCCCTGGGTCATTGCCCGGATCTGCTCGATGACGTTTTTGCCGTCGTCTTCCCACAAAATGGTTTCGGCTCCGGAAGTGGCTTTTGCTTTCGCCAGCCGGTACGGCAGCACATCTACGATAATGACCCGTGCCGCGCCGCGCAACCAGGCACTTTTAGCGGCCATAATGCCAACCGGTCCGGCACCAAAGATGGCTACGGTTTCGCCGCCGCGCACGTTGGCCCAGTCGACTCCGGAATAGCCCGTAGGAAAGATATCGGTAAGGAACAGTGCCTGCTCATCCGTGAGATTGTCCGGCACTTTGCGCGGACCAAAATCGGCGTACGGAACGCGTACATACTCGGCTTGGCCACCGTCATAGCCGCCGTAGAGATCGGTATAGCCAAAGAGCGCACCACCTTTCTGATCCAGCAGCTGGCCTTCCGGACCATAATGTTCCGGATTGGAGTTTTCGCAGTTGCCCGGCACCTGGTGGTTACAGAAAAAGCAGTGACCACAGGCTACGGGGAACGGTACGACTACCCGATCGCCACGCTTCAGGTTTTTAACGCCGGCCCCTACTTCTTCCACGATGCCCATAAACTCATGTCCGAGGACCATTGGGGTGGTCGGCAGGGAACCGTTGTAAATATGAAGGTCGGAGCCACAGATGGCCGTGGCGGTTACTTTAAGAATGACGTCCCGGGCTTCTTCGATTTTGGGATCGTCGACGGTATCACAGGAAATATTTTTAGGTCCGTGAAATACAGCAGCTTTCATAGAAAATAAGGGGTTTAGGGAACCCCAATAGACTATAAAATACGGGCCATCAATTCATTTAGCATAAAATATTATTTTAATAAATTCGTTGAGTTTTTGACGTTCGAATCCTTTCAGATAGGACTGTGGGCATCTCTTCCATACAGATCTTATATTTGAATGGATGCGTTACGTTTTGAATGGAATCTGGAAGCTGAGTACGCCTGCGAACAGGTACGTATTCATCTTTTTGCTGCTGGCGTTTTCGTACGGCAGTATGTTTTTTACAGATCTAATCGGTATTCACGTCTGGCGGCAAACCCAGACTCAAACGGTGATTGAAACGCTGAGCCGCAATGATGGTGATGTGTTTTCGCCTCGTGTGTTCCAGATCGACGCAACCGGTAGCCGGGTGCTCCGGATGGAGTTTTCCCTGATGCAATGGCTGTTCGCACAAGGGCGCCTGCTTTTCGGCTCGTCCGTCCTGGTGATGCGAATCGAATGCTTTTTGTTGTCTCTTCTGACGCTTTGGGGATTTTCAAGGCTCGCCCGGCAGGTGTTCCCCTTACTTCCACTTGCAGGCTTCCTGGGTGCCTGGTGCCTGGCGTTTTCGCCCCTGTTCTATTACTACGCAATCAACCCGTTGCCGGACAATTTTTCGCTTTGTGCCGCCGTCTGGAGTTTGTATTTCCTGTTCCGGTTTATCAAAACCCATACGCTGAAACTGTGGGTGGCTCACTTACTGCTTGTATCACTTTCCATCCTGACAAAGCTGCCGTTTGCGATTTTTGGAGCCGCGAGTCTGGTGGTGGCTTGGGCCTTTGTTTGCCAGCCGGGACCGGTTTTCCGGAAAGGAGTTCTGATGGGTTCTTTTCTGCTGTTGTTGCTGCCTGCCCTCTGGTATCTGACCGTCATTCCGGAATGGCATAACGACGGGCTTAAAGGCGGTTTGTTTGCGACCCGGACACCTCTGGCTATTCTGGCCGATATTTTCGTGCATCACCTGATTTCGACCCTGCCGGAGCTGATCGTGAATTATGCTTCCTTACTGGCGTTTCTGGCTGGTTTGTGGGTTTCCGGAACCATCCTGATCCAAAAACGTCTGTTGAGACTCGATCAAAAAGCACTTCTGGCAGCGCTTGTGGCTGGCTTGCTGTATGTGGTGTATGAGCTGGGTATGATTGGGAAAGAACACGATTATTACCTGTTTCCACTCGTTCCGTTTATCCTGCTGACGGTGCTGGCAGGATACCGGCAGTTGCTCCAAAGCCCTCTTTCCGGAACAAGATATCGTCTGCTCCGGGCGTTGGCCATCGTAGGGCTGGTGATCAGCCCGCTTACGGCCTGGTTGCGTATGCAAAGTCGCTGGGATCTGAACGAACCCGGCTTCGATGTGGATTATTATCGTTACAAGGAGCAACTACGTGCATTTCTGCCGGCAGATGCAAAGGTGATCACTGGTCCGGACGATTCGCATTTTATCAACCTCTATTACCTGAACCGGACCGGCTGGACCTTCAGCGAGTCTCTGGATACGGGATTTATTCAGCAGCAGGTGATTCGTGGTGCCCGCTATCTGATCACGGATTCGGCCCATACCCCGCACCAGTACCTGACAACGCATCCCGTACGGGCGTTTGGTAAACTGCTGGTTATAGCGCTGCCCTGATTTGCCAGAACGCTTCTGAACCTTTTATACGCCCGGCGGACTGAGCAGGTACATCAGCACGATTGCGGCGATCATACCAATGGCGTCTGCGATGAGACCCAGTGCCAGTGCATTGCGGCTGCGGGTCACGCCTACCGAACCAAAATAGACCGCCAGTACATAGAACGTCGTTTCGGTAGTGCCTTGTAAGACGGCAGCCAATTTACCGGCAAAAGAATCGACTCCATGGGTTTTCATCACATCCACCATCAAAGCCTGCGCACCGGAGCCACTCAGTGGTTTCATCAGTGCAATGGGAATCACCGGTACCCAGTCGGTGGGTAATCCCATCGCGGTGACCAGACTGGCAATGCCGTTGACGATGTAATCCATGCAACCGCTGTTCCGGAACACGGAGATAGCGAGCAACATGCCGATCAGATACGGGATGATGCGCAAGGCCACGTCAAAACCACCCTTCGCGCCTTCAATAAAATTTTCGAACACTTTCTGCTTTTTGACCACACCGGCTACGATGAAGAGTGTGATGAGCAACAGGATAATCCCACTGCCAAGCGCACCAATCCGCGTCCCAACCTGCTCGCTGGACAAACCGCTGGCAGTGAGGTGTTGCACATAGGCCCAGATGCTCCAGGCGATTCCTCCGAAAAATACCAGAAACAGCAGTACGGGCAGTCGGAATAGATTGATTCGTTGCGCGATGGCTACGATGATCATTCCGGAAATAAACGCGATGGTGGTAGCCAGCAATGTAGGCAGAAAGATATCCGCAGCATTAAAGCCTTTAAGACCCTGCTCGGCCGCCATAGCCGCCCGGATAGCGATTACCGACGAAGGCACCAGGGTGATCCCGGCCGTGTTGAGTACCAGAAACATAATCTGGGCATCGGTTGCCCGTTCTTTTTCCGGATTGAGTTCCTGCAGCTCTTTCATGGCGTTGAGACCGAGCGGTGTCGCGGCATTGCCGAGTCCCAGCATATTGGCCGATAAGTTCATGGTAATCGAACCGTAGGCCGGATGACCGGGCGGGACGTTTTTGAACAGCACCCGAAACAACGGCGCGACGGCCCGGGCCAGACTGCTGACGACGCCCGCTTTCTCGCCCACCTTCATAATGCCCAGCCACATCGTCATCACCCCGGTGAGGCCGAGCGAAATCTCAAAGCCGGTTTTGGCGGCACCGAAGAGCCCGGTCAGCATATCGGACAACACCGCTTCGGAGCCGGGAACAAAAAGGGTTTTGAACAGGGCTACGACAATGCCGACGAGAAAAAACAGAATCCAGACGTAGTTGAGCATAGAAGGCGAAAGTAATACGCAGGGCGTGCTGTTGAAACCGGAGCCCGATTCCGCTTCCGGATCGCAGGAAGGGACGTTTGATAACAGCAGAACACAACAGGTTCCGGAAGATCTGCACACGCACTTTTCCGGAATCTCCGGCTACGGACAGTTGTAGGCGGCTTCCGGACAGGCATAAAAAAATCCCCCGCAGTGATGCGGAGGATTTTTAAAGAATTGTTTCCGGACGCTTAGCGGGTCGGAGCCATTGCAGTATCGGTCGGCATTGGTTCAGTCACCATTGGAGTGGTGGTATCCATAGGCATGTTTGCGTTTGGATCGTTCATCGGAGCCGCATTCGGATCCTGACCGCCCATACCGCCCATCATGTCCTGCTTGCTCCAGGAAGCGAGCCACTTACCACCTTCTTTCACCATTTTCAGGGTTTGGGTACCCGGGGCCTGCTCTTTACCATCGGGCTTCAGGGTGTAAGTAACGGTAGCATTGTTACCTTCTTCCTTCACGTCGGTTACGCTTACGATCGCGTTCTTGGCCTGCTGCTTAGCAGTATCGCCCATCATGCCGGCGAATTGGTTCAGCATATCGAGTTGCTTCTTGGTTTCCTCAGTAGCATACTTCTTGGCGTCTTCGTAGTTCATCCGGTAGAAGGACGTCAGATATTTTTCAGCAACTGCTTTAGGGCTTCCGCCGGAACAGCTGGTGAGTGCGAATGCGCCAACGAGAATCGCGGCAGCAAAAAAGAAAAGTTTTTTCATCAAGAAAAGAATTTGCAGATTTTAAAGAGGTGCAAAGGTTATCATTGATAGCGAAAAGAACAAATCATTTTCGCGTCCCGGTTACTGTAGAGGTCGTCGATGCCAATGTATTCAAATCCACCGGTTTTGCTTTTGGAAAACTGCTGCTCCGAAAAGCCGGTTTTCCGGAATGCTTTGTAGACAAACTCGGCACAATACAGTTGGGTATCTGTGGCCAGATCAAACTCCATATCAAACGTCCGTCCTTCCCGATACCACTGCTGAGAGATCTTGCTGAGGGCCGCCTGTTGAGCTGGTGTGACCAGGTACCGATACACGCCGCCGCCCTCATTAAAGGACGGGTCGAAAAACTGCGCGGGTGTTTCGCGGAGCAGGTGGGCATCCGGATTTTCCTCGCCGCCGGTGCTGTGATAAATCCAGGGTGTTCCGGACTCGATGCTGACGATTCCGCAGTGGGAATAGACTCTGGATTTCTGGTTCATCAGCATCAGTGCATGACTGGTTGCATCGGCCCCGGTGCGGAGGACAATGTCGCCGGTTTGAAGCAGCGGAATTGCGTTGGAAATCAGTTTCAGATTAGCGGGTTTCCACTCGCGGTGAGCGGCCGAATCAGAAGCCGTCAGCGCCTGTGAAGGCGGTGGAGAAGGAGCCGCACAGGCCGTCAGAAACAGCAGCCCGATCAGGGTCGTAAAAAGAGAATAGGACAACGGCTTAAAGAAGAAATGCAGCGTATACACAAAGGTCTTAACGGAAGCCATTCCGGAACGGTAAAGGAACGGTAAAAGGAGCGCGTGGAACATACGAAAACCCTGTCCGGAAGCAACCGTGTTTCACCGGAATTTTTCGTTTAAAAATAGAGTTAGAGAAACCAAGTGTTGAACTGTATAAGGAGCACAAATAGGTCTTAGGGCTCGTTATATGTTCTATAAACAATTGATTTACAACACTCTAAAATCATTTCGTCATTATTAGACACTTTTTATAGAGTCCGTTAGATGCTCGTGGAACGTTTTCAACCTCCTTCAACAATAAAAGTCACGTGGAACAAAAACCTATGCGGGCGGATGCCTGCTATTGTCTGATCTCGGGCTTATCAATTCACGGTTTAGAGGCCCTTATAACGGATCCTACTAACTCCGTTCTGCCTGCTTATTGACTCACATAAAAAGGGCCTGCTTCCGGAGTAGTCTGGCCCTGTATTAGCCCTGCTAAAGAGGTCAGAGATCGGGCCTTGAACAAACTGCTTTGAAGGACTCTTTAATTACTCTTACAGACGACTTGAATGAATTTGTAGTCTCGGTATTACTGATTGCTTTTTCCGGATCTTACCCGATGTATTCGGCCTGAAACAAAGGCTGCAAAAGAACGCAATAGATGTCCAACTTTAAGGCATTTCAACGTGCCGGTAAATGGAACATGTGAGCTAAGATTTAAGGCAGCTGCATTCAGGCTTTTTATTGCAAACAGTTGGATTTGCTAAGATTATTTGAGGTCTTCTAATGGGCAGAAATCCTTTTGCAATCTGCCCTTATTTCAGAAGTTGGATAGTTCTGTTTTACATCGCCTGACCAACTTAGCATAGGGTATTTAAGATCGGATGCAGCTACTGTCACGGCGCCAGTTTCCGACCATTCACGACTCCTCTATTTACTCTTACTTCTGCAAAGTAGACTGCTTAAATCGGGTCGGAATTGCAATACTCACCATCTACGAAAACGTCTTCTAACGAACAGGATTGACCATGTTCAAATCGTCCAGACAATCACTTTTAGACTCCGATAATTTCAAGTCCTTCTTTTGCCACAGGTCAGTTTCTACTTCAACCTTCATCAGTGTGCTTTCCTATGGATAAATCCTAGGTCAAATAGGTTCCGGAAGATCACTTCACAATGCTTGGGTTTCTTCCGTACACAGTTCTATTGTGTATAGCTGACTGTAAATTTTCGCAGCGTGTAGACGCTCCAGAATCCATAAACTGCTTTTAAGTTTTCTCTCCTACGCTCCCTAAATCCTTGTAAGCATTCAACGAGGAGATTCGGATACTTCCAATACAGGAATTGCTTTTGAGCTTCGTTCCGTAGATAATCGCTCTCCTGATTGGCTACTACCCTTTCCTGTAATCAGTAAATCCACAGTGGCAAGTAGATGGTTTCGTTTCAAAACTTGAGATTGTCTTGGAGTTGATATTGGTTGTGCTTTCCAGTTTCATACCCCTTTCGGAGATAACTTTTATCTTTTTAACTGAGTTCACTGATCTCTTTTACCATTGAGATCCTGGACCGATTCATTCCGGAATTCAAACAGTCACGCTCACGCTTATCAGTAGATCGCTTTCCGTCCTCATTTTAGCAATCAAGATGGTTTCCAAACACAAAGAAGCCGCTTCATAGTGAAGCGGCTTCTTTGTGTTTCAGCATTCTAAAGTTAGACTCAAGCTTCTACTTTCAGTTGCTTTTGGTATTTCGAACGATCGTTTTCGTCAAGCATGGTTTTGCGCAACCGGATGCTTTGTGGGGTCACCTCAATGCACTCGTCCTGCTGGATATACTCCATGCACTCTTCCAGAGTCAGCTGAATCTTCGGTGCAATGCTGGTGGCAGCATCTGCTCCGGAGGCCCGGTGGTTGGTCAGCTTTTTGGCTTCTACCGCGTTTACATTCAGTTCTCCTGGTTTGATGTGTTCTGCCAGAATCTGACCGGCATACACTTCTTCGCCCGGATCGACGAAGAAAGACCCACGATCCTGCAACTTATCGATGGAATAGGCAGTGGTAGTTCCGGAAAACTTCGCAACCAGTACCCCATTGTTCCGACCCGGAATGGTTCCTTTCCAAGGCTTGTACTCGCGGAACCGGTGGGCCATTACGGCTTCACCAGCAGTAGCTGTCAGCATCTGCGAACGCAGACCGATCAGACCCCGGCTTGGGATATCAAACTCCAGGTGTTGCATTTCACCCTTTGTTTCCATGATCAGCATTTCCCCTTTCTTTTGGGTAACCAGATCAATCACCTTTCCGGAAAAATCGGCTGGCACGTCTACCACCAGGGTTTCATACGGTTCGTTTTTCTTACCGTCGATTTCCTTGGTGATTACCTGTGGCTGGCCAACAGTCAGTTCGTACCCTTCCCGACGCATGGTTTCAACCAATACCGACAGGTGAAGGATACCACGACCGAACACCAGGAATTTATCCGCGTCATCGGTATCCTGAATCCGCAAGGCGAGGTTTTTCTCCAATTCCTTGTAGAGGCGATCACGGATATTGCGGGACGTTACAAACTTGCCTTCGCGACCAAAGAACGGTGAGTTGTTGATCGAGAACTGCATGTTCATCGTTGGCTCGTCAATATCAATAACAGCCAGTGCTTCCGGATTTTCGAAATCGGCGATAGTCTCGCCAATGTTGAAATCTTCGACCCCTACCACAGCACAGATATCACCGGCAGGCACTTGGCTTACCTTCTTCTTGCCCATGCCTTCGAACGTGTACAATTCCTTGATCCGGCCTTTTACAAAACCGCCATCGAGTTTACACAGTTGAAACGGCTGACCTTCTTTAAGGGTTCCACGGGTTACGCGACCGATTGCGATACGACCTAGGAAGGCCGAATAATCGAGTGACGTAATCTGCATCTGGATGGTACCTTCTGAAACCTTAGGTTCCGGAACTCTGTCCAGAATCATGTCAAGCAGCGGATCGATATTTTCGGTACGCGTCAGAGACGTGTTGTACCAGCCTTCTCTGGCAGAACCATACAGGGTTGCGAAGTTCAGTTGCTCTTCGGTTGCATCCAGCTGGAAGAACAGTTCAAACACCTGATCATGGACTTCTTCCGGACGGCAGTTGGGCTTATCAACCTTGTTGATCACCACGATTGGGTGCAGGCCTAGGTTCAATGCTTTCTGAAGTACAAAACGCGTTTGAGGCATCGGTCCTTCAAAGGCATCTACCAACAGCAGAACGCCATCAGCCATTTTCAGTACGCGTTCTACTTCACCTCCAAAATCGGCGTGACCAGGGGTATCGATCACGTTGATCTTTACATCCTTGTAGGTTACGCTCATGTTTTTGGCCAGGATGGTAATGCCTCGTTCCCGTTCCAGATCGTTGGAATCCATGATCAGTTCTCCGGTGTCCTGGTTATCCCGGAAGACTTTGGTGGCGTGGATAATTTTATCCACTAAGCTGGTTTTGCCATGGTCAACGTGTGCGATGATGGCAATGTTGCGAATATTCATTGGGTAATTAAAAATCGATGGAATGGTCCGGGCGGCTGGTACACCCTATAAAAAAAGCCGTTGTTGAAACGGCCTTTCGGGTTTGCTGAAAGATGGATTCAACCCCAGCTAAAACCTTGCGCGAAGGTACGGAATCTACAGCAGGTTCCGGATGCTTTTCGCGGTACAGAAACTAAAAATCAGTTAAGTTTAAATGGCACTTCCAGGGTAAAGGCTGGCACCCGAACCTCGAATAACTGGTTGGTGACGAGGTCGATCATTTCATAATGCCCGACCATCTGCCCCATCTCACTACGCAGCTGGCATCCGGAAATATACACGAACTCATCAGTCGGTTGCAGAACCGGTTGCTTTCCTACTACACCTTCTCCTTCAACGGTTCGAATATCATTGCCACAATCCGTGATATCCCAGTGCCGGTTCAAAAGCTGAACCGGATGATCGGTCTGGTTCTGAATCCGGATCCGGTACGCAAAGACATAGGCTCCGGCTTCCGGATTGCTTTCTTTGAACTGATACTGCGTTTCTACACGCACCCGGATCCCGGCAGTGGTTTCTTCATTCATTTTTGGATAGGTAGCAACAATCATGAGGGTTCGAGGGTTAAAAGGGTTTCTTTGATGAGGTCCGTTTCGTAGCCACGGCTCATCAGGTATTGGGTAATCTTCGCGTTTCGCATCCAGGCCTGCGGTTCTTTACTATATTTCTCAAGGCCTTTTTCACAAAGTGAACGCAGGGTCTTTTCGTAATCTTCGGTGTTAATCTCAGCGAGTCCTTTCCGAATGCAGTAATCAGACACTTTTTTTTGTTTCAGGTGCATCCGGATCTTACTACGCCCCCATTTCTTGAGACTGAACTTTCCCCGGCAATATGATTGGGCAAACCGTTCTTCATTCAGCAGATTCGATTCGATCAGTTCCGCAATTAATTCGTCGCCATACTCCCGATCCGCGCCCAATTCAAAAAGCTTGGTCCGCACGTCCTGATGGCAGCGTTCCTGGTAATTGCAGTATTTATAAATAGCCGTACGGATCTCCATGCGCTCTAAATCTTAACGTCCAAACTTGACTAACAACACCTGAATATCGCTAGGATTGACCCCTGAGATCCGACCTGCCTGCCCTAATGTAGCGGGCATAATCTCGCTGAGCTTAATTCGTGCTTCCATTGATAACGCCCCGATCTCCATATAGTTGATACTGGCTGGCATTTTCAGATTTTCCAGCTCCCGGATCCGGGAGGCCATTTCCCGCTCTTTGGTAATATAGCTTTCGTACTTCAGTTCGATCTCAGCGGCTTCTATACTTTCCGGATCCGCATGTTCAGGAAGCGCTACATCGCCCCCCAGCATCCGGGTAAGTTTAAGGGCTGTCATTCCCGGACGTGCCAAGACTTTTTCCAGACGTGTTTTTTCAGTAATCGGCAATGCACCAGATTCTGCTGCAACCAAGTTGTATACCTCTGGTAGAACACCAGTGGCTTTCCAGTGAGCTCTGATTACGTCCATGTGATGCTTTTTGACTTCAAGACGCTGAGACCGCTCTTCAGTTGCCAGTCCAATCTGATGGCTTCTGGGAGTCAGTCTAAGATCCGCATTATCCTGCCTGAGGAGTGTCCGAAACTCTGCCCGGCTGGTAAACATCCGGTATGGCTCCTCCGTCCCTTTACTGACCAAGTCATCAATCAGTACCCCTATATAGGCTTCGTCGCGACCTAAAATGAGTGGTTCTGCTTCTTTTAAGGATAGTGCTGCATTGATACCGGCCATCAACCCCTGACAAGCGGCTTCTTCATATCCGGTCGTCCCATTGATCTGACCCGCCAGGTAAAGGCCGGAAACTACTTTTGCTTCCAAAGTATGCTGGAGCTGGGTTGGAAAAAAGTAATCGTACTCAATGGCATAACCAGGCTTCAGAAAATGACAATTTTCGAATCCGGGCACTTCTTTGAGTGCTTTTTGCTGGATATGGAGCGGAAGCGAAGTACTGAAGCCATTAATGTACGTTTCAGTCGTATTTCGCCCTTCAGGTTCTACAAACAGCTGATGACGGCTTTTATCTGCAAAACGACCAATTTTATCCTCTATACTGGGACAATATCGGGGTCCGGACCCTTCAATCATACCGGTATACATCGGCGATTGATCGAAACCTTCCTGCAAGATCTCATGTACTATTGGAGAGGTATAGGTAATCCAGCAAGGCAATTGAAATTCTGCATTTAACAATGATTTTTCTATATAAGAAAATTGAGCAGGAACGTCATCTCCATGCTGAATCTCCATTTTACTATAGTCCAAACTTCGTCCTTCTATTCTGGGTGGTGTACCGGTTTTAAGCCGGTCCGATTTCAATCCGAATTTTTGCAAGCTTTCAGTTACACCAACTGCCTTACATTCTCCGATACGACCACCACCAAAATTTTTCAAACCGATGTGAATCGTGCCATTTAGAAATGTTCCGGAAGTAACAATAACTTTTTCCGATTTTAGTTCCTCCCCCAGTTCTGTAACCACTCCAACCACTGTTCCACGTGAAACAAGTATTTCGGTCACCGTATCCTGCCAGAGAAAAAGATTAGGTTGTTGTTCCAACGTTTGGCGCCAGGTACTGGCAAAAAGTGCTTTATCACACTGTGCTCTGGGGCTCCACATGGCCGGTCCTTTACTACGGTTGAGCATTCGGAACTGAATAGACGCTGTATCCGTTACAATGCCGGAAAATCCACCTAAAGCATCGATTTCTCGTACAATTTGACCTTTTGCAATGCCCCCCACGGCTGGGTTACATGACATTTGACCTATTGTATATAAATTTTGTGATATTAATAGAGTCTTACATCCTAATTGAGCTGCTGCCATGCTGGCTTCACAGCCGGCATGACCACCGCCAATCACAATCACGTCAAAAGAGCTATTCATGAGACAAAATTACTGGAATCTAAAAAAAGTTATTTTATAAACTAAAAATTGCATATATACTGAGAGGTGCAATAGGTAGTCGGAACAATCTAAAACGAAAAAAGCCAGCTCACAGTTGAGCTGGCTTTTAACCGAAGAAGTAAACTATTTACTTGACAATCTGAAACTGACGGGACTCGGTACCGATAGCGCTACCAAAAACCATCCAATAGTTACCAGCAGCCATATTGCTGAGATCAAAATTTACGGTACCCGTTGCACCGCTTACTTTTTTGATCGCAACTGCCTGACCCAGACCGTTCATAACTGTAACCATAGCAGTGCCGGGATCTTTCCGGAATGCATAGTTCAGACTAACGGTACCGGTAGATGGGTTTGGAGACACCATAAACTGGTCTACATAGCTGGCAGGAGTGCTTACAGCCTGTGGACCATTGGAAGTGTGCACAGCTGCATTCACGGTGTACCGCAGATCGATCGAAACGGAATCAATCGAAACGTTAACTGGTGTGAAGAACGGAATCATACGGAATTCGCCGCTTCCGCCATTCGGAATCGAAATGGCTTCTGCCAAATACTGTGGAGACGTGTATTCACGACTGGCAGGCGAAATTTTATTGGAAATAAACATCCGCATGTAATCATTCGAAGCATCATCCACACCAATGAAAACAGAAGAGCTTGTAGGTGTTACAGTGTAGTAATACCAGGATTTGCTGGTCAATGGAACTACGTTCACGCCGTTCAGAGTCGGATCAAACGGAACAATGATATCGCTGAAGCTAGAATCGGCAGTTGTAAAGCCTTTGTAGCCTTGCGCAACCAATGTCAACTCGCCCGCTTCCATGATTCCATCAGCTGTACCAACACCAGAACCATCAACCCATTTGAAGGCACAGATAGTAGCGCCTTCCTGATCAAGGGTTGGCGGACCACCCGCACTGGTACTCAGCGTGAATTGCAGTTTTTTAGGAACTGCACCACCAACGGCCGTGTACAAGAGGGGTCCCCATGACCAAACACTGGCAGTCGTTGCAGGACGTGACAAGCTTACTGCAGGACGCATGGTAGTGTTGTTCCACGTGCCTTTACAATAGATCGAATCTGTTACATACACGGTACGCGTCTGGCTATTGTCAGACGGGATAGCGTCTGCTCCGGAAGGAATAATCCGGGATGTAACTGTATACATGCCTTTTGAAATCGCATGCGGGTTGTAAAAGTTCTGATTGTAAACAAGTTCCAGTGAATCAGAGGGTGCCAGAGAAGAAGCGAACGTCGCTGTATCGGTATACACCTGAGTGGCTGTTGAGCTGCCCGCTGGTGTCCACTGAACCGTGGTGGCGTTTTTAATATTGGTTTGAGTCGTCGTACCAAAATTTACCGCCATAGAACCATTGTACATCCGGTACGCAATCGGATCGGTGTTGTTGGCTGCCAGTTGGGAAGCCGGAATAGCACCGGCGTGGAATGAAGCAGACGACTTCGGCATGATACCAATATCATTGGCACTACCAAAGCTCCAACGGCTCATCGACATATTGACGGTCGTACCATTGCGCAACGCATTCATGATGCTGGCGCCATCAACGTCCGAAACCATGAATACCGGAATGGTAACATTGGGTCCGCTGGTTCCGGCAGCCATACCTACTGGTGGACCAGGGATATTGTTGACGATAATACAGGCAATGGCACCAGCCTGCTGAGCCTGATAGGCTTTTTCGCTAAAGTTGCAGATGCCGCGATACAGAATGGCAATTTTGCCGGTAAGCGACGGAATGCTACCGGTACCGTTGGCAGAAGGCGTACAATACAAAGAATCGGTGTTGCTGCTGCCGTTTCCGATTGCGCGAATTACCTGAACGTTGGTGATAGGTGTGGACAGATTGCCACCCCAGGGAGCGGTTCCGATACCGGGAAAGGTAACCGAACTTGGAGACGGAACCGAAGTAGGTGCATTTACGAGTACGCGGGCACCACCCAGCATTCCAATCACCCCGTCATTCTGTGCCTGGGCCGAACTGGCACAAACTACAGCAACAACAGCCAAACCAAATTGACGTAATTGTTTGTTCATTAGAAAAAAAATTTAAAAGGAAAGACTAAGTTAATGAAAACTTGCGAAAAAGTAACCCTCAGGAATTCCATCGCGCATCACCCTGCCCGGATCAGCCGCCTAAACCAAACTGTTTGCTGAGGTCCAGCATTCGCTGTAACGGTTGCAGGGCAGACGTCATCAATTCTTGCGGAATCGTGACTTCCGGAAGTTCATATTGCATGGCCAGATACACTTTTTCCAGTGTATTCAGCTTCATATGCGGACAGTTGTTGCAGGCACAGGTGTTATCCGGTGGCGCAGAAATAAACATTTTGTGCGGGCTTTCCTTTTGCATGGAATACAGAATCCCAGGCTCGGTAACAACGATAAATTCCTGTGCGGGAGTATCCATTGTATACTTAATCATCTGCGTGGTCGAACCGATAAAATCAGCTTGTTGCAGCACACCTTCTTCACATTCCGGATGGGCAATGACCGGCGCATTCGGGTGCCGGATTTTCAGTTGAGCAATACGCTGCCGGCTGAAGATTTCATGAACGAAACAGGCCCCATTCCACAGCAGCATTTCACGACCGGTTTGCTTGCTGATAAATGCACCCAGGTTTTTATCGGGCGCAAAAATGATTTTCTGATCTTTCGGAAGACTGTCAACAATCAGCTGAGCATTGGACGAGGTACAGATAATATCGCTGAGCGCCTTGATGCCCGCTGAACAGTTGATGTAGGAAATCACCAGATGGTCTGGATGCGCTTCGCGGAAGGTCTTAAAAATTGGTGGCGGACAGGAATCAGATAAGGAACATCCGGCATTCAGATCCGGAAGCAACACTTTTTTGGTTGGATTCAGGATTTTGGCGGTCTCTGCCATAAAATGAACTCCGGCAAATAAAATCATGTCCGCATCGGTCTTGGCCGCAGCCTGGGCCAGCCCCAATGAATCGCCAATGTAATCCGCAATTTCCTGAATCTCGGATTCCTGGTAGTAGTGCGCCAGCAACACAATATTTTTCTCCTGCTTCAGCCGGGCAATCTCCGCAACCAGATCCAGCCCGGCGGGAACGTCCAAATCCAGAAATCCTTTTTTTCCAACCTGCGTCAGCGCTTTTTCAAAATCGGTCTGCATAGTAATAATAGTAGAAATTTTTTTTCAAAAAAAGAATTAGTACTTATTAAGACTGTGGATTTGTGGATAACTCTGCCGGACCACTCCGGAAAGAACCCTTCCAACCGTCAGATAAGTACTCAAAGATGCAGTTATCCACACAATAAACCCGCGCCAGATAAGGATATCCACAGTCCAATGTGGATAACTTTTTAAAAACAGGATCGAAGGGTTTTCAAGGAATCTGGATGTGGATAACGGTGTGAATAAAATCCACCCAATTGTTGAAAACAAGATTTCCTCAACGTTATCCACAGGTTAAGCGAATGTTATCCACACGCTATCCACATCAAAAGGGGAGTTATCCACACAGGGGTGTGGATAAAGAAAAAGACCGTGGAACATTGAGAAATTTGGAAGTCCGCAAACGACTTTGTAACCTCCGCACGGAAATAATGGGAAAAGGAGAAAGAAAGAATGAAAAAACAGGTGCATACGCCTATTTTTGCACACTTTCTATACTTATTATCTTTTAGAAGAACTCTATTTATGTCGGTAATACAGAACCTGCGTACCAAATACGCGAAGATTGTAGGAGGCCTGATCGGGGTGTCGCTCGTCGGATTTATACTGATGGATGCATCCAACGGTCCGCTACAATCCCTCTTCGGCAAAGACACGTCCGTAGCCAAAGTAAATGGCAACAAGATTGATGCCAAGGACTACCAGCAGCGAATGGCCGACTATGAGCTGTTGGTGCCGTTGTTTAGCAAAGGCAAGCCTATGGATGACGCCACCCGTGCCCAGATCAAGCAGCAGGTGCTGGATGAAATGGTGTACGAGAAGCTGGTTGCAGCGGATATGGACCGGTTAGGGATTCTGGTTACCGATGCAGAACTGAAAGATCTGACTCACGGCAGCACCCCCGATCCGATGGTACAACAGTTTCCGTATTTCGCCGACCAGCAAAGCGGACAGTTCAATCCACAGATGATTGCCGCTTTCGAACAGCAGGTACCGCAAATCCAGGATGGCAATCAGCGTCAGCGGTTGCAGGAAGAATGGGCCGCTACCCAGCGGTTTGTGGGTCGCAGCCGCCGCCTTCAGAAATACAACGCTCTGCTTATGAACGGCGTGTACACTCCTGGCGTACTGGCTAAAAAAGCCATGGAAGAAGGCTCGCAAATGGCCTCGGTCCGGTTTGTAAAACTGCCGTTCGTCATGATTCCGGATGCAGAAGTAAAAGTGACCGATGCCGATCTGAAAGCGTATCTGAACGCCCATAAAGAACAATACACGATTGATCAGCCCGTACGCAGCATTGAATATGTAACGTTCGATGTGCTGCCGTCCGGAGACGATACGCTGAAGTCACTGGGTGCGCTTCGCAACCTGACCGGTGAATTTGCAAGCACGTCCGATGCCGAATCGTTTGTGAACCGCAACTCTGAAGTGCCTTACAGCAGCCGCTACATCACCAAAAAAATGATGAACGCACCGGGCGCCGATTCAATTCTCGACAAGCCGGTCGGTACCGTGGTGGGACCGTATTATGAGAGTGGTGCCTACCAAATGGTCCGGATTCTCGACAAAAAGCAGATGCCGGACAGTGTAAAAGCACAACACATCCTGCTGGCCGCCAATCAAACCCGCGACGACAGTGCTGCACATAAACTGGCCGACAGCCTGGTAGCAGCAATCCGTGGGGGCGCTTCGTTCGATACCCTGGCCCGTCAGTATTCTGATGATGCGAGCAACAAAGAAAAAGGTGGTGATCTAGGCTATTTTGCTCAGGGCATGATGGTTCCGGAATTTAATGAGGTGGCGTTCGACGGAACTACCGGCGACCTTAAAACCGTAAAAACACAGTTTGGCTGGCATATCCTGCGGATCAACGACCAGAAAGGGTTTGAAACCGCTACCAAACTGGCCGTCGTGGTGAAAAGTCTGCAACCCGGACAAGCTACCAACGATGCAGCATACAATAAATCTGTAGAATTTGCCGGTCAAAATGGCACTGGCAAAGCGTTCGATGCCGCTATTACCAAACAAGGGCTGCAACGCAAACTGGCTGAAAACATCCGTCAGAACGATTTTTCCATCAATGGCTTGGGATCTTCCCGCGAGTTGATTAACTGGGTCTGGGATGAAGACCGCGAGACCGGTGCGGTGTCGTCTCCGTTCAACATTGATGGCCGCTATGTCGTTGCCAAACTTTCCGGAATCAAGGAAGCGGGTCTGATGACGCTGGATGCCAGTTCGCGTCCGCAAATCGAAGCTTTGGTGAAAGCCCAGAAAAAAGGCGATCTGTTGCTGCAACGCTATGGCAAAATGCAATCGCTCGATGCTGTGGCTACCGCCAGCAAGCAGTCTGTCATGACGGCCGATTCGTTTAGCATGGCCAATCCGTTTGCACCGAATCTGGGCTTCGAGCCTAAAGTAATCGGTTATTCCTTCTACCCGGGCTTTAAAGAAAATGCAACCTCACCTGCCATCCGCGGCAATGATGGCGTATTCTTCCTGTCGCTGGCACGTCGCTTCAGCAACCCAATGCCGGCAGTAGACAAAGCGGTTCTGGATCAGCAAAAAATGTCACTGACCATGCAACTGCGTCAGGCGATGGGCAGCGGACTGCAACAAGCTGCCATGCGCAACGCCAAAATCACGTACAATTCGAAGATGCTGTAACGAAAGTTTTTTCCCAACAGCTCTTTTCCGGAAAACAGGGCTTCACAAATACTTGTGAAGCCCTGTTTTCATTGATACCGGTATCAAAGCAACCGCTCCGGAAAGCCGTAAGTTTGTGTCACAACGTCTGATACGTCTATGGAAATGTTTGTCAACAAGGTCGCTGCGAGTGGTATTCAAACCCTCGATCTGGCCCCTTACTGTGAGCCCGAGATCATTGGTTTTGATTTACAGCCCCACTTGTTTCGCGGACTCATTCTGAAAGAAAAAGACTTCCGGGAAGCGCTCAAAACGATCGATCTGCAACCGTTTACAGGCAAGCAGGTTGCGGTGTATTGCAGTGTCGATGCCATTGTTCCGGTATGGGCCTATGCTTTGGTTGCTGTCGTGTTGCATCCGGTAGCCGCTGGTGTTCATTTTGGCGTTGAAGCGGCAATACGGGATGCCGTCATTGCAGCTACGATCCGTCGGGAAATCGATCCGACCCAGTACGAAGGCGCACGGCTGGTCCTCAAAGGCTGCGGTGATGTCAATATTCCACCGGCTGCGTACATTGCTGCAACCGATCTGCTACAGCCGGTTGTACAGTCGCTGATGTTTGGCGAACCCTGCTCAACGGTACCGCTTTACAAGAAAAAAGCGGCTCCGGCTGCCGGCTAGTGTTCCGGAAATTTTTACTTTTGGGCTGCTTGCCCATCAAAGCCAGCGATCTCCGAAACGCTGGCTTTTTGTTTCGTCATTAAACTGTGAATATGCTTCGTGCCCTGCTGCTGGTATTGATGATTATAGCCTGTGGATTGCCGGGTCGTGCCCAGCAACCTGCAACGGCTTCCGGAAGCGCTCCGGTGCAACCGATTCTCCGGAATTTTAAAGTGCTGGAAGAATTTCCCGATGGCAAAGGCAATATTGTACGCAAAGTACAGTACGATGAAGGCATTATGCGGGTTCGTCAGACCATTATCATGCCGATTCCGGTGAAGATGGGTCAGCTCGTAAAAGTGAATACCGATACCCTGAAAAAAGATAAGGTCATGCTGCTGATCGACAAATCCGATTATTCGGTGCAGGTCTATTACAACAAGCGCGCGATCCGGAACTATAAAGCCGTATTTGGTCCACGGCCGCAGGACGATAAATGCCGGGAAGGCGACCGCTGTACGCCCGAAGGCTCTTTTACCATTCAGAATATGAATCCCCGCTCGCAGTACAACAAGTTTATGCTGCTGAGCTACCCAACCGATTCGTCGCGCATCCGGTTTGCAAAGCTTAAATCGCAGGGACTGTTACCGGCTTCCGCTACCATCGGTCATTCGATTGGTATTCATGGCATCTGGCCCGGCGGCGACGATATGATTGAAATGGGTGTCGGCTGGACCGATGGTTGCATCGCGCTGCGCAACAGAGACGTAGATGAACTCTACTCGCTGGTAGGCGTAGGCACTAAGGTCTTTATCCGGAAATAAGACTCCGGAAAGGGTTACCCGCCAACTTTAAAACTTCCTTTATAAGTAACAAGTGCGTAGATTACCCCAACAATCAGACCTATAAAGGAGCTGAGACTCAACAAGAAGAAACGGGTTGTGAAAGCACCCAAGTTTTTCTTGCGAATAGACATAAGAGCCAACGGGGTATTGAGAGCTACACACAATACAGCAAGTTGCAATCCAAAAGGTGGCGCTCCACGGGGAGGGATCGCATTCATAGAAGGACCTGTGACCACAGCCATAATCAGGAGACTGATCCAAAAAGCAACTTTACCCGATAGCATCGGCTTGATTTTAAAATCAGCAGACATAAGCAGGGTATCTAAATTAGGTTAAGGGTTGCCTACAAGATGATCCGGAAGTAGAGCTCCGATAAAGCATTCGTTAGAAAATCACTTACTTTCCGGAAAAAGCTCCCTTACCCGTACAGTTCCAGATGAATCTGCTTGCGGTCGTAGCCCAGCGCTTCCAGGCGATGCTTGGTTTCATCCACCATCGTGCGCCAGCCGCAAATCATAAACTGCGCACTGGGACACTGGCTGCAATACGGTTCATATACGGCATGTACATAGCCCATGGCCCCATCCCAGGCTTCCCGCGAAAGCGTTGGCAGGTACCTGAACTGCGGATACTGATCGGCTAGCCCGCGCAGTTCACTTTCATACAGCAAATCCTCGCGACGCCGGCCGCCGAAAATCAGATAAATGGGTTGCTGTGGAAAAGTACCCGACTGATGCCAGTGTTGCAGCATGCTCCGGAACGGCGCGACGCCTGTACCGGTACAAATTAAAAACAACGACTCTTCCGGAAGCAATGAAGGAACTGTAAACGTGCCCTGCGGACCGCGCATTGGTACCACCGTGCCCGGCTTCCAGTGTTCCCAGATGTACGCGCTGCCACCTTCGCTCGGTTCGGCCCGTACAATCAGCAGCTCAATGGTATTGGTTCCGGACGGCGCAGAGGCAATGCTGTAGGAACGCCAGCGTTTGTTGCGCTGCTCATGAATGGGCAGATCGACCGTAATAAACTGACCCGGAACGAAATCGAACGCCTGCGTATCCGGAAGCCGCAAAAAATACCGGTTGGTACCGGGCGATTCCGGAAGCACCTGTTCTACAATTGCGGATTGCCAGGGAAGTAAGGCCATAACGAATATAGGAACGCAAAAACCCTACCCGATCCGCTCGTCAACCAGATAATGATTGCGATCGGACGCATTGCGGCTCACCAGTTCAGCTACAAAACCCGCCAGGAAAAACTGGCTGCCCAGGACCATCGCCGTCAGCGAGATGTAAAAACCGGGTTTGTTGGTCAGCCCGTTGTCCAGATCGCCCATAAATTTTAGTACGATCAGCCACAGGATGGCCACCAGTCCGACTAAAAACATGATGGTGCCCCAAAAACCAAAAAAGTGCATGGGTTTTTTACCAAACCGGCCCATAAACTGCACTGATAACAGATCCAGGAAGCCGTTGATAAACCGCTCCCAGCCAAATTTGCTTACCCCATATTTACGGGCCTGGTGCACCACTACTTTTTCGCCGATTTTCCGGAAGCCGGCCGATTTGGCCAGTACCGGGATAAACCGATGCATTTCGCCATACACTTCAATGCTTTTGATAACCTTAGACCGATACGATTTCAGTCCGCAGTTCATATCGTGCAACTGGATACCGCTGACTTTCCGGTTGACCCAGTTGTACAGTTTAGACGGCAGATTTTTGGTGACGGCATTGTCGTGCCGCACTTTTTTCCAGCCGCTGACCAGGTCATAACCGTCCTGCGCGATCATCCGGTACAGTTCCGGAATCTCATCGGGGGAATCCTGCAAATCGGCATCCATGGTAATCACCACCCGGCCGCGGGTCGCTTTAAACCCTTCGTTCAAGGCGGCACTTTTGCCATAATTGCGCTGAAAATGCAGTGCCCGCACCTGTTCCGGAAAGGATTTGGATAAGGATTCGATCACCTGCCAGCTCTCATCCGTACTGCCATCATCTACAAATACCACCTCATACCAGTAGGCGTTTTCGCTGCAGACCCGCGCGATCCAGTCCATCAGCTCAGGCAACGATTCTGCTTCATTATAAAGCGGAACGACAATTGAAAGGTCCAAAGAAGCAGGCAGAGTCACAGGCAAGGGTTTTCCGGAAAAAGATTATACAACGGGTGTCAGGGGGCGTTTATTTTTCGGGGCTACCGCCGCCGCCAGCAGCGAGAAAATCAGGCCCATGATCAGATAGCCAAACACCGCACCCATCACCAGAAAGGTTGTAAAGTTGTTACGCGTCATGGTAAGGGCCTTTTCCATCATATCGGGATCCATCGTACCGTCTTTTTCCATCTGCATCCGGGCTATTTCAAGGGCTTTATCTTTCATTTCCGGAAAGATATTGATGGACAGAATCACCCAAGCCACTGCTAGTATTGTAACGATTGCCGTTGCTTTAAAACCAGAACTAAAGACCTGACCAAACGTAACCGCGCCTTCGTTTGCTTTCGAAAACGCCATTGCATTCAGGATCAACCCGCCCAGGAAAACAGCATATAACAGATACTTAATCCAGCTTTCTTCCGAAAGGTTTGTGACGTACACTACTGCGCTCAATACAATAATCACCAGACCGGTAATCAGACCATACGTTTTATGGGTTTGAACAAGTGGCCGGAGCATTGGATCGTTCACGGGCTGCATCATAGCGAAAGGAAGTTAAACAGAGAAAAAGTTATGCGGAAAAGGTGCGCAGCACTTGTCCCGGCAAAGGTTGGCCTAAAAACGGATTATTAAAAGCCTTGGATTTCGCTTCGGTACGGCTCAGCAACGTTTCTCCGGTCGTCGAAAAAACCGTCCAGCTTCCGGAATCTTCTAACTCCATGTCCGGAAGGCCCAGTACCCGGCGTGGCCCGGTTGTTAATGCTTCGAGTACACGATCTTTAGGAACCTGTGTACCAACCGCTTTCAGCAGCAGCGGAAACAGCAGTTCCTGTACCGCCAGTCCTTCGGAAGCGTATTCAAATTCTTTGGTTTTGGCATCCCAGTCCTGCGGCCGGTGTTGCGACGTCACGGCATCGATCGTGCCGTCTGCCAGGGCGGCAATCAACGCCTGCCGGTCCGCATCGGGTCGCAACGGAGGTGTCAGCTTCCAGCTGGAATCGTATCCGGAAAGTGCTTCGTCGGTGAGCAACAGGTGATACGGCGTTACCGAACAGGTGAGTTGTAGACCATCAGCTTTGGCCCGACGAATCAGTTCGACTGATGCAGCCGTACTGATACCACTTAAGTGCAACCGGGAACCAGTATACCGCAGCAGTTCGATATCGCGGTATACGGCCATCGTTTCGGCAATTGCCGGAATACCGGCCATACCCAGGCGGGTACTCATTAAGCCTTCGTGCATCAGTCCGCCCTGTGCCAGTGCTGCATCGTTGGGAAATTGTACGATCAGCCCTTCGAAGGCCTTTACGTATTCCAGTGCTTTGAGCATCAGGCCACTGTTCTGCACGGATTTCCAGCCGTCGGTAAAGCCTACGGCCCCACCAGTGCGCATGTCCAGCATTTCGGCCAGGGCTTTGCCGTCTGTTTTTTGCGATAAAGCACCGTATGGCAACAGGGTGACACCGGTTCCGGAAGCCGCCCGTCGTATGGTTTCAATCGCCATTTTAGAATCGGCAGGAGGCGCGGTATTGGGCAAAACCCCCACCTGCGTAAAGCCACCGGCGCGGGCGGCAGCGGTACCGGAAGCCAGCGTTTCTTTATGCTCCTGACCGGGTTCCCGATAGTCGGCAAACAAGTCGGTCCAGCCAATCGAAAGTTCGGCGTCGGGCCATTCATACACAGTACTGCCTTCCGGAATAGCGGTAGCCGTCAGTTCGGTCAGGCTGCCATCCGGACGGAGGCGGACATCCAGTTGTTGACCGTGGCGTGCGGAGGTTGGATGCCAGATACGCACCTGGCGCAAAATCACTTCATTCATGGCTGCGGAATCGGGTTGCCCGCCAACCGGCGTGCGCGGATGAGCACAGCGGTTTCGGCGAACAGCAAAATCAGCGCCAAGGTAGCAAGGATTTTCCACAGCGGGAACGGTGCCGCCTCTGACAGGACGGCATCGGCGTTAACGGCATCCGGTTGCAGCCAACGCGCCGGCATTCCGGGCCAGCCTCCACGGAGTTGTTCCAGCGTCCATACGGCCGCGTTGCTTTCCTGTCGACTGGCGTTGAAGGCCATTAATAAGGTATCCGCTCCTGCACCGGCAACGGTGTAAAACCCGGTTTGGGTCAAAGCGCCATCCGGGAAGATTTCAATACCGCCTGTCGCCTGTCGCTGCATCGGAATGGCTTCTTCACCATTCCGGATCAGCTTCACCACATTGCGGCTGCCCGATTCGGCCGCACGCGGCAGAAATACAGATGTACCACTTCCGGAGGTATACGCCACAGACGTCGCACCCGCTGCCGAAACGGCCGCCGCATGCAGGAGTGGCGCAAAAAAGTATGACCGGCTGAAGGATCCGGAAGCCGCTTCGGCCCCGGACGTAAGTAAATACAGTTTTCCGGAACCGGTGCTGTACTCTGCAAACAGCGGATCACCATTGCGGAACGACAAAATTGCCTGCGGTTGCGCATTAAAACCTGCCTGTACTTTATAATGCCAGCTGGCGGCAGGCAACTCCATATTGGGTGGTGTCGACTCAAAAATCTCGGTGATCACCGGATTCTCACTTTGCAGAGAGGTGGCCGTTTGCAGCGCCGTATCAAGTCCGGAAATCCGGATGTCGACCAGTTGGCGTAGACCGGTTTCCAGTGCCTCTACATCGCTGGTGCGGGCCGGGAACACCATCAGCGGTACGCTGCGGGTAATCGCCGGACGTACTGCGGTTACCGTGGATGCCGGCAGACTCCGGAGGCCGCTCAGCAGGATGAGCGCATATTTTTCAGGAGTGTTGATAGCTGCCCCCAGTGACTGGCGGGTGATCTCAAACCGTCCGGAAGCGGCAAGGGCTGTCTGGAGATAGGGATTGGGAGCGCCGTCTTCCAATACCAGCACCGGTAACGGTCGCAGGGGTCGCACCGCAATCCGGAAGGTATCGTCGTAGCTGGGGCCAACGCCATCAGCCAACGTCAGTTCCAATTGTTGCCAGGTTTGGCTCTGACCACTAAACGCCAGTGTATCCGTCCGCAGGCCGTTTTGCCAGTTTCCTGCGGCAGAGGCACTCTGAAAGCGATTGTTGGCCGTCAGTCGCAGGGGGGCTGTAGCAGGCGGTGTACTGAGATTTGTACGGCTACGGGCTACGAGACGCAGTTCACTGGTCGGATCCGCTGTCGGTAAAACAAACGCGGTATCGATCCACGTATTGGCAGCCGTTCCGGAAGGCATCACCACTCCGTTAAAGGCAATCCCTTTCAACAGGCTGCGTTCCGGACGCAGCTCAAAACGGGGTTTGGAAAATGGGGAAATCCACCACAGATCGGCACCGGTAGCGCCTTCTTCTGTAATGAGTCCCTGAATGGTAGCCAGGGTTGCCGGGCTGGTTTGGCTGCCAGTAGCGGGTTGAATGGTAGTAAGAGCCGCTTCAGCGGCAGCTGTGGTGAGCGGGCTATAGCTATACGGACCCGTTGCGAGTAGCAGATACGTGGGTCTGCCGCTGCTTCGTAGAATCTGCCGGGCGACATCTTTACCATTTTCCAGCAGCGTACGACCGTCTTTGCGGGCACCGGTTGCGGGGTTGTTGTCGAGTACAATGACCTGGATGCGGCGGGCGTTGGACGTCTGGGCACCGGGCCATAGCGGTTGGGCAAAAGCCAGCACTAAGGCAATGATAAACGCACAGCGCAGCGCCAGCAGCAGCCAGTCGCGCACCTTGCGCTGCCGTTGCGAGCGCAGCAGCACCTCCTGTAAAAAGCGGGTGCCCGGAAAGATGACCTTCCGGAACCGTCGCAGATCGAACAGGTGCAGAAAAATAGGGATGGCAACGGCCAGGCCAGCCAACAGAAAAAGCGGATACAGAAATCCCACAGCTACAAAAATAATCCCCTGTAAAAAAGTTCAGGAGGTTCATTGCAATAATAAACCGAAACCGGGGGACTTAAATCCGGTTGTATATCCAAGCAGCGTTTTCTGCCTGTACTGGCTGCATCTTTGTTGCATCCTTTTCAGGACTTTATTTCAACCGAAGGTGCCGGTATGCTGTTTTTCCTTTGCCGGAACGCACTGGCCACACACTGCTATGAACGATAAGAAGCTGTTTCTGCTGGATGCCATGGCGCTGATCTACCGCGCGTATTTTTCGCTGGTCCGCTCGCCGCGCATTACGAGTGCGGGGCGCAATACCAATGCGCAGTTTGGCTTTACCAACACGCTGGTGGAGCTGCTCAATAAAGAAAAGCCCACCCATCTGGCGGTGGTATTTGAAGGCGGCAAGTCGGATACCGACGTACATCGCACCAATCTGTTTGCCGATTATAAAGCCAACCGGGCCGAACAACCCGAAGACATTAAAAGCGCACTTCCGGATATTAAAGCCATCATTGAAGGTTTTAACCTGCCCTGTTTGTCTTCAAAAGGCTACGAGGCCGATGACGTGATCGGGACTATTGCCAAGAAGGCGGCTGCACAGGGCTATGAAGTGTATATGGTGACGCCGGATAAAGACATGGGCCAACTGGTCGGCGATGGTATTTATATGTATAAGCCCGGTTACATGGGGTCTTCCCATGAAATCCTCGACAGTGCCGCGATCTGTGCCAAGTGGAATATCCAAAACGTCCATCAGGTCATCGATATCCTCGGACTGATGGGCGATGCGGTGGATAACATTCCGGGAATTGCCGGGGTGGGCGAAAAAACCGCTGCCAAGCTGCTGTCCGAATACGGCTCAGTAGAAGGCGTGATTGAAAATGCCGACAAGATCAAAGGTGCCCTGGGTGAGAAAGTACGGGCCGGGATCGAATCGGCGATTATGAGCAAGCAACTGGCCACCATCATGACCGACGCACCAGTCGATTTTGATGAAGCGGCCTGTGAAGTGGGCGACTGGAACCGGGATGCCCTGGCCAAGATGTTTGACCAGCTGGAGTTTAAAGCCATGGGCCGCCGCATTCTGGGCGATGATTTTGCACCCCCGGTAGCCATTACGCAAGGCGCACTGGATTTGTTTGGAAACCCATTGCCGGCACACCTGCAACCTGCGGCTTCCGGAACCGGGGAGGATACAGAAGGCAGCGCACCGGTTGTAGACAAGAATATTACAAATACGCCGCACACCTATCATCTGGTGCAGACCGATGCCGAGATCGATACGCTGGTCGCGGCGCTTTCCGGAAAACTCACGATTTCGTTTGATACCGAAACCACCTCCATCGATGCGAATCTGGCAGAGCTAGTCGGCATGAGCTTTTGCTGGCAGCAGGGCGAAGCCTGGTATGTAGCGCTTCCGGAAGCCCGTGAAGACGTGCTCCGCATCCTGGCGAAGTTTCAGTTTTTGTTCGATGACGCGCAGATCACCTGGGTAGGCCAGAATCTGAAGTACGACTGGCTGGTGCTGAAGTGGTATGGCATCGAACCCAAAGGCCCGGTCTGGGATACCATGCTGGCGCATTATCTGCTGGAGCCGGAGGGCAAGCGCAACATGGATGTGCTGGCCGGAAAATACCTGGGCTATGAACCGGTTTCGATTTTATCGCTGATCGGCAAAAAAGGAAAAGACCAGCTGACGATGCGGCAGGTGGATGTAAACCTGGTCAAGGAATACGCCGGTGAAGATGCCGATGTGGTCTGGCAGCTCAAAGACGTTTTTGAGCCTGCACTGAAAGCCGACCGGATGGAAACTCTTTTCCACGACGTTGAAGCGCCGCTGGTACCCGTACTGGCCGATATGGAATATGAAGGGGTGGGCATCGATGTACCTTTCTTGGAAGAGTACGGCAAGGTGCTTTCCGGAGATATTGTGGCTGCCGAAGAGCAGGTATTTGCTGAAGCCGGGCTGCGGTTCAACATCGGTTCGCCGAAGCAACTGGGCGAGGTACTCTTTGATGTGATGAAGATTGAAGGCGGCGGTCGCAAAACCAAAACTGGTCAGTATGCCACCGGTGAGGATGTGCTGGCCCGGCTGCGCGGCAAGCATCCGATCATCGACGCCATTACCACCTACCGCGAGCTGACCAAGCTGAAAGCGACGTATGTAGATGCCCTGCCGCAGCTGATTCATCCGAAAACCGGCCGGATTCACACGTCCTTTAACCAGACGGTCGCCAGCACCGGCCGGTTGTCGTCCAGCAATCCCAACCTGCAAAATATTCCCGTACGCACCGACCGGGGCCGCGAAATCCGGAAAGCGTTTATCCCGCGCGGAGAAGGCTGGACGCTGGTAAGCGCTGATTATTCCCAGATCGAGTTGCGCATCATCGCGGCCATTGCCAAAGAAGCAACCATGATGGAAGCGTTTGCTACCGGGCGGGACGTCCATACGGCAACGGCGGCCAAGGTGTTTGGGGTTCCGGAAAGCGAGGTTACCGGCGATATGCGCCGCGTAGCCAAGACTACCAACTTCGGGATTATCTACGGGCAAAGTGCCTTTGGACTGGCGGAGAAACTCGGCATTCCGCGGAAGGAAGCCAGCGAGGTGATCAAAGCGTATTTTGAGCAGTACCCGGCGATCCAGACGTATATCGAAGAGCGTACCGAATTTGCCAGGAAGCATCTCTATGCCGAAACCTTGGATGGACGGCGGCGGTGGCTGCGCGATATCCGGTCGAGCAACCCGACGGTGCGGAGCTTTGCCGAGCGCAACGCCATCAACATGCCAATTCAGGGCACGGCGGCGGATATGATTAAAAAGGCAATGATTGCCGTGCACCAGGAACTCAGCAAGCGTCCGCTGGAATCCCGGATGGTCTTGCAGGTACACGATGAACTCATTTTTGATGTGCCGTACCCTGAACTGGAAGAAGTCCGTGATCTGATTGAAGGCTGTATGGAAAAGGCTATGGTGCTGCCCAACGGCGTGGCGATCAAAGCTGAAACCGGCTACGGCAAAAACTGGCTGGAAGCGCATTAAAACCGATTCCGGAACTTTACTCCATGAATGAATCCTTGATGGAGCTCCGTCCGCGCCCGGCCTTGCCCGAAAAGACGGGTCGGATGTATCAGCAATTTCAAAACCTGATAGCCGAACTGCAAACGCAGCCCTTGCTACCGGATTTGATTGCGCAGCTCAACCAAGAGCTGCTGCGGGTGGACCAGGAATCGGATGCGTCTCCCAAACTCAAACGCGTCATCTATAGCCGGCAAACGCAGATCCTGCGACTGGTGGAGAAAAAGCTGAAAATCGTTCCGAAGAACTATTACCGTACACTTTGGATGGTACTGGGAATGTCTGTTTTCGGGCTTCCCTTCGGAGTGCTGTATGGCTTGCTGGTTAAAAACACGGCGATGCTGGGAATCGGCCTTCCGATCGGGATGGGGATTGGTGTTGCAGTAGGTGCTTCCATGGATAAAAAGGCGCTCAAAGAAGGCCGGCAGCTGGATATTGAAATCAAACCGAATCCGTAATGCAGCTAAACGATCTTGTAACGACCCGTCTCCGGCTACGCCCGATCACACCGGCCATCCTGACTGAACAGTTCTGGAATTTAAGTGAGGCAGACTTCCGGAAACTATTTGACGTAGATACCGCTGGCTATGAGCGGTATCGCGGTATGGTAGAAAAAGGTATGGAAACCGACCGGCTGTCGCTGCTGTTTTTTCTGCTGATCGACGCTGCAACCGGGCATACCCTCGGCCAATGTGGCTATCACAGCTGGAATCGCTTTCACGACCGGGCCGAAGTATTTTATATGCTCCACCACGATGCCGACAAAGGAAACGGGTATATGAAAGAGGCGTTGCAATCGGTACTGGCCTATGGGCTGGAGGAGATGAGGTTGCACCGGATTGAAGCCTTTGTAAAGCCTGGAAATATTCCGTCTGAAAAGCTGCTGCTACACTTTGGATTCCGGAAAGAAGGTACCGCCCGCGAGCATTACCTCGTCGACGGCGTATATGAAGATTCGGACTGCTACAGCTTGCTGTCCACTCGGTAGCCAGGCGAAAATCAAACGCCGGAAGTGCCGGCGTCAACTCTTTTCCGGAACCCGAGCCGAATCCTAACTTGCAATCAAACGACTTCTTATTTACCTGTGTCCGGAACTAAATTATACATCGGTTTTGTACTGCTTCTCCTGCTGGGTGGCTGTGGTTATTTCGACCGTTCAAAGGAAAATGTTGGAGCCGATTTTAAACTGTTTCTGCCCACCGGCGCTACCTATCAGACGCTCCTGGATTCGGTTGCTCCCCACGTAGAAAATATCGAAGCGTTTAAGAATGCCGCTTCAAGTATGCGGCTCAAACGGATTTATCCGGGTCGATACACCTTCCGGAAAGGCGAAACAAACAAAATTATTATTGATAAATTATTGACTGGTAAGCAAGATGAAATTGACATTACGGTTGGAAACTATAACAGCATTTTTGAGCTTTCTGGAAAGCTGGACCCATTATTGGAAACCTCTGCTGCTCAGATCATAGCCGCCATTGCCCGTCGGGACGAAGCTAAAGGATTGGATTCTTTGCAGTGGATTTACTTTCTGGCACCCAACACTTATCGTTTTAACTGGACGCAGACACCGGATGAAATTATCGCCAAGATTGCCCTCCCCTATCAGAAATACTGGACTGCCGAGAAGCGTGACCAACTCAACGCCTCTGGTCTGACGGAACTACAAGCCACTACCCTGGCGTCAATCGTACAACTGGAATCCTACCAGAAAGATGAGCAGCCGCGGGTGGCCGGGCTGTACTTCAACCGGCTGAAACTGGGCATGAAGCTGGACGCCGACCCGACGGTCATCTTTGCTAAAAAGCAGCAACAAGGCACCTGGACCACCAAGATTGAACGGGTGTACTTCAAAGACCTGCGGATTCCGTCGCCCTACAATACCTATGTCAATAAAGGGCTTCCACCCGGTCCGGTATGCATGCCTAACCCTTCGGCGATGGATGCGGTGCTGGCCCCTCAAAAAAGCGATTTTATTTACTTTGTAGCTGATCCGTCGCGCCCGGGGTATCACCTCTATGCCAAGACGCTGGCCGAGCAGGAAAAAAACGCAGCGGTGTATCGCAACTGGGTGAAGCAAAACAATATTCAATAAGCTCGTTCATTTTCCCTCTCCTACCCCATCCGTATGCGCGATTCCAATCACCTTTCTAAGCGGGATTTTCTGAAACTGCTTGGCGGCCTCAGCCTCGGCTTTCTGCCCCTGATGGGTTGTTTCAACGAACGAAAGCCGGAAAAGAATACTCCGGAAACACCTGCTTCCGGAACGACAACGACCGGTCCGGAAAACACCACTACTCCGGCCGAGGCAGTCACTGAACAGGATGTAATCGTACTGGAGCGCGACGATGCCCGGTATACACAATACAATGGATCCTATAATAAGCGGATTGCGTTGCTGCCCAAGTATATCGCGGTCTGCTTTACGGATGCTGGTGTGTGCCATGCCCTGCAACTGGCACAACAACAAAACCTGCCTGTAAGCATCAAAAGCGGCGGGCACTCGTTCGAAGGCTTTTCGTCGAACAACGGCGGGATGGTGATCAACCTGTCGCAGATGAAAGCAGTAGACTGGAACGATGATGGAACGGTAACCGTAGGTCCCGGACTGCTGTTGCGCGAATTGCACGATCAGGTCTATGCGAAAGGCAAACTGGTCCCGGCAGGTTCCTGTGGGGGCGTCGGCATTGCCGGGCTCACGCTGGGCGGTGGCTATGGTTTTTTCAGCCGTAAATATGGCTTTACCTGCGACAGTCTGGTAGATGCCACGCTGGTCAAAGCCGATGGGCAGGTGTTGTCGGCCGCCTCTGATACAGAGCTGCTCTGGGCGCTCCGTGGTGGTGGAAATGGCAATTTTGGCGTGGTCACCAGTCTGCGCTTTAAGACGCATCCCATGCCTCAAACGCTGAATGCCACCACCATCAAGCATACCATTGGAGACAGTGCGTCGTTTGCAGCCATCCTGCAAAAATGGATGAACCTGGTGCCGCAGTTACCGCCCGAAGCTTTTGGAGCCTTTGTACAAAACGGTAAAACGCTGACCCTGCTGTTTACCAATTACGGTTCCGGATCGATGGCCACCATTACGACTGCAATGTCCGAAGGTGCCCGTTCAACCAGCAGCTCGTCTTCTGTCGGAAAGCCATTTACGCAGGCACTGAAGCGGTTTTACGGTCGGGCCGAACCGCTGTATTTCAAGAATGCCTCCTGTGGCTACTATAAATCGTTTGATGATATCGCATCTGTTGCCGCGTCGATCTTCGATCAGTTGCTGGCACACCCGGGACTGCTGTTTCAGGTCAATACGCTCGGCGGTGCGGTTGCAAGTCCGGAATTTGAAGCGGCGTCCTGCTATCCCCACCGCAGTCTGCCGTTTCTGAGCGAACTGCAAGGATATTATGACCGGCCGGCGCAGGAAAGCAGTATTCTGGAAGGCTTCCGGAATATCCAGCAACTGGTCCGGGGTGTAGGGGTCACCGCGCAGTACCGCAACTATCCCGATGTGGAGTTTCCCGACTGGCAGCATGCTTACTACGGCTTCAACTACGAAAAGCTCCGGCAGCTCAAAGCGCAGTACGACCCGGACAATCGCTTCCGGTATCCCCAAAGTATCGAAGGCAGTCCGGCTTCCTAAAAGCGTCTTCGGAACCTTCAATTGCTAGCGATCGTGGCTTTCGGGGGTTCAATTCAGCAATCCGTCTCATCTTTGAGCGCTCCGGGATCGGGCTTTTCCGGAATCGAATTTTCATGCGCTGCCCGTCTCTCCTATGAACAAGATTTTTCGCCTCCATACCAACGGCTCTGAAACGGTTGAAGACTGGCAGGAAACCGCACCGATGCAGGATGTGCATATTGCCACCATCCCCGATCCGGCCGGTGCCCAGGTGAGCCATGAGATTACCTCGATTCCCACTCCTTTTGCCCGTATTGATGTGGCCAAAAATGCCTACCGGCAGCTCAATGCCACTGGGCAGCTCGACGGCACCACCATCTATCATAAAATTGTCTCCGACTGCCTCGACGTCCTGGAGATTTTCTTTCAGGCACCGCTGCTCGGCAATACGGTTGAAATCATTCCCTGGAACAGCGGCGTACGGTTGCAGGGATCGGAAATTACAATCGATCCGGCCAGCGATCTGGGCGAACTGCTCGGCACTCAATCCGGTCCGGCCCAGCGGCTGTTTGGCCAAACCCTGAAAATGTTCCTCCAGCAGGACGCGGCTTCGTACAATTTCACGCAGCTCCGGCAACTGTATCTGCTCAATTACACTGCCGGACCGAACCCGCTGAACATCATTGGCGGTACCTCTCCGGCCACGATCACCTTTTCGTCCGGAAACGATCTGTCGTTTGTCAACATCAACCTCGGCGATCGCAAAGCTTTTGCCGGTCCGCCCCGCGCCCTGCACCGGCGAACCGGAGATTTTATCCGGTACGTATTTGCCCTGCGCGAGTCGATTCCGCAGTTTGGCGAGCGGTTCAGCGACTTCAACGGCTACCTGCTCGACGGCATTTTTCCAAAGCTTCCGGAAGCGGCACAGGCGCAAATCCGTGCGCTTAACCCACTTTATTACGACAGTACCTACACCGATATTACGATTGCAACCACCGGTGCGGGCGATCATCCTGAAATCCTCGGGCATCCGCTCAAAGGCATTGCCGGTGTAGACGAACAGGTGGCAGCATCCGACTTCCGGCTGCTGCCCGGTGCCGGCAAAATGGCATCCGGAACGCTGCCCTTGGTACTGCCGACCTACAGTTATCCACGGCCGTTGCAGTATGTAGGCTCGCCTTGGAGTGCCGATACCCGTGTGCCCTATGCCGATGCCGCACCGATTGAAAGTCGGCGGTTGCCCGGAATGGCGCAGGTCTCCTACCCGTATCTGACCGTCTCCGATTTGCTGGAAGACTATCTCATCCGCTTGCCGTTTGCCATGGATGGGGAGCGGTTTTTTACCGGGCATCTTGAGTCTGAAACCGGCTATGCACTACCGTTGAAGCCGGCCGTATTCCGCTATTTCTCGGTCGCCGATCTTCAGGGCGTACTGCCGGGTACCGGATTGAAAATGTTTGAGCTGAAAAAAGGCGTGGCCGGATCCATCGATGCGGTGTTGCGGCTGCCCATTCAGAAAGGCAATTTTATTGAACTCAAGCGCACTTACAAAACCAGCCAGAGTGTAGAACTGCCGCAACGACCGGCTCCGGACGAAAACAAAGGCGTGATCAGCGACGCGGCTTTTACCCTGGCGCTGTATCCGTTTCTGAAAACCGGCACCGATGAAAATGCGCACTACCGCGTGCTGCTGGCCGATGCCGACAAAGAAGCCCATACCCGCCACCTGAACTACCGGCTGGCGTTCTTCAAAGACGACGCTTCCGGAACCGAACGACCGGTTGCCGCGGTGCAACGTAAAGAAGATAAAAGCGAGGAATACTTCACCACCGATATCTACGCCCTCGACGGCGAGTTTGACTTTATCCAGGTCATCAGCAATCTGCCGCTCGCCGGACTGCTGATTCCGAAGTTCCGGAACCCACCCGACGGACAGGCGCAGTTTGTCTTCTCCGTAGATTTTGGAACCACCAACACGCATATCGAATACAGCGTGAACGGCGGTCCGGCACAGCCATTTACCATGGGCGGTAAGGAGAGCCAGGTAGGACTACTTCATCTGGATACCGACGCTAACTACAACCAGCTGAGCCAGATGCGCCGGGGCCTGGGCGTACTCCTCAAAGCCCACCATGCTGATTTGCTTCCGGAAACCATCGGCGACGGAAACTATGCGTTTCCGCAGCGTACGGTCCTGTACGAAAGCAAGCGACTGGGACGCATGGCCGTAGGCAAGGCCCTGGCCGGAAACAATATTGCCTTTACCTACGAGCGCGGCGATACCTCCAACTATCAGGATGCGATTACCAACCTGAAATGGGCCGGCAATGATCCGGGTGGTAAAAGCCGCAACCGCATCAGCACCTTTATTGAGGAACTGGTGATGCTGATCCGGAACAAAATTCTGATGAATGGCGGCCGCGTAGAGACCGCCAAAATCGTTTGGTTTTACCCGTCGAGTATGACCTCGTATGAGCGCGGCCGGCTGGAAGAAATCTGGGACATGGCTGTACGGACCTATCTGTCGCCACAGGCACGTATCGAGCGGCTGTCGGAGTCGGTTGCGCCATTCTACTATTACAAACACAGCGGCGGCATGATCGTCGGCAACAGTCATTCCGTCAATATCGACATTGGCGGTGGTACCACCGATCTGGTACTTTTTAAAGGCGAATCGCCGGTTGACAGTACCTCGTTCCGTTTTGCGGGCAATGCCATTTTTGGAGATGGCTATGGCAGCAATGCCGATAACAACGGCTTTATCCGGGCGTTTGAAGACGGGCAGTTACGCCGCATCATGGACGATCCCAACATCAGCCTGGGCCAGTTCCGCGAGGTATACCGGTCGCTTAAAGCCCGGCAGGATTCCGATGATGTGATTTCGTTTCTGTTTACGCTGCACCGTCACCCCGAATACCGGCAGTACGGGATCGACTTTACGCGGTATCTGCAGGAGCATACCCAGTTGAAGATGGTACCGTTGCTGGCGTTTGCCGCGATGATTTATCATACGGCCCGCTGGATGGAAGCGGGTCAGTATCCGTACCCGCAGAATATTACGTTTAGCGGAAGCGGCTCTAAATTCCTCGACCTGCTCGATACCAGCCGCAACCCGCCGCTGAAGAATCTGGCACTCTTTACCAATGCCATTTTTACATCGGTGTACGAACAGCCGGTGAATGACATCCGCCTGAAGCGTGTAGACAATCCCAAGGAAGTAACTGCCAAAGGGGGGCTGAACCTGACCAGCCGGGAGCTGACCGAAGACGTGAAACGCAGTGTGTTGCCCGCTGTAAAGGATCAGGAAGGGCAATCGCTGACCTACGCGGATCTGGACCGGCCCGAGGTGCAGGACGGTGCCGTCGCAGAAGTGACCCGTTTCCTGGATTGGTTCCGGGACTGGAACCAGCAACTGAATCTGAAATCGCTGTTTGATGTCGATATGCAGTCGTACACACGCTACGATGCGATCCTTCGCCGGGACCTGCGGATTTCGCTGGAAGAAGGCATTAATAAAAAGCGGGGCGACCAGACCACTGAATCGGTAGAGCCGTTGCAGGAAACGTTGTTTTTCTACCCGCTCATCCCATTGCTAAATCAGTTGGCCGCTCAAATTGCCCAAACACCCGCCTGAGTTGACCATGCGAATTGTATTCTTACCGCTGCTACTGCTGGCGACTGCTTTTTCCGGAAGGGCACAGGACACTACCACCCAGATTGTACGCGTCCGGAAGTCGAGCAATGCGTTTGACGGCGTCAATATGCCGTTTTTGATCGGGTTGATTATCGTGGTGGTGGTGTTTGCTACGCTGGGGCTGTTCCTGAATTTCCGGAAGCTGAAGCGAAGAAAAAAGATAGAAGTCCTTGCGGAACCGACCGAACAGGAAGTAGTGGAAGAAGCGATTCCTGCACCTCCCCCGTTTATTCCGGAAACCATTGTGGTGCCGGAGCCGGTGATTAAAAAAGCACCGGAACCTCAACCGGACGTAACCGAAGCACCCGTTGCTGAAGAGCCTGAAGCGCCTATGCCGGATGTGTTTTACCTGACGGTACCGGGTACCGATGGCCGGTTTGCCGCCGGGGCGCGCAAAAGCCAGCCGACGGGTTGTTTGTACCGGTTTACGGTAGCTCCGGAAACGCCCGACGAAGCTGAGATTGTTTTTGCCGGGGACGCGACTGATATGCGCAATGCACAGGCGTTCCGGGATCTAGAACTGCTGCCTGCCTGTACATTTTCCGGGATGCCCGATCCAGCTACGTTCCGATTTACCCAGCAGCCAGGACTCGCGGTACTTGACGGAAGCGCCTGGGAGGTGAAAAAGAAAATCGCGATTGCATTTGGGTAAAGAGAACTTCCGGAGATCATATCTTCCAAAGCGGCTCTTCTTGCCAGTCAGGTTTTAACCCAAGCGCGTTAGGGTCAACATTAGGGTGCTCGATTAAGATCCGTTCTAACTCTTGAGTGAAAGAATTGATAGGCTCTATGCGGTCAAGCAAATATTTCATACAACATAAGTGCACATACAACTTTTCAAATTCATTCTCCTTAGGAACATTTACTACCCAAGAAAAGGGTGGTCTTGAAAGTAATTTAGGTCTACCCGGTAGGTTTCGATTCCACAATCGATTATGATGGGCGCAATGATTTCTGATCTGCGTAATCGATTGAAGCCAGCTCGGTAAGTACGTATGGTTTACGGTTCCGAACTCTGCTGCAATAAGGTCTTTTGATTTACAGGTATGTTTTAGATTGCCATACAATTTAGACAGCGCACCAAAACTGGTTAATTCTAAAGATTTCCAGGCAGGTGGAAAGCGTCCGTCATCAGTATATTTCTTCTTGTGCTCTTTAATGAATGCCTCTCTGGATCTGCTTATTTCTTCGTCCAGCAAAGCAAGTGTCATAGCCAGTTCGCGAACATTGATGAAGAGTTCTGTTCGCTGAAACCACCACGGGTCAAACTCATGTGAAAGATGATAAATCAGCTTTGTGCGAAGGCTGATTTCTATTCGTTCAATAACTTTAAATAGAAGCAAACGAAGTTTACGGTCAAATTCATAAAGAGAGACAACGTCCTTAAAAAAGCTATCAGGCTTAAAAATGTGATTTATCTTATCCTGTTGAAAAGGCCACCAATAACCTGCCAAGCGATAATAGCTCACATGGCTCAAAAACCTTTTTGCTTCTTCCGCATCCTCTATGATAAGCCCACGCTGCTGTAGAAGTTTGATTTGCGCTTCTATTGTAATCTTCTCCTTGCTGTATTCCATAAAAAGCTGCCCAAAAGATTTTAATTCTTTTGGGCAGCTTCAAAAATAGTATAAAAGAAAAGACGCACCCTGGGACACTGTTCTAAAGGGAAGTGCGGTGCGTACTGTTATTGCAAATATACGGTCATTTTAATTCTGCAACGTTGTAAAATAAAAATAGCTCTACTACCGCATCATTCCCTTTAGGAACCACTCGGCTTCCTCCATATTGTCTACGTTGTCGACGGTGAGATAGAACAGCTTGCCGTTTTGTTTCATCTTGGCATGGGCCACCCGTGTCTGGATGTACTGCATGATGTGATGGAACGTCTCGCCTTCGAAATACGGGGATTCCGGATTGGAGATAAAATACAGCCGCATCTGGCCGCCTTTCACGATCATCTTTTCAAAGCCCAGTTCTTTGGCCATCCGCCGACAACGGATAGTGGTGAATAAGCTTTCTACCTGCCGGGGCACCGGACCAAAGCGGTCGGCCAGCATTTCGTGGAAGGCGCGCAGGTCTTCGTCTTTCTCCAGCCCGTCGAGTGTAGTATATAAGCTCAGCCGCTCCGTAATGCTTTCCACGTACGCATCCGGAATCAGAATTTCCAGATCGGTATCGATAGCGCAATCGGTTACGTAGTCGAGCTCTTTCTTGATTTCATCGGCGAAGAGATCGGCAAATTCCGTACGCTTCAACTCCCGCACGGCTTCCTCCAGGATCTTTTGGTACATCTCCAGTCCGATCTCAGCAATAAAGCCACTCTGTTCACCGCCCAGCATATTGCCGGCTCCCCGGATGTCGAGGTCGCGCATGGCAATCTGGAACCCGCTGCCCAACTCGTTGAACTGCTCCAGCGTCTGCAGTCGTTTCCGGCTTTCGTCGGGCAGGGTGATCATCGACGGGGCAATGAGATAGCAGAACGCTTTTTTGTTGTTCCGCCCTACGCGGCCGCGCATCTGGTGCAGGTCGCTGAGACCAAACTGGTGCGCATTATTGATGAAGATCGTATTGGCGTTGGTGATGTCGACGCCGCTTTCCACAATCGTGGTACAAACCAGTACGTCAAACTTATGGCTGATAAAATCCAATAGGGTTTCTTCCAGTTTATTGCCTTCCATTTGCCCATGCGCCATGCTGAAGTGTAGGTCGGGACACAAACTGCGTAGTTTGGAGACCATATCCGGAAGACTCTGCACCCGGTTGTGCACGAAATAGACCTGCCCGCCCCGCTCGGTCTCGTAATAGATGGCATCGCGTATAAATTCCTCGTCAAAGCCCATCAGTTCGGTATGGACCGGCTGGCGGTTGGGCGGCGGCGTATTGATGATGCTCAGGTCGCGGGCGTTCATCAGCGAAAACTGAAGCGTCCGCGGAATCGGCGTTGCCGTCAGGGTCAGGGTATCCACATTGGCTTTCCGCTCCCGCAGTTTTTCTTTCGCCGAAACCCCGAATTTCTGCTCCTCGTCGATGATCAGCACACCAAGATCTTTGAACCGGACGTCTTTCGACAACAACGCGTGAGTACCTACAATGATGTCGACTTTGCCATCGGCCAGTTTTTGCAGCGTTTCCCGTTTTTCCTTGGCCGACTTAAACCGGTTGATAAAATCAACCGTACACGGAAAGTCTTTCAACCGCTCGGAGAAGGTCTGGAAGTGCTGGTATGCCAGGATCGTAGTCGGCACCATAATCGCAGCCTGCTTTCCATCCACGACGGTTTTAAACGCCGCCCGTATCGCCACTTCCGTTTTACCAAACCCAACGTCGCCGCAGACCAGCCGGTCCATCGGGGCTTCGGCTTCCATATCTTTTTTGACGTCGGCTGTGGCCTTGGCCTGATCGGGCGTGTCTTCGTAGATAAAGGACGCTTCGAGCTCGGTTTGTAAATAGGTATCCGGACTATGGGCAAACCCGATGCTGGCCTTGCGCTTGGCGTACAACCGGATAAGGTCGGCTGCAATGTCTTTGACCTGCCGCTTGGTTTTGTTTTTAAGCTTTTCCCAGGCGTCGGAACCCAGCTTGTTGATGCGCGGCGGGGTGCCTTCCTTGCCGGTATACTTGGAGATCTTGTGTAGCGAGGAAACGTTTACATACAGCACGTCGCCGTCTTTATAGATGATGCGCACGGCTTCCTGCATCGAACCGTTTACCTCGATTTTCTGCAACCCACTGTAGGTCCCGACGCCGTGATCGATGTGCGTCACAAAATCGCCCGGTTGCAGGTCGCGCAGCGCTTTAATCGTTAGTGCCTTGCCTTTACTATAGGCCTGCTTGACGTTATACTTATGATAGCGACCGAAAACCTGGTGGTCGGTATAGCAGGCTACGTTTTTTTCGTGGTCGATAAAGCCTTTGGACAACGCTTCCGGAATGGCCACAAAATCCACATCCGCCTGTAAATCGGCGAAGATGCTCCGCAGCCGTTCCAGCTGCCGCGGGTTCTCTGCAAAAAGGAACACGGCTCCGTTGGCTGGTGGTTCGGTCCGGGATTTCAGATCGTCGATCAGCATCTGAAAGTTGCGGTTAAACACCGGCTGCTCTTCGGTTTTAAACGTAAAGGTTTCGACGGTAGACGCCTCCAGTTGTGCCAGTCCGCTGCCGTCCCATTCCAGCAGGTTGCGTCCCGCCAGTTTGCGTCGCCACAGCGGCATGTCTTCAAAATCGGCCCGGCTCAGCGGCGTTCCGGAATCGTCGTCTTCCGGACGTCCCGGTCCCATCGGCAGCAGGTCCGGCACCTCATCGAGCAACAGCGCCATCCGGCCGGTAACAAATTCCCAGTCGCGTGCCCAGAAGCAGGTTTGCTCCGGAAGGTAATCCGACAAGGAGACTTTTTCGCCGGTTTCAAACTTGGTTTCGACGTTGGGCAGGATCGTCACGCTCAGGAGTTTGCGTTCCGAAAGCTGCGTTTCAGGGTTGAAAATGCGGATGGAATCGACTTCCCGGCCAAACAATTCAATCCGGTAGGGATGCTCGTTGCCGAAGGAATAAATATCGAGAATGCCCCCGCGGACGGCGAACTGGCCTGGCTCATAGGCAAAATCTTCTTTCCGGAAGCCGAGGGTTACAAGTCGTTCCAGCAGTGTCGCTACCTGAATTTGCTCGCCGACTTTAATGTGAATGGTGTCTTTGGAAAGCGCTTTGGGATTGACGACCTTCTCGACCAATGCTTCCGGATAGGTCACCAATACTTTCTTCCGCGAGTCGGGGGTAAACTTGGCCAGCGCTTCGGTGCGAAGCATGACATGGCTGGCATTGAGATCGCCGCCGATGTAGCCTGTTTTCTTAAACGAATCCGGAAAAAAGAAAATATCCAGTGCCCCGGTCAGCCGTTCCAGGTCGTTGTGGAAATACGCCGCTTCTTCTTTGTTGCGCAGAATGAAGACGTGATTGGCATCGGTAGCGCGCCAGACGGCCGTAGTAATAAACGCCGCTGCGGAGCCGTACAGCCCCTGAAGCAGAAACCGGCCTTCGCCACCAGGCACACCGAGCCGCCCCGCGATATTCCGGACACGGGTATCGGCATCATACAAACCTTGAAGTACACTCAGATTCACGCGGGTGCAAAGATAAAAGTCCTGCCGTCATCGAAAGGGCCCCGCAAGTAATGAGCGCAGATAACAGAAAACAATTGGATCCATAACGTTTCCTGCGGGATAATCTTATACGCACGTGCTGATATTGAAAAGGCCTGAATGAGTCTATGTAGTAGCAGGGTAAAAGCAGAAGGGTTCCGGAAACTTCCGGAACCCTTCTGAGTTAAGACTATCAAATGTACTTACGGTACCAACACCGGATAAACGGCTGTAGTGGCGGTGTTGGAGAGACGCAGATAATAGGTTCCGGTGCTCAGCCCGGCAGGGAGCGTCAGGGTTCCGGAAGCAGACAGGTCACCGGCCTTCAGCAGTTGTCCGCCCATATTGGACAACGAATACTGCACCGTTCCGGCAGTCTGAAGGCCTTCAATGTGCAAAACGCCGTTATGTACCGGATTCGGGAAGACCCGGATAGCACCCAGCCCTTCCACCGATGTTACTGCTGTGGCAACGGGCAGACGCATCATATTGGCCTCGGCCTGGGTTGGTGTACCGGCAAAAGACGGATTGTCGTATTGAGTCTGAACCAGCGGATATTGTTCGCCGGCGCGGTAGTACTTCATCCGGTAGCTGTTGGTGATCTGTCCTTGGGAAAGGCCAAATGCAAACAGGAGTGTGGCCGGCGCGGGTGCGCCGCCCAGGAAGAATGAGTCGCGGGTCGATACATATTCCCGGACCTGCAACACGGGAATCCAGGCGCTTCGCTGGTTGTTCCGGAAATCCCGGACCCGCATCTGTCCCCAGCCCACTACAGAGTCTTTATAGGTAAAAAAGCTGCGACGCTCACCCGGTGTGTTGTTCAATCCAAACGCTGTGAGGGTCAGATTAAACTGCGTCGTGGTGCCGTACGAAGAGGTCCAGTTGGAGTTTAGGGTCGCCGGAAAGGCCAGTTCGGTACCCGTAGCCGTGTGCGGAATGGTTTGTACCGGGAATATCAGGCTGTCGTTGGGATTGCCTGTTTGAGATCCGATGCTGATGGCGTCCCGGTTGTACTTATTCTGGCCTAGTCGCAGAATTCCGGCGTTGTCCATCTTGATGTACATATTGGTGGCGTACGAAAGCGAACTGCTGAAGCTATACGTAGCCACGTGGGCATAATCCGCTGTCGGAAACGGCGAATTGGGAAACTGGTTTTTATAATAAAAGGTAGAACCGGTGAACGGCACCACGCTTATATCCCAGCTTTTGTTGGACGCTGGAGTACCCAGCGAATCCATCACCGTAGGCCCGGCCACCGAACCGGTTGCTAGCATGCTTAAGGTATCGGTGCCTACAGTGGTGTAGCCCGTATTGGTGAGGGTGATCTGCGCGTGGAGACCGGTAGCGGCCAGCAGCAACAGACCCAGAGTAGAAAATCGTTTCATAGGGGAGTGTTAGAACCGCACAAAAGTAGACGGAAGCGCCTGCATATAAAGCTGTTTTTTGATTCCGGAAAATCGAACCGCAGTTACAGGTGCCCTACTCCTCTACCACCCTGAAATACGCCTCCATAGAGTTTCCGCTTTTGTCTTTGTACCTACGCAGTTTGGCGCGGTTGAAATACATCGTATCCTCGATGCGGATTATACTTCCCGGCATTTGGACCTGTTGGGCCAGTCCACTGCCCTGAAAACCGGTCGACTCTTCCGGACCAGCTCCTTTATGGTAGGAAATAGCGCCATCGGGCTGAATGTCGAAGTAATACGGCCCGTCCACTTCGGTTCCGGAAAAATACTGTACAAAATCATCCTGCCGCCCATACACCGTACCGATAACCTGCTCGTGCAGATACACATAGTCATTGTTGATCTGCGCGTTGATCGCCGGCCACGCCTGCTGAAAGAAACCGGCATATGCATCGTATTCAGCGCGGCTGAACTGGCCGGGATCGAAGTACAGCATGGTGGTTCCGATAACAGATGTATCCGCTGCTTTTGTAACCGGGTTGTGGATCCACTGATGGGGTACGTTCCGGTACAGATCAGTCCGGTACGGTGCACCGGCGCGATCTGTACTGAGAGCGTCGATTTTTACCCTGGGCAAATTGCCTAATTGCACTTCATACGTAATCCGATTGGTTGAAAATCCTTTCACCTCACGGCTGTACACCGTCACCGGTTGGTTCTTATAGGTGCCTGTATAGCTGGTCCGTACCTGGTCGCAACTCGTCAGCAGACTCGCGACCAAGAGCAGCAGGCAGATCCATCGACCCGGAAACAAGCCCTTCCGGAATGATTGGCTAAGCATGTTTAAATATACTGTTCCGGAAGGGCTGTTTTTCAGTTATTGCTGCAACCGGGCATAAAATCGTCCGTTCCGGATGTCCATGGTCTGCCGGGGATCAGCGTTGAGATACATCCGGGCGGAAAAACTGCCTTCGATGATCGAGCCGTTGTAGTTCTGAATGTACACCTCCCCGTAATCGCTGTACCAGGTATCGTAATACTGACCGTTTTGCTGGGTTTCCAGCGTAATCAGTGCTTGGGTAGCGTTGCCCACCGGCTGAATCGGAATGGTCTGCCCGGCCCGGATGGGATTGTTGGTCCAGTCTTCGAGGTTAATCGACGCGATGAGCGTCTGGCCGCTTTGCACCGGTACATACCCTTCTATCCGAATGCCGGGGATATTGTTGCTGTTGTACAGCGGACCATACTGGGCAAAGCTGGAGCCTGGTGCATTTTCGAAGTAGTTATCGGCAGTCCAACCGTTGCTGGTCGTAAACTGCAATACGGCCTGCTGCGGATATAGCTGCGCCTGTGAATTACTGGGGCCGCCATCAATCTTGTTGCAGGCACTGAAGCCGGCCATCAAAACCAGCAGCAGAACAGGTAGGTATTTTTTCATAGTCATAGGACGAACGCTTCTTCCGGACGTTTAGATTCCGGAGCATAAAAAAGTCCGGCCATTTACTGCAAGACGGTAAATGGCCGGACGTTCAGACTAAGCGTTCTTATTTAACCTTCACATCGCCGTCGCGCTCAACCACGGTTTTGTTGCCGGCTGCATCTTTGATTTTGATCTGGTCTTCGGTGACTTTTACTTTCTCACCGGTTTCCTTGTTCTTCACTTTGTATTTCATGTCGTCCCCTTCACCATCCTGCTTGTATTTTTCTTTGATGGTGCCGTCGTCATTTTTCATTTTCACGTCGCCATCCGCTTCGACGCGCATTTTCTCGGCTTCGCCGGTTACCGGCAGCGTTCCGGACGCGGTAGCAGTCGTGCTGGCATTGTAGGCAGTCGGATACGTCGTTTCAAACCAGCTGCGGTCTACCATGTATTCAGTACCCTGGCGCATCAGGTGACCATTTACCGGATAGGCTTCACCCATGTAGAAAGTGTCGTTGGTAGCCGGGTTGTAGTACAGATCCAGATCGCCCATGTCAGACGAGTAGATGCCCATATCATTTTTACGGATCGCCAGTGGCTTACCGCTGCGCAGATCAATGAACTTGGCGCTTTCATCCAGCGGGGTGATGATCGTACGGGTGGTTGTTACCGTAGTGGTGGTGGCAGGTGCTACCATTGTCGTATCATTGTTGACAGTGGTGTTGGTTTCGTTGGAAGACGTGCAGGACGCTGCCAGTGCCGTAATAGCCAAAGCCGGAAGGAAGATCTTTTTCATAAGAAAGGTTTTGAAAGGAGAGGTTTTTTTCGAATGTCTCTGAGGTCTTTAAAACATGTGCCAACACCTTTTTAAGAAATCTTCCGGAAAGGTATTTGCCTCAACGCTCCCGCCGCCGGGCCAGGCTGATCAGCAGTGCGGGTTGCAGAATCAGGTTGGCTGCCATCGCCAGCAGTAAGGTCCCACCGGTGAGCAATCCGAGGGAGCGCGTGCCGTCAAACTGCGACACGGCAAATACCCCAAAACCAGCGGCCAGTACCAGCGAGGTATAGATAATGCTTAGACCGGTTTCGTGCAACGTAGCCCGTACGGCATCAGTTGCGGAACGGGTTTCGCGCTCGCGCCGGTACGACACCAGGAAGCGGATGGTGACGTCTACCGTGATGCCCAGTGCAATGCTGAATACCAGCACTGTCGAAGGTTTCAGTGGCACCCCAGCCCAGCCCATCACGCCGGCGGTCAGCAACAACGGCACCAGATTGACCAACACGGCAATGAGCGTTACCGGAATGGACCGGACCAGTACCAGAATGCAGATCACGATCATGGCCAGTGCCATTAAAATAGAGTCACGCAACGAGTCTGTGATAAAGCCGGAGCCTTCCAGGAATACCACACTGGTACCGGTCGTTGTTACAGTAAATTGTTTTTCCGGAAACAGCTCCTGGGTTCGCTTCCGGATGGTGGCCAACAGCGCCGGCAACCGCACCGAACCAATATCGGCAATGCTGACCGACACCCGCGCCCGCTGCCGGTTGCTGTCTACAAACGAACGGATCAGGGTATTGAACGCCATACTTCCGGAGGCGGTTGAGTCGCTGTCTTTACTGCCCCGCAGGTACGGTTGCAGGAAGGCACCGTCAAACAGATTGGGCACGCCGTACGAGGTACTGTCGCCATCGTAAAAGGCCTGCCGGGCAAACTTGACGCCATTGACAATCGACAAGGGCCGCCCCCCTTCCGGAAGACTCCGTAAATACGCATCCAGTTCATCCAGCTTTTGCAGAAACGAAAGCGAAACCGCGCCGTTCTTACGCCGGGAGTCAATTACGATTTCCAGTGGCATCACGCCCTGCATATGGGTTTCAAAGAATTTCAGATCAGTGTAGATCGGATCTTTCTTGGGCAGGTCATCTACAATATGCGATTCGTTGCGCAGCCGGAAGGCACCCATCAAACCAATCCCCACCAGCACCGCCGTGGCGGCAAAGATGACACCCCGGCGCACGAATACCCAGCGGGTCACGCGGTCGAGTGTGGCCAGCATCCGCTGGTTGTCGAGGTAGCGGGTTTCGCGCTCGGTTGGAGGTGACAGGTACGAGAAGAAGGCCGGGATGAATACCAGCGAGATCACGAAGACCACCAGAATGTTGATTCCGGAAACCAGTCCAAACTCTTTGAGCAACGCACTTTTGGTAAAGAAAAACACCCCGAATCCGATGGCCGCCGTCAGGTTGGTGAGGAGCGTTACGACGCCCATCCGGGCAATCGTTTCGCGGAGCGCAGCCATCTTATCACCCAAAGCGCGGTACTGGATATGGTATTGATTGAGCAGGTAAATGCAGTTGGGAATGCCGATCACTACGATGAGTGGTGGAATCAACGCCGTCAGCAGGGTGATTTTATAGCCCAGCAGCACCAGCGTACCGATGCTCCAGACCACCCCCACCGCTACCACGATCATGGAGACGACCACTGCCGACACCGACCGGAAAAACAGCGCCAGGATCGTAGCCGTCAAAGCCAGCGACAAGATGAGGAACAGCTGCATTTCTTTCTGAACCTGCGCTGCCATCCGCGTCCGGATAAACGGCAATCCGGAATAATGAATCACTGTGCCGGTTTCTTTTCTAAAGGCTGCACCTGCGTCCTGAATGGCGGAAACAACCTTCACCCGGTTTTTAGACGCCAGTACTTCTTTCCGGATCCGCAGCGCCGCGATGTACACGTGCGTCTTCGGATTATACAGCAAACCATTGTAAAACGGCAAATTCCGGAAGGCACTGAGGTCGGTTTCAAAATGTACAGCGCTGCTATCGAAGGCCGGAACGGCTGCTAATTTATCTGCCAACGTATCCTTCTGAAGCCGGATGGCCGTTGGCACCGACAAAACATTCTCGACGCCGGCTACCTGCTGCCAGCGGCGCACCAGTCGCTGATACGCAGCAAAAAAACTGGGTTCGAAAAACCGGTCCGACTGTACGCCGGTTACCAGTGTGGTGCCGTCTTCACCAAAGGTGTTCCGGAAATCCTGGTACGCAATGTACTTCGGATGATTGGTAGGAATGGCGTTGGTAAACTCATAGGAAAGCTGCACATTCCGTGCCTGCCAGCCCATAAACGCAGTAGCTGCGGCGAGAAGAATTAAAAAAGGCAACCGGAACCGAAGAACCAGCCGAGCCAGGCGATGCCACATAAGCGGAGGAGGAAAGAATGAAGCGGCTTTCCGGAAAAGAAGTCGAAAGAGAGCGCAAAAGTAAAGCCACCCGTTTTTTAATGCCGGATAAGCTATCCCGGAATACTTTTTTTAGCGCTACTGCTTTCCCGAATTGTATGCATACCAAACGTAAAAAAGCCTTCGAAGCGCTTGTACACGCTCTGACCGAAACCGTCAGCAGCCACGATCAGTCGTATCACCAGACGCAGGATCAGGTCGATCTCGACGAAACTGAAACCCGTACCAGCAGTGCCATGAGCCAGCAGGGCGAACAAAGCGATATCCGGAACACGCTGCGGGTGGCCCTCGAAAACGCCCAGGCGGAACTGGCTAATGTAAAGGCGTTGGAAAACACCGATGTCCGCGAGGTAGGCCCCGGTGCCTTTGTCCAAACGGCTGACCGCACCTTTTTTATCGGGTCGTCGCATCGCAGCATTCCGTTCGGCGAAACGGAACTGATGGGCATCTCGGCTCAGGCACCGGCCTATGCTGGTATAGAAGGCCTGCACAAAGGTGATTCCTTTACACTCGGCGATACCACCTATACCATCGAAGAGTTGTATTGATTGAACGCCGGTTCCGGAAAGCAAACCGCCCTGCTTGGCTGGAACAGGGCGGTTTGCTTTTTTTAATCGAGCATGTTTTGAATTTTCTCTACCAGTTCGGCACGGGTAAACGGTACGCCTTTGATCTTGTTGTACGGCACCGCGTCTGCCAGAAACTGATCACGCAGCAGTTTGACCAGCTGCCCGTTGTTGAGTTCCGGAACCAGAATTTTCCGGAAACGACCCAGCAGTTCACCCAGATTTTTAGGGAAGGGCCGAAGGTGCCGGATCTGTGCGTGCGATACGGCAACGCCCTCCGCCTGTAAGGTCGCTACGGCACTTTTGATCGCACCATAGGTCGAACCCCAGCCCACAACCAGTACGTCGCCGGTTTCCGGACCGCTATCGAGGGTTTGCAGCGGAATGTCATCGGCTACACGGGCTACTTTTTCTTCCCGGAGTAGCACCATATGCTGGTGATTGTCCGGATCGTAGCTGACGTTGCCGGTCAGATCCTGCTTTTCCAGTCCGCCGATGCGATGTTCCAGCGCGGGCGTGCCGGGTACCACCCAGGGACGGACCAACCGCTCGTCGCGGGCATACGGTAAAAAGGTGTCTTCGCCTTCGTTGAGTGCTTTCTTAAAGGCCACCTCAATCGGCTTCAGATCGGCGGTCTGCGGAAAGCGCCAGGGCTCTGCGCCGTTGGCCAGGTAACCGTCGCTGAGGAAGATCACCGGCGTCATGTGCTGCACGGAAATCCGGACGGCTTCATACACCGCATCAAAGCAATCGGTAGGTGTAGACGCGGATACGATCGGCATCGGACATTCGCCGTTGCGACCGTAGTAGGCCTGCAACAAATCGCTCTGCTCGGTTTTGGTTGGCAGGCCGGTAGAAGGTCCACCCCGCTGTACGTTGATAATCACCAGTGGAATTTCCAGCATCACGGCCAGCCCCATCGCTTCGGCTTTCAGCGCCATGCCGGGCCCGGACGTAGTGGTTACGCCCAGCGAACCGCCGTACGACGCGCCAATAGCAGCGGTAATACCGGCAATTTCATCTTCGGCCTGGAAGGTGCGGATGCCAAACTGCTTGTGACGGGCCAGTTCGTGCAGGATATCGGAAGCCGGTGTAATTGGATAGGTACCCAGAAACATCGGCAACTGGCTCATCTGCGAAGCGGCAATCAAACCATACGCCAAGGCTACGTTGCCCGTCATGCTGCGGTAATGGCCCGGTGGCAGCTTGGCTTTTTCGACCTGGTAGCGCGTCATCGACGCTTCGATGGTATCGCCGAAGTTGTACCCGGCCTGAAGCGCCTGGATGTTGCTTTGCAGAATCTCCGGCTTTTTGCCAAACTTATCGTGCAGGAATGACACCGTGCTGCTCAGTTCCCGGTTGTACAACCAGTAGACAAAGCCCAGCACAAACATGTTTTTGGCGCGGTCTTTCTCCTTGGTGCCCAGCTGAATGTCTTTCAGGGCTTCGCGGGTGAGGCGGGTCACATCAATCTTGAAGACTTCATACCCGATCAGGGTGCCGTCTTCAATGGGATTGGAGCCTTCCGGATAATGCGCCAGCCGGAGGTTTTTGGCATCAAAACCATCGGTATTAACGATGATGATGCCGCCTTTTTTGAGGTGCTGGAGATTGACTTTGAGTGCAGCAGCGTTCATCGCCACCAGCACGTCGCAGGTATCGCCCGGCGTGTAAATTTCGTTGGACGAAAAATGCAGCTGGAAACCACTGACGCCGGGCACGGTCCCCTGAGGGGCGCGGATCTCGGCCGGAAAGTCCGGAAAGGTCGACAGGTCGGCACCCATCAGGGCCGTGTTGTTGGTAAACTGCGAGCCGGTAAGCTGCATCCCGTCGCCAGAGTCACCGGCAAACTTGATTACAACATCTTCGACTGTTTGAAGGGTAGCCATAAGGGCGGCAAAGGTACAGCACTAAGCAGGAGTCGGCTTAGCATCTGTCGGTCCGGATCAAACGTTTTCCGGAAAGCGAAAACGTGCATACACATCGATAGGTAAGAAGAATAATCCATCCGAATGCTGGCACCGTTTTACTTCCGGACCTTGCCTAGTAGCTTTGTGCTTCTTTAATCACGCTCTTATATGAACACCCTTCGCCTCGCACCAGTGCTGCTGGCTCTGGCCTCACTGGCTTCCTGCAACTCTGAAACCACCACAAATAAAGAAGTCAACAGTACCACTGTAATGGGCGACAGCGCTACCGCAGCGACAGGGATGCAACCCGCCGGGGCACTTTCGTTTGTAGAAGTACCAGCATCACCTGATTTTCCGAATGCCTCACTGGCGATTGGCAGCGTGACTTCGGCCGCTTCCGGAACCGACTCTGCCAAGGTGAAGTTTAGTTTTAATGTCAGCGGCTATGAGCTGAAAGGCCAAACGGCAGATGCCTCTACTAAAGGCTGCAACAATTCAGCCCAGGGCCAACACATCCACTTTATTCTCGACAATGCACCCTATGTGGCCTTGTATGAGCCGAAACATGAAGCGACTGTTGCCAAGAGCTCCGAGCATTATGCGATGTGCTTCCTGAGCCGATCGTATCATGAGTCTGTGAAAGCGCCGAAAGCTGGCGTACTGGTGCATTTCAAAGTAGATGATAAAGGCGTGATGCAGCTGTTGGGCAATCCATCCGTTCCGATGTTGTTTTACAGCCGTCCAAAAGGCGACTACAAGGGTGCTGATACCGCCAAAGTGCTGCTCGATTTCTATGTATGGAACGGTACGCTGGGCAACGACCTGAAAGTGATGGCCGATGTGGAAAACACCACAACCGGCACGAAAGGCAGCCAGACCTTCACCAGCTGGAAACCCATGTTTGTAGAAGGCCTGGGCACCGGCGTAGCTAAAGTCAAGCTTCGCCTCGTGGACGGTTCCGGTAACACGGTAGCAGGTCCGCAAAGCGAAGTAACCCGTGAGAATATTCGCTTGGCCGCCGCAGAGCCCATGCCATAGGCAGAAACACCATTCCTAAGATGAATTTTAAAAGAAGCACTCCCGGGTGCTTCTTTTTTATTGGACTTCAATCCGGAACCAACAGCAGTAGGCGTCGCTTGAAGCCTGGCAGGGATAAATAAGCAAAAAATTGAATTATGTGAATGGGGCTGGGCATGGCTTTTCTACCTTGCCTTCTATGCGAGTTGTATTTTCTTTTCTGATCCTATTGCTATCCGTTTCCATGCAGGCCCAAACCTTTACCACCGAAAAAGACAGTGCTTCCGGAGAAGTCATCCTCAAAGGCAGCTGCCGGTTTCAGGACTTAAACGCGAATCCCGTCTTTACCTGGATGCAGGCGGCCACGGCCTACAAGCCCAAGGCCGAACCAATGGCGGTACTTCAAAAAGAACTGCTTAAACATCGGATGGTCGTGCTGTTCGGTTCCTGGTGTTCCGATTCGCAGTTGCAGCTCCCCCATCTGTATAAGATTTTGCAGGACGCGAAGGTTCCGGAAAACCAGATTACCCTCTACGGCGTGGACCGGGCCAAAAAAAGCCGCGGACCCGAGTCTGAAACCTATAAAGTAGAACGCGTTCCGACCATCATCGTGCTGGACGGCGACAACGAACTGGGCCGGATTGTCGAATCGCCGCGTAAAACACTGGAAGAAGATCTGGCCGTGATTGTTAGCGGCCGGTAGGAACTGCTTCCGGAACTGAAATCTACGAGTATTCTCAGAATCAGCTTTTATGGGATGTGTATTTTCGGTAATCGGGAAGAATTTCGACGTAGATGCTTTTCTGGAAGAAGCCAAGTTTCGGGGTGCAACCAGAAGGTATAAAGGAGCGCCGCGTTTCAGGTCAGAGCCGGAAGGCAAGAAAAGAACGCACTCGTTCTTTTCGGTATATGCATGTAAAGCCGGTTTCCATGAACCTAAAAAGCAGATTGCAGGTGCCATCCGTTTCCTAAAGCGCAATTACGATAAACTGGTCTTATTGAAATCAACGAAAGGAGTTGATTTTGCCACGTTGGACTTTGGAATCGAATTGCGGATGTATTCGGCTTCCGGAAATGGCTTTTGTCAATCTGATTTCTTTCCTCCAGCCCTCATTAAACTGGCAGGAGAATTAGAAATAGGTATTGAGATTTCCATTTATGCACCTGATTCAGAGTAATCTTACAAAGAATGTTTTAAGGCTACAAATCTTCAACCATCCTGCGGCGCACTTGTTTTATCTTTCGCACTCTCTATGGCTTTTAATATCGAACGTCCGTACCTGCCTGCTGGGGATCAACCCGAAGCAATTCGTCAACTGGTCGAAGGCATTCAGGCCGGTGATCCGTATCAGACCCTGTTGGGCGTAACGGGTTCCGGGAAAACCTTTACCATGGCCAACGTGGTGCAGGAAGTTCAGAAGCCGACGCTGGTGTTGACGCATAATAAGACACTGGTAGCGCAGCTGTACGGCGAGTTCAAACAGTTTTTCCCACACAATGCGGTCGAATACTTTGTTTCGTACTACGATTACTACCAGCCGGAAGCGTATCTCCCGACAACGGATACGTATATTGAGAAGGATCTGTCTATTAATGAAGAATTAGAAAAGCTTCGGTTGCGGGCTACGTCCAACCTGCTTTCCGGACGGCGCGACATTCTGGTGGTGGCTTCGGTCAGCTGCATTTACGGTATGGGGAACCCGACCGAATATGCCAACGGGATCATCCGGCTGAACCGCGGACAGAACATCGGCCGGCAGGCGTTTTTGCACGGGCTGGTCAACGCCCTGTATTCCCGGGCGCAACTGGAGTTTGGTCGTGGGTCGTTCCGGGTGAAAGGAGACACAGTGGATATCAATCTTCCGTATGTGGATTATGGCTACCGGATTACGTTCTTCGGCGACGAGATTGAGGAAATCGAATCGTTTGAAATCGAATCCGGAAAACGCATTGGCCGGATGGATACGGCGGCTATTTTCCCGGCCAACCTGTACATGGCTCCCAAAGGGCAAATGGCGTCTATTATCCACGAAATTCAGGATGAGCTGGCCGCCCAGGTTGCCTATTTCCAAAGCATCAACAAGCCCCTCGAAGCACAACGAATTAAAGAGCGGGTGAACTACGACCTGGAAATGATCCAGGAACTCGGATTCTGCTCCGGCATCGAAAACTATTCGCGCTTTCTCGACCGACGACTGCCGGGCACCCGTCCGTTCTGCCTGCTCGATTATTTTCCGGACGATTTCCTGCTGATCGTCGACGAAAGCCACGTCACCATCCCGCAGATTTCCGGCATGTATGGCGGCGACCGCTCGCGCAAGCTGAATCTGGTAGACTTCGGCTTCCGCTTACCCAGCGCGCTCGACAACCGGCCGCTCAACTTCCACGAGTTTGAGAAACAAATGAACCAGACTGTTTTTGTATCGGCTACACCGGGCAAATACGAGCTGGATATCTGCGAAGGCGTGGTGGTAGAGCAAGTGGTCCGTCCAACCGGCCTACTCGATCCGCCGATTGAAATCCGGCCCTCGATCAATCAGATTGATGATTTGCTGGATGAAATTGACAACCGGGTTAAAGACGGCGACCGCGTACTGGTGACCACGCTGACCAAACGGATGGCGGAGGAACTGGATAAATACCTGGGGCGCATCAATATCAAGAGCCGGTACATCCACTCGGAGGTGGATACGCTGGAGCGGGTTGAAATTTTGCGTGATCTGCGACTGGGAAATATTGATGTACTGGTGGGTGTAAATCTGCTTCGGGAAGGCCTCGATCTTCCGGAAGTGTCGCTGATGGCCATTCTCGATGCTGACAAAGAAGGCTTTTTGCGCGATGAACGTTCGTTGACACAGATGGCCGGACGGGCCGCGCGGAACGAAAAAGGAACGGTCATTTTTTACGCCGATAAGATCACCGAGTCGATGCAGCGGACGATGGACGAAACCGACCGGCGGCGCGCCAAACAGGTGGCCTACAACACCGAACACGGCATTACCCCGACAACGGTTCGCAAGAGCGTGGAGCAAATCCTGAAACAGACCTCTGTGCTGGAAATAAAAGGCGGCGATCCTAAAAAGATGGCAGCTGCCTATGCCCAACCCGATACGCCCTTGTCGATGGCTGCGGAGGCGGGTACCGACTACGCCAAAAAGCCCGCCGATCTGGAAAAACTGATCGCTCAAACCCAGAAAGCGATGCAGAAAGCAGCCAAAGACCTCGACTTTATGGAAGCGGCCCGTCTGCGCGATGAACTGTTCAAACTGAAAAAGCAGGTAGAGGCGTAAGAAATCTGTTCCAGAAAAGGGCTTTTCCTGAATTAGTGGATCGGACGCTGTGATATTGGAAGATGCATTTCCAGAATCGAAGGTGTTAAGTGAACCCGGTATATATCTGGGCTGCCTTCATGTCATGTGGGAACACGCAACACATGTCCCCACATGATATGTGCTCCGGAAAGAAGACTTCCGGAAATTTAGACAAGACTTGTGGGTGGAAAGACGATCAGTACCGGTTAAAAAGACGTAACCTTGACTAATGATTTACCGGGCACTTGCGAAATGGGCTTTCCCACTGCTGTTGGTTTTCGGGCTGTTGGGTACGGAAGCCGCCTTTGGGCAGCGCGCCGAGAAAACGCACGTTCTTTCGGATACGTACTTTAAAGACAAAACCCTGCGCAAACAAACCGAAGCATCAAATGCCACCGCCCGGCAAACAGCAGCGGTTTTGCCTAATGGCGATATTGAGTACACGGTAGCGGAGTGGCCTTCCGGAAAGGTGCTTTCCAACGAGATTATCGCGTATGAGGAACCATTTTACACCCGGCGGGAAGGCAAGACTACCATTGACTACAATTTTCCGCTGGTGTACGCAGCCGTAAGCCCCGACACATTAGCCGCCATACTGGTAGGCGACTACGGGAAACCCAATCCGACAGCTGGCTACGAGTCTCCCAAAGTTACCGGTAAGTCGCCAGACATCAATTACTACCTTGCGCAGCAGGTCAACTACCCCGGTTTTGCACGGGAAGGAGGCATTTCCGGAAAGGTGGTAGTGCAGTTTAAAGTCAACAGGCAGGGTGAAACTCAGGACGTAGCTATTGTCAGGGGCGTTCACCCATCTTTAGACAAAGAAACAATGCGAGTATTCCGGATAGTTCGGTTTGCGCAGCCGGCGATGTGGAATGGCGAGCCATATACCGGAACGCTTACAGTGCCGGTGAAGTACCTGTTAGAGTAGCCAGTAGTTTATTTAGAGAAAGCATTTCGTTTAAAAATTTACCGCATCACCTGTGCCTTGTAAACAGCCTGATTCCCAATAGCGTCGGTAGCGGTAAGAATCAACGTATGCGTACCCGTTGGTAGCCGGTCGTCAAATACGTACGTCCAGGAGTCGTAGTGCTGCTCAAAAAGAACCCACCGACCGTCAATCGTGCCGCGTACGGCGGCTACAGACGTATTCAGATCGGTCACGTCAAACCGGATACTGGTAGCCGTCTTTCCGGATGGTTTGATGACCGGTTTGGTTGTATCGCAGCCGAGCCAGTACGTGCCGAATGATTTTCCGGAAAATTGGTACCAGCGTTCCGAATCCACTCCTGCCTGTGTTCCGGACGTTTTCTTACCATCGCTGTAAAACGCCACCAGCTTCGACCGCAACTCGAACGGAATGGGACGGTTGGGCTTAATCCAGAGCGTCAGTGCCGTATGCAGCGGAATATCCGCCCGACCAATCCGGAATGCATCCGAGAAGGCCCCAGCCTTGGGTGTGACGTCAATGCCCTCACAGACATCGTCATACAGTGCGGTGCCGGATGCCTGAAGCCGGAGATTGGTGTTCTGGTAGCGCATCGGCTGCCCGGTCTTAAAACCAGGTGTGCAGGGTAGTTGCTTTGAGTTCTTGCCCTTCACCCAAAAGGAATAGCTACTTCGCAGGCCCGCCGCATCTTCCCAGAATCCCTCCACCCGGACTGGCTGGGTACCTACCGAAAACACGCCATCGGCCGTTGCATCATAAATCCGGGTCAGGCCGTTGCCGGGTGACCGGAACATCAGTTGCACCCACGGCCCTCCTTTTTGTTTGGTGGAATAATCGGCGTATGCATTGAGGTATTTGGTTTCGTCATAGCCGATATCATCCAGCGTAATATCGCAGACCAGCTGTCCGGCTACCGAAAGACTTGTCCGCACCGGTGCCAGGGTATTTTCGCTGCCATCGGCGTAATCATCGCCGTCAATCCCGATACCGATCTGTTGCGCATCCACGGTCACCGTATCGCTGCCTGCAGGCCGGTACCGGTCGCCTACCTTCCGGAAGGCGATTTTGCGGGGTGTAGTCTCGTACAAACTGCCGTCGAGATGGTAGAGGTACAGGTTTCGCAGCACCGGCGCGCGATGATCCTGCGGCATCAGTCCGAACAACTGCGGGTTCAGCGGGCGCTCGGTTCGGGTATTTCGGATTTCAAAGTGGAGGTGCGGCGCGGTAGAGCCACCGGTATTGCCGCTAAAGGCAATCTGCTGTCCTTTCCGGACGGGAAAAAAGGTTGCCGGAAGCGCGGTATCCAGTTCCCAGGCTTCATTCCGGTACTGTGCCGCCCGGATAAAGGTCTGCAACGGCTTTACAAAGTCGTTGAGGTGGGCATACACCGTCGTATAGCCTTCCGGATGCGTCACATACAGGCAGTGCCCAAACCCGCCGGGCTTCAGACTGATGCGGGAGATATAGCCGCCTGCCGCTGCATACACAGGCTTGTTTTCAACGCCGTCGGTCTTAATGTCGATTCCGGAATGGAAATGCGCCGGCCGGCATTCCCCGAAATTGCCCGCCAGCTGGATGGGAATGGCTAGCGGATTCCGGAACAGCGTTTGTGGATAGGAAGACTGCCCCAGGCTCCGGAACGTCACTGCCAGCAGCAGCAGCAAAAGACGAATGCGCATGGCCGCAAGGTAGCGCGGCGGCGGGTTCCTGAACTCCACCCTACTTTTGCGTCCGTGTTTAAAAAGCTGCAACAGAAATGGGGCGTCGGCCCGGTCCGGCTGTTGCTGATTTTAGGCACGTTTGCCATCGGCGGTTCCCTCTGCGGACGCATTGGAGCGTATCTGCTCGGGCTGCTGGCCATCGACTCGGCGTGGCTGCGCGTGCCGCTGTATATCGTGCTGATTACGTTGTTCTGGCCGCTCTGTGTGTTGGTTATCAGCATTCCGCTGGGCCAGTGGGTCTTTTTCACCCGCTACCTGCGAAAACTTTGGATGCGCATCCAGGGTCGGCCAAAGGCGTAGTCCTCTCCCGAAAAATTGATGCAGTCCGGGTCCGGAAGATTTTCTGCACCGCTACCTTTGCGCTGCTATGACTGCCCTGCCCGATTATCTTTCGCTTGATGACCTGGAACGCCTGCTGACCGAAGAGGCGGTTCAGCTCTCCGACGCCGCTACCGACCGCATTGCTGCCAATCGGTTTTACCTGGATGCCATTCTGCAAAAAGGCGAAACCTACTACGGCATCAACACCGGCTTTGGTTCGCTGTGCAATGTCCGCATTGCAGATGACGAACTGTCGTTGTTGCAGGAAAATCTCGTGCGCAGTCATGCCTGCGGCATGGGCGACGAGGTTCCGGAAGAAATTGTCCGGACGATGCTGCTGCTCAAAATTCATGGGCTTAGCCAAGGGTACAGCGGCATCCGGACGCCGGTGGTAGAGCGGCTGGCGCAGTTTTACACTCTGGGTATCACCCCAATTATTTACGAACTGGGCTCACTTGGTGCGTCCGGTGATCTGGCACCCTTGGCGCATCTGTCGTTGCCATTGTTTGGCGCCGGCGAAGTCTGGATGGACGGCGTTCGGATGCCGGCGGCAGAAGCGCTCCAAAAAGCCGGACTGGAACCGTTGCCATTAGCGGCCAAAGAAGGACTGGCATTGCTCAACGGTACCCAGTTTATGAGCAGTTACGGTGCCTGGGCACTGCTCGCGTCCCGCCGGTTGTCGCAGTGGGCGGATGCCATTGCTGCCTTGTCGGCCGATGCGTTTGATGCCAAAGCCGAACCGTACCGGAATGCGATTCACCGGGTGCGGCCCCATGCCGGTCAGGTGGAGACAGCCGCCCAGATGGAAGCATTGCTGCGCAACAGTGAGATCCAGCAGCAGGAAAAAAAGCAGGTTCAGGATCCGTACTCGTTCCGGTGTGTACCGCAGGTGCATGGCGCCACCAAAGACGTACTGGAAACGGTAACCCGCGTGGTGGAGATCGAGATGAATTCCGTGACCGACAACCCGATTGTATTCCACGACGAAGACGCGATCCTCAGCGGTGGAAATTTTCACGGACAGCCCTTGGCACTTCACCTCGACTTCCTGGCGATTGCCATGGCTGAACTGGCCAATATCTCCGAGCGCCGCACGTACCTGCTGGTTTCCGGACAGCGCGGCTTACCGCCGTTTCTGGCACCGGAAGCCGGACTAAATAGCGGCTTTATGATTGCCCAATACACAGCCGCAGCGATCGTAAGCCAAAACAAAGGCTTGTGTATGCCGGCTTCGGTGGATAGCATCGTCAGCAGCAACGGGCAGGAAGATCATGTCAGCATGGGTGCCAACGCTGCTACTAAACTGCGTCGTGTCTTGCTGAATGTGCAGCGGGTACTGTCGATTGAATTGCTTACCGCAGCGCAGGCGCTCGATTTCCGGCGTCCGGCCAAAACCTCGCCGATCTTGGAAAAAGTGCATTCGATGGTGCGCAGCCAGATTTCGTTTATGGACCGCGACCGCATCCTGCACGACGATCTCATCAAAGCCGAGGCCCTTCTCAATCAAAAAGCACCGCTGTAAAAAATCTTCCGGAAACGGTTTAAGCAACGCCGCCTACCACCAGAACGATTTCGCCTTTGGGCGGATGGGCCTCGTAATGCGCCGCCAGTTCGGTTAAGGTGCCGGCACGGGTGTCTTCAAATTTCTTGGTCAGCTCGCGGCAGACACAGGCTGCCCGATCAGCTCCGAAATGGGTTACCAGCTCTGTTAAGGTTTTAACCAGCCGGTGCGGCGATTCGTACAAAACGATGGTCCGCGTTTCTTGGGCCAGTTGCTGCATGGCGGTTTGCCGGCCTTTCTTGACAGGTAGAAAGCCTTCAAATACAAAGCTGGTAGCCGGCAGTCCACTTTGCACCAGCGCCGGTACAAACGCCGTAGCACCGGGTAAGCATTCCACTGGCAGCCCCATCCGGCGACAGGCCCGCGCCAGCAGAAATCCCGGATCAGAGATGCCCGGCGTACCGGCGTCGGTAATCAGGGCGATCGTCCGGCCATCCGCGATTTGCTGGGCAAATTTTTCGGTCAGGGCGTGCTCGTTGTGCAGGTGATACGCCGCCAGCGGCCGCTGAATCTCGTAATGCTTCAGGAGCACACCGGAGGTACGGGTGTCCTCGCACAGAATCAGGTCGGCGCCCTTCAGAACGGCTACCGCCCGGTAGGTCATATCCCCCAGATTGCCGATAGGCGTCGGGACGAGGTACAGTCGGCCGGTAACCGTCGATTCACTGGATTCGGTCATCATAAAGAAGTGTTTTTAGACGGTTCCGGAAGGGCGTCTGTAATGAGCTGGGCTGCTTCTTCGGCGGCAGGGATGCTGCCCAGCAGGGTCCACAGGTTCCGGTACTCTGCAAGCATCTGCTGCCGTTGCACACTCTCCGGAGACAGCAGCGGTTTCAGATGAGCCGTCAGATTGGATTCGTTCAGCGCATCCTGAATCAGTTCCGGAACGGCCGGCTTATCCAGAATCAGGTTCACCAGTGAGATGTACTTGACTTTGATCAGGCGCTTGGCGAGCTGATAGGAGATCGGATTACCGCGGTAGCACACAATCTGCGGAACGCCAAACAAAGCCGTTTCGAGTGTGGCGGTACCGCTGGTCACCAAAGCGGCCTGCGCAATCTGTAACAGCGGATAGGTTTTTCCGGAAACGATCTGTACCGGCAATTCACTGGTTAGGGATTCATACAGCGACACCGGCTGGGCCGGAGCCGCTGCGACCACAAACTGATACTGCGGAAAATGCTTCACCACCGACAGCATCCGGGGCAGCTTTTGCTCTATTTCCTGCGCACGGGAGCCCGGCAATAGTGCAATCACCGGTTTGTCGAATGTCAGGCTGGGATCCACTGGTTGCGCCTGCTGTGCCGCGACCGTCTGAATCAGTGGATGGCCTACATAATCCACCTCCATCCCGTGTTTCTGATAAAACGGTTTCTCGAACGGTAGAATCACCAGCATCTGATCTACATCACGGCGCAACGCATGAACCCGTCCTTCTTTCCAGGCCCAGATCTGCGGCGAGATGTAATACACCACCCGGATGCCCTGTTCCTTGGCCCATTTGGCAATACGCATATTGAACCCCGGATAGTCGATCAGAATCAACACATCGGGCCGGAAGGCCAGAATGTCTTCTTTGGCAAACCGGATATTGCGCAGGATGGTACCCAGATGCTTAATCACTTCGACAAAGCCCATAAAAGCCAGGTCGCGGTAGTGCTTCACCAGTGTGGCACCGGCTGCTTCCATACGGTCGCCGCCCCAGGCCCGGAATGCTGCCTGGGGTTCCCGCTCGGCCAGCGCACGGATCAATCCTGCGCCATGAAGATCGCCACTGGCTTCGCCGGCAATAATATAATAACGCCTCATTAGGAAGGCGAAGGTAGATGGAGGAAAGTCACTGGGAACCGTCGTTGTAAATTTGCTTTTTGTATTGATATGGCAGAAGAAGGCTCATTTAAGGAATCTCCCATCCTGATTGCCGGGCCCTGTAGCGCTGAAACGCGTGAGCAGGTACTCCAAACCGCTGCCGGACTGGCCTCGCTGCCGGTCCGCTACTTCCGGGCAGGCGTCTGGAAACCCCGGACCCGGCCGGGTGCTTTTGAAGGTGCTGGTGTACTGGCGCTGGACTGGCTGGCTGAAGTAAAAGCGACCTACCACCTTCCGGTAGCGGTGGAAGTGGCGGATGCCACGCATGTAGAAGCGGCGCTCTGGCGGGGCATAGATGCCGTATGGATTGGTGCGCGGACCACCGTCAATCCGTTTGCGGTGCAGCAGCTGGCCGATGCATTGAAAGGCGCACCGGTGCAGGTAATGGTCAAAAATCCGGTGATTCCGGATGTGGATTTATGGCTGGGAGGCATCGAGCGGCTGGAACGGGCCGGCTTTGCCGACGTCTGGGCCATTCACCGGGGCTTTCCCAACTATGGCGGGGCTTCTCCGTATCGCAACCCACCGTCCTGGGCGGTACCGATTGAGCTGCGCCGACGCCGTCCGGATGTGACCCTTATCTGTGATCCGAGCCATATTTCCGGTGTCCGAAATGGCATTGAGTCGATCTCGCAGAAAGCGTTGAACTTAGGCTTTGAAGGTTTGATGATTGAAACGCATCCGGATCCGGATGCGGCGCTGAGCGATGCGGCGCAACAGGTCACCCCGGCCCGGCTGGAAGACATCTGGAAGCAGCTGGTGGTGCGGCAGCGAAGCTGCAAGGATGAAAATCTCGAAACCATCCGGGGGCAGCTGGATGCCGTTGATGCCGAAATTATTCACCTGCTGGGGCGTCGGGCGGATCTGAGCCGGCAAATCGGCGAACTGAAGAAAAATCTGGGGCTGACGGCCTACCAGCCGGAACGCTGGCGTGAGATTCTGAAAACCCGCAGCGAATGGGCCCAAAAGCACCAGCTGGAACCCGAAGAGATCACAGCCTTGTTTCAGCTAATCCATCTGAGCAGCGTCAAGAAACAACTGCGGATTCTGGGTCGGTAAAAGACAGCCTTCCGGAACGAATGTACTTACAAATCGCGCTGGATATCGTCGATAGCAATCAGGCGGAACGTGCGATAGGGTGCTGCATTGCCGCAGGTATCGAGCACGCCCGTTTCGTGGTATTTGACCTTCACCCGAACACCGTTTTGCTGGAAGCCACTCAACAGGTAGTCTGGACGCTTTTCGCCCACGCCGTCGATGTCAAGCAGGAACCCACACCCGTCTGCACTGAGGTCGCCGCTATCGCGCACCGTGGCCGATACAAACCCTTTGTCGCGGTCTTTGCTGCACGAAGCCACTACTAACAAGGCAAAAGGAAGAACCGGAAGAAAACGTAAGCGCATTGGATCAAAGACAGATTGGGCTTTCAAAGCTAATAGCCAACCACGAAAATTACAAGATAATCGCCTGGTCCTCCGTCCTACCTTCGCGCACTATGGATTTTCCGTCTCTCGAAACCCTGCGTGCCGGTGCTGTTTTACTGGTGGATAAGCCGTACCGGTGGACCTCTTTTGACGTCGTAAACCGGCTTCGGCGGCCCTTGGGAAAAGGCGGAAAAATCGGTCATGCCGGTACCCTCGATCCGCTGGCAACCGGATTGCTGATCTGTTGTACCGGTGCGTTTACCAAGCAGATCGAAACCTATCAGAAGCAGGCGAAAGAGTACACCGGTATCATCCGCTTGGGTACTTCCACACCTACCTACGATCTGGAGTCCCTTCCGGAACATCCGCAGCCGTACGATCATCTCAGTATAGAGTCGATCCGGAACGCAACCGAAGCCTTCACCGGGGATATCCTGCAAACCCCGCCGGCCCACTCTGCCGTTAAGAAAGATGGGAAGCGCGCCTACGAGATTGCCCGCAAAGGCGGCGATCCCAAACTACAACCCCGTCCGGTAACCGTTACGGCCTTTGATATTTTGGATGTGCAGAATGCGGATGTGCATTTCCGGATTACCTGTAGCACCGGCACGTATATCCGCTCGCTGGCTCACGATCTGGGCGTGGCACTCGGTTGCGGTGCGCATCTGGCCGAACTGCGCCGGACCCGTATTGGTGATTTTTCGGTTGAAGAGGCACTGACTATGGAAGAATGGATCGCTTATTTTGAAACCTTACAGCCCGGGCCTGTTCCGGAACGGTGATCGGAAGCGGTCCGCAGGCGACACCGGGGTGATTGCTCCAGGATCAATAGCCTTCCGTTGACCTCCCGCAACACCACCAGAAAGGCCATTGGACGGGCCGGTACCTCCGGGATTCCGGAAGGAACCCACTGCTGCACCAGTACAAATACCAGATCATCGACGACCAGCGGTCTGAACACCGTCGTTTCAGTTTCCGGAAGTGCGGTTGCCGGCGACGCCATAAGATCCGGACTGCCGGCGGTCTGCTGAAGCAACGTAGCCAACTGTGCCGGTGTGGTATGACTGCGCAGATGTTCCATAAACAATGCGTCGCAGCTGATACACGAATGCCGGAGCGTATCCACCCGGAATCCGACCGATTCGGATTGGAGCGGGCTGGTAGCCGGAAGAATCCCGCCCGCCCGAAAGGCCGCTACGACCGCTTCCTGACGGGAGGTGCCTGCCGAAAACGGGGATTGAGCCCGACCCCAAAAGGACCGGCTTCCCAGCAGCAGAAAAAGAAAAATACAGGCAGACTTGAGAGGCATTCGGGGAAACAAAGCACTAAAACATTTCTGAGCGCCAAAAGCTTCTTAGCGGAATCTTAAAAATTCGCGTGCCTACATTCGCGACGGTCTTTTTCCAAACGGCCACTGGCCCTACTCCATGCCCGAAAACGCTTTTGAAATCACCGGTGGCCACAGGCTTTCCGGAATCATTACCCCACAGGGCGCTAAAAACGAAGCGCTTCAGGTGTTGTGTACCTGCCTGCTCACTGCCGAGCCGGTGATCTTTCATAATGTTCCCGATATTATCGACGTAAACCTGCTGATTGAGTTGCTCGAAGCGATGCAGGTGACCGTTACCCGACCGCAACCGGGAACGGTAATCCTACAAGCCGACAATCCCGACCTGGACTTTTTCAACAGTCCCGAGTTCCGGAAGAAAAGCGGAAAGCTGCGTGGCGCGGTAATGATGGCCGGACCGCTGCTGGCGCGCTACGGACGGGCGCAAATTCCACAACCGGGTGGTGACAAGATTGGTCGCCGGCGGCTGGATACCCATATTCTGGGCTTTGAAAAGCTGGGTGCTTCGTTTGATTTCGACGCGGAGAAAAACCGGTTTCGGCTCCATGCGCCCGGTGGACTGAAAGGCGCGTTTATTTATCTGGACGAACCTTCCGTAACCGGAACTGCCAACGTATTGATGGCTGCGGTGATGGCTGAAGGCATCACCACCATTTACAACGCTGCCTGTGAGCCGTATTTACAGCAATTGTGCCTGCTGCTCAATAACATGGGTGCCCGCATCAGTGGCATTGGCTCCAACCTGCTTACGATTGAAGGCGTAGCCGTACTTCACGGCGCCGAACACCGGATGCTGGCCGATATGATCGAAGTCGGCTCCTTTATTGGCCTGGCAGCGATGACCCAAAGTGAACTCACCATCCGGAACGCAGGGGTCAAGCATTTAGGAAACATCCCCGATACCTTCCGGAAACTAGGCATTCAGCTCCAAATCCGGGGTGATGATATTTACATTCCGGCGCAGGAACAGTACCGCATCGGCTCTTTTCTGGACGGATCTATCCTGACCGTCTACGATCATCCGTGGCCAGGCTTCACCCCCGATCTGCTGAGCATCGTTTTGGTAACGGCCACCCAGGCACAAGGGACGGTGATGGTGCACCAGAAAATGTTTGAAAGCCGGTTGTTTTTTGTAGACAAGCTGATTGATATGGGGGCGCAGATTGTGCTTTGCGATCCGCACCGGGCCGTAGTCATTGGTCTCGACCGTCGTATTCCACTGCGGGGCATCAATATGGTGAGTCCGGATATCCGGGCTGGGGTGGCACTGCTCATCGCGGCGCTATCGGCCAAAGGCACGAGCGTGATTCAGAACATCGAACAGATTGACCGGGGCTACGAGCGCATCGACGAACGGCTCAACGCCCTGGGTGCGCAGATCCGGCGGATCTAAGGACGCTTGTGACCGGAACAGTCTACGCGGCACAGCTTTTTTAACCACTTCCGGAAAGAACCCTTAAATCCTATTGTATGCTCGAGAAGAAATTCAAGCAGTTTGGTATCTGGATGGATACGAAACATGCCACCGTCGTAGGCGTTAGCCAAAATAATGAAGCAGATGGTTTTAAAGTACTGGCCCATGTAAAAGCGCCCGGTACGCTACCCAACAGCAACGAAAACACCTTCAACAACGACAAGGTGCGCACCGAAACGATGTTCTTCAAGGAAATCGCCACACACCTGCAAAACGCGGAAGAAGTGTATGTAACAGGGTATGGAACCGCTCAGGAAACCTTTTCAAACTTCCTGAAAGACACCCCACAGTTCAAAAACGTACAGACCATGCTGGATACCGACCAGCAAATGAGCGACGACGCCCTGGTCACCAAAGTAAAAGAAAAGTTTCACGGCTAGTCTGCCCCAGACAAGTGATTAAAAAAGCAGCTTCCGATCCGGAAGCTGCTTTTTTGATGGGGTATCCGGAACAGCTAGTAGCGGAAGCCGTAGGACGACTGAAACCCTGCTTTGCCATCTCTCAGGCTGTTGCCTTTACTGTTGCTGAGCCGGGTCGGCGTAAACGTTTCGGAAAACTTCATTGCCGGAACTTCTGAACCACTGATGCGGGTGCCGCCCCAGGCGAATACCCGCGCATAGCCCGTATCGTCTTTGTCATATCGACGGGAAGGTGATTCCCAGCTGTATACGCCCCGAAGGGTCGTCGAATCTAGGGTGCCACCGGGATTTAGGTAGTAGCCCCGGAGCGAATCAATGGCAAATTTGGTGCTGTCAAAGCTGACCATAAATTTTCCGTTTACAGATGTTGGCGATGGATTGGGCGTTGGCGTCGGGGTGTCATCGTCTTTTGAGCAGGAGGCGGTCAGCAACGCAGCCGCTACCGATAGGAGGAACCATTTTTTCATAAGAGGTCGAAATTAAAAGCTGCCGGGTAGAAACCGAAATTCCGGAACCGGATTTCACTTTTTGGGGCGGGATACAAGCCTGGAGCAGCAGTCTTCCAGGTATACTGGCGACATTTTTGCAGAAGCGATGCAGCTTTTACTGAATTCATCAGGATGGACCGACTGTTTCTTTTTTTGCTGTTGCTTCCTTTTGGGAGCTATGCCGGTGGTGTTCCACTGGTAACGACCCCAATGATCGAACGCCTCAACCCGGCTTCCTTCAAAACCGATTTTTCGACGTACGATCAGCCAACGGCCGTTTTTTGTGCCCAGCTTTCGGATTGTGCGTACATGGCAGCCGGCGATTACCCGTTGCTGGAACGCAGTCTGAACGAGCGCTACGGCGCAGGTACCTTTTCCATTCTGAATGTAGAGTCAAACGAAACGGCTACCCGGGCAATGGTCTGCGCCACCGATCGGTTTGTCGTCGTAGCTTTTCGGGGTACGGAAGGAAATAAAGACAACCTGCTGACCGATCTGAAAATCCGGTTGTTCGTCAACAGTGATTCCGTAGACTCGATCCTGCGGCATATTCCCGGTGGGCATGCCGGGTTCCGGAATGGTGCAGCAGAGCTCATCAAAAACCAAGGCTTATTCGATACGATCCGGCAGGAGATGACCCGTCGCAGCATACAGGTACCGGTGTATCTGACCGGTCACTCTATGGGCGCGGCCTACTCCAGTATTCTGATCCGGAGTGTAGCCGAACAATTTTCGTTTGGAGGCGCCTATCAGTTTGCACCGCCTCTGACGATCTATTGTCCCGATGCTGAGATCGTCCGGAAACGGTATGGAAACCTCGTCTACGATATCGTCAATTACAAAGATCAGGTAGCCCTTGGTACGCCGTATCTGCAACGCTATATGCAACACATCGGTACGTTTCTGCGGTTCTCGGATTCCGGAATCCTGCATCGTGAAACCGAATACTACGTGGGTTGGACGGCCAAAGAATTCAGTATCAATCGGCTGATGGTTACGCATGCGATGGAAACCTATCTGCAACGCCTGCAATCCCCTCTCAATAGTACCGAACAGGTGGCACACCGTTACCGAAAGGGCGAAACCGTCTTCGATACCAAAGGGCTGAAACCGATCCGGTGTGAAAAATGCAACGACAGAAAGCTTAAATATGGGTTTACGCTCATTCCCGCTAAATAAGCGTTTCGTTGTTCCGGAAAGGCACTCTTCTGTTAGGAGACTTTGTGGCGCTTGACCCATTTCTACAAGAGTCCGGTCCTTTACATATCCGGAAGCGCGGGCCATTAAAAAGCCCCTGCATAACGATTATGCAGGGGCTTTTTTATCTGTATTGAACGGAATTCAAAAGAATCACTGATTGGTTGCAACTGCTTTTTGCGGAGTTCCACCCACTAGATCGACTGGTGCCGGATACCCTTTGCCTGCCAAGGCTGCAATCGGTACGACAATTTCCTTCCGGCCTTTTACGGTAGTCGTTACGCGACCTTTAGTCGGCTTGGATGTTTTAGTACTGCTGCTGTCGGTTTCAGCACTCATCGAATCGCCAATGTTATCTACAATCCGGTTGCCTTTAGGGTCTTCGTTCATCTCGTTGAGCGCCGCATACAAGGCACGCTTCTCCGGTTCCGGAAGCGAAGCGAATTTGAGACCATATACTGCCAGCACTTTGTCGGCGTTGGCTACGGTATTGGTGCCCCGCTCATATACATCCCGGTATACGGTTACATTTCCGTTGCCGGCCACGATGGTTTCGTACCGCAGTTCCACCGGAATCGGCTTGGGCAGCTTTTCGGTTTTGGTCTTGGACCGGTTTTCTGCGTAGCTCTTCACCGAATCTAAGTTAAAGGCCGCATCACCGCCCAGCTGCGACAGCGTAGCGGCAAAATCCTGAACGCCTTCGTTGGTCAGGCCTACGCAACCGTGCGAAGCAAAGGATCCCAGCTTGGCGGGTTGTTTGCCGCCGTGAATCAGGCTCGGCAGGCCAATTGGAATTTTAATCGGTCCCAGCGGGTTGTCTTTACTGCCGGCCGCTACTGTTTTGCCGGGTGCAAATTTGCCTTTTACCCACGGCTCATCCGGTGGCGTCCAAGTTGGATTGAAAATGATCTGATCGGCCCGGCGCATCCCGGCGGGCAGCGGAAATTCCGGATAGCCGATACCTACCTTATACGTCCGCAACAGTTTGCCTTCCTGATACACATCCATCCGGTACGCAGGTGCGTTGACCACAATCCGGGTGTCTTTCGGAACGCTGTTGGGCTCGGTTGGCAAGAGCGCCGCCAGATCGCCACCGGCATACCGGTCGGCCACAAACTGGCGCAGCTGAGCCGCTTTCTCGGCTCCCAGAATGGTGGTCAGTTGCGCTTCAGATTGCTTGGACGCTTCCCGGGCCGAACCCAAGTAAGCAGTACCGTCGCCTTTCTCGTCCAGATCGCTGACGGAACTATGGGCAACAGTCTTGATCTTGGTGACTTCCGCGTCGGTCAGGGCCAGTTTGCTTTTCAATTCATCGGAAAAGCCTTCTTCGTAAAATAAGGCATCCAGAACCGGCAAGGTCAGTCCCGGATCGATCGACGCTTGCGGTGTTGTCGCTACGGTTGTTACCGAGTCGCCTGTCCCAGTAGTGCTCGTCTTGGTATTGACGGTATTGTTGGTAGAGGAATTGTTGGTACAGGCGGCAAACGTACCGGCCAGCAGCAGGTAGAGCGGCAGCCGACGGGACGCGGAAAAAAAGCTGTTCATGAGCAGAGGAGAAGAGAGCATAGGAATCTGTTTGCCACTTGCAACAATCATTCCGTTAAACCGGCATTATTGTTTAGACCTGTTCCGGAACATCACTTCCTATGAAATTGCTTTTAACTTTTGTCGGGTCATTGTTTCTGATGAGCGCGGCCTGCACCAAGAAAGACGCCCCTGTTCAGACCCCCGATGCAGCCGGAAATTACCCACCCGTAGAAACCGAATCACCCAACAGTGCCTATCAACCCGCGTTTGCCGGTCAGACACGCGCACCGGGCGTCAAAACCAGTGCTGCGCTGGATGCACAGGTCATCAGCAAGGCACTGAACAAGCCCTGGGGGATTGTGACGCTTCCGGATGGCCGGTTGCTGATCACTGAAAAAGAAGGCACCCTGCGCATTGCGAAACCGGACGGCACGCTCTCGGCTGCGATTACCGGCATTACCCATGTCAACAGTGCCGGCCAGGGCGGGTTGCTGGATGTGGTACCAGATCCGGATTTTACGGCCAACCGGATGATCTACTGGACTTTTTCGGAAAATGTATCTCCCGGCAATCTGACCGCTGTTGGGAAAGGCCGCCTCTCCAACGACGAAACCCGCATCGAAAATCCGCAGGTAATCTACCGCGCCATTCCGGTGTACGACGGCGACAAGCATTTTGGTGGCCGCATCGTGTTCGACCGGTCCGGAAATTTGTTTGTCAGCACCGGCGAGCGCTCTGATCTGGAGACCCGGCCTAAGGCCCAGCAGCTGGATGCCGCACTGGGTAAGATTCTACACCTGACCAAAGACGGGCAGCCGGTTTCCGGAAATCCGTTTATCGGGCAGGCCAATGCCTTGCCGCAGATTTATACCTACGGCCACCGCAATCCGCAAAGTCTGGCCATTCACCCCGAAACCGGCGACTTGTGGGAAGCCGAAATGGGTCCGCGGGGTGGTGATGAGGTAAACCGGATTATAGCGGGTAAAAACTACGGCTGGCCTACCATTACGTACGGCATCGAATACAGCGGTGCCAAAGTCGGCGAAGGCATTACCCAGAAAGCGGGGCTGGAACAACCCGTGTATTACTGGGATCCGGTTGTATCGGTCAGCGGGATGATCTTCTACAGTGGCAAGGCCATTCCGGAATGGAAAAACAACCTGCTCATCGGTTGTCTCAGCGGTCAGCATATTGCCCGACTGGTGTTGCAGGACAATAAGGTCGTAGGTGAAGAGCGGTTGCTGGCGACCGAAGGCGAACGATTCCGCGATCTGGCCGAAGGCACAGATGGTGCTGTCTATGCCGTGACCGATGGCGGTAAATTGTATCGTATTGCCCTGAAGTAGCCCTTGCATCAGCGGCATGTTTTTTGAAGGTTCCTGCGTTAACTCTCAACCTCTGACATGACTAAGCCACAACCACCGAAAGCCAACATCGGCCTCGACGAAAAAAAGAAAAAAGCCATCGTAGACCTGCTACAACACCTGCTGGCAGATGAATATGTACTGACGACCGCCACGAAAGGCGCGCACTGGAACGTTTCCGGAATCCACTTCTCGGAATTGCACAAGTTTCTGGAGAAACAGTACCAGCTATTGAGCGAAATCACCGATGAAGTAGCCGAGCGCGTACTGCAGCTGGGCTACAAGGCCGAAACAGTTATTGGTACTTATCTGAAGCTCACCCGCCTGAAAGACGAAGCTGCCTTGGGTACGGCCGAAGAGCTGATCAAAGGACTGGTCGACAAGCAGGAAACGCTGATCCGCGAACTCCGGAAAGATATCGACACCATTGAGGACAAATACGAAGACAAAGGCACCAGCGACTTCCTGACCGGCGTGATGGAAAAACACGAACAAATGGCCTGGATGCTCCGCGTCCATCTGGCCTAAGCGATCGTACAGCTCTAAGTATTGAAACGTCCCGCTGTTGCTAAAACAGCGGGGCGTTTTATATCCAGGTGGGTTCCGATTCCCGGAAGAAACGCCTACCGATCGAAATACAGCCGCTCGCCGGTGGTGCCTTCCAGAATCTGACTGCCATTCCATACTTCGTTACCATTGACAAAGGTGTGGGCAACGCGGGCTGGTAGCGTCCTTCCTTCCAGCGGACTCCAGCCGCATTTATACAGAAGATTTTCCCGATGGACGGTAGTGGTGTCGTTCAGATCAACCAGCACCAGATCGGCGTGGTATCCTTCCCGGATAAAGCCCCGCTCGCGGATGTTGAAGCAGATCGCCGGCGCATGGGCCATTTTCTCCACCACTTTCTCCAGCGAAATCCGGCCTTCACGCACATACTGAAGCATCAGCAACAGCGAGTGCTGCACCAGCGGCAGACCGGCCGGTGCCTGTTGATACGGCTGCTGTTTTTCCGCAAGGGTATGCGGCGCATGATCGGTCGCAATGATATCAAGCCGGTCGTCGAGCAACGCCTCCCAGAGTGCCGGTTTGTGGCGGGCCGATTTAATGGCCGGATTGCATTTGATCTGATTACCCAGTTGGGCATAATCGTCGGCTGTAAAATGCAAATGATGCACACAGACCTCAGCCGTGATGCGCTTCTCAGCCAGCGGCAGCATATTGCCAAACAACCGCAATTCTTCAGTCGTGGTGATGTGCAGGATGTGCAACCGCGTATCGTGTTTCTTGGCCAGTTGCACGGCGGCAAATGAGCTTTCAAAACAAGCTGCTTCGTTCCGGATCAGCGGATGGTATGAGGCGTTATCTGCATCCGGAAACTGGGCTTTATTTGCAGCAATGATGCGTTCGTCTTCGCAATGCGTGGCAATCAGCAGCTCGGTTCCGGAAAAAATCTTTTCGAGCGTCAGGTAGTTGTCGACCAGCATCGAGCCGGTACTGGAACCCATAAAAATCTTGACCCCGCAGACCCGGTCTTTGAGTTCGTTGACCCGGAGTACTTCGTCTGCGTTATCGTTGCTCACACCCATAAAAAAGGAATGGTTGGCTGGTGAGGTCCGGGCCGCAATCGCAAACTTTTCTTCGAGCTTTTCCCGGTTCAGCGTCGGCGGAACGGTATTGGGCATCTCCATAAACGACGTAACCCCACCCGCTACGGCCGCCCGGCTTTCGGTAGCGATATCGGCTTTATGCGTCAGGCCTGGCTCCCGGAAATGCACCTGATCGTCGATGCAGCCCGGCAGCAGGTGCAGCCCGGTGCAATCCACCACCCGACAGGCTTCTTTCGGTTCCGGAATCGACGAATCAATGCGCTCGATGCGACCGTTTTTGACCAGGACATCGCCTTCTATGCGGTGGCCTTCGTTTACAATCGTAGCATTTTTAAACAGCGTGGTCATAAGCGGCGTGTTGAGGGCGTAAATCTACACCATCCGGTTGCACCGATTCCGGACGCTCCCGGTCCGGAACCCGATCCGAACCCTACTTTTACCGCTGCCAATCTCCGGCTTATGAATGCTTTGCTACGCCTTTTGGCACTGGTACCCGCTGTTACCGCTCTTACTGCTACGGCCCAAACCACTTACCTGCCTTCCGGAAGTCCGGAATATGAGCTGACCAACCGGCTGGAAACGCTTTCCGGAAGCTTATCCAACACGCTTTTTACGACCCAGAAAGGCTGGTCGCGCAAAGAGCTGAGCCAGGAAATGGACCGCCACCTGTTTTCGCTCGACAGCGGGATGGAGCAGGAAGGCTACAAAAGTTATCTCACCGACATCGACCAGTACCAGATCGGACTGGCGATGGGATCCTCGGCCGAATGGAACAGTTCTGATCTGTATGCCCGCAAACCGGTGCTGAAACATTTCTACGAAACCAAAACAGATCTGTTCCGCGTTAAAAACGACCATTTCTTTCTGTCGGTCAATCCGGTGCTGGGATTCCAGGGCATGTACGAAAAGCGGTCGCCTGAGGTTCCGGGCGAATCTTCCTTCCGGTATCTCAACACCCGTGGGGCAGAAGTACGCGCCACCATTGCCAATCGAATCGGCGTGTACACCTTTATCACTGATAACCAGGAGCGGATGCCCTGGCATCTGGAACAATGGACCGAAGCGCATCAGGCCGTGCCGGGTGCCGATTATTACCAGACGCCTTCTAAAGGCACCTACGATTACCTGCAGGCACGGGGCTATGTGGATGTCGCGGCCGTCCGGAACCACGTCAATGTGACGTTTGGCTACGACCGCAATTTTCTCGGCGATGGCGAACGCAGCCTGTTGTTGTCGGATTTCGCGTCGTCCGGAGCTTTGTTTGCCCGTATTCGCACGAAGATCTGGAAGCTTCAGTATGAAAACCTGTACCTGGAGCTGACCCCGCAGTACCAGCGCGGACTGGATCAGCAACTGCCGCATAAATACGCCACCATCCATCACCTGAGCGTTAATGCCACCCGCTGGCTGAACGTAGGCTTGTTTGAAGCGGTGGTGTTTGGCCGTGCCGATCATTTCTCGTTTGCGTACCTCAACCCCATCATTTTTCTGCGCCAGGTCGAGCGGATGAATGGCTCGCCGGACAATGCCTTTGTGGGGCTCAACTTCAAGGCGATTGCTGCCAAGCGGTTGCAGTTCTACGGGCAGTTGTTGCTTGATGAATTGAAGATCAAAGAGCTGACCGCCGGAAACGGCTGGTGGGGCAATAAATTCGGCGTGCAGCTGGGCGGCCGCTATTTCAACGCCTTTGGTATCAAAAACCTGGATCTGCAGGGCGAGCTGAATCTGGTGCGACCGTTTACGTACGGCCACAACGATACCCTGGCCAACTATACGCACTACAACCAGCCGCTGGCGCATCCGTTGGAAGCCGGCTTTGTCGAAGTGTTAGGGAAAATCAGTTACCGGCCGGCTAAGAAATGGCAGCTTACGGCGCGCGGCAGTCTGTACCGGCAGGGCACCGATTCCGGTTCGGCCAATGCAGGCGTCAATATTTTCCGGCCCAACACGTCGGGAAGACTCATGGATTACGGCTACAGCCTGACGCCTGGCCCGACGGCAAACGTGTTGCTGGGTGAACTGGCAGTGAGCTGGGAACCTTGGCCGCGCTTGTTTCTGGATGCCGGTGTTTCCGGAAGAACCTGGGAACGGGATGGTGCCAGTCAGAAAAGCCTTCAGGTCTTTACCGGGTTGCGGCTGAATCTAAGCCGGCGGGATTATCTCTGGTATTAAGCCGAATACCAACACTTTAGGTCTTCCAAACGGCTGCCTATGACTCAAAAAAGTACGATTTCATAACACATTTCATTTGGAAAGCTGTAAGGCGAGATTAATTTTGCCTCCGAACTCTTTTTCTTTCTTTCTCAACATCCGAACCCGTGGCGTACGATAACGACAACCACTACAGCGACTCCGACAATCGCTATGGCCGTACCAACAGTGAAGGCGGTCGCAACAACGACAGCATCTATTCCAAGCGTGTAAAAGCCGGAAAGCGCCGCACCTACTTCTTTGATGTGCGCGCCACCCGTGGTAATGATTACTTTATCACCATCACTGAAAGCAAAAAACGCTTTGAAGACGGCGGCTACGACCGGCACAAGATGTTTCTGTACAAGGAAGATTTTCACAAGTTTGTAAACGCGTTGCAGGAAACGGTCAACTACGTGAAGACCGACCTGATGCCCGATTTTGATTTCGACGCCTTCAACCACGAAAACGACGAAGAGTATTACCACAATGCTTCGGCTACTGGTAGCTATGAAAGTCATACGGCTGAAGTGCTTCCGGAAGCTAGCCTGGTTGCTGAGCCAGCCGTTGAAACTGCCGACGTGGCGTATGCGACTGAAACCTCTTATAGCACCGAACCCGCTTACAGCACTGAAGCATCGTATAGCACCAGCGATGCAGACGTAGACAGCTGGAAAGCGTAAGTTCAACCAGTCAATTAACTAAAAAAAGAGCACCCTCGTAAGAAGGTGCTCTTTTTGGTTTCCGGACGCGTCCTGTTCCGGAACAATCCGGCTTTGCGTCCGGAAAATGCCTTAGACTGCTCAGTAGGACGTGGTACTTGTATAAGCGACGTGTCAGGCTGTTCTTCGACAGGCTTAGGGTGACACATGTACTGTGGCGCTGTAATGCTTTGACAAGCTCAGCTTGTCAAAGCCTGCATAGACGCCTTCAAAACGGCTTACAGGGTTTCCGGAAGGGTGTAGGTGCGGCCTTTGTTCTGCGCTTTCAGCCAGGCCGTGAGCGGCGAAAAGTATTCCAGCATGGCCTTGGCGTTCAGGGTATCACCGGTGGTTTCTTTGAGGATGGTGCGCCAGTCTTTCGCCGCGCCGGTGACCAGAATCGATTTGATGAAATCGCCCACTTGCTTATTGCCCCAGTAATTGGTCGCCCGTGGGTCCTGGTGCAAAATGGTCTTGGCAATGTGGTTGTGCAACTGGTACAACAGCGCATACGAAAGGGCATAATCGTAATACTGCGCCGGGTCATCGTTGATATGCGTTTTGGTAGCCGCATCGCAGTACTGCTCACCACGGGGAGTCGGCGGCACAATGCCCTGATACTTACGGGCCAGCGTCCACCATTCACTGTTGAAGCGATCGGCCGGCAGCTTGTCGGTATACATTGCTTTTTCGAAATGACTCATGGTACCCGCCGAGAAAAAGATAAACACGACCGAGTTCAGCGCTTCCTTAAGCAGTAACTGCACCTCATCCGTCTGGGTATTCGCCGGGATCAGCCCGCGCCCGATCAGATACGGTTTCTGCATCGCAGCCAGGCCCATCATAGTACCGATGGCTTCGTGATAGGCGCGGTTGGCGCCCTGCCGGAGCAACGGCGGCACGTTGGGATTGGTGTACGACAGGTAGTAGTAAATATGGCCCAGCTCATGGTTGGTGGTTTCCCACCATTCGCTGTTGGGTTCTACGCTCATCAGCGAGCGCACATCGTTGTTGAGATCGATATGCCAGGCAGAGGCGTGGGTGTTTTTCTTCACCGCACTGTCGGCCGGATACGGGTATAGGCTGCTCTTGGCATAAAAGGACGCCGGGAGCTTCGGGAACCCGATGGAGGTATACAGGCCTTCCGCATTCTGCACAATCCATTCCGGCGATTTGGTATGCAATACCGAGTCCAGGTTAATGCCCGATACCTGCACAAACGACGACCAGTCCTGTCCCCAGCGGTTGGGCAGCCAGTGGGCAGGCAGCAGTTCCGGAACCGATTGGACGCCATATTTCTTCGCGGCTTCATAGCGCATCCAGGTATGCAACTCGCGGTACAGCGGCCACAGATCGCGCAGCAGCCCCTGCATCAGGTTCATCATCTCCGGCGTTTTCAACCCGTAATCGCTGACCTGATAGGTAAAATAATCCGGGTAGCCGAGCGCCCCCACGGTTTCGTTGCGCATCTCGCGCAGCCGCAGCAACCCCGGTTTCAGCGTCGGGCCAATGGCCTTGGTGGCTTCCCAGACCTGAAGCCGTTTGGCCGGATCGGTTTCGGTCCGGAGCAAATCGTCCAGCTCATTGGGAGCAGTTTTCTGCCCGTTTAGCATAAACTGGTAGCCATACAAATCCTGCGTTTGCTGGATTTCGGCTGCAATATGCTTTTTGACCAACGGCGCAATGGTCTGCGGATTGTTGGCCGCAGCGTACAGGATGAGTTCAAACTGCTTGCGCTGAATCGGTGTCAGCGTTTTGGGCTTGGCCATGTAGCGGCGGGCCGTCGTAATGTTTTCGCTACTGCCGGTAAAGGCGGCTATCGCTTCATCCGCCACCTGCGCGGCGTGGGCCACTGTGGTATCCCCTTCTTTAATAACAGTCTGGGCGCTCCACTGCGCCTCCGACGATTGTGTATACAGCCGCACATACTCGCGGGTATAGCGGTCGAGAAAGGCGTGGGCGTCCTGCTGCGCGTTGGTTCCGGAAACCGCTTTTTTCTGGGCCGCTGCCGGTTCAAACGTGGCTGCTAACGCAACGGGAACCAACAGAAGCGTCCGGCGAATGGCCCGACGTGTAAAGAAGGAAGTCATCATGATTGTAAAGGAAGCATCTCAAAGATAGTTGAACGATCTGCGCCGGAACATAACGCTCTCACACCTCCTGATCCGGATGCGACGCTCTTCGCTGCCCGATCCTAGCCTCCGGAAGCCGAACATATGATTAGGGCTACTTAACTGAGCGCTAGTTTTGGTTAGCGGAGCATCTGTCTTGGTTAGCGAAGCATCTGTCTTGGTTAGCGAAGCGTCTGTTTTACTCGGCGAAGGCTGCATTTGCAGCTACGGAGCATTCGTTTTATATGGATACGTGCCCGGAGTGGGTCACACACGCCACCGGCACTCCTGCGGGTCGTCAGCTGTAACGTGTTTTGAGCAGGTCTACACGGCTGCTGTTTACAAGCCCTTCCTAACGGACACCGGCCTCTATGGCTACATGGTATTCCGGATCTTCGATAATATCGACCTCAATGATCCCGGCGGCGTTGTGCAGCAACTGGCGGCAGTCGGGACTCAGGTGCCGCAGGCGCAGGTGTTTACCAGCCTGCCGGTAGCGTTCGCTGATCCGGTTTACGGCATCAATTCCGCTCATATCGGCAATTCGGCTTTCTTTGAAATCAACCACCACTTCAGCGGGATCGCCCGCTACATCGAACTTTTCACCGAACGCCATGACAGAGCCAAAAAACAGCGGTCCGTAGAGCTCATAGTGCTTGATCCCGGCTTCGTCGGTGTATTTGCGGGCACGGATGCGCTTAGCGCTTTCCCAGGCAAACACCAGTGCGGCAACCACCACGCCCAGCAGGACGGCCAACGCCAGATTGTGCAGCCAGACGGTAATCCCGGCTACCAGCATCCCGGTCAGGATATCGGATTTCGGCATTTTGTTGATGATGCGCAGCGAAATCCACTCAAACGTACCCATCGCCACCATCATCATCACCCCGACCAGCGCAGCCATCGGCAGTTGTTCGATCACCGGCGCACCTACCAGCACAATCAGCAGAATGGTCAGCGCACCGATGATTCCGGAAAGACGGGCGCGGGAGCCGGCCGAGAGATTGACGAACGTTTGTGCAATCATGGCACAGCCGCCCATGCCGCCGAAGACGCCATTGAGGATATTAGCGCTGCCCTGGGCCAGGCATTCACGGTTGCCATTGCCGCGGGTACCGGTGATTTCATCGGCTACATTCAGCGTCAGCAGCGATTCGATGGTGCCTACACCGGCCATAATCAGCGCATACGGAAAGATGATTTGCAGGGTAGAGAACGTGAACGGCACTTCCGGAAGGTGGAAGTTGGGCAGGCTGCCGCTGATGGCTGCGATGTCGCCGACGGTTTTGGTTTCGATATTGCCGAACCAGACGACTGCGAAGACCACCACAATAGCGGCCAGCGATGCCGGAACCGCCTTGGTCAGCTTGGGAAACAGAAACACCACGCCGATGGTCAAGGCCACCAGTCCCAGCATCGTATACAGCGGCGAACCGCTGAGCCAGACCGACTGACCGTTGACCAGCGTTTTGAACTGGCTGAGCTGTGAGGTGAAGATGATGAAGGCGAGCCCGTTGACAAATCCATACATCACCGGCTGCGGCACCAGTCGCACAAACTTTCCCCACCGGAACGCGCCGATCAGCAGTTGAAAAAGTCCGGACAGCGCTACGGCGGCAAATACATACTGCAAGCCGTGCGACTGCATCAGGGCAATCAGGACAATCGCCGTAGCGCCGGCCCCACCCGATACCATGCCGGGCCGCCCGCCAAAGATGGCCGTGACCAGTCCCATGATAAATGCCGCGTACAACCCGGTGAGCGGCGGGAACCCAGCCAGGATCGCAAACGACAGCGATTCCGGAATCATGGTCATCGCTACAGTCAGGCCGGCCAGAATCTCGGTTTTGTACCGGATCGGCTGACGAAAATCAAACAACCGGGTCATGAAAGGTGCGGAGCGGTGTTTTGTTGAGCATTGAGATCGGCTGCATGCGCGCGTTGCTGCCGGATGAAGTAGAACAGCACCAGCATAAACAGCAGATTGCCGTACAGCAGCAGCAGATACGATTCCGGAAAGAAGCGATACCAAAGGGCCCATTTGGCCAGAAGAAAACTACCCAGCCAGATCATCTTCAGGTGATCAAAGGTGGTTTTAACCGGATTTCGCAGATACCAGAGCACATAGGACCCCAGGAGAAGCAAACAACCGGTGGTGAGCCAGATGCTTGCAAACGACCAGTGCTGAATCCGGCTTAGGGTTCCGACCAGTAAGGCCGAAATACCAAGATACCAGCCGGCTTTGTAGGGACTTTTCCGGAACCGGGACTGTCGCCAGAGAATGAAAAACCACACCAGGTAGATCCCGTTGGCTGCCAAGCCGAGCCAGATCAGTTCAGGCATCTGAAACAACTCTACAATTAAATAGGTGCCCAGAATCAACACCGTTACGAAAAAAAGTATAGTGTAAAGCCGGTTACGGTCAGACATACGAGATAAAAGGATAGCGTTCAAAGATAACCGGGGTTCCGAATGGCTAAAACGGAAACCGATCGTAGCCTCATAACACGCTGAATCAAAAGTGCTTATTCATCCGGGCGTAACACAGAGGTTACGAGGGCGTAACGGTAAGGCGTTCCTGAGGTAATATGCTTCAAGCACTTTTGCAGCTCTATCAGTAACCCCAACAACGATGTTTAGAAAACTACTTTTTACCCTTTTTGCAGCAGGCAGTCTGGCAGCAGCGCAGGCGCAAACCAGCGTGGTCTTTCCGCGCAACAGCACCTGGAAATACCTGGACAACGGCAGCAACCAGGGCACGACCTGGCAGGCAAGTTCATTTGTAGATACCTCCTGGGCATCCGGCGCGGCTGAACTGGGCTATGGCGACGGCGATGAAATCACGGTAGTTGGTTTTGGTCCTTCGGCCACCAACCGCTACCCGACCACGTACTTCCGGACCAGTTTTACCCTGACGGCATTGCCGACCGCCAACCAGCAAATCCTGCTGCGCCTGAAGCGCGATGACGGTGCTGTGGTTTACATCAATGGTACCGAAGCCTACCGGGTGAACATGCCTTCCGGAACCCCACTGTACAGCACCTATGCCAGCGTATCCGTTGCCGGAACCGACGAAAGCACGTTCTTTGAATCCATACTCAGCAGTTCTGCGCTCCAGCTTGGCGTGAACACCATTGCGGTAGAGGTGCATCAGGACCGCGCCAACAGCTCCGATCTCAGCTTTGATCTGGAACTGGCGTACAAAACGTTGCTTGCTCCGGTGGCCTGCGACGGTACCCTGGACAGCCTGCATATTTCCCGGTTTGTATCCGTACTGCCCAGTGCCCAGCCCGACAGCCTCCGCATTCCGTCGACCCACACCTTCCAGATGCTGGTGCAGGAAGGCGATGCCTATACCAACGCGGCCAATGGCGTAACCAAAGGCTTGTTTGACTTTACCGGCTATACCGGCATCGGCGGTCGCAGCGACAGCGGCTATATTTCCCTTAACCACGAATTGGGCAGCTTCCCGGCGGCCGGTGTGTCCGTGTTGTCGGTGCATTTTGACACCGCCACCCATGCCTGGAACCTGACGAAGAATGTACCCGTTGATTTCGGTCCGGTACAGGGCACCGGTCGCAACTGCTCGGGCGGCATTACCCCTTGGGGCACCACCATTACCTCGGAAGAAATTCTGCCGACGGCGGATGCCAACAGCGATGGGTACCAGGACATTGGCTGGCACGTAGAAATCGACCCGGCAACCGCTTCGGTCAAATCCTACAACGGCACACAGCAGAAACTGTGGAAGATGGGCCGGATGTCGCACGAAAATATTTGCGTCGACAGTGATATGCGCACCGCGTATTACGGCAATGACGAAAACCCAGGCTTTATCTTCAAATTCGTCGCCGACAACCCGCAGGATCTGAGTGACGGCAACCTGTACGTACTGAAGCTGGACGGCGCGCTCGACAGCGTAACCTCCGGAAAATGGATCGGCATTCCGAACAATACCCCGGCTGATTGCAACAACACCAAGGCGTACGCCGCTTCGGTAGGCGCTACCAACTTTTTCAACGTCGAAGATGTCGAGATCGGTCCGCACGACGGCAAGATCTACTTTACCTCCAAGACCAGCAGCCGTGTCTACCGCTTTGAAGATCATGGCACGACGGTAGGCGTGTCCGATTTTGAAGTGTTTGTCGGCAATACGGCGCAGGTGTATAACATCCAAACGCAGAACGGACTCGTTCCGGAACAATGGCGCGACGGGGTCGACAACCTCTGCTTCGACAACGAAGGCAACCTGTATGTGATTCAGGATGGCGGCCGCAACCACGTGTACATGGTTCCGCCCTGCCACACCCAGACCAACCCCGCGGTAAAACTGTTTATGGTGACTCCGGCTGGTTGCGAGCCTACAGGCATGACCTTTTCTCCGGACAACCGCTTCATGTTTATCTCCATGCAGCACCCGAGTTCCACCAATACGACCGTTCAGACCGATGCGTCCGGTGCGCAGGTGAAGTTCAACAAGGAAAGCTGCATCGTGATTGCCCGGAAGGAAATGATGGGCCCGGCTGCCATTCGTTCGCAAACGCCGACCGCGGTCGCTCAGGTGCCTACACAGGTTTCCAATCTGGACGTGTATCCGAACCCAACGACCGGTTTGCTGAACATTCAGCTGGATCTGGACCGGAGCGCGCCGGTATTCGTTCATGTCTACGATCTGAAAGGCAGTATGGTCCGGGTGCTGAGCAAGTCGATGAGCATGGGAACCAACATCCTGACCGTCGATATGGCCAACCTTCCGGAAGGCATTTACAACGCGATCGTTACGGTAAACGGTCGACAGCATGGAGCCAAAATCATCAAGAAGTAAGAGGAGTTCATGTCGCTGAAATATCTGTTTGCAATTGCCTTTCTTCTGAAAGGCAATTGCCTTTTGGGTCAGGTAGACTGCCCGGTCCGGAAAACCTATTACAACCTGGCCGAGGCATTGACACAGAAAGACTGTGTGAAGGATTTTTCGTACCGGGTGCGTAAAAAAGAGGTGTTGAGTACCCGCATCCGGGAGCTGACCCGGCTGGAAATGCTGGACCTGAAAAGCAACGCCTTTACCTATCTGCCCAACGAAATCGGAACGCTGAAGCGACTGAACCACCTGACGCTAACCGAAAACCAGTTGCGCCGGTTTCCGGAAACCATCGGGCGACTGACGGCGCTCCGGTTTTTACAGGCCGACCAAAACGAGCTCGTGGATCTGCACCCCAACATCGGCAACCTGCATACCCTGGAAGTGCTGGATCTGGACTGGAACCAGCTTTCGGCCCTGCCCGCTGCTATTGGTAGCCTGACCTCGCTCCAGATTTTGTCGCTGGCCCACAATCATCTGCTGTCGGTTCCGGAAAGCTTGTCGCAGTTGCAAAGCCTGCAAATTCTGGATTTGTCGTACAACGAGTTGCAGGAGCTTCCGGAACGCTTTTTTGAGCTGGCCGGTGCCCGGGAAATCAACCTGTCGTCCAATTATCTGAGTGTGCTGCCCCTATTTTCCGGAACAGCCCAGCGCCTGATTACGCTCAACCTGAGCAACAACCGGCTCGTTGCACTTCCGGCCTCGATTGCGGGTCTGAAAGGACTTCAGGTATTGCTGCTGAGCAGCAACCGGCTCACGCATTTGCCGATGGAACTGGCACAGCTGAAATCCCTGAAAATCCTTTTTATCAACGGCAATCCGATTCCGGAAGCGGAGTTGCAGGCGTTTAAAGCCGTCCGTCCGGACCTGACGTTGATTCATTAGTATCTGAGCCATGAGACTGCATTTGAAATGGATGATAGCGTGGCTGATCGCCGGTTGCTTTATGGCCGTAGTGGCGTTGATCAGTGCCGCCAAACCGGGAACGACTGCGGTAGACGTTCAGGCGTTTTACCGAACGAATCTCGACAGCCTGCAACAGACCGTGCTGGACTGGCAGAACGATCTGCCACAACTATCGCAGGAGGCGGTAAAAACCCGTTTTAAACAGGCGCGGCGATTTTACAAGAAGATCGAGTTTCTGGTGACCTATCATTTTCCGGCGACGGCGCAGCAGCTCAATGGGGCCAACCTGCTCGAAGCCGATATTAGTACGCCCAACGAGCCGAAGTATCCCACCGGGTTTCAGGTGCTGGAAGAAGTTGTGTTCGATCCGGAACCGTTGAACCGGGACCGCGTGCAGGACGAGCTGCAAAGCATGGTCTTCTCGATCAACCGGTTGGTCGCCGGGCTGGATGAGTTGTTTCTCGATCAGTCTAATATCTTGGATGCGATCAAGTTGAACCTGTACCGGCTGAGTACGCATGGCATGACCGGTTTTGACAGTCCCGTATGTCTGAACAGTCTTCCGGAAGCCGAGATTACGTTGCAGAGCGTAGAATCTGTACTGGCGTTTTTTGAAAATGCGGCTTCGGCCCGGAAGTCGGCTTACGAGGCGGCACAGTATGTACAGGAGCACCGGCAGTCGTTTGACGAATTTGACCGGGCGGTGTTTCTAAGCCGGTATCTCAACCCGTTGTGCCGGGCCCTGACGGCGTATCAAAACAAGCAGCACATTCCGCATGCGACCAGTCCGCCACGAGCCATCCGGGTCACAGCCGCTACGATGTTTGACGAGAGCGCATTCGACGAAAGCTTTTACCGGCCGGCGTATGCGCCTCTTCCGGATGCCGGGTTGATCGGGCTGGGACGACAGTTGTTTTATGACAAGGTGCTGTCCGGAAACAACTCACGGAGTTGTGCCTCCTGCCACGATCCGGCCAAGGCGTTTACCGATGGACTGCCCAAAAATCAATCCCTGTTTACAGCACAGTCGCTGTTGCGCAATACGCCGACATTGATCAACGCTGGTTTGCAACCCCGGCAGTTTTACGACAGTCGCGTACCGTTTCTGGAAGATCAGGTGCATGCGGTGATTGCGTCGCCGGAAGAGATGGGACCGGCCTTTTCAGAAGCCGTATCTCGTATTGACGCCTCTGAGGCATACCGTCGGGCCTTCCGGAAGCAGTTTAAGACCACCGCGATCAACGGATTACAGATCCGGCTGGCGATTGCGGCGTATGTGCGGTCGCTGACGGCGCTCAACAGTCCGTTTGACCGGTATATGCGTGGCGAAGAGCAGGCGATGAGCACCCCCGCAAAGGCTGGTTTTAATATTTTTATGGGGAAAGCCAAGTGCGGCACCTGCCATTTCATGCCGTTGTTTAACGGCAATGTGCCGCCTTTGTACGAGACGCTGGAAAGCGAGGTGCTAGGCGTTCCGGAAAGCACTGTGTCCGGTGCAAAACTGGATAGCGATCCGGGCAAGTACCAGGTGTATAAAATCAACCACCAGATGCGGCAGTTTAAGACCACCTCCGTGCGCAATGCGGCATTGACGGCACCGTATATGCACAACGGGGTGTTTAAAACACTAGCAGAAGTCATTGATTTTTATGATACCGGTGGTGGACTCGGACGGGGGCTGGACGTGCCGGAGCAGACCTTGGGAGCCGATAGCCTGCATCTTTCCGGACTGGAAAAAACCCAGCTCATTGCCTTCATTGAATCCCTGACCGACACGGTGATTCGCCAGCGGTGAGTATGATCGGACTTCTAGTAAACCATGTAGACACAAAAACAGAAGGGCAGTCTACAAAAGGCGTGATTTGCTAGTATCTGCCCATTTTGTTTTTAGCCAAAGTGCGGCTTTTACCAGGAAGATTAAGGCCGGAACCTCTACCAGGGGCCCGATAACGCCTGCAAAGGCTTCTCCGCTATCGATGCCAAAGACCCCAATGGCGACCGCTATTGCCAGTTCAAAATTGTTGCCGGCGGCCGTAAACGCTATAGCCGTATTGGTACTATAATCTGCCCCTAAATACTTCCCGACAAGAAGGCTGACAAAGAACATCACAGCAAAGTAGATCACAAGCGGTAGTGCAATCCTGAATACATCAAAAGGCACCTGTACAATAGATTCCCCTTTCAGGGTAAACATAACAGCAATCGTAAATAGTAAGGCTATGAGCGTAATTGGAGAAATCGCAGGAACAAAACGCCCGTCAAACCACTCTTTGCCCTTCCAGTTGATAATCGCGTACCGGCTCATGATTGCCAGCACAAAGGGAATACCTAAGTACACACCTGTGCTCTCTGCTAGTTGCCATACAGCTATATCAATTCGCATGGCCTTCAGGCCTACCAAAGGAGGCAGAACGGTTAGAAAAAAGTAGGCATAAACGCTATAGAGCAGAACCTGAAAAACACTATTCAGGGCTACTAAACCGGCGGCGTATTCCCGGCTCCCTTCTGCCAGTTCATTCCAGACAATGACCATTGCAATACACCGGGCAAGTCCAATCAGAATTACCCCTGTCATGTACGCCGGGTAGCCCTGCAAAAACAGCGCAGCCAGCATAAACATCAGAACAGGGCCAATAATCCAGTTAAGGAACAAAGACGCCCCCAGCACCTTAGTGTTCTTAAAAACGGTGCGCATGCTACTGTAATCCACTTTTGCTAACGGCGGGTACATCATTAAAATGAGCCCTACTGCTAAAGGGATGTTGGTAGTGCCAGAAGAAAAGCTATTGATGTAACTGGCAGAAGAAGGAAAGCTATTTCCGATAGCCACGCCCGTAACCATTGCAAGGAGTATCCAAAGGGTCAGATAACGATCTAAAAAGCTCATCCGTTTCCGTTCGTGTGCCGGTGCGCAATGGTCAGTCATAGCCTAATTAAGATGCTCTTGGACAAACTGCTTTGAGAACATTTTGATTTGCTCTCTTACCTGCCGAAAGGCTTCCATTCGTTCAGCTTCACTACCAGTTGCTTTAGCCGGGTCGGAAAAGTTCTGGTGAAACCTTTGGGCATTAGTTGGGAAAAAGGGGCAACGCCCTTTAGCGTTATCACAAACCGTTAGTACATAGTCAAAAACGAGTTGCCGGTATTCGTCTACATGGTTTGAGGTGTGGCCGGACAGGTCTATTCCGTCCTCTTTCATAGTTAAAACAGCACGGGGATTTACGCCGTGCGTTTCTATGCCGGCACTGTAAACACGGGCTTTACTACCTGCAAAGTGCTGTAAATAGCCCTCTGCAATTTGGCTGCGGCAACTATTGCCGGTACAGAGCACCAAGATATTTTTGGTCATGACTTTAGGAGGGAGGCAGTACTAAAAGGGGTTAGCAGCAACTTCCTCCCGGTGTGCAGGAAGAAAAGACTGGCAGTTCTGATAAGGACACGTTCTTTTTGTCAGGAATACCGCAAGCATCCTGTGCAAGACAGGTGGTAAACTTGGGGACTAAGAGGAACTGCTGCCCGTCAAAGTCTAAACCAAACTTGCTTATGGTTCCCTGCTGGTATTCTACTTCTATCTCTAAATCGTGCGTTCCCAGAATTGTACGTGATACATCCAGAATGTGCAGGAATTTCTGAGGCGCCAGCCGGTGGTCATAATCTCCAGCTTCCCACAATTGAAAGTTGGCTACCGTCTCTGTTCGTTCTACACCGCCGCAGTCGATAAAGTGTTTTGTGATCAATCCAACTTCTGTGACATGGAAGTGGGCGGGCAATTCAGTGCCATCAGGCAAGCGAAAAGCAACGGATTGTAGTGCGGTTAGATAGCACCGCAGACTGGAAAGGTTCATAAGAAGCGAATATTTATCGCAATATTGCGATGAGTGTGATCAAATTTTTTTTAGCAGCATTTAGTGCTGTCTACCTCGGTAAAAAAGGAACTAAACAATATTTTATATTGTAGCCAGGTAGTTGCATGAATGCAGTAGCAAACAGAAGTTCCGTCTATACTCCCTTGTATAAGCCCGACCGCTTTTAGCTCTTTCAAGTGCTGAGAAATAGTTGCCTGTGCAAGTCCTAATTCTTCTACCAGGTCTCCGCAGATACAGGCATTAATGCGCACTAAGTATTGCAGGATGGCAATCCGGGCCGGATGTGCCAGCGCTTTAGCCATTGCAGCCATCTTGTTCTGTGAATCCGTAAACAATTCAGTCTTGGTCAGGCCCATTCCATCGCAATATTACGATAAAGCTTTCACTTCTAGATTCTTAAAACAGATCCACCGGCTACCCGTACTATCTATTGCAGAAGTGCCTTACAACATCTACAAAGGCATGAAAGGGCTAAGGACTCCCCAGTCTCATGACTGATGGCAATCTGATAATGCACAGATGCTTTCAAACTAGTCTTATCAGCAGGGCTGGAAGAAATGCTTAGAAAACACATTGATAAAGAGATAGAATAAACCTTACCGCTATTTCTGTGCAAATGAAAAAGGGTTTCAAACGTTCATCGTTTGAAACCCTTACTATTGTTGCTCCCCCTGTTGGACTCGAACCAACGACCCCCTGATTAACAGTCAAGTGCTCTAACCAGCTGAGCTAAGGAGGAAGATAACCACCATTCCGTTTCCGGAAGCGGAGTGCAAAAATAGCGGTTTCAACTAAACAGCCAAGGGATTCAGAAAAAATTTTTTCGCAACGCCGGAATATTTTTCCACAGCAGGGTCAGGTCTTTTCCGGAAACATAGCCCAGCGCATACTGCCGATCGAGCGTATCGGCGATCTGCCGGGCCGGTTTATAATCCGGAATGCGCTCCCAAGTCGGCAGAATACCCGGCCGCAACCTGGGCAGTCCCTGCGCCGCGCCGCCATAGCCAATCCAGGTAGCCCGTCCCCGAAGCACCGTCCAGGCAGCACCCAGCACCCGCCCCGGTTTCCGGAACTGCCAGAACAAAATCGGCAGGATTCCCAAAACCAGCAGCGCTGCCACCACATCAAAGGTGCGTTTCTGCCGCCGGTACGACGGATCGGACAGTTTATAGCGCAGGTCGGCCGTGTAGATATCCCCCGAGGTGCGGCTGGAGTTGGACCCCACAAAGTCGGTCCGTCCCGGCAGGTGGATTTTATAGTCGTACTCCGGTCCGCACTGCTCCATCTGTTGCAGCACGTCTGTATACGGCAGATCGGCCGCACAGAAAATCACCTCGCGGATACCAGCCGTTTGTAGCAGCGCTTTGAGTTCCGGAAGGGCCGCCAGGGCATCACTTCCGGACCCGACCCGACCCATCACACGTGGTGCGCCGGCAATGAGACTCAGGGCACGGCGGGCTTCGATAGCAGCGTCTCCATCGCCCACAATCACGGCCTCACGGGCGACCGCGTCATACGGAACCTGCCCGGTCAGTCCCAGTTTTTGCAGGATGGCGTGAATCCCCAGCAGGGCAACCGTGCCCGTAATGCCACCAAAGACGACCACACCCCGTGAATAGCGCACGGCGGCCGGCAACAACCCGTAAAACGCCAGCGCCAGCACCGTTCCAACCACCATCCCCCGTACCACCCGTAACGGCCTATACGTAGGGTCGTACACCCCATTGAGGTACAACGCGCCTACCCAGATCAGCAGATAGGCCGGATACGTCAGCAGCAGCAGCTTCAGATCGACGGGTTCGATGCCTTTGACCGCCATCACCCAAAAGCTTTGAATGGCCAGCAGGGTGCCCAGCAGAATCAGACCGTCGATCAGTGGCAGTTTTAATTTCCGGAAGGCTGTTTTGGCCAGTCCCAGCACAGCACGTACTGCAATGCCGATATGCAGCAACAAAATGAAAGCCCGGGCAGACCTGTTGCTGTAATGCTTGCGCACAAAGGCGGCCAGCGCTTCGTTGAAAATACGGATGTACGTCAGGGTGGCCTTGCGGGTGCTTTCGCCTTTGTAATGAATCAGATCCGCCTCGGGGAAGTAGGTATTCTGCCAGCCGCCCTGCACCACCCGGTAGCTCAGGTCAACATCCTCACAGTACATAAAAAAACGCTCGTCAAACGCCCCGCCGATCGCGTCGAGGACGGAGCGGCGCACGAGCATACAGCAGCCCGAAAGCACGTCTACCGGAGCCGTTTCCCACTCGCCAATGTGCGGGGCATAGTAGCCGTTGATCAGCCGGGATTTTGGAAAGAATTTATGCAGACCAATCGTTTTGAACAGGGCCACACCAAAGGATGGGAAGCCTTTCTTGGAATCCGGCGCGTACTGGCCTTTGCCGTCGAGCAGGCGTGGACCCAGTGCACCGGCTTCCGGATGGGCCTCCATATAGGCAATCGTTTTCCGGAAAAAATCTTCCGGCATCACCGTATCGGGATTGAGAAACAGGATGTACTGCCCCTGCGCCAGGTCGACGCCCTGGTTGTTGGCTTTCGAAAAGCCGGTGTTGACCGTGTTGGCCAGGACGGTAACACCCGGAAAATGTTCCCCCACCCAGGCTACGCTGTCATCCACTGAGGCATTGTCTACAACGATGACGTCCACTGCCAGCCCCTGCGCCGCACGAAGCACGGAGTGCAGACACAGGTCCAGAAAATGCCGGACATTATAGCTGACGATAATAACGGAAAGAGTCACAGCAGCAGCGAAAATAAGTTAACGTTCGGAGCTGCCTTTTATTGGCATCCGTACAGCCGAAATTTGACGTTTAGATACCGGTTAGAAGTGGGGGAATGGCATTTCTTTCCGGAACCGCACCTTTGCAGTTATGAACCGGCGGAAAAAAGCACCTAAAACCATCCATGAAGATGGCTCGGTATCGCTCAACAAATACATCTCGGCCTCGGGCTTTTGTTCGCGGCGGGAAGCCGACAGCTATATCGAAGCCGGTCGGGTGACCATCAATGATGAAGTAGCGATCACCGGCAACCGGGTCTATGAAAACGATGTGGTAGAGATTGACGGCGAGCCGCTGAAGAAGGCGGCGAGCACGATCTACATTGCCTACAACAAGCCCAAAGGCATTACGGCCACTACCGATCCGGCCGATAAAACCAATATCATCGGCGCGATCCGGCATCCACAGCGCATTTTCCCGGTGGGACGGCTCGATAAAGACTCGGAAGGGTTGATCTTCCTGACCAACAACGGCGATATAGTCAACAAGATTTTACGGGCCGGTAACCGTCACGAGAAAGAATACCTGGTTTCGGTAAGTCCGGATCCGACGCCTGAGTTTTTGCGGAAGCTGGCTGCCGGTGTTCGACTGGTTCCGGAAGGAAAAACGCTGCCCTGCAAAGTCGTCGCGTCCGGAAAACACAGTTTCAGAATCACCCTGGTTCAGGGCTTTAACCGGCAGATCCGCCGGATGTGTATGGCCTTGGAGCATAAAGTGACCGGGCTGAAACGCATCCGGGTCATGAACGTTCTGCTGGGCAACCAGCCGGTGGGCAACTGGCGCTACCTGACGCCGGAAGAAGTGGACGTGCTGGAAGCTGCTGTGGCCGACAGTTCCGGAGCCGAGCGTGCGTCCCGTGTCCGCGCGCCGAAGACTACTACACCGAAGCCGACGCCAACGACACCAAAAGCTGCTGCAACCAAGCCGCTTAAGAAGGGATCGGATGCGACTGCCAAGCCTGCCACTCCGGAAGCCAAAGTTTCGGAGAAAAAAGCGTCCCGGAAAGCCGATAGTTTCAAATCCTTCCGGGAAAAAGGACGAACCAAATAACCGCCATTGGATTCTGCGGGAAGGGTGTGAATTTTCGGATGCCCGTATGTTAGACCACCCGTAAATACGATAAACTGCGTATCGCGCCCGCTTGTTTCCGGAGTCATATTTGCACTATGCCTGTATCTATTGCTATTGCTGAGGACAATCGGTTTGCGTTGCGGAGTTGCCTGGATAAACTGGCGCAGGTGCCGCACCTCAAAGTAACCCTCACTGCGGGCGATGGACAGGCACTGCTGACCGCGCTGGAAACCAAATCCGTGGATGTGGTGCTGATGGACATTGAAATGCCGCTGATGGATGGCATTGAAACCACGGCTGCCGTCAAGTATCGCTATCCGCACATCAAGGTGATTATGCTGACCACCTTCGATGACGATGAAAAGATTTTTCAGGCCATCATGGCGGGCGCTTCGGGCTATCTGCTCAAAGAGGAATCCAGTGAAGGGCTGATCGCTGCCATTCACGATGCCTTGTCAGACGGCGCAGCGATGTCGGCTGGTATTGCCATGCGGGTATTGAAGATGCTGCGGCAAACAGCTCCGGTAGCCCTTCCGGTTGCGCAGCCCGTGGTGAGCGCCGATTATGGGTTGTCGGATCGGGAAATCGAATTGCTGGAGCAACTCAAGGCGGGTCATACTTACGAGCGCATTGCCACTCACCTCAACATTGCCAGCGGAACGGTGCGCAAGCACATTGAAAATATCTACCGGAAACTGCGGGTTTCCAACAAGCTGGAAGCCGTTCAGAAAGCATTTGGACGGGCCTGAGACCCGTGCCGGGCTATTCCGGAAGTGACCGGAACTAAAAAGAGAGGCCTTAAGAGCCTCTTTTTTTATTGAAAGCAGTTGATTGTTTTAAGCTACCGTAGCCTCTGTTGGAGTGATAACCGCCGGGCGCTTCAGGATGGCATAAAACTCCAGGCAAAATCCGATCATCATCAGTACTGGTGCCAGCGTTACGCGACGGAAGGAAAACACCTCCTCATAGCGGAATACGTGCGGGTCGGGGCTTTTGCCACCGGCCATCAGGAAAAGTCCCAGTAAAATCAGCACTACACCAACGATCATGATCTGATAGTTGGTTTTGCCAAACAGAAACGGCCGGGCCGGTCCCTTCGTGGCTGTAGTCCGCACTGTTGTTGGACGGGCAGCCGTTGGGGCCGGACCCGAAGCGGGCTGCGAAATCGTAGTGCGCGGCGTCGGCTTCATCACCGGACCGTTAGGGGTCGGATTATTGCGCGGATTGGGATTGGGCTGAGCCATAAAAAGCGAGTTGAAGCGTGTAAATTAATACAAATCGTCGAGCCGCACCTTCAGGTACTTGCTGACGCTGCGATGCGTACTGAGTAGCGAGATCAGAATGCCTACAATCAGCATCCCTGCAAACAAGGCCCAGATCGCGGGTGGATTATTCAGCACTTTCAGATCCGGAATCTGATTTTCTGCGAATGATTTAACACCCCAGAGTCCGGCAATGGCAATCACAGCGCTGATCAGGCCATTAACGATGGCGCGGCCATCAAACGGGCGGGCAATAAACCAGCGGGTGGCGCCTACCATTTGCATGGTCTTGATAATAAAGCGGTTGGAAAACATAGCCAGACGTACGGTATTGTCAATCAGTACGATCACAGTAATGAACAACAGCACTGAGAGCACCCCTATAACGTAGCCAATGCGCCGGAAATTGCTGTCGATATTTTGAGCGACGGCTACCGGATATTCTACAGACGTTACAATATTGCTTTGGCGGATAAAGGCACTGATCTTCTGAAGCGAATCCGGTGCTACATAACTGCTGTGCAGATTAACGATAATCTGTGGCCACAGGGGATTGACACCGGCGTTGGTCACCACATCCTTTCCTTCCAGAGCGGTGAGCTCCTGCAACGCATCCTCTTTGGAGATGTAACGCGTCTGGCGGACAAACGGCTGCCGGTCGAGAATGGCTTGCAGCTTTTGAGCCAGTTCCGGACGGGTATTGTCGTGCAGGTTTACGTTGACGTCCATATTCTCCTTGAACTTTCCGGAAAGTGCGTGACCGTTGATCACGACCCAGCCGAGCGTTCCCAGCAGGAACAGCACCAGCGAAATGCCGATGATCGCGGAGGTGTAGGAAGGTTTTGCTTTTTTTCTACTGGCCATAGGTCGGCAAAAATAGGTATCCGGTAGTAGGTATTAGGTAGCAGGTAGAAAGTATCAGGTATTAAGTATTAGGTAGCGGGTAGAAAGTATTAGGTACTAAGTATCTGGACGCAGGTATAAACTTTATATCTCATACCCTGTACATGGTACCTGATACCCTGTACGTAGTACTTTCGCTGCTGTGATGCAGGATTTTCTTTCGTTTCTGGCGCCGGTTCATTTTTTGGATACGCAACTTCCGGAACTGTACAACCCCCAGCAGTGGGGCCATGTTATTTATCAAAACCGGCGGTCGCTCAGCGGCTATGAGGAAGCCGACCTGGTACTTCTGGGCTGCGGTGAGATGCGCAGCGCCGATCCGGATGCCTTGTACAGCGACAGTCCAGATGCGGTCCGGGCGGCTTTTTACAAACAATATTGCTGGCACCCCGACATCCGCATTTATGATTTAGGCAATGTCGTGGAAGGTCGTACCCAAGACGATACCCGCGCGGCCCTGCGGCTGGTGTTGCACGAGTTGTACCGGCAAGGCAAAACGGTGGTTGTGCTGGGCGGGACTCACGATCTGATGCTGCAACAGTATGAGGTGTACAAGCTGGAAAGCACCACGGCCAATGTCGTAGTGGCGGATATGCGGATTGACCTCGATGAAGATCCGGACGTTTCGCCCCATACCTTTTTGTACGAATTGCTCACCGGACAGCCCAACTATGTGCGGCATTACAGCCATTTGGGTTTTCAGAGCTACGCTACCCACCCGCATACGCTGGAAACGCTGGACAAGCTCCGGTTTGATTTTTTTCGGCTGGGCTGGCTGCGCGAGTCGATTGAGGAAGCCGAACCCGTATTGCGGCAGGCCGATGTGTTTGGCTTTGATATGACGGCTGTGCGGTTTGGTGATGCACCGGCCAATGTAGGCGGTTCTCCCAATGGATTTTCGGGTGAGGAAGCCTGTGCGCTGGCGCGCTATGCGGGCATGAGCGAGCGACTGGAGTCGTTTGGTCTGTATGGCTGGGAACCCACACACGACCGGATGGGCATGACGGCCCAACTGGTTGCCCAGATGCTCTGGTATTTTATCGACGGGCTTTCCCTGCGTAAAACTGAGGCCGAACTGAGTAACCGCGCGCAGTTTGCCGAATTCCCGGTGGTGATGAACGAGCATCACAGCCTCTTTCTGAAAAGCCGGCGGACCGGTCGTTGGTGGATGCAGTTGCCCAATCAGAAATTCATTCCCTGCTCCTACACCGATTATAAAACGGCGCTGAGCGATCAGCTTCCGGAACGGTGGTTACGGGAACAGGAGCGACTGGTGTGACCGGCCGCTCCTGTTCCGGAACGCTACGTAAAAGCAGGTAGCTAGTTAGACTGGCTGCTTCGCTCGAACGTGGAGTAGAAATAAGGCGTGATGGCTTCAAACTCGGCAGAGCAAGTGTCTACCATTTTAAAGACGCGGGTAACGCCCATTTGTTTCCGGAAGTCGTAGACTTCATCAGAGGTGCAGTCGCGCAGGTTTTCGGCGATCTGTTCGTCGGAGAAGCCCATTTGCTTGGCGCGCAGCATCAGCTCCTTGTCAATAGCCTCCAGGTGTTTGCAGGCGGCTATTTCTCTTTCCAGATTGATGATATCCTGAATCTGGTACAGGAACCAGCGATCGATATGAGTGAGTTCGCGCAGGGTTTTGATGGAGATGCCTGCCGCCAGTGCTTCTTTAATCCGGAAAACACGATCCCAGGTTGGACGTTTCAGGCTTTCGAGCAGCTCCTCGGGCCGTAAACGCTGCGCCGAGATAAAGGAAAGGCCGGTCGCATTGTTTTCAAGACTTTGACAGGCTTTTTGCAGCGCTTCCGGAAAGGTGCGGCCGATGGCCATCACTTCGCCGACCGATTTCATCTGGAAGCCCAACGTATCGTCGGCACCTTTGAACTTATCGAAGTTCCAGCGTGGCATCTTGACGATGACATAGTCGAGCGCCGGTTCGAAAAACGCCGATGTGTTTTGAAGGATCGGGTTTTTCAGTTCATCGAGTGTATAACCCACCGCCAGTTTAGCGGCGATTTTGGCAATCGGATAACCGGTGGCTTTGGAGGCCAGGGCGGAAGACCGGCTCACGCGCGGATTGATTTCGATGGCGATGATTTCCTCCGTTTCCGGATTCAAGGCAAACTGCACGTTGCAGCCGCCGGCGAAGTTGCCGAGGTCGCGCATCATTTTCTGGGCCGTATTGCGCATCAGCTGGTAGGCCGTATCCGGAAGCGTCATGGCAGGCGCTACCGTAATAGAGTCGCCGGTGTGAACGCCCATTGGGTCGAAATTCTCTACCGTACAGATGATAACGACATTGTCTTTGGAGTCGCGCAGCAGTTCCAGCTCAAATTCTTTCCAGCCTATTACGGCTTTTTCAACCAGCACTTCGTGGATCGGAGACGCGGTGAGGCCGCGCTCCAGTGCTTCGTCGAGATCTTCTTTCCGGAATACCAGTCCGCCACCGGTACCTCCCAGGGTAAAGGACGGCCGGATCACCAGCGGAATGCCGATTTCCTGGGCAAATTCCTTGCCTTCGAGCAGTGAATTGGCGGTGCGGGCCTGCGCTACGGGAACGCCCAGCTCGATCATCCACTGCCGGAATTTTTCACGGTCTTCGGCCTTATCGATCGCTTTAATGTCTACGCCGATCAGTCGTACCCCATATTCCTCCCAGAGGCCGATTTCATCACATTCCTTGCAGAGATTGAGCGCCGTTTGTCCCCCCATCGTTGGCAGCACAGCATCGATCTTGTTTTCTTTCAGGATGATTTCGATGCTCTCCGGGGTCAGGGGCTGCAGGTATACTTTATCGGCTACAATCGGATCGGTCATGATCGTTGCCGGATTGGAGTTGATCAGAACGGTTTGGATGCCTTCTTCGCGCAGCGATCGGGCGGCCTGGGAGCCGGAGTAGTCAAATTCGCAGGCCTGACCAATAACGATCGGGCCGGAGCCAATAATAAGAACGGAGCGGATGGAAGTATCAAGCGGCATACAAGGTGCAAATGTAACGGACAGCCCAAAAAACAGCGGGAATCCGGGAAATTCGTTTCGCGGGTAGCCGGACCTGAAACATGCTTTTTTGACTGTTTTATTTTTTTTTGGAATACTCCCAACCTTTCTAAGCGTGTAGCTGTCTATCCATAGCATCAACGTGTGTCTTGACAAAAGGCCCGTTGAATACTGCCCAAACGCCTTTTAACAGGTTTTTGGGTAGATCAGAATTTTTCTTACCTTAGAAGGCCGGAATCAGAACTTCCGGAATGTCTAATTTTTAGTTTTTCATTATAAACCATAGCCCATGGGCAAGATGATTACGCAACGATTCAGAGCCAGTGCCGGATTTTTCCGGAACACCGGCTTCTTACTGGTGCTGCTGGCCTCTCTAGTGAGCCTGACGGCACGCGCACAAACGACCATTACCACCACCGGAACCAGTTTCGATGGTGCGAACAGTGGTGGGAGTCCAGGTGCGGTGACGTTTGGGGTTGAGAACAGCAACACCAATGCCATCCTGATCACGCAGGTCGCCAGCTTCCTTTATTCAAGTGATCCTGCCTCTGTGTTTACCCTGTGGTATCATCCTACGCAGCTTACCGGTGCTCCGGGTGCGATTGGGACTGCTGGTGGTTGGGTACAGATTGCTTCCGGCTCGTCGGTATCACCGCCTTCTACCAATGGTATTGCAACGGTCATCAGTGGAATGACCTTCACGATGCCGGCAAATACTACATATCGGTTTGCCCTGACCAGTGCTTCGAGCACGATCCACTACAGTGGATCAGCCGCAATTACGCCCAATACATTTACTACAGGGGGTGTTTCATTGCTGGTATCCGGCAATACCACCACCCCAGGGTATGCAGGAACCATTACCTCTCCGGTGAATACCCCCAGAGCGTTTACCGGAAGCATCACATTTATTCCTGCGATCGCCTGTACGGGTACACCGACTGCCGCTATCACCAGTACTGCAACCAGTGCATGTCCTAACACGCCGTTTGTACTCAATGCCACACCGGCAGCTGCAACCGGATATACGTACCAGTTTCAGGTTTCAACGAATGGAGGAACCACCTGGACGAACTTGGGAACGGCTTCTTCAAACCCGTCTTATCCAATAGCCAATCAAACGGCTTCCTCTCAGTACCGGGTAACCGTAACCTGCTCCGGAACCGGAGGCGGATCAAACACCTCTCCTGCGGTAACGGTTACACAAAGCCCTACTACGGCTTGTTATTGCACACCGGGATCCAACTCTGCCACATACTACATCAGTAACTTTTCGACTACCGGCGGCGGCACCAACATTACTAACAATACTAATGGCCAGTCTCCGAACGGTTACGGCCAGTTTCTGTCTCAGGCTGTTTCTCAGCTTCAGTCGCAGTCGATCAACTTCAGTGTCACTCACGGCCCTTCAGGTTATACTTATGGATTTGGTATCTGGGTAGACTGGAACCAAAATGGTAGTTTCCTGGATGCAGGTGAAAAAGTATTTACCAGTTCCGGTGGTAGCTATGCAACCAACCACTCCGGCTCGTTTACTGTTCCATTGAGTGCTCCTGCCGGCAGCACCCGGATGCGGATTGGTCAGGATTACCTGTCTACAACCGGACCATCCGATCCTTGTATGACTACTTACGGGGAGTTTGAGGATTATACGTTCAACGTAATTGCGCTGACGCCTTGTACCGGTACGCCAGCAGGTGGTACCGCGTCTGCAAGTCCGGCTTCTGTATGTCCGAACGCCACTACTTTGCTTACGGCTCCCGGCTCTACGATTGCAGGTAACCTGGCATTTCAGTGGAAGTATTTCAATACCGTGACCTCTACCTGGGATCCGGTTATCGGCGGTTCCGGTGCTACGACCAACAACTACACCACTGGTCCAATTGGAGTTTCAACACAGTTCCGCCTGGACATTACCTGTACACCAAGCGGGATTACCTCCAGCTCTACGCCGGTAACGGTCAATGTGAGTGCGTATGCACCACCTTATCTGGAAACGTTTGAAAGTGTTACTACGGACGGGCAGATGCCTAACTGTATGAGCACCAGTAACACCCGACAGTACAGTTCGGATGGTTGGTGGACGTATACTGCTAATAACACCTATGCACCTTATAACCAGATTAACCATACTACAGGAGGTAGCAAATACGCTACCATGTATTACTACAATAAAAACGAGTGGATTTTTACTCCCGGATTAACCCTTCAGGCAGGTAAAACATACCAGATGAAATTCTGGTATATTACCCCTAACGGATCATCCATCTTCTCAGCGATTAATGTAGGTGCAGGGACTGCTGCTCTTGGAACTGCTATGACCGTATTTGGTACGATTCCTAATCCAAGCAATACTACCTATCAACAAGGGATCTTCAACTTTGTGTGTACCGCCAACGGAACGTACAATTTTGGTATCAACGGCGTAGCCGGTACCAGTGGTAGTGGCTATCCGGGGATCACTGTTGATGATATCGAAGTTTATGAATTGCCTCCTTGCAGTGGTCGTCCTGTAGCAGGCACAATTGTGCGGACACCGTCTGCTGCCTGTCCTGGAACCCGGGTTAACCTGACCCTTTCCGGAAGTTCTATTGCCAGTGGCCTTTCGTATCTGTGGCAGCAAAGTCCGGGCACCGGTGGCGGTCCTTGGGTTACTGCACCAGGTACTAGCAACAGTGATGCATACCTAACACCTACCATTGGTACGGCTACTAACTCATATCGTCTTATTATCACCTGTGCCAATGGTGGTCAGAAAGATACCTCTGCAGTTCATGTTATAACGCCGTATGCGCCTGTATTGCCTTATTTGGAGACGTTTGAAAGCATTGTTTCCAACAATCAGTTGCCAAACTGTATGCAGGCGACCAGTCTGGGTAGTAATGTAACTACCTATGCAGGTGGTACTGCAACCAGTGGTACAGCTAACCACACCCCTTCAGGAAGCAAATATGCTGTTATCTATGATGGCTATCTGTTGGATAACTGGCTGTTTACCTCTAAGATTCCATTGGTAGTCGGTAAAACCTACAAGTTCTCTTATTGGTATCGGTCTTCTACGACTTCTCCTAATGTTAAACTGCAGGCTGCTGTAGGTACCGGACCCAATGCAGCTCTGATGCAGTCTTACATCACCACTAACCTAGGTGCCAATACGACTTATGTGCAGACGTCTGGTACTTATAAAGCCCTTTCTACCGGCGATTATGTGTTTGGTATTAACATGGTAGGGACTACAACGTCTCCTTCCTACGGTTACATAAGCATCGATGATATCCTGGTTGAAGAGCTGCCGCCTTGTACCGGTGCACCAACTGTAAACATCACCCCTCGTGATTCGATCACGTTGTGTCCGACCGCAACCGTAGATTTTACATCTCCACAGCCGGTGAACAGCGGACTGACCTACCAATGGCAGTATTCTCCTGATCCAACCTTCCCAAATACCTCGGCTACAGTAAATATCCTCAATGCAAATAACTTCACCTTTTCAGGTCCTGCGCTGCCGATAACTGCATACTACCGTCTGAAGACCTATTGTACCAAGCAAAACGGAGTTGATTCAGCCTACAGCAATGTAGTGAAGGTTATCGTCAAACCAACTCTGTATGCACCAGTGCCGTATGTCAACGACTTTGAAAACTGGGTCGATTATTGTGATAGTAAAGATGTTCCGTCTGGTGGAAACTGGGTGCAGACGCTGAAAACGGGTAACAGCTCCTGGCGTCGGAATGATCAGGGTAGCACGGCTGCCTGGACCAGTCCAACCAGTGGTGCTTACACTCCTGCAGCGAAAAGTGGCACCTACAGCGCCCGCTTCCACAGCTCTAATGCTACTCCATCTGTTCTGTCAGGTCCTCCTGAAGAAGGTCAGTTGGATATGTATCTGAACTGTAGTGGTACAGACACCAACAAAACCCTTTATTTCTATCATATCAATCCGCCTGGTGTCAACAGCGTTACCAACGTTTCGCTTTCAACAGATGGTGGGCTGACCTTCAATCAAATTGCAGGGTATGATACCGCTGCCGGCTGGAGACTGCGTGTTGTTCCATTCCAATCTGATCGGCCAGCAACCATTATCCGTTTCAGCGGTCGTCGTACTTCAACAAATACCAGCAGCGATATTGGCATTGACTCCGTATATGTAGCGCCTCCGTGTGTAGGACAACCAGTAGCCGGAACCATCGGAACCAATTCTCCGGCGAATATCTGCCCAGGTGATACGGCTGTGTTCAATCTTTCCGGAACATCGTTTGCCGGAAATCTGCTGATCGAGTGGCAGGCATCTACCACCAGTGCCACTGCCGGGTTCTCAACCTATCAGTCTACTTTTGGAAACTATCGCTGGAGTACCCCACCATTGCTTCAAACTACCTGGGTGCGTGCACGGGTGGTATGTCGCGGTTCCGGTCTTGAATCGTACAGCAATGTAATTCAGCTGGACGCCACTACTGCTCCTGCGCCTGCTTATGCCGCCCTGCCGTTTACCGAAAACTTTGAAAACTGGACCAGCCGTTGCTCCAACACAGATATTCCGTCTGCCAACTGGACCAACGTTCCTAACACAGGGAACCGTTCCTGGCGCCGGAACGATCAGGGTAACACTGCTGCCTGGACCAGCCTGATTGCTGGTCAGTGGTGGCCTGGTTTGCCAGCTGCTGCTGTCGATACGTATGCTGCCCGCTTCCACAATGCGGCTGCTACGCCAAACGGCTCTACTGGTACTCTTTACAACTATATAGATTGTAGCTCCGTTGCCGGTGATAAAGAACTGCGCTTCTTTGTAAATATGCCTAACCGGACTTCCGGAAATGCAGATTCCCTGCAGGTTTCCTATTCCCGTGACGGTGGTTTGCGCTTCACCCGCCTGGGTGTAGTCCGGAGCACAGCCGGATGGGAGCAGAAAGTATTTGTATTGCCATCCGATTCAGCAAAAACAGTCATCCGCTTCCAGGCTACGTCTCAGACGACCCAGCAGGATATCGGTATCGATTATGTACAGGTACTGCCTCCGTGCAGTGGTGCACCGATTGCCGGCACCGTGGATAGCGTTGCAGATGTTTGCCCAAGCCGCCCGTTCCGTTTGTCTGTTAGCAATATCTCACAAGCCGGAAATCTGTCTTATACCTGGGAGCGTTCAACTGCCAGCCCAACGACCGGATTCACAGCGATCGCCGGTGCTACTACGCCGTACTTCAGCACCAGCATTACACAGAATACCTGGTTCCGCCTTCGGGTCCGTTGTGGACAGGACAGCACGTACACGGCTGCCCGACTGGTAAAACTGGCTGACTTCTACTATTGCTATTGCCAAACCAACCCGCAGTATCCGATCACGGCTACTCAGTTTGGTGAGAACATCGGCAACGTAACCGTGCGGAATTCTCCATCCGGAAACGTACTGCTTACCAATGGCATCGCTTCTCCGGTCAGCAGCAACCCAACCGCTGTCAATGCTTACAGCAACTTCCAGAACCTGCCAGCAGTACCGATGTATCGCGATAGTACCTATCGGGTAGATATCCAGCAGATTTCTTATGCAACTAACAACGCGGCTACGGTTGCCGGATGGATTGACTTTAACCGTGACGGTGTATTCGATCCGCTGACTGAGCGTGTCCTGAACCTGACGACCAGTGGTTCCGGAACCACTCCGTACCGTGTGAGCGGCACCTTCCAGGTTCCATCCAACGCTACCCCGGGCCTTACAGGACTGCGGTTGACACTGATGTCTCCTACCGGTACCCCTGCTCCATGTGGACAGAACGCCGGATATGGTGAAACGGAAGATTACCTGATTGAGCTGCGCTTTGCTCCATGCAGCGGATTCAGCAGCGTAAACGCAGGTACTGCCTCTATCTCTGATACGGCGATCTGTCTGGGCTATCCGGTCACCCTCTGGGATACCAGCTATCAGAAAGAAATCTATGGTATCACCCGTCAATGGCAGCGTACCGTTAACAACGGCGCCAGCTGGCAGAACATCGGTACTCCAAATACCGATACGATCTCAACCATTGTACAGGCCAACAGCGGCTACCGCTATACCATGTTCTGTAACAACGGTGCACAGAGCTACTCCAACGTAGTAAATGTGGGTCTGCGTCCGTCTACCGAATGCTACTGCCCAAGCTTTGCAACCGGCGGTACTGATGGCAAGCGCGACAGCAGCGATATCGGTTCGGTATCCATCAGCAGCTATACCTTCCAGCAAGGTGGTGCAGGTCCACACCTGCTCAACCCGGCCGCTACGAAGAAATGGACCAACCACGCCGATAACAGCCAGATCATTCACCTGTGGGCCGATTCTGCCTACGAACTGGATGTGTACCATATCATCCGCGGCGCTACACACAAGGATGCTAAAGTGACGGTCTTCATTGACTACAACCAGGATCTGTCCTTCCAGGTAAATCCACCGGCCGGTTATCCATCTGAGCGTATCCTGACCGCGTACACCGCTGCCAATAACTATTATCTCGATAATATGGCGGTTCGGATTCCGGCTCAGCAAGTCATTCAGAATGTGCCGACCCTGATGCGGATTATCCTCAACGAAGACACCGGTCCAAGCGTGGCTTCTGACGAAGGCTGTGGTACATACCTCTCTGGTGAAACCGAAGACTTCCGGGTGATGTTCCATTGCGCAGGCTGCCCGCTGGGTGTGAATACTGCCAGCAACGTAAGCTCGTTCAATCTGTTCCCGAACCCAACTACGGGTACATCTAAACTGGAACTGAATACACAGGTAGCGATCAAAGAAGTGGAAATGACTGTAACCACCATGACTGGTCAGGTGCTGCAGAAAAAATCCTTCAGCAACGTAGGAACCCGCTTTGAGACAATCGTTGATCTGAAAGAACACGCTCGTGGAGTGTACTTCGTAGAACTGAAAGCCGACAACGAGCGCATCGTTCGCAAGCTGATCGTTCAATAAGTAATAAGGTCAGGTCCGAAAGGATCCGGACGATTCCAAAACGGTCTTTCTGCCCCGCGCAGAAAGACCGTTTTTTTATTGCAGAATCCAACAGGTACGCGGACTTTTGCGCTTGGAAATGGCCGCACGACTTTTACTATTATTGCTGGTAGTCATCTGGTTCGGTGCCTGTACGACCTCCAATACCGTTACACCAAGCTTTTACTACTGGAAAACAAGCTGGCAAACCGATTCAGGTACGACCCGGGTGTTCCGGAACGTAGGTGGCCAGAAGCTGTACCTGCGGCTGTGTGATGTGGGTTGGAACGGCACGGCAGCTGTACCGCATGATGTGATCCAACTATCAACACCTGTTTTTCCGGAAGCTACCCTAATTCCGGTCATCTTCCTGGAAGCGGCTGTGCTCAGGCATCTAAAGCAGCCTGCACAAATCCAACGGCTGGCGCAACAGCTCTCCAGTTTTACCGAAACCTTCTGTCGGCAGCAGCACTGGACGGTATCCGAAATTCAAATCGACTGCGACTGGTCAGCCAAAACGGCTGCCACATATTTTGAACTGCTTCGGACGTTGAAAGCTCAGCCATTTGTGCAGCAAAAAACCTTATCAGTGACCTTACGGCTGCATCAGGTCAAGTTTCGCGCGCAAAGCGGCACCCCTCCGGCCAATCGTTGTATGTTGATGGCGTACAACATGGGCGATTTCCGGACACCGAACGCCGGCAACTCCATTCTGGATGTAGCGACCGCCAAAGACTACCTACAAACGCTCGATCAATATCCGGTTCCATTGGATCTGGCCGTGCCGATCTTCCGCTGGACGCTCTGGTACCGGCAGGGACGGTTTCTGGGCATTCTGCGTAGCGTAGATCCGGAACAGCTGGCGAAACAGCCATTTCTGAAAACGACCGGAAAGGCTAACCTTTACACCTGCACACAAACCCGTGAGTGGGCCGGCTACCAGCTACAGCAAGGCGATCTCCTGAAAGCGGAATCTCCGCAACCGGACGCCGTAGCGGCTGTCACCGCGTATGTTGCCCGTAAGATTTCCAACCCGTTTACACTCGCCTTTTATCACCTCGCTCCGGAAAACTTAACCCGCTATGGCCCGGCTCAACTGGAAACAATCCTTCAAAGCGCTCGTTAGCACCGTCTTGCTACTTACGGCCGAACAAATTGTAGTGGCGTGCGGTCCTTCGCCCGATCCGGAAGACTACTTCCCGTCTTTTTTCGACAATCAACTGGTTCGCTCCGGAAGTTTTGAACCGTTCCGGTATTCCGCCTACACCGGACTGCTGTATGAGACCTGGTACAGCCAAGACAGCGTGTACGCGCTGGATACCACCGATGGCAATCGCGCCGAGTGGGCTTCTTATACGGGCGTACCGCTCGCGGCAGTCGACAGCTTTGTATATACCTATCCCCGGTCGGCACTGGCGTCTCTGTATGCTGAAGTCGAAAAAGGGACTTCTTCCGGATTGGAAGCGGCCTATGAGCAGAACCCGATGACGCAGTGGTTCCGGAACTCACGCGATCTGGAAGCACTGGGCTATCTGATGTATGCCAAACAGGTCCAACCCATTGCGAATGCAGCGGCGGCCGATCCCTGGAACCCACCGCCACCGCCTGATAAAGCGACTGTGCAGCGGTTGAGCAGCAATGGCCGGCAGCTCTACCGGGCGGCACAGAAGCCGTTCTTCCGCGACCGGTATGCCTATCAATTGCAGCGACTGGCGTTTACCGGCGGGCTGTATCGTGAGGTGTTGAATCTCTACGATAGCCTGGCGCCCAAAGATGCCTCCAATATGGCGTCCCGTATGCTGGGGTTGCAGGCCGGTGCGTACTACAAACTCAAACAGCTTCCGGAAGCGGCCTATCGCTACAGCCTGCTGTTCGATCGCGGCGACGAGTGGAAACGAAATGCCTTTATCTCGTACGACTGGAGCAAAGGCCCTGATAACGCGGCGGCTGTCCTCAAACGGTGCAAAACTTCCCACGAACGGGCGGTGGTCCATGTCCTGAATGGTTTGATGGCGTACGATCAGGCGCAAACCGACATTGAACAGGCACTGGCCGAAGATCCGACGGTAGCCGGACTGGACGCATTGGTCACCCGTGAAATCAATAAGATCGAGGAGCGCTATCTGTCGGTGCAGTGGACCGGCAGCCGGACGGCGTTCAACAGTTATGCCTATTATCTGAATGGCTACTGGGGACCCAATGCGCAAGGACGGCAACTGGATTCGATGCGCGTGGCGTACAAGGCGTATTCCGAAGTACTGGCCGGACTGATTGACCGGATCGGGGCTTCTTCCGGCAATAAACAAAATGCATTCTGGCCGCTGGCGGGTGCGTATCTGGCCTTTGTCAATCAAAATAACGCTGCCTGCGAAGCCAAACTTAAAGTAGCGGAATCCCTGCCCCTTACCGACCGGATGCGCGACCAGTTGTCAGTCATCAAACTGCTGGCTGTCAGCCGTCAGTCCGATCGTATTACGTCCGAAACGGAAGCCGCGATGTTGCCGTACCTGCAATGGCTGGATCAGCGCCGGTCGGTCTCCCAACGCCTGGACAAGACCTACCGGGATTTCACCAACGCCTATCTCACGGCCTATTACCTGAAGCAAAAAGACACTGTAAAAGCTATCTATGCCCTGGCCCGCTCCCAGCGGACCTGGGGCGATACTGGGATGGTCTATAGCGTAGCGGAAGATTTTATGGATGAATCGGGCTTGTTGCTGCAACAGATTGGCACCGATCAGTTTGAAGCTCTGAAAACCTTCTCGGCCAGTACGTCGGTACGTCCGTTCGACCAGTGGTTGCGCAGTGGTAATCCGTATTCGCTGCCGGTGGTATATGAACTGGAAGGCACCCGCCAGCTGCGCGACCACCGGTTTGCTGCTGCTTTGGAGGCCTTCCGGAAATCCAGTCCCCAGGTACTGGCCCGCCATCCGTTTCCGGATCCGTTTACCGTTGATATCGATGACCCTATCGAAGCCACCGCTGCTGATAGTGGCCGGATGATCACTAAAAAAACCTTTGCAGAAGCTATGGTGGCTTTGGAGGGTAAAACCGACGCCGAAAGTTTGCTCAAACAAGGACTTGGTTTATATGCGCTGACGTATTACAGCAAAGCGCACCGCGCCTGGGACTATTACCGCAGTGGTGTGGATGCCTATGCCTACTATGCGGATACTGCCCGTCGGCTCTTGTCGGTTGTGCAAACGCAGTATTACAATCCTACCGAAGCAGAGCAAAAATTTGTACAGGCAGCTGCTGCGGCTACTAATCCGGAAACCAAAGCCCAGGCACTGTTCATGGCAGCGAAATGCTGGCAGAAACGTGCGCCGATGCCCAAGGAAGAGTACTACCGGTACAATATGAATGAGAAAACCTATTACCGGTACAGCCTGAAGAATCCGTATTTCTCCCGGCTGAAAACGGAAAGTTCCGGAACTCCGTTTTATGAGCATGCAGTGCTGGGTTGCGATTACCTGCGCGATTACGCCAAACGCCGGTAACCGGATCTAGTCCCACCAGGGCGACCATTCTTTCGTACTGTCGGTTAGGATCACGGGCTCGCCAATGCGGGGCCGCACCAGGTGAAGGGCGTTTCCGGATGCATTCAGTTTGGTCAGCGAATCCATCGGCTCGTTCCAGCTGTGCAGGGCCAGCGAAAACTTGGAGTTGTGAACCGGCATCAGGTTTCGGGCGCCTAAATCACGGGCCGCCTGAAGCGTTTCTTCCGGAAGGCAGTGGATGTAATGCCAGGCTTTGTTGTATTGACCGTTTTCAAGAATCGCCAGGTCAATCGGGCCATACCGGGCGCCGATCTGCGCAAAATGCGTTCCGTACCCGCTGTCCCCGCCCAGAAAGAATTTTCCGGCCGGCGTTTGAAGCAGGTACGACAGCCACAGGGTTTGATTGCGCCGCAGCCCTCTTCCGGAAAAGTGGCGGGCCGGTAGGGTATGGAGGATGCTGCCATCCCGGAGCGGAATCGTTTCATTCCAGTCGGCTTCAATCACCTGTGATCCGGGATAGCCCCAGCGTTCGAGGATGGCCCCGACGCCCAGTCCGCAGATCACCTGACCTACGTTGGGTTGAAGTGCTTTTACGGTTTCTTTGTCGAGATGATCGTAATGATCGTGGCTAATCAGCAGGTAATCGACTTTCGGAAGATCGGCCACCGAGTAGGTATTTGCGCCGTTGAATGCACGCACCATAAACGATACCGGTGCCGCGTGGCCGCTCAGAACCGGATCCACCAGAATTTTAAGTCCGCCTACCTGCATGAAATACGACGAGTGTCCAAACCAGATCAGCACATTACTATCCGGCGGCAGGGTATGCAGGTTGGTTTTAATCGACGGAATGATTCCGGAAGGCTTGATGTGGGGGCTTTTCCGGAACAGCGCCTGAAACAAAATCTTCGGCATGCTGTACCCTTCCGTAAGGGCGGGCGTGACCTCCAGGTTTTGGAATGCGCCCTCCCGGTAGTTAGGCGATTGCCGGATGCGCGCAGTGCGCGAGCGGTTGGTTTGCGCGGATGCGACAGCGGTCATAGCAAAAGAAGCAAAGATTGTCAGGCCTACAAACAACAGGCCGGGAGCGGTTCGGGCGTTTTGTTGGAGCATCTTCTTGAACCGATCCGGAAGGCCGCTTAAAACCATTCCGGAACCAATTAAATCGCGTTCTGAAGTTGTCCGTATAACGATTCCGACGCGGCGATGAGCGGCAACCGGAGTACGTTCTGGCACAGTCCCATCTGGTGGAGCACTGCCTTGGCACCGGTTGGGTTGCCTTCAGCAAACAGCAGTTTGACAGCAGGCAGCAGTTTGTAATGCAGCGTCCGGGCAGCCGGGAAACCATTGGCCAGGCCTGCGCGCACCAAATCCGAAAAGTCTTTGGGGTAGCAGTTGGCCGCCACCGAGATTACGCCGTGCATCCCGCAGGCCAGTTGCGCCAGCACCAGATCATCATCGCCGGACAGCACTGCAAACCCATCGGGCGCACTGGCTACCAGTTCCATACATTGCGGCAGGGAACCGCTGGCTTCCTTGATGGCTACGATATGGTTGAAATCCTGCGCCAGTCGCAGGGTTGTTGCCGGCAGCATATTGGTCACCGTCCGGCCCGGTACATTGTACAGGATAATGGGCAGCTCCGTGCTGGCAGCTATCGCTGCAAAATGCTGGTAGATGCCTTCCTGGGAGGGTTTGTTGTAGTAGGGAACTACCGACAGCAATCCGGCAATACCTTCCTGTTGCACCTCCTGAATCCAGTCAATAACCCCGGTGGTATGATTACCACCGGCCCCGCACACCACCGGCACCCGTCCGGCTGTTTTCCGGACAATCGCCCGCAGCAGGGCCAGCTTTTCGGCATGGGTAAGCGTAGGTGTTTCACCAGTCGTGCCCAATGCCACGAGGTACTCGACCTGTCCGGTAATTACATGCTCTACAACGCGGTCCAGCGCCTCAAAATCGACCTGGCCGTTGGTGTCAAAAGGCGTGATCAGGGCTACGCCGGTTCCGGAAAAAAGATGCATAAGACAGCAGGCAGTACGCCGGAGCTTAAAGGGTAAAAAGGAAGCGTCTTCAAAAGGCAGCGATCGTCTGCCGGGAATTTTTTAAGGTTGTTCGCCGGGTTCCAACTCAACAAAGCGGCCCATGCGGCAATATTTCTCGATGCGGGTATCGATGCGGGTTTCAGCATTTATAGGCATCAACTCGCCCAGCGTCCGGATCAGATAGTCTTTCAGGGTTGCAGCCATTTCCTCGGGCTTGTTGTGTGCACCGCCCAGGGGTTCGCGCAATACATCATCCACCAGCTCAAAGCCTTTCATGTCTTCGCTGGTGAGGCGCAGTTGCGTAGCCGCCTGTTCTTTATGGTCCCAGTCGCGCCACAGGATCGAGGAGCAGGATTCGGGTGAGATCACGCTGTACCAGGTGTTTTCGAGCATAGCTACACGATCGCCGATACCGATGCCCAGTGCGCCGCCCGAAGCGCCTTCGCCGATGATGACGCAGATCACCGGTACGGTCAGGTTGATCATTTCAAACAGGTTCCGGGCAATGGCTTCACCCTGACCGCGTTCTTCGGCTTCGATACCCGGGTAAGCACCAGGCGTGTCGATAAAGGTGATGATGGGACGGTTAAACTTCTCCGCCAGTTTCATCAGGCGCAGTGCTTTACGGTACCCTTCCGGATTGGCCATACCGAAGTTGCGCAGCTGCCGCATCTTGGTATTGGTACCTTTCTGCTGACCGATGATCATCACGGGCATGTCGTTCAGTTCGGCCATCCCGCCCACCATGGCTTTATCGTCTTTCACCTGCCGGTCGCCGTGCAGTTCGGTAAATCCGGTAAAGATCTGTTCGATGTAATGAAGCGTGTACGGTCGTTCCGGATGGCGCGATACCTGTACCCGTTGCCAGGGCGTCAGATTGTTGTAGAGATCGGTGCGTTTTTCCTCGATGGTGCTTTGCAGCTCCGCGATAGACGCGCTGACATCGAGCTTGTTTTTTTCCGACACCTCACGCAGCTTGTCGATTTGTTGGTACAGGTCTTCGAGCGGCTTTTCAAATTCCAGAAATTGCATACAGGCGGGTGTGGGAAAGGGTTACTTAAATAGGATAGGAACGCAAAAGTACCACAGCCGGCTGCATCTGCCGTATCTAGGATCGAATGCAGCCTGAAAGAAGCGCTGAGCATCCGGAAAATTTTTGTCCAGAAAATTTGGAAGTTTAGAAACCGCCGCGTTACATTTGCCCTCCCAAAGCGTAAGCGATGGGATTTTTGGATCGGTAGTTCAGTTGGTTAGAATGCCGCCCTGTCACGGCGGAGGTCGCGGGTTCGAGTCCCGTCCGGTCCGCCAGAATACAAAACCCGCGCTCAGCGCGGGTTTTGTCGTTTGAACCAACTGATTGCTAGGATCAAGCGTAAGTCTTGAAAAGAGTAATTTAAAATGAGTTGAAATAACTTTATTTCATAAGTACTCTTGTTTATCACAACTAACGATGAACGTAAAGGTTGCGGAAGTGAAAAACATATAGATATAATTAATTTTATTAGTACAATCGTGCTCAAAAGCCTCATTGTGCCACATCAATCATAAGGTCATTTGAGCTGTTCCCCTTTCGGCTGCGATAAGTAAGGAAATACATTGCATTTTAATTTATACTACTATATAAATACTATGGTATTTGGTTAGTATATCCCACTTTTAGCAATTATCATTGTATCCGAAAATTTGCGCTGTAGTATCAATTAGCTATCCACTGCGCCAAATGACCGCAGGCTTCATTTATCTACATTACAACTGAAGCCAAATGGTATATCCTAACAAAAACAACATATATATGAAAAGACACCTACTTATTTGTCTTCTGCTACTCCTGTGTTCCAGCGTTGCTTGGACTCAGACAGCATCCCCTACAGTCACTATTCCCTCGAATGGAGCTACGACTAACTCAACCCCTACAAGTCTTGGAAGCGCTCCGGTTGGCAGCACCGTAAGGGTATACATAGACGGGTTCCAAGTTGGCGCCGCTGTAACCCCAAACTCAGGGGGTACCTGGATCCGGACATTCTCCGGCACGCCTCTGACCAGCGGTACTCACCAAGTATACGCTACTGCTGAGCTCTCTGGCCAAGTGAGCGCGCCCAGTCCCACCAATACGTTCACGGTACAAGTTCCAGCCACTTACACCAGCAGCGCAGCCGCACAAGCCAGTACTGTGCGTGTGAATGCAGGAAGCACCAACCAGGCCATTCTACAGGTCAGCATCGTCATTGGGGGCGGGCCCGATGCACCAATTAGCGCTACCTCATTCACTTTTACTACAACCGGCAGCACCAACCCGGCTGACATTGCAAAAGCACGCATTTACTATACCGGCACCAGCTCCACCTTTGCGACTACCAATCAGTTTGGCAGCGACAATATCAGCCCCAGCGGCAGCTACACCATCAGTGGCAACCGGCAGTTAGTAGCGGGCACGAATTACTTCTGGCTGGTGTACGACGTTGCCCCCGGCGCTACGAACGCTAACATACTCGACGCAACAGCACCGAGCTTCACATTATACGATGGCTCATTCCCCAGCACACGTAATCCCAGCAACCCGGCACCAGCCGGCAGTCGCCAGATTGTGCAGGGCAGCAGATCAGCCGGCAATGCGCTCCGTTTTACCGGTAATACAACGCCGGGCTATGTGGATTTCAGCGCCAGCACAAATCCGGCGCCAACGCTAAATACCGGTACTGGCGGAGCTTATTCCCAAGTCGCATGGATCAAGCCTGCTACCAGTACGCCTACCTCTGCAACCTATTACATACTGGGCAACGGTACGGGTAACTCCGCCGCGCCTTATATGTATGTTACCGGCGATGGACGCCTAGGTGCAGGCTTTGGTACGGGTTCGGTAGAGTATAGTATGCAAACGGGTCCCGCGATCATATCCGCCGATGAATGGCACTACGTGAGCGTTACCTATAACGGCGCCACCCTGACCCTGTATCTCGATGGGGAAAACGTAGGCAGTACCGGGGCTAGCGGTACGCCGGCTGCCACTCCTGTCAACTTCATCGGGAATGTGGCAGCCTCGGCCACCAATAATTTTCCCGGTGACATCGATGAGGTAAGCCAGTGGAACCGTGCGCTTGGCCAGATAGAATTCCGCCGGATGCGCCACCTCTCCCTCACCGGAACAGAATTGAACCTGATCTCCTATGTACAGTTCAACGACGCAGGAAACACCACTCTCGATATAATCAGTAATTCGGTAGGTACGATTACCGGTGCCACCCGTGTCAACAGCCCTGCCCCGATTAGCTCCGGTGCCTTCAACCTCCAGGTGATATCTGCCAACACAACCTATAATTTCGCGGGCACCAACGTCAGTATGGCTTTTAGTGGTGTAACGGGTAGCTCTGAAATGGTGGTGTTCCGCCTCGATGGGAAGCCTCTTGGCACCCAGCCCAGCACTACTGGCTTGAACAGCGTTCACGGACGGGCCTATTGGATTGTGGATAAGTATACCGGCGGCAGCTTTACCGCTGCCAACGTTACCTATACGCTTAGTGCTAACGACATCAGCGCAGCCGATGCATCTATGCCTTCCAACCTGAAACTGTTTAAGCGGGGAAGTAACAGCGAAGGCGCCTTCAATGCACCGATCTCCGCCACGGCTGCTGATGCTGTAGCAAGTACCGTAACGTTCCCGGTTACCTCGTTCAGCCAGACAGTCATTGGCTCCACTGGTACGAGTTCCTTACCGGTTAAGCTGATAACGTTCACTGCCGTACAGGAAGGCGCGGCTGCCATGTTGCACTGGACCACTGCACAAGAGAAAAGCAGTGACCGGTTTGAGGTTGAAGTTTCCATTGATGGCTTAACGTTCGAACGGATCGGCACTGTAATGGCGCAGGGCAATACTAACAATCCTGCCGGCTATGGTTTCGAGGATAATAGTCTGATACGCTATGGAGCTCAACGGGTGTACTACCGTCTGCGACAGGTAGACCAGAACGGCACTACCAGCTATTCACCAGTGCGCAACGTGAACTTGTACAATTCACCAATCCAAAGGCTGACCTTGGTGCCTAACCCTGGCCGTGTCAGCAAACTGACTGGTGCTCAAGCTGGCGCAGCGGTAGAAGTTTATGATGGACTGGGGCGCCGTGTGTTTACGACCTCTGCTGATGGCAACGGCCAGGCCCAACTGGTATTACCTGCAGGACTTGCTGGTGGCGTATACGTTGTACGAAGTGGAACTTATACTGTACGTTTAGTAGTAGAATAAGCAACTTCATATTAATTATGCAAAAGCCCCGGCCAAGTGTCCGGGGCTTTTGTATGTAGTTCAGTATCCACCCGAATTCTTCTTCGCGATTGCTAAGGATATCATTCGCAAAGGTCCAGCCTTTCTCAAACGCGGATACTAAGAATTCCACTAGTATCACTTAAGAATTATAATTTGCATAATAGGGCTTTACTGAGAACTGAATATAATATTATTATGATGGTTGCTAGATTATTGTAGTGGACCCCCCGAAATCACCTTTTCGGTAGCAAGGGGAGAAGGATCATTATGGTTTTATACTGGTAAGGATTGGGGAAATTTTCCTGAAGTAGAGACAAAGTAGGTATCAGTAGAAGTTGAGTAATTTTTTGTTGCTCTATTGGTCGACGGTACTGTAGGTCCTATAACCTTTGCTTACAAACTGCTAACCCATAGGTGAGTTCACCGCTGCCATCACAACTGCTGCAGGTGATACCATACGGATACCCTTTGGAAAAAGCTGTTTTGGCCCAGGATGGCATGTAAGGGAACGTTCCGGAAGGAGCGGCGACTTGGGTGAGACCGGTCCTTGGGTACATTGCTTTCCCGCCGCCAAGAACGATAGCCTCCGCCCTTTAAAAGGGTATTGAGTCGTCCGTGTAGCTGATTGCGATCCAAGTAATTAGCAATCGCTTTCAGTTCGGCTTCCAGCCCTTCATCGTGTTGCCGGGTCTTGGTAATGATATTGGGCTGGATGCGCAACACAAATCGCCAGGGTTCGCGAAACACCGCGCGCCATGTAACCGCCCCATGCGTGGAAGGTTCCCCAACCCAGTCAAACTGGGCCGCTTCTTCCGGAGTGAACGCACACCGGCTCCATTCCCAGGAATCCAATCGTTTCAGGTGTTGTTCGCGCACTACATGAATCTTCCGGCCCTGACGTCGCGTTTTCTGTTTAAAATCGCGGCGGTAGCTGTACTGCGTCTCATTGATGCGTTCCAGAATGCGTTCGTACAGCGGCGCATCCTGATGGCGGGCTACGTCATCGCGCAGGATAAAGGAGCGCTTCCAGCCGCGTACGATGGGCGGATCTATGAGAATCCAGAGCCGTTCGCGTTGAAGCTGCCAAAGAGTCTCTCGTCGTTTATCAAGTGCAAGCAGTTGCCTGTCGCGGTCTTTAAGCCGTGCCCGCCGGCGTTGTCGCTTGGTTCGAAGCCGGTAGGCGGTAGTTTCTATAAACGGTTGAGAAGAGTGAGCCATGTTTCATGGATTTACATTGCAGGAATAAAAGGCTGCGGATGGTGGCAGCCTGCGATGTGGGAAACAGGACGGATGAAGTTTTTTTCATGAGTGGAAGAGGTTTTTAAGAGATGAAAGAAAAGCCCCGCAGCGAAGCGATTCGTGCGGGGCGTTCCGGAAACAAAACAAATGATTGGACAAACGCATCGCATCGCGATGTTAGTTCCAGACCTGTCGCACAACAGGAGATGCTACCGGATAAGCCCGTAGACGGAATCGTGTATGAATGCGGCGGCACATGAAATGAGAAAAAATCGGATGCAAATATAGGTGTAGAAAAACGATCAAATGAGATAGTGCCTTTCAATCTATCTTGGGTTGTAAATACTCTTCTCCAGAAATTAGGTTCTGCTATGTCTCCATCTTCAACCCCACACTGGTCTGTTTCCGGAACATCGTTTTTAAAAGCAGCCGATCCGGTGCTGGGAACGGTGATCGACCGTATTGAGCTAAATTATACCCCACAGGTAGAGCCGGATTTGTATGCGGCACTGGTGCGGTCGGTACTGGGCCAGCAGATCTCGGTCAAAGCCGCCGCCGCTATCTGGCAGCGCTTCCACCAGCACTTCGCCACCGGTACCGCCCTGCCACCGGAGGCCATCCTGGCCGAACCCGACGACACCTTCCGGACCCTCGGACTGTCGCGTCAGAAAACCACCTATGTCAAAGCCATTTCCCAATTTGCGATTGACGGGCACCTGGCGTTGGCCGAAATGCAGCCGATGACTGCTGAAGCCCTTACGGCCCACCTCACGCAGATCAAAGGCGTCGGGCCCTGGACGGCCGAGATGATCCAGATGTTTGCCCTGGACCGGCCCGATGTGTTCAGCGCCGGCGATCTCGGCATTCAGAATGCCATGCGCCGGCTGTATGACCTTCCGGAAACCGGCAAGGCCCTGCACCAGCGCATGCAGCAACTGGCCGACCGCTGGAGGCCGTATCGCACCCTGGCCTGCCGCTACCTTTGGAAAAGCCTGGACCTGCCAGCCGGGGCATCGGAGTCGTAACGAACAGAAGGCTGCTGTAAAAGAAGGTATCTTGTTGGTTTGTTTCAGGAGCTGTTGCTTACGTCCTGACCCCTTATGAATCCCAAAAACGCCTTGGAGCGATCCATTGGAACACTGCTGTCGGTCAGCATCCGCCGGGGTATCCGGCTCACGGGCCGGCGCGTACAACCGGCCGACTGGCAGTGGCTGCAATCGCCGTTCGGCGCCAAAGATGCCCCCATCGGTGCCGGCTTTTACGAGCAACTGGCGGCTGATGAACACCTTACGGTAGCGCCCGATCCAGATGCCGGGCTGATTCCGGATTTTGAGCGGTTGCGCAGTCCGGACTTTAACCCGGATGCCGTGGCGCCGCTCATCCGCGAATTTTACGAGCATACGGCCCGGTTTCAGCTGGAGGCCTGGAGCGAAGCGGCTTTGAGTACCCGGATGTTTCTGTGGACGCTCACGCGCTTTGTCAGCCGCTCCATGAACCAGCTCAACTTCCCGGTTTCCGCCATGGAACTGGCCGGCGGCATGACCAGTACGATTCTGCCGATGGTGGATGCTGCCGGGAACCGCCGCTATACCGGCTGGCTCCGGACCTTGCCCGCGATGAACCGGGTAATCTATACGGGGCTGTATTCGGTCGGAACGTCCGGTAAATATCCCCATCCCTGTGTAAAAGTCAGTTTTCCGCTGCCGTCCGGAAGCGCAACGGTTTTTCTGCGTCCGGAAGCTACCGGCGATGGTGGATTCCGGCTGATCTCCAAAGGCCGTCGGCCGGGCGATCCGGGGTTTTACCGCATGACGGCCGGTAGCGCAGGTGCGGTTTACGTTCGCTACCTGCAAAGTCTGCAGGAGCATTTTTATCTGTATCTGGATGCACAGCAGGTGTTGCGCTGTGAGCATACCGTGGATTTTATGGGCCTCCGGGTGCTGCGCCTGCATTATAAGATTGTGCGCCTGACAACGGCCTGACTAACCTGCATTCCGGACCTTCAGCCTTACCGAGGCTTCATTCAACCGGTAGCCTATTTTTGTTTTTCTATGACGTCGTCTTCTACTTCCTTCTCCAACCGCATTACGGCGCTTTTTGGCATTGACTACCCCATTATCCAGGCCGGAATGATCTGGGCTTCGGGCTGGGAACTAGCCGCCGCTGTCTCCAATGCCGGTGGACTGGGCATGATCGGCGCCGGCAGTATGTATCCACAGCAGCTACTCGAAAATATCCGGAACTGCAAAGCTGCTACCAGCAAGCCGTTTGCCGTCAACCTGCCGCTGCTGTATCCGGATATCGACCAGCATATTCAGACCATTCTCGACGAAAAGGTGCCTATTGTATTTACCTCTGCCGGGAATCCTAAAACCTGGACGGCTACGCTCAAAGCAGCTGGTATCACGGTTGTACACGTCGTCAGCTCCGCCAAATTTGCGAAGAAAAGCGAAGACGCCGGGGTGGATGCCGTAGTAGCCGAAGGCTTTGAAGCGGGTGGACACAATGGTCGGGAAGAAACTACTACGCTCTGTCTCATTCCGGCGGTTCGGGAGGCTGTCAAAATTCCCGTGATTGCTGCTGGTGGCATCGCTACCGGCCGGCAGCTATACGCCGTTATGGCGCTGGGCGCAGAAGGCGTTCAGGTCGGATCCCGGTTTGTAGCCACTCCGGAAGCCTCCAGTCATCTGGCGTTTAAAGAAGCCGTCGTCGCTGCGGGTGAAGGCGATACCATATTATCCCTCAAAAAGCTGACGCCGGTCCGGCTGTTGAAGAATCCGTTTCAGCAGCGGGTGGCCGAAGCTGAGTTTCAAGGGGCGGATGAGGCGACGCTTGCGGAATTGTTGGGGCGCGGACGGGCCAAACTGGGGATGTGGGAAGGTGATCTGACCGAAGGCGAACTCGAAATCGGACAGGCGGCTGCGTTGATTGATGCCATTTTACCGGCGGCTACAGTGGTTCAACAGCTGTGGAATGACTTTCAGGAGACAGCGGCACAGCCTTTTTACCAGTCTTAATCCTGCTTTCAGACGCTGAAATGGCTGCTTTGCTGCCCTATTAAGGCCTTGTTTCAGGATATTTCGGGAAAAACGACTTTTGGTCGTTCGGAAATTGACCTGAAAAACTATTTTTGCACCTTCTCTTTTTAAACCAATCCAACAGCCATGTCTGAAATCGCAAACCGAGTGAAGAAAATTATCGTGGACAAACTCGGCGTAGATGAAGCCGATGTCGTTCCGGAAGCGTCGTTTACCAACGATCTGGGTGCCGACTCTCTGGACACCGTAGAACTGATTATGGAATTCGAAAAAGAATTCAACATCTCTATTCCTGACGAACAGGCTGAAACCATCACTACTGTTGGACAAGCTGTATCTTACCTCGAAGAGCACGTAAAATAAGCTGTATCCGGCAACAGGTTCGTTCTACCTGCTGCTGAATACGTTACTACTTCTTTATTTCCTTCAACTGTTTATGACAGCAACCCTGAAACGCGTCGTCGTTACGGGCATTGGCGCCCTGACCCCACTTGGCAATAACGTTCCTGATTACTGGGACGGATTGCTGAGTGGCGTTTCCGGTGCGGGGCCGATTACGCAGTTTGATAGCAGCAAATTCAAAACCAAATTTGCCTGTGAGGTCAAAGGATTCAATCCCGAAGACCATTTTGAGCGCAAAGAAGTACGGAAGCTGGATCGCTTTTCCCAGATCGCTATTGTAGCCGCCGAAGAAGCGGTGAAGATGGCCGGTATCGATGTGGAAGGCGCGATCAATAAAGAACGCGTCGGTGTGGTCTGGGCCTCCGGTATCGGTGGCATGATCACCTTTATCGAAGAAATCCGGAATTACGCGACCGGCGACGGGACCCCACGGTTCAGTCCATTCTTCATCCCCAAGATGATTCTGGATATTGCTTCTGGACACATCTCGATGAAATACGGCTTTATGGGGCCGAATTACGCAACGGTTTCTGCCTGTGCGTCGTCAACCAACGCGCTGATTGATGCGTTCAACCTCATCCGTTTGGGTAAGGCCGATGCGATCATTGCCGGTGGTTCTGAGGCGGTAATCACCGAGGCAGGCGTTGGTGGATTTAATGCCATGAAAGCCTTGTCGGAGCGCAACGATTCCCCGGAAACAGCCTCCCGTCCGTTCGATAAAGACCGTGATGGTTTTGTATTGGGCGAAGGTGCCGGTGCGTTAGTGCTCGAAGAACTGGAGCACGCCAAAAAGCGGGGCGCAACCATCCTGGCCGAAGTGGCCGGCGGTGGTATGAGTGCCGATGCCTATCACCTGACCGCACCGCATCCGGAAGGACGTGGGGTCATCAACGTGATGAATGCAGCCCTCGAAGATGCCGGTATGCAGGCCGGAGACATTGATTATATCAACGTACACGGGACGTCTACGCCGCTGGGCGATGTGGCGGAATTGCTGGCGATTCAGAAGGTTTTTGGGGAGCATGCCTATAACATGAACATCTCGTCTACCAAAAGCATGACGGGTCACCTGCTGGGCGGCGCAGGCGCTATCGAAGCGATTGCAGCGCTCAAAGCGGTGATGCACGATGCCATTCCGCCTACGATCAACCATTTTACCGACGATCCGGACATTGATCCGAGGCTGAACCTGACGTTCAACAAAGCACAGCATCGTCCGGTACGGGCTGCGTTGAGCAATACCTTTGGTTTTGGCGGGCACAATGCCACCACTATTTTCAAGAAGTACGAAGACTCTTAAAACCGCTCCGCCATGGCTGGGATCGTAGCACGGATCCGGCGCTACCTGGGCGGCGGCAAAGAACTGTCATACCAGCTCGATCAGATTCTGGGATTTCATCCGCAGTATTTGCCGTACTATGAAGCGGCCCTGACGCATCGCTCGGTCAACGAAGTGCTGGCGGCCAACAACGAGCGCCTGGAATTTCTGGGCGACGCCATTCTGGGCTCTGTGGTCGCCGAATATCTGTTCAAAAAATACCCCACGCAGGACGAAGGCTTTCTGACCGAACTCCGGTCCAGAATTGTTTGTCGCGAGTCGCTCAATGCAATTGCCTTGCAAATGGGGTTGGATAAACTGATTCAGTTCAACCGCGCCGACCGCGCACTGGGCCGTTCCCATATTTTTGGCAATGCGCTGGAGGCCCTGGTTGGAGCCGTGTACCTGGACACTGGTTACGAAAAAACCTGCCGGTTTATCCTGCGGATCCTGCTACGGAAGTATGTAGATATTGACGCACTGGCCATCACCGATACCAATTATAAAAATCAGTTGCTGAGCCTGGCCCAGCGTCGTGGTGATAAGGTAGACTACGAGTTGATCTCGGATCAGCAGGAAGGCGCCCGTCGTATTTTTACCGTTGCCGTATTATTCAACGGTGCGGAAGTGGCGCGGGGAACCGGCTATACCAAAAAAGCCGCCGGACAAATGGCCTCGCAGAAGGCATTGGAAACGCTGTAAGATACCGGCACTGACCTCAAAAGTGTCTTTTCCGGAAGGCTCCTTTTACCAGGCATATTCTGAACAAAATCACCCGTTTTAGGGATTGTCCTCGCTTTCGGGACTTGCTAGGTTTGTGGACTTCCTAAACACACTCCTATGAAAAACATTCTGTTCCTGTTTCTGGTAGCCCTTTGTGGTTGCACCGCCTGTAGTAAAAGCGACAGCTCCAATTCTTCCGGAAATGGCAACGACGATGTCGCCATCAATGGTTGTGGCGGCAGCTGGGATCAATCCAAAGGCCAAATCACCTTTAAGGTCGACGGCGTACCGGTGAGTACCTATAACCATACCTGTAGCTGGCAGGAGCTTGTCGCCGGTTCACCGATCATCAATTTCACCTCGTCAATGCATAAAGATGGTCGTACGATCAATATAAACGTTCAGGACTGGAAGACCGGCGTACGTGCGTTGGGGCCTGATATCAAGGCCGAGGCGATCGGCGGTTATTTTCCGCATTACTGCGATTATCAGATGGCTACATTTCAATCCGGAACGGTAACCATCACCCGCTTTGATACCACCGCCCGCATCCTGGAAGGAACCTTTTCCGGTGTGGCCGAGAAAGACGGCAAGAACTATCAGATTACAGAAGGTCGGCTGATCAACTGCAAGCTGGAGCGGTTTTAAAGAGCCCGTTTCGGTGTGTAGTGAGCGTTTCCGCCCTTCCGGAAGCGCTTTTTTATGTGTAGTCTTATGTTAAGTCTTCGAACCGTGTTCGCCTGATAGGGGTTAGCACGGTTATTTTTATGCCCGCTTAGTTCCTCCGCGTCTTACGTTTTGAAGCATACCAAACCAACCATCGTCCGTGACCTGTCCTGGCTGGCCTTTAATGGCCGCGTCTTACAGGAAGCCCAGGATCCGACTGTCTCGCTGTACGAGCGCATGAAGTTTCTGGGGATTTTCTCCAACAACCTGGATGAGTTTTTCCGGGTCCGCGTAGCTACCCTGGCGCGGATGGTGCGTCTCGGTAAGGCGTCCAAGGTCCATCTGGAAGTAAATCCGGAAAAGATTTTGCGTCAGATCACCGATAAGGTGGCCTCGCAGCAAAGTGAGTTTGATAAGATCTGGGCCGATATTCAAAAGCAGCTCGCGAAGGAACACATCTTCCTGAAAACTGAAAAGCAGCTTACCAAAGCGCAGAAAGCATTTGTTGCGCAGTATTTCGATGAACGGGTCCGTACGCAGGTAGTGCCGCTGATGATTGAAAGCATGCCGACGCAGCCGCTGCTCAACGATAAAGCCATTTATCTGGCCTGTGTCTTGGGCAATCGCGCCAATCCGCTGTTGCAACGCTATTCGCTGATCTCGGTTCCGACCAAAGTATTGCCCCGTTTTGTGATTCTGCCGACCGATAATGGTGAGAAGCACATCATACTGCTCGAAGACATTATCCGGTTTTCACTGCCTACGCTGTTTGCGCCATTTGGGTTCGACCAGTTTATGTCTGCGATTATCAAGGTAACGCGCGATGCCGAACTGGAAACCGATCAGGATGTAAGTACCAACCTGATTGAAGAGCTGGAACGAGGGCTGAAAGCCCGGAAGCGGGGCCGGGCCACCCGGTTTATCTACGACCGCACTATCGAACCCACGCTGCTCGACTACCTGATTCGCCGGTTGGGATTCACCCGTCGCGACAACCTGATTGCCGGCGGCCGGATCCACAACTTCAAAGACTTCATGAACTTTCCGGAAGAAGTCTTTGAAAATACCGGGAAGCGGGAGCGGCCCTTTGTGCATCCGCTGCTGGTGCAGCCCCGGCGCATTATGGATGTGCTGGATAAGCGCGACGTGATGCTCAACTTCCCGTATCACTCTTTTGATTCGGTTATTGATCTGCTGCGGGAGGCAGCCATCGATCCGTTTGTTCAAAGCATTAAAATCACCGCGTACCGGCTGGCCTCCGATTCCAAAATCGTCAATGCCCTGCTCAACGCTGTACGGAATGGCAAGCAGGTCATCGTAGTCTTGGAACTGCGCGCCCGGTTTGACGAAGAAGCCAACCTGTACTGGAAACGGGTGCTGGAAGACGAAGGCATCCAGGTAGTTCACGGACCGCCGGATATGAAAGTGCACGCCAAACTCTGCGTCATTAAAAAGCGCGAGTTCAACCGTACCAAGCAGTACGCCTTTATCTCGACCGGCAACATCAATGAAGGCACCGCCCGCTTTTACGGTGATCATTGTCTGATGACCTCCGATAAGGCCATTATTATGGATGCCAACCGGATTTTTACCGTCCTGGAAGATCCCAAGCAGCCGTTGCAAAAGCTGGCGCTGAACCGGACCTTACCTACAGCCCCGGTGAATATGCGGCCTTTTTTCCTGAATCTGGTGGCGCAGGAAGTGCGCACCGCCCGGAAAAAGAAAGACGCGTCTATGATTCTGAAAATGAACTCGCTTTCCGATCAGGAGTCGATTCAGAAACTGTATGAGGCCGCCCGGGCTGGTGTAGACGTAAAACTGATTGTACGCGGCATCCTGACCGCCGTGACCGACCAGAAGCTTTTCCGGAAACCGATTCAGGCCATCAGTATTGTAGATCAGTACCTGGAACACGCCCGGGTTTTTGTATTCGAAGCGGGTGGAAAACGCCAGGTATTTATCTCTTCGGCCGACTGGATGGTGCGCAATCTCGATCATCGGGTAGAAGCGGCCTGTCCCATTAAAGATCCGGCGCTTCAGGAGGAATTGATTGACATTCTGAACATTCAGCTGGCCGAAAACGTAAAAGGTCGTATTTTGGACAACGACCAAAGCAACCGGTATGTGGTGCGGCGTGAATCCGAACCGGAACGCCGTTCGCAACTGGCCATTTATCAATACCTCCGGAATAAGCGCTACGACCCTTGATTCTTGCCGCCATCGACATTGGCTCCAATGCCGCCCGCCTGCTGATTGTAGAAACCTCGGTCTATGACGATGGAACGGTGGATTATACCAAGCTGAACCTACTGCGCATTCCGTTGCGGCTGGGACTGGACGTATTTAGCACCGGTCGGATTTCACCGGAACGGGAAGCGCTGTTGCTGGGAACGATGAAGGTGTACAAAAATCTTATCGACCTGTACAAGGTAGAAGCCGTAAAGGCAGCGGCTACTTCAGCCATGCGCGATGCGGCCAATGGACCCGAGTTGATGGATAAGGTCCGTGCCGAAACCGGCATTGACCTGAGGATTATCAGTGGGCAGGAAGAAGCATCGATTCTGTACGAAACACATATCGCAGAGGCCCTGAGTACGCGCCGGAGTTATCTGTACATTGATGTGGGTGGAGGGTCTACGGAAGTCACGCTGTTTTCACGCAACGAAATGGTCGCCAAAGAATCCTTCAATATCGGTACCATCCGGTTGTTGCAGGGCGGGGTGCACAAAGACCAATGGGACGCAATGAAGCGCTTCCTGAAAAAAAATATCAAAGGCTACCAGCCAGTAAAAGCGATTGGTACCGGGGGAAACATAAATAAAATTTTCTCAGTATCCAAGCGAAAAGAAGGTCGTCCGTTGCAGCTGACTTTTTTGAAAAATTATTACCGGCAGCTGAGCGAACAGTCGGTACGGGAACGAAGCCATTTATACGGGTTCCGGAAAGATCGCGCCGATGTGATCGTACCGGCCATGGAAATTTATCTGGCGGTCATGAAATGGATCGACGCCGACGAAATTTATGTGCCTAAGATCGGTCTGGCAGACGGATTGATTAAAATTCTGTACACGGAACAGCTACAGTCGCTTCGGGAAACCGGCCGACGCCCTGCCACGAGGTAGTTGGATGCTTCTGGTAGTTCGAAAACGAAAGCGACCCGCTTCTCAATGGAGAAGCGAGTCGTTTCATTTGTAAACAGAATGCTTAGAACGTTTGATCGTACGAGCCGTCTTTCGGTTGCAGATCGCCTGTGATAATGCGAATGAGATCGATCAATGACCAAATGCCCAGTCCGCCGAGTGTCAGCAACTGAACCACGCCCTGCCAGGTATAGCCCAGGTAAAAGCGATGGATTCCCAATCCGCCTACCAGCAATACCAAAATCAGCGCGACAACCTGGCTTTTTCCGCTGGTGAAGAAAGACTTCAGTTTTGCGAAGAAAGACTTTTGAGTCTTCTGCACTTTAGTAGCATGAACGGTTGTTGCACTCACAGCCGTCGACAGCTCAGCATTCACAACGGTACTGGCTTCTAGAGCAGTTCCGGAAACGATTGTTGTGGGGTATGAAGCTGCCCGTACAGGTGTCAGTGGAGATGCGCCCAGTATGAACAAGGCCGCAGCGAGCGTAATGAATTGTTTTTTCATGTAAAAATAAAAGAGTGCGTAATGATAATACACTGATTTTGATTGTGCAAGCGTGAGGATGACTTTTGAGTGCGAATCGGCCCGATATGAGTACGGATATATCCGGGAACACTTCTGACCGGGTATCCGGCCGCCTTTCGGGCGCAATTTTTACAATCTTTCAGAACATCCCGTTCCGGAAACAGGCAACGGCTATTTTTGCACCTCTGATGCGGCTTTTATCTTTTTTGCTTTTGCTGCTGGTTTCTGCGTTGCCTGTCTCTGCGCAGAAGTATAAGCGTACGTTGCGGGGCGAAGTGCGCATTGCCGGCCATCCACCCCAGTACTATTATATTTATTATACGGCCAATGGGGCTAAGCTCACCGGCTACAGTGTCACCCAGTCTCCGAATGGCGATCTGAAGGCAACCCTGATCGGACGCCTTTCGGACGATGGGCAGGAAATGTACCTGCGCGAGACGCAAAGCATGGATTACGACGAACCGGGTTCGGTCCTGTGTTTTTTTGCCGCCCGGCTTACCCTGACCAAGACTCCAGGTCGCCGGGTCTGGAACGGACCGTTTAGCAGTCGCCAGCCTGATGGAACCCCCTGTGATGGCGGGGTTATGACGTTTGTTGACCTGGACCCGACCCCGCCACCACCGCCAAAACCGCAACCGAAACCAGAGCCGAAGCCCGAACCCAAACTCAAACCGCAGCCCAAGCCACAACCAAAACCGGAGCCCAAACCAGACCCAAAGCCGGAACCCCGCAAAACGGAAACCATCGCAAGGCTGCCAATCCTGAAACCGGTTCTAAGCGCCTCGCTTCCAGACATCGAGGTGCGCACTTCATTGCCATTGCCCATTCCGGTTGCGGTGCCGCCCAAAAAACTTCCGGAACCAGTAGCAGCCACACCACCGCCGGTCCAAATACTGGATACCGCTGCCTTGCAGAATACCTACCGCGTGCGGGGAGACAGTATTGTGATAGAACTCTGGGATGGCGTGCAGAACGATGGGGATGTTATTTCCGTACGCTACAATGGCCGGGATGTACTGGTGAACGAGCGGCTGCAACAAGACCGGCGGATCCTGATTTTGCCGGTCACACGGGGCCACTGGAGCGAGTTGGCGATCTTTTTACACAGTGAAGGCGCTATTCCGGAAAACACCGTGGCCATGATCCTGAAAGACGGCGCTGAGGAACGCGCTATTTCCATCAACGGATTTAATGGCCAGGTTGCGCGCCTGTATTTCCGGAAAACAGACTAAACGTGACTGCCTGCGGTTCCGGAACAGCGCGCTTTCGGGGCTGATCTACAGAAATTGCAATCAACAATGCTTCCGTCGCCTTTAATCCGGTGGCTTTCAAAGTCCTTTATCCGGTTTGATTCCGTCCGGGAAATTACCTTAGCTGCTCATGCTGGCCTCTGTACTGTATCCGTATCTGCAACGCGAAGCGGAGAAACCCTATTCCGGTGAGTCGCTGCTGTTCCGGATTCTGGTTCAGCCCGATTTCGGCAACGATCCGGTAGATCTGGCCCGTCTGCTGCTTTACCGGCGCTCTATAGCGGGTCGTAAAGGAGCTGATAAGGTGCCGCTGATGCCATTACTGGAAAATCCGCTGGTGCTGTACTCGTTGGGGCTGACCCATCCCGAGATCTTGGTGATGACTGGACAATTGCTAAGCGATTGGGTCGCTGCCACTAAACGGGGCGAAAGAGTAGATCCGGAAACGTTGCCTCTGGCTGCATTGCGTGCCCGTAAGCCGGATTTTAACCCCAACCGGATGGTGTATATCGATCTTCCGGAAGGTGCCCTTTACAAAGGATACCTGCGGCAAATGGCGTTGAGCGTCAGTACGTTGAATAAGTTTTTACGTTGTCCGCTGCAGTTTTACTACGAGAATATCCTGAAGGTGGTAACGACCGAGCCGGTGTACTTTACGTTTGGTAAGGTGATGCATACCGTATTGGAAGAAGCGTTCCGCTTCCGGAAAGCACAGGGCGTCTGGCCTACCCTGGAAGCCGTATTAAACATCTTTGAACTGGCGCTTGAACCCAGCCGGGAGGAGTTGAATCCAGAGGCCTTTGAAGGCTACCGGGTGCGGGGAAAAAGCATTCTGGAGCGCTATTATGCCGAGTTGATTCCGGAGGTGCATACCGATGTTGAAATCGAGTACGTGGTGCCGCGCGTATTGCTGGAAAACCGGATCCCACTTACTGGTCGCATTGATAAGCTGGAGTTTTATCCGGGAAGTGCCAAAGTCGTGGATTATAAAACCGGCAATGCCGAAAATGCCTTCCGGAAGTCTGGCGCGCCCTCGCCTGATAATCCGCTGGGGGGAGATTACTGGCGGCAGATGGTCTTTTACAAGTTGCTGGTAGAAGCCGAGACCGGGCAGCATGGGTTGGTAAAAACCGGTGTGATGGAGTTTCTGGAGCGCGAAGTGGGAGCTCCTGTGCGGGAAGAGTTTACGTTGACCGAGGCGGATGGGAAAGCGGTCCGGCAGCAGGTGAAAGAAGTCTGGAGAAAAATCCAGGCCGGCCAGTTTGACCGGGGCTGCGGGCGTGAAACCTGTGAGTGGTGCGGGTTGGTGCGTGAGGCGGGGATCGGTGTCGGATAAAATTTTCCGGAAGCAGCCGTACGTTTTACTAAAAAAGCGCCTTACTTTTGTCCTCTCAAATGTTCAGGATTTGGGTACAGACGGAGGAATTAGCTCAGTTGGTTAGAGCGTCGGATTGTGATTCCGAAGGTCGTGGGTTCGAAACCCATATTCCTCCCCAGCATAAAAAAAAAGCCCTGGTGATCGTCACCAGGGCTTTTTTATGTTGTTTTATAGCTGTCGTACAGAATTGATTATACGTGTAAGATTTTAAAGGTACTGTTTCCGCTGCAAAAAGGATTTATGGCATACATCAGGAGAGGTGTAATTGAATTCGGTTAAAGCATTGCAATCTCTTTTTTCAGCGTGGCGACTACCTGTTCGTAATTACACTTTTCTTGCGTTTCGAGTTCCCGGAACCGGACGCCGGCATCAGACAGCCAGTAAATCAGTTCGATGGCGGACAGGTTGAGTTCAGAGATAATGTCAAGGATTTCTTCGAGCTTGGCAGTCCGCTGGCCATTTTCAAGTTTGGAGTAGGCACTTGCTGAATAGTGCATCTGCACACGGATTTCTTTCTGGCTAAGCCGTTGGCGGAGTCGATAATCCTTCAGGTGTTGAAGGAACTTTTGAGTCTTGGCCATAACGCGTAAATTTTAAATGGTTGTAAAACGATAAAAGAATAGACATAACACTAATTTTTGGGGAGAAAAAAATTACGCGGCAATATACCCCTGATAAGGGTTCTGAAAAACGGTCCGATGGCCGTCTTTTTCCAAAATGGAAAATCAAACTGACTTTGAGTGCGAGAATGATCCAATTTTCTGACAGCAGAAAAACGGTTTTCTATTTTGGATAAAATGAGTGGCCAAAAAGCTTGCAGGAAGCAACCGGTCCGCTCAATCTTTGTGTCGCGTTCCGAAAGGGGTTTAAAGACGAAAAGAGTCCGCTGACGGTGCACAGTCAGCAAGACTCTTTTCTAAACTAAAACTGTTTGTGGAAACGCCGCAGGTAAAAATTCGACTCATCATCTGCGGAATCTCACTACTAAACAAATTCAAAAGTATGAAAAAAATCGTTTTAGCTCTAGGCCTTATGGCTGTTAGCGCAATGTCTTACCAAGCACAGGCAGCAATCAAGCTATTTGGCTTTGAAGTTAGTTTCGAGAAGGGTTCAAAGGAGTGGAATGCGGATCGAACATCGGCTGAATGTATAGGAAAAGGTCTTTGTAAGATTAGTGTTAGAGCTGATGCTTTATCCTTTAAGGGAAATATCGGAATTGATGACGAAGGGCGAGTAATCTTCGTGCCTGGTACCGAGTTCAATAAGAGTTTTCCAAAAGAGTTGGCAAGTGGAAGCTATCCAGTATCAGAGCTAAAATTCCAAGCTAACGAACTTTCATCAATCGGCATTCGTGAGTCTCTTGTTATACCTACTGGAAATTACCCCACCAGGTATGATAAAGATAGAAATATTTGGTACGTAATTTTAAATTAAAAACTATATAGCTGAGGTGAAACTTTTTCACCTCAGCTATACATTAAAAAATGAAAATAAAATGAAATATTCTCTCTTTGTGGGAGTTCTATCCTTCCTCTTCTCATTCCCTATAAATGCTAAGGATAAAGACTTTAGTTGTAAAAGTTCTTTTAAAGTTCTTATTAATAATGAACTTTTATATGATAGCCAGTACAACATATACATGGCAAATAGGGAGGGGTTAAAAAACATACTTAGCAACTTTAAAGATAAAAGTCTGATTGTGTTAATCTCCAGTTCTACAAAATGTGGTGGAACAGATAATGCAATTGGTTATATAAAAGATTTAATTAAATCAAATTATAATGTAAAATATATATTTGTAGCTGGTGATGATTTAGATAACTACAATAATATTCAAAATTTCTTTCATGATATAGATAGTCAAATTATACGAGTAGTACCAGTAGCCTTTTACTCATCCAAGGGTGACAATCGCAAACGTTCAGACGATTTATTAAAGGATGCATTTCCTGAAGGAAAAAAAGATGTAATTGGAACACCTAAATTTTACATTTTTCGTCCTAGTACGGGTGAGCTTTTATTTCACGGATTTCGCTACTATAAAAATCCATATCCAGAGGATATAGTGCGCTATTTTCTTGAAAAAATTTAGGTGTACGGACTACACTGAACTTGCCATATGCAATCTAGCTAGATGATTGCGGTACAAAAAACGTGTGCAAAACATAAAAGTTAGTTCCCATGAAATATAAACTGTTTCCGGTGGTGCTTTCGTGCGCCCTCACCCTTTCGTTGCTGGCCCAGGCCGATACGGTCACCTCCAAGGTTTCGTTTGGTCGCGCCAGTAAAAACTGTAGTGGACTCAGCGTCTGTGAGACGTCCACGGGCAATAAATCTATCAGCTCTAAAGAAAGCTTAACCGTTTCCTTTACCTGGGATGCCACAACCATGCACCTGACCATGCGGTTACCCGCAGCCTCGCTGTCGGAAACCCCGGAAGACGTTCTGGCTAAGCTTCGTTCCGGAACGTTTGTAGTTGAGGAAGCCTTTGCACTCAGCAAAGAAATCATCAGCGGTCTGAAAGGGCCGGATGAACTGCGCGTCGCTGTCGGCACCTACCCTGCTCAAAAACAGTCGGACGGCAGTATGGTCATTGACTTCGGTGCGTATTGACCCCCTTTCTGAAGCTTTTCTGTCATGAAAATCGGGTGGCTTGTTACATGGATGCTCCTGATGGGTCCCCTCCGCGCGGCTGCCTGTCTGCCGTCCGATTCCGGAAAACGAACCGCTATCGATACGCCGATTACCGCTTCCCGTGTGCCGGATCGTGGGTATGACCTGATCAATGTGCTGACATATGACTTCTTCGCCACGTTTACAGCGGTTCGGTACGAAAACGCCTTGGAAGAAGACAACCTCAAAAACCAGCTGAACTTTAATTACAACTTCTCTATCAACAACCGGGCGCAGTTCCGGCGGTTTACCATCCGTACGTATCTGGTCAACGAGTATGGGTTTCGACACTATTTCGACAGTACCACTGAGAAGACCACCGACGTCTACACCTTCCGGAATGCCCTTCAGATTCCCCTGCGTAAAAACGGCGTCAGTCTGATGGGGTCGTACGAAATCAAAAGCCAGCTCTGGCCGACCCGTAAATACCGGGACACCGACACCACTACCGAACAGTACCTGTTCTCCGATTACCTGTCGCCCGGATACAAAGTGTTTTCCCTTGGGTTAAGCTGGCAGCATGCCACCGGTGCCACCGTGGATCTGGGACTGGTTGGCGGTAAGGTTACCCGCATCCGAAACAAGGAGCTGTACGATACCCGACAGTCGGATGTACTGTATGGCGTGCACAAAGGCGAAAAAGACGCCACCGATTTCGGGCTGAATCTGATCGTGAATGTGCCGCCCCGCATGGTTTCCAAAAAGATCGGCTGGGCGTTTAACGCCAACATTTTTGCCTCCCGGCTCCAGCTGGGACGATTGCCGGGATACACCGCCGACATCAGTAATGCCCTGCATTTTTTGTTTTTAAAAAACCTGCGCCTGACCATGATTACGCAGATGAAATACGATGAATCCATCCAGGACCGGGTGTTCTGGACCAATCAGTTTATGATTGGATTTTACCTCAGCAACCGACTGTAACGCGCCTTTACAGACGACTATTCTTCCAGAACCGGATGCTGCACACCTATCTCATTCAGATTTGAAGTCACTTATGAAGTCATACCTGCTTATTAAAATAACCATCGGTGTCCTATTGGGAATAGGCAGTATCACCAGTGCTTCCGGACAACGAAAATCGGTTCCCTGTCAAACGGGTTTTCAGGTGGTCAGCACCGGACTGACGTATGACTCCAGTACCGGATCTACTTTGCCGATACAGCAGGACTTTGGAGCCTGATCCGCCGGTATGACGATAAAGACCTGGTTGTAATCGTTTCCTCGTCTTCCGGTTGTGGCGGAACGTCTCCTGCGATTGCATACCTGAATGGTTTGGTTTCGGAAGGCTATAACGTTCAGTACCTGTTTGTGCTGGGAGATGATCTAAAAGCCTGTAGCTCGTTCCCGGCTTTCTTCTCACAGCTGGATTCACAGATTGTCCGGATGATTCCATCCGAGCGCTACAGGTCCGGAACCTTTCTGCGGGAAGACGCCCGTAAACGTTCCGATGAGCTGCTTAAAGCTGCCTTCCCGGCCGCAAGCGCTGATATCATCGCAACGCCCAAGTATTATCTTTTTCGCCCGCAGACCGGTGAGCTGCTGTTCCATGGCACGAGAGGCTATCAAAATCCATATCCGGAAGATGTCGTCCGGTATTTCCTTAAAAAGCTGAAATCGTGATTTTAAAACCAAACCTGATTGTATTTCTGGTAGTCCTGACCAGCTTGTGCGCCTGTTCACTCTCCCGGAAGGGTACGTTCAACCGGTTGTCAGACGAAGAGGCCTGCCGGTTGGAAAACACCCAATACCCGATGGTCCGGGCAACCTACCGCATCCGGAAAGGACTGCCGAAAGACAAAACCGCCGCGCAGTATCTGGATCAGGTCAGCTTTATCAATATCTACGATCCGAAAGGACAATTAGTAGCGTCTACCGGCACCGGTACCTGCGAATTCAAGACCTTGAGTACGTTTAAAACGAATACACTGAAACCGGATTCTACCCGGACCCTCAAGTCTCTTCTAACCCTTCTGGACCTTGCTTGTAGTCAGACCTATCCGGATACCAACCGGAAAAACACCATCGTGATAGGTTCCGGTCAGTTTCTGGATCAGATTCCTACGTACCGTTCACGCCGCAAGCAATTGGTCGAACAATTGCAGCAGTTTCCGGAAGCCACTACAGATGTCTGGATCGTCAATTTTGATCTGCGACCGGATACTGTTTCCGGAAAAGGCATTCGGTGATAAAATGAATTTCCGGAAGCGCGCGTTAATTCGCTGATAGCACGGTTTCACCGTTCATCTCCATAAAGATCTTACTGCTGTCGGTTGCCTCCAATGTTGGCTTGACATAGATCTCACCGCTGATATCCTGTGTAACCGTTCCGCTTCTGAGCCAGCCGGATTTCCGGTCCATCGTCAGCTGGAAACTGTTTTTTCCGGAAAGATTGGAACTGGTATACCCGCTGCTTCCCTGAATATAGTCGCCGGCCGCTTTGGGCTGAACCACTCCGATACCGCTGATCCGGATCGAGTCCGGACTGACAGCTTCCAACCGGTAGGTATTGGTCGTGGTCATATCCATACCCTGGCTGTGGTGTGTCGCACTCTTGACCCAGGTATCCTGTCGGGACACCATCGCTTCCGGATAAAACTCTGTTACCAGTTCCAGCTGCGTTTTCATACTTTCCGGACCAAAACTTTTCATTAACTGCGCTCTTACCTGTACCCGTTTGGCTTCCGGAACATATCGTTCTACCGCCTGATCCCAGAGGGTGGTACTCGTATCTATAAACGTAATCGTACCCAGCGAATTCATGCGGAGTGGAATGGGATGGCCCACAATACTGGTCATAATCATTGAGAATGGATCGCTGGTGTCCTCACTTTCCGATGAAAACGAAAGGGTTCCCTGCGGCATGGCCATGGTCATCGAAAGCTTTTCAAAACGGGTTTCCATCTCGTACTCCTGATCCGAATTAATGGATTTTACATGAAAAGAGTACACCCCGTTTATTGTGATATCCAAGCCCATGTGTCCGTCTTCCGCAACAATAAACGAATGCATTTTGGAAGTGACAGCATGCTGGTAGGTTTTTCCGGCTTCCAGATTGAGCCGCAACTGCACTTTTTGAGCCCAGCTACTCCATCCAATACTAAGCAAAATCAATACTAAGTAGAAACGAATCATGCGTCAAAAATAGCCCGGCCGCATGGGTTTAAAACCCATGCGGCCGGTTCTAAAATCAAAATCTTTTGAAACCTATTTCCGGAAAATCCTCTGATGCGCTTATCGAAGGACCTCTTTCAGAAACAGCAGGGTATGCTGCCAGGCCCGCTTCGCCATGGTCGGATTGTAATCCGGTGATTTGGGATCGGTGAAGGTATGCTTGGAATAGGCATAGGTAATGAGCTGCCAATCCGCCTTGCCTTCGTTGAGTTCGGTTCGCAGCTGTTGCAGATGTTCCGGAGTGACACTGGCATCCTGATCCGGATGTTCCACTAATACTTTAACGCCCATTGGTCCGTTGGGGCGGTTTTCGGCTTTCGCCAGGCCGCCATGAATCGACACAACGCCCAGTACCGGTAATTGTCCCCGCGCGGCTTCCAGCGCACCGGTACCGCCAAAGCAGTATCCAATGATAGCCACCCGATCTGTGCCGCTGGCTTTCTTAAACTGTTCCAGCGCCAGTGAAATCCGCTTCTGGTACAAGGCGTAATCTTCCTTAAACATTCCGGACATCACTTTGGCCTCATCATTGTTTTTAGGCACCTTGTCTACGCCGTAAATATCCGCGATAAATGCCGTATAGCCTTCTTTGGCCAGCATTTGGGCGGCTTCTTTGGCCTCGTCGTCAATGCCTTTCCAGGCCGGTAGAATCAAAACACCGGGACGGTTTTTGCCGGATTGAGGGGTCATCAAACCCGAAAGTTGCTGGGCACCGTCGGCGTACGAAACGGTTTTGAGATTCTGGGCATCGGCAGTCATAGCGGCAGCCATTAAAGAGGTAGCGAGAAAAAAAGTTTTCATACGATATGGAGGCGCTGACAACGCCGGAATACAGGGTCCTGCCCCGGCGACCGTTGCCGCAACGCTTGTTTAAAATTCGTACCGCCTTGCCACCAGTATCTATTCCGGAATGCCTTTTTTACTTCCCCAACACTTTAAGAAGAGCGAAGGCAATGGCCCGCTTGACTGTAAAAACACCTGTAAAAGTCCAATACTGCAGTCCTGTACCCCAGCGCAACCGGTACAGCTCCAGTTCCCGTTTCAGCAACAGCCCGTTCCAGCGCTTGCCCTTCGACCGACGCTCGCTCCCGCCTTCCAGATGAATGGCTTCCGTGCCGGCAAAGCAGCCGATCTGCCAGCCCTGACTGTGCAACTGCATACACCAGAGCTGATCTTCGCCATACATAAAATACCGCTCGTCCAACCGTCCTTCCGGAAGACTGTCCAGCGCTTCACGGCGTAACAGCATAAATGCGCCTCCGACCCAGTCGCACAACACATCAAAATCGCCTTTATAGTATTGATTCAGCATCAGCGCGGCTCTTCGGCGGTATGGCAGCAGATACAGCAACGGCCGGATCAGATCCAGCAACTCATATTTCAGGGCCTTATATCGCCGGGCGTAGTGTTGCACCCGTCCATCGGGGTACCGGAGTCGTACGGTAAGCACACCCAGTTTGGGGTGAGATCGTAGATAATCTGCTGCTTTGCCAATGGCGTCTTCTTCCAGGAAGGCATCACTGTTGAACAGCAGAATCAGGTCGCCTTCCGCCACGGCAATACCGGCATTGTTGCCTTTGGCAAAACCTCCGTTTTCGTAACAGGCCACCAGCTTAATCTTCGGAAAGGCTATTTTGAAATCAGCGGCCGGCCGCTCGGTAGACGCATTGTCGACTACAATGATTTCGTAGGCTACCGATTGGGTTTGCCGGAGCACCGTTTCGATGCAGGCACAGGTAAGCGCAAACGTGTTGTAGTTGACAATGACAACAGAGACCAGCATCTGAGAAATCCGGAAAGGCAAAGACCAAAAATAAGCGATCTATCCGGCGGATACATTTCCGGAATTGCTGGCAACCGTTCCCGGATACTGGTTGTACTGGTTCAACCGGTTGAGGTACAATATGGTATGCTCTTCCAGATCCTCATACATGGGTACAAAAGAAGCATTGTGAATCATCTCGGTATGAATGTAGCTGGTCCGGGCCACGACGTTGCTGCTAAACTGCTCGTCAAAGCCGGTCAGGTGTACAAACAGTTCTACATCCCGTTGCGCAAAATCGACTTCGGTAAGTCCGTAAAATGGACTCTCGGGCGTGATCGGGTGCACAACCAGCCAGCTCAGGTACAGGGCGTTGAGCCGGTCATTCTGTAAGTCCAGCGGTACAAAATCATAGCCCGGCTGGTCTTGTTTCAACAGCGATGCGGTGACTTTGATCTGAAGATCATGAATCTTGGTTTTTTTACTGGTAACCAGTCGAAACATAATCGCCGGCTCGCCCTCGTGGATGCCCATCAGCGCGAAAAAACTGAAGCGGACGTAGGCTCTGGGGCGTACAAACCGGCCGTAGAGCGTACCGGTAATAAGCGCCAGCGTCAGAATACCGATCAGTGCTTCCAATGCAGCAATAGAGTTGGTGACCAGCCCCACCGGACTGATGCGGCCATAGCCTACGGTGGTCAGTGTCTGAGACGAGAAAAAGAACGCTTCTTCAAAATTCTCGGCCGGGGTTCCATGAATAATGCCTTCGAGATGCGGCAGACTAAACAGGTAATAAAAGGTGGCAAACAGGAAATTGATGATGGTGTAGAACCCCAGCACCAGTAAAAAAAACTTTCCCATCTGCATCTGAAGCAGATAATGGTAGATGTTGAAGCTGCTGAACCGGCTTTCGCCCCGCCGCCGCACATTGGGCGATCCATCCTTATTGACAAATCGGGCTCCTTTAGTGTGATGTCCAAGACGTACCTGTGGCGATACCAACGAAGCATCATACGAACCCTGTGTCATAGAAAGAAAAGAAAGCAGGTCTTCAAAAATTACGCCGGATAGAAAGACCCTATGGTTCGCGTTCCGGAAATTTGGCCCCCGGAATGGGTTTAAATAGCGCCTTTAACCGCCCGTTATCAACCCAACGGCCGAAAACGTTGTTGTTTTGCAACCTGTTAGGTGGTGGCCTGATTTAAGTAATCGGGTTAAACCGCTTTTTACCCCTTACCCTTTATGAACGGTTTTGCCTTCCGGAAGCGTTTTGTGCTCCGGCTGCTGGTAGTAGTCTTGCCTGTATTGATCCAATCGTGCGGCGGTAAAAAAGAAGCTCCCAAAGACGATACGCCTAAAAATTACCGGGTGCTACCGGTTAAAAGCGGCTTCATCACACTGTACAACGACTACCCGGCCACCATCCAGGGGCAGAATGTAGTGGAAATACGTCCCAAGGTAGATGGCTTTGTAGAGCAGCTTTATGTAGATGAAGGCTCTGTAGTCCGGAAAGGACAGCGGCTGTTTTCGATCAACAACCCGCAGTTTCAACAGGAGCTGCTGACGGCCCAGGCCGGTGTCAGCAGTATCGAAGCCCAGGTGGCCGATGCCCGTTTGCAGGTCATCAAAACGAAACCGCTGGTGGATGAAGGCATTATCAGCAAGTATCAGTTGCAGTCGGCACAGTTGGCGCTCCGGGCGCAGGAAGCGGCGTTGTCGCAGGCCCGTGCAGCGGTCGCCGTCGCCCGTACCAATGTGGGGTATACTACGATTACGAGTCCGGTAGATGGCGTGGTTGGATTGCTGCCCCTCCGGCAGGGAAGTTTGGTGAGCAGTACTTCGGCTACTCCGCTGACAACCATCTCCAGCACCGGAAATGTGTATGCGTATTTCGCGCAGAACGAAAAAGAACTGCTGGAATTCAACCGCACCCATTCAGGATCGACCATCCAGCAGAAGCTGGCTTCGCTGCCGCCGGTGAGCCTTGTTCTGGCCGACGGAACCTTGTATCCGCAAAAAGGCCGGGTGCAGACCGCCAGCGGACTCATCACCAACGGGACCGGATCCGTCAACTTCCGGGCCGTGTTTCCCAATGCGCAGGGAATCCTGAGTAGTGGCGGAAGCGCAACGGTGCGGATTCCGCAGCACCTGGAAAATGTGATCATCATTCCGCAATCGGCCACCTACGAGTTGCAGGACAAACGCCTCGTGTATGTGGTCGATGCAAAAAACAAACTGCATAGCGTGCCTGTAACGGTTACGCCTGCTGCCAACGGAGAGTTATTTGTGGTCAACACCGGTCTGCAGGAATCGGATCGGGTGGTGGTAGAAGGACTGATCGGACTGAAAGACAGCATGACCATCCGGCCCATCCCGATCAATACCGACAGCTTTTTGCGAACCATCCAGCAGCCGTAACGGCCATCCGGAAGACGGGAGCCATAACAGGCTTCCGGAACAGTAAGTACCTCTTTTTACTTTTTTAAATGCTTTTTATACCGGCGTGAATCAAGAACCGCGAGACCCGAATTCCGGAAAGAAAGATTCTTTTCTTAAGCTCTTCATCGAGCGCCCGGTACTCAGTACGGTCATTTCCATTATGATTGTCTTGCTGGGAATCCTCGGGCTTATCTCGTTGCCCATTGCCCAGTATCCGGACATTTCGCCACCTACGGTGCAGGTCTCTGCCACCTATCCGGGCGCTTCTGCCGATGTACTGCTCAAGAGTGTGGTGATCCCCCTCGAAGAGCAGATCAATGGGGTGGAAGGCATGAGCTATATCACGTCTTCGGCGACCAACAACGGCTCGGCCACCATCAGCGTGTATTTTAAGGTAGGTACCGACCCCGATATGGCGGCGGTCAACGTGCAAAACCGGGTATCCAGTGCTACCAGCCAGTTGCCGCAGGAGGTAACGCAATCCGGGGTGACCGTACGGAAGCGCCAGAGCAGTACGCTGATGATCGCTTCGATCTACAGCGATAATCCGGCCTATGATGCGACCTTTCTGCAGAATTACGCGGAGATCAACATCATCCCGCTGCTGAAACGCGTCAATGGGGTAGGCGATGCCAGTGCGTTTGGACAGTATCAGTATTCGATGCGCGTCTGGATGAAACCGGATGTCATGGCGCTGTATGGCCTGACGCCCGCAGATATTTCTACGGCGCTGAGCCAGCAAAACGTAGAAGCGGCACCGGGTAAGTTTGGTGAAAACAGCAGTCAGAGTTTCCAGTATGTGATCAAGTACAGCGGTCGGCTACAGTCGATCGATCAGTTTGAAAATATCATCATTAAAGCATCCGGAAACGGCCAGCTCCTACGCCTGAAAGATGTAGCCCGGCTCGAACTGGGTGCCCAGGATTACAGCAGCATGGGTGTGCTCAATGGCCGTCCCTCCGTAAATATCGGGATCTATCAGACGCCCGGTGCCAATGCCCGGAATGTTATTAATGAGTGTAAAAAGGTGCTGAACGACGTAGAAGGGACCTACCCGGCAGGTGTACACAATATCTTCCTGGTCGACGTTAACAAGTTTCTCGATGCCTCGATTGAGCAGGTACTCCACACCCTGGCAGAATGCTTTATCCTGGTATTCATCGTCATCTTCCTGTTTTTGCAGGATTTCCGGTCTACGCTCATTCCCGGTATTGCCGTTCCGGTATCCATTATCGGTACGTTCTTTTTCCTATACCTGTTCAATTTCTCCATCAACCTGCTTACGCTCTTTGCGTTGGTACTGGCCATCGGTATTGTGGTGGATGATGCGATCGTCGTGGTCGAAGCCGTGCATACCAAACTGGAAGAAGGCTACGACTCGGCCCGAAGGGCAGCGATCGATGCGATGGGCGAGATTTCCGGAGCCATCTTTTCCATTACATTGGTAATGGCCGCGGTATTCGTACCCGTGGCGTTTCTAGGCGGTTCGGCAGGGGTGTTTTACCGGCAGTTCGGGATTACGCTGGCCATTGCCATTCTGATCTCTGCCGTTAATGCCCTGACGCTCTGTCCGGCACTGGCTGCGTTGTTTCTCAAGCCCCATGCCAGCCATCTTCCGGAAAGCGAAGGCGGTAAAAAGCCGGGCTTTATGAAACGGTTCCAAACCGGCTTCAACGCGGTGTACGACCGGATGCTCAACCGGTATAAAGGCGCAATGCAGTTTCTGCTGAAGCGGAAAGGAATCGCGCTGATTGCGGTGCTGGTGTTTGGTCTGGCCTTGTTCGGACTGATGAAAGTGACGCCGTCAAGTTTTGTGCCGAATGAAGACATGGGCACCGTCTATGTCAATATCATGATGCCCCCGGCCACTTCGCTGGAACGGACTACAGAAGTATCGAACGAGATCGACCGGATTGTACGCACCATTCCGGGCGTTCAGAATGCCCTGCGCATGGCCGGACGAAACTTTATGGCCGGTAACGGTAGTTCGTACGCCATGGAAATCCTTCAGCTCAAACTCTGGCATGAGCGCGACCTGACCAACGAAGACATTATCGCGGAGATGCGTAAGAAAACCGCGCACATCCGGGAAGCCAAAATCTTCCCGGTGTCGGCGCCTACCATTACCGGTTTCGGACAAAGCGGCGGTTTTGAATTTCAGCTGGAAGACAAAGGCGGTCATACGATCGACGAGTTTTACAAAGTCTCCCAGGATTTCCTGGAAACGCTCAATAAACGTCCGGAAATCCAGTACGCGGCCACGTCGTTCAACCCGGGCTTTCCGCAGTTTATGCTCGACGTCAACGTGGCGCGCTGCCTGGAGGCCGGCGTGGATGTCTCCAGTCTGCTGCGGACGATGCAGGGCTATTACGGTTCGATTTACGCCAGCAACTTCAACCAGTTTGGCAAGCAATACCGCGTGATGATCCAGGCCGATACCGCGTACCGGGCCTCTCCGGAAGGACTGTCGAAGATCTTCGTCCGGACCAACAGCGGCCAGATGGCCCCGATCTCGTCGTTTATTGCACTTTCACGGGTATACGGTCCGGAAAGCATCGCCCGGTTTAACCTGTTTACCGCCATGCAGGTGACAGGTTCCCCGGATCCGTCTTATAGTACGGGTCAGGCGCTTACGGCTATTGAAGAAATAGCAGCACAGAGTCTGCCACCGGGATACGGCTATGAATTTTCCGGCATCAGCCGGGAAGAACAGCAAAGCGGCAGCCAGTCGGCCTATGTGTTTGCGCTGTGCCTGGTGTTTGTGTACTTTATCCTCAGCGCCCAGTACGAAAGCTATCTGTTGCCGTTTGCGGTACTGCTTTCGCTGCCGGTAGGACTCGCGGGAACCTTTCTTTTTATCCGGCCGTTCGGCATCGACAATAATATTTACATCCAGATTTCGCTGATCGTGCTGATCGGGTTGCTGGCTAAGAATGCCATCCTGATCGTAGAGTTTGCGTTGCAGCGCCGCCGGCATGGGCTCAGTCTGGCACGGGCTGCTATCGAAGGTGCGGAAGCGCGTCTGCGACCTATTTTGATGACTTCGTTTGCCTTCATTTTCGGACTGTTGCCGTTGCTGTTTGCATCCGGTGCCGGTGCGCATGGCAACAAAAGCATTGGCGCGGGCGCCATCGGCGGGATGCTGTTCGGAACCTTGTTGGGCGTATTTATAACGCCGGTGTTGTTTGTGGTATTCCAAAGCTTGCAGGAGCGCATTTCCGGAAAGCGCCCTCAATCGGAAGCTGACGAAAGCGAGCCTACTGAACCTTCACTAGTACCACAGCCTGCGGCTTAAGAAAATTATCCTTTGCCAGTCCTAAACACTCACAAATCAAAAGGTCAGGGAACTGACTCTTGGAGAGCAGAAAAGATCCCGCTCCATAGTGCTGCGTCGCGCGTCGCCGCACATACGCGCGACCGGCTTTTGGGCTGCCTTTTTTCCGCAAAAAAGGTAGAACGTGGAAGAATGGTTAAGCTTCCGGAAATACGACGTCAAGAAAAAATCCTGTCTGTGAGAGTATCCTTAATTCAGAAAAATTCCCTTCGCTTCTTCGCTGCCCTGCTGTTAGCAACGGGGCTATTGCAGGGTTGTGGCATCGCCAAAAAGTATAAACAGCCCGATGTGCTGCCCCGTGAAGGCGCGTTGTACCGGGGTGTTACTACTACCGATACCACGACCCTGGCGGCCATTCCCTGGCAGTCGTTTTTTCCGGATCCGCAGCTCCAGCAGCTCATCCGTCGCGGGATCGACAGCAACCTGAACCTGCGCATTGCCGTGGTTCGGATCGAAGCTGCACAGGCGACCCTCCGGCAGGCACGACTGGCGATCCTGCCAACGCTGTCCATCAATCCGGAAGTGCGTCGGGCACGGGGTTCCCTGGCACAGATCCGGGCCAACAACCCCAACATCACCCTGCAGCCCAGCGATTACACCCTGTACAGTTTGTTGGGAAATGCCAGTTGGGAAGTCGATATCTGGGGCAAATTGCGCAGCGCCCGTCGGGCGGCCCTGGCGGCGTTGCAACAAAGCGCTGCCTACCGGCTGGCGGTCCAAACGCAGCTGATTTCCGACATTGCCAATAGCTACTATGCCCTGCTGGCCTATGACGATCAGTTGCGCATTACCCAAGTCACTATCGACAATCGCCGCAATTTTCTGGAGACGGTCCGGAAGCTGAAAGAAGCTGCCGTACTCACCGGTGCCGACATCGCCCAGAGCGAAGCTAACCTCTATGCCGCCGAAGCGACGCTGCCTCAGATCAAACAAAGCATCCGAGAAACGGAAAATGCCTTGAGCATCCTGCTGGCGCTGCCACCCGATACTATCTACCGGACGACTCTGGCTCAACAGGGCATGGGCGATAGCTTGTTTACCGGCGTTCCGGCGCAACTGCTCGCCTACCGCCCCGATGTATTGCAGGCCGAATACGGATTGCGCAATGCCTTTGAACTAACCAATGCCGCCCGGGCCAATTTTTATCCACAGCTGACCTTATCCGCTAATGGCGGGTACGCGACAGCCAACTCACTGACCGGATTTTTTAATCAGACCTTTTATGGCGCACTGGTGGCGGGTGTAGCCGCTCCGATTTTAAACCGGGGTCTGTACCGGCAGCAATACCGGCTGGCGCAGGCGCAGCAGGAAGAAGCGTACCTGCAATTCCGGAATGTGGTGCTCAATGCTGGTCGCGAAGTGAGTGATGCCCTGTACTCGCGGCAGATGGCTGACGAGAAAGCACTTGCCCGTACCCGGCAGATTGAGTCCCTGACCCGGGCGGTCGACTACACCAAAAAGCTGCTGAATTATACGGCTGCGACCAACTACAACGATGTGCTGCTGGCCGAGCAGAATCTGCTCAGCGCCCAGTTGTCCGGCGTCAGTGATACGCTTCAGCACTTGCAGGCACGGGTCGATTTATACCGCGCGCTAGGCGGCGGCTGGCGGTAATCTGTGCAGTCTTCGCGGGGCTGCAGTTCCGGAAAACGTACCTTCGCGGCCTTAAAAAACCACTTTACTATGAACCGCCGGATTGCCAATGCGCTGATTTCTGTTTTCTCCAAAGAACATTTGCAAACGCTGGCCGAAGGGCTACACCGCAACGGCGTGGCGCTCTACAGCACCGGCGGTACCCAGTCGGCGATCGAAGCGATGGGCCTGCCCTGCACAGCGGTTGAAACGGTTACCGGATACCCCAGCATCTTGGGCGGACGGGTTAAAACGCTGCATCCGAAAGTATTTGGCGGTATTCTGGCCAAACGCGGTGATGAACACCACCAAACCGACGTGGCAGAACACGGACTGCCGTTTTTTGATTTGGTCGTCGTCGATTTGTATCCGTTTGAAGAAACGGTCCGCACTACCAGCGAAGAAAGCGCCATCATTGAAAAAATCGACATCGGCGGCGTGAGTCTGCTGCGGGCCGCCGGCAAAAACTTTGAAGATGTTTGTGTCCTGTCATCCCCGGATGAGTACGCCGGTTTTATTCAACTGCTCGATGCCGGAAACGGTGAAACCACCCGTGACCAACGCCGTCAACTGGCTGTAAAAACCTTCGATGCCTGCGCCCGCTACGATGTGGCAATTGCTAACTGGTTTTCCGGAAATACGGCTACCGAAACCGCCTCTTCCGGAACCCGCCGCGACCTGCGCTACGGCGAAAACCCGCACCAGAAAGCGGCCTTCCATGGCAATCTGGATCAGTTGTTCGACCAGTTGCACGGCAAAGAGCTTTCCTACAACAACCTGGTTGATGTAGATGCGGCCTGCGCACTGATTGCCGAATTTTCGGAGCCGGCGTTTGCGGTCATCAAACACACCAACCCCTGCGGCGTAGCGGTCCGGAATACCGTGGCCGAAGCCTGGGAAGCAGCACTGGCCGGCGATCCGGAAAGCGCCTTTGGTGGCGTCCTGGCGACCAACCAGGAACTAACGGCTGAGGTCGCTGAAAAAATCAACAGCATTTTCTTTGAGGTGCTGATTGCACCTGCTTTTACCCCGGATGCGTTGCAGGTGCTGCAAAGCAAAAAGAACCGGATTCTGTTGGTGCAAAAAACACCACTCAATGCGACCCGCCAACAGTCGAAAGCACTGCTGGGAGGAACGCTGGTACAGGACGCCGATACGGTTGTGGCCGAGAAGTGGGAAGACGTCGGTGGCCGCCCGTGTACCGAAGCCGAAACCGCCGATCTGAAATTCGCCAATGCCGTTTGCAAGCACCTGAAGTCGAATGCGATTGCACTGGTGCGCAACGGACAGTTGGTGGGCAAAGGCTGTGGACAAACCAGCCGGGTCGATGCGTTGCGGCAGGCGATTACCAAGGCGGCTCAATCGGGCTTTAGCCTTCAGGGAGCGGTACTGGCCTCCGATGCATTTTTCCCGTTTGACGATTGCGTCCGCATCGCCGACGAATCCGGCATCACGGCGTTCGTACAGCCCGGCGGCTCTATCCGCGATGCCGACAGCATCCATTACTGCAAAGAGCACAACCTGGCAATGGTTTTGACCGGAACCCGTCACTTCCGCCACTAAGTAAATTCAACCCCCTCGCAACGCTCGGTTCCGGAACCTTAGTCATTGGTTTCAGAACCGGGCGTTGGTGCAGGCAGCAGCTTCCGCAACACAACGTAACCGGCTACTGCTGCCAGAAGTGAGGCACTGAGAATGGTAAGTTTGGCCCCCTGGATGAGTGCGTCCGCTTCAAAAGCCAGCAGGGTAATGAATACCGACATCGTAAAACCAATCCCGGCCAGCAAACCCACGCCCGCCAGTTGTTTCCAGGTCATTCCGGCCGGCAGCTTCCCCCAGCGCAGCCGTATGGCCAGCGCGCAGGCCAGCAGAATCCCAATGGGTTTTCCCAGCACCAATCCCAAGCCGATGCCCAGACTGTACGGCTGGACGAACGTTCCGGAAGCGATGTTTCCGATCGGCAAGGCTGTATTCGCCAGGGCAAAAAGAGGTAGAATAATAAATGCAACCGGCTGGTGTAAAAACTGTTGCAGCCGGTACGAAGCCGAATGCTCCGAACCATCCCCAAACGGAATCGCAAAGGCAACCAACACACCGGTGAGCGTGGCATGAACCCCGGAGTGCAGCATAAAATACCACATCGCAGCTCCTCCCACCAGATATGGTATGAGCGTTTGCACCCGGAGGCGGTTCAGCAACAGCAAAGTGCCCCAGATGCCACCGGCAATCCCCAGATGTATCAAAGAAAGCCCTTTGGAATACACCAGCCCAATCACTACGATGGCCCCGAGGTCGTCGATAATGGCCAGGGCTGTCAAAAACACTTTAAGGGCCACCGGAACCCGTCGTCCCAGCAACGACAACACCGCCAGTGCAAAGGCGATATCAGTAGCCATAGGAATGCCGGCTCCGCGTTGGGTAGGCGTACCGGCATTAAACAGCAGGTAGATACCGGCGGGTACCAGCATTCCGCCCAGCGCGGCTACTACCGGCAGGGCGGCGTCTTTAGGGGTAGACAGCTCACCCTGGTACAGTTCCCGCTCCAGTTCCAGGCCGATGAGCAGGAAAAATAGGGTCATCAGCCCATCATTGATCACCTCTACCAAACTATGCGTGCCAACAGGCAGCTGCCAGAAGGAGAGGTAGGATGCCTGCCAGGGGCTGTTGCTCCAGAGTAGCGACAAGGCCGTACAGGCCAGTAGTAACAAACCACCTGCTTTCTCACTCCGGAAAAAGGCTTTAAAGAGTTGGGTCACCATCACGTTTCCGGAATCTGGGTAAACCACGAAAATACAGCAGGGAAAAAGGCGGTTTTATCTCATCCGGATCTAAAAAGAAACCGCCGTACGGGTTAGGCACGGCGGTTTCCGGAACGGGTAGAATCTGTTTTACTATCGTCCCTGGACCGCACCAAACACCTCTTGCAGGATGCTGGTGACCCGTGCGGCCGGATTGGTCCGGATTTTGGCTTCCTCATCGGCAATTTTCAGAAACATCCCGTTGAGCGCCCGCTCCGTCACATATGCGGTCAGGTCTGGATTGATCTGTGAACGGGAGGTGGGAAGCCGGTTGTAGGTATTAAACACCGTACTCCACAACGCCGTTGCATTCACCTTATTCAGGGAATTATTGATCACCGGCCGGAACGCATCAGTGAGTGCTACCGTGGTTCTGGACTTCAGGTACTGGGTAGCGGCATCCCGTCCACCCCGCAGAATATTGATGCCGTCCTGAAGCGATATGGACGTGATTGCGTTTACGAAAATTGGAACTGCCTTCTTGGATGCATCTTCGGCTGCTCGGTTCATTGACAGAACGGCTTTATCCACCAGACTACCCATACCTACGCTGCGCAACGTGCGCTCTACTTTTTGCGCTTCCGGAGGCAGCAGAATCTTTACCAACGCATCGCCGAAGAAGCCATTAGTAGCTGAGAGCCGGTTCGATGCATTTTCAGCACCGATGGTCAGCGCTTCCCGCAGACCTTTGGCGATATCTGTCTGACTCAGCGAACCTAAAGATGAATTAGAGCCATATCCATAGGTGCCGGTGCTGCCGGAAGTACCGGTCCGGGAATTTCCGGAATCGCGGCTGCCGTTCAGAATAGATCCAATGGTATTTAATACATCGCCCAGCGAGTTGCTGCGTTGCGTACCACTACCAGACTGGGCAGCTGCCGGAAGAGTTAATGAAGCCAGTAAAGCAGCAGAGAAAAGGATTCGTTTTTGCATGATAGAGAAGCACTTAAAAAAGTAAGACCGCCAGACCGCTTACCCGTTTAAGGCACTTACTGTTTGACCAGCTTTTGATACGATACCAGACCGTTTTTTAACCTGATCTGAAGATAGTAGGTAGCTGCGGGCAGGGAGGCTACATCAAGTGGTTCAGCGGCCGTTTGCAAGGACACCTCCCGTACGATGCGGCCTTCCCCCGTATAGATTCTGGCCTCAAAGGGACCGTCAATTCCGGAAATATGAAACAGGGTATGAGCCGGATTCGGCGATAGGGTTATTGGGTTTCCGGAAGTCACATTACCCACACTCAGGCTGTTGCCGTGACAGTTCATATAGTGTGGAAAATGAGAAGCCGTATCGATCAGGATCGACGTATCGCCGGGCTGGTACAGGGCGATGCTGAAATAAATAAGCATCATTTCATCCTTGGTGCCCTCTCCGGCCGAGACGTTGATCGGAGGATTGCTGGGGTTGCTGGGATTGCCCGTCGTGTTGTCGTAGACTGCGGTCGCATAAACGACTGAACCGGCCGGCACTAGAATCGGCTTCTGAAACTGATAGTTCCGCTGCCAGTGAAAATCCCATTGGGGAATATTCACCAGGAAAATCGTGTCGCCGTTGGGCTTCACCGCATAGCTTTCAATGCGCTGGCCCAGCAAATGCATGTGCGGCAGCAATCCGGCCATGGTAACATTATACGGAACGGTGACGCGCGCGTTGAACGTCTTAACCGTATTGGCCGGAATGTACAGCGGTCCGTTGGTCAGCGTGTTGTAATGGTTGATAGCCGGTACCATGTCCAGATTGCGCAGGGTAGCGGATCCGTAGACCAGCCGGATTTGGGTGCTGTCGATCTGATTGCTGATGCCGCCCGGATAATGCACCTGTACACACAGCCGCGTATTGGCGGGCAGCTGGCCTCCGAAGCCGGGCGGAAACGTATAAGCATCTTGTCCGGGTACCCAGCCTCCCAAGAGCTGTGAAGTCGTGGAACCGGTGCCTCCAAAAGCGGTATAGCCCGGTCCGGGATCGGCAGCGTCCAGTTGAAGCGGCGTCGAAGAGGTATCCTGATACACCAGTACGTGGTGTACAATGGCTTTGTTGCCCGGCACCACTTCGATCCGCTGAATTTTCTGCTGCTGTGCGTTATTCACCGGAATGACAAATACGCGATACAGGTCCGAACTGGTGTTGACCGTATAGTTGGGAATTTGCAGTACCTGGCTGGGAGCCGTAATCTGCGGACCCGGCTGATAGACCGGCGGAGTCGGCACCGCGCTGGCATTGCCCAACGGCGCAAAATTGGTTACCCAATCTCGGATCTCGTTGATTTCGTGGTCGCTCAGAGTATTGGCATGCGCGTACTGCGCCCTAGTCTGTGAGGCCGGAAACGGCGGCATACTTTTGGCCTGCACCGATGCCGCAATTGAGAACCGGTTGGCATACACATCGTTATAAGTCGTTAGCGAAAACGGCGCAATGCCGTTGGGGTTATGACAGCTGGTGCAGTGCGAATAGATCATGCAGGCGATTCCATCGGTCCAAGTAGCCGAGTGGGCACGGGCCTGCAGTTGTACCAGCAGTAAAAACAGGGTAGGTAGTAGTCTGTGCATAAGTAGCAATTGTAATCATGTGAATATACTCTACTAGCGACTTGTAAGCGCATTAAGTATTCAGGGGCTGTTTTTCAGCGTACAGATTAGTTACTATCAACGCTTATGTTTTCTTCCTTCATGATCTCATAGAAGCGTTTTTCCTTTCCGGAAGCTTTCATTTTTTGATAGATGAGCCGGATAATTTCTTCAGCATCTGCCCGATAAGGCGATTGCTGCGCTGTATAGAGGTTGAATGCAGTCGTCATATTGGGTAAGGCATTCTCATAATCTTCCAGGTAGACTGCGTAGACCTGACCTAAGCCATAATAGACTTCCGGATTCTCGGCATCCACTTCGGCTAATCGCTTGTAGTACTTAATAGCGCCCTGGTAATCTTTATTACTGTAACTGGCCACGGCTGCATTCATCAAGGGAGTGGCGCCGCGAGGGTTGATGGCCAAGGAGTGTTCGTAGGCATCAATAGCCTTTGGGTATTGCTCTAAATGCCGATATGCAATACCCAAATTGTCCCAGGCGAAGATGAAGTTGGGGTCGGTAGCTACTGCTTTCCGGTAATGCATAGCAGCGGTTTTATAATCGTCTTTCTCCGCTGCATGCAGCCCTTTGGTATACCAGTCGTTGGCAATCGGACTGAGCGAGAGGGTGCGGCCCATGTCGGCGTCATTGGAAGCCAGTAGCCTCTTCAGCTCAGGACATCTTTGAAGGGCTTCCCGCTCAAGGTCAGTATAGCTTTCCCGATATGCATTGCTGCTTTCGTCCGTAGCAATAACCAGTTCATATTTAGTATTCTTTTTCCCTTTTCCTTTCAAGTCTCGTGTCAGAATGTCATTGGTCTTTTTAATCAGTTGATAGACAACCACATGCCTATTGATGCAGGTGTGAATCTGATCCGTGATCGCTTCCTTGGCCTGAGTGCTGGAAATCGAATCTACACAACTGCATACGCCGTCAAGCACAGCCGCCAACCCATCTGACCGGGTGCTGTCTGTTCCGGACGTTTTGGATTGGGCCACAGTGGTAGTGGCAGAACTGAGCACTAAGCAGGCAGCGATGAAAAGCGGGCGGGAACAAAATTTCATTCCTTAAAAGAAACACACGCATTGCTCAAATCCAAGGACCGGACCTTTAATTTCCGGTTTCGTCCACACCGGTCTGATGCCGCCACAGCTCGGCGTACCGGCCGTTCTCAGCCATCAGCGTTGCATGCGTGCCCCGCTCTGCCACAGCGCCGTCATCCAGCACCAGAATCTGATCAAACTCCCAACCGGCATACAGGCGATGGGTGATGACAAGTACCGTGGTCTGCTCCAGCGCCTGGCGCAGGTTGCTCAAAATCCGCTGCTCGGTCTGGGTATCCACCGCCGATAAACTTTCGTCGAGCAGCAACACCGGAGACGCTTTGATCAGGGCACGCGCCAGTACCAGACGCTGTTTCTGTCCGCCGGACAGCATTACGCCCCGCTCGCCGATCATGGTTTCATAGCCTTCCGGAAAGCTTTCAACATCCTTGGCCAGATCGGCCAGACGTGCCGCTTCCAAGACCTCTGCATGCGTCGCCTCTTCGCGGCCAAACTTGATGTTGTTGTACAAGGTATCGCTGAACAGATAGGCCTCCTGCGGCGCATAGGCAATGTTGCGGCGCAGATAATCCAGATCATAGTCCGGAAGCGGCGTTCCATCCAGAATCACAGCACCGCTTTTAGGGTCGTACATCCGCAACAGCAACTGTGCAACAGTGCTTTTTCCACTACCGGTTTTGCCGATAATACAGACCTTCTGGCCGGGAACCAGGTGCAGCTCAAAATCCTTCAGCGCCACAATACCGGTATGCGGATACACGAACGTGACACCATTGAAGTCAACTGTTCCTTTTACGTCCGGAAGCTGTGGGACGGCGGGGTTCTGAATGGCCGGAGCGATGTGTAAAAATTCGTTGATGCGCGTCTGCGATACTGCCGCCCGCTGAATCATCGACGCTACCATACCCAGCATGGAGATCGGAAACATCAGCAAGTTGAGATAAATCACAAACTCGGCAATATTGCCCGCAGAAATCTGCCCCTGCATCGCCAGATAGCCGCCGGATACGATTGTAAGCAGCAAACTGATGCCTACAAAAAGGGTAATCGACGGAAACCAGACGCTCTCGGTTAGTGCCATGTTCACATTGCTTTTCCGGTACTCCTCTGCCGTAGCCGTGAAGTGACGCAGCATCGGCGTTTCCTGCACAAACGATTTGATGACCCGGATGCCGCTGTAGGATTCCTGCGCCGTAGTGGTCAGTTCGGAAAGCTGTGTCTGGATTTTTTCGCTTTTGCGGGCAATAATGCGGTTGACCCAGTAAATCGCCACCACCAAAAATGGCAATGGAGCTACCACCAGCAGCGTCAGCCGGCTATCCACCCGGCTCATCCCCCAAAGGCAGAAGATCGTCAGCACCACCATATTGGTCATGTACATCAGCGCCGGACCGGTATACATCCGCACCCGGCTTACATCTTCCGAGATCCGGTTCATCAAATCGCCGGTGAAGTGCGTTTTGAAGAATCCGGCATCGAGCTGTTGGTACTGCTTGTAAATAGCATCCTTCTGTGCATACTCGATGTGACGGCTCATCACAATCAGGGTTTGGCGCATCAGAAACATGAACACGCCCCGCAGCAACGCCAGTCCGAGCAGCAACAGCCCGTTCCAGAATACCAGATTGAACACATAGCTGCTGGCTGTTGCTTCCAGATCGGTGCCTTTGAAAAAGTCGAAGGATGCTGCCTCGCTGGTTACCCGGTCAATCACGGTGCGCACAATGACCGGTGGCAAAACGGCAAACACGTTGGAAATAGCCACAAACAGCAACCCCAGCAGGAGATGCCATTTGTACTTATAGAAATAGGGATTTAATGCCGCCAGTGCCTTCACGGTCGCAAAGGTCGGGAATCGGACTGAGGTATCGGGTAAGAGATCCTGCCGTCCTCTCCAATGACTATTAACGTTTACCTACCTGTAAAAGGTGCGAAATTTGCCTTCTTCTCTTATGATGCGGATTTTTCTTTTGATCGTACTCACCGGACTGCTGCCGTGGGCAGCAGCGGCACAAACGGTTTCCGGAACCGTGGTGGATAAAGAATCGGGCTTGCCCGTCAAAGGGGTTCAGATCACTGCGGTGGCAAATGCCGCCGCAAAAACGGTTACGGATGCGCAGGGCCGCTTTACCCTTTCCGGTACCAGCGGCGAATCGTTTTATTTCGCAGCGGCTGGCTACGCCCAGCAGATCCGCCGGTCGCCCGAGCTGGTGGGCAATGTGCCCTGGAAAATTCAGATGCAGTTGTTTTCTGTATCGCTGGGAGAAGTACGGGTGCGGCCCTTCACTGAGGGCTATCAACTGGATTCGTTTGACCGGACCCGAACCTATGAACGGGCGCTAGCCCGGCAGCGATCGGGCGGCATGAGTCCGGTATCGGTTCTGGCGGAACGGATTTCCGGAAAGCAACGCCGCCTCTTTGCCTTCCAAAGCGATTTTAACCGGATGGAAGATGAAAAATTCATCGACAGCCGGTACACGCCGCAACTGACGGCCGAGATGACGAAACTGTCCGGCGATAGCCTGGCGCATTTCATGAACCAGAATCCGATGCCCTATGATTTCGCACGGGCCGCTACCGACCTGGAAATCAAGATGTGGATCAAAGACCGCTACAAAAGCTGGAAGCAGAACTAAAAACCCTCCTGACTGCTTCACTACAGCCGTCCGTTCCGGAAAGCCATCCTTTCCAGAACAGTCCGCTGCATTCCTGATGAATATCGTAATTTTGCCCTCCTTTTAGCAAAACCTACCGGTTGGGCCGTCTCCTGAGGCGTCTTTCCGAAACTTCATTTTTCTACAGAACCGTCACTCTAAACATATGGCCCAGGTTACCCGCAGCACCATTGCGCCCCTTCACGACAAAATCTCCGTTACGCTTTCCAAGGAAGATTATCTGCCCGGCTTTGAAAAAAGCCTGAAGCAGCAAGCTAAAAACGTCAATGTACCCGGATTCCGGAAAGGTCATGTACCGGCTGCCATGCTGAAAAAAATGTATGGTCCGGCTATTTACCAGGATGAAGTGTTGCGTACGGCCGGACAGGAACTGGAAAACTACCTGCGCGCCGAAAATCTGGCCATCTTCGGTCAGCCGATGGCGCTGCCGTCCCAAACCCAGCAGTCGATTGACATGGCTAACCCAGGCGATTTTACCTTCGATTTTGAAGTAGGCCTGAAACCTGAATTCGACGTGCCGTCGCTGACCAATGGTACCGTGCTGACCCGTTACAAAGTGGATGTAACCGATGAGATGGTGAACGACGAACTGAAACGTATGAGCCAACGGTTCGGTAAAATGGAACATCCGGATGTGTCCGAAACCGAAGACGACGTAGTATTCTTCGAAACCGGCGTTGCCGATCAGCAAGGCAGCACCGAGCGCCCGGTTATGATCAGCCGTCTTCCGGAAGCCCTCCGTGCCAAGTTCATTGGTGCCAAAGCAGGCGATGAACTCACCATCAACCCGGCTACCGACTTTGCCGATGCCGGTGAAGCCAGCACCTTCGCCAAAGAAATTTTGAATACCGATCAACTGGAAGGCGAACACACTGCCAAGGTCAGCAAAATCGGCCGCATCGATCTGGCCCCGGTCGACGAGGCGCTGTTTGCTCAGGTGTATCCAAAAGATACCCCGGCCGACGAAGCTGCTTTCCGGACCAACGTGCGCGAAGATCTGCAACGTGAGTACGACCGCATTGCCGGTGAGCGCATGGACAGCGAGATTTTTGAAAACCTGGTGCATACCACTCCAATTGAGCTGCCAAAGGATTTCCTGAAGCGCTGGATGCAAAACGGCGGTGCCGAAGACAAGCCTAAAACGGCGGAGCAGGTTGAAGCTGAATTCCCACAGTTCGAGCACCAGCTGAAATGGTCGCTGATTTCCGATAAACTCATCGGAGACAACGGCGTACAGGTAGGCATCGAAGACATCCGCAAAGACATCAAAGGCAAAGTGATGAGCTACTTTGGTGTAGAAGATCTGGACGATGCGCCCTGGATGGACAACTACATGAAGACTGTAGAGAAAGACGAGAAGATGATGAACGAAACCTACCAGAATCTGCTCTTCGGCCAGTTGTTTGAAAAACTGCGTGGCAAATTTGCTACCGAAGAAAAAGCAATCGGCGAGAAAGAGTTTTTCGCGCTGCCTCGTCCGGGTGCTGCACAACACCAGCACTAGTCGCGACCGGCACTCCGGTTGGTTTAAATAGCATAGAAAAAGGGTTGGAGAATCACATTCTCCAACCCTTTTTCTATGTCTTTCCGGAACCCTTCGCTATGCATATTGTCACTCTAAGCCTATCGGAGAATAGCCTGACAAGTTGCTTAGTCAATTTTCATTTACTGCTTTTTTATGCAGCATCCCCCTTGAGCTTATCGAAGGGTTTAATAGATTTTCCGGAAGAGTCCTTATGCTTTTGCGAACTGCACCAACTCGGCAAAGGCCTCAATACGGGTATTGATTTCATCTGACGTCAGTTCCTGCATCCGCTCCGGACCAAACTTTTCTACACAGAACGAGGCCATGGCCGAACCGACAATAATGGCGGTCTTCATGTTCTCAAACGATACCTCGCCGGTGCGGGCCAGATGACCGATGAAGCCACCGGCAAACGTGTCGCCTGCGCCGGTCGGATCGAAGACGTCTTCGAGTGGTAAGGCCGGAGCAGAGAAGATTTTGCCTTCGCCAAACAGCAGCGCGCCATGCTCGCCTTTTTTAATGATCAGGGTCCTCGGGCCCATCGCCTGGATCTTATGAGCGGCTTTCACCAGCGAATATTCGCCGGAAAGCTGCCGCGCTTCACTGTCGTTGACCATCAGGACATCCACCAGTTTCAGAACCTCTTTCAGATCGTCCATCGCCACTTCCATCCAGAAGTTCATGGTGTCCATCACGATCAGTTTCGGCTTCCGGTGCAGCTGCTCAATGACTTGTTTTTGCAGCGCCGGCACCACATTCCCCAGCATCAGGTACTCGCAATCCTGATAGCTGTCCGGTACCTGCGGATTGAACCGTTCCAGTACATTCAGATCGGTAACCAGCGTATCGCGGGTATTCATGTCGAGGTGGTAGCGGCCACTCCAGAAAAAGCTTTTCTCCTCCGGAATGCATTCTACGCCTTCAAATTGCACCCCACGGGCTTCGAGCTTCCGGAGTTCTTCCTGTGGGAAGTCACCCCCGATAATTGAGATTTGCTTGATAGGCTGGTAAAAAGCAGAAGCGGCCCAGGCCACATAGGTTGCAGAACCGCCAATAATGCGGTCTACCTTGCCGAAGGGCGTTTCCAAAGCATCGAAGGCCATGGTGCCCACTGTGATAAGACTCATGGCCGCGAAGGTAAATTTGATTAGACGTATAAAGTACAAGGATTGGAGTACAAGGGATTGGCGTATAAAGTACAGGGTATCAGGTACCAGGATTGCAGGGTTCCGGAAATCCTGCATTCGATCTTAACACCTAGTACCTGATACATCCCAATACGTAATACTCGATACCTAATACAACACGTAATACCTTGTACATAATACTTGATACCTGATCCTTTGTGCCGGAGCTTTGCCGCATGAAAGCCATGGTGTTTGCCGCCGGACTGGGAACCCGACTAAAACCGTTTACCGATTCGCATCCCAAAGCCTTGGCGCTGGTCCACGGCAAGCCGCTGCTGGAACATACCATCCGGTACCTGCAAAAAGCAGGCATCACCGAAGTGGTCGTCAACGTGCACCATTTTGCCGATCAGATCGAAGCGGTTCTGCAACGTGAAAACGGTTTCGGCAGCCGGGTACAGGTTTCAGACGAACGCGACGAAGTGCTGGAAACCGGTGGCGGTTTGCTCAAAGCGCTCCCGTTCCTACAGGATTCAGATCCGGTTGTGGTGCTGAACGTAGATGTGCTCACCAACCTGAACCTGCCGGCCCTGCTGGCTTCCCACCAGCACCGGAGCGCAGCTGCTACCCTGGCGGTCATGCGCCGTTCCTCCTCCCGATACCTGCTGTTTGATAATGATCTGCGGCTGTGCGGGTGGCGCAATGAAAAAACCAGTGTCGAAAAGTTGCCGAGACCGATTCCGGAACTGCAACCACTGGCCTTTTCCGGAATCCAGGTGCTTTCCCGGCACTTCCTGGAATCGGTGCCCCTGCGCGGCAAGTTTTCCATGATCGACGCGTACCTGCATCTCGCCAATGACGTATCCATCTATGGCTTCGATCACACCGGCGATGTTTTTCTGGATGTAGGCAAGCCCGAAGCCATTGCTCAGGCGGCCGGATTGCTTCTATAAACGCTACGAAGCTGCCAGTGCCGCTGTGGCAATGCTGATCCGCACATCCGGAATGGCTGCAAGTAATGCCTGGGCACAGGCTTCGAGCGTGGCCCCGGTGGTGAGCACGTCGTCTACCAGCAGCAGATGCCGGCCCTGGTGCCGGGTGCCGTTGCGCACCCGGAAGGCACCCTGCACATTGGCAATCCGCTCGGCAGCCGTTTTAGCGGTCTGGGTTTCCGTAATTCGGGTTCGTGTCAGCAGGTTTGGATACACCGGCACACCGGTAGCCGTACCAATGCCCCTGGCTAGCTGTTCGCTTTGGTTGTAGCCCCGCTGATAGGCTTTCCGGAAGTGAAGCGGCACCGGTACCAGTCCATCGATCGCGTTCAGAAAGCCGGTTTTGGCCAGCTCCTGCCCAAAGACGACTCCCAGTGCCGACGCCAGATCAGGCCGGTTGTGGTATTTAATCTGATGCAGCACATGCTGAATGAGACTACCGGCCGTAAAGAAGCTAAACGAGGTGGCCCGTACCATCGGGAACCGCCCAATGATGCGGATCGCGGTTTCGGTAGGTGCAGCCATGTGCATCTTCACCCGCGACAACTGGCAATTGCAAACCATACACACCAGCTGCTCTTCCGGAAGCATCGGGCGCTGACAGCCACAGCACAGCCTCGGAAATAACAGGTGACGCGCACCGGAGCGCAGGTTTTGAAGAAATGGCATGAGCGGCCCGAATATCCAACAAAAAAAATCCTACTGCAAGCAGTAGGAGTGAGAAAAATTGTTTTACTGAAGCCGTTCCGATTCGAAACTGGGCGCCCCCTTGACGCCGTTGGTATAGAAATCCAGAAAATGCAGCTTGTACAACTGGTTGTTGCGTGTGTGCAGGTAATACACCCATCTGGGATTGACCAGATACCGGCCAGTACCAAAATCGTACTGCTTCCAGTTCATCCCGCCAATCACATCCTGATCATTCTTGAATGCAGCGCCCTGTGCCTGTTCCAGCGTAGCCTGCGCAAACGGTGTCAGGGAATCGGCTGCTGCCTGCACCTTATACGGATTGAGCAGAACGCCGGTTACGAAATACGGGAAATTCTGCCCGGTGCCGTTGAGGTTGTAGTAGATATACCGGTAGCGGGTAAATACCAGATCCCAGTTGGTTTGTGGCGCATCGGGCTGTGGCACCGGACCGTTGGTAAACGAGTAATAGACGTAATTATAACCTGCTTCCTTGGGCAGCGTCACTGTGGTTCCGGAAGTGGCAGCAAGCGGAGCGACCTGAAACTGATACGCTTCATCCGTCATAGTAAGCAGCTGCATTTTGTATGAAACGGTATCGCTGACTTTGACAATAAAGACCTCTTTCTTCGATTGCTGAGCAGCACCATCCCACCAGGCACCCACATAATTGCCTTCCGGTTTGCCTTTCGGATCATCAAACCCCCAGTCATTGTCCTGAAACCCGGCCGGTAATTCCGTCACTGCATTGAAATCGCTGCGGTGTGTGTTGTACAGGTTGATGCCTTTACCGCCATTCATCCGCACCTGGCTGCCGGAAACGGACGCCTCAAACGACAGATCCCAGCTTTCGCAGGTACTGGTTTTTACGGATTGATTTCGCTCCAGATCCCAGAACACCTGCGTTTTGTAATCCTCCCCCAATACAACACGGCCCGGTTGGGCACCGGTCCGGGGCGGCAACGTTACCGTCGCTTCTTCCTTCTCACAGGAAGCCATCAAAACCAACCACCCCAATAAAGCCAGCGTACGCAGATTCATGTGATCGCAAAGGTCCGGAACGGCCGTCTGCGGGCTGTCAGCCAAGTGTCATCTGTACCTGACCAAGACCCTCAGGGTCCGGGCTTTCGCTGGTGCTTCCACCGCCGGTGACTCCAGAGGTAATTGGCCGGCTGGCGGTGCAGACAGGCTTCCAGATGTTCGACATACCGCCGCGTAATCGCTTCCGGAGGGGTAGCGGCTGCATCGGCTTCCTGTAGGGTCAGCCGGACTTCATACTGTCCGCGCCGGTGCCGGATGACCTCGGCAAACACCACTGCGGCATGGCCTTTCCGCGCCAGCGCTTCCGGACCGCGGAAGAACGGAGCCTCGCGATGCATAAACGGCAGCCACAACGCCGTATCGGGTTGCGACGGATTCTGGTCGGCAATCAGACCGGCTACAAACCGCTGGTTTTTAAAAGCAGCCAGTCCGGCCCGTAAATTCTTAAGGGATACCAGCTGCCCGCCGCCCCGCGAGCGAATGCGCTGCATCAGTTGATCGAAGGCCCGGTTGCTCACCGGCAGATAAAAGCCCACAGACCGCTGCGGAATGGCCCATTGCGTAGCGACAAACGTCCATTCCCAGTTAAACTGATGCCCCATCAACACATACACATCCTGACCAGCTTCACCCAGTTGCTGCAGCAGCTCCCAGTTACCGGGCATCCGGCGGTGCAGCTTCTGCTGCGATATCGACAGCAGCTTGATGGTTTCGATCCACTGGTCGCAGAAGGCTTTTTCAAAAGCGCGGTGAATCTGCTGGATTTCCGGAAGGCTTTTTTCCGGAAACGCCTGTGTCAGGTTGGCCTGCACAATGGCGTTCCGGTACTTCAATACCCCGAACAGCAATGCACGTGCCCCGTCTGATACCACATACAAAACCCCCAGTGGCAGCCACGACAACGGGTAGAGCAGCAGACGAAGCAACAGGTACATGGGATAAAATAGGATCGACCGTTCGAACCTACAAAGTACGGTCTGCATCCGCACTCCTGCTTTGCAAGGTCCCGTTTCTGTATCGGATCATGATTCTATAATGCGTACATTATCTATGTCATTGCGAGGAACGAAGCAATCTGTATGCGGTGAGTTGGATTCCGGCTCGTGTAATTAGGGATTGCTTCGTTCCTCGCAATGACCCGGTTTCTGAGCGCAAGAACAGTTTCCCGGACTAAGCAGATTCCGGAAAGGCTCGTAAAAACAACACCTGCCAGATCCTGCCGGAATTCCGGAAGACCTGACAGGTGCATGTACTGGTACGCGTCGTACTAAGCGACGGTTTTCTTTTTCGCCAGGATCGAGAACGTTGAATCCTCGGCTACAATGGTATTTTGAAGCAGTCCAAGCCCTTCGATTTCCATTTCGACCAGATCGCCGGCTTTCAGCCACTGCACTTGATAGGCGGGATCGTGGAGCAGGCCGGTACCATTCAGCTCCAGAAAGCAACCGGTACCCACCGTTCCGGAACCGATCACATCGCCCGGCAGCACATCCGCACCGTAGGCACACCGCTCAACGATTTCGGCAAAGGTCCAGTCCATATCGCCCATCGAACCCCGGCTTACTTCGATACCGTTGACACGGCACACCATCTCCAAGGCAAACGAGTCGCCGGTGTGGCCATCTTTGGCCGGCTTCCGGAATGGCTCCAGCTCATCGGGCGTGACCATCCACGGACCAATCACCGTCGAAAAGTCTTTCCCTTTGGCCGGCCCCAGGTTGAGCAGCATTTCTTCCATTTGCAGGGTGCGGGCACTCATGTCGTTCATGATGGTATAGCCTGCGATAAAACGGTCGGCCTCACCGGCGCTGAAGTTGCGGCCTTTCTTCCCCAGAATGACGGCGGCTTCCAGCTCAAAATCAAGCTTCTGGAAGTGATCGGGCATGCACCGGATCTCGCCGGGGCCTTGTACCGCGTTGTGGTTGGTAAAGTACACAATCGGGTACTGGTCAAATTCCGGAATCATATCCACCTTGCGGTTGCGCCGGGCCGCCGCTACGTGCTGGCGAAACGCATAGCCATCGCGGCAGGAGGTCGGGTTCGGAACCGGTGCCAGCAACTGTACATCGTTGATAGACCCGTCAGACGGGATGCCGCCGTTCTGAATCCGGGCTTCGGCTTCGCGGGCCTTCTGGCTGTTGATCTCCCAGTCGCTGAGCATTGCCTTCATGGTATTGGGCAACTGCGGGTCGAGGGTTTGCAGATCATAAATCTGCCCGTCTACGAGCAGCGCCGCCTGTTCGAGGCCGGTCTTGAGGTACGAAATGAATTTCATGGAAGGTAAAAAAGGTTGGAGGCGCTACGGGGTCAGAAAGATCCTGTTGAAGCCGTCGGCAGGCACCTGTATTAGTCTACAGCCCACTCTGGTATTATAGCGTGGGCGTAGGCCGTTTGGGAACGTCCGGAAGTAAGAAATCCGGTTCTTAGCGAACGCTGATCAGCTCCACGTCGAATACCAGCGCAGCATGCGGAGGAATCGATCCACCGGCACCCCGTGCGCCATACCCCAATTCAGATGGGATGTACAGGCGCCATTTGTCGCCTGCGTGCATCAGTTGCATCGCTTCGGTCCAGCCGCTGATCACCTGATGCACCCCAAAGGTGGCCGGCTGCCCGCGCTTGTACGAAGAGTCGAACACCGAACCATCGGCCAGTCGGCCTTCGTAGTGAACCGTCACCATCGACGTAGGACCGGGTTGGGCACCGCCGTCGCCGCTGTGCAACACTTCGTATTGGAGACCGGAAGGCAATACGGTTACACCTTCACGCGTAGCATTTTCGGTCAGGAAGGCTTCGGAGGCTTGTTGCTGCTGGGTCGTACGGGCGCCCAGCATATCACGCAGTTTATCGCTCATGCTCATGGGAGTTTAAAGGAAAAAGAAAGGATGAAATAGGTAGAACTGCAAAGGTGCTGCAAGGATTCCGGAAAGCCCGGCGCTTTATCCGGTTGGGATCTTCTCACGCCTGGCGGGGTCATTCCGACGAAGGCACCCCCCACCGGGTCATTCCGACGAGGCACGAGGAGGAATCTGCTGATACCCGAAACCGCTCGTTGAAGGAAAAAGGGTGCCGCTGACGGGCAGATCCCTCGCTTCGCTCGGGATGACGGGTGAAAGGAGACGGGTGAGAAGAACAGGATGACGGGTACACGGAAACGGGATGAAGCACGAGAAAATGGGCTTAGGATTCTTCCAGGATCGGCTGCCCTGCATAGTCGTTGACCAGTATGTGCTGATACTCGGTAGCCTTATCGAGCCAGGATTTGAAGATCTGCTGGGCGGCCTCGGCCGTGAGCATTGGGTTGAGCAGAGATGAACTAAGCATAATAGCTTCTCCTTTAACCGAGAAGATCACGCCCCGGTACTTGAAATTGGCTTCGAGCAGGTACTTGTACAGCGCATTGATATTGGTGGGCGGCAGGCGGCACAGATAGGTATCGGACGAAATAAACCCATCGTCGGGACTGTAGCGCAGTTGCATCCGCACGGTGCCGGTATGAATCTCCCAGCGGTTGGGACCGCTTCGAAGCAGCTCGGCGGTATAGCCCAGCGCCTCCAGGGCATCTTCGATTTTCAACGCCATGCCGTAGCTGGGCGCATCGTCATCGGGCAGTTCCGGAAACTGGATTTTCGTCCCACAGGCCGGACAGTAGCTTCCGGAATCGAGGGTGGCGGCTGTCACCACCCGTCCGCAGGAGGGACAGGCCACCGCGCGGGTGCCGGAATACGGCCGGTACAGCTCCAGGGCGCGTTGCAGGTAGGGGGCAGGCAACGCAAAACCGAGGTTATCGCCGCCCCGGATAATAAAGGTGTTGACGCCGATCACATCACCGTCGGCATTGACGAGCGGACCGCCGGAGTTGCCGGGGTTGATAGCCGCGTCGATTTGTAAATAATTCAGTCCGTTCTGGATGCGCCCGGCCCGGGAGATCACCCCTTGGGTAGCCGAGTAGTTCAGTCCGTACGGATGACCAATGGCCAGTACGCGGTCGCCGTCTTGCGGGGGCGCATACGACCCCAGGGTAATCACCGAAAACGGCGCATCAATGGTTGTGGGCGGCGTGATAAAGGCCAGGTCGCGGCGTTCATCGGTGAAGCGTACCTGACTGAGCTGTTTGGGGAAATGCACCCCTTTGATGGTTACGTGTTCGGCTCCTTTCACCACGTGGTTGTTCGTTACAATCAGGTCGTAGTCCGTCAGGTAAAAGCCGGTGCCAGTGCTGTTCACATTAGCAATCTGCACCAATGCACCCCGGTATTTTTCGATGATGCGTTCCGGGTTCAGCAGCTGACCGTAGGGGGACGTAGGCATAGGAAGAAAGTAGCAGGAATTTGTTAAACAGATTTTTAAATACTGCAAGGCATCCTGGTAGGTTAGATACCACTAAAAAACCTTTCCAGACGAAGCCTTTAATCCTGTATTTAGGTGGAAATTTGTAGTAGAAAAACAGTTAGATGGAGCAATTATTTCAGAAGCCAATAAAGTTCACCTTTTCCGGTCACGATTCATTTCAATGCAGGCAACTTTGGCTTAAGAAGGGATATGATTTTGTAAATGCTGGCAAGTCTTTCAATGATGAGTCTGCTGTAGTAGATCTGGGAGTAGGTAAGAATATGGTGTCTTCTATCCGGTATTGGTTAAAAGCATTCGGAATCACCTCCGAGAATGACGTGCCTACTGATTTTGGTAGAAAGCTTTTGAATAACGAGGGTTGGGATCCCTATTTAGAGGATGAAGCAAGCCTGTGGTTATTGCATTATCAGCTTCTAAAGTTGCGTCTTGCATCAACGTATCACTTAGTATTTAATGAATTCCGTCGTGAGAAAATAGAGTTTGAGAAGAAGGATTACTTAGCCTTTGTGAATCGGAAAAGCCAGGCTGAACGTGGTATCAGTTTCAACGAGCGAACCGTTGGAGATGATTTTGAAGTATTCCGGAAAATGTACCTTGCTGATGAGAAAGCGGCCAGTAATGAGGATAGTTTTGCCGGAATCCTTTCTGACCTGGGACTTGTTGGATTTTACAGAGCCATACGGGAGCCCAATGTAGGCAGTAACAAAGGCAGAGAAGTAGAAGAAGGGTATTTCATTGAGAATAATGACCGTCCGAATCTGCCGGTTGTAGTGTTTTTAGTTGCTATTCTAGAGCAATATGCTTCAAGTACTTCCATAGGCTTAAACAATCTGAGTAGTGATATCGTAGGTCCCGGATCTTTATTCGCCCTCAGTCGAAGCGGAATTTGGGATAAGACTCAAGAGGCGGTCCAGAAGTACGATTTCGTTGCTTTACAGGATTATGCTGGCATTCAAGAGTTACAATTTAGAGAGAAAGTAGAACCATTCAACGTTTTAGACCACTATTATGGCAAAGGCTAAGTACAATCCTTCTGTTCACATCGTACGAGATCGGGATGCAGATGTGAACTACATTCCTACGCAGAATGGGAAGCGAGTCATTGCACAAATGGTGCAGGATTTTGAGAAAGGAATTCATGCGTTCAATATTATCGGTTCGTACGGAACGGGGAAATCTTCGTTCTTACTTGCTCTGGAGCAAAGCTTAAGTGGTAAAAGACCGCTTTACCAAACGTCTTTTTTGAAAGCCCCCAATTTCAAGGCGCTTTCTATTGTTGGCTCGTATAGCTCTTTTGTCGAGGCAGTTGCTTCTGCGCTGAATCTGCATGAAGGTGCAGATTTAGAAGCCCATATTATTACGGATCTACTCTCCCAATCCCAATCGCTCGGTAAAAATGGGTTGCTATTTGTCTTTGTAGATGAGTTTGGTAAATTTTTGGAGTATGCCGCTAAGAACGGAGGTGAGCGTGAACTGTACTTCGCACAACAGCTAGCGGAGTTTGTCAATAAGCCAGACCGCAACATTGTCCTTATTACAACTGTTCACCAAAGCTTTGAGAGTTACGCACACGACTTGCGTCCAGAGCAGCGAAATGAATGGACGAAAGTAAAAGGACGTTTCCGCGAGATTCTCTTTAATGAGCCAGTGGAACAGCTACTTTACCTGGCCGCAGAACACTTTAAGGGTTTCCGGAAAGAAGAGGTACCTATAGCTGCGGTTCATAATACCGTAGCCCTTTTCAAAGGCGCAAAAGCGTTTAGTACTGCGGATTCTTTTGTGGAGGAGATGGGGCCGCTCATCTCTCCGCTTGACTTATTTGCTGCACAGGTACTTACGCTTGCTTTACAGCGCTATGGGCAAAACGAACGGTCGTTGTTTTCTTTTCTGGAAAGTACCGACCACACGAGCTTAGAGAAGTTCCGCACATCAGATGCGCCTTTCTACAATCTTGCTCATGTGTATGATTACCTGGCCTTCAATCTCTATTCCTTTTTAAGTAGCAAAGCAAACCCGAACCTTGCGGAGTGGGCAAGCATCCGCGAGGCTCTAGAACGGGTAGAGAGGACCTTTCCTGGAGACGTTGAAGCTTATGAGCGAATTGTAAAGACAATCGGTCTGCTCAATCTGTTCGCTGCGGACGGTGCGTTCTTGGATAGTGAATTTATCGGCGCGTATTGCAAGAGCTGCCTGGGCCTGAATTATGGAGAGGCGCTTTTAGAAAGCCTTGTCAAGGAGCGCATTGTACGCTATGTGAACTACAGGCGTAGGTTTGTTCCCTTCAGCGGAACGGACGTTGACTTTCAGCAGGCCATGACGGATGCTGAAGGTGCCGTAGATCGGAACGTTGATATTGCACAATACGTTCAAAAGCACTATCACCTTTTGCCCGTTATGGCGAAGAGACATGCTTTTCAGAAGGGTACGTTTCGCTTCTTTGACTTCCAGATTTCTAAAGAGCCGAATGCGCTCAATCCTGGAAATGGGATTGATGGAGTCATCAATCTGCTTTTCAATAGGGAGCTTACAGAAGCACAGGTACAAGCAGCCTCTATCAAGCAAGAGAATGCGATTTTGTACGCCTATTACCGGAATACCACTGACATTTCCGCATTGCTTTTTGATGTCGAAAAGGCTGAAAAAGCATTAGCAAAGCATCACGAGGATGAGATCGCAAAAAAAGAATTTCAAAACATTCTTACCCATCAAAAAGCACTTTTAAATCACTATATCCTAGGCAGCCTTTACAGTGAAACCGTTGCTTGGTATTGGAAAGGAAAGCGTCAGGAAGTACGAAGCAGGCGTGCGTTGAATGAGCTGCTTTCAGAGGTTTGTGAAGCGGTTTACCATCGAGCGCCTACATTCAAAAACGAACTGGTCAATAAGCACAAGATTTCCTCCTCAGTCGGAACTGCAAAGCGGAACTACTTCAGGGCACTTACTGGAAACTGGAACCAGCCGAACCTCGGTTTGGAAGAAACTAAGTTTCCACCGGAAAAGACTATTTATCTGTCTTTGCTGCACCAAAATGGGTTGTTGCCTCATCAGGAATCTGACATAAGAATTGCGGAGCATTCCAGCTTTGGTCCTCTTTGGGAGCACTGTAATGACTTTCTACGGTCGGCTGAGCAAGAGCGATTATCTGTGGACGTCCTAGTGAAAGAACTTCAACAGAAGCCATTCGGACTTAAGCAGGGCTTTATCGATTTTTGGGTTCCCAGCTTCTTGTTCCTGCGCCGTGCAGATTTTGCGCTGTACTATGGACAAAATTTTGTGGCCGATTTCAGCTACGAAACTTTAGAGTTGCTCTCCAAAGCGCCAGGTTCATTCTACATAAAGTCGTTTGACCTCGGTGGAGTACGCCTAAACCTATTCAACAGTTATCGAGAACTGATCAATCTTCAAGGTCAGGAACAGCCTTCCAAGCGGTCCTTCATAGAGACGATCCGTCCCTTCTTGAAGCTTTACAGAGACTTCAAAGACTACACCAAACAAACGCGTCGCATCAGCCCAAAAGCGTTAGCGATTCGGGAAGCCATTACTGCTTCAAAAGATCCGGAACACACCTTCTTTGAAGCGTTCCCGCAAGCATTAGGTACTTCGATTAATCAGCTGAGTAAGAGTGAGGAAGAGCTTCGGCACTACACCAAAAGCCTACAGGATGCCATTCGGGAACTTCGTACCAGCTACGATGACCTAGTTGCACGCTTCGAAGAGTTCATCCAGATTGAGTATGGCTTTTTAGGCAAACCCTTTTCGGTATACAAAGAAGGCCTACAAGAACGCTTTAGCAAGCTCAAGCGTCATATGCTGACGCCCGACCAGAAGGTGTTTGTCCAGCGTATTGACAGCTTGCTCGATGACCGTACCGCTTGGCTCGCCTCGTTAGCACAAGCGCTTGCGAAGCGCAATATGGACAGCTTCCGTGATGAGGATGAAGCGATCTTGTATGACAAGTTCAAGGCAATGACCTTGGAACTAGATAGTCTTGCAGAGCTTTCTACGATAGATATTGATGAGAGCACAGAAGAAGTAATGGGAATCCGGTTGGACAACTTCAGGGCGGGCGCAAAGCAAAGTGTCATCCGTCTATCAAAAGACAAGATGAGAGAGGTAAACAGAATCAAAGAAGAATTGCGAAATTCGCTTTCACAGCAGGCGAACCTGAACATTGCAGCGCTAGCAAAACTGCTCAACGAACTTTTAGAATCATGAACAAAGCAAGGCATGTGCTTGGGATATCGGGAGGTAAGGACAGCGCTGCCTTAGCAATCTATCTATTTCAGAAGTATCCGCAGCTACAGGTAGATTACTACACCTGTGATACGGGGAAAGAGATGGATGAAACCTACGAACTGCTGGACCGGCTTGAGAGCTATCTCGGAAAAAAGTTTACAGTTCTGAAAGCAGCCGAGAACAGTCCGGAAGCTTCTTTTGACCACTTCCTGAAAATGTACGGTGGCTATCTACCTTCTTCTAATGCACGCTGGTGTACTAAGAAGTTGAAGTTGGAACCCTTTGAAAAATACATTGGTAATGATCCGGTTATTTCTTACGTAGGCATTCGGGCTGACGAAGACCGGGAAGGGTACATTTCACACAAACAAACCGTTCAGTCCATCTTTCCTTTCCGGAAAAACATTTGGAGTGAGGAGTTGATGACCAAATTTCTTTCCAATGCGAACTTGGATCTGGCGCAATCGCTTTTGAGTGAGGTGAGCATCGGACGGAAACGGGCTCCGTTTGAACGGTTGCTTGTAAAGCGGTTGGAGAGCGGCTTCAATCAAAAAGCAAAATTGGAACAGCTGTTGAATCTTGGAGTTAAAGACTTCAATCAGTTGGTATTCCGATTTTTGAAGACGACTTCTTATCCACTTTCATTGGAAGAAGATTTCCCACTGCTGGAAAACGAAGAAGAGCTTATCCTGAAAGATATCTATGGGCTGCTTACCAGCAGTGGTGTAGGTATTCCAGCCTACTACAATAAGGTGACCTTTGAAACCGAAATCGGACAAGGCCAATACGCACGGAGCCGATCCGGATGCTTCTTCTGCTTTTTTCAGCAAAAAATAGAGTGGGTTTGGCTTTTAGAACAGCATACGCAGCGTTTCCTAAAAGCGATGGAATACGAAGACGAAAAAGCAGGCTTTACTTGGAATCAAAATGAAAGTCTACGCGAATTGATGCAACCCGAACGTATAAAAGCAATTAAAGAAGAGTATATTAGCCGTCGAACAGATAACAAACAATCACCCTATTTACTGGACATCCTTGGCGATGAAGAATCTGAAGGATGTGCGGCCTGCTTTATTTAGCTACTTCGATACATGGCCTACGATATTAACTTTAAAAAGGAGGCTGAAATCAAACTTCATATACGTAGATTTCTTCTATACCCTTCTTTTTGGCACGATGGAACAAAGCATTATATGCATTTACTCCAATGGCGCAACCTCAAGTTCTTACAGAAGAACGTATCCAAAATTCCACTACAAGCTGGTATTTATTGTTTTGTTGTGAAACCAGCTATTCCAAACTTTTTTCCTACCCAATATCTATTTTATGTAGGACAAACAACTAGAACTTTAAGAAAGAGATTTCAGGAATACTTAGATAATCAGCAAGGAAAAGGTAAGCCTCGCAAAAAAGTATTTTCTATGTTGAATCTTTACAAACACGACATTTACTTTTACTTCACGCCTATACCAAATAATACGGTTATAAATGAAGTAGAAGACAAGTTGATAAATATGTTTGTCCCGCACATTAACACTCAAATTCCAGAAGCAAAAATCAGTCCTGAACTTCAATATATTTATGAATAATAAACTAATTCTGCCTTGTCTTAAAGGCCGTGCTGGTGATTGGTTCTATTACACAGCATTAATGACTTACAAGGAAGTTGCTAATAGAGTCAAACTTCCAAGAGAGATAGATGAAAAATACAGTGATCCAAAATTAAAACTTGGCGAGTGGATCCAAAGAGATTTAGAAAAAAGTAGAACAGCACGAATTGTAGATTACTTAACTAAAAATGAGCAAAGATTCTTTAACAGTTTAATTCTAGGCATCTTTGAGGGCTCGCCTGCTTGGAGTGAAATTAACGTTAGTGGTTCAAGAGAAGGTATCGATTATGAAGAGGAAACAGAAATATATCTGTCTGAATCCATCGGTATACTCACACTAAATGGAGATGAAAATATTTTTGCTATTGATGGTCAACATAGAGCGGTTGGAATAAGAGAGGCATTTAAGAAGAAACCCTCTCTTGGCGGAGACGAAGTGCCAGTTATAATAATAGCTCACAGAACAACCACTGAAGGAAATATCAGGACACGTAGACTCTTCTCTACTTTGAATCGTTATGCAAAGCCAGTAAGTAAGTCTGACAACATTGCACTAAGCGAAGACGATAATTGTGCAATAATTACACGAGACATCATAGATACATTCGATATGATGAGAGGAAAAGTATTAATAAACAAATCACCTTCCATAAGTCCAGAGAATAAAACGGACTTTACTAATATTAGGTCTTTATATGATTTGGTAGAAAGATTGCTGACAGATCAGAAAGTATATAATTTTGAAGTTTTTGGATATGAGCATTATGATTTTACGAACAATAGACTTAGTGATAGTGTATTAAAAACTATATCTTCCAAAATTAAAATTCAACTAACCAATATATTAACTTCAATACCCTCTTTCAATTCTTATGTCAAAACAGGTTATGTTGATAGGCTTGACCCAAAAGCCAGTTTAATTTTTAGACCAATTGGTCAAACAATATTGTTCGACGTTATTAAAGTAGCTGAATATCATGGCAAAGGTGAAGAAGCACTGAAGTATTTTTCAAAAGATAATTTTAAGATAAGTAACAAGATTTGGCGAGAGGTATTTTGGGATGATGATATTGATAATATCAGAACGGAAACGGCTAGGGTAAAATTTGCTACACTTTTAATCTTGGAGCATCTAGAAATACCTATCAAAAGGACAAAAAAAGATAAGGAAGTTTTTGACAGTTTCGGATTTGATCCCAAAAAGATTTGAGAATCAGTCATTAAGTATGTCAATCAGCTGCTCCATTCCAAAATTCAACAAGAAGTCTGAATAGTAGCTATCAAAGACATCCCGTACATATTCGGCTGTTGTCTTCTCCACTTCATGCCCATTCTCTTCTATTGAAAGCTGGTACTTTCGCCGCTTCGTAATCATGTACAGAAACAGCGCATGAAAATACACGGATGATAGGTACTTCTTCTCCGCTACCACAATCTGTGTTTCTTGCTTGAGCCGCGAGCGGTGATTTAGAAATACACTGCTGTCTAAGTTCACATAAATCTTTTCCAGCTTTTCGTCTGACCCTTCAAGATGTACTACCGTCTTGTGGTTCATGGTAATGCCCCCGCTCTCTAGCTTATCCCAATCAGCTTCTTTAATAGGCACCAACTCTGGCAGGCCAAGCTGATCCAGGCTTTCGGCTTCCTTCGGTATCTCCTGCTTTTGCGCATCCGGTTCCTTAATCTTAATCCGAATGATTTCTTCAATCGGATCGGTAGGTGTGGAAAGCGATATCTTGATCTGTACCTCATCGCCCACTTTCATATCCTGCGTTGGGTTCAGAGTCACTTTAATAGACCCTTCTCGTGGACTGCTACGGGTCACGTTGAGCAACGCGCTTACTTCACTACCTTGCCCCGGTTTGTCGCCACCGCTGGCCATGTTGCTTTTTACATCTACCAAACCAATCTGCAAATCGCCCGGCTCGTCGGTACGATGGAAATAATTGTCTTCAACGTCGGTATCAAATCGCAAGGTCTTCTCGCCTCCTAAAGGCACGGATACCACCGGAATCTCATCGTCTTTGCGGTTCTGCAATCGGAAAATGGAAGGAACGCGTTTCGGGTTAAACGGTGCTTTCGCTTCTTTTCCTTTCTGTGGCTTCTGCTTGGTGTCCTTTTTGTCGTCGCGCTTCTCCTCCAGCTTCAGCGTGTTTTGTAGCAGCTTAAAAAGCTCATTGTCCTTCGGCAAGTTCTTCGCAAAAGACTTTAGTAACTCAGTCGTGTCTTCGCCCTCTAGGCCGATGCTTTCTTTACGCTGCTTATTGATTTCGTCAAGTCGGCTCTTACGCAATTTGCTTCCTAAAAATTCCCGTAGTCGGGAGCCTTCTGCACCTTGCTTCAGTCGGTCACGCGATGCCATAAACAGCTCTTTGCGGAAGTCATACTTCATTTGCGTACAATCGACATGGATGAGCAGATAATACCTCAATAAGTCAAGCTTGAGCGTACGCGCAATAAACTCCGACGTGTAAGAACCATGCACCTGCCCATTGATGGAGAACATGACCGACATGCCATTTTTAAAGAAGCGGTCTTGAATGGCTTCTTTCGTCTTCTTGGCGTCCTTACCTTCTACTCTTGCTTTAAATACATAGCAGGTTACGGCTACCTCTCCAATAACCTCGTCTGTATAACGCTCCAAAAAAGTTTCTTCCACGTAACCACCCTTCTCAGATTCCAGCCTGCGCTTCAAGCCATATAAGTCTAGCTCTAGCACGTTGTTTTTTGGATAGCGCTCCTTGCTTTCAACCGTCAGCAGGGGAAGCACTGACTCAAACAAAAATTCATTGAAGCTCTGGTTGAGGTCTTGCGAAAAGCCATAGTAACCCGAAGGAAACTGATAGGAGTACAGCTTGAGAATACTGCCCGTTTCAAACTGCCGGTTACTTAGTTTCAAGTCCATCTTACCATCCAACTCGAAAGCAGGAATATCATCATTAATGGTTAGGTATTCGTACCATGTATTTTTCGATCGCTTCGCATCCTCCTCCGTGAATGGATGCATGCGCGTAAGTGTAAACCCAAAATTTCCAGTCCCGTCATGCTTCTTGGATGCAATAAGCTGATATCGCTGCTTTCCGCAAAATACCATCGCACCAGCTCCGCCCATGTTGTACTTGCCTTGTACAAACATAATGTCGTTTTTGTTTCCGCGTACGAGTGACAAGAATGTCCGTTCAAAATCTTCCGGATGTTGACCTTCACCATTATCATAGATAATCACCGACACGTTTCGTGGCGTGCCATCTGCGAGCACTTGAATGTCCTCAGCCTGCTTTCGGCGTTGCGTGTTCAGATCCCAATTTTTGTGGTTTGGGAAAAACATCTCAACGGCCTCGTTCATACCCTTGGGTGCATCTTTCCCTTTTGGATTGATACCCAACTCGTAACACTTCTTCATCAGAATCGCATCCATCGAGTTCGTCACTTTCTCAACCAGCGCTGCAATTGGATTGGCCTGCTGATTTTCGATGATGCCGTAGTTGCTTTCGTTACCATCAATCGGCTTCCAACCTGCTGAAGGCATTTTATCAATCAGCGTACGTACAATTTCTTCTACTTCTGTTTCATTCTTCGCTCTGTACAATTTCTCAAATAATTCTCTTGTATGCATGGATACTTCCAGTTTGAGCTTACAATATATAGGGAATTCAGGAAATAATTGTTTGTAAATCAGCTATTCATATTTGGTAGGCTCACCTCACTACGAAACGTATCCTTAAAGGAAAAGGCCGCCTCATTATGAGGCGGCCTTTCCAGTGATTGTTCCGGAACGTTAGCGTTCCAGAATGCCCAGTTTCTCCATGAGCTGCGGGGTACGGCGCAAGGCTACCTTGGCAATCTCGTAAAAATCACTCATCCAGTCCGCCAGCGCATCATACGCTGCATCCCGCGCTGCAGTCGCCATCTGCGATTCGCCGGTTTCCTGCTGTTGCACGGCACTCAACTCCTTTAAATTTTCGAACGCCTGCTGCCGTAGCTGCAGGTCGGGCATCTTAATGCCTTTCTGAGCCAGCAGGGCCTGATAACCCGGATCGCGCAGGGCATTGTCGTAAAAAGCCCACCCCTGACCGGCATACCCGCCTTTGCTTTGCTTACGGGTTCCGTTCAGCTCCAGCGCCTTCTGGGCACTGGGGTCATTTTTAAACGCGATCCGCGCCAGTCGCAGATCATCTACATAATCCTGATGAACCGCTTCCAGGGCTGCTTCGTAGTTCCGGGTGGCCTGAAGCTGGTCGCCGGCCTCTTTTTTCTGAACGGCATCCAGCGTCCGGAGGTGCGCTGCTTCCTGAAGCCGCATCTGAACCATCATCGGGTCGATGCCCCGGTAAGCCAGCAGCGGGGCAATATCCGGAAGTTGGGCGTTGGTTAAAGCGGTCTCGGTACGTTCGAGAAATTCAGAGAGGGTCTGGTAACGGGTGGTTTTGGGTGCGGACATCGCCGGCGTGTTTAAGGGTGAATAACGAATTCGCTAAACTAGCCATACACCTACTGCCGGAAAAACCATTCGCACTCAAACTCATGCTCATACTCAGAAACCTAATATGAGCACTTAAACAAGTCCCCAATGGCACGCAGAAGACCCCAATGGCACGCAGAAGCCCTCAATGGCATGCAGAATCGAAAAAAAGCATGCAGAAATGACTGAACCCCGTGCAGAAATCATTCAATGGCACGCAGAAATGACTAAACACCGTGTAGAACTGATCGAAGTCCATGCAGAAATGACCCAAGGGCATGCAGAACTGGTTCAAGTCCACGTAGAAATGACCCAATGGCATGCAGAACTGGTTCAAGGGCATGCAGAAGTCATACAAAGGCATGTAGAAACGATCCAAGGCCGTGCAGAAGCCTACAACGCCGTTCCGGAAAGCAAGGCATTTCCTTCCGGAACGGTACTTCAACTAGTACCACAGGCCCACCGCCACGCAGCTCTCATTGCTTTGCATCGAGCCGCCGCCCATCGTTCCGGAAGAGCCCATACTGCGGGTGCTCATCCGGATCGTGCCCTGGTTCACTACTGCGCCCTGTGCGTTGCGGCATTCCACGCGGTATTCGCCCGAGGCCATCGGCTTTACCAGTGCCTTTGCCCCGTCTGACTGCGTTCCGGGACAACTTGGTGTCTGAGCGAGGTAGGGCAGCATCCCCCAGTCGGCCCCCTCTACATACAACCGCAGTGGTTGATTGGGGGTAGGGGTATAGAAACTCACCTGGTACGTCTGGGGTTCTTCTTTGGTACAGCCCGTCAGGGTTGCAGTCAGGCAACCGGCCACACCGGCCGCCAGTAATACATGCTTGATCATACAGGAAAAGATTGGGTTTAGACAGAAACCAACGCATCCCGTTCGTCTAATATTGTATGCGTCTGCCCTGCTTCCGGACCCTGAGTCTATCGAAGGGGTGTTCGATAAGCTTATGTCATGCGGGCTTCGACAAGCTCAGCCTGACAAGTTGATTATACAAAGCCACAGTCAATGTGTCACCCTGAGCTCGTCGAAGGGCCATCTACCTGGACAAACTATCAGTAAGCATGTCCTTGCAGCAACCAGGTCCTTGCGAGGACCGACGCAATCTCTATTCATATGATGTGGATTACAGCCTTACAGTTCACAGATTGCTTCGTCGTCCCTCCTTGCAAGGACGGATTACTGTATTGTATTGCCGGATTCATCCTCTGTATTATCATCAATCCTTAACATCCTTCATCGTATTTTTAAACACTGCTATGATGCGTTTGCTGCTTTTGTTTTGTGCTGCTTTGATTTCCGGAACAACCCTGGCCCAGACCGACCGGTTGGCCGACGCCCTGCGGCTGCAAAACACCGGCGATCTGCCCGCCGCCCGCGTGATCCTGGACAGCCTGTACCGCGCCGCACCCACGCTTCCGGAAACCTACACCGCGTACTTCCGCTTTCTGCTTAAGACGAAAGACTTCAAAGCCGCCGAACGCCTGGCTACGGCCCGCCGCGACCGCGAAGCCAACTCCCCCCTGCCGTTTGTAGACATGGGCCTTGTGATGCAGCTAAGCGGAAAAGACAAGAAAGCCGAAGAAATCTGGAATGAAGCCCTGCGCTTCGTCACCGGCGACGACCTGCTGACCAACAATCTCGCAACGGCGTTCTCCGCCGCCGGACAGGATGCCTGGGCACTGCGGGTGTATGAGAAAGCCAGTACCATCATCCAAAATAAAACGATCTACGCGCCCACCATGGCGCGGCTGTATGCCAAAACCGGCAACGTAGACGCCGCCATCAACGCGACGCTGGATGCGGCGCCCCTGCAACTGCGTCCGGCCGAAGACATTAAAGCGTCTCTCCTGGAGATTCTCGGTACCGATCCGGCCAAAGCCCAGATGGCGTCCAAAGCGGTCATCAAGCGCGTGCAGGCTGAGCCGGAAAACATTCTGTATGCCGATGTCCTGCTGTGGCTGTACACCCGCCGCGATGACTGGGACGGTGCCTTGCTGCAAGTCCGTGCCCTCGACGAGCGGGGCCGGGAAGGGGGGCGGCGCTTGCTGGAATTTGCCCGTACCGCCCGTGCCGAAGGGCAGTACGACATTGCCTATCAGGCCCTTGGCGAAATCAATGCGTCCGGAAACCCATCCATGCAGACCTATGCCGCAGCCGAGCGGCTGAAAACCGGCATGGAAAAACTCCAAAACCAGCCCGTACCCGACCGCGTCTTTGCCGATACGTTATCAGCCGAGTTTAACCGGTATTTCAGTGCTGCGGTGCAGGATGCCCAGCCCGCGCTGGTCCGGGAACAGGCTGCTCTGGAAGCCCGCTACCGTAATAATGTCGGCACCGCCATCGCGTTGCTGGATAAAGCTTTGGCTTCCGGACAACTACCTAAAAACGAAGCCGGTGCGGCCCGCCTCGAACTGGGCGATTACCAGCTGCTCCAAGGCAAGGTCTGGGACGCCACGCTCACCTACAGTCAGGTGGACAAAGCGTTTCGGGAAGATGCGTTGGGCGAGGAGGCCCGGTTCCGGAATGCCAAGCTGGCCTGGTATCGCGGCGATTTTAAATGGGCGCAGGATCAGCTATCGGTGCTGAAAGCGTCTACGACCGAGTTGATTGCCAACGATGCGCTGGCGCTTTCGGTGTTGATTACCGAAAACACACCACCCGATTCCAACTATGTGCCGTTGCGCCGGTTTGCGGCAGCAGATTTATTGTTGTTTCAGAATCAACTGGAGGCCGCCGGCACGTTGCTCGATTCCGTGTCGAAAGCCTTTCCGGAAACCGAGTTACAGGATGATATTCTGCTGAAGCGCAGTGCTATTCTGGTGCGGCAACAGCGATACAACGACGCGCTGGCGTTGCTGCAAACCATTGGCAGCAAGTATGGCACCGATGTGCTGGCCGATGATGCCCTTTACCAGCAGGGACTGATCTATGAAACCTATCTGAAGCAGCCTGTCAAAGCCAAAGAAGCCTTTGAGAAGTTACTGATCGACTATCCGGGATCGACCCTGGCCGCCGAAGCCCGGAAACGTGCGACTGCATTGTAACCTGCTGGTGAGGCGGGTTTACGAGCTTTGAGATTGCTTCGGTCCTCGCAATGACCCGGCTGATGTGTTGGGTTTATGAAGTCCGGAATGGACGTTATCTGTGTCATTGCCAGAAGGAACGACGAAGCAATCTGTGAAATACTGGTACCTGTGGCTCGGATGAATAGAGATTGCTTCGTGCCTCGCAATGACCCGTTCAATGTAGTGGGTTTACGAATATTTTGTACAGGTAGGCGGCCCTTCAATAGGCTTAGGGTGACACATTTATAGTGGCTTTTTATAAGCGTCTTATCAGGCTGAGCCTGTCGAAGCCTGCATGATCTCTTCAGTCCATAATGCGCATGGCCTGCTTGTTCTCATCTATGGCTACGAAGGTGAACGAGCCGGTGATGGCCCGCTCGCGGACTTCGGAGTACATCTGCTCAATGTGGATCTCCACACTCACCTTCAGGCTTTTAACGCCGATATGCGTCACGCGGCCAATCAGTTCGATGATGGTACCGCCCGGAATGGGCTTTTTAAAGTCAATTTTATCGGAGGAAACGGTGACCATGCGCTTCCGGGCAAATCGGGTGGCTGCAATAAAGGCCACTTCATCCATCAACTGCATGGCAGTACCGCCAAACAGCGTGTCGTAATGGTTGGTGGTATTAGGAAATACCGCTTTAAACAAGCGGGTTTCCGAAGCCTGCATCCGGTCTTCGAGCGTCATGTGTACAAGAAAGTGTGGGCTGCAAAAGTAGGGGCTGGGTGCTTCCGGAAACGGCGAGTCTCCTTCACAGCCAGGCGACTACGGCTGGCGCGTCTCGTCTGATTCGGGCAGGGTTTGCCGGAGGTCGATCAGACACCTGCGGCACAGGCAGCCGGTATACTGCCGGCGGATGTGCTCCTGCTGGGCGTCCGTAAAAGAAATCCCGAAACAGCCACAAACGGTAATCTGGTCCGGGCGGCACTGAAACAACGTTCCACACCGCGGACAGCTGACTTCGGTTCCGGAAACAGTCAGGCCAGCCATTCGAAGGCGACGAAGTGGGCCGGCTCGCCATGGATATTGTACACCGGATGCCCGGCAATCACACATTCATAGGAATGCCCGTTCCGCTTGTAGTTGGTGACCCGTTCCTGAAAGGGCTCATACGCGGCGACCCGCGTACGGATCCGGTGACGGGTTTCGGGATCGGTGGCCGCTCCCTGAAACATACGGGGCGTTTTACCGATTACATCCGCCGGCCTGTACAGGTTCATTTCCAGCAGGTTGTGACTCGCAAACACAATCTGTTGTTGCAGGTTGGTCACCAGAATCACCTTGCGCTCCACCAGTAGTTTTTTCCGGAAGTCAGGAACCTGGTGCCATCGCGAGGTCTGCGCCAGCTGCTTTAAAGATTCGAGATCCTGACCCACCAGCTGCAGATTTTGCAGGTAGCCGGAAAGGATGTCGAGGCTGCGAATAGCTACATAAGGAACAGGAATCATGGCTTGGGTAAAGTAAGACGACAAAAAAACCGCCTGTCAGGTTGAGTGAACAGGCGGTTTTTTTACAATAAAAAGTTAAGCACTGCAGGTTACACACCCTTCTTCCATGGTGCAAACCGGACCGGTAATCACGTCTGCTTCCATAGCAGCGAGGTCTTCTCGGGTCGTCGATGTGCTGGCGGCCGGAATCACCGGGGTCATCTCTTCGCTGCCTTGCTTTTGGACGGTAAACTGAACAGCTTGCGTCGCAGCCTGGGTCCGCAGGTAGTACATACCTGTTTTAAGGCCTTTTTTCCAGGCGTAGAAGTGCATGGAAGACAGCTTGCTGGTGGTCGGACTGTCTACGAACAGATTGAGGCTCTGGCTCTGGCAGATAAAGGCGCCCCGGTCGGCTGCCATATCGATCAGCGAGCGCTGCTTGATTTCCCAGACGGTTTTATAAAGCGCCTTGATATCTTCCGGAATCTGCGGAATGCCCTGTATCGAGCCGTTGGCAGCGATAATGGCATTCTTCATGTTGTTGTTCCACAGGCCCAATTGCACCAGGTCTTTCAGCAAATGCTTGTTGACGATGATAAACTCACCGCTCAACACCCGGCGGGTGTAAATATTGGAGGTATATGGCTCAAAGCATTCGTTGTTGCCCAGAATCTGCGACGTAGAGGCCGTTGGCATCGGAGCTACCAGCAGCGAGTTGCGAACCCCGGTTGCCATGACTTCCTGGCGCAGGCCATTCCAGTCATACCGGTCGGAAGGCTTCACATTCCACAGGTCAAACTGGAACAGACCTTCTGAAAGCGGGGAGCCGGCGAAGGTTTCGTAGGCACCCTCAATTTTGGCCAGATCTTTCGAAGCCGTCATGGCCGCGAAATAAATGGTTTCGAAGATGTCTCGGTTCAGGGCGCGGGCTTCGTCACTTTCAAATGGCATCCGCATCAGGATAAAGGCGTCGGCCAGACCCTGTACACCCAGACCGATCGGACGGTGGCGGGTATTCGAGCGCTCCGATTCCGGAACCGGGTAGAAGTTGCCGTCGATCACCTTGTTGAGGTTCATCGTGATCTCGTACGTGATTTCGTAGAGACGATCGAAGTCGAACTGGCCGTTTTCGCTTACAAAGCGGGGCAGTGCAATCGACGCCAGGTTACAGACCGCCACTTCATCGGGGCTGGTGTATTCCATGATCTCGGTACAGAGGTTGGAACTCTTGATGGTACCGAGGTTCTTCTGATTGCTTTTTTCGTTGGCCGCGTCCTTGTAGAGCAGGTACGGCGTGCCGGTTTCAGTCTGGGCTTCCAGGATGGCAAACCACAGTTCCTGCGCCTTGATAGTGCGGCGGGCGCGGCCTTCCTGTTCGTATCGGGTGTACAGCGCTTCGAATTCTTTACCGTGGCACTCGTGCAGGTTCGGAGCTTCGGCCGGGCAGAACAAACTCCAGTCGCCACCTTCTTCCACGCGCTTCATAAACAGATCCGGAATCCAGAGGGCATAAAACAGATCGCGGGCGCGAAGCTCTTCTTTACCGTGGTTTTTGCGCAGGTCGAGGAAGTCGAACACATCGGCATGCCAGGGCTCTAGGTAAATAGCGAAAGCGCCCTTGCGCTTGCCACCACCCTGATCTACATAGCGGGCCGTGTCGTTGAAGACGCGCAGCATCGGAACCAATCCGTTGGAGGTGCCGTTGGTACCGCCGATGTAGGAACCGGTTGCACGGATGTTGTGGATGGCGAGACCGATCCCACCGGCGCTCTGAGAGATTTTAGCCGTTTGCTTTAGGGTGTCATAGATGCCTTCGATACTGTCTTCCTGCATGGTGAGCAGGAAGCAGGACGACATCTGGGGCTTCGGCGTACCGGCGTTGAACAGCGTAGGCGTGGCGTGGGTATACCAACGCTCGCTCATGCCATTGTAGGTAGCAATAATGCCTTCGATATTATCTTTATGAATACCCACGGCCACGCGCATATACATATGCTGCGGGCGCTCTACCACCTGGCCGTTGAGACGCAGCAGGTAGGACTTTTCCAAGGTTTTAAAGCCAAAGTAATCAAAGCCAAAATCGCGGTCGTAGATAATGGTGCTGTCGAGGGTATCGGCGTGTTTCCGGATCACCTCGATCACATCGTCGGCCAGCAGCGGCATTTTACGGCCGGTCGTCGGGTCGGTGTAGTCGTACAACGCTTCCATCGTTCCGGAAAACGACTTGGTGGTGTTTTTATGCAGGTTGCTGATCGCAATGCGCGAGGCCAGCAACGCATAATCAGGGTGTTTGGTGGTCAGCGAGGCAGCCGTTTCAGCAGCGAGGTTGTCCAGCTCCGTCGTCGTAACGCCGTCGTAAAGACCTTCGATGACCTTCTTGGCAACATCGATCGGATCCACCAGTGGCGACAGTCCGTACGCCAGTTTGGAGATCCGGGCGGTGATTTTATCAAACTTGACGGCTTCGCCGCGGCCATCTCTTTTAAAAACGTTCATAGGTGGGGTATGAGGTACTAGGTAGTAAGAGCAGTTTTTTTGTTTCGCAGGGCAGTAATCAATTTATACAGCTTGTTCTGAATTTGCTGAATCTGCTCTGCTACTGTTTGGTACTCATTCTGTGAAAGATAGTTCAATTCAGAGGCAATCAGCAGTTGGGTATCCAGTTCACAAAGTGAACCTACTGCAATACCTAAAAACTGAATGAACCCTCCATCCGTGTTTCGTCCGGAACCTTCTGCTATATTGGAAGCCACTGATACGGCAGCTCTTCTAATTTGAGAGACTAAACCAAACCGTTCATCCGAAGGAAATTGACAACTAATCCGGTAACAGGTAGTAGAAAGTGCAATTGCATCTTGCCATACAGTCAGCTGTTTGTATTGATGCATAATCGCAGGAATGCTGTAAGATATACTAAAAATACAGTTGGATCTTCAGTTTCTGAGCGATCCTGTTCCAGCACGTGTTCCTGATACCTACTACCTGATACTTTTTTTTAAAAATCGTCTTCGAGAGAGAAGGCCTGGGATTCTTTACTGGTGCCCATGACCCCTGCTTTCTGATAATCGCCCACGCGCTTCTCAAAGAAGTTGGTTTTGCCTTGCAGCGAGATCATCTCCATGAAATCAAACGGGTTAGCGGTAGTAAACATCTTGGGATACCCCAGTTCGGACAGCCAGCGGTCGGCTACAAACTCGATGTATTGCTGCATCAGCTTGGCGTTCATACCAATCAGCCCAACCGGCAGGGCCTCTGTAATGAATTCTTTTTCGATGCGTACAGCGTCACCGATGAGGTCGTAGACCTGCTCCTGGCTCAGCTTGTTTTTGAGCATGGAATACAGCAGGCAGGCAAATTCGCAGTGCAAGCCTTCATCACGGGAAATCAGTTCGTTAGAGAAAGTCAGACCCGGCATCAAACCGCGTTTTTTAAGCCAGAAGATAGAACAGAACGAGCCGGAGAAGAAGATGCCTTCTACCGCAGCAAAAGCGACCAGCCGCTCGGCAAAAGAGCCTTGTTCGATCCAGCGCAGCGCCCATTCGGCTTTTTTCTTCACTGCCGGAATGGTGTCGATCGCGTGGAACAACCGGTCTTTTTCAACCGCGTCTTTGATATAGGTATCGATCAGCAACGCATAGGTTTCAGAGTGGATATTCTCCATCATAATCTGAAAACCATAGAAGCAACGGGCTTCCGGAAGCTGCACTTCACTCATGAAGTTGACCGCCAGATTCTCGTTTACAATGCCGTCGGAAGCCGCAAAAAATGCCAGTACGTGCGAGATGAAATGCCGCTCGCCATCATTCAGCGCAGCCCAATCTTTAAGGTCGCTGCTGAGATCAATTTCCTCTGCTGTCCAGAAGGAGGCTTCGTGCTTTTTATACTGCTCCCAAACGGCGGGATAGTTGATGGGCAACAGCACAAAGCGGTCTTTATTTTCCTGAAGCAACAGTTCGTCTTGCATGGCTTATTTGAACGCGGTTAAAAGCGGTTTTCAGATCGAAAAAGACACTAAAAGGACTACCCAGCACCTGTCTCTCTCATTCACAACCCCGCCCGCGGTAGTGTAAAAATAGGCTTCGGCAGGGTTTTGAAAAGCTATTTTTTTGTAGTAAAATCGTCTATAGGCCTATTCAGTTTCCAAAGATTCAAAGTCCTATTTTATCCGTACGGAAACCAGCACTGAACTGATTTTGAAGGTGTTAGGAAGGCTCCAAACAGCGCTGAAACACAAGGCGCATAAAGGCCTGGCCACAAAAAATCCGGAAACACACCAATGAAGGTTTGTTTCCGGATTGCATAAAAATAAGTTCGTACTTATTAGCGGATCGGGCTGCCGGCCGCGTCTGTACCGGTGTCTTCACCTGCTTTGCCGCCACTCTCAGTTGCTCCGTAAGAGGATTCAGAGCCATATTCGTCGCCCAGCTCCGGATGTGTGGCATTTTTGCCTTCCGCATTCGCATCCGGAGGCGTTTGGTTACCATCGGGTGCTTTGGAATCCGGACTTTGGGTACCACCATAAGGCGACCCCTTTCCGTTGGCGTTATTCATCGGATTCGGATAGTTGGTATCCGCACCATTCGTGGCTTCCCGGCGATCGTTCGGATCATTGGGAGTGGGCGTTTCGCTGGTTGCTGGTTTCATAACAATATAAATTAAAATTTATTCTAAAAACTATCCTACAAGGTCCAGTACCCGGGCCGTTTCACTGCGGAGTTGCCGTAGTTGTTCCGGATGATCAGCCAGTGTATGTCCGTACGATGGAACCAGTTCCTGAATCGTGGTCTGCCAACCTGCCGACGCCATCTGATCCGGAAAACATTTCTCCATCAGGGTCAGCATGATCGCCGCAGCCGTACTGGCACCCGGAGACGCCCCCAGCAAAGCTGCCAGTGAACCATCAGCAGCCGCTACGACTTCGGTTCCAAACTCCAAGACACCGCCATTTTTTTCGTCGGCTTTGATGACCTGCACCCGCTGGCCGGCAACGATCAGTTCCCAGTCTTTCAAGTCCGCAGCCGGATAATACTCCCGCAGTGCGGCCAGCCGGTCGGCATCCGATTGGGTTACCTGCTGAATCAAATATTTGGTCAGCGGAATGTTGTGCAGCCCGGCACCCAGCATCGGCACCAGATTGCTCATGCGCAGACTTTCCGGAAGATCGAGATACGAGCCGTGTTTGAGGAATTTGGTTGAAAAGCCTGCATACGGTCCAAACAGCAGCGCCTTTTGACCTTCAATCTTGCGGGTGTCAAGGTGGGGTACGCTCATAGGAGGCGCTCCGACGGCGGCCTTTCCGTACACTTTTGCACTGTGATGTTCGATAATATCCGGGTTGGTGCAGCGCAGCCACTGACCGGATACCGGGAACCCTCCGAAATGGCGTCCTTCCGGAATATCAGCCGTCTGAAGCAGGTGCAATGCACCACCGCCGGCCCCGATAAAGACAAACTGCGCCTGGATATTTTCCTGATAATCCTGCGACTGGTTTTTGACCCGCACCTGCCAGAACGGAGTGCTGTCGCCTTCCGTATCGGGATTGAAGCGATGGATATCACGGACCTCATAATTATAGAAGACCTGTGCGCCGTTGGCTTCCAGCCGTTCAATCAGCGAGCGGGTGAGCGTGCCAAAATCCACATCGGTTCCAATAGGCATCCAGGTAGCAGCTACTTTTTCATTGGGGGCCCGACCGTCCATTACCAGCGGCATCCACTGCTCAATGGTAGCCGGATCGTCAGAGTATTCCATCTGCTCAAAAAGCGGCACCTGCTTCATGGCCTCATAGCGATCTCTTAGAAACCGGACGTTTTCATCGCCCCATACAAACGCACAATGGGGCACGGAGCGGATGAAATCGGGCCTGATGATGCCTTGATGCACCAGGCTGGCCCAGAACTGCCGGGAAATCTCAAACGATTCCGCTACGCCGGCCGCTTTCTGCACGTTCATGGTACCGTCGGCGTTTCGGGTAGTGTAATTCAGTTCGCAGAAGCCGGAGTGGCCGGTGCCGGCATTGTTCCAAGCATCCGAAGATTCTGCGGCGGCGCGGTCGAGGCGCTCATAAATGCGGATGCGCAGGTTGGGATCCAGCGCTTGTAAAAAGGTACCCAGGGTGGCGCTCATGATACCAGCGCCAATCAGCACAACGTCTGTAGACATAACTTCCGGAAGACTTTAAAACCGTTCCGGAAGACCATCAAAAAACGGGCCGGGAAGTCCTCCTGTTCCGGAAAATCAATATTGCTGCAGGTAGCTGGGGCAGCGGTAGGTCTTGAGCTGAAACGACAGATGCACGGCAAAAACGAGATACTGATCAAACGTCGTGCTGTTGCCCCGCTGTTTGCCGGCGGTACCCAGTGCCCGGCCGGAAAGTTCCGGACTGCGATCCTGAAGCAGAAATGCCGGATTGGGCACCATCGGATCGTTGGGAAATTTATCGGCGCCTACATAGGTCTGGCTCACATCGTCCAGGTAGTCGGTCAAAGTAAGCCGGTCGGCAATTTCGACGCCCAGGTTGATGCCCGGTACAATCCAGTATTTAATGCCCATGCCGATCGGTGCACACAGTGAAAAATGACTGTACCGGCGTTCCTGGAAGCCCGCGTTCTGCCCTTCGGTGCCCAGATCGCGCAGACTGTAGTTTTTACCGTTCAGTTCGGCATACGGGCTGTAATAAAAAGCACCTACACCGGCGGTGAGGTAGGGCGTAAAGCGGCTGCCTAGTTCGCCGGTCGCATAGCGGAAGAAGTTGAACTCGGCCTGGGCGGAGACTTCCAGAATCTTGGATTTAAACGACAGGTTCCGGAGCTTCTGGTAGTCGTTGCTGTTGTAGGTATCGGAATAGCCCACCTGAGTGGCCAGGAAACCTGTGCGCAATGCGATGTAGGGCGTCAGGTGAAAGCGGGCAAAGGCACCTGCCGCCGGACGGATGTACTGAAACCCGTAATGATCGTTGAGATCACCAAAGTACTGACTGCCACCGGCAGAGATGCCGTATTCTTTACCGCTGAAATACGTCTGTGACTGAGCCGTCAGTCCGGTCAGCAGCAACAGCAGCGAAAAAAAAGACTTCATCGTCCGGAAAGCAGTTTAGAGGAGTAGTTTAAGAATGGATGCGGGCCGTGGACGCGTTTAATGATGGATTAACTCCATACAAAGCGCTGGAGGAGAAACAAGATAATCCACAAAACGTTGACGACCATGAGCCCCCGTACTAGATGAAGCTGCTTGCGACGGTTGAAGTACATCATCGCCAGCATATTGGGCAACACAGCAATCGACAGCACCTTGGAAGCCAAACGCGGATCGGACATCAATAATTGTGGATAGTGGCTAAACGATTCGGCCGGTAGCAGCACTAATTTGAGCAGTGCAGCGGTCAGGACGGGCAGCGCCAGTCCCAGCAATACACCGGGCAACGGGGAGCGATAGGCCGGTAAAGAAGAGCGATATGCCATATACGGAGGCAAGATACAGCGGCCTGTACCTTTGCACCTCTTTAGTTCTCTAAAAATTGCTCGCGCAGCTATGCTCAACTTTCCGCTTCAGCAACTTCCGGAACGCACCACCGTTCCCCGTACTTATGGCCTCACAATGGTGATGGACAAGGGACTGGGCACGGAGGAAGCCCGCAACCTTCTTTCTGTAGGAGCTCCGTACGTCGATATTATCAAACTGGGTTTTGGCACCAGCCTCATATCTCCCAATCTGACGGAGAAAGTCAAACTGTATCAGGCGGCTGATATTCCGGTCTACTTCGGGGGAACCTTGTTTGAGGCGTTTCTGGTCCGCAATCAGTTTGAGGATTATGTGACCTTTATGGAACAACACAACATCCGGCATGTAGAAGTATCGGATGGATCGATTACGATTCCGCACACCGAGAAATGCGGGTATATCGAACAACTGGCCAAGCGCGGCTTTCACGTATTATCGGAGGTCGGCTCGAAAGATGCGACCAACATTATGGCGCCGTATAAGTGGATTGAGTTGATGCGGGATGAACTTGCAGCCGGTGCTTCCTACGTGATTGCCGAAGCCCGTGAGGCCGGCAATGTGGGCATCTACCGCGACAGCGGTGAGGTGCGTCAGGGACTGGTACAGGAAATTCTGACTCAGATTCCGGAAAAGCAGATTATCTGGGAAGCGCCTCAGAAAGCCCAGCAAATGTATTTTCTCAGCCTGCTGAGTGCCAACGTCAACCTGGGCAACATTGCGCCCACCGAAGTCATTCCGCTGGAAGCTATGCGGATCGGACTGCGCGGCGATACCTTCCACCTGTATCTCGACAAGTAAACCGGATGTCCGGAAATGCTCCAGAAAATCAAACGCTCCGGAACGGACTGCTTACTGCAATCGGTTCCGGAGCGTTTTGATAACAGGTGGTACCGGATCTAATCCCAGCGGCTGTTGCGGGACACTGCATACGCACCGCCACCCGTACAGAACAGCGCCAGTGCGCCAAAGAAATACAGGGCCTGAAGCTCGATCGCCCAGCCGCCGGTATCGCTTACCTGCGCTATGTCTGCTGCATGGGCCGTAGCCACCGCTACCAGCATGGTAAAGGCCAGCAACAGCGCGCCGATGCGGGTCCGGAAACCCAGAATCAGCAGGATCGGGGCAATGACTTCACCGATGTACGCGCCATAGGCTACAAACGACGGAATGCCTTTGGATTCAAACATGCCCGCCATACCGCTGACGCCGTGTTGCAGTTTGGCAATGCCGTGAAACAGCATCAGTCCGCCTACCGATAGGCGCAGGATTAAAAGTCCGAGTGCAGGGTTGCGATTCATAAAAAACAGCTGGGATGGTTCCGGAACGGAGATTACTTTTTAGCCAGTTCGGTAAAGATCTTGATTTCGACCTCTTTGGCAACGCCCTGTCCGGTAGGGTCGTAGTTGATGTGATAGTCGAGGCGGTTGATCGTAGTCGTAGCCATAAAGCCTACTTTCTCATTGCCGCGCTGATCTTTCGCCATTCCACCATACATCACGTCAAACACCACCGGCTTGGTGACGTCTTTAATGGTGAGGTTGCCGTGCAGCTTGTAGCCTTTGCCGCTTTTCTGCATCTTGGTGCTTACAAAGTGCATTGTAGGATACTTTTCTGCATCAAAGAAGTCGGCCGTTTTCAGGTGGTTGTCGCGCATTTCGACGTGCGTATTTACGCTGGCAGTCTGTACGGTGAAATCAACCTTGGCATCGCTGAAATCTTTGGCGTCGCTCATCAGCGTACCGTCGAATTTCTCGAAGTAACCAGGCACCAGGTTGATACCCATATGCTTGATGGTAAAGTTGACCGACGAGTGGGCCGGATCGGCAGACCAGGTGGTTTGAGCAATGGATTGCAGGCTGAGCAGCGCTGCGCTAAGCAGCAGAAGGGTTTTTTTCATAAAAAATCTGTTGAGAGAGTGGTTGGAGAAAGCTTCCGGAAGAAATGATTCCTGAAGAATACAGGAATAGAAGTAATAGAGATAGGTGCTACAAAAAACAGACTAAGAGGCTTGGCGTACAAACTGTGCTTCGCCTTCGATCTTAACTTCTTCGCTGACCGCCACGCCGCCTGCTTCGAGCAGTGCGTTCCAGGTCAGGTCGAAATCAGCCCGGTTGAGCTTGCCACGAAAGGAGAACCCAGCTTTGGTCTGTCCGTACGCGTCTTGCTGAATGCCACCAAATTCTACGTCCAGCGCGATTTCTTTGGTCACGCCGTGCATCGTCAGCGCACCTTTCAGCTGGTAGTTTTCATCGTCGAGCTGCTTGAACTCACGGCCTTCGAAAGTGATCTGCGGAAACTGCTCAGCGTCAAAGAAATCCGACGCTTTCAGGTGGTTGTCGCGATCGGTGTTGTTAGTAAAGATCGAAGCAGTCTGAATCACAGCTTTCACGGTTGCATTGCTGAAATCGTTGTCGAGGCTTTCGATGGTTCCGGAAAAATCGCGGAACGAGCCTTTAACGTTAGAGATCATCAGGTGACGCACTTTGAAGTTCAGTTCGCTGTGCGTCGGGTCGAGGTTCCAGATCGTTTTGGTAGCCATAATGGGTTGTTGCGTTTAGAATTCAAAATTCCATCCACGGCCGTTCCGGAATCTTAACCTAGGTGAAGAAATGAAACGAGGCATTTTTCCGGCCCTTTGGAGCGGATCAGAGTCCTCACCGTTGGGTCGCCAGCTTGTTGCGGATACGGCTGAGCGATTGCGGGGCAATGCCCAGATACGAGGCAATCAGGTACTGCGGGATACGGCTCATGAAATGCGGATACCGTCCGGCAAAATCCAGGTAGCGCTGTTCGGCGCTTTCGCTGTTGGTTTTGGCGATGCGATACAGTTGGGCAGCTAAGGCGTTCTGGGTCAGGATCCGGAAAAACCGCTCTACAAACGGAATGGTGCGACAGGCCTCCTCGAAATGAGTCCGGCTCAGGAACAGCACATCGGTCGGCTCCAGGGTTTCGATGTAAAACAGCGCTTCCCGGTCGCTGAAGAAACTGTACATATCACTGATCCAATGGCCTTCAATCGAAAACTGAACGGCCGTTTTATCACCGGATTCGTTGGCGTAGTAGGCACAGGTAGATCCCTGCTCCAAAAACCAGATGTATTTGCAGCGCTTGCCTTCCTCGGCCAGAACGGTTTTCTTGTCCATCGATTTCTCAAAAAACAGGTTCCGGAACGGTTCCAGTTCGGAAAGCGGGACGTCGTATCCAACCGTGCGCTGGATATTGTCGAATAGCAGTTGAGACACCGCTTCAAAGAAGATTGATACGGCTCTAAACTACCGGTTATTTTCCGGAATCCGGCGACTCCTCATTCAGGTTTTTGGCCTGTTCCTCTTCGTCTTTGGTCACCGGAACTTTATGCGTCAGTCCGGCCTGTGCCAGCCGGGCTCGCTTCACGCCGTATTCACTGCGGTAGACTTTAAACAGACTGCCAATCGAAGACATCAGCAGCGGACCAAATACCAGGCCCATCACACCCAGTACCTGCAGGCCCAGTAAGACGCCAAAAACAGTGATTAGCGGATGGACATCACCCAGCTTTTTGAGAATGGTAAAACGCAGGATATTATCGATACCACCGACAACGACCAAGCTATAAACTGCCAGCCAGATTGCACCTTGGTTATTTCCGGACGCCATTTCGATAATGCAGATCGGAACCCAAACCACCATGGTGCCGATGACCGGGATAATCGTGGCTGCGCCGGTTACCAGTCCCCAGAGAATGGCATTGTCGACCCCAAACAAAAAGTATCCGATCATGGCGACGATGCCCTGAAAAAAGCCCAGTACCGGAATGCCGATGGCGTTGGACCGGATCATCATGTAGGTATCGTCCCACAGTTCTTTTTTGCTGCGCGCCGAAAACGGCAGAATCACTTTAATCATCCGCTCCATCCGCTCCGAACTGGTTTGCATAAAGTACAGGACAAAAAACGATACAGCCAGATTGGTCAGCAAAGCACCGGCGGCCCCCAGAATACCAGGCAGGTACATCGCTACTTTTTGCAGATAGCCAACGAGTTTCTCTTTGGATACGTCAATGGTTTTGAGGTACGGCTGTGATTGGATATAATGCTGCACCTGCTGAAGTTTCTGCTCCAGAAGCGCTTTGTTGCCCAGGATTCCCTGAAGTTGTCCGACCATATAATCGCCCAGCAACCAGAGCGGTACAACAATCAGGACAATAGATGCCAGGATAAAGAACAAACTGGTCACCCAGGGTTTCCATCCATACTTTTTGGTAAGTAGTTCATACTTGTTCCGGAAAATGACATACAGTGTCAGCGCGCCCAGAAAGCCGGGAATAAAGTACCCGAGCCCCCAGATGGAGACAATCAACAGCAGCAGGATAACCGCAAAAAGGAGGATTTGTGCCAGGGTTCGGTTGGGCACCTGCGGAAGCGATGGAATCATAAATTTTTGAATGAGAGCGTGAGCACAACAGCCCATACAAAAAGCCTTCCTCAAACGGAGATTTGCGAACGTTAAAAAATAATTTCCCGTTCAGGCAACCCCTGGGCCGAAACCGCCCTTTACTTTCTTGATCTCGCTCTAAACCCTTTGGTTACACCTTTTTCCGATCCGGAACCATCGCTGCTACAGGAGTGCTGCCAGGGGAACCGTAAAGCCCAGCAGAGCCTGTACGAACGAACCTGCAATGCCATGCTGGTGCTGTGTCAGCGCTATCTGCCGCAGATCGAGGAAGCGCGCGAAGCCCTGATGGATGGTTATCTGAGCGTGTTCCGGAGTCTGGATCGCTTTGAGCACCGCGGACCGGGCAGTTTCCGGGCCTGGCAAAGCCGGATTATGGTCAACAGTTGCCTGGCTAAGGTGCGTCGTACGGCTCTACACTGGGAGCCGATGGGCGATCAGCAGCCGGAAGTAGCCGATCCGGAAGCCGTGCTGGCGCAGTTGTCTGCCAAAGAGATTATGGCTCATATCCAGACCCTGCCGGCGGGGTACCGGATGGTGTTCAATCTGTTTGTATTCGAGCAGATGACGCATCCGGAGATTGCCCGGTTGCTGGGCGTGACAGAAAGTACTTCCAAAACCCAACTTCTAAAGGCCCGCCGGATGCTTCAGGAAAAGCTTCAGGCATCGGACCTCCAAAAATAATTTCTTATGAAACCAGACGTGAATGAGACCCTGCGGCACAAGATGGATCGGCTGGACGCTACGGAAACCGATCCGGACTTTGTTCCGGAGGCGTTCTGGAACCAACTGGAGGATCAGTTGCATCCACCTGCCCGGCCCCGGATCTGGAGTTCTAAATGGTATTGGGCACATGCGGCGGCCTTTCTGATTGGCGGCGTTTTGCTGGCCTTCTGGCTACAATCAGCTCCATCAAATCCGCAGCCTGTAACCGCCGCTACCAGTACCCGCTCAGTTGCTGTGCCGGTTCCTCAACTGACTCAGCCACCCGTAGTCGTGGCATCTCCTTCCAAACCTCAGCCTGTGCCGGAAACCGTAGCGGTAAAACGCGTCCCGCGGGCAAGACCGTCTAATCTACAGGTAGCGATTCCGGAAGCGACTGCATCCGCATCCGTTTCTGACCCGGCAGTTGTGCAGCCACAACCCGCACCGCAAGTCATTGTAACCACCGCGCCGGCACCAAGAGCGCTGTATCTAACGGATGCGGCCCCGCAAACCACTTCTTTAGTCGCCGAAATGCCTCAACAACCGCTGAGTAAAAAACGACCGTTCTTTTTGTCTTCCGAACCTTTTGAAACCCAGACCGCCCTTCAGCGTCCGGTCTCTATCTGGAATGGGCTGCGTCCGTAATCCCTTACTTTCTTCTCACGTATCATGAAGTCGCTTTCCATTCTTTTGTTGCTGGCCGCGTTGTGGAGTTCATCCGTCAGCGGGCAGGAAGTTATCTCGCACCATCCGGTCAAAACACCCGAGGCCATCCGGGCGGCTTTGTTTGAACTTCCGGAAGCCGACAGTGCCGTATTTATACGCTTTGACCTGCCTCAGTCGGAATATCTGACCATCCGGATGCGCGATGTGACCGCCTGGAAAAGCAAAAATCTACCCGATATCGTTGCACTGGCGGCCCAATTGCAGCGTCAGCTGGCCGACAGCTTTACCGACGCAACTGCTTCCCGGCGTCTGGCCGTTTCTGTTCCGGAAGCCGGTGGTATTCTGACCCAGCTTACTGAGAGCGGAGGCGGTGCCCGAACGGTACTGGTCAACGGCACACAGGTCCAATCCATCCGGATCGCGTCGGATACCCTCACCGTCGTTCAGGGCGATGCCGATCAAAAAGTTCTCTTTACCTTTTTCCTGAAAGATTTGAGCCGGATTCAGGACCTGAATCAAAACAAAGCCCTGGTGCAGCGGATGGTTTTAGGAGTAGATTCTCTGATTGCCAGCCGGTTGCAAAAATGGCGTCGTCCGGCCAGCCAGACGCATCTGGTACAGGCACGCTACAATTTTATGGCGCCGGCTGGGACCGAACCGGTGCTGACGCTGGGGACAACATCTACCATAAGGGAAAATATCGTGTACGGAGGCGATCTGGGCATCAGCTTCCTGGCCGGGAAAATTGCCAGTTACATCAATTATAAGCTTTCGTATCAATGGATTGGTAAGCGCTACCGATTGAATCAATATGCTGCGGTGTCTTATTCCAACCTGATTCTGTATGCGGACGAAAACGGCAGTCTAAGTGGTCGTGTCCTGCAGTTTATCAATGCCGAGGTGGGCGTGGAGAACCGGACGCGAAAAGGATTCTCGTTTCAGCAGACGTCCATAGGAGTCGGCTACCGGGTGGTCGGGGTGAATACAGGGCCTTATGAGTATCGCTACCGGGTCTTTTTGAATTATGGACTTTCCCCTGCATTAACGGTGACGCCTGATTTCTACTTTTCGGGTCGCCGGTCCGATAATAGCACCAGTTCAAATCCCGCCCTGGCTGCCGGTGCCATTACCCTTTCAGTTCGAATCTTCTAACCTTGCGTAAAAGCATCTTTGCATTCCAGAACTTCTCTTTCAAAACCATTTCCTTTTTCCTGATTCAACCCACTTTTTTATGAGATCTGCACTTCTATCCTGTGCCCTCCTGTTTTTAGTGCTGCTGGCGCCTTCTGCCAAAGCGCAGCGCACCGGCAGTTATGACACCAGCATTGCCTTCATGGGCGCGCTGCGTACGGTGTCGGTTCATGTCCCAACTACCTACAACCCGGCCAATCCGCCCCGGCTCATGGTCTGCCTGCATGGCCTGGGAGATACCTGTAGAGACTACCGCACTGCGCTCATCAATTCCCTGAACTTTCCTGCGGCGTTTCCCAACACGATTTTTCTGTTTCCGGAATCGTCCAACCGCAATGCCGATTATCATGAGCCGGCTGGTAATGAGGCCATCATCGACCAGTGTATCCGGATGGCCCGCGCGGTCTACGGGGCCGATACCAACCAGGTGATCCTTCAGGGCTTTTCGCTCGGTGGCCGGGCCGCCCTGCGGTATGGCCTGAACAACCCGCAACGTTTCAAAGGATTGTTGCTGCATACGCCAGCGGTTCAGGGCGTTAAAGAGGCTGTCAATGGACAGCCGTTGTACCCCTTCAATTACGCCAATGCATCGCAGATTCCGATGTACATCGTCAATGGCGAGACCGATCTATTGTACGTTCCGCCGATTGATTCTGTTTACGAACGGCTGGCACGCAACAACGGTAAAATTAAACACCGGCTGATTGCAGGAATGGGTCATACCATTCCGGCGCTGTCTGTAACACCCGATATTCAAAGCTTTTTTAACAATCCGGCGGTTCCTGGCAAAGACGCCGAGGCAGTACGCATGTATACTGATGCGGTTAACCACTGTACCACACCGGTTACGGCGAACGTGCTGGTGCGCAACAACGGTCAGGATACCATCAGGTCGATTCGCTATACGCTGCTCCGCGGAACAACGCCTCAGGCAACCGGTTCCTGGACCGGCACTATGCCTTCATTTTTCTCGGCTGTCGTACCGGTCACCATTCAGAATTTACAGGCCGGTGCCAATGATCTGACCATCCGGATCGACAGCCTGAATGGCACAAGTGCGGATACGATGATCGCAAACAATACAGCAGCGGGCAGCATTTATTACCAGTCGGTGCCGGATACCGGCCTCAGCGAAGGATTTGAAGGTGCGTTTCCACCGGCACGCTGGGCGCTCGATCCGGCCGGTGATGCCTATAGCGTCTGGGCCGAGGACAATACCGTTGCCCGTACCGGACAGCAGTCGCTCAGTGCCTTTAATACCATTCTGATTTTCGATAACCAGGGACGGAAAGAAAAGCTGGTCTCACCCCTGGTGACGGTAAAACCCAACCAATCGATATTACAGTTTGACGTGGCTTACAATTACCACCGATACACACCGCCGTACCTGAATCCGGCGACTGATTTTGCAGATACGCTGGAAGTCGAAGCATCCACAGATTGTGGCGCAACCTATCAACCGCTGTATAAGAAAGGCGGTGCTCAATTGGCTACGTTTGCCAGTCCGATTCTGAATCCACTGAGCGTCAATGCCTGCTTTATCAATCCATCGGTCAGCAACTGGCGGACAGAAAGTATTTCGCTTTCCGGAATTGCCGGTACTACCCCTGTCAATGCCTTGTTCCGGTTTGTCTACACCTCAGCACTGGGTGGATCGATCAATATTGACAATGTAGCGGTACGTTCAACCACGGCCGTGACATCGGTTTCCGGAACGGAGGCCTTTAAGCTGTATCCGAATCCGGCTCAGGAACAGGTCGTCGTTAGTGGTGCCGCCGGGATGACTCTTACAGTAGTCAACACACTGGGACAGGTATTGATTCGTCAAAACTTATCCGGAACGGACCAGACACTTGATGTTCGCTCGTTGGTGCCAGGCGTGTATCAGGTTGTAGTAACTGATGAGAGCGGTGTACGGGGCCGCCAGCAGCTGCTGAAACAATAACACCAGACCTAAAACTGTTGTAAACAGGCAGGCATCTCTACAAAGAGGTGCCTGTTTTGTGTGCATCAGAGTTGTCAGGAGAAAATCAGGCGTCCGGAAAATTTATTCGTTCTCAAGGGTTATCCAGACTGGTGCATGGTCGGAGGTTTTTTCCCAGCCACGGACCATCTTGTCGACATCACCTGTTTTAAAAATCTTCAGGGCTGCCGGGTTCAGCAAAAAATGGTCGATCCGCAGACCGGCATTCCGTCCGAAGGCGCCCCGGAAATAATCCCAGTACGTGTAAAAAACCGCTTCCGGAAATTTGGCTCGCAACGCGTCCGTCCAACCTTGAGCCAGGATTTTTTCAAATGCTTCGCGCGTTTCCGTCCGGAACAACGCATCTTCCGTCCACCGCTCCGGCTTGTAGACGTCGATCGGTGTGGGGATCACATTATAATCGCCCGTCAGCACCACCGGCCGATCGGCTTGCGCCCATTCGGCGACCCGCTCCGTAAAGCGTTCCATCCAGCGTAGCTTGTACTCGTATTTAGGTCCCGGTGCCGGGTTTCCGTTGGGCAGATACAGGCATCCCACCGTTACACCGGCGATTTCGGCAGCCAAAAAGCGACTTTGCAGATCATCCGGATCGCCGGGCAGACCGCGGGCAACCTCTACCGGCTTGCCCAGGCGTGAGAGAATCGCCACGCCGTTCCAGCTTTTCTGGCCCTGCCACAAACACTCATAGCCGGCTTCGTTTAAAGCCGCTTCCGGAAACTTTTCATCCGGTGTTTTTAGTTCCTGCAAACAGGCGACATCGGGTGCCGTTTCGTCCAGCCAGCGCAGCAGAACGGGCAGTCGGGCATGAACACTATTAACATTGTATGTGGCAATTTTCACGGCAGGGCAGGTCCGGATAAAGGTGTTTCCGGAACCCGTTCAAAAGTAACGACTTACACTACACGATTCCTTCCTTGATGGCTTTGGAAACAGCTTCCGAAACACTGTTGACCTGAAGTTTCTGGTAAATTTTCTTGACGTGTGAGTTCACCGTGTGAATGCTGATGAAACACTCTGCCGCGATCATTTTATGGGAATAGCCTTTCACCAGCAACTGCAACACTTCCTGTTCGCGGTCGCTGAGCATAATGTCGTGGTTGGTTTTGAGCGGCTGCAACTGCTGAAACGCTGTCAGGACTTTTTTGGCCATCGACGAGGTAAACGCCGCGCCGCCTTCATGGCAGTCGAAGATGGCCTGCACTGTTTGCTGGGGCGAGGATTTTTTAAGGATATAGCCGTCTGCCCCTGCAAGAATCGATGAAAACAGATTGTTGTCGTCATCAAATACCGTTTGCATCAGCACTTTCCCGTCCCAGCCTGCGGCTCGGAGTTTTTTGACCGCGTCAATGCCATTGGTACCGGGCATATTGATATCCATCAGCACCAGATCGGCCCCGGCATCCTGGACTTCGCTTACAATATTATCGGCATTGGGAAAGGTGCCGCAACAGCGGATGCCTTCACTCCAGTTGAGCAGCATTTCCAGGCTCTGAAGCCGGGAGGTGTTATCATCGTAGACCGCAACAGCAATCATCGGGCGGAAAATTTTAAGGGAAAACAGGTTTACAACTCAAATGTAGCGGCCCTGCCTCCGCGGGTGCAATCCCTCAATCAGGTGAATTTTAAATGATCCCGGAATGCTGCTGCCTGGGGTCGAAGAAACCTTCCAAAAGGGTTCGTTCCGGAAGAAATCAGTGCCTTACCTTTGGCTTCGTTTACGTTCTTTTTAATGCGCTGAAACTGTTATCCAGAAAGGTGGAGGGATTAGACCCTGCGAAGCCTTAGCAACCCTTTGCCATTTGCGCAGAGAAGGTGCTACATTCTACCTGCAACCGCCGGATGTTCCGGATGTTGCAAGGACAAATAACCCATTTTCTTTTTCTTCTTTCCTGCCGGATAGCTTTTCAGTTTTGACTTTTACCCCTCGAAATTGAAAAATACTACTTCGCTTTATAAGTCCCTTGGCCATCGCATTCTGGTGCTGGATGGCGCCATGGGCACCATGATCCAGCGCTATAAGCTGGACGAAGCCGATTACCGCGGCCGTCGTTTTGCCGACTGGTCCTCGCCGCTGAAAGGTAATAATGACCTGCTGTCGCTGACCCGTCCCGATATTATCGAAGCTATCCACCGCGAGTATCTCGAAGCTGGTGCCGACATCATCGAAACCAATACCTTTTCCGGAACTACCATCGCCATGGCCGACTATGGCATGGAAGCACTGGTCACGGAACTGAACTACGAGTCGGCCCGGATGGCCCGGCAGGTCTGTGATGAATACACCGCAGTAAATCCTCAGAAACCGCGCTTCGTAGCCGGATCCATCGGCCCCACCAACAAAACGGCTTCCCTTTCACCTGATGTGAATGATCCGGGGTTCCGCGCGGTTACGTTCGAAGACTTACGGGTCGCCTACCGGCAGCAGGCGCTGGCTCTGTTGGATGGCGGTGCTGATCTATTGCTCGTCGAAACCATCTTCGACACCCTCAATGCCAAAGCGGCGTTGTTTGCCATCGATGAGCTGGCCGAGGAACGGGGTGAAGCTATTCCCATCATGGTTTCCGGAACCATCACCGATGCATCTGGACGCACTCTGAGTGGCCAGACCGCCGAGGCCTTTCTGATCTCGGTCTCACACCTGCCCCTATTAAGCGTAGGATTCAACTGTGCGTTGGGTGCAGCGCAGCTGCTGCCGTATCTGGAGACGCTGGCGTCCAAATCGGAGTTTTACATTTCCGCCTATCCGAATGCCGGGTTGCCCAATGCCTTTGGACAGTACGACGAAACCCCGGACGCGATGGCTGCACAGGTACAGACGTACTTCGAGAAAGGCCTGATCAATATCATCGGTGGCTGCTGTGGCACTACACCGGCCCACATTCAGGCACTGGCCGAACTGGCTGCTATCTATTCGCCCCGCCGCGTGAAGCAGGACGCGGCGGTGAGCAGTCCGGTGCTGTAAACGACTGTTTCATCTTACGTAATCACTTGTCAAGTACCGTACGTCATGGCGTATGGGTTTTATCATGAACTACCTCAAACTCTCCGGACTGGAACCGTTAGTGGTGACCCCGGAGGCGAATTTTATCAACGTCGGGGAGCGCACGAATGTGGCCGGCTCCAAAAAATTTTTACGGCTCATCAAGGAAGGTGCTTTCGGAGATGCGCTTTCGATTGCCCGTGAACAGGTGGAAGGCGGCGCGCAGATTCTGGATGTCAATTTTGACGATGGCCTGCTCGACGGGAAAGCCTGCATGGTACGGTTCCTCAACCTGATTGCTGCCGAACCGGATATCGCCCGCATTCCCATCATGATCGACAGTTCTAAATGGGAAATCCTGGAAGCAGGTCTTCAGGTCGTGCAGGGAAAATGCGTGGTCAATTCCATCAGCCTCAAAGAAGGCGAAGACGTGTTTTTGCGGCAGGCGAAAGCCATCCGGCGGTATGGCGCAGCGGTCATCGTGATGGCCTTTGATGAAACAGGCCAGGCCGACACTTACGAGCGCCGGTTGGAAATTGTGCAGCGGTCCTACGAGCTGCTGACCCGGCAGGCGAAGTTTCCGGAAGAAGATATCATCTTTGATCTCAACATCTTTCCGGTGGCTACGGGCATGGATGAACACCGCCGAAATGCAGTCGATTTTATCGAAGCGACCCGATGGGTCCGGCACCAGTTTCCGGCGGTCTCCGTCAGCGGCGGCGTCAGCAATGTATCGTTCTCGTTCCGTGGAAATGACACGGTACGCGAGGCAATGCACTCCGTATTTCTATACCACGCGATCAAAGCCGGGATGAATATGGGCATCGTCAATCCGTCGATGCTGACCGTATACGATGAGATTCCGGAAGAATTGCTGCTGCTGGTCGAAGACGTGATGCTGGACCGACGGGAGGATGCGACCGAACGATTGCTGGACTATTCCGAGCGAAACAAAGGCACCAAAAAAGAACGGACGGAAGACCTGGCCTGGCGGGAACAGCCCTTGCAGGCACGGGTTACCCATGCCTTGGTAAAGGGCGATGATCGTTTTATAGAGGTGGACGTAGAAGAAGCCCGGCAGCAGGTCACCCGCCCGCTGGATGTAATCGAAGGTCATCTGATGACCGGTATGGGCGTGGTAGGAGATCTGTTTGGCAGCGGTAAAATGTTTCTGCCGCAGGTGGTCAAGTCGGCGCGGGTGATGAAGAAGGCTGTGGCCTATCTCCAGCCTTTTATCGAGGCTGCCAAAGACCAGCGCCAGAAAGCCGCCGGAAAGATTCTGATGGCTACCGTAAAAGGTGATGTGCACGATATCGGCAAAAACATTGTCAGTGTTGTACTGGGCTGCAACAACTACGAGATTGTCGATCTGGGCGTGATGGTGCCGGCCGAGAAAATCATTCAAACCGCGATCGACGAACAGGTGGACATTATCGGTTTGAGCGGACTGATTACACCCAGCCTCGACGAGATGGAATACCTGGCTGAGGAACTGGCCCGGCGTAAGCTGGAGTTTCCGCTGCTGATTGGCGGTGCTACGACCTCACGCGCGCATACAGCCGTCAAAATTTCGCCGAAGTACCCGCATGCAGTGATACACGTAGCCGATGCCTCCAGGGCTGTGAATGTGGTGAGTTCGTTGCTGAGCGACCGGAAAGCTGAATATGTGGACCGGATCGCAACCGAATACGCCGGGGTGCGGGAAGGCTTCCGGAAAGGACTGGCGGCCAAAGAATACGTATCGCTGGCTGAGGCACGGGTCGAGAAGTTTGCCATCGACTGGACTGCAGAGCCGCTGATTGCACCTCGCCAGCCAGGCGTACAGGTCATCGAACAGCAGGATTTGGCCGCACTGGTTCCCTACATCGACTGGACACCTTTTTTCCGAAGCTGGGATCTGCACGGGCGCTTCCCGAAGATTTTGGACGATGACGTGGTTGGCGAGCAGGCCCGTCAACTGTACGCCGATGCGAAACAACTGCTTCAGGAGCTGATTTCCGGAAACTGGCTGACCGCTAAAGCCATCTTCGGCCTGTTCCCGGCTGCTGCCACCGAAGACGATGATATCCACGTACAGGACGGGGATCGATCCTTCACCTTTCATACGTTGCGTCAGCAACACAAGAAAGCCGCCGGGCAACCGTATCTGGCCTTATCCGATTTTATTGCGCCACAAAGCGAATCCCTACAGGATTATATGGGTGCCTTCTGCGTCACAACGGGTTTCGGAGCCGATGAAAAAGCCGCCGAATTTGCTGCTGCACACGACGATTACAACGCCATTATGGTCAAAGCCCTGGCCGACCGCCTGGCCGAAGCATTTGCCGAATACCTGCATGAGCAAGTCCGGAAAAACGCTTGGGGATACGCTTCCGGAGAAACACTCGATACCAAAGCGCTGATCGCCGAACAATATGCCGGTATCCGGCCCGCACCAGGCTATCCGGCCTGTCCGGACCATCAGGAGAAGCGAACCATCTGGGAACTGCTCCGGGTGCAGGAAACCATTGGCGTGGAACTCACTGAAAGCCTGGCGATGTGGCCGGCTGCCAGCGTTTCCGGATATTATTTTGCCCACCCACAGGCCAAATATTTTGGTGTAGGCCGAATGACCGATGAGCAGCTGGCCGACTATGCACGGCGTAAAAACGTATCCATCGAGCAGGCCCGGAAATGGCTGCGTCCAAACCTGTTATCCTAACGACGATCCTCCGACCGTCTGTTGACATTCAAAAGCATTCTTTTCCTTGAAAATAACTGAACATATCGCCCGTGCGGAAGGCAAAACACTGTTTTCGCTGGAAGTCATTCCGCCGCAAAAAGGCATTGGTATCAATGATTTGTACACCAACATTGACCCGTTGATGGAGTTTAAGCCGCCTTTTATTGACGTGACTACCTCTCGTGAGGAATACGTGTATCTGGACAAAGGCAACGGATTGGTGGAACGCCGTACCACCCGGATGCGACCCGGTACCTTGGGCATTTGTGCGGCCATCCAGTACAAGTACAAAGTGGATACCGTACCGCATGTATTGTGCGGCGGGTTCACCAAAGAAGAAACCGAATACCTACTGGTCGACTGTCTGTATCTGGGCATCGACAATGTGATGGCCCTGCGCGGCGACGCGATGAAAGGCCATAATCACTTTACCCCTACTGACGGTGGTCATGAGCGGGCCATCGATCTGGTGCGACACATGAACGACATCGGGCAAGGCGTCTACCTCAGCGGCGAGATTCCATCCAATGAAGACAACCGGTTTTGCATCGGGATTGCCGGGTATCCGGAAAAGCACCTCGAAGCGCCTTCATTCGGCTACGACCTGCAACGGTTAAAGGAAAAAGTAGCGGCCGGGGCTGATTACATAGTAACTCAGATGTTTTTCGACAACCAGAAATATTTCCAGTTTGTAAAGCAGGCACGGGATATGGGAATTACCGTTCCGATCATCCCGGGCATCAAACCCATTGCGACCAAAAACCACTTGTCGATGTTGCCGAAGACCTTTAAAATTGACCTTCCGGAAGAGCTGATTGGAGCGGTGGATGCCGCCAAAGACAATGCAGCCGTGAAACAGGTGGGTGTGGAATGGGCGATTGCCCAGTGTAAGGAACTACTGGCCGCCAAGGTGCCGGTGCTGCATTTTTACTCGATGGGTAAAAGCGATAACATCCGGAAGGTAGCAGAAGCGATCTTTTAAGAACTGCTTGTATCTGATTGATGGAAGCGATTAAAATCGTCAAAAAAACACCCGCTGCCTGATTCCAGGCAGCGGGTGTTTGATAAAAAACGTTCCGGAAGCAGCCTTATACGGGCAGGCCCAACAGGAACCCGATGGTGAAATTGGCATCCCAGTCAAATACAAAGGTGTCGCAACCGGTTGCTTCCTGCAGTGCTTTGTAGATTACCACACCGGATTTGGTTTTGGCTTTGTCTGATTTGTAGAAATCGGCGGCCTGCAACACGGTATACCGCTCCTCGCCCTGCCGCGTTTCTTTGGCCAGTTCATACGGCACACCGCCAATGATAAAGCAAACTTCACGCTTGTCTTTGGGAATTGAAGCAGCAGCAGCTTTTACTTGCTGCGCAACGGTTGCGTCAGCTGTTCCTTTCTCAAAATATTTGGCACCGGGTAGTTCGATTGCTTTCAGGTTGGTGCCTTCGTACCAGCTTACTTTGGTGTTTCCGGAACCGATATCCACCACAAACGAATTGTCGTGATATGCCATCGGCTGGGCACTGCGCAACGCCAGTTTGCCTTCCTGCTCCGGCGTCACCTGATTGACCACATACCCCATCTTTTTCAATTCGCTGACGATCGTGGCGGTCTTGGGTTCTTTCTGGGCACCACTCGAAATCACGAAGTGCATGTTCTTATTTTGAACGCCCCGATCAAACATTTTGGAGAGGTACTTTTTCAGGCCCGACCGGATATCGTCGGTCGTTGCCAGTCCTTCATAGACCAGACTTTCGCCGAAGTCTTTGGATACTACTTCGTAGGTGCGGTCTTTGTCCATGTTCACTACAAAGGAGTTGAAGCCCGAGGCCCCGACTTCTACCACACCTTTTAGAACACCATTAACCGGTTTGGGCGGCTGAAACGCAAAGGAGCGGCTTTCCGGTGTGGTAGACGTAGGATTTCCGGAAGACTCAGTACCAGTAGAAGTGGTCGTGCCTGATTCCGGCGTAGTGGTGCTGACGGTGGTTGTGTTTCCGGAATCTTTGAGCAATCCTTTTTCAGACGCGAACCAGATAGCGCCTACCAGCGGAATGCCAATGATCAGTGCTTTAATGGGCCAGCGAAGTCGTGACCAGGTGGATTGATTTTCCATAAAGGGAATGGTAAAGCGTAAGTAAACGAAGCGTGTTGAATGACGCAGCGCCGGTTCCGGAAAAGAACCGGATAATGCATGCGGCGCGTTAAATGGTTCCGGACGGCCCGTTAGTCGAGCAGTGTAAAGCCTTTGTCAATGGTTTCAGATTCGCTCAGGGTATGACCGGAAGACGCAATCTCTGCGACGTTGAGCTTTTGCAGATGACTGTTGTCGATTTTGGCCATGAACACGTTGAGTTCTTCCTGGCTGGGAGTACCGCCAACGGTTACAGCCGCATTCTGATCCAGGAATTCCAGGTTGCTGCGGATCGACGCGATATTCTGTGAGATAGCGGCGGTAGCAGCTCCCATCGCTTCCTGAAACACCCAGCCGTCTTTGATGTTGAAGACTTCTGCCAGACCGTCGGTGGCGTTCTTCATTTTATTGGTTGCCTCCAGCTTCTTTTGCAGGATCGTGATCGACGAATCCAGCGTGCTGACATAAATCCGGGCCGCGCTTTCGTTGTCTTTCAGCACTTCAATCACCTTGGCAAACTGATTGGCATACTGGGCATAGCTGCGGGCGTTTTGCTCTTCGGCTTCACCTTCTTTACCGAGCAGATAGGCTTTGGTGCGGGTTTCTTTGGCATCGCGACGGGCAGCGCTCTCTTGTTGGGCCGCACCTTCTTTCTGGGCGGTTTCTGCCTGTACTTCCAGTTCCGCCGCCTGCGTTGTAAAGCGCTTGGCGTGGGTGTATTTGGTGGTAGCCGACTGTTGCGCCTGTTGACCGCTTTGGATCATATCAATGCGCACCCCGTCTACGTTGGCGATTTTGTCTTTAACACGTTTGAGGGTGTCTTTGGCTTCACGCAGCAGCAGTTGCAGTGCCTCTACCGGATTGCTCCGGATCAGCTGCTTCTCGCCTTTGAACAGTAGCATAGTCCCCAGGCGGTGCAACAGCGCAATAATTTTGGGCGCCAGCAACAGCAGAACCAAAGTAATAATCGAGAAGATGACAATCTTCATCGTCTTTTCAACCGTTGTCAGAATGGTGTCGATGTTCGATACAAACCAGTAGGCCGCGCCCAGAATAAGCGCCCAGAACAGAATCGTAGCAATGGGTCGCTTGGACGTGGGTTGCCGGTTGGACGGGTTTCCGGAACCAACCGAGGCAATTTTATCGCCGAGAACCTGAAAGATGGGCAACTGGTTGCGCAGCTCGGCCGGGATGGTCGTGGGCAGGTTTTTAAAATCCGAAGAAGCCATGAGAGAGGGCGGATTTAAGCAGAGAGGAAAAGCAGCTGGGATACAAGAAGCATTCCAACCGCTACAATATTACAGGGCAGGCCGCAGGTTTAAAAGCAGATAATCTTCCGGAAACACTGGGAGACCCGTATCAGATGGCTTGGATTACAGCTCCCGCTCGGCAACCTGCAACAGATTCTGCATCTGCTGAAGGAGGTTTTCAATGGTTACTTTTCCGGATTGGGTTTTTTGTTCCAGCTCCTGCACTTTGGGGGCATACTGGGTTTCCAGTCCGGCCAAGGCCTCCCGCTTTTCAGCCAAGGCCGTTTGCAGGGCCGCCATCTGAGCTTCCAGTCCTGAGATGGCTTCGGTGAGAGTGCGGTGCTGGGTGGCTTTTTCAGCTTCGAGCTGCGCCTGCTGACTGCGTTTCTTCTCCAGGTCGGTTGCCAAGGCTTTCTGTAAACTGTCTATGTAAAAGCGGCCCGTGGTAATCACCTTCTCACGCGTCAGGGTTTTATCGGCATATTTCAGGGCGTTAAACGCCGCTTTGAGGCCGGACGGTCCGCCATTTTCAGTAGTAGCATTCCAGACTTCCATAAAATCGACTCCGGGCTGGTTGATACTTTCCAGCAGTTGATAGGCCTTGGCGCGGGTGGTCTCATCGATTCCGGAATGGGACTGGGCAGGCCAGTCGGAGAAAACCGGTGGGGCGGTCGCAGCAACGGTTGGCCGGGCGGGACGGTCTTCCGGAATCGGTGGGGGAGGAACTGATGCAGGGGCTTCCGTTTCGGGCGTGTCTTTAAAGATCAGCCGTTTCAGGCCTGAAAAAAGCGTGTTGTCTGCCATAAGATGACTTCCGGAAAGAAGCGGGTGGATAAAAGAATTCAAAAATAAAAAGAGTGCCTTCGAAAAGACACTCTTTAAAACAAGACGATCGATCCCACACTAGTTAGGCTTGGAAAAAGCCGGATTGTTGAGGTAGGTCGTATCTGTAAAGGTTTTCAGGAACTGTACCAGCTGGTATTTCTCCAGGGGAGACAGTCCCAGCCCCAGCTGCTCTTTATCGTTCAGCTTCATGACCGGATCGAGTGTTGACGATGGCTTGGGCGGATCATTATAGAAGTTAACCACCTCTTCCAGGGTTTTAAAGCGGCCGTCGTGCATGAAATGGCGTCTTAAGGCCACATTGTGCAGATTAGCCGTCCGGAAGCGACCCATATCCTGAGGATTGCCCGTTACGTTGTAGCGTCCCCGGTTGGTTGGGTTGGAGAAATCACTGTCGAGACCGTTATTGTGAAAATCATTATCACTTAGCAGGGGCGCTCCGTGACAATGGAAACAGTCGCCTCTTTCGTTGAAATACAGCGCCCGCCCCGCTTCTTCATCCTGTGTAAGCCGGATTTTGCCGGTTACGCTCTGATAAAACCTACTGTTCTGCGAGATCATGGTGCGGATAAACTGCGACAAGGCATAGGTGATCTCCTTGAAGGTGATTTGATCTACGCCATAGGTCTGCTTGAACAAGCGGCGATAGGTGGTGTCTGCATTGATCTTAGTAATGTCAGCCTGGAAAAAGTCATGCACTTCAAACAGCATGATCTTGTCTTCCATGGGTCCGGAATAGCCCCCATTCCAAAGCCAGTGATCGTTCCAGGCCAGGTTTACGTGGGGCATCACCGTCAGCCCTTCAGCCGAGATGTGATCGGACGTAAATCCGCGTCCCTGAATATGGCACTGCGAACAGCTCCGGCCATCATTCGACAAAATCGGATCGTAATACAGACGCCGGCCCAGCTGGATGCGTTCTACATATGGCTTGTTATCGCCCGGAATCTGAATCGGAGGAAAAAAGGCCGGTGCTGTCAGTGCGTAGGGCGTCAGCTTTGTCGAATCATATCCATAGCCGGGTTGTGGACCCGGATTGGGTGGGTCCGGCGTAACGGTGGTGTCTTGCTTACAGCCTATGAAAAAAAACAGGAAGGCCAGCCCTGCAAGAAAGCTGTTTCGCATAAGTGTAAGCAATTTACGTCATTTTTGCTGCTCATACACCTTTTGAAAGGGTTTTAATCACGTTCCGGATGCACGCGGATAGCAGCGTCCGGAATCTATTCTGATTGTAGTTTATGAGCATTGGTCGCCGTTTGGTTCCGGTTTTCGCCATCCTGTTGGCGGGTATTTTACTGCGTCTGATCCGCACCGGATATGGGCTGGAATGGACCGGCCTGCAACGCGTTAGTTATTTGATCCTAGGCGCATTGCTGCTCACCCTGCTGGGCAATGGCTTGCTGCGGCTGTTTAAAAAACCGTAAGCCTACGCTCCGGAACCCATCCTTCCGGAAGTAAAACCCATTCAAACTGCCGGCCTGCAACTTCTGACTGCACCGCTTACCTTCGCTTGTTGCCGTATTTATCCGAATGAAAGCTGTTTTTGATCAAATTTTTGCGCCGGAACCTGAAATGGAATTTATGCCCATCGTACCGTTGGGCGAAGAAGAACTGAATGACGAGGAACGAGGGTCGCTTCCGGAAAGCGTGCCGATCATTGCCCTGCGCAACACGGTGCTGTACCCCAATGTGGTGCTGCCCATCACCGTATCGCGTGAAAAAAGCCTGAAAGCCATTGCCGAAGCCGACAAAACCGGTAAGTGGCTGGGTGTCGTAGCCCAGAAAGATGCCTCTGCCGAAGATCCGACTGCCGACGACCTGTATACGGTTGGTACGCTCGCTAAAGTGGTGAAGCAGATCAAAATGCCGGACGGCAATACCACGATCTTTATCATGGGCCGGATGCGGTTTGAATACGATGCCCTGACGCAGACCGAGCCGTACTTCTCGGCCGCTGTCCGGTATCTGGCAGATGAGTATCCAACTGCCGATCCAAATTTCACCGCACTGGTCAGCAGTATTAAAGACCACGCAGAGCGCATTCTGCAGCTGTCGCCCAACATGCCCAATGAGGCGGGCATTGTGTTGAAAAATATTGAGCAGCCGTCGTTTCTGCTGCATTTTATTGCCGCGCATCTCAATGCTCCGTTAGTATCCAAGCAGGCACTGCTCGAAGAAAATGAGGTTCAGGTCCGCGCCGAAGCGCTCTTAGGGTTGCTGCAGTCAGACCTGCAGATGGCCGAACTGAAAGCTGAGATCGCCAACAAAACCCGTGGTGAGATCGACAAGCAGCAGCGGGAATATTTTTTGCAACAACAACTCAAAAGCATCCGCGAAGAGCTGGGCGGAGAGCCGAATGAGCGCGAGATCCGGGACCTGAAAGCCCGAGCCGAAAAAATCCAGTGGAACGAAGCCACCCAGGAGCTGTTTAAAAAGAATATTGAAAAGCTGGAGCGGATGCATCCCTCCACGCCCGATTACTCGGTGGTGTACAACCACCTGGATCTGATGCTCGACCTGCCGTGGAATACCTATACGCAGGACCGGTATGACCTGCGCAAAGCCGATGCCATTCTCGATGCTGATCACTACGGCATGGGCAAAATCAAAGACCGGATTCTGGAGTATCTGGCCGTACTGAAACTCAAAGGCGATCTGAAGTCTCCGATTCTGTGTTTTGTAGGCCCTCCGGGCATTGGTAAAACATCTTTAGGCCGTTCTATCGCCGCTGCCATCGACCGGAAGTATGTGCGGCTGTCGCTGGGCGGTCTGCACGATGAAAGCGAGCTGCGCGGGCACCGGAAAACTTATATCGGTGCCATGCCGGGTCGGATCATCCAGCAGTTGCGGAAAGTACAATCGGCCAATCCGGTGTTTATCTTGGATGAGATTGATAAAATCGGAAAAGACTTTCGCGGCGATCCGTCTTCGGCCTTGCTGGAAATTCTCGATCCAGAGCAGAACAGCACGTTTTACGATAACTACCTGGAACTGGAGTTTGACCTGTCGAAGGTGATGTTTATTGCCACAGCCAATACGCTAGCCGACATTCAGCCGGCCCTGCGCGACCGGTTAGAGATCATTCAGCTGACGGGTTATAGTCTGGAAGAGAAAACCCAGATTGCGCGGCGTCACCTTATTCCCAAACAGAAAGAGCTGCATGGCCTGGAAAAGGTGGCGCTGAAGTTTCCGGAAAAGGTGATTCAGCGGATCATTCAATCGTATACCCGTGAAAGCGGTGTGCGCGAGCTGGACCGGCTGATGGCCGCGATAATGCGCGCCGTTGCCCGGAAGGTAGCGATGGATGAAGACGTGCCTGCTACCGTAGAACTGGAATTGGTTCAACAGGTGCTGGGCAGTCCCAAATACAACAACGAACTGTATACCAAAGGCAATCCGGCAGGGGTCACCGTAGGCCTTGCGTGGACGAGTGTCGGAGGTGAAATTTTATTTATAGAAGCCAGCCTGAGTAAAGGCAAAGGCGGCATGACATTGACCGGCAACCTTGGCAATGTGATGAAGGAAAGTGCTACCACGGCCCTGTCGTATCTGAAGGCACATGCAGAGGAGTGGGGCATTGCGTCTTCGGCATTTGACGAACACAACATTCACATTCACGTTCCGGAAGGAGCCGTTCCTAAAGATGGTCCCAGTGCCGGCATTACCATGCTTACGGCGCTGGCTTCGGCCTTTACCGGTCGCAAGGCCAAGCCTTTTATGGCCATGACCGGGGAGATCACCCTGCGCGGACTGGTATTGCCGGTAGGCGGCATCAAGGAGAAAATACTGGCCGCCAAGCGGGCCGGCATCAAAGACATTGTATTGTCTGCACAAAATGAAAAGGATGTGGCCGAGATTGGGGCTGCCTATGTGAAGGGGCTGAAGTTTCATTTTGTGACACGGATGGAAGAGGTCCTTCAGGTGACCTTAAGTCGCTAACGATCTGCTGCGGATAACAAACTCGTAACCGCTCCAGTCTTATTCCTGTTCTTCCGGAAGTGAGCAACAGGCTTTCAGGATAATTGTGATCCATTGGAAGAAACTCAACAGACGTCAAATCAGCATACAACCGCAAAAAAAGCAGACAGCAGTGTCTGCTTTTTTTCTTTTTTAGAATTATTTGGTTTTACCGTTTATTGACGTAGTTTTACGTTATGAAACGAATAAAGCAGTTGCAGACACTGACGAAGGTTGAGGAGGAGATCATGGTGCACATCTGGGAACTGGGCCGCTGTGTGGTTCGGGATCTTCTCGACCGCCTGGGAGATGAGTCCATTCCGCACAGCACCGTTTCCAGTGTCGTCCGGATTCTCGAAAAGAAAGGATTTGTGGATCACAAAGCCTACGGCAAAACCCATGAGTACTTTCCGCTCATCTCCCGCGAGGATTATGCTGCTCAGGGCGTAGATGGGTTGGTAGACCGGTACTTCAGCGGCTCGGCCGGACAGCTGGTTTCCTTTCTGGTTCAGCGCGAAAATCTGAGCAAAAAGGATGTGTCTCAGATCCTGGATCTGCTCGGTAAAGCCAAAAAGAAATAATCATGGTCGCTTACTTCACCGACGTAACCCTGTTCTGGAGCATCAGTCTGCTGACCTACCTGGGCCTGTTCCGGAAAACCACCTTTCACAGTACCAACCGGATTGTACTACTGGGTACCCTGCTATTGGGGCTGCTACTGCCGCTCTGGCCACAATCGATCGTAGTTGCACCGGCATCGGTACCGCAGTTCTATTTCCCTTCCCAGGTGGCCCATATCAGTACTGCCAAAGCGGCTGTCGTCGAACAGGTGGTACGTCAGACCCGCCCCGCGTTTGCACTTTCAATCAGCCTGCTGTACGGAATCGGATGCGTGATTGCCGCCTTGTTTTATCTGCGGGGCGCATTTCAACTCACACGGCTGACCCGTTCTTCCTGCCGACGAACCGATTCCGGAATGACATTTTATGAAACGGGCATACAGCATGCGCCGTTCTCCTTCCTGGGAAAAACCTTTCTGACCGCCGCCGCCCAGTACACCCCAACGGACCTGCGCCTGATTTTACAGCACGAACGCCGGCACCGCGATTACCGCCATACAGTAGATGTATTGCTGCTGCTAGTGCTGCGGATTGTGTTTTGGTTTCATCCGCTGGTTTACCTCTACGATTATCTGTTGAAGCAGGTTCATGAGTTTCAGGCCGATGCCTTTGCCCGGGCCGAGCCGCAACCCTATGGGTATCTGCTTTTGCAGGAGGGCACCAGTCACTCATTTTCACTCGTTCATTCATTTTCCCATTCACCCCTCAAAAACCGGATTTTCATGCTCACACGCACATCCACCCCCTCCTTGCTGAAGCTGCAATACCTGCTGCTGGCACCTGTTCTGTTCCTGGCTGTTGAGGCCTGCCAAAAAAAAGACACTTCCGGAATAGCTTCTAAAAAAGAAGCCCGTGCCGCTGGTTCGAAGTCGGACACCAGCTTCGTCTTTAACGGCAACACCTTTTACCAACATGCTTCAGTTCCTTTTTACTGGGTCGCTGATTCCAATGCAGCCATGCCTGCCGACAGCATCGAGGGGTTTGATATCAAGGATTACAAAGCCCTGGCAATTACTGAAGGAACGCCGGCGTTTCAGGTCATCGGCGATATTTACAAGATGAATGAGGAGCCTGTGTATACGGAAGATAAAGTCACCACGCCGGTCCGGTACAAAGGCAGCTATAAGAATGCACTCGAGGAACTGGTTCATCGCATTGAGCCTGCGCTGGCGCATCTATCCAATGGGGAGTACAACCTCCACATGGGTGATCTGGTGGTTTCCAAAGAAGGGAAACTGGTACTTTATCGGGACTTTGGAGTTGCCAATCCTGCTGCCAACATTGAGATCACACAGGCAAATATGCATGATCTGATGAAGAATGTGCCGAAATCTCTTCTGGATGCGGTCAGTCAGCCGGTAGTCAACGCAATGGAACAAGCCTTGGCCCAAGGCTTTGCATTTGAGCCAGCGGTATTGGACGGCAAGCCGGTCGCCAGTACCCTGCAGGGCTTTTCCAGTGATGTGATTGGATTGGGAACGGTGATCGTTCAGGATGGCACGGTACGCATCAGCACTGAGGAGGTTCCGCACCGGCTGGATGTAAGGTTTTAGTCTGCAAAAGAATAGTTAGGATCTGTTTATGAGTGCGCTGATACGGCGGCCGTCCCAGATAAAAGGTAATGGCGGCTGCCGCCGGGGAAACCAAAGCTGTTTCGCGGCCATTCAACAACTCTGGAAGTCTGAAACAATCAACAGATAGTTTGAACCTGATATTAGGTGCGCCCTCTCTTCTGTAGCGTCCTACCTTCGTGGCGCTATGGCAAAAGTCGCGATTAACATTGCTACCGGTTCCTTACAGGCCGAAGAAGCAATCGTAGGAATAGACCTGGGTACCACCAACTCACTGGTAGCCATCGTACGTGAAGAAGACGGCACCCGGAAGCCGGTGGCCCTGCGCGAAACAGATGGATTGACCCTTGTGCCTTCGATCGTAAACCTCGGGGAAGACGGAACGGTACACGTAGGAACCGAAGCCAGAGAGCGGCTGATCACGGCTCCGGAACGCACCATTTACAGCGTTAAACGCCTGATGGGCCGAAGCTACAATGATGTACGGACCGAAGCTAGTGAACTGGCCTACCAGATTCTGGATGATGAGACCGAGGCCTTGGTGCGCGTTCGCATCGGCGATCGGTTTTATACCCCGATCGAGCTGTCGGCCTATATTTTGGCGGAACTGAAAAGCCGGGCAGAACACATGCTCAAGACACCGGTCACCAAAGCGGTGATTACCGTACCGGCGTATTTTAATGACGCCCAGCGGCAGGCCACCCGCGACGCAGGCAAGCTTGCCGGACTGGATGTCCTGCGAATTGTAAATGAGCCTACCGCGGCTGCACTGGCATATGGCATTGGTACCAGCAGTAGTGAAGATGAAAAAATAGTGGCTGTTTACGATCTGGGAGGCGGCACCTTCGATATCTCGATCCTGCGTATTGTCGGTGGCATTTTTGAAGTGCTGGCGACCCACGGTGATACCCATCTGGGCGGCGATGATTTTGACCGCGCCCTGATCGAACTGATTTCCGGAAAAACCGGTAGGGTTTCTGCCACGGCTACCGACCGTGGACGCCTGCGCTTACTGGCTGAAGAAGCTAAAAAAGCGTTGTCTGCTGCCGATAGCTGGACTGGTGATGTTTCCGGAACGCCGGTAACGATTTTCCGGACTGAATTTGAAACTGCGATCGAACCGTTGGTTGCCAAAACCATGCAGTCCTGCAAGGCCGCCCTGGCGGATTCCGGAATGACTGTGGCCGATATCAGTGCCGTGGTGCTGGTAGGGGGCTCTACGCGGGTTCCGCTCGTGAAGGCTGAAGTCGAAAAAGCTTTTGGCCGGACGCCCTTCGATGAACTGAATCCGGATGAAGTCGTTGCGCTGGGTGCGGCAGTACAGGCCGATATTCTTTCCGGAAAAACGACCGACCTGCTGCTACTGGATGTCACGCCGCTTTCGCTCGGCATCGAAACGATGGGCGGACTGATGGATGTACTGGTGCCCCGCAACAGCAAGATTCCATCCCGCGCCGGCCGTCAATACACCACGCAGAAAGATGGCCAGGGAAGCATGCGGATTTCTGTATTTCAGGGCGAACGCGACCTGGTGGCGGACAACCGCAAGCTGGGTGAGTTCAACCTGACCGGCATTCCGGCAATGCCGGCCGGACTGGCCAAAGTAGAGGTGACGTTCTGGCTCGATGCCGACGGCATCCTGAAAGTATCGGCGAAGGAACTGCGAAGCGGGGTGTCGCAAAGTATCGACGTAAAGCCCCAGTACGGCCTGACCGATGCCGAGGTGGAAGCGATGCTCATGGCTTCACTGACCCATGCTAAAGAAGATATGCAGATGCGTGCGCTGGTAGAGGCCTGTACCGAAGCCCAGCAGATGGTGGATGTCACCGAAACCTTTCTGCGCAAGCATGAAGCATTGTTGAACCCGGATGAAAAAACGCAGACCGAATCACAATTGGCAACTTTGAAAGCGGCTGTTTCCGGAATTGATAAAGATGCGATTCAGGCGGCTACTACGCAGCTCAATGATATCACCCGGCCCTTTGCAGAGCGCGTGATGGATGCCGCGCTGAAAGACGCCATGCGGGGTAAGAAGATCGTTTAAGAATGAATAAGGTATAGGGTAGAACGTACCCTATACGTTTCTAAAGCGCCAGCTTCTGCCGGAGTAAAATCTTCCCTTTCTCACTGCGCAGGACACCTATATACATTCCGGATGGCAGTGATGCAGGAACAGGAAGGCTCGCGTTTCCGGAGATAGCTTCATCCCATACCACCTGCCCGTTTAAATCTACCAGCTGAATCTGCCCTTGGTTGGTGCCGTGTATCAGAATCGTACGGGTCGTCGCATCAAAGGATAAACTGCTTTCGTCTGCGGCTGTATTCGTAATGCTGACCGGCTGCACGATTACATCCAGGCTGTTGTGCAACGGACAGCCAATCCGATCCCTCACATACAAGGTGTAGCGTCTGGATACGGGCGTATAGCAGCGCGCAAATTGGACTGTAGAATCGACCAGATCATCTGCCGGACGCCAGCGATAATCTGTGTATGGGCGAAAATTGCTCATACACCCGCCACCGGTAAGAAAAAGAGTCACCGTATCGGCCGGTTGTTTACTGATTACTGGATCGTTCCCGGTAGTACACATGATGGTCTGGAAATAAAGCCAAGTCGTATCCCGGGCGATCCTTCCGGATGCATCGGTGACCTGAACGATAGCCCGTGCCGAATCGGTACCTGTTTTTTGAAGCATCGTCGGATTGGCAGATTGATCATTGCGTAGAAACGCACTTGGCATTGGCGAAACATGATTGCCCCGGTAATCCGTGTAAAGCAGGCTCCATTGGTACACATACGGAGCGGTACCGCCGGAAGCAGTCGGGCTGCCTCCTAATACAGGCGTATCGGCCGGAGTGCCCTGAAGGGTACTGCACCAGGCTTTATCAGGCCCGGCAGAAACCGTAAGGGACGATTGCGCCTGTGAAGCCGTTGAAGTAAGCAACAGCGCTGCAAGAAGAGTATAAACACGCATATGCAAAGAGGATTGAGAGCAGTTCCGGAAAAGAGGATTCAAATTCACTCAAATATACTCCTGAAAATCATGTATGTATAGTCATTGTGCTATAGCAGCGTCATTTTATAAATAAAAAAAGCGCCTTTCATACGAAAGGCGCTCCGGAATGAAGTGGACTGAGTTAGTCGTCTGTTTTCTTTTTACGGGCCGTTTTCTTAGGCGCATCCTCGCTCCCTTCTTCTGTTGCAGGAGAAGCTGCTTTCTTACGGGCTGTTTTCTTAGGTGCTGCTTCTTCGGTAGTATCAGCTGAAGCCTCGGCTGCTTTTTTAGTACGAGCTTTCTTGGCAGGTGCAGTATCGGGATCACCCCCTTCTACGGATTGAGACGCTGCTTCCTGAAGGCCATTTTTGTCTTTAGCGTCTTCTGCGAGCTGAACCTGTCCTTCGAGTGGCATAGCATCGTTGGCGAGTGCATCTTCAGTGCTGTCCTCATCTGCCTGCTGGTACCGGCTGAAATCCAGCAGATCGGCACTTTTGAGCAGCTGATACCACTTCACCATCTTTTTCAGATCAGACGCATACACACGGTCTTCATCGTATTCCGGAAGCACCTGCTCAAAGTACGCCTTGATGGTCTTCGGATCTTTTCCTTCCGGAAGCGGGTGTGTATCCTCCGCTTCTTTCATCTTCTGCAACACCTCATGTAGCCGGACATTGTCGCCGGTGGTGTAAATCTCAATGCTTTCAAGCGGCGTCACCTGATGCTTACGGGCGGATACAAAAACCGTCTTGCCATCGGCCAGTGCGCGCACAATGGCACCATCGCCTTTGGATGCCATCAGCTGGTACAATCCGCTGATGCCGGTCACAGCTACTATTTCACGGTAATCCATACAAAAATTTGAATAAGAAAAGGAATGGGCGCAAAACTAAGGGTTTCTAACTGCTTTGTGTGCAATTGGCTCTGACCTTTCAAAACACGCATTTGGCTACAGAAACAGATCCGATGCAATGCCATCTGCAAACAAACGGCCTTCGCGGGTCAGCGCAATTGTAGTCCCGGTTTGCGTAAGTTTTCCGGATGCAAAATATCCGGCCGCGGTTTCCTGTATTTTTTCGGCCGCTTCAGCGCCCCAGTGCTCCCGGACGGTGCCTAGATCGATGCCTTCTATGCGACGCAGACTGGTCATCACATATTCGTGGTAACGGTCGCGGTCGGTCAGCGTTTCCGTTTCATGAGGCGCTATTCCGGAATCTGCCAGCCCCTGAATATACTGACTGTTGTGCGCCAGATTCCAGCGACGAACCGAAGCGCCGTCGTAGGAATGCGCCGACGGACCGATTCCCAGATACGGAACGCCTTGCCAGTATGCGCTGTTGTGCCGGGCACGGTGACCGGGACGGGCAAAATTGGAAATCTCGTAGCCCTCATACCCAGCAGCTTCTGCCCAGTCAAGCAGCAGCAATGCCTGATCGGCACTCTGGGAGGCGGCCAAAGGCGGTGTTTTGCCTTTCCGGATAAAATGATCCAGGGCCGTATTCTCCTCTACGGTAAGCGCATAAGCCGAGATATGCGGTACCCCATAAGCTGCGGTCCGGTTCAAGTTGTCGCGCCAATGCGCATCGGTAAGCCCCGGCGTACCATAAATCAGATCAATAGTCAGGTTTTCAAAACCGGTATCCTGCGCCCGCTTGATGGAGGCTTCTGCCTCGGTAGCCGTATGGGCACGGTTCATAAACCGAAGGTCTTCTTCCCGAAACGACTGCACGCCAATCGAAAACCGGTTGACCGGTGTGTGGCGAAGGGCTTTCAGGTATGAAGCAGACAGGTCATCCGGGTTGGCTTCGAGGGTCATCTCCTGTACACCGGATGCATCATAATGCCGGAAAATCGTCTCCAGCAGCCGGTGAATTTCATCGGCTGATAAAATAGAGGGCGTACCGCCACCCAGATAAATCGTGTTTATCTGCTGTCCGGAAAGTTCTCCGGCCCGGTGAATCAGTTCCTGGTGAAGCGCGGCGACCAGTTCAGGACGTTGATGCAGCGTGGTACTGAAATGGAAATTGCAGTACGTACATGCTTTCTTGCAAAACGGAATGTGGAGATAGATACCAGCCAACGGAAAAAAGGAAACTGCAAAGGTGATGGAAAGGGTTCCGGAAAACCAGATGCTGTAATGAAAAAAGGATCGACGCTGATGGTCAATCCTTTTTTAAATAACGTTTGAGGTAATTAGCGACGCAACAGCTTTTTATATTCAGTTGGTTGTTGCAACAGCGCAGTAGCTCTGGCATACTCGGCATCGTTCCGGAAGCTTTGCTGAATGCGGCCTTTCTGGTAGTAATACCGGCTGGCAATTTCATTTTCCAGCAAATCCTTGATTGCGCTTTTCTGACGGTTCAGGTCTGCCCGTTTATCGTGCGCCAGCTTGGTGCTCAGGGCAGCAAATTCGCCTTTGGCAGCTGTATACGTGCCTTCGCGGGTAGCCACTGCTTTCAACGAATCAAATAATTCGTCTGCATTGGTGCGGTACCGGAAATCCTTGCTGTCGAGGTACGTAGCAAAATTGTCAAAGTCGGCATCGGAAAGGGCAAACTGAGCCGGTGCAGGCAACGTCTTATGATCTTTATTATACCGGGTAGCCCAGTCGAAAATGAATCCTTTGGTATACAACGCAATCACCAATCGGGACGGAATGCTGTCTTTAACCTGTACATCCGGTTCTACACCGCCACCACTTTTTACCAGCCGGCCGGTAGTGGTTTTATAGGTTTTCTTCAGGGAGTCCGGAATGTTGCTGACCCGGCCATCGGCACTCCGGTGCGCATAATCCAGCTGTTGGATGCAGCGTCCGGAAGGAGTATAGTAACGGGCCGTAGTGAGTTTCAGTTGGGCATTGTACCCCAGGCGGCGGGTGGTCTGAACCAGTCCTTTTCCATAAGATTTATCGCCAATTACCACACCCCGGTCTAGATCCTGCATCGTACCGGCTACAATTTCAGAAGCAGACGCCGACGAACCGTTGATCAACACTGTAAGCGGAATCTCGGTGTCCCAGGGCGCGCCGGTAGTGCGGAATTCCTTATCCCATTCTTCCATCTTGCCTTTGGTACTGACGACCAGCTGGCCCCGGTCTACAAACAGGTTGCAAAGATTTACGGCTTCGTCCAGCAGACCGCCCGGGTTGTTGCGCAGGTCAAGGATAACGCCTTTAAGTGCTGTGGTGCCTTTAAGAGAATCGAGTGCACTGCGAATCTGCCGGGTACAATCGGGGGTAAACTGGGTAAGTTTTACATACGCAACATTGTTGCCGGTACCGGTCAATCCGGCGTACGGAACGCTGCTCAGGGAAATCTGTTCCCGGGTCACCATTTTAACGGTCTCTGCGCCGGTGAAGGCATCTTTAACCTTGATGGCTACCGGAGTGCCTGGCGACCCTTTGAGCAGAGTGGAGATGGCATCCACCGATTTTCCTTTGATACTCTGATTATCCACAGCCAGTACAATATCGCCTGGATGCAGTCCTGCGCGCATGGCAGGTGTGCCTTCGTAAATCTCACCGATCACGATATCATCGCTCTTGGTTTGCAGCGAAGTGCCGATTCCTCCGTACCGACCGGTCGTCTGAAACTCATAGTCTTCGACATCCGATTCTGTAATGTAATTGGTATAGGGATCCAGCTCATTCAGCATGGCGTCTACACCAGTTTTAACCAGCCGGCCCGGCTCAATCGGATCTACATAATATCCATTCAGTTCTTTGAATAAAGACGTAAATACATCCAGATTTTTGGAAATCTCGAACATGGCGTCTGCGTCTTTTCCCTGTACAAAAAGACCAACTAACGCTGCACAACCCAGGCCAGCGAGAAAGCCGCGACCTGTACGGGAAAATTTTGGGATGGAGAACTTCATCAGCTAAAGGAACCTTAAAAAACGTTTTAGGTTGTGGAAAAATTATGCCCCAGTGTCTTATTGGTACAAATTTAACGTCGTGGCGCAGGTGCGGCATGATCGTTTATAATCTTTCCCGTACTTTTAATCCTATTAATGAGCAGAACATGAAAAAAATTCTCCTTTTCCTTTTAACGCTGTTTGCGTTTACCAGTGCTGAAGCCCAACGAACTTTTGAAAGTGAGCGCGGTGATACCAGTTATACAACCTACAACTACTCCCAGGGTGGTACCGAGGTGAAAGCCTACAACCGACTGCGGGTATTGCCAGGCTTTTCTGCCCGTAGCCTGGAATGGCGCTATGTACAAAACTCGCTTTCGCTGCCCAGCGGCTGGAGCTTTGATGGCTTCTGTGACAACAACCTGTGCTATACACCTGGTTACGTATCGCAGGGCAACTGGGTACCTCCTACCAATCCAAGCGCAGATACCTTCATGGATTTCCACCTGGTGTTGGGCAACGTAGTTACTAATGGTACGGCTATGATCCGCATTGAGGTTCGTGACCCACAGGTTTCCAACTCAAACCGTACTTACACATTCATCGTATCCAAAAATCCACAGGGCATCACAACGTCTGTGCGGAGTGAGGAAAACATCAAAGTGTATCCAAACCCGGCCCGTGAGTCTGTGAATGTGGTATTCAACACGGACAACAATGTTAAAACGATCAGCGTTTACAACCTGCTCGGTCAGCCTATCAGCGCGTTTCACGTAGTTGGCAACAGTGCTAACCTGCCTTTAGGTGATACTCCTGCCGGTGTGTACTTCCTGCGGATGTATGATGCACAGGGCCGGATCGTAGCCACCCGCCGTTTCACCCGTCAGTAATCAGAAAATCTTCCTTCCGGAATCACTGGTTCCGGAATGTTTGAAAGCCCGCTTCCCACCGAAGCGGGCTTATCTTTATACCTATGATCCGGATGCTTTGGATAGTGCTGTTTTGGGGTGCCGGGTGGCTGAACGGATATGCACAATCGCACTTCTCGGAAGGAATCCTGCGATACACCCTGACCGTACTTCCGGCAAAAAGCGGTGCTACTCCGCGCCAGGCGGGCACCTACCACGTTACCCTTAAAGGCAGCCAGATCAGACGAGACCTTCTCACCGACAGTGCGCACCAGACGACTGTTTTGTGCAATAACCGGACGGGCATCACGACCATGCTTCAGATCAAGGCCGGTAACAGGTATGCCATTACTTTTTCGCCGGTTGCCTGGCAGGAGCGAACGGCCCGTTATCAGAAGTATCAAATGGAACCGATCCGTCAGGGATCGAAAGATACTCCAGGAGGCCCCTGCCAGCCCTATCTGGTCCGGTATGCCGATGGGCGGCAGGCCCGCTTATGTGTAAGCACACAGTTGCTGGCAGAAGCCAATGTGTTTGAACGGTTTCCGGACCTGAAAACCATCCCGGTTTCCTTTGACCTCTTTCTGCGTTCCGGGGCACAAGTGCATTTCGAACTGCAAGAGGCTGTTGTTCAACCGGTTCCGGAATCGGCCTTTGAAGTCCCGGCAGGTTATACCCGACTGGATCCGGCGTCCCTTCCGGCGGCTGACGAACCCTGATATACAGGCCCGCCAAGTCGCGCAGAAGGCTTAACTTAGAGAGATGCGATTCTGGTTTTTGATCCTGACTGCCTATATAAGCCTGTGGGGAACGTCTGCACAAGCCGAAGAGGGCGTTTTTAGCAATTTCGAAGAGGCCCTGCAACACCGTCATGAAGTGCGGATCCTTCGGATGCCCTTCCGGATGCTGGATTCGTTGCCCGATGTGCTCGATCAGTTTCCAAAGCTGGAAGAGCTTAATGTCGCCAATAATAAACTACAAGCCCTACCGGCCTCGCTGTGGCGCTGTGCCCGGCTGAAGCGGCTTAATCTGCAACACAATCGTATTGAAACTCTTCCGGAATCGTTGGGGCAGCTCACCCGCCTGGAGTTCCTGTCTGTATCGGCAAACCGGTTAACGACGCTTCCGGAATCGTTGGGAACGCTGTTGCAGCTCCGGGAACTGTATGTATCTCAAAACCGCATTACAGCCCTTCCGGAAACCATTGGCAACCTACAAAACCTGATTCTGTTCCTGGCCAACTCCAACCAGTTAAAACAGCTGCCTGCTTCTTTTGTACAGCTTTCCAAAGTAGAAGTTGTCGACCTGTCCCGAAATTTCCTGGAAGTATTGCCTCTGGAGTGGGGCGGACTCAAAAACCTGCGGCTGCTCTACCTGGGATACAACAGCCTTAAAGAACTGCCGTGGTCGTTTGGAAAGCTACAACGGCTGCAGGAACTGGATGTGGTGCGCTCCGGAATCATGCGGATGCCCAACTCGCTGGCCGATATTCAACGACTAGACCGGGTGTTTATCGACAACCGGACCATGCCGTTCTTTCAGAATCCACGCTTCGAAAGACGCCAGCAGATTCTGATCGGCGACGGTTCGACTCAGCCCCGTCAGTACGGCAACTAAATCTGCCTGGAACGTATATCGACACAAAAAAGACCGGATCGTCCGGTCTTTTTTGCTTGTAGCGAGACGATGCATTACTCGCCTTCAGGCTTGGTCTGAGGCATATCTTCCAGTGGCTGGTCGTCCTGGACTTTTGCTTTGTCTTCCGGGTCCGGGCCGAAGGTGTCAGCCAGTCCTTCAAAGACATTACCAGCAATCTCGCGAGCCTGCGGATCGGTCGCGCGGGTGGGCTTTTCCGGATTGGTGGCCTGCGGATGCTCGGGATTCGGTTGATTAGGATCGTTGTTCATAAGAATTGACTATTGGATCAGATGAGGAAATCTAAAAACAGGCTGAAGTCCATCCGGAATCAGCCTGTTATAAGAAAGGAGCGGAACGAATCGTCTTACGACAGCCGCTCTTTACCCATTTTGTACATTTTTTGAGCGCGCTCTTTGCCTTCTTCTGCAGTGTCTTCCAGGCGGCTGCTGACTTCGTCGCTGAGGGTTTCCACTTCTTTCATAAAGCGCTTTTTCAGGGAAGCAAGCTTATCGGCTGCTTCTTCACGCCAGTCGCTGAAGTCATCACCCCAGTCGCCGGCTTTTGATTTGGCGGTTTTACGGATTTTCTTGCCTTTGTCGGTGGTGAAAAGCAGTACCGCTGCGGTACCCAGTGCAAGCAATGCGAGTGCTTTTACATTGGTTTTTGCGTTCATAATCAGGAGTGGTTTTTGGATTGAAACAGAGAGAAAATAAATACTTGTCTCCCGTCCTACCTAAATTATGCCAGCAGTATTCCGGACAAACTCCTAGCGTCCGTTCCGGAAATAGGTAGCTGTCTTCTTGATATAAGTAAACAGTTGATACTCATTCCAGGCGCGTACCTGCTCATATGCGGGTCGGAACCGGTTTCGGTAGGTGATCAGGCTGTCGTCCTTCAGGCCGGTGACCGATTGAATCACCCGCTCCGAGAAATTATAGTCTACATACCGCAGTTTCTCAAACCGGTCGTACTCCTGCTGAAACGCCCAAGCCTTGCGCCGCGATTGACTCAAGGCCAGAAACGGATCCTGAAATTTGTCGGCGGTGCTCAGTTGCTGCACCCGGAGGGGTGCTTTGTACAGTTCGGCGTAGCGGGCGCTGTCCCGTTTATAATCTTCAAACTGCTTCCGGATGGTGACTTCTTCCAGCTCAAACGCACCCTTGTCCATTACAATCCGGAAATACGGCGGAATGGTGCCTTCCGGAAGCCGCAGACGCTTGGTTTTATACCCCAGTTTCCGGAACTCCAGCAGTTGTCCTTTAGTGGCAGTAATCAGAAACGTACCCATGCTGTCCGTCACAGATCCACCATTGGTATAAATGTTCTGGATCACCACATTGGTCATAGGCTGCCCGTCCTGCCCGTCCGTGATAAGGCCACGAATGCCGGTCTGGGCAAACGCAGGTCCGGAAAGCAGACATAAAGACAGCAACAGCAGCAGGCGCATGAGAAGAGACTAAAAGTAGCGTAGCGGGCAGATGTAAGGCTGTTAAAAAAACAACGCCCGGTTTTGAAAGCCCCGGCCGGTTTGACACCGGCGTCCATAGGCAATTCGCCTATCTTTGCGCCCCATGTACGGCCTGCTGCGTTCGCTTCTTTTCCGCACCGACCCTGAAAAGGCACATTACTGGGCCATGGCACGGCTGGCACAACTGTGCCGCCTCCCAGGGGTCCGGAATGCCCTTAAAAAACGGTTTCTTAAAACCGGACCTGCCCTGCAACGCACGGTTTGGGGGCTTGCGTTTCCCAATCCGGTAGGTTTGGCGGCCGGCTTCGACAAAGATGCCCGCTGGACCGACGACCTCGCTGCCCTGGGGTTTGGATTTATAGAAATCGGCACGGTGACACCACGTCCGCAGCCCGGCAACGATGCGCCCCGCTTGTTTCGGCTCAAAGCAGATGAGGCTGTAATCAACCGGATGGGGTTTAATAATGGTGGCGCTTCTGCGGCAGCCGGCCGGTTGAAATTCCGGAAAGATCCCATCATCATCGGCGGGAACATCGGCAAAAACAAAGACACGCCCAACGAAGCCGCAATCGACGATTACGAGCAGGCCTTCCGGGATTTGTATGCGCAGGTCGATTATTTTGTGGTGAATGTGAGTTCTCCTAATACGCCCAATCTGCGTGCGTTGCAGGATAAAGAACCGCTGGAACAACTTCTCCGGCATCTCAAAACGCTCAATGTGCAACTCGGTGCTCCCAAGCCGTTGCTGTTGAAAATAGCACCCGATCTCACCGATGGGCAGCTGGATGATATTGTAACCATTGCACGCGAGTTGCCGCTGGACGGACTGGTTGCTACCAACACCACTATTGACCGTACCGGCCTGCAATCGCCTGGGGTGGAGGCCATCGGTGCGGGTGGACTGAGTGGCAAGCCGCTTAGAGCCCGCAGTACCGAAGTGGTGCGGTATCTATCCGGAAAACTCGGCAGCGGGTTTCCGATTATCGCCGCCGGAGGCATCTTTACGGCTGCGGATGCGCAGGAAAAGCTAGATGCCGGTGCGGTATTGGTACAGGTGTATACCGGCTTTATCTACGAAGGCCCTACTATTGCCGCTGATATCTGCGCCGGACTTTCCGAAACCGCAGCTTCCTAACTCTCTCTCAAAACGTTTCTTTCCTTGGAACCTGAACTGTTCTCAATAGCTTCTCTGATTTCATTGCTGACGCTGGCCCTGCTGGAAGTAATCCTCGGCATCGACAACGTCATTTTCGTTTCCATCATCATGGAGCGGATGGAAAAAGCCCATCAAAAACGCGCCCGGTTAATTTGGATGGTGGTCGGAATCATTACCCGGTCGATCATGCTGGCCGGGCTGGGATGGCTGCTGACCCAGAAAGGGAAAATCCTGTTTACCCTGCCGGTCCTTGATAAAGGGTTCGATCTGGCCAGTTTGGTCATGATTCTAGGCGGCCTCTTCCTGCTGATCAAGACGGTTCGTGAAATTCACCATAAGGTGGAAGGCGATGAAGAAGGTCCGGCCAATTCCGGAAAGCCACTCTCCTTCGGTAATGGCATTGCACAGATCATTCTGGTGGATATGGTGTTTTCGTTTGATTCGGTTATCACCGCCTCCGGTGTGGCGAAACATCTGGAAATCATGATTGCTGCCGTAGTGATTGCCATGATCGTGATGTTTCTGTTTGCGCCGGCGATCGCCTCATTTATCAACAAGCATCCCACCATTAAAATGCTGGCGTTGTCATTCCTGGTGATGATCGGGCTGATTCTGATTGTAGAAGGCTGGGCCGGTGAACAGGCCGAACACCTGCACCTGAAAAACTACGTGTATTTTGCCATGGCGTTTTCCTTTCTGGTGGAACTGCTCAATATGCGCAGCCGCAAAAAGACACTCCCACAATCTATTACCGAGTCGGTTGGAAAAGACAAGCCGGAATAGCTTGGAGGCTGTCCGGTGACTGCTTTTCGCTTTTTACAAACCAACGTTTCCCGAATCCGGTCCTCTGCAACCGAATGACCTCTAAGCCGACCGTTTTAGTTCCGGAAACTGCGTATCAAGGAATGCCTACCTCTATTTTGAGCCGATTCAAACCTGCCGGAAGACTGCTGTTCCTCGCGCTGACGTTCCTTACGGCCTGCCGGAATGCCCCTCAGGATCATCCCGATCTGCAGGTACGCGAGTACAATCTGCCGCAGACCAAAGGACTGACGGCCCGGATTGTAAAAGACACTACCCGATCGGAGCTGTATTTCCAGCGCGGGAATGCGCTGCGCCAGTTGCACCTCGATTCGCTGGCAGCAGTCGATTACATTCATGCAGTCCGGCTCGATACCAACAAAGCGGAATATTTATCGGCGGTGGGGGACATTCTATTCGAGGCCCGCGATCTGGAAGGGTCCCGCGAGTGGCTCCGGAAAGCATTGCTTAAAAATCCGAAAGATCCGCGTGCCCGGCTGAATCTGGCGAAAGGCGATCTGATCAATAAAGAGTATAAAACGGCCTTCTCCCAGATCAATGATGTGCTGCGCACCGACCCGTATTTTACGGAAGCGTATTACCTCAAAGGCATGGTGTACAAGGATCTGAAAGACACCGCCAAAGCCATTTCCTCGTTCCAGACCGCCCTTCAGGTGCAGCCCGATTATAAGGATGCACACATGCAGCTGGGACTCATTGCCCGTGGCCGGAGCGACTCCACCGCGCTGCAATATTTCCGGAATGCCTATGCCGCCGATACCAGCGATCTGTTTCCCATTTATGTGCGGGGACAGTATTTCCAGGACCGGAAGGAATGGGCCCGCGCCAAAGATGAATACCGGTTTGCTATGGCGCATGCCCCGCAGTATGCCGATGCGCATTTTGCCATGGGCTATGTGTACCTGCAACAGGACAGCGTAGCGCAGGCCCTGCCGTATTTCCAGAAAGCGGCCCAGCTGGATCCGCAAAACCCGAATGCCGCCTTTAACGCCGGAATCTGTGAAGAATATCTGGGCAACACGGCCGCTGCCAAAAACCAGTATGAAGCCGCTTTGAAAGCTGCCCCGGGATATGCCCCGGCCCGCGAAGCACTGGCCCGTGTTTCTGGTAGCTAAGTTTTTTCCGGATGTCCGAAGCACCGCTTTTAGTTAACCGTTTATCTCTAATCATCGAACCTGATGGCCCGTATTGCTCCCTCGCTGCTTTCTGCTGATTTTTCCCGCCTCCACGAGGCCATGGACCTGATCAATGCCAGTGAGGCTGATTATTTTCACCTGGATGTGATGGATGGTCGGTTTGTACCCAACATCACCTTTGGGATGCCGGTGATCAAAGCGTTGAAAAAGCACGCTCAAAAGCCATTTGACGTGCATCTGATGATCGTAGAGCCGGAAAAGTACCTCGACGCATTTGCCGATGCCGGTGCCGACATTCTCACGATCCATCAGGAAGTCAGTCCACACCTGCACCGCAGCCTGCAACGCATCAAGGCGCTGGGTATGAAAGCGGGTGTGTCGCTCAATCCTGGCACGCCGGTGAGCACCCTTGAGGATCTGATTGAAGACATCGACCTGGTGTTGGTGATGAGCGTGAATCCGGGCTTTGGCGGACAGCAGTTTATTCCGCGGACCTATGAAAAAATCCGGCAGCTGAAACAACTCATTACGGAACGCGGTGCCCAAACCCTGATCGAAATTGATGGTGGCGTAACCCTGGAGAACGCGCCGGTGCTGGTTGCTGCCGGTGCCGATATCCTGGTAGCAGGCAATACCGTATTCTCATCCGCTGATCCGGCCCGGATGATCGCTGATCTGAAGGCCGCCCACTAGACTGCGGATTCTTCCGGAAGCCATCGCTCTGTCTGCTGCATAGGACGGCTCTGATGTATCAGACCTGCCTGCTTCTCTGTTGTCTGCTGAGCTTGATCCGAAGCGTTACACCAGTCGCTGACCGATTTCCTATAAATGAAGAGACCCAGCTCAACGCCGCGCTGAAGGGGTGTGAGCAGCCGTAAGAAGGTTCTTCAATCTGTTCAGAAGGACTATTGATCTCAGACCCTTTAGAAAACGGATACCGACAGGCAATTTTCCGGGATGGGTTTCCGTTCTAAAAGCTCCAGCGGAGAAGTAGTACCTTACCGGCTGTTTTTCATGTGCATGAGATCTATTTTATGGGCGCTGGCCCTGTTGCTGGCGGGTCCGGAAGTGCTGGCCCAACATCTGCTTTTCGGAACGGTAACCGACGGTCAGGGACGTGGACTGGAAGCAGTAAGTGTTTCGGTAACCGGTACTGCTGTAGGTACCCTAACGGATAAAACCGGTGCCTATCGCCTGTCCATTCCCCAGGAAACCGAAAAGGCTACGATTACCTTTAATTCGATCGGCTATACGACCCAGCGGTTGTTCTGGACGGCCCGCACCACGCTGCTCAACGTGCGGCTGCAAAGCGGCGCGACCGAAATCGGCGAAGTGGTGAAGACCAACGACCGTCCCCGCTACGAGACCGGCACCGTCTATCTCGATCCGTCGCTGTCGCGCGATCTGCCGTCGACCATCGGCGGCATCGAAGGGTTGATCAAAACCTTTGTGGGCAGCAATAATGAGCTGACCTCGCAGTACAGCGTACGCGGTGGCAACTACGACGAAAACCTCGTCTACGTCAACGATTTCGAGATTTACCGGCCGTATTTAACCCGTTCCGGACAACAGGAAGGCTTGTCGTTTATCAATACCGACCTGGTAAGCGGCGTCAACTTTTCGCTCGGTGGCTTTGCCGCCCGGTATGGCGATAAGATGAGTTCGGTGCTCGACGTAACGTACCGCCGGCCCACCAAATTTGCCGGTTCGGCCATGGCCTCGCTGCTGGGTGCGTCGCTGCATCTGGAAGGAGCCTCCAGGAATGAAAAATTTACCTGGCTGTTTGGCGCCCGGCAAAAAAGCAATCAGTATCTGTTGCAGGCCCAGCCCACCAAAGGCGTGTACAATCCTACGTTTACCGATGTGCAGGGACTGGTGCGGTACCGGTTCAACGACCAATGGGAAGTTGAGGCCATTGCCAACTATGCCCGCAACCGGTTTACGTTTGTTCCGGAAGAAATGACCTCTTCGTTTGGCGTGGTCAACCAGGCATACCAGTTGCGCGTGTTTTACACAGGTGCCGAGGCCGATCAGTTTGATTCCCGCTTCGGGGGGCTGTCGACCACCTACCGGCCCAATGACCGGCTGCGGCTGAAGCTGCTTGTTTCCGGATTTCAGACCGACGAGCGCGAAACCTATGATATCGGCGGCGAGTATTTGTTGGGCGAACTGGAAACCGATCTCGGAAAGGAAAGCTTCGGCAATATTAAAACCTATCTCGGCACCGGTATTATTCAGAACTATGCCCGCAACTACCTGAAAGTCAATGTGGGAACCTTTGCGCACCGGGGCTCGTACAGCGGCGGACGGCATTTTGTGCAGTGGGGCGCCGATGTATCCTACAACAGCATCGACGATAAGCTGCATGAGTGGGAACGCCGCGATTCGGCCGGCTATACCCAGCCGTACAATCCGGATGTACTGACGATGATGCGGTTGTACCGGGGCACAGCTAATTTCAATTACCTGAAATATTCCGCGTTTGTGCAGGATAATTTCCGGCCTTTTGAAAAAGAAGATTTTACGGCCAATATCGGGGTCCGGTACCTCCGCAACGAACTGAACGGTGAAAACATCGTGAGTCCGCGGGTGCAGCTAGCCTGGAAGCCGCAGTGGAAGCGCAATATGGTGTTTAAAGCAGCCGGTGGGTTGTATGCACAACCGGCGTTTTACCGGGAAATGCGCGATCTCGACGGTACGGTCAATACGCAGGTGCTGGCGCAGAAATCAGCGCATTATCTGGCAGGCGTCGATTACAACTTCCGGGCAGGTAAAAAGCCGATGAAGCTGACGGCCGAAGCGTACTATAAAAAGATGTGGGATCTGGTGCCGTACGAATACGACAATGTACGGATCCGGTATTTTGGTAAAAACGATGCGGTGGGCTATGCCTATGGTGGCGAGGTGCGGCTCTACGGCGATCTGGTACCCGATGCGCCTTCGTGGCTGTCGGTGGGCTATCTGAAAACCATGGAGGATGTGCTGGACGACCAGATTACGTATAAGAATGCGGCTGGCGGCGACAGTGCCACGGTGTATCCGGGCTATATCCCACGGCCCTCGGATCAGCGGTTGATGATCGGGTTGTATTTGCAGGATTATTTGCCCCGCAATAAAAACTTCCGGATGCATCTGAATTTGCTGTATGCCACCGGGTTGCCATTTGGTCCGCCCGACCGCCAGCGCTATGGCGATACCTTACGATTGCCGGATTACCGCCGGGTGGACATCGGCTTCTCGACCTTGTTGCTGGATACCAAGAAAAAGCGGCTGCCCTCGCATTCGTTTTTCCGGGGACTGGAAAGTATCTGGGCCAGTGTGGAAGTATTTAACCTGTTGGGCATTCAGAACACGCTGTCGTATTCCTGGATTCAGGATCAGACCACCGGCGGCAGTTATGCCGTACCCAATCGGTTGACCAGCCGGTTGCTGAATGTGAAGCTGGCCGTGCGGTTTTAAAAAATCCTGAAAAAAAGATTTGGTGTTTCCGGAACGCGTCTTATTTTTGCACCCCGCTTTGCGATAAGCAGGTGGACGATTTGGTAGCTCAGTTGGTAGAGCAATACACTTTTAATGTATGGGCCCTGGGTTCGAGTCCCAGCCAAATCACCCAGATGAAAAAGGAGACCCGCGCTTGTCGCGGGTTTTTTTGTGCCTGTATGGATAGGGTTGGACTATTGGGAGTAGTCCCCTTTCCAATAGTTCCTGTAGTGGGACTACCAGCGTTCAAGCTGCATTCAGGCGCATATACGCTTGTTCAAAACAGAGGTGATTTTACGAAAAGCGGCTATGACTAAAGGCGTATACAAAACCTAAATCATTCATTTTCAAGTGTTGTAAAGGCTATTTAACAAATTTATTTGGTTTTATAAATAATTATTTTAGTTTTGCGCCCTTTGTAAGCGAATTTATTTAAATAAAATGAGGATTGTATTTGCAGCTGCTTTTTTGATTGCATTGGTTGTTTCTCAAACGGCGACTGCCCAAGCCGTACGGTGTGGAATCTGGTATGAGTATGATGCAGTCGGTAACCGCGTGTTACGCTATTACGATTGCAGAGAAGAAACCAACGAACCGGAAAATCCCAGTGGCCGGGGCATGCGCCGTGCCGCGTCTGTTGCATCCGGCCCGTCAAAGACTGCTGATGGGCTTGCTAAGGATGTTTTAAACAAAACTCCAAAGGCACAGGCGGTCACGGTGTATCCCAACCCAACGGTAGAAGCATTTCATATTGATTTGCAATGGACACCCGATCAGCCGCTTCATTTTCACTGGTATGATGCACAGGGGCGGATCGTAGGTTCCGGAACGTTTAGCGGCCCCTCGTATCAGGGCAAGATGGGTGCCTGGACCGACGGCAGTTATTGGTTGCACCTGTATGAAGGAGCGCAAACCATCGGCAGCTGGAAAATCATTAAATCTACCAGCCGCTAAGTCATTAGTTAGTTCTGTTTTCTTTAGTTCTGTTCTTTACCTGACCCTTTTGTTTGTAGTGAAACGTTCGTTTTTTTCCGTTCTGTCTGTTCTGTTGATTTTGGTAGCTGCCCCCGGCAACCATGCCTGTGCTCAGTTGATTTCGTATGATCCTGAGTTTGCAACCCTTCCTGCCATAGATACCAGCTTACCAGTTGGCTCTCTGGATGGAGGGGTAACCGTCAATCTTTCAGGCGGAGCCAGTTATGAGATTCCGATTAAAATGGCTCCGGGCACGGCCGGAATGGTACCCAAACTCTCCCTGGTGTACAACAGCCAGGGCGGCAATGGGATGCTGGGTAAAGGCTGGTCGCTCAGTGGATTGAGTGCCATCTCCCGGAGTGGACATGATTACTACCATGATGGACAAGCCACCTCGATCGAGTGGAACAATAATGATGTATTTCATATAGACGGCTCCCGGATGCATGTACTCACCGGTACCAATGGCGGTGCGAATGCGGAATATGCACCGGAGCAGGAGAATTACACGCGGATTACTCAGCAAGGCACCTTTAACAACAGCCCGCTTTGGTTTAATGCAGTATTAAAGGACGGAACCAATATCCATTATGGAGAGCTGCGCTACTCGGGTGTGCGAAGTACTACCGGGAGTGAAATTCTTACCTGGAAGATCAGCAGTATGCAGGATCCATTCGGGAATGAAATTCAGTATGAGTATGAGAATGTGAATGATGAACACAGGTTGTCCAGGATTTATTATACCGTCAATACCAGCCAAGGTATTACTGCTTCCAACGTGGTCCGGTTTATCTACAAAGAGCGGTCCGATAAGGAGACGTACTACGTGGGTGGTAGTACATATAAAAGCAATTCACTGCTGGAGCAGATCGAGGTCTATAACTACGAAGAAGGAACTGTCCGGACGTACCTGATGAATTACTTCTTTGATGGCGACTATTCGATGTTACAGCGTATCACCGAAGTGGGTACTGTCGGAACCGGATTAAATTCTACAGTGTTTCAATATAAAAGCAATGCAAATCCATATGGTTTAACTAACGCCACTGTATCGGGGATTAGGGGGCCGTATAGCGATGTTGATCCGACATCGGGACCTTCAGAGTTTTATGATTACCAAATAACTATGGACTTTAACAAGGACGGGTATACTGATATTATAAGGCTAGTTAAAAATGTGACTCAGAATAGCACTTGTCAATTTCCTCCTCCTTTCAGCAATTTTCCTGCAGAATTACACAGTTTTACTATTGGATTCTTTAAAAATGATAGAAATAACAACTTTGCAAAAGTATATGAACAGCCCTTTTTCTCCATTTGCAACTCTCAGATGTACGATGGAGAGAGCTATAAAAAAGCCCTAAGAAGAGAAAACTTTCAGGTAGGTGATTTTGATGGAGATGGAGTTGAAGACCTAGCAGTTTTTTGCAGGTTTCCCGATATAGGGGGAGGATATAACAACATTAAGTCTACCATATTTTATACTAATTTGAAAAATGTTGCTGCAGGCGGTCAATTAACAACAACTTCTATCCTTCCTCCTAGTGGCGTTACATTGTCAGTAACTGACGATTTGCATCCAAGCAGTGGAGATTTTTACTCTAGCCTTGCATATGCTTATACAGGAGATTATGATGGGGATGGTGTTTCTGAAATTCTGACTTCTGTTGCTACAGGAGTTCACCTTACAACGTGGCCAGAGGGAATGTACAAATGAGTTCACTGAAGTACAATAAATCTTTTGAAACGGTATCTCCTCAATCAGGGGGACCTGCAGTTTTATATAACTTATGTGATGCAGTCGTAAGAAGTCCTTTTTGTACACCTATTAATATTAATGGTGGTGGTGCACAAGAGTTGATGTTTATACCTAAGGATGATGTAGGAACAACCTATCAAAATGGAATTACCTATGTTGCTTCTTTTAAAAGAAATTCTACTGGACTATTTCAAAGCAAAATAGATTTTATAAGTAGCTACCCTAGTATTAATCATGGAGTTAATGTAGGTGATTTTAATGGAGATGGTCTTACAGACGTGTTAACCAAAAGCAGAAATGCAAGTGAATTATGGGAAATCGGGTATTCCAATGGAATATCTTTCAATCAACCTACTGCTTTTTACATGGGTTCTCCACCCGCTAATACAATGCCGCCGCCTACTAATACTAACAATGTGGCCCCAGGATATTATCCACATAGTTTTCCCTATTACTTGAGGCCGCATGACTATACCCCTATGCCGGATGAAAGTCCAATTATTACAGGAGACTTTAATGGAGATGGGAAAACGGACATTGCACACTTTTATACTTCAATAAAGAATACAAATAACCCTAACAAGGATGAAAAATATGCGCGGATTAGAGTGCACTGCAGTAATGGATCAAACACGTTTACAATATATGACTTGGCAGCTGGTACTGATGAGCAGATACCTAGTCATAATTATTATGAGTCAGATCCTACTGGTTTACAGCACTTATTTAATAATTATACTGTTCATTTAGGTGATTTTAACGGTGATGGGAAGATTGATGTGATGAACTGGATAGGAATTCCTTCCTCCTCCCAATCTGGTATCACAAAACCACCTCACTATGTGTCCATTGGTGCTGGACAGCCTAACCGTCTAATGACTAGTATCAGGAATGGTTACGGACTAAAAGAATCAGTCCAATATGAAAAAATTAATTCCAATATTTACGAAGATAACCACCCAAGTGTATATCCACTTGTTAGCATCAATGGCCCACTTTACGCTGTAAGTCGCCATGAAACTTTTATGCAGACAGGGGATCGTAGACAGGATAATTATAAATATAAGAACTTACTTGCTCTTAAAGATGGCAGAGGACTTTTAGGATTTAGTGAAATTCAAAAGACGGCTCCTTTTAATAACAATCTTCATAGTGCTATTACAGTTCAAGCCAGTTCAAATTACCTGCCTCCCTTCTATGCCCCTACGATTCAAGAGTCCCGCAAATATTTAGATGGGTTGGCTCCTGCTCAGTTGATCTCCAGCCAAAAAGATAGTTCCCAACTAATTGCAATTGGAGCAGCAGGTCGTTTTATGAGTAGACCACTTGTATCTCAGGCAACGAATCACCTCTCAAATACCACCAAGTATACCTATTACCAAGCTTACGATCCTGATAACAATCTAACACAGGTTCTGGAAACCATTCCGGGTATTGAATCTTCCCAGCGCCAGATTACATATGCACCCGCCAGTAGTACCTCATCCATTGTTCCGTACCTTCCGGAACAGGTAATCACCACCCTATCTAAAAACAACATACAGACCGTCTCCACGATCGGTTTTACAACCTATTACAAGGGGCGGGTCCGGACGCAAAAACAGTTTTACAACAGCCTGGCAGAGGTGACCACCTCGTATACCTATCATCCTACCGGTACCGTTGCAACTAAAGGGATGATTGCACCCGGCGAAACGCCCCGGTTAACTTCTTACAGCTACGACGCGAAGCACCGTTTTGTCGAATATGAAACCAATCCTTTCAACCAGACCGTAAGCAGTACCTACGATCCCCGCTTTGGAGTCGTCCGCACGGCTACCGGTTTTGACGGCCTTACAACTACCAATCAATACGACGATTTCGGAAAGCTGCGGAATACCATCACGCCTGATGGACGCACCCTTACCGAACGCTGGGCCTGGCGGACTGCTTCTAAACTGACCGAAGGCCTGATTCGGAAAACGGTTCAGGATCCTGCCGGCACTACATCCTACACCGATTACAATGCGCTGGGCAACGAAACCGAACACGGCACTAAAATCTGGAGCGGCAGCGGTCCGGCCGACTGGTCGCACGACGAACTGAAATACAACGTAGAAGGGCAATTACTGAGTAAAACGATGCCGAAGCGTTCGGCTTCGGAAACTGCTATTCAACTTAGTTATACCTACGACTCTTACGGGCGTCCCACCAAAACCTGTACCCAGCACGGCTGCACGGATATCAAATACACCTATTCGGGTAGTAACCTGACAACTGAAATCACCGATCCGGCCAACCGGATTAAATACACGATCAAGGATGGTGCGGATAAGCTCCTTCAATCCAAAGACGAATCCGGTATCCTCACCTACACCTATGACGGCTGGGGAAATGTAACCCAGACCAAAGCCGGTTCGGTCTCGCTTTCGACCCTGGCCTATGATGCTTATGGCCGGAAAACGTCGATTACCGAACCGAGTTCCGGAACCACCTCGTATACCTACACCGGCTATGGCGAACTCAAAACCCAGACCGATGCTGCCGGCCAGACCACTTTATTTGAGTACGATGGTCTGGGGCGGCTCTGGAGAACGGAGTTTCCGGAAGGATCTATTGTCACCGACTGGTATAGTTCCGGAGGCGTAGGCGAAGGACGGCAAATCCGCTCGATCTCCCGGGCAGATGCCCAGGGAAACCTGGAACACAGCAAAACGTTTTTCTACGACAACCTGGGACGACTCAAAACCACCAAGTATCACAACGGTCGCAGTACCAACTGGACCTACGATGCGCTGAGCCGGCCGGCCACCCAGACCTATGTGTCGGGCGCGATGGCAAGATACACTTATAAGGACGGCCAGGTAGCCGAACTGCGGGACGGCAGCAACACGGTCCGCTACCGCCTCGAAGATGTAAACGGATTGAACAATGCGACCCAGGAATGGCGGGGCAATGGCAAAACCACCCTTCAGAGCTACGACTACGGCAACCTGACCAGCACCTTCACCCCCGGTGTACAGGACTACCGCATTACCCATGATTTGCAGCGGGGGCTGATTACCCGCCGGACCGATGGGCTGGCAGGAGTGTATGATGACTTTACCTATGATCCGGCCAGTCGCCTGACTCAAACCATCACCGGATATCTGGGAACGCCGCCTGCTATCCTGCCGCCCGGCCAGGTACAGACCTATGGCCAGAATGCGATGACCGGAGGCAATATCCTGACCAAGACCGATATCGGCAGCTATAACTACAGTAAGTACCACCAGATCAGCTATACCGACAACCTGGCGGGAGCTATCCCTACCGTTCAGCAAGACATAGAATATAGTTCGTACCATCGTCCGCTTCGGATTGCAGAAGGAAGTCATGACGCGCGGTTTACCTATGACGTTAGCCATGAGCGCTTTTCGATGCACAAGACGACCAATGGTGCGCTGGAGTATACCAAGGAATATTATGATGATGGCACGGTGCTATACCTGAATCCTGCCGGCATTGTTACGGAGAAAATTACGCCGGTAGCCAGTGGCAACGGCATTGCCTGGATCCAGGTTGATAGACAAAGCCGGGGTGGCCCGGAGGTGCCCAAAGACAGGTCGAGTGAACTGATCGGAGGCCGGACAGAAGGCACTGTTGTAGCAGAAGACAGCACCTTGGCGGAGACCAGTGCACTGGGCGATGAAGAATACATTAATTACAGCACGACCCTGTATTATCCATACGCCGATCATCTGGGCAGCATTATGGCGCTGACCGATGGGGTAGGCAACGTGGTGCACCGGCAGGCCTTTGATCCGTGGGGGCGCCGGCGCAATGTGAATACCTGGGCGACGGACGACAGCCAGGTTCCACCCCAGCAGTTCCGGTGGTTGTGGGGCTATACTGGCCATGAGCAGCTGGATGCGTTTGGGCTGGTGAACATGAACGCGCGGCTGTACGATCCGAAGCTGGGCCGCTTGCTCAGCGTGGACAACTACGTGAGCGATCCGGCTTCCCCGATGGCCTACAACCGCTATACCTATGCGCTGAACAACCCGATTTCGTATGTAGATCCTTCCGGCAACCATCCGATCCTGGTCGCGATGGCCATTGGTGCAGCGATTAGTGCAGCGAGCTATACGGCGCAGTCGGCCTTTACTCCGGGTGGGTTGAGCCGCAATTTCAATATTGGCGATTTTGCTTCTGCTACCATTACGGGTGCAGCCATGGGGGCATTGAGCTGGGGGGTTGGTCAAGCCTTTCACGGAATCACGGTGACTGGCGGGATGACCCTTGTGAAAGAGGCGGGCCGGGCGGCAGCGCATGGGCTGATCAGTGGCGGGTATTATGCGACACAGGGAGGCGATTTCTTGACGGGGTTTGTAACGGGGGCTCTATCGTCATTTATGAGCCACAGCATTATGGAGCTTGGCCAAGTAAACCTAGGTAAAGTAGGGGGTGCTTTTTTCAGTATGGGTGTGGGTGCAGCGACCTCGTCTATGCAGGGTGGGGATCCGTGGATGGGGGCGGCTGCAGCGTTGATGGGCTATAAACTGAACATGCTTATGAGTGGCGCTGATCCGGGGGACGGGGATGGAAAAAGAAAAAATACTAATGTGGGCTACCCTAATGGACACCTTGAATTAGGAGAGGCCAATCATGTCTATAGGACAGGTGGAGGTAAGGCAGTTGATATTGACATTAATCAGCTTGATCTTTCCTATGTTTATGCGGAAGACTTTCCCCAAGGAGTTGGCTCTTCACAAACATTTAACCTACTTTTGAAGAGTCGTTCGTTAAACGATGGCTTGGTGTTGGGGAACATCACATTGATTTTACACGAAAATAACATCGTCACGGCTCTACCGGATTTTTATAATTTTGAGATGCATTCATGGTTCAACCCTGTCAATTGGGGACGTAATTTTGAAACGTTGATTGGACGATGGAATGCAGGAGCAGGGACCCCATATCCTATAAATATTAATGGTACCGCTCGGATCCAGTCCTATGACCCTAATAGAGGAATGTATTATAAATAGTATGAGGCAAAGTATTATAAGACTACTTATAGTTTTACTTCCTTTTATTCAAGGGTGTAATGGCAGCGATTACACCGAAGAATTAGGTGGAGGCTATTATTATATAGATGAAGGAGAAAAGACAAAAGAAATACGCCATCAAATGGAGTATAATAAACATATACATGGTAAGGTCATTTCATATAAGTTTAATTGGGATTTTATAGTTGTATTACAAGAGCCAGATTTCGGAGAACATAAGATTATGCTAGCTTCTTCGCTGAGAAACGATTTAAAGAAATATCCCGATAACTCAGAGTCAGACCGATTAGCCACTGAAAAAGAAGCAGATAGCATTTTAAAAAACGATCCTTATTATAAGAGTATTTTTATAAATAAGTATAATTATTGGATAATAGTCAAAAATGATACTAATGTTATTGGGCCTCTTACTAAACAGGAATATCTAAAGAAGAGATTAGAGTTAGGAGTTCCTGAGAATTTACATTTAGAAGAATAATTAAAGTGATTTCGGTGGTTGTGGGGCTATACTGGCCATGAGCAGCTGGATGCGTTTGGGTTGGTGAACATGAACGCGCGGTTGTACGATCCGAAGCTGGGCCGGTTGCTCAGTGTGGACAACTACGTGAGCGATCCAGCTTCTCCGCTGGCTTATAACCGCTATACCTATGCGCTGAACAACCCGATCAGCTATGTCGATCCGTCCGGCAACCACCCGTTGCTGGTAGCGATGGCCATTGGAGCAGCGATTAGTGCGGCGAGCTACACCGCACAGGCGGCCTTTACACCGGGTGGATTGAGCCGCAACTTCAACATTGGCGACTTTGCATCCACTACGATCACGGGTGGCGTACTGGGTGGAGTGACCTATGGCATTGGTAGCGCTTTCCAAGGCATAGCGGTAACGGGCGTAGGCATGAGCTTTGTGAAAGAGGCGGGCCGGGCGGCGGCGCACGGGTTGGTTGGGGGGGTGATGAGTGATGCGAATGGTGGGAGCTTCTGGGTGGGCTTTGCCTCGGGTTCGGCGGCTTCGTTTGCCACCTCTCTGGTTGATATGGGTCAGATTAATTTGGGCAAGGTGGGGGGAGCGTTCTTCAGCATGGGCGTGGGAGCGGGCTCTTCCTACATAGGCGGTGGCGATCCGTGGATGGGGGCAGCATCGGGGCTGATGAGCTATGGGCTGAATAAAATGATGCACCCAGATGGAGAAACATGGAGAACCAAAAACAAAAAATGGGATTCTAACGGTAATGGCAAGCTAGAGAAAAGTGAAGCTGATAAACGTTGGCTGAGCGGAGAGGGCGGAGAGATTTATGTGGATAACTCCAAAATTAACTGGGAAGGATTGCGTATACCGGAAGGCTTTAAAATAGGAGACTTTTTCTCTATTGGCACTACTGAAGCATTTATTAATCTACCTTGGGAAACTGCTTCAACCTATGGTGGTACCACCTTTAAGATACTCAGTGTCTACCCGATAATTTTAGAAGTTCAAGATCAGGACTATCACTACGAAATGAGAGAAGTTACATCTTTTGAGAATGCAACTAGAAATTTTGGAACTTGGTGGGGCCATCCTGGAAGACAGCCGGGTCATTACAGTATTCAAAGATGGGGCGCTGATTTCAATATACATTACTATAATAAGACAATATTTATAAGATGAAAAAATTAGCAATAATTGGAAGCGTGATCTTTATCTTTCTGCTTCTTATATGGGCTTTGCCTATAACTATCTTAAATAATGACAATTTAGGTAAAGGTTATTATTACTTGTCAAAAGATGATGCTATAGATGTGGGGTATCCGGAAAGGGGGGGGATAATCTATAAATCAAAGAGAAAATATCACTATGATAGTATATTGGTACATAAAAATGTGCTAAGTGTAGATAATAACAATGAATTTATTGTAGCCTTACAAGATACAGGATCAGGAAAAAAATATGATGATCACAATAATATTTTATATTATATTATAGATAAAGAAAACAATTTAATGTATGGCCCATTAAGTAAAAAAGATTATATAAATAAAAGAATATTATTAAAAATACCAGATGGAATAGATGTATATAGATGAAATATACATTTAATGTATTATGCCTTTATTTTTCTTAAATAGGGGTTCTTCCTACATCGGCGGTGGCGATCCGTGGATGGGGGCGGCATCGGGGCTGATGAGCTATGGACTGAATAGACTTATGCACCCAGATGGGGATCCGGGCGACGGCGATGGAAAAGTTAGACATCCGGTATTAAAAGAGGTAGCAGATGTATTTAGTAGAGGAACAGTTATTCAAGGTAACTCTATTGGATTCGTTACAGAGAGTAAAACAGGTAAAATGCTGAGTATAGGTGGAAGGCATCTTTTCAAAGGTGCTACATTTGCCCGGAGACTGTACCTAGCAAGGGATATGGCAATTACAGGTAAGTTTTGGAGTATAACCGGTGATGTATTAGGAGGGGCTGGAGTGGCGATATCAATAATAGATATGGGAGTAAATGGCCCGGATGCTGACAATACAGCGGATCTTGTTATAGGAGTCGTTAGTTTTGTTCCTGGCGTTGGATGGGTTATTGGCGGAGTTTATTTTGGAGTCAATGAATTTGTGAAATACCAGACAGGTGTAGGAGTTGGGACTCACTTGAGTAAAATGGATTTTTCAACCGCTGGCACAGGAATATTTTGGAAATGATAGACTACTTATTCTATAGAGTATATTCCTTTTACAAGGCTAAAAGGGACGATCATCCTAGGTACTACGGAATTGCTGTTCCTACAATTTGTTTGCTTCTTCTAAGCATACATGGAATGATCATTATTGAGATTCTAACAGGTTTTAGGCTGACAAAGCCAATTGCGTATTTACTACTCGCGTTTATCCTTTCGATTATGTTATACAGATATAGAACTATGAAAATAGATTATCTGTTACATAAATACAGAAATGAGACTACTACTCAAAGAATGCATCGTGGGATATATATTGTTGTATTCATAGTTTTATGTCTAGTACCTATATTCTTTGATAGATATCTGGTAGATAAGTATGGCGTTAAATAATATTTTTTTATAAAAAATTTTGTGTTTTGAATTTGCTTTGGTGACTGGATCGCAGTCGGCAGATGGTGCAGGGAAAAGCGACACTCGGTATTAACTCTGCAAAGAAGTTGTCTTCGACGCAGTTCCGGTGGTTGTGGGGATATGCGGGCTATGAGCAGCTGGATGTATTTGGGCTGGTAAACATGAACGCGCGGCTGTACGATCCGAAGCTGGGCCGCCTGCTCAGCGTGGACAACTACGTGAGCGATCCGGCCTCCCCGATGGCCTACAACCGCTATACCTATGCGCTGAACAACCCGATCTCGTATGTCGATCCCTCCGGCAACCATCCGATCCTGGTCGCGATGGCCATTGGAGCAGCGATCAGTGCGGCGACCTATACGGCGCAGTCGGCGATGGCCCCCGGCGGGTTGCAGCACAACTTCAACATTGGCGATTTTGCTTCGACCACAGCTACAGGTGCTGCCTTGGGTGCGTTGACGTGGGGCGTGGGTCAGGCGGCCGGGTCTACCCTGGTGGTTGGGTCCAATATTTTGGACGGTGCGGGCAATGTAACCGGTACGGTGACGTTTGGGATGAGTTTTGCCCGGGAGGCGGGTCGAGCGGTAGCGCACGGGTTTATCGGTGCTGGGTTCAGTGCAACGCAGGGGGGTGATTTCTGGACGGGGTTTGTGACGGGGAGCGTGTCAGCGTTTGCGGGTCATGGGTTGGCGATGGGTGGGGTGAATCTGGGCAAGGTCGGGGGAGCGTTTTTCAGTGCCGGGATGGGCGCGGGGACGTCGTATGTACAGGGCGGGGATCCATGGGTTGGGGCAGGCTCAGCGCTGATGAGTTATCTGCTGAATCAAGCGCTGCATGACGGTGACCCAGGAGATGGGGATGGAAAAGTTAAACATCCGGCGGTAAAAGAAGGAGCAGATGTTACTAGTAAACTAACAGTTATTCCAGGTGCAACTATGGGTTATGCCAGTGAAACTAAAGTAGGTAAAATGATGGGTATAGGAGGGAAATATGTGTTTAAGGCATCAACTATTTCACAAAGGAAAATCATAGCTAGAGATATAGCCGTTGCTGGGAAAACGACTAAAGTGCTAGGTCTTGGATTGAATACACTTGCTCTAGGAACTACTGTTTTAGATGGATCTTTAAATGGTTGGAATCCAGATAACATTGCAGATGGTATAATGGGTGTTGCTGGGTATGCTAAGGGATGGGGGTGGATAGCTAGCACTGTTTACTTCGGTGCCAATGAGTACGTCAAATCGTATACGGGGGGGCTTGGGATAGGGTCAATGATTTATATTTCTGTTACTAGTTTTAATAGTTATACATTTCAACGCTAATGATAGACTACCTATTCTACAGAATATACATCCTCTATAAAAATAGAAGAGAGGCAGATCCTAAATATTATGCTATAGCTATAACAACTATTTGCCTATTTTGCCTGCTTTTAAATATCTTATTTGTAATGGAGTTATTTAAAATATTCCAAATAAATAAAGCTATTGGATATATCATATTAGCAATAGCATCTTTGTTTACCATAGTCAGATATAAAGCTATAGACATAGATACACTAACAAAAAAATATAGTAAAGAAAATGTAAACAAGAAGCGAGTTCGAGTTGTTTTGTGTATAATTATTATGCTTATTGGTGTGTTGCCAGTGCTTTTTCATAAATCAATTAGGGACATATATGGTATATAATTGGCAACATTGAATTACTTACTGTGAACATGAATGCGCGGCTGTACGATCCGAAGCTGGGCCGCCTGCTTAGTGTGGCCAACTACGTGAGCGACCCTAACAGATAGCTTACAACGAAAGTCCAAACTGCGCGGCCAGTTCCTTAAGATCGGCTTCGACAACCGGCAACAGCGGAATCCCATCCTGCATCCGTACCGCAGCCATCTCCCGTTCCGGATCACCGGGAATCAACACCCGTTCCTCACCAGCTACCGGCGTGGCCTTCCGGAACCGGTCAATCCAGTGATCCATGTGCGCCTTGAACTCCGCCGCCGGACGAAACGCATCAATCCGCATGGCACCGATAAAATGCCCCAGCCCTTTGCCTGGCATGTTCTCCGGCATCGGTACATAGGCCGGAAACGGCGGCACCCAGGGACCGTAACTGGCTCCACTCAGCACCGCACTCCAGATATCCACAATGCTGCCCAGCGCATAGCCCTTATGGCTCCCATGCGTCCGGTCGCTGCCCAAAGGCAATAAGGCCCCCGCTTTCTTAAGAATGTTGGCATCGGTCGAAGGGGCTCCGGAAGTATCCTGTACCCAGCCCTCCGGAGCCGCTTCCTCTTTGCGTTGCAACATCTCCAGTTTGCCGTTGGCCGCCGTCGTGGTGGCAAAATCGGCTACGAAGGGGGGCTGGGTACCGGCCGGGATCGCTACCGCAATCGGATTGGTGCCCAGCATCCGTTCGGTCGAAAACGTAGGGGCCACCAATGCACTCGCATTGGTCATGGCAATCCCGATCATATCGTGCTCCAGCGCCAGCATAGCATGGTACCCCGCAATCCCGAAATGATTGCTGTTTTGTACCGCCACCCATCCGGTGCCTGCCCGCCTTGCTTTCTGAATGGCCAGTTCCATCGCTGCCGGGGCCGCCACCAGTCCGAGGGCTGCATCGGCATCCATCGTAGCCGTAGAGGGCGTTTCGTGCAGAATCCTAAGGGTCGGCGTCGGGTTGATCCGACCCGCCTGCCAGAGCCGTACATAGCCACTCAGTCGGGCCACCCCGTGACTGTCGATCCCGCGCAGATCGGCTGCCAGCAAAGCCGTGGCTGCGGTGGTGGCTTCGGCTGCCGGACAACCCATCTTCCGGAAAACAGCCTCTGTAAAATCGTACAGCGTTGAGTAGGAATACGTCTTCATGCCCCGCAAAAGTAACCGCCGCCTCTAAACACCCTTTGATTCCGCAATCATCTACGATCCGCTTGCATATGGAGGCGCGCCGGAATAGCTTCGCGCAAGTTTTTACGATTCAACTATGAAACAACTGATTCTGATCGCCGGCTGTATCCTGGCGTCTGCAACCGCTTCAATGGCCCAGCAGCCAACGACTCCACCCGCACCTGTTCGCTGGGAATACAAACAAATCTCGACCATCGAGTCGGTAGTGCCCGGCGGAATGGGGCGCTCGCGCCTGCTGACAACCGATGACAACGGCCAGAATCTGGAGAAAGAACTTAAAAATTTCTACAGTCTGGTGGGCATCAATTTTGAAAATATATCTAATAACGACCGTGTGATCGTAGGCCGGATCAACGAACTGGCGCAGGACGGCTGGGAGCTGTTTCAGGCAACCAGCGGCTCCAATATGCAGATGTCGCAGGGAAGCAGTTCCGGTGGGTTATTTATTACCCGGTATCTTTTCCGGAGACTACGTCCCTGATTTTCAACCCGCGACAGCAGGGTGTAGAACGTTATCTGGCACAGTCTTTTAAAGATGTTAAACGAACCCTTAAATCTCTCTGTCAATTATGCGTTCTATCCTGTACATCATCGCCGTAATCCTGATTATCGGCTGGCTTCTGGGCCAATTCGGTGGTATGAATCTGTTCGGTGCCGGTAGCAGCCTGATTCACATCCTGCTCGTACTGGCCATCATTTCCCTGCTGCTCGGCTTTATTCGCCGCGGCTCGGTCTAGGACGATTCCGAAACCTTTAAATGAAATCCCATCTGCTGAAAAGCAGATGGGATTTTTTATGTCCGGAAAGATGATAAGTCCTCAATGTGAAGAAATTCTAAAATTTCAAACAAACGTTTGAAATAATCAAACGTTTGTTTGAAATTTGCAGTCTACATGGCTGAGGCTAAAAACACACGTATCCTTCAGGTCGCCGAACAACTCTTTGCTGAAAAAGGGTTTGACGGTACCTCGATCCGCGATATCGCTTCCGGGGCAGGCGCTAATATCTCGATGATTTCCTACTACTTCGGGTCTAAGGAAAACCTGATGGTCGAAATTATCCGGGGGCGCATCAGCGAATCCATCCGGCTGCTCGACGAAGTCATGGCCGATGAATCCCTGCTGCCCGTCCAGAAGATCGAACACTTCGTGGGCCGTTTTATCCAGAATAAAATCGAGAATGCCTGCTTTAGCCGCATCCTGATGACGGAACAAATCCTGAAGCGGAATGAAAGCTTCGTCACCCTGCTCTCAGAGCTGCGCATGACGCTGGCCAACCATCTGGGCAGCCTGCTGAAACTGGCCGCCCGCAAAGGTTATGTCCGGAAAGACGTCGATGTCATTCTGCTGATCAGCACGCTGGTCGGCACTACCAACAGTCTGCTGTACAGCCGCGACCAGTACAAAGCCTACCACAACATCAGCGGCAAGAAGGCAGACACGTTCGAAGCCGATTACAACCGCCTGATTCAGCAACACACACAAAATCTTCTCAAGTATCTCCTTCTCCATGACTCTTAATTTTCGCAATTCCCTTGTAGCGGGCGCGCTGGCGCTCTGCAGCCTGACTGCTCAGGCGGCCGGTGAAGGACGGATGCTGTCGCTTCCGGAAGCGATCCGGCTGGGCATTCAAAACAGCAGCAAACTGGCCCTCGACTCGGCCCGGCTCATCCAGGCACAGGTTCAGTACGAAACAGCCAAAGAAGCCGCCCTTCCGGAAGCCTCGGTTTCGGCGCAGCAGTTGTTTCTGAACCAGCCGACCGTCAACCTGAAAGTGCCGTTGCAGCAGGGAAGCGGTGGCGGTAGCGATACGGCTGCCAAAACCGGTTCGGTGGAAGTCAACCGCGCGTTTATGGCCAATGCGTCCATCTCGATGCCGCTTTATGCCGGTGGTAAAATCCGGTACGGCAAAGAAAGTGCCCGGTTACTGCGCGAAGCAGCCCGGCTGGCCACCCAAAACGACCGGGCCTCGGTTGCCTACACCGTTACCCAGGCCTATAACAATGTGTACAAAGCATCGCAGGCGATGGCTGTGATCGAAGAAAACCTGCGGAGCGCCCGTCAGCGGGACTCTACGTTTAGCCGGCTCGAAGACAACGGTGTGATTCCGCGCAACGACCGGTTAAAAGCTGCCCTGCAAACATCTAATACGGAACTGCAATTGCTGGAAGCTGAAAGCAACTATGCCATTGCCAAAAGTACCCTGGCGCTGCTGGTAGGTCTTCCGGAAAATACGGCGCTGGAAGTCAACAAAGCATATGCAACCATTCAAATTCCGGATGGCTCGTACGAAGCGTATCTGCAGCAGGCCATAGACAACCGCGCGGATCTGAAAGCGCTGGGCTACCAGCGAGAAGCCGCTTTGGTCGGAATCAAAAGCGCCAAAGCAGGCTACCTGCCGACCATCGCTGCCACCGCCGGTTATTTTTATGTGGACGTGCCCAACTTCCTGAATGTAAGCAATGCGCTCAACGGCGGGCTGGCGCTGAAGTATAACCTCAGCAGCATCTGGAAAACCAAAAACGCCATTCACCAGGCGCAGGCCCAGCAGCTGGAAGTGGAAGCCAACCGCAGCAACCTGACCGATGCCATCCGGCTTCAGATCAACCAGGATTACCAGTCGCAACAGTTGGCCCAGCGCAAAATATCGGTTTATCAAAAGGCCCAGCAGCAGGCAGAGGAAAACGCCCGGATCGTCAAGAATAAATACGATAACGGCCTGGCTACGGTCACCGATCTGCTGGAAGCCGATGCCGCCCTCCTCAACACCAAGCTGAATGTATCCTATGCGCAGTCAGATGCCGCCTTGGCCTATTACCGACTGCTGCAAACCACCGGCGTTGTTCCGGTAGAAACGACCTCTAACTAATACTCTCTCGTTCTCAGAAATTTTATCATGGCAACTCCAGAAACTCCCGCTCCTACCGTTGTGGTTGAAGATCCCGCGGTTTCAGCACCTCCTAAAAAGAAGTCTAAAATCTTCCCGATCGTACTGGCCGTACTGGTAGTCGGCGGCGGTATCATTGGCTTCAACAAGTACCGCCACTCGCAGCAGCACGAAACCACCGACGATGCCCAGATCGAAGCGAATGTGGTGCCGGTGATCTCTAAAATCCCGGGTTATATCAGCACCGTGCGGGTTAAAGACAACCAGTTTGTCCGTAAAGGCGATACGTTGATTGTACTGGATCAGCGCGATCTGCAGCTGGTGCTGGAACAGGCTGAAGCCGGACTGCAAACGGCCCGCGCCGGTGTCGCTTCGGCCCGCGCGTTAACGGATGCAGCCCGTCAGGGCATCAACACGTCCAATGCGGGGGTAGTTACGGCCAACGCGCAGATCGAAGCGGCCCGTGTCAATGTATGGCGGTCCAATCAGGACTTTAAGCGGTATCAAAACCTCATCAAGGATCATTCGATTACCCAACAGCAGTACGAGCAGGCGCTGGCTGCGAAGCAAACCTCCGAGCGTCAGTTACAGGTGCTGGAAAGTCAGCGGAGTGCTGCCCAGGCGCAAACCTCGGTGGTCAACTCGCAAAGCACTGCTACCGGTCAGCAGATCGGGGTCGCGGCTGCACAGGCCCATCAGCGTGAAGTTGATGTTGAAAATGCCCGCCTCAACCTGAGCTATACGGTGATCACCGCTCCGGAAAGTGGCTATGTATCGAAAGTGACCCTGCAACCCGGTCAGTTTATCCAGGCCGGTGCCAGTTTGATCACAGTCGTTCCCGACAACAGCATCTGGGTTGTGGCCAACTTTAAAGAAACGCAGCTGGAGCGCATGGTGGAAGGCCAGCAGGTAGCTGTTGGTGTAGACGCCTTTCCGGACCGGGAATTTGAAGGCCGTATCAGCTCGATCTCACCGCTCACCGGTTCCCGCAACGCCATCCTGCCGCCCGACAACGCATCCGGAAACTTTGTAAAAGTGGTGCAGCGTATCCCGGTTCGGATCGACTTCGTCAATCCGAAAGATGCCGACCTGAAGAAACTGCGTCCGGGTATGAATGTGGACGTGGACGTGCATTTAATCCGTAAATAAGCTTTTCTGTGCAAGACCAACAAGCATCGCTCGTCGAGTATGGCGCGAGACGGGCGATCGTAACGATCACGGCCATTATGTGTGCCCTGCTCGAAATCGTGGACAGCACCATTGTAAATGTGGCGCTCAACGAAATGCGGGGCAACATGGGAGCAACGCTTCCGGAAGTGGGCTGGGTGATCACCGCCTATGCCATCGGCAATGTGATCATCGTACCGATGACCAGCTGGCTGTCGCAGCAGTTTGGCCGTCGCAACTATTTCGCGGCCTCTATCATCCTGTTTACCATCTGCTCGTTCCTCTGCGGCAATGCCGGTAATATCTGGGAACTGGTCTTTTTCCGGTTGCTGCAAGGCATCGGCGGTGGTGCACTACTCGTAACCTCTCAAACCATCATTACCGAATCATATCCGCCCGAAAAACGCGGGATGGCCCAAGCCATCTACGGACTGGGTGTGATTATCGGTCCTACTCTGGGGCCGCCACTCGGAGGCTATATCGTCGATCACTACAGCTGGCCATATATTTTCTATATCAACCTGCCGATCGGTGCGATTGCAGCGTTTCTGACCCTTCAATTTGTACGCAGTCCGCGCTATGCCGAAAAACGGGCTGCCAAAGATGTAGATTGGCTGGGAATTGCCTTGCTGGCGATTACCGTAGGGGCGTTGCAGTACATCCTGGAGCGCGGACAGGAAGATGACTGGTTTGAAAGTCCTGTGATTCTGGGACTGACGATTACGTCGGTATTCGGACTGTTCTTCTTTATCTGGCGCGAGCTTACGTTCCGCTATCCGGTCGTAGAGCTGCGGGTATTGAAAAACACCAATCTGCGTACCGGGACGATCCTGTCCTTTATCATGGGCTTCGGGTTATATGGGTCTACATTTATCATTCCGCTGTATACGCAGGGACTGCTGGGATGGACGGCGCAACAATCCGGCGCACTGATGATTCCTGCGGCCATTACCACCGCCTTTATGATGCCGATTATCGGCCGGCTGCTCGGCAAAGGCGCGAAGCAGCAGGTGCTGGTAGCGCTCGGGTTTCTGCTGTTTGCGGTCTACAGTTTCTGGGGCTATCGAATCCTGACGCCCGATACGCCGAAAGATACCTTCTTCTGGATGCTGATTGTTCGTGGGGTCGGGATGGGAATGTTGTTTATCCCCATCTCGATGCTGTCGCTTTCGACGCTTAAAGGCCGGCAGATTGGTGAAGGCGCTGCCTTTACCGGGATGATGCGGCAGCTGGGGGGCTCCTTCGGGATCGCATTGATTACAACGTTTATGTCTCATCAGAACGTGGTGCACAAAGCGGCCCTGGTACAACACCTCGACGTCACCAATCCGGCGGTACAGGCCCGGATCGCCGGTATGGAGCGCAACTTTATCAACAAAGGGCTGACGCTGGATAAAGCGAAAGCGGCTGCGTACCAGGCGCTGGAAGGCATGACGATGAAACAGGCCTCTGTGCTTTCATACATGGATGTGTTTCTGTACATCGGCGTCATCTTCGTGATCTGTGTGCCGTTTATCCTGATGATCAAGACCCGGAAAAGCGGACCCAAGCTGGACCTGGGCGATGCGATGCACTAGCGCATACAATATTGAAAAAAAGAAGCCTTCCCGATACTCTCGGGAAGGCTTCTTTTTTATGCGAACCTGTACGGATCAAGCCAGATTGCGTACGTTGGGTTCGCGGTCGTAATACCGGCGGGATGCGGCTTTCGTAAAGGCATCGGTCCGGGAAAGAGCCACCACACCGGCATCTGCTTCTACATGGGCTTTGTCGAGGAGCACTTGGGCGGCGTCGGTATAGCCAATGGCTTTGAGGTGACCAAATGCATCCATCACAAACTGCACCGCGGCACCTTCTTTTGCCAGACGGGTGCTGCCTTCAGCCGACAGGATCAGCGCTACCGCATCAAAAAGCTGCGATGGGGTACCGTCCAGTTTACCATCGGCTTTGACCGTGCTGCCGTCCGAAAGGGCAATGTTGTGGATACGCTCGGCAATCAACTTAAAGGTCCCTCCGGCTGCTTCGATCGCCTCCTGCGTAGCCTTTAAAAGAGTCGCGTCGCTGCCATCGGTAATGAGAATACCTACCGACCTGCCATCCAGAGTGGACTTCATATTTTGCTGAATGGACAACGCTGGTGAGGCATCCAGTTCCTGCACTGGTGCAGCAGCCGGACTTTTTTCCGGAAGCGGAAGGCCCAGTCCTTTGGCTACCCGCGCAGCCAGCTCTTCGGAGATGTTCCGGAAGTTGGCAATTACCTTAGGCGGTACATGTGAGAGTTCTACTTTAGAAAGTTCAAAAACGATCGCCGAAGCAATGTGCGCCTGTTCGTTCGGCGTTTGCGACTGGTAGAACATTCTGGCCTGGCTGTAATGATCGGCAAAGGCTTCCGGACGAATCCGCAGCTTGTCGCCTTGTTCATCATGGTCGGGGCGTCCCTGAAAACTGCTGAATCCGGTCACCGGGCATTCGCGGGGTCCACCCGCTTCACCGGCCTGATGCAGGCTGTTGGGCTCGTAGTTGGCGCGGCCTTGTGGAACGCTCATCTGCATCATCCCGTCGCGCTGCATATTGTGCATCGGACAGCGGGGCGCATTGATCGGAATCTGATGAAAATTGGTGGTTCCCAGTCGTGACTTCTGGGTGTCGAGATAGGAGAACAGACGGCCTTGCAGCAGCGGATCGTTGGTGAAGTCCATCCCCGGCACCATATTCGACGGACAGAACGCGACCTGCTCGGTTTCTGCAAAGAAATTGTCGGGGTTGCGGTCGAGCACCATCCGGCCTATGATCCTGATCGGCACCACTTCTTCCGGAATCAGCTTGGTCGCATCCAGCACATCATACGGCAGCGAATCGGCGGTTGCCTGATCAAATAATTGAAGGCCGAGTTCCCATTCCGGATAATTACCCTGGTTGATCGCTTCGAACAGGTCACGGCGGTGGTAATCGTTATCGGCTGCCTGAAGTTTGAGGGCCTCATCCCAGACGGTCGATTGCAGGCCCAGCTTCGGCTTCCAGTGAAATTTGACAAAGGTGTTTTTCCCTTCGCTGTTGACCATGCAGAATGTATGCACGCCGAATCCTTCCATCATCCGCAGGGAGCGCGGAATGGTCCGGTCGCTCATCGCCCACATAATCATGTGTGCACTCTCGGGCATCAGCGATACAAAATCCCAGAAGGTATCGTGCGCGCTGCCGGCCTGTGGATAGCCGCGGTCGGCTTCCATTTTTACGGCATGAATTAAATCCGGAAACTTGATGGCATCCTGAATAAAAAACACCGGAATGTTATTCCCGACCAGATCCCAGTTACCCTGCTGGGTGTAAAACTTAACCGCAAATCCGCGCACGTCGCGTGGGGTGTCTACCGATCCTGCCCCACCGGCAACCGTAGAAAACCGGGCAAAAACGGGTGTTTTTTCCCCGGCCCGCTGAAACAGATCGGCTTTGGTAATGTCGGCCAGCGATTCATACAGCTCGAAGTAGCCATGCGCGGCAGATCCCCGTGCGTGTACAATGCGTTCCGGAATGCGCTCGTGGTCGAAGTGGAAAATTTTCTCCCGCAGGATGAAATCCTCCAGCAGGACCGGGCCGCGGGCCCCTGCCTTGAGACTGTTTTGGTTGTCGGCAACCGGAATACCTTGGTTGGTCGTCAGTACCGGATGAGACGCATTGGTGGTCTGGTGCGTTTCCCCGCCGGTAGGAGGAGTGGAGTCGTGTTTCATAAGGTTGAGTGTACGAACCGACTAAAGCTGTGCCACTCAAAGAAATAAACGGCAACGGATACCACTAAAAAGGCGGTTCTTCTGCATACGAAAATGCTGAAGAACCGCCGGGGAGGAGTTGAACGTGCCTTAGTGGACCACGGTAATCCGGGCCTGGGCTACCGGAATGTCTTTGGCCGAAAGGGTGAGCAGGTAGTAGCCATTGGGCAGCGCCGCAACCGATACTTCCGGAAGTGCCCCATTCAGTACACCGCTAGCAATCGTTTTGCCGGACCAATCGGTCAGCGTGTAAGCAGTGGCATCTGGACTGTTTTGAACCATCAGCTTATCGGTGGATGGATTGGGATAGACTTCAGCAACCTGCAGCGGAGTCCAGTTGGTAACCGAAAGCGGCGGATTGTTGGTGACTTTATGCAACGCTGCCACTACGGTATTCGATAGCAGATTGTTGCTGATACTGTCCTGATTGGTCAGGACGGAGATGGCTACGTTGGTTACGGAATCGGCAAGATTCTCGTTGATAAATCCGGGCTGGGTGCCACCATGACTATACGCGACGTGCCCATTGTAATTGCGGATCCGGAAGATGCCCAGTCCGTATCCGGTGGCCGTGTTGATCCGTACTGCATCTTTTAATTCAGCCATAGACGCCGGGTTCAGCAGTGCTCCGGAAACCAGTTTTTGCCAAAAGCGGACGTTGGCATCAGCCGTTCCAACCAGCGCACCGGCGCCGCTGGCCGTACTCAGAAATCCATCCGGTACATACCCAAAGTCGGTGATGTCGTACGAGATGGTTCCAACCCACTGCCACTGGTGCGGAAACGCGCCGAGAGGGGTTTCCTGCGGAAAGTAGTAGGTCTTCTGAAGGCCCTGTGGCGTCAGCAGCATCTGGCGGAGTGCAGCTTCGGTAGACAGGCCTGTGATGGATTTGATGATGATGCCGGCCAGCAGAAAGTTGGTGTTGCTGTAGCTCCAGCCCGCACCCGGCGCAAAAAGCGGTGTGTCGATAAACTGGTACATGGCTTCTGGCACCCAGATGCGGTTGTAATCGGCACTGAGGCTGTCACCATAACGGTCATTCTCGGTGTAGTTGGCCAGCCCGGAGGTATGATTCAGCAACTGGCGCACGGTAATCGTTCCCTTTACATTGGGGACGTTGTGAATCCAGGTGCCAATACTATCGTCGAGGTCCAGCAGGTTTTGTTCCTGGAGTTTGAGCAGCAGCACGGCGATATAGGTTTTGGTGTTGCTGCCGTAGCCGAATACCATGTTCGTGTCGATGGGCACGCCGGCATGGCTGGTGCCGTAAGCACTGCGCCAGATGCCGACTCCCGGCACCATCACGGCTGCCGAAGCGCCTCTGATCTTGTACCGGGCGCAGGTACTGTCGAATACGGTTTGAAGCCGCTGGGCGTAGGCAGACGGCAATTGGGCGACTGCGCTTCCGGAAAGGAACAGCGTCAGGGCTATCAGAAGGGTACGAAATCGATTCATGGGCGCGAGTGATAAAGAATGGATAGTTGAAAGAACAGCTCAAAGGAACCGGATGTTTTTGGCGGCTACAAGGATTTTCGATTAAGGCCGTTCTTTTTTCGACCAAATACCCTTTTAGTCGAAAAAAACCGGTGGATGATCGAAACCCGGTTCATTAAAACTCATCCTGTCCGTTCTTGCAGCTGTAATGAATCTCCGTATCCGAAAATCAGGCACCCGATACCGGCTTGGGGCACTCAACGTGCTGTACTGGGTTATGGCGTTTTGGATTGCCCACAGCTTTAATGTCGGCAATGAAGCCCTTTACGGGCAACCGATCCGGAGCGCCCCCTTGTACTGGCCGGCTATGTTGGGAATGATGGCGATTCAGGCCGCACTGCTGTATCTGGAAACCGGGGTACTGCTGGGACGGTTTTGGGAACGGGGCCGCAGATGGGCTTGTATAGCAGGGCTGCTGGTATCATGGATCCTGGCTGCCAACCTGGGAGTACTGGTCATCAAATTGGTGCAGCCACAATTAGACGTCGCGCACTTCACGCATGTGGGGTTTATGGTTGGTCCGCATGCGCCTCAATGGACCTGGAATGCCTGGATGGATGACCTCGGTACCTTTCTGCTGGGGTATTTCTTTTGGATGGTGATCTATGCCCTGGCCTGGTTTACCCGTAAGTTTTTCAGTCAGCGCCGGTTGTTGAAGCAGATACAACTCCGGCAGGCCCAAACGGAATTACAGTTTTTAAAGCAACAGCTCAATCCTCATTTCCTGTTTAATACGCTCAACAACCTGTACGGACTGGCCTTGCAACAGCATGCGCAACTGCCGCAGATGTTGTTGCAATTGTCCGACCTGCTCCGGTATATGCTCTACGAGAGCAGTACTGCACGGGTGCCCTTCGAAAAAGAGAAACATGCTCTTCAGTCGTATCTGCAACTGGAACAACTGCGCCTGCCGCCAGACGTGTTGGTTCAGTGTACGGCGACGGCAGATGCCGACTATATTCTTCCGCCGTTGCTGTGGCTGCCGGTTGCCGAAAATATCTTCAAACATGGTTGCCTGGATACAGGGGGCAAGGCGTCTATGATCTTCCGGATTATGAAAGGTGAACTGGAAATCCGGGCGATCAATGACTGTAACGATTCCGGCACCGAATCCAGGCGTTCCGGAATTGGCCTCCAGAATTTGCAGGAGCGGTTGCGGTTGCTGTTTCCGGAACGGCATCAGCTACAGGTTTACAGTCAAGGATCTGTATTTGAGATTCACCTTTTGATTCAGTTACTCCCATGAAAAGGTACACGGTGATTATCGTAGACGATGAACCCATCGCACGGACAATTCTGGAAAGCTACATCCGGCAAACGCCCTCCTTGCAGTTGGGGGCATCGGTGGCTACTATAGCCGACCTGCTTCAGGCCCTGGAACAACAACGGGTCGATTTGCTGTTGCTGGATATTCATTTGAAGAACGAAAACAGCCTTCAGGCACTGCGCAAGACACCGGACCTGCCTAAAATTATTTTTGTAACAGCCAATAAAGAATACGCTGTTGAAAGCTACGAGCTGGAAGCAGTGGATTACCTGCTGAAACCTGTTTCGCTAAGCCGATTTGAAAAAGCCATCGACAAATTCATTCGACAGGAAAGTGGCGATCCGGAATCCATCCTTCCGGAACCGCAGCCGGCCACGCGCCTGTATTTTAAAACGACTACCGGATTTATAAATCTGGCTCCGGACGAAATTCTGTATGTCGAAGCCAGGCGTGATTACATCCAGATCATGTGTGCATCGCGGAATCTGCTGGTTAATATGACGATGAAGGCATTGGAAGAAAAACTGCAACCGCATCCGGAATTTATCCGGATTCACAAAAGCTATCTGATCAACAAAACACAGGTGCGGGGCTATGACCGGCGCACGGTTCGCATCCGGGATCTGGTACTACCAATCGGGGATCGGTTCCGGAAAACATTTCAACCCCACTGGCCGAAGTAACCGTATCTTAGACCAGTACGGCAGCTTTTAAATCGCTGTTCCAGGCCCTTAATCCGGACCCAATGACCCCAAAATTTACCATGCAATGGATTGCCGGCATTTTGCTGACCGGCGCAGTCGTGTTTACCGGCTGTAGCAATGAAAGCAAAGAAGGATTGAATCCGATTACCAGTTGCGATACGGTTAATGTAACCTATGCGGCAACTATCAAACCGCTGACGGATCAGCATTGTGCGCTGAGTGGTTGTCATGCCGATGGCAGCAGCAACAGCACCGGTATTGTATTGAGCAATTATGCTGGCCTGAAAGCCATTGCAGATGACGGCTCACTGCTGGGAACACTTCGTGGACAAGGGTATATCCTGATGCCGTTGAACGGCCCGAAACTGGATGATTGCACGATTGCCAAGTATGCGCGGTGGGTTGCCAGCGGTGCCCCTAACAATTAAGAATCTTCCGGACTGTCGTCAGCAGGAAGTAGCTGTTTCCGGAACGCACCGAATAACGAATAGACTAGGCCGGCTGCGAGTCGACTGAAGGATACTGCCCGGGTTCGATCCGGCCTGCATTTTCGAAAACCCGGTCGCCGCATACGATTCGCTCTTCGTTGAAATCCGTTACGTGCGTCCGGTTCAGACAGATGCTTCTTCCCAACCGGAAAAACTGATCCCGGATCGCCTTGGGTACCAGCTGGTCGAGCACAAACGAAAGGGTACCCCGAACCGGATAGTTGCTGGTGTGGCCTTTCATGTAAACGCGCACATAATTTTTGCTGGATTCCATGCAATAGGCATCCCGCCAGTACAACTTGGCTTTACGCGGACCGATTTTGACGAAGAAAAAGTTGGGTCTGTTGTAAGCAGAAATCGGCTGCGCCATGTCCGCATCCGGCTCCTGCGACTGGGCGATCGCCAGTTGAAGCGCTGCAAACAACGCGGCCGGATTGATGGGTTTAATAAGATAATTGGCCGGGTGCAGCGCTGTAGCCCGCGTAACGGTTTCCGGATCGCTGTAGGCTGTGAGGAAAATAAAAGGCTTGGGAGTGCCGCTTTTAAGCAGGCCGGCCAGCTGAATGCCGTTTTCTTCCGGACGTCCACCCAGATTGATGTCGAGCATGAAAAGGTCGGCATCTGAATTTGGAATGGCCGCAGCAGCCGTCTCAAAATCATAGTAGATGCCACTGACTTCATACCCCAATCCTTCGAGCGTCCGTCGGATCTCGTCTGCGATCAGGGCTTCATCTTCTACGATGCAAATCTTAATGCGATTGTCCATTGGGGATGTATAGTTGGTAGTGATACGGATTTTCCGGCGAGCGGGTTAAAACGGCTTTGATTTGAGAAGACAGCAGGCGTACAATCTCGGTGCCCAGGCCTTTGCTGGGTTGGTGATCGGGGTACAGCAGGCCATCGTCCCGATACGAAACGCAGACTCCGTTTCGCTGATTCAGAATCTCAATGTCCATGTTCACGGTATTATTCCGGGTCTGGGCATATTTGACAGAGTTGGTCACCCATTCATTCAGAATCAGGGAAAGGGCAAAACAGGTATTGAATGGAAGCGCCACGGGTTCGGCCACGATATGCGTAATGGCCTTGCGCCGGTCGGCCAGGCAATCGACTGCCTTGTTGACCAATATTTTCAGGTATGCGCTGAAGTCAACCGTATCGCGACCGGCCTGTAAATGATCGTGCAACGCTGCTACGCTCTCGACACGCATGCGGGCCGCTTCCAGATGTGCGATGACCTCTTCGTCATCCGTACTGTCCTGTTGCATATGCAGCAGGCTGTAAATAGTATAGAGGTTGTTTTTGACCCGATGCTGAATTTCTTTATTGAGAAGCTCTACCTGCCCGATCTGATTATCCAGCTCGTGATTGGCTTCCTGAAGCCGAACGGACTGAACTTTGTACTTCTGGTTGCGTCGGTAGAGGTGAAGGCTCAAAATCGTAATAACCAGCAACAGGATGCTTGAGCCCCACAGCGCGATGTTCCGGGCACGGTCCATGACAATCTGGTACTCCGCCTTGCGTCGCTGAGCAGCCAGCTCGGAAGCAGACAAAGCGCGTTGAAGCTTTTCATAGTCGCTTCCGGAATACAGGTCCGATTGCAGTTCATCCTGACCGGAGGCAAACTGATACGCTTTTTTGTAATCCCCTGAAGCCTCGTAAAGCTGGCTGAGTTGTTGGGAATAGTAGAGCTTGTCGAATAAGGCGCTTAAATGGGTATAGGCCTGTGCTAACGAATCGACATAAACAGAGGCCTTTTTGTGTCGCCAGTACACATCCAGTCGCGCCTGTGTGAGATAATAGTGGTCGAGATAGTTGTAAGTATTAGGGTCATTCCAGATCCGGCTGCGGTGGGTGAGCGTTTTCAGGATGGTATCGGCCAGCGCATAATCGTGAACTTCCGTGGCAATCAAGGCCATTTCCGGAATAAAATGGAACTGGTTTAAAGTAGCCGGGGGCAGGAGGTTAAGCTCTATGATCAATTCCCGTAACGTGGTTACGGCATGGGTACTATCCCTTATTTTGTCATAGGCATGCGCTACCAGATGCTTCACATAGTAATACTTGGGATCGCCTGTTTGCCGTAATAACTCGGCGGCTTTCGAAAAAAGATCAATGGTTTTTTGAGGATTCTTATTCCAGGCGTCGTAGACGCGGCCCCGGGCAAATATGGCTCGTGCCAACAACGCCGCCTCACCACTTTGATCTGCAATCAGCTGCGCACTGTCGAAGTACACCAGGCTTTGTTCGAATGTACTGTAGCTCTGCTTCTGGCTGTAAATCGAGTCGCCTTTATCAAGCAGGTCATTGAAACGAGTGGTATCCACCGGACGGGCACAGGCAGGCTGCGCCAACAGGCAACTTATCCAAAGGCCGAGTAACCATTTTACACCCAAAAAGATACCAAGTTTCCGAAGCACCCACTTTAATAAAAGTCCCACAAAAACAAAGATGGAACGGAGAACGAACAAAAAAAGCCTGTGATTACCCGTACCGAAAGTTTCGCACTCATTTTCGCACTCATTTTTGCCGCGGCTTCGGATTTTATATGTATGTATTGCTTTTTGGCATATGGTATGCGTGAAGAACAGTCTATGTCTGTAGCCGGAATGAGGCTTCACCCACCTGCTACAGATACATAACCTTCGTCGGGGCTATACAATCCTTCGTAACCGCTCCCGGCTGAAAGCGTAGTTCCGGAACGTCCCGGACGTCAGCGGAATTTGAAGTTGTAGGATACAGACGGAACCCAGCGGAACAAGGACGTTTGCACGGCCTGCGTGCGCGATGGATCATTTGGAGCTTCTTCAAATGAAATTGAAAACGGGTTTTCCCGTCCGTATGCGTTGTACAGCGAAAAGGCCCATTCGCTTTGCCAGCGTTTGCGGAGTTTTCCCTGCCAGGTGGCCCCAAGATCCAGCCGGTGATACGCCGGCAGCCGATCCTGATTGCGGCCATTGTAATAAAAAAGCACCTGCCCATCCTGAACGTATTTTCCGGATGGAAAGGTGACCGCATTGCCGGTCCAGTACACAAAATTGGCCGATAGGTTCCAGCGGGAATTCAACTGATACAGCGCCACCACCGATAAATCATGCAGTCGATCCTGACGCGTCGCATACCAGTCGCCGCCGTTGATGCCGGCAATCTGCCGCTCCGAACGGCTGATGGTGTAGCCCACCCAGCCGGTGAGCCGACCGGTTTTCCGGCGGATCAGCAGTTCCAGTCCATACGCCCGGCCAATACCATACAGCAACTTTCCTTCTACATCCTGCTGTCCGTTGAGCTGGGCACCATCCCGGAAGTCGACTTCGTTCCGGATGCTTTTGTAATAGCTCTCCGCCGAAAATTCATAGGTATTGGCCGCGAAGTTTTGATAATAGCCCAGCGCCACCTGATGGGCCAAAGCCGGAACCACTACGTTGGAACTCATCAGATACCGGTCTGTCGGGGTTGTTGAAGCGGACGTCGTAAGCTGCCGGATGTGCTGTACGTTTCGTGAATAGGATGCTTTAATGGATTTGTCGGCACTCAGAATAAACGAGGCTGACAGCCGTGGCTCCAGCGTCGGGTAGGTGGCTACGACGGTGCCGCTTCGCGTCTGTAAGGTGTCCTGAATGGTGCCGTCGGCATTAAACTGATAGTAGTCCGAACCGCCCATGGCCAGAAAAACACCGCCCCGCAATCCATACGAGATGTTGAGCCATTCGGCGGGCTTCCAGTCATTTTGTACCCATGCAGCCGTTTCCCAGGCGTTGCGCCGCTCAAAGGTGACGCTGTTGATTCCGGTAGACGAGCCGGCCTGGACTTCATTGGGCAACATGCTGTGGCGAATGGCATTGAGACCAAACCGCCAGCTGTTGCGGGCATTGGGGAAATACTGGAACTCCTGCTTGATATTAAAATCTTCCAGCCGGCTGATGATCCGGAAATCATTGGCCCCACTGTTGATCCGGAAGCCGTAATTAAAGTTGGAGTAGATAAACGACGTATTGGAGAACAGCTTCGGATTGAACACGTGATTCCAGCGGAGCGTGCCGGTTGCATTGCCCCAGTCGATGCCGAAGGTGCCATTGCCGAAGCCCAGCACATCGCGGCCGAAATAGCCGGATAAAAAGACCCGGTCGTTGGCGCCCAGCCGGTAATTGGCCTTGGCGTTAAAATCGTAGAAATACAGCTGGGTGCCTTTCAAAGACGTATCGCCGGAAAGCCTCAGAAACACATCTGCGTAGGTGCGGCGGGCCGTGATGAGAAAGGATCCGGTGTCTTTCCGGATGGGGCCTTGTACCGCCAGCCTCGATGAAATCAGCCCGATCCCGCCTTCCATCCCAAAGCGCTTATTATCGCCGTCGCGCATGGTCACATCCAGGACGGAAGACAGCCGGCCACCGTACTGGGCCGGTGGATTGCCCTTGTAGAGCGTTACATTTTTAATGGCCTCAGACGTGAACGTGGAGAAAAAACCCAGCAAATGCGATGGGTTGTATACGGGCGCTTCGTCGAGCAGAATGAGGTTCTGATCCGGACCGCCTCCCCGCACAAAAAAGCCGCTGCTGCCTTCTCCGGCACTTTTAACGCCCGGAAGCAATTGCAAGACCTTGATCACATCGCGCTCTCCAAACAGAACCGGGACATCTTTAATGGCAGCAATATCCAGTTTGGTTACGCCCGTTTGGGTACTGGTGATATTGATATTGCCGGCTTCGCCCCGTACCACTACTTCGCTCAGCTCGTTCTTACGTTCGCTCAGGGATAAATCGACTCGCACCGGAAGCGTAGTGCCACTGATGGAACGGACATCGGCCGCATATCCACTATAGGACGCCTGCAACTGATAGGTGCCGGCGGGAACGGTTAGCGAATAAAATCCGTATTCGTTGCTCACGGTTCCGGAACCTTTCCGCTCCAGAATTTCAATATTGGCCCCCAACAGGGTCTCGCCCGTAGCAGCATCCCGGACGGTTCCGGAAACGGTGAAGCTTTGTGCCAGACCTACCTGGGTCAGGAACAGGCTTAAAAGCAACAGTCCGAGAAAGCGATGCGGCAACCCAGCAGAAAAATGTTTCAGAAGAAAGGCGGAACGGCTCTTGGAACATTCCGGAACGCAAATTTGAGCTTTAAATCGCATCCGACCATGTTCTTTCCCAAAGCCGGCAAAAGACCTGTTTTCCGGTAGCAGCCCTGGAGGCAGGCAATAGAAGCCCTAACCCGTTCGTTTTATACGGTAGCTTCGTATTGTGAACCCCATGCGCTTTTTACCCTGGTTAGTTGCGGCCTTATGTGTGCCTTCCGGATTGTTTGCTCAAAAAGGAGCCATCGGTCAGTGGCAATCGCATTATCCTTATAATGTATTGACCGCGCTGGCCTCTGATGGAGACGTGATCTATGCCACATCGGTTCAGGGCTTTTTCTCGTATCGCCCTGCCAATGGCGAGGTGATTCGTCATTCCAAGGTTGATGGTATGTCTGATGCGGGTACCGACAAGATCGGGTACGACACCCTTACCGGCACAACCGTGATCACCTATCAGAACGGCAATATAGATCTGTACCGGAGAGGATCGTTTTTCAATATTCCTTCCATACGGCTGCGCTCTGCCAGCGGTTCCAAGGCGATTGTCGATGTGTATTGTGCCAATGGACTGGCGTACCTGAGTCTGGCCAGCGGTGGCGTGGTGATCGATCTCGATAAGCAGGAAATCCGGGAGAATTACGTGTTTAACAAGCAGGGCAGCGTGTTGCCGATTAATGCGATCCGGGTGCTGGGGAACTTTGTGTATGCAGCCACGCCGGCCGGCCTGTACCGCGCACCGCTTTCAGGCGCCAACCGGCAGGATTTTTCTATCTGGCAGCAGCAGCTTCCGGATACGATTCTGGGTATGGCCGTTGCCCGGCAGGACCTCTGGCTGCATACCGGAAAACGGGTTTTAAAATATCAGGAAGGCAGTGTTCCACTGACCGTTTTCCAGTCGGCCAACATCTCTCATCTGGACCCGTCGCTGGATGGCGTTGCGGTGTCGCAGGTACTTACCTCGAACGGATTTATTTACGGTCGCATACATCTGATCAACAGTGCCGGCGCGGTCACCGACTCGTTTCGAGGGGCGTATCCGCTGGCTGCTTTGCAGGTCTCTGACGGAGCGTTCTATACCGCTGATCTATACAATGGATTTCAGAAACGAACTACCGGTTTCGACCCGACTACAATTGCTATTTCCGGGCCGGGCCGGGCCGAAACCTTTTTCATCAGCGCCAACGACCGGACGGTAGAAGCACTGCATGGCGGGTACAACCAGAACTTTGTTCCCAAAGGCATTCCGGGCGATGTGTCAACGTATGATGCCTCTACGGATGCGTGGACCGTTCAAAGACCTTTTGGTGCCAATTTCCGGGATCTGATTGCGTCTGTAGTTGCACCGGAAGGAACGTATTACGGCTCGATGCAGGATGGACTGTATTTGTCAAAAACCGACGGAACCCTTGAAAACCTGACGGCCACTGCCCTGGAGCCGTATCTGGATGATCCTTCCAGAACCTTAATCGGCGTGATGAGTGCTACTAAAGATCTTTCCGGAAACGTAATCATTGGTCAGTACAAAGCGCTCAACAATGAACTGGCAATCCGGACTAAAAGCGGACAGTGGGTGCATTTGTCGGCCGACGGATCGTCCTTTGTAGGCGGACTTCCCCGAACGGCTGCCGGTCTGCTCACGGATGATTATGGCAATCTGTGGTGGTTCCAGCCCAGAGGTGGCGGTGTATTCGTGTATAACCATAACAACACCCCGGAAAATCCGGCAGATGATAAAAATGCGCACCTGGGTGCCGGAAAAGGCGGTGGTGGCCTGCCAACAGCCTCTGTACTCAGCATGGTGAAAGATCTCGATGGCGCTATCTGGATCGGCACCGAGAACGGGCTGGTAGTTGTGAACTGTCCCGGAAGCGTGATCGGTGGTACCTGTGAAGCGACCCAGCCGATTGTAAAGCTGGATCAGTTTGCCGGCCTGCTGTTCGATAATGAGCAGGTACAGGCGCTGGCGGTCGATGGGGCCAACCGTAAATGGGTCGGTACCAACAACGGGGTCTGGCTGATTTCGCCGGATGCCCAGCGCATCATTGAACGATTCACAGTGGATAATTCACCGCTTCCGTCCAATGCCATCCAGCGCATCAGCGTAGATCCGGTAACGGGTGATGTGTATATCGGCACGGCCAATGGGTTGGTCAGCTATCGGGGAACCGCCGTGACCGGCAGTGAGACTACTGAAACGGTATTGACCTTCCCCAATCCGGTGCGCAGCGATTATCGCGGGCCGGTTTCCTTCCGGAACCTGCCTGTCAATGCTGATGTACGGGTTACCGATATTTCCGGACAATTAGTGTACCGGGCTACGGCTACCGGCGGACAAGCGGTCTGGAACGGACTGGATTACACTGGTAAACGTCCGCAAACCGGGGTGTACCTGGTGTTTGTAACCACCAAAGACGGCCTGACGACTACGAAAGGAAAGTTCGTTTTTGCCGAGTAACCGGCTTTTAAATACAGGCTTACAGAGGGCTTAAAATCATCCGGAAAACCAACCGGAAGAGGCCTTTGATTGTTTATACTATAGATGATTCAATCACAACAGTGCCTGGTGCTGCGCACGATTAAGTACGGTGAAACCAGCCTGATCGCGACGGCACTGACCCGCGATAAAGGGGTACAGACCTTTATGCTGAAAGGCGTCCGGAAAGGTACCCGAAACCGCAGTCCGAGAGCCGGATTGTGGCAGCCGAGTTCCCAGCTACAGCTTGTGGCGTACAACCGGCCGGGCCAGAATATGCATTTGGTTCGTGAGTTTGAACCGGCCTTGCTGTACGAAACCATCGGCGAAGACATTGTGAAAAACAGTGTCGCCGTTTTTGCCATTGAAATTTTGCTGCGGCTGTTGCCCCCGGATGCGCCTGCGCCTGAAGTGTTCGATTTTGCGACCGCTTTTTTGCGCGATGCCGATCGGTTGCCAAGAGATTCCTGCGCGCATTTGCCGCTGTATTTCCTGATTCACTGCGGTTCGTTGATGGGGTATGCCGTTTCCGGAAACTACAGTGAGCGGACGCCGTACCTAGACCTGACCGAAGGCGGTTTTACGGAATACCCACCGGTAGCGGGAACGCCGCTCTCGGACAACGATGTACGACTGATGAATATCTTTCTGACCGCCCCCACCTTGTTTGATACGGTAACCGTGATGGCGCCCACTGATGCCCGCCAGCGGGTGCTGGACTGGTATCTGGCATTTCTGCAACGGCATACCCAGCATCTGGGAAACATCCGTTCCTTGCCCGTACTGCGGAGCGTGTTGCACTAACCGTACAGGCCTTCTTCAACAGGTATACATGCAAAACCGGGATCAGGCTACTTGCGCTGATCCCGGTTTTGTGTTGAAATGCTTTTGATTACAAGCCGACCATCAACGGCATCAGCAGCATCAGTAAATCTTCATTTTCGCCTTCTTCGGCGGGGCGGAAGATACCGGCGCGGGTAGGCGTGCTGAGTTCGAGGAAAATCTCCTCGCCTTCCATATTCTGAATCATCTCGTACATCAGCTTGGCATTGAATGCAATCTTCATGTCCTCGCCATTGTAGGAGCAGGGCAGGGTTTCCTTGCCTTCATACGAAAAGTCGACATCCTGTGCGGAGAGTTGCAACGAGTTACCGGCAATATCCAGCAGTACCTGGTTGGTGGTTTTATTAGCGAAAATGCCCACCCGGCGCAGCGCCGACGCAAACGCCGCGCGGTCGATCGACAGCTTGTACGGATTATCTTTCGGAATCACCGCCTTGTAATCCGGGAACCGGGCGTCGATCAGGCGGCAGCTCATTGACAGTTTATCGGTAGCTACGAACAAATGCGATTCGTTAAACGCTAGGTTGAGCATCGTTTCGTCGGCCGGTAATACCGAGCGCAGTTGCTGGAGTGGCTTTTTGGGCACCACAAATCCGGTTCCGGAAGGCGTACTGCCGTCGGTACGGGTATATTTTACCAGGCGATGGGCGTCGGTAGCTACAAACGTCAGTCCTTCGGCACCCAGCTCAAAATATACACCGGTCATAGCCGGGCGCAACGTATCGCCGGATACGGCGAACAGACTTTTAGTAATGCTTTCAATCAGCGCGACCGCAGGCATTGAAAATGCGGTGGTTTCTGCTGCAACCGGTTCTTTGGGGAAATCATCGGCCCGCTCGCCGCCAATCCGGTATTTTCCGGAAGCAGAACTCATTTCAATGCTGAGATCCTTATCGTTGACGTGAAAGGTAATGGGCTGTTCCGGAAGGCTTTTCAGGTATTCCAGCAAAATCTTGGACGGGATACAGATGCGGCCTTCGCCCTGTGCTTCCGCCACTTCCAGGCTGACGCGCATCATGGTTTCGAGGTCTGTAGCCGTCAGGGTCAGGGTATTGTCTTTCAGCTCAAACAGAAAATCCTCGAGGATGGACAGAACTGTGTTGGTAGCAATAACGCCGCCTACTTGTTGCAGGCTGCGAAGCAGAGAGGTAGAGCTAATAATGAAGCGCATGAGAAAGGAAAATCCTTAGAATATTGATCGTAAGGCAGGCAAAGATAACCGGCAAAAAAACGAATTGAACCCTCAAAAGCCACTTCCGGAAAATGTATTCAGAAGTGTCTCATTGCCCAATGGTAGTATATTTTGGTCTCAACTGATAATCCATCCGGAACAAAGTTTTTAAACAGGGAATGTCCCTTCATCCCCTATCTATTGCCTACTTTTGACGGTCATGAGTGAGAATTCCCGGCAGCGGCTGGCCCTTTTGGGATCCACCGGTTCTATTGGTACCCAGGCGCTTGAGGTGGTAGCCGCTCATCCCGGTCGGTTTGAGGTAACGGTGCTTTCCGCGCACAAGAATGTAGAGCTGCTGGCTCAACAGGCCCGCGCGGTAGGGGCCAGGCTGGCGATTACCACCGATGAAAGCCGGTATGAAACCTTGAAACAACTGCTGGACGGCAGCGGCATCGAGGTCGGCGCAGGTCAGTCGGCCCTTCAGGAAGCAGTACAACGGCCCGATGTGGATACGGTGCTGGGAGCCATTGTAGGCTTTGCCGGGTTGCAGTCGACGCTGGCTGCGATTGAAGCCGGTAAAAAAATAGCGCTGGCCAATAAAGAAACCCTGGTCGTTGCAGGTGAACTCGTGATGAAGCGTGCCGCAGAAACCGGTGCGCAGATCCTCCCGGTCGATTCCGAGCACTCGGCCTTGTTTCAATGCCTGGTAGGCGAAGATCCGGATGCGGTAGAGAAGATTATGCTGACTGCTTCGGGTGGACCGTTTCTGGGCCGCAAGCCGAACTATCTGGTCAATGTAAAAGCATCGCATGCATTGCAGCATCCCAACTGGACCATGGGTGCCAAGATCTCCATTGATTCGGCTACGCTGATGAATAAAGGCTTGGAGATGATCGAAGCCAAATGGCTGTTTGGCCTGCGCGACGAGCAGATCGAAGTAGTGGTTCATCCACAAAGCATTGTTCACTCGCTGGTACAGTTCTGCGACGGCTCTCTCAAAGCACAGCTGGGTCTTCCGGATATGAAATTGCCGATTCAGTATGCGTTGGCGTACCCGCAGCGGCTGCCCAATACGTTTAAGCGATTCGATTTTAAGGATTATGGCAAGCTTACGTTCGAAGCGCCCGATCTGAAAACCTTCCGGAATCTGGCTCTGGCAATCGAGGCGATGAACGGCGGTGGAAATATGCCCTGTATTCTCAATGCCGCGAACGAAGTGGTCGTCGGTGCATTTCTACAGAACAAAATCGGCTTTCTGGAAATGAGTGAAACGATTGAGAGTGTATTACAAGGGGTGCCCTTTGTGGCGCATCCGGATTTACAGGCGCTTGAAGACTCCGATACGGAAGCCCGTTATGTGGCGGCCGAACTGGTCAAGAAAAGTGCGCTGACCAATTATTAATTTTTCTTTCTTACTAAATACTGTCTTCATTGCACCCGCAGTTACTGCTTGCTACCGGCTGGATTCAATTTTTTCAGGTTTTTGCAGCGCTTTCCATCCTGGTTCTGCTGCATGAATTTGGCCACTACTTTTTTGCCCGCCTGTTTAAGGTCCGGGTCGAGAAATTTTACCTGTTTTTCGATTTCCTGTTTCCGTTTCCCAACGTCGGAAATTTCTCACTCTGGAAACGTAAAATCGGGGATACCCTGTATGGCATCGGCTGGTTCCCGCTCGGCGGCTACGTAAAGATTGCCGGGATGGTCGACGAAAGTATGGACGAAGACCAGCTGGCGGCGCCTCCCAAACCTGATGAGTTCCGGGCACAGAAGGCCTGGAAGCGGTTGTTCATTATGCTGGGCGGCATTATCGTAAACCTGCTGGTGGCGGCCATTGCGTATATGTTCATCTTCGGCATCTGGGGCGAAGATTACCTGCCGACCCAGTCGGCCAAATATGGCATTGCAGCCGATTCGTTGGCGGAAAGCATTGGATTGCGCGACGGCGACCAGGTTCTGGGCATTGATGGCAAGCCGGTTGCCCGGTTTTCGCAGATTATACCGGAAATGGTGCTGTCAGAAGCCAAAACGCTGGATGTGGCGCGGGGCGGACAGCAGCTTAAAATAGCCATTCCGGAAGGAACGGTGCGCAACCTGACCAAAGACCGGACGTATAAAGGCGGTTCTTTTATTGCTCCGCGGATTCCGGCCGTAGTGGATAAAGTGTCTTCCGGTTCGGCGGCTGAAAAAATGGGATTACGCGAAGGCGATTCCATTGTGATGATCAACGGAAAGTCGACTCTTTTTTACGATCAGTTTGAAGACGCTAAACTGCGGTTAAAAGGGCAGCCTATTTCGATTACGGTTGTCCGGAATCAAAACCAATATGCCGTGCTGAACGGAACCGTTCCGGAAACCGGGATGTTGGGTTTTGTACCACAGGGCGATCTAAAGCGATTCTTTCAGGTAAAGCAGATTCATTACAGTCCTGTTGCAGCCGTCGGTAAAGGCTTCAGCGCTATGTGGGACAGCTTTACCGGCTATGGCCGCAATTTAAAGTTGCTGTTTACGTCCAAAGAGGTTAAAGTATCGGAAAGTGTAGGCGGTTTAATTACGTTTGGAAAGAGTGCTCCCCGTACGTTTCAGTGGGAAACGTTCCTGAGCTACATGGCGCTGATCTCGATTATCCTGGCGTTTATGAACCTGTTACCGATTCCGGGACTGGATGGTGGCTACGTATTGTTTTTGTTGATCGAGATGATTACCGGTCGCAAGGTGAGTGATAAAGTAATGGGTTATGCAACAACCGCAGGTCTGATCCTGCTACTGGCGTTGATGCTGTATGCGAATGGGATGGACGTAGTGCGGCTGTTCCGGAAGTAAAGTACCCTTCAATATAAAAATACGATAGGCTTTCGCGCAGGCGAAAGCCTATCGTATTTTAGGTACTACTGGTCACAAGCTTAGGGAACGGAAAACCGTGTAAATTCCTATAAATCCGATGTTATATGCTAACGCGAGTGTTAAGAATTAATAAAATTATGAATGAATTTATTAGTTTAAAGAATACTGTCTTTATAAGCTGAATTGATGGATGTTTTAGGGAGCCAATTACTTTAAGATTCATTATCAATATTTTAGAGCGTTTAACGTCCATGCCAAATCTGTTAAAAATTCCTAAACAATTTTAATTTTATAGCATTAGCGTTACTAACAATTAACCTTCTGGTAGGTTTTTTGTGATAATTTTCCTAAAAGAATCCTAAAGGAAACTTTTATCACAAAACTTCTCCCCAAAAATGATTACGTGTCGTCAATTATCTGTTTGGCTGATAGGTATGTTTCTGCTGCTGTCGTTTAAAAGTGTTGCGCAGACCTTATCAGCTGATTTTACGGCTTCTCCTGTCTCAGGATGTGCGCCGATCGTGGTCCACTTTACAGACGCCTCGACCGGTGGAGCCACGATCTGGGATTGGGATCTTGGAAACGGAACCCATTCCAGCAATCAGAATCCTTCAACCACTTATTTGCAATCGGGCCTTTATACCGTCCGCCTGACTGTTTCGAACGGGAGTCAGACGAATACCAAGACGGTTACCAACTACATCAATGCATATGCGGCTCCGGTGTTATCGTTCCGGGCTTCTGACAGTCTGCTTTCCTGTGCGCCTAAAGCGGTTACTTTCACGTCTACCGTCACGCCAGGTGCTGCTGGAAACACCCAGTATCTATGGGATTTTGGAGATGGCGTAACCAGTACCAGTGCCAATCCATCCCATACATACACTGGAAGTGGCACTTACAATGTTTCTCTGGTGGCGACTAACAGCGTGGGCTGTGTCAGCTCGCTTACTAAAAACGCCTATATCCGAACTGCTGCCAGGCCTACTGCAGGATTTACCATTTCCGGAAACACAGCTTGCAGCCTGCCGGCACAAGTATCATTTGCAACTACCAGCACCAATGCAGCCAGTCATACCTGGAGTTTTGGAGATGGAGGAACGTCTACAGGAGCCTCACCCACGCATGGGTATGCTCAAACGGGCACTTATACGGTCCGGCAGATTGTGTCTAATGGTGTTGGGTGTGCAGATACGTCTATTCAAAACGTAACGGTTACCAACAACCAGATTACAGCCAATTTTAGCGCACCGGCGAGTGCCTGTGTGAACAATCCGGTATCATTTATCAATGCTTCGGTTCCGGTTCCCGGAGGCGTTAGCTGGGACTTTGGTGACGGTACCAGCAGTACAGCCTTAAACCCTTCCAAGGTCTTTGCGGTGCCGGGTACCTATACCATTACGCTGAGTGTTTCCAACAACGGGTGTACATCGGTAAAGGCTCAAACCATTACAATCACTCCTTTACCAGCGGTTGCGGTTATGGCTACGCCCATAACCTCTTGCAATGCCCCGTTGACCGTATCTTTTTCCGGCGCGCCGGCGGGTATTACCTATAGCTGGAATTTTGGTGACGGAGGAACAGCGACTGTAGCTTCGCCTACGCACACCTACACAAGCTATGGTACTTATAATGCAACCCTGACGGTGACTACTGCTGCCGGTTGTAGCGCTACTTCTACACCGGTCTCCATTCAATCTGCACCGGCTACGCTGGATGTTTCTGTCGGAGGAAGCAGGTGTGTACCGGCCATTCTAACATTTTCCGGAACCACGGTTCCGACTCAGGCGGGTACTTCCATTCAGTGGCAGTTTGGAGATGGAACTTCTGCTACGACTACCGGACCCACTACCCACACCTATACTGCTGTCGGAACCTATACCTTGACCGCGACCGCGACGCTACCCTCCGGATGTGTGGCTACCCATACACAGACCATTCAGGTAGGAACCAAACCCACTGGCAACTTTACCGCTGCTCCCTTACAGGTATGTGCCGGGCAGCCGGTTGCTTTTAGTAATGCGAGTAGCGGTGCCAGCACGTACGACTGGAATTTTGGAGACGGTGGTACGTCTACTGATCAGAATCCGTCGTATGTCTATGGGAGTGCCGGAACGTATTCGATTACCCTATATGCCAATAACAACGGCTGTGCCGACACTTTTATCCGTAACAATTACGTAACGGTAATCGGACCGGTAGCGCAGTTTTCCCCAGTGATCAATTGCACCAATAAACGAGCTGTTTCTTTTACCAATACGTCGGCACATGCCAGTAGTTATCTGTGGGACTTTGGTGATGGAACCACCTCTACCGCAACCTCACCCGCGCATACCTATGCCGGATACGGAAACTATACCGTACAACTAACGGCTTATGAGGGTGCCTGCCAGTCGCAACTGATCCAGACAGTGCGTATTTACAATACTGATAGCTTTTTTACCGTAAGTCCGGCAGTCATTTGTCGGGGTGGTCTTGTGAATTTCAACATGCGAAATACAACTGGTGCCCAATTGGTGTATTGGACGTTTGGCGATGGTGGCGGTACGAATTACATGCTGGCTGGCGGAACATCGCATCAGTACACTACAAACGGTACATATGATGTAACTCTTTCAATTACTGATAGTATTGGTTGCGTAGAGACGCTTACTCGTAGTGGACTGGTGACAGTGAGAGGTGCCACTGCAGACTTTGGCGGTACTCCCCAAAATCCATGTGCGCCAGGTACGGTAAGTTTTGTAGATCAAAGCAATCCTAATGGAGGAGCGATCAGCAGCCGTATCTGGACCTTTGGAGATGGTACCGGGCTTTCCGGAAACAACAGCACTCCGTCTCATACCTACGCTAGTCCGGGAAGTTATACCGTGAGTCTGCTGGTAATCGACCAGTACGGGTGCCGCGATAGCATGACCAAACCCGGATTCATCCAGCCACTCAATCCAATAGCTGCTTTTCAGGTTCCGGATAGCATTCATTGCACCGGCGAATCCATTTCATTTACCAGCCAATCGGTTAACGCGGCTTCGTACTTCTGGGATTTTGGCGATGGAACTACCGCAACGATCGCCAATCCTTCCAAAGCCTATACCAATCCAGGACTGTATTCTATCCGTCTAATCGTCACTGCGCCAGGGGGGTGTACGGATACCCTTACCAAAACCGCCTCTCTGCGCATTACCAGTCAGATAGCGTTTTTTACACTCAGCGATTCAGTAGCTTCCTGCCCGCCCCTGACCGTCCAGGCCACCCCGGGAACGACCCCGGCCGGTACCCAGTACGCCTGGAGTTTTGGCAACGGCTCTACATCCGTGAATCGTAGTCCATCTACTATCTACGCCTATCCGGGTACTTACACCATCCGGTTGGTTGCAACCACTCCTTATGGCTGTCGCGATAGCTTTAGCCGCACCGTGCAGATCAATGGTCCTACTGGAACGCTGAGCTATAGCCCGGTCACAGGTTGTGAGCCGCTTAATGTTCAGTTTTCAGTCAATGCACAGTCTACCAATAGTTATACCTACGATTTTGACGATGGAAATATCTTTATCACTACCAGTAACACGGCAATACACAGCTACCTGCGGGGCAACGCCCGGGTACCTAAAGTGGTTCTGAGTAACGGGGCCGGATGTCGGGTGGCGGTTTCCGGAACTGACAGCATCCGGATCAATGCGGTAACGGCTGGCTTTGTGGTTTCGAGGGATACCGTCTGCCTGGGGAATGCGATCACTTTCACAGATACGTCTAATGCCACCTTTGGAGGCATTACGGCCCGGAGCTGGGCCTTCGGTGATGCAACGACCAGCAGTGCATCCAATCCGGTTAAAACCTATACGCAGGCCGGCACCTATACGGTACGGCTGATTGCCCAAAACGGTGCCTGTACAGATACGGTTATCCACCTTATCACAATACTGCCCACACCTCAGTTGGCCGTTTCCGGAAACGGGAATCTATGCGCCGGAGCTTCAGCCAATCTACTAGCTTCCGGAGCGGCTACCTACCAGTGGTCTCCCGCTGCGGGTCTCAGTTGCACCACCTGTGCCAATCCGGTTGCAACGCCTGTGGCGACGACCACATATACGGTGATCGGAACCAACGCAGAAGGATGCAGTGATACCAGCCAGGCTATACTGAATGTCTATTCGCTACCGGTGGTAGATGCCGGACTGGATACCACCTTATGTTCCGGAAAATCGATTGGCCTCACAGCTTCTGGTGCAACTGTTTATGCCTGGCAGCAGACTGCCGGCCTGAGCTGCAGCACCTGCGCCAATCCGGTAGCTGCTCCGACCACTACAACAACTTATACCGTTGTTGGGACCAATGCCGCAGGTTGTCATGATACGGATGAGGTAACCGTTACTGTGCGACCTAAGCCGATCGTACGAACCGGTGCAGACACGGCGCTTTGTGCCGGAAGCGTGTTGCCTTTACAGGTAACCGGTGCCGCCAGCTACCAGTGGACGCCAGCAACAGGCCTGAGTTGCACGACCTGCTCTAATCCGGTCGCAACCCCTGCTACGACAACGACCTATACTGTTGTTGGAATTCATGCCAATGGCTGTAGTGATACGGATGCTATTTCAATTGCAGTTAATCCCCGCCCGGTAGTAGGTACAGGACCTGGTGCGACCATCTGTGCCGGTTCTGCAACCAACCTGTCAGCCACGGGCGCTACAGCGTATCAGTGGACTCCGAGCGCGGGTCTCAGTTGCACGACCTGTGCCAATCCGGTTGCCACTCCGACTGCCACCACCACTTACACGGTAATCGGTAGTAACGCATCGGGCTGCAGTGATACCGATCAAGTAACGGTGACGATTAATCCCACGGTTGCATTAGCAGTAAGTCCTAATGTAGTTCGTTGTGCTGGAACTCCGGCTACGCTTACTGCCTCCGGTGCTACTACGTATCAGTGGAGTCCAAGTGTAGGTCTGAGCTGCACGACCTGCGCCAGTCCGGTTGCCACTCCGACTGCTACCACCACTTACACGGTGATCGGCAGTAACGCGTCGGGCTGCAGTGATACCGATCAAGTAACGGTGACGATCAATACACAGGCTGTATTAAACATAAGCCCTAATGTGATCCGTTGTGCCGGAAGTCCGGCTACGCTGACTGCCTCGGGAACGAATAGCTACCAGTGGACTCCGAGCGCGGGTCTGAGTTGCACCACCTGCGCCAATCCAATAGCGACACCAGCGACGACGACGACCTACACGGTAATTGGTAGTAACGGATCCGGTTGCAGTGATACCGATCAAGTGACAGTAACCATTAATCCTGCTGTCACACTGGCGGTGAGCCCTGGCGTAACGCGCTGTGCCGGAACTCCGGCTATGCTGACTGCATCTGGTGCTACCAATTATGTATGGAGCCCTGCAACGGGTCTCAGTTGCACCACCTGCGCCAATCTGGTTGCCACTCCGACTGCTACCACCACTTACACGGTGATCGGCAGTAACGCGTCGGGTTGCAGTGATACCGATCAGGTAACGGTGACGGTCAATCCTGCTGTCACACTGGTCGTAAGCCCTAATGTGGTTCGTTGCGCCGGAACCCCGGCTGCGTTAACTGCCTCCGGTGCTACTACGTATCAGTGGAGTCCAAGCGCAGGTCTCAGTTGCACGACCTGTGCCAATCCGGTTGCCACTCCGACTGCCACCACCACTTACACGGTGATCGGCAGTAACGCGTCGGGTTGCAGTGATACCGATCAGGTAACGGTGACGGTCAATCCTGCTGTCACACTGGCGCTAAGTCCTAACGTGGTTCGTTGCGCCGGAACCCCGGCTGCGTTAACTGCCTCCGGTGCTACTACGTATCAGTGGAGTCCAAGTGCAGGTCTGAGCTGCACGACCTGCGCCAGTCCGGTTGCCACTCCAACTGCCACCACCACCTATACGGTGATCGGCAGTAACGCGTCGGGCTGCAGTGATACCGATCAGGTAACGGTGACGGTCAATCCTGCTGTCACACTGGTCGTAAGTCCTAACGTGGTTCGTTGCGCCGGAACTTCAGCTACGTTAACTGCCTCCGGTGCTACTACGTATCAGTGGAGTCCAAGTGCAGGTCTGAGCTGCACGACCTGCGCCAGTCCGATCGCGACGCCAACTACGACCACTACTTACACGGTGATCGGCAGCAACGCGTCGGGTTGCAGTGATACCGACCAGGTAACGGTGACCATTAATACGCAGGCGGTATTGACGGTTGGGGCAGGTGGCATCCGGTGTGCCGGAAGTCCGATCAGTCTTTCTGCTTCCGGAACGAACAGCTACCAGTGGAGTCCGGCTACGGGATTAAGCTGCACGACCTGTGCCAATCCAATAGCGACACCAGCGGCTACCACTACTTACACCGTGATTGGCAGCAACGCATCCGGTTGCAGTGATACCGACCAGGTAACCGTGACCATTAACCCGTTACCGATTGTAAATGCCGGTAACAACCCGGTTATTTGTAACGGCACCAGTGTTCAACTGGGGGCCTCCGGCGCCGTAACCTATGTATGGAGCCCAGCCACGGGGTTGAGCTGTGCGACGTGTGATAATCCGATTGCTACTCCAACGACGACCACTATTTATACCGTTTTCGGAACCTCAGCCACAGGTTGTGTGGCAAGCGATTCCATGACGGTTCATGTTAATCCGAATCCTGTTATTACTGCCAGCAGCACACAAACCATCTGTTTGGGTCAAAACACTACACTTAATGTCAGCGGTGCCGGAACGTATATCTGGAGTCCGAGTGCAGGACTGAGCTGTACAAACTGCGCCAATCCGGTAGCCGGACCAGTGGCTTCGACGACCTACACGGTAATCGGCAGTCTTAATGGCTGTACCGATACTGCTGCTGTAGTCGTTACGGTTAATCCGATTCCAACACTGGCTGTACAACCTACACAGGCAACGCTGTGCCAGGGGCAATCTCTGCCGCTAACAGTATCCGGTGCTGCCACGTATCTGTGGACGCCAGGTACAGGACTGAGCTGTACGACCTGTGCCAATCCGATCGCAACACCGATGGCTACAACCGTTTATCAGGTTACAGGTACTACAATCGCTGGATGCAGCACATCGGTACAGGCAACCATCGTCGTCAATCCGGTACTCCGGGTGAACGCCCGTGCTTCTGATACAGTGGTATGTGAAGGCAATAACAGTCAGTTGAGCGCTACAGGAGCAACCAACTATATCTGGAGCCCAAGTGCGGGTCTGAGCTGTACGACCTGTGCCAATCCAACAGCAGCCCCTGCCACCACTACCACGTACCGGGTCATTGGTAGCGGTGTGGCTTCCTGTGAGGATACCGCCTATGTTATGATTACGGTCCAACCCAAGCCGATCCTGGTTGTAAGCCCGGCCGCTGTTGCTGTGTGCGCGGGTGATAGTGTGGCATTGTCGGCTTCCGAAAGCACCGCCGCAACCTATAACTGGAGTCCGGCAACGGGATTGAGCTGTACCACGTGTGCCAACCCGACGGCGGCACCCGATGCAACCACTACCTACACCATCGTAGCCATGGCTGCCAACGGTTGCACCAATCGAAGCACTGTAACGGTTACCATTAATCCATTGCCGGTTGTTTCTGCCGGCCCCGACCAGAACATTTGCGCAAACACGCCTGTAACCCTTCAGGCCTCCGGTGCGAGTACGTATGTATGGAGCCCGGCTGCCGGTCTGAGCTGTACCACCTGTGCCAATCCAACGGCCGTGTTGAGCACCGATGCCCGCTATACTGTTACCGGAACAGATGGCAACGGCTGCCACGCCACCGATAGCATTGCGCTGACCATCCTGCCGCACGGTCCCGTGTCGATCAATCTGCCGGATACCATTTGTGCCGGGTCTTCTATCCAGTTAAAGGCCACCGGCGGAACCACCTACCAGTGGATGCCGGAAAGCAGCCTGTCCAGTGCGACCCGTGCCAACACAAGCGCCAGTCCGTCACAGACCACTACCTATAGCGTCGTTATTCAGCAATATGGCTGCTACAGCGATACCTTATCGGTGAGGATAACCGTAGCTCCTATCCCGGTCGTCAATGCAGGTCCGGATCTGACCATCGTTGCGGGAGAGAGCATTACTCTTTCCGGATCGGTTTCGGACGATGTGGTTCGGCATTTCTGGACCACCACCCAATACCTCAGCTGTGATACCTGCCTCAGACCGGTTGCAACCCCTAAAGGACCTATGACCTATACGTTGCATGGAGTCAACAGCGCCGGCTGTGAAAGCGCCGATGAGGTTGCACTCCGGACCCGCTGTGAGACCGGTCAGTTTTTTGTACCCAACACGTTCACGCCCAATGGAGACGGACAAAACGATCTGTTTTATCCACGCGGGAAGGGCATTACCAAAATAAACGTATTCCGGATCTACAGTCGCTGGGGAGAACTGATGTTTGAAGCCACAAACTTCGATGTCAACGACCAGCGGATGGCCTGGGATGGAACGCACAAAAACATTCCGCTGAAACCAGATACGTACGTATGGATCTTGGATGGCATTTGCGATACCGGTGAGTCAATGACATTGAAAGGCGATGTATCCATCATTCGGTAAAAGAACCTCTTCCGGAATCTGAAAACTTGTAAAATCTATGAAACGCGTTCTAGCTAAAAACACACTGACGTGCCTGCTTTTGAGCCTGGCCTGGACCACACAGGCACAGGATGTCCACTACGCACAGTTTTATGAAAATGCTGCCCTGCGCAACCCGGCGCTGACCGGCATTTACAGCGGCGACTATAAAGTAGGCGTCAATTACCGCAGTCAGTGGGCAAGCCTCTCCGTGCCATTTCAGACCATGATGCTGGCCGCAGAGGGCCGCTCGCGGATCAGTTCGGAAACCAATGACTACCTGTCGTATGGATTGACTATCAATTACGACAAAGCTGCGTCCATTGCGTTCAACACGTTGCAGATCATGCCTACGATCAACTACAACAAAAACCTGCGCGATGACAATCATTCCTATCTGAGCGCCGGTTTCGGTGGGGCGTTTATTCAGCGGTCCTTCGATCCGTCGAAGGTGACGACCAACAATCAGTATGTCAATGGCAACTTCGATCCGGCCATAACGACCGGTGAAAATTTTACCAATAACCGTCTGACCCAACTGGATCTGAATCTGGGGCTTTCCTTTAATTCTTCCATGGCACAGGGCCGCGTCAATTACTATCTGGGGGCGGCTGCTTACCACGTATTGCGGCCGAAAGAAAGTTTCATGGATGAATCGCAGAGCTACAGCCGGCTCACCGGAAAATACACTGGTCAGTTTGGGTTGTCCGTTCTGGTGAATGATAAGCTGAGTGTAGCCACCCACTTCAATTACCTGAACCAGCATCCGCACCAGGAATGGATTGGTGGGGGAATGGTCACCTATTACCGGAAGGACGCTGTAGATGCACGGAAAAACATCGCCCTTTCAGCAGGCATATACTACCGCCTGAACGATGCCATCATACCAACGGTTAAAGTCGATTATCAACAGATGGCCCTGACAGTCAGTTATGACATGGCCACCTCTGTTTTGAAACATGCAGGTGCCAATGCCGTCGAAATGTCGTTGTACCTGCGGGGGCTGTTTCCAAAGCGCCGGGATGCGATGGACCAGATGGCCTGTCCACGATTCGAAATGGGAGGCGCCTCTCCGTATGAATTGTTCAGGGAGTACAACTAAGCCAGCCGTTCCGGATGGGCTTGTAGAAAATGATCCCAGGCAGCCGCATTCTTTTTGCGGCTGCTTTTTTGTGGACTGATCTTTCCGGGTAGGTTCTGCATAGCAACTGTGGGCTCAATGGTAGACGCCAGTGTATTTGCAGAAAGAATCATGGCCGGCTGCTCGGTGTAATGATGACACAAGGCGACCGCCAGTGCATCGGTCGCATCCATCGGCGTCCGGTCAGAGGTCCGGAAGTGCAGCGACATTTCCAGCATCGCCCGGACAGCTTCCTTGGACGCGCTGCCTTTGCCCGTAACCGCCTGCTTCACAGTTCTCGGGGAATATTCGGCCACACGCAATTGGTGCATCATTCCTGCGGCCATCGCCACGCCCTGTGCCCGTCCCAGCTTCAGCATACTTTGTACATTCTTACCGAAAAACGGTGCCTCCAGCGCCATGGAATCCGGATGGTATTTCAGGATGATTTCTTCCAGCCCGGCAAAGATTTTCTGCAGTCGTTTCGGATGATCGTGATCGCTGTTAAGGCGCAGTACCCCCATCTCCAACAAGGCAGGAGTACCTTTGACCACCTGTATCAATCCATAACCCAACACTACGGTTCCGGGGTCGATCCCTAAGATGACCGTATTTGATTCCGGCTGCATCATTCCCTTGTTTTCATACAAAGCTACCAGAAAGAAAGCGCTTCGCCGTATTGGCCTCGGCCTCAGCGTGCTGATGCTGGTAGTGCTGCTCCGGGAAATCTACCTGCGGGTCAGTGAAACAGCCGGTGGCTGGCAGGCCTTACACCTGGCGAATCCCGGTTGGTTGTTGGCGTCCGTCGGCTTACTTGTCATCGGATTGGGCGTGGAGGCCCGTAAATGGAAGGTGCTGCTGGCCGCTTCCGGAATCCCGGTTACGTATCGGGAGGCCCTGAGTTCAGTTCTTTCCGGAATCGCGGTATCAGTGGTTACGCCCAACCGGATCGGTGATTATCCGGCCCGGATGCTGGCCCTGAAACGAAAACCGGTCAACAGTGCTGTTGCAGCTATTCTGGGCGCACTGTCTCAAATGACGGCCCTGTTGTGCTGGGGCGTTCCCGCTGTATTTCTATCCGGAACGGCCGGTGCAGTCCTGCCCCAACCGCTTTCCGGAATCGGTGCCCTCCTGGGCGCGCTGATCGGGCTTAGCCTGTATCTGGGTGCCCGCCACTGGTCTGAATTGTTTCTGCGCATCCGGCTGCTCCGGCGGCTGGGTCGTGTGGTGCGGGTGTTGCAACGGGTACGCCGGCCGGTTTTAATACAGGCTTTAGCATGGTCGCTGCTGCGGTTTGCCTTGTATACAACGCAACTCTGGCTCATGTTGCACTGGCTGTCGGTGCCAGTGGGCCTTCCGGACGGCTGGATGCGGTGCGCCTTGTTTTTCTGGTTGCTGGCGATTATCCCCAATTTTGCACTGGCTGAGATCGGCATCCGGGGTGCCCTGGCCCTCTATCTGTTTGCACCCGGCAACCAGCACGGCGCCGCTGTATTTACAGCAACGCTAAGCTTGTGGCTGCTCAATCTGGCTCTGCCGGCCGTGGTCGGAGCAGTGCGGTGGATACGCTGGAAACAACCTTCTTCGTTTAAATCCGTCTAAAGGTCTCATTTTTGAGGTGGCGCCCGTGAGGCACTTTCTAGCTATGCGTTTATCTTTTCTTCCTGTTGGGTTCCTGCTGAGTTCGCTTTTGTTGCTCCAAAATGCAGCGCGGGCTCAGAATGACTGCATCTCTGTAAACACGGCCTGGATGCCGGGTGAGAAACTGCGTTTCAAAGCCTGGTACAATATGAGTCCGCTCTGGGTAGGCGCGGGTGAGGCTACGTTTGAGGTGGGGAACACCACGCTCAATAGCCGGCCTACGTATCACTTTGTAGGTGAAGGCCGTACCCTGAAAAGCTATGAGTGGTTTTTTAAAGTCCGCGACCGGTACGAGTCGTTCGTAGATGCGGAAACCCTGCGGCCGGTACGTTTTGTACGGCAGGTCAATGAAGGCAGCATCCATTTTACCGAACCGGTTACGTTTGATCAGGTAGGCATGAGGGCAGTCTCTCCCAAGAAAGCGACGGCCCTGCCGCGCTGTTATCAGGACGTCATCTCGACGCTGTATTATGCGCGCAATATCGATTTTGCCCGCTATGCGCCCGGCTCCCGCATTCCGATCAAAATGTATCTGGAAGACAAGATCTACGATTTCTACGTGAAGTATCTGGGCAAGGAAAAAGTGCAGACGCGCTATGGTACGTTTAATGCACTGAAGCTGGCCCCGCTCCTGATCGAAGGCAACGTGTTTAAAGAAGGTGGCGAAAAAATGACACTCTGGATCAGTGATGATGCCAACCGGTTGCCGCTTCGCATCAACTCTCCGGTGGTGGTCGGCTCCGTAAAAGTCGACCTGATGGGTTTTGAAGGCCTGCGCAATCCGCTGACCAGCCTGATCAGCCGGAGAGGCGACGACTGATATTAAATGACTCCTCAACGCTGATCATTAAACAAAAGAAGAAAGGGTCCGGAAGCACGTGCTTCCGGACCCTTTTTAAATGTCGGCGCTTTTCAGGCGGTGGCTAGCGAAAGCGCGGATTGGTTGCAAAACTGCTGTCGTTCAGTGTAATCAGGAACGCTTTCAGGTTCGCTTTATCTGAACCAGACAACGGAACGCCGCCTTGTAAAATCGGATCGGTGTTGGCAGAATGCTGAGACTGCACGGCCGTCGAGTAATGCTGCAACACCGCGTCCAGCGTTGGGGCGCGCCCGTCGTGAAAATAAGGCGGCGTAAAACTCAGGTTGCGAAGCGAAGGCACTTTAAACCGATACTGATCGTTCTGCTCGCGGGTAATGAGCATACGGCCCGAATCGTTGGTAGCACCCGGCATCAGCCCGTTATTCCGGAACGAAAAATCAGTGAAGAGTGGTGGCTGGTGACAGGTGGCGCATCGCTGCTGAAATACCTGCTCGCCGGCCGCTTCGGTTTGGGTAAACTGCGCTTTTCCGGATTGCACCTGATCCCATTTGGAATCATCACTGATCAGAATGGCCATAAACTGTGCAATCGCTTTAAGCGTACGGGATAAGGTAATCTCGTCGGTACCATAAACAGTCCGGAAGGCCTGCCGGTAGTCGGGGGTGGCTGCAATCCGGTCCAGTGCTTCCTGCGCCATCAGATCCATTTCAACATGGTTCTGAAGCGGTGCCAGGATCTGCGTTTCCAGATTGTTGGCCCCACCATCCCACATCAGCGACGGATGCCAGGCCATATTAAACAATCCAGGCGTATTGCGTACCCCCAACCGGCCTGCTACTCCATGACTGAGCACATGATCGGCCTGGGAGAATGCCGCTGCCGGCTGGTGACAGCTCCCACACGAAATGGTGCTGTCGCGGGAGAGCGTCGGGTCGTTGAATAAGCGCTTACCCAGCTGAATGACCGTGCTTTTGAGTGGATTTTCGGCAAATGAATAATGGGGTGCCGGCCAGCCCTGCGGAATACGGAACCCGGCCTCGGCCGTTACCTGTCCATCTGTGGTGATGACAGGATCTTTACGGCACCCGATAAGGGCTGTCAGGAGCACCACTGTGCTGAGTAGGGTATACTTACGGATCGATGCGAACAATGGAGAAGCCTTTTATATAGTTATTAGCCAGCGCAACAGACTCGGGTCCTACGCTCATGATTGCGCTGAGATCTCGGATGCTAATTGGAGTGGTTCCGGAAAACCAGCTGGCAATATCTGATTGTACCTGTAGCGTAGGCATCTTACCGGCAGCGACCCGCAATGGTGACGGCAACGGCAGTTCGACAGTGCGTAAGGCATTGTATTTACCGGTATAACCCGCTACGTGGTAGAAAAACGCAGTGCCCGGAATGGTACTCTGAGGTGAAAATCCTTCCAACTTGGACATGATGTAGCCTGATTTCCAATCCCAAAACATCCCCTTCGCCTGCGATAAATCGCCGTCCTGTGCGCCGCTGACATTGTGGGCGGAATCTACCCCTATCATAAATGAAATCCGGTCGTACGTACCCGATCGGATGCCTTTGATGCTACGCAGTTCCGGAAGCCGTGCGTCGATAAGCATGTACGTTTCCGGAAGCGTCGTAACCGATCCATCAGGACTGTGGAGGGCCACATGACTGACATAATACCGGTAGCTGCTGACGCGGAAGCTATCGCCTGACGTATTGGTATACCAGGCTGAATCTAACACCAGCGGCTGACCGTTGACGACCGGGGAGAATCGAAACTGAAGTCCACCAGCGGTATCCTGACCGGAAGGCGATGACCCCGTACCGATCGGATTCGTGATAAGTGCCACAGGATCATCCTGTTTCCGGCAGCCGGTGGCCACCAGCAATAGGGCACTCAACCCAAAGAGGCCGGTGAGAAAGCGCATTTTCATTCTATAAAAATACGACCTCTACCAGGAAAGGTCTTTTTCAATCCAATTCGGTGGGGTACCGGACGCATGACGCCGGTACTGAATCTTCTGACGTTCACGGGTTAACACACACTGGGCCAGTGCAGCAGACGGGTAGGCGCCGGAAAGAGCTTCTGCAACCTGATGTTCCGGAATATCAAGCCGATACAGAAGCTGATACAGCTTTTCCGGTGATTGCTGAAGCAGCTGGTGCAACCGGGCCGCAATCCGGTCCAGGAGTGCCGGGTCATCTGGTGCCGGAAGGGAAGCGGATTCCGGAAAAAGCAGTTCAAAGGCCATAAAAAAGCAGACGCATCCTGGATACGTCTGCCTTTAAACAAGGAATTCTTTAAAAAAGTTTAGTACGGGTAGGCCGTAGCCTCTGCTACCATGCGGCGCACGTCTTCGAGCCGGATGCGTTCCTGTTGCATCGTATCGCGGTGGCGAAGGGTTACGGTACCGTCTTCCTTCGTCTGGTGGTCGATCGTTACACAGAACGGTGTGCCCAGCGCATCCATCCGGCGGTAGCGCTTTCCGATCGAGTCTTTTTCTTCATAGAAACATTTAAAATCCCGGCGACACTCGTTCATCAGCTGCCGGCCGATTTCCGGAAGACCGTCTTTTTTGGTCAGCGGCAGAATGGCCAGCTTGGTAGGGGCGAGGAACGGTGGCAGGGCCAGTACCACGCGGCTATCTTGTTTTTCGGCGGTGCTCAAGTCTTCTTCCCGGTAGGCGTGGCTTAGCACCATCAGCACGGCGCGGTCCAGACCAATCGAGGTTTCAATCACGTACGGAATGTAATGCTGGTTGCGCTCGGTATCGAAATAGGTCAGCTTTTTACCGCTCAGCTCTGCGTGCTGCTTCAGGTCAAAATCGGTGCGCGAGTGGATTCCTTCAACTTCCTTGAAGCCAAACGGAAAGTTGAACTCAATATCGCAGGCGGCTTTGGCGTAGTGCGCCAGTTTTACGTGGTCGTGGAAGCGGTAGTCGCTTTCCGGAATGCCCAGACTGCGATGCCATTGCAGGCGGGCGTTTTTCCAGTATTCGTACCAGGTATCTTCCTCACCCGGTGCCACGAAAAACTGCATTTCCATCTGCTCAAACTCGCGCATCCGGAAGGTAAACTGCCGGGCTACAATCTCATTCCGGAAAGCCTTACCGGTCTGGGCAATCCCGAATGGAATCTTCATCCGGCCGGTTTTCTGTACGTTCAGGAAGTTGACAAAAATACCCTGAGCCGTTTCCGGACGCAGGTAGACTTTATCGGCGCCATCGGCTACGGCACCCATCTCGGTAGAGAACATCAGGTTGAACTGCCGCACATCCGTCCAGTTGCTGGTTCCGGAACTGCCACACACAATCTTGGTGTCTTCAATCAACGTTTTCAGTCCGCTCAGATTGTCGTCGGCCAGTAAGGCTTCCATCTGATGGATCAGTGCATCGGCACCGGCTGCATCCCCTTTTTCGCGCATCTGGTCTGCATAGCCTTCAATCAGGTGATCGACGCGGTAGCGTTTCTGACTGTCTTTATTATCAATCATCGGATCGGAAAACGAATCGACGTGACCGGAGGCTTTCCACACCAGCGGATGCATAAAGATGGCTGCGTCGATGCCTACGATATTATCGTGCATCCGCGTCATGCTGTTCCACCAGTAGTCGCGCAGCGCCCGCTTCAGTTCCACACCGTTCTGACCGTAATCATAGACCGCGGCGAGGCCATCATAGACTTCTGAAGACTGGAAAATAAACCCATACTCTTTACAGTGCGAAATCAGGTTGGGCAGGGTCGCGGGGGGGGCATTCATAAGGAAAACGGCTTTTGGGCGGCAAAGGTAGGCGAAGGGCAGAATTGCAAGAAAGAAGCCTGGCCGATCCGACCTGATCTGATCCTTTTCCGGAATAGACCCGTGCCTTTTCCGGAAGGCTTTAAAACCGCAAGGTCATTTCACAACCTTCGCCGGGTGCGGTTTGCCAGTTGATGGTTGCATGCATCATCCGCGCCCGTTCCTTCATATTGGCCAGTCCGTTGCCGCGGGAGATCGTGGCCGGGTCAAAACCGGTACCATCATCCCGGATGCTGCATACAATGTCGGAGCCTTCCTTTACAAACCGGATTTCAAGAAAGGTGGGCTGTGCGTATTTGAGGCTGTTGTTAATCGCTTCTTTAAAAATGAGATACAGATGTTCGCGGGAACGCACCGGCAGCGGAATGGGTGCTTCGTGGTCGGTCTCAAAGCGATAGCTGATATTACGGGCTTCGAGGAGCGGCGTGGCAAAATCCTGCAACCGGAGCAGGACATCCTGTAAGCTGTTGGCTTTTGCGTTGACATACCAGATGATATCGGAGACGGATTCCTGCAAGGCCGCACTGCTGGTGTAAATCCGGTCGAAAAGCTGCCGGGTGGTGGCGTCGCTGTTGCTGCGCTTGCCGACCTCGCTATAAATATTGATGCTGCTCAGCGTCGCGCCCATCTCATCATGCAGGTTGCGGCTGATCTGGTTCCGGAACTGCTGCTCTTTGCGCAACTGGTGATACCGGTACCGGTACAACCCATACAGTGCGCCGGCAATGGCGCCTAAAAGCAGCAACCGGGCCCAGACGGTTTCCCGAAACGGCGGAATGACATGAAGCTGCAACCGGGCAATACCCGGCTGATACTGCGGCAGCGACGCGCGGACTTCAAACGTATAATCGCCGCCGGGCAGGTTGGTATACAGCAGCTGGCGGGGCTGGGGGGCCGGTTTAAAATAATCATCCCGTCCCAGCAACCGGTATTCGAATTTGATTTCGTTGGCGCGGTCGTAGATCGGACAGGTAAAGGCAATGGTAGCCGAATTTTCAGGGGTCCGCAATGTCAGCTTGCTTTGTGTCGTATTGGGGAAATACGTATGCTGTGGCGTCCGGCACTCGGTAATGAGAACCGGAAGGGTGCCTTTAGGGTGTGCATCCGGTACCTGAAGCTGCATCAGCTCTCCATCATACCCCAGCAGTACACCACTATGGTAGGGAATGGGTTGCTGCCACAGATTGCGGTTGGTACTGCTCAATGGCAGCCGGTAAAAGCCGAAGACACCGGTGCCTGGCTTTTTATAAAAAAGTCCTTCGTTGGTCCGGCACCAGAGTACACCCTGGCTGTCTATGCAAAGCTTGTAGGTATAGTTGGGCGCAGCAGCAGGAGCCGGCAGAAAATTGACAAAGCGATTTGCAGCCGGCTGGTATTGGCTCAGACCTGCCATGGTGCCCAGCCACAGATTTCCGGAATCGTCGGGGCTGAGCGCTGCAATCCGGTTGCGGGCATTGTAACTGTGCCGCGTCGGTTGCCGGATGGGTAAAAAGGTTTTGGCATTCAGGTCGACCTCAAACAAACCATACTTAATGGACGACACCCAGCATCGGTGCTGCACCGGATCACAGGCAATAGCGGTGGTCATAAAAGATCCGGGTCCGGACTGGTCTTCCGCCTCGGTTCCTTTAAAAGACGCTTTGAGGACAGTCACTTTTCCGGATAAAAGATGGATGGAAAGCAATCCGGAGGCAGTTCCGGCCAGTAATACGGTATCATTCCAGGACGTCAGACAGGTAGCGGCTTCCGGAAGTGTCCACTGGCGGGACCGACGGCCTTCAGCACTCCATAGAATAAGCTGATCGTTCACCGCGGTCGCAAATCCTGTCCGCACCGGCAGCAACGACAGTTGATTCAACGGCGCATCCTGACTCAGCTCGTGTGCTGAAACGATTGCAGCCGTCTGCGGGTTATACAGCACCAGCCGGACCGGATATACCGTCAGCAGCCACAGCAACCGGCTCTGAGGCACCCGGATGCCGGTGCGGATAAACGGCACATCTGCCTGGTGCGGCGCTTCCGGAAACGGAAACCGCGCGCCACTCCGGCGTTGTACATCGATCTGGTAAAAGCCGTTGAGAGTCGTCAGCCACAGTTGATTCTGAATGACGGCTGCCGCCTGGTAGGGTGCTCCGGCAATCGGCTTAAAGCCGACATTGGAAACAAGACGCGTCGTAAATGTTCTCCGGCGCAGATCAAACACATACAACCGCTGATCATAGCTGCTGCAAACCAGGGTGCTGTCGGTTGATACCGGATACAAGGTAACCGTCATTAACTGCTGCGCCGGAGGCTGGGCAGGGTCTTCAAAATCGGCATACAACGTTCCGGAAAGATCCGGGGCCACAGACAGCAGCCCTTTGTCCGTCGCCAGCCAGATCTGGTGGTCGCAGAACAGGCCGCCCATATAATGCGTATCGTCCGGGAGACCGGCCAGGCTCAGTTTTTCTACGCGCCGCCGGTCCGGAGTGTACACCCACAGGCCATTGCCACGGGTGCCTATGAAGACACGACCCTTCCGGTCGGTCAGCAGGCATTGCGGATCGGCCAGCCGGTGTACGGGCGTGGGGAGGAGGGTATGCGTACGGGTATCCACGCACCAAAGGCCATCGGTAGCCGCTACCCATAAGAGGTCGCCCTGAAGCCGCAGAGGCGCTTTGTATAGAACGGCGATCTGGTCGGGAGGATTGAGGTAATGAAACGAATCGGTAACCGCGTCGTGATAACAGAGGCCCCATTCGGTAGACGCCCAAAGAGTGCCACGGGCATCTACGACCAGATCGGTGATCCAGTTGCTGCGCAGCCCGCCCTTTGGATCGGCGGTCTGGTAATAATTCCGGAAACTGAACCCGTCAAAGCGGGAAAGACCATTATAGGTCGCCAGCCAGATAAATCCGTTCGAATCGCTGACCAGTTGCACCACGCCATTGTCGCACAGGCCATCGTCGGTGGTGTAGCGCTGGGTCGTTACCGGAAGCTGTTGCGCACGTGCATGGAAGCCTGCACTCCACAGTACGAAAAGGCTCAGAAAGCAAAGAATCCGGAAGTACACGTTGCTACAAAATACTGCTTTTGTCCGGAAATGCATGCAACCAAACTGGTTTTAGATCACTGTCCGGTAGTTGAAACATTCTTCAGGGCACCGATGGTCGCTCAGGATTTATCCAGTTTCAGTGCTTTCGACAGCGCACTGCTGATCAACGGTAGCAGCAGGCTGAACAGCAGCGCCCAGCCAAAGCCGTCGATGCGGACTCCTGTCACAAAAGCTGCTGCCAGTCCGGTAACCAGTGCCGTAACCACAAACCAAAACAGGCCGAGTATGAGCAGGGTGATGGGAAAGGCCAGGATTTGCAGAATGGGTTTTACGATCAGATTGAGCAGTCCCAGGACGATGGCAAACACAATGGCGGTGCCGTAGGTATCAATGTGAATACCGGAGAGGATTTTCTGAAGGCCAAAGGCAACAGCGGCCGTAATCAGCAGGCGAAGAATCAGTTTCATAGCAGAAGACTTTGTTCCGGAAAAAAGGAAGCGGTTATTTTCCAATACAGAAGGCACTAAAAATAGCGCCCAGCACATCCCGGTCAATTTCGACCTTGCCGGTGATGGTTCCCAGCCAGTACAAGGCCTGCCGGATATCGACCGTCAGCAAATCGCCCGAAAGGCCGCTTTCCAGGCCTTCCTGAACCACCTGTAAATGTTCCAGCATCCGAACCAACGCCTGCTGGTGCCGCACGTTGGTGACTACGGTTCCTTCCTGCAACCGGCCACCGGTGGCCTTTTGAACCAACAGGCTTCGGAGCGCATCCAGTCCCTGTCCGGTTTTGGCTGACAAGGCAAGTGCTGTTCCGGACGGGCTTAAAGTGGATTCCTGATCGGCTTTGCTGAGCACCGGAATGAGCTTCGAAGCAAATGGGGCCAGCCAGTCCATGTCCGGATCCGGGTCGGATGGATCCTGCAACAACAGAATGATATCGGCTTTTTGTGCATTCGTACGGCTTTTCTCGATGCCCATCTGCTCAATGCGATCGGTGGTATGCTCCCGGATGCCGGCCGTATCAATCAAGCGGAACAGCACCCCGCCAATCGTAAGCGTTTCCTCGATCACATCGCGGGTGGTGCCGGCTTCTTCGCTGACGATTGCACGGTCTTCCTGCAACAGCGCATTCAGCAGCGTGGATTTACCGGCGTTCGGCTTTCCGATAATGGCGACCCGCACCCCGTTTTTAATCACATTGCCCAGGCGGAACGATTCGGTCAGCGACTGGCCTTTCCGGAACAGATCGGTAATGAGTTGTTGCAGGGCGGTGCGGTCGGCAAACTCGACATCCTCATCCGAAAAATCCAGTTCCAGCTCCAGCAGGGCCGTCAGCCGGATCAGCTGCTCGCGCAGGTCGTTGAGTTCTGTGGAAAAGCCGCCCCGCATCTGATGCAGGGCCGCCCGCTGCTGGATGGCGCTTTCGGCATGAATCAGATCGGCCACTGCTTCTGTCTGTGCCAGGTCCATCTTGCCGTTGAGAAACGCCCGTTGGGAAAACTCGCCGGCTTCGGCCAGGCGTGCGCCTTTGGCCAGCAGCAGCTGTAAGATCTGCGACAAGACAAACGGCGACCCGTGCGCTGAAAATTCAACACTGTCTTCGCCGGTAAACGAGCGTGGGTTCCGGAATACGGTTGCTAGTACCTCATCCAGAACGCCCGAATCTTCGGATACAATCGCTCCAAAGTGTACGGTATAGCCGGGGGCTTCGGCGAGCCGGGTGCGTCCCCGGAATACGGCATCGGCAATAGACAGGGCATCGGGGCCACTGATCCGGATAATGCCCAGGGCACCTACACCGGGCGGTGTGGCCAGTGCTGCAATGGTATCGGTTATAAATTGGAAATTCATGGACAGTCAGTCGGGTCGGCGGCCAGTACCAGCCAGAAGGTAAACGTGGCGCCCTCGCCGGGAACGCCTGTAGCGGTGACGCGCCCCTGATGGTTGAGGACAATCTTTTGAACCATCGACAATCCGACGCCGGTTCCGGTAGCTTCCGAACGGCCGTGCAGGCGTTGAAAGATCTGAAACATCCGCTCCGCGTACTGTTGTTCAAAGCCAATCCCGTTGTCTGAAACATCGACCTGCAAATACATGCGCGATGGGCTGCCCTGAACCGGATCCAACGCAGCTTCGGCGGCTGTAACCACCCGGCCGGTAATACGGACTTCAAGCGGCCGTTCTTTATGGGCAAACTTTACTGCATTGTCCAGCAGATTGGTGAAAAGCAACTGCAACTGTGTCGCTGATCCCCAGACCGGCTCCAATCCGGAAATCGTTAGGGTTCCTCCTGCGCTGGCAATTTCTCCGGTCGTCTTAGCCATGACCTCTTCAATCGTTTCTTTAAGACAGACGGTTTCAAACGAATCGTTGCCCAGGGGCAGCCGGCTGTACTGAAGTAAATCTTCGATCAGCGTCCGCATGCGCACGGCTGCGCTTTGCATCCGGGCCAGTAAGGCTACCGACTGGCTGTCGGAGGAGTCTCCCAGCCGGGTGTGCAGCATGGTGCAGAAGGTCTGAATCTTACGAAGCGGTTCCTGTAGATCGTGTGAGGCCGCATAGGCAAACTCTTCCAGATTGGCATTGGAGCGTTTGAGCGCATCGATGGTTTGTTCCAGTTGCAGCTGCACCCGCTTGATGTCGGTTTGGTCAATCATCGTTACCAGTACTTCTTCTGGAGACAGCCGGGTGATGGTTTTGTGCCACCACTGTCCGGACGAACCTTCGGCATGCAACAGGTCATAGCTGTTGGGGTTGCCCTGCAACAGTGCATTGCAGTAGTGCCGGAAGGAAGGATCCTGCTGAAAATGAGGATACATCTCACTGATGGTAGCGTGTGTTGCATTCGGCTGGGCGGCCGCCAAATGCTCCCGGAACTGAGGCGTCATCGCTTTAAAGCGAAAATCTATGATTTGCCCGCCGGCGTCTTTGACCGGAACCAGGGTGTAGGCGTTGACCCGTGAGCTGTCGATCAGGTCTTTAAGGGTCTGGCTTTCTTCCAGGAGCTGTATGTTCTGCGATTCTGCCTGTTCAAGCCGGTTGGTCTGGGCTTGCCGGGCAATCACCTGATCCGTCACATCGGTTGCTGTATGCTGGATGACCCGCCGGAACGCACCGGTGGGTTCCGGAAGCTGCACAATATGGGTTTCAACATTCCAGTAGCGGGTTGCCGCCTGGCCGGTTGAAGCGCTGTAGAGGGAGGCTACCTGGGAGAGCTGATGGGATTGACCAGTCGCCAGCACCTGCTCAACCGACGCCCGGAACTGATCGGGCGGAAGCGGATGCCCCAGTTGACCGGATACTTCCGGAAACGGTTTTCCCAGCAGGGCCTCCCGCGTTTGGTGGTTTACTGCCAGGAAGGAATCAGACACTGCCAGGACCGGCCAGGTGGGGTGATCGGCGTCCAGCAGAATCGCCAGATGGGGCGTGCTGTTGAAGAGGATTTCAAAAGCAGAAGAGGAGAGATGTATCAATACGGAACCGGATTAAAAACTAACCAGAAGATACAAATTTCCATCGGTCGTGTCAAGTCTGCTAGCTTTTTGGATAAAATTAAGGTTCACCCTTACCTTTGGCATCCTATATGGACGCTTAGCTCAGTTGGTTTAGAGCGCTACCTTGACATGGTAGAGGTCGCTGGTTCGAGTCCAGTAGTGTTCACGTCCGAACGGAAAAAAGCTGCTCTACGGGAGCGGCTTTTTTGTTTCCGGAAAATTAATTTTCAAACTCTTCTTTCTCTACGGTTTAAGGAGTTCTTTTGCGCTGAATTAAACCCTTTTTCTTCTATGGATATTCAATCTACTAACCAACCTGTTGTACCGCAGCGTCCCACGGCTATCACCGTCATTTGTATCATCGGCGCAATCGGCCTGGTGCTATCGCTGTTTGCCCTCACGGTCGACTTCAGTGTACTGGGCCTGGGCGCCTGGTACAAACCGTATCTCATCATCAGCATCCTGATTGGTGCCGCATCTATGTGGGGCCTGTGGACGATGCAGAAATGGGGTGCATACCTGTATGCGGCCATGTTTGTGATTGGTCAGGTTATTTCCATCAGCACAGTTGGATTTCAGTTGATGGGCTTTCTGATAGGAGGCGCTGTAACTGCCATTGCGCTGTATTATTCCAAGCAAATGCGGTAAGCCCGATTCAGGCAATCCCGGATCGTTTGCATCCCGTCGGCGACATGCTGACGGGATTTTTTTAGCCTGTTCCGGAAACGATTTTCGTCGTGGATTGTTGGTACGAATCTATGCTGCTTCCGGAAACCCTGTCTTTTCTGACCGATCTCGATGTACACAACGACCGCACCTGGTTTGAAGAATCCCGGCCGCGATATGAGGCGGCCCGCGCCGATTTTATGGTTTTTGCCGATGCGTTGCGACAGGGACTGACACCGCTGGTGCCGCAACTGGCCGAGCAGGCGACCCGCGACCTGCTGTTCCGGATTTACCGCGATGTCCGGTTTTCCAAAAACAAAGCGCCGTACAAGCCTCACTTTTCCGCATACTTTTCACGGGCCGGTAAGAAGGCTGTTGACGCAGGCTATTATCTGCATATCAAACCGGGGCAGTCACATTTATCCGTCGGGATGTGGGAGCCACAGGGGGCTCTTATGAAGGCCGTGCGCCAGGAGATTGATTATTCGTTTGACGAGTTGCAGGGATTACTTCAAAAGCCTTCGTTCCGGAAAGCCTTTGGTGAGCTGAAAGGTGAAACGCTCCGGACGCTGCCTCAGGGATACACAGCCGACAATCCTGCCATCGGCTTGCTGAAACATAAAAGTTTTCTGTTCAGCCACCCGCTACCGGATACGATGCTACACCAAAAAGACGCGGTGAAAAAGATTCTGGCTCTGGCTCGGGAAGCGGCTCCGGTCGTTGCGTTTTTCAACCGGGCAATGGACGACAGTCCTGCTTAAAGAACAGCTACGGCCCAAAGTGGATTCCGGGTTATTTTCGCGGCTCTTTTATCCCGTCAATACGTTTATTCCGGAATGCCTATCCTGCCGCCGTCCTGGTCGCCTTTTGCGCTTGCTCCCAAGTTTACCTTTCTGCACAAGGCGTTTGACTGGAACGATTCCTTCCGGATTCTGGATATCGGTTCCGGAAACCACTCCCCCGCGCATACCAAAAAATTGTATCCCAACTGCGAATACCACGGGTTGGATATGGGGGATGGGTATCGATATGATGATGCAGACCGGGCAGCGATGCACCGGTTTTACAATGTCGATTTGTCTACCCTCCGGTACGACGAGGTACCCGATGGGTACTTCGATTTTATCATGATGGCGCACGTGCTGGAGCATCTTAAAGAAGGCGAGCGGGTGTTGGAAGCGCTGGTCAAAAAGCTAAAACCGGGCGGGTATTTTTACGTGGAGTATCCGGGACAGCGAAGCACGAAATTGCCTTCCATGAGAGAAACCCTTAATTTTTATGACGATGTTACACATGTGCGTATTTACAACTATAAGGAAGTAGAAAGCTGGTTTAAAAAAAGCGATATGACGGTACTGGCTTCAGGTACCCGGCGCAGTCTGCCACTGTTATTTTTGACGCCGGTCCGGATGGTTCAGGCGCTGCTCAAACGGGGTTTTATCCAGGGCAATGTATTCTGGGATTTGCTGGGTTTTGCCGAATATGTATTTGCCCGTACTAATAAATAATTAGTATACTTTGTTTCGCTAAGAGGCTTTTATTTGAAAAAAGCGATGAGTTCAGCTAGCTGCAACCACGGGTACTGCTGTTGCAGATAAATTGCTTTTTCGGAGGATGCTTTCCGGAAGGATTGATGGGCTTCCGTTTCCGGAAAGCGGGGTTTATGATTCCGGGCAATGTTCAATTCAGCTACTTTTTCCATAATGGGTATTGCTGCCGGATCAATCCAGTATTTGATAAACTGTTCCCATACGTAGCTGGTCGCGGCATGGTTCGGATGAATCAGGTCAATGTCATAAAAGCGATAATCGCGTAATACATCGACCACTAGTTCATACGCCGGAAAGTAAAACGCATGTTCCGGAAATGCCTCGCACAGATTATGGACGGCATCGAGTAAACGGCCTTTGGAGCGGTTGTTGGCAATGGCTCCATCACGGGCATGACGCACCGGGGAAACCGTAAAAATCACCTTAACCTGTGGCTGTTCTGCAAAGAGGCGGGTAAGTAACTGCGACCACTGCGATGTGATCTCAGTCGGGGTCAGCAGCTGCTTCTCGAACCATTGACCGGGTGCACGATGGTTATTGGCAACAGGCAGTCTACGCTCCTGCAGTACATACTGGAATGCGGTTCCTAAAGTGATTATAATCCAATTGGTTTGAGGTAACTGTTGACTAGCAGTCGATGTAGCAGCATTCATGTCTGATAATGCCGCTTCAGCAGAGACGTTGGAAAAGCGACTGTGATGCTGCCAGCTATTCCAGAGCCCATTCAGTGAAAATAAATCATCCTGCGTCCACTGCCGGCTCATCAGGATGTTTTCGAGTGCCTGAGCGGTACTGATCGGATTGAATAAAATGCCTTGTGGGTTTGAGACAACCTGAAATCCCGTTTGTGATAACCGACTGCTGATATGCTCCGTAAAGCAGGACCCAAGCAGCAAAATCCGGTCGCTGTGCCGAAGCCGCACCGGAGACTCCGGGATCGTAATAGGCAGCAAAAATTGCATGTAAAAATTGATTGAAAACAGGAAGTGGTTTATATAAAATAACTAATGTATTGGGTGGCAGCCAGCTGTTTAACTATAGGATTCAACCAGCAATCATTAGAAATAAATAGTTTGCATTTTAATGATAAACAAGCTTAAAAATAAGTATATTGCTAGTTCTTCAGAAGCTAAGAACCCAGATAAACATTAAATATTTTATACCAATTTACTTACAGTCGGAAGTCATCCAGTACTTCTTCGAGTATTGAAAGCATCCGGTTGGACGGTCGTTCTTCGGTTAATTTGACCTCGTATCCGGTTTCATCATCCGCAGCCGTCCAGGTGCCGGTAAGGTCAGATCCATCTGCTTTTAATTCCATGGTTGCGATATCCAGAAGTTCTGTCAGGATCCAGGAACCGTTCTTTTTGACCAGCGTCATCGGTACCCAATCGGCTTCATTTCCGACCCGCATCACCGCGTTCCACCGGCAAATTCCGTCGGCACAATCGCCCCGGTATCCCCGGATAAACAGCTCTACCGGTTTCTCCTTATCAAAATAACCTGTAAAGTATCGGCGCTCGGCGACGATCCCTTTGGGTGCCGGCAATCCCGGAACGGCCTCCTCCTCAGTGCTGTCGGCCACTTCTTCATCCGGCAATTCGGGAGGCGTAAAAGCAATGTATTTCTGTCCTTTGGCTTCGGCACGGGCGGCTGCTTCTGCGTGGCGTTCATAGGCCGGAATGGTCTCGGCCGGGAACACCCGGATAGGCGCTCCCCCGTAAACCCGGGAGCCAAATACAAACAAATCCGGGATACGCATGCAGAAGGTTTTTTGCAGCATCGGATCAAACAAAAATACATATCCCTGATAGCGTTCCGGAACCAACGCTTCCAGCAAACTGTCGCGTGTTTTGACCTGCCGCACCAGCTGGTAGCGTGCCAGTCGCAGGTGGGCCCAATGCATCCCCATCTCTGTTCCGGAAGCGGATAACTGTTGAAACCGGCGAACGGTCGCCCGCTCCAGACTCATCTGAAAGCCATCCTGCGCCACTTCGCCGGCATCCATTCCGGAATAGCGAAATACCGTTTCCAGTACAGGTTTTAAGGAATCCAGCGCCTCGCGCGCCGGCACCAACGGCAGGTAATCCCGGACCTGCTGGCTTTGAAACGCAGCGGTTACCTGCCGCATAAAGAGCTGTTCCGGAAGCATTTTCTTCTTTGTCTGTGCATACAGCGGGGCAGCCAGCAACAGCCAGCATACAAATACTTGGAACAGGTTCTTGAAGCCAGGCATCGGGAAATCCATTCTTTTTAAGGCAATACAATGATTTGCTGCTGCACTGAAAGAGCGCCAAAATAACCTTGTGCGCCTCCCTGAATATTGGTTATCGGATTGGCCGGGGCGGCACTGCTGCCGTCTGCATTGCCAAAGGATCTGAAATAATTATAGACGCCTGCATCCAGTCCTTCGATGTCAATCGTTACTACGGTTCCGGAACCAATGCCTTCTTCATCATCATACGGCAGGATGCTGGGCCGGCCGTTTACACGCCCATCGGTCAGCCGGTCGTCACGCACATCGGTCCGCTGCTTCTTCCCATTGGCCCGCAACACAAACCGGTAGAAATTCGGAATGCCGGGCGGATCGGTAAAGACGACAAAAAGCTGCGCAGCTGTGCGCCCAAACGCCGAAGACGTTTCCACGCGGGTGCTGTCAATCGGGACGCGCTGCGGGAGGACAGACGTAGCCGTAAACGTTCCGGAAGCCGACTGAATGGTCAGGTTGTAAGTATGACCAGCCACACCTGCTTTTGCAAACTGCGTCACATAATGGCCGGGAATCGCTTCCCGGAGGGTATCGGTGGTACCGGCCGTTGCATCCTGAATCAGGACGCTGGCTCCGGCAACCGGTTCTTCGTAGGTAGAGGTGTCAAACGGAATGGTCTTGGTCAGCCGCACTGTCCAGGCCTGAGCACTATCGGTTACGCGGCCTTCCACCACTACCTGGGGGGTACTGTCGCCTACTTTCAGGTCGATGACTTTTTCGCAGGAGGCCGCGCCCAGCAGCACCAACCCAAGACCAATTGAAACACACCGCATAGAAGGGACTACTAAAAAAGTTAAGATAAGATGCCGGATTTCCGGAAAAATAAAAACCGGTTACCATGCTGTTTAAGGCCTAAAAGTATTGCCTGCAACCGGTATCCCCGTAGTGGTGCGTTTGATTCAAATATTCCATTCCTGTTCGAATCGGTATTTTGCGGATAGAACCTTTTCGGATGTACGTGATGGTTCTGTGGATGCGTTGTTGGTAAAGGCACTGTTGACCTTGGCGCGGATTTAGGAGCATTGTCCATGCAGGACGGTCCCTGCCACCCTCCAGTTATGCAAATACCTCAGAAGCCTGCCAATGAACACGAGCGCCTGGCGGCTTTAAACAGCTATCACATTCTCGATACCGTACCGGAAGAAGAGTATGAAAGCATTACCCGGCTGGCGGCCTATATCTGCCAGACACCGGTTGCGCTTATCAGTATGGTTGATGAACAACGCCAGTGGTTTAAGTCGATTCAGGGGGTCAATACGAGAGAAACGCCCCGCGAAATTGCCTTTTGTGCGCACAATATTCTGGACCCTACCACGGCTCTGGTGGTGGAAGATGCCCGTTTGGATAAGCGGTTTGCGCAAAACCCGCTGGTAACGGGCGAGCCGAATATTGTGTTTTATGCCGGTGTTCCGATTGTAGATGAGAACGGGTATGCGCTGGGTTCGCTTTGTGTAATTGATGCCGCCGTACGCCAGCTGAGCGATGCGCAGATGGAGGCCCTTAAGGCACTGGCCCGGCAGGTGATGGCGCTGATTAGAGCCCGTAAAACCAATTGGGACCTGATGCAAAGTGAAGTCCGGTTCCGGACGCTTATTGAAGAAGCACCACTGGCCACCTGTTTGTTTGTAGGTCGCGAACTGCGGGTCGAAGTCGCCAACAAGCCCATGTTCGACATCTGGGGTAAAGGCACGGATGTAATCGGAATGCCCCTGGCAGAACTGCTTCCGGAGATGGAGGGACAGCCCTTTCTGCAGCTTCTGGACGATGTATTTACCAGTGGAGGAACCTATAGCGGGACTGACGTGCCGGCCGATGTAGTCAGGAACGGGGTACTGGGTACCTACTACTTCGACTTTACGTATAAAGCCATGCGGGATGATTCCGGAACGGTCTATGGGATCATCCAAATGGCGCAGGATGTAACCGATCGCATCCATTCGCGCCAGCAACTCCGGGAGCGCAATCTGTTTGCCAGCACCCTCATCAATGAATCGTCTGTTGCACAGGCCGTGTACCTGGGCGAGGAGATGATCGTGGATGTGATGAATCAGAAGATGCTGGAACTGTTGGGGCGGGATGCTGACATTGTCGGAAAGCCTTTTATGACCGCCATGCCGGAATTAAAAGATACCGAAACCCGCGCACGGCTGCTGCATGTCTATAAAACCGGTGAACCGTTCTACCAGCCGGAAGAAGAGATTCTGTTCGTGCGTCACGGCGAGCCTCACGTAGGGTACTACCAGTTCGATTACCGTCCGCTACGCAACGTCGCCGGTGAGATCTACGGAGTTGTCAATACGGCTACTGAGATTACCAATGCCGTTGTGGTGCGGCAGGTGATTGAAGAAAAAGAACGGGCCTTGCGCAATGCGACCGACCTGGCCGAACTGGCCAACTGGCGTATAGACCTGCAAAGCGAAACCATGATTTACTCCCCTCGCATGGCCGACTGGCTGGGGGCCGATTCCTATATCGGGGAGATCAAAGACTTTGAGAATGTGATTCCGGAAGACCAGACCCGGGTGGCTGAGGCGTTCCGGAATGCCCTGCTGCCGGAACAAGGGGTGGTGAATGAAATCTATACCATTCTCAACCTGAAGACCACCCGCCGCCGCATCATTCATGTGCTGGGAACTGTTCGGTTCGATGCCTCCGGCGTACCGGTTGCGATCGAAGGCACCGCACAGGATGTAACCCTGCAAAAGGAAGTGCAGCAGGAACTGGAAACCAAGGTGTTGCAACGTACGGAAGAACTGGCTGCGACCGTCGAGGAACTCAGTGCGACCAATGAAGAACTGGCGCAGTCGAACGCGCAGCTTCAGCACAGCAACGACGAGTTGGCTCAGTATGCCTACGTCGCCTCGCATGATTTACAGGAACCGTTGCGTAAAATCCGCATCTTCAGTAATATGCTCAGCGGGTTCAGTGAACTGTCCGACAAAACGCAGGGCATTGTGGCTAAAATCAGCAGCTCTGCCGAACGGATGAGTCTGTTGATTCAGGATTTGCTCACCTTCTCCCGCCTCTTACGCACAGATGCTTTGACAGTACCGGTATCGATTCGGGAAACTGTGCAAAATATCTGGACTGATTTCGAGTTGATTGTAACTGAGAAGAAAGCAACGCTGCAGGTAGACGACCTTCCGGAAATTGAAGCCGTGAGCCTGCAGATGAATCAGCTGTTTTACAATCTGATCGGCAACGCCCTCAAGTTTACGGCTCCGGACCGGCCTCCACACATCCACATCACCTGTCAGCCGGCCGATCCTGCGCTCGTAACGCAAATCATCGAAAAACCGATTCCGGGGGTCTGGTATCAGCACTTTACAGTGGCCGACAACGGCATTGGATTTGACGCCCAATACACAGAGCAGATCTTCGACGTATTCAAACGGCTTCACGGGCGCGAAAACTATCCCGGTTCCGGAATCGGACTGGCAGTTTGCAAGCGGGTCGTTACCAATCACAATGGCAATCTGTATGCCACGTCCAGTCCGGGCGGCGGTGCTGCGTTCCATATTGTATTGCCCGAGCGGCAACAGGTCTGAAAGCAGCTTTCCGGAATGCCTTCAGGTAGTACTGATGAGATACACCAGCAAGGCTACTCCCACCAGTGCGATCAAAGCAATCAACAGCTGAAGCAGAATGGGCGACGTTGCATACGTACCGCTTTTAAGTTGCTGCTCGGTACGGCGATAGCGCTGATACGCTAATAGAATGGTAAGCGTCCCCAATCCGACGAGTGCGATTCCGATTCCGGCAGAATAACCGCGGGGAGGTGGAAGCCGGTTGCCCACTGCAAGCGAGAGCTGGTGTACAAACAGTGAGAATTTTACGACTGCAAATCCGAATGCAATAATGCCAATCCCGGTCCGGATCCAGGCCAGCAGCGTACGCTCATTGGCCAGATGATCGGCAGGGGAAGCCTTAGACGGCAACGATTCCGGAGATAAGGGAGTAGAAGACGCTTCGGTCATCACAACAGGATTTTGAACGCACCACCAGCAGAAGTATGCCGTGGATTCCGGAAGCGGTATGGGGTACGAAATTTTTACCGTTCGTGTGAATGGTATCAGACCGGCAGCCTGCGAATGAATCTGCTTTTCAATCGTTTACAATTAATCCGGCCGGCGTTTCGACCTTTAAAATTTCCCCAATGACATCCGAATCCAAAGATTTTACCAGTGTGAGTCCTTCTGCCAAGTCGCTGTTGCTGCTCAAAGGCTATACGAATATTCCCTATGCCAAAGAACTGGCAGCGCTGATGCAGGGCAGCGAAGTGTTTGACCTGAATTTTGACGATAAAGACTTCGGATTCTGGGCACGCGTGCTGCATTTCGAAAGCCGGTACTGGAGTATCGACCAGTTGCTGCGCCAAACGCAGACCCGGAACATGCTGGAACTGTCATCCGGATTCTCGTTGCGGGGTGTTGAACTGTGTATGCAGGACGAAACCATCCATTACATCGACACCGATCTTCCGGACCTGATGACTCAAAAGCAACAGCTGGTAGCCCATCAGCAACTTGATAAGCAGCTCCTCGGCCAACTGGAGCTGTTGCCCCTAAATGCACTGGATGAGAATGCTTTTCAGGAAGTGGTCAACCGCTTTGAAAACGGGCCTCTGACGATCGTAAACGAGGGGTTGCTGATGTATCTGAACGAAGCGGAGAAGCAGCAGCTCTGCGGGATCATTCACCGGATTCTGAAACAGCGCGGTGGATACTGGATTACCGCAGATGTGTATGTGCGGCGCGGAACAGAAGCATTGAACGCCATTCCACAGAGTAGCGGCGAAGCGGCGTTTTTTGAGCAGCACCACATCGAAGAAAACAAGTTTGAAAGCTATGAGTCGGCCGCTGCTTTTTTTCGAAGCCAGGGCCTTGAGGTTGTAGCCGAGGCAACACCCAATCCGGACGGGCTCAGTGCGCTGCCGCATCTGATCAATGTGCTTCCGGAAGCCTTCCGGAAGCAGCCCCAGTCGGAAGGACTGCCCAAAATACAGGCTACCTGGATGCTGAAAGCCATCTGATGCCTGTAGTATCCGGAACTGCCCCTACAGGCCGGCATCAAATTTGTAAGTAAGGCGGTTATAAACATCCTTCACCCTCACCCCATTACCATGGAAACGTCTAACAAAACCCACGAAGTACTGAACGATCTGATCGAAATCAACAACGACCGCGTTGCCGGATTTGAAAAAGCAGCCAAAGACTTGGAAGCAGGTGGCGATGCCGATCTGAAAGCCGTTTTTGCGCAACTGGCCAACGAAAGCCGGACCAATGCAGCTGAACTGCGCAACCTGGTAGGAGCGGATGCCGAAACCGGAACCAGCCTGCTGGGTGACATTCACCGGGCCTGGATCGATGTAAAAGCAACGTTCAGCGGACACGATCGCAAAAGCATTCTGGAAGAGTGTGAGCGTGGCGAAGATGCTATTAAAAAAGCGTATCGCACTGCCCTGCAGGATGGCAACGAAATCAGCGCCAACGCCGTAGCGGTTATCAGCCGTCAGCAACAAGGCGTTAATGCCGGTCATGACCAGATCAAGGCGCTGCGCGACAGCCAAGCCTAATCCGGACTCATACCGAAACTACATAAGCCGCTCCGGTAGATTGTTTTATGCAATCTACCGGAGCTTTTTGTGTGAAGACCGTCCAAATAAGAATGGCCGTTCGCACCTAGGCCGGAAGTTGCCAACAGCATCATAAGATTTCCGGTTAACCCGGCTCCCCGGATTTTAATCGGTTACATTTGAAAGAGTTGCAGCGCCCTTTCCATCGGAAATGAATGCCTGCTTCTGCTTCTGAATATGGCTATTTTGATTTTTTTTATACTGCACTGGTATATCTCGCTGTTTTTCCAGTCGGTATTCCACCACCGGTATGCGGCTCACAACGCATTTACGATGAGTAAAGCCTGGGAAAAGGTGTTTTACATCGGCTGCTTCCTATCGCAGGGCTCGTCTTATATCTCGGCCAATACCTATGGAATCATGCACCGGTTGCACCATGAGCATACCGATCAGGAAGAAGATCCGCACTCACCACACTTCACCCGCAATGCGATGCATATGATGTGGGTGACCCGCAACAACTACCTTGATATCTATACCGGCAAAACACCGGTAGCCGACAAGTACCGGAAAAACCTGCCATCCTGGGTTGCTTTTGAGCGTCTGACACACACCTTCTGGATGCGGGCCCTTTTTGTAGGGATTTACATCGCTATTTATGCACTGCTGGCTACGGCTTGGTGGCAATACCTATTGCTGCCGTTAACCATTACGATGGGTGCGTTCCAAGGCCTTTGCATCAACTGGTGGGCGCATCGGTTCGGATACGAGAATTACAAGATGGACAATACCTCTAAAAACATTCTGCCGGTTGATCTGGTGTTCTGGGGCGAAGCCTATCACAACAACCATCACAAGAACCCGGGTCGTCAGAACAATGCCGTACGCTGGTTTGAACTGGATCCCGGCTACTGGAGCATGCGGGGCCTGCAGAAGCTGGGCATTATCCGGATGGCCAGATCACACTGATTGAAGGGGCGTTCCGGATCGAATGTCGCGATGGTCTGGCTGGATCGCAAAAAGAAAAGTCTCCTGTTTCAACACCACTTGAAACAGGAGACTTTTTTTGAAACAGACCCGTTCAGTCTGGGATGTACCTGCCGAGCGTTTTCCGGAAAAGACACGGCTACATAACCAGTACGCCGCCGGTTTCGGTTAAACCGCTTGTCTGAAATCCGGAGCGGTGTTGAAAACATCATCCCATCAGCTGCTCCAGTTGCAGAAACAATGGAATCAGTGCGGTGCCTTTTTCAGAAAGGACATATTCTACGTGAAGTGGCTTTTCCCGGATCACCAGGCGCTTCAGCAAATCCTGCGCTTCGAGTTCTTTCAGGGCGTTGGCGAGCGACTGCTTGGTAGCACCCGGCAACTGGCGTAAGAGTGTATTAAACCGGATGGGCGTGTCGGGTGCCAACCGAAACAGCTGCGGCTTCCATTTTCCGGACAGCGCCTTGAGCAAGGTTTCAGCCGGGCAGGTTGTGTTTTCCATTTAGCTATAGTGTTTGGGGTAGTCTACTTTTTTTGACGTATTGGGCACCCTGAAAAACGGCCTGACCTTTGAAGGGTTAAAAATAAGAAGCAGTGTGCTTCCGAATACGGTCGTTCTGATAACGGAAACCGATCCCGCTGCCTGCCACCGTTTAAACGGCTTCGCACATGAAATCGCTTCTCATTCTGATCGGACTGCTCGGCAGCATACTGAGCGGATGTTCCGCACAGGTACAAATCAATTCTATGAAAACCAACACCACCAACCCGATGCTCTGCGATCCGGAAACCGGCATCTGTGAGCTGCCGGTACGCGCGCCGTCAGGTTTGTCGGCCCTTTGTCTGCACACGAACAAGCCGGTTAAAATCATCTATTTCACCGATCCTATTTGTTCGTCCTGCTGGGGTATCGAACCGCAGCTTCGCAAACTGGAACTGGAATATGGAGCCACTGTGGAGGTGGAGTATCACATGGGAGGCTTGCTCCCCGACTGGAGTTACAACAGTGGTGGCATCAGCAAGCCATCGGATGTGGCCTCCCACTGGGACGAAGCCAGCCATCATTACGATATGCCGATCGACGGCGATGTCTGGATCGAAGATCCGCTGTCTTCCTCCTATCCGCCGTCGATTGCCTTTAAGGCGGCCCAGCTGCAGGACGAACACAAAGCCCATCTGTTTTTGCGGGCTATCCGGGAAGGCGTTTTTCTACAGAAAAAGAACATCACTAGATGGGACGTGCTTTCTGCTGTTGCCACATGGGTGGGTCTGGATACCGCCTGGATGAAAACAGATATGGACGGTGAGGCGAAGGCTCTTTTTGAAGCCGATCTGGCTTTGGGACAGCGCTTGGGTGTGCGTGGATTCCCAACGATGTTTGTTGTCAATGAAGCCGGAAGCTAGGAAATGATATACGGCTCCAAGCCATACGCGGCCTATGAGCAGGTGATCCGGAACCTGTATCCGCAGGTTGAAAAGGCAACGTACGACCGGTCCTGGGAAACGCTGTTCCGGAAGTATCCATCCCTTACAGCCCGGGAGTTTTCCGAGCTCTCCGGAATGGAACGAAAATCTGTAGAGCCGTATCTGAAGCAACTAACTACACAAGGACACCTGAAGATGGAGCCCACCAAAAACGGTTCGATCTGGCGGCTTACTGAAACGTAAAGATCAGGGCTGAGAGCCCGATATCCTCCTTTTTGCACAGTGTACAAGAGGGCGTGAAAGCATGCGCATTCAATAACCGCTTCGATATGTGGTAATAAAATCCGGTTAGACATTGCCATCGTTTGCCTGCAAAACACGCGTATTTAAACTACAGGAATACGCGACTTAAAAACCAGGTGCATAAGTGTTTAAGAATGGCGTTAGGTACGTCGATCAGGCTCATATGGAATCGGTTGTGCCCTTCCGTTCACGCTTGTGTTTGGCGCCCCATTTCTCCAGTTGCCTGATAATAGGTGCGAGCTCATATCCGATAGGAGTCAGCTCATACTCGACTCTCGGAGGAACTTCAGGATACACGGTTCGGCTGACAATATGGTGTGCTTCCAATTTCCGGAGATGCAACGTGAGCATGCGCTCCGTGATTGTGGGCAGTGCTTTTTTCAATTCCCCGAATCGCAGTTTTCCAGCTAACAACCAGGAACAGATGACCAGTGACCATTGTCCGCCAATCATACTGATCGCATAGATTTCAGGACATTCCTCACGAAGTCGTTTCCTGTTGGCAAAATTGGTTGACGTCACCTTGATGGTAGCCATTACTTACATTTTTTACAGTACCTAACAATTCGTAGGTACCGTCTAAAGGTAGCGTACCTACGAATAGCTTTGCATCAACAAACACATCAGGAAATGGAAGTCAATCATAGGCGTACCACCTTGTACCGGAGAATGCTTTTCCGGAATCCGGCACCGACGTCCCGAACGGTACCGGTGAGAATAGGAGACCTAAAAAAAGTGCTGGGAATACTGGCGCTGCTTTGTATTGGAATCTCCTCTAATGCCCAAACGAAACATCCTTTCAAACAGAGTCATGAGCAACAGACTAACCCAACAATGAATAATCAGGCACTATTGACTGCTGCCAACGCGGCGATTGCAAACGGAGACTATGAAGGGTATTTGGCCTTCTGTGCCGAAAACAGTGAATGGACGTTCGAGGGTGAACAGCAGCTGATCGGCAAAGAGGCCATACGACAGTACATGAAACGAACCTACCGGACGCCTCCGGTATTCACGACCGATAAGATGATTGCCAGCGAAGACTATGTTATTGCAATGGGGATGATTACCCTACTGAATGCACAGGGACAACCAACCAGGTATTCGTATTGTGATGTCTGGCGGTTCAAAGATGGAAAAATGATCGAACTGAATGCTTATGTAGTTGAAGCGAAATAATGTCCAGACAAGTAGCTGTTGGTTAGGCTGTATAGCGTTTAAATCGTTAAGGGTGAATGATCCGGATAGGGAGAGAATGGGATTCAACAGGACCATAGCGCCGGAGGTACAGCCATTCGAAGGCCTATCAGCCGATCTTTCAGTTGGATAGCTAGAATGTACAAGTCCATTGCTTAGCTTATTCTTCGACAGCCTTAAATCCCGGCTTGTTGATCTCGTCGAAAACCCTAAAAATATATCTATATCATACAAGGTAGCCGAGGGTGCACTAGCGATGGAGCATGTCCATTTTGGCTATTTGGTCTACAAACGTTCTGTGAGCAGGCTGAACTGGCATTCACCCTATAGACTAGGCTGTTGGTACTTTAAATAAAAAAGGGAAACTATTTTTTAAAAGTAGTTTCCCTTTTTGGGTGGAACCAGAGCGCGGAATGTCGAACTATTTCGCTGAGGATCTGCGGGTTATCGAAATGCTATTGTCATGCGATCTGTAGAATCGCTTTATTACACAGGAGTGATTACCATTCGCTTGCAGGTATTTAGCAGGACAAACCGACATGAAAAAAGGGAAGCTACCATGAGGCAGCTTCCCTTTTTACGATTTTGTAGGATATGATCAATTCTTCACGATGCGAAGCACTTCACCATTTGGTAAGTGCAAAGCATAGCTGCCTGCAGCCCAGGAGCTGACATCAATTGATTGATCCCTCAGCAACACACCCTGATACACCACCATGCCCTGCATGTTGTAGATCATTATTTTGCCGTTCTGCAATGCAGCATCTGTATTGATAATGCGAATTGTTCGCTCCGCCGGAACCGGCGCTATAGTCACTGCACCACCAGTGCCAGTGCCACGCACGATAGCAATGTTGCTGAAGGTCGACTCACCATTTGCTGCGATCATGTTCAGACGGTAATAGTTGATGCCCGCCAGTGGCTGCTCATCATAAAAAATATAGCCGGATGGCTTGTTGCTGCCATCAACGTTGCCGATGGTTTTAAACTCGTTGCCATTAGCGCTGCGCTCAACTTCGAATGTATAATCACCCTGCTCGGCCGCAGTGGTCCAGGCAATGCGATTCCGGTTACCGGCCCTCTCAGCGCTGAAACCCAGTAGTTTTATTGGCAGGGGGGTATTGGTAAGACTGGAATAAGCGAAGAAGCCGGAAAAGCCAGTGACGGCAAAAGACACCTCCCAACGCTGGTCAGCGTTGTTCCATATGATGTCAGCATCCACCGGGTCGATGAGTACGTTCCTGGCACCTGCGCCTGCCCATCCCGTATAGGTGCCAAAATCGCCAGAGGCAGATGAGCCATGTTGCTGCGTGATCTTGAGGTTCGCTTTGCCATTCGCTGCATCTGTGCCATCAATCGGCAACGGTGGATTTGTTCCCCTGTTTGTATTGTAGTCAGTAAAGTCTGCTTGGGTGTAATAAAGGGTCACTCTGGCTGTTGCAGTCGCGGCATTGGAAGCCGGGCTAATATCATAATACCGACGAACATATTTTTGACCAGATGGCGTTGTCTGGGTGCCGGACTTTACAAACACTCTGGCTGTTGTATTGCCCATGGCAGCGCCGGTAGGTTGTACCGTAGCAATTCCCCGGCATGATCCATCTGCATAATACTGGCGGACATTTTGATTTACACTTGTTGCCTGTGATACGGATGCGGCTGCAAGGTATCTGCTTGTGGCGTCAACGGCCGTCCCTGTGATGGTAAGGTTGGTACCATTATCGCCGCTCGTGTAAGATGGGTTAGACGAGATGATCCGGACACGGTAACCCGTGCCACCCGAAGTGCTTGCCGGTATTGCTGCCGCTATGTTTCCAGAGGTTGCTGTTGCTGTAAGAGTTCCAATTGTAACAGGTGACGCAAAGGATCCGCTGGCATTCGAAAGCTGTGCAGTAAAAATGTTACCGGTATTCGCTGTTGTCGAGGCCGTATAAGGAACTGTTAGTGCCGCGCCGGCACAGAAGCTCGTAGCGCTGAGCGTACCTACGGCTAACGGTGTGCCGGTCACCTGGATGTTGTCGAACAGAATTTGTTCACCCCCATCGCTGGAACTCTCCACTCGGAAATCAATAAGGGCGCCGGGTGTAATGCCCGTTAAGGCAAAGTCCGCATCAGTCAAGGCTGCATCCAAGGCTGGGTTGGCAGAATTAGCATTTAGCCGCAGAACTAATCCATCACCAGTGTAATCAGCGAAAATAGTCCAGCTTGTGCCACCATCAGTGCTGTAGGAAAAGCGCACGTAATCTGTACTCCCGTAACTGTTGGAGCTACTTTTCGCTCCCACTTTCATTTTGAAGTGTAGGTCAGAAAAACCCGTGCTGTTTATCTGGGCTAGCGTTATCCGCCCCACATTTCCAATAACAACGTTACCCTTTGTGCCATTCGTGTACCAATAGCCACTGCCTTGCACATTGGTGAATGTAATACCACCATTTGAAAACCCGCTGCCAGCGGTTGCGCTTCCGCCTGATGCATTCGTCAAACGCACGAAACCCTGCGAGTTCGCTACTCTGGTATTAGATGCATACCGGGTGCCCTCCCCGTCTGAATCGAAATTTTCCGTATAAGGCAATGCACTGGCGGCGTTGAGCGCTGTTGTAACGCTAACCGTACGCTCCAAAGCAATGCTAATTACACTCCCGGATTTCACGACATAAGAAAACAGTCGGTCTCCTGCTGTCGCGTTGTTAACCTCAATATTCTTGTACTTCACGGACTCGAGCAGTGCTTCGTAATTTGCCACGCTCGCTGTTCCGCTGAACGTTAATGTGTAAACGCCGCTAGCAGTGCCGGATGTGGCGGTGATGCCACTTCCACTGGGGATGGTGTAGGTAATTTCATCCTGCGCTCCTGCGTATGGGCTAAGCGATACTGTAGCCTGGCTGAGCGTGGCCCCGCTCGTCATGGCCGGGTTAGCCACCGTCAAATTACTAAATACCGTAAGAGGCGTTGCTGTGCCTTCTGCGAAGATGAGTGTGCTATTCGAGGCACTGGTGATTGTAGGTCTAACTACGGTGCTGGCCGTACCGGTTACCCGAATATTGTCGAAAGCAATTTCGTGATTGGAACCGCTATAATCGACTTCGATACGTACGTACAGGTCGCCCGTGCCTGCAGGAATATCGAATGCATGATCACTAAAGGTTGGCCTGGCAATGCTGTCACCTGTTATCGTAGTGCCGCCCATGCGCGTCCAGTGGCTGCTAATCCCATTAAGGGCTGGATTGTAAGCAAACTCGCCCACTGATGTAAAAGGTCCGCTGGCGCTCCCATAAGAGTACTGAATTCGAAAATGATCGTTAATTCGGGTCAGTGTGCTGCCGGCACCACCCCGGGGGGCACCTACTGCTAGGGTAACTTTTATCCCTGTATAATTCTGTGCATTGGGGATTGCGTTAAGGGTCACATTACCGGCCGGCTTGGCTGGGTCCGGTGTACTGCCGGAACCACGCACACCTTCGCAGGCCCAGAAATAGGTGCCATCTTCCCCGGTCATTTGTACTGACCCGCTATTTCCAAATGTCGCTTGGCCAAGCACCACAACGGGGTCGCTGGCACGCAGAAAATACTGGTTGACAGTATTGGCGAAGGAGTTCGAGGTGTAGCCATAATCCGACGGAGCATTTTCAAAACTTTCTTTAATGCTTAAGTTTTGCGCCAATGCGGTGCCCGAACAAATCAAGCATAATGCCTGGAGTAAGTGTCTTTTCATTCGAAAAAAATACCTTGTGAAGAAAATTAAATTTAAAAAAGATGCAAAATTAGAACGTTAGCTACAATACACAAGAAAAAACGCGCATGCTTGATTCTCTACCTGTTGTAGCTATTAATAAGCATAATATCAATTGCCCCCGTTGTGATAAATGTGCGTTGGGGCATGCTGTTATTCACAGAAAACATTCGGCCAGTCATAAATGGACATAACCGCTATCGGAGGTCAAATGACCTTTGAAATCAGGATTGCGTCATTGTAGGGACAAGGGAATCAAAGATGATCCACATTTATTGCAGTATCTACAAGTATCGATATAGTGTTTATGCATTAAAGTTAGGATAGGGATTCTGCACTAATATGAAAAGTTGATAAACGGGGCTGAAAAGTTGATGAACGGGCATTAATAGTTGAGGAACTTAATAATTGGACATTTCTAATCCATCAATAAAGGCTCGTAGGATAATCAGGCGGGACATATTAAAACGGAGCAATGCAATAAATGAACAGCTTTTGGTGAACGCATTTGGCGATACGATAGCCACATCGAAGAAGTGAGGTTATAAGGAATACCTAAGCATTGTTTCAGTCGGAAACAAGTTCGTGTATGCGTTGAAAAAATTATATAAGGCTTAGCCGCATCGCTAAACGCTTCTGCACCCTTTTGCCGAATTGAATTTTTGGAATACAACGGAGAAATTAGTAGTCGATCCAGTGAGAAAGTCGAACTCTCAAAAAGCTTCGCCAGCCTAGATTATAATTAAGATTATGAATTTGATGGAAATTGGTGAAAAACGATGAAACCCGCTCCCAGAGCGGGTTTCATCGTTTCGTGGAGCCGGGGAGAATCGAACTCCCGTCCAAACAAGTGCTGAATACGCTTTCTACAGGTTTATTCGCGGCATTGGAATCTCAGAAACAGGCCGGAGCCGGACGAACCTACCTGTTTCCCAGTTGCTGTTTTTAAGCAGTGCGTCGCAACGAACGCACAACCGATGCTTTGTTGAGGTGATGGGCGGCGGCTGCGTACAAAGCAAAAACGCGTGCGGCGGCCCAATGGCTTACGCTAGTCTTTTAGAGATTAGGCAGCCATGGCATACTGAGTATTGCCATTTAGGAGTTGGATTTTCAGATTTACGTGCTAATGATCCAACGCACGACCTGCTTACGCACCCTGCCCCTCGCTGTCAAAACCGGTCGGCCCCGGATTGCTGCGAAAAAACAAAGGGATGCTTTTTCAAAGAACTACTTCAGGTAACAAAGGTACTTCGTTTTGGTTGCGCCGGTTCCCAAAATCTTTTTCCCGGCCCGGCTGTTTGTGGTTTGCCCACCTCATGCCGCAGCCTTTCATCGCCTTCGACCCGATCTATGCCCACCCGCTCCCGGAAGGACACCGCTTCCCGATGCTCAAATACGAGCTGATCCCGGCACAACTACTCCATGAAGGCGCCATCACCGAAGAGGCCCTGTTTTCGCCGGAACCCATTCCGGAAGCATTGTTGTTGCAAACGCATGACGCCGGCTACTGGCACCGGATGAAAACCCTGAACCTGACGCCCCGTGAAATGCGGGTGATCGGCTTTCCCCTGTCGGAACCACTCGTCATGCGGGAGGTGCGCATCCTGCAGGGTACCCTCGACTGCGCCCGGATCTCCGAAACCACCGGCGTGGCCCTTAATGTGGCCGGCGGCACCCACCATGCCTTTGCCGACCGGGGCGAAGGGTTCTGCCTACTCAATGATTTTGCCGTGGCGGCCAACCAGCTCATTGTGGAGAATCCCAAAGAGCGGATTCTGATCTGCGACTTGGATGTGCACCAAGGCAATGGCACGGCCGCACTGCTTGGAGGAAATGAACAAGTCTTTACCTTCTCTATGCACGGTGCCCACAACTACCCGTTTCATAAAGAACACAGTGACCTCGACATCGGCCTGCCCGACGGCATTTCCGGAATCGATTACCTCGCTATTCTCCACAAAAAGCTTCCGGAACTGATCAACAGCTTTCGGCCTACGCGGTTGTTTTACCTCAGCGGCGTAGACGTGCTGACAACCGACAAGTTCGGAAAACTAGCACTCACCCGCACTGAATGTGCCGCCCGCGATCGGTTTGTATTCGAAATGGCCAAACGGCATTCGTTACCGGTAACGGTCGCGATGGGTGGTGGCTATTCTCCCGACATTAAAGACATTGTCGAAGCCCACGCCAATACCTTCCGGAATGCGGTGGATGTATTTGGATTGTAACGAAGCCTGCTTCCGGAAGCTAAGCCGACGGTTGCAGTTGTCTCCGGTACATCTGTACCGTGTTTTCCAGGCCGTAATACAAGGCATCACTCACGAGGGCATGACCGATCGAAACCTCCAGCAGCTGCGGAATATGCGTTGCGAAATATCGTAGGTTGTGCAGATCGAGATCGTGACCGGCGTTGAGGCCTAGTCCCAACCGACGCGCCGCTTCGGCTGCATTTACATAAGGTGCAATCGCCCCTTCCGGATGTTGCACAAACCCTTTGGCATATGCTTCGGTATACAATTCTACCCGGTCGGCACCAACGGCTGCTGCACCTTCGATGACACGCACCACCGGATCGACAAACACTGATACCCGGATCCCGGCAGATTTAAACCGGGCAATAATCTGCTTTAAAAACTCGGCCTCTCCATCCGTATCCCAACCGTGGTTGGACGTCAGTTGATTCGTTGCATCCGGTACCAGCGTCACCTGTGCAGGATTAGCTTCCAGCACCAGCTTCACGAAATCGTCTTCTTTGGGATTGCCTTCGATATTGAATTCAGTATTTAACAGTGGCACCAGTGCGCGTACATCAGCATACCGGATATGACGCTCGTCCGGACGCGGATGCACGGTAATGCCCTCGGCACCAAACACTTCCAGATCCTGCGCCACTTTCAGCAGATCCGGGTTGTTACCGCCGCGACTGTTGCGCAACGTCGCTATTTTGTTGATGTTTACCGAGAGACGGGTCATAGAAAAAAGGATCGGAGTGTTGAAACGGACATCCGGCTGTAAAATTGCAGCCTTCCGGGCATTGCGGCGGCATCATTCTGTTGACTTCCGGAACTTAAATCCATCCTTGTATGTTTTCGATCGCGTTGCACGGCGGTGCCGGTACCATTCCTAAAGGTTCGCTGACCCCTGAACAGGAAGCTCAATATCGCGAAGCACTGGCCCAGGCACTCGCCGCCGGGACCGCGGTTCTGGAGCAAAAGGGCGCTGCACTGGATGCGGTCATCGCTGCCGTGACGGTGCTGGAAGACAATCCGCTCTTCAACGCTGGCCGGGGTGCGGTGTTCAACCATGACGGCCGTCACGAAATGGATGCCGCTATTATTTGTGGAAAAGAACGCCAGACGGGCGGTGTCTGTGGCATTGCGGGCGTTAAAAATCCGGTGGAGCTGGCACGGTTGGTGATGGAACAAACAGAACACGTGCTACTGTCCGGAACCGGAGCCGAAGCCTTTGCCAAAACACAGGGCGTTGCCTTTGAGCCGGAAAGCTACTTCTACAACGAGCTTCGCTACCAGCAATGGAAGGAAGCCGTTGCGGCCGACCGGGTGCAACTCGATCATACCGCTGCGGGGGGCAAGAAAATGGGCACGGTCGGCTGCGCAGTATTGGATGAAATGGGCAATCTGGCCGCGGCAACGTCCACCGGTGGGCTGACCAACAAACGCTGGGGCCGGATCGGCGATACCCCGATTATCGGAGCCGGAACCTGGGCGGATAATGCGACCTGTGCGGTGTCCTGCACCGGTACCGGGGAGTATTTTATCCGGGCCGTGGTTGGCCACGAAATTCACGCGCTGATGCAGTACAAAGGGTTGTCGCTTCAGGACGCCTGTGATGAGGTGGTCAACAAGCAGCTGGTTGCTTCTGGTGGCGAAGGTGGGCTGGTAGCGGTAGATGCACAGGGAAATGTGTGCCTGCCGTTCAACTCAGAAGGGATGTATCGCGCCTGGCGCAAGTCGGATGGCGATACCGGTATCGAAATTTACCGGTAGCAATCCGGTTCCGGAAAAAACGGGCTCTGTTCTCAGGAAGACCCGCTGGTATTGAGCAACGGTGATTGCCGGGTAAACAGCAGTACATACGCCAGTACCAGCACCAGCGAGGTGAGCAGCGAGCAGAGGATCTTCAGCGCCAGCATCCCGATGGAAACCCCGCTCCAGAACTGTAGGATAAAGTACAGCAGGTGATGCGCAAACAGCAGTACCGCTGCATACGTGAAGAACGGAAACCAGCCCATCGTTTTTACGGTCGGTTCCAATCGCCCGTACTCGGACAGGTGTTTGGGCAACAGCGCCGCCAGCACATTGGTGCGCAGGTAGGCCACCAATACGCAGGCGCTGGCATGCATACCGGCGGTGTTGGAAAACACATCGACAGACAGTCCCAGTAGAAAGCCAACTGCGAGGAGCGCCGGCACCCGGGTGGAAAACGGCAGCGTCAGCAGCAGAATCGGGTACAGGTAGGGTACAAACAGCGGGAATGTACCCGGCACAGCCCACCAGCGCAGGTTAATCTTATTGAGCACCAATACCTGAATCGCCACCAGCAGGCAAAACCGGAACAGGTACTTCATCGGGTGATTGGTCATAATCCTATCGGTTGCGGGTTACAGGTTTCAGAACTTTCTCACGGGCCGAGTCTTCCACAGCCTTCCGCTCCTGCGACAACGAATTTTCAACCACATACACATACTGAAGCTTCCGGAAATTAGCTCCCGGCCGTAGCAGTAAGGTCTGGGTATTGTTGCGCTTGTTGCGCCGGAGCTTTTCTACCCGGCCAATAAGCACATCCGGTGGAGCAAACGAATAAGCGGTCGTCATAACCGAATCGCCGCGGTATACTTTCAGATCACCGGGAATGTTTTCCAGTTCCAGCTCATCGGCCGAGCCGTAGCGCCAGCGGACAATCCCCAGGGTGCCGTCTTTCAGAATTCCACTGACCGGCTGGTGATCCGACAGCAGCGAAATCGCCGCAGCAAAATGTGCTTTGGCGTACACCACTTTACCGACCACACCAGTTCCGGAAATAACGGCCTGTCCGGGAAAGACGCCATCCTGAGTGCCGCGGGCAAGGGTAATAAAGTTGTTGCGTTCGGATACCGAGTTATTAACCACCCGCGCCGTACGATACTGATACTGTGCATAGCGGATAATCCGGCTGCTGTCCAGGCTCCCGGACACGGCCGGCTCCGTATACGTAGTAGTGCCGCTGCTATCCCGAAGGGTATCGGTTTCGTAAAGCAATTGCGCCAATTGCGCCCGTAGCCGGGCATTCTCTTTCTGCAGGCTGTCGTTTTCGGACGGCAGCTTGAAGTACAGTGCTACATCGCTTTGCTTTTGATACAGGCTTCCGGAAAGCGCGTTGGCTGAGGATAGAATATCGGCCCCCTGCATCGTACCGTTCCGCGCAATCAGGTAAAAGCACAGCCCTTCCAGCGCCAGAAACAGCAGCAGGTGCGAAGAGCGTCGCAGAAACTGAATAAGAGCCTTCAACGATTACTTTAGATGAATACTGAATGAGAAGTGGGTGCTCAAAGAAGGGGCAACAGAAGCAAGTGGCTGTCGGAATTTCTTCAACCGTCCGTTCCGGAACGAACCGGAGGGCTGGTTGAAGAAACCTCGGCAGCGCTGGCACCCATCCGGAATCCGGAAAGGCTGTCAGATGGTTTATTTCATCAGGAACGGCATCCGCTGTATATTCTTCAAAGCCATTCCGGTGCCGCGTACGACTGCGCGCAGCGGATCTTCGGCAACCTGTACCGGCAGCTTGATTTTCTGGGAAATCCGCTTATCCAGTCCGCGCAGCAAGGCTCCACCACCCGTCAGGTACAAACCCCGGCGATAAATATCGGCAGCCAGTTCCGGAGGGGTGCTTTCCAGCGCTTTGAGGATCGCTTCTTCAATTTTAAAGATCGATTTGTCCAGTGCTTCGGCTACTTCCTGATAGCTGACCGAAATCTGCTTTGGAATGCCTGTCACCAGATCGCGACCGTTGACCTGGATATCATCGGGTGGGGTTTCCAGCTCTTTCAAAGCCGATCCCACGTGAATTTTAATTTGTTCGGCGGTGCGTTCTCCGATCAGCAACGAATGGTAGCGACGCATGGCTTCCATGATATCGTTGGTAAACTCATCGCCTGCAATCCGGATGCTCTGATCGCATACAATACCGGCCAAGGCGATCACCGAGATACCGGTGGTACCACCTCCGATATCGATGATCATATTGCCGGTAGGCTCTTCCACATCAATCCCAATCCCCAGGGCGGCTGCCATGGGTTCATGAATCATATAGACTTCCTTAGCGCCGGCTTGTTCGGCACTGTCGCGTACGGCCCGCTTCTCGACTTCTGTAATCGAAGACGGAATGCAGATGACCATGCGCCAGGACGGCGGAAAAAGGGGCTTTTTCGGGTACACCAGCTTGATCATTTCCCGGAGCATGCCCTCGGCCGCATCGAAGTCGGCAATGACGCCATCTTTCAGCGGACGAATGGTTTTCAGGTTCTCGTGCGTCTTTTCGTGCATCATCATCGCCTTCTTGCCCACCGCTACAATCTTATTGGTAGAACGGTCTTTGGCAACGATAGAAGGCTCATCCACAACCACTTGATCATTGTGGATGATAAGGGTATTGGCAGTGCCAAGATCTATAGCGATTTCCTGCGTCAGGAAGTTGAACAGGCCCATAAGGGGAAGGAAAAGTCTGGAGGGTAAGGAATAAGGGTGCAGAGCCCCATGAATAAATCAGGGACTGCAAAGGTGACGAAAAAATAGCTGCCTTTTTTGTGAAGGGCTTCAAAATCCTACTTTTGACCCATGTCGCAAACCATCCTGCATGAAATGGACGGAAACGTAGCCGTGCTGCGCCTCAACCGTCCCGAAAAATACAACAGTTTTACCCGCGAAATGGCCCTGCGGCTGCTGGAGCTGCTCCGCCAGTGTGCTGCCGACCCCACCGTGCGCTGCGTGGTGCTCACCGGCGGTGGCAAAGGCTTTTGCGCCGGACAGGATCTCGGCGAAGCAGAAGATCCAACCCGGGTGGATTTTGCTAAAATTCTGGATGAGCAATACAATCTCCTTATTAAGGAGATCCGTATGATGCCCAAACCGGTAATCACGGCCGTGAATGGCGTGGCCGCAGGAGCGGGTGCCAACCTGGCTTTGGCGGGTGATCTTGTAGTGGCTTCAGAAGGCGCATCATTCATCCAGGCCTTTTCCAAGATCGGACTGATTCCCGACTGCGGAGGTACCTGGTTTCTGCCCCGGATGATCGGTGCCCAGCGCGCCTTGGCTCTGATGGTAACCGGCGATAAAGTAACCGCTACCGAAGCACAGCAGATGGGAATGGTCTATAAAGTGTTTCCGGAAACGGATTTTGAAAGCGGCTGGAAGACCCTGGCCCAGACTATGTCCAAAGCGGCAACCCAGTCTGTAGCGTTTACCAAGCAACTCATTGCTGAAAGTTTCCGGAATACCCTCGAACAACAACTGGAGCGCGAAAAAGAACTGCAGGTAGCTGCCGGCACTACCGCCGATTTTGCTGAAGGCGTCAACGCATTTCTGCAAAAGCGTGCACCGGCCTTTTCCGGCAACTAATTTCTTCCATACCTGCATCGTCAAGGCTATTAGATTCAAAACATTTTCCGCTTAATTAAGAACGCCCGCTTCCAGGAAGCGGGCGTTCTTAATTAAAATTGATTGTCCGGGAAACCAGCTAGCGGGATTATTCAGCCACCGATTTCCACTGTTGGGTGTGGCTCTTCTGGTATTCCGGAAATGGAATGGCTTTAGGCCCCGTGCCATGTCCTTCCACGATATACGTCAGAATGGCTTCGAGGGTCGGAACATCCAGGTAGCCCGGAATGGCCTGTACCTGCTGAAAGCCCGCTTCCATAATCACGGTACTCGGATAGCTCAGTTGCCCCCGCAACAGTTCGACTGCCAGTTGGTTGGTTTTACTGCCTTCGGTCCGTTCCCACACTTTTCCGACAAACCGGATCGGCTGGTCGGTTTCGGCATTGAACTTAATCGGGTAGAAATTTTTATTAATATAAGCAGCGGCTTCGGGACTGGTAAACGTTTTCCGGTCCATCACCTTACACCAGCCGCACCAGTCGGTATACACATCCATAAATACCCGGCGGGGTTCTTTTTTCATGGCTACCTGCACTTCGTCGAAGCTCATCCAGCGGATGCCGCCTTCTTCGCCGCCTGCAAATGCAGGGCTACTGGCTGTAAGAAGTATAATCAGAAAAGATAGAATCGCTTTCATAGTGCCAGGTAGGACGGAAAAAGAAAAGAAGCGTTTAGCCGCCAGGCGAAGGTAACAAGCAACCGGCAGGCTTGGGAAGGTGGTACTACTTTGGTAGCGGTTCCGGAAACTACTTTGATCTCGTGTATGAAAATTGCTTTGGCCATCACCGGCGCCAGTGGTTCGATCTATGCACAACTCATGCTTCAGGCCTTACGCCAGCTGCATCAACAGGGTGCCGTAACCGAACTGTCGGTGGTCTGGAGTGAGACGGCCCGCCAGGTTTGGGCCGCAGAGCGTCCGGAACAGGCTCCTGCGGATGGGCCACCCTTCCGGATGTTTAGCCGGCAGGATTTCAGTGCGCCGTTTGCGTCCGGATCGGCCGGCTACGATGCCCTGATCATCTGTCCGTGTAGCACCGGTACGCTGGGGCGCATCGCGGCCGGGGTCAGCGGTGATCTCATTATCCGCGGCGCTGACGTAATGCTTAAGGAACGCCGGAAACTGGTGTTGGTGGTCCGGGAAACGCCGTATAACCTGTTGCACCTGCGTGCCATGACCGCCATTACCGAAGCGGGTGGGATTATATGTCCGGCTTCGCCATCGTTTTACTCACTGCCGCAAACTATGGAAGAGCTGGCGCTGACGGTAGTGCACCGGGCCTTACAGCTCTGCGGGTTGGATTCGGGAGGATTTAAGTGGGGAACCACTCCGCTGGTTCCGGAAATGTAACCTTTACGAAACGCTCGCTCTGAAGGATCGTTCGTATATTTAAGGATAGTTCCGGGACATTCCGGAAATGTTCTTTAAACGACCAGAGACGTATGCAATGGCGTAAATATCGGGGGGAAGCCCTTCAGCTACCCATTCAGCAGGCGGTAGCCGAGACGCTGGAACGGGAAAAAGCCGCTGGCTATAAGCTAAAGGTGTGTATTGGGACTGACTCGATTGTGCGGGGCACGGAAACGGAGTTTGCAACCGTCATTGTGTTTCTGCGGCAGGGGCAGGGTGGATTTATGTATCTCAGCACCGATAAGAGCCTGATTCCGCTGGCGCTTAAAGAACGCATGATGCTGGAAGTTGCACGCAGCATCGATATCGCCTACCAACTCTGCGATACGTTTCTAGAAGCCGGTGTGGAAATGGAAGTGCATGCAGACATCAACACCAATCCCAATTACCGGTCTTATGAGGCCCTTCGCGAAGCAATGGGATACATTCTGGGCATGGGCTTTACGTTTCGGGCCAAACCGGATGCCTTTGCCTCGTCCAGCTGCGCCGACCGGGTGATTCACTGATCCGGCTGCAGGTAGTTCCGGAACAGACGCTTGCCGGTTAGCGTAAGTATCTTCGCCCGTATGGATACCACCGTATCGCTTCGGACGCTCAACACGTTCGGCATTGATGGCACTGCTGCTGCGCTGGTAGCACTTCACAGCGAGGCGGAGCTGCTGACCGCCCTGCAAAATCCGGCCCTGCCCCGTCCGTTCCGGGTGTTGGGCGGCGGTTCGAATATCCTGCTGACGGCCCCGGTTTCCGGAACCGTCCTGCACAATAAAATGCTCGGCAAAACGATTGTTCCGGAATCAGAAAACACCTCGTTGATGCACTGTGGCGGCGGTGAAAACTGGCATCAGACCGTACTGTATTCATTGCAGCAGGGATTGAGTGGCATGGAGAATCTGGCGCTGATTCCCGGCACGGTCGGAGCGGCGCCCATTCAGAATATCGGTGCCTATGGGGTCGAGGTGAAAGACCTGATTCAGTCGGTGCGCTTTGTTGCGTTTGCAGACGGCCGGGTTACAGAGTATGCCGCTGCCGACTGCGCCTTCGGGTATCGCGACAGCATCTTTAAAAATGCGCTGCGTGGCACCGGGATGATTACGCAGGTGACCTTCCGATTGTTCAGAAATGCGGCTGTCAACGTTCGCTACGGTGCGATTGGAGATGAGCTGCAGAAAGCGGGCATCACCGAACCTAATTCCCAGCAGGTGGCAGAGGCGGTGATGCGCATCCGGCAAAGCAAACTGCCTGATCCGGCGGTAACCGGGAATGCCGGCTCGTTCTTTAAAAATCCTACGCTTCCGCTGGCGCAGTACGAAGCGCTGCAAAAAACCTTCCCGGAACTGCCGCACTATCCGGCAGGCGACGGACGCGTGAAAATTCCGGCGGGCTGGCTGATCGAACACAGCGGCTGGAAAGGAAAGATCGCCGGGCGGGCCGGGGTGCATCCGTTCCAGGCGTTGGTACTGATTAATACCGGGAATGCAACCGGCGCGGAAATCTGGGCGCTTTCACAACAGATTCTGGAGGATGTACAGCAGCGGTTTGGCATCGAGCTGGAGCGCGAAGTACAGGTCTGGCCCTAGTAAATGCCAACTCCTGCTCCTCTTCCGGAAGGAAGCCCTTAGGAGGTAGCTGTAAATGGGCGCAAAGCCTTATTTGAAGCGGGTTTCGTCATCTTTCTGTCAAGACTGCGTGACAAAGAGTGTTGCCGTAAAAGGCCCCAATATCTTTGCGCAATCTTACAAAAACCAACTTTTTTATGAAGTCAATTTTGACTTTTTTGACGGTGCTGTTTGCTGGTAGTGTGGCGTCTGCCCAGACGATGGGTGCCTGGAAAACGGATTCAGCGGTGACCGGGAACGCAGCCGGAAAAGACGTGTTCCGGAAGCTCGACAATCCAACCAACGACAGCGCAGCAGGGACCAACTGGACCCTGGCGTTCCAGATGATTCCACAGGGTGGCCCTTCTTCCAACGTAGCCATTTTTGCCAACCAGGTTCGCCAGAATGTAATGGTGTACTCCCTGCATTACAGCGCGGCTGCCAAGTTCGCTTCGCTGACTGCTGCTGATACCGTGGGTCGCACCAGCCAGCCCTTGTACAACAGCGATGCAACCTGGGCTATGGGCGCACTCAATCAGATGAGCAATCCGGGGAACGTATTTGACTTTTCCTGGGGCAAATACAATATGACCACTCACAATGTAGTGGGCGATTCACTGTACTTACTGAAGACACAGAGCGGCGATTACAAATTGTGGGTGCAACAGTACATCTCGTCTCCAATCGACTCGATCCGCTATGAGTTCCGCATTGCCAAATTTGACGGCTCCGGTGATACGACCGTAAAAATGTACCGTAAAGACGGCTTTACGAACGCCCTGTTTGGCTATTACAACGCCGTAGACCGTACGATTCAATCCCGCGAGCCGGCCCGCAATAACTGGGAACTGCTTTTTACCCGGTACTATGAGCAGGTTACGCAGGGCCCTACTACAGCAATGTACCCGGTGACCGGAATTTTGCATAATGTAGGTGTAACAGTAGCCGAAGTGATTCAGGCCGATGCTGATGCGGCGGCGATGAATTACCGGAACAATACCTTTTCCACGGATATCCATACCATTGGTTCCGACTGGAAAACATTCAACATGCAGACCAATACCTATACCATCGATACGGCCAAGAACTATCTCATCCGCTCCGATGTTTCCGGAAAATACTATCAGCTGCGCTTCTCTGGTTTCTCTGGTTCCGGCACCGGTATCTTCCGCTATAAATTCCGTGAACTGGGTACCACGCTGGCTGTAAATAACATTGCAGAACCGGTCCAGGCCTTTATGCTGGCTCCGAATCCAACCAGCGCCGAAACCCAGATCCTGCTGGATGTAAAAACAGCTGAAACCGCCCATCTGCTGGTAACCGACGCGATGGGCCGCACCATCCAGTCGAACACTGTAAAACTGAATGCTGGTCTGAACGGGTATCAATTGTCGTTGGGTGCGATCCCTGCCGGTACGTACTTCGTAACGGTTGCCACCGGTAGCTGGACGAAAACGGCTCAACTGCTGATTCAGCACTAATTCAATTCTGCCGGATGCGCACACTGTTGCTGCTTACTGCTTTTTCATTCGCTGCTGTGTCCGCAAGGGCACAGCAGCGTCTTTCGGTTCCTGCCGATTCGCTTTCCGGAAAAAATCTGGACGAGGTGGTGGTCACGGGTGTAGCTGCACCAGTCAAGCTGCAAAATGCACTCAGCCTGTATAAGATTATCGACGAAAAACAGTTCCGGGCGCAGGGCGCTGTTACGGTGGCGGAAGCGCTGACCACCCAGCTGGGTCTGCAACTCCAGGACGATCCGGTACTGGGTACTTCAGTACAGTCGCAGGGCATGAGTGCCAATAAAGTCAAGATTCTGATTGATGGCCTGCCGGTCAATGGTCGTGAAAACGGTGCCGTTGATCTGGGGCAGTTTAACCTGGCCCGTATTGCCCGCATCGAAGTGATCCAGGGGCCGATGAGCGTGGTCTATGGCTCGGATGCATTGGGCGGTGTGATCAATCTGGTCACTAAAAAAACACGGCGTCGGCAGCTGACGGCCCGCGCCTTCACTGAATCCATTGGCCGCTACAACGTGGATGCGACGGTGAGCTGGCAGTTTACCGACCGGCATCAGCTGGAGTTGACTGGCGGTCGTAATTTCTTTGAAGGCTGGGGTGATCTGGATACGGTTGCGCCCTACCGCCGGTTGCTATACAAGCCCAAAACACAGTATTTCGGTACGGCGGCTTACCGCTACACCGCGCCGTCCGGGTTTAAGCTTTCGGCTACCAGCGACTACTTCCGTGAAAAAATCTCCAATCGCGGGATGGCCTATATCGATCCGTATGCTGCCTACGGACTGGATCAGTATTTCTACGTCAACCGCTCGCTCAACCGGCTGCAGTTGGAGGGAAAAGCTGGTAAAGGCTATTGGACGCTGGCCAATAGCTACAGCTACTATCACCGCGTCCGGGAGTCGGTTGAAAAAAACCTGCAAACCCTCACAGAGGTCCCTACTACCGGTACCGGCGATCAGGACACCAGTAGGTTTGACGATATTACCCTGCGCAGCAACTACAGCCGTACGATAGGTGCATTTAAGGCAGACGGTGGCTATGATATTACGTTGCAACGCGGAAGCAGTTCCAAACTGGATCCGGCGGTTGAATCCGGCCAGTACCGCCAGGAAGATTATGCGCTGTATACCAACCTCGCTTATACCTTCTGGAAACAAAAAGCAACGTTGCAGGGTGGATTGCGGGCCGCCTATAATTCGCAGTACCGGGCCCCACTGGTGCCGGCGATGAACCTGCTGTTGCAGCCTACTGAAACCATTCAGATCCGGGCCTCGTATGCCGAAGGATTTCGGGCACCGACCCTCAAGGAGCTGTACCTGCGATTTGTAGACCAGAATCACGAAATTCTGGGGAATCCCGAGCTGCGGGCTGAGCGCAGTCACAACTACCAGCTTTCGCTGTCGTCGCAATATGCGATTGCCCAGACCGTGCAGATGAATACGGTGTTGAGCACATACTACAACGATGTGCAGGACGGCATTACGCTGGTCAATCCGACCAACGACTCGACCAGTCTACGGCGTATTTACGGCAATATGGCGCGACAGAAAAGTGCTACCGTAAACATTCAGGCAGAAGCCTCCTGGCGCAACCTGCGGCTCTCCGGTGGCTACGGTCTCATCCGGATTCTGGACATGCCGGGTTCGTACGAAGGATTTACCGTTCCGGAAGTCACGGGCAACTTCTTCTGGTATGCAAAGCGGGCTAAAACCAGCTTTTCAGCGTTTTACAAATACACCGGTGTAAGCCGGATCTTATCAGCCGATGCGGAAGGCAATGCTATTTATGGCGGTCAGACATTGGCCTTCCATCAGCTCGACGCCTCCATCCAACGTTCGTTCTGGCAAAACCGGTTGTCGCTGACGGTAGGAATCAAAAATATTCTGTACAAAGACGTGCGTAATACGGCTTCCTCCGTCACCATCGGCGGCGGGGTGCATGGCAGTAGCAGTGGCGCTGGTTCCCTGCCGCGCCGGGTGTTTGCACAACTTGTTTTTCAACTTTCCGGAACTTAATTTTCGACCGGCGTTGTGCCTTTCTGTCCCGTGAAAACAGCTGCTAAACTTTTAACCGATTCCGGAATCTGAACCTGCTATGAAACCTATTCTCTGCTTTTTACTGCTAGCAGCGGCACACCCGGCATTTGCCCAGAAATGGGGTACCCGCACGGGTCAGATTGATTTCTTCTCCAAAACGCCTATGGAAGATATCGAAGCCCGGAACAAAGCCGTTTCAGCCGTTGTGGATCCCGCAACCGGTGGTGTGGCAGTTTCTATGAACATCCGGGATTTTAAGTTTGACCGGGCGTTGATGCAGGAACACTTCAACGAGAATTATCTCGAAAGTGATAAGTACCCCAAGGCAGAATTCAGAGGCACGCTGGAAGATTCCAAAGCCATTGACTGGACCAAAGACGGCACCTATACCACACGGGTCTCGGGAACAATGACGATCCACGGCGTAACTAAAAATGTAGCTACACCGATGCAGATTCTGATCAAAGGCGGGAAGGCCGGTGTTACGGGCACGTTTCCGATCCGGATGGTCGATTATAAAGTAGACATCCCAAAACTGCTGACTGCCAAGATCGCTGAGCAGGTTGCCGTTACAGTTCTGATCGGACTGCAACCGCTTTAATACGTATTCCCGAACGCCTTTAAATTTTTGAAGACCGCACCCCCTTGTGCGGTCTTACTTTTAAAGCCTCAATCTCATGCTTATGAAGTCTTTTTTTACATTTTTAGTGCTCCTAGGCAGTGCTGTTGCCGCCACGGCGCAGGATGATCTGCTGAATGCACTCGGGACCGAACAAACGCGTCCGCCACTCGTTATTGCCACGTTTAAAACCACCCGGCTGGTAACCGGACCCAGTACCGAAAATGTAGCCAGAGGTGTGTTGGATTTCCGGATTTCTCACCGCTTCAATACGCTCAAGAATGGCGCCAGCGACTTCTTCGGACTGGATGGGGCCACCACCATGCTTTCGCTCGATTACGGCATTACCGACCGGATCATGGTTGGCCTGAGCCGAAGCTCCTTTAATAAGGAAATCGAAGGCTACACCAAGATCAAACTGCTGCGTCAGCGCACCAGCAAAATGCCGCTTTCGGTCAGCTATGTGGGCGCTATCAGCGAGCGTACCAACAATGGGTACAACTTTAGCCAAAACCTGAGCTACACACACCAACTGCTGATTGCCCGGAAATTTGGTGAACGCTTTTCTGCCCAGTTGTCGCCCACCATTGCGCACTACAACCTGGTGAATGAAACCACCGATCCGAACACGATTTATTCGGTGGGCATCGGCGGTCGGTTTAAGCTGAGCCGCCGCGTGACACTCAACGCTGAATACTATCCGGTACTGGGTGAGCGGCTGGCCGGCACCACCAATGCAGTCGCTATTGGTTTCGATATCGAAACCGGCGGTCACGTCTTTCAGTTGCACTTCACCAATTCGGCGGGCATGACCCAGCGCAGCCATATCGGCGAAACCACCGGCCGCGTTTCGGATGGTGATATCCGGTTCGGCTTCAACATCTCCCGCGTCTTTACCATCGTAAAACCGAAAGGCATTCCGGAATAACTAGTTACGGATAGAAGCTACTAAAAGGCCCTTGCTTAGAATCTAAACAAGGGCCTTTTTTATGCGGCGGTTTCGGGTTCCGGAACAGCGGTCTCAGCTTCCAGTTTCCGGACAAACGAAACCAGCTTCTCGGTTTCGCGTTGTGGATTCCGCCACCAGTTGGCACTCCAGATCCGGTGGAATACAAAACCGTTCTTTTCCAGAATCTGCTGCCGGTACAGGTCGTAGAGATAGGCCTCATCGCTGCTGTGATACTTGGCACCATCGCATTCGATTGCGACCGGTGGCACGCCTGCCAGCGGCGACTGGTACACCAGATCGATCCGGAACCCGGCAAACGGCTTTTGCAGTTCCAGGTGGCCTGCGCCCAGTTCTTTGGCGAGGTAATCAAATACTTCTTCCTCAAAAGGCGATTCTGCTTTGGCTACCAGCGCCGGGTCCTGATACTGGTTGGTTTGGTTGGCCTCCCGCAGGTCTTCCAGAATCTGCTCCCGGCGACTGTCATTCCTGGTACTGACCGCTTTCGCATACGCGAGATACGTGTAGAAAACAGCTTTCCGGCGGGCACCTTCGGTCGCGAGAAACTGCTTGTACCCTGAGAAAATTTCTTCCGGAACAGACGACAGCACAAACATCTGGCGGCGCGCACGGGTGATGATCACATTGAGCAACCGATAACCTTTCTCCTGCGTCAGTGCGCCGAAGCGCTGGGTAAACCGCCCGTCTTTGTTGGGACCGTACGTTACCGACAAGATAACGATGTCGCGCTCATCTCCCTGGATGTTCTCCAGATTCTTGACAAACAATCCGCCTGCTTCCAGGGCCGCCATTTTACGATCAAAGGCATGACCGGTCGGCTCGGTGCGGCGTTCCTGAATTTTTCGGAGAATCAGGTTGCGCTGGTGAATATTGAAGGTGGCAATTCCTACCGACGGATACTGCCCATCCGGTTGCAGGGCTACTTCCTGCTCGAGAATCCGCAGTACTTCTGCTGCTTCCGCTTCGTTTTCGTAGTCTGAAAAGGTGCCGCCAACATTCCGGAACTCGATAGGCGTGTAGGGCTGCCGGTTGGGAAGGGGCTGCAACCGGCTGTTGTAAAAGGCGTGGTTGGAGAAATCAATCAGGTACGGATGCTGCGAGCGGTAGTGGAAGTCGAGAAAGCGTTTGTAAAAGCCCAGGCTGGCACCCGTGTCGAGCAACGATTCGGTATCAAGCAATACATCGCCGGTAGAGACGGCAAGGGTTTCCGGCTCCTCATCGCCGGTGTCGTCGATTTCGCCTTCGAGCACCTTGGAAAAATAGCTGGACGGCGGCATTTGCTGTTCGTCTCCTGCAATCACGATTTGCTTGCCTTTGAGCAACGCCGGAAGGGTATCTTCCAGACGCAGCTGGCTGGCTTCGTCAAACACCACCAGATCGAAGTAACGGTTGCTTCCGGAAAATAAGTTGCTGGCCAGGTCGGGTGAGGTCATAACCACCGGAAACTGGTCCGTGAAAAAGTCCAGGTCGAAGCGGATGATGTTGCGCAACGAAAGCCGCTTGCGCTGGGCACTGCTGCGCTTGCTGTACAACGCTTCAATAGAGGCATCCGGATGCGTCGTCTGGAAGATATCGAATGCGGCCTGCCGGGTTTGATGCAACCGGTGCTGAACAACCGGCAACTGGTGCGACTGAACGGACTGAAGCCCTTCCCGTACTTTGGAAAGCGCGTCTTCGCTGGTCGGAATGGCTGCGTTAAACGTCCGGCGCAGCAGCCGTTGCAGGTATTCTTTCCGGAAAATCGCTGCCCAGTCGCCTTCAAGAGGCAACAGGGTTTTCAACAACGTCTGAACCGGTGCCGCTACCGTCCGGAAAAACTGCAACCAGTTATAACGGCGTTCCAGATCATCCAGTTCAACATCCAGCACCTGTGCGATACGATCGGTCAGCGTTTGCAGGGCCGTTACAAAAGTATCCTGATGCGTTGCTTCAACCGGCCAGATGGTTCGGTTGTCTGTAGCCAGTTGCTGAACCGCTGCTTTAAAGGAAAGCTGCGCCCGTTCGTAGGCCGGACCGGCAACCTGCGGTGATGGATGGTGCAACAGATCGGTTGCCAGCCATTCTCCGCGCACCTGATCCGCTATACGGGCGCGGTCGGCTGTTACCTGTTCCGGAATCGAAGCGACTGCGTTCAGGAGCGTAGCGGTATCTGTTGATTGAATGTAGGTCCGGTAATCATACTGCGGGTTGGCTGCTGACAAGGCCTCAACGGCCTGCTTCAACGCCTGATACGCCTCGACAAACGTAATGTGCGCGGTTTCCAGCTGCGCTGTCAGACGCTCGGCCTCTGCAACCGGCAACCGGCTGGTGAGCGCTTGTTTAAGCTGTTGGAACGTTCCCCGATTCGCTGCCAGTGCATTAGTGGCTAGGTTGGGTACGCCCGCCCGATCCAGCTCCTGCAAAGTTTGCTGCGGAATGTGCTGTGCCGTTTGAACTAAGTCAGCCAGTAGCTGATGAAGCGTCGCCGGGTAGGCGCTGATGGTTCCGGAAAAGTCGACCGCTGAAAAATCTGGGCTCTGGCGCAACGCCTGGGAAATCTGTTCGCTTGCTGCCTGGATGCGTTCCTGTTGCTCGCGGATATGTTTTTTTCCGGCAGAGAACATCGACGCCAGCTTAAATCCAAACCCTTGCGTCGCTTCCGGATTCAGCAGTTCCCGGTGGTCCGGTTCGGCCGCCAGAATGCTTTCAATTTCCTGAACCAGAGCGCGGATGCCTGCCGATTGAACTTCAACGTCTTGTTGCCGGAGTTGCTGGTAGTCCTGCGAAACCTGTGCGATGGCCTGCCGGAGGGATTGTTCTTGTCGCCCGATGGCGTCAGCCGCCGCAGCGCTGTTGGTCAGCAGCAGTTCCAGTTGCTGCGTCCGGGACGCTGTGAAGTGCAGACGATACGCTTCCAGGTCTTGCCGGAGGCCGGTAAGGGTATACCGCAAGGCCGTAAGGTAGCGCCGGAGTTCCTGCTCGACCTCGTAAAAGGATGTTCCTTCAAGTGCGGACTCCTGAAAGAACGCGGGCCGGATCGTTTGAAGATTGCGGGCTTTTGCCTCGCCCTCCCGCAACGTGTCCAGCAGTCGTAACAAGCCGGATTCCTCGGTGGGAAATAAATCTTCCGGAAGATTCTGAAGCGCTTCCGGATGGTTCGTCGGCTGCCGGTTGGCCCGTAGCAGAGCCCCTACACTGGCGGTCCAGTTTTGACCCGGTAAAACCGGTCGGGCCAGGCTGCGGTGTGCGGTATTGACGGCCTGAATCGCCTCGGTGCTTTTATCCAGCGCGACCTGATAGGCATGACCGGAAAAAGGCAGGGTTGCAGCATCTTTTTTCTCCCAGGCCTCATAGCGGTTGCGAACGATGTCGACCACCGTTTTACGATCGCGCAAGGCGTCGCGGATCAGGATCAGGCTGTCGCCCAGTCCGGCCTGTTGCAGACTGTTTTGCAATACGGTCAGAGCCGTTTGCTTTTCGCAGACTACAAGGACTTTTTTGCCGCTTTCCAGGGCGTTCACCAGCAGGGCCGTTAGCGTCTGGCTTTTGCCGGTACCGGGCGGACCCTGGATCAGCAGATGCTGCGTTCCGGAAAGGGCGTGCAAAATGCTTTGCTGCGACGGATCGGTCGGAATGGCTGACAAAGGCTGGAAGGAACTTCCGGAACCCGTTGTTTCAAGCGTGGCCTGCAGGGATTCTTCCCCCAGTAACGCGTCGTATTCGGCAATGATATTTTGCTTCTGGACTTCGAAAAGCGACAGCACCGCGCTGTAGTCTACAAACGCATTGGTCGCGTTGCCAATCAGGGCCTCATACGATTCTTTCGACTGAATAGACTGCAAGGGCGGCAGTGGACCGACCGGCCATTTAGCGCCGGTATTCAGCTTGCTCAGGATTCCGGAAACTACTTTCTGGACTTCGGTTGCATCGACTACGCCATCGGACAGCGCTTCTTCCGGAAGCGTTTCGATCCGGATGCCGCAGTCGGCCTGCAGGTGATTGACCAACACTTCGTTCACGTAGACGGCATCATCGGCTTTGCGGGAAAAACGCCAGGTGTTGAGATCGTTGGTCCGGGTGGCGTGAAGGTGCCAGATCAGAATGGGCGCGACCGTGATCTTGCCATCGGTGGCATCGCGGCGCACCAGCAGCGGGTAGCCGATTGCCAGGGTGTTGATGCCTTTTTCAGCTTCAATGGCATCGGCCTGGTTGATAATGCTTTCAAGAGCGTGCGCAATGCGTTGTAATTGCACGCGCTGTTCCGGCGCCAGACCTGACAGATCCTGCTGAAGATCTTTCCAGCTCACCAGAAAACTAAAGCTGGAGTGGGTGAGCAACAGCTCAAAAAAACGATCGGGTACGTCGGGTGTAAGCGCCCGCAGGTTGCCGAAGTCGAATTTATAGGAAGAGCGACCGGGAATCGCGTTCAGGTGAACCCCGCGCCGGTTGCCGGTTTTCAGTCTTTTTTGCAGCTCCGCAAGGGTCTTTTTCTCAATGTTCATCGATATCGGAGGGGGAAGTAGGGAGGGAGGACTGCAAAAGTAGGCCTGAGACCTATCGGAAGGGTGGCGCAGCAAACCGGTTTGGTTATTTTCCGGAATGAACGCGTGGAGAGGCCGCAACTAAAAAGTCCGGAATGGTTTCAAACCATTCCGGACCCTATAAAAAATCAGGAGGCCTTAAGCGGTGGCTTCGCTCAGGACTTCGTTCATATTACGAACGGCATCCGCACTTTTCTGGAACAGTGCTTTTTCCTCGTCGTTCAGTTTCAGGTCTACGATGCGCTCCCAACCGTTTTTGCCAATCACGACTGGTACCCCCAGGCAGATGTCCTGCTGGCCGTATTCACCTTCGAGGGCTACGCAGCACGGGAATACTTTTTTCTCATCGCGCACGATGCTTTCCACCAGTGCGGCTCCGGCAGCACCTGGTGCATACCAGGCAGACGTACCCAGGAATTTGGTCAGGGTTGCGCCGCCTACCATCGTGTCGGCAGCTACTTTCTTCAAGGCTTCGGCATCGAGCATATCGGATACCGGTACGCCCTGTACCGTTGCCAGACGTGTCAGCGGAATCATGGTCGTATCGCCGTGGCCGCCGATGACGGTAGCCTGCAGGTCGTGTTGCGAGCAGCCGATCGCCTGTTGCAGATACGTTTTGAAACGGGACGAATCGAGGATGCCACCCATACCGATCACGCGGTGCTTCGGCAGACCAGTCGCTTTCAGCGTCAGGTAGGTCATGGTATCCATCGGGTTGGAAATCACTACGAGGATCGTGTTAGGAGAATGCTCCAGCAGGCTTTTGGCCACGCCTTCCACAATCTTGGCGTTGGTGCCGATCAACTCTTCGCGGGTCATACCCGGCTTCCGTGGAATGCCGGAGGTGATCACACAGACATCCGAGTTGGCCGTTTTGGCGTAGTCATTGGTAGAGCCTGTGATTTTAGTGTCAAAGCCCAGCAGGGAGGCCGTCTGCGTCAGATCAAGTGCTTTGCCTTCGGCAAAACCTTCTTTGATGTCGACCAGTACCAGTTCGGTGCACAGTTCTTTGCGAACAATATTATCGGCACAGGTTGCGCCTACGGCGCCGGCGCCTACAACGGTGATTTTCATACAGCTGAAATAAAGGGTGATTTGAAGTGGCGCAAAGGTAGGTTTCAGTCCTTGAACGTACGTCTACCGATGCCTTCCGGAATAAATGCTTCCGGAACCTGAAAAACAAGGATTGTGTATGAAGGATAGAGACGAGTAAACGTAGAAGCAGCTGGCTATTGCGGGAAAGCAATCTAAGATGCTCTTCATGCGATTTGCCGGAGTTGAGAAGCCTCCTGTGATTCGGAAGATGTGTTTGATTGAAATTAGGGCTTCGGTAAGCGTTTGGGATCATAGGCTTCAAAACCGACGCGGCCAAACGATTGAGGGGTATAGTCGGTACGCAAATCGGCTCCGGCATCTTGGCCCTGATGCTGATTGGTAATCGTGGTGTGCCGATGCAACAGCAAGGCTTTTTGACGTTCGTCCCATTTGAAGGTGGTGTATACCTGAACCGTTATACCATTTCCGGAATTGACCTGCTCAATCGTAAAGTACGCGCCTTTGACCTGCAACTCAGAAAACCCAACGGCCGTGTTTTCCGGAACGTAATCCTCAATAATCCGGTCATTGACCAGTGTTTGAAACGGTCCCCGCGGCTGACTGCTAAGCCGGACCACTACTTTGGCGTGCAGGTAATCGGTTGGAGCCACCGGCTCTGTCCAGCTGGTCTGGTATACTGCAATCGTATCGGCGATGCCATCGCTGTTTAGATCGGTTGTTTTGATGGCTTTTAGTTCATAGATATCCTGGCTGTTTTGGGTGCGCACTGCGTGGGTGCCTCCGAAATAATCCAGTCTCTTCTCCAGATCCACAGGAGCTACAATCAGGGGTGCCTTGCCGGCCGTAAAGTACACTACGCTCCAGGGGTTGAGAGTGTCTGGCCGGATGAAAAACTGGTTGCCGAATTGAAGCAGACTGGTGTCGCTTACATGCACGATTGGAATGCCACGCTGCTCCAGCAATTCGTAGCTTCCGGAATAATACGCATTGGCATCGTCGGCCTCGGTGTAAAAATCGTCTTCGGAAGCGGCTTGTTTTTTAAGCTTCTCGATCCGGTCAGGCGATAGCGTAATAAAAACGGCACTGGGCGAACGAACCTGCACCGGAGTCCCTGCCGGACTGTTTTGCTGGCTATTCGCCTGGGTGGGGCGGCTGGCTTCGCTGGGCGTCTGACAAGCAAAGATTGTGAACGCAAGGGCCGTAGTAAACAAAAGCAACTTCATGCGTTATTGATTGATCTGAATGTGGTAACAGCCGTTCTCGACCAGAATCTTATCCAGTTCCGACCGTGCACTCATGGTAGTTTTGAACTTGCTGCTGTTGGTAAGCTGGCCAAAGTCAACATCGAAGGTGTTCATCACCGACGGATCTGCCAGGTGTTTGGAAACGGTATCCGGACCCAGCTCCTTAATCTTGGCTTCCATAGCAGATATGGTTTCCGCTTTTGTTTTTCCATCCTTCTTGGAAGCCGCATAGGTGTCAATGACCTGATCGCCCGGGTTCCGGTAAATACCCTTTTGGGTGGCTACGCTTGTTTTCTCCAGGTTGCCATACATAATACGCGCCTGATCATATGGGGTCCGGGCGGTGCTGGTAATGTGGATGTCCATATTCCCGGATTCTTTACCTACTTCTTTCAGGATATTCTTGGTTTTGGTAGAAAGCGCATTCTCATCCGCCGTCTGGCCATCGAAGTGAAGGGTTACGCCGTTGTCGATACCACCGCCGCTGTCTTTCGCTTTTGCAAACAGACACTCGTCTACCTTGAACGTTTTAGACGTAACCTTGTCGAACGCATCCTGCTTGGGCTGGTGGTTTTTGGAGACCCCGCCTACGACCACATCTTTCCCAACGAGCGGGCAAATTTTGCCTTTTACGTTTTTGGTGCCGTTTGCAACCCGGTTAATGCCTTTCCATTTAAAGAAGATCATCCCGCTGGCTACGGCGATTTCCAGGTTGTTGCCCACTTCGTCCGGAGTCTTTACGACATCGACCTGGGTGTACTTGAGGGTATACGGGTTGCAATAGGTGTAGAACCCTTTCCCGGTTACCTGGATCAGGCCGCGACCCCGGTAATCCCAGCCATCGTTTGGTTCTGTGTTACCCAGCTCCTTGGCTTTTTTAGCGGGTGGCGCGTAGGCATAGTTGGCGATGTTCTTTTGGTTTTCAAGTGAAACCGCCTCGTACCCATGATCTTTGGGACTTCTTACAGCCCGACCCAGTTCTTTCGCTTTGACACGTCCGTCTTTGCTTTGGAACGCGCCAAAGGTGGAAATCAGTGCTTCCCAGTAGTAATTAAACCCTTCCCCGTTCTTCAGCGCGAGGGCACTTCCGGATTCTACCTGGGCTTGTGCAAAGAAGTGCGCTTTGTTCCAGCAGGTATTCATACCCAGGATACGCATATACTTGTTGTAGGTATCGGCTACCACCTGAAGCTTGTCTGAAGTCGCATCCGGAAAGACCGTTTTCAGATCCGCCGAAGTAATGTCTTTGTTGCAGTTCGGGCATTTATTGTCCGGATATTCATCTGCATCTTTCCGGTCTACGCCAGCCTTAGAGGTATTGGTTTTAGCGCCTTTGACAGGCTTTTGCACAAACAGCATTTTGCCGTCGGCACCTACTTTCAGTTCCTGTTCGCCGAAGTATTCATTTTCCTCAATCCAGGCGTAAAACGTATGCACCGGCTCCTGATACCCTTCAGCCTTGGCTGCGTCGAGTGTAAAGTCAAACTCACCGTAGCCGTTTTCTCCGATCACCACTTTTTCGGTACCGCCCATCTGGGTATCGGCCCGCAGATTGTCAAAGCCGCCCCGCTTCTCCACGCGGTAGATTTTCACCGTGACCCCGTCTTTGCCGGCACTGAGGTTGCGGCCATACACCCGCACCCGAAGCTTGTCGCCATATGAAGCCGTGTTAACCCGCTTGCCGTCTTTGTAAAATTCAATTCCGGTCAGGCGTTCATCGGTGGCTACTTTCAGTTTCTGCTGTGGTACCCAGACGCCACTGTTGCCCAGGGTTCCGGAACCGGACGCTTTTAGCATAACGCCCAGCAGATCGTTGTTCTGAATTTTATCCTTAAAGGCCGCTTTAGTGAGCGTGAATGCACGGAACGACTGATTATTTTCCGGAACGGCAAACGTCGTAGGTTTCATAATCTCCTGCCAGGCCCCGTTCCGGAATACGCCTACATGCAGAGCCACTTCGGTGTTCTCCGCTGCGGCAAACGTAAGCGCAATGGTATTTTTCTCCTCCCAACCGGTAACCGTTTTAGGCGTTTCATGATCGGGATACACCCATTGTGCCTTCGTTAGTTTCGGCTCTGTTACGGTCAACGTAGCCTTTACGTCCTGAGACGGTGATTTGATAAACGCATAGAAAGTGTATTGCCCCGGCGTACTCAGCTTGGATTGAATCTGGGCACTGCCCTGCAGCACTGCATTGGGATGCTCGGTGCCGTTGGCGTCTACGCATTTCCACCGCAGAGACGCCAATTCGTCCGGAAGCGCTGGTTCCAGCTTGAAGGTTGCTTTGACCGTTACCGCTTCCCCTGCTTTACAACTGTCTTTACTGACGCTGACGGACTGAACCCGGTTAGACACTGCATGCATCAAAGCACTTTGCTGACTGCTGCTGCCCACCCGCGCGATCACTACATAGTCACAGGGACCATTGCAGGTAATGGTTGCACTGGTACCTACACCCGTAACAGATGGCGTACCGGTGCCGCCTTTTTTCACGACCTCCCATTGGGTTGCAGTTAAATCGGCACCGCCTCCCAGGGGCTGGGTATCCACCGGAAACAAGGTTTTGAGCGTGTAGACTGCTGGTTGCTGGTACCGATGGGTATCCTTATTGCCGCCAGCCGAGCTTATTCCGGAAAGCCGGTTTTCTTCGATTACAATCCGTGTGGTAGCACTTGCTTTCTGTGTCTTGGCGTTGGCACTGTTGGCACCCGGACTGCCGCCATAGGCTTCTACTGTGTAGGTGCCTGCTTTCCGGAACAGAACGGTGGTCTGTGGTCCACCATCCGCTGCAATGCCTGCGGGTACGCCATTGGCGTCGTACACCAGCCAGTTAATGCCTTTAAGCTCGGCGGGTGTGGGAGCGGCTTTGGAAAACTTGGTTGCTTTAAAACCTACGGGTCCGCCTACCGGGTAAGGGCCTTCGGTGAGCGGCTGAATGCTGACGACGCCCACGCCTTTCTCGTCGGTGCCGGGGTCTTCCACCAGTTCCACATCGGCGAGCGATGCAGCCGGGTTGGCGGCACTCCAGGCAGTACTGTTAGCCGATTTTACATCCGCTGCCGTCACCGCACTCTGCTGCCCGTATTGCTGAAATGATACCTTGCCGGTACCGGTGGTACAGGTAGCCGTACTTTTTTCGGTCAGCGGATGGGCACCGCCCGGCAGCTGTACGTCTTTGTAAAAGTCTTTCCAGATCAGCTTGGGCTGACAAGGCTTGGGGTTATTCGGATTGGGAAACTTACAAAGGGCAAAGTTGAGCGCCGTAATGTCCTGCTCTTTGGTCGTTGCAATGAGTTTTTGCGTGCCGTCTGGATCGTTGATAAAGTACTGCTGCTGGCTGAGCACATGCAGCGGCACGGGCGAGGGGGATACGGCCTGCGTGCACACACACATAGCGCCCTGGCAGGCGAGGTATTCTTTCTTGTCGGCTTTGCTGCTTCCCGAACGGTCATTGGTTTGAGAAGCTGCTGGCTGCGTTCCGGAAGGTGTGGTTCCGTTGGAAGAAGCGCCGGTTGCGGCGGATGGCTGTTCCGGAACCGCAGGCGCAGATGCTTTGCCCGACGAATTGCCCTGAGGACCCGCTTCAGGGCTACCCGTCGGATCCCCGTCGGCCTGGACTGCAGGGGTGGTTTGTGGATCTTCTCCGAGGAACCAATCTAAAAATCCCATAGACACAGTTGTTTTTAAGCCGGCAGCAGTTTTAAATCAATGCGTTTTTCATAATCGTCGCCGGCTGTCAGCCGGTAGGTACACTCAAAGCCTGTATTCCACAGGCCGCGCTCCGGCGACAGCCAGTAATGAGCCTGCTTGGTTGCGAGAAGCGGCTGCTCAGCAGTCTGCTTCCACACGGCCTCCGGTAGCATCCGTCGCGTTTCTTCCGGAAGAAGAGGCCTGGCCAGTATACCGGTTACTTTCAGGGCCGGAGCTTGCTCACCCGCTTCCGGAATGGCATGCCACTGTTCCCGGAATGCCAGCGGAATGCTTCCTGCAAGGTAACTTAGAAACGGCTGACTTCCGGTTCCGGAACGCTGCTGAAAAGGTGCGAAATAATGTGCCAGAATCCAGTCGTGATAAAGAGCAATATCCAACGTCCGGGCCGGATGCAACAGGCTTTGTTCGGTTTGCTGAACCATAGCGGTCACCCAGTCGCCGCTGTAAGCACCAGTAACTGCCGGGTACGTTTCGTCCTGCCAACGATGCCAGATCTGTTGCTGATTGCGCAGCTTTTGCGGCGTTCCGGAGGCATCCAACAGAACTTCCAGCTGTAAAAAAGGATGGGTCAGCAGCAGCACGACTTCATCGGCCGGGTTGCTGCTGGCAGGCGTAATCTCCGGTACGGTCCGCTCCAGGAGCAGACAGTAATCGCCCCAGCCTTGTTTGGGCGCGGGGGCAATGGTCTGGGAAAAGGTAACGCCCGACTGTGTTTGCAACTGCCCATGCTGCCACTCCTCAATTCGGATGTCGGCCTGAAACGACAACGGCGTATCGAGCGGACGGTATTTAGGCGGCAGCAGATTCACTAAGAAGACTGTTTTTCTGGAAAAAATGGGTATCTAAAAGGTTGGGCCAAGAACTGTTGCCTGCAGATTTCGGAACAGAGCTGTTTAAGTGCCAAGAGCACCCTTTACTTTGGAGTACAGCCGTCGGAAAGAATACGTTCATGCTGGCCTAGGATACGGCTTTCGTTGGCAGAATCGATCAGAAGCAGTTTCTTAAGTTTATACGTGTTGTTTTGTTTGCAGATAGCTACGGTGTAGGTGCCGAGATAATCCTGTAGTTGATCTTGGAGGTAAATATTGGCTAACGCATTCGGATCTTTGATACCGTACTGGTAAGGGGCCGTATAGGCTGTGAGACGGTAAAAATGCACTTCGTAGTTAAAGCCATTCGTATCAGAATTCTGTTGAAGAAGGCTATCTGCGTAAGCAACCAGTTCCTTGGACCGTTGCGCTTCAGCAGAAGCCGGATGCTCGACTAACACATACTCATAGACCGTAGGGGTATGCACCAAAACCGGATTTTGAATGATTTTCTTGTGGTTAGCCAGATAGGTGTAAGGTGGACCAGGCCGGCATCCTAATCCACCGGTACTTAACAGGCACAGGAACAGGCGTAGAACGATGCGAAAAGAAGTAGGTACTGGAAACGTCATAGATAGCAGCTCAGTGGTGTTTTAACGCTTAAAAACGTATTTCCAGGGGAGAGTGCCGTTAAAACCCTTCCGGAAGGAAACTACTCTTCGCAATAAGTGCTCCTATATTAGCCAGTATCAGCACGCCAGAGTAGGTGCGATTGTCACTCAAAAGTGCACTGCTTACAAATCAAGTCGATGATCACTGTTCGTGATTTTGATTTTAGTACCGTTGACCCGAATGCTGTCTACATAGCAATCCGGAAACTGGCGGTTGAAGTTTCCACCCACCGGTCGGGGACTCAGTTTCATGTCTTCGATTACATACCGCTTTTCACCGGCGGTCAGCACCACACGGGCTGTTTTTGACGGACTGTACCCTGTGTACACCAATCCACTGGAATCGTTGGTTTGGGCATCGTGAGCATCCAGCGGTAAGATCAGTTGTTTGATTTTGGTTCCTGTGCTGTCGTAAACGTCCATGGTTACCTGCTGTCCGATGGCGTTCCGGGAAAGGCTGTCCAAATGGTAGTGCAACGGCAGGTAGGGCGTATCTGCAAGCGCGCACCGATCGGATGCGGCGGCAAATCGTTTGGCTTCGGTATCGCAGCTTCCCAAGACCAGCACCGTTCCTACTGCCAGCAGCGGAAAAATCTTATTTCCCTTTGATATAACCATAGAAATTCGTGTTGAAGACCGAGTGTCTGAATTTACCCAGAACGGCTGGTCGTCCCCAGCACCAATACTTGAAATTATACGTTCCGGCAGCATCATCTACGTACAGACCACCCTCGTATACCACCCAGTGCCAGCGCGTGAAATTAGCAAAGCGGGTCGGACTGTCGCTCAACATGTCGGAGTCGATCAGCATTGAGACATGGTATCCTTCTTGATACGCCTTCTGCATTTCGATGATCCAATCCAGCTTGTCAAGCGGGGTCGGATTCATAAAAAAGCTGGTCTTGTCTACTACCTCCCCAAAACCAAGCAATTCTTTTTTTAGCTTTACCAGGATACTGGGGTAATTGATCGCCGAAAAATCCTGTCCCGCCTCGCCGCTGTAGCCCAGATTGCTTTCCTTGCTGCGGGTGGATGCCATCACCACCCAGTCAATTTCCGGAATACGGGTTGGATACGGGGTTTTCTTGGGTACCACGTCATACATTTCTTTTTCACCCGGCGCTATGGTATAGCTGTTGAGCGTTGCGGTACCTGTCTGGTGCAGCTTCAACGCCAGTTGTTCATAGCCGGACGGATTGGTCTTAGCCAAAATGTAGAAAATATTGGCCATTCCACAGAGAGACGTACTGCCTTGGTCAATCAGATAGGCGCCAGTTCCGGAAGCCCGTGCAGTCGTTTGTTCCTTAATAAGTGCCCGCCCGAAAAACCGGAACCGGTAATGCACCCATACGTTCAGCGATGCACCGGCATCTTGACTACCGATGTACGCATAGATGGTAAGCCCTCGTCCGCAGATGTCCAGATTGCTGCTTAGGTTCAGTACAATCTGCCGACCGGTTGCTGCACTGCCGCCTGCTCCATTGGTTTTTTGCTGAAGGGCGCCTTCTACTACCCCGTTTTCGCCCTCATACCGGTACGCCCACTTAATGTCGCTGTTGGCGCGTGGAGGAACGTTGTTCCGGAACTTCACGACCTCAAACGTGTAGGTTTTATCCGATGCCGCAATCAGCCCATCCCGTAGAGCACCGCCTTCCCGCCAGTCGCAGCCCTGGTCGGGAGGTGTAACCAGCCTTATTTCCTCTACCTCCGCCGTCTGGATGTTTTTACCCTGGCCGGGCTGGTAGCGGTTGTAATTGACTTTGCCGCCGCTGTTGAAGACGGTTTCCTTAGCCGATTGGATCTCCGTAGACGCGGACGTGCTTTCAACCCGAACGAGCTTCTGGGCGGTGTATTCCATGCGACCACCGGCAATACTGGTGAATTTTCCGCTCATGGCTTAAAACAGTTTGATCTTCCCGTTATTTCGGTTTTCAATGTCTTTGGCACTGTGTAGCTCCACGTTGTCACTGGTAGAGGTAAACTTCACCGAACCGGCCGTTTTTTCAATATTGGCGGCATTCTTGAGCATATCCTGGTCGGCGATCTCCGTGATGTTGAGCGCTGTAAGGGTATAATCCAGCATGGCGGCCTGCGAAAAGTGCATCCCGGCCGTTTGGTTGATGTTTTCACCTGCTGAAGCACTGATGCTTTGGGTTGCATCCAAGTTGATATTTCTGGCCCGCAGTGTGATGGTTTCAGGGGCAGAAATCACGATGCTTTTACCGACGGTATCCAGGAAAATTTCGTTTCCGGAAGGATCCCGTAGCAGGATATGCGTGCCTTCGCCTTCATCGTTGAATTCAATAGTATGACCACTCCGGGTGGTAATGCTCTTGGTAATGTTATCGGTCTCGCCACCAGCGCCGTTCTTCCCGTGAAAGACAGACCCCATCACAAAGGGGGCATCGGGGTTGCCTTCCATAAAGCCGACCATGACTTGGTCGCCGATTTCCGGAATGAACACAAACCCTCTGTTTTTAGGGACCGCACTACTGCCGCCTGCGTCCGGAGTCATTACCCGTAGCCAGGGCGTCATGCTGTCTTCCTGCTGCCAGCCAAACTGCACCCGTACCCGGCCCATTCCTTCCGGATCAGCATTGTCGGTAACCTGCGCCAGTTGAGTATCGCTGTAAGGCGTCTGCACGTTCATCGGCGGCAGCGTTTCGATATCAGCCGGCAACGCACGGAACCGGCAGTGATAATTTTTGACGTTGTCGACCTTATGGTACGCTTCGGTAACCACATACTCACCCAAGATGGTTTCGCCGAACTTGATGCGAATGCGGGCCCCTACCTGTGGCGCCGGGTACCGGCTCTCCGCCTCAATTGCGAAGGTTTGGGCGGCGGCGGTGGCCCGGTTGACCGTCGTAGCCCGGTCCAGGCTGCCCTGATCGGTTGCATATTGTACCGGCGTGTGGGTTACCGGCTGACTAAACACCTGATCCGACTTTTGTACGGCCAGATTGCCATACGAGTCCAGCCCGTCTACGGTTCCGGAAGCCGTTTTCTGAAGCTTCTGGTCGTCCTGCGGCCGGTATCCCAGGTGGTTAAAACTAAGCGGTACCACCTGCAGGTTCATTTTTAGGTTTTGCAGGTGTCGTACATATTGCAGATCGAACGAAGGAGCTGCGCTATTGCGACCCAGACATAGCTTTACGCCGTCATAATAAAACCACTCGCCGTGATAGGCGCTCAGCCGGTTCAGAAATGCGAAGTGGCTTTCTTTATGCTGCACCGTGTATTCCAGATTGCCGGTAAAACGGGGCTTGACCTGAACGTCTAATTTTCCGGAAACACTGCCGGTCACATCGCCTGCAATGCCGGAAAGGTTGCGGTTATAAAAAGATCGCATGTGCGGGCCGCTTTCCAGCAGGATGGTTGGACTATAGCCTTTGAGCACTACGATCCCGTACATGCCGTTGGCTTCTTCGAACCCGACCTCGGTAATCAGACCTGTGAAGCGGTTGAGGTCGCCATTGACCTGTGTACCCAGAATCACACTTAAGGTTTTGCCCAGCAATTCACGCGTTTTGTCGATGCGATAAGTGCGGGGTGTTTCCAGTTCGGTATGGTACAGGCGAAGCGTAAAGTGGTGGTGGCGTGCAACCGCCTGATCCAGCTCCAGCGACAAAATACGCCGGATGGCCTGCCCGTCTACCAGAATCTGCCAGGCAATCTGCTCATATGCAGTGTCAGTCAGAGACGCTGCGCCGTTCATCGAAAGATCCATCGGAGAATGCAGTTTAAAGAAGCAACGAAGAAATAAAAAAGAAGTACCGTGCCGGGAAAAATCCCTGTGAACAGAAACACGGACCCTCCGGAACCGACAGCCGTTGCCACTGTCTGAAAGGTACGAACCAAGGCAGTCAAAAAAACCAATCCAATAGACGGCTTTACAAGGACTTAAAAAAGCGACTGGGTTCTGGAGTCTGCCCTGTAGGATGTAAAAATCCGGAACTACACGGGTTCAGTAGCGGGTTCGCTTTAAACCGAATTGGCCGCTGCTACTGGTATTCTACAATTGAAAATCCCTCTGTTTCCGAAATCAATTGTTTTCGGAAACAGAGGGATTACGAGAGTCCAAAAGATCACAGTCTGACCGGAAGCCAGTAATACACTTGGCCCCGCATATTCAGTTGCTGAGCGCCTTCGGTGTTGCTGTAGTTTTTAAGGCTGGTATAGTACCGGTCCATGGTATCCTGCACCTTCCGGTATCCGGCCGCATTCAGTCCACTCCGCCGCCCGTAGCGTTTGAGGCGTACTGCCGGTAGTTGCAGCATATCCGCATCCATTCCGGTAAATACCTGGTGGACATCGGCCAGTGTCATAGCCCGGTAAGGCATCGGCTTCTTTAGATCGTTTTTCCGGATGTAGCGGCGCGTATAGCGACGTATTTTTCGTCCTGCCTGGTGGGCGCTGTAATCCTCATCATCAAGAATCGCCATCAGATGACTCATATGAAACGTAAACTGTTCCAGCTCGTTTTTGGAAAGCAGCAATCCCGGCTGGTTGTTCTCGGGTCCTGACAAGTGCAGGGTGCCCGGCATAGAAAAAACATCCAGCTTTTTCCGGAAATACTTAGCCGCCTGCTGTGGAAACTGTGCTACATAGGGTTCAAAGAACGGTTCAAAACGGGCATCGATGCGGGTGCCCAGATTGCCGGTGTAAGCTTCAAATACCTTCGACATCGCTGTGAGCAACTGCTGGTTGTCCTGCTGCATCTGGCTGATCAGCGTATCCAGGGTCTGATTCAGCGTCTGTAGCGTCAGCGGTTCGTATTTGTTTGGAAATACAACGGCCCCCTGCCACCGGCTCCGTGCCGGATAATCCAGGCTGAACACGCTGTAATCGCCTGTATTGATCTTAAAATCGTACAACGCTGTGGTCGGGGTGCTTTCTACAACGAGCTCTTTGCGCAACGAGATAATGTTATCGGCCGATTGCGTGATCAGGTTCTTGGCGTCGATGATAAAATTATCGTATGCCGGAGAGGCATCGCTGTGGGTTTGATACACCAGCAGCCGGCTTTGGGTTTGCGTCAGACTGTTTATAACCCCCGACCATTCATAGCCGGTCATGTCCCGTTCACTACCGCCGATTACAATCACGATGTTGCTTTCATCTTCATGTCCGGAAAGCAGGCGGCTGGCATCTACGATACCTTCAAACACCGAACCGCCGCCGTAGTTGTTGCAGGTGCCCAGCTGAGCAATGTTGCGTTCAAAAAATCCGGCCATTCGCTGATAATCAGACGTGAGCGGCATGACCGTTTCGGTAAGGCACTGCCGGCCCGCTCCCTGGTACATAAACGCACCAAACTGCACCCGGCTAAAAGCCGGAAGGCTGTCTACCGCAAGCTGCATCTGTTGCAAAACCGTCATCAGCGGAGCGGTGAAGTTGCTGTTGTTGCCACTGCCGTCTACCAGCAATACGATATTGAGTTTTCGGGCCTGCCGCTGCAGAGTCCGGAAGCGTGCATAGGTTACCGGCTGGCCCAGCATATTGAAAATCTTGTTGTCGCGATGATCCAGTACGTTGGTCAGTAAGGTTGAGGTCAGTACTTCGGTCGTATCGCTTTTACGCTGGTAGTTATACAGCGGGAAAAGGGTTTGCGTAAAGTACGGGTACTGGTTTAAAACCGGATCGGGGATGGCAACCGGCACTACAGTACCACCGGGGACCGGTATCCGGAACATACCTGTTGTGGCATCAGTAGTCTGGAGGTACGCTTTCTCGCCCCAGGGGGCAACCAGTTGTGCGGGCAGCCAGCCCAGCATGATCTGTGCCGCCGAATCCGGCAGGCATTGTGGCTCGGTTCCTACCAGGTAAAATTTCTGATCGTCAGATCGCTTGTACGCATACAACAGGCTGCCGGCAGCAAGTTTAGTCCGCACGGCCGCGCTTACCGTTGGCTCGCTGAAGACATTGATGGAATCGCCTGTAAAGTACTGTTCCGGATTTTTAAAGATCTCTTTCCCGTGCAGCGCCGTTACGTATTTGATGTAAAACCGGTTAGACGGATCGCGCAGGGCTACCTGCCACGGCAGCACTTTTGACTGATGCACCCAGCCAAGCGACTTTAGGTCCTGCCAGTTGGCAACCGTACCAATCCATTTCCGGAACTTCAGATTCGGGTTGTATTCAATAAGCTTGAGGTACTCGCCCCGCTTTTTGATGACGTAGCAGGGCTGCATAAAGGAAAGCGCTTTGGATCTGGACTCGCCATCCGGACGGGTATACGCTGCCGTGCCATCCTGCGAAACCAAAGCCACCCACTTATCCTCTCCCCGATAGCCGTTCTCCGCCTCGTACACCGGATGATCGATGGCGTATGCACCGGTTTTAGGAGCGTGTAAAATGTGGGTTCCTTTTTTTAATTGTGCGGTAGCCGGACTGATCCAGACGGCGGCCAGCAACAATATCAGCCAGCTTTTTTTAAAAGGTATAACGTCGCTCATAAACTTTGGGATTGTTGGGTGACTTCCACGCGGGTAACGCAGTGGAACGACGTATCTACAGACGTCTTGACTTCCTGAATGAAAATATTTTTGTCGTAGTGCAGTCCTGCGCAATAGGTAAAAAACTCGTTGTACTTCTGGCCGTTTACCGTCACCACTACTTTCTCTTTGCCGCACAGATACTGGTTGAGCAGATAGCGGTAATTCGCATCAAAATTTTTATGATCGGCAATCTGTTGCAGGCGCAGCTTAAAGTCGTCGTCGATCTTATTGAGGCTCTCTGTAGGCGTTGGTCCGGAAGGCACCGTAGCCGCAGCCGTTTCAAAAGCAGGAAGCACTTTTACAGTAAGGCTGATCGGATAAGTATTGATATCCGTGTAGAGCGATACCACATAGTTGCCTGGCTTCTCGTAGGTGTGAAAAACGAATGGGGCACTGCTACGCTCGTTCTGGTTGTCTCCGAAATCCCAGCGAAACAGCCGGGCACCTCGCCCTTCGGCCCGGAAAATCAGATTTTCAAACTGCATGCCTACCGAAGGACCGTCGATCCGGGCAATCGAGTCGCGGGCTTCCTGTACCACCACAACCGTATCGCGGACGGATACAAAAAAAGTATCCGTCTGCTCTTCGTTGATGGTGAGCCGGATCTGGTAATTTCCGGATTGGGGATATTGGTAGCGGCCACCCCGGTCGTAGGAAATAACGCCATCGCCAAATTCCCATTTCCATTTACGGGCAAAGGTGGAATTGTCTTCAAAGCTAAAGGGCTCGTTGACAGCAAGTTTGTTTTTGCTGATTTTGGCGACCACTTCTTTGTCGAAGGTGATGAAATGACGGGCCAGTAACGCCAGCACGGCGGTCAGCAAAATGCCGACTACAGGAAGGTAAAACTTCCTGTCGAAGTTGAGCCGGGACATAGGCAATGATTAAGAGAAGAAAGGGAAACTAGTACTGGGATTGCTGTTGGCGGTTCCGGAAGCCGATCTGGCACTCGTCCAGTTGCTTTTCAAACATCCGGATATTGGCCAGCTTCTTGTTCAGGGTTTGAAGGTCTTGAAGCCGGATGGTCATCAAAGTGCCCGCCTGCAAAAATGCTACATACCGCATGTCTGTTTTGTTTTCGTTGTAAAGGCTTTTGGTTTGCCGGATCAGATTCTGAATGTCGCGCTCCAGGAAAATCTGCCGTGCTTCATTCCGGAGTGCTATCATGGTAGACGATACCGAGTCGATGTTTCGGACGGCTGCGTATTGCTTTTCCATGACCTCCTCGTTTTCCTGATAGGCGGCCTGCCAGTCGGTACTGTTTTGTTTTAGTCCGCTGGTAGCTTTCCAAAAAACAATCAGGCTGAGCAGCAGGAGTCCGGCCGCATACATGAGCAGCAGCTTGTAAAAGAATACCTGTCGTTCTTTCTGGGTGAGGTGGATCTGTTCGGTCATGGCAAAAACAATTCAGCGAAACCGGCTGGAGTTGTGGGTGATCGGCTTAGGCCGGGCGGCGTGTTGATACGATTCAATGCACTTACTCAACGATGCTTTCAGGAACGCTTCGCGGCTGATCAGTTCATTAATGGAATCTTTTACCAGCAACGATGTTTTGGTTTCGCGGAGCAACCGGCCGTACACCGGAAACGCCGCTGTATCGCCTTTCCGGAACTGGTGTTCCATCTCGTCCCGGTCATTGCTGATCTGGTCGATGAGGTACGAACTGTTCTCGACGCCGTCGGTATTGACCAGCTGGTAACTTTTGAGCAGATGATCCATCCGGTCGGACAGCAGCAGCTGCTGATTCTGAACCGAGTTGAGGCTGGCCTGGGCTTCGCCGATCCGCTGCAACTGATTTTTATGATGGCGAAACAAAAAGAAAATACACAGCAGCGAAAACAGCAGCAGGGCCAGAAACGCGCCGAAAAACACGCTGTACTTTCTGTTGATCTCTGCGTAGTTTTCGGGTTTCATGCGTAGACGGACTATTAAAAAAAGACCGTTTGAAGGTCCGGATTCCGGATGGTCCGGAAGCAATGCTCCTCTGCTATTCAGCCGATCTGAGCACCATTGCTTCCGGAATCCTGGGGTATATTAACTCTGTTCGTATTCAGTGTTCCAGCTGGCGCTGTCGTCTTCTCCTTTCTGGCCGTCCAGTTTCACTACAAAGCTCTTGGCCGGGAAGTAGGGTACAATATGGATGTCCAGCAGGATGCGATCCTTTTGGGTTTCGTCGCGTTCAAATTTTAGAATCTTGAAGCGCTCAATCAGCTTATCAGGACCTTTCACGCTTTCCAGGAACCGAACAATCTGGCTGCGCAGGTCTGCTTCTGTCTTACTATTCCAGTTCTCGAATGCACGCCGGTTCAGGAAGTCGAAAAGGACTTTGGTAATGTAGTCGAACACCCGAACAACTGAGTAGGTTTGGAGACCCAGGTTGTCGCCGTTGAACAGGGTTTTGGCAGAAAACGCCATCACTTTTCCGTATTCGGCTACCATCGGCACCAGGCCGATTTTTTCCAGGTGCGAGATTTCACTTTTCTTCAGATCGAAGCGAACCGAATCTACCTCGCTGATGCCACCATGCTTTTTACCGGCGGCTACCTGACTCATCAGGGTGCCATAGATTTTGCCGGCCAGTGATGAAGACCCCGGCAGGTACACGTCTTCTTCCTCATCGAGCACATCAATCTTACCACGGCCTACCAGGTAGTTGCAGGTCATAATCACATTGCTGCGATACGCATCACCACCCGTCAGATTGGCTTCCGAGAACATCTCGATCACATCATCCGGCTTGTCTACGTTGGCGAAGTCGGTGATGAGCATCACTTTGTTTTCGTGCGCCAGTTTCGCCCATTTCTCCATCACCTTATTGCTGCCCAGATAGCCCGGAAGCACCATCATAGAGTAGTTCTCACGCAGATCCAGCTTATCGTAGTTCTGGCGAAACTCATCGGCCACATAATCGATAAAGCGCGGGTTGTCCAGATCTGTCAACTGCTCCATAGAAGCATTGACGATGTTTACATTCTTGACTTTATCCTGATCGGTGTTCTTGTAAAACTGCGCGAGGGTGCGGTAGCTTTCTTCCAGCTCGCGGGTGGTGGCAAGTGCCGTTTTAAGATTTTGCTGGAGTGTCTGATCAGCCTGGGTGGCCCGCTTCTCGCCTTTTTCGACAGCGTCAGATACGGTATCAGACGATTTCAAAAGATCCAGCCAGAGCTCCATGCGCTTTTTAAGGGCCTTGCGCTCCTGCTGCTTTTCCGGATCGCTGAGGAAAATCTGTTTCCGGGCTTTACGCTCCGGGTTCAGGTTTTGAATCCCGTCGATCGTGGCTTCCAGGAAGTTAAAGCCACCAGCTTTGGCCAGCTTTTGCAGGTTGGCTTCCAGCGATTGTTTGGGTTGGGCGGCCGGCGACTGAAGTTCTGAAGACTGATTTTCGGGTAAGGCTTGTTCCTGCGGAGGCATAAAAAGTAATTTTATGAGGTCGGCTTCCGGTTGAGAAGCGTGAGAGACGTTGAAAAGAAATTAGGCGTTGGTTTCGAGCTCCTGAATCAAAGACTGAAGCGAATCGATAAATGCCTGCCGCGTATCCGGGTTTTCCAGCATCGAGCGAAGCACTTTGTTGGTTTTGAGCTGCTTGGTGATTTTGGAAAACTGCTCTTTCTGAACGTTCAGATCTGTCAGAAACGGGCTGCGGTCGATCATCTTGCCTACTGTGAAGTCGCCCACATTCCGGAACGAAAGCGTTTCATCTTTTTCAGCACCACTCTCATCCGCAAACGAAATATCGACCTGCGGTTGAAAATGCCGGAACACATCTTCAATGGTAGACAGCCCTTTGACTGTTTCCGGCATCAGCGGCTCGTCTTGGGTCAGCTTCTGACAAATCAGGGTTTTATTTTCCGGAATCGCGTTGATTGCTTCGGAGGCGTCGGGTTTTACCTCGTTGCCGCCGATACCGTATTGGAACATGCCATTAGCCATAAAAAATCGTTTAAAGAAAAGCGTTGAAAGGGTTGCAGATTTTAAAAGTAAGCGCGAAAGAAGGCTGTAATCGTCCGGAGCAACTATTTTTCCGGAAAAAGCAATTGCTTAGGCCATCTCGGTCGCGGGTTCGGTGATGAGGGGTTGGTTGTTGATCGTCCAGTGCAGTCCGGTATCTTCTGTGCCGGTTTCCAGCCGGAGGGTGTCTCCTTTCTGAAGTTTTCCGGAAATCAGCAGTTTGGAAACAGGGCGCCGCAACTGGTTGCGGATCACACCGGAAAGCTGCCGGGCACCATACCGGCTGTCGAAGCCCTGGAGTGAAAGCTGTCGCTTCACAGCATCCGGAATCTCAAACGTGATGCCCATCTGTTGTAGCGACTCTTCCAGACTCCGCAGCTGAATAGTAAAGATCCGAATCGCCATCTCGTCGGTGATCGGGCCGAATGGAAGAATCTCGGTAAGGCGTGCCAGAAACTCGGGTCGGAAATGCCCCGCCATTTTTTCCATCAGCGTGGTGGAAGACGGAACCTGACCCGCAGCAAACTGCTCGGCAATCCACTGACTGGCGATGTTGGAGGTGAAGATGACAATGGCGTTGGAGAAGTCGCCTTCTTTGCCAAGCTTGTCATGAATCACGCCTTCATCCATAATCTGAAGGAACAAATCAAAAACAGAAGGGTGTGCTTTTTCAATTTCATCGAACAACACTACCGCATAGGGCTTTTGCCGGATCTGATTCACAAGCAGGCCACCTTCTTCATAGCCTACATAACCCGGAGGCGCGCCGTAGAGCAACGCAGCCGAATGTTCTTCTTTAAACTCCGACATGTCGAACCGGAGCATGGCTTTTTCGTCGTTGAACAGGAAGTCGGCCAGGGTTTTGGCCAGTTCGGTTTTACCTGTACCGGTCGGTCCCAGAAAAAAGAACGATCCGATGGGTTGTCCTGCTCTCCGGAGGCCGCTACGACTTTCCATCACGGCGTCGCTGATGACTTTCAGGGTATGGTCTTGGCCAATGAGCCGTCGTTTCAGGTAGTCTTCCATATTCAGCAGGCGTTCTTTTTCGCCCGACTGAATCTTACCGACCGGAACCCCGGTTTTATGAGCCACGACGGCTGCAATTTCGGCTTTGCCCAGAGACGTGTACTTGTGCTGGGCAAGCGCATGGAGGGCATCCAGTGTACGATCCAGATAGGCAAGCTGCTCTTCCTGTGACAACAGCTTTGAAAATTCGGTTTCTTCAGTCAGCTGGCCCAGCAGAATCGGGCTGATGCGGTTTTGAATGCTGTTGTAAATCCAGGTCAGGGATTCTCTGGATTCGTCTGTCTCAGGTTCCGGAAGTGCTTTGAAATCGGTGAGTTCCTGCCGCAGGGCTTCGATATCAATACGGGCAATCTCGTCGGTCATATTCACCGAGGCCATCGTCCGGTCGAGCAGATCAATAGCTGCGTCCGGCAGTCGCTTGTCCTTCATGTAGCGCTTGGCCAGCCGCACGCAATCAGCTACCGCATCTTTTTCCAGCTTGATGCCGTGATGGCTTTCATAGCCGGGTAGCAGTGCGCTCACCATCCGGATGCAGGTCGGCACATCCGGTTCCTGTACCAGCACGGTCTCAAAGCGCCGGTTAAACGCTTTTTCAGGCTCAATGATCTTGCGGTATTCTTCCAGCGTTGTGGCACCGATAATCGTCAGCTCGCCCCGGGCCAATTCCGGCTTCAGGGTATTACCGGCACCGCTGATGAGCGGGTTGCGGGTATCGAGCAGGATGTGGAGTTCATCGATAAACAGAATAATAGTTCCTGCTTTCTTAACCTCTGCTACGATGCTTTTAAGCCGGTCTTCGACTTCGCCTTTGTACGCCGCGCCAGACAACAGCGCACCGATATTCAATTCCAGCAGTAAATGATTCTTAAACCGTTCCGGAACTTTTCCGGAAACAATATTTTGGGCAAATGCGTCTACCAGAGCCGTTTTGCCGACACCCGGTTCCCCGATCAGCAAGACATTAGGTTTGCTGCGCCGGGCCAAGACTTCCGTCATCATGCGTACTTCACGCTCGCGGCCAAATACCGGGTCCAGTTGCCCCTGACGGGCCATCGAGGTTTTATCAACGCAGTACCGTGCCAATGCACCGTTGGAGGTACCTGAGGTTTCTTTGGATCCACCGGATACAGGCTCTGCACCGATCGTGGCCTGAAGATCCTGATCTTTGAGGTACAGGTCTAAAATATCGCGTTCCCGAAGTGGGAACGACTTGAGCTGCTGGGCATTGAAAACGGTATTGGGCTTGCAGATAGCGGTCAACAGACAAACCGGTGTAATCTCATCAAGCCCCAGTTTGAGGCGTACCTGATCTGCTTCTTCTACAGTGCGAACCACTGAGTCGTTGCCCGAAAGGGTTTCGGGAGGATGGGTCGATTTGGGCAGATCCTCCATGCGAACATCCGCCCACTCCGAGATATAATAAGGATCCTGCTGGAGGGCGGTCAGCATGTCGCGCAGGCCCACTTCCCGGTGCATCAGCGCTTTTAAAACGTGGGAGCCATCAATCGTGTCATTGTGATATTCCTTCGCGTAGCTTTTAGCAATGCGAAGCACTTCCTGAGAAGTATCGTTAAGATGTGAAAGCCCCATAACCGGATGATTCAAAAAGCGTTGAGTCGCTTTTTTTACAAACCTTATAACAAGTATGCCAGCCTTTAGCCTGGCATTACATTTGAAGCCTTCAACGTGTTTTTAATCTCTTATGGCAGCTCAATCCGGTACCAATCAGCCCGTTAATCGTATCGACACCGACTACCGGGCGGAAGTCATTGCTGCAATCCTACTCGAAGAAGCCAACCGGCCGCTGGACCACCTGCTGCTGAACCGCACACCGTCGATCGCCCGGCCACATACCAAAGACATTGCTTCGATCCGGCAGGAACCGGGATATGACGGCATCGAAAAATGGATTCTGGAGTCGCACCGCGAAGGGTTATATGAGATGCTTCCGGAACATCTCTTTCACGAGCCCACACTGGGCAATCTGCAAAGTTCTGAAGAAGAGATTCTGATCCGCATCCGGAAACAGCGGGCTGAAGAAGCGAAAGCACGTATTTTTTTCAGTCCGTTCGAGCAGGAAATCAGTTACCTGAATGTACTGATGTATGTGCAGGAGCTGCGGATCTGCAAAACTGAATCGGACGATCTGATTCACATTTTTGAGACTGCCTGGCCGTTTCTGCGCACGATAGCACCCAGTGCCGCCCGGATGTTCATTCATATTCTGCCATTTCTGCATCAGGTTAAAGGCAATTTTCGCTGGACGGAACATTATATCAGCTTATTTACGACGGTGCCGGTGGCGATCCGGGAGTGTGCAGGCGTCCTGCCTCCTTTGGCAGATGACAGCGCCTATACGCTGGGAAACCAGGTCTTGGGGGATACCATGCTGTTATATGGCCCGGCCAGTACCGGAGAGCTGGACCTGGAAATCTGCATCGGACCGGTGCCGGCAGCACAAATGGAGCGTTACCTGCCCGGCGCGCCGTTCAACGCCGTCCTGGAAGCACTGTACAGACATTTGATTCCGTTTAATAAAGTGTATACGCAGAAAGTAATTCCGGAAACGACCGCGCGGACGTTTGTGCTGAACGATACCGGCCTGAATGTGGTTGGATACACGGCCTATTTATAAAAGCAGGTCCGCACCGTCGTTCACAGGTAGTTGGGTAACAGCGCGCTGTATTAACAAACTGGCCGGAGATTTGTAGGCAGCCTTTTGAAGGTGTTGACGCTGCTCGAACGTCATCAGAGTCCTTGTTTTAACTTTCCGGCCCGTATGAAGAATCCTGCGATTGACCTTTTTTTTATGCGTTACCTGCTGCTGCCCATACTGGCAGTGGTACTGGCGGTGCTTTATGGATTTCTTCAAAAGAAAAACACACTGCTCAGCAACCGGAAAGCGATCTTTTTTGTATTGCTATCAGCGCTGCTGATAGGCCTGCCGGGGTTGATCGGTTTTATCGGTCCATACTTTACCACCGGCTGGTTCTTCGGGTTTCAGCTGCTGTACCTCGCTTTGGGGATTGTGTACGTCAGAGCCTTGCTGCGCCGTATCAGTACCCGTCTTACGCGGTACCGGCTGGGAATCGAGTTGCTGGTCAGTCTGGGCGTACTGGTGTTGGGAATGTATGTGTTTTCGCTGCTGTTCAACCTGCTGAGTCCGCTGAAACTGGGGCTGTGGGCTTCCACCTGTACGCTTCCCGTACTGATTCCATGGCTCTTTCACTGGTCGTATCAGGCGTTTCTGGATATACCACCGGAGATTTATAAAGTGTGGCACTATGAAGAAGCCGAACAGGAGCTGGATCTGGAAGGACTTGATTTCAACCGGATGATGGTGCTGGAAGTGGAATTTAGCCGGCAGGCCACCGATGAAGATCTCCTAAAAGTGAAGGCTAAGGCACCTGCCAATGTGGTGTACGGCGACTGGTTTCAGAAATTTATCAACGATTATAACAGTAAATTCCCGGCCAATCCGGTGGCCTATGCCAATGAGTACGGCGAAAGCTACGGTTGGATTTTTTACATCAAGCCAGGCTTCTTCCGCCGTCGCCGGTTTGTAGACCCTGACCTGAGTATTACCGAAAATGCGATTCAGGAGCACAAAACCATTGTGTGCAAACGCGTCCGGAATCAATAACCGACTGACCTCTTTTTATGGAACGCCCTTACCAAGCTTATCATGCCATCAACTGGGCCGATGGTATGAAAATATCCCGGACCCATTTTGTAGGCCAGGAAAATCATCTGCTGTTCCGGATCACCGAATCGGTGGCGGCGCAGTTGCATTCGTTCGATTATGGGCTGCTGCCGGCACCGGCGATCAATCAGTTTGCCAATGAGATCCGGTTTGAGATTCTTTCCGGAAATGAAGTTGAAATCGTCATCAGCCGGCTGGATGCACTGACTCCGTCCGGTTATCGTATTACATCAGGAATGGATGAACTGGCGTCGCAGCTGCGTTTTACGGTCAGCGCGCCTGCGCTGAGTGCCACCGACGGGTTCCGGAGTGATGAAGATGCATACCTGGCGTTGTTGCAGGTACGTCCGTTCGAACGGATACCTGCCGGACCGCTGGATCCGGAAGAGATTCCTTACCGGCACCCGTATGCGTTGCCGGCCATGCAGGTAGCGCTGCTTCCGGAAAGCCAATACAATCCGGCCTTTCCCGGCAACCACTTTGTTGTGCTGGGGCGGCTGGTGCGGCGTGCCGGCGCGCTGACTGCTGATGACCAGTTTATCCCGCCCTGCACCAGCATCCGAAGCCATCCGCTGCTGATGCGACAGTACGAAAATATAGGCGTCTACATCAGCGAAATGCAGCAAAATGCGTGGTCTATCGTTCAGAAAACACGAAGCCGCGCCCAGCAGACAGACCTGTCACGCAGTATCCGTGGCTTTTGCGAAGATTTGGTAACGGCTATCTCGCAGATTTATTTTCGCTTCCGGAATCTCAGCTTTCACTTGCCACCGATCTACTGCGTAGAAGCTATTGCAACCCTAGCCGGCCAGCTGATGAACAGTCTGCAACTGCTGCCCGAGCGCGAAAAGGAAGAAGAAATTAAATACTTTGCTGAATGGTGCGATGTGCAGCCCGGACAGTTGGAAAGCCATCTGTCTCAGGTAATAGAACTCCGGTATGAACACCTGCGCGTAGCCCGGCATTTTCAGCAGATAGACGCATTGCTACAGATGGTTAGCACCATTCTGCAACGCCTGAATCGCCTGGAATACATCGGTCTGCACAAAGAAAACATCGTGGTTAAAGAAGAGGTGGTTTCCCAGACCATCAAACCCAAAAAAGGATGGAGCCTGCTGGACTAAAATCAGGTACTCCGGCCGGATGCTTTTCCGGAAAACACCTGTTTGGACTGCTGTTTCTGGGTATGGTCAGCTATGGCCCGGTTGCATGGGCACAGCCCGGACGAACCAGCGCCAAGACGCATCTGAAGCCGGTGCCGGTAGCTGCAAAAAGGCTTCCCGACAGTAACCTATTGAAAAGGCTTCCCGCAGCAGATCGGGAGGCTGTAGCCGGATACGCGGCGCGGTTCCGCAATCATTACATCAGCATCTACAACACCCGCCGGGATTACCTGGAATTTGTTGCAGCGCTACTGGCTCAAAACAGCCTGCCCGACGACTTTAAGATTCTCAGTATTGTCGAGTCACACATCAATCCAGAGGCGGTGTCCAGTGCCGGTGCGGTAGGGATCTGGCAACTGATGCCGGCTTTGGCCCGCGACCACAATCTGGTGCTCGATGAACTGTTCGACGAGCGCAAAGACATGTACAAAAGCACACAGGTGGCGGTCCGGTTTCTGCGCACCCTGTATGATACCTACCAGGACCGGCTGTTGGTGGTAGCGGCGTATAACGGCGGGCCGGGACGGCTGTCGGCTGCGCTTAAAAACAGCCCGGTGCAAAGCTTTTGGGCAATCCGGAATCAGCTGCCTGCCGAAACCCAGCAATATGTGCTCAAGTACCTCGCCGGAGTTAGCATTTTGTATCAGTTGCCGGTACCTGCAACGCCATCCGTACCGGTGGCCTCCGGCGCGTTGCCTGTGGCACCTGTTGCGCTGGAATCGCCGTTCCGGAATCCTAAAAAAGTAGCCGGTACCCCTTATGTGACCCTTCGGATTACCACCTCATTTCGTCCGGAAGCCATTATCCGGTACACCGGAATCGACCCCGACCTCTTTAGGCAGCTGAATCCGGATCTGACCCCGCAGTCCGCGGCCCGACAGAGTTATGAACTCAAACTTCCGGAAGCACAGATGATGCGGTTCCTGGCACAAAAATCGCAGATTCTCCAGGCTTCTCTTCAATCCTCCGGCACACCGATTAAATAACGTTTTTATGGACCAGCGACACCTTCGGCTTCCGGTACAGTTCGGCAATTTTCTTTCCGGCGCCGACCTGCCCCGATGCCAGCAAACGGGCGAGTCGATTGCGCAACACATTCAGATGCTGCTGACGACCCGACCCGGTGAGAATCGTTTTGATGCCGGGTATGGGTGTGCCATCTGGGACCTCGATTTTGAACTGATCGTTAGTGAGGGCACCTGGAAGGAACAATTCCGGCTGTCCATTATCTCAGCGATTGCCAACTACGAGCCTCGTCTTACCGGCGTGTTTGCCGAAGTCAATCTGGATGCGGTAGAGCGCTTCGGCTTGCGCGGGCAGCCCGAAATCAAACGAAAGGCAATGGTCTTTATCCGGGCCGTACTGGTGGAAACCGGCGAGCCGTTTACCTTCCGGACCGAGCTGTTCCTGAGTCCACTTTCCATCGAATAACTTTAGCCGTTTTAGAATTATGAGCATCCGCAACACGTCCAAAGAAAGCATCCGGAGCCGGCTGCTGAAGAACGCTGCCCATTACTGGGGACAGGATGCTACCCAAAGCCTCGATCCGTTTGTAAAGCTGCTGATGGAGGCATTATCGGTAGAGCTTTACAAGGCATACAACGAGATCCAAAGCACTGATGCCCGCATTCTGGAGAAGATTACCCGCCTGCTGACTCCGGAGCTGTACGTATCGGCCCGGCCGGCCCATGCCATTGCGCATTTGCGCATCCACGAACCCGGTCAGGTGCTGAACGCACGCAATCAGTTTTACCAACACCTTCGGGTGGCTACGCGGGAAGACGGTCTGCTCGATGCAGAATATCCGGTCGTATTTACGCCGCTTGATACGGTGCGGTTGTTTGACGGCGAGGTGAAATACCTCATCGCCGGCAATGCACTCTATACGTACAGCGAGCAAAAAAACAAACTTTTCAACCGGACCGCACAGTCGTTGCTGCCGGCACATAAAGTCTGGATCGGGCTGGATGTTCATCCGGAAGAGGACCTGAGCCGACTCAGCTTTTACCTGCAGTTTGCTATTCCCGCTGAAGACTGGGCGTACACATTGTGGCCTCTGGCCCGGTGGTCTGTAAACGGGCAGCCCTTGCGGGTGCAGGCCGGCCCTGCATTTACTGGCGACACCGAAACGGCCGTCCGGAGCGAGCAATCGGTGTTTGGGGATTATGAGATGATGCGCATGATCGAAAACGACATCCGAGTGCATTACCACCGGTCTTTTCTGACCATCGAAAATCTGGAAACACTGCGGCAGACAACGGATGTGTATGCCGTTCCGGAAGCGTTGCAACAGGCCTTTCCGGAGCACACCCAGAAAGGAACGTCCAATCCCCTGATCTGGTTAGAGGTCGAACTACCGCCTCATTTTACACCGGCGTTGCTCGATCATGTGTACCTGGTCATCAATGCCTTTCCGGTGATCAACAGAAAACTCCGGCAACTGCATCACACCCTCAACGAACTGAGCCGGATCATCCCTGTAGCACCTGCGATGCATGAGCAACTGCTGTCGATCGCCAGCGTGACCGACGACCAGGGACGAACCTATTTTTCACGTCCGTTTGAGGCCGGTGAGGAAAGTGGCTATTACTCGGTGCGCTATGGTGGGACCGAACGTTTCGACGAGCGCAACGCCCAGGAGCAGCTGCAATACCTGACTGAACTGCTTCGGGATGAGGTGGCTTCGTTTGCAGCCTATGGCAAAGACTTTGTGCGCACCATTGCCAACGACCTAAGCCAGAAAATAAAGCTTATCAGTCAGAAAACCGGACAGGATTACAACCGCTACCGCGAGCAGACGTCGTACCTGATGGTGTCGCCGCTGGATGCACAATCGGCCGGCCTGACGGTTGAATACTGGACTACTAACAGTACGCTGGCCAACGGACTGCGGGCCGGTAGCGAACTGCTGCGACTTCAGACTTCGTTACCTATCACTACCAATCTGATTTTACTGACGGACGTCAGCAACGGACAGGAACGGCTGCGGGCCACCGAGCGGCTCAACGCGTACAAATACGCACTAACCACCCGAAACCGGCTGGTTACGTACGAGGATCTGAAAAGCTTTTGTTTGCTGCAACTGGGCAGCCGGATCCGGGATGTGGCGATCCGCCGGGGTCTGGCTACCGGTCAGGGGCCTAAAGAAGGGTTGGTGGCTACTACAGATATCGTAGTGCTGGTGGGCACTTCGGAAGATGTTGCCTCGGCAGAATGGCAGCAGTTATGCACCGATCTGAAAGCCCAGATTGAATCCCGTGCCATTCATGGCATCCGCTACCGGGTGTGGGCCGAGAAAGCAAACTGATTATCTTTCCGGAAATTTATTAGCTACCACTCTTCAGGGAGCCGGTACGATCTGTGCACTTCGATATGGCGTCTATATGTATGATGACTGCTTATCCGGAAGCTGATTTCTGGGGACGGCGATTGGTAACTGCGTATCAGGAGGGGGCGTTGGAGGCCGGTCATGCAGTAACACTGGTAGATATTCAGCAGCTTTCCTTTGATCCGTATGCGTATAGCTACGCCCAGCACCGGCCATTGCCACTGGAACCGGATCTCCGACGGGTGGTGGATCTGATTTTACGTTGCAACCATCTGGTTCTGTTTGTGCCGGTGTTTAAAACCCATTTATCGGCCGTTTTACAAACCTTCTTTCAGCGGCTGTTTACCACAGATCATTTTGGTCGGCCGGAACCTGCCATCTGGGGTGAGGCGCACTACCTGCACATGAAAACGGCCCGGATTATTTCTACACTGGATGTGGACGCCTGGCATGCCTTGCAGCGGGACCGGTCGGCCCGTTTTCACCCGCTTAAAAAATCGGTGCTGGAGTTGCTCGGCTTCCGGAAAGTGCGTACTACCACTATTGCGCCGGCCTACGAACTGACTGCTGAGAATGACTACATCCGGAAATGGGAGGCTAAAATGCGGGAACTGGGTGAAAAAAGTTTCTGATAACTTTTAGGACTGAAGGGTTGCTGGTATAGTTTCTTTTAGGACATTTGAAGTACCCCTTTTTTTAACCCAAAAACCCAAGCAAACCATGGCATTTAATGCAGTTGCTAACATCGCGGGCGAAAACTTCATTGTTGATACCGCCCGCTTCGGTCTGTCCCGCCAAATGTCGCCGGACGGCCTGCCTTCTTCTGGCTTCCAGCAGAGCCTTATCAACCTGACCGTCCGTGTTACGGAAGGATCCAAGGTGATCGAAGATCAGGTAAACAACCTTTACAAGCCGATCTCCAAGATTGAGATCGAGTTTAAAAAGGCAACCGAGAACACAGCCCTCCAAAAAGTAACCTTGGAGAACGCGTACCTCGTGGATGTCCGTCAGGAGTTTGATGCCAATAACGATGCTCCGTTACTGGTTACCTACACGTTCTCCTGTCAGAAACTGCAGATTGATGGCGCCCGTCTCGAAGCGTCTACCGATTGGAGCAAGATCTAACGTCAGCGTTCGTTTTAAGACCTCCGGTGGTGAATTCGTTCACCACCGGATTTTTTTGTGTCGGATTTCAAGATAGAAGGCGGTTTCCTTCCGGAAAATGAACTGCCTCGCTCCACGTCAATCACTTACTTTTGGCGTCCTCATGCGCACGTCTTTTCTGCTTTGTTTTGCTCTGATGAGTCTTGCTGCCTGTCAGCAATCCGGACCCGGTTCTGTTTCTGCTCCAATCGTAATGGGCGATTCGACCACCATCGTTACGGAAACAGATTCCCAGTATCTGAAATCCGCCTTTACTGATTTTGAGGCGTCCGCTGCGCCCAAACCTGTTTCGTCTGCAGCCCCGGTTGCAGTGCCGGCTCCTGTTACAGATACCGCCTCCGACCCTGCGGTTCCGGCTTCGCCTGTTGCCGCGACCGGTCCGGGCCTGAAGGCAGACTTTGGCGACGTGCAGGTTTTTATCGAAAATCTGCGGGTACAAAATGGCGACCGTACCGTAAAGGGTACATCCAGCGCGGCGTATAGCAGCGATGGAACTGCTTTTACCGGTAAAAATCTGGTGCTGACCGGTATGGCCAGTGGTGCCACCGTTCAGCAAAAAACCAACTTCGGCGTGGTACTAAATACCGGCAAGCAGATGCTGCCACTGCCTTCACTGGGCACCCAAAGTACCGGCTGGCAGGCACTTTCCGGAAAGAACGGAACCTATGCACTTACAGCGGTTAAGGCACCTGCATTCAAGCTGAGCGCCGCAAGCATTAAAAATGCTGCTCAACAGGCCTTGCGTAAAGCCCGTGTCAGCCGGAAAGACGAAACAACTTTACTGGCCAGCCTGGCATCCGTCAAGGACATCGACGGCGATATATTGACGGCCAAACCAACGGCGATGCTGTGGCAGATACGGGGGAAGGATACCAAAGGCAAATCGGTCACCCGCGACATCCGGGTCGATTTTTAAGCTTCCGAGAGCTATCCCGGCGATTCCTTTGGTCCGGACGTCAGAGCGTCAGAATCAGCGAGGAGTCGCCCGCACCTTCGCGCAACACTTCAGGCGCATCGTGTGACAGGTCGATCACCGTGGAACCCAGGATCGGTCCGGCACCGCTATCGATGACCAGATCTACCTGTTTGCCAAACCGTTCGTAGATGGCATCCGGATCGGTAAAGTATTCAACTTCGTCATCATTTTCCGGAAGCGAACCGCTCATAATCGGGCGCTCCAGCGCTTCGACCAGCTGGTTGCAGATAGGATGGTCGGGCACCCGAATGCCGACCGTATCACGGTGCACTTTCAGAAGCTTGGGCGTTTCCTTACTCGCAGGCAGGATAAACGTAAAAGGGCCGGGCAAGGCGGCTTTCAACATCCGGAACGTAGCCGTATCCAGACTTTTGACGAATTTGGAGACGTCGCTCAGATCGCAGCAGACCAGCGAAAACCGCGCGTCTTTCATCCGGATACCTTTAAGCTGGCAAATGCGTTCGACTGCTTTGGGGTTGAACGGGTCGCAGCCAAATGCGTAGAGGGTATCAGTCGGATAAATGATAATGCCGCCTTTGCGAATAACATCGGCCACCTGTGTAATCAGGCGGGGCTGGGGATTGTCGGGGTGGATATAAAGCCGCATACGTGCCGGACCAGCTGGGGTTTAGGAGCGCATCAGAATCTTCCAAAAAGAAGGGGGCATTCTTTGGCCAGAAGCGGGAAACGCACCGGCGGAAAAACGATTCCTGCGTGCAGCTGTACCGGAACTCCTAGTAGCTTCATGCCAATACGTTCACAGCATCGCTTTGAACAGAAGCTCATATTCTTTTGATTCCGGAACCACTACCTGGCGCTGTACCTTATCTTCTGCGTCCGGAAAGCGATTGTACAGCCTGAAGGGCCTGTTGTAAGCGCTGTTCCGGTGGTCCGGTCAGATGTGCCCACGGCTTTCCGGAATGCAGCACGGCATCCTGGTAGTTTCGCCACAGCCGGAGGCGGTCGGTGGGGGCTGGATGTTCACGTAAGGGGTCAGGCTCCCAGGGAAGATCGATTCCGGTCAGCAGATACAAATCGGGTGGATGCTGGGCCAGGCTTTGGAGGATGCGCCGGTCGCAGCGATGGTATTTTTCTTCGCTCCAGATCCGCAGAACGGTCTCCTCCGTATCCAGCACCAAAAAATCCGGACGCGTGGACAGCAAGGTGTTTTCGGCTGCCTGCTGAACCTGATGAATCTGATACAGATCGGCTTCTTCGTACGGTCGGTCGAGGGATTCGAGATACGCACGAGCCGCTTCCGGTCGCCAGGGACACTGGAGGGCGTCTGCCAGTTGGGCGGCCAGCGTGCTTTTACCGGTCGATTCCGGACCCGTGATGGCAATGCGTATAGTCCTCATCCGGGAAGGCCGTTTTTACGGACTGAACGCGCCTGGTTGCGCCAGAGCCGGTAGCCATCCAGCGCGATGATAAACAAAACGATGGTAAGCAACGCATAGAGGTAAAGCCCTTTATGCACCTGTAACGGGATCGCTAATAGGTTGCTGACATTGAGCACCAGCCAGTTTTCGACTCGGCGGCGGGTGAGCAGCCAGGTGCCGGCCCAGGCAAGGGCCGATACGGCCCCGTCCCAGAGCGGTACATCGGAAGGTGTAAAGGTTGCCAGCAGAAAAGCAATGCTTACGGTACCCAGCCCTGCAATGGCGGTGACCACGATCCATTCGCGACGGGTTGCGAACTGAGGAATGGATTGTCCATCCGACTGCTGGCGCCAGGCGTAGATCCCCCAGATGCTGATCAGAAAATAATACAGGTTCAGAACGGCTTCGGCATAGAGCTGCGCATCGGCCATCAGCCAGATGGTAAGGCCAGTGGAAAGAATGCCGGCGGCGTAGTTCCAGATGCTGCCGCCGCGGGCCAGCAGGACCTGAATGAGGCCAAAGGCAACCGCGAGCCATTCGATGAGGGATGTGGCAGCGGCGGCGTGACGAAGCGTTTCGAGGAGGCGATCCGGCGGCATGGAAGGCTAAAGGTGCGGCCGAATAATTTCTGTTTGGAAAAATTGTCTGGTTGCGTATCTTTGCACTTCTTTCCGAAGGATGGTGCGGTAGCTCAGTCGGTAGAGCAATGGACTGAAAATCCATGTGTCGCCGGTTCGATCCCGGCCCACACCACGAAGCGAAGAGCCAAGCGTAGCAAGGCTCTTCGCTTTTTTTAGCCCTCCGCAGGCCGGTAGCACAGCGCGCGGAGTAACACTTTTAGTAACACTTCTTCCGGTGTTATCCCGCGCGTGGTTTTGAAACTCTCAAAAACACGTGTTATGATCCCCCTCAGACAAGGATGCCGGGCCACAGAGCCCAAAGTGACGCCTGCAAGCTGGCAGCGTGCGAATGCTTCAATCAAAAAGGACTGGCAGATCTGGTACCGGTTCTATGATCCACGGTATAAGGACAAGTACCCGAAAGGCAAACTGGTGCCGGTCCGAAAGTTTATCCACGATCAGAAAACACTATCAGCCCGGCAGGCTGTGACCGCCCGGCTTCTGATCGAGACCAGAAAGATGCTGGTGGAGGGGTACAATCCCCATACTGGTGAATACATGGCCCTGGATGTAGCGTCCGTAAATTATATCATCAGTCCGGACCTTTCTTTTCCGGAAGCCCTCAGTGAAGGGCTGGACAGGCTGAGCGGAGAACGAAATATTAAAAGGCGTATCGTCCCGTCTACGGCCAGCGATATCGGGGTCACACTCAAAGGGATCATCCAATCTGCTTCGAAACTGGGACTGGATCAGATGCGTATTGCTGATGTCGAGCGACGTCACATCATCATATGTATGGACCAATGCGAGAAGGATAACCCACGCTGGTCACCGGCTCGATTCAATAAGTACCGTGCAAACCTTTCAGTCATATTCAAAAAGCTGCGGCGGGTTGAGGCTGTAAAAAGCAACATCATCCAAGATATCGATCGTGAGGTTGTTCCGCAGCGCGAAAACCGGAAGGAACTAACTCCGGCAGAACGGCTGAAGATTGCGGTTTTCTTGGATGAGCACTATCCGGAATTCCTACGGTTCATGCAGATCTTCTTTCACAGCTCCTCCCGCGAAACGGAGCTCATGCGTGTTCAGGGGAAAGATGTAGACCTCACTGCACAAAGGTTTTGGGTGACAGTCATCAAAGGCAACAGGATCATCAGGGAGCAGCGTGTAATCAAAAATATTGCCCTGCCTTACTGGGAAGCTGCAATGATTCATTGTGAGGCTGAGCAGTACGTTTTTGCGAAGGGATTGATACCAGGTGATAAGTCGATCGCAGCTGCTCAGATCAGCCGGCGCTGGGCTAAACACGTAAAAGGCAAAAAGAAAACGCGTGGCAAGGGCATTAGACCCAATAGGATACCCCAGTTGGACAGTAAGGTGGAGGCCGACTTCTACAGCCTGAAACATACCAATATGGATGAGATTGCAGCGGCCCGGGGGATTAAATATGCCTCCAGTGCTGCCGGGCATACCAGCGAACGTACTTCGAGGTTATACGCTCAGCGTGAACAGGACCGCAAGCTCAGCATTGTGCAGGAGATCGAAAATGAGTTCACACCCACCAAGGGAATTGCCATCCCTCTTCCAGCCAGCGCTCACCCGCTTCGCGCAGGAAAGTAGAAAAACTTAGGTCTTTCTATTTAATCTTTTCTACCTTCTTTTTCTCCAAAATAATTGTTGTGGTTATTAGATTTTTCAGATTTTTAGGCCAGCCAGCATCAGCCTGGCCCAGTTCTGGGCGCTTAATATCAAACACTGTTGGGAACTGGATACGTTTCCGGACATGGCTGGTATCACAGCGGATGTGTACAGTCTGAAACACTCCAACGCCAATGAAGTAGTGGATACAGCTGGCATCGCGTTGGCGGCATTGGCTGCTGGTCATACGACCACACTAGCACGACACTTCGATATTATGCCAAGCGCCACCAAGAAAAGATCAGGGAGCAGGAACGAGAAGTACTTCGTAAAATTGGAAACACCTTCTCGCCAAGCTCATAGGACGCATCATGATCTTTAAAATAAAGTGCCCAAGATAACATTTCACAAAATAGACTCCCCTACCCGTTGGGTAATGGTTTCAAAATAAAGATCAATTTTAAGTCTGAAACACGAAATCTGGCCTTTTGAATTTCGTGTTTACACATTCCGGAAATTAACAGAGCCAGAAAGTATCGAAAGATACTTTCTGGCTCTGTTAATTTCCACACACTATTAGTACTTAGTTTTTCACCAGCCGCACGGTGCTGCCATCAGCCAGCCGTAGCAAGTACATTCCTACCGGCCAACCCTTGACCTCTACCTGCAGCCCATCACGCACGATCAATCGCTTCACCTCACGGCCTTGCATATCTATCACCACAGCTTCGGTACCTTCCAGCATTTTTTCGGTGCTGAGTATGGTGAATGTGTGGCTCATAGGCTGTGGCGCGACGGTGAGGGTGCCATGTAGTGTAGGACTGCGCTTTACAACTACCATATGACTATAGTTCACTGTTCCGGTGGGTTCTGTGATCCGTAACCGGTAATAAGCCCTACCGCTAACGGCCTGATCGGTGAATGTGAAGGCGGCGCCAATAGATAAGGAGTCTGTAAAGAATAGATTCCGTTACCGGATGCTGAGCTTCTGCTGACCGGCAAACGTGCCGTTGACATACAGGCTGGCTACATAGATGCCTGGGGATAGCTGAGACAGCGCAAAGACACCCGAAGTGGTACTGCGGTTCTGCAGCGAGCCGTGGCCCACCTTGCGGCCGATAAGGTCGACGATCTCCAAGTGTAGTGTAGCGTCAGCTGCTACCGCACCAGTCCAGTTCAGGGTTACAGCGTCTGTAGCCGGGTTCGGAACCAGAGACTGGAATACCAGCTTGCCGTTGCCGGTTACAACTACTGCGGCTGGCTGTGCCTGGCGGAAGTAACCGTCTTGTGTGCAGTTCTGCGTCTTGTGATCCCTGGAAGGGAAGTCATAGCCGATATCAGACATCTTGAGCTCTTCGATTTTTTCCGATACATCGATCTTGTCCTTGAGCAGTAGGCGGGGCAGCACGCCTTTCACTGTTTCTTTGGTCACTTCCACCGATCCATCGCACTTGTCCACCCATCCGTTAGGGTCGCTTTCAATTAGGCGCGGGGCCAGCTGGTAATTGGGGTAGCTCCCGGTATAGCCCACATGGCCTATCATAGCTAGGTCGCTTTGTGGCTGGCTGGGGTCGGCCGGTACGGTAAAGTCCGGAATGGCCCAGTACGACAGGGCGCCAGTGAGCTTCCAGAAAGGAGAATAGCGGGATTGTAGGTTCGTGGGGGTCGTTGTAAGATTTCCCTCGTTATACCAGGTCAGGTTTGAAAAGCCGAAGCCGGTCGTCGAGCTGTTAACCGGATCGAAACTTGTGACAAAGGGAACGGCGCCACTATTGAACGGCGCCACATTGGCCGGAACCGTCAGGTTAGCCCGCATGGTGCCGTACACGCTGAGGCGGCCGTCGTTATGAGCTACCACACCGGAACCTTTGATGTCGGCTGAATACGCATACCAAATAGTGTTATTGAACCCACTGCCGCCGGATACGATCTCCAGATTGGGCTGCAGCCGCGAGATACACCAGGTGTGCCAGTAGTATTCATTGCCGACTACATAAAAATAGCCCGGCTCTAGAACGTCTGGAACCAAGTCTACGCCCTGAACGCCGGTATAAGCCCAAGCGTCATTCCCGAATGTAGACTGCTGGTTAATGTGCAGGTCCGTTGCGTCGAGTTGGGCTACCCAGCCCCGGGACGTGCTGGACTTGTACTGCTTTTCAACACCGTTCACGCTGCCGATTGCATAGAGGCGGTCGTTGATCCAGCGGACGCGCTGTATCATGTCGTAATCCTTATTGCCATTGGGCGCATCCGGGCTATCGTACAGCCGTGTTGCAATAGCATCCAGGCCTTTGACCCTCACGGCCGTTACAAAGCCCCGCTTCGCAGTTTCAAGATCTGGGTTGAAGTTGTCCAAGCTGTAGCCGGCCACATATAGAACGTCCTTATCGCCTGATACGCAAATGCTGGTCGGGAATTTGAACTCGCCATCGGCCAGCTCCCGGATGTTCAAGACCTGAAGGTTGCTGAAGTCCTGGCAGTCGATCAGTACGATCGTCGGGTGCGTCAGGCCTTTTCCACTCGATGTCTGCAACAGCAGTGCGGCCAGATTAGGCTTGACCATGGTAATAGCAATGGCACGCACATCGTCATAACGGGGGAGGTACAAGACCTGCTGATGCGAAGTGGATGCATTACCGGCGATGATGGACATCACTTGCACCGTGGTGTTCTTTCCGCCCTCCGTCCGGCTTCCGGCCACCAGGTAGCCCTTGCCTTTGTCGAACTCAGCGCGCTCGATGCAATAGCCCCGATAGTCTTCCTTGTCTCCAGGCAGGTAAGAAGTAAACTCATGGGTCTGGGCTCGTAGGGTACCTGCACCGAGTGTCAGTAGTAATCCTGCTAGAATCGTAAACTTTTTCATTTTCCAGTTTGGCTTTTAAATAGAAAAAAGATTTTACCTACTATGTGTGCGTGGTATTCGGCTTCTCCACCCCCTTCATGTTGTATGAAGAGTATACAAATAGAGGAAACATTTTCTTTCAAAAGAAGGTACAATGAACGTTGTGAAAACCATTCTTGTTGGATTTATCCTAACTAAAAGCCATTCCAAGTTTAGAATGATTTTTATATTCTCGGGCTTATGCTTAATCTACCAGCTTCTCATACCGAGCTATAATTTCAGTGTGTTTGGCAGAAGCTGCTCTCATTCTGAAAACAGCTTCTGCAGGTCGTCTTTGTTGGAGATGAAGCACAACTGTAGCAGGCAGAGCATGCTTTCTTTTTCTTAATTTTCCGGAAGCACGTCTAAGATATTTCTCGCCGGTCCAACACTTGATCGAGATCTGGAGCTGGTATCTTATGAGTTCGCAGCTGCAAAACAGCGCCTGCAACTGGAGCATTCGGATGCATACATTTTCAATTCAGCCGAGGATTTGGATACAGAGCCTTATCTGGAGTTGGCACTGGCCTGCAATTTCAACTCAGCAGATCCGATCAACCGTCTGCAGCTGCTGTTCAGTGAATTGATGGACAGCAGCGCGATCTACTTTATAGCTGACTGGGAGATGGATAAACTGTGTAGGCAGCTATACCTCTCAGCTAAAGAAGTGCAAATTCCTGTACATGAACTCTGAGCCATGTGTAATCCAATAACAGACAGTCTATTTTGTTTGAACCCCCTTCACTATTCTGATCTGAATTTGTGTGATTGCCTTAAATACAAAGCGCCTAAAGGATTTCTTTAGGCGCTTTGTATTTAGTAAGGAACTATTCTAGAGTTAGAAGAGGCTAATCAACACATCGCCGCCACCTAAGTCATTCCACGTAGCTTGCACTTTGTTACACGTTTGAGTGTTACCCATAAACACACAAGGGGTTACACTCATAGCATCATTTGGTTGAGTAGGCTCAATTCCCAAGATGTCAACACCAGGAACGCCAGGAGTGGGTGCAGAACACGGATTCATTGCTTTGAATCCGGCCCAAAAAGCGCCTGGAGCCGCTGTTGGGAATACTGCAAATAAGGGGTAAGTCGCTGAACCTCCGGGCGGTATCAGTAACCCATTAATTTGCTGTCCGGTTGTAGTTTGCCAAATGGTAAGCTGCATTTCTAGAGTGCAGGAGGTGGAGTTTTTAACGGTTAAGTTTTGGCAGTTAGCTGTTTGTGTAGCTAATAAAAAAACACAGATTAACAGCGGGACAATAAGTAGATATTTTTTCATCCTGCAAAGGGTCGTTGGATTTAAACGACAATATAAAATTGTAACTAAAGTGCTAAATCAATGTGAAAACCTTTTTCTTAATTTTGCACTCTCTTAACAAGATAATTAAGCCACCAAAGCTCGTATCGATTAATGGTCTGATCATGTTCCACTGCTAGTGCTTTCATTCCGGAAAACAACTTTTGCAGGTCATCCTGTCTATGATTTTCTCCAAAAAATTACATAAGAGTCAGACAATCACAACCAACAACTCTCTGTGGTTAGAAAAGTACACATTGCTCGATTATCTTGGGCGCTGGTTTTAAATCCTTTTCTCCCCAACAAAATGAGCAAAACAACTACTCGCTCTACAGGCATTACATTTCTGTCTTCTCTGCGCAAAGCCTGCTTACTTGTAGCCGCATCCGTATTTCTTGCCAGCACTGCACAGGCCGGCAATGCAGCTAACTACACCCTTACCTACTCCACGGGTGTTGCATTGGAAAACCTTACCACAGGCGCTACTATCCTCCACGGCGACAATGTGGATGATGAAGTCAGTCCGCTAACTAACATCGGATTTACATTCCGGTTTGGAAATAACGTTCCATACACTCAATTCTCGGCGTCTTCCAACGGCATTGTAAGTCTTGGTATCGTTGCAAGTGCAGAGTATGGGAATGAATTTTTTCCAAGCTCTGCAGGTGCTGCCTATACAACCGATAGTACCTATCCTTATTTTGCTCCGTTGTGGGATGATTTAGTTACGGATGCAGACGGGGATGTGCGTTATAAACTGGTAGGGACTGCCCCCAACCAAAAACTGGTTATCCAGTGGAATGTTCGCACCTATAACACGAGCGGAGGATATGACAAGACCTTTCAGGTCTGGCTCAATCAAAATAACAATACCGTACAATTTGTGTACGGCAATGGTACCGCTCCTGTTGATGCATCTATCGGCATTGTGAGAACACTTACGGATTATCAGTCAATCACACCGGGTACGCCTCCTACTTCCAGCAGCACCACTCCAGATAATTTGATTGCGACCTTTCCGGCAAGTGGTACTTCTTACCTATTCACCTCCAGCACTTCGCTACCGGTATCGTTACTAAGCTTCAATGCTTCTGAGAAGTCAGGAACAGTAGCCTTAAATTGGCAAGCAAAAAGTGAGGAAGCTATCCGTCGCTATGAGATTGAGCGGAGTAACGATGCGCAATCTTTCATCTACCTGGGTGGAGTAGACGCTGGCAACAAAACAGGCATTTATTCCTTTGTTGACAGATCGCCGCTAGCAGGCACTTCCTGGTATCGGTTGGCTATCCGCGAACTTAACGGGGATGTGCACTACAGTCCGATTGCTCAAGTTCGAACCAGTACTTCTGGGAGCACTCAAAAGGGGTTGTCTATTACTCCAAGCCCGGCGGTAACGACTGTAGACCTCCACGCGCTTGACCAAGCATTGAAAGGAAAAATCACTGTGGTAGACGCTATTGGACGCCTAATGTTTGAGGGGATTGTAGGTACAGGCGCTACCCGCATCGATGTAAGCACTTGGGCTAGCGGTATCTACTTGGTACAAACTAGCACCGGTGAAACCTACAAACTGTTGAAGCGATAGTGCCCATAGGTTTTAAATAAAAAATCCGGAAGACTATCTTCCGGATTTTTTTATTTCGCCAAGTAGGCCATCCCTATGAGGTAGTAACCCTTTCGCTCTTTCAAGTGTGAGCTGCCTCCGTTGATTCTTTTGGTTGATCCTGCAATGTCGTTGGCATCGGCAAAAGCGTTCAGTCCTTTGCGTTTCCAGAAGTTGCCGGCAGAGTTCACTGCGTGTTCCGGAAGTTCCAACAGCTCCGGATGATTCACCAGATCCAGTGCAAGTGCTTTGCCCTCCGTTGTATAATTGGCTTTTCCGGTAGTCTGAACCAGACCTCGGCCCCGGTACCGCCATCTATGTATAACGTAAATCTCAACTGGCTTTACACAGGAACTGGAGAGATGTTTCGAAACTCAGTAGAAGAGAAAAATGACATCAAGGAATCATCCTATGAAACTTCTGACGGGCTCAAGCATCAGGGACTAATTCATCGAGCAGTTATACCCGCTAAACCCATTGCAGGAAACGCAGATGAAGTCCCTTATTATGACTATGACTTCATTATGGGGGACGGAGTAGGTTTTGCTAATGGTAATTCGGAGGCACCTGTGTATACCATGAAAATTCAAGGTTTCCCTCATTGTATCTCATTTCCAACTTTCGGAGATAGTATGGAAAGTCGGATCAAATCCGGAAGTATTGTTTTCGCTCGGATAATTGAATGGAAAGACCATCTTGAGTATGGACAGATCTACGGTGTAGTAATGAACGATAACCGTCGCTATCTTAAGTACATCCGCAAGTCGAAGGAGAATGATAAAACACACTTCCTCTTACGGTCTGAAAGCCTGTTGGATAGCCCTTAGGCACGTGCTTCCGGATTGCTCTTCTGCCCGGATTGATGGACATCAGTATTTCCAGCCGGTAGGCCGTATAGAATTCAACTATTTTATAAGGATGGACACGTTCCCGGTGATTACCTCTGTACTTTCTCCTGAGCATCTAACCTCTTGGGTTGCAGCGCAGTACGGCTTTCGCAATGCAACCTGTCGCCTGCTCAAGACCAACATGAATGACTCGTACCTGATTACTGCGGAGGAGGGGCGTTTTGTGTTAAGGGTCTATAATCAGAAGCACCGGACTTTTAAGCAGGTATCGGAAGAAGTACGGCTTCTGTTGCTTTTAAAAGAGCAGGGCGTTGCAGTTTCCTATCCTGTTGCCAACCGTGACGGCCGGTTTATATTGGAGGTGCAGGCTCCGGAAGGCGTCAGGCTTCTGGTGTTGTTCTCGTTTGCAGAAGGCGACAAGATCCGGTACCTATCCCCTGAAATGAGCCGGTCGATTGGGGTACTCATGGGCCAATTGCATGCCGCAACGGCTGCTGTGAAAACGACCCGCATCCGGTATTCGGCTGAAGTACTTGCCGGATGGGCCTACACACAGGTTAGGCAGCATTTTGGGAATTGTAAGGCTGAACTCAGCTTTATGAAGGCCTGTGAAGCCATGCTGCAAAAAGCCTTTAGCAATCCGGCCCTTCGTACCGGAATCGTGCATCTGGATATCTGGTATGACAACATGAGCATCCATACCGATGGTACGGTAACGCTTTTTGACTTTGATAATTGCGGTACTGGGCTACTGGTGCTTGATCTCGGCTACTACTGCATGCAGTTGTACCAGATCGAAAGTGACAAAACTATCTATGAAAAGAAAAAGCAACACTTTATTGAAGGATACTGTTCTGTTATGCCGGTTTCTGATGAAGAACTGAAACTGATTCCGCTGGCTGGACTGGCAGTCTGGATCTACTATTTAGGCGTTCAGACCGAGCGGTACGACAGTTTCGGAAACCGGTTTCTATCCGCCAACTACATCAAAATGTTTCTGGGCCGCGCTCAGGACTGGCTGGTGCACAATAAGGTAGTGGTGGAATCCGGAACGACAGTTGCCAGCTCAGAATAATCAATGGTAAGGTTATTTATGATCCATTCGCTAGTATTGGACCGATAGCTCGCTGTTGCTACTCTCCACATCCAACCTGTTGAAATTATTGATGACTGCGGCTTTGTAATACTTTTTGTTTTGCATCTATACCTCTGGAATACATGCATCTGTATAACCTTAGAACGTATCTTTGTAGCGGTGCCAAACCTCGGTTAGTGATTGCTCCTGTCCTGCGGGATAGACAGCAAGTTCATAACAACATGTGCCCTCCGCTGTAAAGCTGAGGGCCTTTTTTAGGCCTGTTATGGTTTGATGACTGGCTACCGGAATAGATCAACTGCTGAAACCCTTTGTTTTGGAGTCGTTTGCCAAGGCATATGTAGAAGCTCGTTTATGCCGTATGTATTCCGGAATGAACCCAGGGGAGGCGTGGTACCGGTGGGGTATGAATATTATCTGATTGGAATTCAAGTGGATTTTCTGGACTACTCCTACTCTTTTTTATGACGCTTCCTTTGGATGACCGCACCCGTGCGCTGAATGCTAAACCCATCCGGACCGATGGGGACTACGTGCTGTACCGGATGCAGGTATACAAGCGTACGACGCACAATTTTGCGCTCAACAAGGCCATCGAACTGGCCAATGATCTTCAGAAGCCGCTGGTGGTCTGTGAACTGCTGTCGGCCAGCTATCCGTATGCCTCCGACCGCCTTCACACCTTTATGATGCAGGGCATTGCCGACCGGAAACAAGCCTTCGAAGAAAAAGGCATCCGGTATCTTTTTCGGTTGGTCAAAGATTTGAAAGAAGCCACTGTGGTAACGGCAAAACTGGAAAAAGACGCCGCTGTACTGATTACAGAAGATTTTCCGTGCTTTATCATTCCGGATATGAATGAGGCCATGGCTGACCGCTCGCCGGTTGCTGCGCTGGCTGTAGACAGCAACGGTATGATTCCCATGTCGCTGTTTACCAAGGAAGAATATGCGGCCCGTACCATCCGCCCTAAAATTCACAAGCTGCTGCCCCATCATATCGGTTCCATCCGAACACCCGCCGTACAGGTGAAAGCACCTCACCTGAAACTGGACTGTGAAGAAACCATTGTAACAGACGATACCATTGCCAAACTGGTCGCCGGCTGTGCTATTGACCATTCGGTAGGTGCATCAACGGTCTATATTGGTGGCGAGGCGGCGGCTCAGAAACGACTGAAGCATTTTATCAACCGGATTCTCCCGCACTATGATACCTCGCGCAACAAGCCGGAGATCGACGGTGCATCCCGGATGTCGTCATACCTGCACTTCGGCTTTATTTCTCCCCAGCAGATTTATGCAGCCGTCGAAGCTGCGGCCGCTTCGAAAGAAGCCAAGCAAGCCTATCTCGAAGAATTAATCGTCCGCCGGGAACTGAGTTACAATTTGACCCGCCACAACCCGCACTACAATTCTTTAAAGGCACTGCCGGACTGGGTACAGAAGACGATGGCCAAACACGCCAAAGACGAACGCTACCAGCTGTTTACGGCTAAGCAGATCGAAGAGGGAACCACGACGGATACCCTTTGGAACGCCACCCAGCGGGAACTGGTCGATACCGGCGAACTGCACAATTACATGCGGATGCTGTGGGGAAAAAAGATTATCGAATGGACATCCAGCTACGAAAAAGCCTTTGAGTTGCTGGAACACCTCAACAATAAGTATGCGCTCGACGGGCGCAATCCGAATTCCTACGCCGGCATCCTGTGGTGCTTCGGCAAGCACGACCGCGCCTGGGGACCGGAACGCCCGGTGTTCGGAACGCTTCGTTATCTGTCATCCGATAGCTGGCGCCGGAAAGTAGATGCAAAAGCATACATCGAGAAGTATTCCGGAAGCACTAAAAAGTAAGGTAAAAGGACCGGCTGTCGGTATTCCGGAATCAGAACTGGCTTTAGAAACCATCCCCGGATTGGCAGGAGTTCCGGAATGTAAAACAGGCAGCTATCGCATGGATAGCTGCCTGTTTTTTATGTTGAAAAAAGGACTGCTTAATTCAGTTTCCAGTCGGGGCGCTCGAAATGGCAGGTATACCCGGCCGGATGTTTTTGCAGGTAGTCCTGATGCTCTTCTTCAGCGTTCCAGAACGGACCCACAGGCACCACTTCCGTCACAATCGGACCCGGCCATTTTCCGGAAGCATGGAGCTCTGCGATCAGCTGCTGCGCCGTTTCGCGCTGGGCCTCGTCCGCATAGAAAATAGCGGAGCGATAAGAGGTACCCCGATCATTGCCCTGCCGGTTTTTGGTGGTCGGGTCGTGGATCATGAAAAAATACTCCAGCAGCTTCCGGTATGACAGGATTGTGGGGTCAAATTCAATCTCGATGCCTTCGGCATGGGTTCCATGATTGCGGTAGGTAGCGTTGGGAACATCGCCGCCGGTGTAACCGACTACGGTGGAAAGGACGCCGGGCTGCTGTCGGATCAGTTCTTCGACGCCCCAAAAACATCCGCCAGCCAGAATGGCTTTTTCTGTTTGCATAAATAAGTTCTTGTAAGGAACAGGTTCTAAAGAGTTGTGCCAGCGTAACGCTTAAAAAACCGGTGTATGTATGGTCCGAAGTCGTCGGGTTCCGGAAGGAATCTATTTCAGCAGTTCACAGGCCTTGATGCCGGTTGCTTTTTTAAAGGCGGTACTGAAATGGGAAATCGACAGAAAACCCAGTTCAATGGCTACATCCGAGACGGTGCTGCTGCCACTCCGCAGCAACTCAACGGCCCGTGCCATGCGGCGCTCGTGCTGAAACTCATGAACCGTTTTGCCGGTCAGTGCCTTAAACCCTTTTTTAAGGTAGCATTCGTTCATCGCCACTTTCCGGGCCAGCTCCTTGATGGTCAGCGGTCGCTCGGTGCCGGCCAGCAGCAGATCGCGGGCTGCCAGAATTTTTTCCCGCTCGGCATCCAGCGCCAGAAACCGGCAGGCCGGGACGGCACAGGGGTTAAAGGGCACTGTAATCGCCTCTATGGTGCGACGCAGCAGATGAAAGGCTGTTTCGGTGCGCAGAAGTGCTGCCGCTAGCGGACTGACTGATGCAGGCGTCGCGAACAAGGCATCCAGTAGCAGTAATAATTGCGGATCGATGCTGAATTGTTGCTCTGTCGTCTGGTCAAAGCGGAACAGCGGTTCGGTAGCGCGTAAATCTTCGGCCCACTGCCGGAAAAATTCCGGATGCAGCCGCAGTTGAATCATCCGGCGCTCAGAGCCTTCCTGCGGTGCAAAAAAGTAAAACAGGTGGATGGCCTGCTGCTCTTCGTCGATTGGAAGCAGCAACATCCGGCCATGCGATTCGGTATCGGCTACCGCTGTGGGTTCCAGCTCCAACAGGGACGCGGCAATCCAGCGGTTAATAGCTGTCTCCTGCCGCGAGAGGATCACGACCTCGCGGCCGAGCACCCGCGTTAAAATGCGGTCTGCCTCATCGGTCTTTACACGTTTAAGCTGCTGCACAAGTGGGCAAAGGTACAGGCCGCTTTTGAATGATTTTTGAGTCCGGCGATTACCTGATGGGAAGTACCCTTCAGACACTACTGGTTCCGGATGTTCAGGTCCGTAATTTTCAACTGGATGTCAGGCCTGTTTTGGGCGGCTTTTAACGCCTGTTTTCCTTGATTTTACGGCATTTTTGACGTAAATTTGTACTTTGTAAAAAGCCCCTTTCCAAGGGTGTTTTTAAAGGCGCTTTGAAGCATTAAAATGGCTCGGAAGCGGCCTTTGAAACTTCCGGAAAATCACATTCATGTCTGCACCAGAAAACGAAACAACAATGGCTCCTGCACCAGCCCGAGAATACGGTGCTGATTCCATACAAGTACTGGAGGGCCTGGAAGCGGTGCGAAAGCGCCCGGCGATGTACATTGGTGACATCGGCGTTAAAGGACTGCACCATCTTGTATATGAGGTAGTCGATAACTCGATTGACGAAGCCCTGGCGGGTCACTGTAAGAATATCCTCGTTGTTATTCACGAAGACAATTCCATTTCGGTAGAAGATGATGGCCGGGGCATTCCTACCGGGATGCACGCCAAGGAAGGCCGCTCCGCTCTGGAAGTGGTTATGACCGTGCTTCACGCCGGCGGTAAGTTTGATAAAGACTCTTACAAGGTGTCCGGTGGTCTGCACGGCGTGGGCGTCTCCTGTGTAAACGCGCTCAGCAGCAAAATGGTCACCACCGTTTCGCGTGAAGGCAAACTTTTCGAACAGGAATACCACATCGGGATTCCGCAATACCCGGTCCGCGAAATCGGCACCACCACCCACCGCGGTACCAAACAACAGTTCTGGCCCGACCGATCCATTTTTACTACCTACGAGTACAACCGGGAGATTCTGTCGGGCCGCCTCCGGGAACTGTCGTTCCTCAACAAGGGCATCCGCATCCTGCTGACCGATCTGCGTGAGCTGGACGAAACCACCAATGAGCCCTGGAAGGAAGAATTCTTCTCTGAAGGCGGCATTCAGGAGTTCGTACAGCTTTTGGATACGCAGAGCAAGCGCGATCCGCTGCTGCCGCATCCCATCTATATGGACGGGCATGACGCGGCGAGTAACGTAGCGGTAGAAGTGGCGATGAGCTACAACACCAGCTACAGCGAGAACATCTTCTCGTACGTCAACAACATCAACACGATTGAAGGTGGTACCCACGTAGCCGGTTTCCGCTCGGCGATTACCCGGGTGTTTAAAACCTACGGCGATAAAAACAAGCTGTTTGAAAAAGCCAAGGTCGAAATCACCGGCGATGACTTCCGCGAAGGATTATCCGCCGTTATCTCGGTGAAAGTTCCGGAACCGCAGTTTGAAGGCCAGACGAAAACCAAACTGGGTAACTCGGATGTTTCGGGTACGGTAAACTCTACCGTAGGCAAAACACTGGAGCATTACCTCGAAGAAAATCCAAAACAGGCCCGTCTCATCATCGACAAAGTGATTCTGGCCGCACAGGCCCGCGCAGCTGCCCGCAAAGCCCGTGAGATGGTACAGCGTAAAAGCGTCCTCTCCGGTGGTGGAATGCCTGGCAAACTGGCCGACTGCTCGGACCGCGATCCACAACGTTGCGAAATCTATCTCGTAGAAGGAGATTCGGCCGGTGGTACTGCCAAGCAAGGCCGCGACCGGAGCTTCCAGGCGATTCTGCCGTTGCGGGGTAAAATCCTGAACGTCGAGAAAGCCCAGGAACACCGGATTTACGAGAACGAGGAGATCCGGAATATGTTTACCGCCTTGGGCGTAAGCGTAGGCACCCCGGAAGATTCTAAAGAACTCAACCTGACTAAGCTTCGCTATCACAAAATTATTATCATGACGGATGCGGATGTGGATGGTTCCCACATCGCTACGCTGATCCTGACATTCTTCTTCCGGTATATGAAGGCACTGGTCGAGCAGGGCTATGTGTACCTGGCTCAGCCACCGCTGTATCTGGTGAAAAAAGGGAAGGAAGAGGCCTACGCCTGGAATGAAGAAGAGCGCTCCAAATGGATACAGCAGTTTGCCAACGGCCGGGAAGACACGGTAAACGTGCAGCGCTACAAAGGACTGGGAGAGATGAACGATGACCAGCTCTGGGATACCACGATGAACCCGGACACCCGTACGCTGAAGCAGGTAACGATTGAAAGTGCTGCCCAGGCCGACTCCGTATTCTCCATGCTGATGGGCGAAGATGTAGCGCCTCGCCGGGCTTTTATCGAAAGCCACGCCAAGTACGCCAAGATCGACGTCTAGCAGCTGCTAAAAAAGTATAATCTACAGCGGCCTCCCGGATTTCCGGAAGGCCGCTGTTTTTAAATGCGCATCCATTCAGATTTTACTGGTACACCGCCAGTATATCAGCAGCCGTACGGGCGTTGTAAAACGCTTTTGCCTTCCGTAGATAATCGTCGGTATCAAGCGCGTTATCCGCAGACTGGGTGGTCAGTGTCTTGTAGACCCGGCCTTCGTGCAGGTACAGGCGTAGCTGGTACTTTATTTCGGTTGGGTTTGCTGCTCCGCCGTACGCGTTATCGGCGTAGATAAAGAACAGCTCGCCACCGGGCCGGTAGTAGTATTCTTCCTTCCAGACGCCGTGATCCTCACCCCCGTCATCGAGCACTTTTACCACCTGTCCGTTCCGGAAAAACAACGTAAGCGTGCCGCCCATCGGAGGCATATTGACTGCATCCGGTGGCGTTTCATAGGAAATCGCCTTGCGGGTCAGGGTAGGGTCGGATTGAATGGACTGGTACTCCTTCCGGATTTGAGCAACCACGGCATCCGCAGTGTCCGGAAGGGCTGACGATCCGGAATCCACAGACGCGGTCACGGTGGTTTCGGCACCCGTTGCCTGGGCAACCGGGGCCGGTGTTGTGCGACAGGCAGAAAGGCAGACTATACATACGATTCCAAAGCGTCTGAGCATAAAAAGGAAGGGTTGAGTTAAGGAATCCCGGTTACCTGTACAAGGATTGAAAGCACGACTAAAACGACTCCCAGCGCAGGCATCCATCGAACCCGTCGTAGCTGAGGCCATAGAAACGCCAGAAACAGTACCAGGAAAATATGGAAATCGAAGGTGTACCGCGCGCCGTGTTGCTGCCAGCCGGTGCCCATGATCATGAAGATGGCCATGGCAATCGGAAGGGCGGTGATCCAGCAGGCCCAGGTAATCAACTTAAAGGCTAGATGCGGCTTCCTGGAGATCAACAGTCCGATCCAGGTTGCCAGGGCCGGAAACAGCAGAAAAAATACTGGAGATGCCCAGAGGAAGCCAAACCCTTCCGGCTCGGGCCTGATAAACGGCACTTCTGGAATAAGAGTCGGTGGGTGCAGCACTTCGACCCAGAAATTGTACGACAGATAGTGCGTAGAGAAGTAGCCGTAGGTCTTGAAGTTGTGATAGAAATACGGATCCATCAGATGATACTGAATGCCGTTTTCCCACCAGTTGCCAAAGCGGGCGTGGTTGTAAAGCAGGTTGAGTCCGCTCAGCACCAGGAACGGCAGGATAAACAAGCCTCCGTTCCGAAAGAATTGCGCCCAGCGAAGCGGCCGGTTCTGGGCCAGGTACACCAGTGCAAAAAACAATCCGGCAAACACAAGATTATTCCGGCAATACACCGCCAGGGCAAACAGCACACCGCTCCAGAACCAGCTTCGGTTCCGGAAGGCCAGCAACAATCCACCCAGCAGAAACGTTTGGGCAATGGTTTGTGCAAAATACCAGGTGTTGCCACGGGGTGCTAGGTGAAACTGAGCGGTTCCCAACCCCCAGAAAATGCCGGCCCAGGCAATGGTTTTAGCGGAAAGCGCCAGTCCATACCGCTCGGAAACGACCCGCAGGAGTTTCATGACCAAGGCTACATTAAGGATACCAGCCACTGCACCCACCAGGCCGTCGGGCGGAAGATCTCCCAACAACGCCACCAACGGCAGCCAGACCAGCGCCGGAACCGGTGGCCAGTAGAGGTAATAGCGGTTCCGGAAAAAAACCAGATCATGCGTCTGCGACGGATGTTCCAGGTACAGCTTGCCGTCCAGAAAAGCATGTGCCAGTTCGCGGAAGTAATTGGCCTGATCGGGCCGGATAAAAATGCAATACACCAGTCCGCACAGCAGCGGTACCCAAACAAAAGGAGATCGAAACCGGGTCAGAAAGCGATGCATACAGGATAAAGGAACGCTCAAAAATAGCATTCCGGAAGCCGGACCCGAAACACAATCAGTCCAGCCATATGGTCAGCAGGTGAATCAACAAGCCGACCAATCCACCCACCAGCGTACCGTTGATACGGATGTATTGCAGGTCTTTGCCTACTTCCAGTTCCAGCTTCTGGCTCAGCTCGCGCGCCGGCCAGTTGCCTACCGTACCGGAAATCAGTTCACCAGCCGCGTCTTTATAGCGTAGTACAGCACTGTAGGCCTGCACCCGCGCCCAGTTGTCTATTTTGGCCTGAAGGGCCTCGTCGGTGGCGAGTGTATCCACGCCTTCCTGAAGCATGGTGCCGATATAGCGCATCAAAGTCGTATCGGGCTGCGAAAGCTCTTCGATTAACGTGGCTTTGGCCTTGGCCCAGGCGGTACGCGCGTACTCTTCCAGTTTATCAGTGGCGAGCAGGCCGGCTTTCAGTTGCTGGAACTTTACTTCCCATTCCGGATCGGTCAGCAGCCGGTCTGACCAGGCCAGAAGCTCCTGGCTGATTTCCTGACGAAGCCGGTGCGCTTTGTCTTCCTCAATCTCTTTAAAATAGCCGGCCAGCCCTGTGGTGATTTTCTCCGCCAGCTTGTTGTTTACAAAGCCCGGAACGAAGAAATAGCTTTCGCTTTTAACGCGGCCACGTACCAATTCTTCATTTTCCAGAATAAAGCCGCGAATCTTACCGGCCAGCATTGTAATCGCCGCTTCATGTTCGTTGTGCTCAACGGCAAAGCGAACCCCGCTGCTCAGGATCTTACTGAGGTTGATTTCGCTTAGGATGGTGGTGCCTTGTTTGGTCAGAAACGCAGTCACCATCTGATCATCTACCCGGCCTAAAATATCAGTCAGTAAATGACTGGCTTCTTTCAGGAGGACCTGTTGATGACTGGGACTGCGCAACCAGTTGGCCAGCATTCCGGAAGGCTTCAGCTTGTCGAGGTACGGACGCAGGTTGGCCGGGGTCAGAAAATTATTGACTACGAAGCCGCCCAGATTGGCACCGATACGCTGCTTTCCGTTTTCAATTAGATTGGTATGTGGAATGGGAATACCCAGCGGATGATAAAACAAGGCTGTGACGGCAAACCAGTCGGCCAGCGCACCCACCATAGCGGCTTCTGAAAATGCGTTGACGGCACTGGCCCAGCCTCCTGCGCCCCGCTTTAAAAGCAGCAAAGTAGCTATGTAAACCAGAACCATACACACAAACAGGCCGGTAGCAATGGCTTTGTGTCGGTTGAGTTGTTTTTGTTTTTCTTCGGTAGTCATAGGCCGTTGAGAGAAAAGAGACTGCTTGAGAGCGCAGGTAGACTAATAAAAGTAGTTCCACCGGCTTGTTGCCCTCCTAAATACGAATTGGTCTTAAGAGGCTTTAAAGTCCGGAGCGCAAAAAACAGGTGGTCACCCAAAGCATCTTTAGGGATTCAAGGACATTCATTCGGAATCGGGTTTAGGAGCTGCACGACAGCATCCCACAGCCCGGTTTGGTTTGTGCCCATTGAGGCTGCTGGTGGTTCAGTTCCGGAAATAGTAAGGTATACGGTTGCTGCGAAGCGGCTTCCAGTTTCCGGAAAAGCGTGTCATCACCGGCTTCCAACGCTTCGATGGCCTCGTGCAACTGGTAGTTGCGCAGGATAAACCGTGGATTGGTTTGTTGCATCCGGGCCGTTCGCTCCGACGAATCGGAGGACCGGATACACTGCTGATACTGCTCAACAAAGCGCTGGAGCTGACGGGTGCCGGGTTCCGACAACTCACCGTACAAGGCCGGTTCAAAATGGAGCGTAGCATCTACGGAGCCGGTCATCGGCAGGGTCTCCAGCAACTGAAAGAATAGCGTGTAATCGGGCTGCACGGTTTGAAGCAGTTGGGGAAGCTCGGTAAGCAGTTCGTTGCTTAACGGCTCGTTTCCGGAAAGTCCCAGTTTGGCCCGTAGCATAGCCTTCTGGCCCGATTGAAAATGCAGGTCATAGCTTTCCAGCGCCTGTGCCAGCCGTTGGGGTTCTTTCACCACCGGTACGAGACTGCCAGCCAGATTGGCCAGATTCCATTTGGCGATCTGTGGTTGGTTGCCAAAGGCATACCGACGGCCGGGCAGGTCAGTGGTATTCGGCGTAAACGCCTCATCATAGGCATCGAGCATTCCATAAGGACCATAGTCGATGGTCAGCCCGAGGATACTCATGTTGTCGGTGTTCATCACACCGTGCACAAAACCAACCCGCTGCCAGTCAACCATTAGCCGGGCTGTGCGCTTTACCAGCTCTTCATAAAAGGCCACGACCGGATCGGCACCGATGAGGTGAGGAAAATATCGTTGGATGACCCAGTCAGTCAGCTGCCGGAGCAGCTCAAATTCTTTCCGGACGTACAGCAGCTCGAAGTGCCCAAAACGAATTAAAGAAGGCGCCGTTCGCAGTACAATCGCACCCGGTTCCGGACGGGGATGCCCGTCATAGAGCAGATCCCGCACGACGTCATCCCCGGTTTGAACCAGACTCAGCGCCCGGGTAGTCGGAATGCCCAGATGATACATGGCTTCACTCATCAGGTACTCGCGCACTGAGGATCGAAGTACCGCCCGGCCGTCGCCTCTCCGGGAATACGCCGTCGGACCGGCACCTTTCAGTTGCAGCTCTTCCGGAAAGCCATCCGGTCGGGTCCACTCGCCCAGGGTAATGGCCCGGCCATCGCCCAGCTGTCCGGCCCAGTGACCAAACTGATGTCCGCCATAACAGGAGGCATAGGGTTGCATGCCCGGTGCCAGCCCGTTTCCGGCCAGTACAGCAATTTCATCCAGTGTCTGAGGCTGGTCAATGCCCAGTGTACGCGCCAGATTCTCACTCCAGGCCAGCAGCGTGGGATCGGCCACTGGCGTAAGGGAGGTGGCACTCCACAACAAACCAGGTGTCTGCCGGGGTAGCAGGTTTCCGGAAGCATCGCCGGGAAACGCCTGTATAAAAGCGGCGGTATAATTGGAGGAAAAAACAGAAGCCATAAAAGAATATGCTGTAGGGAAATGCAGTTAGGTAAACGCGTGCAAAACAATGCCGGGAATGCTTCTGCAAAGGTTCTTCCGGAAACATGACTGCAAGAGGCTCACAACCCAGTAACAGGAACGCGAATCTGGTGCCATCAGCGTCCACACCGTTCCGGAATTATATTCGCTCCCCAACGGTCTCTGTTATGGTGAATATTTCTACGTCTTCGGCTTCGCCACTCGATGGATTGGATCAACGGCCCAAGCTCGCCTGGTTGGTGCTTGCAGGTCTATTGGTGGTCTTTATCGTATTGAAGCTACCCGTACTCAAAATTCCGTATTTCTGGGATGAATTGAATGTGTACGCGACCGGGTCGCTGTATATGCACGATCATGGAATCGGTATTTTACCGGCACAACTGGACCCGGAGTATTCACGGGGCCATCCGTTGTTATCCTATGCCTACACCGCGATTTTTTACAAATTATTCGGGGATAGCGTAGCCGTAGGACACACAAGCGCTATCCTGATGGCTGCGGCGGTGTTATGGATGCTGTTCCGGACCGGTAAGCGAGTGTTCGGAACCGGTGCTGCCCTGGGAGGCGTGGCGGTATTAATCTGCCAGCCCATTTTTTTCAGTATGGCCGGGGTGATTTACCCGGAAATGCTGCTGGCGCTGGTGGTTGTCTGGGGGATCTATGCCTTGGCAGCCGGCCGGTGGGGACAGTTTGCAATCGCAGGCTCTTTGGCCGTTTTGACGAAAGAACCAGGTTTGATTTTGCCGGCAGCGGCGGGGGTATACTGGCTGGCAGATCTGATCCGGACCAAAGCCTTCCGGGCCAAACAGACCTGGATGGCTTTACTGGCGTTGCTGACGCCGGTAGGGATCTATGGGTTATTTCTGGTGATTCAGAAGGTGCAAAATGGCTGGTACTTCTTTCCCTACCACCTGGAATTGATTCATTCCGATGCCGGTTATATGATTGGTATTGTCCGGAGGTTGCTGGAGGAACTGTTTGCCCAGCAAGGCAGATGGCTGGTGTCCGTTCCACTACTGATCAGTCTGGTGTTTTTCCGGAAGGTGTTTCCTACAACCTTGCAGCAGCGCTATGTCTGGGCATTTGTATTGGTACTGCTCTTCACCCTGTTGTTTGCATCGGTTAATTTCTACCTCGCCCGGTACTGGATTTTCGTGTATCCGTCCTTTATCCTGCTGGGCATACAGGCCTGGGTCGGACTTTCCCGTCACGTTCTAAAACAGCGTGGCTGGATGGTAGCCATATTGGGCATGGCGGCTGCCGGCCTGATGGCCGTCCGACGGATGGACGGTAAATCCTTTGCAGACAATTATGATATGGCGTATGTGTACACTGTGCACACGGTTCAGGACTGTATCGACTGGATGCAGACGCAACCCGCGATTTTATCAGATACGCCGCGGGTGACGTTCCCGATCTTTGAAGCCCTTCGGGACCCCCGAAATGGTTACGTAACCCGACCCATCCCGCATTCGCAGAAATGGGATGCACCCTCCCGGTTCTTCCTGATATACCGGCTGCCTTACGAAACGATCCCGGATTTTCTGAATGGAAAAGAGGTTAAGCGTTTTCAGAAATACGATAACACTATTTATGTGTTTGACACCCGGCCGCCAGTCGCCCTGTAAGGAGTTGTGTACCGATGCCTGGCAGACAATACTGATAGGAGCCGGACGGATAGACGGAACGCACGTTGGCACGAGGATTATCATTAAAAAAGACGCTTCCGGAACGGAGTCTATCTGATTCACCAATCCTTTTATTGTGACGACTGCTGTTATTATATCCGTTTGCACGTTGTTGCTGCTGGCTTATCTGTTTGATCTGACCTCGGCCAAAACCAAAATTCCTGCCGTAATCCTGCTGATCTTGCTGGGCTGGGGCGTACGGCAGGCTACCGTTGTACTGCAAATGCCCATTCCCAATCTGACACCCATCCTGCCGATTCTGGGTACAATCGGGCTGATTCTGATCGTACTAGAAGGGTCGCTGGAGCTGGAACTCAACCGCTCCAAGATGCGCTTTGTAGGAAAGGCCTCATTACTGGCGCTGCTGCCGATGCTGTTGTTCAGCTTCGGACTGGCGTATGCTTTCCAGCGCTGGGCCGGAACGTCGTTTATGGTCGGTATGGCCAATGCCGTTCCCTTTGCGATCATCAGCAGTGCCATTGCCATTCCGAGTGCGCAGAATTTGCTGCCCCGCGACCGTGAATTTGTAACCTACGAAAGCAGTTTGTCCGACATTTTTGGGGTACTGGTATTCAACTTCATCACGCTCCACGAAACCATCACCGGTAAATCGATCGGGGAGTTTTTCCTGCAAATTGTGGTGATGCTGCTCATCACCTTCCTGACGACGCTGATGCTGGCGTTTCTGCTGGGGCGCATCCGTCACCATGTGAAGTTTGGACCGATCATCCTGATGGTGCTGCTGATCTACGCCGCCTCTAAAATCTACCATCTGCCGGGGCTCATCTTTATCCTGCTGTTCGGACTGTTTCTGGGCAACCTCGACGAGTTCCGGAACATCCGTTTCATTCAAAAGCTGCGGCCGCAAATCCTGAATCAGGAGGTCCATAAGTTTAAAGACCTGACCACCGAAATTACCTTTCTCATCCGCGCGTTGTTTTTCCTGGTATTCGGCTATCTCATCGAAACCGAAGAGCTGCTCAACGTAGAAACCATTGCCTGGGCCACCGGCATCACGCTGGGAATATTCGTCCTGCGCTTTCTGGCGCTCAAGGCCTTCCGGATGCCCACCCGGCCGCTGCTGTTCATCGCCCCGCGCGGCCTGATTACCATTTTGCTGTTTCTGTCGCTGCCCGCCTCGCTGGTCACCGAGGCCTCCAGCCGGTCGCTGCTGATTCAGGTGATTATCCTGACCGCACTGGTGATGATGTTTGGCGCCATGACCCACCCGGCCGATAAAAAGCCGGTGCTGGTGGATGAACAGCCGGATACGTCGGCGCTTCCTGTTCCGGACCCTATTGTTTAAACATCAGCCCTGCACTTTTTATGATGAAGCTCGCGTACTGTTGGATAGGAGCGCTGCTGCCGTTGATGGGCCTGGCGCAAACCACGGCCCGTCATCCCTGGCCGCTGCAACCGAATACCGCCCACGAAACACTGTTCTTTATTCCTAATGCAGTCGATACCACCCGCTGTACCGGCTCGGTAGAAACCACATCCGGAACAGTAATCTTGCCCGACGGGTTCTGGATGCCGGGAGACTGTGAGGACGTTCCGGAACGCACGCTGTGGGGAAATTTTACGTTGATTGTGCCCCGCAGTTTTACCGAACCGGTAACCGATACGGCGATGCACTACAGCTATGGCTTTGCTACGTTCAATCAGGAAGGCCGGTTTTTGCACCATCCGTTTATTTTCGACAATGGCCCCGACTACTGGCGGGAGGGCCGGAGGCGGGTGGTGGAAGATGGAAAAATGGGCCTGGTCAATCGCCTGGGCGAATGGATCATTCCGGTGGGCGAATACCGGTTTCTGGAGCCCGTTGAAAAAGGACTGGTCTGGGCCTGTCGTGATTGCAGTTTTTACAATCCATTGCACGAAGAGCACGGCGGCGAGTTCAAAGGCAGCGACTGGGATTTATTGAGTGTAGATGGAAAGGTGCTGGCAAAACACCTTAAGCCTGGCGATAAAAGAACAGCGGGTCGCTGGCAGCAAACGGTTGCAGCTACCCGAAAAGCGCCTGTGCTTTCGAAGCTGACCGCACGATTGCTTTCCTTGCCGCAGGTGGCCGCGTATGCAGCGATGTATCACACCCCGCTTACGGAGCTGCATTTTGTATGCTACGATCTGCCTTCCAACGAAAGTCCCTACTATCATCTAGGGCTGGAAAGCAGGTCGGATAATTACTTTCCGGGCGATGAGATGCAGGTATTGATCTCCCCCGATGGCAGCGAGATCTATCATCTCGAAGAGGATCTGCAAGAGCTGGTCCCGTTAAACGAATGGCGGGTAGCCGATTAGAGAATACCGCGCTCTACACGTGCAAGCTTGCAGTGCCTTATAAAAGGCACTATCCGGAGCGCTATGGCGTGTCACCCTGAGCCTGTCGAAGGGTATAGTAACTGAGCCTGTGTGGTGGGGCTTCGACACGCTCAGCCTGACAAGTCGCTTATATATTTCTACGGGGCGTTTCCTGAGACTGTCAAAGGACAACCTAACGGATTGCTTATATATAGGCCCCGGCAACTTTTTTCTATAGTGTGTCACCCTGAGCCTGTCGAAGGGCTGCTATCCGGAAAGTGAAACCCTACAGGTGTCATTTATGACCTCGAATCCGGCGCTTTTGTTATAAAATCGACCGTTTCCTTAACGAATCCGGCACCTACGTGATCAAATCCGGCAGTTTTGTTAACGAAAATGGCATATTTGTTAGTAAAGGTGCCGAATTCCGACTCCGATCGGACAGTTGTAGGCTTCAATAGGTGGGTTAAAGACCCGGATGTGACAAACTGATGGGATTAAACTGTGTTGTACCGGTACTTTTGTCGATCTGTACCGCACCGTTGATCTCTTGATGTCCGTATTGTTATGAAACTGCAACCCATTCCGCGCGTAAAAAGCCTGACGCCGGCCGAATTCCGGAAGAATTATCTCAAACCCGGTATTCCGGTAATCATTGAGGATCTGGCGAAAGACTGGGTAGCGTATCAGAAATGGAACTGGGAGGTATTCAAGCAACTGGTAGGAGACGTAGAAGTGGAAGTCTACAACAATGTGCGGGCCGGTGCCCGGATTCTGGTCAACGGCGGCGATGGTAAAATGAAGTTTGCCGATTACATCGACACGATCCGGAAAGGCCCGTCGGATCTCCGGCTGTTTCTGTTCAATATCTTCAAGCATGCCCCGGAACTGAAAAAAGATTTTGTATGGCCCGAGACCTTCATGGGTGGCTTTATCAAAGCGTTTCCATCGTTGTTTGTTGGTGGCGCAGGCAGCATTGCACACATGCATTACGACCTTGACCTGGGCCAGATTTTCCACACCCAGTTTATAGGCCGCAAACGGGTCCTGCTGTTTCCGCAATCGGAAAGCGAGAAGCTGTACAAAATGCCGCTGACGGTCGAAAGCGCCGCGTCGTTTGTTAACTGGCATCAGAACGGGGTCGATTACGAGAAATGGCCGGCGCTCAAAGAGGCCCAAGGCTATGAAACCACGCTACAGCACGGCGAAACATTATTTATGCCCACCGGAATGTGGCATCATATGGAGTACCTCGACAGTGGCTTTGCGATGAGCCTGCGTGCCCTGCCGCATACACTGGGCGGCAAATTCGACAGCATTTATCACCTGTTTTTGATGCGGGGTCTGAACAACCTGCTGATCTCCGCCCGTCCGGAGTGGTGGTATCATAAAAAGCGGCACATCGCCTACGGTCGGGTGGGCCAGCAGTACACGCCAAAGGGAAGCTGATTGAACGCTTCCGGAATCATAGCTACAGGGTCTCCAGATCTGCAATAAACGCGTTGATTACTGCTTCTGGGGTAGCCCAGGACGTGATAAGCCGGATGGCGGCCTGCGTGGCATCGATCTCCTTCCAGACGTAAAACTGATACCGCTCGCTCAAGGTTTCGATCTGATGCCTGGATAAAATCGGAAACAACTGATTGGTGGTCGGAGGTATCCAAAACGAGATGCCTTTCCGGATCAGTGCTTCAGCCAGTTGCCGTGCCGCGTCGTTGGCCTGACGGGCTAGCGTGAAGTACAGATCGTTCCGGAAAAGCTCCTCAAACTGAATGCCCAGAATCCGGCCCTTGGCCAGCAATGCACCTTTCTGCTTTAGAACATAGCCGAAGTCAACAGCCAGTTCCGGAGCTGTAAAGACCAGCGCTTCACCCAATAGACCCCCGTTTTTGGTGGCACCGATATAAAACACATCAGTCAGCCGCGCCACCTCTTCAAAGGTCAGGTCGTTGGCATCGGCAGTGAGCGCATGTCCCAGCCGGGCCCCATCCAGATATAGCAACAGGTCGTTGGCTTTGCAGACGGCCGCCAGTGCTTCCAGCTCCCGGCGGGTGTAGACCGTTCCCAGCTCGGTTGCATTGGAGATATAAACCAGTCGCGGCTTTACCACGTGCGGGGCCAGCGCGCGGCTGCGCAACGCCTCTTCAATCGCTTCCGGAACCAGTTTGCCATCGGATGCCGCTACTGTAATTACCTTATGGCCGGTGGCCTCGATCGCGCCGGCTTCGTTGGTGGCAATATGACCGGTCTGGGCACTGATCACAGCTTCGTGCGGCCGCAACAACGCTGCAATCGCAATCAGATTGGTCTGGGTGCCGCCCGAGATAAAATGCACCACGGCTTCCGGATGACCGATGCGCTGCCGGATCCGTGCTTTTGCTTCCAGCGAATATTCGTCTTCACCATACCCGGCCTGCTGAACAGTATTGGTTTGGAGCAGCCGCTGTAAGATGTTGGGATGAGCGCCTTCGGAATAATCGTTTTTAAAAGAGTACATACTTGGGTGTTAAGTGACCGGTCCGGAACTAAAGTAACTCTGGCTGCAACTTGTGAATAAGGCTTTTTCCGGATGGATTTAGAACCAGCCTTCCAGCGTGACGCCGAAGGTGATAAGTAAATTTTCCTTGCCCGTCCGGGACACTTTATTGTAGGTCAGGGCGCTTGTGAGCGACAGCCATTTGCGCAATTTCAGATTCAGACTGTTGTTGGACCGGATAATGTAATCGCTTCCGTCCTGCAGGGAATGTTGCAGAAATGAGGTGCTTTCAAATGTAAGCCGCTGGGCCAGTCGATACCGCATCCGCAACCGGAACGAATTCCGGGCAATGCTGGAAAAGGCCTGGCTCGTATCACTTGTTTGCAAATTGCTGTACTCGTACAAAACGCCGTCGCTCAGATTGACAAACAAACTATCACCCCGGTCTACAATGCTGTAGGCCAGACCGCCGCCTGCCTGCGTCCGGTTGTTGACCCGCAGGGAATAACTTTTTTCAAAGCTGCCGAGTCCCCAGTAGTACAATCGGGGTACAAAGCGACTGCGGATATTCACATCAACGGTGCTGTTGAAGTCATTGTTTTTCAAATTGCCATCCTGCTGGCCATAAAGGTAATTGGCACCTGCATTGAGATCTGCTTTCCGGAGCCGTGCGCCAAACCGCAACGCATTCGTAAGCAGGTACGACTGTGAATTATCGGTTCGGTTGAGGATGCCGGTTCCGGAAAACCGGAGGTTGTAATGCACCGAATCGCTGTACTGGGCCTGTACCGGTCCGGAACACGCCAGCAGGAGTCCTACGAAAACAAGACAGTTCCAAAGCTTCATACGCAACGGCGGCGAAGGTACGGACTGCGGGTGCCGTGCCTAAGAACCTGCACCGGTAGCGTCTGATCCGGAATCAGACGCTTTCCGGACACCACCCCACCTCAGATCTCGACTTTCAGGCTGGCTGGCTTGTGATTCATCTGAAACAGTTCGCCGTGTGGTACCATCGTAATCTGCCCGAATTGCTCCAGCAGCTCGCGATAGGCCCCGGCTACCGGTCGTGGCTTCCGGTCCAGATCGTACAGCCCACAGGGATTCACGGTGCCTTTCTTCTCCCGCAGGCTGATGTCCCAATCCACCTGATCAATCAGGCTGTACCAGGTAAATCCCAGTACTGGCACGCCGTCATCCCGCATCCGCAGGATATTGAGCCATTGTTTCCAGAGCCAGACCGGTGCCTCGTCCGGATTGAAGGTATTGGTCTCGGTGTGCATCAACGGCTTTTTATAGCGGTTGTAATAATCTTTGGTGATGAGATACCAGCCCAACACATCCGAGGCATTCATCGTGTCGCCGTTCGGCATCCGGATATGCTCGTTGCGGCCGTAATAATCGTTTCCGGTAATCTGGTAGCCCGGTGGCTCGCCGGCCATAAACCAATCGTACTCTTCGCGGGTCATCCCGTTATCAAGCAGGTACATACACATATCCGCATCGGGCGGGTGGGCATACAGCAAATCGAGCGCCAGAAAGCGGGCTTTGTTTTGCAACGTAATCGCCGGGTCTTTGGTCGTATAGGCCTCATGGACGTACTCGGCACTTTCGCTTTGTACAATCACACAGTCGGGCCGTACGCAGGCAATCTGGTGATTGGCCAGGATGCTGGCGGCAACCGTGTTTTTGATAGCGGTAACAAAGGCCCGGTCACTTTTCAGCTGCTCGTTCCAAATGCCGTCTTTGGCGCTGAGTTTGGCCGTTACATAAATCTCATTGACCGGTGTGTAGAAACGCACCCACGGATACCGCTCGGCAACGGCTTTGGCATATTTGGCAAACAGAATCGGCAGTTCCGGATTCTGATAATCGCCTACCCAGTCGGGCACGCCAAAATGCATTAAATCCAGGATGGGCGTGATCTTCATCTTCTTCATCGCCCCCATTACCTCATCGGCAAACGACCAGTCAAATTTGCTTTCGCTCTGGTGGATAGAATAGTAGGGCAGTCCATACCGCAATACGTTCAGACCCAGTTCCTTTACCAGTCCCAGATCTTCCTTCCAGCGGTCGTAATGGCCACACTCCTGCATCAGGTCACGCCGGACTTTCTTTTTCTGGATGGTCGGGTACGAACACTCAATACCGGTTGCAAACATGAAATTGGTCAGGTTCTTTTTAGGCAACCCACTGCCGTCGTGGCCATTGCTGCCGCCGTATTGATCGCCGTCATAGTAGGGCGTATCGCCGTAGACCTTCCGGACGTGTTTTAAAAAACCAGCTTGAGGCATCTTGAGTCCTTAAGAATGAGTGGAGGATTGCTTCAGAAATAAATCGGCGGTTCGCAGGGCCAGCGCCATAATCGTGAGGGTCGGATTGGCGTGAAGCGAACCGGTAAACGTAGAGTTGTCGCTGATGTACAGGTTGGGAATGTCGTGCGACTGGCCCGAAGGGTTGACTACAGAGTCTTCCGGATCCATTCCCATCCGGCAGGTGCCGATGGTATGACAGTAGCGATCGACCGTAAAGACGTTTCGGGCACCGGCCACGTCCCAGATGTTCCGGAGGGTCTTCTCCCCGTGAGCCGTCATCCGAAGCTCGTTTTCGCCGGGCGAAAAATGAATTCTGGGCTTGGGCAGTCCCATCGCATCGGTTTCTCCGGAAAGCTCCAGATAGTTGCTTTCGTAGGGCAGGCACTCTCCGTGGATATTGATTCCTGCCACGTGGTTATAGGCCTGGATGCGTTTCCGGAGCGCAGTGCCCCAGGTACCGGTTTCACGGGCCAGCTGACTGGTATAGGTGACCGGCATCACACCAATCGGCTGGAGCAGATAGCCACTGGCAAAATCGGCATCTGCCGGGGCATGCATGTCTTCGGAGATAAGCGTGGCCGGTACGCCTTTAAACGGTTCAATCAATTCGTTGAACTCGCCCCAGAGCTGGGTGCCGGTATGCGCCATAAAATTTTTGCCGACCTGCCCGCTGCTGTTTGCCAAGCCGCTGTACAGAAGCAATCGCGGTGTTTCCACCGCGCCGGCGCAGAGAAAGACCGCCTTGCATCGCTGGCGTTGTTCCTGCCCTTCCTGTTGGTAGATCACACCAGTAATCCGGCCCTGCGTATCACGTTCAAATCCGGTAGCAAAGCAACCGGTACGAACCTCCGCGCCAAAATGACGGGCAACCGGTATAAACGTAACATCGGCGCTGCCTTTGGCACCGGTACTACATCCGGCCTGACAAAAGCCCCGGTTGCTGCAGGCACCGCGATACCCGACCTGCTGCTGAAAATACGTTCCGGACAGAATCGCATTCGGCCCCGGAGCGGTCCGGATGCCCAGTTGCTTACAGCTTCGCTCCATGAGCTGCGCCGCTCCGTTGAGTGGCAACGGGCGTAATGGATATCCCTTTTTACGAGCCGGTCCCCATGGATACGGCGACGGTCCGGAAACGCCTAAAAACTGTTCAACCTCGTCGTAGTAATCCTCCAGATCCCAATAGCTGATCGGCCAGTTGCGCCCGATGCCAAACTGGTCGTGAACCTTAAAATTGTCGGGCTGTGGTCGGGGCGTATAACCGGTGAAGTGAAGCGTAGATCCGCCTACACCGGTTCCGGAATTGTTTTTTCCAAAGGCAAGCGGCATGGCTCCGGCACTGAGGCGCTCGTGGGTCCAGAACAGCTTGTTTTGAGCCGTCTCGTCGGTGGCGAAATCGGTCGCCGGATTCCATTGGGTTCCGGCTTCCAACGCGATCACATTTAATCCTGCCTGGGCCAGTCGCGCTAGGATTGGTGCACCCCCGGCACCGGTGCCAATCACAACTGCATCCACCGGCTCCTGGAGCGGATAGGTTTTCACGCTTCCGGAATTGGTTGAGGTGTGGGAAAGGTACCGGGCAGACCGATTGATTGCCAGCCGTTGGCATCGCCCATCCCGGTGTAGCCCATCTGCATCTGCACTCTCGGATGACTTACGAAAATCTCGGTTGCCTCTGTCAGCAGTTCTTCAAAAAAGCGTTTCGCTGATAACGTCTTCCAGATCTCCCCTTCCGGATTGCCGGCCTGGATCCGGTGTAGCACCTCGTCCTGTTGGGTCGTTGAAAGTCCCCGGAACGGCGCACCCAATCGGATCAAAGCCGTCTGGTCAATACCTTGGATGCCCAGCCGATACAGCTCGGCGTCGGGTGGTAGCTCGCTGTATCGCCAGCCTTTCCCTTTGTCGTGAAACAACCGGTCGTCGATAAAAATAGCGATGTTGACCAGCCGCATTTCCTCCTGGGCCAGCAACCGGTCGCAGACCAGGGAGAGGGTCAGAAAGGCATCGTCCGGAAAGAACCGGTTGTAATCCTGTTCCTTCTCCAGTCGGGCCTCCAGGGCTTCGCGAGTTACAGGGGTCAAGCTCAGCTGCGAAAGCCAGTCGAGTACATCGGTGGCTAAGAGGGTAGTATGCATCTGGAAGGCTTATTTACTGCTTGATAAACGGCCTCCGGTTACTTCTACGAGTGCACCGGTCATAAAACTGCCATCGTTCGACGCCAGCAACACATACGCAGGTGCCAGCTCATCGGGCTGTCCAGGGCGTTGCAGGGCTACTTCGTGACCAAAGTTTTCGACTTCTTCGATCGGCATAGTACCGGGAATATTGGGGGTCCAGACCGGACCGGGAATCACGGCGTTGACGCGGATGTTGCGCTCGCCCAGTTGCAACGCCAGTGACTTGGTAAAGGCATGAATGGCGCCTTTGGTCGCGGTATAATCGACCAGAATCGGAAGCCCGGTCAGGCCTACAATACTACCGGTATTAACGATCGCATCGCCGGATTGCAGATGCTGCAAGGCGGCCTGCGCCATAAAAAAGTACCCGTAGATATTGGTTTCAAAGGTGCGCCGCAGGTTGTCTTCGGTAATGGCTTCCAGTTTTTTCTCGACGTGCTGGTACGCCGCATTGTTGACGAGAATATTCAGCTTGCCAAATTCACTCACGGCTTTCTGTACGGCGTCAAAACAGGACTGCCGGCTGCGGACGTCGGCTCGGATGACGAGGCATTTGCGACCGTGAGATTCGGCCATCCGCTGGGTTTCGGCAGCATCGGAGTCGTTCTCATTGTAGACGATCGCGACATCGGCGCCTTCTTTTGCAAAAGCAATAGCTACGGCGCGTCCGATTCCGGAATCGCCGCCGGTGATGATCGCTACTTTATCGGTCAGCTTGCCGGCCGCGAGGTACGCCGACAAATCGGTCTGTGGTTGCTGGTCCATATCCGACTGCTTGGCCGGATACGGCAACTGCTGACCTTTCATATCGTTTGCGGTAGGGCGCTTGGGAGTATTCATAGGGTGTTTATAGTAAATGAGGAACGGCAGGCTGTCCGGACTTGGTCAGCTACCCAGTCGGGCACTTCAAATGGTAACAAATGACCTGCGTTGGAGCTGGATATAAATTGTGCCTCCGGAAAAAATGGCGCTACACGTTCCCGGATCACCTGGGGCGTGATAACGGGATCCTGAGACGAGGACAAAACGGTAACCGGAGCCTGAATGTGTTGTACGGCACCAGCAATACTGGCACCCATCCCAGTCAGCAGCCACCAGTTCCAGACGGCTGGTGCAGTGGCAAGTTGGGAACTAATGAATAGTTGTCGCTGCGCTTCACTGATAAGTTGAATGGTGATCCGATTCAGCGTTTCTTCAGCTGATGCTGAGCTGTCCCGGTGGCTCAGCGACTGTTGCCGGTCGGGTTCCGGAAGGGGCTCTGTGCTGGGTGGCGAAGGCGCAATAAGAACCAATCGCTGAATGGCTTGCGGAACATCTGCTGCGACCTGCATGGCAATCTTAGCACCCATCGAATGACCGATGAGCGTATACCGGTCGATGTTCAATGAGGTCAATAGTTGCTGGACAAATCCGGAATAGTGTTTTAAAGAAAGAACCGCAGGCGGAACGGTTCCACCGCAGCCGGGTAAGTTGATGGCGATGCAGCGATACTCGGTTTGAAGCAACGGGGCTACCCACTGCCAACTAGCGGCTTCGCCACCGAAGTAATGCAACAGAACCAACACCGGCCCTTCCGTTCCCCACTGGAGATACGACGGAGAATTGCTTGCAGAAGAGCCACGCATAGGAGACTACTTGCGAAGCAAACCCATGCCAGTATCATAAATTGTTTTGACAATCTAGTTGCCCCAAAGCCAAAGACTTCTACAATCAATTCCACTGATTGTTTTTGTGCATCCAATGAGCATAGAAGCCACTTCCGGATTTCCAAAATTGCTCAGTCCAGCTCCGGTTCCGGACCGCGCAGGGTTTTAGGGGCAGGGTTATCGGTCAGCTTAACGGGCCGGCCTTCCCGGGCCGACTGGTAAATGGCTTCCATGATCCGGTGATCCTGGAGACCGTCTTCACCGGTACTGTACGGCCGGCGCTTATTCAGGATGCAATCCGCGAAATAATCCATTTCTACAGCAAACTGATTCGTCGCCGGAATGACAACGGTTTCCTTTCGTTTCAGTTTTCCATCGGCGTGCGAGGTTTGCAGCTCCTGGCCTGCATAGGCATATGCGTTGTCGAGGTCGTACCAGCCCCGCTCGCACATTACACGATACCGGCGACTGTCATGGACATTGTAATCGGAGGAGCAGTTGGCAATCAGTCCGCTGGGAAATTTCATCTGCCAGCTGATGAGCTCTTCCACTTCTTTAAACAACGGATTGCCTGGCGTGCTGTAGCGGTAAGCAAATACTTCGCTGGGTTCTTCCTGTACCAAAAAGCGGGTGGTGTTGAGGCAGTACAAACCGATATCGGGTAACGAGCCGCCACCGGCCAAGGCCAGCTTATGCCGCCAGTGGTCCGGATTGGCACTGCTCTGGCTGTTGTAGGCATCGATGTACTTGGCTGGCCCAAACTCTTTTTTTCGGAGTTGTTCTTTGATGTAGCGGTTGTGCGGCTGGTAGTGAATGCGATAGGCGACCATCAGCTGTACCTGTGCTTCCTGACAGGCGGCGATCATCTCATGGCATTCGTCGGCAGAAATGGCCATCGGCTTTTCACACAGGATGTGCTTGCCGGCTCGTGCCCCGCGAATCACGTATTCCTTATGCAGGCTATTGGGCAGGATGATGTAGATCACATCGACATCCGGATTGGCCTTGAGCTGGTCGTAGGTCTCGTAACTGTAACAGCTTTCCGGACTGATTCCGTACTGGCGAGCCACTTTTTGCAGCTTCTCCGGACTCCCACTCACCAGGGCTGCCAGTTTGGATTGCTTGCATTGAGCCAGCGCCGGCAGGACTTCTTCCAGTGCCAGATGCCCCAAGCCTACTACGGCATAACCAATGCGTTTATCGGGTGGACGTGGCGTCGGCGTGGGGGCAGATTTTGGATCGGCATCGCTTTTCCAGGCTTCTAGCACAATGGGCTTTTCCGGATCGGCCGGTACGCGGGCTGGTGGCGACTGCGCTTTGGTTTTGGTCTGGGCGGTTACCGGATTCTGCGGAAGGCCGGCTACCAGCGCCCCTCCTACAGCCAGCGATTTGCCGGTAAATGCTAAAAAGTCTTTCCGGCTGAGACGAGGTTTGCGGAGCAGGGTGCTTTCGACAGTCATAACAGCCGGGTACCGATAAAAACAGTGCCGGATCAACAGATACATTCCGCAGCAAAACCCTTCTATAATTTTTTTCGACCGCTGTCAGATCTGCCTGAAATAGGCGGCAAAATCTGCCTGAAGCAACTGGAGCCTGGGCAGGATGTATGTGTTACAAAAAGCACCTGTTCTGTTTTTTCGGAAGTAGTCCAGATAGTTCTCTGTGTTTTCGGTGAAGGCAACAAAGGGCAGCGCCTGGGTCAGAATCGGTGCTTCAAAATACGGTTGATTGGCGTCGATAAGTGCCTGCATATCGTTGAGGGGATGCTCGTCAAACACATATACGGCCGAACGGTATTTAGTCCGGAAGGCATGTGCTTTGGTAGCCGAATGCGTATGCAGGTGAATGGCGATCAGTACCGACAATGAAATGACCGTCGGGTCGTACGCAACGATCACGGCTTCTGAGAATGCGTCGTTGGGCGGCGTAGACTGAATCCAGCCCTGTGCTACCTTTTGAACGCCTTTTAAATGCTGGAAATACGCCTCGGTACACCAGTGGCAGCCACCACCAAAGCCGATTTTCTGCAGGTCCATACTGCTACAACAGCAGGTACGCTGAAATGGTTCTTGGGCCGAACAAAAGCCATAACCAAAACAGCCACAGGAATTTCCTGTGGCTGTTTCTAAAATTGAGTTCCGGAACGTCTTAAGACTGTTTAGAGCCGGAGCGTTGCGGCCGGTTAGCGGGTGCTGCAGGGCGTTGTGGGCGCTGCGGACGGGCCGAACGAGGTTGCGGTTTTGGCTTTTCGTGGATCGTCAGATCTTTCATCGGATACGGGTGGTTGTCCACCACCGGAATTTTCAGTCCGATGACTTTCTGGATGTCTTTGATGTACGCCATCTCTTCGAAATCGCTGAACGAGTACGCGAAGCCTTTGGCGCCTGCGCGACCACCCCGGCCAATCCGGTGCACATACGATTCCGGAATGTTCGGAATCTCGTAGTTCACTACGTGCTGCAACAGATCGATGTCAATGCCGCGCGCGGCGATATCGGTCGCGACCAGCACCTGAATGGTTTCGTTTTTAAAGGCCTCCAGAGCAGCTTGTCGCTGGTTTTGCGATTTGTTGCCGTGGATGGCCGATGCCGTGAATCCGTTTTTATGCAGGGCTTTCACCAGCTTGTCCGCGCCGTGCTTGGTCCGGGTAAAAACCAGCGCACGACCGTGCAGTTGATCCTGTAACAGCCCGAACAGCAGCGCCGGTTTGTTGTCCCGGTCTACGTAATACAGTGATTGCTCGATGGTTTCGGCGGTGGTAGAAGCTGGCGTCACTTCAATGTATTCCGGACGGTTGAGAATGGTATCGGCCAGCTGCTGAATCGGCTTCGGCATGGTGGCGGAGAAAAAAAGGGTTTGCCGTTTGGCCGGAATTTTAGCAATCACCTTTTTAACGTCGTGGATAAAGCCCATATCCAGCATCCGGTCGGCTTCATCCAGAACAAAGATTTGCAGGTCGGCCAGTGAAATAAAGCCTTGCTGCATCAAATCGAGCAGCCGGCCGGGTGTCGCCACCAGAATATCGATTCCACGCTTTAACGCACCGACTTGTGCATGCTGGTTCACACCACCAAAAATGACGGTGTGCTTCAGGTGAAGGAATTGTCCGTAGTCGCGGAATCCTTCCTCAATCTGGATGGCCAGTTCACGGGTAGGGGTCAGAACCAGCACCCGTATACCGGGCTTTTGGCGGGACGGGCCTTGTGCATCCAGCAATTGCAAAATAGGCAGGGCGAAGGCAGCCGTTTTACCGGTGCCGGTTTGGGCACAGCCAAGAACATCGCGGCCCTGGAGGACCAGCGGAATAGCTTGTTGCTGAATTGGAGTTGGATGGACGTAGCCAGCTTTATCAAGGGCCAGCATCAGTGGCTGGATCAGTCCCAGATCAGAGAATGTACTTTTCAAAAAAAGAATTTGTGTTAATGCGGCAAAGTAAGACGGTCATCCGGAACGGCCGCTGTTCCGGAGCCGGTACAAATTTGTAAAAAGCCGCAGGCGGATACCTGCGGCTTAGATAGGTCACTTTTTGGGGCAGCGGCCATTCCGGAACCGAATGGCTTCCGGAACGCGCGTTCCTTAAACCTCTGCGCTCATGTACGCTTCGGTTGGTTCGCAGGTGCAGATCAGGTTCCGGTCTCCAGCGGTGTTGTTGACACGCTTTACGGTAGGCCAGAACTTGTGCGACGCTACATAGGCCAGCGGGAAGGCTGCTTCCTCACGGGTATACGGGTGGTTCCAGTCATTCGCGCAGATTTCCCACTGGGTGTGCGGCGCATTTTTCAGCGGGTTGTCGGTCTTGTCGATCGTGCCGTTTTCAATCGCGCGGATTTCTTCGCGAATCGATAGCATGGCTTCACAGAACCGGTCCAGCTCGCTTTTGTCTTCGCTTTCGGTCGGCTCCATCATAATGGTACCCGGTACCGGGAATGACAGGGTAGGCGCGTGGAACCCATAATCCATCAAACGCTTGGCTACGTCTTCAGCTTCGATGCCGGCGGTTTTCTTAAATGGCCGCAGATCCGCGATGAATTCGTGTGCACAGGTGCCGTTGCTACCCGTATACAGAATGTCGTACGCGCCTTCAAGCCGCGCCCGCATATAGTTGGCATTGAGAATGGCGATTTCGGTTGCTTTCCGCAGCCCATCTGCGCCCAGCATCCGGATATATGCGTACGAAATCAGCAGGATCGATGCAGAACCATAGGGCGCTCCGCTCACCATGCCACCGCTGCGTCCGGAAGCAGATGTTCCGGAAGGTTTGTGTGCCGGCAGGAACGGTTCCAGATGCGCTTTCACGCAGATGGGCCCCATGCCCGGTCCACCGCCACCGTGTGGAATGGCGAAGGTCTTGTGCAGGTTCAGGTGACAGACATCGGCACCGATCAGTCCCGGTGCGGTCAGTCCTACCTGGGCGTTCATGTTGGCACCGTCCATATACACCTGTCCGCCATGTTCGTGGATAATGGCGTTGATGTCCTTCACCGTTTCCTCGTACACCCCATAGGTGCTTGGATAGGTGATCATGATACCCGCCAGACGATCAGAATAGTGTGCGGCTTTCGCTTTGAGATCTTCGGTATCGATATAGCCGTTCTCCAGTGCTTTTACGACCACAACTTTATAACCAGCCATGACAGCCGATGCCGGGTTGGTACCGTGCGCCGAGATTGGAATCAGCATCACATCGCGGTGGCCCTGGCCATTGGCTTCGTGGTAGTCGCGGATGGTGAGCAAACCAGCGTATTCACCCTGCGCACCGCTGTTGGGCTGCAAAGAGCAGGCATCAAAGCCGGTGATCACGCTCAGGTAGCGCTCCAGTTCGGTTACAATCTGTCCGTAGCCGGCCGCTTGTTCGGTCGGTACGTACGGGTGCATCTTGCTCCAGTGGCTCCACGACAGCGGAATCATCTCGGTCGCGGCGTTGAGCTTCATGGTGCAGGATCCCAGTGGAATCATGCTCCAGTTGAGGCTCAGGTCTTTGCCTTCGAGCATACGCAGGTAGCGCATCATCTGGGTTTCGGAGCGGTGCTTGTTGAACACTTCCTGCTTCAGGAATTCGCTGGTACGCGCCAGGTGTTCCGGAATGCCATCCAGTTCGTTGCGGGCGTTGAGAACGGCCGGCTCTTCTGTTTTTCCAAACAAGGCCGCCAGGTCTGAAACATCGCTTAGCGTAGTGGTTTCGTCGAGTGCAATACCGACGGTACCGTCTTCGAAATACCGCAGGTTGATCTGGGCCGCTTCGGCGTGCTGGCGCAGAGCAGCCACATCATTCGGCCGTACCCAGAGGGTATCGAAATGGGTGTTATTCAGGACTTCAACACCGCCTTCACGCAGCACTTCTGCCAGGGCATGAGACAGTACGGATACGCGGTGCGCAATGTTTTTCAGGCCTTCCGGACCATGATACACCGCATACAGGGCGGCCATGTTGGCCAGGAGCGCCTGTGCGGTACAGATATTGGAGGTGGCTTTTTCACGCTTGATGTGCTGCTCGCGGGTTTGCAGCGCCATCCGAAGGGCACGGTTTCCGGATGCATCGACGGATACGCCGATGATGCGGCCCGGAATGGCACGTTTGAATTCGTCTTTAGTCGCGAAAAAGGCTGCGTGCGGGCCACCGTATCCCAGTGGTACCCCAAAACGCTGCGAAGAGCCAAGGGCTACATCAGCACCCAGTTCACCGGGTGTTTTCAGCAGGGTAAGGGCCAGCAGATCGGTTGCAAAAGCAACCAGCGCACCGGCACCATGTACGCGTTCTACAAAGGTGGCGTAGTCTTCGATGCTGCCTTTATCGTTGGGGTATTGGACCAGCGCACCGAAGTACGACTCGTCCAGTTGAGCCGTTTTGTAGTCACCGATAACGACCTCGATTTTCAGCGGCTCGGCGCGGGTCAGGATAACAGCTTTGGTTTGCGGGAAAGTATGTTCATCCACAAAAAACTTCGCCCGCTCCGGCTTTTCGGTGCTTTTGTTTTTGGCAGCGAAGAACAAACTCATTGCTTCGGCGGCTGCGGTGCTTTCATCGAGCAGGGATGCATTGGCAATCGGCAACCCGGTGAGGTCGCTGACCATGGTCTGGTAATTCAGCAGACTTTCGAGACGGCCCTGGGAAATCTCGGCCTGATAGGGCGTGTATTGCGTATACCAACCTGGGTTTTCGAATACGTTGCGCAGAATCACTGAGGGCGTCAGGGTATCGTAGTAGCCCTGACCGATGAAATTCCGGAACACCTGATTGCGCATCGAGGTATTCTTGAGTTCGCGCAGGTAATCGCTTTCGCTGACGGATGCCGGCAGGTTGAGCGCGCCGTCCATCCGGATAGCCGCGGGCACGGTACGATCAATCAGTTCAGCAACACTGTCAACGCCAATGGTTTTGAGCATGGCGGCCTGGTCGGCCTCGTTGGGTCCCAGGTGGCGGGCTTCAAATTCGCGCGCCTGATTCTCGAAAAGAGTCATGGAAAAAGGAAGGAACAGCTGCCGGAAAGCAGCCGGTAGTTTTAAGGGCGCAAAAATACGAAGGGAGTCCGTGGATACATACGTTTCCATAGATCCGGACCACAGCAATACATTTTACGGGTCTTTTTATAACAATTCGCCTGCTAAATAGTTGCATACGCGCCCTTTCTACACCGACTAGTCAATTCTGCAAAAGGACTTTTGATGTGTATAGCATTATGCATCGTCTCCGGAACTGCTTTTACAACCCGCTTTATCGGTCGCAAGGTCATCGGAACGAATCTTTCCGGAACGACTACAGTATTGCCGCTAACCATCCAGTAAAAACCCTTGGACGTATTTAAAACAGCCGCTGCGATTTAAACGCAGCGGCTGTTTTATTTTCGGAAATTCAGAAGACGCTATTTGGGGGCTACAAACCGGCGGTCGTCGGCCGAAGGGCCATAGAGGGCCGGCACTGAAAGGCCGTTCATCCGCATATATACTGTAAACTGGCCCCGGTGATGCACTAGGTGGTTGATGGTAACCGGGATATCCAGAATTTTAAGCGTAGTATACAGTTCCTCACCGTTGCGCTTTAATGAAAAGGGCTGTCGCAGGTGGTCATCATCGGTTTCGGCCAATGCGTTCCGCGCGGCGTCCATATTGGCGTCGAAATACTCGACCAGATCATCGGTGGTTTTAAGCTTGGGATGCGGAAACGTCGCCAGATCGAGTTCGCTTTTCACTACCATCGTGTGAATCCACAGCGGCATCGACGCGATGAGAATCGCCATATAACCCATCTTCATAGACGTAGGATCGGGCTGAAAATCGACCCGTTCCATTCGCATCCGCTGCAGGCATTTGCGGGTGGCACCACATTCGGATTCCAGTTCTTTCAGGAGGGCTAAGGCGCGTTCATTATTGGGCATAACAGGTAACAGTTGGGTTCTGGAACCAGTGCTGCAAAAACCTTTCCGGAAGATTTTGGGCTATGTGTTCCCTGCCGGCTGTCGGGAAAACCGCTTTCGACGCGAATGCGTCACTTTAGTTTAGCTCAGGCGGTGTGCGTCTGCTCTCAATCCAACGTCCGGGTGTGCTGATCCAGCAATTTAAGTAAGGTGGGCATCCGGAAGATCCCATCCATTTGCCCAATCTGTTGAGCCGCCAGGCTTACATCGATTCCGATAGCGGTGATGTACAGCGGACGATCGCTGCTGCCCCGCAACAGCGGTTGCTTCAGGGCGTGGAGAGTCGCGAAATTGGTTTTGGCCACTCCGATTACGGGAACGCGTTCGGCTAGTGCGGTATACAGATGCGCGCCCAGTCCGGGTTTATGGTCATCGTCGAGATACACAAAGCCGTCGATCAGAATAGCAGTCACTTCACGGAGATCAAGTTGTTGCAGCAGGCTCAGAATGCAGGGAAGCTCGCGCTTGTAAAAAGCACCCGGCTCATACGCGGCAATTCCGGAACGCGTCTCGCGATAAATAGCATCCGGTTCCGGTTGGGTCCAGTCGCGAAAGGCGATACAGACCGTATGGGCAACCGGATCCCGGTAATAGGTATCAAAGGCTAGGATCATACGCTTCCGGAAATGTTTTAAGCCGGGTTGGATGAGCGAACCAGCTTCCGTAGAAGTAGTTGCACCAATTTCCGGAGCAGCAGGAACACCAGAATTCCAATGCCGTAGCCCATGATAAAACCAAGACCAGCACCTACCAGGGACATCAATGCAGCGTTGGCTGAAAGCCAGTGCTGGATAGTGGGAATAGCCCAGAAAAATAGGATCCCTACAAGCGTTCCAACAGCTGCAAATCCAAATTCAAAGAACGTGCGGAATTTGTCTTGCAGCAATCGGTTGTAAAAGCTAGTGAACCGACTTCCGGAAGAAGCAAGTCCGATGCTAATAGCCAGAAGTACCATCAGCACCAGAAAGGCTAGCCCGATACTGGTCATGACAAGTAGCGCAACGAGGAAAAGGAAGAGAAAAATCTCTACATGAGTGCTGCTGATTGCATCCGAACTAAAAAGCTTGTAGTCGTTTGAATGGGTGCCCGGTGCTGTCTGAACGCGTTCGTACGTGGTATCTGCAATCTGAGACCTTGCAGGCAGGGTTGTCAGCACACCCGTCAATAGCACTGCTAAACAGAAGAAAAATTTCACCATAAGGAAAGTTCCGGACGCCTCAATATACGAACGGAATCAACGCTTTGGTCCGGCGCATGTAATCCAGGTACAGCTGCCCGAAATGCCGGATGAGCGTTTGTTCTTCGATCCGGATGCGGTTGAACAAAGCCGGAATAATCGGCAGCAAAACCAATAACGCCAACCAGTTATTGAGCGACAGTCCCAAACCCAGAAAGGTAAGCGCAAGAGCCGTGTAGGACGGGTGCCGCAGGTAACGGTAAAATCCATCTGTTTTGAGGGTATGCGATTGCCGGATGGCCACATCCGCGGTAAACAGCCGTCCCAGCGACCAGATCACCGACCAGCGAAACGCCATGCCGAGCACCATTAGCATCAGACCGACCGTATGCAGAACCGGTGTGGCTGCAATCGGCAGTTGCGTGGTGACGGTGATGATGATCGCTGCCGCCAGACTGACCAGCGCCATCAGCCAGATCAGCCGTAGTGAACGGGCATCTGCCTGTTGGGTATCCGCAGTGTTGGAGCGCAGCAACCGGCTGATCAGGATCTCGGAAACTGCAAACAGCCCATACACGACAATTGAAAAAACAGCCATCAAAAGAAAAGAGAATTCCGGAAAGGTACTTCGCTTCCGGAAAGATCATTTCACAGTAGAAGAACCACACCAAAGAGCTTACAAAAGGCGGGTGCGCTGTAACCCGATTAAAAGCTATTTCAGCGCATTAAAAAAATCCGGACGTTTACACACCCGGATTTCTAATTAATTTTTAAGAGTATTAGGCCACCACCGGCTCCAATGCATCGGCGTAGTGGGCCAAACCGAAGTTGCGGATCTGGGCTTCTTCCGGATGCGTCACATGCCATTCAAACTCGTCGCGGAAGTGACGGATGGCAGCGGCTACCGGCCAGGCCGCCGCATCCCCGAGTGGGCAGATCGTATTGCCTTCAATCCGGCGCTGGATGTCCCAGAGCAGATCAATATCGCTCATCTTGCCTTTGCCGGATTCGATGTTTTTCAGGATTTTGTACATCCAGCCGGTGCCTTCGCGGCAGGGTGAACACTGACCGCAGCTTTCGTGGTTGTAGAAGCGCGCCAGGGTCATCGTATGCCGCACCACGCACTGATCTTCATCCAGCACGATAAACCCGCCCGATCCCATCATGGTACCGGTCTGGAACCCGCCATCGGCCAGACTTTCGTAGTTCATCATCCGCGGCTCGCCCTTAGCAGTCGTCAGCAGCAGATTGGCTGGTACAATCGGCACAGACGAGCCACCCGGAATACAGGCTTTCAGACGCTTGCCGTTGGGAATGCCGCCGCAATAATCGTCTGAATAAATGAATTCTTCCACCGAAATCGTCATGTCGATCTCGTAGACGCCGGGCTTGTTGATGTTGCCACAGGCCGAGATCAGCTTGGTACCGGTAGATTTGCCTACGCCGATCTTGGCATATTCATCGCCACCCATTTCGATGATCGGACCGACCGCTGCAATGGTTTCCACATTGTTCACCACCGTCGGGCGCATCCAAAGACCCTGTACCGCCGGGAACGGCGGCTTGATGCGCGGATTGCCTCGTTTGCCTTCCAAGGATTCGATCAAGGCTGTTTCTTCGCCGCAGATATACGCACCCGCACCCCGCTGCACATAAATTTCGCAGTCGAACCCGGTGCCTAAAATGTTTTTGCCTAAAAAGCCGGCGGCCCGTGCTTCTGCAATGGCTGCTTCCAGAATATCCGGAATCCAGGCGTACTCGCCGCGGATATAAATATAGCTGGCATTCGACCCCAGTGCATACGAAGCGATAATCATCCCTTCGATAAACGTATGCGGCAGGTGCTCCATCAGGTAGCGGTCTTTAAACGTACCCGGCTCCGATTCATCTGCATTGCAGACCAAGTGACGCGGAACGCCTTCGGGCTTTGCCAGGAAGCTCCACTTCATACCAGCCGGGAAGCCGGCACCACCCCGACCGCGCAGACCGCTTTTCTTTACTTCCTCTACGATTTCATCGGGCGTCATCTTCAACGCCTTTTCCACCGCCGCATACCCGCCGTGGGCGCGGTGTACGTCGAAAGAACGGATGTTGGGGATACGGTCGTTTTTGAGGAGCAGCTTCATAAGTCAGTCTTGCGGAACAGCAGAATTGGAAAGGAAGGTTCCGGAATTATAAAAACCCGAAAACCGCTGCAAAGTTGCCCAAAATTCTTTGATAAACCACGGTCCGGAAACAGCCGCTCCGGTAGACTACATATCTGAAAAATTTGCCATCAATAAAATCGCAACCGCATGGATTTGCAGCCTGGATAGCCGGATATGCTCTCGATCAATCGGTGCTGCGTCGCTTGTAGCCGCACTAAAAAGCGACTGGCTTTTGGATCCCTTTTGGCCACCAAAAGGGATCCAAAAGCCAGTCGCATGAATCTGGTGGAGAGATTCAAAGATCATTCAAAAGGGTTCCGGAAAGATGAACTACTGCAATGCGCTCACAAACCGGATCAGCAGCTTTTGCAGATTTTCGGTATGGGTCAGCGAAAGGTCTTCGGCGGTATCAAATACATCGTGATAATGGCCTTTGCCGCCATTGCCAAAGATGAAGAACGCCGGTACGCCCAGTTTGGAAAAATGATAGTGATCGCTGTTGGAGGCCTCGCCACCGGCCTTCAGATTGGGTAAAAGCGATTGCTCTTTATTAAGTTGCTCCAGTTGGGCAAAGACTTCCGGATGCTTGGTAGCATTGACCACACTGGCGCCTTCGGCGCACTCGCCAACCATATCCAGATTGATCAGAAACCGGATGCGATCCAGCGGTTTTATCGGATGCTCTGTGTAGTACTGCGAGCCCAGCAGCCCCGCTTCTTCGCCGCTAAAAAACACAAACAGCATCGAATAGCGCTGGGGATGCTGCGCGTAATACCGGGCCAGATCCAGTACGGTAGCCGTTCCGGAGGCATTGTCGGACGCTCCCGGAAACACGGTGCCTTTGCCCATCTCGCCGAGGTGATCATAATGAGCCGTAAATACGATAAACGAATCGGGCTGCGCGGTACCGGGAATCATCCCACAGACGTTAAACTGCCGGTTTTTGTCGGCACCCACCAGTTTGGCCGGTAGCTGTGTCGTGATTTTCCGGACTTTTTTGGGTAATACGCTGTCCTGCACGTAGACTACCGTCGCGCCTTTGGCGAGCTGCCGGGTGCGTACGGTCCAGGTCATCTTGCCTTTGACCGGAACCAGATACAGTCCTGCCGGAAGCGAATCGGGTGGAAGACTGGCCCGCAGAAACGAACGCTGCACGACGGTATCAGCGTGTTGAAACAATACGACGCCGCCTTGTGCGGAGAGCGCGGCGATCCGGGCCGCAGAGTCTGTTTTTTCGAACGTCCGGGCAACATCCACCCGCCGGACTTTTGCTTTTTCGGTTGCGAACGAAGGGTTGCGGGCCTCGACCAGATAATCGATTCCCGGACGCAGCTCTTTTTTGTTGAGCACCAGCTGAAGAGGCAGCGGGAAGGTGTTGACCGGAAACGAGTACGCTTGTAGGTAGCTGGTATCCGGCGTCGCGGGTGCCACACCTGCTTCTTTGAGTCGACGCACCAAGTAGCGGGCGGCTTTTTCGCAGCCTTTATCCACATAGCCGCGTCCGGAAAACGAAGCGCCCGTCAGGATCCGGACATCATATTTCAGCGCTTTTGGGTTTTGGGCCGTTGCCCGGATTCCTACACTCAATACGGCCCAGACCAGCAACAGGCGGCTCAGAACAGTTTGCATAAGGCTAAAAATAAAACAGGCGGTAGATACACTACCGCCCGTGGTTCCGGATAGATATTTTTCAGACGCTTTTGCTACCGGCGCTGGAAGGTAGTGGTGTACGTGATATGGCTGGTATCATTGTCGTTAGGGACAGTTTTAACCAACACCAGCAGCGAATCGTCCAGTTGAGAGACGTCGTACAACCCTGAAACCGAAGAGTCAGTCAACTGGATCTTGGTATCGGCTGCCTGGAACGCCCACTGGCCTGTGGTAAACATAGAATCGATATTTCGACCATTCAGGTTCAATTTGACCCGACGGACAAAATCGCCTCCTTCTTTGAAGTAAATCTCATTCCCGGCCAGAGTAGCCGAAACCGGAATCACAATCAGCGAATCATCAAACGCAGTATTGGTGGCACTATAGGTGCGCACCCGCCAGGACCCGCGCGTGATGTCCCGTTCCCGCATAGACGTATTGCTGTCTTTGGTACACGCCGCCCATGTGACTGCACACGCAGCCATGAGAATCAAACCTTTTTTCATAGTTCTTTAGAAGAAGGAGCTAAAGCTTTAAAAGTACGCTTCCGGAAGCAAGCGGGCAACCCTTTATTGTCATGGATGCACGTACGCCTGTTCCTCGATGCGGGTCGAGGCCTGACTGTCGTTCTGAACAGTGGAACGCAGCCGCAGGTTCAAAACGGAATCATCGAGTTGCAGCACATCCCAGGTCAGCCGCCCCGCACCATCAATCAAAAGCTGTTTGGTTTCCGGAAAATACTGCCACCGCCCCAGGTCTTCCCGTTGAAGCGGCTGCTGACCGGGACACACCTTGGTGCCGGGTTCGCTGTAATAGCTGCCGCTTTCGGCATACACATACCGCTGATCCTGCCGGCAGCTATCCAGCTGCGCATAATAATCCATCGTGTCAGCGGCCTGACCGGTCCGGATCGTGATGGCACGGGAGGTGGCCAGCTTCCAGGGGGCCTGACTCAGGAATTTCTGGGGCGACCTGTAGCGGGGATCTTTCTCGCAGGCCGCCAGCAACAACAGGGCGGGTATCAACAGACTCAGCAAACGGTTCATAGCTAAAAGAGGCAGAACCCCGAATATAAGTTTTAAAAACGCAGGGATCGCTTTCAGCTGTTCAAAAGATCTTGCCCGCTAACGCATTTCAACAAAAAAACCGGCTACTGCCAAAAGAAGCAGTAGCCGGATCAATCCGGAAATAAAATGCTATTTCTTAGAGAACGCCAGTTGGTTAGAAGATACCACTGTAACACCTGAGCCGGAAAGCGTAACATCTTTTTTAAGACGCATTGTGCTTCCAGACAACTCTACAATGTCAAACGTATCTAAAGGAGCACCATTTTCTGCGCGGTAGATGAGTCGGGTATCGTTGGAATACAGCGAATACATGCCTTTGCCAATGGTATCCGGATCTGCTGTACGACACTTGGTGGCACCTTCCGTGTTTGAGAACATGCCGTTTGCCGTATAGTTATACAGATCATCTTTTGTACAGGAAGACTCGTTGATAAAGTTGTCAATTGGCTGTGCATTGACTCCGTTAGTGGTCACGAGGGTCTGGTCAGACGTCATGATCCAGGAACCAACGATTTTTTGCGTTGCTGGTTGTCCGCTGTCATCGTTCTTTTTACAGGCGGTGAGCAGCAGGGTCAGGGCGCTTACGGAAAGAAGTACTTTTTTCATAAAAGGGGTGTGGGGGGATGAAACAAAATCCGGAACGGGGTGCGTTCCGGAAAAAGCTGTTTACTTACGCAGGTACAGACGGATAGAAGCCGTTGCCGGGAATCCGCCATACGACAGGGAAGAATCTTTCCGGAGATTCATCCGGCTGCTGGTCAGCTCGTCGATGGTAAGGGCATTGGTACCTGCCGGCAGTCCTGAAGATACTGAATTGGTCAGGTTAATGGTAATCTCTTTCTCACTGTTGGTCAACTGCCAGGTACCTGCCTGCTGGCGTTGCGGCGTTGAAGGATCACATTTGGTAGCACCTTCGTCTGCATACAGCGTATTGTCAGAAATAAAATCCAGCAGGTTGTCTCTATCGCATGCTCTGGAGGTTGCCAGCAAATCGGTTGAAAGCAAAGTCTGGCCACCGGCCATATACAGGATTTTAAATGAATCGATGGCCCATTGACCGCTTACCATCGTGGCACGGGTGCCTGCGTTGTTGTTGTCGTCTTTTTTACAGGCGGTAAAAAGCACTGCGCCGGCAGCCAGGAAAAGGAACGCTTTTTTCATAGGAAAGGAGGTTGTGTTTACAAAACGGTCCCGGACCCGTTTGCCCCTATCGGACATCCTGAAAGCAGACCCTGCTGCTCCGGACTAAAACTCAAACACCCTGATAGGATTCCGGAATCCTATCAGGGTGTTTTCAGGCTCCGTAAGAGCGCTTCAGACAGAGACTGAGGCGTTTCTAAAAGGCAGTGCCTTCCCGCTCTTTATAGGCTTTAACCTGCTCCAGTGCATCCGGAATGACGTCTGAAATGACGGTGATAAACGAGCCGACTTTGGCATTTTGCAGGGCATAATCAATGGCATCGCTTTCCTTCAGAATCACTTTTACAGGCATATTCGGCTTCACTTTGGCAATGCCGGTTTTCAGCAGTTCCACGATCTCTTCTGCCGGCCGGCCGCGGGTGTTTTTATCCTGCCGGATGATGATTTCATCAAAGGTCTTGGCGGATTCCTCCCCCAGGTCGATGGTGTCTTCATCGCGCCGATCGCCTACACCGGCGATAATACCTATTTTCTGGGTTGCAGGTACATGCTGTAAGAAACCGCCGATGGCTTTCATGCCGTGGGTATTGTGGGCATAATCGAGCATCACGGTAAAGTCGCGGAAATGAAACATATTCATCCGGCCCGGCGTCTGCGCTGCACTCGGTACAAAGGTTTGCAGTCCGCCACGGATCGTATCCAGCGGTACCTGACTCACATAGGCTGCCAGTACGGCGCCCAGCGTGTTGTAGATGTTGAACATCGCCGCTCCGTTAAACGTGATCGGGATGTTGGCCGCGCGCTCTACCCGGATCTTCCAGTTGTCTTTCAGAATGGTGATGTAGCCGTTTTCATACACACCGGCCAACCGGCCTTTAGCGGTATGACGCTTGATGCGCGGGCTTTCCGGATCAGTCGAAAACAGCACAATGTGACAGTCCAGTTCGTTTCGCATGGCATACACCAGGTCGTCATCCGCGTTGAGAATGGCGTGCCCATTGCTGAATACCGTATTGGGAACAACGGCTTTAACCCGGGCCAGTTTGGTGAGCGTGTCAATACCGCCCAGTCCCAGGTGATCAGGCGCTACGTTGGTCACGATGGCGATGTCACAGTTGTGATAGCCCAGTCCGGCGCGCAGAATACCGCCACGGGCACTTTCCAGCACCGCGATTTCCACGGTCGGATCTTTCAGTACAAACTCAGCACTTTTCGGACCGGTACAATCGCCTTTCACCATCATCTCGTTGCCGATATAGACGCCGTCGGTAGTGGTATAACCTACCGTCTTGCCGGTCTGCCGCATGATGTGCGCTGTGAGACGGGTGGTGGTGGTTTTACCGTTGGTACCGGCTACCGCAATAATGGGAATGCGTGCAGAGGTGCCGGGTGGAAACAGCATGTCGATCACCGGACCGGCTACGTTGCGGGGAAGCCCTTCGGTCGGGTCGAGGTGCATCCGGAAGCCGGGGGCCGCATTCACTTCCAGTACGGCTCCGTTGCCTTGCCGCAGCGGGGTTTCCAGCGTATCGGTCATGATATCAATCCCGCAGATGTCAAGACCAATGATGCGGGCAATCCGCTCGCACAAAATAATGTTATCGGGATGCACATGATCTGTCACATCAGTGGCGGTACCGCCGGTGCTGAGGTTGGCCGTGGGTTTCAGCCACAGTTCCTCGCCTTCCGGAAGCACACTTTCCAGCGTCAGACCTTTGCCTTCCAGTACCGTGTTGGTAGCGCGGTCTACTTTAATTTCCGTCAGCACTTTTTCATGGCCAAAGCCCCGCCGTGGATCTTTGTTGACTTCATCAATCAGCTCCTGAATAGTTGACGTGCCGTTGCCGGTTACCGCCGCAGGCGTGCGTACTGCAGCCGCTACAAACTTGTAATTGATCACCAGCACGCGGTGGTCCAGACCGGTGATAAATTTCTCGACGATGACCGAGTGGCTGTGCTTCTGCGCTTCCTGAAACCCCTGACGGACTTCTTCCAGCGTCTGGAGGTCGGTGGTAGCGCCACGACCGTGGTTGCCGTTGAGCGGCTTGGTAACCATCGGAAACCCAACCTTCCGGATCGCCCATTCCAGCTCTTCCTCGGACCGGATGATCACGCCTTTAGGAACCGGTACTTCGGCGGCTTCGAGCAGGTTTTTGGTTTCTTCCTTGTTGCAGGCGATTTCTACGGCGATATTGGAGGTTGTTGAAGCCACCGTTGCCTGTACCCGCTGCTGGTTTTTGCCATAACCCAGCTGCACCAGCGAGCGCTTGTTCAGGCGGATCCAGGGAATCTTCCGGCGCCGGGCTTCATCGACCAGCGAACCCGTAGAAGGGCCCAGTCGGTCATTTTCCCGGATTTCGCGCAGGGTTTGAATATCGTGGTTCAGGTCATAATCTTCTCCCCGGATCAACGCTTCTACCAGCCCTACAGAGGCTTTGGCCGCATAAATGCCGGCTTTTTCCTCGTAATAGCTGAAGACTACATAGTACTGTCCTTTTTTAGGCGCACTCCGGGTGCGGCCAAAGCCGACTTCCATCCCGGCGAGGGTCTGCATTTCGAGCGCAATATGTTCGATAATATGGCCCATCCAGGTACCCATTTCCACCCGTTCGAAAAAGCCGCCTTCGTGGCCTTCAGAGCAGCGGTGGGAATATAGGGACGGCATCAGCTGCTCGAGCCGGGCGCGGAACCCCGGAACGGTATTGCTGGGGCGCTCTTCCATAGCCTGCAGGTCGAGCAGCATAACAATGAGGTGATGGCGGTTGACCGACCAGTAATTCGGGCCGTTCATGGCTTTAATGTCCAGGATTTTCATCTGGTTCTGAGCCGCATCAGGTGAGGTGGATTGCGTAGCGTCCATGTGGATTGAAGGATCTTAAGTAGTAAGGAAGCGTATATTTAGGCGTAAAAAGTACATAGCGCAACACAAGCTTCAAAATGTATTTTTGTGCGCGCACCCGAAAACCGGCTTATGGCAAATCCAAAGGGCATTCTTGTCAGCATCGGCGGTGCTGAAGACAAAGGCACTGATCTCGAACAAGGCATTATCCGCCGCAACAATCTGAACTTCTTTGAACTCGCGATTCTTAAGACGGTCGCCAAGCTCATTGGGTCGACCGACAGCCGGATTGAAGTGGCTACCACTGCTTCCCAGATTCCGGAAGAAGTCGGCGAAAATTACCTCAGCGCCTTCGCCAAATTCGGCTACCATAATGTTGGCATTCTCGACATCCGAAACCGCGAGGATGTGCAGCAGCAGGGCGTTGTAGAGCGGATCCGGGCCTGTGACGGGTTTATGTTTTCGGGCGGCAACCAGCTTCGGCTGTCGTCTATTTTCGGCGGTACCGAATCGCTGGATATCCTGCTCGACCGTTATCAGAACGAAGACGGTTTTGTCATTTCCGGAACCTCCGCCGGTGCCATGGCCATGAGCAATACCATGATCTATGAAGGCAACGCGGCCGATGCACATCTGAAAGGCGAAGTCAAGATTACCACCGGCCTCGGACTGATGCAGGGGGTGATCATTGATTCCCATTTTGATAAACGCGGGCGCTTTTTGCGGCTCGCACAGGCCGTATCGGCCAATCCCGGTGCCATCGGCATCGGACTGGGAGAAGACACGGCAGTCATCGTACGCGAAGGGACGCAACTGGAATGTATCGGTTCTGGCGCGGTGATTATCGTGGATGGCCGGTCAATCGGTCACAACAATATTGCGGATATCGAGTTCAACTCGCCGATTTCGGTAGAAGGCATCAAAGTACACATCCTAGAGGCTGGCAACGGCTATGACCTGGGATTGCGCGAGTTTTTACCCATGCGCAGCGAAAGCCCAAGGATGCCACCCGTCATGGGGTCGGTCTAATCATTTTGCCGGGATATACGACTGGCGTTTCCGGAAGCCGGCCTGTTCTGCTACTGGCTGGATTAGATCGTCTCAATATAAAAAGGACCGTATTTTGGAATCCTTCCGGAAGCATTAGCAACCCGTTTTCCAATAAAGACAAAAAAATAAGCCGCTCTTCCCTACAAGAGCGGCTTTCCCCATTTCTTAAGATCTCCCTACAGATACTTAAGAATATCCCTATTTCTCAATCGTTGTTTTTGTTTTTTGCTTCCAGTCAAACAGAAATCCGATCCGAAGACCGGCCCCCAGCGCTACACCCAGATCGCTTTTGGAAAAGCGGGTATACCCAAATCCGGTATACGGGGTATTATCGGAATAGCTGTAAAGCAGATTGCCCTGCGCATCCCGGGTAATCTTCTCCTGGGTAGAGCGTACGTTGTCGTAACCGATTCCCGCCAGTACATAGGCATCAATCGAAATGGTATTGTCCAGAATCCACTGCCGCCCGAACGAAACACTTCCCAGCGCTGCAAAAACCGGTTTACGGGCCAGTGTATAGGTATTAGACGAATTAAAATAATCGTACGTAACAAAGTTGCGCTGGTAGTACGAAAGTGAAATCGCCGGCTTGATATACGAGCCCTGCATCAGATGCCGGAGCCGGGTGTTGCTACCCACAAAATCGGGCATGCGTATAAAACGCAACCCATATCCGAGTCCTACACCACGGGCTTCGTACGTATAGGTTTCGGCGGTTTGCGGATTGATCGGGGCATCCAGCATATTAGGATCGATTCCCAAACCAATGATATTGAGTTCGAACTCGCGGCTTTTACTGGGTTTGATCGCCTGCTCCAGAAACAACTGGGTATGTCCGTTGATAGGCGAAAACAAATTCACCTTGGCATTCCAGAGATGCTGATCGTAATACAGATTAAAATCTTTGGAGGGATCGGAAAGCTGCATCACCTGACCACTTTCAAACTGAATCCGGATGATATCCTGTTTCTCAACCGTTAGAATAGGCACCGGACGGTCCATCAGATGATACTTGACTTCCGTATTGCCCACTTCGGTAATGATCCCTACGATCGGCTGTTTTTGAGTCCGCACGAAAATCTTATCCTGTGCGCCAGCGGCAAAAGACAACAGCAGCAATAGGAGAGGAAAGATCCGTTTCATAGAAAAACAGGCGTTGGAAAACGAACCCTTTATGTGGAAGATTCGTTTGTATTAATACGCTTTTAAAAGCAGTTTCCCCTATTTTTTGAAGGCTAAATTTTTTCACGCATCCGGCTGTATCTTTTACCCTTAAGAAGCAGCACCTTTGCACCTTCGTTTGTCATGCCTTGCATGACACGCTCAAACCACCGCACCGGCTATGGCTGAAGCACCCGCTACGATTAAAGTAATCATTGATAATATACCGGTAGACGTCGCACCCGGCACTACCATTTTGCAGGCAGCCCGTATGATCGGGGGCGATGTAACGCCCCCGGCCATGTGCTACTACTCCAAGCTCGAAGGCTCGGGTGGAAAATGCCGTACCTGTCTGGTAGAGGTCAGCAAGGGCTCTGAAAAAGATCCCCGGCCAATGCCCAAACTGGTCGCGTCCTGCCGTACCGGCGTGATGGATGGCATGGAAGTAAAATCCATGACCAGCGATAAAGTGCTCGATGCCCGCAAAGGCGTGACCGAGTTTCTGCTGCTCAATCACCCGCTCGACTGCCCCGTCTGCGACCAGGCCGGTGAATGCCACCTGCAGGATCTCAGCTACGAACACGGCGGTGCCGGTACCCGGTACGAATTTGACCGACGTACGTTCGACAAAGAAGACATCGGTCCGTATATCCAGTTGCATATGACGCGTTGCATTATGTGCTACCGCTGCGTTTATACGGCCCAGCAACTCACCGACCAGCGCGAGCACGGTGTTCTGGACCGGGGCGATCACTCCACGATTTCCACCTGCATCGGCAAAGCACTCGATAATGAATTTATTGGCAATGTAATCGACGTCTGCCCGGTTGGCGCTCTGACGGATAAAACCTTCCGCTTTAAAAACCGGGTCTGGTTTACCAAACCCGTGGATGCTCACCGCGACTGCCCGACCTGTTCCGGAAAGGTTCGCCTTTGGATGCGTGGCAACGAAGTCTTCCGCGTCACGGCCCGCAAAGACCAGTGGGGCGAAGTGGAAGAATGGATTTGTAACGATTGCCGCTTCCATAAGAAAGAGGCCAGCGACTGGACTATCGAAGGTCCGAGCGTGGTGAACCGCCACAGCGTCATCTCCCAAGGGCATTACCGTGGAGTAGCCTCACCAAGTCAGGTGCAGAACCTGATGCCGGAAATTATGGGTCGCGATCCGAAGTTTTTGCTCAACATCCACGAGGTTAGCGATGTCAATCGTCCGCAGGTGGATCTGAGTAAGATCGGCGGACCGGCGCACGGAACCAACTTTTTGCCCAATCTGCACACGGATGATGTGTAACCTTTCTTTGACTTCTGCACCTATATTATGCTTCTGATGATTGATTGGGCCTTCGTGGTCGAAAAGCTGATCCTGATTTCCATTATTCTGCTGGGTTCGCTGGGCGTGGCGATGTATGCCACCTGGGGCGAGCGCAAAGTAGCGGCCGTGATGCAGGACCGTCGCGGTCCGAGCCGGGCGGGCCCGTTTGGCTTGTTTCAGCCGCTGGCCGATGGTCTGAAGCTGTTTATGAAGGAAGAGATCGTTCCGGATTCGTCTACGCGGTTTCTGTTTATTCTCGGTCCAGGCCTCGCGATGCTGACGGCGAGCATGACCAGCGCCATCGTTCCCTGGGGACCGGATTACGTAACCGATTCCGGAAGAGTCATTGCGTTGCAGGTAGCTGACATTAATATTGGTATTCTGTATTTGTTTGGCGTAGTCAGCCTGGGTGTATACGGCGTGATGCTGGGCGGCTGGGCCTCCAACAACAAATTCTCTCTCTTATCGAGTATCCGGGCGGCTTCCCAGGCCATCTCCTATGAACTGGCGATGGGACTGGCGCTGATTGCCCTGCTGATGCTGACCGGTACGCTGAGTCTTAGAACTATTGTAGAACAGCAACACGGCTTCTGGAATGATGGGTATTTTACCTGGAATTTCTTCAAGCAACCGCTGGGCTTTATCATCTTCTTTGTTTGTGCAACGGCCGAGCTCAACCGGGCTCCGTTCGATCTGGCAGAAGCAGAGAGCGAGCTGAACATGGGTTTCCACCAGGAATACTCTTCGATGAAACTGGGCTTTTACCTGTTCTCGGAGTACGTGAATATGTTTATCTCCAGCGCCTTCATGGCTACGCTGTTCTTCGGCGGCTACAACTTTCCGTTTATGGACAGTGTGCAGGCCGGCGTACCACAGTGGGTATTCGTGGCGATCTGCGTAGGCGTCCTGATGGCGAAAACCATTGGCTTTATCCTGTTGTTTATGTTTATCCGCTGGACGCTGCCCCGCTTCCGGTACGATCAGCTGATGAACCTTGGCTGGAAAAAGCTGATTCCGCTGGCGCTGATTAATATGCTGATTACCGGCGCTGTCCTGCTGTTCTTCTTTAATAAGTAGAACGCACACCGCAGCCCAAACGAATCCGGACAGACCTCTTCCGGGTGCGGTTCCTCTTCCGGAAGCGATTCCAATTAAACAGACAACCATGCAACTCACTAATCGATCCAAGGCGGTCAACCGCGACCCGATGACGTTCTCCGAGTCGCTGTATATTCCCGGCCTGCTCAAAGGCATGGCCACTACGGTCGGACATATCTTTAAAAAGAAAGCAACGGTATCCTATCCGGAAGAAACCCGGCCGTTTTCGCCGGTGTTTCGCGGATTGCACATCCTCAACCGCGACGAAGAAGGCCGCGAGAAATGCACCGCCTGTGGGTTGTGTGCGCTGAGCTGCCCGGCAGAAGCCATTACGATGGAAGCCGCCGAGCGGCTGCCCGGCGAAGAGCATCTGTACCGTGAAGAGAAATACGCCGCCAAGTACGAGATCAATATGCTGCGCTGCATCTTCTGCGGATTCTGCGAAGAAGCCTGCCCGAAAGATGCGATCTATTTGACGCAAAGCATCCCGCCGCCCAACTACGACCGCGAAACATTCATCTATAAGAAAGACGATCTGCTGCTGCCTGCCAAAACAGACGCTCAGGAACGCGCTGCCGAAGGCGATCCTACGCCCCTGCAACCGTAAGGCAGACCAGTTTCCGGAAACCGGTTCCGGTTTTTTGCCGCACTTTTGCACCACGTTTCCGGAACAGACCCGTTTCGAAGCCGATTTTCTTTTTAAGTTTTCCTCATGGATATTCAACAAGTGTTGTTTTGGGTGTTGTCGGCGCTGGCCATTGGCTGCGGACTGGGAGTCATCCTGAGCCGCAATCCGGTCGCCTCCGTGATCTTCCTGATCCTGACGTTCTTTATGATCTCAGGGCATTACATCCTGCTCAACGCCCAGTTCCTGGCCATCGTGAATATCATCGTGTATGCCGGGGCCATCATGGTCCTGTTCCTGTTCGTGATCATGTTGATGAACCTCAACGCCGATACTGAACCGCAGAAAAGCCGGCTGATCCAAGTGGCCGGTGCTATTTCCGGAGGAACCCTGCTGCTGGTGATTCTGGCGGCCCTGCGCACCAGCCTGTACTCGGTGCCGCTGGAAAAAGGCGCGACTGACATCGGCCTTATCGAAAACCTGGGCAAAACCCTGTTTACCAAGTTTGTGTTGCCGTTTGAAGTGTCTTCCGTGCTGTTTCTGTCGGCTATGATCGGTGCCGTGGTAATCGGTAAGCGTGAACCGGCCCAGGAAGACGGTGGTGTCGGCGCGGCCCTGCGGCAACCGAATCAGAACTAAGGCAGGTAGTAGGTACAAAGTCGTACGAAACAGATAGGGACTGACCTTACTTTCAGCCTCATCATCAATCATTAATCACTGCAAACGATGCCCATCGAATATTACGTTTTCCTGAGTCTGGTGCTGTTTTGCATCGGCATTGCCGGTACGCTGATGCGGCGTAACGCCATCATCATTTTCATGTGTATTGAAATGATGCTGAATGCCACCAATCTCTTGCTGGTGGCCTTTTCCAAGATGCACAACGATCCGTCCGCACAAATCTTTGTATTCTTCAGCATGGTGGTAGCCGCGGCCGAAGTTTCGGTTGGACTGGCGATCATCGTAATGATGTATCGGAAAGTTCACTCGGTGGATGTCAACATCCTGAACCGACTGAAGCACTAACTGACTTCAATCCGTATTAAATGACAGGGCAGCAGATTTGAATCTGCTGCCCTGTCATTTAATACGACTTAGTTCCGGAATGGTTCTGTTCCCTTTAAAGGGTAGACGCTCCGCCATCCGCTGCGATCACCTGACCGGTAATCCAGCTTGCCTGTGGCGATAAGAGGTATGCCGCAAGGGTCGCAATGTCTTCCGGCTGCCCCACACGCTTCATCGGGTTGAGGGCACTGAGTTTCTGAAGCTTCTCGTCGCTATCGAGCAAGGTGCCGGCCAGCGGTGTCTGGGTGAGGGAAGGTGCAATACAGTTGACCCGGATTTTAGGGGCCAGTTCGGCAGCCAGCGCTTTGGAAAAGCCTTCGAGGGCGGCTTTATGCGTCGAAACGAGGCTGTGAAAGGCATAGCCTTTGCGGGCGGCAACCGACGAGAAGAACAGGACCGAAGCATTGGCCGACTTACGTAACTGCGGCAAGGCCCGGCGTACGGCCTGAATGGCTCCCAGCACCTGTAGCTGGTAATCAGCGGTAAAATCGGCATCGGTGAACCGGCCAAACGGCTTGAGGTCGATGGTGCCGGGGCAATACGCCAGGCCGTCGAGGGTTTCCGGAAGGGTCAGCGACTGCCAGTCGTCCTGCAATACGTTGAAGGACTGGGCCTGTACCGCCGTGTTGGTAATGGTACCGCTGTGATAGGTGCCATAGACGGTGTGGCCTGCTTCGGTAAGTTGAGCAGCCAGTGCCTGACCGATGCCGGAAGATGCACCGATAATAAGATAAGAAGCCATGAATGATGGGCGGGGAATGGGATATTCCCCATTTCTGAAAAGGTTGATGCCAGCAACCCGGCCCGCCTATAGAGTCGCCACCTGAAAGAGTTCGGTTGAACCGTTTCTGACTGCGGTTAAGCCTTGTTGAGCTGCGTTTGAATGATTTCCCGGTGCGGTTAAGCCATTTCCGGAATCGGTTGAGCGGTTTTTGAGGGCGGTTAAGTGGTTTCCAGGAGCGGTTGACCTGTTTTCGGGTGCGGTTCTACCGTTTTTGAATGCGATGGACGTCAGTTTCCGGTTTTGAGAGGTCGGCCAGGCTACATTCCGGATAAAATTGAGTGTGAGAATGAGTGTGAAGACCGAACGTCTTTGAAAAATCGATTGAATCTTTAGTGGATTCTTTAATTCTTTCAAACACTTCTTAGTTTCAATGGCTAGCCATCCGACTGCAACCAACCGTGCATCGGACGCCTATCTGACGGTAAGCGAATTCCTTTATAAAACGCACATTGCCCTTACCAATGGCCAGCTGCCCGACATTGGGCCCCTGCTGGAGAAGCGTGGCATTACCAGAGCCGATATGGCTGCAAAGCTTATGGAAGTAGAGACACTGCGCAGGCTTCACGAGCAGCAGCGGCAGGAGTATGGCGAGCAGTACAATGCTACGAAGGCGTACCATACTGCATGGAAGGCAGCACATGACCCTTACATGGATGCGGTACGGCTGGGCCGGCTGGCGTTTAAAAATGACCTGCAGGCGCTGGCTGCTTTGGCGTTACGGGGCGACCGCGCGCAAAGCCAGGGGAATTATATTGCGCAGGGACTGACCTTCTACAACAATGCGCTGGCCAACAGTTCGTACCAGGCAGCGCTGGCTCAAAAAGGCGTTACCGTAGCCGATTTACAAGCCGGGCAGGCTGCTTTTATGGATTTGAATCTGTTGAGTGCTACCCAGCGGAAAGAAATGGGGGATGCCCAGAACGCTACTCAGGCACGGGATGCGACGTATGATGCACTGGCCGAATGGATGGCGGATTTTTATGAAACGGCGAAAGTGGCCCTTCGAGTGCAGCCCCAGCTATTGGAAAAGCTGGGGATAGTAGCCCGCTAAACAGATAGGAGTATAGGACTACCAAAAGCCATCCGCGCAGGGTGGCTTTTGGTATTTAAAGAACGTAAGGGTCTCCTTAATACGCATTCACCGTCTGGGTAGGAAGCGCCACCGGGTAATGAATGTCTTCATACTGCTGAATCAGTTGAAGGACCGCCCGAAGCTTTTCTCCCGCCGGCGTATGGGGCGGGATTTGGGTATCGAATTGTTCGTCTACCCAAACCAGTGCTGCCTTGTATTCGGCTTTTGTAGCAATAGGTTTTAGTTCCATGTGGCTTTTTGTATAGAACGTTTGAAGTCTTACAAAAATCTGTATCGTGTATTACCGAATTAAAATCTTTTTAAGAATTGTAATAGGATCCTGTAGCTTCTCAAGAAGAGGCATTTCCGAAAACGTAATTCGCTGCTTTTGGGAACAGAAACCCTTGAGCTGAATCCGGGCGATCCGGCTTCCGGAACATCCTTTTGCATTCTCTTAATTAACTCCTTTCCCAAAAGACTCAAAAGGATAACTTTGCCACCCAAAGTCTTTTTCCCTTAAAAGGCTGATTCTGTCTCTTGTCTTCTCTGCAATGATCGATTACGTTTACCTCGTTCCGCTGTTGCCGCTCCTCGGCTTTCTTATCAACGGCCTCGGTTGGCGCGTCGTGCCCAAGGGCATGGCCGGCTGGATTGGCTCGCTGATGGTCCTGCTGGCCTTCGGCCTTTCGCTCGGCATCTTCACCGAAGTACAGGCCGGTGGCAGCCGCATCGTAACGCTGTATCCGTTTATCCAGACCAGTACACTCAACATCCCGTTTGCGTTTCAGGTCGATCACCTGTCGGCGCTGTTCCTGCTGATTATCACCGGGATTGGCTCGCTCATCCATATCTATTCGGTCAGCTATATGCACGACGATCCTGGCGTGGTCCGCTACTTCGCGTACCTCAACCTGTTCGTCTTCTCAATGCTGTTGCTGGTGCTGGGCGCCAACTACCTCATTATGTTTATCGGCTGGGAAGGCGTAGGGCTTTGCTCGTACCTGCTCATCGGCTTCTGGTTTAAGAACCGCGACTACGGCAAGGCTGCCAAGAAAGCCTTTGTTATGAACCGGATCGGTGACCTCGGGTTTCTGGTCGGGATGATGCTCACGCTGTATCATTTCGGGACGCTGAATTATGGCGAGTTCTTCCCGAAACTGGCGGCCGAAGCGCAACCGCAAAGTGTGTATTTCGCCATTGCCATCTGCTTTTTTATTGGTGCTACGGGTAAAAGTGCCCAGCTTCCGCTCTACACCTGGCTGCCTGATGCCATGGCCGGACCGACGCCGGTATCCGCGCTGATTCACGCCGCAACGATGGTGACGGCCGGTATTTATATGGTAGCCCGTTCGTCGGCGCTGTACAACCTGTCGCTCGACGCGCAGAACATCATGGCTGTTGTCGGACTGGCTACGGCGTTGCTGGCCGGAAGCATTGCCCTGCGGCAGTGGGATATCAAAAAAGTACTGGCGTATTCAACGGTATCGCAGTTAGGCTTTATGGTGCTGGCGCTGGGCGTAGGTGCCTATACCACGGCGGTATTCCATGTGCTGACGCACGCCTTCTTTAAAGCGCTGTTGTTTCTGGGTTCCGGAAGCGTGATTCACGCGATGGGCGGCGAGCAGGACATCCGGAAAATGGGTGGTCTGGCGAAGAAAATGCCGATTACCAATATCACGTTCCTCATTGGCTGCCTGGCACTGGCGGGGATTCCCGGTCTTTCCGGATTCTTCTCTAAAGATGAAATCCTGGCCTCTGCCTTTGGTCGCAGCCCGATCTTCTACGGTCTTGGCATTGTAGCCGCGGCCATGACGGCGTTTTATTCGCTGCGGTTGTACACGCTCACCTTCACCGGTGGATTCCGCGGTACGCACGAGCAGGAGCATCATCTCCACGAAAGTCCGGCGCTGATGACGCTGCCGCTGATTATCCTGGCGGTGCTGGCGGTGGTTGGTGGGTATATCGGGTTGCCGCCGGTGATTTCCGAGCACCATACCCTGCACAGCTTCCTCAGTCCGGTGGTGGCCAACGCCGGAGCGCATGAACTGTCGCACGGAACCGAGTGGATGCTCATCGGCATTTCCTCTGCCATAGCGATTCTGTTTGCAGTCTGGGGCTATCTGGCCCAGCGCCGTCCGGCCTTCAACGAAGCAACCGGCATCAACAAAGCCTTGGAAAACAAATGGTATGTAGATGAAGCCTATGATGCTGCGGTGGTCAAGCCGGTCAACGGGCTCAGCCGGGTCTTCAATGACGGGGTGGAAAAGCTGGGGATCGACGGCGTGGTCAACGGCGTTGGCAAAGGCGTCCGTTGGGGCGGCGACCGGTTGCGGTTGCTGCAAAACGGCCAGGTGGGGTACTATCTCTTTGTAATGGTCGTCGGCATGACCCTGTTGCTGGCAGTCGGTTTCTTCTGGAAATAAAGCCACTCGTCCGAACTGCCGGAGCCATTTCCGGAACTTTCTCTCTTTCTTATTAGCGAACACGATTTCAGATTTTCATGATTACGCTGTTACTTATTTTACTGCCACTACTCACCGGGGTCTTGTGCTTTGCCTCTAAGGATGCTGCCAAACCGATGGCGCTGGCCGGTGCGCTGGCTACGCTGGGCATCGCACTCTGGGCGATCCTGGCTGTCCGGAATGGACAGTCCATCGATTTTTCCGCACCCTGGATTCCGATGCTGGGCGCTACGGTGGCGCTGCATGCCGACAGTACCTCGATTATCCTGACGCTGCTCACCGCAATCGTGATGCTCACCGTCTTTATTGCCCAATGGAATAAAGATGTGGAACGGCCGCATGCCTTTTACGGTTTGATGATGCTCAGCGCCGCCGGACTGATGGGCGTATTCTTAGCCTATGATGCGCTGCTGTTTTATATGTTCTGGGAACTGGCACTAATCCCGGTGTATTTCCTGTGTTCGCAATGGGGCGGCGAAAAGCGGATTGCCGTCACGTTCAAATTCTTTGTCTATACGTTTGTCGGCTCGCTGCTGATGCTGGCGGGACTGATTTATTTATCGCAGAAAGCCGGCGGCAACTTCTCCTGGAATGCCATTACCGAAGCCGGTGCCTTGCTGGGCAGCAAAGAGCAGTCGGGCTTGTTTGTGTTGCTGTTTATCGCCTTCGCGATCAAAATGCCTATTTTTCCGTTCCACACCTGGCAGCCCGATACCTATGAGCAGTCGCCCACACCGGTCACGATTGTACTGAGCGCGCTGATGGTGAAGATGGGGCTGTTTGCTGCGATGCGCTGGTTGCTGCCGACGGTACCAATGGGCGTAGCGTACTGGAGCGATGCGGTCACTATGCTGTGCATTATTGGTATTATTTATGCCTCGGTGATTGCGCTGACGCAAACCAACCTGAAGCGGCTGATCGCGTACTCGTCGATTGCCCACATGGGACTGATGGCGACGGCGTTGTTTTCCGGAACCGCTCCTTCGATGCAGGGGTTGCAGATCCAGATGTTTACCCACGGCGTGATCATCACCGGACTGTGGTTGTTGGTCAGCTTTATCGAAAACCGCTACGGCACCCGCAACCTGAACGAGCTGGGCGGTATGGCAACGACGATGCCAAAAATGGCCATTGCGCTGGTGCTGTTGTCGTTTGCGAATGTGGCCTTGCCGCTGACCGCTGGTTTTACGGGTGAGTTTATGTTGTTTCATGGCCTGTTTCAGAGCACCTCTTCGTATCGGGTCTGGTTTATGGTGCTGGCCGGACTGGGCATTATCCTTGGTGCGGCCTACACGTTGCGGATGGTGCAGAAGGTAGCCTGGGGTGAACCCAAGACCGCTTCGATACCGGGCGAAATCTCGATGCAGGACCTGACGTTTAACGAATGGCTCGGACTGGCGCTGATGATTGGTCTGGTGTTGTTTTTTGGTTTTTATCCGCAACCGCTGCTCAACCTCGCTGCGCTGATTTCATAGGTTCCGGATGCAGATGCCTGTTTCAGTCCTACGAAGCAGGCGTTCCGGATCTTAGTTCCGGAAATCGATTCCTGAATGCTTCTCTTTTGTCTTTAGACTTTTGTCTCTCTAATGAATTCTCTGATTGCAACGATTGTTTCCGGTGTGCTGATGATGTTTGCCGGCTTTACGCTGCGCGATAAAAAAGCAGCTGTAACGATGGCGCAGGTGCTGCTGGTCGTCGTGCTGGGCGTCAATATCTGGGATCTGGTGCACGTTCCGGACGGTATTGTCGTCCCGTTGTTCAACGATATGATCCGGTTTGAACGTTCTACACTCATCTTCAACATGCTGATGACGGGTTGTACGCTGGTCTATGCATTGCTGCTGGGCCGGGAGACGATCCGGGTAGGCATGCACGTAGCCGATTATTTTGCGCTCATCTTTTTTATCCTGACCGGCACCTACCTGCTGTCGAGCTTCAACAACCTGTTGATGCTGTTTCTCGGCATCGAGATTCTGTCGATTCCGCAGTATATCCTGGCTGGCGTCGACAAGCGCAACCTGAAAAGCTCGGAGGCCTCGCTGAAGTACTTTTTGATGGGTTCGTTCTCGACCGGTATTTTACTGATGGGGATTACGTTGATGTATGGCGCGGCGGGTTCGTTCAATGTGTTTCAGCTCAATTTTCTGAATGAAGCCGGTGTCAATGTGATGGGTCTGGCGGGGCTGTTGCTGTTGCTGGTAGCGATGAGCTTTAAAGTCAGTGCTGCTCCGTTTCATATCTGGACGCCCGATGTGTACGACGGCGCTCCGACACCATTTACCGCTTACATGGCTACGGTGGGTAAGGCCGCAGCGTTTTACGGATTTATCCGGTTGTTCCAGGGCAGTTTTGCACAATTGTCGCCCCGCTGGGTGCTGGTATTGTCGCTTATTACCGCGCTCACCCTGCTGATCGGCAACCTGACGGCCGTGTTCCAGCAGAGCGTGAAGCGGATGCTGGCGTACTCGTCGATTGCACAGGCCGGTTTTATGCTGTTTGCCGTCATGAGCGTGAGCGACATCGGCCGGCAGGGTATCCTGCTGTATGCGGTGTCGTATACACTGGCAACGATCGGGTTGTTTGCCGTGCTCATCAAGCTCAAAGATTATACCTATGATGGCTTCAACGGACTGGCCAAGACGCATCCGTTTCTGGCCTTTGCGGCAACGATCTTTCTATTCTCGCTGGCGGGCATCCCGCTCACCGGTGGATTTATGGCGAAGTATTGGGTACTGCGTGCGGCAGTAGAACAAGGCAATCTGATGTGGCTGGTCATCTTTGCGCTGTTGATGGCAGCGGTGAGTGCGTATTACTACTTCCGCGTGATCATCGCGATGTACTTTAAAGAAGGGAAACCGGAATTTAAAAGCGATGTATCCGGAATGCATTTGTTTATGCTCGGCGTGACCTGCGCCCTGGTGATTTTACTGGGCATCATGCCGCAGATGTTGTTTTTCTAACGAACTATCCGGAACCTAATACTGATTGAAAGCGCGCCCTACGGCGCGCTTTTTTGTTGGGTGAAACAGCGCCCGATTCATTACAGCCATTTAAAAATGAGTGTGGGAATGAGTGCGAACGGTTCCGGTAAGCTAAAGTGAGTGCCTACTTTGACGCCGTAGATGCATACGGCACCCAAACGATGGCCCAAACGGGACGCAGCTTTCTGGGAGGAAATTCCCTTCTTCCGGATCCTGCTGCCCTTTATCAGCGGCATTGCCCTGTACGATGCGATGCCAGAGGCGGTTTCCGGATGGCTGATAGTTGGGGCCATAGCGTCTCTGCTGCTGGGATTGGGTATTCTCAGTCAGGTGCGGCATTTTGGAAGCGGCTATTTGCTGCTGCGGTTTGCTGTCTTTATAAGTTTTCTGGCCCTGGCAGGGTATGGGGTTGCCGGAATAGCTGATATCCGGAACCGGACCGACTGGGTAGGGCATCAGACCGATTCAAGTCTGCGATTGCTGCTACGCGTAACGCAGGAACCCAAATCCACGGCTAAAACCTGGCGACTGGAAACGGAGGCCCTGGCGGTGCTGGACACCACTACGTTCAGACCCGCTAGCGGCGGTGTACTCCTGACCGTCTTTAAAAGCAGTGCGGCGTGCCCGTACCAGTGGGGCGATACGCTTCTCGTAGCCAATGTTCTTCAACTTCAGAATAGGCCCCAATATCCATTCGGATTCGACAGCCGGCGATTCTACGGTCGGAGAAATATGCATCATCAGGTATTGCTACCGGAACGGGAGGTGCTCCTTTCCGGAAGACATGCCGCCACGCAGGATGGCCTGATCCGCCGGATGAACCGGTGGGCGATGGTAACCTTCGACCGAAACGTAACTGATCCTGCTACCCGGGCATTGCTCCAGGCGATGCTGCTGGGCAACGAGACTTCATTTGATCCCGACCTGCGCAAAACCTACGCCGACACCGGCGTGATCCATGTGGTGGCTATTTCCGGATCGCACCTGGCTACCTTATTTCTGGTGTTCTTTTTTATACCGCTGCTGGTGCGCGGGGTGTGGGGACGCCGATTGCAATACAGTCTTGGCTTTATCGCCGTATGGACCTATGTGCTCCTGGCCGGAGCACCGCCGTCGGCCATCCGGGCAGCGGTTGTGTTTACGCTGCTGGCAGCCAGCATCCTGCTGGATATCCGCCATCATACGATCAACACACTGCTGGCAGGCGTATTTTTCATTCTCTGTTTTCGGCCGATGTGGCTGTATGAAGTTGGATTCCAGTTATCGGTGCTGGCGGTGTTGTCGATAGTCCTGTTGTATCCGCATGTCCGGAAGCGGGTGATGGTCCGGCAGCCGGTACTGCGGGTGCTTTGGAACGCGGTGGCGGTCAGCTTTTGCGCACAGGTGCTGGTGGCTCCGCTGTCGGTGTATTATTTCCACAATTTTCCGGTCTGGTTTCTCCTGTCCAATCTTGTGGCCTGGCTGCTGGTCGGCATCATCGCGTTGTTTGGCGGCATTGGCGTACTTCTGTTTGCGGGTGCGCCGGCGCTCTCCCGAAGTATCGGGGACCTCACGACCGTTTTTGTACAGGCATTCAACGCGTTTATCCGATTGATGCAGGCACTGAACCCGGCGGCGGCCCAGCATCTGTATCTGTCGCTTCCGGAACTGCTGCTTTGGTACGGCCTGATCGGATCGGTGGCGATCGGATGCATTCACCGGCGTACGTGGGCGCTCTTTGCAACGGGTGGATTCACAATGGCGCTGTTGGGAATTTCGATTGCCAGTCAGCTGACCGCGCATCAACAGGACCGGCTGGTGGTGTATCCGGCGAATCAGGTGTCGCTGGCCGACCATTTACACGGAACGCGCGCAACACCTCTGTTGACTGTGGTTCCGGAAGATACCCTGGGAGGGGCTTTGAAAACAGTCCGGACCGGCTATCGGGCCTGGCGCCAACGTCCGGTGACGGTCCGGAATGCAGTCTGGCGCATTGCCGGAAAAACGGTGGTGTTGTATACCGACTCGGCCAACCGGTTTGCTGCACCTCTTCCGTTTCCGGTGGACGTATTGTTGGTCGCCCGACCGTTGAAAGGTCTGCTTCCCACAGTTTTACAAGCCGCCTTCCGGCCGAAGGTTTTGGTGGTAGGCGGTGGGAACAGTCGCTGGCGGATACAGGCCTGGGCCGATTCCTGTGCCGCACTGCATCAACCTTTCCATGCGACTCCGCTTCATGGGGCCTATGTACTGGAATAGCGTGTTATAGGGATGGAAACGGACCTTTTTTCCGGAATGGAACGGGTGTCAGCGCATTATAGTACCGAAACAAAACCTTCATTAAATCATAATTCTGCGTTCTTGCCGGTGCAATTCGGGATTGCGGGCATTCCCGTTTTACCTTTGCCGGTTCCTAAAACGCACCGCTGCCGTGAAAAAGCCTGACCGTAAACGCATTCCACTCAACCGTCCCCGCCCTTCAAACGATGGAGCAGGTGAAGGACGCGCCTATTCTTCCAATTATGGCGATGGTGAAAAGCCGTTCCGGAAGCGAAGCGAGCCCAGTGATTTTCCGCAGGACCGGAGGTCTGAAGGCGATCGGGGTGGTTTCAAAAAGCCGTATGGTACGCGCAGTAGCGAAGGCGGAGGTGGCTTTAAAAAGCCTTATTCCGGACGGCCTACAGACGGAGACCGGCCGGATCGCAAACCCTACGAATCCCGTGGGGAAGGCGGTGGCGGCGACCGTCCGTTCAGAAAACCATTTGTCCGGAGAGAAGACGGCGACCGGAAACCGTTTAATCGTGAGGAAGGTGGCGAGCGTAAATCTTTTGGGGACCGCAAACCCTTCAATCGGGAAGAGGGGGGTGAACGCAAATCCTTCGGAGACCGTAAACCATTTAATCGGGAAGAAGGCGGGGAGCGCAAGTCTTTTGGAAACCGTAAGCCTTTTGGGGATCGTTCCGACCGGAAGCCCTTCAACAAAGAAGAAGGCGGCGAGCGTAAGTCTTTTGGCGATCGTAAACCATACGGCGAACGCAGCTCTTCTGGGGAGCGTAAATCTTTTGGAGATCGCCCTGACCGGAAACCGTTTAATCGCGAGGAAGGTGGCGAGCGTAAATCCTTTGGAGACCGGAAACCTTTTAATAGAGAAGAGGGGGGTGAACGCAAATCCTTCGGAGACCGTAAACCATTTAATCGGGAAGAAGGCGGGGAGCGCAAGTCTTTTGGAAACCGGAAGCCTTTTGGGGATCGTCCCGACCGGAAGCCCTTCAACGCAGAAGAAGGTGGGGAGCGTAAATCCTTTGGGGATCGCAAGCCGTATGGCGACCGCAAGCCATTCAACCGTGAAGGCGGAGATGAAAAGCGGTCTTTCGGAACCCGCGACGACCGTCCGTCCTTCCGGAACGACGGCGATCCGAAGCCGTTCAACCGGAGTGCTGATGGCGGAAACCGTCCGTATGGCGAGCGTCCCGGACGCGACACGGACCGCCATGAGGGCCGGGAGGAATCCAGACCCCGTCGCCGCGCTAAAGACTACGAAGACGACGAACTGGCCCCTAAAAAAATCTCTATCAGCACCACCGGCATGACGCTGAACAAATACCTGGCGCACAGCGGTATCTGCGGACGGCGCGAGGCGGGTGAACTGGTAAAGAGTGGCAAGGTGCATGTGAATAATGAAAGTGTGACCACGCCTGGCTACCGGATTCAGGAAGGGGATAGCGTAACCTTTGAAGGGCGGGTCGTAAAGCCTGAGCCTGCCAAAGCGTATGTGCTGCTCAATAAGCCCAAAGGGTTTATTACCACAACCGAAGACGAGGCCGATCGCCGGACGGTAATGGAGCTGGTGCAAGGCGTAGAAGCCGAACGGCTGTATCCGGTTGGTCGACTGGATCGCAATACGACCGGCGTGTTGCTGCTGACCAATGATGGAGATCTGGCCCAGCGCCTGACGCATCCGAAATACCAGTGCAAAAAAATCTATCAGGTTACGCTCGATAAAGATTTGACGAAAGCTGATTTTGACCAGATCGAAGCGGGGCTGACCCTTGAGGATGGCGAGATCAAAGCGGATGCCGTTTCCTACTTGGAAAGCAAGCAGGAAATCGGAATCGAGATCCACAGCGGGCGCAACCGGATTGTACGCCGCATCTTCGAACACCTCGGCTATAGCGTGGAGAAACTGGACCGGGTGATGTTTGCCGGCCTCACCAAGAAGAACGTTCCACGGGGCAAATACCGCCTGCTGACCCCTAAAGAAGTAATTCTGCTGAAACATTTCAAATCATAAGGCCAGTTTCAATTTCAAATCTTCCAGAATCGTTGTCCGGTGGCTGTATGCTGCCGGATCATGATTCCGGAAGATTGGAGTTGCTGCTGACGCTGGAATGACCTGTTATTAACTGTTGCTGAAGGATGATTTTTACTGCACCCCAGATTCATGACGGGCACCGGTTTTTGCCTGCTGGAAGCTGTATCGAAACCGATGCTTCCGGAGAAGTCGTAGCGATTCATGCCGCGGATGCCGGGGCAATTCCCGATCGCTTTTTTGATCGCGGAATCCTGTGTCCGGGTTTTGTAAACGCACATTGCCACCTGGAGTTGTCGCACCTGAAAGGTGTGATTCCGGAAGGCACGGGGCTGATGGTTTTTCTGCAACTGGTGATGCAACAGCGGACCGCAACGGATGCTGCCAGACAAACCGCGCGGCAACAGGCCTTTGATGCTTTGTACCAGGCTGGTGTCGTCGCCATTGGTGATATCGCCAATACCAATGATGCGCTCGACCTCCGGGCATCCGGAAAGATGGTTTTTCACACCTTCGTGGAAACCAGCGGATTTATTCCCCAGACGGCCGGTTATCGGATGGACACGGCGCGGACGGTCTGGCAGGATTATGCTTCCCAAAGTGAAACATTGGGCCTTCATCAGCAAAGCATTACCCCGCACGCACCGTATTCGGTTTCTCCGGAGTTGTTCCGGATGATTGGTACTGCGCCCGAAACCTCCCGGCTGTCCGTCCACAGCGGCGAGTCGGAGGACGAACGGGAATTGTACCGGGATGGCAGTGGAGGCGTGAACGGCTTGTTTCAAAGCCTGGGCCTCGACATCAGCTTTTTTGAGCCTTATGGGCAGGACGCGCTGGATGTATGGCCGCAGTGGTTGCCCACAGAGAAGCCACTGATGCTGGTGCACAATACTACCACTACTGAAGCAGAAGTGCAGGCCATCGAGGCCCGTTTTCCGGAAACGTACTGGTGCCTCTGTCCGAATGCCAACCGCTACATCGAAGGCCGCCTTCCGGATGTGGCGATGCTGCGCCGTATTACAAAGGACATTTGTATCGGAACGGATAGCCTGGCCTCCAATCACCAGCTGTCGGTACTGGGTGAACTTCAGCTTTTGAAGGCGCTGGTTCCGGAACTGACTTGGGAAGAGCTGCTGCGCTGGGCGACCTGGAACGGTGCGCAGGCGCTGGGCTTAGAGCAGACCATTGGTTCGTTTAAAGCAGGCGCTACGCCGGGTGTGGTCTGGATTGAAGAACCGGTGCTGGGTGAAGCCGTTCGGGTGGGATAGCTGTTCGGAAACGTATTGAATAACGGGCGTACTGCTTGAGCGATCTTGTAAGCGGTTGGATTTGTAGACTTGTAACCCTTACGCTTCGATATCCATGCGCCGCAGAAGACCGTCCTCCAGGGTGTATACATGGTTTACCAATCCATCAAAAAGTACCTGACCGGAAAGGTCTTTAACCAGTTGATGAACCGTCAGAGCGAACCGGCCATCCGGTCGTTCCGCGATCGACATGGGTTCTACCTGTGGATTGATTTCGGTCCACTGGCGGGTCCAGTACTCCTGGATCGCATCCTGGCCACTCACGTAACCGCCTTCAAATGCCTTCGGCCATTCAATGTCCAGATGCATCGTTTCGAGGGCGGCAGCAATATCTCGGTTGTTGAAAGCGGCATACGCTTTTTTGAAAAGTTCCGGAATGGACGGTTGCATAAAAAAGTAAATTTTAGTTCTGTTGTTAAGGAGATAACTGCACCCGCCGCAGGTCGATAGTGTTCATTGGATCGCTGCTGAAACCGCGAACGGTGGGCTGTAAAAAATGGTTGAGTTGATCGTAAAACAGCGGAATGACCGATGCTTCCGACATCGCCAGAGAGTCCATTTGACGATACTGTTCATACCGCTCGGAGTCCGGAAGTTTCACCGCCGATTCGTACCAACTGTCAAATTGCCGGTTCCGGAAGCGGGTATAATTGGGCGGTGCAGGCAAGGGACTGTAGAAGAATGCGAGGTAGGTTTCGGCGTCCGGATAATCGGCAATCCACTGCGCACGGAACATCGGACTTTTGGAAGCACTCATCTGTTGCCGCAAAATATTAGGCTGCATTACTTCCGGACGCGCCACGATTCCAACCTCGGCCAGCTGGTTGCAAACGAACTGAACAATGTCGAGATAATTATCAGGTGTCTGGATTGTGATGGGTGGCAATCCCTTCCCACCCGAGAATCCCGCATCGGTCATCAGCCGGGCTGATTTCTGCGGATCATAAGTAAATGCCCAAGAGGGTTTGGATGAATGACCCGGCAATCCCGGCGGAATAAATCCGCCATCGGCCACCAGTACCAAGCCGTTCCGGAAGTATCGGCGGATCTGTTCCCGGTCGATCGCATACCCAATCGCCTGGCGTACGAGTTGGTACCGGAGTGCTGAGTTCTGAAGCAGGTTGTTGGTTGTATCCACTAAGATGCCCAGGTATTCGGTATTCAGATAACTGCCATGCTGGAGCTGAAACCGGTTCCGGAATTCCGGCTTTACGACCCCGTTCTTAAGCAGCACCAAATCCTTGAAGGAACCATCAATATTATTCACAAAATGCAGCTTACCCTGCAGAAATAAAAGAAACTCGGTGGCTTTGCTGTCAAAGAATGAATATTGGATGGCATCCAGATAAGGCAGCGATTTTCCGGAGGCGTCTCGTTCCCAGTAATGCGGATTTCTGTGCAGAATCAAGGCTGTGCCTTCTTCCCAGGCAGCATACTGGAACGGTCCCGTACCGCAGGGATGCCTCCTGAAGTCCGTTCCCCAGTGGTCGGCTACTTCGTGTGGAACGATGCCACAATACGCCATCGACAGCAAGGCCGGAAGCGGAGCAAAAGGCTGCTTTAGATGCAGCATAAACGTGCTGTCATCGGGCGCTTCAAACGGATTTTTTGAGTCAACCCGGTCGTTGAAAATCCAGGCACCTGAGGATGCAGTCGCCGGATTGATGATTCTGGCATATGAATAAACCACATCCGGGGCAGTCATTCGGCGGCTTTTTCCGTCCGGAAACTGCGCGTTATCCTGAAAGAAAACATCGGTTCTGAGATGGAACGTCCACGTCCGGCCATCAGGTGAGACGTCCCAACGGTGCGCCAGAGACGGTTGTAATTGTCCGGCTGAATCGACTTCGATCAGGGTGTTATAGATTGCACGAGCCGTCCAAATGGTGTATAAATCTTTTGCATAGGCAGGGTCCAGACTTTCGAGTGAACCCGAGGAAAGGTTGATCCGAAAGACTGTTTTTTCCAGATGCATCGCTTCCCGTGTCTGGCAACTCACTGCCAGAATGGCCAGCGCAAGAATAACGTATTTATACACGGCCGTTGGGTTGAAAAGAAGTCACCAGTAAATGTTAGAGCGAACGGTGATAAAATAAATAACTTGTAAAAATAACCGGTTGTATACGCTGAAAGGGGAGTCTAGCTAGGTCAGCAAATGACCTTTAGTGCTTGTGGAACCATCCGGAACGTAACCGTTCCGTCACAGGTCCGGGTGTCGCCATCCGTCTGAAAATACTTCAGATGTGCGGCTTCCAGTTCGATGGTTTTGGCCGTCCAGGTTTTGACAAAAGCGTTCTTATGCATCCGTCCCCGCATCGAATCCAGGGCAATAAACGGACCGGCCCAGTGCGGAAATTTCCGGACCAGCACCACGTTGAATAATCCATCGGTACAGTCGGCATCGGCGGCAATCTGGAAGTTGTAGCCAAACTGATTCCCATTGGCCACCACCAGCATAAACGCTTTTTCCTCTGTTGCTATCCCATCGATCCGCAACGTATACGGTCGGGCCTGATAGGTGAAGAGTTTACGTAGGATGATTTGGGCATACGTCTTCAAGCCGCGTACGTGACTGTGAGCAAACGCGTCGGTGACTTCTGCATCAAAGCCGGCTCCGGCATTCGACAGAAATAAATGGTCATTGGCAAAACCGACATCCACAGCCACCACCTTTCCGGAATTGATACGGGCGATGGCCTGGTTCAGATCGAGCGGAATCGACAGGGAGCGGGCAAATCCATTGCCGCTGCCTTTGGGCAAAATTCCCAGTGCAGTATCCGTTCCGTACAGTCCGGTCGCCACATCATTTACGGAGCCGTCGCCGCCGACTGCCACCACGGCAAAGGCACCCTGATTCGCCGCTTCCCGCGCCAGGTCCATACCGTGACCGGCCCGCTCGGTGATCCGGATTGCAACCTGGTACTGCTGTGGGTCGATGCCTGTTGCAATCGCGGTTTCAATCGCTTTGACCCGATCGGTTCCGCTACGGGGGTTGACGATGAAAATGAGCTGCTTCAAAATCAGATAGACGCCTGGACTACGCCAGTTGGGCTTTCAGGCTCAGGTCGAGGCTAACGGCATGGTGAATGATAGCGCCAACAGAAATAAAATCTACCCCGGCCTGGGCATAAGCTATAATATTATCGATGTGGATGCCGCCGGATGCTTCAGTCTCGGCGCTTCCGGAAATCAGTTGAACGGCTTCGGCGACCAGTTCCGGCGCATAGTTGTCGAGCATAATCCGGTCGGCTCCGCCGGCATCGAGTACCTGCCGGACATCGTCGAGGCTGCGGGTTTCGATTTCAATTTTCAGCGGCAGATCATGTTGCTCCAGGTACGCCCGCGTTTTCTGCAAGGCTTTGGCAATGCCTCCGCAAAAGTCGATATGGTTGTCTTTGAGCATCACCATATCGTAGAGGCCCATCCGGTGATTCACGCCGCCACCGATTGCTACCGCCTGCTTCTCGTATTTCCGGAACAACGGGGTTGTTTTCCGGGTGTCTAGCACCTTGGCTTTATAGTCCTTGATTTTGGCAACGTACTGACTGGTCAGTGTCGCAATCCCACTCATCCGCTGGGCGCAGTTCAGCAGCAGTCGCTCGGCCTGTAACAGGGTATGTACCCGTGCGTTCAGTTCAAAGGCAATATCGCCCTTGGCTACGCGGTCGCTGTCGGTCCGGAACATCCGGAATTGCGCTTCGGGTTCCAGGAAATGCACAATCTTTTCGGCCAGGTCCATCCCGGCCAGGATACCATCTTCTTTTACTTTCAGGATTGCTTTGCCGGCTGCCTGAGGTTCGATGGCTGCCAGGGTGGAGTAGTCGCCCGGCCCAATGTCTTCGGCCAGAGCCGCGCGGATAAAATCAGTGTCTGTCACAGTACGATGAGGTTTTGCAACAAAGCTATTTGAAAAAACGGATGGCCCTGACAAGAGTCTCAGTCATCCGGCGCAGAAAGCAGCCCATTTCGCGTGAACGGGAATCCGACGGTTACTTCCGAAGCCAGATTTCGACCCGCCGGTTTTGGTCCCGGTCGGCTTCGGTTGCGTTGGAGGTCAACGGTTGTGCCTCTCCCCAGCCCTGCGTTGAAAGAGCGGTATCCGGAAGGCCCAGTTGCCGCAAGGCTGTTGCCACTATCTGTGCCCGCACGGCTGAGATTTCTTCATTAATTAAGGGCGTTCCGGAGTTGTCGGTAAAGCTCCAGACCAGAACCTCACTGCCGTCCGGCAATGGTGCCGGAAGCTGTGCAGCCAGTGCCCGGCGCGCGGTATCCGTCAGCGTAATTTCGTTTTTCCGGAAATACAGCCGCAACAGAAGACTGTCCTGCTTGGGGGCTACATATCCCTGTGGAAGCAACGCCAGCCGGACGGGTTGCGCACCACCTGCTGTGTCTACGGGCAGCAGGGTACTGCTGCGCTGGTAACGGAGATGCGAAACGGTAACCTGATAGCTATGGCCGGGGACCAGAAAAATGGAAAAACTGCCGTCGCCGCGGTTAGAGCGAAAGTTGCCGACCGCCTTTCCGGAACCTGCTTCTACTACTTCAATCCAGGCCTGGGTAACGGGGCTTCCTTCAAGTGAGTCGACCACCAAACCCTGGATCCACTGTACGGCAGCAGGTCGCCGGGAAAGCGGAAGCGTACAGCGCCAGAGATCGGTGTTACCGGCCGGTCCGTCGCGGTCGGTGGCGTAATACAAGGTGTCTCCACTAATTCCCAGCGCCGGACAAAGCTCGTCGTGAGAAGAGTTGATCGGCAGTCCCAGGTTCTCGGCCTGTTGCCAGACGGTATCTAAACGGGTTGCGCGGTACAGATCATAGCCGCCGAAATTCTGCGGTTGCCTGTTGGAAGCAAAGAACAACGTTTGGCCGTCGGCTCCTAAAAACGGCGACAATTCATTTCCGGACGTATTGACAGCCGGACCGGCGTTGATGGGCGTCTGCCACAGGCCACGTTCAAAGCGGCTGTACCAGATGTCGAACCCACCCAGTCCGCCCGCACGATCCGAAACAAAATACAGCGTCTGGTTATCGGCGGTTAGTGCGGGCATACCCTCATAGGCCGGCGTGTTGATGGTAGCACCAAAAGGTTGGGGAATTGACCAGGCCGTATCGCCTGCCTGTACGGTATAGGCCATGTACAGGTCGGCACCGCCGCCGGTCCAGCCGTCTTCGCTCTGAAGGTCTTCCCGGCCGAAAAAGATATAATGTCCATCCGGAGAGATAAACTGTGCCCGCTCCTGTCGGGGCGAGTTAATGGGATTAGGCAGGACCACCCCGCTCAGCCAGCCGCCGCAACTGTCCGGCACTGTGTGCATCAGATCTTCATCGATGCCGCGGATGCGCCGGGTGTAATACAGGCGTTGACCATCGGCAGCAAGCTGCGGGAACGTTTCCGGATAACGGGTATTGATCCGGGACCCCAGCGATTCCGGATCAACGGTTTCCGGGCGTTGAGCTGCAGCCCAGGTCGCGGCCCGCGCAAGCCAGGTCGCTTCCGGATTGGTATTGATTCCCTGAACCTGCGGGATGGCTTCGCTGTACCGTCCGGCCCGGAACAAAGCCCGTCCCAACGGCAGTCTGAAGGCTTGTTCGCCTTTAGAGGTATTGCGGGCAGCGGACTGGAAGACGGTTACGGCTTCCGGAAACCGTCCTTTCTGATACAGCCAGCTTCCTAAGACGACATAATAGTCGGCAGATTGCTTTTCGGATGCTTGCAGTTCCTTTTGCAGCAGGGTAATCGCCGCATCATACTGTTTGTGACCCCACAACGCTTGGGCTTTTTGCAGCCGCGACTGGGCCCGGAGCACTTCCGGAGCCAGTACTCCCATCAGGAGCAGAAACAAACACAAAAAAGAACGCAGGCGCACAACGGCGCAAAAGTAGTTTTTCCGGAACCGTTTTCAGTGTCTTTGAGAACTCCGTCGCACACCTATTCTTCAGGTGGACGCAGGGGTTTGTTCAAACCCGTAAGAGGCAGTTTTAACGCATCCACCGCCCAATGACGGGAAGGCGGCTGAGGGTCGCCCGTTCAGTCCGGAGGAGCACCAGCAAGAATCCGGCAAAAAACACTCCTCCCAGCACGATCCGGACCGGCACACCGACGTACATACTGATGCTGCCGTGGATCAGTTGCAATGCCAATGCTAGTCCCAGGTAAATGCCTGAAGCACGCAGGGCATAGGGGACCGGATAATGCCGCTGTCCCCACAGATAGGAAAGCAGCATCATCACAAAATAGCAGATGAGGGTTGTCCAGGCAGAGGCCCGGATACCGTAGTATGGAATCAGCAGTACGTTCAGTCCCAGCGTGATGGCCGCACCAATAAATGTGATGAGCGTTCCGTATTGTAGCTTACCCGTATTCTTGTACCAGACCGACAGGTTGTAATAGATGCCGAGGCATACGTTGGCCCAGAGCAAAATAGGCACGACGGCCAGTCCGGAACGGTAGTTTTCACCAATCATATATTTCCACACATCCAGAAATAATACGGTACCCAGAAGGGCCAGGCACAGGGTAATAATGAACCAATGCATGACCCGTGCGTAGGTGCGCGGAGCCGATTCAGTGCCGGCTTCGCGGAAGAAAAACGGCTCGGCTGCCATCCGGAAGGCCTGAATAAATAACGTAATCAGGATGGCTAGTTTGTAGTTGGCGCTGTAGATCGCAACCCATTGCTTGGCCACGGCTTTTCCACCGGGCAGCAGCTTTTGCAGCAGAATCCGGTCCATCGTTTCGTTCACCATACCCCCCAGCCCGATGATGACAAAAGGCAGGGCATAGAAGATGACTTTTTTCCACAAGACCCGGTCCAGGCGAAGGCGCAGCGTCTTCCATTCCGGAAACAGCAGCAAAAAGGTCACAGCAGAAGCGGCCAGATTGCAGAGCAGCAGCAGTCCGGTGGCGGTATACGGTGCCGACCATTGGGCGTAGAAACTGTCCGGATGCGCGGCGACGTAGCGCGGACCATATCCAATGGCCCAGAGTGTACAGGCAATATTGACGATGATCCCAGCCACTTTTACGAAGGCATAGCGGCGTGGGCGGTTTTCCTGTCGCAACCGGGCAAAGGGCAGCGCGGCCAGGGTGTCGAACGCGATGATCCAGAGACACCAGGAGATGTAGACCGGATAGGCCGCCAGGTCAAAGAAGATAGCTATGGGTTTCCGGAACAGGTACAGTCCGGCACACAGAAGGAGTGTAGAAATCAGCAGGGACGTCTGTGACGTCTGATAAAGCTTGCTGCGGTCTGTATAGGGTTGGTGGGAAAACCGGAAATAAGCGGTTTCCATTCCATGCGTAAATAATACGTTGGCAAAGGAAATCGCCGCATACAGAATAGTTAGTTCGCCATAATGCTGCATGCCGGACGCATCGGCCAGCAGGTAGGTCAGCAAAGGAGTCAACAGATAGTTCAGAAACCGGGATGCAATATTGCTGAGTCCGTACCAGACCGTTTGGCTGGCGAGTGCTTTGAGAGAGGCCATAGTGAGTTGCGCCTGCAAAAATAGGCTGGCTGTGAAGGGCCATTAGTGCCTATTTAAAAGCGTCTAATTGGTTTAGCGGATTTGTTAATTAAATTAGCATGGAAAACCGCCGGCCCCAACCGGTATAGATTCATTCACTGTCTGGTTACCGAACACGCCTGCTAATGAAGTACTTTTTACATTTCGTTTTTTTATTAAGCGCCCTGACGGCGTCCTTTTCCGGAAGAACGCAGAACCTTCCGGAACAGCAATGTATCGGTGCGATCCCGGTTTGTCAGGCGACCTACTCGCAGGCCAATTCGTATTCCGGATTTGGCGCGACGCAGGAATTGAACATCACCAACCGCGGATGTTTGACCAGCAATGAAACCAACGATGTCTGGTATATCATCAACATCTCCACGGCTGGTAACTTGGCATTTTCGATTACGCCCAACAGCGGCTCTGATTATGATTTCGGGCTTTGGAATATCACCGGTGGTGGCTGCCAGACGTTGTACAACGGCCTGACGCCGGTCCGGTGTGATTTTGCCGGTACCTCGGGTGCTACCGGAATTTCATCTACTATTACCGGAAACGGATGGCAGGCGGCGTTGCCTGTCAATGCGGGTGAAACCTATCTGTTAAACGTTTCCAACTTCAGCCCTACCCAGGCAGGCTATCTGCTTTCGTTTGCAGCTTCAACCGCCTCCATCTTCGACAACCAGAATCCACGTTTCCTGGCTGCCAATACGCCTTGCGGCGCCAGCAGTGATACTGTAACCGTACTGATGTCAGAACCGGTCCGTTGTAACAGCATTGCGCCTAATGGCTCTGATTTTACCATTACACCGGCGGTACCGGGTATAACCATACAATCGGCTGGTGCACCCAACTGTGCCAGTGGCGGTACCGCCTCGCTGAACGTACGCATCAAACTGAGTGGCAATCTTCCCAACGGCACCTACACCCTCCGTGCGAATATCGGAACCGATACCAATACCCTTAAAGACAACTGCGGTAACAGTCAACCGGTAACCGATACCGTCAACTTTGTGGTGGGTGCCGCGCCCGCGCCCGTCTATAATTTGATCCGCCCGGCCACCTGTGCCCAGAGAGCAGTGTTCTCCGTAACCCCATCACTGGCCGGAACCTACACCGTTACCATTGCTCAGGCAGGTACCACGATTCATACGTTTACAAACGTAAGCGGCAGCCAGGTAGACTCGTTGTTTCCGGGAACCTACACGGTTACGATGAGCAGCAGCGGATGTACCCTTTCCGGAACCTTTACGATTAATCCCGGTGCGGCCGGCCCCGTTGCAACCGTTGCTACTACGGCTTCCTGCGCCGGAAGTTCCGTAGGAACAGCTACTGCTACGGTCACCGGTGGAACGACTCCGTATACTTATGCCTGGAACACGACGCCGGTTCGCACGACCCAAACCATTACGGGATTGGGTTCTGGTAGTTATACCGTTACGGTAACCGATAATGCAGGCTGTACTACAACTGCTTCCGGAACGGTTGCCGGATCCAGTAACATCACGGTTACGATGACCAAAACGGATATTACCTGTAACGGTCTTACAAACGGCATTGCTACTGCTACGCCCGGCTCCGGGACCACTCCGTATACCTACTCCTGGAATACGACTCCCGGCCAAACTACTCAAACCGCTACCGGACTGCCAGGAGGAACCTATACCGCTGTGGTCACCGATGCCAACGGCTGTACCGGCAATGGATCTATAACCATTATCGAACCGCCTGCCTTGTCGACTACTCTATCGCAGTCGGCACCGATCTCCTGCAACGGAGGTGCCAACGGTTCTGCTACTGTCGTCGTTACCGGAGGAACTACTCCTTATACGCACAACTGGAGTAATGGTCAGGCCGGTCCGACTGCTGCCAACCTGACTGCGGGTACTTATAGCGTAACGGTGACGGATAACAGAGGTTGTACCAAATCCGGAACAGTAACGGTGACGCAACCCTCCGCAATTACCGTAGCTACTTCAACGACTACCAATCCCTGTGCCGGCGTTCCCGGTGGCTCGGCTACCGCTACCCCGGCGGGTGGCACTCCGCCTTATACCTACAGCTGGAATACCACACCGGTGCAGACAACGCAAACTGCCACCGGAATCAACAGTGGTACCTATACGGTTACCGTCCGGGATGCCAACAACTGTCTTAAAACGGCTACGGCTACCGTTCCCCAAACACCTGCACTTTCCGGAACGTTTACTCAAGTCAGCCAGCCGCTGTGTCCGAATGTCAACAACGGATCGGCTACCTATGCGGCCACCGGTGGCACGCAGCCGTATACCTACAGCTGGAACAACGGTCAAACCGGCCCGACTGCTACCGGACTGGCTGCCGGAACGCATATCGTATCGGTACGGGATGGATCCGGATGCCTGCATACAGCTTCAGTCAACATCAATAACGGGGCGGTGTTAAGAACTACCATCGCTGCTACGCAGGCCAGCTGTTTCGGGGCCTCAAACGGCACGGCGACCGTTACCGCAACGGGTGGGCAAGGCCCTTATACCTACAGCTGGGCGACTACACCCCCTCAAACCAACGCTACCGCCACCGGGTTACCAGCCGGTTCCTGGATTGTATCCGTACGGGATGCGCTTGGATGTGTGGTGCCGGATACCGCAGTAATCGGACAACCCGCGGTGCTGACGGCTACGATTCAAACGGTTGATGTACGGTGCTTCAACCAGAAAAACGGAACGGCCACGGCTACCGTTACCGGTGGAACGGCTCCGTATACCTATGTCTGGAACACCATACAGGTGCAGACCAGCCCTACCGCTACCGCATTGGACGCCGGTACCTACGATGTACAGATTACAGATAGTAAAGGATGTACGACTAGCAACACGTTTACAATCAATCAACCCACAGACCTGGTACTCACCACCGGCGTCCGCGGCTCTAACTGCCTGGGGCAAAACAATGGCCGGGCGTATGTGAGCGTTACCGGTGGCGCAGGCCCCTATATCTATCAGTGGAATACCAACCCGGCACAAATAACAGACACTGCGGTTGGCCTAGCGTCCGGAAGCTATGCGGTTACGGTTACCGACCGCAACGGTTGTCAGCGTACAGCTACTGCGGTCATTCCAACGCCGGTACCACTTGTAGCAACCATTACCATCGACCAGATACCGTGTCCGGGTCGGCCGGAAGGGAAGCTGACCGGTCAGGCCAGCGGGGGCAGTGGTGCCTACAGCTGGTCCTGGAATACCGTTCCGGCGCAGACCACCCAAAGCATTTCCGGATTGCTGCCCGGTTTGTATACGCTGACGGTTTCGGACAGCGTCCAGTGCGTAGCTATTGTCAATGTAAACCTGCCCGCCCATACCCCGCCAATGGTTTCGGCAGGCCCGGATAAAACCATCTGTTCGGGCCAGCCCGTAATACTTGAAGGCAGCGGTACGGCCATTACCTGGAACTGGAACCCAGCTACAGCTCTTTCCTGCATCACCTGCCTGACACCGATCAGTTCAACTCCGGTAGACCGCCAGTATGTGCTTTCCGGAACCGATGCGAATGGCTGTGTGGCTTCTGACACAGTACAGGTGCGGGTCATCAACCGGCAGGCCGTGACGGTAGGGGCTGGCCTCAAAATCTGTCCGGGCGATTCGGTGCAACTGCTGGCTTCGGGCGCAACCAGATACCAGTGGAGTCCGGCGGCGTCCCTGAATGACAGCACCAGTGCTACCCCGACTGCTAAACCAGTCAAAAGCACTCGCTACCGGGTCGTGCTTTCACAGGATATCTGTTATGTAGATACCCTGTATCAGCAGGTGGATGTATACGACCGACCTACCGTCGACCTTCCGGAAACTATTGCCAGCATTTATGGCGGGCAGGTAGCCATTCCTGCTCTCGTAACTAATGCCACTGCAATTACCTGGAGTCCGGCAACCGGCCTGAGTTGCAGTGCCTGCTTTGAACCCATTGCTACGGTAACCGGTTCCATAACCTATACCGCCACGGTGCAAAATGAACTGGGGTGTGCTACCTCGGATAGCGTCAGTATTCTGGTCAACTGTAATGGCGACCAGTATTATTTCCCAACGGCGTTTGTTCCGGAAGGCGATGGTGAGAACCGGTGGTTCTTCCCGAAAAGCAAAGAGCAGGGACGCATCCGCAGCCTGAAAATCTACAACCGTTGGGGAACGCTGGTGTTCGAGTCCGGTGAAATGCCACTCAACAATCCACAGTCCGGATGGGATGGTCGCCAGAAGGGGCAACTCGCACCTCAGGGCGTGTATGTATACATGGCCGAAGTACAGTGCGACAATGGTCAGACCGCCCGGTTGGATGGAAACGTAACCCTGATGCGGTAACGGCCTCTTCCGGAACGGAAATTATTATAAAAGCGACTGCCCATCTGTTAAAACAGATGGGCAGTCGCTTTTAAAGCTTACCTGTGTTTAGAAGCTCATTTCCGGACAGTCATCGGCAATCACCAGTCGGCCGGCCGTCTTGGATTTGATTTCGTCGACGCTGACGCCGGGGGCACGCTCCACGCAATGAAAACCGTCGGGCGTGACTTCAAAATAGCCCAGATCGGTCACGACTTTTTTGACGCAGGCAATCCCGGTCAGCGGCAGGCTGCATTCCGGAAGCAGCTTGCTGTTACCGTACTTGTCGGTATGCTGCATCGCTACGATAATGTTCTTGGCTGCCGCAACCAGATCCATCGCACCGCCCATGCCTTTGATGAGTTTGCCCGGAATCTTCCAGTTGGCAATGTCGCCATTGTCGGCTACTTCCATCGCGCCGAGAACGGTGAGGTCGACCTTGCCTGCCCGGATCATACCGAATGAGGTTGCCGAGTCGAAAATGGCGGAGCCAGGCAGAGTCGTAACGGTTTGTTTGCCGGCATTGATCAGGTCGGCATCTTCTTCGCCTTCAAACGGAAACGGACCCATACCCAGCAGGCCGTTTTCGGATTGCAGCATAACGCTGATGCCTTCCGGAATAAAATTCGCCACGAGTGTAGGAATGCCGATTCCGAGGTTCACATAATAACCGTCCTGAAGTTCACGCGCAATGCGACGTGCAATTTGTTCTTTACTGAGTGCCATGAATTGAATGAGAATAGGGTTGGGGTGAGACCGAATGCTGTCGGAAGACCAATAGGATTAGTTCCGCGACCGTACGGTCCGCTGCTCGATGCGCTTTTCATAGTTCTCGCCCTGGAAGATGCGGTGCACATAAATGCCCGGCGTATGGATCCTATTGGGGTCGAGTTCACCGGGTTCTACCAGTTCCTCTACTTCGGCCACCGTGATTGTACCGGCCATCGCCATCATAGGGTTGAAGTTGCGCGCGGTGTCTTTATAAATCAGGTTGCCGGCGGTATCGCCCTTCCAGGCTTTTACAATGGCAAAATCGGCCTCAAACGCGTCTTCAAGCAGGTAGGTTTTGCCGTTGCGCTCCACCGTCTGCTTGCCTTCGGCCACTTCCGTACCTACGCCGGCCAGCAACGGTACAAACGGAATGCCGTACCCGGCGATGAGGCAGCGGGTTGCCAGTGTACCCTGCGGAATCAGGTCGACCTCAAGCTCTCCGGACAGCAGCTGTCGTTCAAACTCGGCGTTCTCGCCTACATAAGAGGCGATCATCTTCCGGATCTGCTTTTGATGCAGCAGCAATCCCAGTCCGAAATCATCCACACCCGCATTGTTGGAAATACAGGTCAGTTCTTTGGTACCCTTGCGCACCAGTTCGTTGATGCACATTTCCGGAATCCCACAAAGCCCGAAACCGCCCAGCATTACAGTCATGCCGTCAGTCAGGTCACGAAGTGCCTCGGTGGCATTGGCCACCTGTTTATTTATAGCCATAGAAAAAAGAAAAGCATGAGATCGCGAAACGCATGCCCGAAAACCGGACCGCGCGAAGGTAGGGTGCCGGTCTCTTCCGAAATAAACTCCAAGGCTGGCAACATTTTGGTACGGCGGCTGCACAACCGGTTTTTTCCGGAACTTGCGCCACGCTTATGACTGCATTCAACGTTTTCCGGAAACTTCCGGTACTCCTTCTGATCCTGACGCTGGCAAGCTGCTACCAGCAGCGCCGGTTGGTAAACGGTAAAAACCATCTAACCCCTGCCGACTGGGCCGGTACCTATGAAGGCCGTTTGCGCGGAATGGGCGATAGCAGTGTGGCCACACGTATCGTCTTAAAAGAAGATGGCCACTATACCCGCACCAGCGCCAGCACTACCGGGCTGTCCAAGCCGTATACCGAAGCAGGAAATGCTGTCTGGGACCAGAAAAAGGGATTGGTGGTGCTGCAACCTTCTAACTCCTCCTTAAATGTGCCGTACCGGATCAACAAACAAGGATTGATCATGATGCGTCTGGGAACCGGCGACCGGTTGCGGGAAGAACGCCCGGAATACACGCTGTACAAGGTGACCGCTGAACAGGCAGCCAACCCAACGGAACACTATTGGTCGCTGACGATGCTGAACGGTCGCGCGATCGCTTCAGATCTGCCCGGAGGACGGCCTCATGTACTGTTTCACAGCGCTACCGGGAAAACGAATGGGAACGGCGGGTGCAATAATTTTTCCGGAACCTTTGAACTGCTGTCCGGAAACCGGCTCAGGATTTCGCCGCTGGCGTCTACACGGATGGCCTGTGGACCGGACCGGATAGAAACGGAATTTCTGAAAACACTGGAAGGAATGACTACGTATCAAGTGGCAGCTGATATGCTGACACTGATGCGCGATGGCAAAACCGTGGCTGTTTTTGAAGCCGTGTGGATGAATTAATTTTCTCCGTACCTACTGTATACAAAGCTCGTGGCGGATTCCTGCACCGGATTTCCTACATTAGCATCCTCATCTGTAATGACCTGTTTTTTATGACTTTTCCGGATACCCTGAAGTATACCAAAGACCACGAGTGGATTCGCCTTGAAGGTAATGTCGCCACCGTTGGTATCACCGAATTTGCACAGCACGAACTGGGCGATATCGTATTCGTCGACATCAGCACCCAAGGTCAGAAGATCGATGCCAATGAAGTGTTTGGTACCGTAGAGGCGGTTAAAACCGTTTCCGATCTGTATCTGCCGGTTGCCGGTACCATCACGGAAGTGAACCCGAATCTCGAAACCGCTCCGGAATCCGTGAACAGCGATCCGTATGGCGAAGGCTGGATGATCAAAATGACCGTAGACAGCATCGCCGACGTCGAAGCGCTGATGGATGCTCCGGCGTATCAGGATCTCGTAGGCTAGTTCAAGAGCTATGTCACTGCCTGCAAACCGGCAGGAATGGGCCCGGATCGGTGCCTGGCTCTGGGGCCTCGCGCTGCTGATCGCCTGCCTGGTCCCGTCGAATGAGATTCCGGAAGTAGATGTACCGCTGGCCGATAAATGGGTGCATTTTGTCCTGTTTGGGGTGCAGACGTTGCTGATGCTTCTGGGACTGAACTACCCCCGGCGCGCGACGGTCATCCGGGTCGTTATCTTCTGCGTGCTCTTCGGACTGGTGGTCGAGATTCTTCAATACCTCACTTATCCGTGGCTGCACCGGGCATTCGATCTGATGGATATGGGCGCCAACACCATCGGCGTTTTCATGGGCGTACTGCTGTTCTGGCTCTGGCAACGGACCCGAACCCGGCAGCCATCCGTCAAAAAACCGTTTTAAAACTCTCCTGTCTGCTTCAATTCCGGAAATGATTTTTCGTTCCAAAGCGCCCCTTCGTATCGGGCTGGCCGGTGGTGGCACCGATGTGGCCCCGTATTGCGACCGTTATGGTGGTGCAGTACTCAATGCAACTGTTTCGCTGTATGCGTATGCGTCCATCGAACTGCTGCCTGACAACCGCATTGAATTTGTAGCCATTGACCGGGGCGAGCAGGTGACCCATCCGCTGGAATCGGCGTTGCCTGTGACCGGTACACTATCGCTGGCAACCGGTGCCTACAACCGGATTGTGCGGGAATGGGGACCGGTTCCTTCCGGATTCCGGCTCACTACTTCGGTAGATGCACCGGCTGGTTCCGGACTTGGAACGTCTTCCACGCTGATGGTCGCCATTCTGGGCGCTTTCGCTGAATGGCTTCGGTTGCCGCTGGGCGAGTACGACCTGGCGCATCTGGCGTATCAGATCGAGCGGGAAGATCTGGGGATGGCAGGAGGCAAGCAGGATCAATATGCGGCAACCTTCGGTGGAGTCAACTTCATGGAGTTTTATGCCGAAGACCGCGTGATTGTGAATCCGCTTCGTGTGAAGCTCCGGTATTTACAAGAACTGGCACATAATATGCTGCTGTACTTTACCGCTACCAGCCGGGAAAGTGCGGCCATCATCAAGGTGCAAAGCCAGAATGTAAAAAGCAACAATCAGCAAAGCATCGACGCTATGCATGCTCTCAAAGAGCAGGCCCAGATGATGAAAGAAGCCCTCCTCAAAGGCCGGGTCGATGATATCGGTGGCATCCTTGATTACGGCTTCCGGTATAAAAAGCAGATGGCACAGGGAATCTCCAATGATGCCATGGATGCGGTGTACCAAAAGGCGCTGGGCGCAGGCGCTACCGGCGGCAAGATTTCCGGTGCCGGCGGCGGCGGCTTTATGATGTTTTACTGTCCGGCCAACACCCGTCATCAGGTGAAAGCTGCGCTCTCGGATTTACCTGGTGAGTTTCGCCCTTTCGACTTTGTCGAGCATGGACAGATCGGCTGGACGATGTAACGTTCGGTTCGTATAGGTATGGCTATTTAAATCTGCTTCCGGAATTCAAACGCGTATTTCATGACCGGATACAATAGAAACCCTCCACTATGAATTCAAAGGAGTGCATTGTACTGGCCGGCGGACTCGGCACCCGGTTGCGGGGCGTAATCGGAGATCAACCCAAATGCATGGCACCTGTAGGCGGGCAGCCGTTCCTGCACTGGCTGTTTCGCTATCTGGACCGGCAAGGCTGTACCCGTTGTGTACTCTCACTGGGCTATCGGCATGAGGTGGTTCTCGACTGGTTGCAAACGCAGGACTTGCCCTTTGAAGTCGATTATGTGATCGAGCACGAGCCGTTGGGTACCGGCGGTGGAATGGTACTGGCGTTGCAGAACTGTCAACACGAACAGGTGTTTGTAGTAAACGGTGATACGCTCTTCAATGCTTCGCTGGAAGATCTGCTGCAAACGCATCTAAATGCTGATGCCGAAACGACCTTGGCATTAAAACCGATGCAGGATTTTGAACGGTATGGAACTGTGGAAATCGCTTCCGGAAACGAGATCACCGCATTTGCCGAAAAGCAGCCCTGCCAAGAAGGACTGATCAATGGCGGCATTTATGTAATCAGCCGAACAACCTTCGTATCGCGTCTGTTTCCGGCCAAATTCTCGTTCGAAAAAGACTACTTGGAAGCAACCGTAGGCGAAGGGCGGCTGTACGCCAGTCTGGACTCGGGATATTTTATCGACATCGGCGTTCCGGACGATTACGAGCGGGCACAAACAGAAATCCCGCAGGTACTGGGGGCTTCTTAAAGCCGGTTGTCGCCGGCTGCGTATCGTTTGGGGCGTTTACAACTGGTTGGGCCAGATCAGGTTTTCGGTTTTGAATCCTAGTGCCTGTGCCTGCTGGAGGTACTGTTGCTTGATCGTTTCCGGAATATTTTTCTTCCGGCTCAGAATCCACAAATAGTCACGGCTGTTTCCGCAGACGAGTGCATACCGGTACTCTTCATCAATAGCAATCACATTGTAACCGGCATAAAACGGACCGAAAAACGATACTTTAAGCTGAGCGGTCGTTTCCGGACCTACAAAAATGGCTCTACCGGTCGCCTGGGTAGACGTGCCATCCTTTTTTCGACCGGTATTCACCACTTTAATACTGCCATCTGCACTCCGGCTATAATTGGCCGTGGTGTGGTCCAGACCCCGTTCAAACCGAAAATCGAACCGGGCAATCTCATACCATTCCCCCAAGTACAGGTCCGGGTTGAACGGCGAAACCGCTTCGATGCCTTCCGGAATGGTACGGCGGGTTTTCAGAAATACGGCAGCGAGGGCACCGGCAACAGTGATGGCACCGGCAGCGATCCCCAGTCTCCGGACGGTATTCTTTTTCATGGGAGAACGAAAAATTCTTGAATCGCAGGTTCCGGAAAAACCGCGCCATCACTTCACCGGCTTCCGGAATCAACTGGCCCGGTCTTTTTTGGTTCAGCGTAAAATCTCTGTCTTATGAATCCGAAAACGGTTAATGCGCTGATCGCCGGACTGGCTGGTGCCATAGTGGTCAATATCCTGAACGAAACCATGCGTCGCTTCGATGATGACGCGCCCCGACTGGAAAAACTGGGTATGGACGCCGCCAATAAATTGCTTGACAAGGCCGGTCAGTCGGCGCCGACCGGTGATAAGCTGTACTGGGGTACGCTGGCAGCTGATCTGCTCACCAATAGCCTGTATTACGCCACGGCCGTTTCCGGAACGCAAAAAGCCGCCCGTACGACCGGGATGGGATTGCTGGCCGGACTGGGGTCGCTGTTTTTGCCGAAGAAACTGGGACTGATCACGGCTCCGACCACGCGCACTACCAAAACCAAAGTCATGTCGACCACCTATTACCTGCTCGGCTCCTGGGTGGCCGGAATGGTCGCGGAAACGCTCAGCAACAAGAAGCTGTTTCAGCGCTAGAGGCCTTTTCCGGAACAGACCTAAAAAAGCCGCACGGACTCCGTGCGGCTTTTGATTTTTAAAAGAGGTTGGTTGCTGAGCGCTAGCGCAGTTTACCGAACGCATCGGCCATACGGGACAGTGCCTCCCGCAAATTGTCCATGCCAGTCGCATAGCTCATCCGGATGCACTGATCGTCGCCAAATGCTGCTCCATACACGGTATTGACATGCGCGATGTTCAACAGGTACATGGATACGTCTTCGTCGGTTTGAATACGCATCCCATCGGGCGTAGTAGTGCCGAAATAGGCGCTCACATCCGGAAACGCATAAAACGCGCCGTCTGGTACCGGTACGTTCAGCCTCGGAATCTGCTGCAACCGGCCGATTACGAAATCGCGACGTTCCTGAAACGCAGCGGTCATAGCATGCGTCGCATCCAGCGGTTGGGTCAGTGCCGTAACGCCGGCGTACTGCGAAATAACATTGGCACCTGAGGTAAACTGGCTTTGCAGCTTTTCGCAGGCCTGCACCATATATTTTGGTGCGGCCAGGTACCCCAGTCGCCAGCCGGTCATGGCAAACCCCTTGGAAAAGCCGTTGACCACCACCACGCGGTCGCGTACGGCATCAAACTGGGCAATGCTTTGATGGCCGCCTGCGTAGTTGATGTATTCGTAGATCTCGTCGCTTACAATCACCACCTGCGGATGCCGGGCAAAAACCTCTGCCAGTGCTGCCAGCTCCTCCCGCGAATACACGGTACCAGTAGGGTTGCAGGGCGAAGAGAAGATAAACATCTTGGTCTTGGGCGTGATCGCCGCTTCCAGCTGCTCCGGTGTGAGCTTAAACTGCTGGGCTACCGGACAGTGGACATACACGGGTGTGCCTTCGGCCAGCAGCACTAGTGCGCCGTAGGTCACCCAGAATGGTGTCGGGATGATTACTTCATCGCCCGGATTGATCAGACATAGAATGATATTGGCCAACGCTTGTTTGGCACCGGTTGAAACAATGGTTTCTTCCGGCAGGTAGTTGAGCCCATTGTCGCGCTTCAGTTTGGCGCAGATAGCCTGCCGCAGTTCCGGAATGCCGGCTACCGGTGGATATTTGGTCCGGCCTTCGGCCATGGCGGCGTTGGCCGCCTCACAGATAAAATCGGGGGTCCGGAAGTCGGGTTCTCCCAGGCTCAGATCGATGAGCGGAGCGCCCTGCGCCCGCAACTCCCGACCGAGCTTTGCCATTTTAATGGTTTGTGGCTCCTGAATGCGGTCGAGCCGCTGGGCCAAAGGAATCATCGAAACTAGATCTGGTTCCAACATGAAAATGGAGAAGAAAACGGATTCCGGAAGAATACCTTTTAAGAAAACGCAAAGGTGCGGTCCTTCCTGAGATTAATGGCTATAAGCATCTGTGAAAAAAGCCAGATACAGGGCTACCAGCGCAATGACCCCGATTCCGATCGACAACAGCAAAATGGTACGACGGTAGGCCTGGTTGATCGTCAGGGCTTTATTCAGTTCACTAACATTGATGATGGCATTCTCGACCCGGTTAAAGGCGGTTTCACCTTTGACTACATAGTCGTACGCGCCATAGCGCATGCTTTCTACGGCTACTTCCAACTTATCTTGTCCGGACAGCATAATGACCTGGGTATCGGGCTGGGCTTCCTTGATGGCGCGTAGCACTTCCACACCATTTTTGGCATCCCGGCTCTGGCCGTTGAGGTGATAATCCAGAATGACGATCTCGGGTTTTTGATGCAACTGGCTTAATGCATCTTCACCGTTTTCAAAAACCTGCAGCTCAAATAGAAAGCGTTCGGCCAGATAATCTTTGAGCATTTCATTTTGAATCGGCTCGTCATCTACCAGAAACAGGTAGCGTTTGGCATCCACCGCCATAGGAAGGAGTTAGGTTAGGGAGGGGGTAAAATACAACAGATTTGCGACCTGCAAAATCCGGAGGTGCTTTTAGAGGTTCCGGTTCAGTTCCTGAAAGGCTTTTTCGCAGACGCGCTGCAGGTTCTGAAGTAAGGCCGGCAGGGTTCCGGAAATGCCCGCACCACCGGCTGTCTGCTCCATCAGAAAGATATTGCTAATCTCTTCTTTTACACCCATATAGCTCAATTGCGGCTTCAGTGAGTGAGCGGCAATCTGGACGGCTTTCAGATCGCCTGTGGCAATACCTGTACGGATTTCCGCCAGCAACCGGGGTGCATTGCTCAGAAACATACGAATGTATTTCGTTATTTTCTCGTCGTTGCCATTGGCAAAACCGTTCAAAAACGTCAGATCCGTTACCAGTGAAGGCAGCACAGGCTCCACAACATCCGGAAGCTTGATAACAGTACCCCTCAAGTGCGACGCATCCGGCAACGCCAGCAGAATCGCCCGCTTCAGGTCTTCGGGCCGAAACGGTTTGGGAACATAGGCATTCATCCCGGCCGATAAGTAGGTATCCACATCTTCGCGCAAGACATTGGCCGTCATGGCAATAATAGGGGTGCTGCAGGCCGGTTGCGGCAGCTCCTTCCGGATCATGCGCGTGGCCGTCACGCCATCCATCACCGGCATCTGAACGTCCATCAGGATGAGATCATACGCTTTCTGACGCAAAGCATCAACTCCCAGCTGACCGTTTTCAGCGATGTCTACCTCAGCGTCCGGAAGCAGGGTTTGCAGCGTATCCTGAGCCACCATCTGGTTAAATGCATTGTCTTCCACCAGTAAGATGCGGAGGGTGGACAGAAAGGCAGGCAAAACGGTTTCTGCATCTACCGCTGCCACCCGTTGTTCCGGAGCCGGTACGTTCCGGAACGGCAATTCCACCCGGAAGGTGGTGCCGTTACCTTCTGCGCTTTGCACCGAAACCTGTCCTTTCATCAATTCTACCAGTTGTTTGGTGATGGTGAGCCCCAGACCGGTGCCGCCAAACCTGCGGGCAGTATCCGAACCGGCCTGCGTAAACGATTCAAAGATCTGGCTTACATACGCTTCCGGAATGCCAATCCCGGTGTCGATCACCTCAAAGCACAACCGGTACTGTGCGTCTTTGGAGTCCAGCACCTGCACCCGAAGCGTTACGGCTCCGTGATCGGTAAATTTAATTGCATTGCCGGCCAGGTTGACTAAAATCTGAGTCAGCCGCGTAGGATCGCCCATGACCCACTGGGGTAGATTCGGCGCGGTTTCGATCCGGAAATCCAGTTTTTTCTCGTCTGCTTTGAGCAACAGCATTTCCCGCACGTCCCGGACCGTATCGGTTACCGAGAAGGAAATTTCTTCCAGGGTAATTTTCCCGGCTTCCAGCTTGGAGAAATCGAGAATATCGTTGATAATCACCAGCAGATTGTCGGCGCTTTGGCGAATGGCACTCAGATACTTAAGCTGATCGGGTGCCGGGTTTTTTTCCAGCAGTAACCGGGTCATGCCTACAATGGCATTCATCGGCGTGCGGATTTCATGGCTCATGTTGGCCATAAACTGCTGCTTCAAAAGGGCGGTCTGCTCGGCAACTTCCAGTTCCTTACGCGCTAGTTCCAGCTCCTGCCGGGCCTGCAAATTCCGGAGTTTGTTAAAAGCTGTCTGCCGGAAGATTTCTTCCTTGAGTTGTTCATACGATTTAAGGTGATAATAGGCCTGCGGCAGATTGCCCATTTCTTCATAGAGCGAGGCGCAGGTTTCGTGGATGCTCATCATATCCGGTCGGCGTTGCGAATCTTCAGCGACTTCCATAGCCTTTGAAAACTGCGCGCTCGCCTGCCGGTAATGACCGGTTTGCATTTCGATACAGCCCTGGTAGTAAAAGCAGGTGATCGGTACTTCCACATCGCCCATTTCTTCACCGATTTTGAGAGCATTGGCCAGGTACTCTTCTGCCGGTCCGGAAACGCCCATCTTGAAGTACACCTTTCCGAGTCCGCTCAGCGCCAAGGCGTGCGCAATAGTACCGGGATCGGCCATGGTTGCATTTTGCTGAAAATGTTGCAGCGCATTGCTATACGCACCTTGCTTAAAATAGATATTGCCCAGGATATAGTTGAGGCTGCCCAGCCGGTGTACGTCGCGTGCTGCTTCAAAGGCCGGTAAAGCCCGTTGGGCGAAATCGAGCGCGTTTTCGTAGTCGGCCAGATCGTAATAAATCGAGGCAATCGACGCCAGCGATACGGCCTGTGCTTTCTCATCGCCCAGCTTTTCGTTGAGCCGCAGGGCCATGTCGAGGTAGTTCAGTCCCCGGACCAGATCGCCCAGATCGCGATATACGGAAGCGAAGTTGTTGAGCACCCGCGCCTCCAGCGCTTTATTCTTATGTTCAGTCGCGATGTTGTAGGCTTGGTTCAGTACCTCACGCGCTTCTTCATAATACCCCTGCCTCCAGTAGCACCAGCCTTTCATGTTGAACCCTCTGCCGGTGCCCAATGGATAACCGATAGCCTGCGAACGGGTCAGGATTTCATCGGCCAGTGCCATGGCTTTTTCGACGTCATAATTCCGTACTTCCATGGCCTGATCGATCAGGTTGTCTATACGTTCATGCTCGGTAGCAGCCGTCTGGTACGCAGCCTGCAGGGCCACAAAATGAGGGGTGTCCATATCCGTTTAAAGATAAGTGGCGAAGCCAAAAAAAGTCCCGCACCAATGAGATGCAGGACTGCTTGTAAAAAAGGAATCGTTCCGGAAACAGGCCTAGCCGTTCTGAACCATGCGGTTGAAATCGTCGAGACCTTTGTCTTCGTAGGTCGTCCACAGCGCACACCAGTGACCAATGACCGCCAGTGCCCAGGCCGCTACCGGCCAGGCGTGCCAGGGGTATACCCAAGTGCCTGCAGATTTTTCCTGACCGGCATGGATCATAAACATCGCAACGGTAGCTACAATAAAGATCACCAGATGGATGAAAAAGATACGCTTCTGGGAGGCGGTAGGCGGTACTTTCCGGGGACGGGACATGACAGTAAAATCGCTTTGAGGGGCAAAGATAGCCGTTGGCGCTTCGTTTGCAAAGCGTTTTCCGGAACGGACTGTAAACTGATACCTGTTTTCCGGAAGCGGATTTTGCTCGGCTACACGGGCTGCGACCTCCAGCGGATTCTGATAATACCCATTCCGGAAACTGTAGTACCCGTAGCGAAGCAAAAAGCCAATCGTGCTGTAGCGTTTGTACTGCCGGATATGTTCCAACTCATGCGCCACCCAGGACGGCGAAGCCAGAAATTCAGTTGCAGACACGCCGTGTAGATGAATGGTACGGCCGATCACCATCGCCACATTTCCGGAACGCAGCCGACGGGCAGCGATCCGCGCCAGCCAACTGTTTTCGCGGATAGAAAGAAGGCTTCTGGCCATGATAGGAATAAGGACTTTACAGGACTCTCATAAAAAAACGCTTCTCTTTTAAAGAGAAGCGTTTCAGAAAAGCACTTTAAAAATCTGATTAAGCGGTAGCAACGCGGGTTTCACGGCTTTGCTGTACCAGTGCGTAAACGCCAAAGAACAGTGCAGCGAAAACCAGATCGCCGATCAGGGTGCCCTGATAAAATGGAACGGCCATCACAAAGGTTTTGACCAGTCCGGAAACACCCCAGCCCCACATGCCGGTGAAATACGCACCGAGATTGGATACCAGAAAGAAAATACCGGAGCCTGCGAGGGCATAGCCACTCACTTTCGCTACCGTCGGGCGTCCCATAGTGGTGCCAAAAGCAGCTACCAGTGCCATGCCGGCGTATACAAACAGCTGACTGACTCCATAGAAGCCAGGTATGTCGGTAAACAACTGAAAATACAGATCCGCCAGCAGCTGGGCACCCAAGGGCAACAGATAGGCATAGCGCTTGTCTTTAAGCACCGCACCGCTGAAAAGTCCCAGTGCGGCTACGGGTGCGAAATTCCACAGGTGCAGCTCGGCATTGACGATACGGCTTACCGCTGCCACGAGCAATAAAAACACAACCAGCGATACTGATAGAAAACGGGGTTTCATCTTAATAGGAATCATTCTAAAGGTCAAAAGTAATTCAGAAGCGTTTTAAGGCCGCCGAAAATCTGAAAAGATGCTGCTGAAACTGACAGCTTTACCGTTGCATTAGCGCCACAGGCAGCCGGAGATGGCTATTTTTGCAGCTATGAAAAATCTACGGACGGTTGCGCTTCCGGAACTGCAGCAGGTGTTTGATGAATGGGGAGAACCGCGTTACCGTGCCGCTCAGGTACACGACTGGATCTGGAAAAAGTATGCGGCTTCGATTGCGGAGATGAGCAACCTGCCGAAACCGGTTCGGGAGAAGCTGGAAGCTAACTATTTCATTCCGAAAGTAGCGATCCACCACACCCAGGAATCTGAAGACGGGACGGTCAAAAACCGGTTTGTACTGCACGACAACAATTATATCGAAGGCGTTTTGATTCCAACCGATACACGGGTCACCGCCTGTGTCTCCAGTCAGGTGGGCTGCTCGTTGTCGTGTAAATTTTGCGCTACTGGCTACCTGCCGCGCACCCGCAATCTGTATTTCGACGAGATCGTGGATGAAGTAACGCTGCTCAACGAACAATCGCTGAAGCATTACGGCCGTAAACTGAGCAATATCGTTTTTATGGGAATGGGTGAGCCGTTGCTCAACTATAAAGAAGTTCTGAAGGCAATTGAGAAAATCACGACTCCGGAAGGGCTCGGCATGAGTCCGCGACGGATTACCGTTTCAACGGCAGGCGTGGCCAAAATGATCCGGCAACTGGGGGATGACGGCGTACGGTTTAAACTGGCCTTGTCGCTCCATGCACCTACCGATGTACAGCGTTCGGAGGTGATGCCGATCAACGACTCCAATAATATCGCGGCTCTGGTCGATGCCCTGAATTATTTCTACCAGAAAACGAAGGGCGAAATTACCCTGGAGTATATCCTGTTCAAGGATTTTAATGACGGCATCAAAGACGCGGAAGAGTTGGTAAAGCTGTTCCGCAAGATTCCGGCCGATCTGATCAACCTGATCGAATACAACCCGATCGGACAGGCGCGGTTCCAGAAGCCGGATGAAGCGACGACCGATGCCTTTGTACGCTACCTGGAAAGCAAAAAAGTAAACGTACACCTGCGCCGCAGTCGTGGTAAAGACATCGACGCTGCCTGTGGGCAACTGGCCAACGTAGACAGCGAAGGCGCAGTGGCCTAAACTCACTTCAGGAGTTTTCAAAGATCTGAGGATCTTTTTGTTGGTTGGCGACGGTTCCGGAAAACAGCAATTGGTTTTTAACCGGTAGGGACACACGGCGTGTGTCCGCAGTGCAACCGAAATGTGAGGATGGTCCGCAATGCAATTGAAAGAACGCAGACACGCGCCGCGTGTCTCTACGGAACGGAATACGGATGTTCCGGATATATTATCAGACGGACATACCGGAACAAAGAAAACCGCGTTTGCTGAGGTGCAAACGCGGTTTTCGAAAAAAATAAATGATGTACTACTAGCCTTGCAATGCTGCCGCACCGGATACGATTTCCGTAAGCTCGGTGGTGATCGCCGCCTGACGGGCACGGTTATAGGAAACTTTCAGGTTTTTAAGCAGGTCGTTGGCGTTTTCGCTGGCCTTATCCATAGCGGTCATCCGTGCACCGTGCTCTGAAGCGGTTGCATCCAGAACAGCTTTAAACACCTGGGTGTTGAGGATCTTAGGCATCAGTTCCTCGATCAGCGCTTCCTTGGAAGGCTCATAGATAAATTCAGCATTGAGCGTGCTTCCGGAACCTTCTGCTTTTGGAATCGGCAGGTACGGCTCTACTACAAACTGCTGGGTCGCCGCATTTTTAAACTGGCTGTAGATCAGTTCTACGCGGTCAAATTCGTTACGTAGAAACGCTTCCTGTGCATAGCGGGCCACTTCTTTCACGTTCTCGAACGAGTGGTTGCCCAACAGCGCCCAGAACTGATCGATGACACGGAAGTTGTACCGCAGGAAATATTCGTAGCCTTTCTTACCTACCGGCAGCAGAGACACATTTCCGGCGGCGTTCTGAGTCGCATACCGCTCCCGGATCACCTCGCGCGTCAGTTTGATGACGTTGGCGTTGTAGGCACCGGCCAAACCCCGGTCAGAGGTGATCGGAATCAGCAAAATGCGCTCCGGCGCCCGTTCTTCAGCCAGCGGCAACGCCGTGCTGCTGCTTTGGGAGCTTACGATATTACTCAGCATTTCCTGGAGCTTCTGCGCATACGGCCGCATCTGCTGGATCGCATCCTGCGCACGACGTAATTTGGCAGCACTCACCATTTTCATGGCTTTGGTAATCTGCTGGGTAGACTGCACCGATTTAATCCGGTTCCGTACTTCTTTGAGCTGACCCGACATAGTTGATAAATCCTTGGTAAGAAAGGGTGAAAAGCGGCGCGAAAGTACGACTGAAAAGCCGGATTGTCGTGTTTAGGAATTCCGGAAGGCTTCGTTTGCAATCTCCTGCATATCGATGCCGTTGTGGCTTTCGTCGTAGACGCAGTCTCCATTTCTGAGCAGCAATACCTGCGGACTTTCGTGATGGACCCCAAATGTTTCCGCTACCTGATTCGACAACGCGCGGTTATTGATCAGATCGAGGTAGTAAAACGAAACGCCTTCAGGCGCCTGGCTTCGCTCCAGCCGGCTTTTGGCCATAGACGAAATGCTGCACCGGATGCTGTGCTTGAAAATAACCACCGGCTTTTGACGGCTTTCCTCTTTCAACCCGTCCAGTTGAGCAATCTCACTCAGAATATTCCAGTTCATACAGGGATTTTTAAACAAAGGAACTGACAGAAAGTTGACCGAACCGGATGAAAAACAGTTGTTTGTGCCGGGTGGCCGACTTTTGCGGTGTCTCCTGTGAAGTACCGTACCCGAAAAAAGATCGTTCGCCTGCGCCGGCAACCGCTGATTCAGTACGGGCTCCGTCTGCTCCGGAACCGCTACCATTCCACCCTCGAGGCCAATGAAGTAATCCGGCATCAGGCACTTCAGTTTTTACCGTTCCTGATCGCGTCCTTTATCACCGGCTTTGTAGCTTTCGGGTACAGCCGGCTGTTCAGCGGGGCTGAATGGCTGTCGCACTGGCTGTATGGACTGCATCCGTTTTCGATTTTTATCGTTACGCCGGTCTGTTTTGTGGCCAGCTGGTGGCTGGTGCGCCGGTTCGCACCGTTCGCGCGGGGCAGTGGCATTCCGCAGGTTATGGCGGCCGTAGAACTGATGAAGCCGGAGACAGAGGCGAAAGTCTCACCGTTCCTGAGTCTGCGGGTGCTAGGTGTGAAAATCGTGTCGTCCAGCATCAAAGTCGTGGGTGGCGGCATTCTGGGACGTGAAGGCCCCACCATTCAGATTGCCGCATCCATCTTCCGGCAGATTTACAACTGGCTGCCTAAATGGTGGCCGCCGCTGTCGCAGCAAAATTTTGTCATTGCCGGGGCTGCTTCCGGATTGGCAGCGGCGTTTAATACCCCATTGGGCGGAATTGTATTTGCCATCGAGGAATTGTCCCGGTTTCACCTGCGGCATTACAAATCGCCTTTGTTTATAGCGGTGATCATTGCCGGAATTACTGCCCAGGCCTTTGGCGGCAGTTATTTATACCTCGGCTATCCCAAGACGGGTTTCAACAGCTGGGTGATGGTACCGGGTCTTATCTTGGTATCAGTTGTCTGTGGCTATTTTGCCAGCCGGATGAGCGTGTTGATGCTGAAGCTGATGCGGGCGATGGGCCGGGTGAAGAAAGTTCTGCCGCAACTGGGCATCGTACTGTTTTGCGCCTTATTTGTAGCCATTTTTATTTATTGGCTGGGACCGGAAGCGATGGGGTCCGGAAAAGAAATTATGGAGCGGACGCTGTATACCGCCGATAAAGCGATTCCGTGGTACCTGCCGTTTGTACGAATGAACGGGCTGATGGCCTCGTTTACATTCGGCGGTGCGGGTGGGGTGTTTGCACCGTCGCTGAGCGCCGGTGCCTGCTTCGGTGGCTGGATTGCGCAGTTGCTGGAGCTTTCCGGAAGCAATGCCAACCTGCTGATTCTGGTGGGCATGACGGCCTTTCTGACCGGTGTGACCCGTGCGCCGTTTACCTCGGCCATTATTCTGTTTGAGATGACCGATCGCCACAGTGTTATTTTCTTTTTATTGCTGGGCGCGCTTCTGTCGAATCTGGTGGCCAGCCTGGTCGATAAGCATTCGTTCTACGATCATCTCAAAGAAAGTTATCTCCATGAAGTCGGGCAGGGCTGAGGTACGATAGTAGCCTAAAACGTTTAAAAGCAATAGCCGTTACTGGTTAACCGTTCTTACGCACAAACACGGTTGGGCTGGTGTTCCGGAAACCCTTTTTATTCTATGGATTCGACTCAAAATGCATTGCCTGCTCCTGACACATCGGTTGCGATGTTGCGTGGCCTGCAGTTGGTTGATCTGCTGGGGCAGATTGCCTGCTTCTGGCTGAGCACTTATTTCAGCTATGCCAGCGGACCGGCTGCAGAGGGGCCGGTTGCCCAATTCTTCCTCGACCGCGACCTTGGGTTGCTATTCACATTGGGTACCTGGCAGGTAGTAAGCGCACTGGTGCATCTGCTTTTCTGGAAGCGTCTGCCTCACCCTAAAAAAGGCCGCCGCATTTACCTGTTTATACTGGCGGGGCTGGGGCTGCTACTCGGTGCCATGCTGGTAACCAACAGTCAGGTGGAAGACGAAGGACTGCTGATTTTGTTTGGGCTGCTGTTTCTGTCACCGATATGGGCGGCCTTTTATTTCTGTGTGACGGCGCTGGAATTATGGGCGCTCTCGGCACAGGCACAAACCACAGCCGATTCCGGAACCGTAGCAGCCGGATCAGTTCTACAGGTAGTGCCTCAAGGGTTGCTGTTGCTGGTTGGACTGATTCCGTATTACCTGTTCGCAGCGCTGGCCGGATCATCCACAGGGGTGTTGTATGTATGGGTGATTTATCTGGCGCTGCTGGCACTGGCAGGCTGGCTTTTCGTAGGATATCTCAATGCCAGACACCTGGGACAGGCAGCACCAATCGAATCTTTTTGCGCCGTCTGGGTATCGGTAACCATTTTTGTTTCCGTGGCAGAGATGGTGTTCACCAATGATCTTCCGTTGCCATGGAGCTGGGTACGCCCGCTTCTCAGCCCTACCGTTGCACTGCCGGTTTGGTTTGCTGCTACGTTATGGAGAGGACCGATCCGGTTGCAGTCGGTAGCTGTCAACGAACAATAAGTACGATTCCGGAAACTAAAACGCCCGATAAAACAAGATAGTGCTATCAGGCGTTGGGATACGGATCGGACGATTGAATGGGTGGCAATCCGGAATGGGTCATTTTACTGAATTGGACTAATTTATATAGTGTACTTTCAGGAAGCGGACTGGTTCTTTAAGGATGCTTTAAATTCCTTTTCTTATGAAGCACTTTTTTCTTTTGATTGCAGGAAGTGTGCTGTTGGGAAGTTGCCAGAAAGAAACCATCCAACCGGCTCAAACGGTGCAGGTGTCCGAGGCTAAGCTTTTTAGTTATGGTGGGGTCTTGGATGCTGCCAACGGTCACTACTGGCTGGATGTACGTCCTACAGGCCTGCACGCAACGGTTGTGCTGGAGAACCAGACTCATAACCTCAACGCGTCTCAAACTATACGCACCGGAAACGATATTCCAGCTATTCGCTTAACCGATGGTACTGTAACACTTAGTTATTCCTACGATTACGCCAGTGGCACTCCGAGCATCAGCGTGGCTACCCCTACCCGAAAACTGGCTACTATCATCGGGACTAGTTATGATTACCGAAGTTCAGAGACGACTTTAAAAGCAGCACCCATAGCACTTTATACCGGTACACAAACCTTGATTGACTGTCCGGCCGCAGGCGATTACATCTATAATCTGTCACTGGACCACGCGAGTAAAAAGTATGCGATCCTGATTAAAAAGAAGGATGTGCCGGCAGCGGAAACCCAACTACTAGCAGGTTATTTCTGGGAAACCCCATCTGCTATCGAACTGGGCAGCGATAACCCCTGGACCATCCGTACGGGTCATAGTTATAATGAATTCAGTTTCGACCTTCAAAAGAAAGGAACCGGACTTGCCTGTGATCTTTCCGCCACAGAAGCCTCAGAACGAAATACGTGTATCACCAAAATTCGCTTAGAAAAGCACTAACCCTATTCCGGAATCTGTCTGGAGGATTTGAACGAAAAAGGAACGCACCATCTGGTGCGTTCCTTTTTCATTCTGGAATGAATTGGACTAGTTTACTGCCTTCCGGACGGCTTCGATTACGGCTTCGCTGGCATCGGTATTGGCACCACCGGCCGTGGCTAGGGTTTTATTGCCGCCGCCACCGCCTTTGATCAGCGGAGCGACTACGCTTTTCATCAGCGCTGCCGCATCCATGCCTTGGGCAACACCTTCAGCTCCGATGGCAATAGCTACCGAAAGCTTACCATTAATCACGCCGCAGAGCACGACTACGCCGGTTCCGGAAAGTGCTTTTTCGGTGTCGGTAGCCAGCTTGCGCAGACTGTCTGCCGACGAAACCGAAACCAGTTTCCCGATAAATCCATACGCACCAATCGGCTCGGCACCGGTAGCCAGCTCTTTGGATTGTGCGGCCAGTGCTTGGTTTTCGATTGCTTCCAGCGATTTGCGCAATGCAGTCGCTTCTTCCTGCAAACTTTCAATGCTTTTGTCGAGCTGCTTTGGATTTTTCAGTAACGCTTTGGCCGCGTTGTAATCAGCCAATTGACCCTGCACGTAGGTTTCCGCCGCTGCACCGCTCAACGCTTCGATCCGGCGCACGCCGGCTGCTACTGCACCTTCGCTTTTGATTTTGAAAAAGCCGAGCTCACCGGTAGCACCTACGTGCGTTCCGCCACAAAGCTCTACGCTGTAGTTGGGATCGGTCGTCACCACCCGGACGCTGTCGCCATACTTTTCTCCGAACAACGCCATCGCGCCCAGCTGAAGGGCTTCTTCTTTTGGCATGGTACGAATCACCACCGGAATGTTTTCGCGGATTTTGGCATTGACGAGTTGTTCGACCGCAGCAATTTCTTCGTCGGTCAGCTTGGCGAAATGCGAGAAGTCGAACCGCAGGTATTCGTCGTTGACCAGCGAGCCTTTCTGCGCCACGTGGGTGCCCAGCACCTGCCGGAGGGCGGCATGCATCAGGTGGGTTGCACTGTGGTGAACGGCAATGGCCTTGCGGCGATTGGACGTTACGTCCGCATGCACCGCTCCGGAACCCAGATCTTCCGGAAGCGAAGCGGCCAGATGGACGATCAGGTCGTTTTCTTTTTTGGTGTCGATGATGTCGATGGTAGCGCCGGAGGCCAGCGTGAGCGTACCGGTATCGCCTACCTGACCGCCACTTTCGGCATAGAACGGCGTTTGAGCCAGCACCAGTTGATAATGTTCTTTCCCTTTGGCTTTCACCTTCCGGAAGCGCTGGATCCGGGTGTCGCCGTTCAGGGTTTCATAACCGGTAAACTGTGGCTTTTCGCCTTCGTTCAGGATTTGCCAGTCGTCGGTTTCAAGTGCTGTAGCAGCCCGGCTTCGATCTTTCTGCTCTTTCAACGCGGCTTCAAACGCCGGTTCGTCTACCGACAGATTCTGCTCCGACAAAATAAGACGGGTCAGGTCGATCGGGAAGCCATAGGTATCAAATAATTCAAAGGCTTCCCGGCCGCCCACAATTTTATCCTGGGCTTTTCCGGACAGTTCGTCGAGCCGTTTCAGGCCTTTTTCCAGGGTCCGCAAAAAGGCTTCTTCTTCTTCGCGAATCACGCGGGCCACAAACGCTTCCTGCGCAGCCAGCTCCGGAAACACGTCTTTAAACTGGGTCGCCAGTTGCGGAATCAGCTGGTGCAGCAAGGGCTGCTTGTAGTTCAGATATGAGAAATAATAGCGGACCGCGCGGCGCAGGATGCGACGAATCACATAGCCGGCACCAGTGTTGGACGGCAGCTGACCGTCGGCAATGGTGAAAGAGATGGCCCGGATATGATCGGCCAGTACCCGGAAGGCAATGGCCTCGCGGCTGTCGCTGCCGTCATAGGATATTCCGGTGATTTTTCCGGTAGCCGCAATGGTGCCGCTAAACAGGTCGGTATCGTAATTGCTTTGCTTTTGCTGGAGCACCCGTACCAGCCGCTCCAGGCCCATGCCGGTATCGACGTGGCGCTGGGGCAGCGGTTGCAGGGAACCGTCTTTCATGCGGTTGAACTGCATGAATACGTTGTTCCAGATTTCGATGACCTGCGGATGATCGGCGTTCACGAGTGCTGCACCCGAGCCGTCGGCGCGTTCTTCCGGCGTGCGGCAGTCGACATGGATTTCGGAGCAGGGACCGCAGGGACCGGTATCGCCCATCTCCCAGAAATTGTCTTTTTTGTTACCAAACAGAATCCGGTCTTCCGGAACGTACTGTTTCCAGATGTCGAACGCTTCGGTGTCGCGCTCGAGGCCTTCGTTGGCGTCGCCGCCAAATACGGTGACGTACAGTTGCTCTTTGGGAATGCCGTAGACCTCGGTGAGCAGTTCCCAGCTCCAGGCCAGCGCGTCTTTTTTAAAGTAATCGCCGAAGCTCCAGTTGCCCAGCATCTCGAACAGGGTGTGGTGGTAGGTGTCTACGCCCACTTCTTCGAGGTCGTTGTGCTTTCCGGACACGCGCAAACATTTCTGGGTGTCGGCGACACGGGAGGCCGGCGGCTGGCTGTTGCCCAGGAAGGCGTCTTTGAAGGGGTTCATGCCCGCGTTGATAAACAGCAGCGTGGGGTCATTCTTCACCACCACCGGTGCCGACGGCACGATGAGGTGGCTTTTTTCGTTGAAGAAGTGGAGGAACGTAGCGCGGATTTCGGTAGCCGTGAGCATGGGATCTTTTTTCGGGGGGCAAAGGTAGGCGAATCGGTTTGGGAGTTTGGGCGGCCGGTTAGGAGATCCGGACCTGCAAAGTATTTTGGCAGGCACCATGCGTATTGTATTTCGGCTTTTGCGCTTTCTATTTGTAGGACTCATTGCCTTTGGTAGCTTTTTAGGCTGCAAGAAAGGCGACCCGCAAACCACCCCCGGCCAGGACACCACCCAGCCGCAAGACACGACCAAACCAGCCGATACTACGCAGCCAGTTGATACTACAAAGCAGGTAGTGGATACCAACCAGCCACCAGTGGGCGCTACTGAGGCACAGATTGTAGACTGGGCGACGCGTCGCTTCCGGAACAGCCGGTTTTTGTTGAGCTACCACGGCTGACGGATGCGTGATGTGATAACAACTTATCGTATGAGTTCTAAGGGTGGAAGCATTCCCATTGCTATAAATATTGCTACACAAGTAGATACGGAGTTTTATAATCAAACTATTCTGAAGCTATTCACGCTGCCGGCTTCACAATCTAATACAGTCTGGTCGTATCTATCACCTATCAAAAGGAACATTCAAGCTATTAGTGGTCGCCCCTATTCATATTGGTTCTTTCCACAATCATATAGGGAGTTTGGAGATGCCAATTTGTTTTTAAAAAGAGTATTTGTAAATGCTGTTAATGACAGCTTTGTAGGTTTGATCTGTCCGGAGAGTGATGGCTTTGGATCTAATCCACTCTGCTTTACGGATCAGTATCCTGCACATAGCATGAGCGTGCACACTGTAGATGTACGCACACTAAATTCGAGTATGTTTACAGACTACCGTAATATATACAGAGATCATCCAGACGTTACCCAAGGACACATCAAACCTGTTAGGGCAACTAATTATGTAGAAATTCAGTACTACTATAATAAGGATTCTGTGTCGTTATTTACATCTAGTATGCAGGATTATACTTATGGACCCTCGCGATTTCCTGATTCAACTCGTAGCTCTTATTTCGCCTATGAATACAATATCATGCTCGGCAAACGCATCCGGTAATTATTAGCTTATGAATCTCTTGTTACGGAAAAGATTGCTTGTGCTTTGGAGCCTCCTGATTGGGGTGTTCTGGGCCGGTCCGGTCACCGCACAGCATGTGGAGGTGGTAGTGAAAACCGGATTTCAATATCCGGCTCAGACGAAGCAGTTTATTTTCTGGGAACCTGCCACCGATACAGCCGCCTTGAGGCACATCGCAACACTACGGATTACAGGCGTCGGGCCGGACGCACAAATCGAACCCCTTTTTGACCGGATCAAAGCCAAAGCCCAACAACTGGGCGCCAACGCCTTCCGACCCGTCGATTTTGATGCAACTACCCACCGGATCCGCCTGATATTAAACATCTATACTGCACCGGAAGACGCGATTGGAGCCAATACCCAAAACCAGGAACGCCAGGTGATCTACGTCTTTGGTCAGCTACATGCAACCGGTAAAGCAACCGCTTTTCAGTTGAATGGTCTCCCAATGAACGTACCCGCCCGAGCCTTTTACCGCTATGCATTCGAGAACAGCCAGGACCTGACCATTGGTAAAGGTGAAACAACCCTGCGCTTTCATCCCCAAAAGGGTGACCCGGCCTTATTTCTGTTGCTTTCCGGGTTTGCTGCTGCTCCGGCAAGTATGGGTGGTGGCTCTGGTCTGGCATTAGAACCGGCGGACTGGCACCGATCAACAGAAGTCTGGGTAGGATGCTGGTTACGCTGCTGAAGTAATGGAAACCGCTTTCTTAAGAGTGCGTTCTGCAACAGGCAGGATTCACTCTAGTTCCTATTTTTAGGGTGTCCAAGAAACTGCACTTTATGATCCGGAATCTAATCGCCCTGCTGCTACTCCTGACGCCGCTCCTCGTCAGCGCTCAGGACGCTGAGTACCCGGATGGGGTGTTTTCGTTTGAGCCGGGCACCACCCAGAAAGTATTTGTAAATGGCGCCAACGTCCGGTCGCAGCCCAACATGCAGGCACCGGTGCTGGATTCGCTTCGCAGCAATCAATCGGTGACCATTCTGGAAAAAGACAGTATCGTCTGGAAGATCGGGGAGCGCCGGACGGTCTGGTACCGCATTCAGTATTCCAAAAACAGTCAACCCGCAACCGGCTTTATCTGGGGCGGTACTTTGTGTGTCGGCTTCCGGAAAAAAGGACCGCACGATCTGTTATTCGGCATCAGCAAAACCACCTCCAAAAACAGTCCGGAAACCGGCCAATCCTTTCCGCAGAATACCGGCAGCGTTAAACTGATGCAGGATACCATCTTGGTCGACGAGGTGTCGTTTGAAATGCCGTCCGGCGAAAGCCTCAGTGTCGGTTCGTTTGCCGTTGAAAGCAATCATCGGCTTCAAAACGTAGCCTATACGGTGAAGGCCGGCGTTTCGGGAGAAGCCTGTGGCATTTCCGGCTATGAGCAGTATGTACTGGTCACCGAAGATCAGCATCTTGTAGCGCTCCCGCAGCTCATGAGCGTCGGGGATGCCGATGTGTATCACCACGATGAGGGATTCGTGTTTCCCAACGATCCTGGTGGTCAGCCCAACATAATTGTGATGAAAACGGAAGAAATGGAGAAAAACGAACGGACCGGCAAGGAACACACCAAGCGATCCCGGACTCGATACACCTGGGACGGCACCCGATTAACGAAAACCCGGTAAACGACCTTCCGGAATCGTCTTACCGAACCGGCTTGATCCACCAGTCGTCGGTCTGGGGCGTTGTGCCGATCGGAAACGGATGACTGTGGCCCGTAGGACTGAATCCGCGCTTGCGGTAGAACGCCTGTGCGCGCAGATTGTGTTCCCAGACGCCCAGCCAAAGTAGATCGGCTCCTGCCGCTACGGCCTGCGTTTCATAGGCATCCATCAGTTGCTGCGCCAGTCCCGTGCCGTAATATGGCTTCAACACATACAGCCGTTGCAGCTCGACGGCCTGCGTTCCGGAAACCTCAAACGGCGGACGGTCAGTCTTCCACTGAGCATAGCCGGCTGCCGTGCCAGCTGCATCGAAGGCTACGCAGATAAACACGCTTGCATCCTGCAACAGATGCAGGAAGGCGCCCTCGTTATACGTGTCGGCCAGATAGCCTTCCATATCGGCTTCGGTACAGGTGCCGGTAAACGTTTCTTCAAACGCATCGGCGGCCAAGACGGCCAGAACAGGTGCATCAGCCGGAACGGCGCGGCGCAGGGAAAACAAAGCCATAAATGAGGGGATAGAAAGTTCCGGAAAAAGCCTTAGCCTTTCTTTACGTACTGGGTCAGGATGACGATAGTATCGCCGTTGATCTTGCCTTCAATCTGACCGCCGTTGTCGGGGACCAGCCGGATTTTCCGGACCTGCGTGCCTTTGGGCGCGATAAAATTGGCCCCTTTTACATTCAGGTTCTGGATCAGGACCACCGTATCGCCGGCCTGAAGGACCGCGCCATACGCATCGGTATGAACCACGACGTCTCCTTTTGCACGGTCTTCGGCTTCCGACCAGTTTAAAACCGCTTCATCCAGCTCAACCGATTCCAATGCTTCCGCTGCCCAGGGCTCGTTTGGCAGCCGGCGCAGCAGTTTATGCGACAGCGCCTGTACGGCGGGCACTTCACTCCAGATGCTGCCGGTGAGGCATTGCAGGTGATCTGCGGCGGCTTCCGGATGCGCCAGGGTGTCCAGGCAAGTCGGGCAGAGCGCTACCTGATGGTCCGGAAGCGCATCCTGATACGGCGGCACCGGGTAGGCCGTTAGCGAAGAACCAGGTTGCGCACAGAGTTCGCAGGACTGTTGACTGCGGGCGGCAAGAGCGTCAGAAAGCACCATAAGGGCGCAAAGGTAACCGGGAGGTTCCGGACCGGAGCCTACCAGAAAAACGTCGTTCCGGCCGGTGCCAGACCGGCGGCCTGGGCTTTTTGCTGGAGCACGGACAGGGCACGTTCGCCTTCCGGACCCAGATCGGTGGTAAAATCATTGACGTACAGATCGATATGGCTGCGCATCACGTCAGGCTCCATTTCCTGGGCATGATCAGTGATAAAATCGCTGAGATCCGGATAGCGCCGCCAGGCGTAGGCCAGACTTTGGGCAATCAAGGCATTCACTTTTTCGTACAGGGCCGGACCGTACGTCCGTTTCATCACAATGCCACCCAGCGGAATCGGTGCGCCGCTGGTTTGTTCCCACCACTGTCCCAGATCGAGCAGTTTTACGAGGCCTTGCCTTTCGTAGGTAAAGCGTCCTTCGTGAATCATCAGTCCGGCGTCAAAGGTTCCGGATAAGATGCTAGTTGCCACATCTGAGAAGATCACCTCCGTTTTGTTTTGGGCCTGCGGAAACGCCAGCGAGAACAATAAGTTGGCTGTGGTCTGTACCCCCGGAATCGCGATGGGTTTATCAGAGAGCTGATCCAACGGGATAGCTTCCCGGGCTACCAGCAGCGGACCGACCCCCCGGCCCAGGGCTGCACCACTCCGGAGCAGCGCATAGGTTTGCGTCAGTGGCAGCAAGGCACTGAACGACAGCTTGGTAATGTCGAGCCGGCCTTCGGTCGCCCAGCGGTTGAGCGTCTCCACATCTTCGAGCACTACCTCAAACTCCAGTCCAGCGGTGGGAATCAGTCCGTTGACCAGCGCATCGAAAATAAACGTATCGTTGGGGCAGGGCGAAAAGCCGAGGGTGAGTCTCATGAGAGGTTTGGGGTACTAGGTACCAAGTATTGAGTACTAGGAGAAGTGAGTGCAGGCGTCCGTCACTTTAAAGAACGTGCGTTTTCCGGAATGAAGGTGTCAAAGGTAGCCGTCTCAGTCAGCTTTCCGGGACAGGAGGAGCTCCTTTAGTACCTCGTTGAGATTTTTTAAAGCCCCGCCGATGTTCCAGGCCGGACGGTTGCGGGCCTCGGCATAGTTGGAGACGGCTCGGAGGTGCAACAACGGCATCTGAAGCTGCCGGCATACATAATGAATCGCAGCGCCTTCCATCGTTTCCAGCACAGGACCATACGTGTGCAGCCGGTGCGCAGCTGTGGCGGTCGTTCCGGTCGCGGTATGAACCGTAATCGCATTTCGTTTGGGCAAATCGGGTAGCGCCATATCCGGAACGATTGTTTCCGGAACCAGCTTGTCAGCCGTCGCAAAGCCCAGTTGCACCAGGTCGATAAACTGACCGTTGTCTTCCACCCCGAGATCGCCAAAGCGGTCGCCTGTGACCTGAACAACCGTTCCGAGCACCAGCGAGCGGTCGAAGCTGCCGGCAATTCCGGCCAAAATCACCGCATCGTAGGTGTCGGAGAGCAGTGCTCGGGTAAGGGCGAAGGTGGCCGCACAGACCCCAACGCCCGTGATACAAACCGACACCGGAGCGGCGGTTCCGGAAAGGACTTCGAGGGTCGGGGCGATTTCGGCCGTGGTAGCGGCAACCAGCAACAGTTTCATAGGCGGCAAATTGCGCCTTTTTTCACAGATGACACCACAGGTGTGGCCGTACCTTTGCCCACATTTTTTCGAAGGAGCTATTACTATGATTTACCTGACGCGGGTAGAACATTTCAACGCGGCGCACCGGTTGCACAATCCCGACTGGGATGATGCGCAGAATGCGGCGGTGTTTGGGAAGTGCGCCAATGCCAACTGGCACGGCCATAATTATGAGTTGCACGTAACGGTCAAGGGCGAGCCCAATCCGGATACTGGCTTTGTGTTCAATGCCAAAACCCTCGGCGACCTGATGAAGGATAGGGTGATTGAGAAGATCGACCACCGCAACCTGAACCTGGACGTAGACTTTATGGAGGGTGTCTTTACCTCGTCCGAGAACCTGGCGATCGGGATCTGGAACGAACTGGAGCCGCATCTGAAGGCGGCCGGGGCGCAGTTGCACTGCATCAAGCTGTACGAGACCCAGCGCATTTACGTAGAATATTACGGAGAATAATTAATATTACAGGGTGGCCTATCAAAAAATAGATCAGTACGACGAGGCGGTAACGCAGCAGCTTTCCGCGCATTACAGCGAATCCCTGCGTTTGTTGGGCGAGGATGTGAGCCGGGAGGGCTTGGTCAAAACTCCGGAGCGGGTAGCCAAAGCCATGCAGATGCTGACGGTGGGCTATACCCAGGATGCTGCAGCCATTTTAAATGGCGCCAAGTTCAGGGAAGAGTATTCCGAGATGGTGATCGTCAAAGACATCGAGTTGTATTCGTTGTGTGAGCATCATCTGTTGCCGTTTTTCGGCAAGGCGCATGTGGCCTATATCCCCGATGGCTACATCACGGGGTTAAGCAAGATCGCGCGGGTGGTGGATTGCTTTGCCCGGCGCTTGCAGGTGCAGGAGCGGCTAACCCACCAGATTGTAGACGTGATTCAGGAGACGCTGAAGCCGTTGGGCGTAGCGGTGGTGATCGAGGCCCAGCATCTGTGCATGATGATGCGCGGGGTACAGAAGCAGAACAGTATCACAACGACCAGTGCGTTTTCCGGATGCTTTAAAGACGGGAAAACGCGGTCAGAGTTCCTGCAGCTGATCAGCCAGCGGCGGAATTAAACTTCCGGAAAGTTGAGTATCTTCGCCGCCCCTTTCAGGGCCGAAACTTCGGGACGTAGCGCAGCCCGGTAGCGCACATGCATGGGGTGCATGGGGTCGCAAGTTCGAATCTTGTCGTCCCGACTCAAAACGCCTTTATCAGGAATCAGATAAAGGCGTTTTTATGGATACGCAGGTTAAGACAAGGCACTCGCCGATCTTGATAATGTCTCGGACTCGGACCTATTGGCGGAAGACATCATGGAAAGTCTGGAGGCTGCCGTAAGTAGTTTCCGGAATATCGCCGGGCAGTTGAAGCCCACAGAATAGTGTACACGTCAGCTGCTTTTTATACTTTGTCACAAACCTATATTTTTGGTTCTCTGGTTTATTATTGAGATTTAAACAAACAGACGAGGGGTTTAATAACTGGTTCAGGCATCCATCAGATTCAGATACACCTAGTCTCAAAATAAATAACTTTTATCCATCTTAAGCCATAGGGCGTTATCAGTATTAATAAGGATGGTAGGTATGGAGTGGAATGGCGTTGACTAATAGCTGCTAGTTTTGCTACTTTGCAGCAGGAAGACACCCAGCGCCGCACCAGATCCCTGTTTTTATCTCCCTAAAAAATCCGCATCTGAACATGCAGACTGTGCAAGGCACGCTCAATATATCTGGAACGGCACTCTTTTGTGCTACGCCGGGCTATCATGTTGCCCTGCTGGCTGATGCTCCTGCTTTCACCGTAGCCGCGATTTCGGATGATTATGCCGCATTGCTGCCACTCGATCCGGGCACATTGATAGGCAAAGGCTTCTTTGACGCGTTTTTCAGCGATGGCACCGGTTCGGAAGCAGCAACTCTGTTACTGGATTCGTTCCAGCAGGTCCTGCACACCAAAACAGCCAATCGGATATCGGAGCAAAGTCACAGATGGTTACTCCAGGGCTATTGCGATGCGCCCGACCAACGCCTCTGGCATCCGTTGAGCAAGCCGGTACTGGATGCTGCCGGAGCTGTTGTAGGCATCATCTACAGCGTTGAAGATGTCTCTTATACCGAGCACCTGGCTCAAACAACCGCAATCAACCAGTACCTGCAAACCGTTATCGATCAATCCAAGGAACCCGTTCAGGTCCTGCAGCCCGTTTTTGACGGTGACGAGATCGTTGACTTCCGGTACCGGCTGACCAACCGCGCATATGCCGCCTACGCCGGGACTACACCGGATGTTCTGAACGGCAAGCGGGTCAGTGAGGTCTTTCCGGGCTATTTTGAAACGAGTAGCTTCTCCAATCCGGTTCAAACTTACCAAACCGGGGAGTCACTGACGTTCGAGATCCATTACGACAAAGACGGTCTGAACCTGTACAACCGCATGACGACCTCCAGGGTCGGAGAAGACGTTTTTATTCACTTTACCGATTTCTCCGACCTGAAGCTACTGCAGCTGGAACTTGAATACATGGTTGGCGAGCTCCGACGTTCCAACGGCTACCTGGAAGAGTTTGCCTACGCAGCCTCCCATGACCTCAAAGATCCGGTCCGCAAAATCCAGGCGTTTTCAAGCCGGTTAAAAAGTTCACTCAGCAGCCGGCTTTCCGATGCCGAACAGGACGTGCTTGCCCGGTTGCAGGCTGCTGCAAACCGTATGGATACGCTTATTGATGATCTGCTTGCGTATTCGGCTGTAAGCCGGCAACCGGCAGAACTACAACTGGTGAACCTCAATGATGTACTCGTTCAGGTGCTTCACGATCTGGACCTGGAAATGGAACAGACCGGAGCCCAGATTCAACTCGGCGAGTTATGCACTATTCCTGGTAACCGGCGCCAATGGGAGCAGGTGTTTCAAAACCTGATTGGCAATGCATTGAAATATACGAAGCCGGGGGAGCCCCCTCTGGTAACCATCAATTGTGAGTCCGTGGCGGCGCACCTGGTGGAGAGCCGTTTGACGGCAGGCGATATCAGACCGGACTTCCACCGCATTTGCATCCGGGATAACGGCATCGGATTCGAGCAGCAATATGCGGAGCGCATTTTTACGGTCTTCTCCCGGTTGCATGGACGAACTGAGTACAGTGGGTCCGGAATCGGCCTGGCCACGGTCCGTAAGGTGGTAAACGATCATCGGGGTTATATCTGGGCAGAGAGTTCGATCGGGCAGGGAGCCGCTTTTACGATTCTGCTGCCGGTTTCCAACCGCAATCAAAAAGCTTAACGAGTGCCGGCCTTCCCTGGATCTTCGATGACTCAACCGTTGTCCGATCCTCCTGACTCCATTGAATCAACACCTGTGCTTTAAGTGCAGACGTTGACATTCTGGAACAAATACCAGATCCGGAAACTGCTCGGAACACCCGTCAGGGCTCCGGTACACTCCTGCGGATGGATGAGAACAGCTGCGGGGCACGAATAGATCAGGATGCTGGACGAACAGTCAGGTGCGTACCAGTGCCATTTCAAACGTACTGCCGGCACCAAAATCACTTTGAAAGATGATGTGACCGCCCTGGGCTTCGATCAGTTCCCGGCTGATGGCCAGTCCCAAGCCGGTGCCTTCGCGACGGCTGCCTGGCACCCGGAAATACCGGTCAAAAATCCGGTGCTGGTACTGCGGCGCAATGCCCTGACCGGTATCGGTCACACTGATGCGAATGAAGGTGGTGTCCACCCAGGCCCGTATGGTAACGGCTGCATCATCGTACGAATACCGGATGGCATTGGACAGCAGATTCGACAAGATCCACACGGTCTTGTCGGCATCGGCCTGCACCTGCGGAAGCTCCGCCGGTAGCTGCGTCATCAACCGGATCCCTTTGGCATCGGCACTGGCTTTGTTGATTGCTATTACTTGCCGGATGATGGTTGCCGGATCACAGGGCCTCGGCTGCAACTGCATTTGCCCGCTTTCGATCTGGGTGATATTGAGCAGCTCGCCGGTGATGTGGAGCAACCGCCCGGTGTCGTCCTGGATGCTGCTCAGCAGTTCTTTCTGTTCCGGATTCAACGTGCCCACCCGCTCGTCTTCCAACAATTGGGTACTCAACCGGATGGATGCTATTGGGGTTTTTAGTTCGTGGGAGACCGTCGCCAGGAAATGGGTTTTGGCCAAGTCCAGCTCTTTAAAGGCGGTAATGTTTTTCAGGAAAATTACATCCCCCAAGTGGCGCGGTTGCTGCTCTCCGGTCGGCACGATATCAATCGGAATCAGCTGCTTCTGGAAATAACTTTCCTTACCGTCTGCATAAATCTTCAACGGTTCCTGACTGCCGGACGGCTCAAACAGATCCCTAGCCAGCATCCGGATCAGATCATTGGTCAACGCCAGTTCCTGTACCGGCTTTCCGGATACCTGCTGAAGGGTTAGGTTGGCCACCTGCTGGGCGGCTTCGTTCATAAACAACACCCGCTTGTATTCATCCAGACCCACCACCGGCTCGTCGATTGCACTGATCAGCGCTTCAACCCGGCGCTTCTCGGTCAGTACCCGGGCCAGGTTGGTGTTGTTGTATTCTTCAAGCTTCTGCGCCATCGTGTTGAACGCCTGGGCCATATCGCCAAACTCGTCATTGCGTTGCAGGTGCATCCGCTCAGTGTAGTTGTGCGCGGCAATCCGTTTCATCCGGTCGGTCAACTCCCGAATCGGGTTGGCAATGCTGCCGGGTAGGTTGATGAGCAGCGTCAGACCGATGGCAAAACAAAACCCGCCGGCCAGCATAATCCAGGTCAGGGCGTCTCCGGCGGTGGCCTCTGCGATACGGCTTTTACGCTGGATGGCTTCCATGTTCAGCGCCATGATCACAATGATATCCTGCCGTACGGTTTTAAACTGCGCTTCGTCGGGGCTTTGCTTTAAACGAGCTACGTCGGCGGCCAGCTTCCGCGTCGCATCGCCTTCGCCATCCTCGGTGATGTTTTGGCGTTGCAGGGCCAGGTTGTGCTCCAATACCGCGGCGGCCGTTGGACCCGGAAAGCCATCGTCCAAAGCCAGCAGCATATTCCGCGTATAGGATACCGACTGGTAGTTGGCGGTCAGGATGTTTTTGGTATCTGCCGACAGCTTATGAACGTAAATGGCGGAGAGGCTGCCTAGCAAAATCACCAGCGTAAAGAGCGCTCCGAGACCCAGGGTTAGTTTCTGCTTAAGAGACATGAAATAAAGTCGATTCAGGAAAAGGGAAGGTAGGGTGCCGGACTAGGAACGTTCCGGAAGCAAATCAGCTCAGGATCACCACGTCGATATCGCTGTTGCCCAGCTTTTTCAACAGGTTGTTGAAGACATTGGTAGCGGCAATGACCTGCAGCAACCGAAGGTGCGGCTTGCCGATGCAGATGGTGGTGATGTTCCGGATCTCGGCCTGCGCTACAATCGCCGCCGCCACCTGCTTGGCCTGCACCTTGATGATTTCGGAGCCCAGTTCAGTGGCCAGCTGCATATTATTGATCAGCCGGCGCTGACGGTCGAGCGGAATTTTATCGGGGCGCTCACGGGGTGTTTCGACAAATAGGGTGTACCATTTGCTTTGGTAGTAGGTGGCCAGTCGGGCCGTCTTCCGGATGACTTTTTTGGCCGATTGCTCGTTGCTGCTGATGCAGGCCAGAAACCGCTCCTGTCCCATCGCCTGCCGGGGCAGCTGGATCTCTACTTTGCGCTCTACCGCCGCCGCCACTTCTTTCAGGGCCAGCTCGCGCAGTTGCAGAATATGGTCTTCCTGAAAGAAATGGCTGAGGGCCGTCTGGATTTTATCCGCCTGGTAAATCTTCCCTTCCTTAAGCCGGGTAATCAGCTCGTCGGCCGGCAGATCGATGTTCACCACTTCATCGGCCAGCTTCAAGATGCTGTCTGGAATGCGCTCGGTAACGTCAATCCCGGTAATGGCCTTCACCGCTTCGTGCAGACTTTCAATATGCTGGATATTGACGGCGGAGATCACGCTGATCCCGGCGGCCAGCAGATCGGCCACATCCTGATAGCGCTTGGGGTTGCGGCTGCCTTCGATATTGGAATGCGCCAGTTCATCGACCAGCACCACCTCGGGCCGGAGCGCCAGGATGGCATCGGTATCCAGTTCTTCGAGGTCTTTGCCTTTGTAAAACAAATGGCGGCGGGGAATTTCCGGAAGACCGGCCAGCAAAGCATGGGTTTCGGCGCGACAGTGGGTTTCGATATAACCAATCTTGACATCGACGCCCTGACGCAGCAGGCTATGCGCTTCCTGGAGCATCCGGTAGGTTTTGCCCACTCCGGCGCTCATCCCTACATACAGCTTGAATCGGCCGCGCCTGGATTTCTGGATGAGGTCCAGAAACTGACGGGCGTTTTCTTTGATCTGTTCCATAGAGATGAAGGCGCGTAGCGTTTGGGAAATTTCCGGAAAGCCGTTAGAAGGATACGGCCAGCGCGGTGGTCAAAAAGAAATTGTTTTGAGACGGGCTGCCATCTTGCTGAAAGATGGCGTCTTTGCTGTTGAAGCCTCGCGCTTCGATCCGCCAGACGGCATTGGAGGTGATGGTCCGGTCCAGATTGACCGAATACCCCAGCGTCTGAAAACCGTTAGGCGTACCCGTACCGATAATTACGCCGCCGGGATCATTGTAATACTCCCCGCGGAGGCCAATGCCCCAGTTAGCGGTAGGCTTGTAGTAGGCAATGATATTGGGACTGTACCAGGTGTGGTAATCGGAACTGCCTTTGGCGTTCTGCTCCGCGCCAATATCGAATCCCAGCGTCAGCGACAATTTTTCGCTTACAGCAAACTGTCCGTACAGGTCGTGGAAATACCGCATCCGGCGATTGCTATCCGGCTTGTCGCTGCCGATAAAGGAACTGCTGTTGAGCGTCACCCGGCTGTTGGGTTTGAAGGTCAGTTGATGCCCAAAGGCGGGGGTATTGTTTCCGGAAACCCGCTCGATGCGCTGCCAGCCGTTGAGGATCATCCCGCTCATATACCAGCGACCATTATCGGTGGTGTACGACAGGCGGGCACCGGTCTCGAAGTACGGGGTGTTGTCGGCCGACAGGCTGCGGGTCAGGTTGGGGCAGTCTTTGCCAATAGCGCTTTCCCAGCCGATATGCGAGGGCAGAATACCGGCATCGATCCAGACGTTTTTCCGGCGGGAGATTTTAACCCCGGCGTTGGCTTCGAAAACATTTTTCAGCACCCCCGGTTCGGCGGCCATATTATCGTTGGCGTAGGTACCGGCCATCAGCGCGAGGGTACCCCGTACCCGGCCATTGTCATACGCCGCCTTGACGTACCCCAGGTTTAGGTTGACGGTATTGTGGCGGTTGTAGGAGTACAGAAAGGGCTGACGGATATGAGTTTCCGGTCGGGCGAAATCATAGGAATAATAGGCTTCAACGTATCCGGAAATGCGTAGTGGACTGGGCGTTGTGGTGCTGTCGGTAGACTGGGCGTGGCTCACCAGCGACGGGATGGAAAAAGCGGTTGCCAGCAGGAATAGACGAGTGTTCATGGTTAGTGCAGGGTGTCGAGGGCCAGATTCAGGCGCAGGACGTTGATCGTTTGAGGACCGAAAAAAGGAGTGTGTTGCTGATTCTGGATCAGCTGTTGGATCGAAGCTTCAGGTACGCTGCGAGCTTGGGCAATGCGAACCACCTGTGCTTGTGCGGCGGCTATGGAGATATCCGGATCGAGTCCGCTGCCACTGGCTGTGACCAGATCCATCGGAACGGGCGCACCTGGGTTTTGGGCTCGGAAGACCGTTACCCGCTCCTGTACTTCGTTCAGGTAGTCGGGGTTGTTAGGGCCTTTATTGCTGCCCCCGCTTCCGGCGGCATTGTAGCCAACAGCTGATGGGCGGCTCTGGAAGTAAATAACGCTATCGAACTTTTGACCGATGGCTTCGTAATAGGAATGGCCTTTGGCATCGGCAAGCCGGATACCGGTACCGTGGAAGGGCGCGGCCTGTGCCATGCCCAGCACGGCCAGCGAGTACAGCCCGATGCAGAGGACCATCAGTACCAATGTCAGCCGGAGGGCAGGTGAGAGTTGAGATTTCATGAAAGAAGGTGAAAGGATGTTCCGGAACCATCCGGAACTCCGGTGTTAGAAAAACAGGCCAACCAGCAGGTCGATCAGCTTGATACCGATAAACGGAATGAGAATGCCGCCCAGACCATAGATCAGCAGGTTGCGTCGTAACAGCGCCCCAGCGCCCACCGGCTTGTAGGCCACGCCTTTCAGCGCCAGCGGAATCAGCATCGGGATGATCAGCGCGTTGAAAATAACGGCGGATAAAATCGCGCTTTCCGGACTGTGCAGCCGCATCACGTTCAGCGCCTGTAAGGAGGGAATGGACGTGATAAACAGCGCCGGGATAATGGCAAAATACTTGGCCACATCGTTGGCAATACTGAAGGTGGTCAGGGTGCCGCGGGTCATCAGCAACTGCTTGCCGATCTCCACTACCTCAATCAGCTTGGTCGGGTCGTTGTCGAGATCCACCATATTGCCGGCTTCTTTTGCTGCCTGGGTGCCGCTGTTCATCGCAACCCCTACATCGGCCTGGGCCAGCGCCGGTGCGTCGTTGGTGCCGTCGCCCATCATCGCTACCAGGCGTCCTTCGGACTGCTCATTACGGATGTAGTTCATCTTGTCTTCCGGCTTGGCCTCTGCAATAAAATCATCGACCCCGGCTTTCTCGGAAATGAACTTCGCCGTGAGTGGGTTATCGCCGGTCACCATCACCGTTTTGATGCCCATTTTCCGTAGCCGCTCGAAGCGCTCGCTGATCCCGGGCTTGATAATATCCTGTAGCTCGACTACCCCAAGTACGCGGTCGTTCTGTGCGACCACGAGCGGGGTACCGCCGTTTCCGGAAATAGCCTGAACCCTTGTGCCGGTCTCAGCTGGAAACGGATGCCCTGCCTTTTCCGTTAACCTGCGGATTGCATCGGTAGCACCTTTCCGGATAGACAAGGCAGGCATGTTGATACCGGAGGTACGGGTTTCGGCGGTAAAGCGCTGGAAGGTCACGTCCTGCCGGTCGTACCGGGCCCGTTCTACCCCGTTTTCGCTGTAGCGGATCGTCTGGTCGTCGAGCTGCCAGTGGTGCGTACCGTTCTGCGACGCTAGCTCCACGATGCTTTTACCTTCCGGGGTATCATCGGCGATAGAACTGAGCGCAGCAGCCCGGATCAGGTCGGCTTCCGGAATCCCATTGGCAGGCCAGAAATGCGTGGCTTTCCGGTTGCCGATCGTAATGGTACCAGTCTTGTCGAGCAGCAACACGTCGATATCGCCGGCGGTTTCGACGGCCTTCCCGCTTTTGGTAATTACGTTGGCCCGCAGCGCGCGGTCCATCCCGGCAATCCCGATGGCGCTGAGCAGTCCGCCGATGGTAGTGGGGATCAGGCAGACAAACAGCGAGATGAGGGATGCAATGGTGATCGGGGCGTTGGCGTAGTCGGCAAAGGGCTTTAGGGTAATCGTTACAATGATAAACACCAGGGTGAATCCGGCCAGCAGGATAGTAAGTGCGATCTCGTTGGGCGTTTTCTGCCGCGCCGCGCCTTCGACCAGTGCGATCATCTTGTCCAGGAAGCTTTCGCCGGGACTGGAAGTGACGCGGACTTCAATCCGGTCGGACAGCACCTTGGTACCGCCGGTAACGGAGGATTTGTCGCCCCCGGATTCCCGGATGACCGGCGCACTTTCACCGGTGATGGCGCTTTCGTCGATCGTTGCCAGACCAGCTACGATCTCCCCATCGGTTGGGATGATATCGCCTGCTTCGCAGACAAACAGATCGCCTTTCTGAAGCGCGGAAGATGGCACCATCTGAATGGCATCGGCAGACCAGTTGCCGATTGCCGGGATTTTTTTTGCCGGCGTTTCTTCACGGGTTTTGCGGAGGCTGTTGGCCTGCGCTTTACCGCGCGCTTCAGCAATGGCTTCGGCAAAGTTGGCAAACAGCAACGTCAGTAGCAGGAGGCCTGTAATCAGCAGGTTGTAGCCGAGGGTGCCTTGGCCGGTGGTGCCTGTCAGGGCAATGGCGCAGCAGACCACGATCATAACCACGGTGCCGATCCAGACGGTAAACATGACCGGGTTGCGCACCATGCTGACGGGGTTGAGTTTGATCAGCGACTCGCGCAGGGCTTCCCGGACCAGCGCAGGCTCGAAGAGGCGGGAAGGAGATTTGGAACCAGACATAAACGTACAGGAGTGTTTTAAAAAAGTCGGTTAGTAGCTATTAGTGGGCAAACTGTTCGGCGACGGGTCCCAGCGTAAGTGCCGGGAAGAAGGCGAGAGCTGCAACAATCAGGATGACGGCGAAGACCATAAAGCCGAACGTGGCCGTGTCGGTGCGCAGGGTACCGGCGCTTTCCGGAATGTATTTTTTGCGGGCCAGGATACCAGCGATGGCGACCGGGCCGATAATGGGCAGGTAGCGCGACAGGATCAGCACCAATCCGGTGCTGATATTCCACCAGATGGTATTGTCACCAAGACCTTCAAAGCCGCTGCCGTTGTTGGCGGCCGAAGACGTGTACTCGTATAGCATCTCGCTAAAACCGTGGAATCCCGGATTGGCCAGGGTCGAGGCGGTCTGGGAGGGCAGGGCGGCGGCCAGCGCGGTTCCGGCCAGAATGAGCAGTGGATGCAGCAAGGCGACGATCATGGCGATCTTCATTTCCTTGGCTTCTACTTTTTTGCCCAGTAGTTCCGGCGTCCGGCCCACCATCAATCCACTGATAAACACCGCCAGAATGATGAACACGAAATAGTTGAGAATCCCTACGCCGCAGCCGCCGTAAAAGCAGTTGACCATCATCGCCAGCATCATATTCAGTCCGCTGAGCGGCATAAAACTGTCGTGCATGGCGTTCACCGATCCGGTCGAGATTACTGTGGTAGCGATACTCCAGTAGGCCGATGCCGGGGTGCCAAAACGAACTTCCTTGCCTTCCATCGCACCCAGCGCGGGATCCACACCCATCGCGGTAATGGCCGGATTGCCTTTCATCTCGGTGATCATCGTCGGGATGGTCAGCAGCAGGAAGCCAACGGTCATTACGCCCCAGATCACCCAGGCCATCTTCCGTTTTTTAAGGAAGTAGCCCAACGCAAATATCAAGGCAAACGGAATCAGCATCTGCGCCACCATCTGCGTCATGTTGGTGATGTAGTTGACGTTTTCCAGCGGGTGGGCGCTGTTGGCTCCGAAGAAGCCGCCGCCGTTGGTGCCCAGATGTTTGATGGGTACAAATGCTGCTACCGGACCGGTGGAGACCATCGTGGTATCGCCCTGAACGGTGACCATCGGCTGCTTGCCTTTAAAGGTCATTGGCGTACCGTTGAACAACAGAATCGTAGCAACTACCAGGCAAAGCGGCAACAGGATGCGGGTAATCGACCGGGTGAAGAAGACGTAGAAATTGCCCAGCGTAGTATGAATGCCTTTCCGGAGGGCATAGAAGACGGTCACTGCCGCAGCCATGCCGGTGGCGGCGGTTACAAACTGCAAAAACATCAGGTACAGCTGGCTCAGATAGCTGACGCCACTTTCGCCGGAGTAGTGCTGCAGGTTGCAGTTGACCAGAAAAGAAACAGCGGTGTTGAAGGCCTGATCGGCGGTCTGTCCGGGGTTGCCGTCGGGGTTGAGGGGTAGCCAGCCCTGGTTGAGCAGCAGAAACATCCCCAGCAGAAACCAGATCAGGTTGATCGTCAGCAAGGCTTTTAGCTGTTGTTGCCAGGTTTGTTCCTCCTGTGGACGTACGCCGCCGATCCGGTACAGCAGGCGGTCGAGCGGACCCAGCACGGGATCCAGCCAGGTTCGCTCGCCGGCATAAACGCGGGCCATATACCGGCCTAGGGGTACAGAAAGCAGCAGGGTGAGGACGAACATCAGGAGCACACCCAAAAGTTCAGAATGCATCGAAAGGGTTAGAATTTTTCAGGTTTGAGAAGCACGTAGCACATGTACGCGAAGACGGCGAGAGCGGTAATGAAAAGAGCGATCATACGTGGTCGAAAAAATGGATGGAGGCGTAGAGCAGCAGGAAGCAAAGCAGTCCTGCGCAGAGAAGGCCGAAGGCGAGCATGAGTGGAAAAAAGACGGGTTGAAAAAACTGGTTTCGTCTTCAATGCCAAATCAGGGACCAAAAAGAGCGATATAGCCTGAAGCCTTTACTGGGTAAGGGTTGCGACGTTTTGAGGCATATTCCGGAACTGCAAAAAGCCTATCAAAATGATAGGCTTCATTCTCAAAATGATAGAATCGCGTCTGTGATGCATCCGGACGATTGAACTTCCGGATGCCTTCTGAAAAGGGATGTGCAGGACTAGAATGTTTCCAATCCGTAGCCTTCGATTTTCCGGTACAGCGTAGCGATCCCGATCTGAAGCAACCGGGCTGCTTCTGCCTTGTTGCCCTGGGTGTGGTTGAGCACCCGTTGGATATGCAGCTTTTCAGCCGCCGCCATCGAAAACGCCGAAAGCGTAGTGCCGTCAGAGCTATGCGCAATTTCGGCCGGCAGATCGGTACGTTCCAGCGTATCGCCCTCCATCAGGATAAGGCTGCGTTCCAATACGTTTTTGAGTTCCCGGATATTGCCCGGCCACGGGTACCGCTTCATGGCCTGGAGGGCTTCCGAAGAAATCTGAATCGGCTTCCGGTTCAGCCGCTGAGCGGCCTGTCGTCCGAAATGGTCTGACAGTAATGACAGGTCTTCGGTGCGTTCCCGCAAGGCGGGTAACCGGATCCCAAAGCCTGCCAGCCGGTAAAACAAATCTTTCCGGAACTGACCGGCTTCGATTTCAGCGGTCAGGTTGCGGTTGGTGGCGGCGATAAAACGGATGTCGGTTTGGACTGGCTTCGTGCTGCCGATTTTCAGGAACGAGCCGGATTCCAGCGCCCGGAGCAGTTTTGTTTGCAGATCAGTCGGCATCTCTCCGATTTCATCCAGAAACAAGGTGCCGCCGTCAGCCGCTTCCAGCAATCCTTTCTGGTCTTTAACCGCACCGGTAAAAGCACCGGCCTTATGTCCAAAGAGCTCGCCTTCCAGCATTTCTTTGCTGAAAGCAGCACAGTTGATGGCTACAAACGAATTTCCGGAACGGGGACTGGCCTGGTGGATGGCGTTGGCAAAAACTTCCTTGCCGGTACCGCTTTCGCCGGTCAGCAAAACGGTCGCTGAGGTGCCGGCTACTTTCTGCGCCATCCGGATGGCCTCCTGAAGAGCAGGCGCGTTGCCGATGATGGTATCGAACGAATATTTTCCGGAAAGCCGTTTTTCGAGTTGTGCCACGCGCTGGTTGAGCGTTGCTTTTTCAAGCGCTTTGTAGAGCAGCGGCAGGATGCGGTTGTTGTCGTCGCCCTTGGTCAGGTAGTCGAATGCCCCGTTGCGCATGGCCTGCACGCTGTCCGGAATGGTGCCGTAGGCCGTTAGTAAAATGATTTCAGTCGCCGGATACAGCGCTTTGAGCTGCTGGGCCAGTTCGATGCCGTTGCCATCGGGTAGTTTGACATCGCAAAGGATAACGTCGGCATTCCGGAGTGTGAGTTGAGCCAGACCGGCGGCACAGGTCGCCGCTTCTGAAACCTCAAATCCTTCGAGACGGATGATACGGGCCAGCAGGGTGCGTATTTTAGCTTCATCGTCTATGATCAGGATATGACTCATGGCTGCAAAGATGGGCCGAAGTAACGCACCTGCAGCATCCATTCCGGACCGTATCAAAAGCCTGTATAAAACCAAACGCTTCCGAAGACCGGAAGCGTTTGGTTTTAGATACTCAATGGTTGAAAGCGCTGTTGGGAGTACCGGCTTACTTCTTCAGATATTTTTGCAACCACTGGTCCTGTTCCCACAGCACGTGCAGGATGTTTTCCTTGGCCATATAGCCGTGTGCTTCTTTGGGCAGCAACACCATCCGAACCGGAGCGCCCATGTTTTTCAAAGCTTGGAAGTACCGCTCGGTTTGAAGGGTAAACGTTCCCGGATTGTTATCGGCATCGCCGTGGATAAGCAGCAATGGCGTTTTCATCTTGTCGGCATTCATAAACGGCGACATGGTGTTGTAGACGTCCGGAACATCCCAGTAGTTGCGCTGCTCGCTCTGGAAGCCAAACGGAGTCAGTGTCCGGTTATACGCTCCGCTACGGGCAATGCCGCAGGCAAACAGGTTGGTATGCGTCAGCAGGTTGGCGGTCATAAACGCCCCGTAGGAATGACCACCCACGGCTACGCGTTTCCGGTCGATATAGCCCCGCTGATCCAGCGCGTCGATGGCAGCTTCGGCATTGGCGGTCAGCTGCGGGATAAACGAGTCGTTGGGTTCGGTTTTGCCTTCGCCGATAATCGGAAACGCGGCATCGTCGAGTACGGCATAGCCTTTGGCTACCCAGTACACAAACGAGCCGTAGTACGGAAAGGTGAAGTCATTCGGGTTCTGGGTGTTCTGACCGGCCGTATTCTTGTCTTTATACTCAGCAGGATACGCCCAGATCAGCAGCGGCAGTTTTTCGTTCGGTGCTTTCAGATCATAGCCCGCCGGCAGATACAGTGTACCGGTCAGATCCACACCGTCCTTGCGCTTGTAGTGGATGACTTCTTTGTGAACGTCTTTAAGTGCACCGAAGGGATTGGCAAACCGGGTGAGGGGCTGGGATTTTCCGGAACGGATATTCCGGATGGCATAATTGGGATACCGGGTAGACGATTCTTCCACCACGAGGACCTCGCCTTTCCGGAGATCAATGATATCGTAAATGGTTTCTTTGCCGTTGGTCGGCTTCGACGTGTAGAGCCGCTTCTTTTTCAGGGTCGTCAGGTCCATTTCATCGATAAACGGAAACTGCCCGTCTTTGGTAAAGCCACTTCCGATCAGATACGCCTTATTGGCGTTCAGGTCAATCACCTTCCGGCCGAAGGTGTTCCGTTTGGTTGTAAAGCTGCCCGGATCGCTGTAAACATCCTGGTAGTTGCGGTCTTCGATCAGCCTGGAGGCACCGGTAGTGGGATTCAGCAGGTAAGTGCGCTGACTGCGGGTGTCATACCAGTTGTCGGTGACCACCGCTACCGTTCCGGTGCCCCATTCAATGCCGTTATAGCGCTGAACCGTTTTGAACAAAGGCTTGGGGGTTCCGGAAAACGGTGCGTCCCAGATATACAGTGCATCCCGGTACGCTACTTTCTGAGCCGGATCGCCGCCATCGAGTGCTTCGGCGTAGACCAGCGTAGCCGGTTCGTCGTCGCGCCAGTCCATCTCGCGTTTGCCGGTGCGAACGGCCGAAAATCCTTTCGGCATCACCTCGGTCCGCGGCACTTCATTGACCACTTTCACCAGCCCACCCTTTGAATCATACATCGTGGTGGTAGTCGGAAACCGGTAGTAGGGAACGATATAGGAGTACGGACGCTGCACGGTGGTCAGCATCAGGTACTGCCCGTTTGGTGAAAAGCTCATGCCCGTGTACGCGCCGGTTTCCCTGACTGGCTGAGCCGTTCCGGAAAGTGGAACCTGTACCAGCGTGGAGCGGATAAGCGTTTCAAAGTTGGTTTCGTCCATCGGCGTTTTCAACAAATCCTGGTATGTCCGGTTTTGCGACACTTTTCCGTCGGAAGTCGAGACGGTCGGACCGGCGGGCAACGAGCCTTTGGTACTCAGCAGCGCCGGGCAGTCCTGCGGCAGCTGTTTGACCAGCAACGCATCCGAGCTTTTGTACCAGGTGTACGGGCTGCCCAGATTGGCGTTGAGGTTGTCGGACGTCAGTTTGCGGGCCGTGGCGGATGCCAGGTCGAGTACCCACAGTTCCACGCCTTTGGCGGTGGTGTGGGTAAACGCCAGCTTCGACTCATCGGGCGAAAAGCTGAGAAACGAGATACGAGGGTTAGCCGGCAGCCCTTGTACCTGCGTTTCGGTAGTGGCGGTTCTCTTCCGGATTTTGAGGTTGTTGATATAAGTAACTGTGCTGGCGATATTGGTCACCGGGTTGACGCGCAGGCCGGCCAGTTTCAGTTCATCCTGATTCAGATCGTCCAGCGTCTTGTAGGTAGGACGATACGAGAACACCAGCCAGTCTTTCTTGCTGTCCATAAGTATGCCCGGTGCCCGGTCATACTCTGCCAGTTGCAAAATCTCAGCCGGTGGTTTCTGATAGGTCAGGGCCTCCTGTGCCCATGTGGGGACCGTGGCAGCCAGCAGCAGACCAACGAAAAAAGCCTTCATGTCCGAAAACGGATTTAGTGGATAAGGCATGAAGATAGCGTGGGGATGCGGCTGCTTCTGAGCTGTTCCGGAGGCAGCGGCTTTGTTTTGTGAAAACCAGCGCTTTTATTCGCGCATTCTTTCCAGTTTCCACACACAAACACCCATGAAAAAAGTACTTCTCAGCGCAATCTCTTTCGCGCTCCTGACGGCTACTGCCTGCAAAAAAGACGACAATACTAGTACGACTGCAAACCAGTTTACGATCGGAAGTAACACCTATACCGCAACAAGCGTTTTGGATAACATGAGCGGATTCACAGTAGTCGATGTGAACAAAGGCAACGGTTCTATGGCGTTTGCCTTCACAGGTGGAACTCCTAAACAAGACGGCGAGTACACAATCGTAGAAGGCGGCGGAAGCGCTAACAAAGTAAGTGTAGTTGCTGCTGAACCAGCCAGTATGAAGACCTATATTGTTACTTCCGGAACGGTATCGGTTAAGTTCAACGATGGCAAAGTCTCCATCAAGATGCCGAATGCTGCGGGTAAAGATGTAAACGCGAATACTGCAGTTCAGATCAGTGCTGACATTCACCAGTAGCAGAACTTGTCAGGCATGAAGGAACCCAGACTAAAACGTCTGGGTTCTTTTTTTATAGGGCATCGCTACCAAACGCTTTTAAGCAGTCTTATTCCGGAATTAGTTCTGCTGATGGGACTCCTTTTGGAAGGGCGTGATGACACCATCAACCAGTAAGAAGGGTTTGTCGGCTACCTGAAGTACCTCTTCCGCTTCATCTGAATACGCTTCTATAATCTGGACCTCGGCTCCATACACGTCTTGGATCATCTGAAGTTTATGCGGACCGTCACAGCTTTTGCCCACGATTTTATAGGTACCGCCTTTATAGACTGTTTTGCTGGCGATATACTGATCCATAGATAAGAATTCAGAAAGCGGCCGCATATAAACCGCCAGTGCCCCTGATGCAATGCAGCATCGAACGCCTTCTGTTTGCAGCCGTTTTACCTGTGCCAGTACGTCCGGATTGAAATGCTTGGGAAACTCGATGCTCCAGAACTCACGGGCATATTCCTGTACCTGATTGGGATGCAGGCCATCGAGGTAGTTAAAGAAGTTTTCCTTGAACTGCGTATCGGAAAGGGTACCCAGCTTTTTGAGCAGATACCACCACAAAATCTGAGCCGCATGGGCCAGTTTCTGGGTTTTCCGGAAGCAGATAAACTTAAAAAACTCATCCTTCGACGACTTGGTATACAGGGTTTTGTTGAGGTCAAAAACGGCGATTTTTTTCATGTCGCAATGATGCCAGTAAAATAACGCCATTGAACAGACAGACTGAATGCGCGTGACCGGGCTCGCCTGTACCTGGCACGCGAGGGAATCTCAGAAACTACACCTGAGCAGATAACGTGTCGGCAGTACGCCTTTCTATACAGGCCAACCCTCATTTTGAGAGGTGTAGGAACCCGTTTCAGAGGCGTGCAGGAAAAACGCTTCTTATGGATACCGGATTGCCACTCATGTGCTTCCGGAACCAGCGCTACATTCCTGGTTGAAAAGACTTCCGAAGAAAGCGCCATCCGGTTTCGTGCCCTACATTTGAAGCCCCAACTTTCCCTGCCTTTCTGATGTCGAAAATTCATGCAGCCATTACTGCCGTAGGTGGCTACGTTCCGGACTATGTGCTCACCAATGCCGAGCTGGAAACCATGGTGGATACCAATAACGAATGGATTTTGTCGCGCACCGGTATTACCGAACGCCGCATTCTTAAAGGTGCCGGAAGAGGTACCTCCGATATGGCGGTGGAAGCTGTGAAGGATTTGCTGCAAAAGCGAGGGATTTCGCCTCTGGAGATTGACCTGGTGATCTGCGCAACGACCACGCCGGATATGCAGTTTCCGGCTACCGCCAATGTGATTGCCGACAAAGCCGGTCTGACCAATGCGTTTGGCTACGATATAAATGCCGCATGCAGTGGGTTTCTCTATGCGCTTACTACCGGTGCGCAGTTTATTGAAACCGGCCGCTACCAGAAAGTGCTTATCATTGGCGGTGATAAGATGTCGTCTATCATCGATTATACCGACCGGCAGACCTGTATCATCTTCGGAGACGGCGCAGGTTGTGTGCTGCTGGAACCCAATACGGAAGGCAACGGACTCATCGATTCGGTACTTAAAAGCGATGGTTCCGGAAGAGCCTTTCTGCATCAGAAGGCGGGCGGATCGGTGAAGCCGGCTTCCATGGAAACAGTGATGGCCAAAGAACACTATGTATACCAGGAAGGTCAGACGGTGTTCAAATTTGCGGTAAAAGGCATGGCCGATGTAAGTGCCGAAGTGCTGGAGCGCAACCACCTCACCGGCGAAGATGTCGACTGGCTGGTGCCGCATCAGGCCAACAAGCGGATCATTGATGCGACCCGGCAGCGCATCGGACTTCCGGAAGAAAAGGTAATGCTCAATATCCAGCGGTTTGGCAATACGACCAATGGCACCCTGCCGCTGTGTTTGTGGGAATGGGAACCCCAGCTTAAAAAAGGCGACAAGCTGATTCTGGCGGCCTTTGGCGGTGGCTTTACCTGGGGCGCAACCTATATCCGGTGGGCCTATGACGGCCCGGCCCGCGCATCCAACGCCTAACAGCCGTATACCCATACAAACGAACCGTAAAAACGGCCTGGAGCTTCCGGAAAGAGGAAGCTCCAGGCCGTTTTAAAATAGCGTCTCCTACTGGCTGTCGCTTCTGCCAGTCTTCTCGTCCGGGATGGTTCAACGCGGATATCGAGGCCTTACCGATTCCAGTAGGTAGGCAGTACCCAAGCTGTAGCTGATGCCCAGGGTATAGCTCATGATGCCGTCGTAGCGGTTACCTGCGTTCCAGTTACCGGTGCCATCCAGGTAATCGGTCAGCGTAAACCGGCGATTAACTTCACCCAGCAGGCTGGTTTTGGGACTTAGTGCTACTTTGACACCGGCGCCTACCGGAAAAACAACGCTAGAAATATTCGACCCTTTGGACAGATCCCGTTGCAGGTAGTTCAGCTCGCCCGCAGCAGTGGCATACTGGGTTGTGGCTGCCAGATTATCACGCGTCACGTGCGCAAACGCATACCCGACACCTGCCCGGAGATACGGTGAAACCCGTGCTGTTGTCTCGCGCGAGCGATAAGTCTGGAACAGATACAACAGTTTCAGACAGGCACTCACGCTGAGATCGCCATACACCGTTTTGAACTGAACCCCCGGGCGGCATGCCATTGCTGATCTGCTTCCATCGAGCCATATCCCTGTGTTTCATCGCCTTTCAGACGTGTTACAAACAAACGGGCATCCACGCTCCAGATGCGGTTGATAGCATAACTCCATCCGGCAGTGCCGCAAAGCGAGAGCTGAGCACTGGTCCCAAACGCATTGTACACAAACTGATTGTCCGGTAAAAGATCGCCCAGATAACTCTGAGCACCGACTAACAGCTGCACGGAGCTTCGTTCGTGGAATGATTTATCCGTAACAGATTGTGCTGACAGGCGCGCCGGGAGACTCCAGATGCACAAACTTCCCAACAGGACTCAATTCAATTTCATGTCTAAAAAGGTTCAAAAAGTCGGCAAAGGTGGCTTACTACTGCAAAATTTTTGACTTGCCAGCGGTTTTTGAGTGCCAAAATGAGTGCGGGAATGTTGGGTCAGGGTTAAACTACGTTGCGTACACCTGAGCCTCCTTAGCACACTCCGTTTGCCTGCGACAGGGACTTTCAATACATAAAAAGGACAGTGTTTTATGGCCTCCTTTGAAGCCACAGAACACCGTCCTAAAAGGTTGGGGAAAATTCCGGTACTGCTTACTTCAGGATATTTCCTTCTTTGGAAAACTGCCGCACGCTAATGGCCAATGCCAGCAGCGCCGCTATCAGCAGGGAAATCACCAACAGTGCATACTGGCCGTAATGAATGGTGCCGGCTGTAATGTCTTTGGTGGCAAGTGCGATATTCAGAATCGGAATGGCCGCTGTCTGCCACGTTAGCCGCACCCCCGGAATCAGCGCCATCATAGCCGGTACAATGACGACAAACATCATCGGGCTTACAAACGTCTGCGCTTCCTTGAAACTGCTGGCGCGGATCACAATGGCTGAAAGAAGGCCGGCAAAAAACAAGCTGAGCGGAACCAGCATCCCGAAAAGCAGCAGTACAAACCGAAGGCTTAGAATATCCTCCATCGCACGCAGCACTTCAGGGGGAATGCCTTCAAACAACCGCAACGCTGCAAACATGCCTACAATCGTCATCACGGCTGCAAAAACCCCTACCACGCCAATGGTCAGTACTTTACCCAATAGAATCTGAAACCGGGACGCCGGTGTGGTCAACAGGGTTTCGAGGGTGCCTTTTTCTTTCTCGCCGGTAATCAGATCCAGCGCCGGATACATACAGGCCATAAAGCAAAACAGGATAAATACATACGGCAAAAAGCCGCCCGCCATCATACCCAGCTGTTCCTGCTTGGAGGCCACGTTTACAGTACGCAGCGTCAGCGGCTCCAGCATGGCCGGTTCCAGATTCAACCGCTGAAAACGGGCTTTCAACAAGTCGGCCTTGTAGGCATCCAGCACCTGCGAAACCCGGTCTTCGACAGTAGTATTGGTGCTTTTATAGTAGAAGGCAACCTGTCCGGACTGCAGGCTGTCGATGCTGCTTTCAAAGGCCGGATCAAAATCGAGCACTGCGTCATACGCCTCTGAAGTTACCGAATCCCGTGCCGCTGCCAGAGTCATCTGCGGAAGCAGCGTAAATCCGGGTGCCTTCCGGAATTGCTGTTGCAGTGCCTCCGGGGCATGGTTGAGTACGATCCGCAGGGTTTTGGTCGCTTCTTTCTCGGCCATGACCTTGCTGAACTTGGTGATGCCCAACAGCAGCAGCGGCATTGCCAGCACAGGCAGCAAAATCGCCGAGATGAGCGTACGCCGGTCGCGCAGGGTCGTCGTCATTTCCTTCCGGAAAATCGTCAGGATCGTGTTCATAGGGCTGCGGTACTGGTTTGAATGATTCGGATAAAAGCAGCAGTCAGCGATTCGGTGCCGGCTTCCTGGCGAAACTGCGCCATCGTATCGTTGTAGATGATTTTTCCGCTGTTGATGATGGCCAGTTCATCGCTCAACAGGTCCACTTCACTCATGATATGCGAGGAGAAAATGACGGTCTTGCCGGCGGCCTTGCAATCGCGGATCAGATCGATGATGCTGCTGGCGGTAATCACGTCCAGTCCGGAAGTCGGCTCGTCGAAGACGACTACGTCCGGGTCATGAATCATGGTCCGGGCAATAGAGACTTTCTGCTTCATACCGGTCGAAAGCTGGCTGATGCGCTTGTTTAAAAACGAGTTGATGCCCAGCTGGTCAAACAGCAGCTCTTTCCGCTTCCGGAACTGATCTGCCGGCATCCGGTAGAGGTCGGCAAAGTATTTGACCGTTTCCGTAGGCGTCATCCGGTCATAGAGGTTGGTCGAGCCGGTCAGAAAGCCGATCCGCCGACGCACGTCTTCCGATTGCTGTACGGTATCATACCCGTTTACCAGAATGCGTCCGGAAGTAGGTTGAATCAGCGTGGCAATCATGCGCAGCGTGGTCGTCTTGCCTGCGCCGTTGGGACCGAGCAACGAATAAATCCGGCCGGGGGTGCAGGTAAAACTCACCTGGTCTACCGCGTATCGACGGTCGGCAATCTGTTCAGGGGCCTTGGATTTTTTCGTACTACCCGGGTATTGCTTGGAAATAGCCTGAACTTCAATCATAGCGTGGAATGTTTAAGCAACTGGTTGGGAATGCGGTGAAAGGTAAGGCGGGCGATTCGTTTCCGGAACAGGGTGGGCCTGCAACCGGCATGGTCTTTGGACGGGCCTGTACACGCAATACCTTTTTTCTATGAAAACCGTTTCGCTTAAAAGCCTGGCAGCGAAGATGAAAAATCTCGACTTCTGCATGATGACCACCACGGATGGCCGGGGAACCCAGCATACCCGACCTATGAGCAACAACGGACAGGTGGAGTACGACGGGACATCCTGGTTCTTTACCTATCTCGACAGCAACAAGGTGCGTCAGATTCAGAATCATCCGCACGCAACACTCACCTACCAGACTCCAGACATGTTGTTTGTAGAATGCTATGGCGATGCCAGCGTGATTACCCAGAAAAGCATGATGGCCGATCATTGGGTTGAGGAACTGAATCGGTGGTTTCCGCAGGGACTGGAAACGCCCGATATCTGCATGGTGAAAGTAACTGCCAACCGGGTCCGGTTCTGGGATCAGGAGGGCGACGGCGAATACCGGCCTGCGTAAAAACGCACATACGGAATCCAGGTTCTTTAAATCAATGCCCTCGTAGCTGTTTCCATTCTTTCCAAAATAGAAGATATCCCTTTCTGTCCTCTTCATCCATCGGGAGTATCTTGGGTGAAGAGGACTAATAGAACTGGTCAACCTGATCGGCAAAATCGAACACCAGCTTCTGATACGCGTCCTTGCTGATGGCTGCTACCTGACCGTTGTTTGATCTGTGCTCAATGGTGTTATCTTCTCTATGAAGGATCGTCCAGTCAATCCCGCTGGAGCAACCACAGATCAGAACATTTCCTTTTGCTTCGTCAACTATAAGAGAGTGGCCGCAACAAGGCAGAAGCTGGCTAAAATAATCGCCTTCCTGATAATTGCTTGTAAGCGTTCTCATCAGATACAGAGCAGTTGCACTTACCGTAACATACAGACTGTTTTGATCCGAAACGATCTCAGTGCCAATCTTCACAAGGACATGCCCATGTGCACAGAGGTCGTATGGATCATCTGTATTTTGAATCCAATGGAGATCCAAAAGCTTCAGGTCGAAACAGCTTTCCAAGGACAGTACAGAAATTTTTTAGATCTTCCTATTTGAAAAGATAGTTTCCTATAAACTCTCGACCAGTTCGCGGGCGTTCTCCAGCGCAGCAGCAGAAGGTTGTTCGCCGCCGATCATCCGCGCGATAGCAGATACCCGCTCGTCGGGTTGCAACACGCGGATCTGGGTGTTGATGCGGGCGTTACCGCCGGCTTCTTTAAACACAAAATAATGGCGGCTGCCCCGTGCAGCAACCTGTGGCTGGTGGGTAATGCAGATCACCTGATGGTAGCTTGAGAGCTCTTTGAGCAGCAAGCCGACCTGTCGGGCTGCCTCTCCGGAAATCCCGGTGTCTACCTCATCAAAAATAAGGGTCGGTAAGTGCATCGCACGGGCGGTCAGGCTTTTAATACACAGCATAATCCGGGCCATTTCACCTCCGGAAGCCGCCTTCTGCACTGGCACAAAATGACCGGATTTGTTGGCGTCGAGTAACAGCGCTACCGCATCCATACCCAGACTCTGGGGCTCTTTAAGCGCTGCAACACGCAGCTCCAGCCGTGCGTTGGGCATTCCGACCAGTCCCAGCAAATGGGTTATTTTTTTGGACAGGTCCGGTGCAATCTTGGTGCGGGCGGCTGTTAGTTTTTCACCGGCTTTCAGCATCTTGGCGCGGCTGGCATCTACCTCTGCCCGGTTGGCTTCAATGGCGTCGCCCAGATCCAGCGAGGCCTGTAAATCGTGCTCCAGCCGGGCCTGCAAGTCTAGAAGTTCATCGGTAGTCGTCAGCCCGTGCTTTTTAAGCAGCTTGTATCCCAGATCAAATCGTTCCTGCAACAGTGCCGCTTCGGCCGGGTCGAGAGGCAGCGTTGCTTCCAGTTGAGACAGTTCATCGGTTAGGTCACGGAGTTCCACAAAAGCGGTGTTCATCCGGGCTACAATCGGATCTACGGCCGGGAAGATTCCGGAAATGCCGTTCAGCTGCTGGGTGGTGCGCCGGAACTCCTGTAAAAGGGGCTGTTCACCTTCATCGAGTACGTGCAGGCTCATTTGCAGCACGCTTAAAATCTTCTCGGTATGAGCCACCTGCCGCAGTTGCTGGTCGGCGGCTTCAATTTCCCCGGCTTTAAAACCGGCGCTGTATAGCTCGTCATACAAAAACTGTTTGTAATCGGCTTCCTGCTGCCACTGGCTTTGCCGCGCCAGCAAGGTCTGTAAGGTCTGCTCGGCCTTGCGGTACTGCTGCCAGGCTTTCTGGTAGGTCTGGCGCAACGGAAAGGCTCCGGCCAGCGCATCGGTTACATCGAGCGCAAAATGGTCGTTCTGCAACGCCAGGTGGTCGAACTGCTGGTGCAGATCTACCAGCAGTGAGGTCAGATCGTGGAGGACTGCCAGGGTTACCGGGGTGTCGTTGACAAAGGCCCGGCTTTTTCCGGACGTGGCAATTTCGCGACGGATAATGCACTTGCTATCCGGTTCTTCATCGAGTTCGGCGGCCTGAAGGGCCTGTGCAAAAGCGGTGTTTCCGGACGTATCAAAAACGGCTTCAATACTGCATTTACGGTCTTTGTAAATCAGCATGGAGGTATCGGCCCGTTCGCCCAGAATCAGCGAAAGGGCCCCCAGAATAATAGACTTTCCCGCACCGGTTTCGCCGGTAACGGTATTGAGGTGGGCATCCGGCTCCAGCGTCAGCGAATCGATGATGGCGTAGTTGCGGATATCCAGTTTTTGGAGCATCTGAGCAAAAGAAAATGACTTTCAAAGATACCCCTTTATGGCCGGAGACCCCTCAAAAACCGATCCTTCCGGATCGTTCTTTTTAAGCGCGGAATGAAAGCCGCTGTTAGGATTGCGACGGTGGTGGGGGTGGACTGCCCAGTTGCCGATCCATACCGACTACTGCTTTCTTGTACGCGCTGTCAAGGGCCGCCGGGTGGGCCAGATACCAGTCGAGTGCCTTCCGGAAACGAGTTTCATCGAGTTGATGGTGCCGGAAAATAGCCTGGTAGTACACGGCCAGCGAGTCGAGATTGCGACCCATGTATTTTTCGCCCAGGCTGTCCGGAATCTGGGTGGCTCGCACTTCTGCCAGGTGGACATCCGTCAGTAACGCGGCCATCTGGTCTTCCGGAAGGGGCGGGGTATCCGTCCCACAGGCCGAAAGCAGTCCGAGCAGCAGGCATAGCAATCCGTTTCGCATTACTTCAGCGCTTCGTATTTACGGGTATTCAAAACGCCGTTTTCGTCGGCCTGCACCAGTTTCGGAATGTAAACCGCCCGTGCATCCCGGGGAATCTGTCCCAGGATTTTTACGTACTCGTCTACTTTGGCACTGAAGAAGAACAGCAGCAGCATCGATCCCGGATTGTCGCGTTGCAGCTGCGCCAAGGCCGGAATGCCGGACAACACCTTATCGCGTCCCTGCTCGGGTTTGCTGTACAGGTAGTCCAGGCCCAGCCGGTGCATCTCATACCAGTACTGTCGAAACGCCCGGAACCGTGGGTTCAGCAACTGGTCAATCAGCCAGTACCGGTTGCGCTGGCTTTCAGACGCCATCCAGCCTTTGATTGCAGCAGCATTTTCCGGTGCATTGGAGACCACGTTCTGTGCCTTTTTGAACATCGCTTCTCCACCGTTGGGCGAAAACGAATCGTAGTCCAGCCCCAGCGTCAGATACGCGTAATACGCCAGGATCGCAGTCAGATTGGAGGATAACGCATCGTTGCCGGCTACCCGGTTATCATCAAAATTGAGCGGCGCAAACTGCGAATACCGGAAGCTGACATTCTGGTCCAGAAAATTGACCGTAGGCGAGGTGTAGGAGGTGTTGTATACCGGCCGGGACGCATTGATGGTCAGCTTGGCGGCATAGATATCATCGCCGCTTTTCTCGGTCAGGTTGAGCAGGATATTAATCGGGATTCGCTCTTCCGGAAGAAACGCATCCGAGGTCCATTTCCGGCCGTTCATAAAGTCGGAGATCGACCGTTCCATGGTAGTAAATACCTGCGCATCGGTATTGCGGATGGCCGCGTGCAACACCGATACCTTGCACACAAATTCCTGTGCATGCACCAATCCGGACGCCATCCAGCACAGAAGACTAAGCAACAGGCGTTTCAATGCGGGGAGCCGGGAGGTTTTGGAGAATAAACTGCACAATTTCATGGGCGACTTCAGTCTTGGGCATCAGCGGAAGCCGCTCAATGCCCTGACGGGTTACAAAGTTCACTTTATTGGTATCGGTAGCAAAGCCTGCACCGGCATCTTGCAAAGAGTTTAACACGATCAGATCGGCTGCTTTCCGGACTCGTTTTTCCTGTGCATAGGCTTCCTCGTTATGGGTTTCCAACGCAAATCCCACCAGGTACTGATACGGTTTCTTCAGCCGTCCCAACTGCGCCAGGATATCCGGATTCTGCGTCAATGAAAGCTGGAACGCATCAGCCGCCTTTTTTATTTTGGAAGCGGCCTGTTCTACCGGCCGGTAATCGGCCACCGCTGCAGCCATCACGGCTACCGTGCAGGCCGGAAACAGATTCAAACACTGGTCGTACATGGCCTGCGCCGATTCAACCCGATGTGTGGTGATACCCGGATGCTGCGCCGACAGGTGTGTCGGCCCCAACACCAGCTGCACGGTGGCCCCGGCTTCAGCCAACGCTTCTGCAATGGCAATGCCCATTTTTCCGGTCGAGAAATTACCGATGAACCGCACCGGATCAATGCGCTCATACGTTGGGCCAGCCGTAACCAGCGCCTGCTTCCCGGCCAGGGGACGGGCGGCTTGGGCATTCCGGAAAAAATCTCCCAGACAGCCGACCAATTCTTCGGGTTCGGCCATCCGGCCTTCACCGACCAGTCCGGAGGCCAGCTCGCCAAAACCTACCGGAACCAGATGGTTGCCGTAGGTTTTGAGCGTGGCGACATTGGCTTGGGTGGACGGATGTGCCCACATATCGGCATCCATCGCCGGTGCGACAAACACCGGGCATCGTGCCGATAAATACACCGCGCTTACAACGGTATCGCAGAGGCCATGCGCCAGCTTCGCCAGCGAGTTGGCACTACAGGGTGCCACCAGCATCGCATCGGCCCAAAGACCCAATTCGACATGATTGGCCCAGTCGCTGCCGTTGTGAACCGACTGGTGTACCGGATGTTTGGAAAGGGTGGCCAGCACCAGCGGCGAGACCATATCCGCCGCCGCCGCCGTCATCAGGACCCGGATGTCGGCCCCGGCCTTGACCAGCAGCCGGACCAGCGACGGTGTTTTATACGCAGCAATCGAGCCGGTTACGGCCAGGATGATTTTTTTACCGGTAAGGGGTGAGGCAGTCATGAGTGTAAAATTCCGGAAACGGCCGTTTAAAGTCCAAACTGCATTCTTGCAGCCTTTGAATCAGCCGATCCGGCCAGGAATGAGGAAGCGGGGATTCCCGGAAAAATTAGCTGGTTTTCCGGAACACGAAAAAGTATAGAGCAGCTAGTAAAAGCAATCCTAGGATGGTGGCTACTGCTGTGATGACCCAACGTTGGGAGATGGGTTGTTGGCGTCGCTCGCGGCGATTCCGGCGCGTGGAAAGGGCCACCCGGTTGTTGATTCGTTTCTGAAGCGCCCGTGTCGTCTGGGATTCCAGCAGTTGCAGGCCTTCGATTGCCTCCGCTTCGGGGGTTTCAGTGGCCAGCCAGCGTTCCACTGCATGCGATTGCTCCGGCGACAAACGGCCTTCGGCGTATGCCAGCAGGGTCTCATCGTCGGGCGACTGGCCGGGTAGGAAAGGATGTTCCGGAGGCATCATCAGACGGTACGTTTGGATTGCAGCAGGAGCCGGAGGGCCCGCTTGCCGTTTTGAATGTAACTTTTAACCTGCCCGAAGGTGTAGCCGGTAAGGGATTGTACCTCTGCGTAGCTTTTGCGTTGCAGGTAAAACAGATCGATGACCGTACGCTGTTCGGCGGGCAGGCGCGCCAGGCCGGCTTCCAGTTGTTGCAGGGTGTATTCTTTTTCCCAGGCAGCTTCATCCGGCGTTTCCGGATCGATGGCCGGGGAGGTATCAATGGCTTCGACCGGCGCGTGATACACTTTTTCACGCAGCAGTTGCAGGCAATAATTGCGCACCAAAATGTACAGCCAGCCTTTTACGTTGCGCATTTCGTCCTGCGGAAAATGCGTCAGGGCCTTCAGAAAAACTGTCTGCACCGCATCGGCGGCACTTTCGGCCTCTTTCAGGTATTTCATCGCCACCCCGAGCAGCAGTACCGTGTGCATTTGCAGCACCTGTCCCAGCCAATAGGTATCGCCCGTTTTTCGGAACTGTTGGAGCAGTTCGTCTTCAGTGAGATGGGCGTCGGAGCGGGGCACAACCAAAGATAAGTGGATAGTGAATACCTGTGTGGCCTGTATGCAGATAGCATAAATTCTTCTCGTTGAAGTAATAGAGGCTGAAATGCAGAGGGGGGGCTGGTTAGGTGACACTCACACCAATAGAGAAAACAACCTTCCGGAAAATCACTATTCACTATCCATTATCAGTTGTCCGCTATCTTAATTATCTTCGCTGTCTATGAATTTCCAGCTTTCTGAAGAGCAATTGGCCGTACAGGCCGCCGCCCGTGATTTCGCCCGTACCGAACTGTTGCCCGGCGTGATTGAGCGCGATGAGCAGCAAAAATTTCCGAAAGAGCAGATCCAAAAGCTCGGTGAACTGGGCTTTATGGGGATGATGGTCGACCCGAAATGGGGCGGTTCCGGAATGGACTCGATCAGCTATGTGCTGGCAATGGAGGAAATCTCCAAGATCGATGCCTCCTGCTCGGTGTGTATGAGCGTCAATAACTCGCTGGTATGCTGGGGGCTGGAAACATTCGGCAACGACGAGCAGCGGGAAAAATACCTGAAGCCGTTGGCCTCCGGTGAAAAAATCGGTGCGTTTCTGCTGAGCGAGCCGGAAGCCGGATCGGATGCAACGTCGCAGCGCACCACCGCCGAAGACATGGGCGACTATTACCTGCTCAACGGTACCAAAAACTGGATTACCAACGGTAGCAGCGCGTCCACGTATCTGGTGATTGCACAGACCTATGTGGATAAAGGACATAAAGGCATTAACGCCCTGATCGTAGACAAAGACACCCCCGGCGTAACCGTAGGGGCTAAGGAAAATAAATTAGGCATCCGGGGTTCCGATACCCACACCATTATGTTTCAGGATGTGAAGGTGCCGAAGGAAAACCGGATCGGTGAAGACGGTTTCGGCTTTAAGTTTGCGATGAAGACCCTGGCCGGTGGCCGGATCGGGATTGCCTCACAAGCACTGGGCATTGCCTCCGGTGCGTATGAACTGGCCCTGAAATATTCCAAAGAGCGCAAAGCGTTCGGTACCGAGATCATGAACCACCAGGCGATTGCATTTAAGCTGGCCGATATGGCAACGGCGATTGAAGGCGCCCGTTTGTTGTGCCTCAAAGCCGCCTGGCTGAAAGACCAGCATCAGGATTACGATCTGGCGGCGGCAATGGCTAAGTTGTATGCATCCGAGATTGCCCAGTGGGTGACCAACGAAGCCGTACAGGTCCACGGCGGCTACGGCTACGTAAAAGAATTCCACGTTGAGCGTCTGCTCCGCGATGCCAAGATCACCCAGATCTACGAAGGCACCAGCGAAGTGCAGAAAATCGTTATCAGCCGCAGTGTGCTGAAAGGATAAGAACTTAAAGCGGTTTTGAAACAGGCTGTTCCGGAAATGGAGCAGCCTGTTTTCGTTTCCGGAACCTGCGATTTACTTTAGATGAATTTCGAAATTGTATTTAATGAAACAGGTTTTGTTAGGAGTGTTTATGGGACTGCTTTCCTGGGTGAGCGGATTTGCCCAAATGGGTGGCTGGCAGACGGCTTGGACCTATCCGCAATACCCGGCAGGCCAGACTGCGGGGCGATATGGTAAGAGATCGTTCCGGAAATCTATATATTTTGGGCTCTTATGTTGACTCGTTTTATCAACATCAGATAAGCACATTCATCATCAAGTACACACCAACAGGCTCTATTATATGGAGAAAAGATTTTACAGGTTATGGTATTCGTGAAGTATTTGCTAACAATTTGGAAATTGATAGTTCTGATAGACTCTATGTAGCCGGAAATTACGGATTCTTTACAACCCCAAATCCGCCGGTAACCGATGCAAATCTGTTGATCGACACCACGGTAAGTTCCGATCCTACCGAGCTTGGACAGTACAATGGATTTCTGTTTAGCCTGGACACCTCCGGCAAACGGCTTTGGAGTCGTTTTTTTACCGGCAACAATCAGGGTGCTTCCATTGGGGCCTTATCCGTAAATAAAGCAGGACAGATTGCTCTGACCGGCAGTTACATAGATACCTTCCAGATAGATACCTTCCGGGTGACTCAGCCGATGGTCGATGGTGGGGCAACAGCAGCGTTTTTTTGTTGCTCGTTTGGATGCGACTGGCAAAGTACAAATGCTTCGTGGCGCTCGTGGAAGCCGTTTACTCGGCTCTTGCTATATAAACGACAAACAGGACATTTATCTGGATGGACAATTCTCCGGAGCAATTCAGTTTGATACCATCATTCTCAACAGTCGTTCCACAGGTGCGATTACTGAAACAGGATACCTTGTAAAGTTTGATTCGAGTGGTAAGGCAAAATGGAGTAATGGCGTGTATGGTCACTTGCCTCAGAGCGGGCAAGGCACATCTGGAACAATCGGTTTAGGAGGCATTGTAGAGCAACCCAATGGAAACATAGCTGTATTAGGCGCAAACTATTTTTGCAGTGTAAGCGCTGGTACCGGGCAATTCACCCTTCCATTCTGCAGTCAGTTTACTCCCTTTATTGTTTGCTTTAATGCAAACGGTCAGCCTGTTTGGATGAAAGGCGCCAGAGATAGCGGTGGGTCTGCTTCAGTAGGTGGGCTAATATCGGACTCCGCCAACAATTTGTATTGTGCCGGAAGCGTCTACGATCCGGCTGCATGGGGAACTGATACCGTCAGGTGGGGCAATACTACTTCGCGCACCGATGCGTTTCTTTACAAACTAAGTGCTTCCGGAAGTCTTATCTGGGCACGTTTTGCTGGTGGAAGTCAGCATGATTACGGCAATGCAATTGTACTGACATCCGATGGCGCTGCTGCCTATGTAGCGGGGTATTCTGCCAGCCCTGATTCTATGAATTTTGGGAGTTTTAAACGAGCCGTAGGCGGCGTGTTTACGCTGTTCGTAGCCAAGACCAGCACGGCAGCGCTTCAGGTAACCGACTTTATTCCCAAGGCCTCCTTTCCGGTTACCCTTTCGCCCAATCCGGCAACCGATGTCCTGACTGCTCGCGTTCCGGAAGACATACTGCTTCGGGAGGTGCTGGTTGCCGACCTGACCGGCCAGATTCGCATTCAGCTCTCCGGCACGGCTACCCACGGCAGCGAGATCCGGATTCCGGTAAGTCTGTTACCGGCTGGTCAGTACTTCCTGTTGCTGCGCGCTCAGAACGGCCAACAATCGGTGCAGTCATTTATCCACCTCTAAATGACCTTGATGGTTACATCAGGCGGAACAAATACTGACTTGGAGGCTTCATTGGATCTTGTTTTGCAGGCGGTAGCGGCTTATCCATTCAAATCGAATTTACGAAGGATGCAAATGCATTAAAAGAGAACACCGGCCATAACTGGTCGGTGTTCTCTTTTAAATTTTTTCCGGAAAATTTCTACTTCCGTTTGTACCGGGCCACCAACTCACTCACGGCGGAGCGGCGCAGGTAATCGGGATTGAGATCAGTAAAGATCTTAAGCCGGTTGGGAGCCCCACTCAGCGCCTGTTCCAACTGTAGGACCGCTTCTTTGCTTTTACCCATCTCCAGCAGCAGGGCCGCATCATAGTAGCGCAGGTCGGGCTTATCCCCCAAATGCTCGCGGGCAATCTCCAGTTGCGTCAGTCCCTCTTCATAATAGCCGCCCATATACAATCCCCGGATCAGGGTGGTCCAGGTGGTTTTGTTTTGAGGCTTGAGCCGTACGGCATTGAGCAGGCATACCAAGGCTTCACTCACCGCACCCATCGCCATCAGGCAGTTGCCCAGCGCCATGCAGTAGCCGGCGTTGTCTTTGTCCAGGTTCAGCGCCACCCCAAAGGCCTTGGCCGCTTTCTCCCAGTCTTCTTCCCGCGCATAGGTTTCGCCGATCTTGTAAAAGATGCCGTCGTCCTGCGGAGAGAGTTTGGAAGCCTGCCGGTAGTAGTGACGGGCTTTGGAATATTGCTTTTGCTTTTCCCAGCAGTAGCCCATGGCCTCGTAGATCACGTCTTCAGGCTTGGCAATTTCGAGGTGTTTTTCCAGCACTTCAACCGCCCGCTCGTACCATTTAAGCCTCATGTAGGCATCAGCCATATTACGGTACGCAAATTCAAAATTCTCGTCAATGGCCACGCAGAACTCATAGGCATCAATCGCTTTCTCCCAGAGCTTCAGGCCCTGATAGGCGGCACCCAGATTAAACCAGGCCAGCGCGTTGTACGGATCTTTTTCGGTGATGGCCTGATGAAGGGCTATACTCTCTTCGAGGCGACCGGTAAACTCGGCCCAGAAGCAAATTTTCTGCAACGCTTCCTCATGGCGGGGCGCCATAGCAATGATGCGCTTCAGCGTTTCAAATACCAGTTCAAAGGATTCCCCTTCGTCATAGACATCGGCCAGTTCCAGCAACAACTCAACCAGTTCCCGGCCTTTAAAATGTGGGGCTTCGCCTTCCAGCCAGAGGGCCGCCGCATCATACTTAAACTGGCTGACCAGGATATCCGACCGTAGCAGTACACTGTCGATATTATGGGCGTCGTACTGCTCCAGTTCATCCAGTACTTTCAGCGCCTGACCATACTTCTGGGAAGCCGATAAAATCTCGGCTTTCAACAGCATCACTGAAGTGGAAAACGGATAATAGGTCCGGGCAATATTGCAGGCCAGAAGCGCCTGTTCTTCGTTGTTATTTTGGAAAAAATACTCGGCCAGCTTTTCAAAATCTTCCTCGTCCAACATACCGCTACTTTCACCTGCTTTGACTGCTTCAAACCGCTCCAGCAATGCTTCCATGGAAGCATGATCATCATCCAGATACTCGTCGTCATCAAACATAAATCACGGTCTTTTACCAAAGATACCGAAATCAGCCCCATAAAAAACGCTTCCGGAACCTTAAATTCCGGAAGCGGGAAATGCCTGAAAACAGCGCTAAATGCGTGCTGTTAGGGAACGAGTTTGTCGAGTGGAATGACCACATTCACGGCTGTCGAATCGGTGAGCAGATACGCTACACTGCCGGTCGCAATCCGTGGGTTGTTGAAGGCTGTCAGCGGCAGATAGCCGGTAGCATCTATGAAATACTGGCCTCTGCGCAGTCTCGGAAACAAGGCCTGTGCCGGCGACGATTCAAAGCGGACCACATCGGCACTGTCATTCCAGCCATATGGGTTGGACGGAGCCGAGCTGGCATTGTATCGGATGCGTACCCGGCCGCTGTCTACCGGCACCCCATCCCGCACCAGCGAGACCCGAATCGAGGCCGGACCACCAGCACCCGCTATCGTACCGGTCTTGGTATCGTCATTTTTGGAGCAGCCTGCCAGTACAATGGCGGTCAAAGCAACAGAGAGGTAGAACGCTTTCATGAGGAAGAAGGCTAAAGATACACCGGAGAACTTGCTATCAAAACAGCAACCGGAAATGCTGCTGTTCATTCGGCCGTACCTGCGTTTCCGGAACCTACGGTCGCTGCACGATGGCCGAGGGAGCACTTTCGTTCCAGAGCCGGTCGAGCGCCGTTACCACATACACCACCGAACCGGTGCGGGGCCGGAATTCGTCCACATAAGAAGGCGTATGCGTCAGCGCTACAAGCCGCTCGGAGCGCTCGGTATTGATGGGTTCATTGGCGGCAAACCGGTAAACGGCATACCGGATCGGTTCGCGACCGGCCGCAGCAATGGGCTGCCACTGTAAAGAGGCGGTTCCGGCATCGGCTGTAACACGCAGTCCGGCCGGAATCGCCGGTGCAGTCTTGCCCAGCCAGGGCATCGCCGGTGGCAAGGCAATCGTCGGCGTGTATAGCTGCATCAGCGAGTCGGACAGCGCATGGGGAATCTTGCTGAATGAAACGGCGCTGTAAAACGCAAATCCACTGGACGTTTTCAGCTTCCGGATGGCCCGGATCTGCGCCAAAATTTCCGCCGGGCTCCGCCAGGTTGCCGGACTGTTGGGTTCTGCCATCCGGTACACGCCCAGACCATAATACACATGCCGGCTGTATTTCCACTGGTTCCACCAAGGCAATAACACTTCAAACGGTGCTGAACGGTGACCATGCTCCCAATACAGTTGCGGAAGCAGGTAATCGGCCCAGCCTTTTTCCTGCCACAGCAGCACATCGGCATACAGATCGTCGTAGTTGGTCGTGGTTGTAGGCCGGGTATCCGATCCGCGGAGGGAATCTTTAGCCCGGCTGCGCCAGACACCAAACGGCGAGATACCGACCTTAACCCAGGGTTTGATGGCCCGGACTGAATCATGCATCGCCTGAATGAACGCGTTTACATTGGAACGACGCCAGTCGGCGCGACCCAGATTTCCGGAATTGTAGCGGGCATAGGAGCCGCCGTCACCGAATTCCTGACCGGCTACTTTGTAAGGGTAAAAATAATCGTCTATATGAACCGCATCGATATCATACCGGCGGGCGCAGTCGGCAATGACCTGGAGCGTGTACGCGCGGGCGTCCGGAATGCCGGGGTCCAGATACGATTTGCCACCATAATTAATGACCCACTGCGGCTGGGTACGGGTCACGTGCGTTTCCGGATTGGGGTTTTTCTTGCTGTCGGTGAGCGCCCGGAACGGATTGAACCAGGCATGCAGCTCCATGTGGCGCTTGTGCGCTTCCTCGATCCAGAACTGCAATGGATCGTAGTACGGATCCGGCGCGCGTCCTTGCTTACCCGTCAGAAACCGGCTCCAGGGTTCATAGGGGCTCTGGTAAAAGGCATCGGCGGCCGGACGCACCTGGAAGATAACCGCATTGCATCCCATACTGCGCAGGCGGTCCAGCTGCTGAATGGCTTCTGCTTTTTGGGCTTCAACCGGCAGACCGGGTTTGGACGGCCAGTCGATGTTGGAAACCGTGGCTACCCAGGCGGCCCGGAATTCCCGTTTGGGCAGCAACCAGGGTTCTGGAATCTGCGCCGGTAGGTAGGCCGGGAGCAGGAGCAGCCACAGCAATGGAACTAAAAACCTCATATACATAACAGGCTAAGAAGGGGAGAATAGCAAAGGGGCGCAAAAGTACAGGCAGGCCCCGATTCCTCCACCGGAAACCGGTCGCCGAAACGCCGGCAGGAGCATCAAAAAGCCGCCAAAAGCGGCTTTTGCTCCGATTGTGTTTAAAATGTTATGAAATACTCATTAAACGAAATAAATTTGTGAGCACCGGCTTCCATTCAGAAGCCTTCACCAAACGGTTTGGCTTTTTTGGTGTCTGGATTTCCAGTAGGTCTTTAGTTGACATTTCTTTTCATTCGTTTGATTTAATTTATACCATTCCGTGAAGGTTTTTTTTAAAAATGGTGCGCTCCTGCGGGTGCTGTGTCTGTGTGTGTTTTGGTTGCTGGCTGCCAGCCGTACGGCACAGGCCAGTCATATCTATGGTGCTGATCTGTATTATCAGTATCAGTCGGGCAACAGCTACCGGGTATATCTGGATGTCTACGGTGATTGCAGCGGACAGACCTTTCCTTCGTTTACGACCGCCAATCCGCGGATCTATTTGTACAACGGAAACACGTTGCAGGGAACCTTCACAAGTTTGCTTCTGCAAGGCCCCGGTGTAGAGGTGTCTCCCGTCTGTCCGTCCCAGCTCAGCTCAACGAGTTGCAACGGTGGTACCAATCCGGGGGTAAAGCGATTCCGGTACACCAATCTGATCACCGTGCCATCGGCCTCGGCCAACTGGCGCTTTGTATTTGCGGGTGAACTCATCAGCAGCTCTGCCGGACGGTCCAACAATATCAATAACATTGTACAGGGTGCAAACGGCTCGATTATGGGTTTGGAAGCGACGTTGAATAACCTGAGTGGGGCCACCAATTCTTCGCCTACCTATACGACTATTCCGACGCCCTTTTTCTGTGTAAACATCCCCCAGGGGTACAATCCGGGTGCGGTAGATCCCAATACCGACTCGCTGGCGTTTGCACTGGTGTCAGGGCTGCAAAGCGTAAATGGTGCTTTAAGCGGCCCCGTAACATATGTTTCCGGATTCAGTGCGACGGCTCCACTGGCGGTAAATGGCAGTATCAATTTTAGCACCGTAACCGGTCAGCTGGATTTTACGCCCAACTTGTCCCAGCAGTCGCTTGTGGTCAACAAAGTAAGTGAGTACCGGAATGGAGTGCTGGTTGGTAGCAGTATGCGGGAAATGACCTTTGTGGTGCTGAATGGTTGCAACAATACCGCTCCTAACGCCTCGCCGGCCAATGCATCCGGAGCCTCCATCCGGGACAGCGCGACCATCAACGCCTGTGGCGCTGCGGGTGCAATCGGGTTTAACCTGAACCCGATAGATCCAAACGGCGACCCTATCACGGTTACGTATGCCGGGTTGCCTGCCGGGGCTACCATCACGGTTACCAACAACGGAACGGTCAGTCCGATCGTGCGCTTTAACTGGAATACAACCGGGGTAACCGCCGGAGATTATCTGTTCTACCTGACGTATACCGATGCCGGATGTCCGCTGTCGAGCAAGCGCTCGCGTGCATACCGGGTTCACATTGCACCCCGTCCCGGCTACACCTTTACCCTGGTGTCGGCGGCTACCTGCGTGGCCAAAGCGGTCTTCACTCTGACCCCCAGTGGCCCGGACCCGCGTAACGTAGTTATTACCAGTGCCGGGGGAACTTCTGTGCGGACCTATACCGCGCTCAATACCGCCCAGACAGATTCCCTGGATCCGGGGACGTATCGAGTAACCGTAGTGGATACCGCAGGCTGTACCGATACAATGAGTTTTACGCTGGCGGCACCGGTAAAACCGGCAGTGATTACCAGTGGCCGGGCGCCTACCTGTTTTGGCGGCACCGATGCCCAGGTAACCATTACACCTTCCGGTGGCCTCGCGCCGTACAGTATTGCCTTTAACAACGGCAGCTTTGGTTCCGTCAATACCTTCAACGGACTTCCGGCTGGTTCCTACCGGGTGCAGGTCCGCGATGCCCAGCAGTGTGTTCTTGATACTACGATTGTTGTTGCAGACACCACGCAGATTGTAGCCGGGTATGCCGCCACCCTGCCTCCGTGCAATGCATATGCCAGTGGCCGGATTCAGCTGGCTGCCAGCAATGGGATCGCTCCGTATCAGTATGCGCTGAACACGGGTGCCTACAGCGCGTCCGGAGTTTTCAACGGGCTCGCTTCCGGAACGTATACCTTGCATATCCGGGATGCCCGTGGCTGCATCAAGGATACCGTGGCCATCCTGCCGGATTCCATCCGGGTACAGGCGGTGGCTACCATAGATTCGGTCAGGTGTTTCGGCGGATCCGACGGCGTGGTGCGGCTGTTTGCGTCCGGGGCCACGGCTCCGTACCGGTTTGCCGTTGGTGCCGGCACCTATAGCACCAACCATGTCTTTCCGGGATTGCCGGGCGGCCCGGCTGCATTTCATGTGAAAGACAGCAATAATTGTTTTTTGGATACCACGATCGTAGTCCCACAGCCAACGCCGGTAGTCGCCAGCCGGATTGTTACGGACGTAACCTGCTATGGACTTACCAACGGCGCGGTCAGTGTGGTCGGGTCCGGAGGAACGCCCGGGTATCAGTACAGCCTGAACGGCGGTGCGTTGAGTCTTTCCGGAACCTACAGCGGACTGGCGGCCGGCATTTATCAGGTGCGGATCTGGGATTCTCACAGCTGTGATCTGACGGTGACCGACACTGTAAAACAGCCGGCTGTGCTGCGGTTTACACTGGTGGTTCAGAATCCATCCTGTTTCAATACGTCCAATGGAACTATTTATGTAAACGGAAGCGGCGGCAACCTGCCCTACAGCTATTCGCTCGATGGCGGTCCGTATGGGGCGGCCAATTCGTTTACTGGTATAGCCGCAGGCAGTCATATCGTACGTCTGCAGGATGCAAAGGGCTGTCTGTACGATAGTACCATCACCTTGCAGTCGCCGACACGGATTGTAATGAATGCTACGGTACGCACCAGTACCTGCCTGGCTTTGAGCAATGGAGTGGTTACGCTGGGTGCTACCGGTGGCGTGCCCGGGTATCAGTTTCAAAAAAACGGTGGTGGTTTTTCGGCCAATGCGGTGTATCCCAATCTGGCTGCCGGCACCTATATATTCAGCGTGCGGGATGCCAACGGATGCATCGTAGATACAACACTGATTGTGCGGGATTCGATCACCATTCATGCCAATACCGCTATTGTCAATGCACGGTGCCTGGATTCGGCCGGAGGCAGCATTACCCTTTCCGGAACCGGTGGCGTAGGTCCTTACACTTATGTACTGAACACGGCGCTGCCGAGCCCCAACAATGTGTTTACCAACCTGTACGCCGGCAGTTATACAATCCGGATTCAGGATGCGATCGGTTGTCTGCTGGATACGGTTGTAACTGTAACCCAGCCTGCCCGGTTGACGCCGCAGGTGACCCTGACGCCGCCTGACTGCAACGGAGGCTCCAATGGCTCCATTACCCTTTCGCAGACCGGCGGAACCCGCCCCTACCAGTATGCGCTGGGTACGGGCAGCTATACCATAAACCCTACGTTCGGGGGACTGGCAGCCGGTTTATATGCATTTCATCTGGTTGATAGCAACGGCTGCCGCGCCGATACTGCGGTGACACTGAGCCAGCCCACACCGGTAAACTACACCGGGCTGACCTTCCAAAATATTTCCTGTTACGGCGGTTCCGACGGCAGCATTACGGTTTCCGGAACCGGCGGTACCCCGGGTTATACCTATGCGCTGAACAATGGTGCCTACGGAACCGGCTCTACGTTCAATAACCTGCCGGCTCAAAGCTATACCATTCATATACGGGACGCGAACAACTGTCAGCGCGATGTAAGCCTGATGCTGACCCAACCGGTACCGATCACCTTTACGGGCGTACAGATTCAGATGCCTACCTGTGAGGGCTATACAGACGGTGCCATTCAGTTTGGCGGACAAGGCGGCACCTCTCCCTACCAATATGCGTTGAACAACGGCAGTTTTGGTTCGGCAACAACGTTTACTACGCTGGGGGCCGGCACCTATACGCTTTCGTTGAAAGATGCCAACGGGTGCCTGCGTGATACAACCATTCAGCTGGTCGGCTTTCCGCCGGTGGTACTTGCCGGGCTGACCTCGACCCTGCCGCAGTGCTACGGACAAGCCAACGGTGTAATAACCGTGACGGCTACGGGTGGCATACCGCCGCTGACATACCAGATGACCAGTCCCCGGCAGGTTTCAGGCACTACCGGTGGGGTGTTTAACGAACTGGCAACCGGTAGCTACCGGTTCCGGATTGCAGACAGCAAAGGATGCTTCGCAGATACCGCCACGACGCTGGGTCAACCGGATCTACTGACCATCACCACGACGGCTAAACCCAACGACTGTATCGGCTTTGATACAGACGGTCAGGTGCGGGTGACTGTAAAAGGCGGCACCCTTCCGTATACCTACCTGTGGATGGGAGGCGATGGGAAAACCTATCCCCAGTCGCAGGTAAGCGGACTGGCCAATGGGACGTACCGGGTAGTGGTGCGTGATGTGAATGACTGTTCCGACTCGGCGTCGGTTGCCATTGCCTATGACGATTGCTGCAAGCCATTTATCCCGACAGCTTTTACGCCCAATGCCGACGGAACCAATGATACCTGGCAGATTCAGTATAAAGGCGATATCACGCTGGATTTTGTAGCGGTTTACAACCGGTTTGGACAGGAAGTTTTTCGCGCCAACAGTCTGAATTCGGCCTGGGATGGCACCTTCGGTGGACTTCCCTGCGATATGGGTGCTTACTACTACATGATCAAGCTGAAGTGCGGCAACAAAGGCAACACCATACTGGATTTTAAAGGAGACCTTACCCTGATCCGGTAACAAAGCTTCGGCTCACTGAACCTGCAAACGGCTCATTCGGATCTATACCGAATGAGCCGTTTGATTGTACAGACGTATTTGGCCGGTCTGTTCCGGAACACCGGCTCAAGAAAAACGAATTATGATCGGCGGCCCGGGAAACGGTTGCGAAGGTTCCGGAACACCGGTAGCAGGTCCGGAGCCGCTTTAAAGACAAGGAGCAAGATCAGATACACGACTGCGATTACCAGCGTACGTGCCGTAGCATCCATCAGGATCAAGATCGTATGTTTGGTAGGGCTCACTACCGGAGCCGTCGGCAGGTGCGGTAACAGCCAGCCCACTCCGAACGCCAGGAGTCCGGCTGCCAGAATGCGTAGGGTGGTCTGCGAAAACGGTTGGAGTCCCAGCTTTTGTTTGACGAAGTACCACTTGCCCAGATTGTACAGTAAAACAGCTGCTGTAGTACCGGTAGCCGCTCCTGTCACCCCCCAGCGTGGAATCAGCAGCCGGTTGAATACAATTACACCAGCAACCAATCCGATAGATAACACAAAGCTGAACCGGTAATGACGCGAGATAGACAACACCTGTTCGTTGATTCCTGTAGCTGCGTCCACGAGCCGTCCCACCAGTAAAATCGGAATGACCACCAGGATGGGTTTGAACTCCGACCCCAGCAATTGCAGTCCGTTGGAGAGATTGGCCAGAATGATAACCGTCATGCCCAGCGAAGCCAGAAACATGGTATTGGAGGACTTCCGGAACAGGCTGTCGACCTGCGCGTGATCCTGTGCCTGATAGGCCTGGGTAATCACGGGCGTAATGGCATGCGTCAGTGCCCGCATAGGAATCAGCATAATCGAAATCACAAACAAGGCAATGGTGTAAATTCCGGATGCGCGCAGGCCTTGTTTATCGAGCGGAGCCAGCATGATTCCGTCGATCGCATTGAGCAGATTGATCGAAACGCCCAGCAGCGCATGAAAACCGGCGAAATGAATGAGCTCCCGGCGTTCGGCTCTGGGCAGCAGGTTCCAGTTCCAGGAAATGCTGAATCCACCGGTACGGACCACCAGCGCCAGCAAAATGAGGCAGGCGACGGCGTACAGCAAAACCGAACCGATGATAAAGGCAGAAAACGAAATGAAGCCGGCTCCCATTAGCAGAATCAGCAACAGGCTTCCGCCTTTAAGGCCGATTTCGCGAACAAACGTATATTGGGCTACTTTGAGGTAGGCCATCAGGTACGACTCCAGCAAAACCTGCAGACAGGCAAAAAAAGCAAATACCGGCAGCCAGATAAAGTAGCGGTCGAAAAAGGGACTGTCGGCCGGTTGAAACAATCCTACAAACCAGCTTTTGCAGGCAAAGTAGATTCCGGAAACCAGACAAACGGCTGCGAGGGGCAGCGTTAGGCAAAGGCCTAGGAACGCGGCCCGGCGAGGATCGCCGATTGGGTAGCGGTAAATAAAAACGGCCAGGGTGCCATGAAAGCCCAGGACCAGAATGCTGGCGCTTACCAGTGCAAAATTGGTCAGGGTGCGGCTGAAACCCAGCTCTTGAAGCGGCAACAGTTTGGCCGACAAAAAAATAACAAACGCACCGATGGCCGCGCCTACAAGCGTAACCAGAGTGGTTTTAAGCGACTGGCGGATAACAATGCCCACGGCAACAAAGATAGCGGGCCGGAAAAAGGCCATAAAAAAACCATCTCCGGGGAGATGGTTTTTTCTTGACTACCAAGAAAGAAGAGAGAGAAAACCTTATTTGGTTTCAGTAGTGGTAGTTGTTTTTTCTACAGCAGTACCATTTGGAGTCATCATGGTATCAGTGGTGGTCATCGTACCGGTAGCAGGAGCAGCCATAGTAGTGTCCATAGGAGCAACTGGAGCAACCATTTCAGTAGCAGGAGCTACAGTGTCCGTGTTAACGGTAGTGTTTTCTTCAGTGTTGCTGGTGCAAGAAGCAGCAAATACGGCGAAAGACAGAGCGAGGGCGCTGAGTTTTACGAATGTCATAATTCTGGTGTTGAAAATAGATTTGAACTGCTGTTTATCAGCAAAGCAGTAAAAGGTAACCCGGTTTGTTGAATATTTTTTTGTGCGATTCAAAAGAAAAGGCTGCGGGTATAGTTATTGCGAGTCAGGCTGTGCCTTAAATGCCTTCTCAATCATGACGTTATCGGAACATCTGGTGCATGTATTTGTCATTCCGTTGGCTATTGCCTGTATGGCCTGGACGGTAACGCACGAAGAAATTTTCCGGGAGCCGCGGGAGTGGTGTGTGAAAAGATCCAAGGACTGCCGTAAGCTGTTGCAGCGGAAGTTTTTTTACCTGTTTACCTGTGAATACTGCTTTAGCCATTATGTGACGGCATTCTTCGTCGTTATCACCGGATACAGGTTGCTGTACGACGGCTGGCAAGGCTACTTGATCGCCGGTTTTGCTTGGGTCTGGGTTGCCAATATCTATATGACCTTGTTCGGACTCCTGCGTCAGGGACTCAAAAAAGAGCGGATCGAAGCCAGTATTAAAGACATTGTGTATAAAGAGATTAAAGAAGAAAAACAGCAGAGTCCTTCGGAGCAGACGGTTCCGGAAAAACTAAGAGAGGAGGTGCTGGCAGCGCAGCACTAATACGGGCGATACGCGTGCGGGATCAGTTGAAGGGGAATTCTATAAGAATACCAAAATGATGTTTGGTGTCTGTGTCAGGAGGATGTAAAAATGTACTTTTTGTTATGGAATTGCGGTTCTTTAATTAATAAATCTGATTGGAAAACGTCAAATATTCCCTAATTTCGGACGCATCAATTACTGCCGATCCGTTTTCGGCGTATTTAAAATCATTTATGGAGAGAAAATATACCTTTCTTCGGTTTCTGTCTGTTTTGAGTATCGTGTTGCTAGGTAGCCTGAGCAGTTTTGGGCAGGCCACTGGTACGCTCACCGTTCCATCAACCACGTATCCCACACTGGATAGTGCCATCAAGTACCTGAATAAGGTAGGCGTCGGCACCGGTGGCGTAACGGTAAACGTAACTGCCAACCAGACCCAGACGGGCAGTGTAGGCTATATGTTGGGTTCAGCTACGCTCAACGCGTCTACTTCAGCTACCAAACGCGTTACGATTAACGGAAACGGCAACACGGTAACAGCCTTTACGGGAGCCAGTACCTCAACCGATGGGATGTTCGAAATCCTCGGGACCGATTACGTCACCATTGACGGTCTGAATCTGGCGGAGAACAGCTCCAATACTACAGGAACCACTCAGATGGAGTGGGGGTATGCATTGGTGAAGCGCAATGCGACTGCACCGGTCGATGGCTGTCAGTTTGTAACCATCAAAAACTGTACGATTACTCTCAATAAATCGAATACGGCTTCGGTTGGTATTTATCTGAACAACCACATTGCTACCAATACAACCGGATTAACAACGACTGCTACGGATCAGTCAGATGCCAATAGCAACAACCTGTTTCAAAACAATATTATTCAAAATGTAACACGTGGTGTTCAGGCCTTTGGCATCGGGGTTGGTTCGGCTGTAGCTGTTACACTATATGATTTCAACAATCAAATTGTTGGCAATACGATTCAAAACTTTAGCACGACTACGACGAGCTATGGTGTTTATACCGATAACAACACCAATCTGGTTATCCGGGGAAATACTATTAATAACGTCAGTGGAGGAGGATCCACATCGACTAGTATCGTTTATGGGGTCAATCAACTCGGAAACGGAACGAATGCTAAGATCAATTCTAACAGTATTAATGTAGGCGGCTCTTCTACACAATATTGTATTTATTCGAACGCTTCCGGTGATTCTCTTTCAACGGATAGTAACAGCGTTGGATTTAGTGGTACCAGCTCGGGAACAATGTATGGAATCTACACACCTGCTACTGCCAAGTTCGTTACCATGAACGCCAATAGCTTTAGTAATGCCAGTATTCCCGGATCCGGAACCCTTTACTGCTTTTATCCTGCAGGTGCCACACAGGCTGGGGGGTCTTTTTCCATGAATGATAACAAGATAACAAATATCACGCGTCCATCGGGTTCATCGTATTTGTTTTATCAAACCGGTAGTATTCCCGGTACCGTTAGCTATTCTGTCCGGAGAAACAAAGTGTCTAATTTTACTGCCTCGAGTGGTTCGATTTATGCATTTTATTGTTATGGAGGAGGAAGTCCATCCCCGGTAAAATATTTTGAGTACGATACGGTAGACAACGTTACCTCTTCAAGTAGTCTGTATTGTCTATATACATACTATTTGGGCGCTGGATCTCAAATTGCCAATAACTATTTCAACAATATTACTCTTAATGGTTTGCTGTATGGAGTCTATATCAGCAGTACTGGTAGTGCGAGTTATGACATTCACGATAACGTCATGAAAGGCATTACCAATAACACAACTTCTTCTACCAATTATATGTACTACGTTTCCTCTATTGCCAGTCCCGGAGGAGCACCAGTCAGGTTTTATAAAAACCTCATGACGGATGTACAGGTTGCCTATGGTAGTACAACTGCAGTCCTATATCCGCTATATTCTGCTGTCGCTGACACTATAGATGCATACAACAATGTGATTTCTGATTTGAGAACTCCAACGGCTAGTGGAGTGAATCCTCTTTATGGAATGTACATTAATAGCGGAACCGCCGCCCGTGTTTATAATAACACGATTAGCCTGAATTCAATATCTACAGGTACAAACTTTGGTGCAACGGGCATTTATTACGGGACCGTTACCAATTTAGATCTTCAGAACAATATTATTCGGGTGAATGTAACACCGGCAGGAACTGGATTTACAGCAGCTGTACGTAGAAGCTCAGGAGCCGCTGGTACACCGCCATCCAACCTGGCTTTTTCGTCTAACAAGAATATTTATTACACGCCTACCGCTACCAATTCCTATCTGTATGCAGAAGGTACCACTGCGGCAGGACTGGTAAATGCGTATAACCTAACAAACGATCCGTCCTTCAACACGCCATGCGGCTTGTATAAAACATTCATGGCTCCGCGGGAGAACGCAACATTTACCGAAAACAACTTGGTGGCCAATGGTACACTGAGTGGTGTGTTTGCGCCTTCCGGAAACAGCTATGCCAAGAACAACTCCAGTAGCAATCCATCTATTAGCACCGACTTTTATGGTGTTACCCGTCCCGCATTTCCGGATGCCGGTGCGGTGCAGTTTACCGGTACCGGTACCGATGCGGCCGGTCCGCTGATCTCGTACAGTCCACTGCCTACGACCAGCTATTGCTTGGCGCCGCCTACTATTGTAGCAACCATCACTGATCCAAGTGGTGTCAATACCACTACCGGGACCAAGCCTCGCCTGTATTACAAAAAAGCTTCTGAAGCAAACGCTTTTGGCAGTGCAAACACCTCCGCAGGCAACGGCTGGAAGTGGATCGAAGGAACGAATGTAGGCAACGTATTCACCTTTATACCCGACTATAGCCTGCTGACCAGTGCAATCGGCGTAAACGATTCGATCTCATACTTTATCGTTGCACAGGACAACAACGGTACGCCAAACGTAACTACGGTACTGGCTTCCTACCCTTCCGGTTATTGCCCGTCTAGCGTAGCGCTTACAGCTGCAGCAGGGCCTTTGAGTACCACATTGCCTTCCTATGGCTATCGGCAATTAGCGCGTCCTTCTTTTGCAATCGCAGTCACTCCCAAGAGCATCTGCCTGACGGCCACTGTTAAGATGAACCTGAACACCCCGGCCAATGGCCTGACGGTGCGTTGGCAGTCTAAGCCATTGACTGGCGGTAGCTACACGACTATTCCAGGTACTGGTACAGGAAGCATTGATTCTGCAGTTAATGTAACGAGTTCTTCGCTGTTCCGTACTGTGTTTTTATGCGGTGGTACTGTAGTGGATTCCACTATAATTCCGGATACCGTATTTGTAACCAGTCCTCAGTTGCTTTCAGCGGCTTCGGTAGGACGCTGTGGTCCCGGAACAATCACCCTCAATGCAACAGCTGGTTCCGGAAACACCATCAACTGGTATAGCTCCGCTACGGGTGGTGCTCCTATTGCAACAGGTCCTAGTTATACAACTCCTAGCCTGACGTCAACTACTGTTTATTATGTAACATCCGGTGCAGGTACCTCCTATTACAACTTAGGAAAAACCACGCCCACCTCTACCTCTGGAAACTCTGGTTTCAGTGATATCGGTTTGGTGTTTGATGCCTATCAGGCCTTCAACATTCAGTCGGTGGATGTGTATGCTACCGGCACAGCCAGCACTTCCGGTTCCGTAACGGTTGCATTAAAAGATGCTTCCGGAACTACCCTCCAAACCGCTACTAACAGTAATGTGACCGTTACGAGTGGCGGTACTACAGTGACTACTGTACCGCTGAATTTCTCCGTACCTCAAGGTGCTAATTACCGGTTAGTGATGACTGCTGCTTCCGGAATAAGCACTCTGATCCGGGAGTTTTCCACTGGCTATACCTATCCTTACACCGTACCGGGCGTGGCCGCTATTACTGCGGGTTACACAAGTGGCGCGAGCGCTTCCTACTACTATTACTTCTATAACTGGCAAATCAGTGCCGGTTGTGAAACGCCACGCCGCCCGGATACTGCCTACATCGGCACCCCGGTTGTCAACCCAACTGTAGCCGCACAGGGTCCGACTACCATCTGTAACAAAGACACTGCTATTATTAAAGCGTCGCCTACCGGTGCCGGCTTCCGCTACCAGTGGTTCCGCGGCACTACGGCCCTGACCGGTGCTACAGACAGCATCTACAAGGCTACTGTAGCCGGTACCTACACCGCCAGTGTCTTCAGTGTACCGGGTTGTGGTTCTACCGCTACCAATAGCGTGACCATCACGGTCAACTCGGTGCCGACCACCGTGTCTCCTGCCGGGCCACTCATCGTTTGTACCGGCAACACCGATACGCTGTCCGGACCTACCGGAACAGGCCTTACGTATCAGTGGTTCAACAACAACCTGCTGATCTCCGGCGCGACTGCCCGTCAACTGGTGATCTCCAACAGCGGGAACTACAAAGTCCGCGTTACCAACACCGCTAACGGCTGTTCTGATACGTCATCCGCAGTAACGGTCAGCGTTCAGGGTGCGCCACCGGCTACTATTCTGGCGCCTAACCTGCGCGGCATCTGTCCGGGTAAGAGCATCACGCTCTCTACACCCGCCATCTCCGGTCTTGCGTACCAATGGCGCCGTAACAATACCAATATCGCAGGTGCAACCGGTCAGACCTACGTTGCCACCCTGCCTGGCACCTATACGTTGCAGGTCAGCGCAGGCCGTGGTTGTGTGTCGATCTCCGATTCGGTGATCCTGACGCAGGCGTCTGCTCCGCCAACAACGGTCAGTTCGCCAACAACTAATATCTGCGGTACCGGAAACAGCCTCACGCTGACTGCGACTACTGGTACGTTCAGTTACCAATGGCTTCAGGGTGGAACTCCGATTACAGGGGCTACCAACTACAACTACACCGTAACAACTGCCGGTAGCTACCGCCTCCGGATTACCGATCTGATCACGGGTTGCGTAGATACCTCTGCCGCCCGCAACATTCAGGTATCACCCCTTCCGGTTGTGGCCACAACGCCTACCGGAAACCAAACGATCTGCTCCCTTGATTCCCTGAACGCCCGCGCCATTTCTGCAACCGCCACCCGGTGGCAGTGGAGCCGGAATGGAACCGCGCTTCCCGCGGATACCAACAGTACCTACGTACTTAAAAGTATCTCCGGTTCGTACACCGTCCGGGTACGCGATAACGCCGGTTGTCAAAGTGCGCCGAGCACACCGATTAACCTGACGGTCAATCCATCGCCTACTGCCAATATTACCTACACAACGCCATTGACGTTCTGCCAGGGTGGTGGCGTAGTCCTGAATGCCCAGACAGAACCGGGCAACCGCGTGCAGTGGATTACCAACGGAATCGCGATTCAGAACGATACACTGCCGTATAAAAATGTGATGACCAGCGGTTCGTACAGTATCCTGATCAACAACAGCTTTAACTGCTCCAACAGTTCGCCTACGATCCCGGTAACCGTACTACCGGCACCACAACCGGCAATTACCCGCAACGGTCTGACCCTGAGTGTAGTGAATGGTCCGTTCAGCACATATCAGTGGTATCGCAACAACCTGCCGATCGCCGGTGCTACCCAGTCTACCTATACGGCAACCACCAACGGCGGTTATGCCGTGCGGGTAACGGATGCAAACACCTGCGAGGCGACCAGCTCCAACATCGTAATCGGAACGGTATCGGTTGTCAACACCATTGCCGGACAACTCAAACTGTATCCGAACCCAACGACGTCTGTCCTGAATATCGAATCGCCGGTCGCAGTACGGGTTGTTGTACGGGATGTAACCGGTAAAACACTCCTGACGGCTACAGAAGCCACTCAGGTAGATCTGGCTTCATTCGCTGACGGTATGTATCTGGTCTATGTGTTTGATGGCTCCGGTCAACTGCTGCTCACCGAAAAAGTGACCAAGACCACTGCCCGTTAAGAAGCGTTGTCCATTAAAACCCAAAAGGGCTTTCCGATTCCGGAAAGCCCTTTTTTTGAGTTCATCTTTACCTGCATGAAACACTACGGACTGATTGGCTATCCCCTCAGCCATTCGTTTTCGCCTGCGTACTTCAACGAGCGGTTCCGGAAAGAAGCCATCGAAGCGACCTACACTGCGTACCCGCTGGAATCCATCGATGCGTTTCCGGAACTGGTGCAGCAGGAGCGCCTCTCCGGACTCAACGTAACGATTCCCTACAAAGAAGCCATTCTGCCGTTCCTGCATCAGCTGGACCCGCATGCGGCGGCCATTGGCGCCGTCAACTGTATGGCATTCCGGAATGGCCGGCTAACCGGTTACAACACCGACTGGCTGGGCTTCCGGAACAGTCTGGTAAATCGGCTGAACCCGCTTCCGGTTGGCGCACTGGTCTTGGGTACAGGTGGCGCCGCAAAAGCAGTCGTCTATGCACTGACGCAACTTCAAGTGCCGTACCGGATGGTATCGCGCACATTCCGGAACGGCGGATTGGTCTACGAGCAACTGGATCCAACGGTATTGGCGCAGTACCCGCTGCTGATCAACACCACGCCGCTGGGAACCTGGCCGGATGTAGCCGCCCGGCCTCCGGTGCCTTATGAACTGCTGACGCCCCGGAATGCCCTGTACGACCTGGTGTATAACCCGGAGGAAACCGCTTTTCTGCGTTCCGGACGCGAACAAGGCTGTGCAATCAAAAATGGCCTTCAGATGCTACACGAGCAGGCGAATGAAAGCTGGAATATCTGGCAAGCGTTTCCTGGTGAAACCGGTCACAGCGACCTTTTCTGATGGCGATGCAGCTGTTGAACACCTTCCGGCTAGAGTTGATCGACCTCCGGATGCATTTTTACACCCGGCACAAGCGTTTTTACAATCGGAACAGGTGTTTTTAACTGGGGATTGACCGTTTTTGCACCCGGCACAGGCGTTTTTGGAAGCGGCAGCGGTGTTTTTAACCCTGTCTTATGCGTTTCTGCAAGAAGAGCGAGCGTTTTTCTAACCGGAACGCGCGTTTTTCAGGAAGGCAACCCGTGATAGCTGTTTCAGAAGCATCCGGAATCCACTTGGCGGTACCGGAAACCGGTCGGTTTGGTGTGCTACTGAAGCGGGAGGGATTGTTTCCCAAACTGGCATTGTACCCGCATGTGCGCCGCCTGGTAATAGCCTTGCAGGATGGCACAGATCCGGTCCTGCGTGCGGGTGAGGTACACGCGATTCTGAAGCAGCTCCTGCCGGCTCTGGGAATACAGCTTCTGGTAGAGCGCTTTTTTAAACGGCTCATTATCGAAATACAGGTAGCCGCTTTGCTGGGTCGTCTCAATACGGTCGAGGTGCAACTCATAGCTCAGTAGCTTGGGCATCGGCAGGATCAGACGCAGCATCGAGTCACCTTCCGGAACAATCTGTACACTGTCGTGCCCCAGGTCCACGCCATATTTGGCTGTGAACGGGACCGTCAGGGAAACGGAGTTTTCAAAGAATGACTTCTTGAGCGAACCCAGAATGCCGTTGTCATCGGCGCTGATGTTACTGCTTTTAAACGTAGTGGTACCGCCTACTTCAAGGCTCGCCAGTTCGGCAATGTTTTTGACGAAGTTGTAGTTTTCAATCAGCTCGGTACGCGCCTGTTTGCGGCCGGTTCGCTGGCCGATTACATACGCAATGATCCCGATGGCAACCGCGACAATAAGAATGGAAAGCGTACGAAGCATGACTTAAATGGCAACAATTTCTGCGCCAGCATTGAAGAAGGCGCCACCTGTTTCATCCACAGTCAGCTGCGCCGGCTGTCCCAGCCGCAACGGGAAATTGATAGGTCCATGCCCGGCTGATATCCCTGCCAGCACCGGATAGGTATACGCTGCAACTTTATCGGCAATGATCGCGTCTACGTCCTGCCCAAACGGACGGGTAGTATCCTGCGTATCCGTAAAATCACCGACCAGCAATCCGGCCAGATCGCGGAGTTGTCCGGAACGCTTCAGGTTGAGCAGCATCCGGTCGAGGTTGTACCGGTATTCGCCAATGTCTTCAATGAATAAGATTTTGCCTTCCGTGTCTACCTGTGAGGGCGAGCCGGTAAGATGCGCCAACAGAGCCAGATTACCACCGGTGAGGATGCCCTGGGCAGTTCCGGAACGGTTCAGCGGGTGAGGCGGCAGGGTGTAGTGCAGGGTTTTCCCCAGCAGTGCGTGAATCGTTGCTTCGATATGCGGGGCCTGTGCCGTTTCGGGTGTAAAGGCTGCACACATCGGTCCGTGCAACGTAGCAATGCCAAACTGCTGCTGAATATGGCTGTGCAAGACCGTAATATCAGAGAAGCCCCAGATCCATTTAGGCTTCTCGACAAAAGCAGTAAAATCCAGTTCGTCAACGATGCGGCTGAGGCCATAGCCACCGCGGCCCATCAGAATCGCGTCTGTTTCCGGATCATCGAGCAGTTGTTGCAGATCGGCGCAGCGGGCCTCGTCGGTTCCGGAAAAATAAAAATGCTCCGATCCAACGGTCGCCCCGGCCTTCACCCGGAACCCGTGCCGCTCCAGAATCTGCATACAGGCATGGGCTTTCTCAACAGGCAGAAACCCTGCCGGACAGGTAATACCGATGGTGCTGCCGGGATGGAGATACGGAGGAGATTGAAGCAACATAGCAAAGACAGGTTCAGGAAAGAGTTACAAAGATGCCTTCCGGACGAATCTGAACCGGAAAGGTTTTGAGCCGGTAGCCTTCGCCGCTGCTGTTGTAGCCCCGGTCGGGCGAAAAGCGATAGCCATGCAGTGGACAAACGATATGGCCCCGTGCATCCAGCCAGCCCTCACAGAGCGGGTGTCCGGCATGCGGGCAGGTGGCCGAGAATGCAAAGACTGACTCGCCTCGCCGCAATAATCCGATGGTACGGGTGCCGGCAGTCACTTCCAGCAGGGTGTTTTCCGGAAGATCGGTTGCCGTGGCATAGCCTTGAATGCGAGCGGGTGTTTCCGGATTCATCGGCGCGATTTGAAAAACGATTTCATCAGTTCGGCGGCTTCCGTTGCGTATACGCCTGTATGGAGGGTGGTTTTGGGATGAAATGGCCACCGGTCTTGTGTAATGCGTCCATACCCGTTTTTGGGATCGGCGGCTCCGTAAACAATCTGCCCGATCTTGCTCCAGTACAGCGCTCCACAGCACATGAGGCAGGGTTCCAGCGTCACGTATAGCGTGGCCTCGCCCAGGTATTTACCGCCCAGCGTATTGAAGGCGCTGGTGAGCGCAATCATCTCAGCATGGGCAGTCGGGTCGTTGAGGGTTTCGGTCAGGTTATGACCCCGGGCAATAATTTTGTCGCCCCACACCACTACGGCACCTACCGGAATCTCACCGGCGTCGTAGGCCTGTTGGGCTTCCTGCAGGGCAATGGCCATCCAGTCTTCATGCGAGCGGCTAGTGTCCATGAGCAGCGTATTGCTTGGGATGTTCCATAACAATGGTTACGGGTCCGTCATTGAGGAGCGCCACCTGCATATCCGCCCCGAAGATTCCGGAATGAACAGGTTGGCTAAGGGCTGCTTCTAACTGCGCCTTAAAAAACTCGTAGAGTGGAATGGCTTTTTCCGGACGGGCGGCTTCGATGAACGAAGGGCGGTTGCCTTTTTCGTACTGAGCGTACAAGGTAAACTGACTCACTACCAGTACCGCTCCGCCAATGTCCGCCAGACTTTGATTCATCTTGCCTTCGGCATCGCTGAAAATGCGCAGCCGGGCCACTTTGCCGGCCAGCCAGATCGCGTCGGCTTCAGTGTCCGATTCATGGATGCCGATCAGGATCAGCAGGCCTTTGCCGATCGCGGCATGAACGGCACCGCCGATCTGTACCGAGGCTTCGGAAACCCGTTGAATCACCAATCGCATAAGAGATTCGAATCTGCTACCGGTTTTTGAGTCTTGTGTAGCCGCAAGGGTTAGCCCATCAGTTCTTTGCCTTCATCGCTGTCGCTCAGCAACACTTCCCAGGCTTTTTCTACATCGCCTTTGTCGAGGAGTTCGGCTGCGTACTGATGCAAGGCATGGCGGAGTGCTTCCGGATGCGTATCATACTCGCGCAGTAACTCGACCAGCCGCTCGTCGTTGGTAATGGTTTCGACGATGGGCAGGGCGCTGCTGTTGCCCAGCAGTCCCAGATGGTTGCCGGTCAGGATGCGGCTGGTCCGGATAGCTTTCGGAAGCGCGTCGATACCGATACCGAGCGTAGTGTTCGGTTTTGGAACGGTGAACACCGCATCGCCAGAAGCGCGGCAATAAAAATCGCCCCCCATACGGGCGACCAGATCAATTTTGTGCGGATCGATCTGGCCCGCCTCGTTAAGAACCGCTTCGTTGAGATGCAGGCAAACCAGCTCGCAGATCACCAGGTTGCCCGCTCCGCCTTCGGTACCGGTTTCGATGACCTGTAACACGCGACACTCCAGCTGGGCAGGCGACTCGGCCACCCGGAACGGCTTGACGATGGAACTTTCCACCGGGGTAAACCCGGCTTTCAGAAATTCGTTGGTACCGGCCGGGTATTCGCAGGACGAAAGGCTCATCTGCTGCACCATGGCATAGCTGACTACATTGATCACCAGTTCTTTGCTGCGCATCACGTTTTCCAGCGTATGCTTGGTGGTATTGTCGCGTACGCGCCGGGCCGGGGAGAAAATCAGAATCGGTGGCTTGGCACCAAAGATGTTGAAAAACGAGAAGGGCGACAGATTCGGTGTGCCGTCTTCATCGAGCGTCGACGCAAAACAAATCGGACGGGGCGAAACAGCACCTAACAGGTAAGCGTGGAGCTGACTGGTTTTGATATCACCGGGAAGAATACGCATAGGCCCGCAAAGGTAGTGGCAGGTGTTGGAGCCACCCGTGTGTTTATCGGTAGGTAGAAAGAAGTCGCAATGAAAAATCGCTTCCGGAAGGCCTCCGGAAGCGATTGAACAGCTGGGATTCAACAGGTTTTAGAACTTACCCGAGAAGCTGCCGCTGGTGACGTTGATACTGGTTTTAGCATCGTCATTGATGGCCTTTCCGGAGAAGGTACCTTCGATCTCGGTAGCGCTCAGTTTGGTTACTTCCAGTGTGCCTTCATCCATAGCATAGGCTTCCTGAACGGTTCCTGCGCTGGTGGCAACAGCAATGGAGAAAACGGCATCACTCTTACTGAAGTCCAGCTTGGTGGCACCGGTTGCAGTTACAAAAAGAGATGCGGTTGAAACGGTAGCAGAGGTTCCGGAAACAACGGTATGGATTCCGGCAAAGTTGGACGCGTTTCCGCTGTGGACGCATTTTACCTGATCATACGGAGCCGCTTCTTTGTACGTGTGGGTGGTGCCGCCGTTAAATGCTTTGTCCGTATTAAACGTGATATACCCGGTACTGGCTGCGAGGCTGGATGCAGATGGCGCGGTGTTGGTGCCGCCACTGCCGTTGTCGTCTTTTTTGCAGGACGTTGTGGCGAGAACAGCCAGCGTACCGGCAGCGAGGAGAATGGATTTTACAGTCATGGTGTGGTGGAAAAAGGGGGTGAAGAGATTGATGCTGCAAAGGTTGGCAGACCGGGCTCCGAAGGCAATACGATAAACTGCGTATTTTCCGGAAGCGACCGGGTGCCGGTTGTTTTCAAACGGAGTTGCCTAATTTCGAAAACTGCTGCGGATGCAGTTCTGACTTTTTTTTGGGAAGACAGTCTGCATCCGGTGATTCCGGTTCCGGAACAGCCGGATAAGGACCCTGATTTCTCTTTCTTCGTATTTAGCTTTTCCCTCTTGTCGCTCCGCTCTTCTTCCATTGCCCTGTTGCTGGCCGTAGGCCTGCAAAGCTGTACGGCTGATCCGCCCGCAACCGGTACTACTGCCACCGGTACAACGGCTGCGGCAACGACCCAGCCCTTTCCGGCGCTCCACTACCAGTTTTACCTCGAAACCTCTTCAAGTACAGACGCTTACCTGAGTGCTGGTACGACGCGGTTCAACAGTGCCATCAACCAGCTCCAGGCGGTTCTCAACACGCATGAAGGCAGGAAAAGCTTTTCGATCTATGAGATTGCCAATGTTGCCTATGAGGTATTTCCGAATGCGACGGATGAGCAGGTAGCCACCTATTTCAGCAATCTGAGCAAAGCCGCAGTAGACAAGCATGCAGCCGGTAAAGCCAGCCGTACGACTTCCGATCTGTCGACCATCCTGGCCACGGTGCTGAACGCCACCGGTCCGGATGACCTTTCGGTACTGGTGAGCGACTGTGTGGTGGATACTAAAACCAACGGCAGCAATCTGGCCTCCCAGCAAAGTCATCTGCAAACCATCGTCAGTCGCCGCTTCGGAAAATCCCCACTGGCTGCCCTGATTCTGCGCGATACCTCGGCATTCCGGAATGGTATCTACTACCCGCCGGCTGGTGGCAGCGAAAAGATTACCGGTGACCGTCCGTATTTTATCATTCTGCTGGGTCCACCAACGGCCATCACCCGCTTATCGGATGAGCTGGCTGCCCGACAGCCGTTTTATGCGCAGTCGGTGCTGCTGGGGCCTAAAGCGGCTACACCTGCTGCTACTTTATTGCCGCCGGCTGGTGGCCTGGAGTATTATGCGGCCGATCCGGAAAGTGCCAAAAGCCTCATCGCCAAAAAAGCCCGTAGAAATGGTCCGGCCAACAATTTTGTGTTGCAGGTAGAGGCCGACCTGAGTGCCGTTCCGGCTACAGAATCCTACAAGATGAATCCGTCCAATTATGAAGTAACGCCTGCCGGGTATGAGATCAAGGTAACCGCCAAAGCTCATGGCCGTTATACGCATGTGTTGCAACTCAGTAATCCAACCCTGGGCGCGGCGCACACCGTTGGGGTGAAGCTGAAAAACAGTTTACCGGTTTGGGTAGGGCAGTACAGCAGTGAAGATCCCGGACCCATCAGCAAGAAACCGGCCGAATGGGCCAAGACGTATGGCCTGGCCTACCTCATTCGTGGATTTGCAGAAGGCTTTAACCCGACACCCTATATTTTTGAGCTGCCGCCCGTACAGGTCACCCGATAGTAGCTATTTGTTTTTACTCCCCTTTCTCCCTCATGCCTTTTTCGTATTACCTGCCTGGACTGCAGCCTTCCAATAACCTGGAGCAGCATCTGAAGGGCATCGACCGGACGGATATCCTCAACGGGTATACGCAGCCCAATGAGTTTCTGTATACGCTGTTGTGGATCATAGGGATCAACCTCGTATTCTTCGTAAACTATTACTATGGCCTGTTCAACCGGCCGGGAGCCGACCGGAAACGGTGGTGGGGCATGCATGTACTACTGGCGGCCGCGCTCGTTTACGGGATCGCGTTCTACAAAGCGTACAATATGCTGCACAGCGGCAATGTCAACGTTACCTTGCCGTTTAACGAAGGCGACTGTCATGCCTTTGCAACTGAGTCGGCGGTCTATTCGATCCTTATGTCGCTGATCTGCACGTTTACGCTGAAATGGGGCAGCCGTAACAACCGATACATTCCTTTGTAACTTTTCCGGAACACAACTTCCTCATGGCACTTTACGTTTTTGGCATTGGCGGTACCGGAGCCCGGGTGCTCAAAGCCTTTACTTTGCTGCTGGCTTCCGGAATGCCGGTAGCCAATACCGAAGCGGTGATTCCGATCCTGATCGATCCGGACACCGCGAATGGCGACCTCACCCGCACCATCGAAATCCTGAAACGCTACCAGGCGGTGCAACGGACGTCCGGAAGCACCACTGGCTTTTTTGGAACCGAGATCAAATCGCTTAATGAACTGGGCGATGGCGGTGGTGCCGAAGACCAGTTCCGGTTCGATCTGGAAGGCATCACAGGCAAGCGATTCAAAGAGTTTGTAGGCTACGAAAGCATGAGCCGGGCCAATCGGGCGCTGGCATCCTTGCTGTACTCCGAGAAAAACCTGGCTTCTGATATGGAAGTCGGCTTTAAAGGCAATCCACACATCGGAAGCGTGGTGCTGAACCGGATGCGCGAGAGCGATCTATTCCGGAAATTTGCTGCGTCGGTCAACGAAAACGACCGGGTGTTTATCATCTCGTCCATTTTCGGCGGCACCGGTGCTGCAGGCTTTCCGCTGCTGGTCAAAAATATCCGGAATGCCGATAGTTCGTTGCCCAACCATGCACGGTTGCAGGAGATGCCGATAGGCGCGGTTACGGTCTTGCCGTACTTCGACATTGACGCCACCGGCGGCCGTACCGTAATCGACAGCAACAGTTTTATCGCCAAAACAAAGGACGCGCTGGCCTACTACGCCAAAAACCTGACGGGCAATAGCACTCCACGCCTCAACGCGCTGTATTACATCGGCGATACTCTGGGGAATACCCAAGCCGGTGCTGACGGTGCGCAGGAGCAGCGCAACAAAGCACATTTTATCGAGCTGGCCGCAGCCCTGTCCATCTTTGATTTTATGCAGGCCGACCGCAGTACTCTAAAAGCACCCAATGGAGTTGCACAGGCACCGCGGTATTTCGAATTCGGATTGAAAGACGGGATGTCGCCGGTCCGGTTTGGCCACTTCGGCAGCCGCAGCCGGGCTACAGCCGCTAAAGCACTGACGCAGTATTATTTATTTCTACGCTTTTTCCGCGACTACTATGCAACGCAGGAAGACGGGCGCTGGGCCAAGGACGAAACCGAAAAGCTGCAACGCAAAAATCTGAACAGTGAGTTTTTAAGCAACCTGTCCACCTTCAACAGCTTTTACGAGCAGTGGCTGGAAGAAATGGAAAAAAGCGGTATCGGCTTCCGGCCGTTTAAGCGCACGGTGGGCGAAGCCGATCTGCTGAAGATTGTAGAAGGCTTTGAAGAGAAACCCGGCTTCCTGGCCGTCAAAGGGCTGAAGAAATACGTGGATACCCTCAATGCGGTGGTACAGAGAGAAAACAAAGGCCTAAAACCGGAAGCCAAGCTGCTGACCCTTTTCAGCAAAACCACTGCCGAGCTGGTCGCTGACCGGATCAAACTGTAGCTGATCTGTTTTATAACTAATTCAAAGGGTCCGGTACACATGTGTGCCGGACCCTTTTGGTGGTTTTTAAAAGATACCCAAAAACTTTTTGCGCACCTTCCGGATGCTTAAGATCCGGCTATCCGTGTTGGGCCGGTCAGCGGCATTGCGTGGTTGCGCAGCAATGCTGTCGGCAGCCGCCATACCGGAAATAACTTCTCCAAATACCGTGTAGTTGCCGTCCAGATGCGGCGTGCCGCCCAGAGTGTGGTACACGGCCCGTTGCGCTTCCGGAAGGGTATGGCCGCTGCGCTGCTGGGCTTTATCCAGTGCGGCATTATCGAACGGCTTACCTATAACGATGTAAAACTGGCAGCCGCTGGATTCTTTATTCGGGTTGTTGTCGCGCGCCATCCCTACGGCCCCGCGCTTATGGAAATACTCCGGTTTGATTTCGGCGGGAATGCGCTGTCCGTATTCGCCTTCTCCCAGCGGCGCACCCGGTTTGGCATGCTTGCTGTCGGGATCGCCGCCCTGAATCACGAAGCCCGGAATGACCCGATGCCACAACAGCGAGTCGTAAAACCGCTCTTTGGTCAACTTTAAGAAGTTGTCGCGGTGGAGTGGGGTGCCGTCGTAGAGCGCAATGACGATCGGACCGTAGACGGTTTCAATGCGGACCTTGTTTTTCTGGGCAAAGGCGGTGCTACCCAGGCTCAACAGCAGCACCAATAAAATAGATTTCTTCATAGGGTGAAAAGGAACGGAAAATTGACACGAACATAAACCGGAAATGCGATTGATCTTCGTAGCACAATGTCGCTTCTCAGACCCGTTCGCAAACTGGCCCGGATAGCCGAAGAATTTATCAGTGCCGAGCCTACCGGGCGGCGCAGGAAAAAATACAATCCGGCCCGTCCGGTGCAGCGACCGTCACCGGATGGGGCAATCAAGCTGACCCGGTTCAGCTATGATGCCTACCATCTGACCGAAGAATCCGTATCGCAGGAAAAAGCTATTCAGTTTCCGGAACAGCAGGTGTCCTGGCTCAACGTGGATGGCGTAAATAAAAGCCTACTGGAAACGCTGGCGAAGCATTTTAAGATTCATGCACTGCTGATAGAAGACATTCAGAATGTAGGGCAGCGCGCCAAGATGGACGAGATCGGTAACATGGTGTTCTGCCTGTTGCCGATGCTGTATTACAACGAGAACACTGGCATGGTAGAGTGCGAACAGGTCAGTCTGGTGCTGGTGCCGGGCGGCGTGATTTCGTTTCAGGAAGAAGCAGAACGGGATGTGTTTGATCCCATCCGCATCCGGTTGCGCTCCGGCGGCAGCAAGTTGCGCACCGGCACGGCCGATTTCCTGCTCTATACCCTGCTCGATGTGATCGTGGATTCGTATTTCGGCATTATGGAGCGGCTGGATCAGCGGGCTGAACGGCTGGAAGAAGAAATTTTACAGGATCGGCGGGGTGCCAGCGCAGCCAAAATAGCATTACTGCGTCGCGAAATCCTGACCGTTGCCCGAGCTATCGCGCCGGTGCGAGAGGTGATTAATGGCCTTATCAGCTGTGACAGCACCCTGATGGAAAACACCAACGAGAAATATTACAAAGACATTCTCGATCACATTCTGCATGCCATGGACAATGCAGAATCGATGCGCGACGGAACCACGACGCTGCTGGAGCTAACGTTCAACCAGGTCAACATGCGGACTAATGAGATCGTAAAAGTGTTTACTATTATCACTACGTTGCTGGCACCGGCAACGGTGATCGGAGGCATTTTCGGGATGAATTTTGACATCATTCCGCTGGCGCATCAGAAGGATGGGTTCATCATCATGGTGACGCTGATGTTTATCATCCCGTTGTTTATGCTGATCTGGTTTAAACGTAAAAACTGGTTCTAAAAAATGCTTTGGGGTGCTACCAGCAGTTTCTTAGGACGTTCTGTTTCCGGAAGCAGGGGTTGCTAAGGTTCGTTTTTGCTGTGCGTTCATAATTTGAGTGCTGTGGGGCTGAACCAGCTGTTGCACCTGCTCTGCCGACAGATTGTTGGCTGCCGGATTGCTGAGTAGCTGCATCCAGGGCCGGCGACTACCCCACGGGTACTGCCCGAATACAAGGGTAGGGGTGCCCGGTGCGCTCACAACAGTATCGGATTCCAGCATACAGGTATCGACCCAGTCATACAGCCACTGGGCATCTGCTGCCAGCAACCGTAGGCCCATGTGGGAGGCGGGCTTGCCAGTCAAGGCATACTGATGCCAGCCGATCCCGGCTTTGGTTTCAATATTGACCGTCCAGTTCTGCTCCCATTCGTCCTCAAACGTGCTGATGGTCTCCTCGGCTTTCCAGTTGGCAAAATACAGGCCTTCCGGAGTCGGTTTGTCTTTGCGGCCCATGCTGGTAGGTCCCCAGCGCTGAAGAATGCCCCGTTCGTAAGCGGCAAACGCCTGAATCGGATAGGAAAAGAGCACCAGTTTGTGGATGTCCCGTAACCCAGGCACCTGTTGGGGGAAAGGGCTGATGGCCCGAATATCTTCCGGAAACTGATTGGGCACCAGCACGGTATCCAGCAACGACAGACTGGTTCCGTCGACGCGGTTTAAGGCGTAAATAACTTTTCGCTGCGCAGGCGTATAGGCTTGCATCCGAGCCCGTCCGCTGTCTTTAAAAAGAAAATAACTGTACTGAATATCCATTGCAGGGGGGATGGCCTGAGGAAGGGTGTCTTTTGGCTGCGGGGCCAGTGCTTCCATATTGGGCCGTGGCTCTGCACTGATGCTGTCTTTAGCACGTTGGCCGGTGGTGGTGGGAGGCGTACAGGAACCAAAGGCAATCAGAAATATTCCTGCAAGCAAACAGTATATTTTCATAGAATGTGTATCAAGTAAGAACAACCGACCTTCGCCAAAGTCATGCCACTTCAGGTCCGGGAATCATTTTTATGTAAAAGGAGCCTCCCGTTTTCCGGAAAGTGCTGCCAGGAGTATTATAGTAAGTAAGTTTTAAAACTGAAATTGACTGCTTTTGAATATTATACGTAAAATTACGAAAGGTCTTGCCTGGGTGGTAGGAAGTGTGCTTGCACTCTTTCTGCTTGTCTTTCTATTGATCCAGGTGCCGGCGATACAAAATTTTTTAAAGAATCAGGCCGTTGCCTATCTGGAGAAAAAACTGGGCACCCGGGTGGCTGTCGACCGCCTGTCGATTGCATTTCCTAAAAAAATTGTGCTGGAAGGCATCTACCTCGAAGATCAGCGGAAGGATACGCTGTTGGCCGGGGAGCGGGTGGCGGTGGATATCGAGCTGCTCAAGCTGCTTCAAAGCAGTGTGGTCGTTAAAAATCTGGAGCTGGAAGGCATCCGTGCCAATATCTATCGCACAGGCGCCGACACCACGTTTAACTACCAGTACATCGTTGATGCATTTGCGTCGCCTTCTCAAACCAAAACTGATACCACCGGGAGTATGCGCTTCGAGGTCGACCGGTTGGCACTGCGCCGGATCGTGGCGTCGTATGTGGATGACCAGGCCGGTATGAACCTGTATACCTCGCTGGGAAAGCTGGATGTGCAGATGCGGGAGTTTAATCCCGACCGGCTCCGGTTTGGGGTTCCTCAGATCGGACTGGAAAATACCCGGGTCGTTATCCGGCAATACAAGCCCCTGATTGAAGCGCCCAAAAGCATGATGGCTCATGAGATTGAAAGCAGCGAGCCGATTGCTATGGTCCTAAAACTGGGCACCATTGACCTGAAGCAGATTGACTTCGACTATGAAAACACCGTACAGGACGTTTCTGCCAAGCTTACGCTCGGTGCGTTCGGGACGGAAGTCGACTCCCTGGATCTGGGAAAACTGTACATCGATCTGGACCGCTTTAACCTGAGCAATACCCAAGGCGTCGTGCGCTTTGGTCCTACCCCTCCTGCACAGCTGGTGGCGGAAGAAACCGGTGAGACCATTCAGGCAACCGTCAACAACCCCTGGCGGCTGCTGATCGACCAGCTGGCCCTGACGAATGTGAACGTAAAGTTTGACAACGACGGAGAACGCCGGCAACCTGTCGGGATGGACTATGCGCACCTGGATGTACAAAACCTGTTGCTCGACGGCGACAATATGGTCTTTACACCGGCCCGCTTTGAAGGGTCCGTAGACCGGATGGAACTGAACGAACAGAACAGCCGCTTCCGTCTCCGGAATCTGCGCACCGATTTTGTGTACAACGACTCCGGGATCAACCTGAACAATCTGTATGTAGAAACCGATAAAACGCTGCTTCGGGACCGGATTGTCGTAGGCTGGCCGTCTTTGGATGCACTGGCAAAAGATCCGGGCGTGATGCTCATCCAGGGAAATCTGCGCAATTCAAAGCTGTCTGCACAGGATCTGATCACCTTTGCGCCGTTGCTGAAAGACGTGCCGCCGTTTCAGAAAGCACCCAATGCCATCTACACCATCAATGAACTGAACGTCGTGGGACGCCTGCGCAATCTGCGCTTCAACGCGCTGGATATTGCTGGTTTGCAGGATACCCGGGTGCGGCTCACCGGTACGGTGCGGGGCTCGCCTGATCCGGTCAACACGGTGTATGACGTAAAGATTGCTCAACTCCGGGCCACCAGCCAAGACTTCAACACTTTTCTGCCTCCGAATACCTTGCCCGATAACATTCAGATTCCGGAACGCCTGACGATGACCGGGACGTTTACCGGTAAGGTAATTGATTTCCGGAGCAATTTCAACCTCACGACCAACCGGGGCACTGCACGCGGAACGCTGGCCATGCGCAACTACGGCGAGGGTGGCTACCGGATTGATGCCGTCACCAACGGACTGGATCTGGGCTTTATCACCAAGCAACCTCAAACGATCGGTAAGGTAAGCGCGCGGGTGGTGGCCAATGGAGCCGGTTTTGATCCGAAGACCGCTGCTGCTACCTACAATGCGCAGGTTTACAGCGCGTATTTCAATGGCTATAATTATCGGGACGTGGCGGTTTCCGGAACTCTGAAAAGCGGTATCGCAACAGTCAATGGGGTGTCCAAAGACCCGAATCTGGGAACCGATTTTGCGCTGACGATTGATCTGAATACCAAAACGCCTGCTATTGCCGGGAAGATCAACCTGAGTTCCATTGATCTGCAGGCGCTGAGATTTTCGCCCACGCCCTTCCGCGTAAACGGAAACATCGTAGCGGATATCAGCAGCCTGGACCCTGACAATCCGATCGGAACCGTAACCGTCCGGAATGCCAGTTTTGACGTGAACGGCCAGAAATTTACTACCGATTCAATAGACGTATATGCGCTGCGCAGTGCCGATTCGGGCTATATGGTCCGCGTCAACAGCGATGCCCTGAATGCGCTGATGTATGGCAACTTCGCCCTGACGCAAATCGGACCCTCTGTGATGGAACTGGTCAACCGGTATTACCAGTTGCCGGGCTTCAAGCCTACGCAAACCCGTCCGCAGGATTTTGTACTGACCGCCGTTGCGCGTCCGTCCTCTCCTCTGTTGCTGGGCTTTGTTCCGGAACTGAAAGGATCGGAACCGATCAATATTTATACGGCTTTCAATTCGGTCAATACCCTGCTGGATGCCCGGGTGCAATCACCCCGGTTGTATTATGCGCAAAACCGGATCGATACGCTGTCGTTTACAGCCACTACTGCTGATCCGGCGCTTCTGGCGTACAACCTGAAGACCAATGGGGTGCATGCGCCGTCGATGCATATTTACCAGACAGCCCTTCAGGGAGGCGTAGCCAACAACACAGTTGATTTCCGGCTCAACAATAAAGACATTGCAGACGTACCCCGGTATGCATTGAGTGGTACGGTGCAACCCACTCCACAAGACGGGTTCCGGTTGGCTCTGGCGCAGGACACCGTACTGCTGAATTATGCCAGCTGGATGGTTCCGGACTCCAACTATCTGGAGTATTCCGACGCCGGCATTGTAGCCAACCAGTTTGCCTTTATCCGGAACAACGAAAGTTTTGGTTTGTACAGTACCGCACCTGATCCGAAGGCACCGATAGAGCTTCGCTTCCGGAATTTTGAGATCGCTACGTTAACCAACTTTGCCGGGCAGGATTCCTTGCAGCTGGCCGGTCAGATCAACGGATACGCGTCTGTGGAAAATCCACTGGGCACCATTCCGGCATTTAGCTCCGATCTGCGGGTTCAGAATCTGGTGTATAACCGGGATACCATCGGGACCATCGTGGTGCAGGCCGATAACGCCACCGAAGATGCGATTACGGCTAACGTGGCCCTGAGCGGCTACGGCAATGATATGCGTCTCAACGGTGTGTACTATCTCGCGGGTCAGAAGGTGGATATGAACTTAAATATCGGCAATCTGAATCTGCAAAAGCTACCGGCATTAAGCGTTGGCCAGATTGAAGAAGCCGGTGGCGGATTGAAAGGCAATATCGATGTGCTGGGAACGCTCGATGATCCGGATGTAAACGGTAATCTGCACTTTGACAGTGCATTCTTTACCCCTACGATGCTGGGTGCCCGGCTGTATGTTCCGTCTGATAATATTTTTATAACGCCGCAGGGCGTTCGCTTCAACCGGTTTACACTGCTGGACTCTGCCGGCAAACAAGCCATCGTCAATGGAGATATCCTGACGAGCGACTTCAAGAAATACCGGTTCGACCTTCAGGTAACCGCAGAAGACTTTTTGATTGCCAATGCCCAGCGCAAAGCCGGCAGCGAACAGATGTTTTACGGTCGTCTGAACATCTCTACCGATACCCGCATCACTGGTACGCTGACAGCGCCCAACGTAGATGGTACAGTCGATGTTAATAAAGGCACTGACTTTAAAATCCTGATGCCCAGCAGCAATCCGGAAGTCGATGCCGGCGTAGGCGTCGTGAAATTTGTAGATCAGGACAATCCCACTCATTCCCAGCTGGTCAATCAGGAATTTGATACCCTGAAAGCCCGAACCGAGATGGCGGGCGTCCGGGCCGATCTGAACGTGCGGACCGACAGCGCAGCGCAGTTTACCGTTGTGATCGACGAACGGAACGGGGATGCCCTCTCAGTACGAGGTACGTCCAATCTATCGCTGGGACTGGACCGGAGCGGACAGTTTAGCATGACCGGCAACTACCTGCTGCAAAACGGCTCGTACCTGATGACGCTGAACTTCCTGAAGCGGCAGTTTTTTATCCGGCCGGGCAGCACCATTACCTGGACGGGAGAACCTACAACCGCCACGGTAGATGTAACGGCGACCTACACCGCCACTACTGCGTCTATCGATCTGGTAGCCGATCAGTTGGCCGGGTCTTCTCAAACCGAACTCACCCGTTACCGGCAGCAGTTGCCGTTTGAAGTACAACTCCGGATGCGGGGCGAGCTGCTGAAACCGGTGATCAGCTTCGACATCGTGCTTCCGGACCGGCTCAGTTCCCAGTGGGATGTGGTCAAATCCAGGCTGGAGCAGCTGCGGACCAACGAAAGCGAACTCAATAAACAAGTCTTTGCATTGCTGCTCCTCAACCGATTCGTAAGCGAGTCGCCGCTGAAGGATTTCGGAGACGAAGGCAGTGTTGCCGACCGGTACATCCGCCAGAGTGCCAGTCGTCTGCTCACGGATCAGATCAACCGGCTGGCCAGCAGTCTGATTTCGTTTGTAGACGTAAACATAGGGGTCAATTCTTCGGAAGACTATACCACCGGCAGCTATGCACAGCGCACCGATTTATCGGTAGGGCTGTCCAAACGGTTGCTCAACGACCGGCTGCGGGTCAATGTAGGCTCCAACTTTATGCTGGAAGGGCCCCAGCAGTACAATCAGTCGGCGAGTCAGATTGCCGGTGATCTTTCGGTTGAGTATCTGCTGACCAAAGACGGACGTTACCAGCTGCGGACCTACCGCCGGAATCAGTACACCGATATTGTACTGGGACAAGTAATCGAAACCGGGGCGGGTGTAGGCGTTAACGTAAACTACGACCGCTTCCGTGAAATTTTCCAGAGTGCTGAAAAAGCACGGACGCTCCGACTTCAGAAACGGCAGAAAGCCCGCAATGCTGATCCACAACCATGATGAATTTGTATAGACTGCTGCCGGTACTGGCACTGCTGTTTGGACTCGGTGCCTGCAATCCGACCAAGCATCTTCCCGAAGGGGAGCGCCTGTACACGGGCGCCAAAATAGAAGTGAACGGCCTGGAAAAAAAACAACGCAAAGCGCTGGCCACCGAGCTGAGCGAACTGGCGCGACCCAAACCGAATACCAATGTGCTGGGAATCCGGTACAAGCTGTATTTCTGGAATCTGGTCGATACGCCTAAAAAACGGGGCGTAAAGTCTTGGCTGAAGCGCAAATTCGGAGAGCCGCCTGTACTGGCCTCTGAAGTAAAGCTGGAAAAAAACCGGGAGATCATGCAAAGCCGCTTGGTGAACCGGGGCTATTTTCACGGGCTGGTTGCAGCTGCCGCCGATACGTCCGGAAAAGGCCGCTACATGAAGGCTGTTTACACCGCCACTCCCGGCGAGCAGTACTTTATCCGGAACGTGACCTATCCGGATGGTACCGACTCGCTCTCTGTCAACATTCAGCGGATTGCAAAGCGCAGAGAATTGCTGAAGCCGGGAGCACCGTATAGCCTGGACCGGATCAAAGCGGTGCGTACCCGGATCGACCAGATCCTGAAACAACGAGGCTTTTATTATTTCAATCCGGAAGCACTGCTGGTAGAAGTCGATTCTACGGTAGGCGACCACAAGGTGGATCTGAACATAGTGGTCAAAGACGACGTGACGCCCCGCTCACTGGAGCAGTTCCGGATCCGGAAAATCACCGTGTACCCCAATTTCGACCTGGAAGAAAGCCTTTCCGGCGATACTACCGGCGACCAAGAGCAGGCGACGCTGACCAAAGAAGGGTATTACATCGCCGATCCGCAGCATCATTACCGGAAAGTGGTGTTTAGCAAAACCCTGATGTTCAAGCCGTACGATCTGTACAACCGCCGCGATCACAACACCTCGTTGAACCGGATGGTGAATCTGGGAACGTTCAAGTTTGTAAAGGCAGAATTTACAGATGTGGATACGCCCGGCAACTTTCTGGATGTGGATTACTATGCCACTCCGCAGCCCCGGAAGACTTTGGGCGCACAGGTGCTGGGACTGACCCGCTCCAACAACTCGACCGGTTCAGAGCTGAGCCTTTCCTGGCGTCACCGAAACTTTTTTGGTGGGGCCGAGCAGTTCAGCGCATCGGTCTACGGTGGCCTTGAAAGCCAGATTTACGGCCAGCAAAATGTAACTATCCTCCGGTACGGCTCCGAGCTCAATCTGACCCTGCCGCGCATCCTGTCGCCGATTCCGATCAATACCCGGGGTGAGTATGTCCCGCAGACCCGGTTTACCCTTGGATATGAGCATTACAACCGGACGGATCTATACTCTTTGAACACCTTTAAGGGACAGTATGGGTACAGCTGGAAGCCGGAAATCCGGAAAGAGCATCAACTAACGCTGATCAACATCAACGTAGTGGATTCGTCTCAGATTACCGATTCCTTCCGGAGGCTGCTGGCCATCAATCCGGTATTGCAGCGGAGTATCACGCGCCAGCTCATTATCGGCAGCATGTACAACTACAATTACAACACCAATGCCCGATCCAACCGGCTGCGGCACAACTACTTTTTCAACGGGAATGTCGAAGGTGCGGGGAATCTGTTGGGATTGCTGACTGGTGCCTCTGCCGAAAATCCGGTGACCATTCAAAATATTCCGTTCTCGCAGTACCTCCGGGGAGAAGTGGATTTTCGGCACTACTGGCGGCTCAATACCTCGCGTCCTGCCAACGACATTACGCTCGTAAGCCGTTTGTTTGCCGGTGCGGGCTATGCGTACGGAAACCGGCCGGATCTGCCGTTTATCAAGCAGTTTTTCAGTGGGGGTGTCAACAGTATCCGGGCCTTCCGCGCACGCTCTGTAGGGCCTGGTACGTATGAAGGCGGTTCATACACGGCCAACGGCATCACGTATCTGGCGGATCAGCCGGGCGATATCCGGTTTGAATTCAACAACGAGCTTCGGTTCCCGATTTATTCGTTCATCAAAGGCGCCGTGTTTGTAGACGCCGGAAACGTATGGTCGATGCGGGAAGATTCGACCCGTCCGGGGGCTGAGTTTACGTCCAAATTTCTGTCTCAACTGGCCGTTGGTGCCGGGGTAGGACTGCGGTTTGACATCTCGTTCCTGGTGATCCGGGCAGATCTGTCGACACCGATTCGGAGACCCGGAAATCAGTCGGTAGACTATACGTTTGGCAATCCGGAATACCGCCGTCAAAACCTGATCATCAACCTGGCCATCGGCTATCCGTTTTAGAACCAATTATGGGCTGATAGGCCCGGATTGACTCACTCGGACGGCAACCGATCGGGCGATCCCGAGGACGCTTTCTTGATGCAGAATACGCTTATTTTACCGGGGGCTTTCAAATACGTTTTTTCCGGACGCTACAGAGGCTGATTCCGGAATCAAACGATGGTTTAACAAGGAATTTGTAAAGCCCGATCAGTTTTTTAAAAAACCATTTGCAAAAGCAAGAAAAGTTCCGGTATTTTTACAGCAAACAACCAGACAGGAAAAGGCGCTGTACCGTTGGGTACAGCAACTTTTTTAGGAAGTTTTTGAAGAATTTTTTGTGTAACACTTGCTTTTTCCAAAAATCTTGCAAATATTGTGAGCCGTTTCAGTGAAAACAGGCTTTGATATCCTCTCTTTTCCTCGCACTCGGAACCCTGCAAAAAACACATTGACCGTAGTATGAAAAACGTCCCCCTGAAGATCTCAGCCCTCGCGCTTATTGTTATAGCGGCTACTGGCTGTGGACCGTCGGGCACTGGAGGCCAGCTCGTAGGTGCACCTAACACACTTGCCTACAAGCCACCTACCCCACTTGGTATGTCTTACGTTCCTTCTGGAGTGCTGCGTATGGGTGCTTCCGATGAGGATATCCGTGGACGAAACGACGCCACCATCCGCACCTCGCAGATGACCGGCTTCTACATGGACAATACCGAAGTTTCCAATGCGGAATACCGTCAGTTTACCAAATACGTACTCGACTCTATCGCACACACTACGCTGGGCGATTTTGTTGACAATCCGGATGGAACACAGCGGGTCGATCTTCGCCGCCCTATCAACTTCCGTGATGAGGACGTACAGGATCAGCTGGCTGGCTTGTATATTCCTGCCGAGCAATCCGGCTGGGGTCGTAAGGAGCTGGACGTCAGCAAACTGATTTATACCTACACCGAGTTCGATTACGACGAAGCTGCCCGCAACCCGAATCAGCCCCGGACCAATTTTGTTCGCACGGTAAATATTCCTGCCTATCCGGATACACTGGTCTGGGCCCGTCAGTTCAATTATTCTGCCAACGAACCTATCGGACAGCAGTACAACTGGTTCCCGGCATTCAACAATTATCCGGTGGTAGGCGTTAACTGGAACCAGGCCAATGCGTTCTGTAGCTGGCGTACCAAAACCTGGAAGGATGAGCGTGAGCGCACCCGCCAGTTTTTTGAAGGCCGCTTTACCCTGCCGAATGAAATGCAGTGGGAGTGGGCTGCCCGTGGTGGCCGCAACCAGGCAACCTATCCGTGGGGCGGACCGTACCTCGTAAACAAAAAAGGCTGTTACCTGGCCAACTTTAAGCCGCAACGTGGCAACTACGCTGCTGATGGCGGGCTGTATACGGTAGAAGTAGACAAGTATTATCCAAACGATTACGGCCTGTACAACATGGCGGGTAACGTAAGCGAATGGACCAACACGACCTATTTCGGTAACGCCTATCAAAATGTAGCCGACATCAATCCGGATATCAACTACCGCGTTCGTGAAAGCGATCCGCAGTGGATGACCCGCAAAGTGGTTCGTGGCGGCTCTTGGCGTGACATCTCCTACTACCTGCAAAACGGTACCCGCGACTGGGAGTATAAAGACACAGCTAAGGCATACATCGGTTTCCGCTGCGTATACCAGCAAATCGCGCCTGCTCTGACCAACCGTCGCTAAGTTTTTCCTGAAATCCCTACTTTGTTCCTTCCCTTTTACAAGTTCTAGCATCCATGAATTCAATCGCCCTGTTTTTCGAAACAAAATCCGGCAAATACATCAAAAACCTGATCATTGGTCTGGGCGCCTCTGTCGTACTGGTAGGGGCACTGGCTAAGATTCAGCACTGGTCTTGGGCTGGTCCGGCTCTGACGATCGGAATGCTTACCGAAGCCTTCATCTTCGCCATTCTGGGGATTCTGCCTCCGCATAAAGATTATTACTGGGAGCGTTACTACCCGAATCTGGATCAAAACCCTAAAGTAGAAGCCTACCGCAAAGGTGTTAAGACCGTGAACGTAGATATTACGGCGGCCCAGCTGGCTGCTGGCGGCCTCCAAACCTCCAATGCAACCGGTGCACTGGATAAGATGCTGGAAGATGCACAGATTACTCCTGCCAATCTGAAGCGCTTGAATGAGAACTTCTCCCGCTTCGGACAAACAGTAGAAAGCATGCGCGACATCACCGATGTAACTGCTGCTACCGGTGCTTACACCACTGCTGCCCGTGAAACAGCCGACACGCTGAATCAACTGAAAACAACCTTCTCCGGTGCTGCCCAGACGATGGGATCGTTCAACGCCGCTGCAGAAGACACTGCGAAGTTCCACGAGCAGGTAACCGTTCTGAGCCGTAACCTGGGTTCGCTGAATCAGATCTATGAAGTAGAACTGCAGGATGCCAACAACCACCTGAAGGCGATGAACAAGTTCTATAGCAACCTGGTGAATGCATCCGACGCAATGGCCAACTCTGCTGCAGATGCACAGGCTGCCAAAGAGCAGATGGGTCGTCTGGCGCAAAACCTTACCAGCCTCAATACTATTTACGGTAATATGCTGGGAGCGATGCAGGGCCGTTAATACGGATTCCGAAATCGTTTCAAACCGTAGTATCTAATTTTCAATCATAAAAGAAATAAAATCCTCTCAGGATGGCATTACCTAAAGAGCCGCGGCAGTTGATGATTAACCTGATGTACCTGGTACTGACGGCCATGCTCGCCCTGAACGTGTCCTCTGAAATTCTGCACGCTTTTAAGACCATCAACAACAGCATCACGCATTCCAACGAGTCGATCCAAAGTAAAAACGGAGAACTGTACATGAGCCTCGATGCGAATGCACAGCTTCCGGAAGCCCGCGATCGTGTGCGTCCATTCAACGACAAAGCCGTTGAAGTGCGTCAGGAAGCTGAAAAGATGGTCCAGTATCTCGAAGAATGGAAGAAGAAAGTAGTAACAGCTTCAGGTGGTTATCTACCCGATGGCGATATCAAAGCTGAGTCTGACATCGACGCCTCTACCCGCCTGCTGGTGGAAGAGAAAGGCGGCAATCAGATCAAAGAGCGGATTGTAGCCTTGCGTAGCTATATGCTCGACCGGGTGAACCCCGACGTGCGGGCTGCATTCGATAAGGATCTGCCGCTCCGGATTGATACGGCTTCCAAAACGGATAACAATCCGCAGGGAGACTGGGCTACAGCTAATTTTTATAATATGCCGGTAATGGGTGCCGTGACCTTGTTCAGCAAAATGCAGAATGATGTGCGCAACTCAGAAGCCACTATTATCAACGAGCTGACCCGTGAATCCAGTGCCAAGACCATCAAGTTTGATGAAATCATCGCTCTGGGGGTACCTAAAACTTCCTATGCGCTGCAAGGCCAGAAGGTAGAAGGCAACATCATGATCGCTGCGTACAACAAAAGCGTAACACCCCGGATCAGTGTTTCTTCCGGACGTGTCCTGCAGGTGAAAGATGGCATCGGTACCTGGGAAACTACGGCTTCGGGTGTGGGTCTTCAGACCGTACGCGGTACCGTATCCCTTGATTTTGATGGTAAAACTCAAAGCCGTCCGTTTGAGTTCCAGTATATGGTGGGTTCCGCTGGTGCTGCCATGCAGCTCGATGCGATGAACGTAGTGTATGCTGGTATTCCAAACCCGGTATCAGTTTCTGCTGCGGGTTACAACATGGAAGATGTTTCGCTAAGCATTCCAGGCGTGACCCTCAGTGCTGGTGCCGGCAAGGGCAAGTATGTGATCAATGCAGCCCCGAATGCTGCCACTGTGACGGCTTCAGTGAATGTGCGTACAGCAGCTGGTGTCAAGACAGTAGGAACCTATCCAATCCGTGTGAAGCGGATTCCGAATCCGGAAGCACAAATGGCAGGTAAGACGCAGGGTTTCATGCCTTCTTCTACTTTCCGTGCACAGCTGGGTGTGGTTTCGGAACTGAAAGACTTCCTATTTGATATCCGAAGCGTAGTTAAAAGTTTCCAGTTCTCGATGGTGCGCAAGAAAAGCAGCGATATCATCGGCCCATTCACTGTAAATGGTCCTCGCTTCTCAGACAACCGTGACGTTCAACAACTAGTCGAATCTGCCCGTCCTGGCGATAAAATCTTCATTGAAGAAGTTAAAGCCACTTTGCCGGATAACACTGTTCGGTCGATCAATCCGATCGTTTTCACGCTGAACTAATCCTCTCACCTTCTTATCTTAGTTAATTTCCGGACATGAATGTCAAGAACATAGTTAAATCGGCAGCTATCGCGCTGATGGGCTTTTCCGCTACCGTCAGCTATGGCCAAAATCCGATCATTACCGATAATGCACAGGTGCAGAATCCTAATTCCGGTGATGCGGTTACCAATACCTGGAAGCCTTCACTGGTTCGCGACGGTGTCATCGACCGTGTGCCACACGTGATGCGTGTGATTCCCTGGTCGCCGATCCGTGAAAATGATGTCCTCTGGAAAAAACGCGTTTGGCGCGAAATCGACACCCGTGAAAAGCAAAACCTGGCGTTTCGCTATCCGGGTGATGAAAACACCGGTGGAGGGTATTTCATCGAGATCCTGATGGATGCCGTGAAGCGTGGCAAAATCAAAGCCTATTCGGCCTATGATGAGCGCTTTACCTCTGCGCTGAGCAAAGATCAGATCATCGAGATGATGGTGGGTAAAACAGATACCATCGAGGTCGTAGATCCGGTAACCGGTGCGGTTTCGCAAAGCTATCAGAACCGTGATTTTAACCCGGAACTGATTACTAAATACCGTCTCAAAGAAGACTGGATCATCGACCGTAACACTGGTCGGATGGTCGTGCGCATCATCGGTATTGCACCGGTTCGCGACGTATACGATCAGAATACCGGTTTGTTCCGTGGTACCCAGCCGATGTTCTGGCTGTATTATCCGGAAATCCGCGAAACCCTGGCGCAGTACGAAGTATACAATCCGGAAAACGATGTGGCCCGGATGAACTGGGATGAATACTTTGAAGGTCGCTGGTTTGCCTCCCGCATCACCCGCGTCAGCAATGGCTTCAACGAGGCGATCAGTGAGAACGCTTCCGGAATGGAAGCGCTTTATCAGGCACAACGTTTCTCAGAAGAAATCTTCAACAAAGAGCACGATATGTGGGTCTACTAGTACCCGTATCAGAACTGATTTAAAAACCGGATTGCTACCTATGCAGTCCGGTTTTTTTATTGACCGGAAGCCCTTCCTGCCGGGACGACAGATCACAGTACCTTCGCCGCCCTTATGCCCCAAGTAGACGTTTGCCTCTCACCAGCCCTGCTCCATCTGTACGATACCCGTGATAAGAATGTGGTGATCATTGATGTCTTCCGGGCCACTTCGACTATTGCTGCGGCGCTGCATAACGGTGCCGTCGAGATCATTCCGGTGGCTGCGGTTGAAACGGCCATCCGGCTGGGCGAGACCCTTCCGGAAAGCATTACGGCCGGAGAACGGGACGGTCGCATTGCGCCCGGACTGGCACACGGAAATTCACCCTCCGAGTATCCAGCCGAGTTTATCGGGGGAAAAACCCTGATCCTGACGACTACCAACGGAACTAAATTGTTGCATATGGTACAGGATGCTCACACCATTCTGACTGGTGCGTTCCTGAACATCAGTGCTGTTGTCGAATACTTAGTACAGAGCAACCGGGACGTGGTGCTTGGCTGTGCGGCCTGGAAAGACAAGTTCAACCTGGAAGACACCTTGTTTGCCGGTGAAGTGGCCCGCAGGCTGCTCCAACAGGGCTACGAAACCAATGACGACAGTACCCGTTGCGCCGTGCAAATGGCTACCGCCGTTCAGGGCAACTACTTGGAGTTTCTGAAAGACTCGTCTCACTACAAACGGCTCTCGGCCTATGGCCTGGAAGCCGATATGGCTTATTGTGCCACACCCGACCTGCATCCGATTGTACCGGTGCTTCGCGGCCAGGCATTGGTGATTGCATAAGATTAGGGTCCGGAATACGAAAGGCCTCATCAACTGATGAGGCCTTTCGTATTCCGGACCCTTCCGTCCTACATATCCATTTTACGAAGCGATTTCGGAATCATCAGTTTGGTACTCATTGACTTGCCGTTGCGTTGGTATTTCAAAGTGAGGTCTTTTCCCTGCTGCCGGCGAACGGTCTGCTGCAAGGTGGTTGGAGCATCGATTTTAACGTCGCCCAGATGCGTGATCACATCTCCAGTGCGCAGTCCGGCTTTTTCGGCCAGGCTGCCAGCTGTAACATCCAGCACCTGCACGCCGACGCCGTCGGCCCGTTCTTCAACAGAAATGCCCAGTTTAGGCGCTTCGGCATCTTTGCTGCCAAATAAACCGCCGCCGCCGCCACCGAAAAGCTTACCCAGTTCTTCACTGAAATCGCCTCCCGGAGGCATTCCGAACATTCCCCCCGACATCCCGCCCCCTTCTAGGGCAGCACCCTCCAGATAAGCCGTGGTGTTCAAGCGCTTTCCGGAACGCTCGTATGTAATTTTTACGGTGTCTTCCGGTGCATGGGCACTGATGGTTTCAATCAGTTCCTGGGCGTCGGCAATGGTAGCACCATCTACCGCTACAATTTTATCGCCTGCTCTCAGGCCCGCTGCCTGTGCCGGAGACGCTGGTTGCACTTCACGGATATACGCGCCTCCTTTCGATTGCTGCGGATCGGTCAGCACGCCCAGCCGGGCTTTCTGAGCGGTGTTACCACCCATACTGCCACCGCCAAAGGGCCGCATGCCGAAACCCGGTGCATCGGATTCCCGGTCGATTACAATCTTGCGGTAGCCGGTCTGGCCCGGACGGACCACGGTATCATCGTTTACAATTACATAGCCACGCTCCACTTCGATGACCGTCTGAGGCCGGTCGGCTCCCTGCTTTAAAATGGTTGTTTTTTGTGCCTGTGCAGAAACACCCAGGGCGGTGGCTGCAAGCAGCATAACCGGGAACATCCCGCGTACGTTTTTCATAAATTGGTTACTGTTAGTCTGTGTTTATGCGAATGTAAAAAGCCGGTCGGTGGGGTGGGTTCAAGAAACCGTTAAAGGACCGTCTGATTTCCGGAAGATTCTGGTAAAAAAATAAGGTAGTGAACGGTGCGCTAGCCCCGTACAAATGGATTGGTTTTCTTCTCCTGTCCGATGGTCGTTGAGGGACCGTGACCCGGATATACCACAACTGTATCCGGAAGCGTATACAATTCCTTCCGGATACTGTTCAGCAGGGTATCCATATCGCCGCCGGGCAGATCGGTACGACCAATCGAGCCATTGAACAACACATCGCCTCCGATCAGCCAGCCATCGGCCTCGTTGTAAAAACAGACCGATCCGGGCGAATGGCCGGGCGTCAGCAAAACGTTCAGTGAATGGCTTCCCAGTTGCAACGGCTCGGCTTCTGAAAGGTGTTGGGTGACCACCGGTGGGGTGAATGTGCCGATTCCGAACATCAGCGCGCTGGAAGCCCCGGCTGCCAGCACCGGCGCTTCCAGCGGATGCAGCGCAAACGGAATGGAATGCAGATCCAGCAAGGCCGGAATGCCCAGGATATGGTCGATGTGTGCGTGGGTATTCAGGATGGCCTGGAGGGTCAGTTGCCGGGAGGACATAAACCGGTTCAGGACCGCCATCTCGCTGGCCGTGTGCATTCCCGGATCGATAATCCAGGCATTACGCTGCGCATCCGTCAGCACATAGGTATTCTCCGAAAACGGATTGAATGTAAACGAATGGACTTCTAACATAAGACTGTAAAATTTGGTGGTAATTTAGAATATGCAAAGCAACGGTACGCAACCTGTGGTATGCTTTTGCGTTATTCTTTTCAGATGCTGTTTTTAAACCGGTTGACCGGCTTCATAACCCTTATTTTAAGCGGATTGTTGGTGGCTTGCGGATTGCTGGCTGTCACCCCTGCGCATGCCCAGACCAACACGGAGATTTTTGGTCAGAACCGGGTGCAGTACCGTACGTTCGACTGGCGGTTTTTCGATACCGAACATTTCCGGATTTATCACTACGACCGTAGCGGCCGCACCCTGGCGCGCTATGTGGCCGAGCAGGCCGAAAAGGACATTGCCGCGATTGAAAACAAACTCGAAGGCCGGTTTCCCAAGCGCTTTGAGATCGTTCTGTACAACCAGTACGACGAGTACCGCCAGACCAATATGGGACGCCGCTGGGTATCCCAACTCCGGGACGTTCCTACCGGCACTGTAAATCTGGTCGGCGATCAGCTGGTGGTGTACTTTACCGGTGTACATACTGATTTACGTCGCCAGTTGCGCGCCGGGATGAGTAAAGTCGTTATGGAGCGGATGATGTTTGGCGAATCGGCCCGTGAAATGGTGAAGAACTATATGAATCTGAATCTGCCGCCTTGGGTGATTGAAGGGTTCATTGCCTACCTGACCGACGGCTGGAATACCGAAGCGGATTCGCGGTGGAAAGCGTTGATCAGTGCAAAGCCGGTGCCTAATTTTTATCTTCTGGCCGAGCAGTATCCGGAACTGAGCGGGAAAGCCTTCTGGAAGTGGATCGCCGATATCAAAGGTCCCCAGCAGGTAAAGGAGCTGCTGCACATGATGCGGATCCGGGGCGCGGCGGGTAATGGCATCAAAGCTATACTGGGATTGAAGGAACGCCCGGCGCAGGATTCCTGCCTGGCGTATTTCCGAAGTCAGTACAGTCTCGATTCGGCCCAACAACAAGCGCCGGATAGTACAACCCGTATCGCACGCATTGCCCGTCCCGGAGACGGAGCCGTGATTCGTGATATCCGGGTCTCGCCCAGTGGCCGGGATGTCGCGTATATCTACTGGAAAAACGGGGAGTACGAGGTACGGTTGCAACGTGTCTCGCAGCAGGCCACGTCCTCGGCGATCCTGAGTGGCGGACGGGAAGATTACAATGAGATGGCTCCCGACCCGGATTATCCATTACTGGCCTGGAGCAATGACGGCTTTAACCTGGCGATTCTATACCGAAAAGGTCGGGAAACGCGCCTGCGGATTTACAACGCAACTAAAGGCCGGACGCAGAATCTGATTGTTCCCAACAACCGCTTTGACCGCGTACTGGGGATGACCTTCGTGGAAGATAACACCCGGCTGGTATTCTCTGCGATCAAGAAAAGCCAGACCGATCTGTATGATTTCCGGATCAAAGGCTCCCGGCTGACGCCGATCACCAACGATGTCTGGGATGATGTGGCGCCCTGGTATGTGAGTGGTGGTTTCCGGAAAGGGTTGTTGTTTTTATCCAACCGCCCGGCGCCCAGCATGAACGTGCCCGCAGAGGTCAATGTGCTGCCGACCGGGCCGATGAACGCGTTTTTTTATAACACCGTCACCCAGAGCCCGGAACTGATCCAGGCCAGCCACAACGAAGGCCGCCAAAAGATCAGCCAACCCATTCAATACGGCCCCGACAATTTCGCTTATCTGGATGACAGCAACGGCGTCCGCAACCAGTATGTGGTGATTGATGGCCGGGATGTCAATAATATGGATTCGGCGTATGGGGTGCCGATTACCAATCTGCCGCAAAGCATTTTATACCATCAGTACACGCTGGCCAGCAACCGGATCAACTATGTACTGGAAGATGCAACGGGCTATTCCGTGTATCAGGACCGGATTAAAGTTCCCGGAAGAGATATGGAACCCACACCGCCTACGCTGACGAGCTTACTCCAAAAAGAACAGCAACACGCGCGACCCTTGCTGCGACCAGTCTATGGAGCGTCTAATATCGCAGAACGTGTGATCCTGGATTCCGGTGTCGCCAGTCCGGTTTCGCAGCCACAGATTTATCAGTCCGAATTTGAGCCGGATACGGTTACCGTCACTTCCGGAACACAGACGATGACTGGCCTGGCCAATGCAGGAATCGATACCACGTTGCTGCTCAACCCGGCGATTAAAGACAGTACATACTTAAAGCTCAAAGCACAGTCCTACCGGCACAACTTCAAACTGGAGGCGTTCTCTGCACGGGTCGACAATACCGTTCTGTTTACCAAGTACCAAAGCGTAGCCACCAATGGCGTTGGCTTTACTAACCCACCACTGGGCGGACTGATTACAGCTTCCCTCAACGATGCGCTGGAAAACCACCGGTTCACGGGCGGCATCCGGATTCCGACCAACCTAAAAGGGGGTACGTACTTCCTGCAATACGAAAATGTAACCCGTCGCTGGGACTGGGGATTGCTGGCCTATCGCGACGCCAATTCGTTCCAGACACCAGTAGGCTACTACGATCAGCGTGGACGCTTTTTGTTTGCCCGGAACGAAATCTCCAATACCGTCAGCTACTTGTTTCAGGCCACTGCCAGTTATCCCTTTGACCGGGTGCGGCGTGTTGGTTTTACCGGTGGGGTTCGGATGGATAAACTCAACTGGAAGGCGCAGGACAGTATCAGCCTCAAATATCTTCCGGACCAGAAAAACAACTGGCTCGTCAGCCGGGCTGAATATGTATTTGACAACAGCATTATGCCGTTGCTCAACATCCGCCGGGGGCTGCGTTATAAAGTATACGTCGAAGGAATGCTGGCCATGAATAAGTCGTCTCAAAACCCGCAATCTGAAAGTGGCGGCCTTAGCGGGATGTACAACATCGGATTCGATGTCCGGCATTACCAGCGGCTGTACCGGAATTTTACCCTGGCATCCCGTCTGGCAGGCGCCCATTCCGGCGGTCAACAGAAGATTTTGTATTTCCTGGGCGGTGTCGACAACTGGATCTTACCGAAAAATGCAACCGGTACCGGCATCGGACAGGAACAATACGCGTTTCAGACACTGGCTACCAACCTGCGGGGCTACAAACAAGGTGCGCGCAATGGCAACAGCTATGCCGTGCTGAATGAAGAATTGCGTCTGCCGATCTGGAATACGTTTGTGAAGCGGCCCATCAAAAGTCCATTGCTGCAAAACCTGCAACTGGTAGGCTTCGCAGACGTCGGTGCCGGTTGGAATGGGCTGTTCCCGAACGGCGAAAACATGCAGCGGCCGGTCGTGGCGCAGTCATTCAACAATCCGGTAACACTGATACTGGATGATCCCAACAGTTCCGGCGTTGCCATCGGGTACGGGCTGGGTCTGCGTACGACTGTATTGGGTTATTTTGTTCGCGCAGATGCCGCCTGGAATATCGATGGCCTCCGGAAACCAATCCTGTACCTGTCGTTCGGAACCGATTTTTAAAAACCGGGACTGCTACCGGAACTGCAACACTTTCGTAGGGGAGATGCGGCGCAGGTACAGCGCTGGCAGCGTCATACACAACAGGCACAAAACCAGCGTCAGTCCATTGATAAGCAGGATGTGTGACAGGAGGGGCTGAACCGGAACGGTGCGCATATAATACGTTTCTTCCGGAAGCTTCATAAAGCCGGTGGTTTGTTGCAGGAACGCCAGCAGCAATGCCAGTCCGGTGCCGAGCAGACAGCCAATAACGCCGATGCCGGATGCGAGGTAAATAAACAGTTGCATCAAACTGCGCCGACTCATGCCCAGTGCCTGCAACAAGCCTACGGTGCGTGCACGATCGACCAGCAGAATTAACAATGCCGCTGCCAGGTTGATGATGGCAATGGCGGCCATAATGCTCATCAGAACCCGCACATTGGTTTCCTGCAGGTTGAGCCAGTCAAAAATTTGTGGGTAGCGTTCCGGAAGGGTGTAGCTACGGAGCGGCGCTGCCAAAACCTGCTCATACAGCGCATCGGAAATGGCGGTTGCCCCTTCCGGATGATCCAGGTCAATTTGATACCCGGAAATGTCGGTTGATGCCCAGTTGCTGAGCCGCTGTACCAATCGCAGATCGCAGAGCGCAAAGTTGCGGTCTACTTCGTCAAGACCGGTATGATACAAACCGGCCACGGTGATCTTCCGGATTCGGGGAGGCGCTCCGGCCTGGTCGATCAGGTACAGCATTACTGCATCACCTTTCTTCAGTCGCAACCGGTTGGCCAGCGTTTGCGACAGCAAAATATCTTTGGAATACGCCGTGTCGGAAAAGTCAATTTTTCCGCTGACGTCCATGGCTGCGGGTGGAACATAATCTTCACTGACCCCTTTGAGTTGAAGCCCTTCCAGAGCCGAGTCGGTGCGCAAAATGGCAGGCCGGAGGGCATAGGGGGTAATATGGCTTCCGGAAGCGGTCTGCTCGATCTGCTGAAGCAGGCTGGCGTCAAAGGCAATCGGTTCGTCGCTGGTCAGGTTGGACGGGTTGGCGGTAAACGGCGTGATCAGGATATGTCCCCAGAATACGTAGATTTTTTCCTGAATCGTGTGCTGAAAACCGGTCACCACAGCCGCTGATAAAATCATCACCGCGACGCTAAGTGCGGTGGCACCCGCGGCCAGCCGGATGATAAACGCCGAAAAAGACCCTTTTTGACGGGTCAGGAAGCGCAGGGCAAAAAAGAGAGGCAATCGCAAAGCGGTTGCAAGGTACGGGCCGCCGGAATACGCAGTTTGTCGTATTGAACGGATAGTCACCCCGCGCAATCTTTGTGTTGCAATCGCTTTGGGGGACGGGATGGTTGCGAGTACCTTAAATCAATTTAGGAAACCGGGGTTTCTTTTTAGCTACCCTTTGTGTGTGGAAAAGACGGCGAAGACTTCGGTCTTTGCCGTTTCTTTTGAGTCCCTGAATCACTACGATCCCCGAATGCTACTTTCCGGAACGGACCTAGGCCAGCTTAAAGGAAACCGGCACGCGGTAATACACTTTTACGGGTTTGCCGCCGTTGGTAGCGGGTTTCCAGCGGGGCATGGATTGGATCGCCCGCAGCGCTTCGGCATCCAGCACCGGATCTACCCCGCGCTCTACGATCGCGTCCGTGACCCGGCCATCTTCTGCTATTACAAACTTAATCACCACCCGTCCCTCCGCCTGGCGCTTGCGGGCATCGGCCGGGTACGTTACGGTTTTAGCCAGAAAACTCTGAAGATTGCCCTGGAACTCCGGCATCACATCGGCGGTGAGCAGCACCTTTTCCTGTTTCGAGGGCGCACCTGTAGCGCTTTTCTGGGCAAGGGTCGTTCCGGCGGTCAGAAGGAGCAGTGCAAGCGGGACGAAGAGCTTTTTCATAAAGGGGTTTGAAATTAGAAAAGGATGAAGAAACCAGCTGTTGTAAGATACTCGTTTTCTTTAAAACGGTTTCGATCGGGCCTCTATTGAATTTCTGCCTTTAAAGTTTCCGGAAGAACCCTTAGCTGATAATAAACTTGATGGGAATGGTGTAAAAAACCCGGACTGCATGACCGTTTTGCATACCCGGCTTCCAGGGCGGCATCAGTTTAACCACGCGTAGGGCTTCAGCGTCGAGTAGGGGATGAACACTTTTTTCAATAATAGGGTCCGTTACCTGGCCGGTTTCGTCAATCACCACTTTCACATTCACACGACCTCCGATCCCATTTTCCCTCGCTTCCTTCGGATAAACTGTGTGCTGGATCAGGAAGGCTATCAGGTCGCCGTCAAATTGGGGCATCTGCTCCACATACTTGAAAACCGCTGGCTTCATAGGCACAACCGAAGTGGGTTTCCTGGCTGACTTTTGCTTTTGGGCAAAACTGTCATGAGTGCTCACTGTTGCCAGGGCAAAGAGCGGAATTAAAAAACGGATTTGCATGTTGAGTTGGCTTGGGAGGGTACAGACGCTAAAGTTCCGGAAGTCCATAACACCAATCTTTTTTGTAACTCGTAAAACGGTCTCAAAGCATTCATTCGGTATCCATCCCTAACCATTAATCAGTAATTTCGCGCTCCTATGCAGTTTTATCGCGCCGGCCTGACTGATGAGCAGCTTCTGATGCTGCATCGCCGTATCCTGTTTCCCCGGATGATCGAGGAGAAAATGCTGGTCCTGCTCCGCCAGGGGCGCATCTCCAAATGGTTTTCCGGAATCGGTCAGGAAGCGATCTCGGTGGGTGCTACGGCTGCACTGGAATCCGATGAGTGGATCATGCCGCTGCACCGCAACCTGGGTGTATTTACCGGTCGGGATATGCCCTTTGCCCAGCTCTTCAAGCAATGGCAGGGCCGTAAAGGCGGATTTTCCAAAGGCCGCGAACGATCCTTTCACTTTGGCGCACCCGAGTTTCACGTTTGTGGAATGATCTCGCACCTCGGTCCGCAACTGGCGTTGGCCGACGGCACCGCGCTGGCGCATAAGCTGCGTGGCGAAGGCAAAGTCTCGCTGGCGTTTTCCGGTGATGGCGGTACCTCTGAAGGCGATTTTCACGAGGCGCTCAACGTAGCGGCTGTGTGGGGATTGCCGGTCATCTTCATGATCGAAAACAACGGCTATGGCCTCAGTACACCGGTGCGGGAGCAGTTTATCTGCAAGCAGCTGGCCGACCGCGCCAAAGGCTATGGCATGAAAGGCATCACCATCGACGGGAATAACATCCTGGATGTGTACCAGACGGTGAAAGAAGCCCGCGAATACTGCATCAAAGAAGGCAAGCCGATGCTCATTGAAGCAATGACCTTCCGGATGCGCGGCCACGAAGAAGCCAGCGGGGTGAAATATGTGCCCAAGCGGCTGTTTGAAGAATGGCAGGAGAAAGACCCGGTGCAGAACTACGAATCATACCTGGTGAAGAAAGGACTGCTGAACGAAGACCGCATTGCCCAGCTCCGGGAAGAACTGCGGACCGAGATCGAACAAGGACTGGAAGAAGGTTTTGCTGAAGGACCGGTCGTGCCCAATCTGCAGGAAGAGCTGCACGATGTGTATGCACCAGCAAAAAGTACTGCAACCGGCATTCCGGAAAGCGGACCGGTTAGTGAAAAGAAATTTATCCAGGCGCTTTCCGAAGGACTGGAACAAAGCATGGAGCGCCACCCGAATCTGGTGCTGATGGGGCAGGATATCGCTGAATACGGCGGTGCATTCAAGCTGACCGAAGGCTTTGTCGAAAAGTTCGGCAAGGCGCGGGTCCGGAATACACCCTTGTGTGAAAGTGCGATTGTAGGAACGGCGCTGGGACTGAGCCTGGAAGGTTTTAAAAGCATGATGGAAATGCAGTTTGCCGACTTCGTGACGGTAGGCTTCAACCAGATCGTGAACAACCTCGCCAAAATTCATTACCGTTGGGGCCAGCCGGCCGATGTGGTCATCCGGATGCCGACGGGCGGCGGAGTGGGGGCCGGACCGTTCCACTCCCAAAGCAACGAAGCCTGGTTTACCAAGGTTCCGGGCCTTAAAGTGGTGTATCCGTCTACGCCCGAAGATGCCAAAGGATTGCTGTGTGCGGCCATCGAAGATCCCAACCCGGTGATGTTCTTTGAACATAAAGCGCTCTACCGCGCGATCACCGGGCCGGTTCCGGAAGCGTTTTACACCATCGAAATCGGCAAGGCGCGGGTGGTACAGGAAGGCGAGGACATTACGATCATTACCTATGGTGCGGGTGTACACTGGGCAACTGAATGGGCAACCAAGCATCCGGAGACGTCTGTATACATTCTTGATCTGCGGAGTTTGCTACCACTCGACTACGAGGCGATCCAAACCGCGGTAGAAGCAACGGGTCGGGTACTTATTCTGCACGAAGACACCTTGTTTGGTGGCCTCGGCGGTGAGATCAGCGCCTGGATCAACGAACATTGTTTCAAAAGCCTCGATGCGCCGGTGGTACGCTGCGGTTCCATCGAAACGCCGATTCCGTTTGCCATTGAACTCGAACAACAATTTATGGCCAAATCCCACCTCGATGGCGCCCTGGAAAAACTGCTGTCGTTCTAGAAAAACTGAGCTTTCCTAGTCCGGGATAACCGACTTACACGATTTTTTATTAAAAGGAAAAGCACCGAACGATTCGGTGCTTTTCCTTTTAAAATCAATTGAAACCAATAGCCGCTTACTGTTTGGTGAATCGTAAGGTCAACCGGCCACCCGATTCGTCAGTCGCCAGTAAAAAGTAATTGCCGGCTGCCAGGGGGCTGATATCACAGGTGGCTTTTGACTGATCAACCGTCTGATCGTACAGCACGTGTCCCATCAGATCACAGATCTGAAGACGGGTGGTGCGGTTTTCCGGAAGCGTCACCTGCAGGGATGCAGTAGCCGGATTGGGATGCAACGTAACCTGCCCGGCACCGGCAAAAACGGGTCTCACCCCCAGCGACTGGTTAAGCCCGTTATAATTCGATTTGACTGACTGGCTATCGAGCTCGTAGTTGTAGATACGCAGCATGGCAATCGAACCGGCACTGGCTTCGTTCGGTACGATCAGATCGTCCTGGAAAAAGTTGATCCGCTTTTTAGTTGCGTTGTAGATCGCATTATTGCCGTTATCGGTAAAGGTGATGTACTTACTGCCGTCGCCATAGAGCTGCACCCGACTGTTCGCAGCATTGCGGCTGATCACATACTGGCTGTATTCATTCACGACAAAGGGCGCGCCCTGGCTGGTCGCCATGTTGTAGAAATTCAGCTGACCTGAAAGTACATAGCATCCCAGATCACTGGTGCGGTTCTTGAAATCGATCACGCGCTTCCAGCTGGTGAGCTCATTCATCTTGAAATACAACTCAATCGTATAGCTTCCGGAAGCTAGAAACTGCTGGAGCGAGTCGTTCAGGTAAAAACCGCTATTCAGGTCAAACTGATACACGGTCCGCTGCAGGCCGTTGTAATCGGTCAGCGTATCGGTTTTAAACCGGCCCGTTCCCAGCGGTAGTAAGGCAGGTCCGGCATTGGAGGCTTCGTTGAAGGTGCCACGGAAATCATAGGTATGAACCATGTTTTGCGCCTGTGCCCCCGGGGTAGCAGCGAAGAGCACGCAAAGAGCGAGTAGAAGCGTTTTCATAAGCAGAAATGTTTATGCAAAGCTTTCACAATTCTGCCCCGCCAGCAATACGATAACCTTCGTATTTAGCTGCTTCCGGAATCGCAGTGGTCGAAACGGAGTCGGCCGTTCCGGAAGCGCTTACTGCCCTTTATTTTCCGCTTCAAGTGCTTCAGACGCTTTCCGGTGAAATTCTTTAGCGAAGGCTTTCAGTTCGTCCGACAATGCTACGTTGCGGGTCGCACGGGCAAAGGTGTCGGCCATGCCCATCATGCTCTGAAACAGAAAATCGTTCATCTCGTCCACCATCATCTTGCCGGTCCACAGGTCGATGCGCAGGCTTTCGCGGGCTTCGCCGTCCCACAGTCCCAGAAAGGCAGCTTTTGCCGTCTGATAGGCATCAATGCCTCCATCGGGAGCCACCCAACGGATATCGGTGATCATCTGGCTTTCGTCGCGGGTAACGTCAATCTGAATGGTCGAGTTGTTCATAAGTTAAAAGCGCTACTGGCGCGGTGCAAAATAATGGATGGATTGTTAGATTCCGGAATGGCAGCTCTTTGAGTGCTTAAACAGAGCCGCTCACTTTACGCAGTTGCTGGACCACCGCATTCAGATCCTTGGGCAGGGGCGCTTCTACAGAAATTTCTTCTCCCTGGAGCGATTCCACCACCAGCCGGTAGGAGTGCAGGGCCACGCGGCTCAGCAACGGCCGCTCGACTTCGTCGTGTTTGGAGAGTTGAAATTTCCGCTTTACGGAGGACAGGAAAAAAGGTTTGCCGTCGCCGTACAAGGGATCGCAGAGGAGCGGGTGCCCAATGGATTGCATATGCACCCGGATCTGGTGCATCCGGCCCGTAAAAATCCGGAACTGTACCAGCGCATGCAGAGGCCATTGCTCTACCACCCGGTAGTCAGTCCGGCTGGCTTTGCCTTTTTTGGCAACCGTCATCTTACCCGGTTGGGCCGGATGCTCGATCAACGCCACATCAATGGTACCGGCTTCTTCTGCCAGGCGTCCATGCACCAGGCCTACGTAAAATTTACCGGCAATGTGCTCCTGAAACTGAATCGATAGGTGCCGGTGGGCCTCTTCATTTTTAGCGAAGACCATGCACCCGCTGGTTTCCCGGTCGATGCGGTGCACAATAAAAATTTTGTCGCCGGTTTTCTGTTCCAGCAGTCCTTTTACAGAGGGCAGGGTGGAGTCAAACCGGTCGGGAATCGCCAGCAGTCCGGCAGGTTTATCTACAAAAATGAGGTCGTCATCTTCGTGCAGGATCGTAAGCTTCATGCAGGGGTATTTTGAAAATAATTCTGAAGGGCTGCGTCTTCGGCGGCGCGCATTTGTTTGGCGTCGGCAGCTGTTTTGTCTTTAAGACCAGCCAGGTGAAGCGCGCCGTGAAAAATCACGCGGTGGAGTTCCGTTTGGTAATCGGTTTTAAAACGGTTGGCGTTTTCGGCGACCCGTTCGGTGCTGATGTGAATCTCGCCTTCGAGGTTTTCCGGAACGGCACTCAGATCGAAGGTGATAATGTCGGTGTAGGTATCGTGGTTCAGAAACTGCTGGTTTACCTCCAGCAGCGCCTCATCCGTCCGGAACAGATACGTAAGCGTTTGTTTCCGGAGCTGCGGGCGATACGGGTGTATCAGGTGTTCCAGAAATGCCGACAATCGTCGTTTATCGCGAAGCTTTCCTTTGGCTTCCACATCATAAAACCGAGCAGCCATAACAGAGGTCAAAAAAGGGAACGGCAAAGGTCGGTAAAAGGAGCCCCTTTTTGCCGCCTTATCTTTGCGCCGTGAAAAAGGATGCAGAACAGTTGCCCCTCCGGCTGTCGCAATTGCGGGCCGGAACCAAGGCTACAATTCATGCCCATAACGAAGACTCGGATTTCTTCATTACCCTGATGGAGATGGGCTGTATTCCGGGCGAACCGGTGAGTATCGAAATGGTGGCTCCGATGGGCGATCCACTGGCCATCCGGATTGCGGGTTATTACCTCAGCATCCGCAAGCGGGATGCAGAGAACATCTGGGTCGTGCTGCATCCATAGGTTTTTAGGTTTCTTTCTTTTGTTTCTATGCATATCGGACTCTACTTCGGCTCTTTCAATCCCATTCATAACGGTCACCTGATGGTGGCCGAACATGTGGTGGCGCATACCGAAGTGGATAAGGTCTGGTTTGTAGTTTCCCCACACAACCCGCTCAAAGACTCGGCTTCGCTCCTCAATGAATACGACCGGTTGCATCTGGTAGAACTGGCGATTGCCGACAATCCGAAACTTCGGGTCAGCAACATCGAGTTTTCGTTGCCCAAGCCTTCATACACCATCGATACGCTGACCTACCTGGCAGAAAAGTTTCCGCTGGAAACCTTTTCGGTGATCCTGGGCGGTGATTCCTATGCCAATCTGAAACGCTGGAAAAACTGGGAACAGCTGGTGGCGCGGCATCCGCTGATCGTGTATGCCCGACCGGGGTTCAACAACAAGCCCATTCCGGAAGCCACGGTAACCTTTCTCCACGATGCACCACAAATTCACTTGTCGGCTTCGTACATCCGCCAGGAAATCCGCGCCGGACGCTCGACCCGCTATCTGGTGCAGGATACCGTACGGCAATACATCGAAGAAAACCGGTACTACCGCTAGCCGACACCCGTAAACGGACGCATAGCCAAACTATTTCCGGAACCATATGATTCCCTCGTTTTACCAGGAGCTGTGTGCGTGGATGCAGGCGGAAACGCCGCTGCAAACAATTGCGGGTAAACAAATTCTGACCCGTACCGGTGAAACAGAAACCAAACTGTACTGGATTCAGGACGGAGCCGTTCAGGCGATTTACGAAACCGGCGGTGCTCCGCAGGTGATCCGGCTGGCGTATCGGGGCTCCATCATCAATGCACTGCCATCATTTCTAAGCGGCACTCCATCCGGCTTTGCGCTGCAAACCCTTCGCAAAACCCAGCTTCATGCAATATCCGGAAGCGCTTTGAAAGAACGCTTTCTGAATACGCCGGAGCGGCTTGACGCCTACCGGGCTCTGCTGGAACAAACCATTGTACAGCAAAACGAGCGGGAACTGGATCTGCTGCAACCGGATCCGCTGGTCCGCTATCAACGGGTGTATAACCGGAGTCCGCAATTGTTTGAGGAAATCCCATTGCGATATATTGCGTCCTACCTGCGGATGACACCGGAAACGCTGAGCCGCATCCGGAAATTCATGATCTGAATCAAGATTGGAGGAGCCGGGAGGTTGGAATTTTGCAGCTGAAACGCTTTTGTATGACACTCCAGACCCAACCAGTAGTAACCGAACTGACCCAACTGCTCAGCACCTTTCAACAAGATCTGGCCCGGCTGGAAGTTCTTCCGGAAGACCGGTTGCAGCATCGCCCGGATACCGGTGGCTGGAATGCACTGGAATGTCTGGAACATCTTAACCGGTACGCAGCGTTTTACCTTCCGGAACTGACCCGAGCTATTGAAAAAGCGCCTGCTGCAAAACACAGCACCTACCGGAGTGGCTGGCTGGGCAACTGGTTTGCCAACCTCATCCGCGCCGAAAAGGCCAAACCCGGAAAAATGAAAGCGCCGGCTTCCAAAAATCCGGCGGGTGTACCGCTGGACCGGAGCGAGGTATTAGATACGTTCTGGACCGATTTGACACAGATTCAAAGGCTCTTGGCGGCGGCTACATCCAAAGACTGGAACGCCGTTCGGGTACCCATCAGCTTGTCGCCCTGGATCCGGCTGAATCTGGGCGATGTGTTGCGGTTTTACATCCACCACCTGAACCGGCATCGCCAACAAGCGATCCGGGCCGCCGGCCTTCCGGAAATGTGAATGATTTTTAACGACTCTTTACGGTAGTTGACACGTCAACGAATACTACCTTTGCGTTCGTGACTACGGACCAACAACGAGAGTATGCGCTGGAAAAATTCTATCTGGAGCTACAGGATACTTTTAGTTTTCAGATGCATCGGATTATGAAGGCGTTTTTTCGTCATGCGGGCACTTTAATGCAGGACGATACCAATGATCTTCAGAAAGACCACTATCCGGTTCTGATTACCATTGATAATATTCAGAATCTGTCGCAGCAGGAAATTGCGGACATTCTGATGCGCGATAAGTCTTCCGTACAGCGCACCATTACCTTACTACAGCGCAAAGGTTTGCTGGAAGTCATCCAGCACCCGCAGGATAAGCGCAAAAATGTGGTTAACATTACCAAAGAGGGCCATGAAACTGCCTTGAAGTGCCGTCAGGTACTCCGGCAGATTGATTCGTTGGCGTTTGCTTCTTTTACCGTTAAAGAGCGTGACGAAGCCTTGCAGGCCCTGCACGATCTGGCCGAAAAACTCGAAAAATCGGCCTCCCAACTACCTCCAAACCAATCGTTGATCTGTCAATAGTTGATATGATGTCTAAAATGAGGCGATTTATTCTCTTCGCCGCTGCCTTTCTAACCGTTCAGGCCCTTCATGCGCAACCGGTACTTTCCCTAAAAGAATGTATCGACTTTGGGCTGGCCAATCATCCGGCGATCGCTGTAGCCCGAAACAATCAGGAAAACAGCCGCCAACAGGCTCGTGAGGCTATTGCCTCATACCTCCCACAGGTAAACATAAATGCCAATGTAACCAATAACCTGAAACTCCAGACCAATGTGATTCCGGCGGGCGTTTTCGGTCCGGAAGAGCAGCGGATTACGTTCGGTAACAAATACGCTACGCAGGCGATTGCCGATGCCAATCAGCCCATTTATAACCGCAGTCTGCTGTTGGGTATTCGGGCCAACAAGCCCAATACCGAGTTGTCGACCCTGAATCTGGAACAGACGCGGCAAACGATTATCTACAATATTGCGACGGCGTACTACCAGATTCTGATCAACCAGCAGCAACTGAAACTGCTCGATACCAACCGGGCCCGGATTGCGCGTCTCGTACGGGTGTCTAATCTGCAGGCAGAACTGGGTGTAGCTAAAAAAGTAGACGCCAAACAGGTGCAGGTGCAGCTCAATAATATTGAGTCACAGCGGACCGTGGCGCTCAATTCCATTGAAGTGGCCCAGAACGCACTCAACAATGCCATGGGCATTTACGAGCAGGATGCTCCGCCCATTCAACTAAAGGATACGTCCCGCTGGCTGAATATGGCGAATGCCGTGACAACCCCCGGGACGGCGTTTCGGTCCAACCAGACGCTCGATTACCTGATTCAGGATAAACGGATTGAATTGCTCGACCTGCAGGCCAAAGTACTGCGGGCCGGAAATTATCCTACGCTCTCTGCGTTTGCCCAGTATGGCTTCAACGGCTTTGGCAACCAGTTCCGGGAGGTTTTCGACCGTCAGTTCGACTTCTCGTCGGTCGGGCTCCGGTTTAGCCTGTCGCTGTTCGACGGCTTCCGGCGGAGTGCCCAGTACCGGCAGGCGCTGATCGATCGCGACAATGCCCGTCTGAATCAGAAACTCTCGCAGGCGAATCAGAACCTTCAGTTCCTGAATGCCGGCTCGCGGGTGCAACGTGCACAGGCTACGCTGGCTTCCAACAAAGCCAACCTCGATCTGGCTTCTGAAGTCTACGAAAACGTATCGCTGCAATATCGTCAGGGTGTGGGTTCGCTCAGCGATCTGCTCAATGCAGAAACGTCTTACAGCGATGCACAGAATAACTATATCCAGTCAATGATCGACCTGTATCTGTCTCAACTCGACATCGAGCGCGCCAACAGTACGCTCGAAGCGTACTACCAGCAACTCTAACCGCGTCTCTCTTCCTCACCATCTTCCGATTCCGGAACAATCATCCTTCCGGAAACTGTCTTCCTTGTTATGAAAAATAGAGTTTGGATTATCGTCTTTATCGTAGCCGTTGCCGGCCTGATTGCCTGGCGGCTGACGGCCAATAAAGCAAAGCTCGATGAAAAGAAAACCGTCCCTACGCAGGCTGTCGCAGCTATTCCGGTCAACATTGCACTGGCTACCGTCGCCTCCGGAACCGATCAGCTCATCCGGACCGGTACGCTGGTGCCGTCTCGTGAAGCAGACATTACCTCGGCCACGTCCGGAAACCTGACTACCGTTCGCTTCGACCTGGGCAGCTATGTAAGCCAGGGCGCAACGATTGCTATGGTCGACAACCGCGGTCTGCAACTGCAACTGGACGCCGCACAGCTACAGGCTAATAAGCTGAGTGCCGATCTGAAACGCTATCAGGCGCTGCTGGCCGGTGAAGCCACCACTGAAGTCAACGTAGCCGACATCCGGTACAACCTCGCAACGGCGCAGAACCGGATTTCCCAGATCCGGAAGCAGATGGCCGACAACGCTATTAAAGCACCCATCAGCGGTCAGGTGGTTCAAAAAGCCAGCGAGCCCGGCGAATATGTGAATCCAGGTGTTGCACTTGGTAAAATTGTAGATATCTCAACCCTCCGGGCAGATGTTCAGGTCGGCGAAGCTGATGCTTATAAACTTCGGACCGGTCAGAATGTACGGGTAACGACCGATGTATATCCGGGACGGACGTTTAACGGTGCCGTGTCGTTTATCTCCCAACTGGCAGATGCCGCCCACAACTACCAGGTGCAGGTGCGGCTGTCTAATCCGGGTGGTGCCCTCAAAGCCGGCACCTTCGTTAATGTAGACTTTATCCAGAACTCGGAAAAGCCCGGACTTCAGATTCCGCGTACGGCTGTCATCGAAAATATCGAAGCACCCTACGTCTATGTGATACAGGGAACCAAAGCGGTTCGCCGCAACGTAACCTTGGGTCGTGACTTTGGCAGCAACGTCGAAATCGTCAATGGTCTGGTGGATGGCGACCAGGTAGTCGTCAATGGTCAGATCAATCTGAAAGACGGCACCCCGGTGAAAGTAGTGCAGCAAAACAGCTAACCGGTAGCGACCGTCTCGCTGCTACCGTGTCATTCCGGAACTCATCCGGAAGGCAGAACCTCCTTCAAAACGGCTTGATTGAAAGCCCAACGAACCCATGAAAAAACTCGCGGAAATAGCCATCAACCGGCCGCTGCTGATCACCGTGATCTTCGGCGCGCTGATTTTGTTTGGCGTGATCAGCTACCGGGCCCTCAACTATAACCTCCTGCCCAAATTCGACGCCAACGTTGTAACAGTCATTACCTCGTATCGCGGCGCCTCCGCCGATGAAATCGAAAGCGTGGTTACCCGACGGATCGAAGATGCGGTATCGGCGCTGGAAGGCGTTGACCGGATTACTTCGACTTCCCAAGAGGGTGCTTCGATCGTAACCATTACCCTAAAAGACGGGACAGATGTCAACAAAGCCCAGAACGATGCCCAGCGAAAGGTGAACCAGATTCTGGCGCTGCTCCCACAGGGTGTCGACAATCCGGTCGTCAATAAATTCTCTACCGATGACTTTCCGGTACTGCGGCTGAGTGCCACCGCCAATATCGGTTCGGCCCAGTTGTATGATCTGCTCGACAAACAAATTTCGCCACAGATTGCCAACGTTCCCGGTGTGGGTCAGGTAGCGCTGGTGGGTAGCAATGAGCGGCAGATTCAAGTCAATATCGACAAATCCAGACTGGCAGCCTACAACCTGAATATCTCTCAGGTAGCGACCATTATTAACGGGGCCAGTATCTCGGCACCGGCCGGTCAGGTCGAAACCTCTGAAAATGCGTATGCGATTCAGTACAACGCTAAGTTCAACAACCTCGATCAGCTCCGGAATCTGGTGATTGCCCAGTTGCCCAATGGCAGCAAGGTGTTCCTGCGCGATGTAGCTGAGGTGGTAGATGCCCAGCAACGTGTAACGGCGATTAACCACTTCAACGGTGTGCCGGCCATCGGTATCCAGATTCTGAAGCAAAGCGATGCCAATGCAGTAGAAGTAAGCCGGTTGTCGCGCGAGCGCCTGGACGCCATCACTGCAACCTACAAAAACATCGGTCTCAAATTCAGCATTGCCGCCGACCAGTCGGTGTTTACACTGGCGTCTGCCGATGCCGTCGTACATGATCTGTTCCTAGCCGTCGTGATCGTAGCACTGGTCATGCTGTTCTTCCTGCACAGTGCCCGCAGTGCCATGTTCGTACTGATTGCCCTGCCGTCTTCGATGATCCCGACGTTCATCTTTATGAACATCTTCGGCATGTCGCTCAACCTGATGACGCTGATGGCGCTCTCGCTAGTGGTCGGTATCCTAGTGGATGACTCAATTGTAATCCTGGAGAACATCATCCGCCATATGGAGATGGGCAAAGACCGAAAGAAAGCAGCCATTGACGGCCGTGCTGAGATCGGTTTTACCGCGATTGCGATTACACTGGTAGATGTGGTGGTATTTATACCGCTGTCGCTGGCCGGTGGACTGATCGGGAACATCCTGCGCGAGTTTGCTCTCGTCGTAGTGGTTTCCACGCTGATGTCGCTACTGGTATCGTTTACGATTACCCCGATGCTGGCGGCCCGGTTTGGCAAACTGCAACATCTCAATGCCAAAACGCTGTGGGGTCGTATCAATATCTGGTTTGAAGACCGGATCACCGCCCTTCGGGAAGGCTATATCAGTGTCCTGAGATGGTCTCTTGCCCGCAAGCACAAACGTAGAGTCTTGGGAGGCGTTATCGTATTGTTCATAGGCGCGATTATGCTGATTGCAAACGGCTTTATCGGAACGGCTTTCTTCAGTGCTACCGACCGTGGCGAATTGAGCATCCACGTAGAGATGGCCCCTCAAACGGCTATTTATCAAACCAACCTGCTGACACAGAACATCGAAAAGGATTTGTTTGCACAGCCGGAAGTGGTGAGTGTATTTACCAACGTAGGCTTTTCCAACAACGGGGTGGCTACGGCCAACAACGGAAACGTGGCCGATCTGACAGTAATTCTGAAAGACAAGAAAGACCGCGCCATTTCAACGGATGACTTCGGTGTCCGGATGAAGAATGTCATCGGGAAGTATCCGGGCGTAACCGTCACGGTTACACCAGTCGGTATTGCCGGTAACAATGCACCGGATGTACAGATTGCCCTCAAGGCGGAAAACCGGGCTGATATGCGGACGGCTGCTACTCAGGTGCGGCAGATGGTCGAAAAAATCCCGGGCATCCAGTATGTAAAATACAGTGCACAGGATCCGAAACCGCAGCTGACTGTTCAACTCGACCGCGAGAAGATGGCGTTGCTGGGCGTCAATGCCAGCGATGTGGGTAATGCACTTTCAAACGCGTTCCGGGGTAATGACTTGGCCAAGTTTACGGAAGGCGGCAATGAGTATGATATTATGGTGCAGTCCCAGTCGGGCGACCGGACCTCTGCAGGCGATCTGCGGGCGCTCCGGTTTGTCAACAGCCGGGGATTGCCGATTGAATTGTCGCAGTTCGCAACCATCCGTCAGGAGCTGGGCGAATCGGCTCTGGAGCGGATGGACCGGCTGCCGTCGATCACTGTGAATGCTTCGGTGATTGGTCGTCCGGTTGGTACCGTCGGTCAGGAAATCAAAGCCAAGATCGATGCGATGAAACTTCCGGCAGGCGTTACCTGGCAGTTTATCGGTACGCTGGAAAACCAAAGCAAATCGTTCGGCAGCCTGCTTGCCGCCTTCGGGCTGGGCATCCTGCTCATCTATCTTATCATGGTGGCCCTGTACGAAAATGCGGTATATCCGTTTGTGGTCCTCTTCGCGCTGCCACTGGCCTGGATTGGTGCGTTCCTGGCACTGGCCCTTACGATGAATGACCTGACCATCTTTGCCATTATCGGTATGATTATGCTGATGGGTCTGGTCGCCAAAAACGGGATTCTGCTGGTCGACTTTACCAACCAGCGAAAAGCGGAAGGCGAAACCTTACTGAATGCGCTGATCGACGCGGGCCGCGAACGGTTCCGACCGATTCTAATGACGACCATTGCCATGATCTTCGGGATGCTGCCGATCGCACTTGCCAAAGGAGCCGGCGCGGAAGTAAAGAACGGGATGGCCTGGGTTATCATCGGCGGTCTGACCTCCTCGCTTATCCTGACGCTGGTGGTGGTGCCTTGTATCTACTACATCGTTGATAAAGGAATGGAGCGCTTTGGTAACCGTCGTAAGCGGAAGGCGGCACTGGCGGTTCCGGCGGTTGATTTTACCACAACTGCCACTACCGATGCGCATACGACTATTCAACCGGAAGTCATCGGCTAAGAATAAGAATCCATTCCGGAATTAAAAAAAAGCCCTGCAACAGTTGCAGGGCTTTTTTATGGAGTTCAAATCGTATCTCCGGTTTCCGGAAGATTAGGCGCTGCGCTTGTTGCCACGCATCAGAGCGACCAGCAACAGGATAAATACAGCGGCGCCGATGACCCAGACCACCGGGTTGCTCATAAAACCGGCACCGGCGTCTCCACCTTTGTTGACATCGATGTCTACGTCGAGCTTCTTGGCGTCCTGTGCAAACGAAAGGGTGCCGGTCAGAAGCGCCAGCATCAGGAAAGACAGTTTTTGTAATGCGTTGCGAACCATAAAATGGGATTTTGGGAGATGAGTGAAGAGATCTGCTTTTGTGAAAAATAAAAACATGCCAAACGTCTTCTTTTCCGGAAATTTGCACCCCTCTTTTGGGTAAAACCTGGTTCTGTTGGAAGCCTCTGAAAACAATCACCCGCGCCATCTGGCGATCGAAGCGTTTGAGTATTCGCTTCCGGATCATCGCATCGCACGGCATCCGTTGCCGCAGCGGGATGCTGCTAAACTGCTATGCTGGAACCAGGGCGAAATCGCGGATGCCCACTTTATGGATCTGCCCCGGCTGCTTCCGGAACGAACTACGTTGGTACTGAATCAAAGCCGGGTGATTCCGGCCCGGCTGCATTTTACTAAAGCAACCGGTGGGATCATTGAAGTGTTTTGCCTGGAACCGGATGCCCGGTACGGTGGGGTCGAAGCGGCGCTGGCTCAACACGGGTCTGTAGATTGGAATTGTATGGTCGGCGGGGCCTCCAAATGGAAAACCGGGCAGGTCCTCACCCTTGAAACGGCCGGCGTGACCCTCCGGGCCGTCGCCCTTACCCGGCAGGGAGGCGAATTCCTGATTCGGTTTCAGTGGTCAGAAGTCAACTGGTCATTTGCAGCGGTTCTGGAGCTGTTTGGAGCCATCCCGTTGCCACCGTATATGAACCGGGCGCCGCAGGGCGACGACCGGGAGCGCTATCAGACCGTTTTTGCGCACGTTTCCGGAAGTGTGGCGGCCCCAACGGCATCGTTGCATTTCTCGGACATGCTCCTCCAACAATTAACCGATACCGGTGTTCGTCTGGCACCTACCCTGCTGCATGTGGGTGCCGGAACCTTCCAGCCCGTAAAAGCGGCTACGATGGAAGCCCACCCAATGCACAGCGAATGGATCGAAATCGATGCAGCACTGGTGGAAGCGCTTCTCAGGGGCCTTTCCGGAAACATTGTAGCTGTGGGTACCACCGCCCTGCGAACGATTGAAAGTCTGTACTGGATCGGCTGTAAACTGGCGCAGCACCTCCCGGTCGACTGGAGCGGTAATGCCATTACGCAGTGGGAGCCTTATGACTCCTTATATGTAGAATTACCCGTGGCGGAGGCCTTAAATGCGCTGCTCGGGTACCTCCGGAAAACAACTGCCCCCATTCGGACCCGTACCCAGATTCTGATTGCACCGGGATATCCGTTTAAAATCGCCCGTGGCCTGATCACTAACTTTCACCAGCCACGCTCTACCTTATTGCTGCTGGTCGCCGCTTTTGCCGGTCCCGGCTGGCGGCAGATCTATGACCATGCGCTTAGCCACGACTACCGGTTTCTCAGCTACGGCGACGGGAGCCTGTTGTGGCGGTAGCGCCTTACCTCCAACGTACTCTCCAATCTCTTGAACGCCCTCCCTCAGTTTGCCGAAGTGATTCTGCCGCTTTCCCTGCCGCAGACGCTTACCTATGGGATCCCGCTGGAGTTGCAGGCCGATATCGCGGTCGGGATGCGGGTGGAAGTAGCGTTGCGGGCCAACAAAGTATATACCGCCTTAGTGGTGGCGCTGCACAACCGCCGGCCAGAGGGGTATGAAGTCAAACTGATCCGCAGCATCGTAGACAAAACGCCAATTGTCAATAAGCGGCAAATCCGGTTCTGGAGCTGGGTTGCCAAATACTACCTGGCCAGTCCCGGCGAAGTGATGCAATGTGCATTGCCAGCGCACCTTAAAATTCAATCGGAAACGCGGCTGCTCTGGACCGGGCTGGTTGAAGATCCGGAAGCCTGGACGGAAGAAGGCTACCTGGCTTTTGAAGCGTTACAGGTCAAAAAAGAACTGGCTATCTCCGAACTGCGGGCGCTGGTGTCTGCGCGGCATCTGGTGGCGGTATTGCACGAACTGCTCGAACGAGGTGCGGCCCTGGTCGATGAATCGCTGAAAAGCAGTTACAAGCCCCGGATTGAAAAAATCGTTTCGCTCGGTGCCGACTATGAGCCGGAGGATGCCCGGAAGGCGCTTTTCGATCAACTAAGCCGGGCTCCCAAGCAGTTGCAGATCCTGCTGGCGTATATGCAGCTGTATGCCCAGCAGGGTCAGGTCCGGCAACCTGCTTTACTGGAAAAAAGTGGTGCGTCGCCGGCCTCGCTCAAGGCACTGGTTGATAAGGGAATCTTTGATATCGAAGAAATCCCGGTAGATAGGCTGGCCCGAAATACTACTGGTACTTTAAAAGACATCACCTTTACCCCTGCTCAACAACAGGCGTATGCCGATCTCGAAGCCGGTCTGGCTCAAAAGCCGATTGCGCTGCTCCATGGCGTGACCGGTTCCGGAAAAACGCTGCTGTACATCCGCAAAATCCGTGAAGTCCTGGCGCAGGGCAAGCAAGCCATCCTGCTGCTTCCGGAAATTGGTCTGACCACGCAGTTGGTCAGTCGGCTCTATGCCTATTTTGGTGAGGAGCTCGGCGTGTACCACAGCCGCTTTTCCGACAATGAGCGTGTCGAGATCTGGGATAAGGTACTCAATGGCACTTACCGCATCGTAGTCGGTCCCCGCTCTGCTTTATGGCTGCCGTATCATAACCTCGGACTGATCATTGCCGACGAAGAGCACGATCCGTCGTACAAGCAGCGCGATCCTTCGCCCCGCTTTCATGCCCGAGACGCTGCGATTTATCTGGCAACCCTGCATGATGCACAGGTCATTCTGGGTTCGGCCACGCCGTCTGTAGAATCCCTGTACCATGCCCAGATCGGCAAATATGGGTATGCAGCCCTGACCGAACGTTATTTGGGCGTGAAAATGCCCGTGATCGAAGTCATCGATGCCAAGAGCATCGACCAGTTGCGCCCGCAGGGGATCGACCTGCTCACACCCGAACTCATCGCGGCCATTACGGATGCCCTGGGCCGTCGCAAACAAGTGATTCTGTTTCAGAACCGGCGGGGCTATGCGCCCTTCCTGATCTGCGTGGCCTGTGGCTTCGTACCGCATTGTCGCAACTGCTCGGTGAGTCTTACATATCACAAGAGCACCGACAAGATGCACTGCCATTACTGCGGTCTCAAAGTACCGGTGATTCATAGTTGTCCGCAGTGTGGTTCGGATAAAATCCGAAGCAAAAGCTTTGGTACGGAAAAGATCGAGGAAGAAGTGCAGCGCGTCTTTCCGCAGGCCCGCGTGGCCCGGATGGATGTAGACAGCACCCGCGCCAAAAACAGCTTTACAGATTTGCTCGATCAGATGCAAAACCAGACGATTGACATTCTGGTGGGTACGCAGATGGTGGTTAAGGGACTGGACTTTGCGCCGGTAGCGCTGGTCGGAATCTTGCTGGCCGATGGGCTGCTGTCGTTTCCGGATTTTCGGGTCAACGAGCGCGCTTTTCAGCTGATGGAGCAGGTGAGTGGCCGGGCCGGACGAAGTGATGGCGCCGGTCGGGTGATTATCCAGGCGTATAATAAAGACCATCCGACCATCGGCTGGGTCCAGCGCCATGACGGCACCGCATTTTACGAACACGAGATCAAATTCCGCGAACTGTTCAGTTACCCCCCGTTTGTCCGGATGATCCGGATTGTGTTCCGGCACAAAGAACATGCGGTAGCTGCGACTGCCGCACTGACAATGGCCGATTCGATGCAAAAGATAGACGGGATCGAAGTACAGGGGCCTGTATCCGGACTGGTCGCCAAGGTGCGTAACCAGTATGTACAGGAAGTCTGGCTGAAGTGCCCGAGAATTAAAGAAATCATTGACGCGGTCAAGGCCCGGTTGCTACACGAGCGAAGCTTGCTAATGGCCCAACGCGGTCATAGCGCGTTGCAGATCCAGTTTGATGTAGACCCAGTGTAAATCCGGATTCCGGATGGGATCTAGTTGGGTCTTTGCAAGGAGAAACAACGCAGCAATCTATAAGATGTGGGGCTATAATCCGGCTCGTGGGGATAGAGAATGCTTCGTTCCTCGCAATGACACAGTTGCTGTGACTCCGTTTTTGTGTTGTAGGGTATCACCACTCGGATGTTGTACAGGTCCTTGCGAGGAGGAACGACGAATCAATCTGTGATAGGTGATACATGGGCGATTCGTTCTGCTGTTACTATGAGATCGTTTTATGCCTCTCAGTGGACCTTCAGCTTAATACCCAGGAGATGACGCAATGCGCCCTCCTATACAAGAAATCTTCCGGAAGAATTGATTTCCGGAAACAGAAACGGGATGCGAGGTTCAACCCGCATCCCGTTTAATCTGGTAGAATAAGTAGTGGTTCTTACTTACGGCGTGGCGGTTGCTTGGCGCGTTCAGCCTGTGCTTTCTGCATTTCTTCGAGTCGCTGTGCCCACTTGCTTTGTTGAGCCGGCTTGTTGCGGTTCTCTTTGATCTGCGCGTGAATCTTGGTTTCGTTGATGAACACCTTTTGAATCAGGAACTGCTGCACCAGGGCAACTACGTTGGCGAAGAAATAATAGAAGGTAAGGGCGGCCGCCATTTTATTGAATACGCCCAACAGCAGGAACGGGAAAATAAACGGCATCCACTTCAGCAGCGGGTTGTTCGGATCCTGCGGTGTCATGTTGCGGTTGTACAGCGCCAGCATCAGCGACGAGACCGTCATCAGGATGGTAAACAACGACACGTGATCGCCATAAAATGGAATGGTAAAGGGCAGGTCGAGCACGGAATCGTACGTGCTCAGATCCGGTGCCCACAAGAACGACTTCTGCCGCAGCTCAATGGCCGAAGGGAAGAAGGAATACATCGCAATCAGAATCGGAAGCTGAAACAGCATCGGCAGACAGCCTCCCAGCGGATTTACCCCGGCCGTACGGTACAGCTTCATCTGCTCCATGCTCAGCGCCTGCTGGTTGTCTTTATGCTCTTCGCGCAGCTGATCGATCTCCGGTTTCAGCACCCGCATCTTGGCTGAAGACAGGTAGCTTTTGTAGGTAAAGAAGGATAAAATCAGTCGGATAAACAGCGTGAGCAACATGATGATCACGCCCATGTTCATGATCCCCAGATTGTCGTGCAGGAAGTTGAACACAGGTATGATAATGCCTTTGTTGATGTACCGGACAAAAAACACCAATCCCGAACCAAGCGGCACCATATCATCCAGACCGATCTTGTAGCTCTTCAGCACTTTGTACTTGTTGGGGCCGATATACCAGCGCAGACGGCCTTCACCGTTACGAAGCGGCAGTTCTCCCTTCGCATTCACAACTGCTACTGTGGCCGAGTCTTTGGGCACATCGGCTTTCAATACCCCACGGTTAAAACCATCGTCGCTGAGCAGGGCCGTGCTGAAATAATGCTTCCGGAAGCCCATCCACTGCAGGTTTTCCTTGTAGGTTTCTTCCTTGGCTTCGCGGATGGTAAAATAATCGCCGTCACCATCCTTGTACTGATGATAGACCTGGGCGTTCTGGCGCTCTACGGTAACGTCGCGTTCGGTTTTACGACCGCTTACATTCCAGGTAAAAGGCAGTGCGCTGGCGTTCAGGCCGGTAGCCCGGATGGTAAGCTGCGCCATGCCCTGCTCTTGCGGAAGGGAGTAAATCAGATCTACGCGTTTGCCTCCACCGAGATCGGCTACAAAGTCAATGGCTTTGGTGCCGTCGGCAAGTGCGGCTACAGCAGCGGGTGCAAACAACAGATCGGCGGTGCTGCGCCCATTATCATAGGGCAGGGTAAAGGCCAGTCCGTTGTTGGTTCCGGAAAATAAATCCAGGGGCTGTCCGCCAAAGGTTTTATAATTCTTGAGCCGGGCGTTGATGAGTTTGGCACCCCGCGTGGAGAACGTAAGGGCTACATCAGCATTTTCGAGTACTACTTCTTGGCCGGCACCCTGCCGCAGGGCGGGTGGCAGCGCATTCTGAACCGCAGTATCTACGGTAGCTACAGTACTATCGACAGGAAGCGGGACCGCTGCCCTGGGATGCGCTTTGGCATAGGCGATTGAGTCGGCCGTTGCCTGTTTCTGTTTTTGGGTCTGATACTCTTTCTGCGTTTTGCTGTTCCAGCCTACATAAGCGGCCAGCAACACCAGCAAGAGCGAGAAACCAATAATCTGGTTACGATCCATGAATCTAAAATAACGTCGGTAAAACGGCCGCAAAGGTAACGGGGAACGCGGGAGTTGTGATTTGAGATTTCAGAACCTGTTCTGATAGGCATCAGATGCTGAAAGAATCTGTGAGAAGCAGGGATGTGTGGTTCGTGGAGATAGAGATTGCTTCGTTCCTTACAAGGACCCGGTTACTCGAATGCTTAGGATGCTTGTAAGGCACTGCAATGCCAACTACTCTTTTGCAATAGGCTTGTCATCAGGGATCCGGTACAAAATCAGTAGTGGGCGTTCGAAAACGGGTGTTGCAGGTACCCTACCAGAGAGGACAGGAGAAACACGTTCATGGCTCAAGCTAAAACCGGTCTGTCCGCACCTAAAACCGGTCGGCCCCAGAGGAAAAACACACTTGAGCGGCTTGAAAACACCTGCGCCAATAGTAAAAACGCATCCGCCCACTTAAGAATGCCCTTTCCCTCTATAAAAACGCATCTGCCTACTTTAAAAACGTTCCTTCCCTTCGTAAAAACGCTCGTGCCGATCGCAAAAACGCATTCGAAAACCGCTCAACCGCAACAAAACCGCTGTAAAACGCATCCGGAAATAACCCAACCGCATCCGGAAAGGCCTCAAACGCGCCCGGAATGCATAAAAACGCTCCTCAAAACGAATGAAGTGCAGGTGTATGCAAAATCACCCGTTCCCGGCAGCCGTTGTTCAGCATCCGGCAACGAAAAACGCCACCCAAACCGGGTGGCGTTCCTGCTGTAAAGCAAAACAGACGGTCTTATTTGAAATCGCCGGCCATCACAAACGACATGGTTGCCGGATTGAAGTACTTCCGGATCGCCGTGTTGACATCGGCCACCGTCAGGGCCTGAAGCTTATCATCCATCTGCTTGTCCCAGGCCATGGTCCGGTTCAGATACAGGTTAGAGGAAAGCTTGGCAGCCAACTGGGCATCCTGCGCCCGGCCGGTCTGGCGGTATTGCAACAGACCGCTTTTGGCGGCCTTCAGCTCGTCTTCAGTGATGCCATCGCGGACCAGCTTCTGCAGCTCGTCTTTATAGGCATCCATGACCTTCTGACGCACATCCGGATTGTAAATCGCATAGGCGCCAAATGCACTGGTTTCATCCAGTGAGGACGCCTGGAGGTACGAACCCACGCCATATGACAAGCCTTCTTTCTGCCGGATACGGGTCGCCAGGCGCGAGTTCAGGAAGCCACCTCCGAATACGAAGTTGGCCATCGTCAGCGCCGGATAGTCCGGATTGTCCTCACGCATTTTAAGGTTGGTACCGGCCATCATCATGGCGTTCTTCTTATCCGGTGTTTTGATGTCGATCACTTTTGCAGGAGCGGCATAATAGGCATCCGGAACATACGAATAGCCTTTAATGGCAGACCAGTCGCCCAGCATCTTGGTTAGCTTTTTCTTTGTATCGTCCACATCAAAATCGCCTACGACCGCTACCGTTGCAGCCGAGCCGTTGTAAAAATCCTGGTGAAACTTCCGGACTTCATCAAATGAAACGGCTTTCATCGCCGTTACCTCCTCATCTACGTTCATCGGATACCGAACATGTCCTTTCGGATAGTTGTTCAGGGTACGTGTCAGCTCGCGACCGGCAATACTTTCCGGTTCGCTACGCTCCTGCTCCAGTGCGGTAATCGCTTCATCGCGCATAGTGGTCAGCTCGGCGTTGCTCAGCGCAGGCTGGTGCAGAATCTCATCCAGAATGTCGAGGGCCGGTCCGAAGTTTTGCTTAGTGCTTTGCAGACGGATCGCTACGGTCTGTCCGCTTCCGGAAATGCTCAGGTTGGATTGCAGTTTGTCCAGGGCATCATTGATCTGAGCCATCGACTTGTTTTTGGTACCACGGCGTAGCGCAGCGGCGGTTACTTCCGCCAGCGTGCTTTTGCCTTGCAACGAACCTTCATCACCCAGACGCAAGGTCAGGCGCATATCGACGGTATTTCCACGGGTGTCTTTCCGGAGCAGGGCATATTTGGCGCCGCTGGTCATAGAACCTACTTCCGTACGCTTGTCGATATTATCCGGTGTCGGATCGAAGGCTTCACCGGCAGCCATTGCGGCCTCTCCTTTATAGCCATCCAGCATTTTGGCGATATCCGGGCGCACAGGCGTTTGCGTACGCTCGGCATTGGTTGCCGGAACGAAAATACCGGATGTGCGGTTTGAGCCTTTGAGATACAGGTTGGCAACGCGGTTTACATCAGCTGCGGTTACTTTTTTCAGTTGGTCGCGGTAGAGGTAACCCAGACGCCAGTCGCCCTGACCGATAAATTCTGAAAGGCCGATACCCACGCGTGCGGTGTTGCGGTACAGGGTTTCAAAATCTTTCAGCAGCTTGGTTTTGCCGCGGTTTACTTCTTCTTCGGTCACCGGCTTGGTACGGATATCAGCTAGCGTCTGATTCATAATCATGCGTACGCTGTCGATCGATTTTTCCTTCGGGACATCGGCGTTGATATACAGGAAGCCCGGATCGCGCAGACCGGCTGCCCAGCTCCAGACGGAAGCTGCTTTTCCGCTTTTCACGAGGCTCTGATACAGCCGTCCGTTCGGCTCGCTGGTCAGGGCTTCGTTGAGGACATCCATCGCGGCGTAATCCGGATGCGCACCGGGTGCAATGTGATAGGCCTGTGCCACCGCCTGTACGTCGCCGGACCGGCGCAGTTCCACAAAGCGCTCGCCGTCCTGTACTGGTTCTACGGTATAGTCCATTTGCAGCTTGCGTGCCGGACGTGGAATCTTACCAAAATATTTGTTGACCAGCGCCAGCGTTTGGGCTTCATCAATTTTACCGGCTACCAGTACCACCGCGTTGTCGGGCTGATAGTATTTCTTGTAAAACGCCTGAAGGTTTTCAATCGGCACCCGCTCAATGTCTTCTTTAGAACCGATCACGGTGTTCCCGTAGTTGTGCCAGATGTACGCAGATGCGAGGATACGTTCCATCAGGATATTGGATGGACTGTTCTCGCCGCTTTCAAACTCGTTGCGCACGACAGTGAACTCGCTTTGCAGATCTTTCTGCGCAATGTACGAGTTGATCATCCGGTCTGCTTCCATATCGAGCGACCAGTTGAGGTTTTCGTCGGTAGCCGCAAACGTTTCAAAGTAGTTGGTACGGTCATAAGACGTGGTACCATTGGGCGATGCCCCGTGAGCCGTCAGTTCGGCCGGGATATTAGGATGTTTAGGCGTGCCTTTAAACACCATGTGTTCCAGCAGGTGGGCCATGCCGGTTTCGCCATAGCCTTCGTTGCGGGAGCCTACCTTATAGGTAACACTGGTTGTAATCGTAGGCTTGGATGCATCCGGAAACAACAGCACCCGCATACCATTAGCGAGTTCGTACTCGGTGATACCTTCAACCGACGTTATTTTTTTGATACCACCGGGAACTGCAGTAGCTGCCGCTGGTTTGGTGCCAGTTTTGGTTTGCGCCCCGGCATCAGACACAGCTAGGAAGGCTGCCAGTGCCGGAAGCAACAGTTTTTGGACATTCATAAAAGAAAAGGAAAAAATTTGCTGAAAGATAGCGTGTGTATCCGGGAAGTAAAAGCCGTATAGCAGGAATTTCCGGAAAAGAAAGGCCGGGTTGGTAATTATGAGTTAACAACACGGCCCAAATTTTTTGTATGTCTGAAAAAGCTGTTAATTTGCAGCCTCAATCTCTCTCCCCTTTATGTACCACTCTCTCCCGCTCTCCATTCGTGTGAGGCATCTCCTACTGGAGAAAATCCGGCCTTCCGTACTGGCAGGCTTGTTTCTTGGTGCCGCCGCTGCCCTGACCGGCTGTAAAAAAGAAGCTGCCGAACCTGTCAGCACCAGCGTTTCGCCTACCGCTCCCGCAACAATCGCGGCTATGACGCGTACGGATGCCGAAACCGCCTTATTGATTAAGCGCGCCGAAACCTTCCAGCAGTATGCCAACGACCTACGGGAAAATCTGGCTCCCAATCCGGGGATTCTTCCCGGCACCTTTTCACCGGCAGAGGCTGTAGAGCTGCTGGAAACTACCACTAACTATTATTACGGTCGTCCCAACCAGTTCCGGCCCAAGGATTCCGCAGCGACCTTCATAAATGCCGTGACCAGCGCCCCCACAGAGATGACCTTGAATGGTTTGGCGCAGACGTACAATACGTTTCGGATTCAGTTCAAGGAATTTTATGAAGCATTCCCAACCGAACGGTCGTTTGGATACACAGATTTTGAGTACAACCCAGGCACGCAAGCGCTGGTAGCTATTGCCGACATCCGGTATGGCGCAACGGATCCACGCCTAAATACCTGGCAGGGACTGATTACCGAGCAAACATTTACGGGCTATGGCTATTACAACAGCTCCTGGCCATTGAGTGCAGTGTATAATACCAGCTGCCCGAACAATCCGGATGCTATGGTTGCCATCGGTGCCTATGTAAAACAAAACATTGGGTTCTATAGCACGTCTGCAAACGGACCTACGCCGCTAGCTACCAGTATTGTATCGGTGGCTATGAATACCGATAGTCCTAGCGCGCAGATCAACAGTTACAACTATCTGGCTCAGAGCTATCCAAACATTAAGAACTACAATCGGTTTTTATCCAGCCCGATGCCGTTCAACACGCCCAATCCGAACCTGTTTATATGCGTGGATGTAGATGGAATGAACTACTACCGGACTGCACAGAAGCAGATGGTGCTGGACCAGCAGGCCGCACGTGGAAAAGTCTGCATCAAATACGAACTGAGCGAGCGGCAGAAGCCTAATGGCCGTACAGGCGTGGTTTATGCATTCGATTATGAACATCAGCTTACCACGTCTAATTTCCAGTTTGCAAACCTGGTGTATACCCGGTTGCCTGGTGAGACCCGATTCTAAATGTACCGGCGGCTGTTCCGGAATAATGCCTTCCGGAACAGCCGCTTTAATTACTTGCCTATGAAAGCGTTGATGGTTGTGCTTCTGTTGTGGGGTTCGTCTGCTCTGGGGCAGGTTCCGTTTCTGCCTGCCAGCGAAAGCACAAACAAAGGAGATGTATTTGCCGGCTTTGCCGAATACAAAAGTCAGTATTACTTCTGTGGCAGCCGTGAGGCCGGCCTGAGCGGGCAGGGGGAAGATTCCCTGAGTGGATTCTGCATTAAAACCGATAGCAACGGTCAGGTACTCAAACGATTTAACCTGAGCCTGTTGGGTCCGAATCACTACATTAAATTCAATGATGTAGGTGCAAAAAATGATCATATCTACATTACCGGCGCGGTGGGCTATGTAGATACGGTTGCCCACCGCCAGTACCTGAACAAAATCTTTGTCCTGTGCCTGACGACGGATCTGAATCTGATTTCAATGGATGCGTTTGCATTCGGACAGAACCATACTGCAGCGCTTCTGCGGATGAAAACGGTTTTCCTGAAAGACCGGATTGTAATGGGATATTGCTCCGGGTTAAACCAATCCATCAACTTCGACCAGTCTTACCTAACCGTTTACGATTACAATCTTAACCGCATCCGACATCAGTTTATCGATCAAACGTACCTGAACTGTGCGTCTACTGGTGCTCACAATGTGCTGACAGGGCTTCAAAAAAGCAGTGATACTACTTTTACAGCCTTTGCCCAGCTCCAGAATACCTCTTACAATGCTTTGTTGATTGATACCGGCTTGCACATTCTGGAGTGGGCCGGAAACCTGGCTGCACGTCCGCATCTTCCGAATGCCCGACGCAACAATAAAATTCCGGTGCTGGATGATTGCAGCGGCCTGTGGCATCCGTCGGGGGCGTATTTCCTGGGGCCGGTAGTGGCTACCGATTCCGGAAACCGGCTGGGCGTCTCCAAACTGGCCAATGCACAGGATACCCTCCGGACGTCCGGCGTTTTACCGTCCTATCCGTATATGGGCCGGTCTGCAGTGTATGCGGCTACCGAATCCTCACTTCAGCTGTTGCACAATCAAAAAGAGATTATTGCTCTGGGAACCAACATGAATGCCGGGTATACCCAGGCATCGAACGCCATGCTGGTTGCCAAGTACGATACCGCACTCAATCTGCTGTGGTACCGCAGTTTGTCTAAAGCCAATCATGCGTTCGGAGTGGCCGGAATCTACGAACTGGCAAACCACCGGCTAATGGTACTGGCATCGGCCTATGACTTTACAACTGCCGCCACTGCCCGAACCCAGCAGAATCTGTATGCGTTTATCCTTGACAGTACCGGTACTGCGCTGAGCACTTTTACGGTGCCGGTTCCGGTGCAGGAGGTGGTAAGCGTGTATCCCAATCCGTCACAGGATCGGATCCGGTTTAAGCTCCCGGCTGCCGCCTCCCAAGCTACCTACACACTGACTGATTTGCAAGGCAAAATAGTGCGTTCCGGAAGCTATGTATCCGGAGAAGAAATCTCTGTTGAGAACCTGGCCCCCGCCAATTATATCTACCAGGTGCGTACATCCGATGGCGTCGTTCACGCCGGTATGTTCACCCGATAACAGTAAAGCCTGCTTTCCGGGACCAGTAATTCTTCTGTTCCGTTTGGTAGGTAACAGAAAAAGGTGCTTCATATGAAGCACCTTTTTGGTTGGCAGGATTCGTTCCGGAATCCTTATTTGCCTTTCTTGGCAGAAGCAGCCTTGATTTGCTTGGCAAAAGCATTTTCGGGCTCCATCGTGGTGATCTTATCCAGATAGCTTTGCATCTTGGATTTATCGTTTTTGTTGTAGTAATACAACGTCAGGTATTGATACGCCTGCATCAGATCGGCTTCTTTTTTCTCGGCGGTATTGCCCAGCCATTTTTCATAATACGACACGGCCATTCCTGATTTGCCTTCTTCATCCATAGCGGCCGCAACCCGTCCACGCCAGTAGGTAGCAGATGGCTGATCCGGGTATTTTGTTTCCATCTGCATAAAGGTCTTCTCGGCAGTCGGATAGTCTTTGGCGTAGTACGCCATCGCGCCGCCCCAGAAATAATCAATCGCCGGGCTTTCCGGATATTCTTTAACCAGACGGCCATACCATTCGGCACTGCGTGGATAATCCTTGGCATCTTTCATGTTCTCCGCCAACTGGCGATACAGAACCGATTTGTTGGCCGAGGTGTCTTTGGTAACTGCCAGCTGGTAGTAATAGTTTGCGCTGTCTGTCAGTGCATTCATGGCCATGATGCGGCCTACGTTCATGTAATCAGCCGGATACAGTTTGTTGGACTTCTGAGTGGTCAGATACATGCGGGCATTGGTCAGCGCATTGGCTGCATCCTTGGTCTCCAACTGGCTGTACGCCAGCATCCCGTACAATCCGGGACTTTTCTTTCCGGACGTCATCAGTTCATTGGCTTTGGCGATCGTAGCCGGATAGTCTTTGGTCAGATACAGCAGGTTCAGATACTGTTGGTCATCTTCCGGAGACTTGTCCGAGTACTTCAGGTATTCTTCAATGTTTTTACGCGCGTTCTGGTAGCTACCGCTGTAGAAGTAGGCGTTGGACAGATCGCGGTAGGGCAATGGGTTCTGCGCATCGGCTTCCTTGGCTTTGTTGTAGTTTTCCAGCGCCAGGTCATACCGCTTGGCCGCATACCAGACGGACCCAATCCGGGAATACGCCAGCGAATTTTTAGGATCGGCTCCGACTACCTTTTCATAGGCACTCATCGCCTGACCAGCTCCGCCCGGCAGTTTCATATATGCATCGCCCAGTGCTACACGCACCACCGGATCGTTGTTCTTTTCAAGATATTTGTTGTACAGATCGACTGCCCGTTGAGCGTCGCCTCCCTTCAGGAACGCATCCGCTGCAAAACGCAGGGGTTCTACATCTTTCTTTCCGGCTTTTCCGGCAGCCTGTTCAGCCAGACGGGTGCCGGTCGCTTTGTCGCCCTGAGCGAACGCCAGTTGAGCCATGCCTGCCATGTTAGCAGCATCATCCGGGTATTTTGCAAATGCAGCACGGGCAGCTTCATAATTTTCATCTCCCAGCTCTGCCAGACCGAGGTAATAATTGGCACGGGCGTCTGTAGCCAGCGGCGTCAGCATCCGGCGGGCACTTTCATACCGCTCGTACTGAAGCATTTTTACGCCATCCTGCATTGAATTCTGAGCCTGTGCTGTAAAAGCACCGGCACTCAGCACCAGCGCAACAGCTGGTACCAGCAACGTTCTTTTTATGTGGGTTGTCATCATAGTTAAAGCAAGTTCCGGAACGGGTTCCGGTTGGGAAAAAAGTAAGACCTTCAAACAGGCCTTGGGTTTGGAAAAAGTTTCCTAAAGATTATTGCTGCTGTTCACATTGGCTTCGCGGATAATTACGTTCATGCGCAATGGAAACAATCCGGAAGACCGGAAGATCAGCTGACCACGTTCGGTAGCCAGAAAATTGGCAAATCCGGTGCCCAGTCCACGGTACGATTCACCGGAGATATAGTATAACGTCCGGGTCAGTGGATAGGTTCGCATGGCTACGTAGGCCTGATAGGGCTTCAGAAATTCACCTGTAGAGTCGTTTTTGATGGCGCCTATCCGAATGTCGTTCCGGAAATCGTCGCCGCCCTGATAGATATATGGCATCCCGACAAAGCCGATAGCAGACGGGTTTTGCTTTACATAGGCAATCACCGAGTCGGCACTGCCGGCAGCAAAGACGTTGGCGCCAAGTTTGGCACCCTGCAAAATAGAATCCTGCATGAACCGTACGGTACTCGAACCGGCATGGTCGAATACAACTGTAATCTTGTCTTTGTAGGTCCCGGAAAGAATGCCTTTGAGTTGTGGACGCACGAAGACAGAATCTTTGGCGTCCCGCCCGGTGATCAGCGCTACGCCATCACGGGCCAGGTCGAGCGAGGAGGTGGCAATTTTACGATCCAGAAAATCCTGCTTTTCGGAAGGCGCCAGCTGCCGGGTGACCAGGATGATCCGGGCTTTCCGGTTTAGCAGATCTTCAAAACAGTCTGTCTCGGGCTTGTAATGAATGGTGATATGGGCATCCGGATACGACGAATCAAAAACTTTTTTCTGTTCTTCGATCACCGGCTGGTACGTTTCATCAGCAGAAATTGAGATCGTGCCGGACGAAAGGGTATCCGTCGGTGCTTTGGCTTTGTCCGGATCGGTACAGGCTATCAACCCTATCAGGATCCATCCGGAAAGCAGAATAGTAGGCTTCAGAACCGTGCGCATAATGGCAAGATGCAACATAAATTTCGACCTGCGCCCAAGCGCAACAATTGATTAACAATCCCGGCCTGTGCAAATCAGATCCGGTGCATCCGCAGCATCTTCAGATCGCGTGCGCCTCGCCAGATGCGGAAGAGACCGTAGATGATAAACAGTCCCCCCAAAAAATACGCCAGCACAGGTTCCAGTTCGATGGTTCCGAAATAACGGAGATACATGACCACTGCACCAAGTAAGATATAGATGATGCCCATCATGACGTTAAGGCCAGCGCGGAACCGGATGCCGGCAGCTTCTTTACGGTTGGGGAGATAATCAGGCGTTTCAGGAGTCATAAAAAAGCGTCAATAAGTAGCGGTCAGCAAGAACCGGAAAAATAACGAATGTCGTTCGGAATCAAACCATTCCGGACGTGATACGGATATACAGCCTGATAAAAGACGCAGGCAGGCCGCAAATTTCACACCAGCAGCATTAAAAAAAAAGGAAGCTGGTTGTGAACAGCTTCCTTTCATTGGGTTAGTTGGGGGGTACTAGTGTCTTACTTAGACTTTTTGGCCGGAGTCGCTGCTTTTTTAGCTGGAGTCGCCGACTTGGTAGCCGTTGCTTTTGCTGGAGTCGCAGATTTAGCCGGAGCCGCTGCTTTCTTAGCCGGAGCTGCAGTGGCTTTGGAAGCCGGAGCTGCTTTGGTAGCCGTTGCCTTAACCGGAGTTGCTGCTTTTTTAGCCGGAGCCGCAGTTGCTTTGGTAGCCGTTGCTTTAGCAGGGGTGGCTGCTTTAGCCGGAGTCGCTGCTTTTTTAGCCGGAGCCGCGGTTGCCTTAGAAGCTGAAGCTGTTTTGGTAGCCGTTGCTTTAGCCGGAGTCGCTGCTTTAGCCGGAGCCGCTGTTGCCTTAGAAGCCGCTTTAACCGGAGTTGCTGCTTTCTTAGCCGGAGCTGCGGTTGCCTTGGAAGCCGTTGTTGCTTTAGCAGGGGTGGCTGCTTTAGCCGGAGTCACTGCTTTTTTAGCTGGAGTCGCCGCTTTGGCTGGAGTCGCCGCTTTGGCTGGAGTGGCCGCTTTAGCTGGAGTCGCCGCTTTTTTGGTTGTTGCCATAAGGTTGTGAATTTATGGGGATGAAAAAATGGGTTCGGCTATATGGCAAAACAGCCGGAGGGGGTTAGGCCTCGGCTGTTTCGGTTGTTGTGGTTGCAGTGATTTCCTGAACGGAGATCAATGTTTTGTTCCGGGTCTTGCGGAACTGAACGATCCCGTCTGTCAGTGCATAGATTGTAAAATCCCTGCCAACACCTACGTTGGTGCCTGGGTGATAAGCGGTACCGCGCTGACGAACGATAATATTGCCGGAGATCGCTGGCTGACCGCCAAAGATTTTTACGCCGAGGCGTTTACTGTGCGAATCCCGACCGTTCTTAACGCTGCCTTCGCCTTTTTTATGTGCCATTTCCTGAAGAAAATTTTAAACGGGGTTAGAAAAAGAGAAAAGAGAGAAGCAAGATGCTTACGCGATCTCGCCGATGCGGATTTTAGTCAGATACTGACGGTGGCCATTCATTTTCTGATAGCCCTTCCGACGCTTCTTCTTAAATACGATGACCTTATCCCCTTTCAGGTGGTCGATAATTTCAGCCTGGATAGCAGGCAGATCAGCAAACTTGATATTGCCGTCGGTGCCGGTCATCAGCACGTCTGCAAAGGATACCGTATCGCCCGGATTGCCGGCCAGACGGTGTACAAAAATCTCCTGGTTCTTCTGAACCCGGTATTGCTGACCAGCAATGGTTACAATCGCGAACATGACTTCTCAAAAATAATTTGCGCGAAGGTAATCGCTCCTGTGTAAAGGACGAAAAGAAATTTTCCGGACAGCTGGTATCCGGTGCATACAAGCCGCCGTGATCGGAGCGTCAGAGAGCAAATTATAGAATAGGATTGAAGACCTTTCTGCTAATGGCTCTTCCGGAACATCTGCTACCCAACCCTTTAGAAAGCGGCTGGGAGTTAAATGGCTTTTTCGTTCCGATATTCACTGTCATACAAGGCGCCGTTCAATCCCCCAAAGCACTGCCTAACTTTGACACCTCTGCCATGAAAATCAAGTCGTTCCTTGCCCGTCCCTATGCTGCGTTTATCCGCAACCGGGTTGCACGAGAAAGTGTGGCTGAAACTGCCATCGGACATCAGGAGGCAATCCTGCAAATGCTGTTCCGGAAAGGTTGCCACACCAGCTTTGGCAAGGACCATCACCTGCATCAGGTAACCAGTGCCGACGCTTATAAAAGCGCGGTTCCGTTACGCGATTATGAAGCGATGACGCCGTACATAGACGCGATCAAAGCAGGTAAGGAAAATATACTCTGGCCCGGCAAACCGATGTATCTCGCCAAGACATCCGGAACGACTTCGGGAGCCAAGTACATCCCGATTTCAAAAGATTCTATCGCCAACCATATCGACTCGGCCCGCAATGCGCTGCTGTGTTATGCTGCCAACCGGGGCAACAGTTCGTTTGCCGACGGACGAATGATTTTCCTATCCGGTTCGCCGGTACTCGAGCGTATCGGAGGCATTCCCACCGGCCGGCTTTCCGGAATCGTCAATCACTTTATTCCGGCCTACCTGCGCACCAACCAGCTGCCTTCCTACGAAACCAACTGTATCGAAGACTGGGAAACCAAACTGGACCGGATTGTAGCCGAAACCATCGGACAGGATATGCGGCTGATCTCCGGCATTCCGCCTTGGATGCAGATGTATTTCGACTGGTTGCAGGAGCGGAGCGGGAAGACCATCAAAGCGCTGTTTCCCAATTTACAGGTGCTGGTGCATGGCGGAGTAGCGTTTGAGCCCTACAAGAAAAAGCTGTTTGAAAGCCTGGGCGGTCCTATCGATACGGTGGAAACCTTTCCGGCTTCAGAAGGCTTTTTTGCCTGGCAGGATACGCTCGATGAGGAAGGATTGCTGCTGAATACCCATTCCGGAATCTACTTCGAGTTTGTGCCGGCCGGCGAAGTATTTGCGGCCAACCCGACCCGGCTGTCGCTGAGCGAAGTCAAAACCGGCGAAAACTATGCACTCATCGTTAGTACCAACGCAGGCTTGTGGAGCTACAATACGGGCGATACCGTTCGCTTCGTAAGTACCGATCCGTACCGGCTGCTGGTCACGGGGCGTATCAAACATTTTATCTCGGCGTTTGGCGAGCATGTGATTGGTGAGGAGGTCGAAAGTGCCCTGAAATCGGCGGTTGAGCGGCACGGCGGAGGGGTCATCGAATTTACCGTAGCGCCTCAGATTACACCGGCCGATGGCAGCCTGCCGCATCATGAGTGGTGGATTGCATTCGAAACGCTTCCGGAAGATCTGAACGCCTTTGCCCAGACCCTCGATGAAGCCCTTCGGAAAAAGAATATTTACTACGACGATTTGCTTCGGGGTGGCATCCTGCAACCGCTGAAAATCCAGACGCTGCCAGCTGATGCTTTTATCCGTTATATGCGTAATGAAGGCAAGCTGGGCGGGCAAAACAAAGTGCCACGACTCAGCAACGACCGGAAACTGGCGGACGCGCTGGGTCGGTTGTAAGGCGGCAATCAGGGCTTTACGCGGAGCTTCTGACCCACTTTCATGGCCGAGAATTCCATCTTGTTCCACTTGCGCAGCTCGGTAACGCTGACGCCGTACTTTTTGGCAATGGCAAATACAGTTTCGCCTTTGGCTACGGTATGATACGAAGGCCGGTTAGCTGCTTCCGGAACAACGGCTGGCGGTGGTGCGGCCACTGCTCCTGCTTCAGCGACCGGCTGGTTCTGCTTTGCATACACAGCTTTATCCATTTTAGCTTTCAGCCGGCCTAGCGCACTATCGTCGTATGCGGCGGCTGGTGTAGCAGAAGCCGCTGGCGTAGCTGCTACCGTTACAGGTACGGTTGCTGCAACGGGTTGGGTAGCAAGGGTTTCCGGAATCGCCGGAGCCGGATCAACAGGTTGCGGTTCGGTAGCAGCTGGTGGAACCGGTGTAGCAGTCGTTGTGGTCTCCACAGGTGCAGCTTCCTCCAATGAGGTCTTACTGATCCAGCCGGTTTCTGTTGTTGAAGTATTTGCAGGTGTTTCGATGGCTGCGGGGGCTTTCCGGGTACCGGCCAGATACACAGGCGGTTTGGACGCGGCGGTACTTTGCAGACGCAAAACAGCCCCTTCCTGGGGTTCCTCACCAATATCCATCATGTTCAGGTCGCGCAGGCTTCGTATCTGGATGGCTTCGGACTGGGCAATGCTCAGCATCGTTTCGGTGCCTTTGACCATATGGCGTTCGGTCGTACCCCGGGCCGGCTTTTTTTCCAGGAAAATAAACATATCGAACGGCACGGGGGCATCGGGCAGATCGTTCCATTCCAGCAGCTTAGCATACCGCACGTTGTAGCGGGTGGCATCTTCCAGCAGGCTTTGACCGGCACCTGCATAAAATCCCTGTAAGCCTTTATACGTTTCCAGCTGGCCAGCAGGTGTTTTCCGGAAGGCCGTTTCCAGCCCGTCTTTCAGCCGACCAGGTAGCGCCTTGGCTTCCTGCAAAATCTCTTTGACTTCCTGCCGGACCTCTTGGGTAACTGTAGGTTTATCGGCTTCCGGAATCACTTCTGCCGGCGTGGTTTCAAGGGCCTTAAGAGTATACTGCTGCAATTCAAAATCTTCAACCGTTTTGGAAATCAGGCCCGCATATTTTGGATTGGTTGCATAGCCGGCTTTGCGCAACTGAATGGCCCAGCCGTTATAGTCTTTTACATCTGTGGCAAAGCAAGCTGCATAGCGTGGATTGCCTTTCAGATAATTGCTCTGATCGCGATACGATTCTTCGGCGCTGGGATATTTCCGGAAGCATTCATCCGGTGCATCGTCGGTATGCGCAAACGTATCGCCCGTCCAGTTTCGCTTGCACTTCATGCCGAAATGATTGTTGGCCTGGGTGGCTAGTTCGGAGGTGCCGGCACCGGTTTCATAAATGCCCTGCGCCAGCTTGATTGCTGCCGGTATGCCGGTACGGCGCTGCTCGGCCATCGCCAGCTCTTTATACTGCTCCACGTAGGCACGGGCATTCTCGGCGTACCGCGTTTGTGCCGTTCCGGAAACAGAACTGGCTACAAGCAACAGCATAAACAATCGGCACAAAACAGTTTGCATATCGGGGAACTATTGAAGCGGAACGCGGACGTTCAAAAGGAAAAGAAAGGAGAGATAAGGTTACAAAGATCCGTCTGCGATCTTACGAATCACATTCAGGCCATCGCGGACGGGCAGGATGACATTTTCCACACGCCAGTCGGTGCGGATTTTATGATTGAACTGAGCCATGTAGCGCGCGGTATTGCCTTGCTGTTCGGTTGTTTGCAACACTTCACCGCGAAACAGGACGTTGTCAGCTACAATCAAGCCTCCCATACGCAACTTAGGCAGCAGCGCCTCATAGTAGGCGTCGTAGCCGCCTTTGTCGGCATCAATAAACGCAAGGTCGAACGGGCCGGCAAGCGACTGCAATACCTCCAGTGCCCGACCCAGCAACGGGAAAATCCGGTAGTTGAGCGGCGACTGATCGAAATACCGCTGGGCAAATGCGGCACGGGCGGCATCGGCCTCCAGCGTATAAATCTGACCATTTTCGGGCAGCCCTTCCGCCATCCAGAGCGTGGCATACCCGGTAAACGTGCCCACCTCTATGATGCGCCGGGCGCCACTCATGGCAACCAGCATTTTCAGCAAGGCGCCCTGCACAGGTCCGGAAAGCATATGCGGCTGGGCTACCGTACGATAGGTGTCTTCACGCAGCTGCCGCAGCAGATCCGACTCTGGCATGGAAAAACGCGCGCAGTACTCTTCTAGTTCATGAATCATGGGTATGGTTCTCAGGTCTGTTTCAAAACCTATTGCTGAAAAATGCATCCGTCAAAAGCATCTTTTTCCGGAACGGGATTGAATGCCGGTGCCGCAAAAACACCTAGACCTGACTGGGCCTGCAACACTTCGGATTTTCGTTACCGGAAAATCCGGAACCTGCCTCTGAAACTTCTATGCGTGGATGCAGCTTCCAGAAACGGTTAGAAATTTGGTTGCAGCTTGTTGTGGGTGTAGAAATCGCAGATATAGCTTACCACTTCCTCGGCCGTGTCGTACACTTTGATCATCTCCAGATCGCCGGGCGAGATATTGCCTTCCTTCTCCAGCATGGTACCGCGCATCCAGTCAAATAACCCCTGCCAGTATTCCCGACCTACACAGACCATCGGCGTTTGGGTAAATTTCCGGGTCTGAATGAGAGTGGCAATTTCAAAAAACTCATCCATCGTGCCCCAGCCGCCGGGCATCATAACAAAGCCCTGCGAATACTTGGTAAACACCACTTTCCGGACGAAAAAGTAATCGAAGTTGAGGTTGCCTTCCCGCGGTAGGAATGGATTGGAATGCTGTTCAAACGGCAGTTCGATGTTGAGACCAACCGACTTGCCGCCTGCCAGATGCGCACCTTTATTACCCGCTTCCATTATGCCCGGACCCCCACCGGTAATAATCCCAAAGCCTTCGAGCGACAGCAACCGGGCAATTTCAACGGCCAGTTCATAATACTTCGAGCCGGGTTGGGTACGGGCGGAGCCAAAAACCGAAACGCAGGGGCCGATCTTGGCCATGGCTTCAAAGCCTTGCACAAACTCTGCCATAATCCGGAAAATCTGCCAGCTGGACGAAGCTCGCGTCTCGGTCCAGTTGCGCATATTGAGATTGGAAAAATGGCCACGGGTCGGAGGCGGCACTACTATTTTGGCGGGCTGTTCTAACGGTGCCTGAGAGTTCGGATTCTGATTATCGATAGGTTCTTCCACAGGATAGAGGTCGTAAAAAATTAATTAAATGAAATCAGGCAACGGTGTTTCCGGAAACCGGGCTGGTGCGTGGTTTTCCGGAAATCAGCAGCAATCCGATATAGGTGAGCGCAGCATTGATAATCAGCAATTCGGTTCCGATCGTGTATCCGTTCAACAAGGCTTTATCATGCAGCTTGATAACGTAACACAAAACCGGAGCCAGGATGCAGACTACCGGCAGCAGCTTCGGGTGCAGGCTCCGGCGCGTCAGCATTCCAAACGCAAACAATGCCAATAGCGGCCCGTAGGTATATCCTGCAATGGTGAGCAGAGTACTGATCAACGATCCATTGTCGATCTCACGGAAGATAAATACACAGAACAGGAACAGCAGTGCAAAACTGTAGTGAACCCGCAGCCGGATTTTCTGCTGCGCCTGTTCGCTCAGGGCTGCCTCCGGTTTCCGGATGCCCAGAATATCGATGCAGAAGGAAGAGGTCAACGCGGTTAGTGCCCCGTCGGCCGACGGAAATAACGCCGAGATGAGGCCGATCAGAAAACAAACCGTGATCCAGAACGGTGCCTGGTTGACCGCGAATGTTGGAAATAAATCATCGCCCTGACTAATGGCCGCACCGGTGGCCTGGGCATGCAACGTCAGCAATCCACCCAGAATCAGGAAAATAAAGACCACAACGGCCTGGAGAACCGAAAGCACCAGCACATTTTTTTGCGAGTCGCCTACGGTGCGCACCGAAATGTTTTTCTGCATCATTTCCTGATCGAGGCCGGTCATAGCTACGGTAATGGCCGCACCGCCCAGAATCTGTTTCAGAAAGAAGTTGGGCGAAGCCGGATCGTAGTTAAACAACTGGGTCAGGCCATAATCAGAAAGCGTTTTCCAGCCCGTGCCGACCGAAGGAAATTCCAGTTTCCGGAACAGGTACCAGACGCAGGCGCCCAGTGCCAGCAGCATAAACGTGGTTTGCAACGTATCGGTCCAGACGATGGTTTTAACGCCGCCGCGGTAGGTATACAGCAGGATGAGCAGCAGAATGGCAATGGCTGTGGCTTCAAACGGAATGCCCATATCGGCCAGCACAAATTTCTGAAGCACTTTGATGACCAGATACAGCCGGAGCGTAGCCCCAAGTGTACGGGATAGAATAAAAAACAGTGCACCGGTTTTATACGCCGTTCCGCCAAAGCGCTGCTCGAGATACGCGTAGATCGAGGTGAGCTGAAGCCGGTAATAGAGTGGCAGCAGTACAAAGGCCACCACCAGGTAGCCGAGCAGGTATCCGATTACGACCTGAAAATACCCCAGCCCGCCCGCCGCCACCGTTCCCGGAACGGAGATAAATGTCATGCCGCTCAGCGACGTGCCGATCATCCCAAACGCAACCAGTACCCAGTTGGAGGAGCGGTTGCCGATAAAAAAAGACTCGTTGGTAGCGCCGCGTGACGTGTAAAACGCAATGCTCAGCAGCAGCCCAAAATAGCCGAGCACAATGGCCAGCAAAATACCGTGTTGCATGAAAAAAGGAACGGTCGCGTTTAGTAGCCGATGATGATGCCGGTCCGGAACACCAGATTGTTGCTGTATTGATACGGATTGTAACCGCTGTTGTGCAGCACATTGTACAACACCGAAATCATAAAGGACGCGCGCTCGGAAATAGGTTGCCGGAACCCGCCGCCCAGCAGCAGGGCCGGACCGGACACATTTTTACGCTGGTTGACTACATTTCCGGACGCATCAAATGCCAGCTCGTTGTAGTTGAGCAGGTTGTATTCCAGTTCGCCCTGCAGGAAAATGCTTTCGAAGATGCCATAGCGCGCCCAGATGCTGGGCGTTATGAAATGATAGCGCGCGGGATACAACTGACCGGTAGAGGGATTCTGGAAGGCGTTTTTGACGCTCTGGTATTGGTATCCAAGGCCCACGCCGGCTAAAAACCTGTCGGTGATCCGGTAGCCTGCAAAGGGAGATATTCCGATCTGAAACGCGCTGTATCCGCCACCGCCACCCAAACCCAGCGAAAGGCCACCGCCATATACCATCCGGTCGGGGTTAAAGCCCATTTTCTCAGGGGGATTGGCGCGTTTTTGACCTATTGGTTTTCCAGAAGAGGTATACACATCCTGCGCACGCAGCAGCGTAGGCAATAAAAGAACACAGAACAGAACAAACTTGGCGTACTTCATAGCAGTAAAAGCTCCGGTAGATATAAGGATCTTGATCCGGAAACGCAAAAATAGCCCAAAATGAAGCGGCTCTGAGTGTAGCGGCCGGCAAATAAATAATACGAAAAAGCCGCTTTCCGAGAGTGGAAAGCGGCTGTATAACTGTGTGCGGTGATACGGTACTAGACGGCCCGGCCGCTGGTCGCTTTCCGGTAGATCCACAACACTACGATAGCGCCAACAACTGCCATCAGGAAGGAATACAGATTAAAGCCGTTTACATCGCCCCAGCCGATAAGCGTACCGATCCAGCCGCCAACGATCCCACCAACGATACCAATGATAATCGTGATGATCCAGCCGCCCGGATCTTTACCAGGATGAAGTCCTTTGGCAATAGCGCCTGCAATAAGTCCGAAGATGATCCACGATAGAATGCCCATGAGAAAGAGAGTTTTGGGATGAGAGATAGGGTTTCATCAGAACAGGAAATAAAACCATGCCGGATTAACAATTCTCTCAAGGTCTCCTATATACTGCATTACCGGTTCAGCTTCAGCTCACGCAGGGTTTTAAGGATTTCCGGAAGCTGCTTGACATAGGCGAGTTCCCGCTGCTTGGTACGGGCTTCACTGACCGGAGAGCCAAAATACGTCTTCCCGCTTTCGAGTGAACCCGGAACCCCGCTCTGTGCCAGCACCACCGCCCCTTTGCCGATCGTTAGGTCTTTGTTTACGCCTACTTGTCCCCAAAGGGTCACCTCATCTTCGAGAATGGTCTTGCCGGCAATCCCGACTTGGGCGGCAATCAGGCAGTTTTTGCCGATGATCACGCCGTGCCCTACATGAACGGCATTGTCAATCTTGGTGCCTTGCCCAATAATCGTATCACCACTCACGCCCCGGTCAATCGTACAGCCGGAGCCGATTTCTACATCCGATTCGATCAGCACCCGGCCACAGCTTTCGAGCTTATCGTACTGAACTGCCCGCTCTTTACGGCGCTTAAAGTAAAACGCATCTGACCCTACTACCGTGTTGGCACCGATAATTACATGATCGCCGATAATGGCATCGTCATAAATCACCACACCCGGATGCAGCAGACAGTGATCGCCGATGCGGACCCGGTTGCCTACAAAAACGCCCGGCTGTAACTGCGTGCCTTCACCAATCAGCGCGGTATCTGCAACCAGTTGACTGGCTGGGGTAAACGGCCGGAACTGCTTGACCAGTTTTACGTAGGCTGAAAACGGATCGGCACACACCAGCAACGTTTTGCCTTCCGGAATAGTGTCAACAGCCTGGTCGATAATAATAACCGTTGCCGCTGAATGAATGGAACGGTCGTAATATTTAGGGTGATCTACAAATGAAATGTCGCCTGGCTGCACTTTATGAATTTCATTAAGACCGGTGGCGTGCTGCTGATCGTTGCCCAGCAGCTGTGCCGACAGGAAATCGGCCAACCAGGTTACCGGAACAGGTTGTGGAAGTTGCATAATATTAGAATGGCAGGACGTTGCCGAATGCTAAATGTAGAATGAGCCTCTGCAACTTTGCACAGAAAAATTTTAAGGGTCTGCTGATGTGGGTAAATTACAATGGCCGGTTTTTTCCGGCTGCATCGGTTCCGGTTTCTGCAACCGATCCGGCCTGGCAATACGGGGCCAGTCTGTTTGAAACCATGCGATTCACTGCGGGGAAGGTGCCGCTCCTACGCTATCATTGGCAGCGCCTGACGGCAGGAATTGAATTGCTGTTTACGTCCCTGCCTGCTGCCACCACTATTGAATGGCTGGCAGCAGAGATACAAAAGACTGTTAAGAAAAACGACCTCGTAGGGGACGCCCGAATCCGGGTTCAAATCAGCTGGACGTATCTACCGGAGACACCGGAAGAAAATCATCAGATATTCTACAAAATTGAATCATACTCGTGCAAAGCATTGAAATTCAATAAATTGGGATTAGAGACAGGAGTTTATTCCGGACCATTTCTGCCCCTTTCGATGCCTTTGGCGCGTTTTAAAACTGGTAATTATCTGCCATATCTGATGGCTGCACAGGAAGCGAAGCAGCGGGGATTAACAGATGTTTTGATGCGCAATAAGGCAGGTCGGATAGGGGAAGGGTCTGCTGCCAACGTTTTCTGGGTACACAACGGCCTATTGCATACGCCACCGCTTACTGAACCAATTGTAGCGGGGGTTGCCAGAAGTCGGTTGCTGGAAGTTCTTTCACACCGGAATATTCCGGTTCAGGAAACGCCCCTGACAATTGAAACATTGTGGGAGGCCGACACGCTTTTTTTGACCAATGCGTTTTACGGCCTCCGCTGGGTAGCGCGTTGTGAACACAAAGGATATGCAAAAGGAATCACCGAAGCGTTGTTCCATGCTGCCTTTGCTGTCATGACATCCTGACTGGCATATTTTTTGATAAGTAGCCGTTTGACGTTCCTGTAACGATCCAATCTGCTTTAACTCAATCTCGATTCTTTCACACAAACCCCATTTATTTGGTTATGAAATCCCTTCTCCTCACAGCAGCAGTGTCTGCTCTCGCGCTTGGCGCAAATGCACAAATCAGCCTCATCCCTGAAGCTGGTGTAAACCTGGCTAACATCCGTTCTACGGTTGCTGGTGAAAAATCAACTTCAAGCACCAAAGCCGGTTTCCGCGGTGGTGTAAACGTTGGTATTGCTGTTGGTAACAATCTGTCTATCCAACCGGGTATCTTCTTCTCTCAGAAAGGTGGTTCTCAGGAAACTATGGGTGTAACTACTCAAAGTGTAATCAACTATGTTGAGATCCCTGTAAACCTGGTGTACTACTTTATGGAAGACCAAAGCGGTTTCTTCCTGAATGCAGGTGCCTATGCTGCTGCTGCCGTTTCCGGATACGGTAAAATTGGCGACCAAAAGATCGACTACAGCATCGGTGGCGATGAAGCTAAAGATGATATCCGTCGCTGGGACGTTGGTTTCCAAGGTGGTGCCGGCTATCAGACTAAAATGGGCCTGATGCTTCGTGCACAATACATCTTGGGTGCTATGAACATCTCCAGCCACAACAATTCTGATTACTCTACCCGTAACGGTGCGATCAACATCAGCCTCGGTTACAAGTTCGGTTGGTAAGTTGCATTGCTTTTCCAAAAGCCTGCTAAAAAAGCCTTTCCCTTATCCGGAAAGGCTTTTTTGCGTTTTGGCCTTGCGGGAGTTTCCTTTTTCGACGGGTATCCACTCTTCGACCACGTCCTACCTTCGCTTCCCTTTCCGGAACTTTTATGACTGATTCACGTCCTGTTCGGGTGCGTTTTGCACCTTCCCCTACCGGCGGCCTGCACCTCGGTGGTGTGCGCACAGTGCTGTACAATTATCTGTTTGCCCGCCAGCACAACGGCACCTTCGTGTTGCGCATCGAAGACACCGACCAGACCCGTTTTGTAACGGGCGCCGAGGAGTACATCCTCAACTGTCTCGAATGGTGTGGCCTCAGTCCTGATGAAAGCGTGGCAAAACCCGGTCTATACGGCCCGTATCGCCAGAGCGAGCGTAAATCCGACTATTGGCAGTATGCCGATCTGCTCATCGAATCCGGACATGCGTACTATGCTTTCGATACCCCGGAAGAACTGGACGCCATGCGTGAAACGTTCAAAACCGCTGACAATCCTTCCCCACAATACGACCGGCACACGCGGATGCAGATGCGCAACTCGCTGTCGCTCGGTGCCGAAGCAACCCAGACGTTGCTGGATGATGGTACGCCTTATGTAGTGCGCGTCAAAATGCCTTCTTCCGGAACGGTGGCTTTCAACGATGCGGTTCGTGGTGAAGTACGATTCGATCTGGCACTGGTCGATGATAAAGTCCTACTGAAACGTGACGGAATGCCAACCTATCACCTGGCCGTCGTGGTAGATGATTACCTAATGGAGATTACACACGCCTTCCGGGGCGAAGAGTGGCTGCCATCAGCTCCGGTGCATGTGTTTTTGTGGGAGGCGCTGGGCTGGAACGCTCAGATGCCGCAGTGGGCACATTTGCCTTTGATTCTTGGTCCGGATGGCGCCAAGCTGTCTAAGCGGCATGGTGCCAAATATGGCTTCCCGATTTTTGCCATGAACTGGACCGATCCGAAAACAGGTGAACCAACCGAAGGCTTCCGCGAACGTGGATTCTTACCGGAAGCATTCCTGAACAGTCTGGCACTCCTGGGCTGGAACGATGGCAGCGGCGACGAAATCTTTACGCTTCCGGAACTGATAGCCAAGTTCTCACTCGACCGTGTAGCGGCTTCCGGCGCTGTGTTTGACTACGAAAAAGCCAAGTGGGTCAATCAGCAGCACCTGCTTAAATTGTCGGATGCCGATCTGGTGGCGAACGTAAAACCATTTCTGGAGACCAGCGGGTTACAGGCCAGTGACGCCGATCTGCTGAAAGTACTGCCGGTGATCAAGGAACGCTGTCACTTGCTCAGCGACTTCTACGAGCAGTGTCGCTTTTTCTTCCAGGCGCCGGAAGCACCGGATGCCGATGCCCTGCGCGCCAAATGGACCGATAAAGCTGCTGCCTTTTTTGAAAGCTATGCGACTGTTCTGGAAGCGCAGCCTACACTAACCGAAAGCGAAGCCGCTGCCGGTTTTGAAGCGGCTCTTGCGGCTGCCGGAATTAAGAAAGGAGAAGCCATGCTGCCGTTACGCGTGATGCTGGTCGGCGGCAAATTTGGCCCCGATCTGTTTTTTATCCTGTCGCATATCGGTGGTCCGGAAGCGGCAGCCCGTATCCGAACCGTACGCAACCTGCTCAGCTAATCTCGACTCAAGGGCCGAAGTAAACTAATACTAGAAGTAGGCTCATGCTACTGAGACGCTTCCGGAAGATGCCCTTCCGGAAGCGTTTTTTTATCCAAATAACCCTTCGAGGTCATTCTGATCCAGAATCCTGGAAATCACTTTACCGCCCGGGGTAAATTCAGGTTGCGGACAAGCGAACAGTTCCTCAATCAACGCCTGTAGCTCTTCCGGCTGCCGGGGCGTTGGAACACTGTGCGCCAACCGGCGGGCTACGGTCGTCAGAAGGCGCTCCGTGCGGGTGATGCCTGTGCCTGTGCTGGCATTTTTCAGCTCTTCCAGTACATCTTCAATCACCATGCGCTCCTCGCCGCTGGGCAGGTGCACCGGAACGCCCTGAATGGAAAACGAGCGTGGCCCCAGAGCGTTGATCTCAAACCCTAACTGAGCCAGACCCGGAATGGCTTCCTGAACCAGCGGAACATCGGCGGCTGTAAATTCCATGGCAATGGGAAACAATAATTGCTGGGATGCAACTCCACCCGACGAAAAGGTGCGGGCCAGCCGTTCAAACAGCAGCCGCTCCTGCGCACGCCGGATGTGAATGATTAGCACCCCCGATTTGACGTTTGTAATCAGGTACAGTCCCTGAACCTGAAAGGCACTACGGCTTCCGGAAACCGGTAGCGATGGCAGGGCTGCTTCCGGAATCAACGGGGTCGGGGTCGGTACCTCCACTTCGGAAGGCAAGGTACTGGCTTCTTCAAAATGATCTTTCCAGTACTGCATGGTTGCACCGATGGACGCACGACTTGGTTTCTCCTCGCGGTGGTTGATCGCAAACGACTGCGCCAGCGGGCTCTGCTGAATGGTTGCAATGCGCTCGTCGGTTAGCGGAGCCGTGAAGGCGTCCAGTGCAGTCGGGTCGTTGGCTTCTTCGGTAAAATCCAGTGAAGGCGTGATGTTGAACTTGGCAAGCGCATGTTTTACCGTTGCCTGCAGGTACTGATACAGCAATTTCTCATCTTCAAACTTCACTTCCTGCTTGGTTGGATGCACATTTACATCTACCCGCTTGGGATCGATATCCAGAAACAGCACATAGAACGGAAATACTTCTTTGGGCAGCAGTGCACCATACGCCGTTGTTACGGCATGATTCAAAAACGGGCTTCGAACAAACCGGCCGTTGACAAAGAAAAACTGGTTGCCCCGGGTCCGGGCCGATACTTCAGGTTTGCCGATAAAACCGCGGATTTTAAGGAAATCCAGATCTTCTTCGACCGGCACCAGGTTCTTGGCTGACCCGGCACCGAGCAAATCCACGATCCGGGCTTTAGACGATCCTTTTTCCAGGCGGAACTGCTCGACACTATTGTGATACAGCCGGAACGAAATTTCCGGATAGGCCATCGCCACCCGGGTAAATTCCTCAACCACATGGCGCATTTCGGTGCTGGTCGCCTTCAGGAAATGCCGGCGGGCGGGCACATTGTAAAACAGATTTTTAACCGCCAGGCTGCTGCCAACCGGTGTGGCACAGGGTTCCTGCGTTTTGACTTCGGTCGCCTCTACGAGAAGGCGGGTGCCGTTGGTGTCTTCTTCACGGCGCGTTTTGAGCTCGACCTGCGCTACCGCGGCCAGCGAAGCGAGTGCTTCTCCCCGGAAGCCCATGGTCCGGATGCGGAATAAATCTTCAATAGTCCGGATCTTGGAGGTAGCATGACGTTCAAAAGCCATCCGGGCATCGGTCATACTCATACCGGAGCCGTCATCCACCACCTGAATCAGTTCTTTACCGGCATCTTTCAGGATCAACTGGATATTCTGCGCGCCGGCATCAATAGCATTTTCAAGCAGTTCCTTCACCGCCGAAGCAGGTCGTTGAACCACCTCACCGGCAGCAATCTGGTTGGCCAGATGATCAGAAAGTAATCGAATAACGTCCGCCACAGTAAATCAATATTAACAGGCGGCAAAGGTACGTCCAAGAAGGGGAGCCCTATTTTTGCGAAGATGCCCTACCTGCGTTTAATCTCCCTTTTTTGCCTTCTTTTTAACGGCCTGGCCGGTACGGCACAGCCGTTGCCCCACAATAGTCCCCAATACTGGGCCGACAGCGTCTACAAGCGACTGACCCCGCGCGAGCGGATCGGCCAGTTGTTTATGATTGCTGCGTACAGCGGTGGTAAAAACATGAACGATGAAAAAGTGACCTCGCTGGTCGCTTCCGGAAGTGTTGGCGGGCTCATCTTTATGCAGGGTGGACCCGTGCGGCAGGCGGTACTGACCAATAAATACCAAAAACTGGCTCCTGTGCCATTGTTACTGGCTATGGATGCTGAGTGGGGCCTGGGCATGCGGCTCGATAGCGTACAGAATTATCCGCGTCAGATGCTGCTGGGTGCTACCCGTGATACGGCCCTGATGTACCGGATCGGAACCGCGATTGCGCTTCAGTGCAAGCGACTGGGCGTTCATGTCAATTTTGCGCCAGATGTAGATGTGAACAACAATCCGGACAATCCGGTTATTAATACCCGGTCGTTTGGCGAAAATAAATATGAGGTGTCCCGTATGGGCATTGCGTATATGCGCGGGCTTCAAAATAACAGCATCATGGCCTGTGCCAAGCATTTTCCGGGTCATGGCAATACCAGCGTGGATTCACACAAGGATTTGCCGGTAATCTCCGAAAGCCGCGCCTCGCTGGACAGCACTGAGTTTTATCCGTTCCGGAAGCTGATTGAGGCCGGTGTGCAGAGCGTGATGGTAGCGCATCTGGAGGTGCCGGCGCTGGAGAAAAGTCCCAAAATCCCGACAACCCTCTCGTATAGTACCATTACGCAGGTTCTGAAAAAAGACTTAGGCTTTTCCGGGTTGGTGTTCACAGACGCACTGAATATGGAGGGCGTTGCCAAATATTTTGCACCGGGAGAGGTCGATCTGAAAGCGTTTCTGGCCGGCAACGATGTGTTGTTGTTTTCGCAGGATGTACCGGCTGCGATCGCGGCCATAGAAAGTGCTATGAAAGACGGACGGATCAGTGCAGCCCGTCTCGAAACTTCGGTGAAGAAAATCCTGGCCGCCAAGCACCGGGCTGGGCTAACGTCCTTCACCCCCATCTCTACAGTGGGCATTACCGAAGATCTCAACCGGAGTACGGCGCAATTGCGTACAGAAGCCTCTGCCGCAGCGGTGACCGTAATCGGTTCCAGCAACCGGTCTTTGACCACGATCCGGCAAAAAGGCAGCCGGGTAGGGTACATTGGTGTGAATGCTGCCGGACCCAATGCCTTGTTTCAGGCACTCAAAGACAGTCTTGGAGCCGGATTGGAAGCCCGCTGGTTGCCCAAAGGCAGCACTGAAGCCACCGCCAATGAACTGTTCCGGAATCTGGATCGGTACGATGCAGTGATCGTAGGCGTACACGGCATTGGCTGGACACCGGCCAACAATTACGGACTCGATGCCGGTGCGATGGCGTTTCTGCAAAAAGTACAAAGCGAAAGCAAAGTGCTGCTGGTGATCGGTGGCAATGCGTACGCCATCAAGGACCTGTGCCGGATTGGAAGTGGACTGGTCACCTATGAAGACGATTCGTTCAGTCAGCGGGCGGTGGCGAGCGTCATTCTGGGACGAACCGGTACCAAAGGCCGGTTGCCGGTAACGCCGTGTCCGGAAGTGAAAACCGGTGCCATCCTGCCACCCAAGACAGGAGTCATTCCCATGCCTAAAAGCGGGTCGCCGGCTGAGCTGGTCCCCGGCTCCTACGACGAAGCTGGTGTGACCGATCCACCCAAACTGACTGTACTGAGTCAACTGATTGGATCTGCCATTGGCCGCGGTGCGTTTCCGGGGTGCCGGGTGCTGGCTGCGCGGAATGGAAAAGTATTTTACGACAATGCTTTTGGTAAGACCACGTATGGTCCGGCAGCGCCTCCGGTGACCCGGAACACGATTTATGACGTGGCCTCGTTGACGAAAGTGCTGGCAACGACTTTGGCTGTGATGAAGCTGACTGAAGACGGAAAACTGTCGATCGACGGCACCATTGGTCAGTATTTGCCTAGGGCTCGTGGAACGGATAAGGCGGCCATCCGGGTGCGCGATCTGTTGCTACACCGGGCCGGACTGGTCGCGTACATTCCCTTTTGGAAAGAAACGCTGGATTCGACCAAATCCAAAGACGCCAGGGCGTATCGCAACAGCCGTCAAAAAGGCTTTGATCTGCAGGTCAGTGAGGGATTGTTTATCCGGAACGACTACCGCGATACCCTCTGGGACGCCATCTACGCCTCTAAGCTGGGACCGGCTGGTAAATATGTATACAGCGATAATGACTATTACTTTTTATGGGCCATTGTAGAGCAGATTTCCGGAAAACCGATGCCGCAATACCTGCAAGAGACCTTTTACGGTCCGCTGGGATTGCAGCGCACCGGTTATAATCCACTGGCGCGCTTTACCAAAACCGAGATTGCACCAACTGAAAATGATCAGCTCTGGCGCGGCAATCTGGTCTGGGGCACTGTTCACGATCAGGGTGCAGCCATGTTGGGTGGTGTTGCGGGTCATGCCGGCATTTTTTCGACGGCAGATGAGGTGGCCGTGATTTTTCAGATGCTGCTGAATGGCGGTACGTACAAGGGCAAGCGCTATTTTAAGGCTGAAACCGTGGAACGATTTACCGGATATGGATCAACTGCTTCGCGGCGTGGACTGGGGTTCGACAAACCAGAGCGGGGCACCAATGCCGTAACGACTTCGGACCGGTGCAGCGCGCAGACCTTTGGACACACCGGATTTACCGGTACCTGTGCCTGGGCCGATCCGGAAACAGGAATCGTATTCGTTTTTTTATCCAACCGGGTACACCCCAGTGCGGAGAACGGATTGATTACCAAGCTGGGCGTACGTACCGAAGCGCAGGACCGGATTTACGAAGCCTTTGGCCTGCCGGTAGTGAAGCGGTAAGCTTTATTCCGCAGGTGTTTCATTCCGGAAAACTAAGATAAGCAGGGATTAAAGCCAGTAAAAATGGCGCTTATCTGAAAGGGCTGTTTGGTCATACCGGTCTCTTCTTTTGGAGGGTCTTCAACAGGGTTCAAAACAGGTTTCTTTTTTTCAGCGGCAGACTGTTACCTTTGCGCAAAATTTCAGGGGGAGTATTATTTTAAAATGCCTTCTGAAAACGAGCCTGAAGACCTTTATGCGCGCTGTTTTTCTACGTTTCCTGTTTTCTCTCGCCCTACTATCCGGAGCTTCCGGAACGGCGGTATTTGCCCAGCACGAAGCGCCGCATGGCGAAGCGCACGGCACTGAAGCTCCCGAAGAATTCAATGCGGGCAAAACCATTTTTGGTCACATCTCCGATGCCCACGAATGGCATTTCTTCACAGCCGGCGAAACGCATGCAACGCTTCCGTTGCCGGTTATTCTGTACAGTCCGCAACGGGGCTTTACGGCGTTCTCTGCAGCCCGTTTCGGTCATGAAGGCCACCGGGAAGCGTACGAAGGCTACCGGCTGGTAGACGAAGGCTTCAAAAAAGAACTGACCGCAGCGGGTGTAGACCCAACGGTTGCCGAAGCCATCAAGCAGGATAAAATCGTTGCTGTAGATGCCGAAGGCCGCATCGACGAAAATGTCAAACTGATTGATTTCTCCATTACCAAGAACGTCGTATCGATGCTGCTGTCAGTGGTGTTGCTGCTTGTAATCATGTCGGCAGTGGCCCGTAAGTACAAGCGCGGTATTGGTACCAAATCGGCTCCAACCGGTTTCCAGAATGCACTGGAAGTGGCGGTTCTGTTTGTACGGGATGAAGTGGCCAAGCCCAACATCGGTAACAAGTACCTGCGGTACATGCCGCTGCTGCTGACGGTATTCTTCTTTATCTGGATCAACAATATGCTGGGTCTGTTCCCGGGCGGTGCCAACTTTACCGGAAACATTGCTGTTACCGGTGCACTGGCGCTGATTTCGTTTATTGTCATGATTTTCAGTGGCAACAAACATTTCTGGAGTCACCTGCTGAATCCTCCGGGTGTGCCGTTGCCGGTAAAGTTTATCCTGGTGCCGATCGAGATCATTTCTCTGTTCATCAAGCCGATCGCACTCACCATCCGTCTGTTTGCCAACATCCTGGCCGGTCACATCATCATCCTGGCAATCATCTCCATGATCTTCATCTTTGGTAAGCTGGGTGCCAATCCGGGTGCTGGTTTCGGCTTCTCGATTGTATCGATTGCGTTCTCCATCTTCATGTTCTGTCTGGAACTGCTGGTGGCGGCCATTCAGGCGTTCATCTTCACCAACCTGACAGCCGTATTCATCGGTCAGGCGGTTGAAGAAGCCCATCACCACGATCATCATACCGAAGACTATCACGCGCACAATCCGGAAACCGGCCAGAAGTACAACGTTGGTACGCAGGAGATCATCGCCTGATCGTTCTTGTTCCGGACGCCACGTACGTCCACTCCATAACCAGATTTTTACCTCTTTTTCTTTTTTCACCCCCAATCCATTTTCAACTATGTCATTGTTGAACACAGTTCTTTTCGAAGCTACTATCGGTAACGGTCTGGGCGCTGTAGGCGCTGGTATCGCTGCTCTTGCTGCCGGTATCGGTATCGGTCAAATCGGTAAAGGCGCTACAGAAAGCATCGCTCGTCAGCCAGAAGCTGCCGGTGATATCCGTGCCTCTATGATCCTGACGGCTGCCTTCATCGAGGGTGTTGCGCTGTTCGGTGTTATCGCCGGTCTGCTCGCTGCCATCAAAGCCTAAGGCTCTGCCGGAGAAGAACCTCCAAAGCATTTAAAGAAACAGCGCCCCACGCAGAGGGCAACGGGCGCTGTCTCTTTTGCTTTCATTCGGGATTTAAGACCCCACAGAAGTCGAAAAAAGAAAAAGAAAACCGCCTCCCCAGGCACCTCATTCCCCACCTGTTTAACCGCATTTAGAATTTTACGTTTTTATGGAGCTGCTGACCCCCGAACTCGGTTTATTTGTATGGACGCTGGTAGCGTTCCTGATTGTTTTTGTAATCCTGCGGGCGGTTGCCTGGAAGCCGATCCTGAAAGGATTGGGAGAGCGTGAGCGCGGCATTGCCGATTCGATCGCCCAGGCCGATAAAGTGCGTGCCGAGATGGCCCGGATGCAAAGCGAGAACGAAACCATGCTGCGTCAGGCCCGCGAAGAGCGTACCACGCTGCTGCGCGAAGCCAAGGAAGCCGGTGATGCTATGGTTGCCAAATCCAAAGCAGAAGCTAAAGCGGTTGCCGATAAAATGATCGAAGAAGCCCGTACGCAGATTCAGCACCAGAAGCTGGCAGCCATGACGGAAGTGCGCAACGAAATCGGCCAGCTGTCGGTAACGATTGCCGAACGCATTCTGCGTGATAACCTGAAAAGCGACAGTGCTCAAAGCTCTTTTGCACAGAATCTGGCACAGGAACTGACCCTCAACTAATCTGAAGCCGGGCGTATGGAACCGCCCTTAATCAACGACCTGATCTGAGCATCTGAACGATTTCCGGACGAAAAGTGCTTTCTTCCTCCTTGTCAGATGCTCCCGTCTTCAAATCAACCTCATGCAAAACCCACGTCTTGCTTCCCGTTACGCCAAAAGTCTGCTGGATTTGGCGCAGGAGCAGAACCAGCTGGATTCGGTGCTTCAGGATATGCAGCTGATTCAATCCGCCACTGCGGGTACTCCGGAACTGGCTCAGCTGATGCGCAGTCCGATTGTCAACGCGGAAAAGAAAAACACGGTTCTGAAAGCCATCTTCGAAGGTAAAGTGCAGCCGTTGTCGATTGCCTTTATCCACCTGCTGACGTCCAAAGGCCGGGAGAAAGTGCTTCTGGAAATCACCGCTTCCTTTATCAGTCAGTACAAAGAACTGAAGCGCATCCGGGTCGCCAAACTGATTACGGCTACCCCTGCCAACGACCAGCTGAAGCAAACGCTTCAGGCGAAAGCAGAAGCCGCTTTACCAGGCTATACCGTAGAATTTCAGACCGAAGTGGATCCGTCGATCATCGGCGGGTTTATACTGGAAGTGGGCGACAAGATGATTGATGCTTCTGTGCGCCGCGACCTGTCTGAAGTGCGTAAGCAATTCAAGGACAACCTGTATATCTCGCAGGTGCTGTCTAACTAACCCTTATTTTTACAGATAACTTTTAATATTCCTTCGAAATGGTTGACATTAAACCGGACGAAATATCGGCGATTCTTCGCCAGCAGCTTTCTTCACTCGACGCTGCCGACAACCTTGAGGAAGTAGGCACCGTACTGCAAATCGGCGATGGTATTGCCCGTGTATATGGCCTGAGCAGCGTACGTCAGGGTGAGCTGGTACAGTTTGACAATGGCGTAAAAGCGATTGCCCTGAACCTGGAAGAAGACAATGTAGGGGTGGTATTGATGGGTGAATCCGGTAATATCCGTGAAGGTGCCAAAGTGCGCCGGACCAAGCAGATTGCGTCTATTAACGTAGGCGAAGGCATGGTTGGCCGCGTGGTAAACACACTGGGTACTCCTATCGACGGTAAAGGCCCGATCACAGGGGAACTGTATGAAATGCCGATCGAGCGTAAAGCGCCGGGCGTACTGTTCCGGGAGCCTGTAAAAGAGCCGCTTCAAACGGGTATCAAAGCGATCGACGCCATGATTCCGATTGGCCGTGGACAGCGGGAACTGGTGATTGGTGACCGTCAGACCGGTAAAACCGCGATCTGCCTGGATGCCATCATCAACCAGAAAGAATTCTATGAAGCCGGCAAGCCGGTGTATTGCATCTACGTAGCGATCGGTCAGAAAGCGTCTACCATTGCGCAGGTGATGAAGACGCTGGAAGACAACGGTGCGATGGCGTATACCACCATCGTAGCTGCTGGTGCTTCGGAGCCGGCTCCACTTCAGTTCTACGCCCCGTTTGCAGGTGCTGCCATCGGTGAGTTCTTCCGGGATACCGGTCGTCCGGCACTGGTTGTCTATGATGATCTGTCCAAGCAGGCTGTGGCCTACCGTGAGGTATCGCTGTTGCTGCGCCGTCCGCCGGGCCGTGAAGCCTATCCGGGTGACGTATTCTACCTGCACAGCCGTTTGCTGGAGCGCGCTGCCAAGGTGATCAATGATGATGGCATTGCCAAAACCATGAACGATCTGCCACAGAGCATCAAGCATCTGGTAAAAGGTGGTGGTTCTTTGACGGCCCTGCCGATCATTGAAACACAGGCCGGTGACGTATCCGCATACATCCCGACCAACGTAATCTCGATCACCGACGGTCAGATCTTCCTTGAAAGCAACCTGTTCCTATCTGGTATCCGTCCGGCCATCAACGTGGGTATCTCGGTAAGCCGCGTAGGTGGTAACGCCCAGATCAAGTCGATGAAGAAAGTATCGGGTACGCTGAAGCTTGACCAGGCCCTGTACCGGGAGCTGGAAGCGTTTTCCAAATTTGGTGGTGACCTCGATGCCGCAACTAAAAACGTAATCGATAAAGGTGCCCGGAACGTAGAAATCCTGAAGCAGCGGCAGTTCTCGCCGTATCGCGTAGAGCAGCAGGTTGCTATCGTCTACCTGGGTACCAACAACCTGCTCCGTGACGTACCGGTAAACCGCGTGCGTGAGTTTGAAGATACCTTCCTCCGTGAGATGGATGCGCAGCTTCCGGACGTACTGGCCGACTTTAAAAAAGGTGGTCTGAGTGATGACAGCCTGGCGAAAATGACCAAGCTGGTGCAGGATCTGGTTCCACAGTTTAAGAAATAAGTGCTTTAAGCATTCGGCAAAGCCCTGCTTCCGGAAGGAAGCAGGGCTTTTTTAATGGTCTGCTTTTTAGGGATAGCAGGATTGGGGTCGGTACGAAGCATTTGTTCCGGAACCCATCTACAGACCTAATCCTTATTTTACAAATGGATCCTTTTGAATGGCGGCGGCTGCTGATCGGCGAAGATCATCCTTGGACCTACCTGCTGGAGATCATGTTCCGCTCGGTAACCATGTATACCATTCTGCTGGTGTTCTTTAAGATCACGGGCAAAAAAGGGATTAAACAGCTCACGGTTTTTGACCTGATTCTGATCATTGGGCTCGGTTCTGCCGCAGGCGATCCGATGTTTATGGCGGATGTACCGCTGCTGCATGCGCTGACCGTTTTTGTCGTGATTCTGATGCTGTATCTGGGCCTCAACCGGCTGACCCAGGTCAGCCATAAAGTAGATGTACTGCTGCAAGGCGAAACCACACAGCTGGTGAAAGACGGCATAGTCAACCTCAAACAATTGAAATCAGAGGGGTGGACCACACTGGAACTGTTTGCAGAACTGCGGCAGAACAGCATTTCGCATCTGGGACAGATCCGGCGGGCCTATCTGGAATTTTCCGGCGAATTAAGTATCTACTATTTTGAAGACGAACAGGTGATTGCCGGGTTGCCGCTGTATCCGGAAAACCTCAAGACCGCCAGTCCGGTGATAACCGAAGGCGGTACCTATTCCTGTGTACAATGTGGCTATACGCATGCCTTTCCGGATGCCGCCACCGCTATTGCCTGTCCACATTGCAGCTGCACCAAAGTGGTGACCAGCATCTGCGAAAAACGAATTGCCTGAGGGCTACTCAGACTTGTATGTCAGCATAACCTTGTTTTACAGACTATCACTGATTAACCATGTACAGGTTTAAAATCAGGAAGTTGTCTTTGGGAGCTGTACAGAAGCATTGGATACTGATGGGTACAGACGAATGTAATTCGCTCTGCTTTCCGCCTAACTTAGACCACTAAGATGAAATTTACCTTTCCGGAAGCGTTGATAAACGCTCACGTAACAGAGATCATTGCTGGCTCGCCTGCAGGTTCTATCATCACCATGATTCTGAGTGTGGATGGAATCGAACGCTTCTCCTTTCAAATCTGTTGCGTGTGGCAACTTGAAACGGACCGTGAAGCGATTACCGGCTGGAATGAGGATAACACTTCTAACGGCCCGATGGTCACGGGGTTAAAAACACTCGAAAAGAGCTATGTAACGGGTATACAGGTATCCAATAGGGGAGATCTGAACCGAACGTTCCGGAATGGCGCTACGCTCGTTGTGTTTTGTGACCAAACCCCTAACTTACCTGAAGACGAGGCGATGGAGAACTGGTGGTTCGCAGATATTGTAGCCAACAAATCGTACACACTGTCTCATCGTCTGGAAATAGAAGAAGGAAGTTACCGTTAGCGCTCCTCCCCAGGCTGATAATCCAGTACACCAGGTCATCAACAGTGCTTACTCAAACTTGTAGGCGTTGGTATACTGCGCCCGGATGGTTTTATTCTCAGCCACGACCTCGTAATAGGGATAAAACGTAGGTTCATCGGGCATCCGGAACCCGATCTCCATCCGGCTGGTACCGCCCCGTCGCATGGCTACCGGATAGTCGGTAGCGCCTTTGGGCATGGTAAACTGCGTCGTACCGCGGTTGGGACCATCGACTGCCTCTACCGTATAGACACCTGCTTCCGAAGCCTTCGTAATGGTTACCCGAAAGGTAAAGGTGTTGAGCGCATCGGTGTGTTGAATACTGTCTACCGCTACTACGGTACCCGGTGCAGGGGCCATAAGCGCAGGCGTACTGGCCGATACGTCGGTTGAAGTTCCGGAAGACTGGCAGCCAGCTACCGGAAGCAGGGCGATGAAAGCAAGAATCCGCATCGCGCAAAGAACGGTCATAAACACGTGCGTTACGTGCCTCACCGGCGTGACAGTTGACCGTAGCAGCGCGCGTAGACATGTGTTTCCGGAATAAGGGAAAGCGGTTTAAGACCGGCCGGACGGTTGGCTCCAACGGGCTTGTTCCTGTCCGGGTTTGGAAAGCGGAAGCAGCATCCAGAGCAATAGATACACTACGATGATCGTTCCGGAAAGCGTGCCGGTGATGATCAGGCTGCCAAAAACCCGGTTGAACGTGCCGTTGCCAATGCCAAACAGCACCGGTACTGCGAATAACAGCCGGAACAACCAGGATTCTTTCCCGAAGGCTGATGCCAGTCCCCCGCAAACCCCGCCCAGCCACTTATCGGTACGGTTGCGGTACAAACGCAGGCTATGACGTTTTTCCAGCGGCGCTTCCGGCGCAATAATCCAGACCAGGATATACCCCAGAACGCCCCATCCGGTAAAGAACAGCAGTACGGTGACAATACGGATCAGCAACGGGTCGAGGCCCAGATAATGCGCAATTCCGGAACAAACGCCGCCGCATACTTTGTCGCTGGTGTTGCGGTAGAAGTGGGTGCGCGGCTGCTGTGGCCCCGGTTCCGGATGTACAGGAGTGGGGTGCGACGTGCTGTACGAAGCATTTCCGTATTGCTGCTCAAAATCCTCGCGGCGACCCAGGGTGGTCATAGCGCTTTCCACATCTGCCAGTTGCAGGGTAGGGTGGCCTACCATGATGCGATCTGATAGCAATTCACCCAGCCGGCTTTCCAGATCCGTCAGGATTTCATCGCCATCTGTGGCCCGGCTGAAATAGGCCCGAAGCTCGTTGAAATACGTCTGTAACCGGTTGAAGGCGGCTTCTTCGATGGGCATAACCCGGCCGGCAATATTGATACTGATGATCTTTTCCATGAGGGATGAGATGAAGTGGAAAAAACGAAAAATTAAAGATGGATAAGGTTATTGACTGCACTGGAGAGGTCTTGCCAGATCGTCAGCAGCTCCTGATAGTACTGATGGCCGGCGGGGGTCAGCAGAAAATATTTACGCGGCGGACCACTGCTGCTCTCCACCCAGCGATAGGTCAGTAACCCGGCGTTTTTAAGGCGGGTGAGTAACGGGTAAAGCGTTCCTTCCAAAAGCGTCAGCTGTGCGTCCTGCATCTGCGCCACGATTTCTGCCGGATAAACTTCACCCCGTTTGATGACCGAGAGAATGCAAAACTCATGAATGCCTTTGCGCATCTGCGCCTGCATATTGTCAGTATTAACCATTAGCCTGCATCATTTGGAACTATTGAAAGCAAAGATAGTACCAATAACAGGTACTATGTACTGTACAGTACCAAATTTAATTTCGATTCCCGGATTTGTTTCGGGAAGCGCCACAAGTCAAAAAGCGTCTTTTCCTACGACAGGAAAAGACGCTTTTGCGCAACTAAAACGTTCGGTGAATCCTACTGCTTAAGAAATGGCAAGCGGTAGCTCCAATCACCGCATTGATACCGGATAAAGTAAAGGCCGTTTGGAAAACTGTCCAGTTGAATCTCCTGCTGTAAGGTGGTTGCAAGCAGTTGTTGGACTTCCTGTCCCATCTGATTGTAGATGTAAATCCTGACCGGTTCGGCGTCTGTTCCGGAAGGACGGGCTAATGTAATCTGATGCGTGGCCGGGTTGGGGTACAGGCGAGGCGATTCTGGCTGGCCTGGTCGGGTCTGAACCGATACCACAGCACTGCTCGCACGGGTGCCATCTATCTGAACTGCCTGAAGTTGATAAAACAACGTACCCGCATCAGATTCCGGAACATCGGTCTGGAAATAGGTATTTACACCTTTGGTAGTCGATGCAGGCTGCGCCGCGATCTTCTGAAACTGCCGGCCATCGGTAGAGCGGTACAGTTCATAACGGCTGTTGTTACCATCTTCATGGCCAGACCACCGGATCTGTACCGACTGATCGGTCTCCCGACGGGCTTCAAATAAAAGCAGCCGAACTGGTAGCGGAACACAGGTAGACTGGGCCGAAAAAGGCCGGGGTGTTTCCCGCTTCAGACAGCCGCCCGGACCAGGCCGGTCGCGCGAGCTGGCCGACTGGGCATTTCCGGACGTCTGCCCTTTGTAAGTCAGTTGACTGTTATGATAAAAAACAGCGCTTGAAGTACCGATGTCCTCACAATTGGTACTCACTGTAAAGCGATAACTGATCCGGGCGGTATCACTGGGCTGGAGCCGGAGCGTGCCGCCGGAAAAGGCCGTAGCACCTGTACCGATGTTCACCCGAATGGTCCGGGTACTTGCATCGTACGCAGCTAGATCGTCTCCGGCAGCATCCGTCATGGAGATGCCGTTGACGCGGATACTGTTGGGAACATACCGAAAAGCCGGAACAAACTGATCGTAAAAGACCACCTGCTGGGCCGAATCGCTGCCGGCGTTCCGGACAAAGGACGTAAATACCAGTGTATCTGCCGGCTTTAAAACCACATTGTTGAGGTTGCTCACCGAGTCTTCCAGGATCAGCTCCGGCTGGAAATTGTCGATCCGGACCGCCATCATACCGAGTACAAATCCTTCACTGTTGGAATTGATCCGGACCTCAAACGCGGTGTCGCGGTTGCGCAGGTATCGCTTATCGGTGTTGTAGAGACTAAACACATCGGCGTCGTAGCCCATAGTGTTGGCCTGTGCCGGATTTCGGGTGGTGACGCTGGTTCCGTTGTTGGTAATGCTGCTGTTCCAGGCATCGTTCGTTTTGCTGGTCGATGCGGCAGACTGCGGCGAAGTGGTTTGGTCGATCCAGGTACCAGTGGTGTCTTTAATAAAAAAACCATCTGTGGCGCCCCGGTCTCCATCGTAGCAAATGGCGCTGATCTGCGCGGCGACACTGCCGGTCGGCGGCGTCTGGAATCCGCTGATTCTGACATCGACCGAGCTGCCCGACCCACTGTTTACAATTGCCATCCCATCAAAGACAGTCAGGTTGCGTACCGGCTGAGTCGAGTCTTCGTACACAACCACGATCGTCCAGCCGCCGTAGGTATTGACTTTTGCGGATGGGCATTTTACATCGGCCAGCGTATAGGTGCCGGTTCCGCCCGCCTGCACCAGTGCCGTTACGTCTACAAATCCCTGGTAGCCGTGAAAGGTGGTCGTGACGGTATCCATAACCGAGGCTGTCAGGCTGGTATAAGCAGAAGCACCGGGAAGTTTAAGCTTCACCCGGTTCCAGTTAGTCACCGAATCCATCGGCGTCGGACCGGTCGCCGCCTGCCCATCGCCCTGATTGATGGCCATCCCGGCACCCCAGTACAATCCGGCGAAGGCAATCGTATGACAGGTTGGAAGTGTCAGATCTGCACTGCTGCTGTTAACCGTTGAAGGGTCGCTGTCAATGTCGATGTGTGCGCCTACATACTTGTCATTTTTGACCAGATCGCCGGTTCCGGTACCCGGTGGCAACTCGTTGATGGAAGGGGGTGACGAGGGCATCTTCGTGTAGCCGGGGGGCGTTACGTTGGTGCTGGTCATGATGTTATTGCTGACCAGCACCAGACTGCCCCGGGCCGTTGCCGTAAAACGAGGAATAAAGGCTCGTTTTGGTTGCGCGTACGCGCTTACATGAGCAATCAGCACCATTAAAAGGCTGAGAGCGTGTTTTCTGAATATCATTTGTAATGGAAAAGTGAACGAATGCTTTCGGCGTGCGAAAGTAACCGTTTCCTGTCGGCTTCCGGATGTCTTGATAATGCGTCTTTTATAAGCCTGCTAACGATTGCTTTAGGCACGGGCTGCCTACCTTTAGTCTTCAACGCTTATGAAAAAAAGAATCTTACCGGTAGCTGCTGCAGTGGCATGGGCAACGGCTGCCAGTATACTCCAACCGGCTATGGCCCAGACGTCTAAAAAAACCAGTTCCAAAAAACCTGTTTCGGCCGGTTTTAAAGTCGCTGCCGAATCGTTTGCCGACCTGCAATTGCTGCGCTATCAGGTGCCGGGCTTCGATCAGTTGTCGTTGCAGCAAAAGCAGCTGGCGTACTATCTCTATGAAGCTGCGCTCGCCGGCCGGGATATTATCTGGGATCAGAAAAGCAAGTACGGCCTGACCCTTCGCCATACTTTGGAAGCGATCTACAATACCTATTCCGGACCGCGCACCGGTGCCGACTGGAAGGCCTTTATGGACTACTATGGCCAGGTGATGTTTTCGCACGGCACCCACCACCACTACGGCAACGAGAAATTCTTCCCGAAACTTCCGGAAGCAGCCTTTAAAAACATGGTGTTGAAGAGCAACGCATCTATGTTGCCCCGGCATGCGGAAGGACAAACGCCTGCACAGTTGTGGGAAGACCTGCGTCCTGTGATTTATGATCCGACCGTAGAACCTAAGCTGGTGGATCTGCGCCCGAATATCGACAACATACAGGCTTCGTCAGTCAACTTCTACGAAGGCGTGACCCAGCAGGACGTCGAGGATTTTTATGCCAAATTCAACAGCACTGAAAATGCGCCATCCTGGGGACTCAACAGCAAAGTGATGAAAACCGATGACGGAATCGTCACCGAGCGGGTCTGGAAAAGTGGTGGGATGTATGGTGCGGCGATCGACCGGATTGTTTCCTGGCTGCAGAAAGCGGTACCGGTTGCTGAAAACGCCCAGCAACGCAAATCGCTGCAACTGCTGGTGAAATTCTACCAGACCGGCGACCTGAAAACCTTTGACGAGTACAGCATTGCCTGGGCGGCCGATACGGCTTCGCGCATCGACGTGGTCAACGGCTTTATCGAGGTGTATATGGACCCGATCGGTAAAAAAGGCTCGTATGAAAGTGTCGTCTCCCTTAAAGATCTGGAAGCGACGAAACGAATCTCTGCCATTGCCCAACAAGCCCAGTGGTTTGAAGATCACAGTCCGTTGATGCCCGACCACAAAAAGAAAAGTGTAAAAGGCATTACGGCTAAAGCCATTACCGTGATTGTGGAAAGCGGTGATGCGGCTCCAAGCACGCCGATCGGTGTTAACCTGCCCAATGCCGACTGGATCCGGAAAGAACACGGCTCCAAATCGGTGTCGCTGTCCAACATCATTCAATCGTATAACCTCGCCTCGGCCAACAGCGGGATGCTGGAAGAGTTTGCGTACAGCCCGGAAATCGTTGCCCGCGCCAAGAAATACGGCGCACTGGCCTCCGATCTGCATACCGATATGCACGAGTGCATTGGTCATGCGTCCGGGCAGATCAATCCGGGTGTAGATGTTCCGGAAAAAACGCTGAAGAACTATGCCAGTACCCTCGAAGAAGCCCGTGCTGATCTGGTAGGATTGTACTTTGCGATGGACCCGAAACTGGTCGAGATCGGTGTGGCACCGAGCACCGAAGTCGGTAAAGCTGAGTACGACAGCTATATGATGAACGGCCTGATGACGCAGCTGACACGTCTGAAGCCGGGCGATAATATTGAGGAAGCACATATGCGCAACCGGCAGTTGAACGCCGGCTGGGCCTATGAAAAAGGGCGGGCTGCTAATGTGGTGGAACTGGTGAAACGCGACGGCAAGACCTTCGTAAAAATCAACGACTACAACAAGCTGCGCGATTTGTTTGGCCAGTTGCTCCGCGAGTTGCAACGCATCAAAAGCGAGGGTGACTTCGAAGCCGGTAAAAGCCTGGTGGAAACTTACGGCGTAAAGGTGAATCCGGAACTGCATCGGGAAGTATTGGCGCGCTATGCCAAACTCGACCAGAAGCCGTACCGGGGCTTTATTCAGCCGCGACTGGTGCCGGTAATGAAAAACGGTGCGATCACCGATGTCAAAGTGGAGTATCCGGCTTCGTTCTACGAGCAGATGGCCGAGTATGGTAAAAACTACCGCCTCCTGCCAACGACTAATTAATCCATGTTCCGGAAGCGTATATTCCGGAAAGTAGCTGGGATAGGGTCACTGGTTAAAGATAACCAGTGACCCTATCCTGTTTTAGAAATGTGCTGTTGAAACGTCGCAGATAGCCGGGCAAAAAGAAACCTCTACTTGTTTACATCCAGATGATTCAATCTACTGAATAGAATATGTAGCCATGCTCGTTGTTCCGCTTCCTAGTCGAGGTATGCAAAATCGCCTGTGCTCAGTTTCCCAAAAACCTCCTGCTTTAAAGCCGGGTTGATGAGAAACAGGTAGCCCACAACATGAGGTTCCTTTTTGCCTGAATTGATGGTTGATTTCTGTGGATCTACAACCATTTTCAGCGTTGCGCTTTCATCGTCAACAGCCGATACGAACCGTATGATGCGACCGGCTGTCGTCCATTCATACCGGGTGAATCGTTCGTGTCGGGCGCTTTTGGCTTTTTTGGGTGTGCCATAGGCAGCAGTCAACCGTTGAATCAAATAGCTGCTTTGCGAACCGGTAAGAGGATCTGCTACCGTACTAACCACCTTGATGCGGCCGTCCAGTGTCGTGGCGATATTGACTTTTTGAAAGGGCTGTTCTCCCCAAACCGCCATCGTATCCAGAGAGGTGGAGCTTTGCTGGCGGTATTCAATCCCAAGGGCACGTTGAGTACCGGACGGATGCGTTCCAAAACTGGTATCCGTGATCACCAGCTGGGAATGCACGACTCCTTTTACCTCATACGCATTCTTATACGTCGTGCTTTTGTGTTTTGCAGGATACAGGGACGATATGCTAGTTTTGAAATTAAATGTTGCCAGATTTAAAGGCGCATCTCCAATAGGTTTTGTTTGGCCGTCACAGATTGTAAAGGCCCCTGTATTGGTTAAAAGCAGGAGTAGAAGAGTGCGTCTCATAGTGGCTGATGGATGGGGAACTTCTTAGACAAACAAAATTTGCTCCCGCACGTCTTCGCTCTCCCACTGCACCCGCAAAATGTACGGCGTATACGTGCCAAACATGTCGGGAAACACAAGTTTCAACCGGCGATTTTGCGGCGTGCGTGTGTCCATGAAAATCCGGCTGCCACGCATGTCGTACAGTTCTATGGCTACCATCCCCTGCACGTCTTTGAGGAAGTCTACGTACACAGTAAAGTCCGTTGCCGGATTGGGATACATCTGCACAGCCTGCGCACGCGCACCATTGGTCAGCTCCACGGTTCTTGAATATACCGGATTCTGATAGCCCAAGCCCACCACGCGATAGAAAACGGTTGGGGCATCAATGCGGCCTTCGGTGTAGCGATACGGCTGGGCGCTCAGTTGACTGTCTATCCGGCGCATTAGGCCCACCCGCTCAAAATCGCGCCCATCGGTACTGCGCTCCACGGCAAATCGATCAAAATGGCTGTTGTTGTAGGCCATGAAGTCTACCTGAGCCAGGTGACCCTGCCAGGTGGCCGTCAGTTCAATGCCTTCCACCGGCAATTGGGTGGTCCGGAACAGTCCGAGTGGCGTGTTGGTGGTACTGCTGGTGTTGAGGATGCTTTGCGAGTCAGATGCCGATACGCACATCCACTCCTGCAGGATCGACGCATACAGCTGCCGGAAGTCGTGCTGAAGCGGAACCTGTGACGAAGCTGTTGGCGTAGTAGGTAAATTGGGCGAAGTTCCTACCATGCCACCGTTGAGCATCGCGCCAAATAATAGTACCGGTGCGCCTGCACCGTGATCGGTACCCTGCGACGTATTGCTGATGATGCGGCGGCCAAATTCCGAAAAGGTCATCCCGGCCACCAGGTTCTGCTTGCCCATCGTCTGGATATCGGCCATAAAACCAGCAATGGCATTGGACAGCCGGGCGAGCGAGTTGGCATGCGATCCGGTCGTGACCGAGCCGCTTGCATTCTGGTTGACGTGCGTGTCAAAGCTGTCGGGATGATTCACCACATAGACCTGTGTGGTAAGCCCGCCGCCGATGAGTCGCGCAACGGTCTTAAGCTGGTCGGCCAGGCTGTTGGAAGCAATGGTATAACCACTTCCGGAAGCCGTGGTATAAAGGGCCGAGTGGGAAAAGCCATTGGTGGCAGTATAAGCTGCCGAAATCCGGCTCTGATAGGCATTGCTTTGTTGCTGCATCAGCCGGACAAACGTAAGCTCGGTGCCGTAGTCGGAGGCCGGCGCAGGAGCGGCGCTGCCGGTGGCTACACTGGTTAGTGCTGCATTGCTGGGCACATTGTATGCCATATTAACGTTACCGCCCTGCAACATCAGCGGCAGAGAGCCGCCGATCTGGATCGCCAGTGGATCCTGTGCTGTGGTATTGGGATACCCGTTGGGATATCCCGGATACGTCTGGTCCAGACTGCGGCCCATCCAGCCGGTATCAACGGTGGTAGCACTGGTGGCCGGTGATGAAAACCAGATATCCTGTGCCGTAAAGTGGCTGTAGCTGGGATTGCTGTAGGTAACGCCCTGTATGATGGTTGCTTTTCCGGAATTGTACAGACTTTGCAGCCCGCTCATGGCCGGATGCAGTCCTGTGGTAGCATTATTGGTAAGGCTGAGCGTATTGGCCGCCGGAATGTACAGACCGGGACGCGCGGTGTTCAGTTCGCTCATTTTATCGAGCGGAATCACCATGTTCAGACCATCGTTGCCGCCATTGAGCTGAATGATCACCAGCACCTTGCCGCAACTGTTAGCCGTTTTAGCCAGCGATTGCAACCAGGGATGATTGAGGGTGTTGCCTGCGAAAACCGGAAGTCCTTTCAAGACCAGCGGAATAGACAGGAGCGATGCGTTTTGTAGAAAGGTCTTGCGATTCATGGAAGTTCCGGAAGGTTACATCAATTGATATTCAGCCAGGCCGATCAGTTCTACCAGCAGTGCCCGAAACCGGTCCCGAACTTGGTTGGCGTTAGTTGTATTGCCGGGCGTACTGACATAGGTATTCCAGATGCCGGTCCAGTAGCTGTTGGTCACTTGGTTGTTGAGTAGCGTCCGGACTTTGATACTGGCTTTCTGGCTGGCCGGTAAATCAATCGGCAACAGCAGCTGAATCACAGCATCCATCAGTAAATCCGGATCCGGTGCAACCGTACTTGGGAACTGCGCCACAAATCCCGGAAAGTTCATCTTTACGATCTTATTGGTACCCCCACTGACCCCTATGGTAAAGCCATTGACAGTAGTCAGCGTCGTCAACATTGAATACCGCTTCTGAATGGTATTGGAGTTAATCCAGTTCTGATAAAACGCGGGTGTCTGGTAAAAGGCTTTCCACCCGGATACATTAGGAACATTGCAGATACCCTGCTCCAGATTGTTGGCGCAATAATCTTCAAAATATTTCCAGATATAATACTGATCCAGCATAGGAGTCGTGGTGGTGCTGGCAGGCGTCAGATCCAAGCCGAATGTGCGCAGCGAACCGGCGACCAGGTCCAGCGGGCTTTTAATCATCACGCCGCGGTTGGCCATGTCAAAGAAATGCTCGCTTTTTAGCAGCGTTTTCAGGACCGGTAAAATCTCCCAGTTGGAGTTGATAAACAACGTAGCCAGAGGCGCGATGATATTCGTTTCAGCCGTAGCATCGATGTCGTAATAAACAAAAAACCGGTACAGGCGCCGACACACATACCGGGCGATTGTAGTGGCCTGTTGGGTAAACAGCAGATTGAAAAACTGATCAAACTCGGTGGCATTGTACGCAGCCTGAGCAGTAGTAGTCCCGGTCGTCTGACTGGAAATGGTGCTGTTGCCGAAAAAGGCTGAAAAGGTTTTAGCGGTTTTATTGTGGTAGGTATTGTTGAACGCCACTGCAAACGGATACGGGCTGTTGAAACTGGTTACGCGCCAGCCGGAAAAGACCTTTGCGGCGGCCTGGATATCCGGTTCGGTATAGTTCTGCGTCGGCACCTTACCGAGCGTAAACAATTCCAGCAACTCACGTGCAAAATTTTCGTTGGGCGCACTGGCCGTGCTGTTTTGGCCTCCCAGGTACACCAGCATGGCCGGCGACTTGGTAATGGCCTGGATCAGGGTAAAGAAATTGCCGGTGGCATTGGCCCGTAGCAACGCAAAGTAGTCGTGACAGATCGTTCCGGAATTGCTGGCGGCCCCATTCACATCATCTGAACTGGCCGGAATGAAATGAAACCAGAACTGCGTCATCTTTTCGCGGATGCTGGAGCCGTCGTTCAGATACACGCCCCACATCCAGCGTCGCAGGCTGTAGATCCGGTACAGATCCAGCGTACTGTCGCTGCTGCCGGTGGCATAACCCAGATTGGTTCCGGTCCAGGAACTGCCCAGGGCCACTCCGGAAGAGTCGGGCAGCTGGCTTTGATAGTAGTTGAGCGGCGTTGCAGAAGGCAAGGACGGTTGCTGGGTTACCGTTGTAAGGGTATCCACGGCATCACCAACGGTTTGAGTCAATACCGCATTGATGGCGGCCAGCGTCACACCAAATCCGGTACGGCGAAGCAAATGCGCCGCCTCCCACCCTGTCCAGGAGCCGCTGTAGGGGGCAAGACCCGTCGTAACGGCAGTGCTCCGGGCCAGCGTTGCCAGCTCTACTTGCGCCGGTACATAGCGCCGTACACCCAATTCTTTACGGGCATATTTTTCAAAGTTGGGATCCGGATGATCCGGAAACGAACGGTAGGGAACAGCAAGGCCAGCCGATGCATTTGTAACAGCAGCATCCGGCACTTGGTCAGGCGAGGAGAGATCGTTTGAACCCATAATACAAAGAAAAAAAGAAGCAGCTGTCCTGGATTTTTACGGGCCCGGCCACCGGTTTCGGAGGTGAACCCATCGGACTACCAAAAAGCTCAGGACAATCCTGTGCTATAAAAGTACTTTTTTAAATACGCAAAAGCATCAATTTTAATGAAGGACCTATTGAAGTCGCCAAATGCCTGATGTGAGGAAACGGAACGATTCCTTGAATGGGTGTCGTTCCGGATATTTTAGCAAGGGGGTTCAAGTAGAAGTTGGATCGTAAAATCTGGCGTCCGGCCCGTTCGTAACGATTTGGTAAGCTGCTGTTGACACTGTGGCTACATGAGTCGCTGACTTTTGCGGCCTTCCTTACTCCTCCCCTTTATGATCGTGTTTTTCAAGCAGTTGCGGATTCTGACTGCACTGCTGCTGACCCCGTCACTGCTGCCTGCCCAGACGCTGGACCCATACCTGCAAGCCATTACCCCGTCTTCTGTTGGCGTGAACTGGAAGATGGCTACCGGCGGTACACCGATCGTTCGGTATGGCACCAGCATAACCAACCTTACCACCACTGTTCCGGGTACAACGGATACGATGACCGATGTCGGGTACAGCAACAATTATTTTTACCACACCGTAAAACTGCGGGGGCTCCAGCCGGCCACGAAGTACTATTACCGGATTGTAAGCGCAACCGATTCCAGTACCGTGCATTCCTTCCGGACCCTGCCCACACCGGGTGCTGCGCCCAATGCCGGCGGCCGGCTTCGGTTTCTGATCCTGGGCGATAACCAGATCAAAGCCCAGCCTCGCTATGACTCGCTGATGGTAGCCGCCCGTCGCAAGCTACTGGAACTGTACGGTCCCGATTACAACGATTCGGTGTCGTTTCTACTCAACATGGGCGATCAGGTGGATGTAGGTACACTGGACCACTACGAGTATGTGCATCTGAAGAAATCGCGCTACCTGTCGGGCGAGCTTCCGATCCAGACCGCTGTTGGCAACCACGAAACCTACGGTACGCTGAAAATGGAAGCCTACTACCGGCACTTCTTGCTGGATAGTATGCAGTACAAAGGCATTTATTCCGGAAGCGAAGATTACTATTCGTTTCAGGCGGGCAACGTGGTGATCGCGTACCTGAATACGGAAAACACCAGCACCACCCAGTTCAACTGGATCAAACGGGTGATCGACAGTGCCAATGCAGACCCGGCCGTAAAATGGATCGTTACCATTGCCCACCGCCCGTATCAGGCCGAGCAATACGTCGGCGATATTTCGCCCTGGATCCGGAATACGGTCGTGCCGTATTGCATGACGTCGCCCAAATTTGTATTGCACGTCGGTGCCCACCATCACCTGTATGCACGGGGCCAGATGAAGGATGTGCCGGCCTATAATGTGATCTCCGGTGGCACCGCCTGGGACCAGTACTGGGGCATGGCTACAGAGCAAAACTTTGATGATGTTCAGAAAACCATCTCCAACTGGGCCTACCAGCTTGTAGATGTAGATATGGTCAGCCAGAAATTCAACGTCACGACCTATTCCATCGGTAGTGTCTATGGACTTAAAAACAATGTGGTGATCGATTCCTTTCACCATTACGCCGGCCTGCCCGCACCCGCGAAGCCTTCTATTACCAATGCATTTCCGGATTCACTGCAACTGCCGCTCACCCTTTCCGGCAGCGCGTTTCAGACGGCCAGTAGTGAACTGCTCAACTCTACGGAGTTTCAGGTGGCCCTCGACCGCAATTTTTCCGTGGTGGAGAAAAGCAGCTACCGGCATTATGAAGATTTGTTTGGGAAAGTGGTCGGACAAAATCCGGATACCACTGCCGATGTGAATCTGGGCGTCGATATTACGCAGTACACCATTGCCAGCGGGGCGTTGCCCAACGGCCGGCATTATGTGCGGGTCCGGCACCGCGACCGGAATTTAAACTGGTCGGCCTGGTCCAATACCGATTCATTCAAGGTGTACAACAGTGTGGTGGTTAATCCGGCCCTGGCGCTCGATACCACGCACTACCGGATAGGCGATACCGTACGGGTCACCTTTAGCAACGGTCCTACCAATGCACAGGCCTGGATTGGGATTTACAAGCGTGACAAAACCGGCAATCAGTACACGAAGTTTGAATACACCAACGGGACCAATGGCATCAAGAAGTATGTGCTGACGGATGCGGATGAATATTACGTAGCCTATTTTGGCGACAATGGCTATACCAATGAAGTAGCCCCGCGCAAAGCGTTTTACTATGGTCCGGCCGTTACGCTCAGCTCGGATAGCACCGGATACCGGAAAACAGACAGCATCCGCATCGCCTTCAGCAATGCCCCTACGTTAACCAACGACTGGATCGGCGTGTACAAGGTAGGCATGACACCGGGTACCGGCACCGGCACATCGCCCTCCGTGATCTGGAGCTACAAAACCGGTACATCCGGAAAGGTGGTGATGAAGCCACTAGCCAAAGGCTATTATTTCGCGACCTATCTCATCCGCGACAAATGGTTTGAAGCCAGTCCCCGTGTGTACTTCTCGGTGGGCGACACCATCACTACGCTTACGACCAACAAAACCATCTACAACCTGGGCGAGTACATTTCGGCTACTTGGGTGGATGGGCCAGGCAATCCGAAAGACTGGCTGGGCGTGTACCATCAGGGCGATAACCCAAACATAGACCCGCTGATTTCATACACATATATCAATGGGCTGCCGGCCGGTGCGCGCAATCTTCCGGATACGGCCATGCCCCGGCAGCCGGGCAACTATTTCGTGGTGTTGTTTACCAATGACTCGTACAACGAAGTATCCAACCGCGTATCGTTTCAGATGCTCAACGGTCAGGCGCTTGCAAGCAACTTGCTTCAGTTTTCCGGAACGGTCGCAGGCGCCGCCAATCTGCTCCATTGGGAAAATGCTGAGACCGGAACCGTAGTTGCGTATGAGCTGCAACACAGCACCGATGGAAAAACCTTTGGCTCGTTGTATCGGACCGCGCCGCAACCGGCTTTGAACGGGTCGTATGCCTACCAGCACGAAACGCCGGCAGATGGCCAGAATTATTACCGGCTGCAACTGACGGCACCGGACGGTAAAACAACCTTTTCGGAAACGATTCAGATTCACCGGAACGAAACCGGGCAGAATACGGTGAGTGTCTATCCTAATCCGGCCGTTGCCGGCAGTCACAGCATTATCGAGTCGCCGTATCCGATTGATCAGATTGATGTGCTGGATGCGACCGGTCAGATGATCTACCAGTCTAAAAACATCAACAACAACCGCTTCTCGCTGCTGCATCAGGATCTACCACCCGGTACTTACCTCATCCGCATTCACTCGCGGAAACTGTATACCGCCAAGCTGGTGATTCAGTAAGCAATCAGTGAACCTATCGTTCCGGAAAACCATCTCTCAGGAGGTGGTTTTCTGCGTTTGGGAAGATCCGGAATCCAGAGGCATCGGTCTGGGAGCGGAATTGTTCGCTAGTCGTTCTGGTTTAGAATCGTCCGGGCGTTTTTGTTGGCAGGATTCAAGTCCAGGGATCTTTGATAGCCGTCAGGCTCGTTTGTTCATCCGATTTGCTACCTCTATCGCTAGTTGTCCAAAGGTCGTTTTGAATAGATCAACATGATATCCGGTGGCAATTACCTCAAGTATTTGATCATGGAACAATAAGGAGAAGTGCTTTTGGGCCTTCCAACGATCAGCGCTGTAATAGGGATGAACCTTATGAATCGCTTTGATCTCTTCTATCCAGGTTGAATTTTCGATTGTGTGTGCTTTGTAACTTTCAAGACCCTTGTTCGAGAGAGGAAGCCCGCTAAAAACTTCATCATTTGCCATTCCAAAACGAAAGGTATGTTCGCTAAACTCGACAAGTGCTAACGGGTAGTTCGTCTCACTTACATGATCAACCATATAGATAGAAGCCCCGTCTTGATTGGGCTCCGGCTCGTTGATGAGGTATACTAAGAATATTCTGCTCCCATTTGAAAAGACTTGTGGCATTGGAGCCGCTCTATCCCATTGAGGGTTCCATTCTATAACCCGGCATACTCGTCTGTTCGTGTTTTGAGCTCGTCAAAATAATCCCATCATTCTTTTGATCTTGTCAAATACTCCCATTGGTATCTTGCTGTTGGTGCAGCTGCATCACTCAAAAATACACATAGGTTTTTCAAATTATTAAGCGACCTTAAAAGCACATTGAATCGATTATTCACGTAACTGACCTCAGCCTCACAATCATTGCTTGATTTCCAAAGAGGCTTTAGTTCTAACGCTGTGATTCGGCAAGCGAAACGATTAAATTTGCGTTCTTCTAAAAGGTCTCCCGCTGCTTTGCGTTTAAAATCCCTCGACATTAAAGGTTTTAAGTCTTTTGCTGATAAAACCCAGGTCCTGCTCGATCACCCCATCACTGGCGTCGTCGGTCCCAATGGTTGCGGGAAGTCTAATATCGTCGATGCCATCCGCTGGGTGATCGGCGAACATAAAATCAAATCCCTCCGGTCCGACAACCTCGAAGATCTCATCTTCAACGGCTCCCGCACCCGCGCCCGTTCCGGAATGGCCGAGGTCAGTCTCACCTTCGAAAATACCCGCGGGCTGCTGCCTACTGAGTTTACGACGGTCACCATTACCCGGCGGTTTTATAAAAGCGGCGAAAGCGAATACCGGCTCAACGACGTTGCCTGCCGGCTCAAAGACATCCACAACCTCTTTCTCGACACCGGCGTCTCCAACGATTCCTACGCCATCATCGAACTGGGCATGGTGGATGATATCATCAAAGACAAAGAAGGCAGCCGCCGCCGGATGCTCGAACAGGCTGCCGGCATCTCCATCTACAAAACACGGAAAAAAGAAGCCAAGCAAAAACTCGAAGGCACCGAAAGCGACTTGTCGCGCATCGATGATCTGCTGTTTGAAATCGGCAACAACCTGCGAAGCCTCGAGAACCAAGCCCGGAAAGCGGAACGCTACCTGCAAATCCGCACCGACTACAAAGCCAGTAGCATTGAACTGGCTAAAGCGTCCCTCGAACATTTCAACGACCAGTACCAGACGCTGAATACCCAAAGCAGCAATGAAGCGTTCCGGAAAGCCCAGCTCGACGAAGCCATTGCTCAAAGCGAAGCTGCGCTGGAAACAGACAAGGCGTTGTTGCTCACCCAGGAAGCATCCCTCAATGCCTTGCAGAAAGCCTTTAATGAGCTGATTGCCGACATCCGGCACCGCGAAAGCGAACACAAGCTGGCGAGCCAGCGCAAAACCCACCTCGAAGAACGCACTCAGAGCCTGACCCGCTTCCTGGCCGGTGCCGACGATCAGCTCCGCGAACTCACCCGGGCGATGGATGCATCCGGAAGTCAGCAACTGGAAGCCGAACAAACCCTGACCGATCTGCGCACCGAACTGGATGCCCTGCGAGCGACGCTGGATACCGTCCGGAAACATTTTGATGCTAAAAAAACAGCTGTTCAGCAACTGCGCGACGAGCAAAGTAGGATCCAGCGAAGCAGCTTCGACGCCGAGAAGCGACTGGCCCTGGCCGAAGCCACCCAAACCAACCTGCAACGTAACTGGCAGCAGCTGGAAGACGAAACGGCCCACCGCCACAGTCAGCTGGAACGCCTGCGGGCCGAACAGCAGCAGGCTCAGCAACAGGAAGCTCAGAAAAAGGAAACCCTTTCCGAACTGCGCACCCGGCAGGAAGCAATCCAAACGCAGCTCACCACCGCGCAGGACCAGCTGGAAGGCGTGCGTACCGAACTGGCTGATGCCAACCGCACGCTGGATGCCCGCCGCAACGAATATGCCCTCCTCAAAAACCTGGTCGACTCGCTCGAAGGCTATCCGGAATCCATCAAGTTCCTGAAAAAGAATCCGGCCTGGAGCACGAATGCCCCGCTGCTCTCCGATATTTTTATCGTGGCCCCGGCCTACCGCAAAGCGCTTGAAAGCGTGCTGGAGCCGTATCTCAACTACTACATCGTTGCGCACCTCGAAGAGGCCGTAGCCGCTATCCGACTCCTCGAAACGTCGAAGAAAGGCAAAGCCAATTTCTTTCTACTCGACCGGATGACGGCGCTCAACACACCCGCTGAAGCAGACCTTCCTGCGTGCCTTCCGGAAGGGTCCGTGGCTGCGCTGGACGTGGTCGAAGTCGACTACCAGTACGCGCCGGTGGTGTCGCAACTGCTGCGAAATGTTTACATCTGCCCGGACGAAACGGTGCCCACCGACCTTCCGGACATCACAGTAGTCGCGCAGAACGGCGGCTTCCGATCGCAGCCGCTTTCAGCGCATGGAGGCTCGGTCGGCGCGTTTGAAGGCAATAAAATTGGTCGGGCCAAAAACCTGGAGCGACTGGCCGCAGATGTGGCTAGTCATACGACTCAGACCAACACCCTCCGGGAGCGGCAAACAGCCCTGCAAACCGAAATCGCCGGTTACCGTACGGCCCTGAGCGACCGCTCGCTGCAACAGGTGCAGGAGGAGATCAACCGGCTGCACAACACTGCTTCCAATGCCGGTTCCCGTGCCGAACAACTGGAACAACTGGCGCAGTCGACTACCCGGCGGATGGACGACCTGACCCAACAGCTTTCTGGAAACGACGCTGCACTGGAAGCCGCCCGCGTCGAGATGCAACAGGTCCGCACCACGCTCGAAGCGCTTTCCGGAACTGTAGCGACCGCACAGGACGCTTTTGCGCAGGTGGAGCGGGAATACAATCAGGCAAACACTACCTACAACGCGCACACCATCCGGCTGCATCAGCAGCAAAGCCGGATCGAGCAACTCAAACAGGAAGCCGGGTTCCGGGCCTCGCAGCGCACCAGCTTGCAGGAGCAGATTGCCACCAGCACCCGGGATCAGGCCGACAGCCAACGCCGCATTGCCGAGATGGACATGCTCTTGGCAACCGAATCGGCTGCTCTGGCCGTTCAAAACCAGCTACGGCAGACCCAGGAAGCTGAACTGAAACATACCGAAACCGGCTACTACGAACTGCGCAACCAGGTAAGCAGTGCAGAAACCAGTCTGAGTCAGCAGCGCCGGGAGAAAGAAACGGCCGATACCATGCTGATGGCCGTGCGCGAAAAATTAAGCGAGATGAAGCTGCAACTGGCCGGGATGAAAGAACGGATGCAGGTGGAGTTTAAGGTAGACCTCGATACCATTCTGGAAGAAGCGCGGAATACCACACTGCCGCTGGACGAGCTTCAGGCCGAGACCGACCGGCTCAAAAAGCGCCTCGATACAATGGGAGAAGTGAACCCTATGGCCATCGAAGCGTACACCGAGATGAAGGCACGCCATGACTTTATTGCTGAGCAGAAAGGCGATCTGGTGAGCGCCCGCGATTCGCTGCTAGCGACCATCGAAGAAGTGGAAAATACGGCCAACAGCAAGTTTAAAGAAACCTTCGACCAGGTACGGGAACACTTCATTACCGTGTTTAAAGCGCTGTTTTCCGAAGCCGACAATGCGGATCTGCGCCTGACGGATGAAAGCAATCTGAGCGAAAGCGGCATCGAGATTTATGCCCAGCCCAAAGGCAAAAAGCCCAGTACGCTGACGCAGCTTTCCGGAGGAGAAAAAACCCTGACCTCAACGGCCTTTCTGTTTGCCATCTATCTCATCAAACCGGCGCCGTTCTGTATTCTCGATGAAGTCGACGCGCCGCTGGATGACGCTAACGTCGGTAAGTTTACCAATATGATCCGGAAGTTTTCCGACAACTCGCAGTTCATTATTGTGACGCACAATAAGCAGACCATGGCCGCTGTGGATGTGATCTATGGCGTAACGATGCAGGAGCCGGGCGTCAGCAAGCTGGTGCCGGTCGATTTCCGGAGCCTGAGCGAACAGGCCTGATTTGAATATAACTAGCAGGGCTTCGACAGGCTCAGCCTGACAAAGCTTCTACAATTCCTGCAGTTACCTGTTTCGCTATGTGTTGTCACCGGGAGCGTGTCGAAGGGCTATTGGCCGGACTGATGCTGTATTCAGGAGCGATGACTGAGGGCTATCAAGGTACACAACAGCAGGGTGATCAGCAGGACCAGCCAGGGCAGGCGGCGCTCCCATTGGTGTTGTTGCATCCGGGTCTTTAGCAGCGTCGTTAACTGCGTCTCAAAATCCTCCGGAATAGGCTGCAACCGGCGCAGTTGCGTTAGTACCGGCGGGATATACCGGTGCGGTAGATAAGCGACTGAATTCAAAAGAGTTTCTCCAAAGGACCCACTCAGCGCTTCGTCTCCGGCCTCGACAAACAACGCCAGGTGCGCGTCCTGCACCAAATACAGCAGCAACTGTTGCAAGGCGCGGGGCTGAACGGCAGACCGGCCAATACCTTGAAGGCGTTGACACAGCCGCTCGGCATCCCGGATCAGGGTTTCCGGTGAAAGCGCCCGAATGGTTTTTCCGGACAGCCCGCGCAGCCAGCGTTCGTCATCGTAACGACGGCGTTTTTGCGGCACCGACAAAATCTCGTACGCATCTTTCAGCGCCCGGAACTGTGCCGGGGCAAACGGATTGTCGGGTGCTGCATCGGGATGATACCGGCGGGCCTGTGTCCGGTAGGCTTTCCGGATGGCATCGGCATCTGCCGTAGGCGAAACGCCCAGCAGTGCATAATAGTCCGGAAGCGAAGCGGCAGGCATACAAACGCAAAGATGCTATAAAAGGAAAACCCGCCTGGAATATTCCGGCGGGTTTTCCCCTCTCTCTTCTCTCATGGCGTATGGAGTAAGACTACTTCTCGCCTTCCTGATGACCCCACAATAACGATTTACGACGCAATACAGGAAGGCTGAAGAGTGTACCTCTAAAGTACGACGCCTTTTGTTTCCCTAAATCTTATCCGGTGCAGGTGTAACAAAAGTTTAGGAAGGTTTCAACTAAAAAGACAGTATAGAAGGGGTAAACTTAAACAAGCCCAAATACGGTAGGTTGCGTCTCATTTTGAGGCCGGCACAGCTTTAATAGCCTTGTCAGATATGGCAGCTTTTTGCCCAAAATGACCTTTTTATGCCTCAATCTGTGGTAATGCCTTCTGTGCTGGTCTGCTTCGCGTCGCTACGCTGGAATTTTTTATTTCAGCGCCCCCAGCATCTGCTGACGCGCTTCGCTGCCAACGGCATGCGGGTGATTTATATCGAAAGCAAAGTGGCTTCTGAAGTAGACGGAATTCAATTTGAACAAGAGTATTACGACGGGATTCATGTGGTACGGCCCATGTTGCCTGCTGCATTGCCGGATGAAGCCTATATCACCCGGATTCGCGCGTTTCTGGACGAACTGCTGGGACCAGACGGCGCGCAGGATGCTATCTTCTGGTATTACAATCCGGCGTCGATCCGCTACTCCGATCATCTGACCCCGGCACTGACCGTATACGATTGCATCGGCGAACCGGAAAATCTGCCGGGTGCCCATCCAGATATCACCGCGCTGGAAGAACGGCTGCTCGACCGGGCCGATCTGGTTTTTACATCCGGAAATGCGCTGGCCAAGAGTCGTAAAAAAGTCAACAATAATGTAAACGTTTGTACCAACGGGATCGATATCCGGCATTTCGGTCAGGCACGGCTGCCGCAGGCGTCTGAACCGGCTGATCAGCAGGCCATCCCGCACCCCCGGCTAGGCTATTATGGAGTCATCAATGAGCACTTCGATATGCGATTGATTGCACAAGTAGCCTCCAGTAAGCCCGACTGGCATTTTGTGCTGATCGGTCCGGTGGTCAACATTCCGGAAATCGAACTGTCTCAGGCCCCTAATATTCATTACCTCGGCACTAAAAGTTACGAAGTGCTGCCGCAGTATGTACAGGGCTGGGATCTGGGACTGGTGCCGCTTAAAGAAGGATATGGAACCTATTCAGTGGTACCCGCCAAGGTGCCCGAATACCTGGCAGCGGGCCTCCGGGTCATCTCCTCACCTCTTGAAGACATCGTAGCTACCTATGGTCGTAAAGGGCTGGTACAGGTGGTGTCCGGTCCGGAAGTCTTTATCAACGTTGCCAACTCGTTACTCGATGATACCGAAGAAGAAATGACCTCTTGGCGGCGACAAGCCGATGCCGAAATCAGCGGACAGAGCTGGGATAGCACGTACAACTGTATGATGGGAAACCTGCAACAGGCACTGGCCGGAAAACGAATCCGGAAGCCTCAGACCGTTTAGAAAATACCTGCTCCGGTACATCGGTTTCATCCGTCAAAGCCAATACGAATCCAAAAAAGGTCGCTACAGGCGGCCTTTTTTAGTGCAGAAACTCAAACAGATGCAGCGGATCGCCGGGGGAGCAGTTATTGACCTGTCTCGGCTTCAGTGCTTTCCGGATTGGACGGGCGACCATGCAGGAAGATAAAGTACAGCACAATCCCGGCAGTGATTACCGTAACCGAACCCAGTATAAACGGAAAATCGGCGGTGCAGAACAGAAACCCCCAGATGAGGATCGAAAGAATCGCCGGGATGGGATACAACGGCATTTTCCACGGCATCGCAGCTCCCGGATTTAGTTGCCGGTAGCGGATCAGCCCGACGGCCTGCGCAATAAACTGCACCAAGATGCGCATAATCACAATTGCTTTGATCACCGCTGCGGGTTTTTCGGTAAAGGCAATGCTGAGCAGAAAGCCAATGCCGCCAATTGTAAGCAGCGACAGGTGCGGAAAGTTTTTGGTAGGGTGCAGCTTGGCGAAGACCGGAAAGTAGTCGCCGCCTTTGGCCGCTGCATATGGAATGCGTGAGTACCCCAGCAGCACTGAAAACAGCGACGCCAGCGCGATGACCAGAATCAATCCGGTAGCAATTTTGGCCACCCCCGCGTTGTACAGCTTTTCAAAGTACAGACTCACTACAAACTTGGACTCGGCAATGGCAGCAGCGGGCAGAACGCCGGCTACTGCAGTCTGCATCGCTAAGTACAATACTGCGATGAGCGCAATGGATATGAAAATAGCCCGGGGAATATTCTTTTCCGGTTGCTTGATTTCACCACCCAGATGGCAGACGTTGTAATAGCCCAGGTACGAATACACGGTGCTGGTCGTGGCATTGCCCAGCGCGGCAAAAAACAGCGTCGAGGTCGGAAATCCGCTCCAGGACTTCGGAAAGGCAGCGGCTGCATCAAAGGACGGCACCGCAGAGAAAATCAGCCACAGCAAAGTGCCCACGGTAATGATGCCCAGTACGACACTCATGCGGCCAATGCTTTTGATATCCCGGTACAGCAGAACGATCATCGTCAGTACCAGGCCTCCGGCCACAAAGCGTGCCTGAAGTGTGGTGAGCGGCACCAGATACCGGAAATAACCCGCAAAACCGATGGCGGCAGAGGCCACAACCAGCGGCGCCTGTAGGGTGGTTTGCCACACAAACAAAAACGCCATCAACCGGCCGCCCCGTTCCCGTGGAAACAGCTTTTGGAGAAAGACATAGCTTCCACCGGCTTCGGGCCATTTGGCCCCCAGCGAGGCCCAGACGGTGCCATCTGCCAGACTAAGCAACGCACCCAGCAGCCAGGCATAAATGCTGCCGCTGCCACCCATAATGGCCGCTACGCCCGACAGCGTAATAAAAGGCCCGATGCCCACCATATCGATGGCATTGATAGCAGTGGCCTGAAGTAGGTTGAGGTCGCGTCGAAGATGAGGCTGGGACATGGTGTGTGCGGCAAAGTACGACGACCGGCAGACTTGAATGGCTACCAGTCCTTATTGAATCCGCTAGGAGGGCTTAATTAAAAGGAATCTGCTCCATCGCGTTCCGGAACGGTCGTCGCAGTTCTGCTTTAGTTCAGCGTCAGTCGGGCACCGATAAAGCCCCGGATACCCTGGTTGGGTGCATACACATAGTTGGGATCAAACGTCAGGGCATATGGGTTTTCCGGTGTTGCCCGAACATGCCCATCGCTCCCAAATTGCACCTGCTTGTCAAACGGATCATGGCTTCGGGCAATCAAAAACGGCGCGGTTCGGGCCGGCGTCCAGTTGAGCAGATTTTTGACGCCGCCATACAGTTCCAGATTCCAGAAGCCGTTGTAGGTCACCTGGATATTCTGGATGCTCCACCAAGGCGAGTATTCCGGACGTGGGTCTTCCGGACCCAGCAACGGCAGCCGCATCGGACTGTATACATTGCCGGTGTAGTCAAGACTGAGATGCAGTTTCCGGAGCGGATACGTAATAGCCCAAGTGCCGGTAAAATGCTCAGTCAGAATCTGCGACCGGCGAACGCCGTTTTCGGTCAGCGAAACATCCATCAGTGTACCGCCCAGAATGATTTTGAGACCGTTGGTAAACGACGCATCTGCATTCAGTGTCAGGCCCCGGCTTTCGGCATGTCCGGATAGATTGTCGTAGATAATCTGGTTGGGATCGGTATCGTAATCCCCTACAATCCGGTTGTTGAAATACGTGTAGAACGCTGAGGCATCCAGCCCAATAAAACCAAAGGCAGTCACGAATTTCCGGATGTAATTCAGGTTGGCATTGTAGGAGCGTTCGGGGCGCAGTTCATTCCGGACCACCACCTGCCGGGCACCGGTCAGGGCCGCGTGGTCTTCGGTAAACAGGTTGACGACCCGGTAACCGGTGCCGAGATTCAGCCGGATGATATTTTCCGGATTTACGGCCCATTTGTAGGCCAGCCGGGGCGTGAAAATGCTGCCGTGGTAACTGTTGTAGTCATACCGTAGTCCCAGCAGCACATCGTGGTTCAGCGCGATTTTAATCTCGTCCTGCACAAACAAGCCGGGCAGCCAGGTTCTGGAAGGTGCATTCTGCGACGTGCTGGAGTCAGCTGTTGCAGTAGCCGGGGTATTGTCATCATAATAGGTATAGCGCAGCGCCAGACCGGTCAGTAGCTCATTTTTGCCCAGCGCTTTGCGCCACAGTAATTGTCCGAAGGCAATGCGCTGTGATGCGATATAGGAAGTGGCACCGTAGCGGCTGTCCTGCTCGTGCTGGTTGAAGGAACCCCACAACGTCAAATGCTCGCGGGTAGGCAGCTGGTACTTTCCGATCAGCTCCCAGCGGCTGGTGTAAATGCTTTCGCCATAGATCTCACTGCCGCCGCGGTAGTTTTTGTTCCAGCGCATATCACCACCCCAGCGGTCTTCATACAGGTAGCGTCCGGCCAGACTGAATACCCGGTGGTCTTTACGGTCCCCATCCCATTTCTGAAACAGTGAAATCCGGTTTTGAAGTGTGACGTCTGTAAAGCCGTCTCCATTGCGGTCGGTCGGCTGTTGGTAGTTAAAGTAGTTGATTCCGGAAAGCACCGTCGCCTTTTTACCGGCCTTCCATTTGAGTCCGATATCGGCGTTGTACTCGCCATACGTCGTGCCGAACACATCGGCGGAAACACGGGGGGCTTTTTGTGGGGTTTTGGTGATGATATTGATCAGTCCGCCCACGGCTTCCGAGCCATAGAGCGAAGACGCGGGGCCTTTAACGACTTCAATCCGGTCGATCAGCGAATTGGGGATTCCGGAAAGGCCATAGACCGTTGAAAGCGCCGATACAATGGGCATCCCGTCGATCAGCACTAGGGTATACGGGCCTTCCAGACCGTTGATATGGATGTCGCCGGTGTTGCAGACATTGCAGTTGAGCTGCGGACGAACGCCATTGACGTTTTGCAACGCCTCAAAGATGTTGGCCGTTGGATTTTTCTTGAAATAGGCACTGGAATACACTTCTACCGGCACCGGACTTTCCGAGCGCGACACCGGCTTCAACGTTCCGGAAATAACCACCTCATCCAGTCCCTGGCTGGTGCGGCTCAGATCCACATCTTCGGTTTGTTGGGTGTTGGCGCGAATGGTCAAGCTACGGCTGCTGGAGCCGTACCGCAGGGCACGTATCAACAACGTGTACCGGCCTTCCGGAATCGAATCCAGCACATAGGCGCCCATAGAATCGGTATAAGTTGAAAACGCGGTCCCGGATAAAACAACGGTCGCGCCCGACGCCGGCTGGTCGCCGGCCCAGACGACTCCGGAAATCTGGCCCGTCTGCGCCCACAGAAAGGGGCTGCATCCAAACGCCAGCAGAAAAAGGAAAAGTCGATACATACAGCAGGTTTGCGTTGGCTAAATTAGATAGTTAGTGAAGGCTAACAAAATAATTTTGACGACCTTAAAAGAATCCTGCCAGAAGGCGCTTTCTATCTTTGGCGGTATGCATTCCCTGACAGAGGAAAACTATCTCAAAGCGTTGCTGCTGCTTTCGGCCGAAACCGGTGCGGTCAGTGTCAACGAACTGAGCAAGCGGCTGGGCACTAAAATGCCGACCGTAAACGGCATGGTGAAGCGGCTGGCCGAAAAGAAGCTGGTGCGCTATGAAAGCTACCAGCCCTTACAGCTTACTGAAAAAGGAAAAAAAGAAGCCGGCCTCATCCTGCGCAAGCACCGGTTGACCGAGATGTACCTGGTGCAGCAGATGGGCTTTGGCTGGGAAGAAGTGCACGATATCGCCGAGCAGATCGAACACGTGCAGTCGCCAAGATTTTTTGAGAAGATGGACGAGCTGCTGGGCTATCCTACGCTGGATCCGCATGGGTCACCGATTCCGGATCAAAACGGCCGGATGGAATGGCGTCAGTACCGACATTTGAGTACCTGTACGGCTGGCGAAATAGTCACGCTCACCGGTGTTACGACCTCCGGAGATGAGTTTCTGCGTTTTCTCAACAGCCGCGAGCTCCGGTTGGGCCTGAAGCTTAAAATCAAATCGGTAGAATCCTTCGATGGCAGCATGGTGGTCAGCTATGAAAAGCATCCCAATGAAACGCTGAGTACTGTGGTATGCGAGCGGCTGCTGGTCGATCCGGCTTAGAGCGGGCTAACCGGCACCTTACAGGTTCAGCCAGGCAAGGACATTTCCGGAAAGCAGTTTTTCCTCCAGCGGCTTGTCATAACCCATGCTTTCAATTAGTTGACCCGGATGATGCTCACCCAGCGGAAACGGATAATCACTGCCACAGCAGATCTTGTCTTCGCCCACCGTCTTCAGGACATAGTTCAGCGCGTCGGCATCGTGTAGCAGCGCATCAATCCAGAAGTGGCCCAGATAGTCGCGTGGATTGATCGGATTATCGATGGCGCAGAGGTCGGGTCGTACGTTGAAGCCATGCTCGATCCGGCCTACGGTAAACGGAAACGATCCGCCACCGTGCGCAAACGCCACCCTCAGCTTCGGGAATTTCCGGAACACGCCGCCAAAAATCATGGATGCAATGGCGCGTGCCGTTTCGGCCGGCATCCCGACCAACCAGGGCAGCCAATACTTCATCATCTGGTCTTCGCCCATCATCTCCCAAGGGTGCACAAACAAAGCACAGCCCAGTTCTTCGGCGGCCTGCCAGAACGGATCAAATTTGGGATCGCTCAGGTTGGCGCCGTTGATGTTGGAACCGATTTCCAATCCGGGAAATGTCAACTCTTTGACACACCGTTCCATCTCGCGGATCGCCAGGTCGATATCCTGTAACGGCACCGTTCCCAGCCCGATAAACCGCTTGGGAAACTGCGTGACACAAGAGGCAATGTGATCGTTGAAGAATCGCGCGGTTTCCAGCCCATCCTGTGGTTTCGCCCAATAGTTAAACAGCACCGGAATCGTAGACAGCACCTGCACGTTTACGTCTGTAGCGTCCATCTCCAGAATGCGGGTAGGGGCATCCCAGCAGTTCGGTTCAATTTCCCGGAACACCTTGTCGCCTTTGATCATCCGCGCACAGCCCGGGCAATGATGCTCCAGATGGATAAACTCCCCGTACCCGAATTTCTGGAAATAGTTGGGAATGTTTTCCGGAAGAATGTGCGTGTGAATATCAATTTTCATGGCAGAGAACGCGAAGGTAGGATTCCAGAAAAAAGCAAAACGGCCAGCCGGAACTTCTAAGCCCAGACGGCCGTTGTTTTTAAGATACGTTTCTTACGCGTCTACGCGTTCATAAATGATGGCCGCGCCCTGACCAACGCCTACACACATAGAGGCTGCACCGTACTTACCGCCGGTTTTTTGAAGCGCATGAAGCAGCGTGGTAGAAATGCGCGCGCCGCTACAGCCCAGCGGATGGCCGAGTGCAATCGCGCCGCCATGAATGTTTACTTTTTCCTCGTCCAGACCCAGTTCCTGCATACAGGGAATGGCCTGCGCTGCAAAGGCTTCGTTCAGCTCTACCAGATCCAGATCAGAAGCAGTAAGATGCGCGCGGCTCAGGGCTTTCTGCATCGCCGGTACCGGACCCATGCCCATATACTTCGGTTCTACACCGGCTACAGCCATCGATACCACTTTAGCCAGTGGCTTTAGGTTGTGTTTCTGCACGTAGGCTTCTGATGCAAGCAGCAATACACTGGCCCCGTCGTTGATACCACTGCTGTTGCCGGCGGTGACACTTCCGGTTTTGGTAAAGGCCGGTTTCAGGGTTGCGAGCTGCTCCTCGGTCGAAAGGCGTGGATGTTCATCTTTGGTCACCTCAGTAACGCTGCCTTTTTTACCGGGAACCTGTACCGGTACCAGTTCATTGGCAAACGCGCCTGCTGCATCGGCCTGCGCGTATTTCTGCTGGGTGTTGGCCGCAAAAGCATCCTGCGCTTCACGGCTCACCTGGTACTTCGCCGCGACGTTTTCAGCCGTCTGGCCCATTGTATCGGTATGACCTGCTGCTTCCAGTGCCGGATTCGTAAAACGCCAGCCCATTGTCGTGTCGTACAGCTGCTGACTGCGACCAAACGCGCTGTCGGATTTACCCATCACCATCGGCGCACGGCTCATGCTTTCCACGCCACCGGCAATGTACAGATCGCCATCGCCGCACTGCAAAGCCCGCGCAGCCGTCATGATCGCATCCAGTCCGGACGCACACAACCGGTTGACCGTGGTGCCACCGGCAGTTTGCGGCAAGCCGGCCAGCAGAGATGCCATACGGGCTACGTTGCGGTTGTCTTCACCGGCTTGGTTTGCAGCACCGATGATCACATCTTCCAGCGCTGCAAAATCCACGTCCGGATTGCGGGTCTGCAACGCTTTTAAAAGGCCGGCCAGCAGATCATCCGGGCGGACGCCTGCCAGGGCACCGCCGTATTTACCGATGGGGGTTCGAATGGCGTCTATAACGTACGCAGTCATGGAGAGTATAAATTAAAAAGGTAAGGGCAGCAAAGTTCCGGAATCGGCCGCAACGGAAGGATCCGGAAAGGGGATTTAACACATTCCCTGTCTATCCGAAACAACACAGCCTTTGATGGGGTACTGTTGGAGGTTTAGAGGTACTGCACCGAAAAATGAGGGATTCCCCGGAGCTCTTCAAAGATGGGATCGGCTGCAATCAGCAGTCCCTGTTCCCGGATGGTCAGCGCTGCCGTAAGGGCATCTACATAGGAAATTGCATGTGTGGCCTTCAGCTTCGCAGCTTCAACGGCTAGTTCCAGGTCGGGTTCGACCAGCTGAATCGGAAGACTGGTCAGCGCCCGTAGCGCCCGTTCGGCAGTCTGCTCGTTTTTGCGCCGCATCACCATATGGTAGAGTTCGCCGGCCGCAGTGGTACTCATCCAGCCGTGCAGCTCGGTTTCGCCGACCAGCCGGAGCAGCCAGTCCGATACGTCTCCCGCACCGGGGCCATCCGTTAGGTACGCCGCCAGGGCACTGCTGTCGAAGATCAGGTTATTCATAATCCGGAAGAAAACAGGTGATTGAGTTTACGTTCTTCAAAAGGAAGGTCCAGCGCTTTGTCCTCCCGGATGGTTTCGGCCGAGATGCCTTCACCAATCAGCAAGCCGCGCAGGGTTTCAAAATACACGGCGTTGAGCGGCTGAATCACCACCTGATTGCCTTCAACGAACAGATGAACGGGCATCTGTGGTTGCAGATCCAACTGCCGGATCATGGCTTCCGGAAGCTGAATTTTGCCGTCGGCACTGAAAAACGAACGGTTCATAGAAGCGCAAAAAGCGTTTGGAAAACAGAAGGGTACAAGGCCTAACTCATGAACAGGGTAGACGGAACCGGTTGTTTAGCTCAGATCTTGGGCGGCGATGGCCTGTTCGATATCCGCCAAGATATCTTCCGGATTCTCAAGCCCTACACTCACGCGGATGAGGCCATCCGTCACACCGGCACGAATCCGGGTTTCCGGTGCAACGCCTTTGTGAGTAGAGGTGGCCGGATGCGAAATCAGGGTATCCGTGGTGCCAAGCGACACGGCAAACGTGCACATCTGGAGGGCATCTACAAATGCATTTGCTGCCACCAGACCGCCTTTAAGCTCAAACGAAAGCATGGCACCGGTATTGGTCATCTGCTGACGGGCCAGCGCCCTCTGTGGGTACGTGTCCAGTCCCGGAAAATGAACTGCAGCAACAGCAGGGTGGGCCGTTAGGTAGTCCGCCAGCCGCTGGGCATTCTGGCAATGCCGGTCCAGTCGCAAGGGCAACGTCCGCATCCCGTTGACCAGTAAAAAAGCATCGAATGGACTGGCACTGCCGCCCATCAGCCGGAAGGTCTTGGTAACCTGGCCGTCCAGATGCGCGGCTGTGCGACCTACCAGCGCGCCGCCAATAGCCGTCCCGTGTCCGTTGAGGTATTTGGTGGTCGAGTGAACGATATAATCGGCTCCGTACTTAAACGGCTGTTGCAGATACGGCGTGCAAAACGTGTTGTCTACAGCCATCAGCAGCTGCTGCTGCCGGCAAAACGCACCGACCCGCGCCAGATCAATCAGCCGTATGGTCGGGTTGTCGGGAGTTTCCACATACACCAGCTTGATTTCCGGATGTTCGGCAAGCATCTGGTTCAGCGCAGCCTCATCGTCAAAATCGACTGCATAGGAGGCAATCCCCAGCGGCTGTAAAATTCGATCAATGGTTTCCTGGGTGCCGCCATACAGCGACTCCTGGGTCAGGATGGCATCGCCGGTGCGCAGGGTGCCGAAAAACAGAGTCTGGATCGCCGCCATTCCGGATGCATGCAGGATGGCCGCCGGTTGCAGCTGTTTGCCGTCTTCGCCGGTTAGTCCGTAGCCTTCCATCAGCGCAATTTTCTCTTCGGCTTCGCGCACGGTAGGGTTGCCCCAGCGGTTGTAGATATAGCCGTCCTGCTCGCCGTTGAAAACGGCTACAGCCTGTGCGGCGTCATCAAAGGTATAGGTAGAAGACGCATAGATAGGCGTGAGGTGCGCGTGATGGCCATCGGGCCGGTGGCCGCCATGAATGCATAAAGTATGAAATCCCTTTTGGGAAGAATGATCCGCTGCCATAGTACGTTCAAAGGTACGGATAGCAGGATCGGATGGGTACCGGATTCCGGAGATGCCTGCCATGATCAGGGGCAAATAGAGGCGGAATTTCGTTCCGATGGAGAGGGGTAATTGCATCCGGCGATTCACTGCACCTTTGCAGCGTTCTTTTATAAACGCGTTGTGAAGAAAATACGATTCCGGAACGGGCTGAAATGGGTACTTCCTTTGGGACTGGCCGCGTGTGCAGACAACAACCGCATGGCCGACGCTGCCTTTCAGTACCGGGTGGATTCAACCGTGAACGCCCGGCTGGATTCGGTGCAAAACACGCTTCAGCGACGCAATGATTCTGTCATCCGGCAGGCTGCCCAGCTTCGGGCCGATAGTATCCGACAGGCTTCCGGCAAGGCTGCCGCCCCGGCTCCACAACGTCCTGTCAGCCGTCCGCCTGCGGTAGTGGTTCCGGAACCTTAGTCCGCTGGTCTGATGTTTTCGGGCCTTATAAAATCACCCTTTCAGAGTCCCTTCCGGAAACCCACTTAGTATTATGGACCTGGCCCGTTTCAACCGGCTTGCCCAGCGCAACCGCAGCCGACTCCGCGCATTCCTGCGCAAGCTGGACGACTTGGTTCCGGAAGATTTTCAGCCGTTGGTAGATGCAACCGACCGCCAGGTCTGGCAGGAGATCGACTGTACGACCTGTGCCAACTGCTGCAAGAAGATGACGCCGACTTACACCAAAGACGATTTGCAGCGCATTGCCCAACACTTCCGGATGCCGGTGAAGCTGTTTAAGGAAAAATGGCTGAAACCCGGCGATACGGCTGGCGAATGGGTCAACCGGGACACGCCCTGTCAGTTTTTGCAGCCCGACAATCGCTGTGGTATTTATGCGATTCGTCCGCTCGACTGTGCCGAGTTTCCACACCACAACAAGCAACCGTTTGACGAGTGGAACGATACGTTTATCGGCAATGTGGATAAATGTCCGGCAACGTATGAGCTGGTAAGCCGGCTGAAAGCACAGGTCGAAGCGGGCTGGGAATTCCCGGAAACTTAAACCAGTATTCCTGTGGCGGGATGATCTGCATGGGATGGCTATCAGATGTATATGAGCAGGTTCGTTCCGGAAAGGGCTACTTTTGCGCCATTCAAAAACCTCTTTTTATGCGTAAATTATTTACACTGGCACTGGCTGGTTGCCTGTTTTCCGGAATTGTATCTGCTCAGGGACTGAAAGTACCGGCTCCGTCTCCGATGCAAACGATTGATCAGGCGTTCGCACTGTCCAATATCAAAGTTGAGTACTCCCGCCCATCGGCTAAAACCCGGACCATTTATGGCGATGTGGTGCCGTTTGGCAAAATCTGGCGCACGGGTGCCAACGGTTCGACCAGAATCACCTTTGGCGAAGATGTGATGATCGAAGGCAAGTCACTGGCTGCCGGTACCTATTCAATCTATACCATTCCGGCCGTTGACCGTTGGGAAGTGATGTTCAACAAAGACCTGACGCTGGGTGGCGATGTAGCCAATTACAAAACCAATGAAGAAGCTTTGCGCGTAACGGTATCTCCTGCCCGCCTGGCAGATCGCGTGGAAACCTTTACCATCAATTTTGCCGATCTGACGGCCAGCAGCGCCCGTGTAGACCTGATGTGGGAAAACACCCGTGCGTCGTTTATGGTAAAAGCGGACATCGACAGCAAAATCATGGGCAACATCACCAAAACGATGGCGATGGACAGCCGGCCGTACTTCCAGGCAGCCGGTTACTACTACGACAACGGTAAAGACCTCGGTCAGGCGCTGAACTGGGTGAACAAAGCCGTAGAGCAAAACCCAAAGGCATTTTACATGTATCACCTCAAAGCTAAAATTCAGCTGAAGCAGGGCGATAAAGCCGGGGCGATTGCCACCGCACAAAAGTCGATCGAGCTGGCCCGAGAAGCCCAGAACGCCGATTACGTAGCGATGAACGAAAAGCTTATTGCTCAGGCAAAAGCCAAGTAAAAGTTCCTTCGGTTTCTAAGAACTGAAAAACGCCCTCCTTCTGATCGAAAGAGGGCGTTTTAAGTTTCCGGAAGGAAAGGCGTTTTATCGCTTCGGGATCGCCAGCAAATTGGCAAACAAACGGTACGCACCCGGAATGCCGGCCGGCAATTCCCGGAAAAACACGAGGCCGGTGTATACGAAGTTGCCTTTGCCATACGGCGCTACGATCAGACTGCCGGTAGCTGGTTTTTCACCTGCATCGGCCATAGACAGCACCGGCGTAAAGGACGAGGCCCAGTTGGATGCATGATAGATGCTGCGTTCCTGAAGCCAGCCGTTAAAGTCGCTTTGAGTGATCTTGTTGGGCGTGTTCAGCACCGGGTGTTGCGGAGCCAGAAATGTTACGGCCGCATTTTCGTCGGTGACGCGGTCGCGGGTGATGGTAAAGGAATCGGGACCGATCTGTGCTTTCACCGGACCGATCCGGCTGTTGGTATTGTACTGCACAATCAGGTTGCCGCCTTTCCGGACGTAGTCCATCAGGCGCGGGTAGGCACCCTGCAACCAATCCTGAGTATTGTACGCGCGGACACCGGTTACGATCGCATCGAAACGACTCAGATCGCCGGACTGAATTTGGTTCTCGTTCAGCTCTGTAACCGTATAGCCTACGTTGCGCAAGGCTTCCGGAACCTCATCGCCGGCGCCGGTGATATACCCAATGCGGGTGCCGCCTTTCTGAAGCGGAAACGCTGTGACATATGCTTTGGTTTCACTCAGGTACGTCTGGTTGGGAATATGATCGTAATGAATAAACCGGGCGTGCTGGCTGAACCGCTTCTCGCCGCTGACAAATACCGGAGTGAAGTAGTAATTGGTAGCCGTCTTGGATGGAATCAATTTTACAGCCAGGGTCGTATCCTGTCCTTTGCGAAGCCGTACCTGCCGATCGCCGGATTGCATCGCCCAGCCGTCTGGTGCATCGATTTCCAGGTTCCCGGAAATACTGTCGGCGTGGCAATGGATTTTTACAAAAACTGTTTTGGGCTGGTAGTTTTCAAACACCAGCGAATTAGCCAGAATATCCAGTGTTACTTCCGGAAGAATCTGCAAAGGCTGATAGATCTCGCCTTTGACCGGATCGATGGTTTTGGTGACGAGGGGAAGCTCAACAGTAAAGCTTGAACCATTCGTAGTTATACTGCGGGAAATAGATGGAGACGGGGCCTCCGGCATCCCCAACAGATCGAGCGCTGGCCTGCTGAACAACGCCTGCTGTCTGGGGTTTTGAAGCCAGTAAATAGTAGCGGCTCTGTCCGGACTGCTTCTCTGATAATAAATGCTTGTGTCCAGGAAAGACTGATTGGCTGCTAATGCAAAGGGCTTGGATGACCGACCCCTGGCAGCAACACTGGTGTCTTTTTGGTAAGAGTGATGGTATACGCCGTTGGTATCTCCTGCGGCGGGTCTTTGAACGTCTACAGGCACTTGAGACCGGTTTAGCATGGACGCGTACACCTTTGTGCGCCCTCTTTGAGCCAACATAGGCTCTTCGACCCGGCCTTCTGCCCAGATGCCTGCCAGTTGCGGAGCCAAAGCAGCATATTTTGCGCCTACCCGGTTTAAGAAGCGAACGCCGGCCTTCGCGTCGTCATAGTTCATCTCGTAGTTGTAGTGCTTGTACGCAGCTGCTACATCATTTGATATCCAATCCTGTAGCCGGAGAAGGTTTGTTTCTGGAGCTGAGAAATCCCAGTTTGAAACTACTTTTCTGAACGCCTTGTCTGCGTCTTTCAATTCCGGATACCGGTTCCAGGTCAGGTCAATGCCTTCGAATAAATCGTTCTTGGCCGGATCGCCTTTGATTTGCTTAAAATATTCAACGCTGCTGCCCCGTTGCAGTGCCGTACCAAAACCCTGGCTTTTGTGCATGGTGCGGGCTTCGGAGGCGATTTCGCCATAGCTTTTGCCCAGCAGTGCGTTGTAGCCGCCGACATCTACTTTAATCTGGTCTTCGCTGGTAGTATTGGTGGTGCCGAAGTTGAACGTGTTCCAGAACAGCCGCTTGGTTTTCCAGGGCTGCACGTATTGAAGCTGTTCCGGAAACCGGGTGGGGTCGGCAGCGGCGTCAAAGGCTTCACCGGCCAGAATGGCTGAGGCGGTATGGTGACCATGGCCGCCTTCGCCAGTGGTGGGAAAGCGTGTGATGATCACATCAGGCTGAAATTTCCGGATCACCCAGACCACGTCCGACAGTACGGAATCATGATTCCAGAAGCGGAAGGTTTCTTCCGGATTTTTAGAAAAGCCAAAGTCGTAGGCGCGGGTAAAAAACTGCTCGGCGCCATCGATCCGACGGGCAGCCAGCAGCTCCTGCGTTCGCAGAATGCCCAGCGCTTCGCCCTGTTCGGTGCCAATCAGATTCTGGCCGCCATCGCCGCGGGTCAGCGACAGGTAACCGGTGCGTACTTTTTTCTCATTCGCCAGCCAGGCCAGCATTTTGGTGTTTTCATCATCCGGGTGGGCAGCGATGTATAGCACCGATCCGGTAACGCCCAGTTTCTGCACTTCATGGAAAATTTCGGCGGCATTGAGTTGCCGGTAGGGCTTCCAGCCTTGTGCCCTTCCGGAAACAGCCAGCAAACACAGCAGCAATCCGGCGAGAAAACGTTGTCTCATAAGGACGCAAAAGTAGGCTAAGGCGATGACCCTTCTTCCGGAAGATAAACGATCCTGATCCATCAGGAATCGCTATGTACGGTGTCACCCTAAGCGTGTCGAAGCCCGCATAATTAGTCTGACTAATGAACGCTGAAGTATATGCTATGCTGTGTCACCCTGAGCATGTCGAAGGGCCATCTGAAAAAGTCAGCTTCTTTTGAGCAGCTATCAGGCCTTATTAGCCTTTAACCGCGCGTCGTCCTGACGGATTTTATCCCAGTACTGTTTACCGAATACCAGCAGGCCAAACGATTCACCATCTTCTTTCTGGCGGTGTTTGTGATGCATCTTGTGCGCCCAGCGGATGGCCCGTACATACCGGTTGTTCGACCGCTCAAACCATTTGAACCGCTGATGTACGATCACATCATGCACCAGAAAGTACGCAATGCCGTACAGCAAAATGCCAACACCGATCGATACCACCCACCAGACCTCGTTCATCCAGCCTAGCATGATACATAACCAGGATGGAATGGCGTAGATCAGAAAGAAGACATCATTTTTTTGAAACGGATGATAGCCGCCATCGTGGTGGTCTTTATGAAAATACCAGCCAATGCCGTGCATCACATACTTATGCGTAGCCCAGGCCATGAATTCCATTCCGGCAAAGGCCGCCAGTACGATAAGGATATAAACGAAAAGCATGATTTCCGGAAAACAGGGTTCAGAAAAGCCTATGAATCCTTCCCGGCGTGGCAGTCAAGGATCAGGCCAGAGCGGCTAGAGCCTTAACAACGCAAAGAAGACAGCTTCTATCAACAACAAAGCTATAGCAAAGTGGTTGGGCCGGAGCCGCAAGGCCGTCCAGCCGGCTGCCATCACTACCGAAACACCAAACCAGCACAGGTAATTAAAAGCAGGAATAGTCCCGTCCACCCACTGCCAGTAGCCCAACCGAACGGCTACCGGCTCAATCAGCCAGTCAAACGCAGTGGCGATCAACGCCGCTCCCAAGACCTGTTGCCAGCGCGGCCGGTTGGCCATCGCAGTTACAGAGCAGGCGCCCGTTAAAACCGTCACCCAGTTGAGGCCGATCAACAGGGGTACCGCATCCAATTGGGTTCCTAACACGGAGCCGTACCGGTAGTTGCCAAACAGCAGCCCGGTATGAATGCCAATCCACTCTACAACATAACCCAACACAAAAACGCCTCCCATCCAGCCCAGCAACCGGCGGTCGTGACGGGCGCTGATGACCAACAGGAGGGCCATCAGCAACAGATGAATCGGGGTCGCCTGCAAAATCTGTGCATTGTGCAGCACACCGATGCCGATCCAGCCGATCAGATGAAACAGCACTGCAAGGCCAAGTAAAAGTTTAGGAAGGATTCGGGTCATGCCGCAGAAGTTGTTCCGGAAGCATTCGGTTCCGGGATCCAAAGGTCGGTGCCATGCACACAGGTACGTTCCCGTCCGTTTTCCAAAAGAAGTAACCGGCCATCCGGAAGCGCTTCCTGAACGATTCCCTGCCAGCGAACACCGGCGGTTTCAAAGGTTTGAAGGCATCCCTTCCGGTACAGCTGCTGATTGTATCGGGTCAGAAGATCCGGCGCCAGCGGATGGGTACTGAATGCCGTCAGGCTTGTTTGCAGGGCCTGCGCCAGTGGTTCCGGAAGCGGCAGCTGATCCGTCAGCTGAGCCAGAAACGCCGGTGCCGGCCGGAACGAAGCGTCAAAGGGTTGCGGCAACAGATTAATCCCGATTCCGATCACCGCCCACTGCCACCGACTCCCGCGCAATATATTTTCAATCAGAATGCCACCCAGCTTGCCGTTGTTTACATACAGGTCGTTGGGCCATTTGAGTTGAAGCGGCAGGTCCGGAATAAAGGCTTTTAAGGTTTCGGCAACGGCAACGGCAATTCCAAAGCAAAACAACGGCTGCTCGGCCAGTTCGGCTACCGGCTGCACTGCCACTGAAAACAACAGACTTTTGCCCGGCGTATCCATCCACGGCTTCTGCCGCTGGCCGCGACCCGCAGTCTGATGCTGGGTACAAACCGTCGTTCCGCTGGGCAGCGCCGGCTGGGTTTCCAACTTTTGAAGCAGATAACTGTTGGTACTATCGAGCACCGCATACCATTCAGGAGAAGGCAACATCATGGGAACAAATTTTCCGGAAGCGAAGATGCGGCATAAATAACGGCTCGCTGGCTGCCGAAACGTCAGGTTTATGTGAGTGGCATATTTGTTGCGTTGCTGATAGAGCCGATGGTTGTTAGGCCTTTTTTGAAAGTTCATTAAGGCTTCGCACTCCTGTTAACCCCTAACTTTGACTGTTTGAAGCGCATCAAAAGCCGCTTTAATTTCAAAATCCCGACTGTAAACATTTGGAGAAAATTATAACTGCCTTGCAAAGCCGTCCTAAATCGGCTACCAGGCTTACCCGTAACAGCAAGCTTTTTAAACTTATTCTGGAAGCTATTGCCGATAAAAAAGGCGAAGCGGTCATATCGCTTGATCTCCGGAAAATAGATGAAGCCGTTGCTGACTTTTTTATTTTATGCGAAGCACAGTCGCATACGCAGATCAAAGCCATCGTTGATGCCATTGAGCAGGATGTAAAGAATACGACCGGCGAGCGGCCCTATCATCGTGAAGAAGGCCAGCAATGGACGCTGATCGACTACGTAAATATTGTTGTGCACATTTTTACACCCGATTACCGGAAGTTCTACGACATCGAAGGCCTGTGGGCTGATGCGGGACGAATGGAGCATCAGGATACGGGTAAGAAGGATCTTTAAATCACATTTATGCAGGTTGCGCCATCAGGCGCACACGTCGTATGGAAGACACTAATCAGCGTCCTATTCCCGGTGGATCCGGTGACGGATCCAAAGCACCGCGCAAAGGGCCGCGTTTCAACATCTACTGGATCTACGGCATCATCGTACTTACGCTGATCGCCCTCAACTTCTTTGGCAACGGCTCCGGCAGCGCTGCTAAAAGCGTATCGTTCCAGAAATTTAAAACCGATTACCTGCTTCCGGGTAAGGTAAACAAGGTCGTCGTCATCACAAACACGCTGGAAGCAGAAGTGTTTCTGAAAGGCGGTGAAGCCAGTCCGGCGCCTCCCGGACGATTTGCAGCTGCATCGGATGCGCCCGCACTGTCCTTCAAAATCGGTTCGGTAGAATCGTTTGATGACAATCTGCGGGAAGCCGAAAAGCAGGCTGCCACAGTTAATCCCGCGTATCAGCCGGTAGAAGTGACCTACGATCAGGACCGCAATCTGCTGCGCGAACTGCTGGGAAGCTTCCTGCTGCCACTGATTCTGCTGGTAGGTATGTGGTTCCTGATTATGCGCAAGATGGGCGGCGGTGCTGGTGGCTCCGGTGGTCCTGGCGGCATTTTCAACATCGGAAAGTCTAAAGCGCAGCTGTTCGAGAAAGGCACTAAAGTCAATATCACCTTCAATGATGTTGCTGGTCTCGACGAAGCCAAAGTAGAGGTCATGGAAATCGTGGATTTCCTGAAGAATCCAAAAAAATACACCGCTTTGGGTGGTAAAATACCGAAAGGCGCCTTGCTGGTTGGCCCTCCGGGTACCGGTAAAACCCTGCTGGCCAAGGCTGTTGCCGGTGAGGCGCAGGTGCCGTTCTTCTCCATGAGTGGCTCTGACTTCGTCGAACTGTTTGTTGGGGTAGGTGCATCCCGGGTTCGTGATCTGTTTAAGCAGGCCCGCGAGAAAGCACCATGTATTGTCTTTATCGATGAAATTGACGCAATCGGTCGGGCACGGGGTAAAAACATGATGATGAGCAACGACGAGCGCGAAAACACGCTCAACCAGTTGCTGGTAGAAATGGACGGCTTCTCCGGCGATTCCGGAATCATCATTCTGGCGGCTACCAACCGGCCCGATGTACTGGATACCGCCTTGCTGCGTCCGGGACGTTTCGACCGGCAGATTTCGATTGATGTACCGGATGTGAAAGGCCGGAAAATGATCTTCGAAGTCCATCTCAAAGGCATTAAAAAAGCAGCCGATCTCAATATTGACCGATTGGCTAACCAAACGCCTGGATTTGCCGGTGCCGATATCGCCAATATCTGTAACGAAGCCGCACTCATTGCAGCTCGTAAGGGTAAGACGGAGGTAGAAATGCAGGATTTTAACGATGCCATTGACCGGGTCATCGGTGGACTGGAAAAGAAAAACAAAATCATTTCTCCGGAAGAAAAGAAAGTCATTGCCTATCATGAAGCTGGTCACGCCATCTGCGGCTGGTTCCTGGAGCACGCCCATCCATTGGTTAAAGTGTCGATCGTACCTCGTGGGGTAGCCGCGCTGGGCTATGCCCAGTATCTGCCCAAAGAGCAGTACCTCTACACCATGGACCAGATGAACGACCAGATGGTGTCGCTGTTTGGCGGACGGGCTGCGGAAGAAATCATCTTCGGTAAAGTAAGTACCGGTGCACAAAACGATCTGGAGCGCATCACCAAGATGGCGTATAGTATGGTCAGCATCTACGGCATGACCGAAAATGTGGGCAATGTATCCTTCCACGATTCCGGAAGCGAGTACATGACGCAGAAGCCATACAGTGAAGCGACTGCACAAATGATTGATGAGGAAGTACGTGTGCTGATTGCCCGTGAATACGAACGCGCCAAAAGCCTGCTTCGTAAACACATCGGTCACCTTGAAGCACTGGGCGAAGAACTGCTGCGGAAAGAAGTACTGTTTAAAGACGATCTGGAGCGCCTGATCGGGGAAAGTCCGTACAATAAGGACATGTCGCCGAATGAAGGCATCCCGGCGGTTACCGATTCTCCGGCATCGGAAACAGCTATTCCGTAACTCCTTTTTTGAAAACCTATTTTTGCAGGGCTGTTTCCGGATAAGGAAACAGCCCTTTTTTATGGCCCGGCACCCGACAGACGCACGAACGGAAATCCTTCAGAAAATACGCACCGGCCTGGCTGCCGGAAGCGTTCCAAGACCGTTTCCGCACGTGCTGGAAACACCCTTGAACAGCGTCTTTGCCGGTTCTGACCTGAGTCCGGAAGAGCAGTTTGTAACCAGGTTTACAGCGCTCGGAGGGCTATTCGTGTTTTGCGAGAACGAAACGCAACTCGAACAGAATATCCTTGCATTGGCCGAGAGCCGGTCCTGGCAGCAGGTGATGTGTGCTGACGAACGGCTGGCACAGACGCTGACGACCCAGGGACTGGCTGTTGCTAGTCCGGAAACGCATATTGAGCGCGCAGACGTGTGCATCACTGCCTGTGATGCGCTGATTGCCCGTACCGGGTCTGTTTTATTGTCGAGCACCCTGCCTTTTGGCCGTACCGCGCCGGTGTACTACCCGGTACATCTGATCGTGGCCACCGTATCGCAGATCCTGCCGGATATCGAAGACGGTCTGAAACTGCTGACTGAACGCGGTACGCCACTGCCGTCGATGATTCACCTCAATACCGGACCCAGCCGTACTGCCGATATCGAAAAAACGCTGGTAGTGGGAGTACACGGTCCGGGCGAAGTTATTTTAATGCTGGTGAATACGTAAGAGGGTATCGGCGTATCGCGCTCCTGTTTAGTTCCGGAACAATCACAAAACGATCTCGTAGGGACACGCGGCGCGTGTCCGCCCAGCAAGTAGCGCGTGTCCGCACAGCGAACCAACACACATTGTATCTGCGGACACGCGCCGCGTGTCCCTACCATTATGAACGCCATTCAAACCCGCGAAGACATTGACCATCTGCTGGCACTGTTCTACAGCCGTATCCGGACTGAACCCGTTATCGGACCCATCTTCAACGCTACGATTCCGGACGATCACTGGCCCGGACATCTGAGTATCATCGGCGATTTCTGGGAAACCATTCTGCTACACGCAGCCCGGTACAAACGCGCGCCCATTCCACCGCATATCCGGCTCGATAAGATCTTTCCGCTGGAGCCGGATCATTTCAACCGGTGGGTCGGGTTGTTTCATCAGACCGTCGATGAACTGTATGCCGGTGAGGTGGCGGAAGAAGCCAAAAAAAGAGCTTCGCTGATGGCGAAGCTCATAGCATTTAAAGTACAGGCTGCTCGTACAAACGGCTTTGTACAGTAGTGATCTCCCTAGCTCAGCCGTCCCGGATACACCTTCAAAGACGCTTCCAGGCAATCCATTGCTGCATGGATATCTGCTTCGTCGAGCACGTAGGCGAGGCGAACTTCATCCCGTCCCCGACCGGCTGTGGCATAAAACCCGGCGGCAGGCGCCATCATCACGGTCGCGCCGTTGTGTGAAAAATCTTCGAGCAGCCACTGGCAAAATTTCTCGGTATCATCCACCGGCAACTGCGCCATCGCATAAAACGCACCGCCCGGATTCGGACACACCACGCCCGGCATCGCCTGCAACCGGCTCACCAGCACATTGCGACGGGCGGTGTACTGGGCATGAACCCCGTCAAAATAATCATCCGGAAGTTCGGTGGCCGCTTCGCCCAGAATCTGCGCAAACGTAGGCGGCGACAAACGGGCCTGCGCAAACTTCATCGCCGTGTCGAGCACCTGCTGATTCTTGGTTACAAAGGCACCGATACGGCCGCCACAGGCACTATAGCGCTTGGAGATCGTATCCAGCAGAATGGCGTTGTTTTCCATACCGTCCATCGCCAGGGCACTGAGGTGTTTACGACCATCGTAGCAAAACTCCCGGTACGCTTCATCGGCAAACAAAAACAAATCATATTTCAGGCAGATATCGCGCAGTGTTTCCAACTCTTCCGGACTGTAAAGGTAACCAGTCGGGTTGTTGGGATTGCAGATCATAATCGCCTTGGTGCGGGGCGTGATCGCTTCTTCAAACGCATCCATCGGCGGCAGGGCAAACCCGTTGTGAATCGAGGTCCGCGCAATCGGCACCACCTTCACATCACTCTCCGTAGAAAAGCCGTTGTAGTTGGCGTAAAACGGTTCCGGAATAATGATCTCGTCGCCCGCATCCAGACAACTCATCACGGCAAACAGGATCGCTTCCGAGCCACCGGTGGTAATGATAATCTGCTGTGGCGTTACCTGAATGCCGTTTTTGGCATAGTAGCCCACCAGCTTCTGGCGATAGCTTTCGAAACCGGCGCTATGACTGTATTCCAGTACTGGCATGGTGCGGGCCGCATCTGCTACGGCATCCATCACCGGTCGCGGCGTTTCGATATCGGGCTGACCGATATTGAGGTGAAACACGCGCGTACCACGGGTTTTGGCAGCTTCGGCGAAGGGCACGAGCTTTCGGATCGGAGACGGGGGCATCGCCACACCGCGCTTGGAAGGAAGAGGCATAAGGAAGAGTGCAAAAATAACAGGAAAGCAGCTGGTAAAGTGGGTTCAATACGCAGACCGGTTCCCTTCCGGAAATCCGTTGTGCTATAGGTTATCCTGCAATCGCAGACAGGACTTCCGGAGCGTTGGGTGCCATGTCGGACGGAAAAACGGCGATAACTTTCCCCTGTTCGTTGAGCAGGTACTTCTGAAAATTCCATTTTACCGGTGCATCGCGCAGGCCGTTGAACTGCTGACGGATCAGCCATTGGTAGATCGGGGCAATCTGCGGACCGGTAACCGAAATCTTGGCGGCCATCGGAAACGTAACGCCGTAGTTGCGCTGGCAGAAGGCGGCAATGGATTCGTTTTCTCCTTTTTCCTGATTGGCAAAATCGTTGGCCGGAAACCCTACTACAGCCAGTTTGTCCGGAAATGCCTTTGATAATGCTTCCAGTCCTTCATACTGCCTGGTGAAGCCGCAATTGGACGCCGTATTAACGACCAGCAGTTTCCGGCCTTTGAATGCCGCAAAATCAATCGGCGCTCCGGTCAGTCCATCGACGGTAAAATCATAAATGCTTTGGGGCAGATCGGCCGGTGGCGGGGGCGTTTTGCCACCTCGCAGCCGGGCATACAAATCGAAAAACAGGTGACTGAGTTTAAAAGCCATGATAGTATCTGGGGTGGGTTAGGAAGAAGGTACTGAAGAAACCGGATTGGCGGCCTGCTTATGCCTACGTAAATAAATTTTGAGCCGTCCTAAAAAAGTAGTTGCAAATTTGAGACCTGCACTTATCTTTGCGTCCCTTTCCGAAGGGAAATAAGTTCTTTTTAAGGTTCCGGAATCGCTCGGTTCCGGGAATGAAATCCCTCCCGGTGAGGTGGGTGAGTGGCTTAAACCAATAGTTTGCTAAACTGTCGTACGGGTTAAACTGTACCGGGGGTTCGAATCCCCCCCTCACCGCATCCTTAACAACGTTCTTTAAGAGTATAGGGAAGTAGCGCAGATGGTAGCGCACCTGGTTTGGGACCAGGGGGTCGCAGGTTCGAGCCCTGTCTTCCCTACGAAAAGCTCAGTCGAAAGACTGGGCTTTTTTTGTGCCCCTACATCAACAGAAAAAGCCTGCAAAGCGAGCCGGAAAGGATAGCATCTACCGGTGTAGTCTGTTCCGCTTGGCAATTGTTCTCAATTAGAGTCAGTGATTCAAGACTGGGTGACTGTCTTTTAGTGGTTGGAAGGCGTTTTTCCGACTTCAGCGAATGGGTTTCCAACCTCGGTTTGTGTTTTTACAGCCTCCGATTGCGTTTTTGCCACCTCGGAGTCCGTTTTTTCGATCTCGTCAGGCGTTTTTGCCACCTCGGCGAGTTGTTTTTAGGATCTCGGTGGGCATTTTCGTGATCTCGGCCTGCGTTTTTACACTCTCCAAATGCGTTTTTTGGGTCTCGGTGGGTATTTTTGTGATCGCGGTGATCATTTTTAGCACCTCGGTACCTGTTTTTGTAGACCCGGTGGGTGTTTTGATAGGCTCCGGACGTGTTTTTCCGGATACCCATCCTGTTATCCCCATCTTCGATTCTTCTTTACAGCCGTCGAGTTGGCAACTCCCAGGCGGCCGCACCTAACAAAACTGCACAAGACAAACGTAGTTTGCGCAGCGACTGGTTGCCCTGATCCCTTCCGGATGTTACAAACCTAAAGTCGCAGGAGCCAGTTCACTGAACCGAGCAAATCCGAAATCCACTGGATTTCCGGAAATTTCCCAATTTTTACGCCTCTTTTCGTTTCTTTTCCAAATGGACCTTATCCTTCCCAACTTCGCCGACCCGGGTGTCTGGATTTCGCTGATTACCCTCTGCTTTCTGGAGATTGTACTCGGCATCGACAATATTATTTTTATCTCCATCGTTGCCGGAAAGCTGCCTGCCCATCAGCAAGGCAAGGCGCGCAATATCGGGCTGGCACTGGCTATGGTGTTCCGGACGGTACTCCTGCTGGGCATCAACTGGATTATTAGCCTCAAAGAAGCGGTGATTACAGTGCCGCGCGTGCCCGGAATTACGGATGAACCGCTCGGCCTTAGCTGGAAAGACTTAATCCTGATTGCTGGTGGTCTTTTCCTGATTGTAAAAAGCACGCTGGAAATCCACCACAAATTGCGCCGCGAGGTATCGGTAAAGGCCGGCCAAAAACCGGTGAAAGCAGCCGGTTTGCCTGCCGTGCTCACCCAGATTGTACTGGTGGATCTGGTGTTTTCGTTTGATTCTATTCTCACCGCCGTGGGCCTGGTGGAAAACGTCCTGATTATGATTGTCGCCGTCATCGTTTCCATTGGGATTATGATGTTGTTTGCCGGTCCGGTGTCGCGGCTGATCAACAAATACCCAACGCTGCAAATGCTGGCGCTCAGCTTCCTGATTGTAATCGGCGTGGTTCTGATTGCCTCCGGGTTCCATGAAGAAGTGAGCAAGGGCATTATTTACACCGCCCTCGGCTTCTCGCTGATTGTGGAGCTGCTCAACATTAAACTACGCAGCCGGGCAGCGGACGTTCCGGAACCGTAGCGGATCTGGCAAAACCAGTGCGACTGGTCAGGTCTTTGGCAAACAGAAGGCTCCTTCAATTCTGTCAGTAGCGGGGTTCGAACACCGGTTCAACGCCCTTTGGGCTTTTGGCACGGGGTTTTTGACACTCCGGCAATCGTACTCTTATGGCCTTTATCGATTACTATCAGACCCTTGGCGTAGCCAAAACGGCCTCTACCGAAGAGATCCGGAAAGCCTACCGGAAGCTGGCCCGGAAATATCATCCGGATGTCAATCCCGACAACTCAGAGGCCAAACAGAAATTTCAACAGCTCAACGAAGCCAATGAGGTGTTGAGCGATGCCGACAAACGTAAGAAGTACGATGCCTACGGTGAAAACTGGATGCATGCCGATCAGATCGAGGCGCAGCAACGGCAACAGCAGTCTGGCGGTGGCAATCCGTTTGGCGGTGGTGGTTTTGGCGAACCAGGCAACTGGCAGGATTTCTCGTATAGCGGTGGTGCCGGGGGGGAAGATTACTCTGATTTTTTTGAATCTATGTTTGGCAATCGTGGTGGTACCAGCGGGGGACGGCGTCAGTCGCAGTTTCGCGGACAGGATGTGGAAGCACAACTAAGCCTGAGTCTGCACGATGCGGCCAAGACGCATCCCCAAGAGTTTACCATCGGCGGTCGCAAAGTGCGCATTACAATCCAGGCCGGGGTTGGCGACGGTCAGAAAATCAAGCTTAAAGGGTACGGCAATCCGGGCGTCAATGGCGGTCCGGCAGGCGATCTGTACATCACCTTTCAGGTAGCGGATACACCGGATCTGAAGCGTGTGGGCGACCACCTGTACACGGAGATCCCGATCGATCTGTACACGGCCGTGCTGGGAGGGGAGGTGCAGGTCACTACCCTGGACAGTTCCGTCAAACTGAAGGTCAAACCCGGTACCCAGCCCGGCGAAAAGGTCCGGCTTAAAGGCAAAGGCTTCCCGGTCTACCGGAAAGACGGTGCCTTCGGCGATTTGTACGTCACGTATAAAGTGTCTGTCCCGACCCGTCTGACTGAGGCGCAGCGAGCCCTTTTTGAAACACTTGCCGGTCGTTAACCACTCCAGCAGGCCGGGAGATTTCATGCTCCGGTGCCTGATTTATTCATCCCCCCTGTATTGACTCTTCATATGGAACGCACTGTGATCACCATCCGCGAATATTGTACCTATCACCAGCCGGTAGCACCCGATTTTATTCAGCTTTTGATTGAACAGGGCCTGATCCGGCAGGCTATTGAGGAGACGGAGCCGGCGATTTATTTTGAAGAATTAAGTGCGTTGGAACGCTTTTCACGGATGCACTACGATCTGGAGATCAACGTGCCCGGAATCGACACCATCGAGCATCTGTTGCAACGCATTCAGCAGCTGCAACAGGAAGTATCTGTGCTACGGCTCAGGCAGCTTCCGGATTAACTTCTGTTCCGGAAGTACGTTTCCGGGCTTGCGGCACGAAGTTTTTCCCTTTCTGGTTTCTCTAAATGTCTCTCACTCTCATGAAAAAAAATTATCTGCTGCTGTTGCCTGCTTTGGCACTGACAATGACCAGCTGCGACGCGATTGCCGGGATCTTTAAAGCCGGCTTCAACATTGGCATTATTGTGGCCGTTCTGGTAGCTGTAGGGATTATCTGGCTCATTGCCCGCATGTTCGGCGGCCGTAAATAATCGGATCGACTTCTTTCTTTTTTAATTCAACTTCAATTTTAAACCCCCCCGACTCATGTCAAAGTTCACTATCGGCCTGCTTGCAGGCGTCGCCATTGGTTTATTGGTAGCTCCTGAACCAGGAGAAGAAACCCGTCAAAACATTGCTGACACCGCTGCTAAATGGCGCGATCAGTTTAACAAGCTTATGGGCCGTGCCGGTGCCGGTGTAGACGATCTGCGCACTATGCTCGAGTCTAAAATCGAAGGCCTGAACGATGATGCCAAAGGCAAAATCGCAGCCATTCTGGACGATATGGACGCTGCTGCCGATAAAGGCAAGCAAACCCTTGAGAATGCAAAAGATGGTGCCCGTGATGCTGCTTCAGACATCAAAAGTGGTGCTAAAGATGTAGCTGCCGACGTGAAGTCAACTGCAAAAGACGTAAAATCAGACGTGAAGAACGCAATGGCTTAATTGCCGTAAACACTTCCCATTAAAAAAGGTTCCGGAATCGTACGATTCCGGAACCTTTTTTAATGGTATAAATAAAGGCTGTTTTAAAACTTCTGAAGCAACACAATCGCTGTTGCTACTACACCTTCTTCCCGGCCAATAAAGCTCAATTGCTCGGTCGTTGTAGCCTTGATGGAAATGTCTTCGCGCGATACGTTCAGGATGCGGGACATCGCCTGCTGCATCGCTTCGACATGGGGTGCAATCTTAGGTGCCTGCAACAGCAGCGTACAATCCGCATTGATCAGCCAGTAGCCTTTCTCCCGGATCTTGCTATAGGTTCGTTGCAGCAGTACTTTAGAGTCGATCCCTTTAAAACGGATATCTGTATCCGGAAAATGCTTTCCGATATCGCCTAATCCCAGTGCGCCCAGTAATGCATCGCACAGTGCATGCAGGAGCACGTCTCCATCCGAGTGCGCAACGGCGCCTTTGGTATGCGGGATTTTGACACCCCCCAGCCACAGTTCCTTGCCTTCGGCTAATTGATGAAAATCGGTTCCTTGTCCAATACGATACATACAGAATAAAATTGCAACGCAATATTAAGGGCAGCAGGTTGAACCTATGCGTAGATTTTCAAGCCTACTGCCCCTAGTTCCGGAAATGGCCTGTTTCCGCAAACAAAATATGATGGAATGGTTCTTAATCGTTCAGCCCAAACTGACGACCGGTTTCGCTGGCCAATTCATAGCCCGCATCGTGGTGCCGGAGCACACCCATCGCCGGATCGTTGTGCAGCACGCGGCGCAACCGACGCTCAGCGTCTTCGGTACCGTCTGCCACAATCACCATCCCGGCGTGCAGACTGTAGCCCATGCCTACACCACCACCATGGTGAAACGAAACCCAAGAAGCCCCCCCGGCTGTGTTGATCAGCGCGTTCAGGATTGGCCAGTCGGCAACGGCATCACTGCCATCTTTCATCGCTTCGGTTTCACGGTTGGGAGAGGCAACCGAACCACAGTCGAGGTGATCGCGGCCAATAACGATCGGCGCTTTCACTTTTCCGGTCCGGACGAGTTCGTTGAATAGCAAACCGGCTTGTTCGCGTTCGCCCATACCCAGCCAGCAGATCCGCGCCGGCAATCCCTGGAAGGCAATCTTTTCCTGTGCCATTTTCAGCCAGCGATTGAGGCCTTTGTTGTCGGGAAACAGATTCATCAGGGCTTCGTCGGTTACACGGATATCTTCCGGATCACCGCTCAAAGCCACCCAGCGGAACGGCCCTTTGCCTTCACAGAACAGCGGGCGGATGTACGCCGGTACAAAACCCGGGAAATCGAAGGCGTTTTCTACGCCGCGCTTGTCCAGCGCCTGACCCCGAAGGTTGTTACCATAATCGAAGGTGATGGCCCCGCGTTTCTGAAGCTCCAGCATCAGTTTTACGTGATGAGCCATAGTATCGAGCGAACGGGACACGTATGTATCCGGATGGACGTCGCGGAGCGTGTTGGCTTCTGCTACGGTCATTCCTTCCGGAAAGTATCCGATCAGCGGATCATGCGCCGAGGTCTGATCGGTTAGCGTATCCGGAACGATGTTGCGGTCGATAAGGCGTTGCAGCAGTTCCACGACGTTGCAGCAGACTCCGATGGAGACCGCTTCTTTGGCTTCCTTCGCCTGCAAGGCACGGTCGATCGCGGTATCAATGCCTTCACGTACATATTCGTCGAGATAGCGGGTTTCCAGTCGCTTCTCGATGCGCCATTCTTCGATCTCGGCTACCAGTGCCACGCCTTCGTTCATGGTAATGGCCAGTGGTTGCGCACCACCCATCCCGCCCAGTCCGGCGGTCACGTTGAGGGTACCTTTCAGAGTACCACCATAATGCTGCCCGGCCAGCGACAGGTAGGTTTCATAGGTACCTTGTACAATGCCCTGAGAGCCGATGTAAATCCAGCTACCGGCGGTCATCTGACCATACATCATCAAACCCTTGGCTTCCAGTTCGCGGAAGTGTTCCCAGGTAGCCCAGCGGCCTACGAGGTTGGAGTTGGCAATGATGACGCGGGGAGCATCTTTGTGAGAGCGCAGTACGCCTACCGGCTTGCCGCTTTGCACCAGCAGGGTTTCGTCTTCTTCCAGGTTCTTCAGGGCATTTAGAATACCGTCAAAAGCCTCCCAGTTACGGGCTGCCTTTCCGATGCCGCCATAGACGACCAGATCTTCCGGACGCTCTGCCACTTCGGGGTCGAGGTTGTTTTGGATCATCCGGAAGGCCGCTTCCGAAACCCAGTTTTTACAGGTGAGTTCGCTGCCTTTTGGGGCGCGGATAGTGCGTTGGCCGGTAGTTGCAGATTCCATACAGGGTAATAGCGCAAGAATTAAAATTGGACGTAAAGGTACGGTCCTGAGACGGCCGGGATTCCGGAAAAGGCCTTAAACAATTGAGCATGGATTTTGTCTGTTCAAAGGTTCCCGCTATGAAACACCTGACTGTTTTCTGGGCTGCTGTTCTGGCCCTGTTACTGCTACCGCTGCCTTCTCAGGAAGCGACTAATCGCCGCGAAATCATCGTTTCGGTAGAACTGGCGCGCGATGGGATGAACCCGGGCGCTATTGGGTACAGCCGCAGCCGTCCGCTCACGTATTCCGACTTCAGAGCCCAGCCAGGGGCTGGTAACCAGATGACGGTGGCCACCACGCATACCGAGATGGGATTTACGATGCGGACCCGTACCACGGGCCTGCGCACTGAAGTATGGGTTACCGTTTATGCCGGTATGGATCCGGAACTGTCCTGGATGCGACCTGCTTCCCGCCGTCCGGAGATCTTACGGCACGAGCAGATTCATTTTGACCTTACCGCCATCTGGGCCTGCCGGATGAAGCGTACCATGGAGATGACGACGTTTACACCGGCTACGCTGCGGGAGCAGCTAACGGCTATCAGCACCAACCATCAGGATTCGTGCTGGGCTGAGCAGGAGCAATACGACCGAGAAACACAGCACAGCATTCATAAAGACGCGCAGGCTTATTGGGAAAACTACATGACCGCCTGGCTGGACGCAGAAAACTGCTTTCCGTAGTTGGCTTGTTTGCGGGCTTTTACCGGTTCAGATTGTTCAAGGCTTCTGTGATTTGTGCCTGTAACTCGGCTTCAGTGATCGGCTGGGGATGAAAGGTAGTACCGGTAACCTGCTCATACAGTTCAATGTACCGGTCGGAGATTCCCTTGACCACTTCGTCGGTCATTTCGGGTACCTGCTCACCTTCCTTTCCGGAAAAACCATTGGCCATCAGCCATTCGCGTACAAACTCTTTGGAAAGCTGTTTTTGTGGTTCGCCGTTGGCCTGCCGCGCTTCAAAGCCATCGGTATAGAAATAGCGGGATGAATCCGGGGTGTGAATTTCGTCGATCAGGTAGATCTGCCCGTCGCGATGCCCGAATTCATATTTGGTATCCACCAGAATCAGTCCGCGCTTGCGGGCGATTTCACCGCCCCGTTGAAACAAGGCCAGTGCATACCGCTCAAGCTGTTGATACTCGCTTTCCGGAACAATGCCCTGGCGGATGATCTCTTCTCGGGAGATGTCTTCATCGTGGCCTTCGTGAGCTTTGGTAGTAGGAGTAATAATTGGTTGTGGAAACAGTTCATTTTCCTGCATGCCTTCCGGAAGCGGAACGCCACAGAGCATCCGTCCGCCGGCTTTGTACGTCCGCCAGGCATGGCCGGTGAGGTGTCCCCGAACCACCATTTCGACTGCATAGGTATCGCAGCGCTTCCCGATGGTGGCGTTGGGAGCCGGAACCACTTCTTTCCAGTTGGGCAGGATATCAGCGGTGGCGTCGAGCATCTGGGCGGCAATACCGTTGAGGACTGCGCCTTTAAAGGGAATGGGGCGGGGCAGGACCACATCGAAGGCCGAAATTCGGTCCGAAACGATCATGACCAGTTGGTCGTCACCGATGCTATAGACATCGCGTACTTTACCCTGATAAAAGCCGGTTTGGTTGGGAAACTGAAATTGCATGGGAATGGCAAAAATAGAGGGGTGCGGGCGGTTCGCCGATACTTCTGTTCCGGAACACTGGGAACCATGAAAAAAGGAACGACACCGGTCCGGCATCGTTCCTTTCAGAAAAGGTACTGAGTTGGTGGTTACATCCGGGAATGAACCTTTCCGATATCGTCGATCCGTTGCTGGGCAATGCGCATCGCGGCCTGCTGGGTATGCAGCTGTTCGCGCTCGCTGAGAGCAAAGATCTCGAGGGTACGGTCGTAGATTTTCTCTACGTTGCCTTTTACACGGTCTACATTGTAGGTTTCCAGTTCGGCGGCTACATTGATAAGGCCACCGGCGTTGATGAGGAAATCCGGAACGTACAGGATGCCTTTTTCGATCAGTTTCGGGCCTTGCACGTTTTCGTCTGCCAGTTGGTTGTTGGCTGCTCCGGCGATGATGGATGCCTTCAGTTTAGACAGCGATTCCTCATTGACGGTGGCACCAAGCGCACAGGGCGCATAGATATCCATGTCCTGATCGAAAATGGTATCATTGTCTACGATGGTGACGGCCGGAAAATCAGCTTTTACTTTTTGCAGGTTGGCGTCTTTGATATCGCTGACCTTGACTGTTGCGCCTGCCTCCACCAGATGACCAACGAGGTACTGGCCTACATGACCTACCCCTTGTACCAAAACAGTCTTGCCTTCGAGGTTGTCATTTCCCCAGCGCTTTTTAGCAGCGGCTTTCATGCCTACAAATACACCGTAGGCGGTAAAAGGAGACGGATCGCCGGAGCCACCCATGTATTCCGGAACGCCGGTAACACTTTTGGTTTCCAGGGCGATAAACTCCATATCGCGTGCCGAGGTATTGACATCTTCGGCGGTGATGTATTTACCACCCAGCGAATCTACAAACTTGCCATAGCGCCGCCACAGCATTTCAGACTTGTTGGCCGGATCGGCGATGATAACAGCTTTGCCACCTCCCAAGTTCAGCCCGGAGATTGCTGCTTTGTAAGTCATGCCGCGTGAGAGGCGCAGCGCATCTACCACGGCTTCACCGTGGGTTTTATAAGGCCACAGCCGGGTGCCGCCGAGGGCCGGGCCGAGCGTGGTGTTGTGAATGGCGATGATCGCCTGGAGGCCGGAGGCAGGGTCCTGGCAGAACACGACCTGCTCGTGCTCCATATCCTGCATCAGCTGAAGAACAGAAGAATCCATTGGAATAGTTTGGATGCAAACGTACAGCAGGGGGTGCAATTCCCCGTCTGTGCCGTTGAAAATTAAGCGTGGTGGATTGCCAGCGGTTTTAGTGCGACGAAAACCGCCATTCGCTTAAATCAAAAAAAGCCACCCTCAGAAGAGGGTGGCTTTTTTGGTGTCCGTTCCGGAAGAGCTCCGGAATGAACCTTTACTTCGTAATCTGCAGTCGACGGACAACAATAGCACCGTCGAGCTGGATCCGGACCAGGTAGGTACCGGCGGCCAGTCCGCTGATGTTGATCCGCTGTTCCTGACCGTTGATAACCGATTCTTCACGAACCACAGCGCCTACGGCATTCAGCACGGTGATGTGCTGCATAACCTGGGTAGAGGTGTTTTGAATGGTTACAAACTCGGAGGCCGGGTTCGGGAAGAGTTTCAACTCGCCTTCCTTTACAACGGTGTTGACACCCAGGCCTGATACCACAACGATTGCGGTAGCGCTGTCTACGCCACAATCATTCAATACGTAGAACTTCACTGTATACGTACCGTTGGCAGTATACGTGTGACGGGTCGTAGTAGGGTTACCGGCAGTGTCGATCGCACCATCACCAAAGCTCCAGCCACGCAGGCTGTCATTTTGGTTGCCGGCAGCGCTAAACACGTAAGTAGGTGATTGGCTGTTAACGTTGATTGCACCGGCTACAGGCAATGGACGCACTGTTACCGTTACCGTGTCGCTGGCAGAACAACCAGTTGCGTTGGTGACCCGTACGCTGTAGTTTCCGGATGTGGTGGCAGTGATCGTCTGCGTAGTCGCGCCGGTGCTCCATGAGTAGGACGCACCTGCATTCCCCGCATTCAGAACAACACCGATGCCTGCACAGACAGTCGTGTCATTGCCCAGGCGTACGGTAGGCAGTGGGGCGATAGTGATGGCAATCGTATCTCGACCGATACAACCGGTGGTGTTCGTTACGCGTACTGAATAGGTACCCGCCGTACTAACGGTAATCGTTTGTGTAGTCGCGCCCGTGCTCCACAGATACAAAGCACCTGCATTGCCTGCATCCAACGTGATATTGCTACCAATACAGACTGCTGTATCAGCACCCAGGCTTACGGTAGGCTGTGGTGTTACGGTCAACACCACCGTATCGCGACCGATACAACCAGAGGTATTAGTAACCCGTACGCTGTAGCTTCCGGATGTGCTAGCGGTGATGGTTCTCGTAGTGGCACCGGTACTCCAGAGATAAGAAGCACCTGCATTACCTGCATTCAGGGTAACACTGCTGCCAGCACAGATGGCCGTATCTGCACCCAGGTTTACAACCGGTGTTGGATTGACGGTCAACACCACCGTATCGCGACCGATACAACCAGTGGCGTTAGTAACGCGTACACTATAGCTTCCGGATGTGCTGGCGGTGATGGTTTGCGTAGTCGCGCCGGTGCTCCAGAGGTACGACGCGTTCGCGTTGCCCGCATTCAGCGTAACGCTGTTTCCGGAACAGATGGTTGTATCATTGCCCAGATTGACCGTTGGTCGTGCGTTCACTGTAACGACAATCGTATCGCGACCAATACAGCCAGAGGTATTAGTAACCCGTACGTTGTAGGTGCCGGATGTGCTGGCAGTGATGGTTTGGGTCGTCGCGCCGGTGCTCCACAGATAAGAAGCACCTGCGTTACCCGCATTCAACGTAACACTGTTGCCGGCGCAGAACGCGGTATCCGCACCCAGATTGACAACCGGTGTTGGAGTGACGATCAGTACCAGGGTATCGCGACCGATGCAACCCGTTGCATTGGTGACACGCACGTTATAGGTGCCCGCTGTTGTTACGCTAATGGTTTGGGTAGTGGCGCCGGTGCTCCAGAGGTAAGAAGCACCTGCATTACCGGCATTCAATGTAACCGTATTTCCGGAACAGATCGAGGTGTCGTTGCCCAGATTGACCGTTGGTCGTGGGTTGATCGAAACGACAATCGTATCCCGACCGATACAGCCAGACGTGTTGGTCACGCGAACCGAATAGGTACCAGCAGCTGTTGCGCTAATGGTTTGAGTAGTAGCACCCGTGCTCCAGAGGTACGACGCACCTGCATTGCCTGCATTCAGGGTTACTGCGCTTCCGTTACAAATGGCGGTATCCGCACCCAGATTGACAACCGGGGTTGGATTGACGGTCAACACCAGCGTGTCACGACCAATGCAACCATTTGTATTGGTAACGCGTACTGAATATGTACCCGCCGTACTGACGCTAATGGTTTGCGTAGTGGCACCGGTGCTCCACAGATAAGCATTATTAGGATTCCCGGCATTCAGGGTTACGGTGTTTCCCGAGCAGATAGCTGTATCCGGCCCCAGATTCACAACTGGTAGTGGGTTTACTGTAACGACAACCGTATCGCGACCAATACAACCGAACGGACTTGTAACGCGTACGCTGTATATGCCGGAGGTACTGGCGGTAAGGGTTTGCGTAGTGGCACCGGTGCTCCACAGGTAAGCGTTGTTTGGATTTCCGGCATTTAGAGTTACAGTGTTTCCGGAGCAGAACGCGGTATCGTTGCCCAGATTGACTGTTGGAAGCGGGCTGACGTTCACTACAATGGTATCCCGACCGCTGCAACCTGTGGCGTTGGTTACTTGTACTGAGTACGTCCCTGTTGTAGTCGCATCGATGCTTTGGGTAGTAGCACCGGTGCTCCAGAGGTACGTAGAACCTGCATTACCGGCATTCAGGTTTATACCGCTTCCGGAACAGATCGTCGTGTCATTGCCTAGGGCCACAACCGGATTCACGCAGTTTTCGATGCGAACCGAATCCATAAACAGATTGTCGCCAAACTTGGACGTAAAGCGGTAACCGACATACAAGGTAGGTTGGTTGGATGCCGCTGCCGGGAGTACGACTGTTTTTCGTTTCCATTGAGCGGTGCCGGCAGTTAGGCTGGTATCATGACGCGGAATAAAGGCTCCTGCATCCACCCAGGTAGTACCATTGGTAGAATACTGCACCTGCATACCTTCTGTCGTATCGGTATAGCTGCTGTTATTCTCATTGCGCCAGTAGAAATTGGTCACGATGGTGTTGAGGCCTGTAGAGGATACTGGCAATGAAACCAGTCGCTCCTGACTTCCGGAACCCCCGTTGGTACTGCTATAGGCATTATACTGAACCATCCCGGAACCGGCGTACGGAGACGTAGTCGGAAAAGATCCGGAACTAACCACCGAAATTTTGGTACCCGTCTGAATAGCTACAAGTTGTGTACTCCAGCAGGAAGGCAGACTGGTACCGTTAAATCCTTCGGCAACCGGCAAACCAGTAGTGTTGCAGATTGTTCTGAATACCACCGCGCCGGAGAGCATGCTGGAATCGGTTGCAGAACACAGGGAGCGCACAAACACGGTATCAATGGCATTGGCGGCTAGACCGGTCACGTTCACAGTGGTTACGCCGGCAGCAGTCGTGCCGCTGGCAACTACTGCGTTGCCGCTGCGGATCTGGTACCGATAGCCATTGGCCGGGGTCGGCGTCGGAGCGGTCCAGGTAAGCGTAGCGCTGTTGTTGGTAATATTGGAAACGGTTACACCAGTCGGTGTAAAGCAGGTTGGAACGTTGTTGACGGCAACCTCATCCAGCCCCTGATTGGTGGTGCCACTGCCATAATTAGACATAGACAGAAAGCGGAATGATACCGTCTGACCGGCATACGATGCCGGCAGTACGATTGAGTTTAGTGTCCAGAACGAAGTGGAGTTGCTGGTGGCAAACACAGAGTTGGCGGTGCTATGCCGATACAGGGTATCATAGGTAGCACCATTGTCTTTTGTGCCCAATACCGTCAGCGGGTATGGATCCGAACCGGTAGCACCGGTAGTGCCTTTATATCCGTTCGTGCCTAGGTAGTAATAATACTGAAGCTGCTTGGCTGCACCGCTCAGCGTGTATGCGCGGGAGTTGAGCAGATATGGGTTGTAGGAAGTCAGTGCGTTGTAAACATTCAGGGCCAGGAATCCGGAACCGGATTGAGGTCCGGCTACCCCGTTGGTACCGTCAGATGCAGCACCAGTCCACTGATACGAAGCACCGCTGCCGGCTGACGCTGACCAACATGAAGGCAAGCCCGAGTTGGAGAAGGTGTCGATATACGGGAATGTGGTGACGGGACTACAAAGTGTGGTAACGGACGTACCTGCTGTCCAGCTGCTAAAGGAACCGGATCCACAGTTTGACCGAACGTACACTGTATAGGAGGTATTAGAAGCAAGTCCTGTAGCGTTGGCTGTAAGAACCCCTGCAGCTGTATTTCCGGAAGCCGCCAGGCCTGTTGCGCCTGAACCTGCGGTTCCGGAACTGCGCACTTCATACTGATAGCCGCTGGAAGGTGTGGAAACTGAAGCTGTCCATCCGATTGTTGCACCACTAGTCGTGATGTTGGAAACCGTTACGCCAGTCGGCGGAGAACAAGATGGAACGTTCAATACAGTTACTTCATCTAAACCTTGGTTGGTAAAGCCACTGCCATAGTTAGAGATGGACAGGAAGCGGAATGATACCGTTTGACCAGCATAAGACGCCGGGAGCACAATAGTATTCAGCGTCCAGAATGACGTGGCACTGCCGGTAGCAAACACAGAGTTGGCTGTACTGTGTCGATACAGGGTATCGTAGGTAGCGCCATTGTCTTTAGTACCCAATACGGTCAGTGGATACGGATCAGAACCGGTAGCGCCGGTGGTTCCTTTGTAACCGCCATTGCCCAGGTAATAGTAGTACTGAAGCTGCTTGGCTGCACCGCTCAGCGTGTACGAACGGGAGTTGAGCAGGTACGGATTGTACGCGGTCTGTGCATTAAACACATTCAGGGCCAGGAATCCGGAACCGGACTGAGGGGCCGATGCACCATAGGTACCATCAGACGCCACACCAGTCCACTGATAGGAAGCGCCGCTGCCGGCCGAAGCTGACCAGCAGGACGGCAATCCGGAGTTGGAGAAGGTATCTGTATATGGGAAGGTCGTAATCGGCCCTTGACCTGTTACTGCGATCGAAGTACTTGCAGCTGTCTGGTTACTGGACGTACAAGTGGTATTGATCCGGTAATAGGTCACACCCGCTGCTACTGTAGTCGTAAAACTGGCTATAGTAGCAGCAGTGCCTACGTTCGTAAATGTCGTGTTGTTAGGTGAACTCTGAAGCTGATACGAAAGACCCGAAGCCGCTGTTCCGCCGGAGAGGGTAATGGTGACTGGGTTGCTGGCACATGTAGTGGTTATAGATGCATTCGATGTTCCTGCGGTGGGAGTACCACTACAGGCAGCAGGTGCAGTATACGTAATCTGAATATTATTCAGTCGGGTATTCGTCGAACTCAGCGTTGTGCTCGTTCCCAATGAAGCACTGTTAGAAGTGCCGACCGATTGGATATTGGTTGTATTGGTATACGCAAACGAGAAGCCTGCTGTAGTAGGGTTCCCTGTACCGGTATTGATTGACCAGTCGGAATAAATCTCTAAAGAGCCGCCTGTATAGACAAAACCAGTACTGAGTGGAAATGTCAGCCAAGGAGTTGCGGCCACCGTAGCACTATCCAGAGTTGCATTGGAATAAACAGAGGTAGCTCCAGTAGTAAAAGTCGACCACGTTGTAGAGCCGTTGAGTGCTGTATTACTGGTATTTTTCAGTAACAGGTTGAAAGATGCGGTCCGCCCTGTTTTAAGGGATGCATTGGTTGTTTTGTTGAATGCAATGGCCGTGATCGTAGCCCCATTCGGTAGACTGGTCAAGTCTGTTGTGGTGTAAAGAGAGGCTGATTGCGAGTAGTTGAAACTACTCGAAGCACTGCTTCGGTAAATCGGGAGACCATTTGTTCCACTGGTGGCACTGGTACCAGTACCAACGGTAATCACCGTTTGGGCGCCTGCCTGTTTGGTTCCGGAAAACAACGCCCCAATGGCCATTGCTACCGGTAAGAGTAACTTTCTAAGATTCATAAACACGATGCCTGATCTTTTGCGGGATTCGGCGTTGGCCCCGTTGGTTAAAAATGACTGGTAAGAATAACTCTGTAAACAAATGACCCAACCCTTTACTCTAAAAAACTGTCAGGGGCTAGCTAAATTAAACCTCACACATCGCAAAAGACCAAATTTTTTAAAAATAGCCATATAAAATGTTAATGACTTCCATGAAATACCTTTGCGCCTTCTTAGAAGTGACCCCTTACTGACAAATCTCCTTTCTACAATATGGCGTTCGATTTAGATCTCATCCAAAAAGTGTACAACCAGATGCCGGCGCGCGTTGAATCCGCCCGCAAACTGCTGGGACGTCCGCTCACGCTGGCCGAAAAAATCCTGTATTCCCACACGACTGAAATCGCCCATACGGCCTACGAACGGGGAAAGGACTATGTCAACTTTGCGCCCGACCGCGTAGCTATGCAGGATGCCACCGCACAGATGGCTTTGTTGCAGTTTATGACCTGCGGCCGTGCTCAGGTTGCCGTTCCGTCTACCGTCCACTGCGATCACCTGATTCAGGCCAAAGTGGGTGCTACAGAAGATCTGGCAGTGGCTGAAGACACGAACAAAGAAGTGTATGATTTTCTGAGCTCGATCTCCAACAAATACGGGATCGGATTCTGGAAGCCCGGCGCTGGTATTATCCACCAGGTCGTCCTCGAAAACTACGCATTTCCGGGCGGTATGATGATCGGTACCGATTCCCATACGCCCAACGCCGGTGGTCTCGGAATGATCGCTATCGGAGTCGGCGGTGCTGATGCCGTAGACGTGATGGCAGGTTTGCCCTGGGAACTGAAAATGCCGAAACTGATCGGCATAAGGCTTTCCGGAAAAATGAGCGGCTGGACCAGTGCGAAAGATATCATCCTGAAAGTAGCTGGTATCCTGACGGTGAAAGGCGGTACCGGTGCCATCGTCGAATACTTTGGTGAAGGTGCCGATAGCCTGTCCTGTACCGGTAAAGGCACCATTTGCAACATGGGTGCAGAAATCGGTGCTACGACCTCGCTGTTTGCCTACGACGAGAAAATGGGCGCGTATCTGCGGGGTACCAAGCGGGCCGAAATCGCTGATCTGGCTGATCAGACGATCGAGTACCTGCGCTCCGATAAAGAAGTGTATGACGCTCCGGAAAAATATTACGATCAACTGATTGAGATTAACCTGGACGAACTGGAGCCGTATGTAAACGGACCATTTACGCCCGATCTGGCAACGCCGATCTCCAAAATGGCGGAAGCGGTTAAAGAACACAACTGGCCCGATACCATCGAAGTCGCCCTGATCGGTTCCTGCACCAACTCCTCCTACGAAGACATTTCCCGCTCGGCTTCTATTGCGGAAGATGCCTTGTCTAAAGGACTGAAAGCACAAAGCGAATACACCATTACGCCCGGTTCGGAAATGGTCCGCTTTACCGTAGAGCGTGATGGCTTCCTGCATACGTTCGACAAAATGGGCGGTGTGGTACTGGCCAACGCCTGCGGACCCTGCATTGGACAATGGGCACGTCACATCGACGACCCTAACCGTAAAAACACCATCGTTACCTCCTTCAACCGGAACTTTGCCAAGCGGAACGATTCCTACGCCGGTACGCACGCCTTCGTGGCCTCTCCGGAAATTGTAACGGCCTATGCCATCTCCGGCAGCCTGTCGTTCAACCCACTGACGGATACCCTCACCAACGCAAACGGTGAGCAGGTAAAACTGGATGAGCCTACCGGATTTGAACTGCCTCCAAAAGGCTTCGACGTAGATGATCCGGGCTACCAGGCACCTGCTGAAGACGGCAGCCACATCGCGGTAGATGTCAAAGATGACAGCCAGCGCCTGCAATTGCTGGCACCGTTTGCCGCCTGGGAAGGAACCGATTTGAAAGGATTGAAGCTGCTGATCAAAGCCTACGGAAAATGTACGACGGATCATATCTCGATGGCCGGTCCGTGGCTGAAATTCCGCGGTCACCTCGACAATATTTCCAACAACATGCTGATCGGCGCGATTAACGCCTTCAACATGGAAACCAACAATGTGAAAAACCAGCTGACCGGTGCTACCGGTGGCGTTCCGGATACGGCCCGTGACTACAAGGCTGCCGGTATCGGATCGATTGTAGTAGGTGACGAAAACTACGGCGAAGGCTCTTCCCGCGAGCATGCTGCAATGGAGCCGCGCCATCTGGGCGTACGGGCTATCCTGGTAAAATCCTTTGCCCGGATCCACGAAACCAACCTGAAAAAACAAGGTATGCTGGCACTCACCTTTGCTGATAAGGCAGATTACGACAAGGTGCGTGAAGACGATACTATTGATATCCTGGGGCTGACCGAATTTGCGCCCGGTAAGCAGTTGACAGTAGTGCTGCATCATGCCCACGGCAATCCGGAAGAAATCAAGGTCAACCACACCTACAACTCGCAGCAGATCGAGTGGTTTAAATCCGGTGGTGCCCTCAACGTGATTCGCCAGGAATTTGCCAAAGGCCGAACTGACAAGCAGGTTTCCGAATCGATCGGACCCGAACACAGCGCCAGTGGTGTGGAAAACTATGCGGACCAGGGCAAGCAGGCCCGTCATACCAACGACCAGTAAGCTTCTTTTAAAGACTGCATTTTAAAACCTTCCAGACTTATTTTCCGGAAGGTTTTTTTATTAGAAAAAATTTATAAGCCTGTCAAAACATCAGTAGTATCTCTTGTTTGCATGGGCTTCGACGTGTCATTCCTGAGCCTGTCGAAGGGCCAGTAATAGGACAATTTCAGTATACGGGCTTCGACAGGCTCAGCTTGACAGTCGCTTACCTAGTCACTTGGTCACCTTAAATGTGTTCCCTGAGTCTGTCGAAAGCCTTAAGACACAGACTACACAGCTCCTGACTGCGTTTAAATGACAGGAAGACAAGCAAGTCGGCATTCGCGGCACAACCTTTTTCCGGAAAGAATTATATTTGAGGTCAAACCGCCTTTGCTATGAACCCAACACTTAACAGATTGCGGGATTTTATTGAACTGAACCTCTTTGGCGTCTGTACGCAGCTGGGTGACCGGATGGGCATTGCTACCAGCCGTATCCGGATGTGGTTTGTGTATTTGAGTTTCCTCACCTTCGGCTCACCGGTCATTCTGTATATGATTTTGGCGTTTTGGATGAACATGAAACGCTACATCGGACTGGGCCGTAGAAACCCACTGCGGTACTGGTAGGAAAGTATAGCAGGAAAGCCTTTTGGATGTTTTATTAGAAGTACCGGAGTCGTTGAACAAATATTCGGATGATCCGGTTTAGTACCTTCCTATACCCATATCCGGAAGGCGTAAATTTGCAGCGCCCTAAAAATCTGAATCAGGCATCTGTGTACCATGCCCTTGCTTCACAACCGCATCAATACTAAAGAGCTGAAGGAAAAGATGCTCGCCGAAACCGAGCCTCGAACCACGATTTCTTTCTACCGGTATTTTGCGATTCCCGATCCGCAAGCGTTCCGCGATACGCTCTACGAACGTCTCCAGACACTTAGCGTCTTCGGTCGCATCTATGTAGCCCACGAAGGCATTAATGCCCAGGTCAGCGTGCCGGCGTCCAGGTTCGATGCGCTGAGAGAAGCCTTGTATGCATTTCCGGAACTGACCGGGATGCGTCTCAATATCGCCGTAGACGATGACGGCAAATCCTTCTGGGTGCTGAAAATCAAAGTACGGTCGCAGATTGTCGCCGATGGCATTGACGACCCCACTTTCAACCCGGCGGATACCGGCCAGTACCTCAAAGCTGCCGAATACAATGCGCTGGTGCAATCTAGCCCCGACGTGGTGGTAGTCGATATGCGCAATCACTACGAGTACGAGGTTGGCCACTTTGATGGTGCTCTTGAGGTGCCCAGCGATACGTTTAAAGAGCAGTTGCCGATGGCGGTGGACATGCTGCAGGCAGCCAAAGACAAGCCTGTGGTGATGTATTGCACGGGCGGCATCCGCTGCGAAAAAGCCAGTGCCTACTTTAAGCATCAGGGCTTTCAAAACGTGTATCATCTGGAAGGCGGCATTATCGAATACACCCGCAAGGCCCGCGAAGAAAATTTGCCGATTTTGTTCCGGGGCAAAAATTTCGTGTTTGATGCCCGGATGGGGGAGCGCATTACCGATGAGGTACTGGCCCACTGCCACCAATGCGGCACGCCCTGCGACAACCATGTGAACTGCACCTACGACGGTTGTCACCTGCTGTTTATCCAGTGTCCCGAATGCGCCCAGGCTTTTGATCACTGTTGTTCTGCCGACTGCCGGGATGCCAAGGCCAACAACGTTCCGCCGCCGCCTAAAGCCAACACAGGCAACCCGGTATTCAATAAAAGCAAATCACGGCTGCGCCCCTTCCGGCCTGCCGGAAGCGATGCTGATATAACTCCGTGAACGCCGGTACTCTGCCCATCGAACTTCCGGGACAACAGGCGTTCTTGCTTCCGGAGAAAGCACTTTGGTTTCCGGAAGGGAAGACTCTTGTCATAGCCGATGTCCACTGGGGTAAGGCTGGTCATTTCCGGAAAGCCGGTATGGCCATTCCTGCCCGTGTCAATACCAATAATGCCGACCGGCTCACCGCAATCATCACGCAGACCGGCGCAGAGCGGGTCATCTTTGCGGGCGACCTGTTTCATTCCCGTCACAATAATGAAGTAGCAGCCTTTAAAACCTGGCGGGCGCAGTTTCCGGAAGTAACCTTCCAGCTGGTTATCGGAAATCACGATATTCTGGAGGCTTCTTTTTACGAATCGTGCCTGTTGGAACTGTTTCCGGAAAAGCTGTTTCTGGGAGGGATCTGCATTATGCACGATCAACCGGCAGTCACAACCGACTTCGTTATTCACGGGCATCTGCATCCGGGCATTAAAATAGCCGGGAAAGGCCGTCAGCAGATTGCCGTGCCCTGCTTCGCGCTGAGTGATCGATCCCTGATTCTGCCGGCATTCGGGGATTTTACCGGTTGCCATTATCTGAATGCACAGCAGTTCCAACAGCTCTACGCCGTTACGGATAGCGCCGTACTGCGTATCAAATAGAAAGCGCTCCCGGAACCCTTAGTTGCAGGGACGTGCTGCTATCGGACGCCCCAGATGAATCGGAATCGGACGCCTTCCGGAAGGCGTTTTTAAAAGCACCTCACCGCTTTGAGTCGTATCGACCTGTTGAACGATCCTGGGAGCCGTTCGGAGAAACCAATTGGTACACTGCGCGGTTTTCCAGCGTTTGAAACAAACGGTATCGCCGGTGCCGGCCTGCTGCCTGATCTGATGGCTGAGCGCTTCGTAATCCGGATACGCTGCCATTGGAATACACTGCGGCTTTTGGAAGCCCGAAAGCGCTTTTCCGGAAAAAGCTGCATACACCGAAAAGCTGCCCCGTACGCCTAACCCGATCAGGCTAATCAACGCTAGCATTCGCCAAAAGCCACCTGCCTGCCAGCCTTTGACAACGGCCAGACTCAACAGTACCAGGCAAAAAGGAATGCAGAATGTCCAGTACCGGATCACCAGCAACAAGGTTTTGTGGGTAAGACTGATATGCCCAATCACAAACAGCAGTTGAAGTCCGATCACCAGTGTTGCTACCCGTGCACAAAACAGTTGAAACGGGGTCAGCGATTCGCGGGTCAGTCGAAGACACAACATCCATCCGGGCAGCGCCAGCACGACATTGAAGGCCGTTTTAAAACTGGCGGTATAGTGCGTAGCGGCGCCAAAACAGGTGGCCAGATCAGCGGCTAGTCCGGTCAGAATAACCGACAGCGTCGCCGGGGTGCTCCAGGTATCTGCTGCCTGCATCGACCGATCGTGGTAGCGGAACACCGATGCAAAGGCTTCGATGCCGCCCAGTGGGAACAACCAGATCAACAGCAGAACCAGACTGCCGGCAATCAGGCCTGCCCAGATACGGGGAGAAAGCGTTTTTCGTTCAAATAGCAACAGATACAGTCCCTGAGACCCAATCACGAGTGCGGCAAAATACTGGTTCACGAACGCTACGGTCCAGATCGTTCCCAGCAACACCGCATCCGGAATCCGTCGGCGGGTACACAGCCGGTGAAGTCCGATCCAGGACAGGACCACTAATAAGACTCCGAAGGTGTAGAACCGGATGTATTGGGCCAGATCCAACAGCAGCCCATTGAACAACAAAAGCGTCAGTGCCAGAAGGGCCATTCCGGAACGCGCGCGATCCTGTTTCTGAAGCCAGTACCAGAGGCATCCGCCTGTTAGCAGCAGGGCCAGTGCTGAGGGCCACCGGGTGCCTGCGACGGTCAGTCCCGTGGCCTCAATCCAGCTATGCAGCACCGTCATGTATGGAATGCCCTGACCGTTATCACTCAAGGCAGTGGCAACGGTATTGGCGTAGGTAAAGCGGTCCCAGTAGGCTTTGGAGGTAAAGGCGCTTCCGGAAATGGGCTGTGTCGGAAAGGTTCCGAACGTACGGATGCCGGAAGTTGTTCCTCCCAGTCCGGTCGCGATGTTCAGCGTGTAGCGCTCGTCAAAATCAAGTGGTTTGTCGCTGATGCGCCACCCGTAGCTGAGCGCTGCCAGGAGGATGAGCACCAAGGCAATCCACTTCCGGAAAATCATGCGGCAAAACTAACCGGCAGTTGGATAGTTGGTACCATATAAATCAAAAAAGGTGCGCTTTCAAAAGCGCACCTTTTTTAATGATGGGATCAGATTCCTTATGGGAAGATACCGAGTTCTTCGTAGGCAGCGCCTACTTTATTGATTGCGACGATAAACGCGGCCGTACGCATATCCACTTCCGGATGGGCTTTCTGCGCTTCGCGGATTTCGTGGAACGAGCCGATCATCGTGTCTTCCAGGCCGGAATACACCAGATCTTCTTCGTCCGGGCCATGCAGCAGCATTTTGCGCTCGGATTCAGTTACGTTTTTACCGGTCATATTCTCTACCGTGCGAATGATATTGGCATTCTGATTTTCGGTAAAGCGCTTATCCATCCGGCCGAAGCGAACGTGGCTCAGGTTTTTCAGCCACTCGAAGTACGAAACAGTTACGCCACCTGCGTTCAGGTACATATCCGGGATTACTACCACGCCTTTTTTGAACAGAATTTCATCTGCTTCTGGTGTCAGGGGTCCATTGGCACCTTCACCAATGATTTTGGCTTTGATACGGTCGGCATTGCCGGCGTTCACAACATTCTCGAGTGCAGCCGGGATAAAGATGTCGCACTCCTGCTCCAGCACGTCAAATGAATTCTGGAATTCCTGTGCACCGTTGCCGAAGCCCAGAATCGAGCCGGTGGCTTTGCGGTGTTCAACCACTTTATACAGGTCCAGACCATTTTCATTGTAAAGGCCACCTTCATACTCGGCCAGACCAACGATGATCGCACCGGCGTCGAAGAAGAATTTAGCCGCGTGGTAGCCTACGTTACCAAGACCTTGCACAATCACGCGCTTTCCGGAAATGCCCTTGGCCAGGCCCAGGTTTTTCATGTCGTCTTCACAGTTGCAGAACTCACGCACACCGTAGAATACGCCCAGACCGGTAGCTTCCGTACGACCGCGAACACCACCTTGGCTCACCGGTTTGCCGGTTACGCAGCCCAGTGCATTCACATCGCCCGGATTCAGGGATGCATACGTATCGGCGATCCAGCTCATTTCGCGGGCACCGGTACCATAATCAGGAGCCGGTACGTCGATGCCGGCACCGATAAAGTTTTTCTTCACCAGTTCAGACGCATACCGACGGGTGATTTTCTCCAGTTCGAAAACCGAATAGTTTTTAGGGTTGATGCGGATACCGCCTTTACCACCACCGAACGGTACGTTTACGATCGCGCATTTGTAGGTCATCAACGCAGCCAGAGCCATCACTTCGTCCTGATTGACGTCCATGGAGTACCGGATACCGCCTTTACAGGGCAGCTTGTGATGCGAGTGCTGTACGCGGTAGGCTTCAATCACCTCCACTTTGTCGCCAATGCGCACCGGGAACTTCATCCGGTAAACAGAGTTGCAAGCCTTGATTTGTTCGAGGATGCCGGTTTCAAAGCGGGTGTACTGAGACGCTTTGTCGAAGTTGCGCTCTACGCCCTGAAAAAAGCTGTAGTGCTGGTCATTGTTTTGAGCCATTTCGGTTGGTTTGGCAGAAAAGGGAAAAAGTAGAAAAAGACTAATTGGTTTCGCGTTCCAGTCGGCTCACCTTACGATCGAGCCGGATGAGGTACGCGAAAATCCCGGCAAATATAGTTGCGAGTACCGCTACCACAACCCAGATCTTGCCGTCAGCACGCATCAGATCCGCCATTTCCGGACGATCTGTTTGTGCAGCGGCAGGCAGGGTAAGCAATACACCCGTTAAAAAGAGAACAAAACCGTACAGACGGGTAGGGCTAGGCATGGCGGAAAGGTTGTGCATCTTCGATGCGATTTTGAATTTTGCCCAACCGGATGCGCAGTTGCGTCATCCACAGGCCGAGCAGAAACCAGCCAATTACAGCCGGGTAAAAGACCAGCCGCATTTTGGCATCCAGATCATAGTTGGAAAAAGCCGGATTACCGCCGTTGCCCGGATGCAGGGAATCGACGATCCGGGGAATTACAAACAACAGCGGGAAGATCATCGCGTAGGCAAATACATTGTATACGGCCGCTATTTTGGCGCGCTTCTCATCATCCGGAATGCCACTGCGCAACACGAGATACGCAAAATAAGACAGCATGCAAACGGCAGTACCCAGCTGCTTGGGGTCGTTGCTCCAAGGTTCTCCCCAGGTATAAGTGGCCCAGATCATCCCGGTAATCATGCCCAGGATCGAAAACAAAACACCTACTTTGAGCCAGCTGACCGAGCGAAGATCATCCAGCGGATTGCCGGAGCGCAGGTACTTAATCGCGTAGACAAACGAGCCGGTAAACAGTCCCAGCATGCCAAACCACATGGGCACATGGAAATACAGATTCCGGATCGACTCATTAAGGATAAAGCGCGCCGGAACCCCGCCGAGCAAACCAGCAAAAAGGGTGTACGTCAGCAGAAGTACACAGAGCGTTTTCCACCAGTGATGGCGACTCAAAATAATCATGCGCGTTTTCGGCCTGCGAAGGTAGGGCGGAGTCCGGGATTCAGGTCTCCGGAATTGGATAAGGTGTACAGCCTGGAGTGGAACTCAGGTGAAATACCTGTATTCATTGTTCCGGATTCATCCAACACGCTGGCTTTACTCTTTCCACAGCACCGGAAACAGCACCAATCCAAGGGCCAGCAGTAAGGCATCCAACCCTGTAAGGGCACCGACCAAACTCCACCAACCGGGCGTTTCAACGGCTGTGATGCCTGCCAGCGCCATCCGGCCCAGCATCATCAGCACCGGCAACAGCAGTGGAAAGCCCAGAATGGCCATCAACGCTGCATTGCCACCGGCCCGGGAGGCGATGGCAGATAAGAAGGTGAAGACCAGCGACAGCGACAAACTTCCGAGAAAGGCTGTGAGCAGGAATTCGAAGGGCCGATACAGTGGCAGGCCCAGCAATACCGCAAACAACAGCAGGCTGGCGAGGGTCACGAGCAGCTGCAGAACCAGTCCGTAGAGCAGTTTGGATAAGAAATAGGTCCGGGCAGGCACCAGTGTGGCATAGTATCGGAACCGGGCCGCACTTTCGGCCAGAAAACTCCGGGCCGCAGCATTTACAGCGGCAAACAGCTGGGACACCCAGAACAAGACATTCCAGACAGACGCTTCGGGCCGGCCGGCCATGGCGTAGATGATAAACACCATACTGCCTACATACAGCAGTACGCCAAACAGCATGTGCTTGTGACGCCATTCGGCAACCACATCTTTACGAAGCAAAGTAAGCAACGGCGACACGGGGGCGAAAGTAAGCAGGGTTCCCGCATTAGAACTGCTGAACAGCAGGCCGGCAACCAGCAGGATCCGGAAACTGGGTACCGTGCCAAAAAAAATTTGGTGATTTCAAATCGAAATGTACATTTGCACTCCCAACCGCAAACGGAACGGTTTAGTTTGAGGTCGGGATAGGTTCTTAGAAGTATTTCAAGCGGAAGTAGCTCAGCTGGTAGAGCACAACCTTGCCAAGGTTGGGGTCGCGGGTTCGAATCTCGTCTTCCGCTCTTTTTCTAAAATTCCAAGCCGGTTCCGGTTTGGAATTTTTTGTTTGTAGCAATGAGATAGCTTTGCTGTGGCCGCCCTGGTGGTGAAATGGTAGACACGAGGGACTTAAAATCCCTTGAGCCGCAATGCTCGTGCCGGTTCGAGTCCGGCCTGGGGCACAGTATCAAAAGGGACGCCTGCATGCATGCAGGCGTCCCTTTTTTGGTTGTATGCTGGAACGAATTAAGGTCAAGAAAATTCCGGAAGAGGTTCGGAAAAAATTTAGCGCTCTTAAACTTCCTGTTTAGGCCCGGGTCTTAGAAGTACGAAAGCCGCCGCATTGCATCAATGTTATGCTGGCTTGTTTTCTTGGCCTGGTCTTTTTTATTCCTCACTGAGCGTAATAACTCATTTTAAAAACGGATTTTTTATGAAACGTATTTTTTCTGTGGCCGCCTTTGGAATGCTTACGATGAGCTTCGTGGCCTGTCAAAATTCTGAAACCAGCCAGCAGGCAGATGTAGTCGCTGCTCACAAGGCTACCATTGATTCCATGAAGATGGAACTGGTTAAACAACAGGTAGTGGACTCGATGCAGGAAGTCGCTGCTATTGCTGACAAGCAGAAAGCCGCAACCAAGACCGCTGTTGTAACGACCACCCGCCGTTCAACTCCGCGAAGGGCCGCAACTTCCAGCAATACGTATAGCAACCGTGCTACGTATTCGAATGCCGCTTATGAGCCCGCTCCGGTTTACCAGCCAGCAACCCCTGCCAAAAGAGGATGGAGTGCCAAGGCTAAAGGTGCAGTAATCGGCGCTGGTGCCGGTGCCATCGGAGGTGCTATCGTCAACGGACGGAACCGGGGTGTAGGTGCACTGATCGGTGGATTGGGTGGTGCAGCCGTCGGAACGGGTGTAGGTGCCATCATCGATCATAAAAATGGCCGGTAATCATATCTAAAATCGTACGCTCAGAAAAAGGGTAGCCGCATAAGCAGGCTACCCTTTTTGCGGTTTTGGCAACCGGAGTGGCTCAGATCTATTTATGAATCTTTTCCGGAATAGCGGAAACAGATCCAGGGCCTTATGAAGACAATAGAATCAGACTATTTGGCTCCGGAAAGGCATTCTTGCTGAGCGCTTTGCCTTAAAATAAACTCCTCTCTTTAGCAAACCTTTTTAACCAATTTATCGTTACTTTTGAACTTCCTGCTTCATAGAAGCAGCTATCACCATGCTCATGATAAAGAAAATACTCCTTTCTTCGGCGTTTTTGGCCGGACTGGTGGGCACTGTGCAGGCACAGCAGACCACCACCCGTACCTGTGCCACAGACGAGATGGAACGCCTAGCCCGGGAAAAATATCCCGAGCAGATTTCCGAGAACGCCGCCCGCTGGAAGCAAACACTGGATGCTTCCCTGGGGAAAATGGATTTGTCGAGATTTGCTAAAACAACTTTCACTGCCAATGACACGACTACGGTGTACCACATTCCGCTGGTATTCCATATCGTGCACAATTATGGCGCGGAGTTTACCAGCGTAACCGACAACCAGATTTACGGTGTGGTAGACGAACTGAATGTCCTTTACAACCGGATGAATGCGGATACGTCACAGATCATTGCGCCTTACAAAGGCCTGATCCGGGGTACCAACAGCCGGTATGTCGGAAAAACTAAATTCGTTTTCCATCTGGCGCAGGTTGACCCGAATGGTCAGCCTACCAATGGGATTACCCGTCACCGCAGCTATCTGACACTGAAAGGCGGCGATCCGGCTAAAATCGGCGGCTGGGCACCGGATTCCTATTTTAATATCTGGGTGAACCGGTTCATTACTACTGCCGGTGCTGCTGCTTATGCGTACCAGCCGAGTACTGTAAACGGAATTCCGGAACTGGTTACCGTAGATGGCGTAATGGTGGGCTGGGCTGCTACGACTGCCAACGGTCAGCGCAATATTAATTTCGACAATACCCTTGGCCACGAGATTGGGCACAGCTTTAGCCTGGCGCACACATGGGGTAACACCAACAACCCTGGTATTTCCTGCGGTGATGACGGTGTTTTCGATACCCCGCCTACCAAAGGACATCCACCGCCAGCAGGTGATGGTTGTTTGAACCTCGCTGCTATCTATGATACTGTCTGTACATTGAATCCGGTTGTTACCGGTAAACTGACACCGGACACTAACCGTAAGATTCGTTCTACATCCATCAATGATGGAATCAGCTTTGATGCCTACTCTGTATTCTATCTGGATACTGTAAGCATCTACACGGCCGATTCCGGAACCGGGTATACTATTCAACTGACCCGCAATGGCGTGCAGACCAACTCCTACTCGGATACCCTCCGGTTGCCACGTGGTCGGGTCATGAATGTGCCGGTTCGCTGGAAGGTAAATCCAGGCATGGGGTATACCATGAGCTTCGCGGTGAATCCGGGTATGTACAAGGATACCAATACCGTAAGCATTCCGTACCAAAAAATCTCAGGCGTTGTATATCTGAAAAATGATACCGGTGCCCGGAATACCTATAGCTATTTCTATAACTGGCGGTTGCGCCATGGATTCTTCCGGATCTATGATACGACTACCTACCGGAGCCTGTATATCAATGATACCGGTAACTATAACATCCCGGCTCAGGCGGTTTCGCTGCCGGATGGTGGGTTCCTCGTAGATTATCCGGATACGGTGAATTCTCAGAACGTAATGGATTATACCTATTGTTCTAAGATGTTTACTCACGGACAGTCGCTGAATATGCGTCTTGCTGCAGCGTCTCCACTGGCCAACCGGAACAACCTGTCCAGCCGTGCCAATCTGGTTCGGGTCGGTATTATGGATGCTAACGGAACGATCATTCCGCGCCGTGATACCCGTCCGGCGGCTGACTTCTCGCTTCAGCAGTATTCCAATTCGCCAACCAGTCCGGAAGCCATGTACGTTTCTCCTGGTGTGTACAATTCCAGCGATGTGGTGTACAAGTGTACCGGTCAGTCCTTCACGTTCTACAACCGTACGTATGGTGATACGATTGGTGCCAATGGCATTACCTGGAACTTCAGCAACGGTGCGACTCCTTCAACCATAACGCCGGCCAATAACTCACTTCCGATCGCTGTTTCATTCAGTCAACCGGGCTGGGCGACTGTAAGCCTGACCGCAACGTCCAATGCAGGGTCTGATACTGAAACCCGCCAGGCGGTCTATGTAGCGGATGCAAACGATCAGATTGCTCCTATTGGCTACTGGCAGGAATTTGCGGCTAACAGCGACCGGGACCGCTGGCCGATGTTCAACTACTACAACAACACGTTTAAGTGGGAACTGGCAAATGTAGGATTCTATGACAACACCAGTATGGCGTACCGCACATATGATTACCGCTATGGTACCAACACGCCAACGCTCAATCTGCCAGGTAGCTCCCCTGATGGTGATTTTGATGATTTCTTCTCCCGTCCGTTTGACCTGACCGGTCTGAACAACGGAGGGAATCTGAACCTCAACTTCTATTCTTCCAGCGCGAGCCGGACTACTTTCTACCCGCCTACTGATACCCGTGATACCTTCCAGGTATTCGCCAGTACGGATTGTGGTAACAGCTGGAAAAGTGTAAGCGTTCTGAGAGGACGTGACCTGAACAACAAAGGTGCAGTAAGCACTCCATTTGAGCCGATGGGCCAGTGGGACTGGAAATTAAACAGCCTGGATCTGCGTTCGGTCGTAACCAGCAGCACCAATTCCATCCTGTTCCGTTTCCGCTATCGTCCGGGTGCTAACGTATCGCGCTATGGCACCGGTAACAACTTCTTCATCGACCGGATTCACGTTTCCAACAACCCGCAAGGCATTGACGAGCAAGTGTTGGCCGATCGTGGTGTTGCACTGGCTCCTAACCCAACGCAGGCAGGTACAGCCGTACTCTTGAAAAATGCAACCGGCGATGTGAACGTCACCGTCACTGATATTACCGGTAAAGTAATTTATCGCACCACTGCACAGGGAATGGGTAGCCTGACTACCATCAACATCCCGGCTGCTGCGGTTGCTGTAAAAGGAATCTACCTGGTTCAAATCCAATCCAGCGGTCTCAATCAAACTGAGAAACTGGTTGTGAACTAAGACGTTCCCGTACCCATCCGTATGTTGAAAAGCGGTTGCCACTTGTGGCAACCGCTTTTATTTTACCCAAATCCATCAAGGCTTATGAAGTGCCCGAACCCTGTATCCTATCTTTGGAACGTCCCTCAGATTCCCGGTGCCTTATTAAATACCTGTTGACCCAAATGAACGAATCGAATATTATTTCCCTTCAGAATGCCCGCATTTATCAGGATGAAACAGCCGTACTCAAAGACGTACAGTTTCAGGTAGATAAATGCGAATTTGTTTACCTGATTGGTAAGACAGGAAGTGGTAAATCGAGCCTGCTCAAAACCCTGTATGGCGACCTGCCCCTCCGGGAAGGGGAAGGAAGCGTGGCCGGACATGACCTGCGGAAACTTACCTGGCGTACTCTGCCGGCACTGCGCCGGAATCTGGGCATCGTGTTTCAGGATTTCCGGTTGCTCTCCGACCGGAATGTGTACGCCAATCTGGAATTTGTTCTGCGCGCTACTGGCTGGAAAGACAAAGCCCTGATGCGCGAAAAGATCGACAGTGTACTTAGTAAAGTAGGCCTGCGCGACAAGTCGCAAAAGATGACGTATCAGATGAGTGGCGGTGAACAGCAACGGGTTGACATTGCCCGTGCCCTGCTCAATAATCCCAAGTTGATTCTGGCCGATGAACCAACCGGTAACCTCGATCCTGATACCCGCGATGAGATTATGGTTCTGCTACGAAATATCTGCCGCGACTATGGCTCTGCTATTGTGATGGCCACTCATGACTACAGCATTATTGAAAAATACCCGGCACGCGTAGTACGGGTAGATGGAGGAAAAGTCTTTGATGTAAGCGGAGCTCATGAAGCTGCTGCCACGCTCAACCCAGACGCAGGGCCGACTGATATAGATGCTTGGCAAGGATAAACAGAATCCAGCCCGGGACCAGCGGCCAGTACCCCTGTTGACGTCGGGCAAAGCGAAATAATACCTGCATCTCAGCTTTTCGCATCTGCCAGTGCGCACTGCTTTGTCCGCCTGCCGAAAGAATGGGACGACCCAGAACAGTAAACGGCTGCGGTAAATACATAACCGGACCGGCCTCGGCTGCACGTAGAAAAAAATCCCAGTCTTCCATCCAGCGCAACTGGTTGTCAAAACGCAGGCCGTCGTTACGCACCACGGCGCACGGCGTTGCTACCGGATTGCGCCATAACAGATTCCGGAAGGGCACCTGCTGCGGTGCAACCTCCTGAATGGAAACGGGCAACAGACTGTGCGCATGAAAGAGTAGGTGTGTATCCGGAAACTGATGAAGAACTCCTGCCATTGCCTCCAGCTTCTGCGGCAGCCAGGTATCATCCGCATCCAGGAACGCGATATGGGTACCAGAGGCCTGTTCCAACCCGGCATTGCGGGCCGCTGCCGGACCCTGATTTTCCGGAAAGATGAGTAGCCGGACCAGGTCGCCAAATCTGGTTTGTACCAGTGTAGGGGTACTATCTGTGCTGCCATCATCGATCACAATCACTTCCAGAGGCGGATAGGTTTGGTGCAAGATGCTTTCGATGGCGGGGATGACCGTCGCTGCATTATTATACGCCGGAAGCACTACAGAGAAGGAAGGGGCGTTGATCATGAGGCAAATACGTGCTGCCAGACGTTCAATAATCGCGCTTCTTCGGCTCCCCAGTTATACACCTCGCGTGCCCGAAGGGCCGCTTCGTGCAGCCGCTGCCAATAAGCTTGATCTTCGATCAATTGGTTGAGGCCGGCAGCAATCGCTGTTGGCGTGATTTCCGGAATCAACAGGGCGATTTCAAACTCCTCATTGATAGCGGTGTATTCCGGATACGCACCGGCTAGTTGCGGAACACCCGCATGCATATAGTCAAAGAAACGATTGGCCAGACTGTAGAGGTTGCTCTTACTCCGGGCCTCAAACAAAGTAATTCCTACAAGCGCTCCACGGGTGTACTGAGGCAGTTCCGTTGGTGGAATGTAGCCGGTGAACTGCACCTTGTCGTCCAATTTCAATTCCTTCACCATCGCCTGGGCGTCCGCCATAAAATTCCCGTCCCCTGCAATCAGCAGCCGACCGTTGACGTGCTGCATGGCCGGAATCAACTGTTCAAAACAGCGTCCTTTATTCACCGCGCCCTGATATAAAATGTAGCCCCGCTCTTCCGGAACCGGAAGCAGTGGGCGTAAAACAGTCGCGTTGCGTACGATGGCGTATTCCACATCATAACGCTCCCGGAATTCGCGGGCGTACATCTGACTGACAGTATAGCCATAACGAAACTGCGGTACGCTGTGGCGCTCAATCCACAGCCACATCCGTCGCGTAGCCGGTCGGGACACTACCTCTTCCATTTCCGTAAACAGTTCATGGGCGTCATACACCCGCTTCAACCGCCGTAGCCTGGAGACCCACAAGACAGGCAGAATCGTATCCAGATCGATCGCACACAATGCATCGGCCGGAACAAAGAACAGAAACCAGAACAGCTTGATCCAATACACGAAGTAAAACAGCTTTCCGGAATCCCGGCTGCGCATATCCAGGCGTACCTGTTTAAACGGTTGCAGGGGCAGGTCTGTGGACTGCGCGCGCAACCGGCCTACGAGCGTCACCTCATAGCCTCCTTTCTGCAGGGCCGTACAGATGCGGATCATCCGCTGATCATAAGCCGGATCAGAAGTGATGGTGCAAACAATGCGCTTTGCCTGGGTCATCTAACGTTTTAAATCTTTTTCGCGGACCAGGTAGATCTTTTCGCCGCCGGCTGTCCGCAGGTACGGAGGCTCGAACCCCGGCATGGAGGTAGCCCGGACGGTGCGCAACAGCTGCTCCGAACAGGATGCTTCCGGAAGTTCTTTAAGCGTACGGATCTCGTTTTTGTAATGCAGCTGACTGCCATACTGCGCTTCCAGTTCCTGTTGCGGAACCGGCGTATACGTTCCCGAAACCACAGCGGGTAGGGTTTCTGTAAAGAGTTGGAGTGAGGCGGTCTCTGTAAGCGTATACAGGTCTTCAACCCAGCAGGCGTCCGGAATGGGAAAGCGTTTCTGAAACAGAATAGCCCCGTGATCAATCCGGGCATCCATCAGGTGAAGGGTGGTGCCAAATTCGGTTTTGCCGTCGAGCAAGGCCATCGAAAACTGATTCGCGCCCCGGTATTCCGGAAGCGGGGCCATATGCAGGTTGAGCGCCGCTATCCGGGCTTTTGCCAGTTGCGCCGGCGTCAGGATGGCGTGGTACTGCACCGAGTACAGCAGGTCGGTTTCCGGAAGGTCATCCGGCGTATCGAGCACCGGAATGCCATGCTGTGTGGCCAGTTGCGTCAGATTCGCGGCACCCGCAAATTCAGTGCGCTGCTGGGTGAGCAGTCCAATGACCTTGTAGCCCAGAATATCCTGTTGCCCGATTAAATGCGCGAAGCACTGATAGCCGATTGGCTTGGATCCTAAAAAAACAACGGTCTGTATCTGCTGCATCGTAAGCGCCTGCAAGGTACGTAGGGCATCGCCGTCTATCTTCGCAGCCCCTTTCAAGATTTATAGCTTTGCGCGTACTGATCCTGACCAACCGTGTACCATATCCTCTCAATGATGGAGGTGCATTGGGTATGGATGTATTTTTGAAAGGATATCCCGAAGCCGGATGTACCAGCCGGTTGCTGGCGATGAACACGAGCCGGCACTTCACAGATCCTGCCAGATTGCCTGCGGTCTGGCCCGGACTGGAAGCCATCCGGACGATCCCGGTTAATAATGATATCAAACCGATCTCGCTGGTGCGCAACTGGCTGCTGAGCCGGGAACCGTACCACGTAACGCGGTTTGAAAGCAATGCGTTTTCCGAAGCCCTGCAACAGGAATTACAGCAGTTTCAGCCGGAGGTGGTGCATATCGAAAGTCCTTTTCTGGCCTCGTATCTTCCTACAATCCGGAACATAGCGCCTGCTGCGAAGGCTGTTTTCCGGATGAACAATGTAGAAGCGGAAATCTGGGAGCGGCTGGCTCACGAAACAGCGCATCCGGTCAAGCGACGCTACCTGAAAAACCTCAGCCGGCGGATGGCTGCGTATGAGCAAAAAATATGGCCGCTATTCGACTGGTTGTTGCCAGTCACAGCAGCAGACGCGACTGTAGCCGCCCGTGTGGTCCCGGAAACGCGTATCCAGGTGGTGCCGTTCTGCATCGATCTGGCGGCATATCCCGTGCAGCCCTGGCCGTTGGCGCTGGCAGGCTATCATCTGGCTGCTATGGACTGGTTGCCCAATGTGGAAGCCGTACGCTGGTTTGCCGAACAGGTTGCTCCACTGGTTACACAATCGGCCCCGGAGGTGCCGCTTACGTTTGCCGGTCGGCATATGCCCGAATCCCTGAAAGCACTGGCGTCCGGAACAATACAGATCACTGGCGAGGTAGCCGATGCGCAGGCCTTTACGGCCGACAAACCTATCCTGGTGGTTCCGTTGCGCTCCGGTGGCGGCATCCGGGTCAAGATTCTGGAGGCGATGGCGTCCGGAAAACTCATTATCAGTACGACTGTGGGCATGCAGGGCATTCCGGTGGTTCCCGGCGTTCAGGCACTGATTGCAGATAGCCCTGAAGCGTTTGCACAGGCGCTGGCCAGAGTAGTAGCAGAACCGCTGTGGGCACAAACCATAGCAAAGGCAGGGCGGGCATTTGTGGAAGCCCATTTCGACCGTTCCCGGATTCTGGCCGGCTGGGTAGACGCCTTGCAAAAGCAATAGGTTTCAGTGATCCATTTATTTCCGTTTTATAAAATCACTTTTTAACCATTGACTACCTTTGCAGTCGCATCGTCCGGAAGGGTATTGTCCCCGGACTCCGCTTTACTTATGCTCGATACGATTGAAAGTGCGTTGGAAGATTTGCGGCAAGGCAAGTTGCTGATTGTAGTAGATGATGAAGACCGCGAAAACGAAGGTGATTTTGTAACGGCTGCCCGCAACGTCACGCCCGAGGTGATCAACTTTATGTCGCTTCACGGACGGGGGCTGATCTGTGCGCCTATTAGCGAAGAACGTTGCGATGAGCTGGATCTGCACCTGATGGTACAGAACAACACCGTGCTGCACAGCACTCCGTTTACGGTTTCCATCGACCTGATCGGCAAAGGCTGCACCACCGGTATTTCGGCACACGACCGTGCGGCAACCGTGCAGGCGCTGATCGATCCGGCCACACGTCCGGAAGATCTGGGGCGTCCCGGCCATATCTTCCCGTTGCGCGCCCGCGCTGAAGGGGTGCTGCGTCGGGCCGGTCATACCGAAGCAACGGTAGACCTGGCGCGGCTGGCTGGTTTTGAGCCGGCAGGGGTGTTAGTGGAAATCATGAATCCCGATGGTACGATGGCGCGGCTTCCGGAATTGATGGAGGTGGCGAAGAAATTTGATTTGAAAATCATCTCGATCAAAGATCTGATCGAATACCGGCTGCGTACCGAAAGCCTGATTGAAGAAGAAGTGCGGGTGCAGATGCCCACCAAACACGGCGATTTTGAACTGATTGCCTTCCGCCAGACCAATACCGGCGAGCAACACCTGGCGCTTGTAAAAGGCGAGTGGAAACCGGACGAACCGGTGCTGGTACGGGTGCATTCTTCCTGCTTTACCGGCGATATTCTGCATTCGCTTCGCTGCGACTGCGGCGACCAGCTGGCAGCCGCCATGGAAATGGTAGAACGGGAAGGGAAAGGTGCCATTCTGTATATGAACCAGGAAGGCCGTGGAATTGGATTGCTGAGCAAGTTGAAAGCATATAAGCTTCAGGAAGAAGGCCGGGATACCGTCGAAGCCAATATCGAACTGGGCTTTAAGCCCGATCAGCGCGACTATGGCGTAGGCGCACAGATTTTACGGTATCTGGGCATCTCCAAGATCCGGCTCATGAGCAACAACCCGAAGAAACGTGCCGGTCTGCTGGGCTATGGTCTCGAAATCATCGAAAACGTAGCCATTGAAGTACCGTCCAACCCCTACAACGAGCGGTACCTGCAAACCAAGCGCGACAAGATGGGCCATGAGATCCTGCGGTAAGAACGGGACCGGCTTTTAAACAGGATGCGCATCCAGACGGTGCCATGCTTTCTTTGCTTTAAATTTACCCCGAACACTGCTGATCGGAGGTATTGACGATTCGCAGACAAGTTTAGTACGCCCTTGACCCTTCTGTTTTTAGCCAACCGCTTTCCGTATCCGCCGTTTCGGGGGGATAAGCTGAAGATTTTTCACCTGGCAAAGCGGCTGGCGGCCAAAGGCCATACCCTGCATCTGCTGACCTTCCTGGAATCGGACGGCGACCGGGCGTATATTCCGGAACTCCAGCAAATATTTGAAGAAATTCATCTGGTGAAGCTCCCCAAAGCCAAAAGCTTATTGCGGGTCGCCAAAGGCGTGTTTTCAGAAGTGCCGTTTCAGGTGCTGTACTTCCGCTCGCTACAGATGCAATACGCGGTAGACGATCTGCTCCGGAAAAACCGGTACGATGCCGTACATGTACAGCATTTGCGGATGGCGCCCTACATGGCCCGGCATCGTGAACTACCCCGGTTGCTGGATTTACCCGATGCGTTCTCGCTCTATTGGAAACGGCGTTTAAGTATCTCCGGAAATCCGGTAAAAAAGCGCCTGGAACGACTGGAGTACGAGCGGGTGTACAGCTTTGAGAAGGAGATGATCGATGCCTATGACCGGGTGCTGACCTGCTCGGCCGAAGATCAGTCGTTTCTGCAAACCGAACACGGCGCTTCCAACCTGGCGCTGTTGCCCAATGGCGTAGATCTGGATCAGTTTGGCGGTCCGCCCCATGACTATTCCGGAAACAAAACGTTGCTGTTTACCGGCAACATGGATTATGCGCCCAATGTGGATGCTGTTGTGCATTTTGCGCAGGATATTTTCCCGCTGATTCGGCAACACCATCCGGACGCAACATTTATCATCGCCGGGCAACGACCGGTCAAGTCCGTACAGGCACTGGCATCTGCTCATACCACCGTCACCGGATTTATCGACGATCTGGCTACGATGTACCGGGAGGCGTCGGTATTAGTGGCACCGCTGCGGTTTGGTGCCGGCACGCAAAACAAGGTGCTCGAAGCTATGGCGATGGGCGTACCGGTGGTTTGTTCGCAGGTTGGCTTTAACGGCCTCGGGATTGCCGATGGACAGGGCGCGTTTATGCGAACGGATGCGACTTCTTTCGCGCAACAGGTAGTTGCATTGCTCGACAGCGAAGTGATGCGCAAACAGACCGGAGAAGCCGGACAGGCGCATGTACGCAGTCAGTTTGGCTGGGATGCGATCGCTGAACGACTGGAAACGTATCTGGCCGCCGTTGCCAACCGGTAAAGGCACCGGCTCTAAAATAGTAACTTTTTTACCGGATAGCTGCTACAACGTCGTATCCGGTACGGCCAGATTACCGGAACGAACCGAATCCGGAATCTGCGGCGGCGGCGATTTGCGCCACGGGAAAATAAAATTGTCGAACGAGTCGAAGGTGCGGCGGTACGAGATACCCGCACCACTGCGCGAGATGTTGTCGTTGATCAGCACGTCATAGTTGGAGGTCCGGAAGACGTTCAAACGCAGCCGGCCATCTTCTTTCAGCAGGTACTGCACCCGGAAATCCCCCACCGGATTGAAATTGCTTCTGGACGCATTGCCCACCGGACGTCCCCAGTCATAGGCCGATCCTACCTCGGCAATCAGCCGGTTGTTGAAGAAATTGCGTCGCAGTCCTAGCTTCACCTCATTGCGACCCAGCGAACCGCCATCGCCCAACCCATCGGTGAAGTTGTAGTTTTTATACTTCAGATCCAGCGCAAGCTGTTTATCACCGGTGATTTTACTGATGATATTGGTGAGCTGTCCAGACACGTTGGAGGACAAAATTTCGCTGACATTGTTAATCACCGACCGGCCCGCCGCCGCACTGACAATGCCCTGCGTCGGCACAAACGTACCAATCAGCAGTAGTGACGCCACCTGATCAAACAACTCCCGCTGATTCTGGCGAATGCGGTTGAGCTCTGCTTCGGCTACCGTACCGGTGGAACGGCCTTCCGGAAGATTGATATCGAATGTCAGCGCCGGCTCGGTGAGCGACCCTTTCATGCGCAGGAGCAGGTTCACCTGTTGGCGGGTTTTGGCGTCCGTCTGCTCCGATTCCGGAAGTGCATCAACCTGCCGCGTATCCAGCAAATCATACAACCGGGCCGTGATCGGATACGAGGCTTCGACATTGAGCTTGGTCTGGGCAATCGGGCCGCTGAAGGAGATGGTACTGCCACTGTTGATCACAAACCGGCGCTGGAACGCCACCTGGCGCAACGTAAATGTATAGTCGCCCCCTTCCAGAATGTAGTTGCCGTACATCCGCGCTGCCGATCCCGACGGCAGTTCCAACCGGATGGTGCCGTTGCCCTGCGCATTGATCGCATCGCCGGTCGTCGGGTCCAGAATCATCGATACCTCTACCAGTGGATTGGCCACTACATCCATGTACAGCGAGAAGCGCATGGGCGAAGTCTTTGCAACAGGCGTTCCGGTCGAATCATGATTGGCAAAGGTGACGTAGGTGTAGCTGCCCGTTCCGGAAGCCGTCGTAATTGGCAGATACAAATGGCCTTTCTGCGTAGGCCGGCCCTGCATCACGTTCATCTGCAGATTGTCGGTGGTGCCACGAATGGTGATGTTGGCAGCAGCCGTCATGTTGCCGTAGTATACGTTGTTTTCATACGCACGCAGGTTCAGCACTTCCAGTCCGGTCGTCGTGGCATCAATGGTAAAGCGCAGGTCAGAGAACGACCGGTGACTGATGGTTCCGGAAAGAGTGGCTTGGTTGCCGGCCGGATCGTACAGAAGAATTGTTCCCAGATCAATGCGGCGATTGGTAACCCCAATAGCGGCCGACGGAATGCGATAGGTGACGCCGGTATAATCGAGCCGTAATTGTCCATTGGTCAGTGTCAGTGTACCGTCGCTTGAAAAATCAGCCGCCCGGCCGCCGAGTGCTACCGATCCGTTGATAGTACCGCTCAGATTGCTGACCGAGCCCCGGGTAAAGGGCTGGATCCAGTCGATTGGGGCATCGTTAAACACCAGCCGGCCGGTGACCCTGGAGGTATGGGTGCTGTCCGTTTCAAAGCCGCCTTGGAGCCGTACCGAAGCGCCTTTGTAATAAATACCGGTTTCAGGTTCCAGTGTAAGCGTTCCTGTTTCGATGGCATACCGCCCCAGCACAGAAATATTCCCGATGGTATCGGCCCCCAGCATCACATCTGTTGCCTGAAGCGTTGCTGCCAGGGATTGCGTTGCCTGAAACGGCTCATACAGTTTGACCGTTCCATTCACGCGACCGGCGGTCTGATACGCGGCCAGAGCCGGGATTTCCCGCAGGTTGGTCAGGTCGTACTGGGTGATCTCGGCGGTCAGTACGGGTTTGGACTGCTCGGCTGTCGTATTGATAGCCACCCGCTGGACACCCGACTGGAGGTTCAGATTCCGGATGTTGAGGTAATCGCGGGCAAATGCAAAGACGTTGTTTCCGGCAATTTCCCAGCGGTCGCCGTTGAGCAAAAATTCCGAGGGCCGTAAGCTTCCGGAAAGAGTGTCGCCATGCGCATGGGCAAAGCCCTGAAGCCGTGCCGTTCCATACGCATCGGGCGACTGGGTCACGACGGAGAAGTCGAGCGAGTCGTTGCCCACCAGCACATTCATGTCGAGGGTGGCATTGAGCAAACCGTTTTCGGTTGCCAGCCGTTTGGCCGCGCCCGTCAGCAGAATCCGCTTATAATCGCCGTTGGCCAGTATCGTTGCATTTTGCAGGTACAGCGGTCCGATCCGGCCCAACGGAATATTGGCTTCCGCAACCAGCCGTTGATCGGCGGTTTTGATGAACCCGTACAACGTACTGCTGTCGAAGCCGCGGACGACCGGCAACAGCACGGCAAACAGCGGATCGATGGTATGGGTGGTAATGCCGTAGGTAAAATCCTGTACGACCGGTGGCGCCTTGGGGTAAGGTATGTAATTGGGCAGATAGCCGGCCAGATACCGCTGGGCCGTAGCCGGCACCTGCGTAAGTAGAAAGCGGCCGGTCAGTTCTGCGGTAAAGGCATTGCTTGAAATCACGAGATGCCGGGTGGTATCCGTCGGGTACGTCGATTCCAGCTTCACAGAATCCAGATCCAGGCGGGCCCCATTCCGGCGCAGGTCGATGTTGTAGAGCGTGGCGGTACCGGCAAAATTGTCGGGATCCAGTCCGGTCGTCGCAATGTCCAGATCGGCAGATGCGAGCGTGGAGTCAGGCGTCAGTCCCAGTGCTTTTAGATTGCTTTGCAGCAGGTTAGCCGTAGCCAGCAAGACCGGTTTCGGTCCTGAAAAATCGATGGTTCCGGAAAACGACATGGCCACATTCGGATCGGTGACCTGCCCGGTGCCGGTAAATTTCTTACGGGCCAGCACCCCGTCTACAATAATATTGCTGTATGGGTATCCGGCTGCTTCAAACCGGCTGATACTGCCTTCCAGATCTACTTCTGCCAGCAACGGGTCAAAGCCTTTGCCTGCGATAGCCAAACGTCCGGAAAGGGCGCCAATGTTCGGAATGCGCAAGAACGGACCGATCTGGAAGTTCCGGGCGTCAATAGTGCCTTTATAGGTGGCATTTCGTCCGGAAAGCGGTGGAATGGTCAGCTTGACATCTGAGACAATGCTTCCTAAGTTGGTATTGAGCGTTCCGGAAGCGAGAAAGGCATCGTAGTAGCCGTGAAAGGCGCCGTTGAACTGTGCGAAACGCAGCAGCTCCAAGGCCACGGCCGGGTGATTGCGAAGCTGCGGGGCCCATTTAAGCATAGCCGGACCGGTGGTAAACACAGCACCTTGGTCAAACGAGAAAAACGTCTGCTCAATATCGGGCAGACCCCGCATCGCGAGGTTGCCGGTGAGTCGCGATTCGCCGTCGGTCACATTTAGTTCCGTGGTCCGGAAATCCGCTACCGTACCATCGAAGTTTCCGGATAAGCGGGCGATGCGCTTCATCCATTTCAGCGGTGGGGCGAAGAAGGCCACATCCTGCATATCTACCTGCGCAGCGTTCAGGTGCGCCACCATTCGTACGCTGTCGATATACTCGGTAAAATCCGGAAACCGGTCGTAGTGCATGGCGTAGTAATCGCCAATGGAGCTGTTGTTGGTTTGCAGCAGCAGGTTCCGGCACTCCGATACAATCGGAGAGACGGTTACATCCGCCTCCATATGCTTGATCTGAATCCCGCTGCGTTCCTGCGCCGCCAGATGATCGATGCGTCCGGTGATGGTATCGCCGGTAACCCGCACGTCCTGCGTTTGAATCACTACATTAGAGATGCCCAGATGGTCGGCATCAAATTCGCCTGCCGGTGCGGGGGTCGAAGCCGATTCTTTGAAAAAACCACAGTTTTGGAGCTCCAGGCTGTGGGCATACAGCGCCCAGCGGGCCGGGTTGAATGCGGTGGTGTCGATTCCGGAAGGAGGGCGTTTTGCCGTGTCGGCTGGTTTCGCACCCGGATAATCCCGGATGGTGTAGGTGCCGCCTTCGATAAACAGCCGGTTGATGTCGGCGCGCTTCTGCTTCAGGTCGATCTGTTTCGCGGCCAGTTGCAGCGAACCAATCGTCAGCCACTGGTCGTTGCCGGCCCAGGCGTCGTCCATCCGGAAGCGGATGCGTTGCAGGTCGAGTGCTTCGAGGTGCAGCTCAAACTCGTTTTGCGCCTTCGTCGTGTCTTTGACGCCGGTATTGAACGCATCAACGATAAACTGGTAGTTCCACTTGGGGCCTTGGGTGGTGCGGTAGAGGTGCACATCGGCATCGTGAAGCCCCAGGTAGCGGATGACGGGCAATTCTTTCCGGAAAATTGTGAAGTCGGAGATGCGGACACGGGCTTCCCCGGCATAAAGCAGGGTGTCGCCGGATTGGTCCTTAAGCAGGACGCCCTGGAGCAGCAGGTGGTTGAAGAAATCAATGCGGACGTTGCGTACCGAGACCTCGGTTTTCAGTTTTCGGGACAGCATGCCTGCGGCCTGCCGGGTCAGAAAGTTCTGCACCGGCGACAACTGCACCAGCACCACCAGCACCAGAATCAGTGCAAGCAGGCTGAGGATTACATTCCGGAAGATGATGAAAAAACGCTTCAAAGCAGGGCAGGCGAGGACGCGCAAAGGTATTTAGAACGCCCGGCACGCGTTCCACCCGAAACGGAGTGCTTTCTTTTGAGGGTATCTTCGAAAACGGATATGAATTTGAGAGCCCTATTGTGGCTTTCGCTGTTGGCGATGGCTGCGTGCAAGAAAACGGATGATACGCCTGCTGGTGCTTCCAACGGCGGTGAGAACTATCTCTCCTGTACCATCAACGGGAAGAGCTATATATTTAAAGGGAAGCCTAGTTTTTTTAATCCGACCGGAGTTACATACGATCAGATCAATATCGTCAGTGGGACTACACCAGATACAGCGAAGCATTTTTTAGTAATCGGTAACGATTTAAATAATCTAAATGCGGTTGTACATGTCGATTTAAATCTGGGAAGAAATTATACAGTCCCATTGAATCAGCGAATCTCGTTCTCGGAGATTCAGCGAAAAGAAGTGTATGCTCTATTGCGATCTCCTGCTGATTTTAAAGATGCGTATTACTATGCTGATCCTACCACCGGCTGGATCAACATAAATAGCGCTGACAGCATTGGTTCCGGAACCTTTGGCTTCACTGCGTATGGTCTGGATCACAATGGCAATCGTTTGCCCGGTGCTGATTCTGTAGTCGTCACCAATGGCAAATTTGATATTAAAAAATGAGTATCACACCCTGTTTCAGCTGCAAACCTCGTGCAACTTATTCTGATGCAGCATTGCTTACTTCCCGTCGGGAGCCGTGGTACAGCTCATATTTAAGCAGGCGGCAGTCGATCGGGCCATTAAAAAGCGGGATACGCCGGGTGGCCTTTAACCCCACGCGCTTGGCTGCTACACTGTTACCGGTAAATAAATAGGCTTCGTACCCCTGAAAGGACGTTTTGAGCGTATCACCAATCGTTTTATACAGCGCCTCCATTTCGGTCTCGTCTCCGATCCGCTCCCCATACGGCGGATTGGTAATCACAATGCCCGGCGGCTGATGCTGAGGCGGCTTGGCGTCTTTGACATCCCGCACCGAAAGTCGAATGCACCGTTCCAATCCGGCGGCATTCCGGTTCTGGACGGCCTGCTCCAGTACGCGCGGGTCCAGATCCGAGCCGGCGAGATAGGCCTGTGGCGCTTCGATCCGCTTGTTGCGTGCTTCTTCTCGCAAACGCTCCCAAAGATCCTCATCGAAGTCGGCCCAGTTTTCAAAGCCAAACACGCCTTCGTGAAACAAACCCGGCGCGATGTTCTGGGCGATCAGGCCTGCTTCTGTGAGAATGGTCGCTGAGCCACAGAGCGGATCGATCAGCGGCTGTTTTCCGTCCCAGCCAGACAAGCGGATCAGCCCGGCGGCCAGCACCTCGTTGAGCGGCGCATCGTTGGTGCCCTGCCGGTAGCCCCGGCGGTGCAGCGAATCCCCAGCAGCCAGTATACTAAGCGTGACTTCGTTTTCAAGCATCCGTAAATGAAACCGTACATCCGGATGCCGCACATCTACGTCAGGGCGCGTTCCGGAACGGCTGCGAAACTGATCTACAATCGCGTCTTTTGCCAGCTGCGCCACAAACAAGGAGTGCTCAAAAGTGGATTTATTCACCACCGCCGTAATCGCAAAGCGTTGCCCTTCGCCAATATAATCCCGCCAGTCGATCTGGCCGACCGCTTCATACAGGCCCTTTTCGTCGGGTGCGTGAAATTCCGCAAACGGACGCAGAACGCGCATCGCCAGCCGGCTCCAGAGCATCGTGCGGTACAGCAGCGTCTGATCGCCGGTAAATTCAACCGCGCGGCTGCCTACACGGGTAATCTCCGCTCCGAGTTCGCGAAGTTCGTCGGCAAGCAACTGTTCAAGACCAAATTGGGTAGTAGCGGTGAGTTTCATAATCGGGTGGACAAAGGTCGGTGTAATATCGCGTCCTCCGTACCTTCCCACCTACTATGCGCATTCCGCTCTTAACGCTTTCCCTGCTGACTACCACCATGGCGCTGGCTCAAAACCCCGCCTTTAAAGGCACCTATCCCGAAACGGATTTTAAGACCGATAAAACCACCGATACGTATTTCGGCACGACTGTCAAAGACCCGCTCCGCTGGCTTGAAGACGATCGTTCGGCCAAGACTATGGATTGGGTGAAACGCCAGAATGCCGCGACCCAAGCCTATCTCAACCAGATCCCGTTCCGGAACGCCTGGCGCGATCGCCTGACCCAGCTCATCAATTTTGAGCGCTACTCAGCGCCATTTAAGGAAGGCGAGTGGACCTATTTCTATAAAAACGACGGCCTCCAGGCCCAGAGTGTGCTGTACCGCCAGAAAGGTTCCGGAACTCCGGAAATCTTTCTCGATCCCAACACCTTTTCTAAAGACGGTACCACGTCGCTCTCCGGTGTGACTTTTTCGAAAGATGGGTCGCGCTGTGCGTACATGATCTCCGAAGGCGGTTCCGACTGGGGTAAAGCCTTTGTGCTCGATGCCAAAACCAAAAAGCGTATCGGCACCCCGCTCGAAAATCTCAAATTTTCGTCGCTGTCCTGGAAAGGCAATGACGGCTTTTATTACAGCACCTACGACAAGCCCCAGGGGTCGCAGCTTACGGCCAAAACCGACCAGCACAAACTGTACTGGCACACCATCTCCGAACTGCAATCGAAGGATGCGTTGATTTATGGCGACGACGACCAGCAGAAGCGGCGTTATGTGGGCGGTGGCGTTACGGAAGATGAAAACTTCCTCGTGATTTCGGCGGCCAATGCCACCTATGGCAACGAACTGTATCTCCGGAATCTGAGTATGAGCCGCGCGCCACTGGTAACGATCGCAACCGGCTTTGACCATGAGCAGGAGGTGATCCACAGCGAAAAAGGCATGCTGTACCTTCTGACCAACCGCAACGCGCCCAACCGCAAGCTGGTGAAAGTAGACGCCTCCAATCCGGTTCCGGAAAACTGGCAGACCGTCATCCCGGAAGGGAAGGCACCGCTGAGCGTAACCACTGTGGGCGGCAAGTTCTTTGCCCAGTACCTGAATGCTGCTATTTCGGAAGTCTACCGCTACGATCTGTCCGGCAAAAATGAGGGCCGGATTGAGCTGCCCGGAACGGGTACGGCTTCCGGCTTTTCCGGAAAATGGGGCGATACCGAAACCTACTACGTCTTTACCAATTATATCCAGCCGGCAACGATTTACCGCTACGACATCGCGTCCGGAAAATCAACGCTCTACAAGAAGTCGAACGTCAAGTTTGACCCGGCCGGATACGAAAGCACCCAGGTATTTTACACGTCTAAGGACGGTACGAAAGTGCCGATGATTATCACCAGTAAAAAAGGCATTGCCCGCAACAGCGAGAACCCAACCATGCTGTACGGCTACGGCGGGTTCAACGTCTCGTTATCGCCTTCTTTTTCCACCAGTATCGTCTCGTTTCTGGAGCAGGGCGGCGTGTATGCAGTGGCCAACCTGCGGGGCGGCGGTGAATATGGCGATGCCTGGCACAATGCCGGTACGAAGCTGAACAAGCAGAATGTATTCGACGACTTTATTGCCGCGGCCGAGTATCTCATCAGCGAGAAGGTTACCAAGAAGGAAAAACTGGCGATTTCCGGTGGCTCCAATGGCGGACTACTGGTAGGTGCCGCAATGACGCAGCGCCCCGATCTCTTCGGGGTGGCGTTTCCGGCGGTGGGCGTACTGGACATGTTGCGCTACCACACCTTTACGGCGGGTGCAGGCTGGGCGTATGATTATGGCACATCGAACGACAGCAAGGAGATGTTCCAGTACCTCTATCAATATTCACCGGTACACAATGTGAGGAAAGGCACCTGCTATCCGGCTACGATGGTTTTTACAGGCGATCATGATGACCGTGTAGTACCGGCGCATTCGTTCAAATTTGCTGCTGAGCTGCAACAGGCACAAAGCTGTTCCAAACCCACGCTGATCCGGATCGAAACCAATGCAGGTCATGGTGCCGGTAAATCGACCGCGCAACAGGTCGCCGAACAGGCAGACAAATGGGCGTTTATGTGGTGGAATATGGGCCTGAAGTACCAACAGAAATAAGCTGGTTTATAACCTAAATGAAAAACACCCGTTCGGCTTCAGAAGCTGAACGGGTGTTTTTTGATTAAAACAAGAGCCCGTCGTTCCGGCCCTGGCGGCGTTGCTTGCGCTCCTCACGGCGGCGCAAGCGGTCGTCTTTCCGCTGCTGACGGGTGGCCGCCTTTTGTCGCACATATTCAAGCAATACCGGATCGGCAATAACGGTTTCTTTGATGTTTTCGAACAGCGACCGCCACAGGGTTCCGAAAAAAGGCTGCGTCTGAGGTCGTATGTACTCTGTTTGGGCCACGCGCAACGCTTGTCCGGCTAATGGATTGGCCGGATGCAGCAACAACTGATTGGCCAGCATTGAGAGCATGGGCTGTTGCCGCATGCTTTTCTGTACCGTATCGTAGCGGAGCAGCTGCACCGACAGGTCATGGTAGGCCAGCCGCAGAGTGTTGCGAATGACCTGGGTATTGCCGCGATACTGAAACTGCATCGAGTCGAGCTGCAACCGTAGAATCCGCAACTTACCCAGACTGGCCGCCAGTTCGCTGATCTGGGTGCCCTGCATCCGCGAAATCTTTCCGGAAAGAACAAATCGCTGCAGCGAATCCCGCATATCCAGTTTGGCACGAACGGTGATCAGGCTGCGGTTTTGCAGGTGCCCGTTCAGTGCCACTGTGATCGGATCCGGGCGATGACCGGGTGGGGGCATTGCCAGCCACAGCGACTGAATTTTTCCGGAAAGTTCTGTAAAGGTGACCACGCCGGTCCGGCCTGTAACGGGTTCTGTTTCTTCGTACGTAACCGCGCCCTGCGTGATAGACGTCTGCTCGATCCAAAGCGGCAGCCCTGCTTTTTGCAGCAGTCGTTGCGGGAAGTCTTTCGGTGTGGTCGACATCGGCACACCGCGCTGTCTGTTCACAAACGCAGTTACATAAGGTGCATACAGTTTCAGGTGCTGCAACGCAAAAAAATCACCCGGCGTATCAGTCAGTTTCCGGAGGCCGCGCGCTTCAAGCAAGGCAATATCCAGCTGGTGCCGGGTGGTGGCCAGCGAGTCGGACGGACGTTCCCGGAACCGGAATCCATTCATGCGAAACACCTGCTCCCGAAAGTCAATCTGCCAGCCGGCAGCAGCATATTCATTGCGGCTATCCGGCAGTTGCAGGTCTGTAGCGCCCAGCGTAAGGGTCAGGTCTTCATACGCCGGAAAGCCCCGGAGTGCCCACCGGATGTGATTTCCCTGCAGCAGCCCGTCGCGTGAGGAGGCACAGATCAGGACCCGGCCTACATGGTGCAGGAAAAAGAAATCCATGTTCTCGGCCCGCAGATTCTCAAGCGTGATTCCGGCCAGCTGCAACTTGTTTTGAGGGGTGCGCAGTTGAAAGGGTGTTTTGCCCAGACCGGATTCTACAGTTACGGTCAGCCCTCCCAGAATGACCTCCTTGCAATAAAAGGCCTGGTCGAGCCACCAGTCTTCCCAGCGGATGCCGGTGAGGCGCAGTGTTTTCATCCGGATGGCAAATAAGCGGTCCGGAATGGAATCGACTGCCTGCAATTCCCGGAACCGCGCTGTATCCAGTACAATCCGGACGTCTGAAAACTCGATCTGACGGCCCAGCGGCATCGAACGGACCCGTCCGCTTTCCAACCGGTACAGCCCGCCGGTCATGTGCCGGATCGACTGCGCCAGGTGTGCCGGCATGCGTCCGTCGGCTTCTTTCGCCAGCCATACCGAAGCCCCCACCAGCAGCAGGAGCACCGTACCCAGCAGGATAGTGGGCAGCCAAAGCAAAATCGAAACGCGACGGGTCAGGGTAAAAGCAGTTGGTGGATAAACGGTTTGTCGGGTAGATTTATTTCCGGAAAGAAAGGTAGCAGCGGGACGGCTTACTTTTGCAGCCTTCTAAAAACGTTTTGTTCTAAAATGAATATTGGCCTGCGCCGGTTTCTGGTTTTCAACCGTCTTCCGATAGCGATTGTATTATTTGCCCTCGGGCTGTTGCTGGGATTTAAAGTTACCTGGTGGGTGGCCTGGATTCCGATGCTGCTCGCCATCCTGATGATCGTGGCCCATTACCTGATTGGCCCAATGACCCTCATTCAGGGCCATGTGGAAAGCGGGGATATTGACGGCGCCCGTGTGCTGCTGGACCGGGTGAAAAAGCCCGACTGGTTGTATAAGCCGGTGCGGTCTTCCTATTACATGCTGCGGGGCAACCTGAGCACCATGACCGAAGACCTGGATCAGGCCGAAAGCGACATCAAGAAAAGTCTGGAGGCCGGCATTACCGAAAAAGGCTATGAAGGCAGCGCGCTGTTGCAGCTGGGTGCCATTGCCATGAAAAAAGGCAACATGAACGAGGCCTATCAGCACCTGCAAACGGCACTGAAGAAAGGGCTGCCCGATGCCGACAGCAAAGCGATGGCACATTTGCAGATCTGCCAGATTTTGCTGCAACGCCGGTCGTACAAAGCTGCTAAAATGGCATTTGCGCAGGCTAAAAATGCCAAGTCGACCAATGATCAAGTGGTCGCACAAATTAAAGAACTGCAACAGTACATGAGCCGTATTCCGGGCTAAGAACTTGATTCTAGGGTGAAATAAAAACGGCCGTGCTGGGAAGCACGGCCGTTTTCGTTCCAAAGCCTTTCTGTATTCGAAACTGTCCACGAGTGGTTCCGGGAACAGACGCTTATACTGCATTAAAATAAGGTGGTACCCGCGCTTCGAGTTCGGCAACCAGCTCCGGGTCCATATAGCCGTACTCGTCGGGGATATCCAGGACGACGATATTGAGGTTGCGGGCGCAATCCGGAAACTGCTCCTGGATGAACTGCCGGTGGCGTTTTTCCATCACCAGGACGAGATCGGCCCAACGCAAGTGCTTTTCACTCACTCGCGTCCGGGCTGAAGCAGCCGTACCTGCCGAGCGCGTTTCCAGATCCGGCCTGTTCCGGAAAACAGCTTCTGCGGTCGGACTCCGCCACTGGTTCCGGCTGCAGATAAACAGTAATTTCATGGCACAATAACGCCGGCTCTGTTTTCTGATCGCTGTCCCTGAAGCGCAAACCATAAAATATATCCATAGCAAGGCAACATCACCGCATAGGCCAGCTGCGGGTTGTGAATCGCTTCGCTAATCTTGCCATACAGCGGCGGCAATACCGCACCTCCAACAATCGCCATAATCAATACTGCCGAGCCGGTCTTGGTGAGGCGGCCCAGTCCGCTAAGAGCCATCGGGAAAATCGCCGGCCACATCGCTGCCTGACTGAAGCCCAGCAAGGCAAATGCGCCTATCGCTACCACTCCGGAGGTGGCCATAGCTACGCAGACCAGAATCAGACTTAATACAGCAGAATAGACCAGCGCTTTTTGTTGCGAGAGATAGGTTGGAATTAGTGCAATACCAAACACATACCCGGCCAGCAGGCAATACCCGGTGTACGAGGCAAAATGACGTGCGGTATCCAGCGGGTAGCCCAGTGACTCTCCAAAAGCTGCAAACGTATCATAGCTGATGACCTCTACACCTACATACAGAAACAACGCCAGTGCTCCCAGTACCAGATTGCGGTGGCTGAGCAGCTGACGGGGAGCGCTGGTTCCGGAAGTGCCTGGTGTTGAAGTGGCGTCTTCTTCCGGAATCGGCGGCAGTTTAACCAGCAGGAAGGCAATTGCCAGAGCAGCCAGTGAAGCGGCAATAATCTCGTACGGCACAATTACCCTATGGGCCAGCGCATCCAGAATCTGCGCTTTCTCGGCCGGAGACACCATCGTGATCTGCGTTTTAATAGCATCGGCATTCGACAGAGTGATGCTGCCTAGAATATATACCGACAGAATGCCCGCCACCTTGTTGCAAATACCCATGATGCTGATGCGCCGGGCGGCACTTTCCTGCGGTCCCAGTGCGGCCGCATACGGGTTGGACGCGGTTTGCAACAGCGCCAGTCCGGTGCCGATCACAAACAAGCCCAGCAGAAAAACGGAGAACGTACGCGACTGCGCCGCCGGAATAAACAGCAAGGCGCCTACCGCCATGATGCCCAATCCGAGACTCATGCCTTTCTGGTAGCCGGTGCGTTGCAGGATGGCTGCCGAGGGCAGCGCCATCACAAAATAGGCTGCAAAAAAAGCCGTTGCTACCAGATAGCTTTCGGCAGGAGATAGCTCACAGGCCAGTTTCAGATAGGGAATGAGCTGGCTGTTGGCCCAGGTGATAAAGCCGAAAATAAAAAACAGCACCCCGATCATCACCATGCCGATGACAAGCGATTTTGGAGAAGGCGCGTTTTGAGAAGCAGTCTGATTCATGTACGGATTGAAAGGCCTAATTTAATCCGCGAAATGAATGCAGTTACGTTTCCGGAAAAAGATTGTTGTGCGATCGGTATTGATATGGGCGGTACCAACACCACCGTCGGGTTGGTAGACCGGTGTGGGCGGGTGGTGCGTACCCAACACCTGAAGACCCGGCTGCACGAAACAGCCCAGGCCTATCTGGAAGCACTGGCACTGGCGGTCCGGTCGCTGGTACGCGGCGAAACCATTTCCGGAATCGGGATGGGCGCTCCCAATGCCAATCTGCACACCGGCGAAATCACGGATGCCGCCAACCTGCCCTGGAAAGGCGTCATTCCGGTGGTCAGGGTGCTGTCGGAGCTGACTGGCTACCGGGTGCGACTGACCAATGATGCCAATGCTGCTGCCGTGGGCGAAGGGCTGTACGGGGCGGCCAAAGGATTGAACGATTATATCGTAGTGACGCTGGGTACCGGACTGGGTTCCGGAATTGTAGCCAATGGACAGCTCGTGACCGGTCCGGAGGGACTGGCAGGGGAACTGGGGCACGTCATTTCGGTTCGGGGCGGCCGGTCCTGCGGTTGTGGGCGTAAGGGATGCCTCGAAACCTATGCCTCGGCTACCGGGATGGTCCGTACGGCCGAAGAATGGCTGCTGGCGCGGCGGGAACCCAGTATGCTGCATGAGCACTGCGGAAAAATCACAGCCTGGGATATCCAGCAGGCCGCGCAACGGGGCGATGCACTGGCCAGAGAAATCTTTGCATACACCGGGCGTATCCTGGGCGAAACCCTGGCCGATACCGCAGCGATCACGGCTCCGGAAGCGATTGTGTTTTACGGCGGGCTGGCGCGGGCAGGAGCGTTGCTGTTAGATCCGGTACAAGAACATTTTGAAGCCAATCTGCTGCATATTTATTCCGGGAAAATCAAGTTGTTGCCCTCCGGCCTCCCGGAAGCCAACGCCGGCGTGTTAGGCGCGAGCGCGCTGGGCTGGGTGTAATTTCAGAGTTGGCAAGCCTGGAAAAACAGTGAACATCCCTGTCTGCCATTCTCAATAAGAACGAGTTGCATCGTTGTTGAAACGGTGCATTTCCGGAATTAAATAGGCAGCATTTTATAAGGACATTTCTCATCTCTTTAAATCAATTCTGAAATGTACCGTTCCGGAATCCTCAAAGCGCTGTGCCTGCTACTGCTTGCTATTGGATTGAATAGCATCTTGGTTCCTTCCGCGCACGCACAAACCCGCAATAAGCCGCGTAAAGAATTGCGCTACCTGTTCTTTGCCAACGGAGGGCTGGTGGCTTATTTCGACGATGGCAGTGTAGTGGGTTGTCCACGCTGCGATTTCAGTCGCAGTAATATCTGGAGTCTGTGGGACGCTAAACCGCACGCCCGGTACCAAGTATTGCGAGATGGCAGCTTACTGGTCAATGGTACCTCCAAAGAGCACCCGGCCTATCAGAGAGGCGACCCCGATGGCTGGGCGCTTATCAACTATAAGTGGTACATCAAACCGCCCCAGGAGTAAGTTGTTATCCAGCAGCGTAACCTTCCGGATTCCCATCGGCAGCAGTTTCATTTTCGGAAAAGAACCTATTCATTCATGTCCGGAATGCCAGCTGCTTTGCGTTTCCGTCGTTCGCCGGAAAGTACCCGCCAGGCCAGCACCACGCTGATCAGCATAAATAAGCAACCGAGCAGAAACGGCGCGCCCGGAAAGTGAAAGGCCGAATCTTTAGCCGTTGCATAGGTAAACAGCCGCGTCATAATCAGCGGACCGATAATAGCGGTCAGGCTCATCAGGCTGGTGAGACTGCCCTGCAACTGGCCCTGCTCATCCACCGCCACATGACGGGTGATAATCGATTGCAAGGCCGGACCTGCAATTCCGCCCAGACAGTAGGGAACCAGAAACGCGTACATCATCCAGCTTTCGGTAGCAAAGGCAAACAGCAGCAGTCCGAAGGCATACAACAGCAATCCTAAGTACGTGCTTTTTTCTTCGCCCAACCGTGGATTGACAATCCGGATCAGACCGCCTTGTACCAGGCCTGTCAGTACCCCGACCACTGCCAGCGAAAGGCCTACCTGCGTTTCCTTCCAGCCAAATACGTACATCGTAAAGTAGCTCCAGTTGCTTTGAACGGCATGAGCAGCCAGGTAGATAAAGACAAAGGCTACAACCAGTCCGGAAAGCGTCGGGTGCTTGCTCAAAAAGCGGAGCGAACCGATCGGGTTGGCTTTGCGCCAGTCCAGCGGCCGGCGGTTTTCCACCGGCAGTGATTCCGGAAGCACGAAATAGCCATACAGGAAATTCAGTAAACACAAGACCGCAGCCGCGTAAAACGGTGCGCGCAGTCCCCAGTGCGACAGCAAGCCGCCCAGCGCCGGTCCCAGCACAAAGCCCAGTCCGAACGCAGCACCAATAAGTCCAAAATTCTTGGCGCGGGTTTCGTCGGTACTGATGTCGGCGATGTAGGCACTGGCGGCCGTGAAGCTGGCACCGGTGATTCCGGACAGAATGCGGCCGATAAACAATACTGCATAGCTGGGCGCCAGCGCCAGAATCAGGTAATCCACACAGAAGCCCAGCAGCGACAGCAAAATGACCGGCCGGCGGCCATAGCGATCGCTCAGATTGCCCAGCAACGGTGCAAATAAAAACTGCATGGCCGAAAATGCGGAGACCAGATAACCACCCCATTTGCTGGTTTCGTTGAGCGGAATGTGCTTCAGCTCCATCAACAAATCGGGCATGACCGGAATGATCAGTCCCCAGCCAACGATGTCGAGGGTGAGCGTAACAAAGATGAAATAAATAGCGGCCGACTTTTTCATAATGGTGCAAAGGTGTTGCAGGATTGTTAATCAAAGGGTTCTTGTCTTTCGCCCTACCTTGGTGCCGTGACCGCCAAAAAGAAGCTCCACCGCTCATGGGCCTTGTACGACTGGGCCAACTCGGCCTATAACCTTGTTATTACGTCTACCATCTTTCCGGCCTACTATGAAAGCATGACCGGTGATGGACAAGAAGCGACGCTTGACTATGTAACCCTTTTCGGTCACCGGTTTATCAACACGGCCCTGTATACGTATGCACTGGCGGTTGCCTTTGGCATCGTGGCTATTTTGTCGCCACTGCTGTCCGGTATTGCCGATACGCGGGGTACCAAAAAATCGTTTCTGCGGTTTTTCGCGATTCTGGGCAGTCTGTCCTGTGCGGGACTGTTTTTCTTTGATGAACAGACGCTGCCGTTGGGGCTGGGACTCACCATTCTGGCCTGCATCGGCTATTGGAGCAGCCTGGTGTTTTACAACAGTTACCTGCCGGATATTGCCCTTCCGGAAGAGCAGGACAAACTCAGTGCTCAAGGCTTTGCCTATGGCTATATCGGCAGTATTGTGCTGCAACTCATCTGCTTTGTCTTTGTACTGAAAAACGAGCTGTTTGGCATTACCGTAGGGAAGGCCTCGCAGATTTCCTTTTTGCTGACCGGCGTATGGTGGCTGGGTTTTGCAACCTGGGCACTCCGGGGACTGCCGGCCGGCATCGCCCGACCCGGGCCCAGTGCGGTGTCCGGAGCGGTATCGGGTGGTTACAGCGAGCTTAGGAAGATTGCCCAACAACTAGTGCGCTACCCGGCCATCAAGCGGTTTCTGGCTTCCTTTTTCTTTTACAATATGGGCGTACAGACGGTAATGCTGGCCGCTACCTTGTTTGGTAAAAGCGAACTGGGCATCCCAACTGAAAACCTGATCGTGGCTATTCTGATTATCCAGCTGATTGCGGTGGCCGGAGCGTGGGTCATCGCGCGGGTCTCAGAGCGGTGGGGCAACCTGTCGGCACTGATGGGTTGTGTCGTGATCTGGGTCGGGGTCTGTATCGCAGCGTATTTTTTACCCGCGCACGATCCTATGGCGTTTTACCTGCTGGCAACAGTCGTTGGTTTTGTGATGGGTGGCATTCAAAGCCTGAGCCGGAGTACGTATAGCAAGATGCTGCCGGCGACTAAAGACACCACATCCTGGTTTTCGTTTTACGACGTAACCGAAAAAGTAGCGATCGTTATCGGCATGTTTTCCTACGGTATCATTCAGGAAATCACCGGTTCGCAGCGCGCATCTGTGTTGTCGCTGATGGTCTTTTTCGTATTGGGGCTGCTGGGCTTAATCTGGACCCAAAAGGCGACACGTGGCATCCAGGGCGAGGACCGTTCCGTAAACGCGCACTAAAGCAGGCCATTCCGGAAAAGCAAGCGATCTTAGCCACTCAATTCCATCTTCCGGAAGCGCTCACCAACACGATTCATCACTCAGGTGAGTCGCTGCATTATTCAATCGTTTTAGATTCTATTCGTATGAAACTTTATGCTGTAAACGCAGGTCATTTTAAACTCGACGGCGGCGCTATGTTTGGCGTCGTGCCCAAAAGCCTGTGGCACAAAGCCAATCCGGCCGACGAAAACAACATGTGCTCCTGGGCCCTGCGCTGTATGCTGGTCGAGCACGGCGAACGCCGCATCCTGATCGACTGCGGGATGGGCGACAAGCAGGACGAAAAGTTCTTTTCGCACTATTACCTCCACGGCGAAGACAGCCTCGAGCGCAACCTGTCGAAGCATGGATTGGGATACGAAGACATCACCGATGTGTTTCTGACGCACCTGCATTTCGATCATTGCGGGGGCGCTGTGAAGCGGACTTCGGACGGCGCATTGGTGCCAGCTTTTCCAAACGCAAAGTACTGGACCAACCGCGCCCACTGGGACAGCGCTACCCACCCGAACGCCCGCGAAAAAGCGTCTTTCCTGAAAGAAAATATTTTACCGCTTCAAGAGCATGGCGTGCTGCATTTTGTAGATGCTGCTGATGGCGAAGAGTGGCTGCCGGGTTTCCGGATTCGGATCGTCAACGGTCATACCGATTCGATGATGCTGCCGCTGCTGACTGTAGGAGCTAAAACACTGCTGTACTGTGCCGATCTGCTGCCGTCGATGCACCACATTCCCTTGCCCTGGGTGATGGCTTACGACATGCGACCGCTTCAAACCCTTCAGGAGAAAGAACCAATCCTGCGCGAAGCCGCTACCAACGGCTGGACCTTATTCTTCGAGCACGATCCCAGGATTGAATGTGCGACGCTGGTGCAGACCGAAAAAGGCATCCGCGTAGACCGGCAATTGACGCTGGCTGAATGGAGCGCCTAAATCCGGACTAAACTAAAAGCGGTACGGGTTCTTAAGGGAGCCTGTACCGCTTTTGAATATCAGCGATGGGAATCAGAATCTGGCAATCCGGAATGCCAGGCCCGGTAGCGATCCCGGACCCATTGCATCAGTTCCAGTTCGGTAGCCGTTTCAAAAAAGTCACGCGACATAGGATTCTGGCGGATAAAGACATAGGCTGCTGAATCCTGAAGCCCGGTAAGGCGGGTGACCAGTGGCGCGTTGTAACGAATAGCAAACAGTTGTTCCTGTTCGTGTGCTTCGATTTCCTGCTTGAACTTCCGGTACTTTTTTTGTTTCCCGGAAAGCTTGAGCGCCAGCCAGGTCACGCCTCCGTCCAGCCGAAGCCCGTACTGGAGTGGGTTTTTGAGTTCGGGCTTAAAAACCGCATCAGAAAGCGGTTTCCGGAACAGCAGCCGGCTCCGGGCCGAATCTGCAGCCCATTTTTCGCGTGGGGTCCGCACCTTGACTTCTTTCAGACTGCCTCCGGAAAGGATTCGGGTGGTATCGGTTTCAGACTGTGCCCAAAGAACATTCCGGAAGCCCGATAGCAGAATTAGAAGGAAGAAAACACAGTTCCGGAAGTGCATCTTCAGAGAAACGCGTCGGCTACCCCTCTGCCCCCATGTATGAAGCTAATAATTCTTACTCCAGTTCGTATTCCAGCCGTACGGTCACCGTCGCCGTTTTGGCCTTGCTGGCGGTGTTGAAGGCGCCGCCATAGGTAAAATCTTCATTGGAATTGCGTCCGGTAATCTGAAACACGCCCATACTGGCTTTCCGGAGCTTGCCCAGATCGCTGTGACCTGCCGCTGCAATCGTTTCAGCCCGCCTGCGGGCATCTTCACCGGCTTCCTGCAACAGCTTGATTTTGACGTCTTTCAGCTTGGTGTAGTAATACTGGGGTTCATCGGAATTCAGTTCTACACCGGCTTCCAGCAGTCCGGTAACTTCCCGGCTGATCACTTCCACTTTCTCAATCGACGGCGACTCTACCCGCACCCGCTGGCTGAGCTGAAACCCGTTGAACACCGACCGGATGCGGTTTCCTTTATCATCGTACTGCTCGTCATACTGACGATTGATGGTGACCGAAGAGAACACCACTTCCTGCGCCGTAATGCCTTTGCCCTGCAGGTACGCCCGCACCCGCGCTTCATCGTCCTTAAGCAGTGCATAGGCTTCCTTCAGGTCTACAGACGTACGCATGTAAGAGCCGGTCCACACGATCAGGTCGGCCTCAAAATTGTACTCTGCCGAGCCGGTGACCGGCAGGGTGTTTTTGGTTTTGAACTTGTAATTATAACCATTGGCCACGACTGCGGCAATGATAATGGCTGCCAGCGCAGTAATCAGGGTTTTGAGTGGAAAGGTGCGCATATAGAACTAATAGTAAAGACGTTCCGGAACAAAAATACGCGGAGATATCAGGTAATGTCCGTTTGAGGAAGCAATTCCTGGGACGGGCGCTTTGAAAATTCGATCCGGTAAACTTTAATCAGCAGCAGCAGGTACGACAACAGGAGCGGACCAAAAACCAGTCCCATAAAGCCGAAGAGAGGAACGCCTGCGATCAGGCCCACCACGGTGATAATAGGATGCACATCGCCCAGCTTCTTAAGTAAGGTAAAACGAAGCACATTGTCAACATTGGTAATGACCAGAACTGAATACAGCAGCAGACCCGTTCCTTCACCGGCGTTTCCGGAAATGTAGAGATACCCTACCAGGGGTGCCCAGACAATGGCAGTACCGACGACCGGCAACAGCGAAAAAACCCCGGTAACGACGCCCCACAGAATCCACTCGTCGATGCCAAACAGCAGGTAGCCCAATGCAGCTGCAATGGCTTGGAAGATGGCCAGCACCGGCAACCCGATTGCATTGGACACCACCATGGTCTTGGTTTCTTTCCAAAGCAGGTCAATGTTATAATCCTTGAGCGATAGAAAGCGCTGGACTTCCCGCTCCATGATGCGCCCGTCGGTCAGCATGAAATACAACAGAAAAAACGCCAGTACGATGTTGGTCGCCATATTGGCGGCCGATCCTAAAAAGCCGGGGAGCGAACCCGCCAGTTTTTCGCCGGCTTTCTGAATCTGTTTATCTGACACGTCTACATTCATGGATGGAAACGCGGCTTTGAGCTGACCTACAATAGCCTTTACCGAACCAGTCATATTCTGCGACTGATTGAGCAGCTGCGAAATCTTAGGCGACAGCAGATACCACATGCCGTACAGCGGCAGTAAAATCAAAATCAGGGAACCCACGATAAACAATGTGGCTGTGGTCCATTTCCGGTATCCTTTGACCACGGTAAGCCGGTAGTAGGGCTCCCGTAGCAATACGTATAACATAAATGCGCCCAATACTCCTGGAAAAAAGATAAAAAGTTCTTTACCCAGCGTCCAGGACAGCCATACAATCATGGCAATCATAAAGATCTGCTTGAGCCGGCCTGCCGGAATCAGTTGGTGGGTCATTGAAGGACTTTTAAAAAAAAGAGGATTTTTAAACTGGTAACCTGTCTTAAATTAAGCCATCATCGGACTGAGACAACTCTTTTCAGATGGCATGGTCTTTGTCCTTAAAGACCATTCCCGATCCGGTACATTCTCTGAAAAATCTCTTCTTCTTTTTATGGCACACACTGGTAAAACCATTGCAACATTACTTACAGGCGTAGCGCTGGGCGCAACTATTGGTTATTTTTTGGCTACCGATTCGGACGAGCGGAAAGAAGAACTGGCCCGTCTGCGCGAGAAAGCAAGTGACCGGTTTTACGATCTGAAGTCCCGCTTTTCCAAGCAGAGTACAGATCTGGAACAAGAAATTTACAACGCCTAATGCCCTTCCCCTGTGCTTAATATTTTTAATGAATGGAAAGAGAACGCGACCCGCTTTCTTGAGGTTCGTGCCAATCTCATCAAGCTTTCCTTTGTAGAGCGGACATCCAATGTCCTGAGTTACCTGATTTACGTCTTTATCCTGCTGTTTCTGGCCATTACGGTACTGATTTTTTTAGGGATTTCGCTTCAGGAAACCTTTTCACATTGGTTTGACTCCCGGATTCTGGGCGCTTTTGCCACGCTGGGGCTGTATCTGGTACTGGCTGCGATTGTGATCCTGGCCCGCAAAAGCATTCTCAATGCGTTTGCCGGCATCTTCGTACGGATGCTCACCGCAGAAGATGAGGATGATTACGAGCACGGCCAGAAAATCCAGGTTAAAGACTAGCCTGTTGGTACCTCATGACTCTCTAAAGCGTTTTCCGTGAAACTGTATAAAAGACAACTCAAAAGCCTGGCTGACCTGAAGCGCGAGAAAGTGCTGTTGCAGTATGTGAAAGAAACACATGATGCAGCCGACCTCTTTTCTACGGAAGGCCTTAAAAAAGGGAAGAAAGGCAAAAAGAAAAAGCTGGCGGCTGCTGAATCCACGTCCAACAGTATTGCTAGTATGGCGATGAGCCTGCTGGGGATGAAGGGCGGTTCGGATCTTCCGGACGTATTGATGCCGTTCCTGAATGGCTCCAATCCGGCCTTTGATCTGGTGGGCAAATTGCTGCCTAAAAAGAAAATCCGGGGCTTTTTCTGGGAAATTATTTCCGGCTACCTGAAATGGCGCGCTGTTGAAGGTGGCATCTGGCTGGTTAAAACCGGTGTGTCCAGATACAAGCGGAACAAAGCCCTTCAGCGGGAAATGGATGAAATAGATCCCCGACTCAAGCGCCGGTATGTAGTTGCAAAACCTAAAAAGAAATTTCTGGGCTTGTTCTAAAGCTGATCCAAAACTTACAAAAGGGACGTGTGTTGAACACGTCCCTTTTTAATTGATTTCACTGGAGTTGAATCTATTGAGTGTCTTCCTGAAGATTAATTTCCGGAAGACCGTTGATGCAGCGCCAGTACCGGAATCGGTGAGGCTTCTGCCAGCGCTTTCGTATGGCTTTTATGAAAAAGGCCTTCCCAGAATCCATATGTACCCGGAATGACAGCCATCCAGCCGGTTGGGTGCTGTTGTACAAAATCGGCCAGCGCTGTATCTACGGTGTCTGCATGAGTCAGGTTGTAATAAGTCGGCCGCAACGGCCGCAACACCTCCAGCAATACCGGCGGTAAGGTGTCGGGCGCATGGACGGTAACTACCTGAAGCGCGGCACCGGTTAGCTGCAAAACCGATTGCAGAGATGCTACAGGTAGGGTAGCTGGTGATTGATCAGGGCGAAGCGCCAGGGTAATATGCGAGACCGGCTGATACGCATATCCTTCCGGAACGGCCAGGACACTATGCCGGGCCTCCTGAAGCATGTCGAGGGCAGGTGTTTCTTCCCACCAATCGTGCAGCTTTTCGCGATTGAGCGCTGTAATAAGAATCGCAGACGGATCTGAATCGTCCCGGTCTAACGGTGCTTCCGGATCAGCGAGTGCCAGCCGGCCCGTTGTGGATACCTGTGGATACTGGGTGCGGTAGTCCTGAAGCAACGCTGCCAGTTGTTCCTGAGCGATGTTCTGAGCTTCTGCCATGGGCAATAAGGCCGATGAAAGCGGGTCCGGGCTGAAAAACATCGGCACTTCATATTCGTAGACCAGCAGGACGTTCCGTCCGGAAGCACCCGCAATGGCATATCCGTAGTCCAGCGCCGTTTTTGAATCAGCAGCGCCACTTATTAAAACGGCAATTTGTTCCATAACGGGAAGGTAAGCTCTCCTGTCAGAACGTTCCGGAAATAGCCTTATCCTTTAAACCGAAATACTTTACCGAATGCCTGGACCGCAGTGTGAAACAAAATGTACAGATCGAGCCCAATGCTGCGGTTTTTAAGATAATAAATATCCCATTGAATACGCTTGCGCAGCTCCCGTTCATTGGTAATCTCACCAATAAACCCATTGACCTGTGCCATACCCGTCATGCCGGGCGTAGCCTCATGGCGCAAATGATAAAACGGAATTTTCTCGGAGTAGTACCGCGTGTGAAACAGCATGTGCGGGCGCGGACCGATCAGGCTCATATCGCCCAGAAAAATATTAAGCAACTGAGGGAGTTCATCCAGATGTGACGCACGCAAAAACCGACCCACAGGTGTGATCCTTTTGTCGTTGGAAGTCGCCTGTTTAGTATGGGCTTCCTCATTGAGCCGCATGGTCCGGAACTTCAGACAGCGAAATGTTTTCCCATGCAGACCTGTACGCGGCTGCACAAAAAACACCGGTCCTTTGGAAGAAAGTTTGATGAACAGCGCGATCAACGGAAAAAGCCAGCTGGTGAGTAGCAGTAGAATACCAGAGAAAACGACATCCATGCAGCGCTTGGTTGCCAGGTAAAACGCGGACGGCGAATGCGCTACATAAAGTTGGTTGATCTGACGAAACATCTGTCGGATTTCAGCCAACTCAGAACCCGCTTCAGCTACAGAAACGCGCTGAAGGGGTTTTGGGTTAGAAGTCTGAATCAGAAGTGTTTGCGCCATGCCAGTAAAACGCACCGGTACGGAGATTCCCCCTCCCAAACCGGATTATATTCCTGTTAATTTTAGAGGTCGCGAATGTCGGAACTTTTACACGTCCGGGACACATAATTTTCGTTTCCTATTGAGCCGGAATCCGGTTTCGGTACCCATAGTCGGCCAGCAAACACCAGAAGGTCAGATAGAAGATAATTCCGGCCTGTGTCTGAAATACGGCTTCCTGCATCATAAACACCACGGAGCTCAGGTAAAATACTAAATCGAATGGATGTGTTTTAAAGCGTCTGATGGCGTTTGCAAACGGTGCGAACACGACGGTCAGTAACAGCACCAGCCCGATAAGGCCTGTCATCAGGGCAATCTGTAAAAAGCTGTTGTGCAGATTGATGTCATAAAACGCATGGCGATTGGCGGCCTGTTCTTCCATGGGCGCGATGCCCAGCTGCCGGATCCGCTCGTTTATAACCAGATGCGCATCTCCGATCCCCGTTCCTGCCAGCAGCACCTGTGGCGTTGCCGTCAGGCTGCTGATACCGACCCGCCATAGAAACAAACGCACATTGAGATTGCCAAATTCCCGGTCTTCGCCCTGATAATGTGGCAGGAACGACAGCTCCGGTTTGCTTTTCTTCAGTTCCTGAAACCGGGCCTGGATACTGGGTGTCCGGAAGGCAACCACGGAAAGCGCCACCATCAGAAAGGCGGTGGTCCGGATCAGCAGCCGGCTGGAACGTGAAACCCGTCTCCGGAAACTATGCAATAGCGCTACCGGTATGCCAACAAGAAGAAAAAACAGCAACAGGGTACGGGCGGTGAGCAGCAGGAAAAACGGCAGCAGCACGACAATAAACAGCAACCGGACAAATCCATTTCTGAAAAAAGAAATCTCGACCGGCTCCAGCAGGATAAAAAACAAGGCGGTAATCGTATACCAGCCTACGTAAACCGCATTGGCATCCAGCCCCTGAACCAGTTGATGATAAAAAAGCGTATTCGCATCATGGCTTATCTGATAGCGTTGCCAGGATTGCCACATACACCAGCACGCCACCACCGTGAGGCCGCTTATAAAAGCAAACACCACTTTTTGAAGGTTGCGTCGACTCAAAAGCCCACTGCTGCCAATCGCAACCGGCAACAGCAACATCGATAGTTTAGTGCCTAAATCGGAGTTGGCTTGTCCCTTGTCGAGGCTCCAGAACCAGCTACAGGCATGCCATACATAGAGCGCCGTCCAAACCCACAACAGCTTTCTCTGACTGAAGTTCCGGAACAAGGCCGGCCCCAGAAAACAAATGGCTCCCAGGGTTGCAACGGCCACGCCGATGGCGCTGTAGATAAACGGAAAGGAAAGAACTGAAGCAAGCAGACAAAATCCTATCAGCGGAATCCTTTCCCGATAACCGGTTGCTTCAGTCATGCGTCAAAGATAGGCGGCTGCTTTTGCTTTGTACTTTTGTGGGTTTTTACCATTCCCGGGTTATTGTGCGGATCAAACAGCTTGTCAGCGGTGCAGGAATGCAAACCATTGTACCACAACTGCTGGGCATTGCGTTGTTTGTAGCGCTGTCCCAATGGCTGCCTAAAGAAACATTTGGGTTGATGGGCTGGTACACGGCCACCAGCTATGTGCTGGTGGTGCTGGGATCGTTTGGGCTGGAGCAGATTGTATACCGGCGTGTTGCGGCCGGAAGAGGCTCGGGCGACTGGGCGGCCAAAGCATTTTGGGTGCACAATCTGGCCGTTACGCTGGTGCTGCTGATTTTACTGGCTGCTGGAGCCCTTCTGTTCCCGTCTGCCAAAACCGATCTGCTGCCTGTTTTCTTTGCGACCCAGGCGATGCTGTCGCTGGCCACGCCGTTCCGGCTGCTTTTAAATGCCCGCTTACAGTTTAAGCCGTATGCCATCGCAACGATTCTTGCCAACGGTGCCAAGCTGCTGGGCGCCTACGTCATTTACCGTTCCGGAACGCTTTCGCTTCTTGCTGTGGGCCTCGTTATGCTGGGTGGCAACGCACTGGAATATATCCTGGCCTGGCGCACCTTCCGGAAGGCCCCCAAACAGGTATTCCGGCCCAACGCCTACCGTTTGCTGCTCAAAGAAGCCGTTCCCCAATACCTGGCAGTTGTATTTGATGTGCTGTTATCGCGGGTCGATTGGATTTTGATCGGAGTGCTGGCAACCACTACGGCACTGGCGGACTACAGTTTCGCGTACCGTGCCTATGAGGTTGAACGGTTACCGGTAACGCTGATGAGCAGCCTGCTGCTTCCTATTGTGGTGCGCAATCAAACGAACGAACAACCGTCTCCGGCGCTCCAAACGACCTACCGCAGTCTGCTCCTCCTGGTGCCGTTGCTGATGAGCGGCGTATCCTGGATGGTCGTGCTGTTTTGGAAACCTGTGGTCGGGGGAATGCTCAACAGCGAATTTGGCAACAGCTCATACCTGCTGATCGGGATTCTAAACCTGTCGCTGGTGTTTCAGTTTGCAATCAATCAGTTGTGGATACAGGCTTTTGCGGCCCGTAAATATGTCCTGATTACCCGGATTACCCTTTTTACGGCGTTGCTGAATCTTCTGTGCAACCTGGTGCTCATTCCCCGGTTAAACGCCAGCGGAGCCGCCTGGAGTATCGTGATCTCGACTATATTCCAGTTTGGCTGTTATGCCGTCGGTGTCCGGAAGATCGGCTTCCCGGTGCCGGTGTTGCAACTGACGGGCTTCTTTTTGTTGCATGTATTCCTATTCGGGATGCTCGTAAGGACTTCCGTTCCGACATTAGTGGTAGGTGGAGCCATATTGCTGATCTATCCTGTACTGTTGTGGGCAACCGGTCTGTTAAACGGACAGAAACTCTGGTCGCTTTTAAATTTCCGGAAGGCGCTATGAATATCCTGTTTGTGTGCGATGAATATCCGCCCGGTCCGCACGGTGGCATCGGAACTGCTGTACAGACGCTGGCGCGGCAACTGGTCAAAACAGGCCACCGGGTCTGGGTCGCCGGCATCTATGACTATGGGTATGGAGGGCGTGATGTGGAAACCGATGAAGGCGTACAGGTCTACCGGCTCCGGAAAAGATCCGAGATGCTTGGAATCACGATGCGCTACACACTTTATGACAAGGTGGTGCGCAAGCTGCTGACGCTTTCCGGACTGTTGAATCAGGAAACTCAGGAGGGACTGGACCGGCTGTTGAAGCTGATCGAACGGATTCACCAGACCGACCCACTGGATCTGATTGAAATTACCGATCATCAGCATTACACTCGGCAGATCAGCAAACCCGTACAGATGCGGCTTCCGGCTATTCCTACGGTGCTGCGGCTTCACGGTGGGAAGGTTTATTTCGACAGGGAGGCCGGCCAAACGCCTGATTCTATAGCCTATACCATCGAAAAAAAATTATTGGAACAATCCACAGTCATCAGCAGTGTAAGCAGGTACACGGGCCTGAAAACCCTGCTGGCATTGGATAGTGAGCGGCAGGCAACCGTGATTCCTAATGGCGTAGCGATGCCTGATTGGTCCGGAACGAACCGCAGACAGCCCAAACAGGTAATGTTTACCGGCTCGCTCCTGGCCAAAAAAGGTATTTTTGAGTTGATGAAGGCATGGAATCGGGTCAGTGAGCAGCAACCGGAGGCGCAACTGATGGTGTATGGAAAAGGCGCTATCAGCGAGTTGCAACAGCTTCTTACTGCACAGGCCCAAGAAACTGTGTTCTTTAAAGGGCATGTATCGCGCGAAGAGGTATTGGCCGCCTGGAAAGAAGCCTCCATTGCAGCCCTTCCATCCTACGCAGAAGCGTTTGCTATCGCACCTCTGGAAGCTATGGCAAATGGTGTGGCCACGGTCTACAGCGTGCGTACATCCGGAACGGAGTTGATTGAAAACGGCGTTGACGGATTGCTGATTGAACCCTCCGATACCATTGCATTGGCAGACGCGCTGGTACTACTATTGGAGAACCCCGAACTGCGACAACAGATGGCCCGGAAAGGACAGGAAAAAATTGCGCGTCAGTACACCATCGAAGCGGTCACCAGTCAGCAGGAAGCCTTTTACCAGACGGTTATCAATAACTACACAGGAGGTCCGCTATGAAATCAAAGCTGTATGTTATAGACTGGCTGCTGTTAGTCTTGCTGGTAGTCGTTTCCAATCAGGCGGTTCTGTGGCTTAAGTTTCTGGCCCTGCTGGTACTGATACTTATGCGGCCCAACTGGCGGGGACTGTTTCAGCGGCAGCGCCTGTCGCTTTTTATACCGCTTTTGATCCTGGTGGCAGCAGTCAACTTTACTTTTTTTGTACAGGAGTATACACTGCCTTCAATCACTTCGTTTGGTGTCAGTATCGGGTTTTGGATCGCTGCGTTTCTGGGCTCTCATCAGGTGAAAATCAGTGTAGAGCGCAACCCACAGAAAATACTGCCGACACTTCAGTTATTTACGATCCTAAACCTGCTTATTTCGTTTGGACAGGTGGCCCGCATTGCCTGGCAAAACCAAGTCTGGAACCCCTACAATGATCTTCCGTTTCCCTACGGTATGTCTACGGGCGATCTGGTGTTTGGCATTCTGGGAGAAGCCTCTTACAACAACGCTTTTGTCAGCGGGCTCTTGGCGTTGTATTTCCTGTTTAAACGCAAGTGGCTTTTCTTCTTGCTTTGCTTAATAACCGAACTGCTGGTCTTCGGCAACATAATGCTGCTTTCACTCAGCTTTTTGTTTGTGTTGATTGCATTGGCCGGACTGGTTAAACGGCTTCGGCCTCATGCCAGCTGGTTGCCAACGAAGGCTGTAGCCCTTGCTGCCCTGGCAGGAGCCGCGCTCTTACTGGTCATGATCCGGGTCGTGTCACCCGAAAACACCAATTACATTCTGGCTCACACTGTATCCGAAACCGCTCCTCCGGCTGACGAGTTAACTGAAATCGAAGATCCAAACGCATCCAAGCACATGCATGCGTCCCTTTTACAACAGGTAGCAACGCTGGATTTCAAAAAATATCACCGTCCGGAAATGCCCGGCGATCGGGTGGATGTAGGCATCCGGGAACGCCTTACCGAAAAAGCTGTGCACGAGTTAAAAGGCAAAAAATTATCCTTTCTGGAAACTGCTGCATACCTCAAAAGCGATGTCCGAACGCTGATGTTGGGTGCCGGACCCGGCCGCTTTTCCAGCCTGACGGCCGCCCGAATGTCGGGCCTGGATTCCAGCCGGCTGTTCCGGAAGGTTCTTCCGCAGTTTTCCACAAAAGCTTATACCGAAAATCACCGGCTCATTCACGTCTATCGGGTGTCCGGAGACCCGGCCTGGCTGTCTAATGCCAACTGGCCGGATAGCTTTTACAACCAGCTGCTGGGCGAATATGGACTGGCGGGCCTGCTGCTGTTTCTGGTCTTTTACGTGTTGCGCTACTTGCGTCGGTCGCTTCACCAATCCTACAGCATCTGGGCATCGGCCCTGCTTATCCCCATTGCCTTGCTGACCTATCTGGTAGAACCACTGTGTGTATTGTTTTTTTATGAACTGCTGGTGGAGTCTGACAATTCCATCGGACCCGTAAAAACACAGATTGCCTGATGCCTTTCTTCACAGTCCTGATGCCGGCCTACAATGCCGCACCGTTCCTGCGGGAAGCCATCGATTCGGTGCTGGCCCAGACCTTTCCGGATTTTGAATTGCTGATTGTCAATGATGGTTCCACCGATGCTACCGCAGCGATTCTGGAGACCTATACGGATCCGCGCATCCGGATTCATCACCAGCCAAACCAAGGGGTAATCGGAGCCCTCAACGCCGGTTTGGAACGTGCCCAGGGCACCTATATCGCCCGTTTCGATGCGGATGATGTTTGTTATCCACAGCGGCTGGCGGTCCAGGCAGAGTATTTCCGGAAACATCCGGATTGTGTGCTGCTGGGCAGCGCTGCCGATGCGATTGATGAAGAAGGTAATTTTCTGTTTGAGTGGCAGCCGGATGCCTACGAGCTTGCGGGGCTGCAACAGGTAATTCTGGAGGCCTGCCCTTTCGATCATCCGACGGTTGCGTATCCACGGACGCTGGCCTTGCAACTAGGTGGCTACCCCAACGGGGCCATTCATTTTGAAGACCATCTGTTCTGGACGGCCTTCCTCCGGCAGGGACCCGTAGCCAATCTTAAAGAGCCGCTGATCCAGCACCGCTTCAATGCGCAGTCGGTGACCATAGATGAGAAATGGCGCGGTCCCGAATTTAAAGCCATCAAATATCGCGCGATTCAACGGGGTAGCATTCTTCCGGAAGAAGCCGACCGACTTCGTGATCTCGTGAAATTACAGGATCTGACTCGTTACAAAAAGGCTGCCTATCATGCTATGATGGGAAAAAAATACCTTTGGAACCGCTACGATCCGGCCAAAGCCCGCCGACATCTGGTCCGGTCTTTGCGCATCCTGCCCACCAAAGCAGAACCGTATCTGCTGCTGGCGTTTTCGGTACTGCCACAATCCTGGATCGCCGGTATTTATAAAAAAATGAAATCCTGATGCCTCTGCGTGTTGCTTTTATTTCACGGGCTACGCTGTACACCTCACCTGGTGGCGATACGACCCAGCTCGACCAGACGGCAGGCGCACTGCGCCGCCTGGGAGTCGACGTGGATGTGTTTCTGGCGCATCAGATTCCAGACTACAGCCGTTATGATCTGTTGCATTTCTTCAACATCATCCGGCCGGCCGATATCCTGTACCATGTTCAGCAGTCGGGACTGCCTTATGTAGTCAGTACCATTTTTGTAGAATACGGCGCTGTTGAGAAAAACAGCTCAGGGGGCTTCCGGAGCTTCCTCAGCCGGATGGTTTCCGACGATGTACTGGAATACCTCAAAGCCATTGCCCGCCGGTTCCGGAATGGGGAACAGATCAGAAGCCACACGTACTGGCGGCTGGGCCATCGTCGATCGGTGCAACTAGTGGCCCGTGGCGCGCTGGCACTGCTGCCCAATTCAGAAAGTGAGTACCGACGGTTTGTAGCCAGATATGGCGTGGAGCGTCCGTACCAGGTGGTTCCCAATGGCATCAATAAAGAGGCGGCCCTGCAAACAGCAGTGCTAAATCCGTCCTACAAGGGTGCAGTACTCTGTATGGCCCGTATTGAAAGTCGTAAGAATCAACTGGCGCTGATAAAAGCGGTAAATGCAACCGGTCTGTCGTTGTACATTCACGGAAGTGCATCGCCCAATCATCAGGCCTATTACGAAGCCTGTAAGAAGGAAGCTGGGCCAAACGTACACCTGCTGCCCTGGGTTTCGGAAGAAGAAGTCTACAAGCTGTATGCCTCGGCGAAAGTTCATGTGCTGCCGTCGTTTTTCGAAACCACCGGTCTGTCGTCGCTGGAAGCAGCGGTGATGGGCTGCAACGTAGTGGTAACGGATCGGGGAGACGTGCGCGATTACTTTGGCGATCATGCCTGGTACTGCGATCCGGAAGACGTCCAATCGATCCGGCAGGCCGTTCTTGATGCGCACGCCGCTCCCTATGAGCCACAGTTCCGGCAGTATATTCTCGACCATTACACCTGGCAGCGGGCCGGCGAAGAAACCCTCAAAGCCTACCGTGACGCACTCCCGCATTTATTCCGGAACGCATGAAGATTGGCATTTCAGGAACCCGTGGCATTCCCAACCGCTACGGAGGGTTTGAACAGTGCGCCGAAAAACTGGCTTTAGGCCTGGTCGCACGCGGTCATGAGGTTTGGGTCTACAGTTCCGACAAACACGATTACCAGCAACCAGATTGGAAGGGCGTGCAACTGATTCATTGTGCCGATCCAGAAGATAAGCTGGGCACGCCCGGTCAGTTTCTGTACGATCTGGCCTGCTTCCGGGATGCCCGGAAGCGAGGCTTTGATGTGTTGCTGCAACTGGGCTATACCAGCTCTTCAGTCTGGTGGTGGCTCTGGCCTAAGACCTGTCCGAATTTGATCAATATGGACGGGCTGGAGTGGAAGCGCAGTAAGTTCTCTCCGAAGGTGCAGCGATTTCTAAAATGGGCCGAAAAGCTGGCTGCCGTTCATGGCGACCTGCTGATTGCCGATAACAAAGGCATCCAGCAGCATCTGCAACAGCGTTTTGGTAAGTCCTCCGTATTTATCCCCTACGGAGCCGATGGATTCCGGACTCCGGATGCCGCCGTGCTCAATGCGTATGGCCTTCAACCCAATGGGTATCACCTGCTGATTGCCCGCATGGAGCCGGAAAACAACATCGAAATCATCCTGGACGGCTATGTACAATCCGGAAATCCAAAGCCCTTTGTCGTCGTCGGTAAAACCACCAATGCCTTTGGGAAGCAGATGGTTCAAAAATTTTCCTCACATCCGGCGATCCGGTTTACAGGCGGCATCTACGATTTCGGAATCATCGACAACCTGCGGCATTTTGCCGACTGGTATTTTCACGGGCATTCGGTAGGTGGTACCAATCCATCCTTGCTGGAAGCCATGGGTTGCGGCGCTCTTATTGCTGCGCACGATAATATTTTTAATCGCTCGGTACTCGGGGAGGATGCCGTTTATTTTAAGGATGCAGAATCGGTAGCTACCATCCTGCAACAGCATTTTCCGGAATCCCAGCGGCAGGCCATAAGGGCGTCCAACCTGCAAAAAATCGAGCTGCAGTACAACTGGGAACAGATCACCAATGCCTACGAGACCACCTTTCAAAAGGCCTTGGATCAAAAGAAACAACGGGTGCGGTAATCTAATCCGTTATCACTCCAACAGAACGAATACTTTGCTACTGAAAAAGGTCCGGAAGAACCAACAGGGCTCTTCCGGACCTTTTTCTCAAAATGGAGGATTTATTTGCTTTTAAATGCAGCAATAGCGTTGCGGGTAAAGTCGCTTAACACCAGTCGCCCGGAAATACCGGCGCGTTCGGTCAACAGCGTATCCCAGTGTTCGGTTCCCTGCCAGAAAATGCGCTTCAGGTCCAGCTGCGTTTCGGGGGAAGAGTTGGCCAGCCGGGTCGCCAGTTTCAGCACCGCCGCATCCAGCGCCTCGGTGGTATCATACAGTTCAGCGTACAAACCACGGTCGTACGCCCACTGGGCGCTGCGCCACTCGGTGGCATCGATGGCCAGCTGGGCAAATGGTCCCGCACCCACTTTACGCTCTACAGCCGGGCCCACCACAAACGGTCCGATGCCCACGGCAAGTTCGGAAAGCTTGATGCTGGCGTCGGATTTGGCGATGCAATAATCTACCGCTGAAGCCAGTCCTACGCCACCGCCTACGGCTTTGCCCTGTACCCGACCAATCACCAGTTTATCGCTGGTCCGGATGGCGTTGATCACGTGTGCAAAACCGGAGAAAAAGGCCAGTCCGCCTGCTGCATCGTTGATCGCGACCAGCTCGTCAAACGAGGCACCGGCACAAAATGCTTTTTCGCCTGCGCTGCGCAGCACAATTACTTTGGCTTCGGCAGAACCGTTCAGGGCTGCAATGGCATCGCCCAGTTGCCGCAGGATGGCGGCCGGCAGGGAGTTGGACGACGGATGGAAAAATTCGACAACGGCGATCCCGTTTTCGACGGTACTTGTTACGTAGGCTTCCGGAAGCGACATGGTTGGACTCGTATTTTTTGAAGTGAAACTCAGCGGCTGCAAAAGTAGTCTGAGGGCGCTGGATGCGAACACGAAACGGGGGCTCAAAATTTCGCTACTGCAACTCTGGACGTCACCGCCGACTTTTGAAGCTGTTTACTGCGTTCACTGTGCCTCTTGCTCCCTACACCTACCTTTTGCTGGATGCCTTCACATTGCTGGGGCCGCTGCTGCTGTCCTTTGATAAAAAAGTAGCCTTCTGGCGGTCCTGGCCTGCTTTAATGCGTGGGCTATTACCAACAGCTGCCTTTTTTATTTTCTGGGATGTGCTGTTCACCCGCTGGGGCATCTGGGGCTTCAATTACAGCTATCTTACCGGTAGGATTATCCTAGGACTACCGATTGAGGAATGGCTGTTTTTTATCGTTGTGCCCTATGCCTGTGCTTTTATCTACGCCTGTGTACGGGCCTATGGCCGCTGGCAGGGACCCGATAAGGGCATTGTGCCAACAATGGTTCTGGGAATTGTGCTACTGATTGTTGGGATCGTTTTCTGGCAACGGGCGTATACGCTGTATGCCTTTGGTGGATGCGGCCTTGGCTGCCTGCTGGCAGTCGCGTTTCGGAAGCGGGCCCCTGCGTTTCGCTTTGATACCTTTCTGCTGTCATACCTCATCATCCTGGGGCCGTTCCTGCTGGTCAACGGAGTCCTCACAGCGCTACCGGTAGTGGTGTATAATGATGCTGAGAACCTGTCAATGCGGATGTATACGATTCCGGTAGAAGATACGTTTTACGGAATGCTGATGGTGCTCGGCAGTGTCTTTGGTCAACACCTGCTCCTACGCAAACAAGCTTCTTTATAAGGTGCTTTGATCCCGCTGTTCCGGAACCGTTTTGCACCAGCGCACCCAGTTCTGAAGCAACTGAAGTCCCTGTGGCGTACCAATTGATTCCGGATGAAACTGAATGCCCGTGCAGGGAAAGGTTTCGTGAACCATCACCTGAAGGCTGTGGTCATCCGTGGTGTAGGCCATTGGAATCAGACCGGTTCCGGAAAGGCCTTCGAGCGCCAGAGAGTGATACCGCATCACCTCAAACGGGTGGGGAAGTCCTTCAAACAGCGGATGCGGCTGTTCCGGACGCACCCAACTTTTAAACCCATGCATCGGCGTCGGTGCTTTGACCAGTTGCGCCCCAAAGTGCAGTCCAATGGCCTGATGACCGAGACAGATGCCCAGTACCGGAATTTTCTCCACGAAATGCGCAAGAGCCGCCATTGTGATCCCTGCCTGATGGGGCGTTTCCGGACCCGGCGAAATAATAAGCCGTTCCGGGTTCAGTGCAATCAGGCCTTCTACTGAAATCTCATGGCTACTGACGACCTGACAATCGTCTGCACCTGCCAGCAACAAACTGTGATGGAGGATATGCGTAAACGAATCGCGGTTGTCGAGTAGGATCCACATCGTGCAGAATCAGTAATAATAAACCCCAACCACTATGCAGCCGGCTCCGGAAAAAAGCTACGAATGTTTGAGGGAATCAATAAAAACAGATAACTCGGTAAACGACGATTTTACGAACGGAAGAATCACGCCGATTTTGGAAAACAGATAGGGCGCCAGCGGTTCAACTACCGGGAACAACACTGACCCTTTCACCGTAGGCAATGGAATCAGGGTAGTACGGGAACCCAGCCATAACAGGCAGCTCCAGACCAGCGCAAAAATGAGCACCTGAACGCCGGCTCCCAGCGCGCGGTTAATCCCTGTCAGTCCGGTAGCGCGCAGTACGCCATGGAGGGTCCGCGCAGCCAGCCGCATCAGCAATCCCATCCCGATAAACGTCACTACGAATCCGGCCGTGGTACTCTTGGCACCAAAGGCATAGCCATTCCGCACAAACCATTCACCGATTTCACCGGAAAATTTAAGCGACATCACCAGTCCCAACAATGTACCTACCAGATACAGCAGGGACATCAGAATGCCCCGACGCCAGCCCTTCCAGGCAGCATAAGCCAGCGTCAGGGCAATCAGAATATCAAGTGTGGTCAGTCCCAAAAAAGTAGCGGAGGTTCCGGAAGGCGCTTAGCGCTGCGCCAGTTGCGTCTTCACCATATCAGAAATCGCTTTGCCGTCGGCCCGACCAGCCAGCGACTTGGAAGCGGCCCCCATCACTTTACCCATATCGGCCGGAGACGTGGCCCCGGTTTCGGTAATAATGCGACGAACTTCGGCTTCCAGCTCTTCGGCACTCATCTGCTGCGGTAAAAACTGCTCAATGATCGCCAGTTCCTCACGCTCGGTAGCAGCGAGATCTTCCCGGTTTTGCTGGGTAAAGATCTCCAGCGAATCGCGGCGTTGCTTGGCCAGCTTTTGCAGCATTTTCAGTTCGGCGGCTTCATTCAGCTCACCTGAAAAGCCTTCGGCGGTTTTCTCAACCAGAATGGCAGCTTTGATCGCACGAAGGGTCCGCAAAGCGGCTTCATCTTTGGCCTTCATCGCCGTTTTGAGCGCGTCCATGACGCGGGTTTCTAAAGACATATTAAAATGCATTTCTAAAGAAAAAGGAAGACAAAATTCCGGAAAAAAGACCAGACTGGTTACCAGTTCGCTTTTTGCCGGTCGGGAAGAGCCTGGGCAATCTGATCGGCACAAAAGGCCTCAAAAAGCGGGCCGTCTATCTGCGGGGCCTGCACCGGATACTGATACAAACGATTATCCACACAGTCGATGGTAAGAATACTCCGCCGGTACAGCACTTGTTGAAGCTCGCGCCAGCGCAGGTGTGTGCTTTTAAGACCGGCTTTCCGGAACACCCCTTCGCCTGAGATCTGAATCACCGTATCGGCCGGGGTCTTGATTTCGTACAGCGCCGCAACGATTGCCAGTCCGGCCAGAATACCAGATAGCACCGCAGGTACGATCCAGTCGTTGAGAAAAAACAGCACGGCACCGCCCGCCAGCAACAGCAGTTCCAAGACCCGCAGCAACGTGGCATAACGCGCCCGCCGCACCACGGAGATACTCAGCGCATACACCGCAATACCGCCCGCGAAGCACAAGGCTCCGAAAAAACCAAATGCGCCGATGGCCATCTTGAAATTGGGCGAGATGCCGGTAAACCAGTACATCACCAAGCAAAAAATACCTACGGCGAACAGCACAAAGCTGATGAGCAGGTGCAGGGCCAGCGTTTGACGGCGTGGCTGGTGCGTGGCACCGATTACAAACTGAAAAGTGGATTCGGACATTATTCGGGAGTTTCGGACGAAGGAACAGGCGCTGATTGCGGCAAACTGACTTCCCAGTCGCGGGGAGACTTTTGCAGATCGCCTTTCAACGTCAACAGTCCGGCAGCGGCCTGTTTCCGGATGCGATACAGCAGAGCTGCCTCATCCGTTGGCAGGTTGCTTTTCGTAACGAGGTTGGCAACCAGCCGGGCGGCTTTCATCGGACCCGGACGCAAGGCCTGCATCAGGTCGTGGTCAAAGTAGGTTTCTTCCTCAGTGGCTAGTTTCTTGCCGCCTTTCAGAAACCGGTAGAAACTGTCGGGTCCGGAGAGGATCGACCAGACTTCACTGTCGAGTTCCAGTTCGGCCGGCGACAGCAATCGGGCCAGTCGGCGGGCTTTCGAAAACTCCCGGGGCGGCACTTCGCTGAAGGACTGGGGATAAAATACGTTTCCGGATGCATCCAGAAAGGGTAGTCCGTCAATCTGAATCGTGAACAATCGACCGGTGTACTTTCCCAGATACCGCAGGCTCCGGTAATACGCGGTGACATCGGCGGCATGCGGAGCGATCCAGAACCAGAGTTGCGCTTCCGGATGCTTTTGAAGCAGATTGCTGGCTTCGATCAAACGTTCTTCAACGCCCGCTTCTTCCGGAAACTGATCTTCCGGATAATGGCGGATGGCGCGCCAGTAGGCCGCACGCACCTGCGAAAAGGACTGCCCTTCAGAACGATGCAGCGGACCGTGATGCAGACGGTCGGGAAGCGCCAAGACTATTCCGGACAGGTGTTCATCCTGCGCGAGGGCTTCCCGCAGGGGGGCAGCGGAAGCTTCGCCTACCATCAGATGCACAATCATGGCCGCGAAAGTAGGGAGGCAACCGTTGAACCGCACGATTTTCCGGATGCGCATTGGGACGGTTTCGGATTCATCGTGAGGCATTTAACAGCACCCGTGCAATTTCGCGCCGCCCGTCGCGTTACTTTTGCACCTCCAAAATCTCTCCTATGAGCATTATTACCTCTGTTTACGCCCGCCAGATTCTCGACTCGCGCGGCAATCCTACTGTTGAAGCTGAAGTGATTACCAGCGATGGTTCCTTTGGCCGTGCGGCCGTTCCGTCAGGGGCTTCCACCGGCAAGCACGAAGCGGTAGAACTGCGTGACGGTGATAAAACGCAGTATCTGGGAAAGGGTGTGCGGAAGGCTGTAGAGCATGTAAATACCAAGCTGGCTGAAGTACTGGAAGGCATGGACGTAACCGACCAGCGCGCGCTTGATGCCGCGATGCTGGAAGCCGATGGTACCGAAAACAAAGCGAATCTGGGTGCCAATGGCATCCTGGCGGTGAGTATGGCCGCTGCCAAAGCCGCCGCCGAATCCACCGGCCTGAGCCTGTTTCGCTATATCGGAGGCACCAATGCCCGTACGCTGCCCATACCGATGATGAACATCCTCAACGGTGGTGCTCATGCAGACAATAAAATCGATTTCCAGGAATTTATGGTAATGCCGGTGGGCGCTTCGAGCTTCTCGGAAGGATTGCGCTGGGGGGTGGAGATTTTCCACTCGCTGAAATCCGTCTTGAAAGGAAAAGGCTTCAATACCAACATCGGTGATGAAGGTGGTTTTGCGCCGCCGGAAATCCAAAGCAACGAAGAAGCTATCGAGACGGTATTGATAGCCATCGAGAAAGCCGGCTACAAGCCCGGTGAGCAGGTCGCTATCGCGATGGATGCAGCCAACTCAGAGCTGTACAGCGATAAAACAGGCCGCTATACCTTCCATAAAAGTTCCGGAAAAGAAATGAGCTCCGACGAACTGGTAGCATACTGGGTAGACTGGTGCAACAAATACCCGATTGTTTCGATCGAAGACGGCATGGCCGAAGACGACTGGGCGGGTTGGAAAGCACTTACCGATGCGCTGGGCAACCGCGTACAGTTGGTGGGCGATGACTTGTTTGTTACCAATGTGAAGCGTCTGACGGAAGGTTTTGACAAAGGCGTTGCCAACGGACTGCTGGTAAAAGTGAACCAGATCGGTTCCCTGAGCGAGACCATCGATGCGGTAACCCTGGCACAAAGCCGCCGCTACAACACCATCATGAGTCACCGCTCCGGTGAAACCGAAGATGCCACTATCGCCGATCTGGCCGTTGCATTGAACTGTGGTCAGATCAAAACCGGTTCGGCGTCCCGCTCCGACCGTATGGCCAAGTACAACCAGTTGCTCCGCATTGAAGAAGAACTGGGTGCTGCTGCCTACTATCCCGGTAAGGCACTGAAATTCGGCATCTGAGAACCGCTCCGGAAGAGTTCCGGAAACGTAGAACGCCGCTGTGGAATTCCAATTCTACAGCGGCGTTTTGATGAACAGCCCGTAAACCTGCCGTACTTTTAACCCGGTTGCTTTAATTTTTTCTCCCCGTGAATTTCCTTCGCCTTCTTTTCAACAAATACATGCTGACGCTGGCCGGTTTTGGCGTGTGGATGCTGTTTCTGGACCGGAACGACTGGATGAGTCAACAGGACGCAAAGGCCCGGTTGCAGGGATTACAGGAAAACATCCGGTACCTGAACCGCGAGATTGAAGTGATGGACAGCCAGCGGGTAGCCATGATGAACAATCCGGAAGCGCTGGAGAAATTTGCCCGCGAGCGGTACCGGATGAAGCGCGACGGCGAAGATCTGTATGTCGTGCAGCCGTAACAGTTGCTACCAATTCAGAAATACTTAAACGGTCGCAAGAATGCTGGCCGGCACTGATGTTCCGGAACCTCAGACCGCCGCTCCGTTGACGATCACCGCTGGTGGAAGTTTCAGTGCCTGTAGAAACGCTGCCGGATCTGCGGGCGAAATCATGACCTGTTTTCCATCGGTCTGCCGGAGCAGGATCAGCTTGGTGCGATCCGTTGCATACACCTTCACCTTACCCACGTTGCGGTAGAAAAAGGTTCCGAAATAGCCCAGAAAGCCGCCGGAGCCAAACAGCCGGATGCCAAATCCTAAGTCTTTGGTCGTAACAGGCGTTGCCGACTGGAAGGACGCCCGTGGAAAGGATTTAATACCTTTTACCTGGACGATTTCGAGGGTGTCGGGCGTTAATTGATACCGCCGGATCCGGAAGCGGGTCGTAATTCCCAAAATAATAAAGACCACTGCGAACGGAATCAGCACTTCCGGATGACCGTGAGCCGCTTCATTGACCAGCAGGATAAACGGCACGACCAGAATGGCCAGCAGCACATACGTCAGAATCTTCGACAGATCGTCGAGTTTAGCCTCGAAGGTTTGCGTCATGGTAGTTATTTCGTTTGTGCGCGCCGGTCCAGTTCTTCCCGGATCAGGGCAAGTTCGCGACCGGTCTGGCCTTTTACAGACGTATTTTCCTGAGCCCGGCGCATCAGGTACGGCATCACATCTTCTACCGGGCCGTAGGGCAGGTATTTAACTACATTATATCCGGCAGCAGCGAGATTGAACGTGATATTGTCGCTCATGCCATAGAGCTGTGAAAACCACAGGTTTGGATGATTGTGGGGAATTCCGTTCTCCTCCGCCAGTGTAGCTCCCAGCAGCGAACTTTTCTCATTGTGGGTACCGATAAATACTGCCAGTTGATCCAGCCGATCTAGGCAGAAGCGAACGGCGTCATCATAATCGCGGTCAGTGGCTTCTTTATGGGTCTGGATCGGAGACAGGTAACCTTGGGTATCGGCGCGGCTCCGTTCCTTTTCCATATAAGCGCCCCGCACCAGTTTGGCACCCAATAGAAAGCCTTTTTGCTGGGCGTAGTCGAACGATTCTTTCAGGTAAGCAAGGCGGCTGTGGGCATACAGCTGGAAGGTGTTGTAAACAATAACCCGTTCCCGGTTAAAGCGTTCCATCGCCTCATTGGTGAGCGTATCGACCGGACCTTGGATCCAGGTTTCTTCCGCGTCAATCAGCACGCGAATGCCGTTCCGGAAGGCAGCTTCACAGATCGTCATCACCCGATTCCGCACCCGGTCAAAAGCCTGGGTTTCGGTTGTGGTCAGGGCGGCTCCGGAATGTACCTTCTCCAGGAGAGAAAATTCGGCAAACCCGGTAACCTTGATGGCTACAAACGGAACATTGGGCTGGGAAGCAGCAAACTCAATGGCTTTGACAAATTCCGGAACGGCTGCATCGAATGCGGCTTCCCCCCGCGCACCTTCCACACCATAATCCAGTACGATGCCTACCTGATACGGTGCCAGCAGTGCTGCTGTCTGGGCTGCTTCCGGAAGGTTTTCGCCGCCTACAAACTGCCGGAAAATCGTCTTCTTGATAACCCCTTTGATAGGCAGCTTCGCTTTCAGGGCAAAGTTGGTAAAAGCAATGCCGAGCTTGGTCAGCATCGGCGACCCCATCGTCGTGTACAGCAGGGCAGCCTGACGGAGGGCAGCGGTGGATTTGTGGCGGAACGCAGTAGACGTGTTGCCAAATTGGGGAATAGACATCAGGACAGATAAAGAAGTCAAAGTTCCTTGGTAAGAACCGTTTATCAAAAGGACTTTTGGCATACTTTTTGTACCTTGTATCAACTTTGTGCGCTTAGCTCAAAAAAGCTATCTTTACGATTTCCTGATCTTTTTCTAATTCCTTTTTATGAAACAATTTCTCCTCCTAGGAGCTGCGGGTCTTCTGGCGTTGAATGCCGGAGCGCAGTCCACCCAGCGCATGGTGCATACACCTGACCCGGCGGCGCTGGTTCCGAACGCATCGCAGCTGCCAGTTAAATCTGCTGGTCCAAGTCTGGGCAACCTGATGAAGACGGCTGCTACTCCTTTTTACACAGAAGGTTTTGGCTCCGGTACCGGATCTACCTTGCCAACCGGCTGGACCGCTCAGGGCAACTCGGCGTATCCTGCAAGCTGGAAATGGCGCAACGCGCGTGTATCCGGTCAGTTCGCTCTGCCTGCGTTGGCCTCTACCACCGCTTCCAACGGCTGGATGGTGTATGATTCCGATTCCATTGGTAGCCTGAATACGTCTACGCCTATTGAGGGCTGGCTGACGTCTCCAACGGTTAACTGCTCTACGCACCCAACTGTTAGCCTGTCGTTCCAGCAGTACTTCCGTCGGTTTAACGATTCCTGCTTTGTTGAAGTAAGTACCAACAACTTCACCACTTTTACCCGTTTTGCAGTATTGCCAAACAATACCGTTTCCAACAACGGTTATTCAGGCGCCAACCCAACCACAACCCGCATCAACATTTCATCAGTAGCTGCTAACCAGGCTAACGTGAAATTCCGCTTCTACTACTACGGTCTGGAAGTAGGTGGTTCGTACAACTGGCTGGTAGATGACGTAGCTCTGTCTGAACTGGATCCAACAGATGTTACCATTCAGAAGTCTTCTATTATCATGCGGGGTGAGAACAAGTATAGCCTGTTCTCCAGCTATCCGGTAACTATGGTAGATTCTGCGTGGGGTCTTACGCATACCTCCAACATCGGCTCTACGGCTGTAACGCCTACTTATGGATACGCCGTAACCCGTGGCGGTGCAAGCGTTTACAACTACAGCCGTCAGTACGCCCTTCCGGCCAACAGTGTTGATTCACTGGTTGACATGTCTGAGCCGTATCCGGGTTTCGTACCAAACGTAATCGGTAGCTATCAGGCTGCATTTAGCGCAACCGTAGCCGGTGATGCGACTCCTGCCAACAACGTGGATACTGCCACCTTCGCCATCACGGATTCTACGCTGGCTGTATTCAATCCAAGAAGTTCGCTTTCCGGTTATTACCTGCACCGTGCTCCTAGTGGCAGTACTGCTGCTGCAAGCAACTTCGTAGGAATTCAGTTTGAGATTGCCCCTGGCAAACGCGACACCTTCACCAGCGCTTCCGTTGCATTTGACAGCCGTTCTGCTGCAGGTGGTTTTGTAAGCATTCAGATCTACAAGCGTAATGCTGCTGCTACCGGTTATGACATCGTCGCTACAACCGTTGAGCGTCAGTTGACATCTAGTATGATCTCTGCTGCCACTGGTACTGTTACATATGCTCCGTTCCTGGCTGACAACGTTCTGGGTGCTCCGGTTCTGGAATCCGGTTCTTATGTAGCTGTAGTTCAAGGCCGTGCCATTCCAAATGGTAACGACGTTATCGTAGTAACAACTGAGGGTCTGAACACCAATACCTATGGCTATACGGGTTATCCAGGTGGTATCGGTACGTCCCTGAACGATGGTGGTTTCGATTTCTCTCCGTCTTCACTGGCGATTGGTGTTCCGAATCCTCCGGTAATGCGGGTAAACTTTGCTACCAGAGGCCCTGTAGGTGTAACTAACACCAATGCTAACGTAACGGTTGCTGCCAATCCAAACCCTGCTAACAATGAGTTTACCGTTCCGGTAACTCTTGCGAACGCTGCTGACGTAAAAGTGCTGTTGACGAACCCTGTAGGTCAGTTGGTAGCTACTCAGCAACTGGGTAAAGTTGCTGCCGGTCAAACCGCTACTGCTACGTTCAACACGGCTGGTCTGTCCAACGGTATCTATTTCTACACGGTAGAAGCGGGTACAGAGCGCATCACCAACCGCATTGTTGTAGCTCACTAAGAGTACGTTTCGATCTTCCCAACAGGAAGTCTATTTAGAAACCGTCCGCAACTTTTGCGGACGGTTTTTTGTTTCATTCAAACAACATTCCGGAAGGGTATTTTCCGGAAATGGTATTATTGCAGTTCTCCGGTACCTCTTTTGCCGGAAAATTGTTTCCTCCTGAATTGCAGCTATGGCCAAAAACCTTTTGATTGTAGAGTCCCCGGCGAAAGCCAAAACGATTGAAAAAATCCTCGGTGCCGATTTTCAGGTGAAATCGTGCTTCGGTCATATCCGCGATCTGGCCAAAGAAGGCATGGGAATTGATATTCACCGGGGCTATGAGCCCAACTACCTGATCAGCGAAGACAAGCAGCGGGTTGTTGCAGAACTGCGCAGCCTAGCTAAAAAATCAGAAGAAGTCTGGCTGGCAACGGATGAGGACCGAGAAGGAGAAGCCATCTCTTGGCATCTTTGTAAGGTGCTGAATCTAGACCCTCACAGCACCAAGCGGATTGTCTTTCACGAAATCACCAAACCGGCGATTCAGAAGGCCGTGGCACAACCCCGTACCGTAAACATGGACCTGGTGAATGCCCAGCAGGCGCGCCGGGTGCTCGACCGTCTGGTTGGGTTTGAAATGTCACCGGTTTTGTGGCGCAAAGTGCAGGGAAAATTATCGGCCGGACGGGTACAGAGTGTAGCGGTGCGCATCTTGGTAGAGCGCGAGCGTGAAATCAACCAGTTTGAGTCAGTTTCGTCGTTTAAAATCGAAGGCTTTTTTACTGCTCCGGATCTGATGAACCGGCCGGTTGTGTTTAAAGCTGAAGGGCCGGACAAATTTCCGGAAGCGAAGGATGCCCGCAGTTTTCTGGAGCGTTGTATGGGTGCATCCTATCAGGTAGCCGATGTACAGGTGAAACCAGCCAAACGAACCCCTTCAGCGCCCTTCACCACGTCTACGCTGCAACAGGAAGCCAGCCGGAAGCTGGGCTATTCAGTGACCCGCACCATGCGGGTGGCCCAGACGCTCTACGAAAACGGTCACATCACATATATGCGGACTGATTCGGTAGCATTGTCTGATACGGCGTTGGAAGGCGCTGAAAAGGCGATTGTAGCCCAATATGGCGAACCTTATCACCAGCGCCGGCGGTACAAGAACAAAAACGAGTCGGCACAGGAAGCCCACGAAGCCATTCGTCCAACGGAGATGATGGTGCAACGGATTCCGGATGCAGACGGACAGCGTTTATACGAACTGATCTGGAAGCGTACCATGGCGTCGCAGATGGCCGATGCACAGCTGGAGCGGACGGTGGCCAAGATCGATATTTCCACCATTCCGGAAACCTCTTTAACGGCAACCGGTGAGGTTATCAAGTTTGATGGCTTTATCCGTGTCTATTCCGAGGGCCGTGATGATGAAGACGGCGACGACGTAAAAGAAGGTATGCTGCCGCCGCTGAAAACCGGACAGGTACTCGACTTTAAAGAACTGCGGGCCACCGAGCGCTTTACCCGTCCACAGCCGCGCTATACCGAAGCATCGCTGGTAAAAAAGCTTGAAGAACTGGGTATCGGCCGGCCGTCTACCTATGCATCTACCATCAGCACCATTCAGCAGCGGGGGTATGTAGAACGCCGCGATAAAGAAGGAACTGAACGCGCATATCAGCAATTGATTCTCCGGAACAATGCCATCAATACGGCCAAGCTGACGGAGAATACGGGTGCAGAAAAAGGCAAATTGTTCCCGACCGATCTGGGTATTGTTGTGACCGATTTTCTGGCGGCGCACTTCGAGCGTGTAATGGACTATAAGTTCACTGCTAAGATCGAAGAAGAATTTGATGAGATTGCCCAGGGCCGGATGGAATGGCAGACCATGATCGACGATTTCTATCAGCCGTTTCACCACACCGTTGAACAGGTTATGGAAACCGGCGGCCGGGCCGCAGGCGAACGAACGTTGGGCAAAGACCCTGATTCCGGAAAACCTGTCATTGCACGTCTGGGACGCTTTGGTCCGATGGTTCAGATCGGCAGCAGTGAAGATGCCGACGAAAAGCCACGCTATGCCCGTCTGCGCGAAGGCCAACGCATTGAAACCATCACGTATGAAGAAGCATTGGATCTCTTTAAACTGCCACTGACACTGGGAGAATACGAGGGACTGGAGATAGCTGTCAACGTAGGCCGGTTTGGACCCTATGTAAAATGGGGGGAGAAGTTTATCTCGTTGCCTAAGGGCAGCGATCCTACTTCGGTTGATTTTGACACCGCCGTTGCTGCCATCGTCGAAAAGGAAAAAGCAGATGCTCCGGTCGCCATGTATCAGGAACAGCCGGTTACCAAAGGCACCGGACGGTTTGGGCCTTTCCTGAAATGGGGCAGTCTCTATGTCAATGTGCCGCGCCAGTACGACTTCAACAACCTTTCAGAAGCCGATATTCATGCGTTGATTGGGCAGAAAGTAGAAAAGGAAGCGGGTCGCTACATCCAGCAATGGGAAAGCGAGAAAATCACCCTTGAAAACGGCCGTTGGGGACCCTTTATCCGCTTTGGTAAAAAGATGCTCACTCTCGACCGTCGGGCAGATGGAACCCGGATGACGACCGAAGAAGCAGCGGTGCTTTCCCTGGAAGACGTGAAGCGGATGGTTGAAGCGCAGGTGCCGGGTGCTTTTGAGAAGAAAACCCGCAACGCCAAAACTGCTGACGATGCTCCTGCCAAAAAAGCAACTGCTACCAAAAGTAAAGCACCTGCTAAAAAGGCGGCTTCCAAATCCTCAGGCACTGCTAAATCCACCGCCCGAAAAAAATAAAAACGGTTTTCCGGAACCGATCGCTCCTTTCGGGTGTTTTGTTCCGGAATCCCTTTCGCTGTTCTGTCTATTGCTATGATTCCGGAAAAACAACTGCAAGCCATTCTGCACCTGCTCGACGATCCTGACGAGGAGGTGCAGCAGGCTGTGTTTGCCCGTATTCTGGAATATGGTCCCCGTGCCATCCAGCAACTGGAAAAAGCCTGGGCTAAAAGCGAGGATGAAGCCCAGCAGGAACGCATCGAAACGCTGATTCACCGGGTTCATCTCACTGAATTGTCAACGGATTTCCGGAACTGGAACGACGCCGACGAACCCGATTTGTTGCAAGGGGCTATTTTGTTGAGCCGCTACGCATACCCTGGTCTTAATACCGAACTGGTTATTGCCCAGTTTGAACGCATCCGCCGGAACCTGTGGCTGGAAGTCAATCAGTACCTGGCGCCGGTCGAGCAGATTAATGCCTTCAATGCGATTCTGTATGGCTATTATCGCCTCCAGGGGCAGGAGTTATCTCGCAACGAGCCGGCGCACTTTTTTATCAATACGCTACTGGATAGCCGGGTAGGCAATCCCTATACACTGGGTGTTTTGTACCTGGCGATGTGTGAGCGGCTGGATGTGCCTTTGTTTGCTATCAGCGTCCCCCAGCAGTTTCTATTTGCGTATTTCGACGGGTTTGTGCCGGGGGTGTCCGATGATGATACGGATCTGCTCAGGCACGTCCGGTTTTTTGTAGACCCGGTGAGTGGCAGTATCTATACCAAAGCCGATGTGGCCAATTACCTCAACCGGATCAAAGTACCTCCCTCACTCAACTATCTGGTGCCATTGTCTGCCCGCGCCATTCTCCGGCAAATGATGGCTGCGCTGGCGCGCACCTATGAACAGCAGGAGAAAACAGAGAAGGCAGAAGACATCCGGCGACTGCGCAATCTGATTCGCGGAGAAGACGATATTCCGGACGAAGACGACTAAGACCTTTTTCGGAACTCAGCCCACGGCCTGGGCATCTGCCAAAGCAATAGCGGCTACGGCTTCTACCACAACCGGCACACGCAGGGCGATGCATAAATCATGGCGCCCCCGGACGGCCAGCGGTGTCACCTTACCTTCCTGATGATTCCAGCTTTCCTGTGCTTTTGGGGTGCTGGACGTAGGCTTCACCGCTACATCAAACACAATAGTATTGCCGTTGGAAACCCCGCCATTGATGCCACCGGCGTGGTTCGTCCGGGTGGTGCCATCTGCATCTACAATCGCATCGTTATGGATACTGCCGGTCATCCGGGCCGCATCAAAGCCGGCACCGAACGCAATGCCTTTGATGGCCGGAATGGAAAAGACCAAATGGGCTATAGTTGATTCCAGCGAATCGAAAAACGGTGATCCCAGTCCTATCGGCACTCCGGACAGTGTACATTGAACAATCCCACCGATGCTGTCCTGTTGCTCTATCGCCTGTTGCAGCGCTGCTTCAATATCGGTGGTGCCGCCCGCTTCAGTCAGACGCGCGTGGACCTGCAGATCCGGAATCATTTTCTTGGCGACGACGCCCGCAGCCACCAGTGCTGTAGTCAGCCTTCCGGACGTATGGCCGCCCCCGCGCGGATCGTTGAATCCGGCCCATTTCTGTTGCATTACAAAATCGGCATGGCCGGGCCGGGGCATATGGCGCAGGGCTTCGTAATCTTCGCTGCGGGTATTCTGGTTGGAAAATAAAATCGTGAGTGGTGCTCCGGTAGTAAACCCGTTGTACACTCCGGAAAGAAACTGTGGCACGTCTGCTTCTACACGGGTGGTGGTACCTGCTGCTCCCGGACGACGACGGGCAAGATCCGGTTCGAAATCGCCTGCTGCTACTGGAATGCTGGCACGGACGCCATCAAGCGTGATCCCAACGGCCGGCCCGTGGCTTTCACCAAAAATCTGCACCCGGAATACACGACCAAAACTATTCATGCGGTGAAGCTAGGGAGATTTCTGATGCTCACCGAAATTCAGCCACGCCTCCTAAAGCACGGAAATCGTCCAAAAAAGCCGGATACGACTTCCGGATAGCGCTTTCATCCGTTATCGTGATGGGTCCGGACGCCTGTAGCGCAGCCAGTGTTGCTGCCATTACGATACGGTGGTCGTTAAAAGAGTGGACTTCACAGGCGCTAAAGGACTGGTGGCCGGGAATAGTCAGGCAATCGCCGGTGACCGTGAAGCGGATACCGCCATTGCGAAGCAGATGAGTAACCGATTCCAATCGGTTGCTTTCTTTGTGAAGCAGCCGGTGCAGCCCGCAGATACGGCTTTCGCCGGGCAGCGAGCAGGCCAGCACAGCAAGTACGGGCACCAGATCGGGCGCATGAGTGGCATCAAATAAAAAGCCGTTTTGAGGACTGCCACTAACGGAGAGAACCCCGGAGGTGAATGACGACTTCAAACCGGTTTGTGAAAAAATATCCAGTATGCTGCGGTCGGCCTGGAGGCTATCGGCTGAAAGCCGTTCTATAGATACCGGTGCACCCAAGGCTGCGGCGACCAGCCACGCGGCACTGCTGCTCCAATCGCCTTCAACCGGGTATACAAGCCCGGTTCCGGAAGGAATGGTTGCCGGCTTGATCCGGTAGACTCCGTTTGCTTCCGGGAGCACCGTTTTGCCAAATGCCTGAAGCGTGGCTACAGTCATATCGAGGTAGGGCTGCGAAACCGCCTGTTCAATCTGTAAAGTCACTGCTTCCGTCACCGCGGCTGATAAGGCCATCAGCAGTCCGCTGCTAAACTGCGACGATACACTTCCATCAACAGTCAGCGACTGCGGTTTCAGCGGTCCCTGAACTGTTATCGGAAGCGTCTGGGCATTTCCCCAAACGGATACGCCCAGCCGGGGCAGTACGTCGTAGAAAAACCGGATGGGCCGGTTCAGCAGACTGCCGCTTCCGGAAAAGGTGATTTTCTGATTGCTGAGTGCTGCAATAGGAATAAACAGCCGGGTTGCCAGTCCGCTTTCGCCACAAAAAACGGTGTCTGTACGGGGACGCACAGTTCCGGAACTGTCGACCTGAATTTCGTGGGCGTTTCGGGAGACAATGGTTAGTCCCAGATCGACGGCCAGTTGCAACGCAGCCGCATCATCCGCTGACGTACCCGGATGGATTAAAGTCGTACGCCCGTTGTAGAGCAGCGCAGCTGCACAGGCCCGTTGGAAATCGCTTTTGGAAGGCGGTGCCGCAATGGTTCCGCTTAGCCAGCAGGGGAAAACAGTTACTGCCATCTGGAATCCGTTTGCAGCGCGGTGCGCAACGCTTCAAAGGAAACGGACTGTGTGAACGCTTCACCCAACTGCCGGAGTACAACAAATAATACTGTATCGGACTGCCGTTTTTTATCGGCCTTCATGCCTGCCACCACTGAATTAATGTTGATAGCCTGCCGGATGGGCAACTGATACCGTTGCAGCAGGTTTTCGAGGCGTGATTCCAGTCTTTCCGGAAGACCCGCGACTTGTGTGGAAAAACGGGCTGCAAACAGCATTCCCAGGCCGACAGCTGCGCCATGTGGAAGTTGGTACAGCCGCTCGATGGCATGGCCCAAGGTATGACCGAAGTTGAGGTAACGGCGAATGCCCGTTTCCGTTTCGTCTTCGTTTACAAAAGCACTTTTAATGGCCACACAGCGTGCAACCAGATTGGCAAGCAGCGAAGGCTGGTTCCGGAACTCCGAAAGCGTATGCTGTTCCAGCAACTCCAGGATCGAAGGCTCGGCAATACATCCGTACTTGATGATTTCAGCAAATCCGTTGGCCCATTCTGCGTCCAGAAGTGTGGAAAGGGTTTCCGGCAGATGCGCGACCCATTGTGGCTGCCGGATAACACCCAGCATATTCTTGGCTCGGCTTAGATTAATGCCGTTTTTGCCGCCCCAGGCCGCGTCGACCATCGCCAGAACGGTCGTCGGAACAAAAGCAAAGGGTATCCCGCGCATAAATACCGAAGCGATAAACCCGGTCAGGTCGGTGATCACGCCACCGCCTACGCCAACGAGCAGGGTGTTGCGGTCGGCTCCCAGTTGAAGCAGTTGGTCCGCCAGCTGGCCCACAGTGGTCAGGCTTTTTGAATCTTCACCGGCAGGCACAATCAGCGTCCGGTAGCTGTCCAGCAAGGGTGCCTGTACGGCAGCGATCTGGTCATCTGTGATCAGAATGGTTGTTTGCGGCGGTGCCAGTTTCCGGAACGCAGCGGCATCGGCCTGCCGGTAGAACGGTACCGACGCCGAACCAAAAGGCAGCCGTTGAAATTCAGAGGAGTTCACGGGGTAAAGTACCGTCAGAAAATTGTTGGACGTATCTATACCTGTCTTCCGGCTTTAGGAAAGGCGCATCCATACGGCTATAGATTTTTTAACGTCCGGCACTTTCAAGGCGCGAGTACCTTTGCGATCCGGTTTAGTCCGGCACTTATTTTGATGAACTCCAAGGGAAAAGTACTGGTGGCGATGAGCGGCGGGATTGATAGTACCGTGGCGGCATTGCTGCTTCATGAGCAAGGCTATGAAGTCATTGGCATCACCATGAAAACGTGGGATTATGCCACGGCGACCGGTTCTTCCGGAAAAAAAGAAACCGGCTGCTGCAACCTCGACGCGTTTAATGATGCGCGCCAGGCGGCTGTAGACCACGGGTTTCCACACTACGTCATCGATATCCGCGATGAGTTTGGCTCTTTTGTGGTTGAAAACTTCGTAGATGAATACATGGCCGGCCGCACGCCCAACCCGTGTGTGCTGTGCAATACCCATATCAAATGGGCGGCTTTGCTGAAACGCGCCGATGCGCTGGGCTGTGATTTTATTGCCACCGGCCACTACGCACGGGTGCGGGCAGAAAACGGCCGCTGGATTCTCAGCAAAGCACACGATTTGACCAAAGATCAGAGCTACGTACTGTGGGGGCTGCCGCAGGAAGTCCTCAAACGGACACTGTTTCCGCTGGGCGATTTTCTGAAAACCGACGTGCGCCAGATGGCGGCGGATCGGGGGTATATCGAGCTTTCCAAAAAAGCCGAAAGCTTTGAAATCTGCTTTGTTCCGGACAACGATTACCGGGGTTTTCTGAAGCGTACCGTAGCCGGGCTGGAAGAAAAAGTAGCGGGTGGCGATTATGTATTGACCGATGGCCGGGTGGTCGGTAAACACAAAGGTTATCCGTTTTATACCATTGGGCAGCGCAAAGGACTGGACTTGGCATTGGGGCGGCCCGTGTTTGTGACTGCGATTCATCCTGAAACCAACACCGTTGTTCTGGGCGAAGCCGATGATCTCAAAAGCGTGGATATGCGTGTGAAAGGAATCAATTGGATTAAATGGACTGGTGTGCAGGATGGCCAGCCGTCTACCATCAAGATTCGCTACAAAGACCCCGGTACGAGTGGTTTCCTGCAACTCGATCCGCAGGTTCCGGAAGGTGCCTTGGTTCATTTCGACCATGCGGTGAGCGGGATCGCACCGGGCCAGAGCGCCGTGTTCTACGACGGAGACGACGTCATCGGGGGCGGTATTATCCAGCATTTATAGGCAAAATTCTTTTCCGCGTCGCTCCTGCATTATATTTACGGTCTTAGAGCCGGTTTTTTATCTTCCATACCTCTTTCTAAATGAAGTTGATCCGTATTTCCTGCCTGCTACTGGCGCTTCCTCTTGTATTTCTGGCCTCCTGTAAAAAGGACGGGAGTGCACCTGTCGTCGAAGCAGATGGATCGAATTACTTCCCGGTACAGCGTGGTCATTTCGTAGAGTACCATGTGGATTCCACGTATTGGGATGATTTCCTGCAGTTGGAAACCGTTCATACGATGGACCTGCGCCATACCGTTACGGATACGTTTACCGACAATGTAGGTCGCCAGTCGTATACCGTTACGGTATCACGCCGCAAGGATTCCAGCGAGCTGTGGCGTCCGGAAAGTGTATTTACAGTAACCAAAACAACCAATCAGGTCGAGTGGCTTCAGGATAACCTGCGCTTTGTCAAGATGGTGTTTCCGGTCGAAAATGGTCGGGAGTGGAACGGCAATGAGTTCGTTTCCACCTTCAATCAGGACTATCAGTTTTACCGCGACTGGAAATACACCTATGCCAATGTAAATCAGGCGTATAATAATGGCTACGAGAATTTTGACAAGACAGTTACCGTTAATCAGATCGACGACAGCCTCAATAACCCGGAGCAAACGCCTTCAGCGTACGCCACCCGTACCTACAGCATGGAAAAGTATGGCTTGAATGTGGGGCTGATCGAGCGCCGGTTTACCCGCTGGATTTATGATCCGGGTGTACGGGCAGCCCGCAAAGGCAACGCGGTTAGTATGCGTGCGTTCAACCATAATTAAAATAAAGTAACTTTAGCTAGTTAGGAAGGGCGTCATGGATGCCCTTTTCTTTTGCCTAAAAAAACCGCCGTGACTATGAACTATGTTTCTTCTTTTTCCGGAATGGTACTGCTGGTTGGGTTGATGCTGGCAGCCATACCTCAGGCCATTGCTCAAGGGCCTCAGTATGCATGCCGGGTCCGGCTGGCCGATAAATCCGGAAGTCCGGCGGTATCCAACCCATCAGCCTTTCTGACCGCCCGTGCGCTGGCACGTCGTAGCCGGTTAGGAATTTCGGTTACAGACGAAGACCGGCCCGTAGCGCCCCGCTATATCGATTCACTGGTCCGGCTCAGCGGCGGCGTCTTACACACCACCTCGCGCTGGTTCAATGAAGTGACGTTGCTGCTACCGGATAGCAGTAGTCTGCCAACGCTTCGGACTAAAAGCTGGGTGCTGGGTACCAAAGTAGTAGGGTATTACAGCGGAGGACTGCATCTGAGAACAGCCGCACCCCTTCCGGAAACGCAACAGCAGGACGCCTACACACGTCTGCCTACCCTCAAAACAGCCGGTTCGGCAGCCTATTACGGAGCTACCTGGAGCCAGACCAGCCTTGTGAAAGGTGATGCCCTGCATGATGCCGGGTATACCGGAGCCGGGTTGCTGATTGCGATTGCCGATGACAATTTTGACGGGTTGACCACGCATCCGGGTTTTGCGGCGCTCCGTGCTTCCGGAAGAATCGTAGACAGCTTCAACTTTGTGCAGCGTTCAGCCTCCGGGGTGTTTAACGGCTATTCTCATGGCACCGGTGTGCTCTCCAATATAGTTGGTTTCCAACCCAACAGTTATGTAGGTGCGGCCCCACAGGCCAGCGTTGCGCTCTACAGCACCGAAAATCAGTTTCAGGACCAACAGGTTGAAATGGACCAACTGGTGGCCGCGCTGGAGCGGGCCGACAGCATTGGTGCCGACTTGATGAGCCTTTCTATTGGGTACAACATCTTCGACTATCCGTCCACAACTGAATATCCCTGGTCGGCCTTTGACGGCAAGACCACGCCTGTAGCGCAGGCTGCCAACCGGGCTACTGCCAAAGGCATGCTGATTGTGTCCTGTGCGGGCAATGAAGGCAATAGCAACTGGGGAAAGCTGTTGACGCCCGGCGATGCAGACAGCGCTCTGACGATTGGCTCGGTAGCATCCAACGGAAGTCCGGCCCAAACCAGCAGTTTCGGTCCCAATGCTTCCGGACGGGTGAAGCCTGATGTATGCGGGATGGGTGAAGGCGCGGCGTACTTCAATGCCGGTGGCACGATCTCCAATGGCAATGGTACTTCGTATTCTACCCCACAGATTGCCGGTTTTGCAGCCTGTTTATGGAGCGCTTTTCCCAACCGGCAACCGGGTGAAATCCGCAACGCCATTAATCGGAGTGCAAATCGCTACAGCAACCCGGATATCCAGATTGGCTACGGCATCCCCAATTTTAGCACGGCATTTCAGGCTTTGGGTATTGCCGGGGCAGAACCGCTTCCGGAAACCCTCACCGCCTACTACAGCAGCTTTAAAAATGAACTGGTTCTAACCGCACCCGATGCTACGGGTATCACGTTGCAATTGTATAACCTGGTGGGCAGCCGACTGGCCAAAGCTGACCTGCAAACAGGTGGAACGCAGCCGGTGCGGTGGTCGCTTCCGGAACAGATAACGCCGGGAATCTACCTGCTTCACTATTCGACTGCTACCCAACAGGGAACCTTAAAAATAGCGGTGCCCTAAAGCCATCCTTGGGAAAATCAATTTCCGGAACGGATCAGAATGCGCTGTCGCGGTAATCGCGTCTGCGCAGCAAGCGCAGATCCTGTAAGGTGGCCGCTTTGACATTGAGCGTAAACGTAAAACTTTTCAGCGGTCCGAAAGGAATGGTGTTGAGCCGCATTTCAAAGCAGTGCAGGTCGCGGTAAATATCCAGCGAGGTGTACGAAAGCTGCTTTTGCGTAAAATTATATCCACTCGTGATGGCAATTTTCCAACGTGGGGTCAGGTTGAAATCGCCACCCAGAATCGCATTCTGATCAACTATTAAAGTGTCTTTCTGAGACTGGAACATGTAGTTGCGGGAGGCCGTCAGCGAGTAGCTGAGACTGGCGTTCCAGGGAATGTTGAAATCGATATAGTCAGACGCGCGGCTTCGTAGCAGCGGATTGGTGGCTGCTGCCGGATCTACGACCGGTGCGGAGGGCTGGGAGGAACGCAGCGAAGTGGAAAGCGAAATGTTTCCGGAACGAAAGCGAGCCAGGCCGCCCCCGGATTGCACCAGCGTCTGGCGGTTCCGAAGGCCGGTCTGGTAATCAAACGCATACGGGTCAAAGATGGCACCGGCCGAAATGTTGATCTTCTCAAATAGGTTGGTCCGGAACGTCAGCGCGATGTCGCTCCACTGAAAGGAATCAGCTGCAAAATTGTAGCGTCCGTCAATCGATAATTTGTCAATCAGGGTCGTATTGCGGGTGGTAGACGTAGAGTCGCCAGCTTTCCGGCTTCTGATTTTGGCCTGCAGGATGTTGTTGAGGCCGTAGGTGATCGCTGATGTAAACGAACCGAACGGGCCGGAAGGGCCAAACGCATTGCGCACATACGGAGAGACCTGTTGCAACGCGCCGCCGGGGGTAAGCTGTTGTTCATAGGCAGAGTTAAAAGGCGCTTTGGCAAAATCGGGTACATAGTTAAATCCGATCGACGGTTCCATGACGTGCCGGATCCCCGCGATCTTGCCGTTCCGGAACAGTTTCAGCCCGTAAATCCGTGTGCTGGCAGTCGCTGAAGTGCTAAAGTCCCGCGCTGCAAAAAAACCGGTTCGGGTCAAGGTGTCAACCCGGCCCAGCCCATAGTTGTAGTTGACGTAATCGCGCCGGCCCAGCCAGTATTCGTTGTAGTTGGCCGTGAGCGCCACATTGATGTAGCGCAGCGCGGTATAGTTGGCAGAGATCGGAATATTATGCCGGATGCCATTTTGAAAATCGTTAAATCCCAGCCTGGAAATGGATAACGCCGTGTCGTAAAAAGCGAGATTGTTGACCAGGTCAAACCGGTACGAAACGTTGATCTTTTCATACCAGGTTGGACTGCCGATGGGGTTACGGCGCTTGAAAGGCGTCAGCTGGGAATAGTAAAAGTTAACCGAAGGCAACTGCAGGTTATTCAGTGCGCTGGCACCGCTGAAGGTCTGACTAAAGTTCGCACTCGTTGTAAGGCTCATCGGACGTTGCGTCCAGGCCTTGGTCAGGGAGATGCTCGACTGATAGCTGTTTTGCAACACCAGCGCCGGGTTGTACGAGTTGCGCTGGTAGTAGTTGCCTTTCTGCATGTTGACATTGGCCCCAAACGTGAGGCCGGGCCGGGCCTTGGCGTCAGAACGGTGATTCCACCGGATCGCAAAGGTTTTGGAAACGGTGCTGCCGGGTTCGAACACTTCGCCCAGCTTGTCATAGCCATATGCCAGTTGCACATCACCGCTGTAGCGGTAGCGGTTGGAATACGTGGAAATCGCAGAGGTGTTGAAGCTGCCCCGCGAGTAAATATTGGCGGTGACCAGCAGATCGGCCTTGTCGGAAAAGTAGATGTAGTAGCCGCCGTTGGTCAGACCCACACCCCGTACCTGCTCGATGGTGTACGATGGAATCCGGAATCCGGAACGTTGTTGCTCGGAAATCGGAAATAAGGCGAACGGCAGCACCAGCGGGGTCGGAACGCCTTCAATTTCAAAATCGGACGCGCCTGCTACCGCAATACGCCCCGGAATCACCTTGATCCGGCGGGAGCGAATGCCAAAGTGCGGCGTATCCAGATTGCAGGTGGTATACACGGCCTGTTGACCGTAGATGCTCTGATCGGGCGTACGCTTGATCTGGTCGCTAAACATAAACCCTTCGCCGTACTGGGTCCGGGCATTGCGTACCAACGCTTTTTTAGTATTGAAGTTGTAGCGCAGCTCGTCGTAAGTAAACTTCTCGCTGCCCTGCGTAAACGTAGGCAGGGCCTTGCGTTTCGTGCTGTCTACAGAAGGCTCTGCATAAATAATTCCTGCTTTTTGCTCGTACGTAACCTTACCGGCGTTGAGCTTAAGGTCTTCATAGTTCACCTTAACATCGCCGTAGAGATAAAACTGATTGCGTTCCAGGTTGAGCAGCGCACTATCGGTAGCCGTAGCTTCTACCACAGCGGGCAGCGCATCCGGCGATACGCGAATGCCCAGTGATTCCAGCGTACGAAGTTTTCCGGAATCAGAGGCAGCCGGAGCCTGCAACGAATCTGTTAGTGTAGCGGCGATACGACGGGAACTGTCAGGCACCCGCAGTTGCGCCTGACTGTCTGGAACTACTAAAACTGTTAAGAATAACAGCAGGAGCCAGCCAGATCTTCCGGAAAAAACGTTTTCCCTTTTATTTTTACCCACCCTGCGTGTCATTAAATGCAATGCGCAGCGAAATTACTTCCTTTACTACGCGTCTTCCACTTGTGACTGCCTTTCCATCTAAAAATATTTTAACGCCGCTTTTCCGGAATCTGTTTATCTGGGCCGGAGCCTTGCTGTTGTTGCTTCCTGTTGCCAGTCAGGCCCAGCGAAAACGAATCAACCGGATTGTGATCGATGCCGGTCATGGCGGAAAAGATCCGGGTGCCCGCGGCCTGTTTACCAACGAAAAAGATCTGACGCTGGGAATCGCCCTGCGCTTAGGAAAAATGATTGAAGACTCCCTGCGTGGAATGAGCGTCGTCTACACCCGGACAACAGACGTCTTTCCATCGTTGCGGGAGCGTCATGAAATTGCCAACCGGGGCGATGCTGATTTGTTTATTTCCATTCACATCAACTCGACTGCGGGACGCTCGGAGCGGGTGCAGAGTGGCACCACTACTGTTGGAAAAGGCAAGCGCAAGCGGACAGTACCGGTGTATAAAACCATCCATCATCGAGAAACCAGTACCAGCGGTACCGAAACCTACGTACTGGGGCTGCACCGGACCGATCAGAAGGCCGATGCCATTGGTGAATACAGCGATCAGGTGACCGATGAACCCGGTGTGATGAACCCGGCAGATCCGCAAACGGCTATCATTATTGCGCAGTATACCGAGGCCTTTCTGGTGCGGAGCGTAAATCTGGGCGCTAAAATCGAAAATGCACTGGCAGCAACGGGCCGTCGGTCCTTTGGGGTTAAGCAAAAAGGCCTGGAAGTACTGGCAGGTTCGGCCATGCCGGGGGTACTGGTGGAATGCGGCTTTATCAACAATCCGAGCGAAGAAACTTTTATGGCGTCTGAAGAAGGGCAAAAAGAAATTGCACACGCTATTTTCAAGGGAATCCGGGACTTTCGGGCCGAATCAGAGCGGTAGAACGGTCATTTAATCCAATCTTTTTAACAACGGGTTGCTTTTTTATTGACCACCTGTTATCTTTAAGCCCTGTTAAATCAAAAGCGCTCAATGAAAGCCCGCTTCCTGTACTTTTTAATTACCGCTTTTAGTACCCTTACTGTTCTTTCCGGACTTACCTCCTGCAACGATGACAAATGCAAAGCAATTGCCTGTGCATATGGAGGGATTTGTACCGATGGAAAATGTGTGTGTGCCGAAGGCTATGAAGGTTACCAATGTGAAACGGAAATGCGTGCGCGTTACGTAGGGACATGGGTTGTAACCGAAGACGGCACCATCTCGGATGCCGCTCAGTACACGGTAGGCGTTTCACCCGGCGCGACTCCCCGCGAAATCCGGATCAGTAACTTCTACAACGCCTTTACCCAGCCGGTACGAGCCTATGTCAATTCGGATACCGTAACCATCCCGTTGCAGTCGGTCAACCGCTGGAAGGTGCAGGGACGCGGCCAGATCAAGCGTGATCCATACCGTGGTATCAACGGCCTGATTAGCTTTACGTATCAAATACAGGATACCGTTCAGCGTCTGACGGACGACTACGGCTTCACGGGCGGAGAGCCTTCCAAGTGGAATAAATAATCCTTCCGTTTTTCAACGTTTTTTGAAAACTGCTTCCGGTGCTCCGGAAGCAGTTTTTCGTTTTCCGAAACCCCCATCTTTCTGTAAACAAGCGCTTTCGGAAACTTTTCATCCGTTTCGTTGTTTCCAGCTACATCTTTTCTCATGCGCCTGCTCGTTCAATACCTGACTCATCATAAAAAGTGGATTTTACTGGCGTTGCTGCTTGCTGCTGTCAACCAGGTCTTTTCTCTTTTTGACCCCATGATTATGGGGAAATACATTATCGATCCACTCGCCAAATCGCCGCATATTGTTACCGAAAACGGCGTAACCCGTACCCGTACCCAAGGAGAATTTATCCGCGCAGCGATGTTTGGCTTATCGCTCCTTATTGGCACAGCTATGGTTTCGCGCATCGCCAAGGCATTTCAGGATTACGTGCTTAACATCGTGATTCAGAAAACAGGTGCTCACCTGTATACCGATGGCCTTCAGCATGCCATGCAGCTCCCATTTGCTGAGTTTGAAGACCAGCGCAGCGGTGAAACCCTTTCCATTCTACAGAAAGTCCGCATCGATTCCGAAAAGTTCATTACCTCATTCGTAAACATCCTGTTTGCAGCACTGGTTGGAATCGTGTTTGTCATTATCTACGCTGCTACATTGCCCAGTGGTGGGTGGCTGATCATGCTGTATCTGGTGGGTGCGCTGCTGCTGTCTTTTCTGACCAGCATCCTGAGCCGTCGCATTAAAACCATTCAGAAAAACATCGTTAAAGACACGACGGCACTCAGCGGTGCCACCACCGAAAGTCTGCGCAACATTGAGCTGGTTAAAAGCCTGGGCCTTACCGGACAGGAAATTGCCCGGCTCAATGCCAATACGTACAAGATTCTGGACCTCGAACTCCGGAAAGTAAAAAGCATCCGCGCCATCAGTTTTGTGCAGGGTACGGTCGTTAATTTTCTGCGGCAGTGTATCATCTTCGCACTGCTGTATTTCATCTTCCAGGACCGGCTGACCATCGGGCAGATGATCACCATGCAGTTCTACTCGTTCTTCATCTTCGGACCACTACAGGAAATCGGCAACGTCATTCTGTCATATCGTGAAGCCGAAGCCTCGTTGAACAATCTGAAGTCCCTGCTGGCAACACCGGTCGAAAAAGCACCTGCTGCGCCACGCACGCTGGGACCCATCGAAACCCTGTCGTTCCGGAATGTCAACTTTCAGCACAACACTGCCCTGCGGCCGGCGCTGAAAGACGTTTCGTTTGATGTGCAGCGCGGCGAAACGATTGCGTTTGTAGGCCCTTCCGGGTCCGGAAAAACAACGCTTGTGAAGTTGCTGGTCGGGTTGTACCCGCCCGGCGAGGGACAGGTGCTGTTCAATGGCATTCCGGGCACCGAAATCGACCTGGAGGAACTGCGCATTCAGCTGGGGTTTGTTACCCAAGATACCCAGTTATTTTCCGGAACCATCCGCGAAAATCTGCTGTTCGTGAATCCGGAAGCAACCGATGCCGACCTAGTCGTGGCATTGGAAAACGCCGCCTGCCAGTCGATTCTGCAGCGCGCGGAAGGCGGACTGGAAACCAAGATCGGTGAGGGGGGCTTAAAACTTTCCGGTGGCGAGCGTCAGCGGTTGTCGATTGCCCGGGCACTGTTGCGTCATCCCCGGCTGCTCATTTTTGATGAAGCCACGTCTGCACTGGATTCAATTACCGAAGAAGCGATTTCGCAAACTATCCGCAGCATTACGGCCCAACGGACGCACATCACCGTGATGATTGCCCACAGGCTCAGCACCATTCTGCATGCCGACCGCATCTACGTGCTCGAAAAAGGCAAGATTATCGAGACCGGTACCCACTACGAACTGCTGACCGAACGAGGGCTGTACTATGCCATGTGGCGCCAGCAGATCGGGGAAGAAGAACAGGTAAGCGATGCGGAGCTGGCTACGCTGGCGAAAAACTAATTCCGGGCGCTACTATCCTTTCCGGAATACAGCTACAAACAAACTGTCGGCACGATGCGGAATGCCGTTCTGCAACGCCGTTTCCACCAGAGTCAGTGTCGGGTTTCCGGAAAGGATGCTTTGAACCACGGTTTCATTTTCGACCTCAAACACGGAGCAAGTCATGTAGATAAACCGTCCGCCGGCTTTGAGATACTGGCTGCTGTTAATCGCAATCCGGGTTTGCAGGCGCGACAGTTCGGCCAGAGACTCCTCCTGGAAAAAGTACCGCATTTCCGGCGTACGGGCCCAGGTTCCGGATCCGCTGCAGGGTACATCGCTTACGATCGCATCAAAGGTTTGCATCCCCACCTGCGTCTCCAGCGCACGGCCGTCAGAAGCGTCCATAAGCCGGGTCTGGGGCAACTGGGTATTGAGGACTTTAAAGCGGCTTTCCAGTGCCCGTAAGGCTTGGGGCCGCACATCGGATGCCAGCAGCCGGAGATCCGGAAAGGCGTCTTTCAAAAACAGCGTTTTTCCACCGCCGCCGGCGCAGGTATCCCACCAGGATTCACTTTGTTGCGGTTGCAGATAGCCGCAGACCTGCTGAGAACCCCAATCCTGTACGGTAAAGGCATTCTGCGGCCACAGGGTATGCAATGGCGTATTGGCCGGGAGCGAAAAGCAGTTCGGAGTCAATTCTGCATAGTCAATGCCGGCCTGCTCTAAGATGGGCAGTAGCGTCTTGCGGTTGGCAGCGGGCCGAAGCCGGATAAACAATTGTGGTTGAAGCAAAACCGACTGCAACCACTCATCCCGGTCGATGCCTGCTGAAAAGACAATCGTTTCTGGAAGCAGCCGTTCCGGCGAAAACCCGGCTTCAACAGCCTGCTTCAACCGATCCGGAAACGACTGTTGCGGATCAAAGGGTGCTTCGCCTATCAAAACGGACAGCCGGGATTCCGTGCCGCAAAGCCGGATGCAGGCGTTCATTTTGTCTTCAAAAGACAGCGCTTCCGGAAAGCCATCAGACGCCCGGTACCAGGAAAATAGCGCTTCGGTAATCAGCTTCCGGTCGCGGCTGCCCAGGCGGTGGTGCTGCTTGAAATAGCTCTTCAGAAAGTCAATCAGCGGGCGGTCGCCCCGGTAAGTATCGGTCAGGTGTTGAAGGTCGCGCCAGAGAGCCCGCATGGAAAAACAGAATTAAGAAAATGAATGCCTCAGGCTATTGAAATCCGATAGCCGAGCGCACAGAGTAGCAGTCCACCAATCACCGAAACGCACAGGTACAGTACGCTTATCCAGTTCAGTCCGCCCCGGATCAGTTGATTGGTTTCCAGTGCGAAGGTAGAAAACGTCGTAAAGCCACCGCAAAAACCTGTAGCCAGCAGATACCAGCCGGTGCTTTGCAGCCAGTTGCTCCGGTCCAGACGACCCGCCAGCAGCCCAATCAGCAGGCATCCGGCCAGATTGGTCAGTAGGGTAGCCCACGGAAAGGCATTGGCCTGCGGTCTGGGAAGCGTCATGGAAAGCCCATAGCGCAACACTGAACCCAGTGCCCCACCTAAAGCCACCAACAGATAGGTACGCATAGGCACGAAAGTAAAAAACGTGGCATCCATTTCCGGAAATGGACGCCACGTTTGATGCGAATGATTTAAAAAAGAGAAGGCTACTTCACCCAGTCGGCGATAAACAGGTTGGTATCGTGGGTGCCGCCGTTGTTGCGATTCGACGAAAAGATGAGCTTTTTGCCATCCGGCGAAAACATCGGAAACGCATCGAATCCGCCATCGTGTGAGATTTTCTCCAGTCCGCTGCCGTCGAAGTTCACCAAGTACATATTGAACGGAAACCCACGCTCGTATTCATGGTTGGATGCAAAAATGATCCGCTTGCCATCGGGCGTAAAATTGGGCGCCCAGTTGGCTTTCCCCAGATGGGTCACCTGCTGCACATTCGAGCCGTCGGCATTGGCGATAAAGACTTCCATCTGCGTCGGCATCACCAGTCCCTGCGCCAGCAACTCTTTGTATTCTTTGACTTCGGGGTCTGTTTTAGGACGGGACGCACGCCAGACAATCTTGCTGCCATCGGGCGAAAACCAGGCACCGCCGTCGTACCCCAGATCAGAGGTCAGCTGTTTGAGGCCGGTGCCATCCAGATTCATGGTAAACAACTCCAGATCGCCGGTACGCATGGAGGTAAACAGAATCTTGTCGCCTTTGGGCGAAATCGTGGCCTCGGCATCGTAACCCGGATTATCAGTTAAGCGCTTTTGAACGGTTCCGTTCAGATCCGCGACAAACAAATCGTATTCCGGATAAATAGGCCACACGTACTTCTTCACTTCTTTGCGGTCGGGCACTGGCGGACAGTCTTTGCTGCCCAGATGGGTAGAGGCATAAATGACCGATTTTTTGTTGGGCATGATATACGCACAGGTCGTGCGGCCCGTACCGGTACTCACGAGGCGGGTGCGAAAGGAGTCCGTGGCTTTTTTGGGCAGTTCGGCGTAGTAAATCTGGTCGCAGGGAATGCCTTCTTTGGCGTAGGTTTTCTGAAAGACAATCGCTTTGCCATCCGGACCGAAGTAGGCTTCTGCGTTGTCGCCACCAAACGTCAGCTGCCGGATATTTTTAAGATGCACCTCGTCCGAATAATGCAGTGTGTTGTTAGGCTGCTGGGCAGTGGCGGGGAAGGCGGCAAGCAGCGTAAAGGCTGCGATCAAAGGAACTTTCATGCGTCCGGAAAACGGTCTTTTTACGTGCGCAAAAGTACGCTGGTGCCGGTGGCAGGCGGGTCACAGAACTGTTTGAAAACGCGCTTCCGGAAGATGCCTTCAATCTGTTGGTGATCCCAAAAACGACCGTCTTACCTTTGCCGCACGATGATGAACCGCGATAAGAAAGTCTTCGACAACATTCTGCAAACCATTGGCGATACCCCGTTGGTACGTCTCAACCGGGTAACGGCTTCAGTGCCGTGTCCCGTCTATGCCAAGATTGAATATGGTAATCCGGGCAACAGTATCAAAGACCGGATGGCCATCAAGATGCTGGAAGTCGCTGAGGCTGAAGGCAAGATCAAGCCGGGTGGAACCATCATCGAAGGCACGTCCGGAAATACCGGGATGGGACTGGCGATCGCCGCTATCATCAAAGGCTATAAATGCATTTTTACCACCACCGATAAGCAGTCGAAAGAAAAGGCCGATATCCTCAAAGCGATGGGTGCCGAGGTGATTGTCTGTCCAACCGATGTAGAACCCGAAGATCCACGTTCATATTACAGCGTTTCCAAGCGACTGGCCCAGGAAGTGCCCAACAGCTGGTACGTCAACCAGTATGACAACCTCGCCAACCGGCTGGCGCACTACGAAAGCACGGGTCCGGAAATCTGGGAACAAACCGAAGGAAAAGTCACGCACGTCGTGGTGGCTTCCGGAACGGGCGGTACCATTACCGGCATCGGTCAGTACCTCAAAGAGAAAAACCCGGACATCCAGATGTGGGCCATCGATACCTATGGCTCGCTGCTTAAAAAATGGCATGAAACCGGCGAACTGGATATGAAAGAGGTGTATTCCTACATCTCTGAAGGGTTTGGGGAAGATTTTCTGCCTAAAAACTATATCCGCGACGTCATCGACCGGTTTGAGAAAGTAACCGATAAGGACGGTGCTGTGATGGCCCGCCGCATCTCTAAAGAAGAAGGCATTTTCGTTGGCTACAGCGCTGGTTCGGTGATTTCCGGATTGCTGCAACTGAAAGCTGATCTGAAACCAACCGATCTGGTGGTGGTGATCTTCCATGACCACGGTTCCCGCTATGTGGGCAAGGTGTACAACGACGAATGGATGCTGCAACGCGGTTTCCTGGAGGTCAACACGGTTAAAGACCTGCTTGGCGGACTGGGACGGCGCAAACTGCTGACACTGGAAAAAACCCAGAAAGCCAGTGATGCACTGGAACTGATGAAGAAATACGATGTGGAGCAGCTGCCGGTAATGGCCGATGGCGATGTAGTAGGTGCCGTGACGCAGTCAGGCTTATTTAAGCGGATGATGCAGGGCGAATCCATTACTGATAGGGATGTGTCCGGAATCATGGAAAAACCGTTGCCGGTCGTGCCGATGGATATGCCAATTGATCGGCTGGGCGGTACACTCGGCAAAGACACCGGTGCGGTACTCGCCCGCGACGAAAGCGGCGCCTATCACATCCTGACGCAGTACGATCTGCTCAACGGACTGAGTAAAGCCTAAGCCTGCCGTGTCGTTTTCCAATCAGGGCGTGGAGCCCGTCAAAAAGTTCTCGTTCCGGAACGCACCCATCGCGGTGCCGATCATTGCCGCGTTTCATGTTCTGTGGCTCATCCTGCGTATCAGTCAGTTCGCTTCCGAACCGCTGACCGATCTGATCTGGGTGCAGGTCTTGTGGATTGCCGTGGCGGCGGTGGCCTGGCTCTTAATCGTGCGCTTTAAATGGGCGGCGAATGTGTACATCGCTCTTACGGCCGTCAACCTGATTTTACGGTTTACGCTGAAGGATGAACATCTGCGCAATGCGCTGACCGATGCGCTGTTTCCGATTGATCTGATTTGCAGTATGCTGCTACTCGTGCTCTGGAAACGAATTTTCCGGAACTGACATTCATAAAAAACGCGCTTCCGGGAAGCGCGTTTTTTAATGGCAAAAATTGGGTTGGAAATTGTCCTTGCTACAACTAAGGCGTCAGGTCAGCATGTAACGACTGCACCGGAGCGCCCATAAACCGACTGGCCGGTCCGTCGAAGGCTTCCGGACTGTCGGTGGTGTAAAAAACCGGTGGCCGGCCCTGGCTGAGCTGCCGTTCGATCTCGCTATGTCGGGCTAAATAATCCGCCAGACTGGCGGCAACGATCGGTCCCTGGGAGATCAGTCGGACCTGTTCCGGAAGCTGCGCTTTGATTTTGGCTTCGAGAAGTGGGTAGTGCGTACAGGCCAGCAGCACCGTGTCGATTCCGGAATGGTGTGCGAGCAGGTTTCGGACGTGTTGCCGGACAAAATAATCGGCTCCGGCGCTTTCATGTTCACCGGCTTCTACCAGCGGCACCCACAACGGGCAAGCCTCGCTGTAAACCGATACGTCCGGAAACTGGTGCGCGATTTCTACGTTATACGACTGCGACTGGATCGTGCCTTTGGTAGCCAGTACGCCCACTACACCACTCTCAGAATACTTCCCGATGACTTCGGCCGTCGGACGGATAATGCCCAGTACTCTTTTGCCCGGTGCAATGCGCTCCAGATCCTGTTGCTGGATGGTTCGAAGGGCACGGGCCGAGGCCGTGTTGCAGGCCAGGATGACCAGCGGACAGCCCTTCCGGAACATCCACTCTACGCATTGAAGCGTGTACTCGTAGACCGTCTGAAAAGAGCGGGTGCCATAGGGCGCGCGGGCATTGTCGCCGAGGTAGAGGTAATCGTACTGCGGCAGGCGTTCGTAGATCGACCGAAACACCGTCAGGCCGCCGTAGCCCGAGTCGAAAATGCCAATAGGAGCATACACAAAGCAAATGTAAAGTAGCGGGTATTGCAACGGGCATTTTTACCTTTCCGGATGCTTATAACGTACCTTTGCACCTGTTATGAACGTTGCGGCCGAAGCTACTCCCAAACCGATTCCAACCCTTACTGCCAAAGACTTTGCGACCGACCAGGAAGTGCGCTGGTGTCCGGGCTGTGGCGATTATTCCATTCTGGCACAGGTGCATCGCGTACTGCCCACCCTGGGCATTCCGCGCGAAAACTTTGTTGTGGTTTCCGGAATCGGTTGTTCCTCGCGCTTTCCGTATTACACCAATACGTACGGGATGCACTCCATTCACGGACGGGCCACTGCCATTGCGACCGGTCTGAAAGCCTCGCGTCCGGAACTGAGTGTATGGATCGTGACCGGCGACGGCGATGCACTGAGTATCGGCGGCAACCATACCATTCATTTGCTGCGTCGCAATCTGGATGTAAACGTCCTGCTGTTCAACAACCAGATTTATGGTCTCACCAAAGGCCAGTATTCGCCTACGTCCGAATCCGGAAAAGTAACTAAGAGTACGCCGATGGGTTCGCTCGATCACCCGTTCAATCCGGCGGCACTGGCGCTGGGCGCCGATGCGTCCTTCGTGGCCCGGTCGATGGACCGCGACACCAAGCATTTACAGGCGATGTTGCTGCGGGCTCAGGCCCACAAAGGCACTTCCTTCCTGGAAATCTATCAGAACTGCAACATCTTCAACGATGGCGCGTTCGAAGCCTTTACCGAGAAAAACTCCAAGCCCGAGACCGCACTGTTCCTGGAACAAGGCCAGCCGCTCCGCTATGGCATCGACGGCTCGATGGGCATCCGGCTCGACGGTTACAAGCCGCAGATCGTAAGCTTATCCGACGGACAATACAGCGCTGAGGATCTGTGGATCCACGACGAAACCGATTTCTTTAAAGCCCAGATCCTGACCCGTCTGTTTGATAACCCGGCCAATACCGGATTCTTCCCGCGGCCGTTTGGCGTGTTCTTCGCCCACGAGCGCCCGACCTATGAAGACGCTATGGAGCTGCAACTGGAAGAAGCACGGGCTACTAAAAAAGCCAACCTCGATACCCTGCTGCAAGGCAAAGAAACCTGGACCATCGGGTAGTAATAGGCGATAGGAATAGTTAAGTTTCATTCGCACTCAAAAACCAGCCTGTTCGCACTCTTTTCCGGAATCGTATCCGCAGCTCGCCCTATCTTAGCCCGCTATGCTGGTAAAGGTTTTTGGATCGGCGGTGATGGGCGTGGATGCCATCACCATTACGATTGAGGCAGATGCTGTAACGGCCGAAACGCCCCACTATCCGATCGTGGGACTGCCCGATAATGCCGTCAAGGAAAGTCTGGAACGCATCTTCTCGGCGCTTAAAAACAACGGTTACAACCGTCCCCGGCAAAAAGTTGTGATCAACCTGGCGCCGGCCGATATCCGGAAAGAAGGTGCTGCATACGATCTGCCCATCGCCATCGGGATGCTGGCCGCGTCCGGCCAAATTCACTGTCCAGATCTAAGTGCCTTCGTACTGATGGGAGAGTTATCGCTTGATGGTACCCTGAAGCCAATTAAAGGCGCCCTGCCGATTGCCATCCAGGCCCGTAAAGAACAGTTCCGGACGCTGATCCTACCGAAGGAAAATGCCCGCGAAGGTGCCTTGGTCAATCAGCTGGATGTCTATGGAGCGTCTCATCTCAAAGAAGTCATTGAAATTCTGGAAGGACGTACGGCTCTCAAGCCGCTGTTTGTAGATACCCGGGAAGAGTTTGCCTATGCCCAGACGCAATTCGACCTCGACTTCGACGATGTCAAAGGACAGGAGAATGTGAAGCGGGCACTGGAGATTGCTGCTGCCGGTGGTCACAACGCGATCCTGATCGGACCACCCGGTGCCGGTAAAACCATGCTGGCTAAGAGATTGCCTACCATCCTGCCGCCGTTGAGTTTGCAGGAAGCACTGGAAACCACCAAGATTCATTCGGTAGCGGGCAAATTACCGGGCAATACCTCGCTTGTAGCCCAGCGTCCGTTCCGTTCTCCACACCATACGGTATCGGATGCCGCACTGGTCGGTGGCGGTGGCGTGCCGCAGCCGGGAGAGATTTCCCTGGCACATAATGGCGTGTTGTTTCTGGATGAACTTCCGGAATTCAAGCGCACCGTTCTGGAAGTGATGCGCCAGCCAATGGAAGAACGTCGCGTCACCATTTCACGAGCCCGGCTGAGCATCGATTTCCCGGCGTCGTTTATGCTGCTGGCGTCTATGAACCCATGTCCCTGTGGCTATTACAACCATCCCGAACGGGAATGCACCTGCTCCCCGCTGATGGTGTCCCGCTACCTCAACAAGGTATCCGGACCGCTGCTCGACCGGATCGACCTGCATGTGGAAGTGACCCCGGTGCCGTTTAGTGAACTGGCCGATACCGGACGCTCCGAAAAAAGTGAATCGGTGCGCGAGCGGGTCATCCGTGCGCGGGAGCGACAGGCCGAGCGTTTTAAGGACCAGCCCGGCGTGTACTGCAATGCACAGATGGGCAGTCGGCTGCTCAAAGAAATCTGTGTGGTAGCACCTGCAGGCATGAACCTGCTCAAAACCGCCATGGAGCGCCTGAATCTATCGGCCCGTGCGTTCGACCGCATCCTGAAAGTAAGCCGTACCATTGCTGATCTAGCCGGATCCGACGGCATCCGACCCGAACATCTGGCAGAAGCCATTCAATACCGGAGCCTGGACCGGGAAGGCTGGGCCGGGTAATCTGATATGGCTTAGCCAATAATCTCAATCCTACTGATGCCGTCGCCGATTTTCTGCACGACGATCTGGGTTGGAATCCGTTCTTTGAGTTGTTCTACGTGCGAAATAATGCCAATGGTTTTGCCCCGGGCCTGTAGATTCTCTAGCGCCTGCAACGCATCTTCCAGCGCATCGGCATCGAGCGAACCAAAGCCTTCATCGATAAATAAGGATTCGATCGGCGTGTGCTCTGAAGCCATATCAGCCAGACCCAACGCCAGTCCAAGGCTTACCAGAAAGGTTTCGCCACCGGAAAGGCTGCCGACTTCCCGTAGCATACCCGCCAGGTAGCGGTCTTCCACCTGAATTCCCAGTGCTTCTTTCCCTTCTGCTTTCCGGCGCAGCCGGTAGCGGTCGCTGAGGTGTTGCAGGTGCAGGTTGGCATGCACCAACAGATGATCCAGTGAAAGCGTCTGGGCGAAATTGGCAAACCGGTCGCCGTTGGCCGAGCCAATCAAATCGTTTAACGCCTGCCAGCGTTGAGCTACAGCGGTTTGTGCCTGTACTGCTGCCATTGTTCCGGACCGTTTGGCCGCCTTGTCGCGGTCGTCGTTCAGAATTTGGCCACCTTGCCCGATGGCCTGTTGAAGGGCATCGTAACTTCTATGCAACGCTTCGCGGCGCTGGTGAATGGCCTCCAGCGATTGAACAGACAGCGCCAGTTCAAGATGAGTTTCCCGTTCCTGTTGGGCTTGCTCGTAAACCGCCTGTGCCTGTGTCAGATTCTGTTCCAGCATCCGGATCCTGGCTTCTGATGATTGCCGCTCGGCACCGGGAAGTAACATGCGCGCAGCAACTTCAAAATCGTCCGGAAGATTGTTTTGCTTCAATCCGGTTCTCAGCTGGTGTTCCAGTTGGTGGGTTTCAGTAAGAAGTTGTTGCTGTTGATGACTCAGATCCTGTTGGCGTTGTTGGGCCAGAATCGCCTGCTGGTCGAGCTGCGTTCGGTACTGCTGCTGTTCCTGAAGCGTTTGCTCGGCTGCACTCAACTGCGTGTCCAGATGCTGCTGATACGCGGAAGCGGAAGTAAAGGCAGCCGGATACGCATTTTGCAGCAGTGCTTCCATCGCCGCAACCACTTTAGAAAATTCCATAAGCTGGGTCTGACGCGCTTGTTCTTCGGAGGCCTGAATCTGCAGGTCGTTTAGCTGACCGGACCGCAATAAAGTCTGATGCTGATAGTCAGTTTGTAATTTTTCCAGAGTTGCTTGCTGCGTGTTGAAAAACACCAGGCGGCTGCGAAGGTGTTCGATGAACGCCAGCTCGCCCTGTTCCGGAACAGAGGTGTCATATGCATCGGCGATTTGCCGGAAATGAAGTTCCAGCGCTTCGAGGTTGTTCCGCACTTCCTGCTCATGGGCTTCCAGGGTCACCAACTCAACGCTCCAATGGTCCAGTGCGTCCTGGGTTTGCCGGAGCTGCCAGAGCGCCTGTAAGCGGTTGTCCTGCGTTAGCGGCAGTGTTGCCCGGAGGCGCTGTTGTTCAGTTTGGAGCGCCTGAAGGGCATCGGGGGATTCCGGAAGAACCGTGGCCGGATCCGTCTCGATATCAACCTCCGATAGCGAAACCAGAACTGCATCTGTCTGAGCCAGCAGCCGTGTGGTTTCCTGTTGGTCTGTCAGTAGGGTGTTTAAGGCTTCCTGCTGTTCGGTCAGGTCGGCGTGGATAGCACTCAGATCCTGCGCGGCATTGGGATGAACGGTACTTCCGCACAAGTCGCAGGGATGGCCGGGCGTAAGTTTTTGATGGTGGGTGATAAAGAACCGAAGCGCCTCTACCGCTCGGTGCATCCGGTCTATAGACGCCTGCTGCTGCTGCAACACGCCTGTTTGCACCTGTTTCAGATTCAGGAATGCCTGTTTCTGAGCCTGTTGCTGATGGTTGATATCCAGCAACCGGGCCTCGATGGCTGTTTCTATTTTAAGCAACTCGTCTTGCCGGGCTTCGACTTCGTTGTTGGTTTCTTTAAGCTGCTGCCGCTGGCGGATAGCCGTTTCTATCTGCTGGCTGAGCGCCTGTTGCCGTTCACGGTAAGTAGCCAGCTGAACGCTCTGAGGAGTGAGTTCCTCCAGTACGGTTTCCAGGTGGCAGTCTTTCTTATGAACTTCAAACCAGGTCTGGAGAGCTGCAATAGTCGTTTCCTGTGTATAGAGCGCTGCCTGGAGCGCTTCTGTCTGCTGCCGGAGGCGGGTGACTGTTCCGGAAAGCTGAAGCAGTCGCTCGGCTTCCCGCTGGTGACTCGCCTTTTTTTCGGCCAGCGCATCTTCGGTCCGGATCGCTTCGCGAAGCATCGGAGCCGTCGTGGTTACAAGCGTTTTCCAGTAGTGGCTTTTCTCCCGGGCCTGCAACAGCAACTGTTCCTGTTCTGCAATCTGTTGCCGGGTATGCTGATACGCGGTTTGTGCCTGTTCCAACGCAGATGCTATAGACTCGTGCTCCTGCCGGGTGTGGTTCCATTGATGCAGCGGTACTTCCAACGGCAAAACGGCCTGATGTTGTGCCCACCGGTGGTATAACCCTGCTGCTGCTGTTTGCCGTTCCTGAGCGGCCTGCAGCGCTGTTTTTGCAAGGAAAAGCTGCTGGTCAACCGCAGTAGTGCGCTGATGCCAGTGAAGCTCGGTATCCAGAACAGCCAATGCCTCAGCCAGGAGTACGCTTTGTTCGGTTCGTTCCTGACGCTGCTGTTCCAGATCGGTTCGTTCCGCTTCCGTAAGCAGCACCAGGTTTTCGGTGTCGCGCTGGAGGGCTTCCAACTGTTGCAGCTGTGCTTTCTGCTGTTCAAAGCAGGCGGTTGAAAGCTTCCGGTACAGGCTGGTGCCGGTGAGCTTTTCCAGCAAGGCGGCCCGCTCGCCATCCCGAGCCTGCAAAAACTCCATAAACTGACCCTGTGCCAGCAAGACGGATTTTAAAAACTGCTCCTTGTTGAGTCCGATGGTTTCCTGAATCAAGGCATCGACTTCGGTACTCTTATTGGCCAGTATTTTTCCGGAAGGATATTCGGCCAGTTCGCGCTCGGTGGGTTGCAACGTTCCGTTGGCTTTCCCCCGCGCTCTCCGCAGGGCCCACCGGGCCTTAAAGCAGCCTGCCGGGGTTTCGAAAATGACTTCGGCGCTACAAGCTGCGGCGCCATGACTCATCACATCCCGTTCGGTGCCGGGCCGGGCAATCTGCCCATACAGCGCCAGCGTCAGGGCATCCAGAATGGTGGTTTTACCGGCACCGGTAGGACCTGTGATCGCAAACAAACTGCAATTCAGAAGCGGGGCCTGGTTAAACGCAATGGTTACCGGTACTTTGGCTGTCAGCGAGTGCAGGTTGTGAATGACAATGGCGTGCAGCTTCATGACCGGGACGAATTAGGTTGCTGGTAGTACCCATCCAGCAATTCAAAAAAAGTTTTTTCAAGCATGGTACGGGCGTCCGTCCCGTCGGGAAGCTGCTTCTGATCCAGCAGTTTCCGGAATACGGAGGCCGGGTCGTCCATAATGTCACGGGTAAGCAACGGTGCTGTTTCGTCTTCTTCCGGAAGGGCCTGCAATCCGGTGGCTTTGATCTCGGCCAGCATCAGCTGATCCCGACGACTCTGCGCTGCCTGTCGCAGCAACCGCCGGGCTTCTTCAGGCTGCGCTGTCTCGGTGACGACCAGTGCCAGCCAGGGTGGTAGCTCATCGGTGGGCTTTTCGAAGGTTTGCAGAAAGAACAACAGATTTTCCAGCGAATCTTCTTTGCGAAGCAGCCGCCGGCGAAGCGGAATCGGCACCACCGTAATTTCCGGACAACCGGCACCCTTAAAATCCAGTTGGAGAACCTGATGCGGATAGGTCCATTCACTGAAGGAAAGCGGAAGCGGCGAACCGCAATACCGGATGTGCGACTGTCCACCCACGAGTTGCGGCCGGTGCAGATGGCCCAGCGCCACGTAATCAAATTGCGTTCCGAAACAATCTGCCGAGATGCTGCCCAGTGTGCCAACGTGAATGCTGCGTTCGGTATCGGAAAGGGTACTGCCCGAAACAAATAAATGGCCGGTCGCCAGGATCGGGATGTTGCGCTCGCGGTACGGCGCACACCAGGCTGAGAGGGCCTGATAATGCGCTTCAATTCCGGCTTTGACCTGTGCCTCAATTGCGTCGCTGCTTTCACCCGGTTGGCTGCGTCGCAGGTCTGCATCGCGCAGGAACGGCACAGCTACCACCATAAGTTCCGGAACCTCCGTATTGGGAAGCGCCAGAATCTGTGCCTCAGAGGCTTCCGAAGCCGCACCAATCACCTGGATGTTCAGTGCCTTCAATACCGGACTGGCGGCCTGCAACAGGTGTGGACTGTCATGATTGCCTCCTGTAACGATGATATGGCGGCAACAGGGACTGCTGAGCAGCCGTGCGAGAAACCCATAGTATTGTTGTTGGGCAAAAGCCGGTGGGTTCGAGGCGTCAAATACGTCTCCGGCAATGACCAACACTTCGACCTGCTGCTCGCAGATGGTTTGATACAGCCAGTCCAGAAAATGATCGTGTTCTTCTCTGCGGTACTGTCCGGAAAAACGCTGGCCCAGATGCCAGTCGGCGGTATGAATCACACGCATAACAAATCAGCACTTTAGGCAATCAGATCCATGCAGCACCACTCGTCAAATTTACGACATCCGACCGGGCAACCGCCTTGAAAAACGGTTGGACTTTTCCCAACAGTCTGTTTAAAAAAGAAGGTGCGTTCCGATTCCGGAACGCACCTTTAAATGAGTATAGCCGTTAAGGGTGGCTGCTAGGGCAGCAGTTCAGCCAGTTTGGCGTCGAGGTCCGGTCCGCGCAGGTCGCGGGCCACGACTTTTCCGGATGGATCAACCAGGAAATTCGCCGGAATGCTTTGGATGCCATAATCACGCGCCGGAATGCTTTCCCAGCCTGCCAGGTCTGAGATATGCGTCCAAGTCAGGTTGTCTTTGGCAATCGCTTCCTGCCATTTGGCTTTTTTCTGATCGAGCGACACGCCCAGAATTGTAAAGTTTTTAGCCTTAAATTTCTGGAAGGCACTGACCACATTGGGATTCTCGGCGCGGCAGGGACCACACCACGAGGCCCAGAAATCAACCAGTACATATTTGCCTTTGAGCGACGCCAGGGTTACGGTCTGGCCTTCGGGCGTAGAGGCGGAAATGGCGGGTGCCAGGGTGCCGACAGCCGGTCCGGACGCCGCAATGGCCTGTGCCTGGGCATCGCTGGCACTGTTGTCGATCCGCATGTTGAATTCGCGGGCAAGCGTGGCATTTTTATCAAACCGTGTGCTCAGGTTTTTGGCAAACGAACTGAGATACGCGCCTTCGGTTGCCGGATTCAGCAGGGCCGCAGCAAACACAGCATTCGGCAGGTACTGGGTGGTATCGGCATACTGCTCGATATACCGGGTAAAGGCTTCAGTCCGGGCGGCAATGTCGGATTCTGCCCGTGCAACCAGGCTGTCTTTACCCTGTGCACGCATGCTGTCGATGACCATTCCCAGCGTATTGAAATCGACGGAAAATTTACGGGTAGCCGCGATAAAGCTCTGCAGGCTGGCCGTGGCGGCATTTCCGGAGATCCGGAAGCCTTCGGGCTGTGCCCAGACGCCTTTAACAACGTAATTGCCACGATCTGCGGAAAGCATTACAAAGGCTTCTTCACGGGTTCCTAAACGGACGCGGTACAAACCCGGCTCCGGAGCCGTTCCTTCCAGTTCAAAATGACCGGACGCCGTACTGGTAGTGCTGTCAATTACCTGTGCGCCGGACAAGCGCAGCTCTTCCAGAAAAACGGATTGCTCCGGCATTCCGGAAAGGTCGCCAATGACGTTGATGGCGTTAGGGTTGTCTTTACAGGCCGTCAGCAGCAGTGCGGCAGCAGCCAGCGAAAAAATACTTCTCAGAATAGGACGTTTCACCCTGCAAACCTACTATTCATTGAATGAATCCAGCGGATGGGGTTCGGATTCCGGAATGAGTCGCATCCGGCGCATAAAAAAAGAGACGCAATTCATTGCGTCTCTTTTAAAAGGCTTTGAGGCTCGTTTTCGGATGCTATCCGGAAAATGAATCTACTAGTAGCGGTACATTTCGGATTTGTACGGTCCTTCTTTGGGAAGTCCCAGATAACCAGCCTGTGCATCCGTCAGAATATCCAGCTCTACACCGATTTTAGCTAGGTGCAGGCGGGCTACTTTCTCATCGAGGTGCTTCGGCAGTACATAGACTTTGTTCTCGTACTGGTCGCCACGCGTCCACAGTTCGATCTGCGCCAGCGTCTGGTTCGTGAAGGAGTTACTCATCACGAAGCTTGGGTGACCAGTCGCGCAACCCAGGTTGACCAGTCGTCCCTCAGCCAGTACAATAATGTCTTTTCCTTCAATGTTGTACAGGTCTACCTGTGGCTTAATGGTGTCTTTGGTATGACCATAGGCACCGTTGAGCCAGGCCATGTCGATCTCAATGTCGAAGTGACCGATGTTACAAACAATCGCCTTGTCTTTCATCGAACGGAAATGGTCTTCGGTGATCAGGTCGCGGCACCCGGAAGCAGTCACGATGATATCGGCTTCTTTAACGGCATCGGACATTTTTTTCACTTCAAAACCATCCATAGCAGCCTGAAGCGCACAGATCGGATCAATCTCGGTCACGATGACACGGGCGCCGGCACCGCGCAGACTTTCTGCTGAACCTTTACCTACGTCTCCATAACCGCCTACGACAGCTACCTTACCGGCCATCATCACATCCGTAGCACGACGAATGGCATCTACCAGGCTTTCCTTACAACCATACTTGTTGTCGAATTTGCTTTTGGTAACCGAGTCATTGACATTGATTGCAGGCATCGGCAGGGTGCCGTTCTGTACCCGCTCGTACAGGCGATGAACGCCGGTCGTGGTTTCCTCAGAGATGCCTTGTACATGCTGGATGAGTTCCGGATACGTATCCAGCACCATGTTGGTAAGATCGCCACCATCATCCAGAATCATGTTCAGTGGACGGTCTTCGGAACCAAAGAACAAGGTTTGCTCGATACACCAGTCGGCTTCAGCCTGCGTTTGTCCTTTCCAGGCAAATACACCAATACCAGCCGCTGCGATTGCCGCTGCCGCCTGATCCTGCGTAGAGAAAATGTTGCAGGATGACCATTTTACTTCTGCGCCCAGTGCAATCAGCGTCTCAATAAGAACGGCAGTCTGGATCGTCATGTGCAGGCAACCGGCGATACGCGCACCTTTCAGCGGCTGCTGGTCGCGGTATTCTTCGCGGATCGCCATCAGGCCAGGCATTTCGGCTTCGGCGAGGCGGATTTCCTTGCGGCCCCATTCCGCCAGTGAAAGATCGCTTACTTTATACGGCAGCGAAAAATCAATCGCTTTAGTGGTTTGAGTGTTCATATTTGAAAGTGCTATTAACGGAAAGAATGATTTTTCAAATGTACTTTTCCAAAGTATAATACGCTGCTAATAGATAGTAGTTTAGTATTTTACACTGCTATTATATTGTTTGGCAGCTAAAAGTTCCGGAAAATGACTTCTCAGAGTGCTTCTACAGCGGATATCCCTACACTGGATCAGACGGATCTGGCTATTCTCCGGATTCTGGAAGCAAACGCGCGTATTTCGGTCAAAGAACTGGCTGCTCAGGTAAGTCTCAGTCCGACTCCGGTCCATGAGCGTATCCGTCGATTGGAAGCCACCGGCGTCATCCGGCAGTACCAGGCGGTGCTGGATGCGCGCAAGCTCGGAAAAAGCCTGATGGTGATTTGCTATGTCTCGTTGAAAGAGCACAGCAAACGGGCGGGTAGCAAGTTCATTGAGGCCGTAATGACCATGGATGCCGTGGTTGAATGCCTGACGATTTCCGGACAGTTCGATTTTCTGCTGAAGGTGGTTTGCCGGGATATGGACGACTACTACCATTTTCATGTAAACGACCTCAGCGCGCTCGATAATGTCGCCAATGTGCAAAGCACATTTGTGATGGGTGTTGTCAAACAGACGTACAGATTGCTTTGACGGGCTTTATTCCGGAAAAACGAACGGCACCAGTACCGGAAGGTGCTGGTGCCGTATTAATCCTCAAGAAAGGATGTTGGGAGACTACCCCAGGATATCGTTTGATTGCGATTGAGCGTCGGTCTTCAGGAAGTTGTCGACCATGCCCTGCATCATTGGTGGCAGCTGGCTTTGAATGTAATCCTTGATCACGCTAATGGCTTTCTGCGCCTGGTCTTCCGTGAGGCCGGCCTTGTCGGTGAGCTGCTGAATGAGTTCGTTCATAAAATAATGGGTTGAAAACGCGTGAAGAAAGGAAATCTGTTTTCCGGAAGCCCTAAAACGTCCGGCAATGGTACTGTTTAAGCGGCTTTGAGATATTCCAGTTTGGAATGCTCCAGCATTTGCCTGGCGTATGCTTCGGTCAGCTTGAATACGCCTCCGTGATTGGTTTCAGACGGCAGGTCAAACATCGCATCTGTCAGCACCATTTCACAGATGGCCCGCAATCCGCGTCCGCCGAGCTTGTATTCAACGGCTTTGTCTACCAGATAATCGAGTGCAGCATCTTCCACTTCCAGCCGGATGTCCTCGTAGTTGAACAGCTTTTTGTACTGCTTGATCAGGGCGTTCTTCGGTTCGGTCAGAATCCGGCGCAGGGCATCCCGGTCCAGCGGATTCAGGTAGGTAACGATCGGCAACCGGCCCAGCAGTTCCGGAATCAGTCCAAACGAGCGCAGATCCTGTGCGTTGACGTATTGCAACAGATTGGCCCGGTCGAGATCCTGGGTGTTTTGAATGGCGCGGTAACCGATCGAAGACGTCTGCATCCGACGGGCAATCATCTTGTCGATGCCTTCAAACGCACCCCCGCAGATGAACAGAATGTTGCGCGTATCCACCGCAATCATCTTTTGATCGGGGTGCTTACGTCCGCCCTGGGGCGGTACCATCACCTGACTGCCTTCGAGCAGTTTCAGCATGGCCTGCTGTACGCCTTCACCACTTACATCGCGGGTGATGGATGGGTTGTCGCCCTTACGGCCGATTTTGTCGATCTCATCGATGAAGATGATGCCTTTCTGCGCGGCTTCCACATCGTAGTCGGCGGCCTGAAGCAAGCGACTGAGAATGCTTTCCACATCTTCGCCTACATAGCCGGCTTCGGTAAATACGGTGGCATCGACAATCGCAAACGGAATCTGCAACAACCGGGCAATGGTGCGGGCCAGCAAGGTTTTGCCGGTGCCGGTTTCACCCACCATAATCATGTTGCTTTTCTCAATTTCTACGTCATCAGTCGCCTGTGCCTGTGGGTTGAGCAGTCGCTTGTAGTGATTGTAGATGGCGACAGAAATTACTTTTTTGGCATCTTCCTGGCCGATCACATAATCATCCAGAAAGGCCTTGATTTCACGGGGTTTGTAGATGCGGTGCTGGGTGACGTCGAGGGCTGACTGTTTGGAAGCAGGTTTTCCGGAAGGCACTCCGGCAGGGGTACCGGTTGTGTCGCCCAGCAGCTGGTACGCGTTCTCAATACACTGATCGCAGATGTTGCCTTTAAGGCCAGTAAATAAAATAGCGCAGTCCGTTTCCGGACGATCACAAAAGGAACAACTCTTCTCCGTTTTTCTCGACATGTCTTATATTTTTTCGGCCCGCAAAGGTACGTTTCCGGAATCCGAGCGAAACGTGAAAAAGCGCTTCCGGAAGGGTCTCTTTTAAAAGCAAATGGTCTGTTCCTGAACAGATGGCTTGTATCCAAAGGGTTCTGGAATTAGATTAGCCGCTTAATTCATTTTAATCCTTTATGAAAATCTGCGGTTCTGTGCTACTGCTGGGCATTAGCCTAAGTGTTTCGTCCTGTTTCATGACCATTCCGGTTCGAACGACCAAGACAACCCCGATCCGGGTCGACAAAAACGTTTCGTACGTCGTGTTGGATAACGGGGATTCGGTTGGCGGCGATATGCGCAAGCGCGATCCGCTGTTCTCCCAGTCGAAGTTTGAGTTTGGCGATTCGACCTACAAAGCGAAAGAAGTGACCTTCTACCAGCACAAAGGCAATCGTTACATGAATGTAGGCGGAAAAGAATTTGCCGAGCAAGTGGTCGCAGGTCCGATCAATGTGTATGAAAGAACGATTATTTTACCTTCTGGTGGTGCAGGTATGGGGGGGCGCACATGGGGGCTGCCTCAAATATGGGCAGTTTTTCAAGTATGCCTAGTGCCAGAGTGGGAGGCTTTTCCGGAGGCCCAGCGGGTGGCTCGGCAAAAAAAGTTCCTTACCTTCAAGCAGGTGGTCCTTACCAGCCCTTGGTGCGAATGACCTACCAGAATACCCGGCAACTCATTCCACAGTCTGCCGAGCTGGACAAATTTGTCAAAACCCGTTCGGTGATCCGGACGATCAACTGGAGTTCGGCAGGATTGCTGCTCGGCGGATTTGCTGCTGTACTAGCCAGCGACAATCCTACCGTGCAAGCGATTGGAGGAGGTGCAATGGCGGCCGGATTGCTGGCGCCGATTGTAAGCCTTACCCTGTCCTTCAGGAATTCCACCCGACCGTTTCAGGCGGTACTCGATTATAACCAGCGCGCGAAGCGCAAAGCCGCTAAAGCCACCGCTACTCGCTGACATCCGTTACTTTTCCGGAACTTTAAATGCCTATGAAACCGATCCTTGCTGTGGCCGCAGTCGTTCTTTCGCTGTCTGCCTGCACTACCCACACCACCAACGATACCGTAACCACCAATGGTGAAACGGTAGCCAAGCAAACTACAGCTACCACCGTAGCCACGGCCAATCCGGAAGTGCCCAAAACAACCCTTAAGAATCCTGATAATAGCACCCTGGAATATACCCGTTCGCAGGATAGAGCCTCCGTACAGGTATTCTTCGATGGTAACGAACTGAATCTTATCCGGCAGCAGGACGGCCCCGGTGAACGGTATGCCGGCGAGAGCGGCTATGAATTTGTGATGCAGCCACCTACGTATACGCTGACGCAGAACGGCACAGTGCGCTTCACACATACCCAGCCCTGACATCACTTCTGGTTATATCAAAACGCCCCACAGATGGATCTCGGTGGGGCGTTTTTAGCTTCCGAAAGTACACTCTTATACCGGCTCGGTGACCCAGCGGCTGCGATTGTGATGTACAGCTACACAGTCAATTGAATACCGGTTTCGAAACCAGGCAGCCATTTTTTCAGATGCATAGACGCTCCGGTGCTGCCCGCCGGTACAGCCGAAGCTGATGCTCAGATGGTCGAAGCCGCGCTGCAGGTAATCATCTACGGTAATACCTACGAGCTCTTGGCTTTTTTCGATAAACTCAGGCATGCGGGTTTCGGTTTCCAGAAAGGCGACCACTTCTTTATCGAGCCCGCTCCGGTGCTTATAATCCGGAAAACGGCCCGGATTGAGGATGCCCCGGCAGTCGAATACAAAGCCGCCGCCATGGCCGTTTGCATCTTCCGGAAGCCCTACTTTGTAGCTAAACGACTGGATGGTTACCTGAAGCTGTGGCGATGCCTCGACTACAGCAGGGGTGTAACGGCTGATGATATCTTCCTGTGTCAGGCGTTCCAGAACAGAACGCAGTTCCGGAAGGGCCGGAATCTGTGGGTTGTGATCCAGAAAATGATGCAGATTGCGCAACGCCGGTGCAATACTGGAAACAAAATGCGGCTTGCGTTCCAGCAGCCCCCGGAACCCATAAGCCCCCAATACCTGCAACAGTCGGAGCAGAACAAACTGGCCATAGCCGCGTCGGAAGTGCATTTCGTCGATCCGTATGCCCAATTCCTTGACGCCTTCCAGATAGCTATTGAGCAGCTCTTCTTTCCAGGCATCCGGAAGCGCTGCTTTGGCCTGCCACAACAGCGATGCAAGATCGTATTGCGGAGGTCCCTGCATGGCACCCTGATAATCAATAAAAGCAATTTCGCCTTTAGGCAGCAACATGATGTTGCGGCTCTGGAAGTCGCGGTACATCAGCATTTGGGGCTGGTACCGGCCCAGTTCCCGGGCCAGGCCTTCCATTTCATCCTGCAACAACTGCCGGTTGTATGGAATCCGCTGCAAATCCAAGAAATAGTACTTGAAGTACAGCAGATCGGACAGAATCGCTTTTTCATCGAAGGCCGCAGTGGCGCAGCATTGTTTGAAATCGGCCTCGCGGCCCGCCAGCCACTGAAACTTGGCCAGTTCCTGAAGCGCTTTGCGATACAAGGCTTTGACTTCTGGTGTCAGCCCTTCTTTCTGCAGCTTGTCAAACAAACTCTCGCTGCCCAGGTCTTCCTGTAAGTAGGCTTTGCGATCCCGGCTTCGGGCATATACTTCCGGAACCCGGATCTTATGCTTGCGCAGCAGGTCGGTAAAGTAAAAAAACGTGTTGTTCTCAGCCGTATTCTCACTCAGGGTACCAATAGCCGTTTGGTTCCCGGACGTAAGCCGGTAGTAGCGGCGGTCGGAACCCGACTGGGCCAGGGCCTGTGGATGTTGAGGAGCGGTTGCGAACTGGTCCTTAAAAAGTTCAGCTAAAGAGTCGGGAGTCATCAGTAAGTGCCTTCCGAAGGATGCTTCGGAGTGTCTAGAAAAAGTAAAGATTTAGGTGCATTCGGCAGGTCTGTCCAGCGGTCGGCGGTAATGGAAATGCCTAGTGCCGCACACGTTGATAAGTCGTCAACAGCCTGTCCGGGCAGTAACTGTTGGGCAAACATGGAAATGCCCGGATTGTGAGCCACCATAAACACGGTGGTGAGCGCATCGTCCATTCCAAACAAAACCGTTTCAAAAGTTTCCGGACGGCAATGGTACAGGCTGCGGTCCCACTGAATGAGCGACTCTTCCAGCTGCAGCCCTTTGACAACTGCACGGGCGGTCTGGGCAGCCCGGTTGGCGGTAGAGGCAATGATCCCATCGGGCCGGATGCCTTTAACGCGCAACCGCCGGCCTAGTTCCGGAGCATCGCGCTCGCCACGGGCATTCAAAGGCCGGTCGTAGTCTGTGAGCAACGGGTTGCCCCAGTCTGATTTGGCGTGGCGGATTAAAACAAGCGTGCGTTTCATGATTGGGACGGATAGTATTGTAAGGTCATGTCCTGACCATCAAAAACTGCGTAGGAGTTGAATTTGATCCAGTCGCCGAGGTTGATGTAGCGACTGCCCTGGGGGAGTGGGTAATCGAGTGCCAGGTGGCGGTGACCAAAAATGAAATAATCGTAATGGGTTTCCTGAAGGGTCTGCAGGCAAAACTGAACCAGCCATTCTTTTTCCGGACCCTGGAATCCATCTTCCGCTCCGGCTTCGTGTTTCGGTCCCCGTCGCGATGCCCAGGTTGCCAGCCCCACGCCGGTATCGGGATGGATGCGCCGGTACAGCCATTGCGTGCCTTTGCTGGAAAGAATGCGCTTGAGCATTTTATAGCCCCGGTCGCCGGGTCCCAGGCCGTCGCCATGACCGATGAAAAAGGATTTTCCGGAAATCACCCGCTGAATGGGTGCATGATGCACCGGAATGCCGAGTTCATCTTCAAAATAGCCGCGCATCCACAAATCATGGTTGCCGGTAAACGCTTCGATCTGAAGACCACCGTCGGCCAGTTCGGCCAGCTTGCCCAGAAACCGGGTAAACCCTTTCGGAACTACATTTTTGTATTCAAACCAGACATCGAAAATATCGCCAACCAGAAACAGCTGCTGGGCATCCGTTTCGATTTCAGAAAGCCAGGAAATGATTCGCTTTTCCCGGATCCGGCTGGTTGCTCCATCCGGAATGCCGAGGTGAAAATCGGAGGCGAAGTACACTTTTTTTCCGTCAGACAGATTCATAGTAAAGCGGCCGGCGAAGGTAGTTCATCCCCTTTGACGACCGGTACGGAAGTCGCAGGATTGTAGAACCCTTCATCCCGGATGGAAAAATAAAAAAACCTGCTGTAACCTTTTGGCGCTGGCGCCGATACAGGAAGCAACTATTTTTGTTTGTTATGCGCTTCGTCTTTTGGCTATGTTCCCTTACCTGTATGGCTTTAACCAGTTTTGGTCAGATTAAAGACCAGGATCTGGACGGGATTACCGTTACCTCTAAAAAAATTACCGTACGCGATATTATCGACAGTGTGTATACCAATGCTCCCAGAAACTATGCGGAACCCGGCCAGCTTTCCGGCACCTACCTCGCATATTACAACCGCGGTGCCGATACGGCCTTTTACACGCAGGTGCCGGTTTACCTCCGGAAAGGAAAAGAATTTACCTACGGGTCGCTGCTCTGGGACAGCACCCGAAAAGGCGTCGTGGTGCAGGATCATATCCAGTCCAAAGCGCAGTGGGACCGGGTATTCAGCCTGAATGACCGTCCGTTTCCGGTCGCTACCAATGTGATGACCTTTATGAAAAGTCTGGACGATATTTCGGATACCAAACGGGTATTGTATGCTTCTGATCAGAATGAAACCGATCCACACTTTTACCTGCTGTTCCGGCCGAAAGGGAAAATAGGCATCCCAATCATACTCCGGCCGTTCATTTCGTCGCTGGACAAAGATTCCTTGTTTTCCTACACCATTTTGAAGATTCGCCGGAAAGGATGGGTTGTTACCTACGTTGAAAGTGCGCTGCTGCTGAACGATCCGGCCAAACTAACGGAACTCATCCGGACGTCTTCATTTACCCGTGCCCAGGAACTGATTGCCGCCGCCAAGGCCCAGGAGCGCCTGCGGCGGTTTGGCATAGCCAGAGAGTGGTGGCCCGGCCCGGACGGACGATACCGGATTCATCGCTTTATGCATACCGACAATCTGCTGAACCTTTCGCTGGCGTTGTTTAAGAAATTTCCGGATCCGGAAGGATACATCGGTACCAGCGAAACGGTCTACGAGTACGAAACAGCCGTTCCGGAATCGTTGCAGCCATTCTCGCTGGATGATCTGCTCAAAGACCGGAAAAAATACTGATTCTTCACCCGCACCTCTCTGCTACGATACACCGCTCCGCCATGCGTCGCCTACTGCTTTTGATTTCGATGATTGGTGCTGTCTGTAGCACTCAGGCGCAGGAAATGCGCCGGATGAGTAAAGACATTGCCGAGGTCGCGATCCGTTCCCGCAAGCTCAAGCTTGAAAACCTGCTCGACAGCGTAATCAAATATGCCCCTCAATCCTACGTAGAGCCGAAACGGATGGCCGTAATCGCACAGACGTCGCTGTATCAGCCGGGAGATACCCCGTTTAACGCCCAGATTCCGGCTTACCTGGTGAAAGAACCTGACCATACCTATGCGCTGAAGCGGGATACCACCGAAACGCCTACGGTTATAGATCGGTTGTCAGCAGATGAACACCAGCGGATCCTCAACTTTACGTCGTATCCGGTGGGCACCAACCTGCTGGCGATGCTGGAACGCCGCGCCTACAGCAGCGTTTCCCAGAAAGGATTTTATGCCGTCAGCGGCTGGGACGATTCGCTGCGCTATCATGTAATTGTACCCCGGTCGTTTAAGCGCGATCTGCTTTCCAAAATGGTCACTACCAAAATGGATGAAGACACGATCATGGCCTATTCACAGTACACAATTCTCCGGAGAGGCTGGGTGCTGGAAGAATCGATTTACAAGGCCACCACGGCTGACCGGGAACTGGTTAAGATCTTCCGGAAAGCCAAATCCTACAGCCAGGCCGATTCGCTGATGACCGCCGCCCGTTCGGAACAGGCCGCCCAGAAAACATACAGCATCAAGCAGTGGGAAGCCGGAGACGACGGACGGTACCGGTTTGCGCGGTATCAGGCGATCGACAATCTGATGTTCTTTTCCGGAAGTTTGCTGAGTAAGCGAAAAGATGAAATGCGGTCGTTTACCTTCTCCTATGAACTCCGGGCGGATGACAGCCGCTCCCGGAAGTCTGGCGAAGGCCTACAATGGTTTCAGGTACGGGACTTTATTCCTAAAACGGATAAGGGAGCATCCAATGCATCAGGCCTTACCGTTTCCGACACTTATTGAAAATAGGGCAAAATCATACTTCACCGGATCTTCCGGACAAAAGGACCGCAGATTTTCGGTTAGTTCTATAGCGGCTTTCCAATCATCCTGCTTCCGGGTCAGTAGCCCCAACTGGCGGGCGGTACGGCCGCTGTGAATGTCGAGTGGCGCAATGAGCTGAGAGGGTTTCAGGCGTTTCCAGATGCCGAAATCCACGCCGCCGGTATCCTGCCGCACCATCCAGCGCAAAAACATATTGAGCCGTTTACAGGCCGATCCCCGCTCGGGTGACGCCACATGCTTTTGCGTACGGGCAGGAGCATGTTCCAGGGCAAAGAAAGCCTTCCGGAACTGCACCAGTCCCCGCGCAACAACGGCCTCCTCTTTGATCGGCTCGCTGTTCAGAAACAACTCTTCCAGCGAATCGTGCGTCTGAAAATGATGCCGCAGAAACTGGATAAAATGCAGCAGATCGGTGGTGTTGAACGTGCGGTGCGCGAAGCCTTCAAATCGTTTCAGGTCCCTTTCCTGGTGCTGCCGGATAAAATCATACGGCGCTTCATCCATCCATTCCATTAGCCGGTTTACATTCCGGATAATCATCTTTCGGTTGCCCCAGGCCAGTGTGGCCGCCAGCAGCCCGGCAATTTCAATGTCTGGTGCGTTGGAAAACCGATGGGGAATCGAAATCGGATCGTGCGGTATAAAATCGGGCGTATTGTACTGCGCCACCGCATCATCGAGCACCGTCTGAAGGGACGCAAAAGAATTTCCGGACATGATGGAATTCAAACAACCACCGGTTCCGGAAGGTTGGCTAGAACTCGAGTTTGATCGATCCGAAGACCCCAAAATGGTGGTTCCGGTTCTCGAACGGCAGCGGTGCCGGGGCTACGCGCCAGACAAAGTCGATCCGGAAAAACTGAAAAATGTTTTCAACTCCAGTGCCCAGTTCTATATACGGCTTTTGCTCCAGCGTCCGGAACGGGTAGCCTTTCTGAAGATTCAATGCTTCGTTGGCCTCCGAGAGTCGCCCGATGACGCCTTTAGCCGTCCAGAACTGGCGCAGCTTGGCTTTTTTCAGCAGCGGAATGTAGTTGAACAGACCACCGCCCAAGTCGTGTTCCCACAGAAAGCCTGCGTAGGTATCTGAGATAAACTCGTAGCGGTTCATCATGTTGAACGCCCGCGGATTGTACGAGTAGAAATCGTTGCCCGGATGAATTTCCAAAATCGGGTAGGGCTGTGTGCCAACTATTTTACCGCCGAATACCGTTGCCCGTGCCTTGCCCAGTCCGCCCAGCCGCATAAAATGATTGACGGTAAGCGAAACCTTGTCGTAGTTGTACGCGCCGCCCAGTACCCCGCGCATCCCGTGGGCATAACGTAGCTCGCCTACCGGATAGCGGCTGCCCAGACTCAGCCGCCGGAACCGGCCGTTGAGAAACCGCTCTTTGTATGCCATCCGTAGACTCACCCCTACTTCCGTGGTTACAAGCGTATTAGTAGGCTCGCCTTCCAGCGACTGAAAGATTGCAGGCAGCGGCGCATACGGTGTGAAATCCCGGCGGGCGGCAATCAGTTTATGGCTAAAGCCGCTATAGTATTCCTTTCGCCATTCCACCCGTGCTTCATCACTAAACGCAACTTTCCAAGGCACACTTCCTTTCCGGAGAATGTTGGTAAACAGGTTGTCGGTATTGTTGCTCTCGGTGTAGTAGCTGGTGGAGCGGTCTACATCATGGGTAAAGGCCGCATAGAACGCAGTCCGCGGTTCGCGGTTGAGCAACCAAAGCGCAGAGGCTTTGTATTTGAAGCGGTCGTCGCGGGTGCCATAGGCCAGGTAGCCTTCCAGCTGTACATCCTTAAACAGTTTTTCATTGGTGCTGCCGCCAAACCGGAACCGATGGCCTTCCACTGGGTTGCGGCTGTAGAAGCTCCAGATCGGTCCGATATCAAGCCAGCCGATTTCTTTACGGCCGGTAGTCAGAAACCGGATCCAGTTTTTAGCGCGTACAAATGCCGGCATCGTCTGCAACGTATCGGCTGCGTGGTAGATAGCCCGTTCATTTTTACTCAATGCTTCCGGACGCAGCGTTTCCCATTGGGCATTGGTGGCTTGCGTGGCAGAGTCCAGAATCACAACGTCACGGTGGTAAGCCGGATTCTCCAGTCCGGCATCCGCGGCTGCACTCCCCGGAATGTAATCCGAATAAATTGCTGTCTTGCGGGCGATAAATCCGGGTAGCTTCTTTCCGGAATACGGGATTTTAAACTCCACTACAAATTTATCCTTGGCAACGGTCCAGAGGGTATCGCTCAGAAGCGTAAATTCCTGGTACAAACTCATCCGGCTGACCCAGTTGATGTTGGCTTCTTTCGGCAGTTCCAGACTGATGCGTTCAACGGCAAAAGAGGAGTCGGCAATCCAGAAATCGCCGTAAAAACAGTTCTCACCCGCCCGCTTGGGGCCATACTGCAACCGAAAAACCTGGTGCCCGTGAACCTCTTGGGTGTCAATAATTTTATACTTGTAGTACAGTTCACCGTTGTCGGAGATCGGCGAAACAAAGTTTTTATCAAAAACCGGAATCCGGTTTTTATAGGTATTCAGTTTTACATAGCTACCGCCCAGAAACTGGGTAATAGCTTCATTCCGGATGCCTTTGACTAGGGATGCTTTCACCACTTCACATGTTTTCTTGGGATCGCTCCGGAAGTAATAGTCGGCCAGCGACTCGGTCAGGAAAAACGGCAGAAACGGCAACGCTTCCGACACCGTATCCAAGTTGTCGTAGATAAAGGAAAACGGCTTCATACCCGGCAGCTTTTCAAACTGCGCACGGGTCAGCCGCTGGATATCTACTTCCAGTTTGTTGTAGAGCTCGCAACGGTATGCGTCCAGCTTTTCCGGATCATTCTGAGGCTTGGCGGCCACTACCTTGCGCATCAGCTTCAGGGCCGGATCGATGCCGGGGCGGATCACCACTTCCTTGAGTTCATTTTCGCTACGCTCCATCTCGATGGTCAATACCTGAGTGGGACGGGCTGTGGACAACCGCATCTTCCAGGGACGGTAGCCCATCGCCGTCACCACCACCGAATCGACCGGTGGATTAACAATATTGATCTTGAAATTGCCATCCAGATCGGTAGGTTCACCAATGGTGCTGCGCGGAACGGCGATGGTTGCAAACGGCAGGGTTTCGCCGGTGTTCTTGTCCAGAATACGGCCGGTGAGGGTCCAGCTTTTTCCGGACGGAACGGTTGCTTTTACTGGTGTGGTGCTGTCGGCGGTTCCGGAACGCAAAGAATCCGGTACAGGAAGCTGTTGCAGGGCTCCGATCCGGGTCAGGCTATCTACCCGGCGGGTAATCGAATCCGCCAGCAGCGAATCGCGCGTCTGGTGGTTCAGGCTGTCGGCTGTAGGGGCTATAGGCGTTTGACTGAAGGCCTCGCACTGCACAGCGATATTCAACAGCAGTAAGACAAGACAACGCCAGAGCATACAGGGAGGGCAGAAAACAAAAGGCAGTCTGGTGAGACTGTTTGGAATGAAAAGTGAGACAACGGACGCATGCGCCCGTTGTCTCAAAACGCAAAGCTGTGTTCGCACCCCTAACAGAAGTTGGTCAAGTGTCTTTTGCGTGACAGAGACATAGCTCGGCTTGCAACAGAGAAGACTCTCTGCAGGAGCCGCGTCAACAGCGTTTTGAGGTGTGTTTTGAGTTAAAAACACCTGCGTCTAAAAGTACCTTCACCTGTGTGAATATACCATCCTCAAGGGCTTTTTGAGTGCGAACTAATTGATTTTGAGTGTGAGCCAGCTGCGATTACGATCCAAAGCGCCCTTCCGGAACCGGAAACAAGCCATTTGACATTAGATAGTGAGTCCGCTAACGTCAAAAAGAGATATCCAGCAAAAGCTGCTTTCCGACTTACAGCTTAATGATCTCGTCCGTTTTGGCGTCGAAAAACCGGTAGTCCAGAATGCCCGCATCATTGTCTTCCACGATCTTCAGGATCTTCAGCTCGTAGGTTTTTTTCCATTTTTTGGAAATGCTGTTCAGGATTCCCTTTGTCAGATACGCACCTACAATCGGGTTCACGCTCAGGTTCAGTGAACGGTGTCCCTGACTGATTAGGTACTTTAGATCCCGCTCGATATCATCGGCCAGCAGGATAGACGGCCCCGTTTTACCGGTGCCTTTACAGCAGGGACATTGCTCCGAGGTCGAAATGGCGATTTCCGGACGCAGCCGCTGCCGGGTAATCTGCATCAGGCCAAACTTGGATAGGGGCAGAATGGTATGGCGGGCCCGGTCGGTTGCCATCGCGGCTTCCATCGCGTCATGCACCTTCTTCCGGTTTTCCGGAAGCCGCAGGTCAATAAAATCAATCGTGATAATGCCGCCCAGATCCCGGAGTCGTAACTGCCGGGCAATTTCCGGAATGCATTCCATATTGGTCTGCAGCGCATTGGCCTCCTGATTGGCTTCAGCGGAGCGGGTACCGGAGTTTACATCGATGACGTGCATGGCCTCGGTGTGCTCGATAATGAGGTAAGCGCCTGAAGACAGGCTTACCGTTTTACCGAACGCCGCCTTGACCTGCTTGGTAATGTTGTAAGTATCGAAAATAGGCTGCGAATGCTCGTGCAGCGAGACGATCTCGGCTTTTTCCGGCGCAATACGGGCAATGTACTGCTGGGTTTCGGCCAGGAGCGTCTTGTCGTTGACAACGATTTTCTGAAACGAGTCATTCAACAGGTCGCGCAGGATCGATGTCGTCTTATCACGTTCGCCTAAAAGCTTCTGTGGGGCTTTGGCACCTTTCAGATTTTCCTGTAGCGTGTTCCAGGACGTAACCAGATCCATAACATCACCGTGAAGCTCGGCCGTGTTTTTACCTTCGGCGGCGGTACGGATGATGATGCCCATATTTCTGGGCTTGATGGCTTCAACGATCCGCTGCAACCGGCGCCGCTCTTCGGAGGAATGAATCTTCCGCGATACCGAAATGGTATCGTTGAACGGAGTCATAACCAGAAAGCGGCCGGGCAAAGAAATTTCGCAGCTCAGGCGCGGACCTTTTGTGGAGATCGGCTCTTTCAGAATCTGCACAATCACTTCCGGTTTGCCTTGCATCACTTCCGTGATTTTGCCGGCTTTCAGAATCTCGGGCTGGTTTTGAAAATTGCCAAAATCGGCCCCCCAGGGTGGATTTCCGGAAACGATGCCCTGCGTAAAACGCAACAGCGAGCCGAAGTAGGGCGACAGGTCGGTATAATGCAGAAAGGCATCTTTCTCAAACCCGACGTCGACAAATGCCGCGTTGAGACCGGGCATCAGCTTTTTGATTTTTCCCAGGTAGAGATCGCCTACCGAAAAACCATCCTTGCCTCGTTCGTAATGAAGCTCAACGAGCTTTTTGTCTTCGAGTAAGGCTATTTCCACGCCGCCTTCAGCGGCATTGATAATCAGTTCTTTTGTCATGATGGCAGCAACGGCGCCATTTTAAATACTTCAAACTACCCGGCTACACGTATGGAATGATGCGTATAAAAAGGAACACATAAAAGAAGAAAACAAACGGTACACCCTCCGCTTCCGGAAACAAGTTTCAATCCGGATACGCGAAAGCAGTCCCGATAGCCGGTAACAGTCCGGCAGCGCGACCTAATGATAGGTCCCGGCAGTAGACGAGACCTAAAAAGGAAAGGTGCCGGCCTTTTTCCGGAAGTACAGCCTCTGCAAACGAGAGCCGAAACTTCCGGAAAAAGAGCAGCACGCTTCAAAGAAGCTTACTTCTTTTTATGACGATTCTTACGCAGGCGCTTTTTACGCTTGTGAGTAGCAATCTTATGGCGTTTTCTTTTTTTACCGCAAGGCATAATCCTGAACAGAGGGGTTTGAAAAAATGGAGATAAATTAAAACGTTTTGAGGTACTCGTCTAAATCGCGGCTGAAGGCTGGGTTATTAACTACTTTTTTAACCCGTTCAAAGGTGGCTCTCGCTTGCGTGCGATCTCCTTTTCCTTTGTATGCTTCAGCCAGGAAATAAAGTGCTTCCCTGTTTTGAGGCTCTTGCTGCAACACCTGCTCGAACCGACCGATGGCTTTGTCCCACTGCGCTGACTGGATGGCCAGCTTGCCCAGAATTAACAGGGCGGGAACGTTGCCGGAGTCTTTTCGCACAATGCCCAGCAGCAATTGCACTCCCTGCATGGTTTCCCCGGTACCTTCAATATAGGCTGTGGCCAGATCAACCTGGTTGCTGTCGGCCGGAGCCAACGCTTGTGCCTGTTGAAAGCAGGCGACAGCCTGCCGGGCATTCCACATCCGGACTGAAGGTGAATCGGCTGCCGCATCAGCGACCAGATTCAGGAAAAACCGGCCCGCAAAGGTGAGCTTTTTTGGCGATTTTTCCAACCCGGCTTCCAAAGCGAGGTAATAACCCGCTGCTGACCCCTGATGATGACCGGCCCAGAGCCGCGCTAAACGTGCAAAACCGGGAGCCATTTGAACCGAATCGGTTGCTGCCTGCGCAAGACTGTCTTCTACCATCCGGATCGCTGTCAGACCATGATCTCCCACGGTCTGACGGGCCTGTTCCAGAATGGATGCCGTACTGGCGGCTGCAACTGGTGTGCCGCCACCCATTGCCATAGGACCGGTTGCCCCATCAGCACCCTGGTGGGGGGCACCGCCGGAAGCGGCTGCCGGACCAGCCGGTGGGGTAGTCGGTACAGCTGCATACAACAACCCTGCAAGCAGGGCTGCTGTTACAATCGAGATAAAAGGAAGACTGCGCACGAGGGCTGCAAAAGTACAACAAACGATGGGGTGTCGCGCCCCAAAATCGGCCGGGAGCCTTCAGACGTTAATCTTCCTGACCTACGTCCGTTGTTTCATGGGGAATCGCATCCGAATTCTTAACCGCCGTCATAAACTCTTTGGCAGGTTTAAACGCCGGAATGTAATGTTCCGGAATTTCCACAGATACATTTTTCTTGATGTTGCGGCCTATTTTGGCCGCTCGCTTTTTAAGGATAAAAGACCCAAACCCACGTACATAAACTGGTTCACCATTTTCCAATGAAGATTTCACTTCTTTAAAAAAAGTTTCCAATGTTACCAGAATGTCTACCTTGGCAATGCCGGTTTTTTCCGCGATACTGTTGACAACGTTTGCTTTTCTCATGATAGATTAAGGAGATAAAAATAAATCCAAAAAGCAACTGACAAAATGCGGGTCTAGCCAAACAACTCAATGTTTAACAGAAAAAGGTTAACAACATTGAAGTAATGAATTAAGGGTCAATCTTTTCGACTTCCTGAAAAAAAATCCTCCGGAAACAAAAAATTTTGAACTTCTCTTCCGGAACCGACTATACAGCTGCTTTTTAGAGTTTTCGGATCTTGCCAATCAGCCCTGTTGTAGAGTATCCCTCTACAAATGGAATGATTGCTACCTGCCCTCCACGCTGCCTTACAAAAGTCGATCCTACAACAGTCTCAGGGGTGTAATCGCCTCCTTTTGCCAATACATCCGGCTGCAAAGCCCTAATGAGCTCCAGTGGCGTATCCGCTTCAAATACGCAAACAGCATCCACAACCAGTAGGGACGCCAATGCCAGAAGCCGGTCAGATTCCATGTTGATCGGACGTTCGTCACCTTTGAGCTGCTTCACAGAGGCGTCGCTATTCAGGCCAACAATCAGCCTATTGCCCAATGAAGCTGCTTTGGCCAAATAATCGAGGTGGCCGGTGTGCAACAGGTCGAAACAGCCGTTGGTAAAGACGATTTTCTGATTGCTGTTGCGCCAGATAATGCACTGCCGGGCCAGCTCATCCTGCTGAAAAATTTTAGCTTCAATCCAGGTTTGTTTGTGGGCGCTCATGGGGTTCTGAAAGACGGTTGTAAAAGGGTAGGAGAAATAATCCGATAATGCCCAGCAGAATAATTACGCCGGTCATCAGTCCCCAGGTGACCCAGCCGAACGCCTGCGCATCCGCTTCCGGAACGGCGTATCCGGAACTTAAAATCAGTGCTGTCAGGAATGGATACAGGCCTAACCCGCCGGGGGCTGCAATCATGGCTACCGAGCCGAAAATAAGGACCATTACCGCCGCGCCGATACCCAGATGCGCGGTGCCGGGAAGCGCCCAGAATCCAATCAGAATCTGCACCACATAGCTGGCCCAGATTAAAACACTGTACAGCAGGAAGGCGCCACGCGCCCGGAGGCGCCAGATAGACGAAACCCCGGTAGCCAATCCCCGGATCAGCCGGCTCAGGCGGCCTTCCGGACGAGCCCGGTAAAGGAGAATCAGCACCAGAACAAGACCCAGCAGAATGCCCCCTGCAAACAGCAGCGACCGGCCCCGCGGCAGGTGCGCCATCAGGGATGCCTGGGTCTGCGCATCCATCACAGACGCCTGCCAGGTCAGTCCGCCGATGATAATCAGTACCAGACAAACCACATCCCAGGCCCGCTCCGCTACGATCGTTCCGACCATCTTATCGGCTGGTACCTTCTCGTATCGCGCCAGTACGGTGCATTTAGCGACCTCACCGGCTCTGGGCGGAACCAGATTGACCAGATAACCGATCAGAACGCTGAATAGGGTGTTGGGCGTTTTGGGATAAATATCCAGTGGGCGCAGCATCAGTTGCCACCGCTTGGCCCGTGCCCAGTCGGACAGCAGGGTAGCGGCAATAAACGGCACAATCATTCCAAAACGCAACTGCCGGATGGACTGTCCCATCTGGGCTTTCTGGGCCACGCTCATCTGGGCAAACATGTACCAGATGACGCCCGCGCTCAACAGGGCAAAAAGCAATAACTGGAGGGCCGTTTTCTGCTTTTTGAAAAACAAAAGCGTTTGGTTTAAATCAAATAATTAAAGCCGGTTCCCTTCTTTCGGAAATACAACAGCCGGCTGCCAGGTCCGTGCTTCTTCCGGAGTCATCTGGGCATACGCCATGATAATAAGGGTGTCTCCCACCTGTACCAATCGTGCCGCAGCGCCATTCAGGCAGATCATGCCGGTGCCGCGGGTGCCGCGGATCACATAGGTTTCAAGGCGGGTGCCGGCTTCAACATTCACGACCTGCACTTTTTCGTGCTCGATCAGGTTGGCCGCATCCATCAGATCTTCATCAATAGTGATGGACCCAATGTAATGCAGATTGGCTTCGCTGACCCGTACGCGGTGCAGCTTAGACTTCAGAACTTCAATCGTCATGGCGGCGCAAAGGTAGGTTGACAGGCAGCAATGTGAATTCAGAACTTGAACCAAGGGTTAAATGCCTGCCTGAACCCATTGGATCAGCACTGCTGATGGTGTGAAGGAATACAAACCGGACTTCAAAGAAACAGGCGCCTCTTTTCCGGAAAAGAGGCGCCTGTACCAGGTTTCAATAGGTTGATTAATCTTCCTTGTAAGGAAAATGCCTGGATGCATTGCGCATCTATCAGCGATTGAGGAGACGAACTTACTGACCCCTGCGCCTGATCATCATATTTCCAGAGAAGATTGCCAGTGGCGCCGTCATGAATGTCGATGGGAGTGGCAACCGTGTGTTAGTGCGGCCCTACGCGCCCGGCAGCAGCCCATTACAACGGCCGTTCCATCCGACATGGGTTTTGTCCATTCTGGATCTGGTTTGAATCCCTGCATCGACTCCCAGAACCTGTGCAACCTCGGTCCGGTCTTTCTCCGCTAAATTGTGCTGGTTGATGCCTGCCGCTGCCAGCATGAAAGGTGCGAAAAGGCTGAAGATATGACAGATACTAATGGTTTGTAAAGAGGGCGGAAACCAAAAAAGCCCTTGCAGAACTGCAAGGGCTTTCAATAAAGCAGGAATTCCGGAAGGACTATTCGCCCACTACTTCGAATTCCAGATCTACGGTGTTTTCTCTACCGAAATCAATGGTTGCCTTGTGTGTACCCGGCTCTTTGACTTCGTCGGTGATGTTGATCTTACGACGATCGATTTCGTAGCCTTTCTGCTCGCGGATGGCGCGGGCCAGTTGAATGGACGTTACGGAACCGAAGATTTTGCCGGACGTACCAATTTTGGCACCCACTTTCACCGGGGTTTCACCCAGTACGCGACGAACATCGGCGATTTGTGCCAGCAGTTTGTCTTCGCGCTTTTGCATCATTTTCTGACGCTCTTCCAGCATGGCCATATTGCCTTTGTTGGCTTCTACAGCCATCTTTTGCGGCAACAGGAAGTTGCGGGCATAACCAGGACGGACTGTTACCAGTTCGCCGGTACCACCCAGGTTGTCTACATCTTTAGTGAGGATGACTTGCATCGGATTGTTTCTTTTTGAAGGCGGCCTCAGGTTCCGGAAACGAGACCCGGAAACAGATTCCGGATGATTCGGGACGCAACAGGCGACTGCCGTTTGGGGGAATAGATCTTCTTAAACGAAAACCGGTCTATTTCATCAGGTCGGTCAGGTATGGCAACAGTGCCAGCTGACGGGCTTTTTTAATGGCCTGAGCTACTTTACGCTGAAACTTCAGAGAGTTTCCGGTGATCCGGCGGGGCAACATTTTGCCTTGCTCGTTCAGGAACTTCTTCAAAAACTCGGCGTCTTTGTAGTCAACATACTTGATGCCCATCTTCTTAAAGCGGCAGTACTTCTTCTGACGGCGCTCCACACGGGTGGAGGTCATGAACTTAATATCGGGGCGTGATGCCATGGTATTGTATTAAAAGAGGTGGTGGAAATAATCCGGCAGATTGATTACGCGTTCTCAGTCGCTTCAGTAGCGGCTTCGGCCGGCTTCTCGGATGCTTTACGACGACGACGATCGTTGTACTCGAGCGCATATTTGTCGAGACGGGTGATCATATGACGCAGGACGTTTTCGTCGCGGTTCATCTGCACTTCCAGTTTCGCGTTGACTTCCGTCGGCGCCTGGTATTGAACCAGCCAGTACAGACCTGTAGTCTTTTTCTGGATTGGATACGCCATAGAACGCATGCCCCAAGGCTCGTTGTGAGAGATGCTACCCCCGTTTTCAGTGATATAATCACTGAACTTCTTTTGCGCGTTGCGATATTCTTCGTCGGCCAGAACCGGTGTGAATACCACGACCAGCTCGTAGCTGGTGAGATTGGATGTTGCCATTCAATAAAAAGGATTAAAAAATATGTAATTCCCGCACGCCGGCAGCAATGTTGGGCTTCCGGAAACTGATTTCTGAAAGGCCGGGCGATTTTGGGACCGCAAAAGTAGGAAAAATTTATACAATAAACCGGAAAGGCCCGAGTTGTAGTTTAGACCCTTTGGAAATTTTCCGGAACAAAGAAGGTAGATTTCTCCCTTAAAAATGCCTGACATTACTCTATTGATGCTAGCATTTAGCTGTCGCCAGACGCTGGCAATCCAAAAAAACGCCTCAGTTGCATACCCTGCTTTCGGGTTGGCTTTCCATAACCGATTACTTTCAAAACCAATTTCAGTACACAGGAATACAGGCTGGTACCGGCCTTTTTTCTTCCGGAAGTTCTGCCAATTATGCCATTACCCTCAATCGGCAGCCGATACCTGGTTTTTATGGCCGGGCAGCAGTGGATTGCATTCTTGGAAAGTACTTTTCGATGGAAGCTGGTGCGTGGACCAGTATCGCATCCAAACTGCAACTGGTAGGCATAGAGGTGCTGCTCAATACATGTAGAATCCGGAAGGTGCGATCTGTAGCTGTTTCGGATACTGGTGCAAGGACTCCCTAATTGCCATTTTATTTGAGCAATGCAAGCTGACCGGTCGGGCAGATATCGAGCAATACACAATTCCTGCATTCCGGACTGCGCCAGTGGCAGATTTTCTGACCATGCCGCATCAGGAACTGGTGGTGATCGTACACGTCCTGCGCTGAAAAAGCATCCGGAAGCAACTGTTCCAATACCCGGTTGGCTTTGCCTTCACCGATTTTTTCCAGAATAATGCCCAGTCGTACCGCCACCCGGAAATGATGGGAATCGACCGGTAAGGCCCTGGCACGGAGGGTTGAAAACGACAAAACAGCCGCACTGGTCTTGGGACCTACGCCTGGCAACTGCTCCAGCCATTCCCGGGCCGCTGCTACCGGCAACTCTCCCAGAAACTCAAGTGAAAGGGCGCCGGTCCGGGTATGAATCTCCTGCAATACCTGTTTCAAGCGGGGTGCCTTTTGCTCCGGCCAGGTGCAGGGACTGATAGCGGCTTCAACGGCGGCGACTGGGGCTTCCAGTACGGCCTGCCAGGAAGGAAACTGCGCAACCAGATTGTGGTAGGCCTGCGCCGACTGGCTGTTTTTGGTCCGGTGTGACAGCAACGAGGACACCAGCTCGCTTAACGGATCCAGGTTGTGGAAATACGTCAGCCCGCTTCCGTAGACCGCCGCTAACCGGTAGTGAACTTGAAGCACAAAGGCGGTATTCTGATTGGGCGCAAGGGCAGAAGCAACAGGCATGGTTAAGCGAAGCTGTAAATCTTGTGCCGCTCCTGTGTTCCGGAAGCGTTTTTGCCGGGTAGCCCTGGCTGTTAAAGAGAGGCTATTTTAAAAGAAGAACCCTGTTTCCGGCATGCGTTTGCTGCTTCCGGAAGCAGTTCACCCTCTTAAATCCCCAAAAATTGTTGTTATGAAAAGTCTTCAGGACAAAGTTGCGCTCGTAACCGGTGCCGGTTCCGGAATCGGAAAAGCCGTCGCACTGGCCTACGCTAGGGAAGGTGCGGCTGTGATGGTCTCCGATATCGATGAAAAAGGCGGACAGGAAACGGTCACCGAAATCAAACAGGCCGGCGGAAACGCGCAGTTTTTCAAAGCGGATACCAGCCGTCCGGACGATTCCAAAGCGCTGATAGATGCTACCGTACAGGCCTTCGGAAAGCTTGATGTGGCCTGCAACAATGCCGGGATCGGCGGAGATGCGGCGATGACTGGCGACTACGATCTCAAAAGCTGGCAAAAAGTGATCGATATCAATATGAACGGCGTGTTTTATGGCTGTAAATACCAGCTGGAAGCCATGACCCAAACCGGTAGTGGCAGCATCGTAAATATGGCGTCTGTTCATGGTATGGTGGCAGCACCCCAGTCCAGCGCCTACACTACAGCCAAGCACGGCGTAGTGGGTCTTACCCGGAATATTGCCGCAGAGTATGGTGCCAAGAATATCCGGTGCAACGCCGTGGGGCCGGGTTATATCATGACGCCACTGCTGGAACACAATCTGGATGAAAAAGCATTGGACGCCATTAAGCAAAAGCATCCAATGGGCCGGCTGGGGAAAGCCGAAGAAGTGGCTGAACTCGTGCTGTTTCTGAGTACCGATAAGGCTTCCTTTATCACCGGCGGCTACTATCTCATTGATGGTGGCTACACGGTTGTATAGAAAGCAACCGGCCAAGACCGACTGAATAAAAAACGTCCTGATAGTACTATCAGGACGTTTTTTATTTAAAAGGTATTTAAATCGTCTGGTCTAGAGTGGTCAATAAAAACTCGATGGTTCGGGGGTAGTAGTAATGTTCCAATCGAAGCACCCGTGCAGCCAGTGTGTCTACATCATCGTCGGGCAAAACCGGACAACAGGCCTGGAGCAGCATTGTTCCTTCGTCATAGTGCGCATTCACCCGGTGGATCGTGATACCTGCTTCCGTGTCTCCTGCTGCCAGTACTGCCTGATGCACATAATGGCCCCACATGCCTTTACCGCCATACTTAGGGAGCAATGCCGGGTGGATGTTGATGATCTGGTCCGGAAACGCGGTGATGAGGGATTCCGGAATCTTACGCAGGAAGCCTGCCAGCACCAGCATAGACGGTTCTAGATTCTGAATCTGTTGCAGGAACGCGTCGGATGCCAGCGTCGCGTCATTGGCGACTACTGTAGGGATACCGGCAGATTCGGCCCAGTCCAGTACGCCCAGTCCGGCTTTATTGGCAACCACTAAACCAATGCGGGCCAAACCGGTCTGCGCAACATACTCGGCAATGGCACGGGCATTAGATCCTCTTCCGGAGGCAAAAACAACAAGCGTATGCATGCGGCAAAGGTATCTTTTCCGGAAAACGGTTGCGTCCGCAGTTCAGGCTTGCCCCAAAAGCATCTTCAAACCAGTCTTCACAAAAAATCGTATTGTACGTATGAGTTCACAGGAAGCTAACGCCCAAACAGACCTGAATGCTTTTCGGTTCCCTATAGAAGGGCATCCGGAAGCGCTTCTTCAACTTTCCTTTGTATAAACTGTTAGTAAAAGGCCATCTGGCTGCTTATTTTCGCTTTCTAAAAAAATGAGATCGTTTTCCGGAACGGATCTTTTTAGCTTTTTCCGGTATTTTATCTGTATATGTTCGCGTACCTTGAAGGCAATCTGACCTACAAATCTCCGGCCTTGGTTACTCTGGCGGCCGGAGGCGTCGGGTATGAATTGCACATCTCCCTGCAAACCCATGAAAAAATAAAGCATCTCGATGCGGTGCGTTTGTTTACGCACCTCAAAGTGAGCGAAGACGGCTGGACGATGTACGGCTTTGCCGATGAGGCGGAGCGCACGACCTTTCGGCATCTGATCAGCGTCAGCGGCGTTGGATCGGCCACCGCACGCCTGATTCTGTCTGCATTGAGTCCGGCAGATCTGGGACGTATTTTAAGTAACGGAGATCATATGGCCCTTTCCAAAGTCAAAGGCATTGGCCCTAAAACCGCGCAACGCATGGTGCTGGAACTGAAAGGAAAGATTCTGCCGTCTTCAGACGATCCGCTACAGGCCACTCAAACCAGCTGGCACAATACCACCGCCGATGATGCGTTATTAGCTTTGGTGAATCTAGGTATTGCCCGCAATGCTGCCGAAGCTGCCATTAAAAAGATAGATGGAGCCGCCGATATGACTGTAGAAGCATTGCTCAAAGAAGCCCTGCAACGATTGTAACAGTTCTCATCCCGGCATTCCAACCGACTCCAAACTCACAAACCCGAACGCACAGGATACTTGAAGGGAAAGCACTCTTTCGGATTGCGGTTTTTACTGGTGATCGTCACCCTGGGCTTTTTAGCTCACGCAGGTGCACGGGTTCCCGGTGGGCCTCGTGTACCCGCGCCGGATTATGATTTTCCGGAAGATGCGCCACCGGATACACCGGAAACGCTTCGGTTCCCTATTTCCGATAAAACCGGAGAGCCGCTGATGGACCGGCGGGGTTCCGGCTTTGATCTACAAGATCCTGCCAACATCCGCCGCGAAGTCGAATACGATCCGGAAACCCGTCGCTATTACCTGTCTGAGAAAGTTGGGGATGAGTTTATCCGCAACCCTACATACCTCACGTACGAAGAATACCTGCGGGAGCAGGGCCGTCTGGATGAGCAGGCCTACTGGAAGCGCCGGCTGGATGCTTTGTCGCTGTTCAATACCAAGCCCAAACTGCCGCAGATGTACCGCGAAGGCATCTTCGACCGGATTTTCGGTAGCAACACGATCCAGGTACGGCCTCAGGGCAACGTAGATGTCACCATCGGTGGTAACTGGCAGAATATCCAGAACCCGACCTTGGTGCAGCGTGCGCAGAAGTATGGCGTGTTCGACTTTGACCTGCAGATGAATATCAGTCTGCTGGCTACCATCGGGGATAAGCTGAAGCTGAATATCTCCAACAACACCAAAGCGCAGTTTGATTATCAGAACCTGCAAAAGATTGAGTACACCGGCAAGGAAGACGAGATTCTTAAAAAGATTGAAGCCGGTAACGTAAGCTTTCCATTGCGGTCGTCGCTGATTCAGGGCGTTCAGAGTTTGTTTGGTCTTAAAACCCAATTGCAGTTTGGCCGGTTGTGGGTCACCGCAGCACTCAGTCAGCAGAAAAGCAAACGCGCGTCTCTCAGCGTGCAGGGCGGTGCCCAGACGCAGCAGTTCGCCATCAAAGCCGATGACTACGAGGAAAACAAAAACTTCCTGCTGGGGCAGTATTTCCGGAACAATTATAACACAGCGCTGAGCGAATTCCCGGTCATCCGGTCGCAGGTAGCGATTAATAAAATTGAAGTCTGGGTCACCAACCGCACCGGTGCCGTAAATGATGTGCGCGACCTGGTGGCCTTTATGGATCTGGGCGAAGCGACTCCGTACCGGCAGGATCTGAATGATCCGGCAGCTGCGGCAACGGTCCGGAATCTGCCGGCCAACAATGTCAACCGGCTCTATAGTTTGCTTCAGGGCCAGCCCGCCACCCGCCAGCAGGGAACGGCTACCAATGCCATTACCGGTGTGCTGGGCCTGACCGAAGGTGAAGAATTTCAGCGCGTCACTGCCCGTAAGCTACAACCCAGCGAGTATAGCTTCAACCCGCAGCTGGGGTATGTATCCCTCACGTCTACGCCCAACCCGGACGATATCGTTGCCGTAGCCTATCGGTATACGTACAATGGTAAAACGTATCAGGTGGGTGAGTTTTCGGAAGATTTGCCGCCGGACAGCACTAATCAGAAGCTGCTGTATCTGAAGTTGCTCAAAGGCACCGCTCCACGGGTCAATCTGCCGATCTGGGATCTGATGATGAAGAACGTGTATGCCCTCGGCGGCTACGGACTTCAGAAAGAAGATTTCCGGTTGAATGTTTTGTACCAGAATCCGGGCGGCGGCGAGTTGCGCTACCTTCCGGAAGGTCCGAGCGAAGGTCGCCTGCTGTTGCAGGTGCTGAACCTCGACCGGCTCAACTTCCAGAACGATCCGCAGCCGGATGGAATCTTTGACTATGTAGAAGGCATCACGATCAATCCACAACAAGGCAAGATTATCTTTCCGGTACTGGAGCCGTTCGGGCGCGATCTGGCCCCGTCTTTTGCCGGCGCACCACAGCTGGAGCGCAAGTATCTCTACAACATCCTGTACGATTCTACCAAGACGATTGCCCGGCAGTTTCAGCAGAACAACCGCTACATCATGCGGGGATCGTACAAGTCCTCGTCGTCGTCAGAGATTTTCCTCAATGCCTTCAACATCCCGCAGGGCTCTGTGACGGTGACCGCCGGTGGACAGTTACTGGCCGAAAACCAAGATTATCAGATCGATTATGGCATTGGCCGGATCAAAATCCTGAACGCAGGCATTCTCAATTCCGGAATCCCGATCAATATTGCCTACGAAGACAATGCGACGTTTGGCTTCCAGCAGCAAAACTTCATGGGGACGCGGCTGGATTACTATGTCAATAATAAACTGACGCTGGGCGGTACGGCGATGCGGCTCACCGAGCGGCCGTTTACCCAGAAAGTAAACTTCGGTGAAGATCCTATCAAGAACACCGTTCTGGGGCTGGATGCCACCTACGCCAGCGAATCCAACAGCATTACCCGCCTGCTGGATAAATTGCCCATTTATAGTACCACCGCCGCATCCTTTATCAACGCATCAGCAGAGGTAGCGGCTATCCTGCCCGGTCACCCGGTGCAGATTGACGCACTCGACGGTGGTACCGGTGCCGTGTACATCGATGATTTTGAAGGCAGCCGCTCGTCCTACGACCTGCGTACACCGGCCTCGTCCTGGTTCCTGGCGTCGACGCCAGTGGATGCCCGCGATGCCAACAACGTAGAGCTGTTTCCGGAAGCCCGGCTGTTTGATTCCTTATCTTATGGCTATAAGCGTTCCAAACTGGCCTGGTACACGCTGGAACCCAATCTGGTAGACGGAACCAATGGCGTCCCGGACTTTGTAAAAAACGATCCCAATCAGCACTATGTACGGCTGGTGCAACGCCAGGAGGTCTTTCCGCAGGCCAGTAACATCACCTTGCAGAATGCACTGGCGACCCTCGATTTAGGCTTTTATCCTAAAGAGAGAGGACCGTATAACTACAGCCTCGATGTAGCGCCTGATGGCTCCCTGAATGCACCGCGTACCCACTGGGGGGGCATTCAGCGGGCCATTGAATACTCCGATTTCGAAGCCTCCAACGTGGAGTTCATGGAGTTCTGGGTGATGGATCCGTACATCAACAACCCCACCGGTACCGGCGGCTCGCTGTACATCAACCTCGGAAACGTTAGTGAAGATGTGCTCAAAGACTCGCGTAAGTTTTTTGAGAATGGGATTACCTATCCCAAAAATACCAGTACGCTCGATCAGACCCGCTGGGGCTACGTGCCACGCTTCCAGCAACAGATTACGCGTGCGTTCGACAATGATCCGTCCGCCCGTATTGTACAGGACGTAGGCTATGATGGATTTGATGATGCCGAAGAAAAAACCTTCTACGGCAATTTCCTGCAACAGATTGCAGCTCGTGTATCCAACCAGGCGGTTGTGAATGCACTGAATAACGACCCTTCGTCGGACAACTACCGGTATTATCGGGATGGCTTTTACGACGGTCCCAATATCAGCGCACTCACGCACTATAAGGCATTCAACAACCCGCATGGCAACTCGCCCATCACCGACGCGTCTTCTGCCTATTCCTTTGCTGCGACTACCATTCCGGAAAGTGAAGACATCAACCGCGACAATACCCTCAACGAGTCGGAAGATTATTTCCAGTATCGGGTGGACATGCATCCCGCTACGGACCCGCGGATGCAGGTAGGGCAGAACTTTATCGTCAACAAACAAACCGTCAACGTAAAGCTGCCCAACGGAAATACCGAACCGGAAACCTGGTATCAGTTTAAAGTGCCCATCCGCGAATACCAGCACAAAGTGGGGGGTATTGCCGACTTCCGGTCGATCCGGTTTATGCGGATGTACCTGAATGGGTTTGAAGACAGCGTAATCCTGCGGTTTGCCCGTCTGGAACTGGGCCGCAACCAGTGGCGCCGCTACAACTTCTCGCTGACGGCACCGGGCGAAAACATTCCGGAACAGGATCTGGAAAACGTAGAATTCAACCTCACTTCGGTGAGCCTAGAAGAAAACAGCGCCCGCCAGCCCATTCCGTATGTTATCCCACCGGGCGTAGACCGACAGCAGGCAGCGGTATCCAACGGTCAGAACGTAGCCCTCAATGAACAGGCGCTCTCGCTTCAGGTCTGCAATCTGAAAGACGGTGATGCCCGTGCCGCATACAAGGAAGTAGGGGTGGATATGCGTCAGTTTGAACGGCTGCGGATGTTTATTCACGGCGAAAGCCGCACCGGCCAGCAACCGCTGCGCGATGGCGACGTCCGGGCCTTTGTCCGGATTGGATCTGACTTTGTAAACAACTACTACGAGTATCAGATTCCGCTGAAAGTTACTGCCAATGGCAGCCGCTCCGGGGAAGATATCTGGCCGCTGGAAAACCGGCTCGATCTGGCCCTCAGCGACCTGGTACGAGTCAAAACCATCCGGAACAACCAGGGACTACCAGCCTATATTCCATACAGCGAAACGGATCCTTCCGGAAAACGCATTATCGTAGTCGGAAACCCCAACGTGGGCGATGCGAAAACCATCATGCTGGGCATCGTCAATCCCAAAGCAGATGCGTCCAACCCGGCGGATGACGGCCTGCCTAAATGTGCCGAAGTCTGGTTTAATGAACTGCGCGCCACCGGCCTGAATGAACAACCCGGCTATGCAGCCACCGGAAAAGTGGCGCTGCAACTGGCGGATCTCGGAAACCTACGGCTTTCCGGCAGCATGCATACCATCGGCTACGGCAATATCGACCAGAAGCTGAACCAGCGTCAGCGCGACAACTTCTATCAGTATGATGGCAGCACCAACCTGAATCTGGGCAAACTGATGCCTACCACCTGGGGAGTCCAGCTACCGGTGTTTGGTGGCTATTCCGAAAACGTGAGTACGCCGCAGTACGATCCGTATGATCTGGATGTCAAACTAAAAGACAAACTTTCTACCGCAGTCAGCGCCGAACAGCGCGACTCGATCCGGAAAGCCGCTCAGGATTATACCTCTATTACCTCCTTCAACATTGCCAACGCCCGTATCACGGGTAGCCCTGCGAAGGCCAGTCAAAAAGCGAAGCCCTGGAGTGTTCGCAACTTTGATGCCTCATATTCCTACAACAAGCAATACCGCCGTAACCCGCTCATCGAAAAAGATGAATTGGTGAATCAGAAGCTGGGTCTGGGCTATACCTATACAGTAACCCCCAAGCCGATCGAGCCGTTCAAGAAACTCATCACCAGCCGGTCGAAGTGGTGGCAGCTGGTGAAAGATTTCAACTTCAACCCGCTTCCGGCCAATTTCAGTTTCCGGACGGAGCTGAACCGGACTTTTGACGAAACCCTCGTGCGGACGGTGGGCGGCGATGGCTATCGGGTGCAGCCTACCTATTACAAGAACTTTACCTGGCTGCGTACTTACAACACCCGCTGGGAGCTGACCCGCTCGCTGGCGCTGGACTACAACGCTACTAACAACAGCCGGATTGACGAGCCGTATGGTCGCCTCGACAGCAAGGAAAAGCGCGATACCGTCTGGGGGCTGATCCGGTCTTTTGGCCGTAATACCTACTTTACGCAAAGCCTGAACGCGTCGTATAATGTACCGCTGTCCAAGCTGCCGCTGACAGACTGGGTAACGCTACGGCTTACCTACGGCACAACCTATTCGTGGACGGCCGCGTCCCGACTGGCATATAACCTCGGAAATACCGTTGCCAACACCCAGACCAAATCCGTCAATGGCGAGCTCAACTTTGCCAGTCTGTACAATAAACAACGCTGGTTGCGGGCTGTAAACCAACCCAAACCCCGGACACCAGGTAGTGCGACCCGCGGCGGCATTAATGGCGGCTTGAACGGAGCTCTCAACGGACTGCAAAAGCCCGAGGAGCGCGGACAGGCGCCGGAAACAAAAAATCCGGATGTGCCCCAACCGGGTGGTGGTATTGCTCCAACTCCTATTACCCGTCGCAAAGGACAGCCTTTGGATACGGTCCTGATTATCAACAATGCACCGGTGGTGCTGGCCGGTCTTCCGGATAGTCAGATTGACTCGCTCCGGAAAGTAGCAGTTGCGCAGGAGCGCGCCAAAGCCAAAGCCGAAGCAGCGAAGCGCAAGGCAGATCGCAAGGCGGCCCGTATTGCCCGGCGCAACAGCGTTCCAGATGTGTCAACCGCCGGACGGGTTGCGGGCCGGTTGCTCACCATGGTGAAGCGGACCACGATTTCGTATACGGAGAATGGCGGTACCGTACTGCCGGGCTTCCTAGATAGTACGCGCATCCTGGGTGTCAACACACAGAGTCTGCAACCCGGTTATGGATTTGCCTTTGGCTACCAGCCGGGCTATGAATGGCTCGACCAGAAAGCACGGGAAGGGTATGTCAGCCGTGATTCGCTTTTTAACGGGCAGTTCTTACAGCAGTTTGCCCGCAACATCAACATCACCGGTCAGGTAGAGCCGTTCCCCGATTTCCGGATCGATTTGTCGCTGACAAGCACGTTCAGCAAACAGTATAGCGAGATTTTTAAAGACACCAATACGCTGTATGGCCGGACCGGCGACTTTACGCACAACAACCCATATACCACCGGATCGTTTACCATCTCCGGCATTTTCCTGAAAACACTGTTCGAACCGGTAGGCCGTGACCTGTCGCCGTCTTACGAGCGGTTCCTGGCCAATCGCTCGGTGGTGTCTGACCGGTTGGGCGGTCTCAATCCGTATGTAAACGGACTTTCAGACCCGAATGATCCGGCCTATAAAAAGGGGTATACCCGTTATTCGCAGGATGTACTGGTGCCGGCCTTCCTGGCGGCGTATTCCGGAAAAGACGCCGGTTCTATTCCATTGGTCAATGGACGGGCTACGCGGGTCAACCAGAATCCGTTTGGCAACTACCTGCCACTGCCCAACTGGCGACTGACCTACAACGGGCTGACCAAAATTCCAGCTATTGGCTCCCGTCTGAACACATTCTCGCTGACGCATGGCTACACGAGTACAATGGCGATGAACTCATTTGTATCGTCGCTGCTGTACCAGGATATCTATAATCTAGGCTTCCCGTCCTTTATCGACTCCAACAGCAACAACTTTATTCCGTTCTTCCAGGTGCCCAACGTAACCGTATCAGAGCAACTGGGACCGCTGCTGGGAATCGACATCGCCTTTAAAAACAACCTGACCGCCCGCGTTGAATTCCGGAAAAGCCGGACTGTGAGTCTGAGTCTGATCGATTATCAGATTGCCGAGCGTGCCAGTACTGAGTATGTATTTGGCTTGGGATATCGGGCTCGCAATATCAAACTGCCGTTCCCGATCCTGGGCATTACCCGGCTCAAAAACGACCTGAATGTCAAAGTAGATGTCGGAATCCGGGATGATGTAGCCTCAAATACCTACATGGCGCAGAACGTGCGGCAGTTTACCGGCGGTCAGAAGGTAATCAGCATCTCACCGAGCGTGGATTACATTATCTCGGATCAGCTGACCCTGCGGTTCTTCTACGACCGCCGTCAGAGCATCCCGTACGTATCCTCGTCGTACCCGATTACCACCACCCGTGGCGGTGTCACCCTGCGATTCATCTTCGTCCGGTAAGGAGGTTCCGGAAGCTTCAGAAGCCGAAATTTTCAATCGTTCCTCCTTGTGTATACAGACTTGCTTTTAAATCAAACGGGTGTGTTCTGGAAGCTAAGGACTAGCTCAGTGCTGCATCGGGTCAACCCGACGCAAGGATTCTGAAACAAAATACCTATTGGAAACCCGTTAAGATAGAAAAAGGGCCGGAACGTATGACGTTCCGGCCCTTTTTAAATGGCTTTTCTGTTACCCTAAGTTGCTTTGAAAGAACTGGCATTAATTGTTCCAGTCCGGATACACGGCATTCCAGCGAAGACGCTCGGTCGCATTGCCGATACCGACCGTTTTATTAAGCTGGATGTTGAGACCAAACTCGTTGGTTGCGCTGGCCAGGTGATAATAGCTGCGGGCATACTGGATCTGAAACCGGTCCAGATTAACGCCTGCGCCAAACGAAAACCCTGCTAAAGCTGTTTTTTCTTTCAAGGCCAGTTCGCCCCGCCGCAGGTGGTTGTAAGCGACGGTGATGGCAATGCGCTTCCCGATCAGTAAATCGGCTCCTACCAGCAGATGACGGGCCAGTTTGTCGGTAAAATAGCTTTTGGTATCGGCACTACTGTCAGCCGATCCGGAAAGATTGTTGAAGGTCACATCCGCCGGATTGTTGTACCGGATGTCCCATTCGTAGAGGTGGTGAGCCGTCACGTGAAAGCGAAGCGGAGCCCGCGCCAGGCGCTTGGAAAACCCGATTTGCAGATCGAAGGGTAAGGGCTCGGCCGTAGCGGAAGGATTGTATTTCCGCGTCATGAAGCCCAGGTTCTTGGCAACGGCACCAATCGTAATGCGGCGTTCTGTATCGGCATACATTACCCCTACATCGGCCAGCAATGCACCGGCGCTGATGGTCCCATACCGGCTGTTGGCGTATTTTAATGTCATCCCGCCGCGCCACCGTTCGCGGTATTGCTTACTGGCTCCTACGGCAACGGTAAAATCAGTGCCCCGGAACGAGCCGATGGTGTTTCCATACACATCCGTTTCGTCAAAGGAACCGTAATTAATATACTGAACACCGCCAAAAAAAGAGGTATTCCATTTTTCGGAATGATAGCCATGTTGCAGGTTCACAATGTTGATTCCTGCGTGATAATTGTTGTATTGAACAGCCAGTTGGTTGTGCAGTCCGGGACGCATCAGCGCCGGATTCTGCAAGGCCGTGGCAATGTTGGGCGTCGGATCACTTACGTTGATGCCTCCCAGTGCGGTGGTACGGGCGCTGGGCGAAAGCCGCAGGAATTCGAAGGCCCGTTGCCCACCTGTGACCTGTGCGATCCCCGAAACGCTACTGCCCAGCAAAAAAGCAATCGATACCGACCGCAAAATCGTATGCATACCCAAAGTTGATCTTCTTAAAACGTCTTTAACGAAAAAATATTGCGGATTCAAACCCGAACCCATTCCGGAATACCAGCGCCAGTCTGCAACGCTTTTAAAAGCAGAAACGCCCGGATCGGACGTTTCTATTCATCTACCTGTATTTAAAGTAACGGCTTATGAACCACTCTGACCTGCGGCACGCTCCATGGCTTCTACAATCGGCTGGCTGACACCCGTTGAGGAGAACCCGCCATCGTGAAACAGATTTTGCATGGTGATGTAACGGGTCAGATCGGAAAATAACGTACAGCAGAAGGCCGCACAGTCTTCGGCAGGGGCATTGCCCAGCGGACTCATCTGATCGGCATAACTGAAAAACGCGTCAAAGCCACCCACACCGGAGCCGGCAGTGGTTACGGTAGGCGACTGGCTGACGGTGTTGACCCGTACTTTTTTGGCAAAGCCGTAATGGTAGCCGAAGGAGCGGGCAATGCTTTCCAGCAGTGCTTTGGCTTCAGCCATATCGTTGTACCCTGGGAACGTGCGCTGGGCGGCAATGTAAGAAAGCGCTACTACGGAGCCGTGTTCGCTGATCGCATCCAGCTTCATGGCCGTCTGCAATACTTTGTGCAGGGATAAAGCCGAAATATCCAGCGTTTTCAGGAAATTATCATAGTTGGTATCGGTATACTCGACGCTCTTCCGCACGTTGGGACTCATCCCGATGCTGTGCAGTACGAAGTCGATTTTGCCGCCGAAGTGCGCCTGCGCGTCTTCAAACAGCTTGGTCAGATCCTCTACAGACGTAGCATCGGCACCAATCACAGGCGCATCGCCGCACTGGGCCGCCAGTTCTTTGATTTTACCCATGCGCAGGGCGATGGGGGCATTGGAGAGCACAATCTGCGCGCCTTCTTCAACCGCTTTCAGCGCGGTTTTCCAGGCAATGGAGCGCTCGTCGAGCGCACCGAAGATGATTCCTTTTTTTCCGGAAAGCAGTTGAGAAGCCATAGGGCAGCGAAGATAGGCGATGGAAGTGTTTTCTAACAGCAGATAAGGAGCGCGCGGTAAACCGTATAACCGCCGAACATCAGTGTTTCGAGGCTCCGGAATTAAAGACGACGTTCTTACTCGGTAAACTTGTAACCGACACCCCGTACGGAATGAAAATGGCGGGGCGCCCGGCTGTCGGTTTCAAAGTATTTCCGGAAGTTGAGAATAAAATTGTCGATGGTCCGGGTGGTCGGATACACATTATAGCCCCAGACGACCTGTAAAATATGCTCGCGGCTCACGACGTCGCCTTTGTTTTCGAGCAACAGTTTCAATAAAGCCGCTTCTTTTTTAGACAGTTCCACTTTCTCGCCCGACTTGGTAACGGCTTCATGGGCCGCAAAATCGACCTCGCAGCCGTTGCCAAACACATAGTTCTGCGGGATGGCCCCCGGTGTCTGGATGCGCTTGCTTTTCTCAATCAGCTTCTCGACCCGGAGCAGCAATTCTTCCAGATTAAATGGCTTGGTCAGGTAGTCATCGCCGCCTTTCCGCAACCCTTCTACACGGTCGGCACCGCTATTCCGGGCCGACAAAAACAGGATGGGAACTTCATTGTGTTGCAGCCGCACCGCTTCGCAAACCGCCAAGCCGTCCATTTCCGGAAGCATGATATCCAGGATCAAACAGTCGAAATACTCACCTTTGACCGCTTTGAGTGCTCCCGGACCGGTTTCGGCAGTCGTGATTTCATAGCCCTCCAGTTCCAGATTGAGCTTCAGTGCTTCTCGCAGACTTTCTTCATCTTCTACTACCAAAATAGAAGCCTTGGGACGGGCATTTCGGGTTGGGGCCATACGTAACTAGGTAACAGAAAAATTTTGTCCAAGTTCGCTCCGGTTCCGGAACTTTAGCATCAAAGAATTGTCAGATTTTGTTTTACGCATTCAAAGGCTTTATTCCGGTCGTCCATCCCACGGCATTTGTGCATCCACAGGCCGTTGTAACCGGTAATGTCATCATTGGTGCGCACTGCTATATCGGCCCCGGTGCGGCATTGCGGGGCGACTGGGGCGGTATTGTACTGGAAGAAGGCTGTAACGTGCAGGAAAACTGCACCATTCATATGTTTCCGGGCATTACCATTACCCTGCATGCCGGTGCACATATTGGGCATGGAGCCATTGTACATGGTGCTACCATAGGCGAAAACTGCCTGATAGGGATGAATGCCGTGCTGATGGATGAAGTGGTGGTAGGCAAGGAAAGCGTTATCGGCGCATTAGCCTTTGTTCCGGCCGGTACCAAGATTCCGGAACGCTCCGTAGTGGTGGGCAACCCCGCTAAAGTCGTAAAACAGGTCTCAGATGAAATGCTCAACTGGAAAACACGCGGAACAGCCTTGTATCAGGCGCTGCCGGCCGAATGCTTCGAAAGCCTGCGTGCCTGCGACCCGTTGACGGAGATGCCGGCCGACCGGCCCACGCAGGAAAGTTTATACGCAACGTGGGTGAGCATCAAAAATGCCTAAAAGAAACGCGGTTCCGGAACACCTGTTCCGGAACCGCGTTAGATACTGTGGAGGCTGTCAACAGCTTGATTAAGCGGCTGCGTTCTCGGTGCTACGGGCCTGATTGTCGGAAGCATCGCTGGTCAGTTCCTTAACGAACTTGGAAATGGCAGCAATACGATCGTTATTCAGTGCGTAGTGGATATACTTGCCTTCGCGAACGGTTTTCACAATGTTAGCCCGACGCAGAATCGCCAAATGTTGTGATGCAACCGATTGCTCCAAACGCAGCTTCACGTAAATATCAGTTACGTTCATGCGTTTGTTTTCTTCGAGCAGCTTAACGATTTGCTGACGCAACTTGTGGTTAATCGCGCGCAACGTCATAGCCGCATTTTTGGAAGCAGTATAATCCAGCAGATCTGAAACGCGCTGCGTGTTTTCTTCTTTAGAAGTACTGTGCTGCAAAGTAGGGGTTGCAGTTGTTTGCTCTTCACGCATCACAGGCGCCTCATTTTGATGGTTGTTTTCCATTGGTGTTTGAAATGAAAAATTTAGGGGTGGGAAAAGGATAATGTATTCCGAACGGTCATTGGGGGAAGTATACCGAACGAACTGCAAATGTAACCCTACTACTTGCTATAAATAACAGAAAACTAGTTTTCAAAAGTTAATAAACAAGTAAAATGTGTCACCGTGTTTCCTTCTGTGTAAGAAAGTTACTAAAATGTAACTAGCTGGTTACGTACGCATTTTTCAGGTAATCAGGGCCTATGGAGATCAAATCAACCTCCTTTTTGGCTTGGTAGGCCTTCCATACGAATGAAGCAAGCGCAATCGGATCGAGCCGGTTGTCGAAATAAAGTGCCTCAGAGACCCAACCCTCTGCGGGTTTTTCACCGTCTGATGCGACCGCAACGGTCAGTTGGTCTTCGTTGGAAGCGCTCCACTGCTGCCAGTCGGCTTCTGTCAGGTGTTGGGGCGGAAGCAGGAGGTTTTGTTGGTCGTCAGTTGCCACTACAAACCATTCTTCTTTACGGGCCGGAATTAAAACTGCTGCCGTTCCGGAAATAAGGGTATGCTTCCGGAACTGTTCTTCCAGCAAAATCAACCGGTTAAAGGCATACAGCGGCCGGTCTAAAGCAAAGCAAAGGCCTTTGGCAGCCGAAAGTCCAACCCGCAGTCCCGTATACGATCCCGGACCGCTAACCACCGCTACCGCGTCCAGATCGGACAGCTGTTTTCCGTTTTGCTGCAACAACTGATTGATCGCGATATGAAGCTGCTCGGCAAACCGCTGCGCATCCGGAAGTAGCTGGACAACCGGATCTTTTCCTGAACTAAAGAATGCGATCAGACCTGTTGATGTGCAAGTGTCTATAAAAAGAATGGCAGCCATGAACCCGCAAATCTACAGCCGGCGTGTAGTTTTGACGGCGCTATGAACACCCGCGAAATTATTCAGACCTCACAGGCCGCTGCGCCGATCGGACCTTACAATCAGGCTGTCCGGGCCGGAAACATGCTGTTTATCTCCGGTCAGATTGCCCTGGATCCTCAAACCGGCCTGCTGTACGATGGCGGCGATATCGCCGAAGAAACCCGGCTGGTGATGGACGCCCTCCAAGCGATCCTGAATGCTGCCGGCAGCGACTTCAGCCAGGCTGTAAAAACCAGCATCTTTATTCTGGATATGGCCGCTTTCGGAGCGGTCAATGAAGTGTATGGCCGCTATTTCGAAGGAATGCAGGCACCCGCCCGCGAAACCATCGCCGTAGCCGGTTTGCCGAAAGGCGCCCGCGTCGAGATTTCTATGATCGCCCTGATTCCATAAACAAGTCCTTCGGAAAAGTGACTTTTGTTGCATAAGGTTCGCCAGACCGAAAAAAGCCTCCGTTGTATCAACGGAGGCTTTTACAGGTTAGCTTAGATCTTATTGAGCTGCCTTGAATTTCTTCACGGCTTCTGTGAGGCGGGGCAGGATTTCGAGTACGTCACCAACGACCCCATAATCGGCGGCTTTGAAGAACGGTGCTTCCGGATCTTTGTTGATCACTACGATGGTCTTGGAACCGTTGACACCGGCCAGGTGCTGAATAGCCCCGGAGATGCCGGCAGCGATGTACAGGTTGGGACGGATAGTACCGCCGGTCTGACCCACGTGCTCGTTGTGTGGCCGCCAGTGGCTGTCGGCTACCGGACGGGAGCAGGCCAGCGACGCGCCCAGGGCCGAGGCCAGATCTTCGAGGGCACCCCAGTTTTCCGGACCTTTCATACCCCGACCGCCAGACACGACCAGTTCGGCTTCGCTCAGCGGCACCGTTCCGGAAACGACCTGTGTGCTTTGCACTTTTACGCCAAAGTCTTTATCATCGAAAGCCACATCCAGTTTTTCAACGGTTGCGCTGCCTTCACCTTTCTGTACCGGGAAGGTATTGGCCATTAACGTCAGCACTTTTACATCGGTGGTTAGTGATACGTCTGCAAAGGCTTTACCGGCAAATACGGCCTTACGAACGGTGAACCCGCCGTTCGCCAGTTCCGGAAATCCGATGGCACCGGCGATGATCCCGGCGTTCAGTCGCATCGCTACGCGGGGCGCGACCTGCAATCCGACCTGATCGTGCGACGCTACAATCACTTTAGCGCCGATTTTTTCAGCGGCGGCTACTATAGCTTTGGTATAGGCACGGGCGTTGAAATCTTTCAGCCGTGCATCGGTCACCTGGAGTACTTTCTGAACGCCATAGGCACCCAGTTCGGCTGCATTGCCTTCCCCGCTGCCGATGACCAGTGCCACGGCTTCGGTACCCATTTTGGACGCAATCTGAGCACCGTATTGCACTGCTTCGAGTGCTTTTTTCTTAAACGTACCGGTTGCGGTATGTTCTGCAAGAATTAAAACCATATCTGAAGGTTCACCCGAATGTCGCTGGAGTGAAAACAGTTTGTTGTGTTTGGAATACTACGAAAACTTAAATGACTTTGGCCTGGGAATGAAGGGCGTCTACGAGCGCATCCATATTGTCGGCCTCAAACATTTTGACACCGCCTTTGGCAGGAGGCATCTCGAATTTGGCAATCTTGCTTTTTTCGTCGCTGGTGGTCGCCGGTACCACTTTCAACGGCTTGGTACGGGCCGCCATAATGCCGCGCATGTTCGGAATGCGTTGCTCCGCCATTCCTTTCTGGCAGCTCACCACCAGCGGCAGGTTCACTAGATCCGTTTCTTCGCCGCCGTCGACCTCACGGTTGACCGTGGCTGTGGTTCCGGAAATCTCCAGTTTGGTTGCGAAACCGATATAATCCATATCGAGTGCTTCGGCAATCATCGCAGGCGTTACGGCGTTGTTGTAATCAATGCTTTCCTTACCGCAGAGAATCAGATCGTAGCCACCGACGCTTTGTGCATAGGCAGCAATCTCCGCAGCTACCGTAGCCGGATCGATGCTGTCCATATCCACGCGCACGGCTTCGTCGCCACCCAGCGCCAAGGCTTTCCGGATCACCGCTTCGGCATCGGCGCGACCGACCGTAATGAGGTGTACCGCGCTGGCAGTACCGGCTTCTTTCAGTTCCAGCGCCCGGACCAGTGCGTACCACTCATCATACGGATTGATAATCATGGTCACACCGGCGGTGTTGAATTTAGTATCGTTGTCGGTAAACGAAATCTTGGACGTCGTATCCGGTACCGGAGCGACACAAACCAGTATTTTCATAGGAATTAAAGTTCAGCTTGCGAAGATAGCTTCGCATCGTTTGATAACCAGAACTCAGACGGTCTGACAGCGGTAAAATTGTACGCTAGGCGCCGCTGTAAGGGAAAGACCAGATGGGGTGTTTTTACTTCGCTTCGCGCACGAAATACACCAGCGTCGGGAAGTGATCGGAGTAGCCGTTGATCCAGCTGGTTCCGGAAAAAGACCGGTGCGGGTAGCCTTTGTACTGACCAAATGCAGTTTTGAGAAACTCGCGGTTAAACACCTCAGCTTTGTAGTATTTCCAGTTGCGGGTGGCATCGGCCTTCAGCCAGCCCGACGAAACGATGATCTGGTCAAACAGATTCCAGCTGTCGTTGTAGCCCAGCGTACCGATCCCGTTGTTGTAAAACGATACAAACGGATTGTACAGGCCGCCGTCTGGAACCTTGTCTTGTTTGCCGACGGCCCCCAGTACTTTGGCGACCGAAGGTGAAGTGGGATCGTCGTTGAGATCGCCCATCAGGATGACGCGGCTTCCGGAATGTTCGGCCATTACCGAATCAATGACGCGCTTGGCGATTCCGGCGGCATGAGCCCGCAACGGAGCCGAAGCCGCTTCGCCACCCCGGCGCGACGGCCAGTGGTTAACAAATACCTGGGTGGTATCGCCCGCCAGGATGCCTGTGACCCAGAGCACATCGCGGGTACCACCGCTTTTGCTGTCCGAACCCGGCACACCGCGCAGATCCACTTTTAAGCCCTGCGCCTGGAGCACTTTAAAGTAGCGTGGATTGTACATGAGCGCCACATTGATGCCGCGGGCATCCGGACCATCGAAGATGACATTCTGGTACTGGCGGTTGGCAATCTCCGGCTGCCGGGCCAGGTCGTTGAGCACCGTTGCGTTTTCGATCTCGGCAGTGCCGATCAGCGCCGGACCGTCGGGCGTTAGCTCGGTGCCCAGCTGCTTGAGGACGGTCGCGATGTTGTGCAGCTTCTGGTTGTAGATCGTAGATGTGTACTGGTAGGGCCCGTTGGGTGTAAACTCCTCATCAAACTTGTACGGGTTATCGACCGTATCAAACAAATTCTCGAAGTTGTAAAAGGCAACGGCGGTAACCTGATAGGATTTTTTCTGGGCAAAGCCCACGCTGCTCAACAGGCAGGCAACGGAAAACAAAAAAGCGAAACGTACCACAAAGAGAAAATTTAAACGATGCAAAAGTCGCATCGTTCAGGTATTAATGCTATTTAAGAAAAGAAGAAATTTTTGGAGTTTATTTGACCGGTAATATCGGAACAAAGAATTGTAGGTATTATCTAAAAAGTCCTTCTATATGTATATGAAACTATTTGACCAGATATTTAAGTCTAATAAGAAAGAATCAGCTGATTTGACAACTATAGTGAGAACAGAAATCGTTGAAGGCCTTTCCATTCCAGGTATAATACACAACATACAATATCACTTGACTGACATACAAGTATACAAGGACGGTCTTGTATCTTGTTGGGAGATGGTTGATTTACCAATGTTCAAAAACAAATTGAATGAAGGCTGGGTGGTCACTTCAATTCCAGATGGAGCGCCTATCTCTATTTTTAATCTAGGTCATTGGAATATTGAAAAAGGGAAATGGAAGCATAGTAGAAAAACCTTTTACGAATATGTGTATTCTTTGGTAAAGCAGCTTAACCCAAGGTTAAAAAACTTACATAATTACAATGGCAGCAATTCAAAGAAAGTAGTAGGTAGTAAAGTAAAGGTTACAAAACACTCCACGCCTGATCCTAAACCCTACCATCTTGACGATCCCAACTCTTTCTTCCCAGACAAATTAACCGGAGAGAAGTTTCGTTTTTTCTATAGAAATGATGATACAAAAACTTATTTAGTTGAATTATCTATCTATAAAAATGGGCGCGTAGAAATAACAAGTTTGCCAGAAAGAAAAATTTACCAGTTTGAAGAATTGGATGCTCTTGTTGAAAATGAAATATTAGTTACAGAATTAAGAGTTGGAGAAACTGTGACAATACTTAATTTAGGCTCCTTTAAAATTATAGATGGAAATGGAATTGATATAAAGTATAAATTAAATGAGGTGAAAGACAAGCTTAATGAACTAAATGGAAGTGAAAATAGTATTGCGAAATGTGCAAGGATCTTTGAAGAGTATAAGAAAAATCCGACAAAAAAGCTACGAGATGAACTAAAGCAAGCCTATGAAGTAGTTCCCGAGCACAAAAGAATATTCGTGGGAACAATGGATACAAAAGACTATGAAGTCCGTCAGGTTATTTATGGAGATATTGTAAAGAGCAAATGGGAAGAGTACTATGGATTTGAATATCCTTTTGACGACATGCCAAAGCCAACTGATGAATGAGATATAAGGAGCTAATCATTATAATTCATTTTTAAAAGTCATCAAATGAATCTGTTTCTATAGGGGACTGTATTCACCTTCTATTGCTGGCAGAATTTGATGACGCAATACCAACTTTATAAAAAATATGCAATGGTTTGTAATTGACAGAGGTCTATATCTTGTCATTACTAGTCACTAATTACTCGTTACTAAATCTAGTTTAGTATGACAATTGAAGATATTCACGACGACTATGCTCTATGTGATGGGGAAATACTATCCTATACCGTTGATGTTGCTAGGTGCAGTTTTGCTGTCCGATTACTTGTAAGAAAGATAATCGGGAAACAAACGTTTCAGGAATGCAAGATCGAGCTGGTATTTTCTGAGTGTGACAGTATCGACATTTCAGAAGATTTCAGAACAAGCGGTACCTATTCCGATATCACCTTAGCCAAACTATCTGATGGTACGTTTTACCTTTCTCTAGACCCTTATGGAAACTTCGGTGAACCGCACGAAAATGACAACTATGTTATAGTTGGATCTTCATTGGCACTCGTGCTCGATACTGGCGACACGTTCGAACTGTCCTGAAAACTTCCGTTATCTCGGTAACCAGTAAGCCACCTTCCTCCCGTTACCACTAAAACTCCCAGCCGATATCCTTCCGGAAGTACACGTCCTGGAAGGAAATGCCGGATGCTTTCTGGTAGGATTTGGCCAGTGCCTCGGGTAGGGTCGGTGCCAGCGCGGTAATCGCCAGTACGCGGCCGCCGGAGGTCACAATCTGTCCGTCTTTGGCTGCGGTTCCGGCCTGGAACACCAACGTGTCACCGCTATTCGAGTCCTCAAGACCGGCAATCGGGAACCCTTTCCCATAGTCTTCCGGATAACCACCGGAGACCAGCATCACCGTCGCCGCCGCCGATGGATAATGCCGGACGGTCTGCTGCGCCAGTGTGCCGTCAAACAAACTGTCGCAGAGCGCTACCAGATCGGCGTCGAGCCGTGGCATCACCACCTCGGTTTCCGGATCGCCCATGCGGCAGTTGTACTCAATTACATAGGGCGCATCGCCCACTTTGATCAACCCAAAAAACACGAAGCCGCGATACCGGATGCCTTCTTGTTTAAATCCTTCAATCGTAGGCCGTACAATCTCCCGTTCTACCTGCTCCATAAACGCTTCCCCGGCAAACGGCACCGGCGATACGGCCCCCATGCCGCCGGTATTCAGACCGGTATCGCCTTCACCGATCCGCTTGTAATCCTTCGCTTCCGGAAACAACACATAGGTTTCACCGTCGGTCAGCGCAAACACCGATAACTCGATGCCGTCCAGAAACTGCTCTACTACCACGCGGGCACTGGCGTCGCCAAACTTCTTTTCTGCAATCATCTCCCGGAACGTATCCAAAGCCTCCTGATGCGTCTGGGCAATCACCACGCCCTTACCCGCCGCCAGTCCGTCGGCCTTCAGCACGATGGGCAACGGATGTGTTTTGAGGTACTCCAGACCTTCTTCAAATGAGGCTTCCGAAAACTCCCGGTACTGTGCCGTCGGGATGCTATGCCGGGCCATAAACTTCTTGGCAAAGGCTTTGGAGCCTTCCAGCTGGGCCGCTTCCTGCGAGGGGCCTACTACCCGTATACCGGAGCCTTCAAAATAATCTTCCACCCCGGCGACCAGCGGATCTTCCGGACCTACCACAATCAACCGCACGTCCTGCGCCACACAAAACTGTTCAATCGCTTTAAAATCGGTTGGCGACAGCGTTACATTCTCGCCCCACTGGCCGGTACCGCCGTTGCCGGGCGCGATGTACAGCCGGCCGCACAGCGGACTTTGAGTTAGTTTCCAGGCCAACGCGCTTTCGCGGCCACCACTACCGAGCAACAGAATGTTTTGTGTCATGGAGCCGCGAAAGTATCTCTTTCCGCCGTTCCGGAACGGATCGCTTCCGGAAAACCCATGATCTGAGTCACATCAACTGCGTCATTCCGACCGTAAGGGAGGACTCTCATGGCATCTACTTCTGCTAGTGTGAGATCTCTCCCTTGCGGTCGAGATGACCCAGATAACGTATAGCTCCGGAAAACGCATGATCTGAGTCACATCAACGAAGTCATTCCGACCGCAAGGGAGGAATCTCACGATAGCAGGACCAAATGATCGTTCAGCAGACCGAAACATACATTACGCAAATCAAAACTGGTGCTCTGTAGACCAAAACTGGCGCTTCGCAGACCAGAACTAGCGTTTAGCAGATAAGGACTAGCGCTTTGCAGATCAAACCTGGCGCTTCGCAGATCAAAACTAGTGCTTCGCAGCCCAGACCTGGCGCTTAGTAAAGTAGTCCTAATCATATGTCCGGCTTCGAAGCATGAGTTTCGACTGTTTCGGGAGGTTTGTGGCGATGCGCCTCGACTGTCCCGGTGGTCGTAGGGTCCGGGATGGCTTCTTTCTGCGTCCATGCGAGAAACAAAGCCATCTGTAGGATGTACATCGCTTCTTTCAAATGCTACCAATTGCTAGGGGATTGCTTCGTTCCCCGCAATGACCCGGTTAGTGTGTGTGTTGTCTAATTGCGGGTTCACTGTATCGGTGTCATTGCGAGGAGGAACGACGAAGCAATCTGTGAAACACGGGTACCTGTGGCTTGTATAGATAGGGATTGCTTCGTGTCTCGCAATGACCTGCCTAAGACGAGCTTCCGGATCATATCTTCTCCGGAAACACCTCTCATGAACCCCATAAACGGAGTCATTCCGACCGCAAGGGAGGAATCTCACGAAAGGAGGACGCAAGAAAACTATGTACAACAACTGTGAGATCTCTCCTTAGCGGTCGAGATGACCCATATAGGGCGAGCACCCGGATAACGTATAGCTCCGGAAAAGACACAAAACATAGGTCATTCCGACCGCAAGGGAGGAATCTCACGAAAGGAGGACGCAAGAAAACTATGTACAACAACTGTGAGATCTCTCCCTTGCGGTCGGGATGACCCATATAGGGCGAGCACCCGGATAACGTACAGCTCCGGAAAACGCATGATCTGAGTCACATCAACTGCGTCATTCCGACCGCAAGGGAGGAATCTCACGAAAGGAGGACGCAAGAAAACTATGTACAACAACTGTGAGATCTCTCCCTAGCGGTCGAGATGACCCATATAGGGCGAGCACCCGGATAACGTACAGCTCCGGAAAAACGCATGATCTGAGCCCCATAAAGGGAGTCATTCCGACCGCAAAGGAGGAATCTCACGAAAGACAGCATTCAGCAATACTGAGACCCAGGCATTGCAGTCGAGATGACTCAAATACGAGATGACCCGGAAAAGCAGGCTTCCGGAAGGCCCATAACGAGAGTGTACGGCTCATGTACGTTCCGCAAGTTTCAATCACCAGTTCCTGAGTCCGCAATCGGAAATCACTGAATCAGCAGTCCGGCCGCCCAGTACAGGGCCGCTTCGGCTTTGCCGCGCTTGGCGTAGATATCCAGCAGCTTCTGGCTGGCTTCCAGCAGCTTCGACTGGCGGGCATTAATAAGAAACAACGTGCTTTCCCCATTCTCGAACCGGATAATCTCGCCCTGCAACAACCGCTCGTAGGCCGCAAAACTGGCTTCCCACAACGTCTGCTGCTGGCTCAGATTGATGGCTTCGTTGTAGTAGCTCCGCACCTTGGCTTCGAGGTCGATATAGGCAATGTCCTGCGCCAGCGAGGCCTGTTGGGTTTTGAGACGGGCCATTTGCAGGTTGCCCCGTGCCTCGCGCAAAAACAACGGAATGCTCAGATCGGCTTCCAGCTTGTAGTTTCTGCGCAAATAATTTCCGGAACGCTCATTGGGCAGTGGGTTCCAGTCTTTTCCCAGTACGCTGCCGCCCACACTGATCTTCGGAAACAGATACTGGTTCTTCATCCGCAGATCAATGTTCAGAAACTCGATCTTGGCGCGGGCCGATTGCAGCTTGGGATGTTCGGTCAGCTGCTCCAGGAAAAACGTCAGCGGTGGAATGGGGCGGAGCTGCGGACGGGTCGGCAACCAGGTCTCTTCCCAGGGCACCAGCGTATTGTTCTGATACCAGAGATAGGTGTTGAGCGTCACGCCGGCATTCTGCAAGGTCAGGTCCGAGGTCAGAAACTGGGCGTCCAGCGATTGGATCTGCGTCAGCGCCTCGGTAGTGTCAATAGCGGCGCGGGCACCGGCCAGATATTCCTGCCGGACAAACTGCATGCGCTCGGCAGCTACTACACGGGCTTCTTCCCAGATCCGGCGCTGCTCCCACGACAGCCACCAGTTCCAGTAGGCGGAGATGCTTTGATAATACAGGTCATTCACGGCCAGCAGCCGGTCGGCTTCCGACTGCCGCACCAGCACCCGCGCCTGCTCTACACCGGCGCGGCGCACATCAAAAAAGATATTGGTGGCCACCAGCTTGGCGCCCACATAGGAGACCGCACCGGGAGTGGTTTCCGGATTGAGGTAATAGCCGCGTGCATCGTCGATGCCGGCTTTAAACTCCAGTCCGTACCAGGTTGGAATGGTGATGCCCGGTGTAAAATAGGTGTAGTATTCCTTGCCGTCGAGGGTTTTGGAATGGTAGTTGGCTTTGGCCTGCGGATCGAACACCCCACGGGCACGCATCAGGTTGGCCCGCGCATTCAGCACGTCAATGTCGGCCGCCCGGATCACCGGATGGTAGCTTTGGATAATCTTCAGATACGCATCGCGCTCCAGTTGCCGCAGTTGCGTGCTGTCCCGCGCCAGCAGTGCAGGAAGGCTTCCCAATAACGCCAGCACCAGTCCGACGACCTTACTTTTTAGCTGCATCTGCCTTGGTTTTATCGCCGGTTGCAGCGGCAGGTTGGTAATACTCCGGCGGGAAGCCATTGATATTGCGCCACAGCTCATACCAGATCGGTACATTTTTCAGCAGCATGATACCCTGTGCACCACTGCCCAGGGTAAGGGTCGGCGGCCAGGGCTTGCGGCGACGGTCTTCTTCGGCCAGGATGCGGAACAACCCGTTGGCACCAACAGCTGTTTCCACGGCAACCACCCGACCATCAAAGATGCCGTACGAAGCTTCCGGCCAGCCGCTAAAGACTACTGCCGGGTAGCCATCAAACAGAAAGCGAACCGGTTGGCCGGCAGCGACCAGCGGAAGATCCTGCGGGCGCACAAACAATTCGACCGCCTGGCGTCCTTTGTCCGGAACCACGCTCAACAATACTTCGCCTTCTTTGATGATTTCGTTCAGGCCCTGCTTGGTAATACCGATGATCTGTCCGTCCTGCGGGGCGGTGAGATAATACTGTCCGGAACGAATGCGGTAGTTGGCATACTGCGATTCGAGCTTGGTGACTTCCCCTTGTCCGGTGGCCTGGTCGCTGAGCGCGGCGGCCCGGTCGCCCTGTGCTTTAAAAACCTTTTCAGCGTACTCCTGCGTCGCAGAGCTTTTCTCGACCGTAATGTTGACCAGGTCGATTCGGGTGTTGGATAACTTGATTTCAGCGGTGGTGCGTTTCGCCAGCGCATTTTGATAGGCCGTCACCCGTTGCTCTACCTGTTGAAGGGAGGAAAGGCCACTATCGCGGAGGTTACGCTGGCGTTCCAGTTGCCGCTCGGCAATGCGGGCATCGTTGATGGCAGCTACCAGTTCCATACTGTCGGATTGCAGCTTCCGGACCGTCTGTTGCAGCTTGTTGTCGAGCTGTTGCACTTTCAGACTGCGGCCGGCGTCGAGGGCTTCGATCTGCGAGTTCGTTGCGTTGATTTTAGAGCCATAGGCTTCAACTGATGCTTCCTTGGAACGAATCTGAGACTCGGTGCGCTCCAGCAGCTGCGGATCGAGGTACGCGTCTTTAATCTCCGCTAGTTGTGCCAGGGTATCGCCGGCTTTCACCCGTTGCCCTTCCCGGACATACCACTTCACGATCCGGCCACCGATAATGGCGTTGAGTTGCTGCGGGCGGCCTTCCTGATCAAGTGTCGTGACGGTGCCACGGGCGCGGATATTCTGCGTCCAGGGCAAAAACAGCAAAACCACGAGGAACAACGACAGTCCCAGCACCCACTTACCGACATGGCTTTTCTTGTGGACGTGGTAGACCTGATCAAAAGAGCGAAGCGTTACGCGGGGAGATTCTTGCTGGACGGTTTCCTGAAGGGATTTCATACGGGGCGCTTAAGCGGTTGGGGCCTCCTCAATCAGCCCTTCATCGAGGTGAATGGATCGCATGCCGGCCAGTTCGAACACCGGATTCTGGCTGCTGATGATGCAGGTAACCTCTTGTAAAGAGGTACCGCAAAACCGGATAAAAGCTTGCAGCTCCTTGACATTGAGGTACTGTTCCGGATTTTCGAGTACCAGCAGTTTAGGATTGTTGAGCAGCGCGCGCAGCAGCATGATTTTCTTCCGGATGCGGGGCGACAGACCGGACCCGGCCATGCCAATCGGCTGTTGCAGTCCTTCCGGATTGGAGAAAATAAAATCCTGCATCCCCAGCAACGCCGCCAGATCTTTCAGCTGATTGATATTCTGAAGCTCGGCACCGAACATCAGGTTTTCCTGTAAGGTGCCTTCAAAGACTTCGTTGGTATCGAATGCCGTGCTGATATGCGAGCGCAGGCTGTCCAGATTGTATTCCCGGAACGGAATGTCATTGTACAGCAAGGCACCTTCCGTCGGCCGCAGCAGTCCGCTGATCACCCGTAAGAGCGTGCTTTTGCCGCTACCGGTGGGGCCGCCCAGCACTACCTTTTCACCGGATTCAATGGTGATCGTAACGCCTTTCAGAATCGGATCTTCGCCCAGATACGAGAATTGCAGGTCTTTCAGCCGGAGCGCCAGGCCTTCGGTTTCGGTCAGCATAAAACTGCCATCCGTTTCGAGCGGCTTTTCCGGAAGCTTATTGACTTTTTCGGCGGCAGTCAGTGTGTCATATACAATCTCCAGGGAGGAAATCAGCTTTTCGATGGAATAAATCACCGTGATAATCACCAGCTCGGTGGCTACAAACTGACCGATGTTGAGTTGTTGTTGCAGCAGCAGTCCGGAGCCGACCACCAGCATCGCAGTGGTGATGAGCACTTTGAAGATGATCAGCGTCCAGTATTGGGTGAGCAGAACCTTGAAGTGTGCCGTCCGGCTTCCCAGATAGCCGCTGATCAGTTCATCGGTCCGGCGCAGGTGCAGGGCCGTTTTGCGTTGAAACTTAAAAGGCGTCGGGGCACGGGCCAGTTCTTCGAGAAAACCGGCGACTTTGTATTTATAATCACTTTCCTCCAGGCTCGTTTGGAGTCCGCGCCGGCCGGTAAACCGCAGAATCAGGCCCAGAATCGCCAGCAGCAGCAGGCCGAAAACGATAAATATCGGACTGTAAAACGACAGCAGGATGAGGCCAAATAAAATCTGAATAATCGCTTCCGGAATAGACAGCAGCAGTTTGGCCAGGCTTTTTTGCAGCGTCATGGTGTCAAAAAAGCGATTGGTCAGCTCCGGCAGATAGTAATTCTGCGTGGTGCGCAGGTCGAGATGCGGGATGGTATGGCTGTACAGAAACCCATACCGCACAAAGATTTTCTGCTCGATTTTCTCGATAATCTTTTTCTGGTTGACCTGCAACAGGCCAATAATAAACGTCGCGCCGATCACCAGAACGATCAGCAGCACCAGCGAAACGGAGATAACCCCGCCCATCACAAACGAGATAATCGCCTGAGTGCCAAGTGGCAATACCAGTGCGACCAGTCCGCTGAGGATGGCGTAAAAGTAAACGGACCGGATTTCGTGCCGTTCGGTATGCAGTAGCTGAAGCAGCTTTTGAAAAGGACTTGTCTGAGTTGTAGCCATAGGCGCCTGCTCCCCGTGGGTTCAATCCGCGTTCGGCTGTTCCGGAAAAGGTACGAAAGCAGGATTTTTTGGATAGGGCAGGCAATAATACAGTCCGGGCGCAAAACGATTGCCTTGAAGTATCATAAAAGACTGTTCAAAAATCGATTTGGGAGATTCGGATGACATCCCATCCGGAGGATTTGGGGAAGCGTCTGAAACCGATATCCGGGTCCGGAAGATTATTTTCACCTCATGGAAAAACGATCGTCTTCTTCCGGCAGGCATCCCAAAGGATTGCCGTATCTGTTTTTTACGGAGATGTGGGAGCGCTTTGGCTACTACCTGATGCTGGGCATTTTTGTGCTGTATATGATTGATGTCGATAAAGGTGGCCTTTCCATCGACGACGCCAAATCGTATGATGTATTCGGCACCTTTATCGCGTTGACGTATCTGACACCGTTTCTGGGTGGCTTTCTGGCCGATAAAGTATTGGGCTATATCCGGAGCGTCTATATCGGTGGTACACTGATGGGCTTAGGCTATCTATTACTGGGATTTCCGGTGCTGCGGGCATTCGGCGTTCCGCTGTCACAGGAAGCCGTGATGCAGTCATTTTATGCTGCCATTGCGCTGGTGGTGATCGGAAATGGCTTCTTTAAACCGTCTATTTCCACGCTGCTGGGTAATCTGTATTCGTATCCACAGTTCAAAGACCGGAAAGACTGGGGCTACAATTTGTTTTATATGGGTATCAATGTTGGTGCCTTGCTGGGACCGATCCTGGCGGCCTTCATGCGCAATAAATACAGCTGGCCGGCGGCGTTTATCACAGCCGGTGTGGGGATGTTTATCGGTCTGATTGTTTTTACCTCCGGTCTCCGGCACATCCGGCCCGGCGAGCGGAAGTCCCTCATTGCGTCTGGAGTGCTGGATGCCTCGCAGAATACCGGCGGCTCGTCAATCGGCCGGGTACTGGGAGCGGTCTTTCTGCCCGCATTGGTGGCTGGGGCGCTGGGCTGGTTTCTTCCGGAACTGTTGCTGGGACCGGGCAAGACACTGCTGGATTCTCATAGTACCGATGCGTTTCTATTTGCCTGTATCCCGGTGGTAATTTTTTACATTTCGCTATGGGCCAAAGCCCGGGAGGGCGAGAAGCGACCGATTGCTGCCTTGCTGGCCGTGTTCGCGGTGAGTATTATCTTCTGGGCGGTATTCAAGCAAAACGGAACCGCGCTGACCAACTGGGCCAAGTATTATACCGACCGCGAGATCTCCGGAGCCGTGCAGCCGTTGGCAACCAAACTGTACCAGACTGAAGAGCTGAGTGCACTGCCGAAACAAGTATCGGTATACGATGCGCAGTTCCGCGCCGAAAGAGATGCGTCCGGAAAAGTGAAGAAAGCGCTGGGACAGCCGGTGTATTTCCGGAACCAGCCGCCCGACCGGATTCCGGCCGATGGCCGGCCCGTATATGTAGCCGCTCCGGAACTGTTTCAGTCGATCAATCCCGGCTGGGTGGTATTGCTGACGCCGGTCGTCGTGGCGGTATTTGCGGCCCTGCGCCGGAGAGGTAAAGAGCCGACCACACCGGGCAAAATTGCCATCGGGCTGTTGATCTCCGCGCTTTCGACGCTGGTGATGGTACTGGCGGTACAGGCCAGTCTGAACGGGGCGGTCAAGGTTTCGGCCTGGTATCTCATCTTCACCTATGGCGTGGTTACGATCGGGGAGCTGTGTCTGAGTCCGATGGGACTGAGCCTGGTCAGCAAGCTGAGTCCGCCGCGGTACACGGCCCTGATGATGGGCGGGTCGTTTCTGGCCACATCCATTGGTAACAAGCTGAGTGGCGTACTGGCCGGGCTCTGGTATGGCTACGAGAACAAAGCCAATTTCTTTGTTGTCAACTGCTTCCTGCTGCTGGGTGCGGCGTTGCTGGCATTCCTGATGCTGCGCTGGCTGAATCGCGTGATGGCCGAGAAAGGCGTGCGGTAACAGCCGCTATATCATTCCGGATGCTGGTAAACCAATCCAGGCTTTATCCGTCGTACGGTCGCTTCCGGCATCTTTTCGATCGTTGATACGCCGGTTGCAGTGCTATTCATTCGAAAACTAAGGCTGTCAGGTATTATCTTGTCGGCTTTTACCCGTATTCCATGTCTATTCCTGTCTCTTCTATCGACACTCCGGAAGAATTGGGCGCTACGCTCGATCAACCGGATGCGCATGTTCCGGAAACGCCTTCCAAAGGCCATCCGCCCGCGTTGTACCTGTTGTTCTTTACCGAACTCTGGGAACGCTTCTCGTACTACGGGATGCGGGGGATCCTGATTCTATATCTGACCAAGCAACTGATTGAAGGCGGTCTGGCGATTGATCCGAAAGATGCTGCGCTTATCTATGGTTACTTTACCGGCTTCGTATACTTCACGCCGCTGATTGGTGGCTGGCTGGCCGACCGGTTTCTGGGACAGCGAATGGCGATTACCATTGGTGGTCTCACGATGATGGCGGGGCAGTTTGTGCTCTTTGGCATGAACAACCAGACGGGGATGTATCTGGGCCTGTTCCTGCTGATTTTAGGTAATGGATTCTTCAAACCCAACATTTCTACGCTGGTCGGTCGGTTGTATCCGGCCAATGATCCCCGTCGGGACGCTGCCTTCTCCATTTTTTACATGGGCATCAACATCGGTGCCTTCATCGCGCCGTTGGCAGTCGGGTATTTCTCGGACAATCTGTTTGCCACTAAAAACGCAGCCGGTGAAGTCGTGAGCTTCGGCTATCGCTACGGTTTCCTGCTGTCGGGGCTGGGTATGTTGCTGGGACAGATTATCTTTAACGCGTTTGCACCTAAATATCTGGGCGAGATCGGGAAAAACCCTGCTGGCAAAGGCGCTGTTAGTAGCGTCGATTCCGGAAACCTGGCGCGGCCGGTAACCAAAGAAGACAAGCAGCGCATGACGGTGATTTTTATCCTGACGGCCTTTGTAATCTTCTTCTGGGCAGGCTTCGAGCAGGCTGGTTCTTCGCTGAGCCTGTACACCGATAAATTTATCGACCGTCGGGTCGGCCGTTTCCTGATTCCAACCTCTTGGTTTCAATCGGTGAATCCGCTGTTTATTGTAGCTCTGGCACCGCTGTTCTCTATCTTCTGGACCAGCAAACTGGGTCGGCGGCTTTCCACACCTGTAAAGATGGGCATGGGAATGATCCTGCTGGGTGTCGGCTTCTTCTTTATGTTGGGTGCCGTTGCACAACGCAATGGCCAGGGCGATCCGGCCAGTGAAGCCAACAAGGCCGCGCTGCTGTGGCTGGTGATGACCTACCTGCTGCATACCCTTGGAGAGCTGTGCCTCAGTCCGGTAGGCCTTTCGGTGGTAACCAAACTGGCACATCCGAAGTTTGCCTCGCTGATGATGGGCGTCTGGATGCTGGCAACGTTTATTGCTAATATCGTAGGTGGCTACTTAGCTGCGTTTATCGAAACCATGGGTGCCGGGACCATCTTCGGCTCCATTGCCGGTTTTGTAATTGCATTGGGACTGGTCATGATTGCGCTGAGCAAGCCGATCCGGAAAATGATGCACGGCGTCAACTAAGGATACGTACACGTTTTTTAAAACCGGCACAGGACGTCCAGTCCTGCGCCGGTTTTTTTAGTTTTGAAGCCCGAATGCCGCTCCGGAAATGAACTATCTGTTAGCCTGCCTATTAGTGTTAGAACTGCTGGTCGGTTGCCGGCCAACCCTCCCGGATACACCGCTTCCGGACGGAACGGTCATAGAAAGCTTGGCCGTATTTAAAAAAGCCCGGCAGATGCAGGTCTTCCGGAATAGGCAGTTGCTGAAGACCTACACTATTCAACTGGGTGATGCCCCGGTAGGACCCAAACAATTTGAAGGCGACGAGCGGACGCCGGAAGGCTGCTACATCATCAACGACCGGAACCCGGCCAGTGGTTACCATAAAAATTTGGGCATTTCATATCCCACCGAAGCCCAGCGCGCCTACGCCAAAACGCAGGGCCAGTCGGCCGGCGGCGATGTCAAAATCCACGGACTGCCCAATGCGACTTCCATTCCGGAAGGACTCTTTAAACTGGATGACTGGACCAATGGCTGCATTGCGGTGAGCAACCAAGAGGTAGACGAGTTGTACCGCTGCGTGCAACCCAACGTACCTATCTGTATTTTTCCATAACCGGTTGACGGCTGCACCCTATTTTTAAGTCTTCATACCTTATACGTAGTCCCTCGCCTTATGTCTACCCCCGCCGACGTGCAATACACCGATCCTGCGGCGCTCGCTGAACACGAAGCCCAGATGCAGCGCATCCAGAATTTTTCCGGAAAATACCCGAAGCAACTCTGGGCGCTGTTTTTCTCCGAGATGTGGGAGCGGTTCTGCTTCTACGGGATGCGCGGGATGCTCACCTTTTTCATGGTGTATCAGCTGGGTATGGGTAAGGGCGTGGCCAACCTGCAATACGGTGCTACCCAGGCCTGGGTCTATGCCTTCACCTTCATCGGGGGCATGTTTGCCGATAAGATTCTGGGCTTTCAAAAATCGCTGTTCTGGGGCGGTATTCTCATGATTGTCGGGAGTGTGATCCTGGCGGTGGATCCCAACCGGTTTTTCTTCACCGGTATTGCGTTTCTCATCATCGGTACCGGATTCTTCAAGCCCAATATTTCTTCCATGGTGGGGCAGCTGTATGCACCGGGCGATCCGCGTCGCGATGCCGGCTTTTCCCTGTTTTATTCGGGCATCAATATCGGGGCTTTCCTGGGCGGCATCCTGATGATTGGGGTGGGTAAAGGCGAAATTCTGTCCGGCACGATTCCGGAAGGCAGTCGCTGGAACGTAGCCTTTGGATTGGTAGCTATCGTGATGCTGATCAGCCTGATCACGTTTATGTTCTCCCGGAAACATCTGGGGCCTATTGGCCGGCCGCCGATCGACTATAAGCAGTTCCGGAACAAACGCTGGTACGAGTGGGCTGTCTATGGCGGTTCACTGGTAATTGTGCCGCTGATCATCACCATGGTATCCAACACGGCGTATACCGATGTATTCATGAAAATCATCGGTCCGTTCAGTCTGGTGTACCTGGGCTACGAGATGACCAAGCTGTCAAAAGCTGAGAATGGAAAGCTGCTGGCCGGGTTGGTCTTTATCATTTTTTCGATTGTGTTCTGGGCCATCTTCGAACAGGCCGGCGGTTCGCTGAGTTTGTATGCGGCTGAACATCTGAACAAGAATTTACTTGGGGTTGCCATCGATCCCAACATGGTGAATAATTCGGCCAACTCGCTGTTCGTGATCCTTTTTGCGCCGTTGGTGGGGCTGCTGTGGCTGGGCCTCAATAAGCGCAAGCTGGAGCCTAATAGTATTGTCAAATTCGGGATCGCGTTTCTGTTGCTCGGACTGGGCTATTACCTGTTTTTCTCCGGTCAGTTTACGGCGGTCAACGGCGTTGCCTCGCTCAATATTTTTACGCTGGCGTACTTCGTGCTCACGTTTGGCGAACTGGCCCTGTCGCCGATCGGCTTGTCGCTGATGACCAAGCTGGCCCCGCAAAAGCTGCAAGGATTTATGATGGGCATGTGGTTTCTGGCCTCTGCGTATGGGCAGTATGCAGCCGGATTATTTGGGGAAGCGATCTCTCCCGGTGAAAATGCGTCTGCTGCGGAGAAGCTGGCGGTCTATTCCGAAGGGTATAAGGAGTTTGCAGTCTATGCCCTGATTGCAGGCGTCGTGGTGATTGCCATTTCGCCACTGGTACGTCGTTTGATGGGCAACGTGAAGTAAGCAAATTTTTAGCTTCACCAACCGATAGAAAACCCAATCGTGACCTTCCGGATGAGTCATTTCTTCAGACGCCTGTTCCAGTCGCCTGATGCCTTGTTTCCGGCTATGGGAAGCGTTCATTTTGAGCCGGATGCTATCCGGTTTGAATCCTATCCGTTTGTGACTTCGCTGGCATTCAGAAAAAAACGTATCCCTGCTGCTCACATCCGTGCGGTGTATTTGGAGATGAATCCATCAGCCGTAGAAGTTGAAAGCGAACTGATCTTTATTTCTAAGGAGTACCAGAACCAGCTACAAGAATTTGCCCGCCAACATGCAATTCCGGAACTCCGGCGGTATGATGTCTGGGCCGATTTACTGGAACCGTATTTAGATACCCTGTTCACACCGGAAGCGGACGAACAGCGAACCAAACGGCTGATGCAAAATGGCATTCCGGGAAAGCGCGTTTCGGTGATTCTGGAAGAAATCGGGCAGCAGATGATGCACTATAATTTCGATACAAGGCTCTGGGAGTGGCAGTATTTGGGACTCTACGATGTTCTTTCTGCTATGCGAGCTCATTATAATGCAGCCGGCTTTGCTGACTTTTACCGGCGGGCAATGGATATTGCGCTAACGCCTATAGCTCAATCAAAACTTCCTGAGTAAGAACTCCACTTACCTTCGCCGCCGCATGAATGCATCTTTGCCTGTGTACGCCGTGATTGTTGCCGGAGGCAGCGGCAGCCGGATGGGAACCGCGCTTCCCAAACAATTTCTGGATCTTGCCGGAAAGCCGGTACTGGCCCACACGCTGGCAGCCTTTTTGGCGGCCCGCCCCGATATGCAGCTGGTACTGGTGCTGCCTGCTGCCGATCTCAGCAAAGCCCAGATGGTGTTGCAGGCGTTTCCGGAACGGCTCGATATTGAATTGGTAGTGGGCGGGTCTACACGCTTTGAAAGTGTCAAAAACGGACTGGCAGTTGTTCCGGAACAGGCGGTGGTGCTCGTTCACGATGGAGTCCGCTGCCTGGTTTCGCCCGGCCTGATCCAGCACTGTATCGAAGAGGCGCTTCAGAACGAAAACGCAATACCGGTGATTCCCGTGACAGATAGCATCCGGCAGGTTTCCGAAACCACCAGCGAGCCGGTCGACCGCATTACCCTGCGATCGGTTCAAACGCCCCAGGCCTTTCATGCCGGCAAACTAAAAGCCGCTTTCTGGCAGCCGTTTCAAGATGCCTTTACCGATGAAGCGACCGTCTGGGAGCACGCCGGTCATCCGGTGCATCTCATCCCCGGTGAGAAAACCAACCTTAAAATCACGACGCCTGAAGATCTGGAATGGGCGGCGTTTTTACTCGGTCGGGCAGCTGCACCGCGATAACCTGTATTTTTAAGGTCCGTAAAAAACCAACTTCTTCTATGGGGCCTTCACCGTACCGCCGGCAGGAACTGGGTGCTTTGATTGCCGCGCGCCTGCTGGACGTTCAAGACTCCTTGCAGGCCGGGTTTACCCAACCCGGTCAGATTCGCTCTTGCTTTGTAGACGATCTGCTTCCGGAAGCGATCGCTCATGCGGTGTATGCAGCGTTTCCTGATCCAACGCAGATGGCGGAGCGGCGCAGCATCCGGGAGTTTAAAAAAGTAGCCGCGCAGATGGACCAGTATAACCCGCTGCTCGAAGAAATCGTCTTTGCCTTTCAGGAGCCCCAGGTGGTACGGCTGGTCGAAGCCATTACCGGGATTCCGGATATGGAACCCGATGCGCAGTTGTACGCCGGCGGCATCAGCCTGATGCAGAAAGATAACTTCCTGAATCCGCATTTAGACAATTCGCACGACAACGACCGGCAGCGGTACCGCGTGCTGAATCTGCTGTATTATGTAACGCCCAACTGGCAGCCGGAAAACGGCGGCAACCTGGAGTTATGGGATCGGGGTGCCGGCCAGCCGCAACGGACCATCGTCTCGAAATTTAACCGGCTGGTGTTGATGATCACCAATCAAACATCGATTCATTCAGTCAGTAAGGTAACGGCTGACCGCAGCCGGTGCTGCGTGTCCAACTACTATTTCTCAGACCGGCCCGCAGACCTTCCGGATGATTATTTTCACGTCACCAGCTTTTACGGTCGTCCGGACGAGCCCTTGAAGAAAGTGGTGCTCAAAGCCGACCGCAACGTGCGCAACCTGCTGCGCAAAATCATCGGCAAGCCGGTCCATCAGACCAAGCACATTTATAAGAAACCTTAAACAGTAGGGGCCAACGGAATCCTCTGTCCTGGATAAACCCGTCCACCGGGTTTTATCTTTGGCAGCTTCAACATGATTCTTCAGTCCACCATCGACGCCGTCAATCAGCGCACCGACATCGTCGAGGTGATCGGGCAGTTTTTGCAGCTCAAACGGCGCGGGATCAACTACCTGGCCAATTGCCCGTTTCACAACGAGCGGACGCCATCGTTCAATGTCAATCCGGCACGGGGCATTTTCAAGTGTTTCGGCTGTGGGAAAGGCGGCAATGCCGTCACGTTTGTTCAGGAGTACGAAAAGCTGAACTATCCGGAAGCCATCAAATGGCTGGCCGATTTCTACAAGATTCCGATCGAGGAAACCGAGCGCTCGCAGGAACAGCTGGCCCAGCAACAAGCCGAAGAAGGCCTTCGGGTCGTGGCGGAGTTTGCTGCCGGCTGGTTTGCCGAAACCTTACAGACCACCGAAGAAGGGCAGGCCATCGGACTGTCGTACTACAAGCATCGCGGGATTCGTACCGAAGCGATTGAGACGTTCCGGCTCGGCTACTGTCCGGAAAGCGGCCATGCCCTCTACGACGCGGCCGTTGCCAAAGGTTATAAGACCCAACTGCTGGAACAGCTGGGACTGGTCCGGAACCGCGACGGGCGTTATTACGATGTGTACCGTGGGCGGGTCGTGTTTCCGATTCAGGGAATGACGGGCCGGGTGATTGGCTTTGGGGCCCGCCTGCTGAAAGCCAACGACCGTGCGCCCAAGTATATCAACTCGCCCGAGAACGAGCTGTATCACAAAAGCCGGACGCTTTATGGGTTATATCAGGCCCGGAGCGCCATTGGACGGGTGGATGAATGTTTGCTGGTCGAAGGGTATACGGATGTCATCTCGCTGCACCAGAGTGGTGTGGAGAACGTGGTGGCATCTTCCGGAACCTCGCTGACCGAAGAGCAACTGCAACTGATTGGACGGCTCACCAAAAACGTCACCATCCTGTATGACGGCGATGCGGCGGGGATCAAGGCGGCGCTGCGTGGGCTGGATATGGCGCTGGAAAGCGGTTTCAACGTTCAGTTGGTGCTGCTTCCGGAAGGGGCCGATCCCGATTCGTTTGTGCAGGCTAAAGGAACTGATGCCTTCCGGACCTTTATCGTCGAAAACAAGCGGGATGTCATTGGCTTCCGGCTGGAGGCCGGACTGAAAGAAGCGGGCAATGACCCGGTGTTGCGCTCTAAGCTGGCCAACGAGATTGCCCAGAGCATTTCCCGGTTTACCCGGCCCGAAGATTTTACCCTGCGCGATCATTACCTCAAAACGGCTGCTACCGGGTTGAACGTGGATATGGAAGGGCTGAATACGCTCGTCAATAAACACATCCGGGAGCGGATCGAAGGAGACGACCGCAAAAAGAATGTGGTCCAGACGGCACAGCCCATTCCGGAAGCAGCCCCTGTACCTTCCGAGGCAACCGGGCAGGCCTCGACGTCACAGACGGCTGAGGAAGCGCAGGAATGGAAGCTGATCGGCATTTTGCTGGAACACGGCGGCGAACTCGCCGAAGAAACATTTACGACGGCGCAGGTCATTGAAGACCGGGTCGATCCGGAACTGATTGTATCTCCACAGGTTCGTCAGTTGTTTGATGAGTACCTGGCCGCCTACCGACAGCGTGGGGGCGCGCCGGACCTCAGGGCGTTTGTAAACCATGCCGATCCGGTTCTCCGGCAGAAGGTAGCCGGACTGCTGCACCCCAATGATATTGTAAGCGTCAACTGGGAAGAGAAGTACGGCATTTTTATTCAGCAGGGGCCGCAGCGCATTCCGATGGAAGTGGAAAGCTGCCTGCAATATTTTGAACTGAAGAAGCTCAAAAACATGGAAACAATCCTGCTGCAGATGTTGGAAGGCACGACCGATCTGCAAACCATTCTGGAAACGCAGGCAGCGTACATGCAACTCAAGAAAGAAGAAAAAGAGATTATGCAGCGCCACGGTACCGTGATCCTCAAAACAGGCCTTTAAGGTTCCGGAAGCCTCCTCGCTGAGGAAACAAACAAAAAACCAGTCGACAAAATTGTCTTCAATTTCTTTCCCTTGATTATTAGATACAAAAAAGCCCGGTAGCTGTTGAGGCTACCGGACTTTTTTATACGTAGAGACTGTGTTAGGTTACCGCAACAGGGTTACGTTCCCGTCGTAGCGCTCCATCATACCATTTTGCAGGCCTGCTTCGATGAAGTAGAGGTACACGCCTACCGGCTGATCCACACCGTTGAGCTTGCCATCCCAGCCGCGGCCGTCGGTACGCTCCGTTTCATAGATCTGCTGGCCCCAGCGGTTATAAATGCGCATTTTGAAGGTCATCAGGCCACCTGCCAGGTACTGACGCGGCAGGAAGTAATCGTTGACGCCATCGCCATCCGGTGTGAACGAAGACGGAATGCTGAGGAAGCAGTTTCTCGTAATCGTCAGCGTATCGGTCGACGAGCAGCCTTCTTTGTTCAGCGCTTTCAGGAAGAACGTTCCATCATGGCGTGCCAGAATGGACGGCACTTTATCGCCGGTACTCCACTGATACACGGTCGCCGGATCATTGGTCTGAATCAGGTTTTGCAACAGGATCGGCTGTCCGGTCGGGCAGATAAAGGTATCCTGACCCAGATTTACCTGTGGCGTGGCTACCACTTCTACCGGACGGCTGGCATTGACGGCCGGGCAGATCGGGTGGGTAGCGGTGAACAGGATGTTGTACGTTCCGGAATTTACATAGGTATGGGCCACCGTAAGACTATCGGAAACCATACGACCATCGCCAAAATCCCAGTTGTAATTCTGGTAGGAAGAATCAATCAGCGCCTGGGCACGGATGGTTTCGCCTTCGCAGATCACTGTATCGGTTAGGGTAAACGATAACGGAACCGGTCCGACCGAGATCACCGTACTTCGGGCTGTATCAGTACAGCCAAAGGCATCGGTAACCACCTGAAATACCTGGAATCGTCCTGCAGTATCATACGTGTAAGCAATATTTTTTAGCGTAGAGCTGTCTCCCGTACCGAAGTAATACTTCACCAGCAACGTAGCGGGTTTGGAGGTGTCTTGGAAGTTGACAATATCGCCTCTACAGATGGTGTCTTTATCCTGGATATAACCGGCATAGAACGGACGACGGTTGTCGATGGCACGCACCGCCGAATCCACACAGGTGATGGTCTGGCCTTTATTGAAGCCGTCTTTGTAAACAAACAGTTTGACCCGGAAGGTGTCCTGGCGGGTGTAAAAGTGACGTGGATTTTGCTGGGTGCTGGTGGTACCATCGCCAAAATCCCAGAAATACCGGTCCGGTACATCGGCTTTTGCGGTGAACACGCCTGTTGCAGGTTGGGTGGTATCGGCCCGGAAATCAAACGTATCCCGCTCGCAACCAAACCGGGGAGAGCCCAGTGCCTGCTCCAGCAACGGACGCAGGTTGAAGACCCGGACATAGGTCGAATCGCGCTGGATGCAGAGCGGCTGTATAGTAAGATCATCCAGTGCAAAGTCATTTCCTAGAATAGACGATTCGTTATCCACAATCTCGATATTCATTGAGGTGACACCGGTTGGAACGTTGTAATCAACTTCGATTTCCCGCCAAAAAGGAAGTGTAGTTGCAGGAAGAGGAAGTGGCGCCGGACCCTGTAATACGCCATTGATCCGAAACTGGATTGCGGCAGGGTTAGGCTGAGTCACAGGAGTTGCGTATACCCGTATACGGTAGGCAGCGATACCAGGTGCTACTGGAAACGTTTTCCGGTATACAGCAGGACGAGGCAAACCTAGAACGCTGGCACCGTTAGCTACCAACATCTTCCCATTCGGGTTGCCGGTGTGATCCGGAAAAGATGCAAAGCCCGCGCTCCCGTTTGTCGGGTTGTTTGTAACGCTATAATATCCTGACAGAACTGTTGCGTTTGGACCGGGTCCGCCATCAATATAGTCCGATTGGAAGGTACCGCCGTCAAAATTGCTGTCGATATTGATGTTGGGACGCAGGCTGCGCAGGCTCAGTCGCAGGCGGCGGCCGGTATCGGTCAGGAAGACGGCCGTCGTTAAACTGTCCGGATGGGTCAAATCATTGGACGGGGTCCACAGCGTATCCAGCACCTGCGTACCCGGCAAAATATTCCGGATGGTATCGGTGGGCAGCCAGGGCCGTGTAAACTTACAGGCGTAGAAGGTGTCGGGCTGGCCGGTCAGGGTAGGGCACTGGGCCTGTGCGTTCAACGTGCCAAATAGCAGCAACAGGCTACAGAACGCCTGCACCAATCTCAGGTAAAATGTTCTCATGATGGATATTCGTGTAAAAATAAACAAGAATTCGGGTCTTAAAAGGATTTGGGTCCGTAGTTTTTACCTTTCTATTATTCCAGCCTATGGCACGTATTCTGGCCCTCGATTACGGAAAAAAACGAACCGGCATTGCAGTAACGGATCCGATGCAGATTATCGCAACCCCCTTACAGACGGTGGAAACACGAGAGTTGGTTGGGTTTCTGAAAACTTATTTCGCCGCCGAAACGGTTGAAAAGGTGCTGATCGGGTATCCCCTCAACCTCAACGGAACCCCTACCGACGCGACGCCGCTGGTCGAGAAATTTATCGGCCAGTTCCGGAAACTGTTCGCGCACCTGCCCATTGATACGGTCGATGAACGCTTCAGTTCCAAGATGGCCTCCGCTTCCATTCAGCAGATGGGCCTCCGGAAAGGACAACGCGCCGGTAAAGGGCTGATCGATCAGACGGCAGCCTGTATCCTGTTGCAGGATCACCTCTCGGCCCGCTGAAATCCATACCTTTGCAACTGCTTTAAAAGAAACGATTTCAGGATTATGATTTTGCCGGTTTTTGCGTACGGACACCCCGTGCTGCGTAAGGTTGCGGAGGCTATTGGGCCTCAGTATCCGGAATTGAAACAACTGATCGCCGATATGTGGGAAACCATGTACAAATCCTCGGGCGTAGGACTGGCGGCCCCGCAGATCGGCCGGCCCATCCGGCTGTTCGTGATCGATACGGAACAGATTGTAGAAGGATTCGATGAGGAAGACAAGCGCGAGTATCCAAACGAAAAACCGATCAAGTCCGTTTTCATCAACGCACAGATCGAAGCGCTCGACGGCGAACTCTGGGCCTACAACGAAGGCTGCCTGTCCATTCCCAAGATCCGGGAAGACATCCGTCGCCACCAGTCGGTGACCTTGAGTTACCTGGACGAGCAGTTTCAGCCCCAGATCCAAACCTTTTCCGGAATCACGGCCCGCGTGATTCTTCATGAGTACGATCATATCGAAGGCAAACTATTCATCGATCATATCTCACCGCTGAAGCGTCGCCTTATCAAGAAAAAACTGGACGATATCTCCGCCGGGAAAGTGCGGACCGAGTACCGGATGAGCTTTAGCAAGTAAGTTTTGTGCGCGTGGTTCCGCACCCCAAATTCCGGAACCACAGGCTTTCCAACTAAACCGATGAAATTGCGATCACGCAGTGGTCGCGCACCCCTCCAGGCCCGTTCCACCCGCTGTCAGAATTCCGAAATAGCCGTAGCAAACAGGAACCTGATTTCTCCGGCCGGCGAAGTGCGTCCGACAGCGAAGTGCTTCTTACCTTCGCAACCCTTGCCATTTGTGGGCAGGCGTTTCCGATGAAAGACTTTTCCTTTATTACCCATTCGCATCCTTCCTATATTGAGTCGCTGTACAAAGACTACGTAAGCAGCCCGGATTCGGTGGATCCGGACCTGCGTAAGTTTTTTGAAGGCTTTGACTTTGCCCAGAACGGGAATGGCTCTAAAACCAACGGAACGGTACCAGCCGCTTCCGGAACCGCCGCCACCGACCTGTCCAAGGAATTTGCCGTCTATACCCTGATCCGATCCTATCGGAAGCGCGGGCACCTCATCGCCGATACCAATCCGATCCGGAAACGCCGCGACCGCCATGCCCAGCTGGAATTAACCGATTTCAACCTGTCGGATGCCGACCTGGATACGCCGTTTGCCGCAGGGTACGCCGTAGATATGGCAGGTTCCACACTGCGGGACATCATTGCCCGGTTGCAGCAGCTGTATTGCGGTCATGTAGGCATCGAGTATACCTACATCAACAACAACGACACCTTTGAGTGGGTCAAAAAGCAGTATGAGGCCATGATTACGGCTACGCTGTCGATCGACCAGAAACGCCGGATTCTGGAGAAAGTCAATGAAGGCGTCATCTTCGAGAAGTTTCTGCATACCAAGTACATTGGCCAGAAGCGCTTTTCGCTCGAAGGCGGCGAAAGTACGATTGCAGCCCTCGACACCATTATCAATAACGCTGCTGCCGGTGGCGTGAAGGAAGTGATCATCGGGATGGCCCACCGGGGCCGGCTTAATATCCTGGCCAATACGCTCGGCAAGACCTACGAACAGATTTTTACCGAATTTGAAGGCATCACGCCCACCGATACCATGGGTTCGGGCGATGTGAAATACCACCTCGGGTTCCGGTCGGATATCACCACGCCCGACGGCACTGCCATTAGCGTGCAACTCACACCCAATCCGTCGCACCTCGAAGTCGTAGACCCGATTGTATCCGGACTGGCCCGTGCCAAAGCCGATACGCTCTACGCCGACGACTACGACAAGGTGATGCCGGTGCTCATTCACGGCGATGCCGCCGTTGCCGGACAAGGTGTGGTATACGAACTGTTGCAAATGAGCCGCCTCGAAGGGTATAGTACGGGCGGTACCATTCATTTCGTGATCAACAACCAGATTGGTTTTACCACCGATTTTGACGATGCCCGTTCGGCCGATTACTGCACGTCGATTGCTGCGATGGTGCAGGCACCGGTGCTGCATGTGAACGGAGATGATCCGGAAGCGGTCGTGAAAGCCGCAGCTTTTGCTGTAGCCTATCGCCAGCAGTTCAACGCCGATATTTTTATTGACATGGTTTGCTACCGCCGCCATGGCCACAACGAAGGTGATGATCCGAGCTTCACGCAGCCCGATATGTACGAGGCCATCAAAAAGCACGAAAACCCACGTGAGGTGTACAACGAAGTGCTGGTGCAGCGGGGCGATGTAGACGCTGCTATGGCGAAGGAAATGGAAACCAAATTCTGGGGTACGCTTCAGGAACGCCTGGACGAGGTGAAGCAGAAGCCGCTGCCGTACAAAATGCAGGCACCGGAAAAAACCTGGTCCGAGATGCGTCCGGATACCCCGGCCGATTTTGAACACTCCCCGGATACCGCGATTCCGGAAGCAGAGGTACAAAAGCTGTTTAAAGGGCTGATGGCCATTCCGGAAAACTTTACACCGCTGCCGAAAATCAAAAAGCTGCTGGATGAAAAAACAAAGCTGCTCGACGAGAAAGGCATGATCGACTGGGCGACCGGCGAACTGCTGGCTTACGCTTCAATTGTAGCTTCCGGAAGTGATGTGCGCCTGAGTGGTCAGGATGTGCAGCGCGGCACGTTCTCCCACCGTCATGCGGTATTGCACGATGCAACTACCAATGAAGAATACAACCGCCTGAGCCAGCTGGCCGAGAAACAAGGGCAGTTCCGGATCTACAACTCGCTGCTCAGCGAATTTGCCGTACTCGGTTTTGAATATGGCTATAGCATCGCCAGCCCTACCGCACTAACCCTCTGGGAAGCCCAGTTTGGCGATTTCGTAAACGGTGCCCAGACGGTAATCGATCAATACCTGTCCTCTGCCGAAACCAAGTGGAACAAACGTAGCGGCCTGGTGTTGCTGTTGCCGCATGGCTACGAAGGACAAGGTCCGGAGCACTCCAGCGCCCGGATGGAACGTTTCCTGCAAGCCTGTGCCGAAACCAATCTGGTCATTACCAACATCACCACTTCAGCGAATTTCTTCCACGCGCTGCGCCGGCAGGTAAGCTGGCCGTTCCGGAAGCCAATGATCAACTTCTCGCCCAAGGCCAACCTGCGTCACCCGCGCTCGTACTCGCCGATGGCTGATTTTACAACCGGCGGTTTCCGCGAGGTGATCGACGATGCCACCATTAAAAAGGCTAAAGGCGTAAAGCGTGTGTTGCTGTGTTCCGGAAAGATCGCCATCGATCTGATAGAAAAACAGGAGGCAGAAGGCCGCACCGATGTCGCCATTGTACGACTGGAACAGATTTATCCGACACCGGTAGCGCAACTGGAAGCCCTCCGGAAAAAATACGCCGGTGCGGAATGGGTCTGGGTACAGGAAGAACCGCGCAACATGGGTGCCTGGACGTTCCTGGCAACCACCTATGAAGCTCCATTGCGGTGCATTTCCCGGAAAGCCGCTGCTTCGCCGGCCACCGGGTTCAGCAAAATCCACGCAAAACAGCAGACCGGACTTCTGGATGAAGCCTTCGCCGTATAAAGCATTCATTTTTTGCATAAAAAAAGCACCTGATTTTCAGGTGCTTTTTTATGGCAGGCATTTCCGGATATGAAGCCGTTCCGGAAGGACTACGAAACCTTATACAGTCCCCAGGCAGCGATGCCCAGCCAGATCAGGCCTTTGATAAGGAAAAACAGAAATGCCCAGATGCCCAGTTTACGGGTGCGCTGAACCCAGCGTTTAGGAAGAAAAAAATGACGGGTCATGATTTGAAAACAGTTAAGGGATAGCACTGGCAAGGCCTTTGTCATCGGGATGACCTTTCTGGTCTTGCAGGGTGCAAAAATGACGCCCCTGTTACCGATGCTGTTTGCAAAATCCGGAAAACCACTATCAAAAATGGTAAAACTCCTTTTGTTCTGGAAGGCGCTTGGGCTCCTTAATTTACCAGCCCCCAGCTAAAGCCGAAGCGGAATCCAAAGCCCGGTGCCGGGTAGTAGAGGTATCGCTGAACGTTTTTCCGGATGATGAGTTGCTGGATCTGATCGATGCTTAGGCTGGCCCGGAAACGTTTGACCCGGAAGTTGAAAAAGGCAGTCAGTTCCGGCGGGTTGGACAGCTGCACAGCCGACTGGTGATAAAAGCGTCCCAGCACAGCCGAGTAGCCATCGGCGTACCAGGGCGTGTTGTATCGCAGTTCCAGTCCGCTGTAAATCAGAATGGCATCTTTGAACAGTGCACTCTGCCAGGCCAGGCTGTGACGGCCGCTGTAAAGCGGCAGATTGAGCGGGGCATCGCCGTTGCGCTGTTGGAGCACCAGTTCATTGTCTGAGATCCATTTCCCAAACCTAAACTGCTTGTGGACTGTAGCCTGGAGCACCTGAAATACGCCACTTTGCTGAAGCGCATTGTTGAGGCTGTCGGTATACAGGTAATTGCCAATCAGTACGGTATGAAAGCCCAGTGCCAACCGGCTGGACGGCAGTTGGATCGTTGCACCTATGCGGGTATACGTTTCTTTGGAAAAGCTGAGCTCCTGGTTGTAAAACGCATTCTGATACTTCCGGAAGGCATAAGGTGCTTCGCCAAGCTGCTGCCGGGCATCTGCCGTAAGCAGGAAACGGCTTCCCAGTGTCCGGGATACGGTAGCCGACACATCAAAATTGCCGATCGAAGGACCTGCTATATAGAAAATGCCCTGCGCATTCAGCCGCCAATTGCGCAACGAGTCCGAAGCTTCGTTGGTGAGCGTCCCGGTCAGGTAGGTATTGAAGAGCGATTCGCCGGAGTACACATCAGGCGCTTCAGACGAGAATTTGTCGGTACGGATGCCGATGCCTGCGCTGACCAGCAGCGGTACCGGTCCTTTGCCTACAAACGTCTGAAGCTGTACGTTGTTATCGGTCCACTGGTGACGTTGCAGGGCATAGACCGAGTCACTTCCGGAAAATAAGCGTTGGAACAGCGATGCATACCGGAGCGAATCGGGGCGCAGATCGTTGTAGATATGCCGGGAGCTACCGAGGCTCAACCGGTGTAAAATCCGGAACCGGGATTTCAGGTTGGCTTCGTAGCGGGTAGAGTCTTCATTGTAAACCGTATCGACCCTACCGAATGTATAACCGTGCTGAAGTAAAACCTGCCCTTCGCGCAGGGTATTGTAGACCGGCGAACGACGGTTGCTGTACCCGGCCGATGCGACCCGGATGGGAACCGTAGCGCGATCGCTGTACAAATCGTTGGTCAGATCCTCGGCAGAACGGATTCCACCGTTTTCGTCCTGCTGAAAGTTGTTGAATACCACGTTGCCATACAGCTCGTAGTGCAGCCCTTTGCTGGTGTAATGGGTGCTCAGCGAAGCGTTGTCATGGTTGGTACGCTGGGTCCGGAATGCACCGGTAGAAGTAATCTTGCGGTAGCGGGCGGCAAAATTCCACTGCGGACGGATATTCTGGGTATGGAGGATCTCGGCCCATTGCTCCAGTTGACTGCCCAGCCGGTACTGAAACTCCGAGTACGGTCGTGTGGTGTTGTAGTACAGGACACTGTCGGCATCGAACCGGTATGGATCAAAGGCCGGATAGCCAAAAGACGGATTGACTTTGGCCAGCGTAGGACGCCAGTAGACCCACTGTGCAGCACTGCCGAAGTTGCCCAGATCGCGGTAAAAAAGACCGTTGACCTGCGGCTGATGCAGATGGTTGAGACTGGTATCGGGATACGTGCGTCCTGCGTTGTAGGCCTTATGAGCATAAATTACCGGTGGGGTATTGTCCCAATCGGTTGCCTGCTGCCGACGGCTGGTATCGCGCTGGGGCGTATTGTCGAGGCCTACGGGTTGTCCGGGCAGGTTAGGTGCCTGTGCAAAAACGGTGGCCGTGAGCAGAAGGCCCAGACTTAACAGCAATAACCAACGACCGGAACGCAAAGTGAAAGGCTTAATGTTTTAGAAAGCGCACGGTTGCCGTTGTAGATCCGGAAATAAGGCGGACGAAGTACAAACCGGCAGGTGCGGATGCGGGCAAAGGTACGCGGAGCGTCTTGTCACCCGCTGCTACCGGCAGTTGTTGCAGCAGTTTTCCGGAAACGGCCTCCAAAATTTCGACAGTACTGCCTGGCTGGGTGATTTCCGGAACACGGATTTCAATCCGGTCGGTTGCCGGGTTAGGGGTCACTTGTAACACAGCAGCGGCCTCTCCGGACAGCTTCGCCATGCGCAGCGCCGGAGCGGCATCAAATACATAAAACCCGGTTTGCATGTCGCTGACCAGTACTTTATTGCCGGAGAGATACGGATAGCAGCCCCATACACCGGCATAGCCTCCGGGAGTGGTTTCTTGTGGATAAGTATCGTAGTAGCCCAGGCGTACCGGATTGGTCGGATCGGCCAGGGAGTAAATCTGAAGGCCTTGCGTATAGTGTGCTATGAAGGCAATATTGCCTTTCATAAACGTATTGTGCGGCACACAGGTATCGCCGCTGCAGGGACTGAAAAGACTCAAAACCTGTATGGCAGGCAATTGGTCGGATGAAATCACTTTCATGGCCATGCCGTGTGTTTCATCGATCATCACACCAATATTGGCGTTGTTGAGCCAGCTGGAATGATTGTAGCCCTGCTGCGGATACGTAGGCAGTCCGCCGATAATCTGAAACTGATTGGATGGGGTAAAGCGTCCTACGACCAACCCCTGATTCGACGCGCTGAGGTAAGCCGTATCATTTCGGGCATACAAGGCATGAACCAGATCCGGAATCCCATTTGCTGCGTTGAGCCGATGGGTAAGTGCCGGCTTTTCCGGATTGGCCAGGGAATACACCTGCAAAAAATCGACTCTTCCCAAGCGGGGAGCCTTGGCTGAAGCCAGGTACAACCGTGACGTAGCGGTGTCAATAAACAAGGTATGTGCCAACAGGGGCGTATCCGGACTGCTTTCGTACACCAGATGCAGCGAATCGGGCAGATAATTCAGATCAAATATCTGAAGGGTAGCCAGCCCTTCATCCGCTACGGCATAGAGGTAATGACCGTAGGTTTTGTAATCGCGGTGAAAAACAAAGCCCGAACCGCTTCGACCCGGATAAGAGGCTACCTGCTGACAATCATCGACCCGGATAATGTGCGCGCCTTTATGAGAGCCAATAACCCCATATTCTATACCGTTGGCGGTAAACCCCCAGACATCGTTGAAGAGTTGCCCGATAGGAGTCGTAAGTCCCGTTGTGTCAAACCAGTGGCATCGTAGCTGAATATTGGAGGACTGTTGGGCATCCGCTTTCCGGAACGCCAACAGGCTAAATATTAAAACCAGGATAATACGCATCCCTTAAAGATACCTAAAAGATGCTGTTGAATCTTTTTAAGGGGAATCAGGAATCCATAGCAGTTCAGGCCTATCGCTTCAAAGCAACTACCCCTTAAACCGGAGACGCATGAATGCCGGGCTACAGCAACTGCTGTCCTTCGGCTGCGGCGTGCAGCATCTGTGCATAGATACCGCCCTGTCCGGAAAGCGTTTCGTGGTTGCCTTCCTCCACGATTTCGCCCCGCTGTAAAACCAGAATTTTATCTGCCTTCCGGATGGTCGACAGCCGGTGGGCGATGACAATGCTGGTCCGGTCGGCAATCAGCGTATCAATCGCTTTTTGAATCAAAATTTCACTCTCAGAATCGACCGAAGCAGTTGCTTCATCCAGAATGAGAATGGCTGGATTGTATAGCAACGCACGGGCAAATGAAACCAGCTGGCGTTGTCCCTGCGAAAGGGTGCCGCCGCGTTCCAGGACCGGGAAGTCATACCCGCCCGGCAGCCGCATAATATGCTCGTGCAAGCCTAGTAACTGACATACCTGGATCACCTGTTGTTTGGAAATGGCGGGATCGCGCAGCGTAATGTTTTCCAGGATGCTTCCGGAAAACAGAAACACATCTTGCAACACCACACCAATCTGCCGGCGCAGCGAATACACATCATACGCTTTTAGTTCGTGGCCATCAATCAGGATGCGTCCACCATCGATCTCGTACAGTCGGCCCAGCAATGCAACCAGCGAGGTTTTGCCTGCACCCGTAGGTCCTACCACGGCCATGGTTGTACCGGGGGGCAGATGAAAACTGATGCCGCGCAATACCGGCGTTTCACCGTCGTATGAAAACCGAACTTTTTCAAACTGCACCTCTCCTTGCAGCGAAGCGGCTGTCAGCGTCCCATTGTCCTGAAGCTTTTCTTCTGAATCCAAGACTTTAAACACCCGGTCACCGGCTACCAACCCCATTTGCAAGACGTTGAACTTATCCGCCATCTGCCGCAAGGGGCGAAACAGGTTGTTGAGATAAATCACAAAGGCGATGATCACACCAGCGGAGGCTTCGGCACCCATGATCTGTACGGCACCATACCAGACCAGCAATCCCGTACTGGCCGCCAGAATAATCTCTACGACCGGAAAAAATACCGAATAGGCGAAGATGGCTTTGATATTGGCATCCCGATGCTCGGTATTGATGGCGTTGAACTTACCGGCTTCCCGTTCTTCTGCGGCAAACGCCTGCACCAGATGCATGCCCACCAGCCGCTCCTGTACAAACGCATTCAAAGCCGAAACGGCATTCCGGACCCGCTGAAACGAAGCGTTAACCGAATTTTTAAACCAGTAGGTAGCCCAGATCAGCAGCGGGAACGGCACGAGGCAGACCAGCGTCAACTTCCAGTTGGTCAGCAGCATAGCTGCGATGATGAATACAATCACCAGTACGTCGGCGATGATCGAAAGCATGCCTTCCGAAAATACATCGTTGACCGATTCCAGATCATTGACTGTCCGGGTGGTCAGGGTGCCGATCGGTGTGCGGTCGTAGTACCCGAGGTTTTGAAACAGCAGCTTTTTGAACACGCTTTCGCGCAGATCGGTCACCACCCGCTGGCCCAGCCAGGACGTCCGGTACATAAACCAAAACCGCAGCCCGCTTTCGGCAAACAGCACGATCAGATGAATTGCGGAAATCCACAACAGTCCGGTCCAGTCTTTTCCGGAAATGTATACGTCCACCGACTGTTGGATCATCCACGGACGGACCGGCGACAAGGCTGCCAACACCACGCTGAGCACAATTGCCAGGATCAGCGTTTTACGATACGGGCGGGTATAGCTCAGCAGCCGCACCAGGATGCGGAAGTCAAACGATTTTTGGGTAGTAGTAGGAGGAGCAGCCAATCAACAGTCAGTTCAGGAAGATGCAAATTTCCGCAATCCTGCCGGGATCTGCGCGGGAATGACCGAAAGCCTTACATTTTATAAACTCAAATAAAGCGGGACTAAACGGTTGACTCCGGATGAAGACTTTAGAAATGCGAATCTACAAACGTGCACACCACCGTTTCCCAGCGTTCGGCGCAGGTTTCCATAAAATCAAAATGACCGGTTTCGGGACAGGTGAGTACTGTTTTAGGTCCCGGAATGGCTTCATAGAGCTGTTGGATTTCATCCGCGCTTACCAACGGATCCTGCGCGCCGTGCATCAGCAATACCGGACATCGAACCGCACGGGCATAGTCTACGGGCGCATACGAAAATGCATTGAAGCCGTTGAGCGCACCTCCCCAAAAGGTGAGCAGTCCGGCCAGAGGAACTTCCGGAATCCCTGCAATCCGGAACCGTTGGCACACCGTGCGATATAGGGTGCTGAACGGACATTCCAGCAAAATGCCGGTCGGTTGAAGCGAATCTTCAGCAACTGCTTTCAGGATCGCTGCCGCGCCCATTGAAGCACCCATCAAAAACAGTTTTCCGGTGCTCCGCTGACGGATATAGTGATAGGCGGTGGTGATCTGTGCAGCTTCTTTAAAGCCAATGGTCGTGGCGAACCCTTCGGATGCGCCGGAGCCTGCAAAATCGATTAAAAGTGTCTGGTATCCCAGCTTCCGGAACACCAGCGCACGACGAAGCATCGAGGCCTTTTCGCCGCCATACCCATGCGCTAGCAAAACGGTTCCCTTAGCGTTGGGCACCGGCAGCCACCAGCCCGGTGTGCCATCCTCAAGCTGCACGTCTTCATATTCAACAGCAGGCTGGCTGTGGGCAACGGGCTTGGGCAGACTGATCCCTGTAAACAGAATTTTTAGCCTTTGCAGTCTTGAAAGCTGATCGGGCGGAAGGGTCCGGTTAGCCGTGGACGGTGCGAAATGAGTAAAGTGCCAGGCATGAAATGCAGCAACCGCATTGAGCACTACAAATAAGCCTAAAAGCAGCCCTAGCAGCTTCCGGAACAGGCGTCGTGCTATCCCGGGTCGTTTGGGAAGAGCGGTGGGGTTAAGCTGCATATGGGGAACTTTTTTTGCGGAAGCGGGACAGCATCAGCACAATTCCCAGCAATCCCAAAATAATCCAGGTACCCGGTTCGCTCATCCGCTCGGCGTCGTCCACTTCGTTCATCCGTTCGGCATCTTCTTCGGCCTCGCCCGCACTCAACGCAGCTTTTCCGGAACGCATATCCGCCTGCTTTTTAAGAAGTACCTGTCGCTGGGCTTCGTTTTCGACGACGATAAAGGCTGTTGCCGGACTTAGTAGATGAGCTTTTTGACTAGCGGATACCAAGTTCTGCCAGATGGCATCCGTGTGTTCGGGTTTCAGCAATGCCGTTCGATGAAGGGCCTCGAGCGTGAGCGCAGCCGTTTCTGTATTCGGTTGCAGGGAATCTGCCTTAAACAACGGCTTTTTGAGGATGAACGCCGGTGCTGGTGTCTGAGGCAGGTAATAGTTTCGGCCACCGTTGGTAGCCACCCGGACGGGCATAGCCTGAGGCGGAAACCTTGGTGCCTCAACCGATTTCGGGCTGTCCTTCAACAAGGAATGCGACACTAACCGTCCGGAAGGCAGCAAGTGATAAAACAAAGGGGCTTCCGGAACGCAAAATTGCAGGTCGGCAAAATCATCCGGCAGTACAGCATGATTCAGACTGTCGGCGCAGACGATAAAAACCGGATACTGGTCAATACCCTCTTCATAGCTATTAACCAACGCCTGCTGGAGCGCACGTTGCAGGAAGAAGCCTCCGCTGAATGGCCGGGAGGACGGATCTGTTGCCCAGGATGCTGAGTACGGCCGGGTTTGAACAACACTGCTGACCAAGCTCAGTTGCGCATTTGCAGCCAGATCCGGAAAGCGCATCGTCAGATCCCGGATGGCAGGATCATAGGCTGCAAACAAGGTGTTGTTGCCTTCATGTGCGTCGATGAGGAAATGGAAATACGGTTTGCGCAGCCGTTGCGGCAGTCTGGAAACGGCTGCTGAAGAAAGCCGGGTGAAGTACGGCGTTTCGATCGTGGGTGAGGATGTGCTTGCCTCCGGCGTTCCCAGCTGAACCGTCCGGCCATCGATGGTAAACGAAACGGGTTCCGGATGCAGCAGTTGCAGACCGGTCACGCGCTCGGCTGCCGGCGCTACCGGAAACACCCGTAGCCGCATTCGGTTTCCGGAATGGTAGTACAGAAGCCCCGGATCCAGGGAACTGTTGACAATATTGTTGAAAACCCAGAGGGCTGATTTTTTCTCCGTCAGCAATCCCGGTTCTTTGCGACCGTTGATATACAGGGAATAGTCGCTGATGGCACCACCGGCGGGTAGCTCAAAATCGGTAGTGTATTCGGCACTTCCGGACGTCTGTTGATTGTGTAGCGTCAACGTAAGGTCGCTGACCCAGAGCCGGCGGGTTTCATCATACTGGCTGTGAGCCTCCACCGTTTTCAGGGCTGCCGTTGCTGGCGGAGCAACGTCTTCCCGAAAGCCAGGTTTGTTTTCCGGATCGCCCGTTGCGGAGAAGATCGCACGCATTTCTTGGATACGGCTGTCTGTTAGGGTCTGTCGGCCCAGCACCAGGCGGTTGTACCAGATAGATATATAGGGCGTGCTGGTGGAGAAACCGACTGCATTTTTATGCTGCTTCAGGTAGTCCAGCGTATGCAGCACCGAGCGGCTATCCGGCTGATAGGATTGGTGGTAGTCGGGCGTATATACATAGTCCAGCGCTTCGTGGAAACAATGACGTTCGATCAGGAACAGGCCGGTGATGGCTGCCGGAATCAGCAGGAAGGCTGCCATGCCACCCAGCCAGAGCGTCCCGGCAGGATAGCGGCTGCGAAGGGCGGTATAATCCTGGGTAAGCCTGGTAGCGTGTAGCACAAAAACACCTATGGGCGCCAGCATCAGAATGCCGATCAGTACCAAAACGGCCAGGATTGCAATGGGCAGAAACGGCAGGAAAACCAGCAGAAAGTACAGCGAATATGAGAATAACGCTGCCCGGGTCAGAAAGAACGGCAGCGTTGGCCGACGTAGCGTGGGCAGACTCAGAAACAGCCCGTTCAGGATGGTCAAGACATAGGTAGCCGGATGCGAAAAATTGCCGAAAATGCCTCCGCTGGTCGAGCCGAGGCGTGAATATAAAAGCTGGTTGACCAACAGTCCGAGAAGTGGCAACAGCAAGGTCAGCACCAAGCTGGTTATCCAGCTGAATTGGTCTAATGTGGCTGCTTTTTTGACCGCAAACAGATAGAGCCCCCGTGTGATGGCATAGCTGAACAGCAACGTAAGGGCTACCACAAACGAAAGCATTGCTGCAATCCCCAAAAACTCAACCTGGCCGTCGGACATCACAAACAGCATTCCACCCAGATACAGCAGTACCGGAAGGACAGCGGCCAGTACCAGATACGAGAAGCTGGTTTCCTGAAAAAGCTTTTTTGAGGGACGGGAGGCCAGAATCAGCATGCCATGTACGATACCCGGCATCAGAAACGTGGGCCCCAGTAATCGCATCGTATCCGGGATCATCCAGTCCGGAATCGTAAATGGGAACAGGCTCTCGTAATTTACAAAAAGCAGGATCAATAGTAAGACCTGCGTGACGACCAGTAGCATTGCGTACCAAAGCGACAGCTTCTCACGGCGCCGGATGCAGTAGAGCGCATAGCCAAGGCTTATCAGGGAGAAGAATACCCAGATGATAGTAAAGAGTTCCCAAGCGAGGATGGAATGGGGTGGAAGCTCCGTATGAATAGTGTCGTAGGCGTCGTAAAACAACCCGATCAGCAGCAGGGAACACAGGGTTTGGGTAATCAGAAGCCACTGAGGCCGTTGCAGCGTTTGCATAAGAATCGTTGATACCTGTAAAAAAGAGCCTTTCCGGAATGAACCGTTGCTTAGGTTCCGGAGACCGCCCATAGGCGCGAAAACGTCTGACGCCGGTGTAGGGCCAGATACAGCAAACTGAGCAGCGTCACCTGCACCGCGATACCGGTTCCTTGATGAATAGCAGCCAAGCTGCAATCCGGATACATCGACAGCACTTTTTCCCGCAGAAACAAAGACAAGTAAATCCGGAGAGCATTGGCCGGAATCGTAAGGATATAGCCCAGCAGCAGGGCACCGGACAGCGCTTGGAGACTTTTTTTAGGATACATGCCCTTTTGGGCAAAGCAGATGTGCAGCACGGCAAAGGCAAGCGCCCAGAAGCTGATTCCGGCGCAGCTGCTATCGATCACAATAGCCCATTCCAGAACAAAAAATCCGGTTCCGGGCTTCCAGATCGCTTCGGCGCCGGTCAGAAATTGGAGCAGTCGAACCACTGGCTTCAACAAAAACAGCAGCTGCTCGGGCGCAGTGGATTGAAATCCAAGCTTCAGGCCGATAAACAGCAACAGCGCGGCAAGGTGCCAGGGAATCAGGGGCCGGGAAGGTAATGGCATGAGGTGCTACTCAAACGCAAAACGCTTCCGGAAATTTTTCAGCCTTCAAAAAATGTATCAGGACCAACCGGCTCGCTAGGAAATAAGGATATGCACTGGTAGGAACACATCTTTCCGGAAACGCGTCTTATGCTATTTCCTCACGGAAGCTCATCAGATACGCTTTGATGAAATCGTCGATCTCGCCATCCATCACCGGGCCTACGTTGCCGACTTCATAATCGGTGCGGTGGTCTTTGATCATCTTGTACGGATGGAACACATAGGACCGGATCTGCGAGCCCCATTCAATCTTTTTCTTGGTGGCGTTGGCCGCGTCTTTCAGGGCATTCCGCTTTTGCAGCTCCATTTCATAAAGCCGGCTTTTCAGAATCTGCATGGCCAGCTCGCGGTTGCCAAGCTGGGAGCGGTCTTGCTGACACACCACCACAATGCCAGTGGGAATGTGGGTGAGTTGCACTTTAGTTTCTACTTTGTTCACGTTCTGACCGCCCGCGCCACCACTGCGCGAGGTTTCCATTTTTACGTCTGCCGGGTTGATCTCAATTTCAATCGTGTCGTCGACCATGGGATAGACGCTCACCGAGGCAAAGGAGGTATGGCGGCGCGCATTTGAGTCGAATGGCGAAATACGCACCAGGCGGTGTACGCCGGCTTCGGCTTTGAGCAGGCCATAGGCAAAGGCACCTTCAAATTCCAGCGTAGCTTGTTTGATGCCGGCACCATCGCCGTATTGAATATCAATTTCGGAGACTTTCCAGCCTTGTTTTTCGCCGTACATCCGGTACATGCGCAACAAAATTTCGGCCCAGTCCTGGCTTTCGGTCCCACCGGCACCGGAGTTCACCATCAGCACGGCGGGCATCTCATCTTCCGGCTCGTTGAGGGTGCTTTTAAATTCAGCTTCGTCGAGCGTCGTCAGTGCGGATTTATAGGTGGATTTGACTTCTTCTTCACTGGCTTCGCCTTCTTTCCAGAAATCGAACAGCACGGCAGCATCCTCAATGGCGTTGTAGGCATCGGTCCAGAGCTTCACCCAGTATTCGTCAATCTTGATTTCTTTCAGAATGCCAGTGGCACGGGTATTGTCGTCCCAGAAACCGGGCGCCAGCGTCAGTTGCTTATCGTTGGTCACTTTAGCCTGCCGGTCTTCGATGCGCAAAAATTTCCGGAGATGACTGATCCGTTCCCGCAGTTCTTTCAGTTGCTCAATGGTCATAAGAAGGCGGCAAAGGTAGGCGTTAGCTAGTAGGTGTTGATTGGGCTAAAGAGGTACTTCCCAGGTTTCAACTCTAACCGGCTTCTCATGGGAGCTCCATAGCAGGAGATTGCAGTTCCTACCCATTTGACTTCTTTGAGATGCAGAGCGAACCGCTTGAATACCCGACCAGTACGTAAAACAATCAAATAATCTTATGAAAAACAGTCCTTTAGGTAGAGAAGGGTCATCGGAACAAATGAGTCTGTATAAAAAACAGCTGGACGACCTGCAGGCTTTACAGTTGCGTGACACGCAAACTATTTTGCAGCTCAAAAATGAGCTCAGCCAGAAAAAACAGGCTTTTTCTGTGCTTGCAGAACTTCAGTCACAGTGTACAGTGGAGACGCCGCTAGATGACATCTATTCACAGGTGGTTCATACCCTTTTAAGGGAGTTTGTGATGGACAAAGTCCTGTTGCTGACGCCGGGTACTCTGCCGGGAAGTTTTAAACCCCGGACCTGGTCGGGGTTTTCACCAGAAGAAACGCCCATTCTGGAAATGCGGGAAATCGATTTTACGCTGGCTATGTTTGGGGATCGAAATTACCTGCTTCATAACAGTGGGTCTGGATTTACCACAGAAAGCGACCTGATCAGCTGGTCGTTTAACCTGCCGTACTTCATAGCCGTCCCGGTGATTATTGACAAGTCTCTGGTGTCTATCTTAATGGCTGGCAGGGTGAATGAAGACGCTCCCAGTCATCCTTCCCTGAACGACCATGATGTGGAAACACTACTGGCCATATCTGCCATGATTTCTACATTTCTTCAGAACAAAAGAGTTGCTGAATTAAAGCTGAGAATCGAACAGCAGTTGCGGGATAAAAATGAGATGATGAATAAGTTCAGCCAGCAGGTTTCTAAAAATGTGGCTGTAGAACTGGTGCGCAATAATATTGTGTTTAAATCAGAGAAAAGAGAAGTCTGCATCCTTTTTCTGGATATCCGGAATTTCACGCCGTATGCTGAAAACAAAGAGCCGGAAGAGGTGGTGCAGTATCTGAATAAACTATTCGACTTTATGATCGGTATTGTAGACCGCAACAATGGAATTGTAAATCAGTTTTTAGGGGACGGATTCATGGCCACCTTCGGCGCACCGATCACAATTGGGAACAGCAGCCAGAATGCTGTGAACGCGGCCTGCGAGATAATAGAAACGTTAAAGGAGAAAAATCAAAGCGGCGCGATCTGGGAAACCACTATCGGGATTGGCGTTCACAAAGGCGAAGCAGTAACAGGCAACATTGGTTCTGCTATCCGCAGCCAGTATTCCGTAACGGGCAATGTAGTTATACTGGCGTCCCGGATCGAACAACTTACCAAAGAACAGGAGGCATCCATTCTGATTTCAGCAGAAGTGTACGACTCAATAGATCTTGAGGACATCCCCTCCGAATCCATCGGGCTGGTGGCTGTCAAGGGCAGGAGTGAGCCTATCGAGCTTTATAAAATAACGCCGTGAGCCCTGGCTCATCCGGCTTCTAAATGTCTACGTTTGAGCGTCAGGCAACAGGTAGTATTACTTTGGCCTAGCCTGTTGGTGCGTAGGCGTTTCCGGGAGCGAGTGATCTGGTCCCGCTAAATACGTAAGACCTAAAGAAAAATGTGTCCGCGAGCAGCTATAGCCAGCGAAACAAGGGGCTTTACTGTGTCCAACCGAGAACGTGTCAGAGACCATAAAATAGCCCCTTTAGCAAATGCAGAGGGCAAGGTGTGCTTTAAGCCGACGTTCCACCTCCGTTTCAGGAAATTTCTTTTCTGCACCCCGCACCCGACCTTTGCGCTGCTATGTATCGCCTCCATACCCGTGAAGTCCGTGTCGGAAACCTCGCCATCGGCGGAACCAATCCTGTCCGTATCCAGACGATGACCACCACCGATACGCTCGATATCGACGCGACGGTGGCCCAGACCATCCGCTGCATCGAGGCCGGCGCTGAACTGGTACGGATTACCGCACCGAGTAAAAAAGAAGCCGAAGCGCTGGGCGTCATTAAAGAACGGTTGCGGGCTGCGGGCTACGACACGCCGTTGGTAGCCGATATCCACTTTACGCCCAATGCGGCCGAAATCGCCGCACGCCTCATCGAAAAAGTGCGTGTCAATCCGGGTAACTACGTAGATAAAAAGAAATTTGACTTCATCGAGTATACCGATACCGAATATGCTGCCGAAGTAGACCGCATCCGGGAACGGTTTACGCCACTGGTGCGGATCTGTAAGGAATATGGTACTGCGATGCGAATTGGTACCAACCACGGTTCGCTGAGCGACCGGATCATGAGCCGGTACGGTGACACCGCTATCGGCATGGTCGAAAGTGCAATGGAGTTTTTGCGTATTGCCCGCAACGAAGACTACCACCAGATTGTGCTGTCGATGAAAAGCTCTAACCCGATTGTGATGGTGGAAGCGTACCGGCTGCTGGTGCGCACCATGCTGCACGAGTTTGGTGAATGCTATCCGCTGCACCTGGGTGTTACCGAAGCGGGCGACGGTGAAGATGGCCGCATCAAAAGTGCTATTGGGATTGGAACGTTGCTGGAAGAAGGCATCGGCGATACGATCCGGGTTTCGCTGACGGAAGATCCGGAATTTGAACTGCCGGTCTGCAAGGATCTGGTGAAAAAAGCCCTGCCCGTTCAACCAGGTCTTGCAGCTGTTATGGACGTGCCGGATGGCGGCGTGCTACCGACGTCGCCGTTCATGCCGGCCAATGAAACCGCCGATCTGCTCAATCTGCGCCGGTCGGTTGCCGTACGTACCATTGGTGGCGGACAGGTGCCGGTGGTGATGGCCGATTTTATGAAAGCGGAGACGGTGGTTCCGGAACAGCTGGAAGCTATCGGTTACCAGTACGACGCCCCGACGGATAAATGGGCGATTGCTGATGGTGCGGCGGATTACCTGTTTCTGGGTGCCAAAGCCATTAATTTTGCACTGCCCGGTACAGTGCGCCCGGTTGTATTCAGCCGCTTCTGGAAAGGCCTTCCGGAAGCCCAGCAGGCGGATTACCTGCCGCTGTTCAGTCCGGAAGAATGGAAAACAACCGATCGGCAGCATTCCGCCATCAACTTTATGCTGCTGGATGTCAAAGACGCCGACCGGCTGGAAACCCAAGGCTTTTTCCGGAAGATCGAAAGCGACCCCACTATTGTGCTGTGCGTGTATTGCACGGAAGGACCGCCCAAGAAAACCATTGCGCAGTTTCTGCAAGCGCATCCGGAACTGACGGCTCCGGTGATTATTTGCGACATGAGTGCTGCCGCTACCGTAGATGAGCAGTTGATTGATTTCTCGGTGACCTCCGGTGCCTTGTTTCTCGACGGCCTGGGAGATGGTATCTGGCTGATGAACGATCCGGACCGGATGCAGGATGTACAGGTGTCCGGAAGAACCTATCTGCCGGTTGGCAGTACGCACCAGTTCCTCAACAATACGGCCTTCTCAATACTCCAGGCTACCCGTAAGCGGATCTCCAAAACCGAGTACATTTCTTGTCCGTCCTGCGGACGTACGTTGTTTGATCTTCAGGAAACTACAGCTAAAATCCGGTCGGCCACGCACCACCTCAAAGGCGTGAAAATCGCCATCATGGGGTGTATCGTCAACGGTCCGGGCGAGATGGCCGACGCTGATTTCGGGTATGTGGGCAGTGGTCCCGGAAAAATTACGCTGTACAAGAACAAAGACATCGTCCGCAAAAACATCGACAGCGAGGTGGCCGTAGAAGAACTGATCAACCTGCTGAAAGAACACGGCGCCTGGACCGAACGGGTCTCTTAAAGAAACCCGATCCTCAGGTCGTATCGTACCTTCGCGGCCATGTCCCGCAAAGCTATCCTGCTGATTATGGATGGGTGGGGTATCGGTGCCATTCCGGCGGCTGATGCCATTGCCCACGCCCGTACGCCCTTTGTTTCCTCTCTGTATGGCAAATACGCGCATACTGAATTGCTGGCCTGCGGTGAGGCGGTCGGACTTCCGGAAGGACAGATGGGTAATTCTGAAGTCGGTCACCTGAACCTAGGAGCCGGACGGGTGGTGTACCAGGAGCTGCAACGAATCAACGTGGCCGTGCGCGATGGTGAACTGGCACAGAATCTGGTGTTGCAGGCGGCGTTTACCAAAGCCGTTACATCCGGAAAAGCCGTTCATTTTATCGGGCTGGTGTCCGATGGCGGGGTGCATTCCCATACCCGACATCTGGAAGCACTACTGCAGGCCGCACAGGCCGCCGGCGTTGAAAAATCGTTCGTACACGCCTTCACCGATGGACGCGATACCGATCCTAAAAGCGGACTGGGATACCTACAGGCACTGCAACCCACTCTGAAGGCTACCGGCGCACAGCTGGCGACCGTCATCGGTCGGTACTGGGCGATGGACCGCGACAACCGCTGGGACCGCGTCCATACCGCTTACAGTGCGCTGGTGCACGGCGAGGGAGAATTTACCGAATCTCCCTTGGCTATTATTGAAAAGCGGTATGCCTGCGGCGAAACCGATGAATTTTTAAAACCGATTATCATTACCGATGCCGCGCACAAGCCACTAGCGCTGATTCAGGAAGACGATGTAGTGATCTGCTTCAACTTCCGGACCGACCGCTGTCGCGAAATCACCCAGGTGCTCACGCAGAAAGGCATTCCGGAATACGGGATGAAGCCGCTGAACCTGCACTATGTAACGATGACGGAGTATGACAAAAGCTTCCGGAATGTAGGCGTCATTTTTCAAACTGATAATCTGACCCATACACTGGGGGAAGTTCTTGAAGGAGCCGGTAAAAAGCAGATCCGCATTGCCGAGACCGAAAAATACCCGCACGTAACTTTCTTTTTCAGTGGTGGCCGCGAAACGCCGTTTGAAGGCGAATCCCGCATCCTGATTCCGTCTCCCAAAGACGTTCCGACCTACGATCTAAAGCCGGAAATGAGCGCCTTGGAAATCACAGCTGCCATTCTTCCGGAAATCGAAGCGGAGCGGCCCGATTTCATCTGCCTCAACTTTGCCAATGCCGATATGGTCGGCCATACCGGCGTCTGGGGTGCTGCGATCCGGGCGGCCGAAACGGTGGATCGCTGTGTAGCCCGGATTGTACCCCTGGCGCTGGCGCACGGTTACGAGATTTTTCTAACAGCCGATCACGGTAACTCTGATTTTATGGTGAATCCGGATGGCTCGCCTAATACCGCCCATTCGCTCAATCCGGTACCGTTGTTTCTGATCACCAACGAAGCCATTCCATCCATCAAGGCCGGGAAACTCGGCGATATCGCACCGACGATCCTGGCCCGGCTGGGGGTAACCATTCCGGCGCAGATGACGGGTGAGGTACTGGTAGACGCATAATAGAAGGGCTTTAGGTTCCCAATAAACGCTTTTTGCAGTGCAACGCTTCCGGCTGGCACCGACCCCTTCTGGATTTCTGCACCGCGGCAATCTGTTCAACTTCCTGCTGACCGAAAAACGATGTTGGGAAGCGGGCGGGCAGCTGCGGTTGCGTATTGACGATTTGGATGCTGCACGGGTGCGGCCACAGTACCTACAACACCTTTTTGAGGTGCTTCCGGAAGCCGGCATTGCGTGGCAGGACGGTCCGCATACTGTGGCTGAACAGGAAACGCAGTACCGGCAGGCATTACGACTGCCGCAGTACCAGGCAATACTTCAAACACTGGCCACTTCCGGAAACCTATTTGCCTGTCGTTGCAGTCGAACCCAGTTGGCCCGGGAATCTGTAAAGGGCTGCTACAGCGGCAGGTGCCTGCGCCTGAACCTGCCTCTGGATGCGCCGGATGTGGCCTGGCGGGTAGATACACAGGCAGCGGCAACAGTAGTGCTTCACGAACGCCGTTCCGGAACGTTGGAAGCGGACATCCATAGAGTCAATCCGTTCTTTATCGTGCGTCGACGCGATGGACTGCCAGCCTATCAGGTAGCTTCGCTGAGTGATGACTTAGAATATGGAATCACGCAAATCGTACGCGGCAAAGACTTGCTCCAAAGCAGTTTCTCACAGCTGTTTCTGGCGCGACTGCTGGGCGAAAGATCTTTTGAGGCGATCCTGTTTGAACATCATGACCTGCTGCAACGACCAGATGGCGAAAAACTGTCCAAGACAGCAGGCGACCGGTTGCAATCCTATGATCCATCCGAGTTGCTACTCCAGGTCGCCGTATTGCGGCAGCAGGTGGAGCGCATGTCCTGACCCTTTCCGGAAATTAAAAAAGCCGCTGTGGGTTCAACAGCGGCTTTTGGGAATCAAAAAATGGAAACTGCTTAGGCTGCAGCTTTCTTGTCGAGCATCAGCAAATGCTGAACCTCGATTTCGGTAACGTAGCGTTCTACACCGGTTTTATCGGTGTAACTGCGGTACTCAATTTTACCTTCTACCAGCACTTCAGCACCTTTTTGCAGGTATTTTTCGGCAATCTCAGCTTCATTGCCCCAGGCTACGAGGGTATGCCACTGGGTGTGTTCTGTTTTTTCGCCTTGGGCATTGCGGCGGATTTCGTTGGTGGCGAGGCGCATCCGGGCTACTTTAGTGCCGGATTGCAGGATACGGATTTCAGGAGCGGCTCCGAGGTTACCGATAAGTTGGACTTTGTTTTTCAGGGTGTTCATAATTCGTCTGTTTTGGAAAGATTCGTCTAAGAGATTTTGGTTGGTGTCAGCCCGTCGACAGAGGAACCCACTCTGGTTTCGAATTGACAATGCAAAGATGCGGTGACCCTTAAAGCGTAGTCGGTTCGTTTTCCCTTACTTTCGGATGCAATTGCTTGAAACCGTTTGTAATCGGCTGTGTGAATAGTATACAGTCATCCTGTTTTTATCCTAAACGTATCATTTTCAAGACTATGGAGCCTCGTTTATGTAAAGAATGTGAAAAGCCGCTCAAAGGGCGGGCCGATCAGAAATTCTGCGACGATTACTGTCGCAACGCCTACAACAACCGGCAGAATGCGGATGCCAACAACTTGGTCCGCAATATCAACAACATGCTTCGTCGCAACCGGCGGATTCTGGAAGGCTGTATCAAAGCCGGAGAGGAGATGGGGAAGGTGCAGCGACAGAAACTGCTTCAGGCCGGGTTTGATTTCACGTACCATACCCACATCTACACCAACAAAAAAGGGCAGCAGTATGCCTTTGTATACGAGTATGGATGGCTGGCGCTGGACGAAGGCTGGTGCCTGGTCGTAAAGCGGTCGGCGAAAGACTAAATGCTGCTGGCCCAACTTTTTTGCCTTTTCAAAAAAAGAAGTTTTGTTTTTTACAAACACTTCTTTTTACATTTACTGTACCCTAATTTTATCCCTTCTTTTTTTCAACCCCTTTTAGATGGAACGTATTACCGGCACCGTTGAGTTTTTTAAGGACGATAAAGGCTTCGGCTTTATTCGCCCTGATGATGGCAGCAAAGATGTTTTTGTGCATCACTCCGTAATTCAGATGGATGGCTTCAAAACCTTAAAGCGTGGCGATAAGGTCGAATTTGAAATCACCGAAGACGCAAAAGGCCCACGTGCCAGCAACGTGCGTCGAGTAGCAGGCGCAGCAGCCAACCGGCAGGATGACTCCAATACCGGTATGGATGAGCAATACTCGAACACCGATCCGAATCCGGAATACTAATTCGACTTTTTAGTCTCTCCTGAAAGCCTGTTTCTGAAACAGGCTTTTTTCGTATGCGGCATGATTGTTTTTAATTGGTTTCCGAACATTCTTTATTCACCCTCTTTAACATCATCACCATGGACAAACTGGAACTGAAAGGCAGCTGGAACGAAACCAAAGGCAAAATGAAGCAAGCCTATGCTGACCTGACCGACGACGATTTGGTACGCGAAGAAGGCAAAGACGACGAGTTTTTCGGCCGTCTCCAGCAAAAGCTGGGTAAAACCAAAGATGAAATCGTAGACTGGATCCGTTCGTTGGGATAAGCCTCTCAAAATACCTTCAATAAAAAATGCGCAGCCTGCTTAACAGGCTGCGCATTTTTTATTGGGAAACCGGATTTTCCGGAAGGCTTGATTCCGGAAAATCTTACGGGAGATTCAGAATCGCTGTCTTGAAAGCAGCCGGATCTGTTTCTTGGAGATTCACACTGTACGATTTTCGGTTTTCCAGCTTGGTACTGGTAATACCTCCATAAAAGCGCCCGTTTACAACGGCTACACTTACCAGATGAACGTCTACCAGATTCTGGACCATAAAGAAGCGGTTGCGCAGGCGGGGGGCGCTGCCCATATCAATCACGGAGCGCATGCCCTTAGGAAGCAGGTATACAAAGGAATTCTGCTCTGTAATCCCGTTGGCGCCCCCTACAGAAAACCGTACGGTATCTGTACCTCCAAAGAAATTGAACGGTTGCGCCGCCTGATGGTACCCCAGCGTGTCAAATCCATACGCTACGGTATCAAAGGCAACTGAGTAGGTCAGATTGGGCCTGGAGCTGGGCGTCCAGTCTACAATTCCGATTGGCTTGTCATTCTTAACGCCGTAATATCCGGCGAGGCTGATTCCCGGTTGATTGGCTGCAATCAGATTGCGTTGCGGCAGATACACTCCGACGCCTACTTCCGGACGGATATTGATTCCAAAGCCGTTCTGGGCCGCCTGGATGTAAAACGCACCGGCGCTGTTGGCATTGATGGAAATCGTTTCATTGGTATCTACATTATCGGTGAGGATATTGCTGTAGATCATTTCGCTTCGGTCGAGATACTCGGCAAAAGTGATCTGCACCGTTCCATGGGTAGTGTCGCCATTCAGATTCCGGAAGGCTCCTTGTGGAATAATGAGCTGGGTACCGCGTGCCAGTTGATAGCGTCCTCCGCTGTCAGCGTTCACATTGAGCAGCTGAACCGGGGCGGCAAAAGCCTGTAGAGTAGCCGGCAAACTGCTATAAGTCCCCGCAGAAGGAAGATTATTAGGATTTGTCTGATCTGGTTCGCAGGAGGCCAAGCCGGCGATCAGAAGAGCAGAAAGCGTAAAATTCCGGATGAGATACATTGCTGCTAATATAAGGCAGGTTTAGAGACTGCCAAACTCTTGTGTGCACAAAAAAGGTCGCAACGAATCCGTTGCGGCCTTTCCAATACTAAAACAGGTAAGATTAGGCTTTACCGAAGATTACCAGCAGGGCATAAATCAGACCTGGGATGTAAAACAGTAACCACAGCAGCAGAGAAATCCAGAACTTGGAATTCAAGGTACCTTGGTGAACCAATACGGCTACCGGTGGGAGCAGGATTGCCAAAATCACCAGCAGGACAGTGTTAGAAGACGCGTCCTTCATGTTTTTCAGGGCGTCCTTAGCAGCATTGATGCGGCTTTTACGCTCTGAACGGGACAGGGACGTCCAGCTTTCTGCAACTGCATTTTTCAATACAGTTTCAGAATTGGTAGTCGTGGTGGTCGTAGCTTCTACGGCTGGTGCCGGAGTGGATACAAACGCGGCCTGGGCCGGTGCAGCAAACAGCGATACGCTGAGTGCAGCAATGGTGAGACGGGTTGCTGTCTTTTTCATAAATAAGAGAAAGGTGTTTGTGTGGAGAAAAGAAAAATCTACAGATCAAACGCTCTAAAAAAGTCAGGCCAACCTTATTCCGGAATTGCTTGTATGCGCTTCTGTCCCTATGAACTATGCGTCTGCCATCAGTTCCGGAAGATCTTTTTCAACCCGCAGGTTCTCGATGATATGGCGCTGCCGGTCGGGCGTGTTTTTCCCCATGTAGTACTCCAGAATCTTACTGACCTGCGCTTCGCCACCCAGCAAAACGGGCTCTTTGCGCATCTCTGCTCCAATAAACAAGGAAAACTCATCGGGCGAAATTTCTCCCAGCCCTTTAAACCGGGTGATCTCGGGTTTGCCGCCCAGTTCCTTAATCGCTTTCTGCCGCTCCAGATCGCTGTAACAGTAAATCGTCTTTTGCTTGTTGCGTACGCGGAACAAGGGCGTCTCCAGAATGTATACGTGACCGTTGCGCACCAGATCAGGGAAAAACTGCAGGAAAAACGTCATGGCCAGCAGCCGGATGTGCATCCCGTCTACGTCGGCATCGGTTGCAATCACCACATTGTTGTACCGCAGCCCTTCCAGGCTTTCTTCAATATTCAAGGCGTGTTGCAGCAGGTTGAACTCTTCATTTTCGTATACTACTTTCTTCGTCAGTCCAAAGCTGTTGAGCGGCTTTCCACGCAACGAAAACACAGCCTGGGTTTCGACATTCCGGCTCTTGGTAATCGAACCGCTGGCCGAATCGCCCTCGGTTATAAATAAGGTGGTTTCCTGCTGCTTGGCGAAAAACTCCTCCCGTCCTTTGGCCGGCACATCGCCGTTGAGGTGAATGCGGCAGTCGCGCAGTTTCTTGTTGTGCAGATTGGCTTTTTTGGCGCGCTCGTTGGCGAGTTTCCGGATTCCGGAAAGCTCTTTACGCTCCCGTTCGCTTTGCTCGATGCGCTTCTTCAATGCATCGGCTGCCTGGGAGTTTTTGTGTAGGAAGTTGTCCAGTTCTTTGGCCAGAAAATCGAGCACAAAGCTTTTCATGCTGGGACCGCCTTCCGATACATACTGCGAGCCGAGCTTGGTCTTCGTCTGACTCTCGAAAACGGGTTCCTGCACCCGGACGCTGACTGCGGCCACGATGCTTTGCCGGATATCGGCAGCATCGTAGTCTTTCTTGAAGAAGTCGCGCACCACCTTTACAAAGGCTTCCCGGAAGGCACCCTGGTGGGTACCGCCCTGCGTGGTATGCTGGCCGTTGACGAAGGAGTAGATTTCCTCGCCGTAACCACCGCTGTGGCTCAACGCGATTTCAATGTCTTCGCCTTTAAGGTGAATAATCGGGTAGCGCAACGAATCCGGATCGGTCCGTTTTTGCAACAGATCGAGCAATCCGTTGCGGGAGATATAGTTTTTCCCGTTGAACTGAATCGTCAATCCTGCATTCAGGAAGCAGTAGTTCCAGATCTGATTTTCTACGTAATCGGAAATAAACTTGTAGTGCCGGAAGACGGTATCATCCGGAACAAAATCCATCCGGGTGCCATTGGGTTCTGTTGTTTCCTTCTCGCGGTGCTCTTTAACTAATACGCCGCGTTCAAACTCAGCCACCTTTATGCGGCCATCGCGTACGGATGAAACCACAAACCGGGAGGATAGGGCATTGACGGCCTTGGTACCGACCCCATTAAGGCCTACACTTTTTTGGAAGGCCTTGGAGTCATATTTCGCACCCGTGTTGATCTTGCTGACTACGTCTACTACTTTACCCAGCGGAATGCCACGGCCGTAGTCGCGCACACTGACGATTCCTTCTTCAATGCGGATGTCTATTTTCTTGCCAAAGCCCATAGTATACTCATCAATAGAGTTGTCCATGACTTCTTTGAGCAGAATGTAAATGCCGTCATCCATGCTGGAGCCATCTCCGAGCTTGCCAATATACATGCCCGGTCGGAGGCGGATGTGTTCACGCCAGTCGAGCGACCGGATGCTGTCTTCGTTGTAAGTAGCGGGATTGTTCTGTGGATCTGTTACCATCTTAGAGTGCCTTAGGTTCGTTGTTTTTGCCAAAATGCCGTACAAAGAAAAAGAAATTAAAAGAAATACCGACCCTCAAAAAACACTTCGGACTAAAGCGGTTTGCGGGCCGATACGAATGCATTTCTAAAACAACTGAACGGCATTGAAGTTGGCTTTTCCCTAAATAAAAAAGACCGGAAAATCCCAGTCTTTTAGCTGCGTAGCGTGTTGAAAATCAGTTCTAAAACTTGGTTCCGATGGTAACCACCAGGTTGTTTCGTTGAGCATTTCCGGTAGCAGTGGGAGCAATGGTGCCGGTAGCACCGCCATAAGGCAGCTGATAGGCATATTCCCCGGTTTTGTAGGTGCTTTGCATAAAGCCGACATCTATAAATCCTTTGGCGCCCCGGTAGCCGAGTCCGGCATTTAGCGTAGTAATGCCATTGCCAAACAGCGCCGTGTTTTTATAGGCAGCGCCATAAAAACCAAGACCTGCCCGGATAAAGAGTTTATCCAGATGCGTTTCAATCCCAATCCGGAAATTAGACGCACCCTGCAGATTGGCTTTCAGCGAATCGTTTGCCAGTTGCTGCTGAACGTTAAAGTAGCCACTGCCGTAAACATCCTGATTCTCCTGCGTATTGTACACGATTTTAGAGCTCGCATAATCCACATATTCATAATCCGCCGATAGGAATCCCCAGGTGCCACCAAACACCGTTGCACTCACAACTGCCCGCCAGGGGGTACGGATCGTGTAATTGAACTCACGGGTGTCGAGCGAAACATTGACGTTTTGATGCGATCCTTCCGTGTTGCCAAAAAGCGAGATGTCTTCCCGGTCGCGCAGGGAGTACCAGGTCGGCGTATGAATGGCTGCACCGAAGCGGAACAGGTTGCTAGGCTTCACAATCACGCCAAATTTGGCATTAACGCCTACTCCGTTGGTAGTCAGGGTTTGCTGAAAACGGGCTTCCTGAAAATCCGGAATGGCACCGGTTGCATCCGTTTCCTGGAAGGTCATCTCGCGCCGGTACCGTAAAATCGGAATGCCCAGAGTGGCACCGACCATGATTTTCTCATCGTAGTTGCCCCCCGCATTCAGCACCAGCTCATTAATACCGCCCCGCTCCCGAACGCTTTTGAGCTGGTTCAGCGGTCCAAACCGGTAATCAGCGAGCGGGTAATACGAGTTGCTTAAGGAATCATAGTCGATCAGGTACGACTGATACCCTAGATTGCCGAGCGACTGATCACCCAGGTTGCCGTACGTGCTGAGTTGCTGATTGGCATCCAGCGCAAATGTTTCCGAAAAGGCACTGGAATCATTCCGCCCCCGATAGCTGTAACTACGGTTAAAATCGGCTACCCGATTCAGTCCGATGCCAAAGCCATACGACCGCCAGCCACTGGTACGGTTCCGAGGCGCCGCTACGGAAACCAGACTCAGGTTGCTGATGTTGAAAGCTGAAGACGTCTGGTCGGTCTTGGTGCCGAAATACGACAGTTCGTCGCTGCCGAAGTGGAAGGAAGGGGAAAAGGAGAATTCGCTTTTCCGGTAAATGCCAATGCCAGCCGGGTTCACGGACAGCGAACTAAAGTCGCCTCCCACAGATCCCAACGCGCTCCCGAAGCCAATCGACCGGGCTGTGCCTTGAGGAATCAGCATACCAAACCGGGCTGCGTCGTCATACGTCTGCCCAAAGCTCAGCGCAGGCATTAAAAGTGACACTGCAAGCGGAGTAAGTTTTTTAACGTTCATACATGAATGGACTGCCAGAACGGTCAGCTGTTTAACCCTGTTTTTTACAAAAAAGATACCGCAACAAAATCCTGTTGCGGTATCCCTAAAACGTGTTTTCCGGAAAGAACCCTACCGGCGGAATCCACCGCCACCGCCACGGCCACCACCAAAACCACCACCGCCTGAAGGCGCGCTCATACGGGGTGAAGAAAATCCACCACCCGATGGCGCACTCATACGGGGAGAAGACATCTGTGGCGCGGAACGCTGCTCAAAACGAGGCTGCTCCATTCGCTGAACAGGAGCCTGTTGCTGCTGTTGCGGCATGGTGTTCCGGTCGTTGCCGCCGAAGAATCCACCGCGAGGGGTGCTTTCCATCCGGGGACTGGCTTCTACCGCGCGATCGTTTCCACCGAAAAAGCCACCGCGGGTCCGTGGAGTCGCTTCTACAGCCCGGTCGTTTCCGCCGAAGAATCCACCCCGGTCATTGCGGGGAGTTGCTTCTACCGTCCGGTCCGGGTTGCTGTTGCCAAAGAAACCGCCCCGGGTACGTGGGGTTGCTTCTACAGTACGATCTGAATTGCTGTTGCCAAAAAATCCACCCCGGGTCCGCGGAGTCGCTTCTACAGAACGATCCGGGTTGTTCAGACCACTGCGGTCGTTGCGAGGATTGACTTCAACAGTCCGGCCTCCGCCATTGTTTTCAAGCAAACCGTTCCGTCCATCTCTTGGAGTCGCTTCTACAGTCCGGTCATTATTAAATACCCCACCGCGTGGGTTGGCGGTGCGTACATCCGGCGCCGCTGTGGCTGTATTGTTCCGGAACCCTCTGGTGTCGTTGTTTCGACCGGTATTGGGATTGCTGATCACAGGCCGCTGACCGTCCAGAGAGCTGTTCCGGAACCCAACATTTGGCGGGGCTGCCCGATAGTTATAGCCATTGATGCCTCCTATCGCCGTACGGGGAGCATAATTGACGCGTCGGTATGCATAGGGTGCACCATAACCGGAGCCATACATGCCTGCGTAATAGCCATCCCAGTAGCCGTTTCGGTACCCATATCCATAGCCACCACCGCCATAGCCATACCCGCCAAAGCCTCCGTAGTATGGATTGCCCCAGGAAGAGTAGAACGGCTGATAGCCATACCAAGCTCTGGTGCCCCAGCAGGACGACCAGTACGGGCCGGTACCAATAGAGACATAGATCCCCGGCGAGTTCCAGCCATAACCGCCATAGCCGCCAAAGCCGCCACCATACCAAGGGCTGCCCCAGAACGGATCATAGCTCCACGGGCTCCAGAATCCGCTCCAGTACCCTACGTTGTAGAACGGAGAACTGAAACGGCGAAAGCGTGTAGAGTAGGCGTAATCGTCGGCGTAATCGATGTAGTCATAGTCGTCTGCAAAGCTTCCGGACTGGTAGTTGCCAGTGTTGCCATTGGAATACCCGTCGGAGTTGCTATACGAACCGCCGTTGTTATTGGAATAGGTGCTGTTGCTTCCGGAACGGTCGGTTCCGGAATTGGCAGGCGCTACCGGTGCATCCGAATAGATGTCATCCTGATAGGTGCTCTGGGCCTGGGCAGGCAGCCAGGCGCTTCCTAGTAACAGGCCGGTTATAAAAAGATGTTTCATGGTGGTAGAAATAAAGTACGGCGCTATGAAAATACTACATTTGCGACCCGTATGGTCTACTAAAGACCAACTTTAACACTCTGGGTTTACTCTCGTTATGGCAAATGTTTTGACCTCCCGCGCTGCCGATTATTCGCAGTGGTATAATGATCTGGTTCTGAAAGGCGGACTAGCCGATTACTCGGATGTACGCGGCTGTATGGTTATAAAGCCTTATGGATATGGACTCTGGGAACAGATGCGTGATATTCTGGACCGGATGTTTAAAGAAACGGGCCACCAGAATGCGTATTTCCCACTTTTTGTTCCTAAAAGCTTGTTTGAAGCGGAGGAAAAAAACGCCGAAGGATTTGCCAAGGAATGCGCGGTGGTCACCCATTACCGGTTGCAGAATGATCCGGACAATCCCGGTCACCTGCGCGTCGATCCGGACGCGAAACTGGAAGAAGAACTGGTGGTGCGTCCCACATCGGAGGCCATTATCTGGAAGACCTATAAAAACTGGATTCAAAGTTACCGCGACCTGCCCCTGCTGATTAACCAGTGGGCCAATGTAGTGCGCTGGGAAATGCGGACGCGCTTGTTTCTGCGCACAGCCGAATTTCTGTGGCAGGAAGGGCATACTGCCCACGCCACCAAAGCTGAAGCCGTAGAAGAAACGGTCAAAATGCTGGATGTATACGCGCATTTTGCGGAACACTACATGGCCATGCCGGTTGTGAAAGGCGTCAAAACGGCCAACGAGCGGTTTGCCGGTGCAGAAGACACCTATTGCATTGAAGCCCTGATGCAGGATGGAAAAGCCTTGCAGGCAGGTACGTCTCACTTTCTGGGACAAAATTTCGCCAAGGCATTTGATGTAAAATTTGCCGATAAGGAAAACAAGCTGGAATATGTATGGGCAACGTCCTGGGGCGTATCCACGCGGTTGATTGGTGCGTTAGTGATGGCCCACTCCGATGATGAAGGTCTGATCCTGCCCCCACGCATTGCACCACTGCAGGTTGTGATTGTACCTATTTATAAAGGTGCCGACAGCAAACCGGTAATCGATGCCAAAGTAGCAGAACTTATGGCCGAACTGCGTGCCCAGGGCATCCGGGTTAAGTTTGACAACGACGATACCACCCGTCCGGGCTGGAAGTTTGCCGAGCACGAGTTGCGCGGCGTGCCGGTCCGGATTGCGATGGGAATGCGCGATCTGGAAAACGGTGTGGTAGAAATCGCCCGTCGCGATACTAAGGAAAAAGCTACGCAGCCAGTAGCCGGACTCGGCGCCTACATAACCGGGTTGCTTGAAGAAATCCAGCAGAATATCTATGACCGTGCGCTGGCGTTCCGGAATGAAAGTACCCGTGAAGTAAATAGCTGGGATGAATTTCAGCAGGTATTGGAGGAAAAAGCAGGCTTTATCTCGGCGCATTGGGATGGCACCCCGGAAACGGAAGAAAAAATCAAAGAGCTGACCAAAGCCACCATCCGTTGCATTCCGCTGGATCGGGTTGAAGAAACCGGCGTTTGTGTCTATTCCGGAAAACCAAGTGCCGGACGGGTCTTGTTTGCACGGGCCTATTAAGTCCTACACTACTAATTGGTTTTCAGAAAGGCCCAATCTGCAAAAAGGTACTTAAAATGTGTTTTAATTAGCGGAATCAGGCCCGTAGAAACGCTAAAAAATGAGTACATTTGCAGGCTTTCCGGAAAAAATACGGCCCACGGGGCCCTGTTTGCTATTGTTCCGGAACTCTAAACTACTGAATGCCGACAACCAATAAAACACCCCGGCTTCCCGCCGCTGCCAAAGAGTTTAACGTAGGTATGAGCACCATCGTTGAGCTGCTGACAGCCAAGGGATTCGAGATTGCTAACAGTCCCGGGTCGAAACTTACAGAAGATATGTATACGGTACTGGAGCATGAATATGCCCAGGATCGTGCTGCAAAGAAAAAGAGCGATGAGATCGTTCTGGTTCAGCGTGCGGCTGCCGAAGCCAAAAAACCGGCTGCTAAAAAAGAAGCCCCTGCCAAATCAAAGGCATCACCAGAGGTTTCTGAAGAAACTCCGGCTGAACTGCCGGTTCCGGAAGCTGCCAAGCCTGTTGTGGCTGAGCCGGCTCCGGAACTGCCTGTGGCAACCGTCGAGCCTGCACCGAAGCCTGTTGCTCCGGAACCAACACCTGTTGTTGCCGAACAACCGGCTGTACCTGAAGTGCCGCAACCTCCTGTCATGCCGGAAGCGCCTGCCGTACCGGTAGAGGAGCCTGCCGCACCTGTTGCTCCGGCAACCCCGGAGGCACCGGTTACAGAACCTGAGCCTGAAGCGCCTGCCCAGGCAGAACGCGCCAATCCGTCCTTGCCTCATGTAGTCGGCAAGATTGATCTCAGCGCCATCAACCAATCGTCGCGTCCTAAGAAAGGTGCCGTTAAGAAAGCACCGGAAAAGCCCGAACGAACGGATGCATCCAAGAAAGTACCTCCGGCTAAACCGGCCACTCCAGCAGCGGCTCCCAAGCCTGCTCCGGCTGCACCGGTAGCCAAGGCACCGGATGTACCGGCTACGCCGCCCGCACCTGTTGTGCCGGCACCGGTACGGCCCGGAGAACCGGCCAAACCCGAACACATTGCGATGAATGCGCCGAAGCTCGAAGGACCGAAAATTCTCGGTAAAATCGAGCTGCCCGCAGCCGGCGACACCGGTCGTCGTCAGCGTCAGCGCATCCCAGTGGCCAAACGGCCGGATACCTTCCGTCCCGGTGGTGCCGATCGTACCGGAACCAATCCGCAAGGGGGTGGTGGCAACCGCCCCGGTGGACAGCAGGGCGGTGGCAATCGTCCCGGTGGTGGTAACCGTCCTGGTGGACAGCAGGGTGGCAACCGTGGCGGACAGCAGGGTGGCAACAACGGCCAGCCGCGCGAAATCGATAAAAAAGAAATTCAGGATAAAATCCGCGCTACACAGGCCAAGCTTTCCGGCGGCCGTGGCAAGGGTAAAAAATCCTCTCAGTACCGTCGTGATAAGCGTGAAGCTATGGCCGAGCGCCGTGCCAACGAAAATTCCGGTGAAGGCAATGTAATCCAGGTCACCGAGTTTATCGCGGTGTCTGAACTGGCCAACCTGTTGAATGTATCCTTCGCGGAGGTGATCAGTAAGTGTATGGGCCTCGGCATCATGGTGTCGATCAACCAGCGGCTGGATGCGGAAGTGATTGAACTGGTAGCCAATGAATTTGGCTATGAAGTGCAGTTCATTAATCTTGATCAGGAACGTGCAGAAGAAGAAATCATCTCCGATAATGAAGAGGATCTTGAATTCCGCGCACCGATTGTAACCATTATGGGTCACGTTGACCATGGTAAAACATCCCTGCTTGATTACATCCGGAGTGCAAATGTCGTATCCGGTGAAGCCGGTGGTATTACCCAGCACATTGGTGCATATCGGGTGAAAACCCCTTCCGGAAAACCGATTACCTTCCTGGATACACCAGGTCACGAAGCGTTTACCGCTATGCGTGCCCGGGGTGCCAAAGTAGCCGATGTGGCCGTAATCGTGATTGCTGCTGATGACGCCATCATGCCGCAAACGCGTGAAGCCATCTCGCACGCACAGGCGGCCAATCTGCCGATGATCTTTGCGCTCAACAAGATGGATAAGGAAGGCGCCAATCCGGAAAAAATCCGCGAGCAGCTTTCCGGAATGAACATCCTGGTAGAAGAATGGGGTGGTAAGTTCCAGAGTCAGGAAATCTCTGCTAAAAAAGGCATTAATATAGATGCCCTGCTGGAAAAAATCGGTCTGGAAGCCGAGTTGCTCGACCTGAAAGCCAACCCAGAACGGGAAGGCTCCGGCTCGGTGATTGAAGCTTCGCTCGATAAAGGCCGTGGCTATGTCAGCACCATTCTGGTTCAAAACGGTACCCTGGAGCAGGGCGATATGATCGTCAGCGGTCAGTACTATGGTAAAATCAAGGCCATGTTCAACGAGCGTGGTCAGCGGGTTACCAGTGCCGATCCATCTACGCCGGTGCAGGTACTGGGCCTCAACGGGGCACCACAGGCCGGTGAGAAATTCAAGGTGTATGCCAATGAGGATGAAGCCAAAGAAGTGGCTACCAAACGGTCGCAGATCCTGCGCGAGCAAGGGATCCGGGCCCGGAAGCATCTGACGCTCGACGAGATCGGACGTCGTCTGGCACTGGGTAACTTTAAAGAGCTGCCGGTAATCATTAAGGGTGACTTTGATGGTTCGGTAGAAGCCTTGTCTGACTCGTTGCAGAAACTCAGTACGGAAGAAGTTGCGATCAATGTGGTTCACAAAGCGGTCGGTGCGATCACCGAAAGTGATGTGCTCCTGGCCACTGCCTCCGATGCGATCATTATCGGATTCCAGGTACGTCCCAACGCACAGGCCTCCCGCCTGGCTGAACAGGAAAACATTGAGATCCGTAACTACAGCATTATCTACGACGCGATTGCCGAAATCAAGAGCGCCATGGAAGGTTTGCTGGAGCCAACCAAAGAAAAACGTACGGTCTGCAATGTGGAAGTACGCGAGACCTTCAAAATCTCTGGTGTAGGTACCATCGCTGGTTGCTACGTTCTGGATGGCAAGATCACCCGGAATACGCGCATCAACCTCATCCGCGACGGCATTGTCGTGATGACCGGCGAACTGGCGTCTCTGAAGCGTTTCAAAGACGATGTGAAAGAAGTCAACGCAGGGTACGAATGCGGTATGAACCTTAAAAATTACAACGACATTCGCGTTGGCGATATCGTTGAAGGATTTGAAGAGGTAGAAGTGAAGCGTACGCTGAGCTAAACTGTACTATTTATTAAAGCTGAAAGCGGAAATCTTTTGATCTGAAAGATTTCCGCTTTTTAGTTGAATCCTTTTTGCTGGCAGCCTTCTCAAACAATAGTATCGCTGCCACAAGCGTTTTTCCGGAAATGAATCAGCCCCTTATTGAGCAACTCAGTGCCTTTGCCAGCGGATCGAAGCTGAAGCGTCTGCTCCACCATCCATCCAAATACCTGACGTTTCTGTGGAAAAGCAAACTGCTGCCACTGACGGGCCTGCGAAAAAGCAGCCTTGAAACTGCTGTCACGTTTTGGGGCGAACCCATGACGGTATCCTTGCCGTCGTCCTCTGATATCTTCCTGGCAGGTGGAAAAACACACGATTCCGAGATTCGACTCGCTCAATGGCTGATAGCCAATATCCGGCACTACCAGGCATTTGTGGATATTGGTGCCCATGTAGGCTACTTTAGTTTGCTGACAGCTCACTTCTCTGATGCAGCCCTTAAGATTCAAAGCTTTGAACCCGCCCGTTCGGCGTTTGCACTGCTGCAAAAAAATACGGCGAACCATACCAGGATTACCGTTCAGCAAGCTGCTATAGGAACGGTGGCCGGAGAAGCGACGTTTCATGAGTTCCCACACGAGTATGCCGAATACAGCAGCCTGGTACTGGATAATTATACAGAGGAGCTGAAAAGAACGCTTCAGCAAACCAGTATCGACTACACAGTGCCGGTAAAAACGTTGCGTGATCTCCTGGTCTCTACCCATGATTCGACGGCTGGTAAAACGCTGATTAAAATCGATACCGAAGGGAATGAACTGGCCGTATTACAAGGAGCAGGTCCCTTGCTTCAAACAGCCGACTGCGATTTTGTGATCGAATTTCTGAGCAATGGGAATGAAACCTATGATCAAGCTGAACAGCTGCTTCGGAAAGCGGGGTACAAAGGATTTTTGCTGAATTCCAAAGGACTTCCGGAAGCTCATCCTTCGGCCGTAGCCGCGATGAAGGCTCAGGGACTTGAATCGGAAAATGTACTCTTCCGGAAATAAACCGAAGCCAATCAGCGCTGTAACAATCTTCACCGGATGGTCTGTCAATATAAAAAAAGAGCGTGTTTGTGGCTGGTCAACGTTGTTTGGAGCCCACTTATAATAGTGTTGTTCACCCAGCCGGTTCTGGGACAGACGCGTCAGAAAACGGTTACTCAGGACGCCTTGGTTGGGTACCTGTCGCATACGGTAGATGCCCAGTCTTTGTCCGATATGGTGTTGCATCCGTCCCGGTTCTATCCGGGAACTACGGATGTGATCGTGCCCCAGGAGTATTACACAGGATCGTTTGCACCGTGCGAAATAGCTGCTATCCGGCGTGAAGATGTCCAGAGCGGCCGCGCCTGGGCGCGTTACCAGCAGCAGCTGGCCTTCGTACAACGGGTACAGCCCCGGATGATGATCGATGCTATAACCCTTTGGGGTACTTGGGAGATGGACGAACATTTGGCCCGGGCCCGCCACCTGGTAGCCGATCTCAAAACAGCCGTTCCGGGAATCGTCGTGATGGGAACACCCTGTGAGTGGGTAAACGAAGGAATCGTACGCGGTCGGTTGATCCCACCGTATGTGTGGGCGGCATTTGGACTGCTGGATGAAAACCGACCGTTCGATTGCCTGAAGATGCGTGACAGTCTGAGCGAGACGGCCCGTGGAAATGGATTTATTCCTCAGATCCAGCATTTGGAAACCCAATTGTATTTCTATTGGCTGGCTACCACCTACCTGCAACTGGGTTGCGAAGCGATCAGCTTTTCGGCTACCAATACCCTTGGTTCGCCATCCGATTATCCGGCGGAGTGGAGTCGGGTCGTTCACCGCATCCGGGCGTATGCCGATACCTGTCCGGCGGTGCGGTTTGGCCTCATTACCGGGCACAGTGCAACCGGTTTTCTGGATACCTCCGGAACGTTGCTGTTCGACTTTCATATGGAACCGTTGCGGCCCAGTGAAGATCCGCGCAATACCGCATACCCGGTAGGTCCGAACGGTGGTGCCTGCATCCTGGAACCTGCCCCTCAGTGTCCGACTCTGTATCAGAACGGGCTTGGGGGAATGAATCCTAACGGATGGGTCTGTACGCGCAATCCAGGACTGATGTTTTTTGATAATTTTCTGGAGCCCGACCGGAGTAGTCCGGCGTCTGAATTTGAGCGGTACGGTCAGCCGCATCCGGTACGTCGCCGGCAGCGGTGGCAGTGCTGGAGTCCGTACCATTTTGATGAAATCTCCTGGTTTGCCCTTCAGACCAAAGCCTACCGGGATTCGTTTCTCCGGTATGCCCATTACCGTGTACACCAGTTGGACAGCGCCTTGTACCTGGCCTTGCCCATGAAGCGATCGGTAGCTGCCAGTACCGATAAATATGCCGAATACACCTGCGATGGTGGGGACCATTACCATGCCCGGGACTGGTGGCCAGCCAATTACTGTGCCGTCGATCCGGATAGTGTGTTTCCGGATCCGCCCCGTGTCGGCAACTACTTTTTTGCACCGCCCGACCGGACACGCTTACCGCTTTGGGGCGGTTATGGACAGGAAGCCGTGATCAAAGAACTGCTGAACAAACCCTAGCTAACCTGTTTCCGGAACCAACTGAACCGACCAATTCAGGTAAAATAGTTCCGGAATACGTCTTCTTTAGGATCGGCTGTCTCCTATCCATTAATTTTGCCCGCTGATTTATTAGATAATGCTCGACAAACTTGAAGCCCTCGAAGCCCGCTTTACCGATCTGGGCATCACGCTGACCAATCCGGCGGTAGTGGCCGACAACAAGCGATTCACTGCCGTAAGTAAAGAATACCGAAAACTGGAGCCGATCCACAATGCTTACAAAGAGTATAAATCACTGCTCGACACCATCTCTTTTGGTAAGGAAGTGCTGGCTACCGAAAGCGATGCCGATCTGCGTCAGATGGCGCAGGAAGAGCTTAGTGGTGCCGAAGGACGCCGGGAAGAACTGGAAGCTCATATCCGGCAGCTGCTGATTCCGAAAGACCCGCAGGATGAGAAAAACGCCATCCTTGAAATCCGGGGGGGCACAGGTGGTGATGAAGCTGCTCTGTTTGCCGGTGATCTGGCGCGGATGTATATGCGCTACTGCGAAAAACAAGGTTGGAAAGTGGCGCTGCTCAGCGAAAACGAAGGCACTGCCGGAGGGTATAAAGATGTCCAGTTTGAAGTGACCGGAGACGATGTGTACGGCATTCTGAAGTTTGAAAGCGGCGTTCACCGGGTGCAGCGCGTGCCTGCAACGGAGGCCGGAGGACGGGTCCATACGTCTGCTGCAACCGTAGCAGTGATGCCGGAAGCAGAGGAGATTGATTTTGAGCTTAGAGAAAGCGATCTGAAAATGGAAACCGCCCGAAGTGGTGGTGCCGGTGGTCAGAACGTAAACAAAGTAGAAACCAAGGTCATCCTGACCCACGTACCTACCGGAACCGTGATTACCTGCCAGACGGAGCGCACCCAGCTGGGCAACCGCGAGAAAGCAACACAGATGATGCGGACCAAACTATATGAAGAACAGGTGCGTAAACATGAGGAGGAAATTGCCAACCGCCGTAAAAGTCTGGTGAGTACCGGCGACCGTTCCGCTAAAATCCGGACCTATAACTTTCCGCAGGGACGCATCACAGATCATAGAATCAACATGACCGTGTATTCGTTGGACAACTTCCTGAACGGCGACATCGGCGAAATGCTCGATGCGCTACAGTTTGCTGAAAACGCTGAAAAAATGCAGGCGGGCGAATCGGTCTGATACTGTTCCGGAACACCGGAAGCATTCCAGGCCCTGATTCCGGAACGCCATTGTATATACTTCTTTTCCTAAATCCGCAGGCCCAAATCTGTCATTCTAGCCTGTGGATAGTATCTTGCCCGTTAATCTGATTCATGCAACGCACCGAAACGCTGGCTGCCGCTCCCATACGCTACGATTTGCTGGACATCTTCCAGACCTTGCTCCGGCGGCGCACTTTTATCCTTGTTGTTACAGGACTGGCTTTTCTGATAGGCCTGTTGGTCTACCTGCTGACGCCACCTTCCTACAAGGCCAATGCTGAAGTTATCCTGGGCAACCCGATGTATTCGGACCGTTCCAGGCTGTTTTCGCAGGGCGCTGCCTTGGATTATTTTGCCCCGGAACAGATCAATGACCGGGCACTGGCGATTGCTAATAGTGATCAGGTGAAGCGTGAGATCATCGCCAGGAACCAGCTTCAAACTGCTTACAAGGTCAATATGAAGAAGGAAGGGGCGATGGATAACCTGCTGGAACGGTTTGGGAAAGATTTCAGCGTGCGCCGGACCGAGTTTGGTTCCATTCTGGTTTCGTTTAAGAATAAAACCCCCCAACTGGCTGCACAGGTCGCTAACAGTGCTGTAAGCGTTATTGAGGAGAATTTTAATAAGTATATTTCCGGTTTGCGCCTCAATGCCCGCAATGCCGTACGCAACCGGATTGCACAAAGCGACAGTGCCGTTCGGGTACTGACCGATTCGCTGGTAGCGATGCGCGAACGCACCGGTATTTATGATATCATCTCGCCCAACCGGTATGGGCTGACAACAGGCATGATGCGCAGCACCGATGCCCGTGCCATTGAAGAAATCCAAAACCTGGAGGCCGTCAAAGATCAGTATGTAATCGACCGGTCGCGGTATATGGCTACGGCTGCCGAGTCGAATACGGGAATCGATGACAAAGAGCTGCCGTTTATTCAGATCATCACACCGGCTGCTGTTCCCGGCAAGCGGGATGGACTGGGGCTGGTTTTCACGCTGGTCGGCTACATGCTTGCCGGCCTGTTTTTCAGCATTCTGTGGGTGGTGTTTTCGGGCTGGTATCGCCGGGTCGCCCTGGCAGCTGCTGAACGGGAAACAGTCTGATTGTAAATCCTGTTCCGGAATCGTATGCAAGCAGGCTTATTAACTGACTGGATTGGCACCCGCAAGGGACTCATTGCGGGCGCAGTGATGTTTTTGCTGTGTTTGTTGTATTTCGGCTATTCCGGAAATACCATAGCGCTTTTGCTGCCATTCGGTGCCTGTTTTGCGTTGCTGCTGCTCACCAGCTGGCGTACGGTTTGGTGGCTGTTGCTGGTTGGAATGATCATCGCCTACGATGTTGAAATTTCCAGTTCGCTGGCCACTTCGTTGCCCGATGAGCCGCTTATGGCTGTCTTTCTGGTGGTCACCTTGCTGTTGATCGGTGCACGGCGACAGTTGTTTAATGCAGATTATCTCCGCAACCCCCTGATGCTTATCATCGGGTTGCAATATATATGGCTGTTTGTAGCGGTTATCTATTCGCTGGAGCCGCTGATTTCCGTTAAGTTTTTTATTGCCAAAAACTGGATGCTGGCGTCGTTTTTCCTGATGCCACTGCTGATTTTTCGCGAAAAAGCGGATTTCCGGAAAGCATTCCGCCTACTGTTCATCCCTTTGTTGGTGATCGTGACGTACATCTTTGCCATCCATGCCATTCAATATCGGTTTGGTTTTCGAGAGATCGAGCACGCCATTCCGGATATTTTCTATAACCATGTGGATTATGGTGCCATTCTATCCATGATGTTTCCGCCAATTGTGGCGGCCTTCGTGCTGACCAAGAAAGGCTTTATGACCCGTACGTTCCTGCTGGGTGTAATCCTGTTCTGGCTGGCGGCTATTTATTTCAGCTATGCACGCGGCGCGGTGCTGGCCATTCTGTTTGCCGGTGTGATCGTGATGGCCATCCGGTTCCGGTTGGTAAATCTGATTATGCCTGCCTTCTACACCCTGGTTGTGGTGGCTATTTTCTGGTTGTCTCACAACAGCCGCTACCTGGATTTTTATCCCGACTACGACCGTACCTATTCCCATGCAACATTTAGCGATCACATGATTGCTACGTTTAAAGGGCAGGATATGAGCAGTGCCGAGCGCTTTTATCGTTGGATTGCCGGTGTGCGGATGAGCCAGGACCGCCCGCTGACAGGCGTCGGCCCCAATGCATTTTATGAATATTACAAACCGTATGCGGTTACCAACTTCCAGACCTGGGTAAGCCGCAATCCGGAACGCAGTACCACCCACAATTATTTCCTGTTCATGCTGGTCGAGCAGGGATGGCCGGCGATGATCTTATACGCCATTCTGGTCGTGCTGTATTTTGCGCAGGTCCAAAAAGTGTATCACCGGTTCCGGGACCCGTACTGGCGGGTGGTGACCCTGGCGCTGGCCGGCGTTTTTGCAGCCAGCTTTATCAATAACTTTTTCTCCGAACTGCTCGAAACGCATAAAGTAGGCGCGTTTTTCTACCTGAGCATTTCCCTGCTGCTGGTACTGAACGCCAAAAGCAAACAACTGCAACGAAAGGCATTACCTGCCTGACATACTTTAAAAAGCATTCATTAAAGAACCCCATCCCGAACACCTGAGGTTCCGGAAGGGGTTCTCTTTTTACACCCTTATTTTTGCGGCGCTATGGCGCAATCATTCGTTCGCAATATCCACTGGCAGGGGCAACTGGTGCCGGCCAGCATTCTGACGCAACAGCGATCCGACGGGTTGTACTATGAAGTGAATATTCCCGATGTCCCACGCTTCCGGATGCGCTGGAGTCCGCTCGACCGGTACGACCTCGTTGCAGAAGACGAAAGCAGCGAACGGATCCCGTATGAGCTGGTTCTGCTGATTGCCGATTTATTACCCAACCCCAGAAAACGCTAGGGAATCAGGATCCGCTGAATGGCTTTTCCGGAAGCGGACTGCATCTGTACCAGATACATGCCGGGCGCATAAGCTGTAAGTGGCAATTCCCAGCGGGTAGCCGTACCAGATTCCGGAACGGACAGCGTGTGCAGAATGCGTCCCTGCAAATCCAGCAACTGGATAGTAGCAGCCTGCGAGAGTGTCAGATACGCAGTGCGGCCGGAAAGGTCATACCCTACCTGAAATGAAGGCGCAACGGTACCGGTAGTTACCACGCTGACCGGAGTGCGGCAAGACGAAATGGTTCCCCAGATACACTCTGCATACTGTGGCGAATCGATGTATGGATTCCGGTTGCGCTGCAAGGCATACGCCGCATTGTTTCGGGCAATTTCTTTGGCACTGACCGGGTCCATCCGGTGCCAGCTCAGCAACATCTGAACCGCCCAGGGTTTCAAAACCGCGCGAGTAGCCATTTCCCAGTCGTCCCAGTTGGCATCTTCGCCCAGATAACGGGTGGCAATGTAAAAGTAGCTGCGGGCAATATCGCCTTTAAAGGAGTCGATTGGTTCAAAGCAGGTCGCTGTAGGCGCACCGGGATACGTGTTGCTGCCAATTTTGCTGCCGTTCAGAAACGTCTTGCTGGCAGTAGTCACTTTGCCATACGGCATATTGCCCCGCTGATTGTTGACATAGTAATCGGTTGGGTATACTATCCACAGATCCGATACCATGGGGGAGGCACTGCTGAATTTACTTTGCGGCCATACATGCTCCCGGTTATAGCAGCTGTTTTCCCGGTTGACACCATTGCCACACTGGGCAGAACCCAGAGTATACAAGTAGGGCGGCGTACCACCCGGGATGTCTGAGTAGATGTCCCAGACCTTGTTATTGCCCCGGTTATCGGTAGTGTAATACGCATTCCAGAGTCCGGGTGTGTAGGAAAGCACCGTATGATTGTAGATAATGGCATGGAGCGCCGATTGGAGCTGGGTGCCGCTGAGGCCTGCGGCCGGTTGGTAATAACCCGCAGGAGCCTGCGCGAACGCAAGACCAACCGAAAGACTCATTAATAAACTGGTGTACAAACGTTTCATATAGTGAATAAAGGCAGGCCGCAAAAGTACGCCTTCCGGTACGCTATTCTGTCCACTAGCAGTGTCGTGAGTTGTCAAATTGTCGCAAAACGCCGTTCGGCACCTGTTTTGAAGATACTTTTACACCCATGTTTTTCAAAAAGAGAAAAGCCATGCACGAAAACGAATCTGACTACAACCAGGAGCTGAATGAAAAAAATGCAGCTCAGCATACCGAAGAAGCTATGGCACACGGCCTGAATACCGACGACAGCATTTCCGGAAACGGACTGCCTGATTTTGAAGGCGAAAACAGCGATTCCGGAAGCCAGAAAGAGCTCGACGAAGCCAAAGACAAATACCTGCGCCTGGCCGCTGAATTCGAAAATTACAAACGCCGGGTCGCCAAAGAACGCATGGAACTGATGCAGACAGCCGGCCGCGAAGCCATTCAGGCGATGCTGCCGGTACTGGATGATGGCGAACGGGCGGAGAAGATGATCGAATCGGCTACTGATGCTACGGCCATGAAGGAAGGTATCCAGCTGGTCTTTAACAAACTGCGCAACACCATGAAGCAACTGGGCCTGCGCCGCATGGACAGCGCCGGAGAACCATTTGATGCAGAGTTGCATGAAGCTATTACTGAAATTCCGGTTCCGAACGAAGCGCAACAAGGAGCGGTAATTGATGTTATAGAACCGGGATATTATCTCAACGATAAGCTGATCCGCCACGCTAAAGTGGTGGTTGGCAAGTAAGCGGTATTTTTCTGTGAACAAGAGGAAAACAGCCCCTGTAACAAGACGCTGAATTTCCGGAACTCTGTGCAGCCGAAACAGGTGTGCACTGCTACTTTATGAAAAGGGATTATTACGAGGTGCTGAGCGTTACCAAGACCGTCAGTGCAGATGAAATCAAGAAGTCGTACCGCAAGATTGCGCTTCAGTATCACCCCGACCGCAATCCGGGGGATGCGGCGGCCGAAGAGAAATTCAAGGAAGCGGCTGAAGCGTACGAAGTGCTTTCCAATCCGGAAAAACGTGCGAAGTACGATCGCTTTGGTCATGCCGGCATGGGCGGTGCAGCCAGCGGCGGCGGCGGAATGAACATGGACGATATCTTCTCCAATTTCGGCGACGTTTTCGGAGACGATATTTTCGGTTCGTTCTTTGGCGGTCAGCGTGGCGGCGGCGGTGGTCAGCGGCGCGGACAAGGCTCCCGCGGATCAAATCTGCGCGTGAAGCTAAAGATGAACTATGCCGAGATCGCAGCCGGTGCCAATAAAAAAATCAAGGTCAAAAAGCACGTGGTGTGCAAGACCTGTGATGGAAGTGGTGCCAAGGATACCAGTTCCATCCAGACCTGTACCACCTGCGGCGGTCGCGGGCAAGTACAGCGGGTCCAGCAGACGTTCCTCGGTGCAATGCAGACTGTAACTACCTGCCCTGCCTGTAACGGACAAGGCTCTACCATCACGGCCAAGTGTGCTCCTTGCAAAGGCGAAGGGCGTGTGTTTGGTGAAGAAACCCTTTCGCTTGACATTCCGGCCGGCGTACAGGACGGCATGCAACTGTCGATGGGCGGCGGTGGTAATGCCGGCGAGCGCGGTGGCCCTCCGGGCGATCTACTAATTCAGATCGACGAAGAAGCGCATCCGCACCTGACCCGTGCCGATATGGACGTCGTTCACAAACTGCAGATTTCATTTCCGGATGCCGTATTGGGAACCAAAGTAGAAGTGCCAACCATCGACGGACGAGCCAAGATTACCGTTCCGGCAGGTACGCAGAGCGGGAAAATCTTCCGGCTGAAAGGCAAAGGATTCCCGGCGTTTCAGGGCTATAACCGCGGCGATGAACTGGTAGAAGTGTCGGTCTACAGCCCGCAGGACATCAGTGCGGAAGAAAAAGCGTTGCTGGAACAGCTGCGGGCCTCCAAGAATTTTACACCGGCAGGCACGGGTGCAGCTACCAACGACTATTACACGCCTGCTGCCGAGAACGACAAGAAAGACGGCGACGAAAAAGAGAAAGAAGGAAAAGGTTTTTTTGACAAGCTGAAAGACGCATTCAGCTAAGTCGGACTGGCACATCAAAAAGGAGCGGGCTTCCGGAATTTCCGGAAGCCCGCTCCTTTTTGATGGCATTTGTAGTTCTTAGTCAAACTTTGGTTCGTCCATCAGCAGCCCTTCAAACCGTGGACAGGCCATGGGATTGTCCGGGCGCTTGGGCCAGTTGCCCCGGAAAAACAGGCTGATTTCAAACGCGTTCATACCGGTGGTGTAAATCCGGTTGGACGTGACCGGTACATCATACGAACCGGTGACAGCCAGCTTACTGAACTCTAAACGTACCGTCGGGATAATAGCATCTCCGTGGCGATAGAAACACCCGGCTGCCAGCGCCATCTTCTTAGTCGGATTGTCAATGGAGGTGGTACCAAACGTACCCCGCAGCAAGCCACCGGCAACAAATTCGCTGTTGGGATCCTGCCACTGGTAGTTGGCGTGCAGAATCATCGACAGGGTATTGTTGAAGGCAACGCTCACCCCGGCATTTCCGGTCCAGCGCGTGTGCAGATTGGCGACTTCCTGACTGAGATAGGTTTCCTGCGGACGGGACAGGTGGTAGCCTGCTACGCCGGCGTAGTAGTTGACCCGCTGGCCCATAGATCCATTCAGGCTGACGCCCGCGCCCATGTCGAAGTGCTGAACGACATTTCCGGAAATGGCTGCTACCGAAGCGCTGTTGTTCTGATCAAAGGTGCCATTGCTGTACTGGCTGGAAAAGCGCATTTTGCTGACGTCTACTGAGCGCTGGATATACCCGCCGGCCAGACCAACCGATAAAAAGGTGCTTTGATCGCGCCCCAGCGACTTGTTGTAGTTCACAGCTCCATAGAACGTATTGGTGGAGAAATTCACCGATCCGGCTTTGTCGAGCTGGGCATTGATCCCAAAACTGAGAAAGTCGTTGGTTTCTTTCAGGATCATAATACGACTCTCGGCCGCCAGGTTGGTGGTTACAAAGGGCGTTCCCATGTTGCTCCACTGATTGCGGTGTACCACACCCACCTTGTAATCGCCACTGAACACACCTACCAGTGCGGGATTGCGCAGGGTGGCCGTTTCATAAAATTGGGAGAAGTGCGCATCCTGAGCGAACGCAGGCTGGGTTAACAACAGGAAAAAGGCACCGCGTAGAAAACGTTTCATAAATCGTACTCGTTTTAAAAACTCTTTTAAGAAAGAGATGTTCCGGAAGCGCATGCGCTTCCGGAACATCGTTAGCGGATCAGGTTGATATCGCCTTTAAGAATGATTTTCTCGCCGGATGCACAAATCAGTTCCATTAAATACATAAACACACCTGAATCCATGGGTTCTCCTTTAAAGTACCCGTTCCAGCCGGCATTCGGATTGTTCGGAGTGATGTTGTTGTTTTCAAACACTACCTGACCCCAGCGGTTGGTGATCGTGAAGCGGGTGATTTTGGCAGTGCCGACTCCTTGCGGATAAAACCAGTCATCCAGTCCGTCGCCGTTAGGTGTAAAGGTATTGGCCACATAAAACGGACTTTCATCACAGACCACCTGAATGCGAATGGTATCTGATTGCTGACATCCGGAAGCAGTTGTAACGGTAGCGACATATGTGGTAGACTCAAGCGCCGTAAGTACCGGTGACCAGCAATCTGCGCAGCTGAGGTTGGTTGCGGGCTCCCAGCGAATGCTTTGGGCGTTGCGGCTGGCTTCTACCTGAAGCGGCAGTTGCGCACCGGAGAACAACCGCAGATCTTTCCCGGCGTTGATCGTTGGGTTGGCATTCACCACTACCTGTTGGTAAAGGGTATCCTTGAAGCAGCTGTTCTGACTGATGACTACCTGGTAAGTGGTCGTGGCAGCAGGAGTGGCAACTGGTGAAGCGGTGGTGGCGTTTTGAAGGGTAGCCGAAGGGTTCCAGGCATAGGCATCGCCGCCGGACGCCGTCAGGGAGGTCGACTGCCCTGCGCAGACTTCTACCGTAGGACCTACGGCAACCGGACGGTGCTCGGTAACCGCAATGCGGATGGTGTCTTTTTCCTGGCAGCCAAAGGCATTGGTTCCGGTAACGACATAACTGGTGGTTTGCTGCGGGGTCGCCACCGGATTAGGGCAGTCGGTGCAGGAAAGACCTGTTGTCGGCGACCAGCTCCAGGTGTCCGCAGTGCCGGAAGCAAGCAGCGTTACACTGCTCCCCTGACAGATACTGGTGTCTTTTCCGAGCATCACGTTCATAGCCGGATGTTCCGGAAGGAACTGGCTGAAGCGCTGGACACAACCCAGGTTGTCGGTAATGCGAACGGTATACGTGCCGGATGAAATTCCGGAATGGCTGGTGCCTTGGAAACCACTGCCATCTTCCCATAGGAACGAATAGGGTCCTGTGCCGCCCTGAACATCGCTGAGCAAAATCCGGCCGGTAGCCTGTCCAAAGCATGGAATCGAATCTACTGTCAGTGACGCGCTCATAGGCGCTGGAGCCGTGAGGGTCACCGTGTCGGTGCGGGTGCAACTGTTGGCGTCGGTTACTTGCACGTAGTGGATACCTGCGCTCATACCGGTTGGCCGGTCCATCGTCAGCGCCGGATTGTTGTCCCAGCGATAGCTGTAAGGAGCCGTGCCGCCGCTTACGGTTGCGGTAGCCGTACCGTCCTGGCTATCAAAGCAGCGCAGATCGGTTTTGGTTACAGTATTGAGCAACAGGGCCGGTTGGGTAATTGTCACCGTACGGGTCAGGCTACAGTTTTTGGCATCCGTGATTGTTACGGTGTAGGTTCCGGAAGGAAGGTTACCGGCATTTTGGGTAGTTTGTACCGGTGTGGTAGTCCAGCTATAAGTATACGGCGCCGTACCACCGGTGGTAGTGACGTTGATGCTGCCCGTAGACCCGCCATTACACAACACATTGCTGGCAGTTGTAGTCGCTGCTAAAACAGGCGGTTGAGCAATGGTTACCGCACTGGTCTGTGAACAGCCTTTCGCATCGGTTACGGTTACGGTGTAGGTTCCGGAAGCCAGGTTATTGGCGGTAGCGGTGGTTTGGACCGGGGTCGTATTCCAGCTATAGGTGTACGGAGCCGTGCCACCTGTAGCCGTTACGGTTGCCGAACCAGTGGTGCCGCCATTACAGGCTACATCGGTTTTGGTTGTGCTGATAGCAACGGTTGTAGCCGGCTGACCGATTGTTGTGGTCGCGGTAGCTGTACAGCCTCTCGCATCGGTTACGGTTACGGTATAGGTTCCGGACGAAAGGTTGCTGGCGGTAGCGGTGGCTTGTACGGGTGTGGTGTTCCAGCTAAACGTATAGGTGCCATTGCCGCCGGTAGCAGTAGCCGTTGCGGTACCGTTGGTTCCTCCAAAGCAGGACACATCGGTCTTGGTCGTGGCAACCGTCAGCACAGTGGGTTGTGTCACCACTGCCGTAGCGGTAGCCGTACAATTCTTAGTGTCAGTAACAGTAACGGTATAGGTTCCGGAAGGCAGGTTGTTGGCGGTAGCAGTGGTTTGTGCCGGTGTGGTATTCCAGCTATAGGTGTACGGAGCCGTGCCACCGGTAACTGACGCGACTGCGGCACCATTGGTACCTCCAAAGCAGGCGACTGATGTGGGGGCTGTTGTAATGGCAAGGCCCGCTGCCGGCTGGGCAATCGTTGCGGAGGCGGTTTGAGTACAACCTTTGGCATCCGTTACGGTGGCTGTGTACGTTCCGGCAGTCAGTCCGGTAATCGAAGCAGTTGTTTGAATTGGGGTGGTGTTCCAACTATAGGTATACGGCGTGGTGCCGCCAGTTGCTGATACCGTAGCCGTACCATTGGTACTGCCAAAGCAGAAAACATCCGTTTTTGTGGCGGTTGCTGTTATGGCCGTGGGTTGAGAAACCGTTGCGCTTGCCGTTGTGGTACAGCCCTTCGCATCGGTTACGGTTGCGGTGTAGGTTCCGGAAGCCAGGTTGTTAGCAGTAGCGGTGGTTTGTACCGGGGTGGTGTTCCAACTATAGGTGTACGGTGTAGTGCCGCCGGTGGCTGTTACCGTAGCGGTTCCAGTGGTACTGCCAAAGCAGGACGCATCGGTTTTAACAGCGGTTGCTGCCAGGACTGTGGGTTGAGCAATCGTTGCGGTTGCCGTTGTAGCGCAGCCTTTCGCATCGGTTACGGTTACGGTGTAGGTTCCGGAAGCCAGGTTGTTAGCAATGGCGGTGGTCTGTGCCGGTGTGGTGTTCCAGCTGTAAGTGTATGGCGTGGTGCCGCCGGTAGCGGTTACCGTAGCCGTACCATTGGTACCCCCAAAGCAGGAGACATCGGTTTTAGTGGCCGCTGCTATGAGTGCAGTCGGCTGGTTTACAGGAACGGTCGCAGTCGCCGTACAATTCCTGGCATCGGTTACGGTTACGATGTAGGTTCCGGCGGTCAGGTTATTAGCAGTGGCGGTGGTCTGTGCGGGTGTGGTGTTCCAGCTATAGGTATACGGAGCGGTGCCACCGGTAGCCGTTGCGGTCGCAGTGCCATTGGCGCCGCCGAAGCAGGAAACATCCGTTTTTGTGGCGGTTGCTGTTATGGCTGTGGGTTGAGACACTGTTGCGCTTGCAGTGGCCGTACAACCGTTGCCATCCGTTACAGTGGCCGTATAGGTGCCGGCGGTCAGGTTCGTGGCAGTGGCAGTGGTTTGCACCGGCGTGGTGTTCCAGCTGTAGGTATACGTTCCCGTACCACCAGCGGCGGTCACCGATGCGGTGCCGTTAGTGCCGCCATTACAGGATACATCGGTTTTGGTGGTCGTAGCTGTTACCGATGAGTTCGTCTGTAGAACAGTAGCGGTAGCTGTTGCGGTACAGTTTTTGGCATCGGTTACCGTAACCGTATACGTTCCGGAAGCCAGGCTGCCGGCAGTAGCGGTGGTTTGTACCGGGGTGGTGTTCCAGCTATAGCTATAGGGGCCCGTGCCATTGGTAGCCGTTACGGTTGCAGTACCGGTAGCGCCGCTACAGCTGGTATTGGTTGTGGTTGTACTGAGGCTGAGAGGCGTATAGGGAGTAATGGTTGCAGTCGCAGTCGTTGTACAGTTCTTGGCATCGGTTACGGTTACGGTGTAGGTTCCGGCAGCCAGATTGCTCGCCGTCGCCGTATTCTGTGCCGGTGTGGTGTTCCAGCTATAGGTGTACGGGGTGGTGCCGCCGCTTACGGTCGCGGCAATGCTGCCGGTAGCCCCGCCTGCGCAGGAAAGCGGACTCTGCGCAGCCGTTGCTGCCAGCACGGCCGGTTGGTTGATAACAGCGGTTGCAGTTGTGGTGCAACTGTTCGCATCGGTTACAGTAACGGTATAGGTTCCGGAAGTCAGGTTGTTGGCCGTAGCAGTAGTCTGCACCGGGGTCGTGTTCCAGCTGTAGGTATACGTTCCAGTGCCACCGGCAGCGGTTACGGTAGCCGTACCAGTCGTACCGCCATTGCACAACACATCAGTTTTAATGGTACTTGCTGTCAATGCGGCGGCCGGTTGCGTAACGGTTGCAGTAGCGGTGGCTGTACAACCGCTGGCGTCGGTGACAGTAGCGGTATAGGTTCCGGAAGAAAGGTTGCTGGCGGTAGCCGTAGTTTGCGCCGGGCCAGTGTTCCAGCTATAGGTGTATGGAGCGTTGCCACCAGTGGCTGTAGCCGTTGCGGTGCCGTTGGTTCCCCCAAAGCAGGAAACTGGAGTAGCAGTTGCACTCAGCAACGGAAGGGTGGGAGCCACCAGCGTGATGGTCGTGTCTTTTGTACAGTTAGTAGGGCTGACTGCCTGAATAGTATAGGTGCCGGCCGGTAATGAATCGGTGACTGTTCCGGAAGGATTGGTAAAGGTTTTGACTACGGTAGCACCCTGACGAATCGTTACGGATGCCGGGTTTCCGGATGGAAACGCAATCTGAAAGGCTCCTTTGGCAACGCAGGTCGGATTGCTGACTGTGGTGTAGGCCATCTGCTGCGATCTGATGACAATGCTGTAGCCAACCGTTTGCCGGGCAGAGATCGGACAGGCGCGATCCGAGTAGTTAATAAATACATTGTACGTTCCCGGAGCTACACCTGTTGTATTCCAGGTAAAGTTGGACGTCACTGTAGGTGTGCCGTTTCCGGTGATCGTATAACTGGCACCTGCCGGGATACCGGTAGCCGTCAGATCGATCGTATCGTTTTGAGGATCGGTCGGGTTGAGGTTGAATGAAACAGTCTGTCCTTGGCAGGTAACTATTGTTGTATTGTTTTGAACGGTTGTGCCGCTGGCAGGATTGCTTGGATTGGCCGAAGGCGAACTGTTGGTACAGGGAATGACCACAAAATTCATTTCCCGTAGAATACTACCTACCCGAACGCCATTCCGGTATTCTTCGACCCGGTACACCACCGTACTGTACTGCTGCACACTGGGCGAAAAAACCAACTGCCCCGTTTGGCTGTTGAAGGAAGGGGTTCCAGTAGCAGCAAGCCGGTAAGGTGCCGGATAACCTGCAGCGTACGTTACTGTTGAACCAGTTGAATTGCGGGCATCGGTGAGACTATAAACAAGCACATCTGCAACGCTGTCTGAAGCGCCCGGATTGAACTGTTGGTTAGGAGACTGACAGAAGTATGGAGTAGCAGTCGTTCCAAATGTAGGAGACGTGTTGGTAACACCGTTAAGATTGTTCAGTGTACTATGGAGATAAGGCGTTGTATTGGAAGACCCGGATATGTTTTGAATCAGGCCCGTGCGCGCCTGCGCCCCATCATTATATTCAAAACGCCAACAGAAAGAAGGTGTATTGGAAAGGGTAATGGTATCGGAGTATTCAAAACGTTTGATTCCCGGAACCGAACTAGACGTACTGTAACAACGCGTGATTGCAGAAGGGCAGTTAGGAGACACGTCCTGAGGCGGTGTGGCCGTGCGATCAAGAGTAAGAGTCCGGTAGAGAATCGTAGAATCCCGATATATTTTGACAGGTGGATGGTATGTTGCCAGCTGGGAATAGACACTCCCGGGATTTGTGTTGCAATCGCCATACAGATTTAAAATGACACGGTAGAGTCTGCCGGTCATATGCTCGTAGCGCACCTCACCACCAATAATGTGAGAGGCTTTGGCTGAAAAAGCAGTCAGTAAAAGTCCGAGGCAGAAGAGGAAATGGGTAAAATTCTTTCGATGGCACATGTTTTATGATTGTTGGTTCGTTGGGGAATCCGACCATTCAATACCATGCAAATTTAAGTAAAAATTAAGAGCAGGTATTATTCGAAGGGTACCTGATAATGCTGTTCTACCAATTGATGTATATATATATCAGCCTGTTTAAAAGATTTGAGGGGCAATAGGGATATCATTACACAACAAGTCGCCCAATTGGGTTACTCAACTAGATCTATTTGAATGTGAATAGTAATTCATTTATCGTTTTTTGATTTTGTTATGATAAAAACAGGAGTGATTCTATATTTGAGTGCGAAATTGAGTGCGGCATTTTAAAGGCGCGTTCCCGGTTTCGAGCCTCTAACAGATCCGCTGTTTTATCTATTTTTCGGATCTACATACCCTAGCACAGAATTTTTTTTACTGTCTGCACGACTTTTCCGGATGGGTGCTTTTTGCCGAACCGGATTGTACCCATAGGCCTGAAACTGCTATGCGATATGTCTTTGCTTTTCTACTGTTTTTGCTGTCTGTAGAACTTCGGGCGCAACCCGAGCTGTTTGCAGCAGATGAGCAGGCATTCTACCAGAAAAACGATCTACAGGCCGGTATCCGATTGTGTCAGTACGCCAGCCGGAACGATTATGGTGCTTTACTGCGCTATACGACCCTGGGCCTTGACCGGACCCGGACGCACCCGGATGGCACCTTTGCCGTTTTTACCTATTACAAGGCGCTGTACCATTATTACGTTAATGAACTTCCGGAAAGCCGCCAGGCCATTCAAACAGCGCTCCGGTATGCTGCCGATACGCATTATCGCTTAAAAACCGCTGCCCTGCTGGGTGGACTGTCAGTCAAAGCCGGTCATATGGACACCGCTCTGTACCGTTATCATGCGGTGCTGGATCTGGCCACCCGCTGGGGCGACACCGCCGTGATGATGGAGGTGATGAATGCCTGTTCCTGGGCCTACATGGAAATGGATCAGATGGAAGAGGTCCGGAAATGGGCCTACCGGTCACTCCGGTTAACACAAAGTGAGACCTACCTGCCCCAGCGCCTGCATGCCTACAACAATCTAATCCCATACTTCGGTTCTCAACAGCAATACGATTCTGCCCGTTTCTACATTAAACGTGTGAAAGCGGTCGCCGGGCAGATTCCCTATCGGATTCTGCTGGTCAATGCCTTGGTCTTTGAAGCCTATGTTACCGCCGAAACCGGCCATCCCAAAGCTGCTATCGACCTTATGCAGGAAGTGATCCGGATTCGGCAACGCATGCGTACGCCCTGGTTGCTGATGGCGGATTATGCAACGCTTTCCGGATTTTATCTGCTTCACAAAGACTATACGGCCGGTGTAGCGGCAGCTCAAAGCGGCCTCCGGCTGGCCGCCGACAGTCAGGAACTGATCAAACGGCTGGACCTGCTGAAAATGCTTAAAGCCAACTATGTGGGGTTGGGGAATTATCAACAGGCACTGGCTGCGATGGAGCGCATGGAAGCGGTTACAGACCGGATGTTTGATACTGAAAAGCAAAACAACCTGCGCGAGTTGGATGTCCGGTATCAAACGGCTGAAAAGGACGTCCGGATAGCACAGCAGACCTCCCGGATTGCGCAACAAAAACTTTGGAACGGATTGCTGACAGGCGCCGCCTTGCTGGTGCTGGCAGCCCTGATCTTTTACTTCCGGAACCGGAAACTCCGCATGGAAACCAGCTGGCAGGACCGCCTGCTGAAAAGCCAGGCCAACGCTGCGCAGGCGTTAGTCAAGACTGAAGAACGGGAAAAACACCAGCTGTCTATGGCCCTCCACGATAACATCGGGCAGTTGCTCAGCGCAGCCAAATTAAATCTGTCTGTTCTCGAAAGCAGTGATCCAACCTCCGGAAAACAATCTCATCTGCTAGCCAAAACCATTCGCCTGATCGACGATTCGGTGGCGGAAATCCGTTCCATCTCGCACCGTATTTCGCCGGCGTTGGTCCTGCGGACCGACCTTAGGGAAAGCCTGCGTGATCTGATCGAAAAAATAGACCAGAGCCAGACCCGGATTCAACTGGACGTCGCAGAAAATGTGACCCTTCCGGATCCGCAAAAACGGCTGGCCATTTACCGGATCATCCAGGAAAGTCTGCAAAACGCGCTGAAGCATGCGCAGGCCACGGTAATCAGTATCCTGGTTTCTGAAACGGAAGCTGTCCTACAGGTTGTCGTTCAGGATAATGGTATTGGCTTTGAGCACTCCGGAGCGTTTGTCCGGAAAGGACAGGGCCTGGAAAACATCAACTCCCGTGTACGCCTGCTTCAGGGGCATATGCAGCTCGAGACGGCACCCGGAACCGGCGCGCGGCTACAGTTTTACATTCCTGTCTAAAAAATCATTGATTCCATCTTTATGATCCCTCTTTTACTGGTCGACGATCATCGCATGATACTGGATGCAATGACCACTCTTCTGGAAACCCAGGAAGAGTACCGGGTGGCGGCAGTAGCTACCAACGGAATTGAAGCGTTGCAACAGGCCGCACAGCTTCCGGAAGCCATTGTGATCACCGATATCAATATGCCGCAGATGAACGGGCTGGACCTGTGCCGGGAACTTAAAAAAGCGCATCACGATATGCGGGTGGTTTTCCTGACGATGTACGATAACGAAGCGGTAATCAATAGCGCCATCGATGTAGAAGCCGACGGCTATATCCTTAAAAATTCCGGTCGCACAGAACTGCTGGAAGCGCTCCACACCGTCCGCGACGGAGGTACCTGTTATGACCGCAAAATTGCACCGCTGATCCGGGAACGACTTCACCGGGATCGGTGGTTTGATAAAAAAGATCACCAGGAACTAAGCCTGCGGGAACGGGAAGTGCTGAGCCTGATTGCACAGGAACGCACCAGCGCGGAAATTGCCCGGCAGTTGTACATCAGCAAAAAAACAGTTGACAATCACCGGACTAACCTGCTCGCCAAAACCGGTTCCCGATCAACAGTAGGTCTGGTCCGGTATGCCATGTCTATCGGGCTGATCTAAACAAAAAAAGGTGTGCTTTCTGAAAGCACACCTTTTTTGACCGTTAGGAGGTATTAGTGAACAATCTGAACCCGCTGCGTGGAAAGGCCGGTTCCGGAACTAATCTGAAACTGATACACCCCGGCCGGAAGGTTCTGAACCGGCACCTCAAGCCGCCCGGCAGTAAGAATTTCCTGAGACCAGACCTGCTGCCCTGCAAGGTTGATAAGCGATCCTGTCGCTGGCAGGGACGCCGGCTGGAAGTCTGCAAACAGATAGCTACTGGCCGGATTCGGGAAGGCAGCCTGGACGGGTTCTATTCCGGAAAAAGAAGCCGTAAGAATCTGGCTGTAGCTGGTGGCGCCGGTAACATCCGTAATGGCCAGACGGTAATAATTCATTCCGGAAACCGGTGCCAGGTCTGTGTACCGGGAAGCTTTGGACGGCATGGACTGACGGTGCAGCGGTTCAAACTGCCTGCCGTCCTGGCTGCGTTCTACCACAAGCATTCCGGCTTCCGCTGTTCCGGCCAGTTGCCAGTCGAGTTGTACGGCCTGCGCCTGAGTCTGAAGCGTAAACGACGCCAGTTTTACCGGCAGTGGCTGTGTAGCCGTTGACCCGATGGCAAATGGCGAAAAACTGCTAACGATTCCGGAGGTGACCGTTCCGGACGTATTGGTTCCGGAAACAGTGCCGCCTTCGGAAACCCAGGGTGTACCGGCTGCACCCGGACGGTGAGCCAGTACCAGCGTGGTTGCATCGGTTACGTTCGTGGCTGCATCATATGGCAGGGTTACTGCTGCATTAGCGCCTCCTGACGCGCGACTGATTTCAAACCAGCTGCCGGCATCTACGGAAGCGAGCGGTGCAGTCACGTTTTGATAATCAGGAGTGCCGGTATTGAAAAATTCTACCGTGTAGGTACTGGCTGTGCTGGCATCCGGCGCGATGCGTACCGGCATGTACCGGCCGCTTCTGCCAACCGGAAAGACATACGAACTGGTTGCGTTGGTAGCACGACTTACCGGTCCTCCCACATAAGCAGAAGCGCTTCCGCCCGTGAGGGTTGCCGTAGCACTAAGCGTCAAAGGCGCTGCGGTGCTGGTGGTCAGCACACCACTGGTCAGTGCCAGGCTTCCCGACAGGGTGGTTGGATTGCTGAGCGTAACGCCTGCCAGGTTGGTGATAGCCAGACCGGCGATGGTTGTCGGCAGACCGCTACCTGTATTCTGAGCGCTGGTACCATTGTATTCGTAGGTAGCGGAAGCGTTGTACGTTCGGGCACCGGATGATTGGATATTGCCGGTTGTTCCGGAAGGAGTGATACCGGCAGCTGCAGATATCTGAAGTTTGGCACCGGACGCAGCGGTAAACGCCGTATTTCCGGAAAGGACAAAGCCATTGGTGTTGAGCGTGCCGGCAACAGTCACGGTGCTGACCGAAGTATTGGTGTTGGAAATCGTTTTATCATTGAGGAGGCGGACGTCGGCTCCGGAAACGATGGTCAGGCCTGCTGTATTGCCGATTAAGAGGGTTCCGGAGCCGCCCAGAACGGCATTGGTTCCTGTAATCTGAAACGGTGTTGAGCTGCCAAACGTTACAGGGCCGTCGTTAATGATACCGCCTTTGAAGATTTTGACGCCGCTGCTGGTAAAGCCTACCGAAACGCCTGTTGGCACTTCAACCCGTCCGTTGATGATGGTCGGGCCGGTGCCACCGATATTTCCGGACAGACTGACTGCAAAACGTAAAACCGGATAGTCTGCAGAGGCTGGAAAAATAGTTACACCGCTGATGGTGGGTTGCGCTGCTGCGGTGTATTCCAGTACGGCATCCGTCTCAAAGGAGTAGCTGCTGCTGGCACCGAAGTCTGGGCTCACAACGGTGGTACCTACATTGGTAGATGCGATGCCGCCGGTCTGGATACGGGCAGTGGCACCGGAAGCCAGTGTAATGGGAGACGAATTCATGGCCAGACGGCCGCCGTTTTCTATGATCAAATCGTCTCCGGAGCCATTGGCCAGTGTGAAAATACTGGTGGTGTAGACGAGCGTACCGCCACTCCGGATGCGGATCTGGTTGCCGGTACTTCCGGTAGCTGAAACGGTAATGGTATGGCCATTCTGAATACTGATCGAACGGGCACTGCCGGTGGGGGCAGCCGTTGCCGATATCCAGTTAAGGCTGTCTGTTGAGCTTTGCCAGCTGCCCGCCGTATTGTAGGTGCCACTGGTCACATTGCTCCGGAAATAATCGGTTGGAGCCGTAACCGGGCTGATGACAATGGACGGGCTGGTTGCCGTTGAAAGCGTTCCGGAGCCCGCAGTCAATGTATAAGTGCCTGCCTGAGACAGTTGAATGGCATTGAAGGTAGCAACCCCTGCAACGGCTGCTACGGAAGTGGTGCCCGTCAGCACACCGGGTCCGCTGGCTTTCGTGAGCGTAATGGTTCCGGTGTAGGTATTGTCTACGGTATTGTCCGGACGGCGGGCTTCTACAGTAAAGCTGCTTAAAGACGTACCCGCAGCCCCCGTAGTCGGTATATTGACAAAGGAAAGCTGGGAGGCTGTTGCCAGCACATTAAACGGACTGCTGGCACCACTGGCCAGAGGGGTAGCAGAGGCATCGGTTGCCGTCAGAACCACGCCGTTCTCCGCTACATTGTAACTAAGATTTGAAAAGGTAATCGTATTCGATCCGACCGGAATGGTTCCGGAAAGTACGCCGGCAAGGGTTCCGGAACCGGTGGTGACCGCCAGATTAACCGGGGTACTGGCAGTTACATTGATAGCAGTGTTATTGGCGTCTTGTACCTGCACGGAAACTGCAAAGGGGCTACTGACAACCGGAGAGGCAGGGGTAACAGAGGTAACGGCCAGTTTGGTAGGAACGGAGTTGACAGCTGAAGCGATTATCGAAAAGTTGTCAATCCCGATACCGTTGTCACTGCCGGATATATCGACAGTGACCCAGGAAATTCCAAAGGTTTGCCCGGGAGCGATGGAAAGCCCATTGAGATTGAACGCAGTAACTGAAGTGATTGCGCCTGATCCAGTGGTGCCAGAGGACGCCCCGGTAAAGTCTTTGTTATCCAGCGTGGTATTTCCGGCCAGTGCACCGGTTCCGGAGCAATTCCATCCGGACGTATTATTAAAGCTAAATTGCTTGTAATCCCAGCCGAGTGTGATGGAGGTAATTGTGGTTCCGGAATTGTTAGTAAAGGAAACCGCATAGGTAATGTTACCTGTTGAAGTTGTTCTCAGGGCTCCGATACTGTAGTCGCTGGTGTTACCGGTTTGCGAAAACGCATAGTAGCCGCCGGTAGTTCCCGGATTGGAAGAGGGTCCCTTGTATGCCGCGGTACTACTGGAAGCGGCCGTCCATCCCGCCGGCAACGTAGCCGTGAGATTGGCTGCAGAAGTGGGATTGTAAGTATTGAAGTCAGTCGTCGCAGGTTGATACGGAAGACTTGTGATACTGATCTGTGCCTGGCTGTGTGTCCATCCCAAGACCAGCATAATGCTGTAAAAAACAACGTAAATTTTTTTCATAATAGGCGAATAGCGCAGGCAAAATTTGGTTTTAAATGTTACCAAAGTATTTAGATGAACGCTATTAACCATAATTTCATACTCATTTTAATACTCAGAAATATATTGTAATATATAATCAATTTTATTTGAAATAAAAGAGTGTTGTATCTGGTTCTTTGTGTGCCAGGGCGATTAGCTCTTCTTTCCCTATCGTTCCATCTGCCGGGCAGAACCTGGCCAGGTTCCTGCCCGGATTTTATACCTATGCGAAACAGGGGCTTCTACCAGCTAGTATGACTACTTTCACGGTTTAAACGTTCCGGAATAGGATGTGGCAGGATCGTCTCAACGATATCATTAAAGTCTACCGCGTTGACGTGGAAAGAAGTATTCTGATCAAGATGATTTCGGAGTCCGGCGTCCATGCGGGCACTCCATCGCCTGCCACGGATTACCTGCAGGAGAACATTGATCCCAACAAACTGCTGATCAAAAATCCCTCAGCTACGTTCATCACCGATTGTCGCGGCGCAACCAGGTACGTACGGTAAAACGAAGCGGGCAAATCCGCAGAACAGATCGTATAAATCAGTTCCCCTTCAATGGCTAAATAATCCGTGCTCAAATTGTGCTTATGGGTAACCTGATAATACTAAAAGCGCCCTCCAAGCGATTTAGAAGGCGCTTTTAGTAGGTAATAAGATATCCGCGTTTCCATTTTTTTCCGGAAGATCAATTACTTTGATGTAAAGTGCTGCTTATCAGCGCCTTGAAATCTTATAAGATTGCTTGATTTTAAGTGCTCTGTTTTTCGTTTCGTAATGTATCAGGAATCAAATCCTACTTATTCAGCAGCTTCTGTTTCTGCTGTTCGTATTCCTGTTCAGACAGCCAGTCTTTAGCTGGGGCTTTTTACGACCACTTAGCATTATCATCTTCATTAGGTCCACTTGGTTTTGATACTATGATCTTTCCGGGATTACTTGGCGCATCGGCATCATTGATTTTACGAGTCACCTGCTCAACGGATTCTGCAACATACAACTGTGTTCCTCCATTTGTGATGATAGTAGAATGTCGGCCATCTCCTTTAACTGCTGCAATATGGCCTGCGATAATGATGATCTTATTGCCCGGATTGTCGGCCTCTGTAAATTCAAGTAGTTTCATGGGAGTGGGTAGCTAGCTTTAAAGTTACCACTTAAATTTATTGAAACGATTTATATGTTGATGATTGTGAGCACTAAAACAGAACGCTCAAACTAAGGATACTAAAACCACATTACTATTCCTGTTTTGCCAGTACCAGAGTTGGCTAGAAATCTGTAGATAGTTCAATAATTACAGGCGGAGGGCCTTTGTGGATGATCGGATTCCACCCATTCATCAGATCGGCCATCAAAACATCGATTGCTGACTGGGTGGCTATCTATCGATCAATCAGACTGGTATAGCTGTTCATGTTCTTACGTGTGATTGGCTTCATGCTACCGGCAGCATCGTAGAAGTTCAACTTTACATACCAATCTGTCTTCAGAGAGGTACGTGCAGTTTTCCAAGTTATCCGGATTGACATGAGGCTCGGTACAGCTTGCTCCATGGGGCAGTGATATTCCTAGCCTTATTACGTTTCTTCTGCACTGTTGCGGCCATTGTAAGATGACTTTCTACAACGCGCAAGATAATCAGTTGGTGCTTAAAATGTTGAAAGCCGCTCCTGGAGCGGCTTTCAACGGGTGGGCCCTGCCGGGCTTGAACAAGCGACCAACTGATTATGAGTAAGTTGGTGTTTTTAGGTTACGGGACGAAACCCGCGCCAAATAAGGGTTTTACGTTTGATAGGCCGAGAATTAAACGTCCGATTTTTGATTTAAGGTCACTTTTAAGGTCATTCTAAAATTACTCTGAAATCCGCGCCAAATAGGAGCTTATGGATTTAGCAGGGGTTATGGTTTGCTGATGCGTAGGGTCTCACCGCTAGCCAGGTGCACTAAGTACAGACCCGGCAACCAGTGGCTCACATCTACCCGCAGACCATCCTGAATTTCAAACCGAGCTACTGGCTGCCCTTGTAAATTCAAGACCGTGGCTAGGGTACCCATCAGTTTAGAGTCTGAGCAATTAATGGTAAAGAAGTCCTTTGACCGGCTGAGGGGCTACGGTGATGAGTCCGGTGCGGCTCTCGCTGTCACGCTGTACGCTTACCACGGAGCTGTAACTGATCTTACCGCTGGCCTCAGTCAGCCGGAGCCGGTAGTAAGTGATTCCGGAAGCAGGTACTGCCGTATCGGTATAAGAGTACTGGTTGGCATCACTACCTGTTACAGTGCCGATTGAAGTAAAATCTTTTCCGGTGGTGCTGCGTTCAACAGTGAAGTGGGTACCGGTAGCCCGGTCGGCTACGGTCCAAGAAAGTTGATTGACCGAACCGTCTGCTTGTGCCTGAAATTGGGTCAGGATCGTATTGAGCAGTGTACCATCTGTAGTCCGGACGGCAGCAATAAAGTTATTAGGCCTACTGTTAACCATACTGAAAGTGCCCCCCCATATACAGGGCAGAACCAGTTACCGCCAGGGCAGAGACGCTGCTATTGGCCTTGGCAATAAAGCCAGGATCCACTAACCCAGTAGTGGCACTCACCGCGGCTACACGGGTACGAGTGGCACCATTGATCGTAGCGAATAGTCCCCCTATATATAGGGTAGACCCATTGACCGCCAGGGCACTGACGGTGGTATTGGCATCGGCGGTAAAGCCTGCATCCACCACCCCAGTCGTGGCATTGACCGCCGCTACACGGGTACGAGTGGTATTATTGACGGTTGTGAAGTTTCCGCCCATATACAGGGTAGACCCATTCACCACCAGAGCATTGACGGTGGTATTGGTGTTGGCGGTGAAGCCAGGATCTACGGCTCCAGTTGTAGCATTCACTGCGGCTACATGGTTGCGAGCGGTATTATTGACGGTTGTGAAGTTTCCGCCCATATACAGGGTAGACCCATTGACCGCCAGAGCAGTGACGGTGTTATTGGCGTTGGCGGTGAAGCCAGGATCCACGACCCCGGTGGTGGCATTCACTGCGGCCAGACGGTTGCGAGTGATAACATTGACGGTTGTGAAGCTTCCGCCTATATACAAGGTAGACCCATTGACCGCCAAGGCAGCGACAGCGTTATTGGCGTTGGCGTTGAAGCCAGGATCGACCGCTCCGGTAGTCGCACTCATCGCAGCTAGATAAATACGAGTGGCACCATTGATCGTAGCGAATAGTCCCCCTATATATAGGGTAGACCCATTGACCGCCAGGGCACTGACGGTGGTATTGGCATCGGCGGTAAAGCCCGCATCGACCACCCCAGTCGTAGCATTCACTGCGGCTATATTAGTACGAGCGATACTGTTAACCGTAACGAAGAATCCCCCTACATACAAGGTAGTCCCATTCAGGACTAGGGCAAAGACGGTACCATCGGCATCGGCAGTGAAACCAGGATCCACGGATCCGGTAGTTGCGCTCACCGCAGCTACATGGTTGCGAGCGGTACCATTGACGGTCGTGAAGCCCCCGCCCATATATAGCGTAGCCCCATTCACCAACAAGGCTTCGATGGTACCATCGGCATCGGCAGTAAAGCCAATATCTATAGCTCCAGTTGTGGCATTCACTGCGGCTATATTAGTACGAGCGGTGCTGTTAACAGAAGTGAAGCTTCCCCCTATGTACAGGGTAGTCCCATTGACGGCCAGGGCAGAGACTATACTATTTACATCGGCAGTGAAGCCAGGATCTACGGCTCCGGTCGTGGCACTCACCGCGGCTACACGGCTGCGAGCGGTACTGTTGACCGTAGAGAAGCTCCCACCAATATACAGGGTAGTCCCATTCCGGGCCAGGGCAGAGACGGTGCCATCGACATCTGCGTTAAAGCCAGGATCGACCGCTCCGGTAGCCAGAATGTGAGCAATCCGGTTACGGGCAACCGTACCCACAAGAGTAAAATCGCCGCCGATGTATCACCCTCCCGATCCATCCGGAACCGACGCTCGGACCGTGCTGTTAGGCTTTGCGTACCCGGTACTATAGGTACCTGTTGTGGAATTGACCCCTATCCCATACGGTGTATTCGGCCCAATCAGGGCAAAGGTGCCCCCTACATACAGCCGGTTGCCGGAGCGCAGAATGGACCGTACCTGTCCATTGGTCACGAAGTTGAAGGATTCAATCTGGCTATAGCCGGTCCACACATTTGTAAACAGGAGGATCAGCGCCAGGCAGGCCGCTTGGCAGGCGCGTAAAAAAAGTCGCATTAAAAGGGGAGAAATTAGGGGCGCGAAGCTACTTGCCAGATAGCTAATATCATAATTACTCCTATCCTTTTGGGTCCGGAAGTCCTAGTGGGTCAACTTCATTAGGAACCAAGGAGTCAGTACTACAGGAGCCAGCGTATCATGAAGACGGCAATCGTAAAGCTAATCGCTGCAATCAAGTAGGGAAGAGGTCCTTCCGGAAACAGTTCTTTCAGACGCTTACACATATTGTAGTCTTGCCAGGCAATCGTTGCCAGAAAGCTCAAATATCCGCAGTCAATAAACGATTTTATATAGTCTTTTGAGCATCAAAATGTGTATATCTGACCGGAAACAATAGCTATCAATCTACTTATTCAGCAGCTTCTGCTATCAATTCACAAGCTAAAAACGAGCGAAAACGCCCAGCGATACCGGTACGGAAATGAGATTGTCCTTCATGTCTACGACGTATGTGGGTTGTTTTCCCCAATTAACCCGGTAATAGTCGAATCCTACCACAGCCATGGCGCCCAGATTCTTAGTAATCATCCGGGACTGCTCCAGCTGGATGCTAGCGGTGAAACCACTTCCGGAAGGGAGCGAAAAGTCATAGCTTCCATTGCCTTCTAACGGAAGATCCTTCTTTACAGCGAGTGCATAGCCCGCCTTTAGGATCAAAGCAGTTTGCCAGAGACCAGCGTGAAGCAGACGGGTGCCAGTAGCTCGGAAAGCCAACATAGGGGAGGCTTCGTGAACGGTGTAACCCTCTGGTTGTAGAAGATTACTTTGATGAAAATCAAAATTGTTGTGCTGATCCCTGGATGTCCACTTCCCGGCAGTGGCCTCGATACCCAGTTTCCATTTCGGAGAGACAGTATAACGGATGAGCAAGCTGCCTTGAAGGTCAATGCCCGTCTTAGTGAGGGCGTTGAGACCATAGGGATCGGAATGATTGTGAAAATGAACACCGCCAGTGAGTCCGATTTCCAGATTGGTGGATTGGGCCTTTCCGGAAAAGCCGGCCATTAGTGAAAGTGCGGTGAGGTAGAAGTGTATTTTCATATAGTACCAATAATAGTGGTGTGAGCCTTTGTGGGCTTGAGTTTGGAGCCCAGATCGGCTTGGCTAATACCCTGTGTTGTACGCAGGTGTTTAATATTCTTTGAAAGGAAAATTTCCATATTGAAAACATGGGCATCCGGATGCTCCAGCTGGAGACGCTGTTTGGCTGCTGCGAACTCATAAGACACCAGTTCCGGATCTCGGTTCAGTGTTGGGCCGGCAAGAAATATCTTATTCTCAAAGCGATCGGGAATCAAAACCAATTTGCTTTATTACTTCATAGACCCAAAACGGGCACCTCGCAATCGAAGCGCCCGCTGGCCCCGGTTTTCTAAAGAGCTTATTTCTGAGTTAGGTTCATTGAAAAAGGGACCGTAGTGGTATCTGCAAATACATTCAATTGCATATTAGGAATCACGATCGAATAGTTCCCGTCTTTGAGTGTGATAATAGCACTCCCATTGGTAGTCTCAATTGCTGCATAAGCTGCTTTCTGAATGGGCAGACTGATTTCAAGCCCTACTTGGTTAGCCTCTAGCGAACGGTCCTCATCATAAATTTGGTAAGTGCCAACCGCAAGACTATCCCTGAAAAGCATATAAAGCATCATTTCAGTTCTACCATCCGTTAAGTTAGTGGCACCAATCGTCAACTGTTTCTTATCGCTAGTGACTCTGAAAAAAGTACCCGCTCCTCCATAGGCATAGGTTTTCCCGTTCAGTGTTACACTACCGCTGGTGGTAGTACCAGGGCCGCTGGTTCCAGGACTAGTGGTACTGCTTGAACTGTCCTCCTTTTTGCAGGAAGTGAAGGCTACGGTCAGTAGCACAGCACTGAGAATAATTTTTTTCAGGATGTCGGAGGAGATTACGGATTGAGATTGATACGGCCCCATAAAAACTTATGGGGCGTGAAAATACTTTTTCAACGATACCAAAGCAAGAGTAGCAAGCAGAAAGACAGTTAAAGAATGCCCTTTATATAAACTGGATTCTAAGAAAATGAATTACCTACTTTCCATATTTTTTCTGAAGTTGTATCTCAATCCTATACTTACTGTTCTAAATTGAGTGGTATTCTGAATTTCATACGGAAACGTTTGCTTTTTACTGATATTCTCTATCCAAGCATTATGGGAAATATAGTTATTATCGGTCACTTCAAAAGAAGACTCAATCGTAATTCCTAACCGAGGAATTTTTGAAAATGGATAGATCGTTGCAGCAAAGTCAAGAGTAGCGAAGAAAAAACTGGGATTGTTATCGCTTGGTATATAGATGTTGAGTGCAACCGTGTCTTGGTAAATGGGAGCTGTGGTATTATCAAAAGAAGCTCTGTTGAGCGCATATCCCGTACTTAATATGCCAAAAGCAGCACCCACACGTACTTCTCCTATACGCTGGCCTTTTATCCTAATGGGTATTCCAAACGATATTGGAACTGTGAGGGCAGTATAGCCTCTTTCCCAAGTAAAAGGATGTTTATTATTAATGATGTCAGGGGTAACATTATCGGCAAAAATCGTAGTTGAGTAGTGATTATATCGGATTCCTGCTCCTACGAAGAAATGATCTGAGAACGGTCTATCGACGCCAATCTCAATACAAGGACGGATTGACTTGTGATCTAATGAGAACGATCCAGCGATTACCTCTGTTTGGTACTGTGGAAACACATAGCTCCCTAGTACATCAATTCTAGGATAAAGGCTCTGCGCGCGTACGTTTGTAATTATGAGGGGAAGAATGAGCAGAACAGTAAAGAGAGAACAGCATGTTTTCTTCATAGATATCAATAAAAATAAAAAACAGCAGCCGCTCAATGAACGGCTGCTGTTTTAAAGTTATTGCTTAATGATCTTCTTGGTAAAGACTCGGTTACCAACATTGATTCTGGTAAAGTAGATGCCCGGTGGCAAATGACTTACTTCAATGTTTTTTAATTCATTAGCTCCTTTGTTCAACAGCCCTTTGTAAAGACTATAGGTACGTCCGGTCACGCCTGATGCTTCGACAGTGATCGCTTCATTTTCTGTTTCTGCAAAAGCACGAATTGACACTGCACCTTGGCCTACTGGATTAGGAAGAATCTCAGGGTCGTAATTAGTAGCCTGGCTTACTACTGCAGCGGCTGCGCTGGCTGAAAGCCGCGCCTGAGGAGTTTGTACTACTGCTGAGGAAACATCAAAACCACCATCACTCAGGAACACCGCACTGAGGTGCTCATTAGGTTCCAATGGGGAATTAAGAGTGAGGTTAGCCCTGAAGTTATTCAGAGTCACCCAAACGGAATCACTGTTCTGTGCAACGGATACCTGTCTGTTAGTCATGAGGTTAAAAGCGCCGCTTTTATGAACCCCTTCCTTATCCAGCCGAAGTTCAGCCATATAGACAATATCCGTAAAATCTCCATTGGCAAGGCGCGTTTCCGCTTCTTCAGCCTCATTCTTATCAAGATCATCACGCTCTTTAATAATGATGATCTTGATCAATGAATAGTGGTCCGTATTTGTTGATATTGACAATGTCCCTGAAATACCTGATATATCCAAATTCCCGGCATCGGTCACATCTACAATCCCACTTGTATTTCCTCGACTCCAGCCATTCGAAACGAGTGAGGCAGCAATAGTAGAATCCAATTCGCAACTATCCAATCGTCCAGCAATCCCTCGGCCGCTATTGGTTCTGATTTGGTTGACCTGACCACCACCTACATCCAACGTAATACGAGCATGTCCCGAGAAAGGATTGGAGCCAGAGATAATTGCATAGGGACCACTATAAGTGATATCAGATATGTTTCCGGATCTTTGGCACTCTGCTGTTCGAGGTCTGGTGCAGCCACCATCGTGACTTCCGCATTGCTCATAAGAACCTGCTCTTGGACTCGTACCTATCCATTGTCCCCAAGCATTATAGCCTGTGGAGTAGGTGGTATAGCTAACAGCGGAAACGCGAGCGTAAGCGTTATATCGTTTCTGTAAAAAACAACTACCTCGGGTTACAGTCCAAATATCAGCAGAAGCGATCGTGCTAGCTGATAGAAGCGTAAGAAGTGTGATAAGTTTTTTCACAATCTAAATGTTTAGCGATGCCTACTCTGTTTAAAATACGGTTTTCGGCATTTCCGTAAGACTCAATGGTTTCAAAAAGGGCCCTTTTTCATAAAACATAGAATCTTTCACTCACTAAGTTAAAGAAAATTATAACGAAAAGTAAATATTTTCTTAAAAATTTACTAACGATTCAATAAAAGCTAGTTCGTGGAACCTAAATATTTATTAGTTGATGTTCAAGCAGAATCTTTCATTGTAGGAGAATACTGGAGGTGCTGACTGCCACATCCTACTAGTGTACTGGTAGGGGGTTCCGATTCGCAACTATTCGTTTGTTCTTTGAATCAAACGCTATTGTATACGCTTTGAATCAAACAGTATAGACTTATTTTCGCCATTCGTAAATCATTCCTACTGATAATGAAGAAACTCTTCTCTCTACTTTCCTTTTTAATTGTTACCACTGCTTTTGGGCAGGTCCCTGCCATTCAATGGCAGAAATCACTAGGCGGAACTGGCGCTGATCAAGCTTACTCCATTCAGCAAACAACGGACGGCGGCTACATCGTTGCCGGTATATCAGAATCTACCAGTGGAGATGTAACCGGTAATCATGGGCTTGTGGATTATTGGATCGTAAAGCTGGGTAGCACTGGCAGCATTCAGTGGCAAAAGTCTTTAGGCGGGATACGAGAAGATTATGCGAACTCCGTTCAGCAAACTACCGATGGCGGCTATATCGTTGCCGGAAATTCTCGCTCCAATGACGGAGATGTGAGCGGTAATCATGGAGGGTACGACTCTTGGATCGTAAAACTGGCCAGCACCGGCATCGTTCAATGGAAAAAAACCTTGGGTGGAACAAGAAATGACTTAACTGCTTCTATTCAGCAAACCGCCGATAGCGGTTATATTGTGGCTGGTAGCTCCAATTCCAATGATGGAGATGTTACCGGCAATCAGGGTAGTAACGACTATTGGGTCGTCAAATTAGATCATGCAGGTACCATTCAATGGCAAAAATCATTAGGTGGCCCTCAAGATGATCAAGCTGCATCTGTTCAACAAACAAGTGATGGGGGCTACATCGTTGCTGGTCAATCCAGTTCTATCAGCGGGGATGTAACTGGGAATCACGGTCTTGTGGATTACTGGGTTGTGAAACTAACCAGTACGGGCATCATTCAATGGCAGAAAACAATGGGTGGAACAGCAGGAGAAGCTGCCGCTACCATTCAGCAAACGACTGATGGAGGCTATGTCGTTACCGGATATGCTCAATCCAATAATGGAGATGTGAGCGGCAACCACGGTTTCGTTGATTATTGGGTGGTAAAACTGACGAGTCTGGGTGCCATCCAGTGGCAAAAGTGTCTGGGTGGACCAGGAAGTAATTATGCTAAATCCATTCAGCAAACGGCTGATGGTGGCTATATCGTGGCCGGACAGACCAATTCTATCAACGGAGACATAACCGGCAACCACGGGGGATACGATTATTGGTTGGTGAAGCTAGACAATATGGGTGCTATTCAATGGCAGAAAGCAATGGGCGGAACAAGTTATGATGTTGCTACTTCCATTCAGCAAACGAGTGATGGGGGCTATGTCGTCGCTGGTCAAACGACTTCTAATGATGGAGATATAACAGGTAATAGAGGGTCATACGATTATTGGGTGGTAAAGCTGGAGGGAAATCCGGTTGCTGTATCCAATGTCGATCTGGCCAAAGGCGTCCTGATCTATCCGAATCCAGCTACTGATCAAGTATACATCCAGTGTGACAAAGCCATTGGTAAAGTGCAGATAACAGACCTGAGCGGCAAAGAAATCTACCAAACGTCTGTCTCTGGAGGGAGTATTACTATTTCTACAGAAACACTTGCCAATGGCTTATATATGCTTCACCTCAATACTGTAGATGGCAGAACGGTCAATCAAAAGTTGGTGGTGCAGCATTAAGCCAAGAAACCTCAATCCCTCTGCTTTTAGAACGTAAATCCCGCTTCCCAATCAGGAAGCGTGATTTACTGTTATGCACCACTTGCGATCATGCTGGTGCTGATATACATACAACAAGTTAGGAATTACTTCCGGAAAATTAGAATTTCAGGTTCTGGCGCTTCTGAGTCTCCAGCTTCCGCTTTTCGCTCATCTGGTCGTAGTGTTTCTCATTCATGCGCGTATTCGCGTGGCTATTGAAATCTGCTGCTATCTGCTCATTTTGAGAGGCCATTTCGGTAGTATGTAGCCGTTTTAGATCGTAAGGGTCTGCATCAATTCCGAGGCCGTCTTTTACGTGCCGCTTCCACCACCGACTAAACTTCTCCCCACCATTCTGGCTGGGTCCAGGCTTCCAGCCATCTGAGAACACGTACTCTTCCGGCCCGCAGCCGATCATGGCTTCCTACCAGTAGGGAAGCGCAGCATCGGTGATCGCTTTCGTTACCCGACGCCAGCCAGCTTTTCCTTCCCGGATCTCGGCAGTAAACTCCTGATTCTCCAGCTTTACATCCTTCCCTTGAATCCGGCACATTTCTTCTTCCCGACCACCTGAAGCAAAGAAGATCATTCCAGCGCGCAGAAATGCCGGCGCTACTTTGGCAAGGTGGTCCTTTATCTGGCCACGTTGTGCCTCTGTCAGCATTTTCCGGCTTTTGGGCTCTGACGTCCAGTCATCGATACCGGTCGTGGGATTTATCTCCGTCACCTCATACTTGATGAGCGTGGTCCATAATGCAGACAGGTAGGCCATACAGTTGTTCCAGCTAGCATATTTCCATTCACGTTCTTCTGCCAGCTGTTCCATGATCTCCAGCACATCGCGCCGGCGCACGGTCGCGATCGGTTTGGAGTGTTTCCCAAGCCGTTTCGCTACCTCCAGAAACCGACGCACGTATCCGCAGACATCTGCAAGTACCTTGTCACGTTTGGCCCCATTTTCAGCGACACGTCGTTTGCGATACTTATACCGTTTAATGATAGCATATGCCAGCGCGCGTGCCATTGTAGGCTCTGGTCCGGTTGCCACCTGTTTGACGGGTTCCGGCTCTGTAGATAGTTCTATGACTACAGGCGGAGGGTCTTTGTGGGTAATTGGATTCCACCCATTCAGTAAATCGGTTGTAAGAATATCGATTACTGATTCGGTAGCTATCTGCCGTTCGATCAAACTGGTGTAGCTATGCATATTCTTACGGATGATAGGTCTCATATTACCGGTAATATCGTAAAAGTTCAGCTTCACATACCAGTCTGTCTTCAGAGAGGCACGTGCAGTTTTCCAAGCTATCCGGATTGACATGAGGCTCGGTACAGCTTGCTCCATTGGGCAGTGATATCCTAGCCTTATTACGTTTCTTCTGCATTGTTGCAGCCATTGTAAGATGACTTTCTACAACGCGCAAGATAATTAGTTGGTGCTTAAAATGTTGAAAGCCGCTCCTGGAGCGGCTTTCAACGGGGTGGGCCCTGCCGGGCTTGAACCAGCGACCAACTGATTATGAGTCAGCTGCTCTAACCAACTGAGCTAAGGGCCCGGGCCTGCGTATAGGACGCAGACGGAGCGCGAAGATAAGGAACGCCTACTTTTGCACGCATTATTCCGGAAAAATGCCTGTCCCCAATCCTTCCCAGATTCAAACCCTGCTGTTCGACCTCGGCGGTGTGATCCTCAACATCGACTATGGTGCTACCGAGGCGGCCTTCCGGAACCTGGGCATTCCAGAGTTCGAAACCCAGTTCTCGCAACTGCGTCAGAATGCTTTTTTTGATGACTGGGAAACCGGCGCGCTCTCCAGAGTCGACTGGCTTTCCGGAATGCGGGCAGCCAGTGGCCATGCCATTACAGATGCGCAGATCATTGAGGCCTGGAATGCCATGCTGCTCAATTTTCCGATCCACCGGCTCCAACTGCTGCAACAACTCCGTAACCGCTACAATCTGATGTTGCTTTCCAATACCAATGAAGTTCATGAAGAAGCATTCAATGCCCTTTTAAAGGCTCAAACCGGCCTACCTACGCTGGCCGTTTTATTTGATAAGGTGTATTACAGTCACCGGGTCGGGATGCGCAAACCCAATGCTGAAATCTTCCGGAAAATCATCGACGAAAACAACCTGAAACCGGAAGAGATTTTGTTTATCGACGACAGTCCCCAGCATATCGAAACGGCTAATCAACTGGGCCTGCAAACCATTCACCTGGTGGCGCCGCAAACCATCGAAACGATCTTCCGACCGATGAGTACATCCTAGGTTGTTGAACGTGTAGGCGCACAGAAAACCGAACCTTTGACCAGTCAGCTCTGCTGTCTGAAAACGCTATCGTACTTCTTCGTAATCGATGTAATCACCCTTCTTGGGCTCCGGCTGCGACGGCGCCTGAGATGGCTGTTGCTGGTTTTGCATCCGGTTCATCTGATCCTGCATCTGCCGCATCCGACCCTGCACCTGGCGTACACCCCTGATCATAGGAATTACCACCCGCATCACAAAGCGAATGAGGAAAAAGAAGAAAATGAAATACAGAATAAATTTCATGGTACCTACAAAAGTAGGCGGTCTGTTTGGGTTGCGTTGTTAAATCGGTTCCGACACCGCCTCAAAGAGTTCTGGGAAAAAAGTGTATATTCGCAACCGATTTTACAGATTGATTTCAGAAAGGGGAACGCCAGGCGTTTCCCTTCTTTTTTGCCCCAACTATGACCAACGAAGCAATTATCGCTAAAGTCCACAGTCTGCTGGAGCCACTGATGGACGATACCGATCTTTTTGTGACCAGCATCCAGGTAAAGCCTACCGCCAATATCAAGGTGTTTATCGATGCCGACAGCGGCCTTACGGTCGAAAAAAGCATCCGGGTCAACCGGAAACTGCGTGCAGCCATCGAAGAAGCAGCTATGTTTCCGGAAGGAGACTTCTCCCTCGAAGTGTCTTCGCCGGGAATCGGTGAGCCGCTGACGACCCACCGGCAGTACCTCAAAAACATTGATCGCCTATTGGAGGTCGAGAAAACAGACGGAACGATCGTAACCGGATTGCTCCGCGCCTTCGCCGACGATACGCTGACCCTGGAGGTAAAAGGCACCAAGAAACTGCCGCCTCACGAAGTGGCGATTCCACTTGCCGACGTCAAAACAGCTACCGTTCAGGTCGTATTTTAATCGTTTCAGTTCTTAATCAACACTGAAGCATTCCATTATTTATTTATTATCCACTGAAACATGGCCTCTATCAACCTTATCGATTCCTTCCAGGAGTTTAAAGAAGCCGAAAACATCGACCGGCCCACGCTTATGAAGGTGCTGGAAGATGTGTTTAAAACCCTGCTGCGCAAAAAGCACGGGTCCGACGACAACTTCGACGTGATCGTAAACGACCAGACCGGTGACCTGGAGATTTTCCACCGCCGTGAAATCGTGGAAGACGACGCTGTAGAAGATCCGCTGGCGCAGGTGGCTCTTTCCGACGCCATTCAGATCGAGCCCGACTATAACGTAGGCGAAGAACTGTACCAGCCGGTAGATGTGTACGACTTCGGTCGCCGCGCCGTATTGGCCGCCAAGCAAACGCTGGCCGCCCGGATCGGGGATCTCAAAAAAGCAACCCTGCTTAAGAAATACGAAGACCGCATCGGCGAAATCATCACCGGCGAGGTGTATCAGATCTGGAAAAAAGAAGCGCTGCTGCTCGATGATGAAGGCAACGAACTGATTTTGCCTAAAACGGAACAGATCCCGGCCGTCGGCGAGTTTTTCAAGAAAGGCGAAAACATCCGCGCGGTGATCAAAAGCGTGGATATGCGCAACAACAATCCGGTGATTATGCTGAGCCGCACCACACCGGAGTTTTTGGGCAAACTGATGGAACTGGAAGTTCCGGAAATCATGGATGGCCTCATCACGGTTAAAAAAGCTGTTCGCCGTCCCGGTGAGCGCGCTAAAGTAGCAGTAGAAAGCTTCGACGACCGCGTAGATCCGGTAGGCGCCTGCGTTGGGATGAAAGGCAGCCGGATCCACGGCATCGTGCGGGAACTGCGCAACGAAAACATCGACATCATCAACTGGACGGCCAATACGCAACTGCTGATCCAACGCTCCCTGACCCCGGCGAAGATTAACCGGATGGAAGTGAACGCCGACAAGAAATCGGCTCGCGTATGGATGGAACCCGATCAGGTGAGCCTTGCCATCGGTAAAAAAGGGGTCAATATCGACCTGGCTCAGGAACTGACCGGATACCGGATTGACGTCTACCGCGATGTTGTCGCCAACGCTACCAGTGGCGAATATGATATCGACCTGATGGAGTTTACCGACGAAATCGAAGAGTGGATCATCGACGAGTTCCGGAAAATCGGTTGTGATACCGCCCTTTCTGTACTCGAAATGAGTGTGGAAGACCTGGTACGCCGCACCGACCTGGAGCGCGAAACCATCGAAGATGTACAGCGGATCCTACGGGCTGAGTTTGAAGGCGAATCCGGCAGCGATGCCGACGAGGCTCCTGCGGCGGAGGCTCCAACCGAAGCTGCTGAAGCTACGGAACCAACGACCGAATCTTCTGAAGCAACAACTGAAGCTTCTGAATCCACACCGGAAGCTACTGAGCCAACCGAATAAGCGGATTCAACTAATGACTGGAAAGCCTTTCTGTACTCGTGCAGAAAGGCTTTTTTTATCCAAAAGCAACTGCGGACTGCGGATGTGCAGGAGCGCAGATGGATTCAAGCAGCTGGTCGATAATCACAGCCGTCGCATCCGGATACTGCATACTGGTGGCCTGCTCTGAAACAATCCACTGCCGGAGCTGTGGCAGACAGGCGTGGTCCAGACGTTGGATCACCGGAATGCCCAGTTCCTGCAAGGCCGCTGCGTTGCAGTGTTGCTCGTACTGGCCCCGCATCGGAATCACCAGTAACTTTTTCCCCAGATGTAGCACCTCCGCCGGGGTTTCAAATCCGGCCCCGCACAAAACGCCCCGGCAGCCGGCTAAACTTTGCAGGAACGCTGCATTGTCCAGCGGTTGAAACGATACGTGCCGGTTCCGGAACGCCTGCTGATTGTGCTTTGAAAACACCCGCCAGTCTACTTCCGGAAGCTGTGACAAGACGGCTGCAATATTCGCATCGCTGTAAGCCGGCAGATAGACCGTGTAGTAATCACCAGTGGTAGTCTGCAACTCCCGCACCTGCTTGCGAATCACGGGCGTAAACACACCAGGTGCATATGCTTTGAAGTGAAACCCGTACTGCGTGGTAGTAGGTGCATATTGATTCAGCAGCAGTCGGCCAATCGGGTAGTGACCCCTGGCTTTAGGTGCGTCCGGATGCGCCACTGCGGCCTGATGACTCAGCCCGATGCAGGGCTTACCAGCCAGCTTGCAGGCCCAGGCGCTGACCGGTTCAAAATCGCTGATGACCAGATCGTAGTCCGTTACTGGCAACGATCGAAGTTCCTGCCAGAAGCGCCGGAGACTGTTTTGCCGGTAAGTTTTCCAGAGGTCAATGCCACCAGTACGGCCAAAGAAAAAGCCCAAACCTCCGAATCGATACTTAATAGGATGGTCCAGCGTCAGTTCTACGTGCGCACCGCTCACCAATACGTCCAGCTCGCCTTTTTGAGCCAGGAGCGGCACAAGATCCCGCGCACGGCTGATGTGACCATTTCCGGTGCCTTGAATGGCATACAAAATCTTCATGGTAAGAGAACCAGTTTTGTTTACGGAACGCTTTTAAAAAGCCGTTTCAGTGGGTGCAGGAATGCGAAGCAGGTTGAACTCTTCCAGCATAGTTTCGAACAGTTCACCGGTGCTGGGTTCTGCCTCCGGCTCTTCGGCAACCGGTGCCTGCTGTTCCGGATGATGGTAAAGGGTCCATTCGCCTTCGTGGTATTCGAGCGCCGTCAGGTTTTCGATCCAGTCGCCGCTGTTGCAATACAGAATCTGACCTTTTTCGGTGGTGATGGTCCGGATTTCCGGATGGTGAATATGGCCGCAGACTACGTAGTCATACCCATTGGAAATCCCAATCTCAGCGGCGGTCTGCTCGAAGCTGTTGATAAACTTGACCGCTGACTTGACGCTGTTCTTGATCTTTTTGGATACGGATATTTTACCCTTCCGGAAGATCTTTTCCGACACGAAATTGACCAGGCTGTTCAGCAAAATCAACATGTCGTACCCAATGGCCCCCAGCCGGGTCAGCCATTTGCTATGCTGCATGGTAATGTCAAACACATCGCCGTGGAACACCCAGGCCTGCTTCCCATCTGCCAGTGGTAGCAGCACTTTGTTGACTACTTTCAACGAACCCAGCTCAAATCCTACATAGCGGCGCAGCATCTCGTCGTGATTGCCGGTGACGTAATATACCTGGATGCCTTCGCTGACAAAATTCATCAGCTCTTTGATCACCTTCGTGTGGCTCTTGGGCCAGTAGCGTTTGCTGAACTGCCAGACGTCGATAATGTCGCCGTTGAGCACCAGTGTTTGCGGGCGAATGGTTTTAAGATACTGAACCAGCGCTTTGGCACGACAGCCATACGTTCCCAGATGCACGTCCGAGATAACGACCAGATCGACCAACCTCCGTGTTGCTTTGCAAGCCATAGCTACAGGATTGAAAAGAGTGTTTGAAACGGCCTCAAAAAGACTTCTTTGCTTTGATCTGGTTGTTACAGAACCAACATCAAATTGTTACTGCCCGTTCAGAATGCCTTTGGACGCAGGGCGAATCAGCGTCGGAAAGCCGCAATTCCGGAAATGCACGCATCTTTAGCCTACTGATGGCTGAACTTCCAGATGATGCGTTCTCCTCGTGGCGCAAACGGCTTCACGATGTGATCTACGAAACCAATACGCGTGCAGGACGGGTCTTTGACGTCTCGCTGCTGCTGTTTACGGTTACGAGTACGCTCGTGGTAGTGCTCGATTCGGTTCCGGAATACCATCAGCGGTTCGGACGCTCCTTTTTACAGCTGGAGTGGATTTTTACGTTCATTTTTACCATCGAGTATATCCTGAGGTTGCTGGTCATTCGACGGCCCATCCGCTTTATCCTCAGTCCACTGGGCATAATTGATCTGCTGGCAATCCTGCCCTCGTATCTCAGCATTGTGGTGCCCGGTGCACAGTCGCTGCTGGTATTGCGGGCCTTGCGGTTGTTGCGCATCTTCCGGATTTTCAAGCTCACGCACTACATCGACGAGGCCCAGTTTCTGACGCAGGCCATCCGGCGTTCGTTGCGGAAGATTGCCATCTTCATGCTCACCGTAGTGACCATCACCATCATTCTGGGGTCGGTTATGTATCTGGTAGAAGGCGAGCAGGCTGGCTTTACCTCCATCCCGACCAGCATTTATTGGGCGGTAGTCACCATTACCACGGTAGGATATGGCGATATTGCCCCGCTGACGGCCCTGGGCAAGTTTATTGCGTCCGTGATGATGCTGATCGGTTACGGCATTATCGCAGTTCCTACCGGTATTCTGACAAGTGAAATCAGCAATATCGTCCGGACCAAAGGACAAAGTACAGAGGTCTGTCCGTCTTGTGGTCGGGAAGGGCATGACTCGGATGCCCGGTATTGCAAATGGTGCGGCAGTAAACTGTAGCAAACGGACCCAACTGCGCCTATATTGGTACGTATAGCAGCGTTGGATGGATGAAGATCTGGTCGAAGGCCATTCTTTTTCCCCAAAGACGTTTTTCCGGAACAGATACGAAATATATTTGCGCCCTTCGGCCCAAGCCGTTTTTTGTATGGCAGAATTAGAGGTTATTGCTCACCTTAAAAAGGCAATCAAAGTCTGGCGCAATCCGCAACACACCATGTGGCATAAAATCAAGGAGTTTTTACTGGAGATCTTCATCATCGTTTTCGCCGTAAGTCTGTCGATCGGACTGCACAGCTGGAGCGAAGCGCGGCATGAGCAGGACGAAGTCCGCCATTTTATGCAGGATCTGGCACAGAACCTGACTTACGATTTGAAAGAGTACCAAGCTTCATTGGGCGCCTACCAGCTCAAGGCGCAGGTCTTTGATGCCCTGGTGCGCAACTCGGTGCCCGACTCGTCCCAGATTAACCAGCTGTACTTGGTCATCCACGATTTTGACAGCCCGATTCCGTCGCGTGGGCGCTACGAAAGCTTTAAGTATTCCGGAAAACTGGGACACATTCACGACAATGAACTGTCTGCTGCTATCGTCAGTTTGTTTGAAGAAGATACCCGCCGGTTGCAAAACCAGACCGATTTCTACATCCGGCTGCAAACCAGCTTTCATGATAAGATGAATGAACTGCTGGTATTTGACAGCACCGGTCGCGCCAGTAATGTCACAACGCTGGTCACGACTGGTGTCAACTACAACCTGTCCCGCGATCTGATGCACACCGAAGAAATCCAGGCAGCGTATCAGGTTTGTATCCGGCGGATGCATCGAATTCTGGAGCTGATTCATGAAGAGTATCCCGGACTGGATGCGCATGCTTAAAATCCTGTTCCGGAAAAGTTCGTTTTCTGAACTTTGATGCTATATCTTTGCACACCCGCTTCGGCGGGGATTTCCTTTACGGGCATAGTTCAACGGTAGAATAGAGGTCTCCAAAACCTTTGATCGTGGTTCGAATCCGCGTGCCCGTGCTGAATCAGACGATAGTCGGAAGACAAAAGTTGAACGAGGATTTTCTCATTCGCTTTTGTCTTTTTACTTTAGCCATTCATTCAACATTCATTTAGCGTACCACTATGGCCAAATTAGGCACTTACATTCAGGAAGCATACGATGAACTCGTACACAAGGTTACCTGGCCTACCTGGGACGAGCTGCAGCAAACTACCATCATTGTACTGGTATCGCTGGTCGTGATTACGCTGCTGTTTCTGGGCATGGACCAGATTTCGGAGCGGGTACTGAAGTTGATCTACAATATCCTGGGGTAACCCCTCGGGACGAGCAAACGATATGAACGAAGAAACAACCGTTTCCGCTGCCCCGGTCCAGCCCGAAGCCGATACCAAATGGTATGTGCTGCGCGTGGTCAGTGGCAAAGAGAAAAAAATTAAAGAACACTTGGAGAAGGAAATCCGCCTGTCAGGCTGGAGTGCCACGATTACACAGGTGTTGTGTCCGATTGAAAGAGTGGTGAAAATTACCGGTGGTAAGAAAGCCCTGCGGGATAAAATCCTGTTTCCGGGGTACCTGATGCTGGAGGTTACCAACGCCAAGATGACCGACGATATGGTACAGGTGATTACCAGCGTATCCAACGTGATTCACTTCCTGGGTCGCGAGAATCCAACGGCCCTGCGGAAGAGCGAAGTCAATAAGATGTTCGGTACGGTAGACGAAGTAGCCGAAGCGGGTCTGGGCTATGCCGATCCGTACACCGTAGGCGAAACCGTGAAAATCATCGACGGGCCGTTCAACGATTTCAACGGTCTGGTCGAAGAAGTCAACGAAGAGAAAAAGAAAATGAAAGTGGTGGTGAAGATCTTTGGTCGCTCCACCCCGGTCGAACTGACCTACATGCAGGTCGAAAAGCTTTCGTAAGCCCCTTCAGATTTTTAAATTTAGACCTATTCAGGACGCGCCCACCGGGCGCGTCCTTTTTTTGGCAGCTTCCTTCCGGAAGCGCAACGCAGGCCTTCCAGACCGAATCCTTCCGGTGCTCATTTGCATAAGTAGCGACCAGCGATTTACTTTGACCTCTAAACTTTGCTGGCTATGCGTTTGCTTGTAGCGCTTTTACTCGCGGCTCCGGTCGTTGCGGATGCCCAGGGGATTCAGTTTGAAACCGGAACCTGGAAGGCGGCTGTGGCAAAAGCCAAGGTTCAAAACCGGCTCCTCTATGTAGACGTATATACCACCTGGTGCGGACCCTGTAAGGTGCTGGAGAAAACCGTGTTTCCGCAGCAGGCTGTAGGGGATAAATACAACCCGCTGTTTGTAAATTATCACATGGATGCGGAGAACGGCGAAGGCATTGCGCTGGCCAAAAAATACGCCATTAATGGCTTCCCGACGCACCTGTTTATTGATCCGAAGACCGAGACGGTGGTGTACCGTACCTCGGGTGCCGGTAGCGTAGCCGGATTTAATGAACATGCGGATGTAGCGCTTCAGGAACAGGCCGATCCGATGACCTGGACGCGCTATACGGAACGCTTTGCTTCCGGAACGCGGACGGAACCGTTTTTAAGAGCGTACCTGCGTAAAGCCGAACGGCTTGATCAGCCTAATGATGCGATTCTGGATGCATACCTGAATACGGTAGACATCAAGAATATGCCGGACAGTACCCTGTATTTTATTGAGGATCATACCCACACCATCTGGAACCATGCTGCGCCCCTCTTAAGATCGTATCGCGCCCGGCTGGATGCCCGCGACACTGGCGAGGATACCTATCATAGTTATGCGTCGCAGGCGCAGGGGTGGCTGTATCCGAGTTATGAGCAACTAAAAAACGCCAAAGACGAACGGAAACTAACCCAACTGATTCGGTTCATTCAGACAGACGTTCCGGAAGAGGCCCAAACAACAATCTTTTTTTACCGCAAGCGGTATTATGACGAAACCAACAATCCCACCCAGCTAAAGCTGGTTGAGTTGGAGGAAGTCAATATGATCGCTTCCAAAACACTAACCGATTACACCGTCGCCGATGCCAAAACCCGCAAAGATCTGGAAGCGCAGATTCGGTATCAGCTGGCTGCTATGACGATTCCGGAAGGGAAAAGCATTGATACCATCATCGCCGAAAACATAGTTCGTAATGTCGCGTCTTTTCCGTCTATGCGTGCTGCTCAGACCTTGAATGACCTGGCCTGGAAACGCTATGAAAACAAGAAAGCGACTGCGGCCGATTTGCAACAGGCACTAACTTGGTCGGCAAAGGCAATGGAATTTTCGGCGTCGTATCCGGAACAGTGGGCGCCTTATGCCGATACGCATGCGTCGCTGTTATACCGGACCGGTCGGAAGTCGGATGCCATCGCACTGGAAGAAAAAGCATTGCAAGCCTTGCAAAAGGCGGAGAGCACAGATGCTGCTACGTATGAACAAACCCTTCAGAAAATGAAATCCGGAACCTACTAACTGTTGGAGAGCCGTCCGGAACGGGCTGCTGCTGTGACTTTACTTAAATCAAAACCTATGTTTATCAAAAATCAGTCGTTCTCGGACCGCGACACGCTGCTGGAAGTCGCTTATGACTTTGAGCTGGGCGAACGGTCTGCATTCCTGCAAAAAATGGTCGGTGCAATCGACGAAGCTTTGCGTACGGATACCGAATACCAGACGGAACTAAGCGGGATGGCCGACGACGAAGACCGCGACGAGTTTGCCGACGAAGTGAAGCGGGAATTCTTAGCCAATATGCTGGACGAAAAATTTTCCTCGTTCGAAGTTCAAAACCGTAAATGGTATGGCATCGAAGCCGATGGCACCCGGACGCTGCTTGCAGAAGTCGACCTGGTTTGATGCTATCCCTCCAGGTGAATCGAGATGACGATGCTGCGGGTATTAATGCCTTCGATGGCGTTGACCAGCGGCAGGCTCCGGTCGCCCCGGAACAATTGATTCATTAAGCCCTGGCTCAGCTTGATTTCCGGAGAGAAAATAAAGTTGGGATAGTACCATTCAAACCCAAACCCGATTTCATAGCCGGCATCATACGGCAACACCTTCAGGTATTCATCCCGACGACGCGAGCGGGCATTAGCAGCCAGGTCAATGTCAAATTTGCCGCCGCCCAGTGCATAAAACCGGAAGTTATTGATCCGGTCGCTTTTAAACTTGAACTGCAACGGCAGCGTGAGGTATACACTTTCAGTGGTTTTGTCTTCTGTCACCGCTGGATTGAGCGGTTGGTTGTACTGGATCCGTTTGCCGGCAAATGAAACCGCCGGAATAAACCGTAGGTCAAACCGATTGCTCAACCGCAGATTGCCCATCAATCCCAGTGTAAAACCGGGCGACCAGTACGGCTCAATACGCTTAAACGTATCGGTGTTGGCAAACGACGGATCATACGTCAACCGGTACTGCGACATGTTGAGCCCGAATGTCAACCCAAAATAATACGGCTTGCTATCATGTTCCGCCATATTCAGCACTTTGCGTTGTGCAAAAGCGCCCGGCAGACTTATACTCAGCAGCACCACCAACAGCCAGATGTTTTTCATAGGAAGACAGAAGACGCGAAAGATACTAAACCAATTGCTTTGAGTAAAACACCCGGCTGTCAGGGAGGTTGACAGATTCCGGAAAACAGCCTTCCCTACAAACGGAATCCGGAACTGGTATAGTATTTGCAGTTATCTATACAAGTACTTCTTTTTTGCTCCCCAGTACCATGAAAAATCAACCCAACCAGCCTACGTTTCCGAAAGCCGCTTTCCAGGCCTTGCTGTATCTGGTGGGGGAGCGTTTTCCGGCACGGGTTCAAAAACTCAAAAGCCGGTTGTATGCCGGAGCCGACATCAATCAGGAACTACTGGCACCCGTCCGGATGATGGTCTACGGGCTGTTGGGTGAAAGAAGTTATGAGCGGTATATGGACTTTGAGCGTGCCGCTCTGAAAGGTGACTCCACGGCTGAAACCGCGTGGGTCAAGATGCTGAGCGTTTGCCGCCTCTTACTGCGCAAGCCGGATAATCAGCCGGCCTTTTGTCTGAACTAAGCGTCACCGGAACCTCCTTTCCGGACGACCCGGTTTTATTTGGTAGCGGTATACAGCGTTGTAATTCCGAAGGTCAGCGGACGAACCGCTACGTCTTTAAAGCCACAATTGGATAAGATTTTCCGGAAATCAGCTCCTTCCGGAAATGCCATTGCGCTTTCGTTGAGATAGGTATAGGCCCGGCCATGCTTGGACACCAGATTGCCCAGACGAGGCAGGATATGCCGGAAATAAAAGCCAAATACCTGCTTGATCACAGGCGTCTGCGACTTGGAAAATTCCAGAATCGCCATGCGCCCGCCCGGCCGTAGCACCCGGCACATTTCCCGAAGGCCCTGATCCAGATGCTCGAAATTGCGAACGCCATACGCACACAGTACTGCATCAAAGGAATTGTCAGCAAAGCTGAGTTGGGCACTGTCGCCCAGCTGAAACGAAACGGTTCCGGAAAGGCCTGCCGCTGCTGCTTTTTGCCGTCCTACAGCCATCATCCCGTCCGAAATATCCACACCGGTTACCTGTGCGCCGGTTTCTTTCGCTGCCAGTAGTGCCAGATCGCCGGTTCCGGTTGCCAGATCCAGGATGGTTGTAGGGTTGCAGACCTGAATGCTTTGAATGGCTTTTTTACGCCAGCCCCGGTCGATGCCCATACTTAGGGTATGGTTCAGGAAGTCATATTTAGGCGCAATGCCGTCAAACATTTCGGCCACCTGTTCGGTCTTGCTTAGCTTTGACGATTCATCGGGCACGATGGCGTCGTGCGTTCTGTTTCCGGAAGTCTGCATACAGTGTTCAAAAGTACGCCTGCCCGTTCTGCCTTTTTATGGAAATCCGCAACGCCCGTTATATAGTCTCGTCCCCCAACGCTTCCTTGTGTCCCAAGCCCGACCGGCCGGAGTATGCCTTTATTGGCCGGTCCAACGTAGGAAAGTCTTCGCTCATTAATATGCTGACGCGCAATGCCAAGCTGGCCAAAACGTCAGCCGCGCCCGGCAAAACGCAGTTGATCAACCATTTTGAAATCGAAAGCGAAGGCGCGAAAGGCGTCCGGGAGAACTGGTATCTGGTGGATTTGCCCGGCTATGGCTATGCCAAGGTGAGCCAGACACAACGGGCCAACTGGCAGAAAATGATTTCCGGATACCTGCGTGACCGGCCCAATCTGCTGACTGTATTTGTGCTGCTCGACAGCCGCTTGCGTCCGCAGCAACTGGACCTGGATTTTCTGGCGCAACTGGGCCAGTGGGAAGTGCCGTTCAACATGATCTTCACGAAAGCGGATAAGGTCACCCAGCGTGAAGCCAGTATGAATGCCAAAGCGTTTATCAACAAGATGCGTGAAGAGTGGGAGTTTATTCCGCGCTCATTTATGACGTCGTCGATAAAGTTTCTGGGCCGCAAAGACATCCTCGGCTATATCGATGAGCTGAACGCTGAATTCAAGCTTCCGGAAGTGGGGTAACCAATCATACACATAGATTTGAAGATATGGATTTAGGCCAGGACGCCCTTCTGACTGAACTGTTGGTTTCAAAAAATGGAAGGTCTATTCCTATAGACAAATACCTGCTCCGTTTTCAGAGATGGCCACAGCCGCATGACTTCGATACCTACGGCGGGAAACCACTCCTGAATCTGAATGGAGAACCATTATTTGCAGAACTCGCACTTCTACGGCTGTTGGAAAGCCAAGGCTATAAAGGTGCCTGGGTAGACACCTTTCGAACTAAATTCTGGCAGGGATTGCCTGAACGGTCAGACCCTGTACTTCCAGACCCTATTATACTGGATGCTTTTAATAGGATTTACAAGCTAAAAGGCGGGCCAAAGACTGGCTGTTTTGATATCATCGCTTATCGGGAAGGTCACTTTGTGTTTGCAGAATTGAAACGAAAAGCCAAAGATGCTATTCGTTCGACTCAAGTGGAGTGGTTGGAAGCAGCTTTAAACGCAGGATTCCACGACCCAACTTTTTTTATCGCTGAATGGGACTGCGATTAGAAACGTTTTTCAGGTTTAAGAGCTGATTTTGCGCGTCTTCCGGGAGAAAATGAGCCCTATGATGTATACGATCAGAGCTATGATGAAAGCGGCTACAAATCCTGTGATAAAAGAAAGATTTCTGCCCAGATCGTGATTGTATCTGGACAGCGCTGCTTCCATAGCCGGGGTAGCCGGGGTACCTTCTTCCGGACCTGTGAAAAACCCATCCTGCTTCAGATCATACCGGTTTAAGTCCCACTGCCGGTAGAGGTCTATGCACAGCGCACTGTCGACAATCATCAGCAGGTACCACAGTCAGGAAGACCGTTATACCCACCCAGAGTGGTTGAGTGCGAAACGAAATCCGGTTCCGGAAGATTAAAGCCAGTCCGATCACGCACACCAGCGTCGGCAATCCCAGGTGAAACGGAATGTGGATCGGATTCATAACTATCGGATCAGGCAAGCGGCTTGAGACAGGTAACCTTATGGGGCGGGACTCATCAGAGGTACAAACTCGTAGAGAAACTGTGCTATCAATATAGTATCAAAGCGTCTCCCATCCTGTCAGCGCTTCCCCTACGATGAAAAAGCTGCCGGTGATCAGCAGGGAGTCTTCTGTGCCCAATAGGCTTTTAGCAGCCGCAACGGCTTCAACTACGGACGGATACGCCGTTCCGGAAAGGCCGGTAGCAGTGCCCATAGCTGCCAGTTCCGCTACTGGTAGGGCACGGGGAATATCGGCCTGACAGAAGTGATAGTGCGCATCTTTCGGAAACAAACTCAACGCGGCGGCCACGTCTTTATCCCGGACAAAACCCAGCACCACATGCTTCGTTCCGGAAACCTCGCTGGTCCACTGTTGCAACACCGCTTCCAGTCCCTGTGGGTTATGAGCCACATCGGCTACAATGAGAGGTATTTCCTGCAAAATCTCGTAGCGTCCGCGCAGTCCCTGTTGGCTCAAATCTGCCAAGGCATCAGATGCATCACTCACCCGAACGGAAAGTCCCAGGCTCGCCAATATGTCCAGCGTTGTAAAGACGGTCGCCAGATTCTGTTGCTGATACGTTCCGGAAAGGCTGGCCTCGAAAAATAAGGTCGTATCTATAGCGGGCTGCACGGCTTCATAGGCCCGTACCCGGCTCCGCTGGTCCAGCGCTGCCACCTGCCAGCAGTCTTCTGCGAAGTGAATCGGACTGCCTTCCAGCGCTGCCTTCTGCCGGAATACCGGTTCGGTTGCTGCGTCCCGTTCGCCGATAATTACGGGTACGCCGGGTTTGATGATACCTGCCTTCTCTCCGGCTATCTGTGTCCGGGTGTCGCCCAGCAGCGCTGTATGATCGAGCGCAATGTTGGTAATCACCGACACCATCGGGGTAATCACATTGGTGCTGTCGAGCCGGCCGCCCAGCCCTGTTTCGATTACGGCGATATCCACCTGTTCCTGTGCAAACCATTCAAAGGCCATCGCAACGGTCAGTTCAAAAAAAGACGGCTGAATCGTTTCCATCATCGGCTGCATCCGGTCGGTAAAATCCACTACAAAGGATTCCGGAATCATCGCGCCGTTGATGCGGATCCGCTCCCGGAAATCCACCAGATGCGGGGAGGTGTAAAGTGCGGTTTTGTATCTGGCTGCTTGCAAAAAGGCGGCCAAGGCTGTACTGGTGCTGCCTTTTCCGTTGGTACCGGCAATGTGCACACTCCGGAATCGCTGTTCCGGATTACCCAGCGCCGCACACAGTGCTAGTGTATTGAACAGATCGGCCTTGTACGCCGCCGCGCCTATGCGGGTAAACATAGGCAGTTGCGCAAAAAGAAACTCCAGCGTCTGCGCGTAGCGTGGATGGTGAGCCACAACAGGTGTTGTTTTGAGGAAAGCGTGAAAATTGATGATTAAAGCTGCTACAGAAAAAACTGCATTAAATAAGGGCAAATGCCATTCGCCCCTATGCAGTCTCCGGCAAGCACATTTGTAGGGCATCTCGACCGGAATGGAGAGCTCTCACAAGAGATAATCAGGTAACGTGAGATTCCTCCCTTGCGGTCGGAATGACCGGATCGCGCAAGGTTCCGGAACCTAAAATCCCGGTACTTAATCCCCGGAATCTACCCACCCGTTTTAAACACGAACGTGACCGTGCCGAACTGCTCTACCGGACCCTCAGGCGCTGCGGAGAAGCGGACCTGCTGTAATTTGTCTTTGGCAATCGGTACCAGTTCGCCGCTTCCGGAAAGGACCGAGCTGCTTACAATTGCCCCGGCGCGGTTTACAGTTACCCGCATCTTCACCGTACCACCATTCCGGAAATTGCCTTCCAGCCGGGGCGCCAGAATCGTGCGTCCGGAAAGGGTGTGGTTCACGCCGCCGGTGCCGCGTCCCGGACTGCCCTCATAGTTTTTAGCGCCCGGTGTGCCGCCGGGTACGCCCCGGTCGCCATTGCCAAAGGTATTGCCTTCGTTGCCACCCGCTACATCACGCTGGGCGCCGTTGCCACCCGTACCGGTACTACCGGGAAATAACACCTTGGCTTTGCGCGGTGCTTCGGATGGTTTGGTAGCCGCCGGAGTGGTCGCTACGGTCGGGATTCGGGTTGGAGTGGTCTTAGGTGTGGTGGGCTTGGGCTTCGTTGCCTGGAGCGTTTCTTTTTTAGGAGTGATCTCCGTAGCATCCGGATCGTTGGAGGGCGAAGCAGTGATGGGTTCGGTCGCTTCTTCCGGAGTACCGGACGCTGGAGCAGTTACTGGTGTTTCCGGTGCCGGATCACCCATGATCTCAGGTTGCTCGGTGCCGTAGCCATCCGCGCTGCTGCCCAGATTGACTTCCATCCCCAGTTCTTCCGCAGGCGGTGAAACGGGTTGCGGCGCTGCATACCGGATGCCGAAAAACAGCAGGGCCAGGAGTGCATGAATGCCCAGCGTCAGGGCCAGCGCTTTTACCTGCCGGGGACGGTTGGCTTCCGGAACAACAGCAGTCGTCATAAAAATGCGTGATTGAAGAAAAAAGATATACCCTACAAGATACAACGGATGTCCTGCCTATAACGGATCCGTTGCCGTCCTAATGTGCAAAGGCATGGTCATAGTCGGTCATGCGCTCGAGCGGCGGATTGAAGTACCCGTATTTCAGGTTGGGAAATTCCTCCTGCAACACATCCATCAGTTGCCCCATCCCCAGGATTTCGCCCGGATCGGTAATTCCCATCCGACCCATATACCAGTCCGGATCGATGTTGAAATTGCGCCACTGAATCATGTTGAGCCCGGTGCGCTGAATCACGGCCCGTAAGGCTTCATATTCCGCTACGCTGTCGGTAACGCCGGGAAAGACGAAGTAGTTGATAGATGTCCAGCCGCCCATCCGGTTCACTACCTCCAGACTTTTGATGATGTTTTCAAATACATAGTTGTTGGGCCGGTAATAGCTGGTGTACAGGGCCGGTTGCAACGAATTTGTACTTACACGAATGCTGTTGAGCCCTGCCTGCATCAGTCGCTCCACCACATCGGGTTTGGAACCGTTGGTGTTGATATTGATGCTGCCGCGGGAGGTGTGTTTCCGGATTTCGCGGATGCTTTCTTCCAGCACTGGTCCCATCAGCAGCGGCTCGCCCTCACAGCCTTGTCCGAAGGATACAATCGGGTAGGGCGCGGTTTCCAGATGCGGCACGGTGTATTCGGCAATCTCCAGCGCAGTAGGCTTAAACGAAATCCGGTCGTGCGGCGAGGTAATGCTTTCTTCTTCGGGCTGAAAGGAAATACAGCCTACGCAGTTGCTGTTGCAGGCCGGTGAAGACGGAATCGGGCACTCCCAGCGGTGCAGGAAATAGTTACGGGCCGCAGGACACTCGTACTTCTCGGCACAGGTATGCGCCAGGTGTTGTACCAGTCGGTTGTGCGGATATGTCGCCGTCAGCGTTTCGATGCCGCTGGCGACCAGAGATTCATCATATCCGGATGCTTCCTGGCGGATATCGCGCTCAATGCGCCGGGCGGGAACGTAAAAAAGGCCATTGTGCCAGCCGGCAGCGGTATAGCAAAATAACGGCAGCGTCGGGGCTTCCGGAGCGGTTTCAAAAGCAGAGAGGTAAAAGCCGGTATGGGCAGGCGGGATAAAGGCAGCGACCGCCCAGCCTTTGTCGCACAGCCGCATTTCGCCGGTGCGTACATCGATACCAATGCCGCGTCTGCCGGGCAGTTCATACAGATTGCCACCTTCCGGAAGCTCAATCCACGCCTCTTCCTCGACCGGAACGGCATCCCATCCGGTCCGCCCGACCACGTACAAAGAGGTGTCTTCAAAAATGCTTCCCTTCCCATCGGAGTACAACAAATACGGCTGCATGGTGGCAAAATTAGCGCTTTGTGCGCTGGACGCCCGGACAGAAGTCAATTCTTCCCGTTATCTTTCCCCTGTGCCCCGCCGCAAGAAATACTATTATAACGCGAACACCCATCGCTATGAGCGTTGGCACCTGCCCTGGTGGGTCAAGCTCCTGCGCGCTTTTGGCTTTATCTCTGCTTCGGTCACCACCGGAGGCGTCCTGGCGTTGCTGGCCTTCCGGTTTCTGGAAAGCCCCAAAGAAAAGCGGTTTGATCAGGACCGGCGGATCTTGCAGGAAAACTACAGTGGGCTGCTGACCCGGCTGGCGCTGCTCGATGAGCAACTGGAAGCACTAGAGCAGCGGGACAATGATGTGTACCGGGCCGTTTTTGAACGCGATCCGCTTCCGGATTCGATCCGGCAAGGCAAAGATTACCGGATGCTGGCCCGGCAGAAAACCAGCTGGGTGCGTTCCGACACGCTGATCGCCCGGCTGCAACAACGGCTGCACCGGATGGACGACCGGATCCGGCTTCAGAACCGATCCTACGACACACTGCTTCGACTGGCTGCAACCAAAGCCCAGATGCTGGCCCATATTCCGGCCATTCAGCCGGTGAGCAATAAAAACCTGGACCGGATCGCTTCCGGATTTGGTTACCGGATTGATCCGATTTATAAAACGCCCAAGCTGCATACCGGGCTGGATTTTGCGGCGCCGATGGGTACACCGATCTACGCAACTGCTGATGGAACTGTGGTCAGCGTATCCTACGACGAGGGCGGCTATGGCAACCATGTGATCCTGAATCATAGCTACGGCTACGGCACCTTATACGGCCATATGGTAAAGGTGAAGGCACGGCCCGGACAGGCCGTGCAACGGGGCGAGGTGATTGGTTGGGTGGGCAGTACCGGTAAAAGTACCGGTCCGCATTGCCACTATGAAGTGATCCGGAACGGTGAAAAAACAGATCCGGTGCATTACTTCTTCCATGACCTGTCGGCCACCGACTACGAAACAATTGTGCGGCTGGCGGCTGCCGGTGGACAGTCATTTGACTGATCTGCGACACCCTCAGACGAGCACTCCACGATCCGGAATTCAAGGATGTTCCGGTTCCGGAAGGGCGGATCAGATGGCGCCGGCCTGCCGCAGGGTTTTCTTCAGCAATTCAATCCGGAATGGCGCCCAGTTGCGGGTACTGTCGCCGTGGGCAATCTCAAAGCGCTGCGCAAAAAAGTACGGGTAGGCGCGGAGATCGCTGTTGTTCATCGAGCCTTTCATTTCCTTTACTTTTTCCAGGCGCTCGGTAAAGCCGGCTACCCACAGCACATCAGTGGTTTTGTTGACGCAGCCCCAGCCGGTTTTGTAATACAGTTTATACGCGCTGCTGTCTTCCCAGAGCATCATGCTTTTTACGATGCGCTGGGTACGCTCGGCAAACGGCAACTCGGCAAAATACAGGCGCTTCAGCAGGCCCACCTGCTCATCCGGTGAAATCTGCAAGGAGCCGTCGAGCCAGAAGGTGTCAATTCCGGAAATGGTTTTATTCCCGTAGTTGGCCGTATCCAGATAATGCTGCATCACCGGTTTTCCAATGCGGCGGGCTACTTCCTGATAATACCAGACGGCAGACGCCCGGAACGCTTCCCGCAACGTCAGATCCTTGTTCCATTCGGACATCTCGCGCACCACGCCATCCCACTGGATCTTCAGGTTGTCATCGGGCGCGATACCGGTTTCGAGGGCTACCAGACTGTTGAAAATCTTGAACGTAGACGCCGGCAGGGTGCGACGCAGGCATTCCTCCTTGTTCATGAAATACACGGCTTCATGGGAATGATCGCGCAGGATGAACGACGCATTCCGGATACCCGGCAACTCGTAGTTTTTCTGCCAGTCGGCTTCTTCGTGAATGCGGGTTTCGCGGCAGGAGGCCAGGGCGATAACAGACAGGATGCAAAACAACAGACGGTACATAGTAAAAAGGCGTTTCCGGAAGGAGTGCGAAAGTACACCCGCCGCGCCTGTGCGGTGTATTTTTGCGCTGTGAGAATCCATACCGAAAATCTGGTCAAACGCTACGGCAAGCGCACCGTCGTCAACCATGTGTCTTTTGAAGTGGCACAAGGCGAAATCGTAGGGCTGCTGGGACCCAACGGCGCGGGCAAAACCACCTCGTTCTATCAGGTGGTGGGTCTGATCAAGCCTGATGAAGGCAACGTATTTCTGGATGGCGTCAATATCACCAAACTGCCGATGTACAAACGGGCGCAACTGGGCATTGGCTATCTGCCGCAGGAAGCCTCGGTGTTCCGGAAGCTGAGCGTAGAAGACAACATCGGTGCGGTGCTGGAGATGACCAAGATGACCCGCGCCGAGCAACTGAAAAAACGGGATGCCCTGCTCGAAGAGTTTCGGCTGACACACGTCCGGAAAAGCCCGGGCGATGTACTGAGCGGCGGTGAGCGGCGGCGGACGGAAATAGCCCGTGCCTTATCGGTCGATCCCAAATTCATTTTGTTGGATGAGCCTTTTGCCGGTATTGATCCGATTGCGGTGGAAGACATTCAGATCATTGTGGCCAAGCTGAAGTTCAAAAACATCGGCATTCTCATTACCGACCACAACGTGCAGGAAACGCTGTCCATTACCGACCGGGCGTACCTGCTGTTTGAAGGCAAAATCCTCAAAGCCGGTACTGCCGAAGAACTGGCTTCCGATGAGCAGGTCCGGAAAGTGTATCTGGGCCAGCAGTTTGAGCTGAAACGTAAAGTGCTGAACTTCTGATCGGACTCATACGGATTCCGGATACACCCGGTGCAGGTCACCGGATGCCGCGTATACAGTATCACGGGAGGTTCTGATCCGCGATCCGGTACTCAAGTGCCGCTGCCAGTGCAACCCATTCGTTTTAAAAACCTTTGGGCGCCAACGTAGAACGGCTGGAATCCAACCCGACAAACCGCTTACCTTAGCTTTCTGTTATGAGCATTATTTCTCCGGCTCTGAAAGGGTTCTTCCGGTGGCGTACATCCGTCATCGACAATTTTGCGCTCAACCCGATCGATACCCAGAAACAGGTCTTCAACGACCTGATTGGCTCGGCGCAGTTTACCGATTTCGGAAAGGCCCATGGCTTTGAAAGCATCAACAATGTGGCGGATTTCCGGAAAGCGGTGCCCATCAACGATTATGATACGCTGAAGCCCTGGATTGAGCGGAGTATGAACGGCGAGCAAAACGTGTTGTGGCCGTCGGATATCAGTTGGTTCGCTAAAAGTTCCGGAACCACTTCAGATAAGTCTAAGTTTATTCCGGTTTCCAAAGAATCGCTTGAAGACAATCACTACAAGAGCAGCAAAGATGTAATTGCGCTGTATCTGCGACAGGTTCCGGACAGTGGCATCATGAACGGCAAATGCCTCGTGATCGGCGGCTCGCACCAGGTCAATCAACTGGCAGCCGATTCCTTCTACGGCGATTTGTCGGCGGTGATGCTGGAAAATATGCCCCGCATCGGCCAGATGGTGCGTACACCGGATCTCTCAGTGGCGTTGATGAATGAGTGGGAAGCCAAGATCGAAGCGATGGCTGAGGCCACTATGCGCGAAAACGTCACCTTCATTGCCGGCGTGCCAACCTGGACGGTGGTGCTCATCAAACGGATTCTGCAAATCGCCGGCACCGACAACCCACTGGATATCTGGCCGAATCTGGAGCTGTATATCCATGGCGGCGTTTCGTTCAAACCCTATCGCCAGCAATTCCGGAATTTGATTCCATCCCCGCAGATGCATTACCTGGAGACGTACAACGCCTCAGAAGGATTCTTTGCCGCACAGGATGATTTGTCTGAGGAAGGAATGTTGCTGTTCCTCAACCACGGCATTTACTACGAGTTTATGCCGATGGAAGAATGGGGCAAAGAAGACGGCCAGACACTTTCATTGCAGGAAGTAGAGCTCAGTAAAAACTACGCGCTGATCATCTCGACCAACGGCGGCCTGTGGCGTTACGCAGTAGGTGATACGGTTCAGTTTACCTCACTGGCACCGTACCGAATCAAAGTTTCCGGACGGGTCAAATCCTTTATGAATGCCTTCGGCGAAGAAGTGATCGTAGACAACTCGGATGCGGCCATCAACGAAGCCTGCGAACGGACCGGCGCTATCGTGGTCGACTACAGTGCGGCACCGGTATACATGACCGGTGACAGCAACGGCGCCCACGAGTGGATTATTGAGTTTGAAAAGCTGCCGGTACCGCTGGAGGTTTTTGCACAGGAAATGGACGAGTCGCTGAAGCGGATCAACTCCGATTATGAAGCCAAGCGCCATAAAAGCATTGCCCTGCGTATGCCGATTGTACACCAGATGCCCCGCGGCGGATTCAACCAGTGGCTGAAAGACCGTGGAAAGCTGGGCGGACAACACAAGATTCCACGTCTGAGCAACGAGCGTACCTGGCTGGATGAAATGCTGGGCTATCTCTAGGACACATTTGCAGCGGATTCCGGAACCCTTCGATTCAGCACACTCTTATTTCCCGCGTCCCTGAAATAACACCCGGAAGGTGTAGAGCATGATCTTGATGTCGAGCGCCAGTGAGCAGTTTTCGATATACAACAGATCGTAGCGCATCCGCTGAATCATCTCGCTTACATTTTCAGCATATCCAAACTGCACCATCCCCCAGGAGGTCAGTCCGGGCTGTACTTTGTGCAGATAGCGGTAGTGGGGATGTGTCTGGGTAATCAGATCAATAAAGTGCGCGCGTTCCGGACGCGGACCCACCAGGCTCATATCGCCTTTCAGGATGTTGAAAAACTGCGGCAGTTCATCAATGCGCCATTTGCGCATGATCCGGCCCCAGGGCGTAATGCGTGGATCGCCTTTGCTGCTGAGCGCCGGTCCGGAAACTTCTGCATCCACGTACATGGAGCGGAACTTGTAGATGTAAAACGGATGGCCATGCAGTCCGATGCGCTGCTGCCGGTAAAAGATGGGTCCGGATGAAGACAGCCGCACTTTGAGGGCTGCAAACAGTAAAAATGGACTCAATAGCAACAACGCTGTTCCGGAAACCAACACGTCGATCACACGCTTGCAAACCCGTTGCCAGTCGGGCATCAGGTTGGGTTCGATATTGATCAGAACCGCATCGTAGACATTACTGGTTTTGACAAATCCGGCAATAATATCGTGCAGATCTGGCAGCATTTTGACGGTTACCGGTCGGTTGGATAATCGCGTCAGCAGGTTGTCGAGCAGATGATGTTCCGACGAATCCACGGCGATAATTACTTCTTCAATACTGTGGGTATCGATAATGGTTTCCAGCTCCTGAATGCTTCCCAGTTGCGGGAGGTACACACTCATGCCGTTGCTGTTTTCGATTCCGGAATACACAAATCCTTTGAACAGATTGCCCAGCACGACGGGGCTGTTGGTGATCTGCTTATACAGACTAATGGCCTGACCACTTCCACCCACAATCAGGGTATTAAAACCGACTTTACCGATAATCAGGTCATGCTTGATCCGGTTCATAATCAGCAACCGCAGGATCAGGGTCAGCGAGGTCTGGATCAGCAGGTACCGACCGGTACTCCGGATAAAGTATTGGAAGTTGTCGGCGTCGTCTCCGAAGATGAGGAGTGAAACCATCACGGCTCCCGGAATGCAACTGATAAACGTGCGGTTGACCTCGTGCAGGCGCGACTTCCGGTACGGATCAAAATAGGTGCCGCAGAGCGTGTACCAGCTCAGCCAGATTGCTGGAATCAGCAGCAGGCCCAGAAACCAGTCGCGAGGCAGCAGCAATCGCCAAGCTTCCCAGAACCCCGATTTGCCCAGTGCATCATACCGATACGCAAACGCCAGCAACCAACTGACTGCGGCAGCAGTATAGTCAGCTACAATCCAGTTGCGCAGGGCGCGGCGTTTTTGGTTAACCGTCGGCATGAGAGTCCGGAAACGTCGTTCGCTTTAAAAAACAAGGATTTTTACATTGTCAACCACCACTTTTCCGCTCGTCTGGCCATCTTGCGTGTACACCTGAAACAGGATGCGAAGGCCGGAAGCACTGTTTCCCAGTTTGGCAATGGCCGACTCCAGCGAGACATAGATTTTATTTCGTTCCGGACTCGGACTGAGCGTAAAAAAGTAATTGGGCTGGCTTTGATTGTCGGCGATGACACCAATACTCAGAAAGGCATTTCCCTGGTAGTCCAGCTCCAGAAATCCATCACTGTTGGCGGCCAGATAGTTAAACGTTCTGGACATGACCACAGTCGTCGGAGTGGTGCCGCTAGCCGAAAAGACTCCGGATCGGTTACCATCCAATACTTCGCCCGGCGTTGTCGTGTTGCTGACCGATGACCCTGATAGCGTAACGAAATCGTTGCTGTTTTCAAAAGTTTCGAGATATGAAAACCTGGTCGCAGGCATATATCCGGTCTGAGGAGCAACCGTAGTGGTCTGTCCCGGTGCAGCCGTCAGGTTCGTAATAAAAGACTTGTAGTGGGGATACTGAAGCTGGTAACTGAACAAGCCGGTATTGTCTACGCCCGGACTCAGGATGAGTTCACCGGTTCCGGAAGCAAGGACCGGAATTTTGGCCGGCAGGTCGAAGCCGCCTACATTTTGTCCCCGGTAGGTTACAAAGACAGACCGGATTTTATGGGTGGTGCCACCGGTACTATCGGCGCGGGTATTGAAGAACTGAAATGAATCGACCTGGATGTACGTCGGAATCTCCTCGGCCGGATTGATCAGATTGCAACCGGTGCCTCCAAGAATCAGGAAAGCGAACCAAAACGCTGCTAAAACACGAACCATAATCTTCTAAAAACTTAAGCTAAAAGGGTTTGTTGGGCCAGGTGTAAATCCACCTGCGCCAGAATCTGATGGGCAATTTCCATTGCTGCCAGTCCATCGGTAGCCGGCACTTTCACCGGCCGGTCCTGTAAAATAGCGGCTGCGAAATCAGCCAGCTCATCACGGATGGCGTTGGAGGGCTGCACCGCTGGCATCTGTACCGAGATAATCCGGCTTTCACCACTGGGTAAATCAATCGGGAAGTCCATCATTCCCGCTACTGCACCCGGTTGTTTCATTTGAATCACCTCTGTTTTTTTGTCCAGGAAATCGATTCCGATATATGCGTCTTTCCGGAACAGCCGCATCTTCCGCATCTTTTTCAGGGAAATGCGCGAGGTCGTCAGATTGGCTACACAACCGTTTTCAAACTCGATGCGCGCCGATACGATATCGACCGTTTGCGAAACCACCGCCACGCCCGAAGCACTCACCGCCTTAACGGGACTTTTGACCAGGTGCAACACGATATCCAGATCGTGAATCATCAGATCGAGGATCACGGATACATCGGTGCCACGGGGATTGAACTGTGCCAGCCGGTGAGATTCGATAAAAACCGGCTGTACCGGATCCGGACCCAGCGCCAGCAGGGCAGGATTGTAGCGTTCTACGTGTCCGATCTGACATTTGACACCCGTTTGCGCGACCAGATCCACGATTTCACGGGCTTCCTCCAGACTCTGCGCCAGCGGTTTTTCGATGAACACATGCTTGTGAGCCTGCAAGACCTGTAAAGCCAGCTGGTGATGGGTTGTCGTAGGCGTTACAATGTCGATCGCATCGCAGGCCCGGATCAGTGCATCCGCATCGGTGTAGCGGGGCACCTGATACGTAGCGATGGTAGTAGCTGCCTGCGTATCATCAGGGTCATAAAACCCAACCACCTGTACTCCCGGGATTTCCAGCCACTGCTGCAAGTGAATTTTTCCCAGGTGACCGGTGCCAAACAAACCTATCTGAAGCATGAATCAAGAAGAATTACGGCTCTGTCTGTCCAAAACGTTGAACAGACGCTGTGCATAACGGATATGCCCGCACCAAAATTGCTGCAAGTTAAAGCAGCAGGCTCATCTTACCGGCTTTAGAAGGGACAGACAGTTTTACAGAAGGCCTTCATCCGCAAAACTCAGATACGCGGTTCCGCCTACAATCAAATGATCCAGCAACGTGATGTCCATATGAGCAGCGGCGGTCTTAAGTTGTTGGGTGAGTTTTTTGTCGGCTTCGGAGGGCGTCAGATTTCCGGACGGGTGGTTGTGGGCCACAATAATCCGCGAGGCACTGCTAAGCAGCGCCGCGCGCAGAATCACCCGGATATCGGCTACGGTACCGGCAATACCGCCGATACTCAACACCTCATGTTGAATCAGCCGCTGGGCCTGATTGAGAAACAGCACCAAAAAGGCTTCGGTATCGCGGTCCCGCAATAACGGAACCACGACTTCAGCCACTTCCTCGCTGCTTTTAAGGGTGGGCCGCTCCAACGCTTCGCCCAGTTGGCGTCGCCGGCCCAGTTCCAATGCTGCCGCCAGCGTGATGGCTTTGGCCGGCCCGATGCCTTTGACTTTGCAAAGACCCTGAAGCCCCAAACGCCCCAGCTCGTGCAGATTCCCCTTGGCCAGTGCCAGCACATCGCGCCCCAGATCCAGTGCCGATCGACGTGGGGTGCCGGTATTGATCAGAATCGCCAGCAGCTCGGCATCCGAAAGCGCCGCCGGACCTTTGGATTGTAATTTCTCACGCGGGCGATCGTCTTCAGCCCATTGTTTAATCGGGTTGGGAAGGTCTGGGTACATCTTTTTTAGGCAGGCCTGTTTCCGGAAAGATAACAGGTAACTGGTATTTGTCCCAGTCCGCCTCCGGAAAATGTACTTTTGAGGCTTCTTTGCACTTCCCTACGATGGCTGACGCTGCTGACCTGCCAGTAACGGCACACTACCTTTCTCATGCGGTTACGCGGCGGTTTTCGCCTTTGGTGACTGATTATCTGGCTCGGCCGGATACGTTCAAACCGTTTGTAGCCCATCCGCCCGATTACAACGGGATCCGGGACGCTATCGCAGCCCGGACGCGGTTCCCGACCGACCGTGAAGGGTTGTATCAGGAACTGTTGCGGCAGTATGGTGCGATGCCGCTTCCGGAATCCGTGCGGCTCAATCTGGAAAAGCTGCGTCAGACCAATTGTTACACCGTCTGTACCGCCCACCAACCGGCCCTTTTTACCGGTGCCCTGTATTTTATCTATAAAATTATTCATGCTGCACGACTGGCCGATGATCTGAAAACACGGTTTCCGGAAGAGGACTTTGTACCGGTCTTTTATATCGGTAGCGAAGACAACGACCTGGACGAGCTGGGTCATTTTCAGTTGGGCGAAGAGGTCTTTCAGTGGGATGGGGGAGGCCAGCAGGGCGCCGTGGGACGTATGCCCACCGATTCGCTGCAAGCACTGCTGAAAACTGTTTTGAACCGACTGGGTCCGCCGGGAGCGGCAACCGATCACCTGACGGAGTTGCTTCAAACCGCGTATGCACCGGGACAGACCATTGCATCGGCCACGCGCAAACTGGTTACCGGACTGCTCGGCGACTATGGAATTGTAGTGATCGACGGCGACAGCCTGGCGCTCAAGCAAAAAATGATACCGGTCTTCGCCGACGATCTCTTTGAGCACAAACCCTACGCCCTGGTAACAGCACAAAGCGAACGGCTTAGTGAGCGGTATCCGGTGCAGGCCTATCCGCGTCCGGTAAATTTATTTTACCTCGATGGAGATATCCGCAGCCGCATCGAACAAACCGGAGCGGATAACTGGCAGGTGGTCGGAACCGATCTGCACTGGAATGAACAGCAGCTCAGAGACCAACTGGCGAACCATCCGGAAACGTTTTCGCCCAATGTGGTGTTGCGTGGGTTGTACCAGGAAACGATCCTGCCCAACGTAGCCTTTATCGGCGGTGGAGCAGAAGTGGCATACTGGATGCAGCTAAAGCCGCTGTTTGAAGCCTATGAAATACCCTATCCGGTGGTGGTGGTGCGCCAGTCGATCCAGTGGCTTCCGGAATCCGCGACTGCCTTATTACAGGCCACCGGGCTTTCCCTGGACCAACTTTTTGAGGACCCGCAGGCGTTGTTAAGCACCCGTGCACAACAAGAGCTTCCCCAAACCCTTGCCATCAGTGCGCTCAAAGAACAGATAGCAGCCCAGTTGAACCCCTTATTTCAGTTGGCGGCGGCTACCGATGCCAGTCTGGAAGCCTACGGCGCCGCGCAGCAACACCGGATCGGACAACTGATCGAGGCAACCGGTAAAAAGATCCTGCAGGCCGAAAAACGGAAACATCAAATCTGGTATCAGCGGGTGCTCCGGCTCCAGCAAGGCCTGTGGCTCCACAAAGGGTTACAGGAACGCAAACTCACCTTTCTGGACTTTTATCCGGCACTGGGTTCGGTTTTTTTGCAGGCTATCTATGATCACACCCGACCTTTTGGTAATGATTTTTTAGTTTTAACGTCATCGACCTCATCTTCCGGAACGTCTTAACCCTCCACCTTATGAAAAAAGCGTTACTTCTGGCTGTTGCAGCCTGTTCAATTACCACTGCTGTGCGTGCGCAAAGCTTCTATGCCGGTTTGAAACTGGGCGCCAATCTGTCGCAGCTCAATGGCACTTCCTGGGAGGACGGTTACAAAGCCAATATTCTGGGCGGCGTATATGCCGGTGCCACGGCCGTGCGCATGGGCGTACAGGCAGAAGCTTTTTTTACTCAAACATCTTTTACGTCTTCCGGAAAAACCGCGAAGGATTTTTACACCAATTACTACAACGATCTGAAAGACTCCGCCAAATCGGGGCGCTACCGGCTCAACCAGCTTTCAGTACCTATTTTATTTCAGTTGAAAGTGGTCGGCCCACTGTGGTTGCAGATTGGTCCGCAGTTTACAGCCAACCTGAGCGTATCGGACAAAGAAAATCTGTTGAAGAATCCTGACGATATTTTCAGGAAGTCCAATATTGAAGGCGTGATCGGGGCCTCCGCCAAACTGCCCTTCAAATTACAGGTAGGCGCCCGCTACGTGCTGGGACTCACCGATGTCAACAATGCTGACAAAGTACAGGAGAACTGGAAGCAGCGCAGCTTTCAGATTCATGTGGGCTACAGCTTTTTCTAAGCACAGGTCCGGAACCCGTTTAAATAAAAAGCCCTGTCTGATGGATCAGACAGGGCTTTTTCGGAAACTACATTTTCCGGAAAAAGTATAACCAGTCGCTTAGTCGCGTGCGTACTTACTGCCTTGGTTTACAGCACCCGGACAACCATATTTAGGACCGGAAGCCGCACAGGATGCCATCAGCAGGCTGCTGGTAATAACCGTAAAGACCACAACTGCGAGACGGCGAAACGAAGAAAGCTTGCGCATGATAGAAGAAGGTTGGAATCCGTCGGAGTACTTTTGGACGGTCTCTGTGAATTTTGTTTGCACGAAAATAATGAAAAGTATACATTTTATTGCAATCGGCGGTGCCGTTATGCATCAATTAGCACTCGCATTGTACCGCGATGGGGTCCGGGTAACAGGTTCTGACGATGCCATCCACGACCCGGCCAGGACTGCACTGTTACAGACAGGCATTTTGCCGTCTGAGGTTGGCTGGTTTCCGGAAAAAATTACTATCGGCCTGGACGCGGTCGTACTTGGGATGCATGCCAAAGAAGACAATCCTGAACTGCAACGCGCCCGGGAGCTTCAGATTCCTGTGTATTCGTTTCCGGAATATGTCTATGAGGTGGCCAAAAATAAGCTGCGTGTGGCTATTGCCGGATCGCACGGTAAAACCACCATTACCAGCATGATTATGCACGTGCTGCAAAAAGCAGGCAAGCCGTTTGATTACCTGGTGGGCGCCAAGCTGGAAGGGTTTGCACAATCTGTACAGTTGTCAGACGCGCCGGTCATGTTGCTGGAAGGAGATGAATACCCGGCGTCCGTACTGGAAAAACGACCTAAGATTTTCTTCTACCATCCGCAGATTACCCTGCTGTCGGGCATTGCCTGGGATCATATCAACGTATTCCCGACGTACGAAAACTACGTGTCGCAGTTCCAGACCTACCTGCAAAACCTGGACGCCGGTACCACACTGGTGTACAATGCCGACGATTCGGAAGTCGTCCGGGTCGTAGCCGATTCCGGAAGCTACCTGAAGATGATCCCGTACTCAATGCCGCAGTACCGCTACGAAGACGGAAAAGCATTGCTGACGACCACATCCGGAACCGAGATTCCACTGGCGGTGTTTGGCCGCCACAATCTGCTGAATCTGATGGGTGCAAAAGCCATCTGCGAAACGCTGGGCGTATCGGCTGAGGCATTTTATGAGGCCATTCAGGACTTCGGGGGCGCTGCCAAACGACTGGAAAAAGCCTTTGAAACTAACCAGATCATCGCCTTCCGGGATTTTGCACATGCGCCTTCCAAGCTGAAAGCTACGCTGGATGCCGTGCGGGAAGCGTATCCCAACCGGCGGTTGATTGCCCTTTTTGAACTGCATACCTACAGCAGCTTAAGCAAAGATTTTCTGGACCAGTATGCCGGCAGTATGGATGCAGCGGATGATGCGCTGGTGTATTTCAGCAGCCATGCCCTGCAACTGAAACGCCTTGCGTCGTTGCTTCCGGAAACTGTACACGCGGGCTTTGGCCGACCTGATCTGGCTGTCATAGACCAGGTAGAAGCCCTCCGGCAGCAGGTAACGCAGCTGGTTGCACAATCTGCTGAACCAGTATGCCTGCTACTGATGAGTTCCGGAACATTCGAAGGCACTGATTGGAAAACCCTGTTGACAGAATCTGTTTAGAAAAGTATTTTAATGGTATGCATCGTTTAAAGCTGACCCGGCCGGTGGTGTTCTTTGACCTGGAAACCACCGGAGCGGATATAATCAAAGACCGGATTGTAGAGATTGCCTTGGTGCGCATTCATCCCGATGGTGCCCGTGAGTCGCTGGTGCGGCGTGTAAATCCGGAAATGCCGATCACGCCGGGTGCCTTTGACGTGCATGGCATCAGCAATGAAGATGTACAAGACAGTCCAAATTTTGCTGCGATCGCTCCACAGATTCTGGATTACTTCCGGGACTGCGATGTCGCCGGTTACAACGTGCTCAACTTCGATATTCCCCTGCTGGCTGAAGAATTTTTACGCGTCGGCATCACACCTGATTTCGGCAACTGCCACATCGTGGACCCGCAGCAGATCTTTTTCCGGATGGAAAAGCGCACCCTTAGCGCTGCAGTCGAATTTTACTGCGGCAAACCCCTTGAGAATGCCCACAGTGCTGAGGCCGATACCCAGGCCGTGATCGATGTGCTGACGGGCCAGCTCGACCGGTACCCGCAGTTGGCCGTTGATGTGGAACATTTGCATCAGTTTACCTTCGGCAAGGAGCCGTTGGTGGATTATGCGCGCCGGCTGGTATCCAAAAACGGTGAGGTGTGTTACAACTTCGGCAAGTATCAGGGCCGCACGGTGCGCGATGTGCTGAAAGCGGATCCGGGCTACCACCACTGGGTGCTGGAGAAAGAATTTGCACTCCATACCAAGCAGGTCTTACAAACGTTGATAGACGGGTTTCGGGAGCGTCCCAAGCGTTCCAGCAAGCACTAAGGGAATTTCTATTTTTTAACACCGCATCGCGTACTACTTTCGCCCCCTGCCCGTTCCTGCTTCTTTTGTGGACAAACTAGTCATTATCCCTACGTACAACGAGAAAGAAAACGCCGAAAAAATTGTGCGTGCTGTCTTTGCGTTGCCCGGCGATTTCCATGTGCTGATTATTGATGACGGTTCGCCCGATGGCACCGCCGGCATTATCCGCCGGCTTCAGGAGCAGGAATTCTCCAAAAACCTGCATTTGATTGAGCGTTCCGGAAAACTGGGTTTGGGTACGGCGTATATTACCGGCTTTCGCTGGGGGCTGGAGCAGGGCTATGAATACATCTTCGAAATGGATGCCGACTTCTCGCACGATCCCAAAGATTTGCTGCGCCTTCACGAAGCGGTGGCGTCCGGAGCGGCAGATTTGGCCATCGGCTCCCGGTATGTAAAGGGCGGTAGTATTGTCAACTGGCCGGCCGATCGGGTGATGATCTCCAAAGGCGGCGCGATGTACACCCAACTGATTACCTGGATGCCGGTGAAAGACCCGACCGCTGGCTTTATCTGCTACCGGAGGGTTGTTTTGGAGACCATCAATCTAAGCAACGTCAAGTTTGTAGGCTACGCGTTTCAGATCGGTATGAAGTACCGGGCTTGGAAAGCCGGATTTAAAATTAAAGAAGTGCCTATCCGTTTTATCGACCGGGTGGAAGGCGTATCGAAGATGAGCAAAGGCATCGTCAAAGAGGCTATGCTGGGCGTCTTCAAAATGCGCTTCGGGCGCTAGGGAACTACCGGTCTTTAGTTTTCCGGGAATTCCTTTATCGTCTTTCAGAAATCACCGATTACGCTATTATGGGATCTCGACTGTAAAAGCCCAGATCCCATAATAGCAGGAACAGGTGCCGTGAGATTCCTCCCTACCGGTCGGAATGACCCATGATATTTGTACTTCCGGAAAAGTATTAATCACGCTATCCGGGTCATCTCGACTGTAAATGATAGATCTCACCAATGCCGGACACAAGTGCTGTAAGATTCCTCTCTCGGTCGGAGTGACCCATATTTGGGCTCTTCTCCGGAAAGGCTGGTACTTTGCACTTTTCAGGAGAGATAAACAGGTTAATTAATTCCACCAGCTACACCCATAATAAACAACAAGATACACGCTAGAAGCAGACTGGTGATCATTAATAGTGTTCGGGAAATAGATCTAATTTTTACTTTGTCCTTCCGGAATAAAACGGCGCCTAACAAGGAAGTCAGCCACACGGACACAACTACCCATAGGATAGGTAAGAGCAACATCCCCATACCAATAGCAGCTTGCAGTAGCATCTTTTAAAGCTAAACAGAAAAGCCACACAAAATGTGTGGCTTTTCCGGAAGATTAGATCAGGTTCTTTACAGGTGAATGGCTTCGCCAAGGGCAACTTCTACAGCATCTTTCACCCCTTCACTCATGGTCGGGTGCGGGTGAATGGCATCGAGCACTTCCTGCCAGGTAGTTTCCAACTTACGGCCCAGTACAGTCTCGGAGATGATCTCCGTTACGTTGGCACCGATCATGTGCGTACCCAGCCACTCGCCGTATTTGGCGTCAAAGATCACTTTGACGAAGCCTTCAGTCGCACCGGCAGCAGAAGCTTTTCCAGATGCGGAGAATGGAAACTTACCTACTTTCAGTTCGTAACCGGCTTCGCGGGCGGCTTTTTCAGTCATCCCTACGGATGCGATTTCCGGCGTGCAATAGGTACAACCCGGTACGTTGCCGTAATCAACCGGTTCCGGCTTGTGGTGGTAGGTTCCGGCTGCATGGGCAATCGCCTCTACGCAAACTACCGCTTCTTTAGAGGCTACGTGAGCCAGTGCCTGACCTGGTGTGCAGTCGCCGATGGCGTACAGACCGTCTACAGAGGTTTTGCCGTACGGGTCTACCACAATCTTGCCTTTTTCAGTTTTAACGCCTACTTCTTCAAGACCAATGCCTTCGATATTGGCCACTACACCCACCGCACTCAGCAATACGTCTGCTTCCAGCGTTACTTCGCCAGTAGCTGTTTTTACAAATGCCTTGACGCCGTTTCCGGACGTATCCACGCGCTCCACATTGGCATTGGTCATGATGGTAATGCCACGCTTCTTATAGCTTTTCTCCAGTTCTTTGGAGATGTCTTCATCTTCTACCGGCACAATGCGCGGTGCATATTCCACGATGGTCACCTGGGTGCCCATGTTGGCGTACACATACGCAAACTCGACCCCGATGGCACCAGAACCCACTACGATCATGGTTTTAGGGCGTTCCGGAAGCACCATCGCCTCTCGGTACCCAATGATCTTTTTACCGTCGATTGGCATGGAAGGCAACTCACGGGCGCGGCCACCGGTTGCAATAATAATATTCTTGGCTTCAACGTCCTGCATGTTGCCATCGGCGCTCTTTACAGAGATTTTGCCACCGCCTTTAACGGTTGCAAACCCCATGAGGACGTCGATTTTGTTTTTCTTCATCAGGAATTGAATGCCCTTACTCATCTTGTCGGCCACGCCACGGCTGCGTTTTACCACGGCCGGGAAATCCGGTGCAAAATCACCGGCGTTGATCCCGTAGTCTTTGGCATGCGAGAAGTAATCCATCACATTAGCGCTTTTGATCAGCGCTTTGGTCGGAATACAGCCCCAGTTAAGGCAGATTCCGCCCAATGATTCTTTCTCAATGATTGCCGTTTTAAAGCCCAGTTGGGACGCTCGGATAGCAGCTACGTAGCCGCCCGGGCCGCTGCCAATAACGATCAGATCGTATGCCATGTGTATTATAGAGATTGCGTAAGTAAGAGGTGATCTGCTACCTTCCGGAATGGAAGCCGCAGCGCGCGGCAAATGTACTATTCAACCTGCTTAAAAGCAGCATGCACGGCCTTTTGAGAAAAGCCGTGCATGCGGGGAATGGAAAACCGGTTCCTGAAAAAATCCTAGGACGTAGTCGTTGACTTGTGGTGTTTGGCGGCACGCGCATGGTGGCGATTGCTGCCCAGGTAGTGATTTGCAAACTTACCCAGCTGATCGTCAACGCTTTTCCGGGTGCTTTTCCGGCGGGAACGGTTATCAGTCAGTTCCCGGATCAGCTTCATAGCAGGTTTGTACAGCAGCGCCGTTGCACCCGCTACGAAAGCCAGTAACCCAATTGTTTTGGAGCGTCTCATAAATAAAATTAGTTTTTAAAGTGAGGATAGAGTGAAAATAGAATCCAAAAACCAAGCCATGCTGCGCAGGCTTAAAGCTGACCGTTTTTACGCATCTTGCCCAGCTTGCTGTGGTGGATGCTGTAGCCGTAATACACCAGCAACCCAATTGCCAGCCAGCCGCCCAGTCGCAACCAGTTGGTCCAGCCCAATCCGACAATCATGGCTAAACACACCAGAATACCGAGGATCGGCACTAGTGGCACCAGCGGCGTCCGGAATTTACGTGGCATATCCGGCTCTTTTTTCCGGAGAATGATCACCGCCAGGCAGACCAGAATAAAGGCAAACAAGGTTCCGATGGAGGTCATATCGCCTACGATATCGCCCGGTACGAAGGCTGCAAACGCACCCACCAGCACCAGAATAATCAGATTGGCTTTGTAGGGTGTCTGGAATTTGGGGTGCAGCTGGCTAAAGACCGTAGGCATCAGCCCGTCGCGGCTCATGGAGTAAAATACCCGGCTCTGGCCCAGCAGCATCACCAGAATCACAGACGTAAAACCGGCCAGAATCGCTACCGTCACCAGTTGTCCCAGCCAGCCATAGCCCGGCATAAAGGTGGTAATCGCCGCTGCTACCGACGCTTCTTTTCCGGTTGTCCGGAAAAATTCTACCGGTGCCATACCGGTCAGTACGTGTGAAAACAGGATATAGAGAATGGTACAAACTACCAGCGAACCCAGAATCCCGATCGGCATATCCCGCTTCGGGTTCTTGGTTTCCTGCGCCGCCGTACTCACCGCATCAAAGCCGATAAAGGCAAAAAACACAACTCCCGCCGCACCCAGAATCCCCATGATGCCCCCGTAACTGTGGCTGATACCCTGGTGATCAGTGTAGATCGAAGGTTCCGGAATGTAGGGCGTATGGTTTTGCGGATTGATAAACTGCCAGCCAAAGGCAATCAGCAAAATGACAATTCCGACCTTAACAATTACGAAAATATTGTTGACGACAGCCGATTCATGAATCCCGCGGATCAGTAACAAGCTCATCAGGGCTACAATCCCCAGGGCCGGCAGATTCATCATCCCGTGATGAATCACCCCGGCCGCATCAGCTAAACTGTGTTCAAACGGACTGTGACTCCATTCATACGGAATGGGACTGACGTGCAGCACGTGGGTTAGAAAGTGATTGAGATACTCACTCCAGGCAATGCCAACCGTAGCCGCACCGACCGCATATTCGAGCATCAGATCCCAGCCGATAATCCAGGCCAGCATCTCGCCCATCGTGGCATAGGTATAAGTGTATGCGCTTCCGGAAATCGGAATGGAGGATGATAATTCAGCATAACACAATCCGGCAAAGGCACAACCGATTGCCGCAATGATAAATCCGAGGGTTACCGAAGGACCCGCATTCTGAGCCGCTGCCGCTGCGGTGCGCACAAACAAGCCGGCACCAATGATGGCTCCAACACCCAGGGCAACCAACGCACCGGCACCAAGGGTCCGCTTGAGACTTTTTTCAGACGAATCGGCTTCCTCCAGCAGGTGAGAAAGCGGTTTTTTCAGGAACGAACGCATGAGTATGTAAAAAAGGGAATGCCCAAACTAAGGCAGAATACCGAAGGCATCAAAAAGAATCCTGTCAAAGCGCTAAAAAATGCATCGGGTTCCGGCCGTCTCCTGATTATGCTGTAGGTTTACAGCCATGACTGGTTTGAAGGTATTTGCAGCGATTTTGATCACTGCTTGTTGCTGCTTTTCCAAGACGGCACACGCCCAGCCGCAGCTTCCGGATATGGTAGGCGCTACGCACAGAGGGATGAACATTCTGGGCTGGACGGCGCAGTACGACGGCATTAAGTCGATCGCGGTGCAGCGTTCCTCAGATTCGATTTACAACTTTACAACGATCGGGTTTGTCAAAAACCTGAAAAAGGGTCCGCAGGGCTTTATCGACGGTCACCCGCTTCCGGGAGCCAATTACTATCGCCTGTACATTGCGTTCTCCTCAGACCTGACCTGGTATTCCAACCGGTTTAAGCTGAAAGTAGACAGTGCACAGATTCTGGCTGCCGGGATTATTCCTGGCAACGACTCGTTGCAAAAATTGCTGGTCAAGATTCTACCCGTCCTGGCTACCGTTTCCATCGACTCGGCTACCGGAACAGTGACCGCACCGGTAAAATTACCCGGCCTGATCAAGCCGATTCCGGAAATTGTGCCGTCGCCGTATGTATTCACAAACCCGTTTACCGGCCATATTAATATTGAGCTTCCGGATCCCAAGACCTACCAGTATGTGATCCGGTTTTACGACGGATCTAATAAAATGGTTCTGGAACTGCCCCGCGTACTGGAGTCGCCAGTGGTGCTGGACAAACGCAACTTCCAGAAAAAAGGTCTGTTCCGGTTTGATATTTTCCGCAACCGGGAAAACTGGGAAAAGGGATTTGTCTCGGTCTACTAAGCCGAAACTTCTCTACACAGATGTACGCACTCCGGAAACGTTCTCTATTCCGGAACATTAAATTTCCGGATCGGTAAGTATAACTGCCGGCGTTCCGGAAACTTCTGCGTCTTCAACTGCTGCTTCCGCAAGCTGCTGTTCTTCGGCCAGTTGCGTTTCCCGGTTCGCATTCCAGTGGATGGCAAACGCATTCCGGTCTCCATCCGAACGATCCAACGTCAGATACCGTTGCTGGGCCAGTTCCAATAAGGCCAGAAAGGTGAAGATGGCATGAATCCGGCTCTGGCAGTGCCCGAAAAGCGCTTCAAAAGACGTCTCGTGTTCAGCTTCCAGGTGTGTGAGCAGCCAGGTACGCTGTCCTTCCTGACTCCAGTTGTATTTCACCACCACGTGCTGCGGCTTATTCAGTCGCTCGTCGAGCCGCTTCAACACCCGCTCCAGTGTCTGGACCAGCTTGTACAGGCTGACCGTTTGAATCTCCGTGCCTTCGCTGTAGGTTTCACCCAGTTGATGCAGTTCGGCCCGTGCTGCTGCCCGATGAAACAGTTGGGCACGGTCTGCTTCAAGTTGGGCCAGTTCGGCACTGGCTTCCTTATAGCGTTTGTATTCGAGCAGCTTGTCGATCAGCTCTTGTCGTGGGTCGATTTCCTGTCCCTGGGCATCTACTTCCCGGCGGGGGAGGAGCGTGCGGGCCTTGATGCGCATCAGGGTCGACACAAATAAAATAAACTCCGAGGCCAGATCGATGTTCAGTGCTTCCAGTTGCCGGATATACACTAGAAATTCTGCCGTGATCTGCGAGATCGGAATATTGTAAATATCCAGCTCATCCCGCTCAATAAAGAACAGCAACAGATCGAAGGGGCCTTCAAACTGCGGCAGTTTGATTTGATAGGTCATGAGGGACTTGGGTATTATTTGGGCTTGTAGCCGCTTTCCTGCAAAATCTGCTGTCCGTCTTTGGGTTTAAGGGCTTCTGCCAGGGGCAGATCCGGGTGTTTATCCATCCAGGCGCTGAAGATCCGGAAGCCAATCCAGGAACCGGTGTTCCCGGGTGCTTCAGCCGAAATCGCCACATCGCGCGGACCATCGGTCACATACCGGATCACTTTCAGCATGTTGGTTTCGTGCAACAGTTTTTTCTGGATATAGAAGTGATAGACGTAGGTCTCGTTGTCTTCCAGCCAGTGGAGCTGTTCGCCTGCATAGCCCAGCCGGATGCTGTCGGGTGTCTGAGGCAGCACTTTCGTCAGGAAATACAATTCCTGTCCACGCTGGATCATCAGATCAATCAGCCGCTGGTTTTCGGGTTCGAACGGATGCTGCTCCCGGTGCAGGGCAATCATCAGATCGACCGGAATAGAGGCCGGTGTCAGCCGCCGGATCATGTATTCCGGAATCTCGACCGACCGGTAAAACGGATATTGCGGTCCCAGGTACATGTCCAGTCCCACGCCCAGCAGATCCTCATACGTAATCGCATTGTAGCGGTTGAGATTGGCTGTAAAAAACACCAGCGGACGTTGCTCGGGCGCTTGGGGAAAATAATGCCGGTAGTAGCGGTAGGCATCCGTGATAGCCGCCTCGGCAGCTTTGGTATCCGGAAAATGTGCGGCTACGGTATCAAACAACCCCCGGTAATCTTTTTGCGTCAGCAACACCCGAACCCCTTCGCGTACCGGCAGCGCGGTATCTGCGTACTGGCCCCGAACCCCGAACCCCATTAAAGTATCCAGGTAAAAATTGAGGAAATCAGGATACTGCTGTTGCAAACGTTGTAACCCGGCACCCACGGCAGTGGTATCGATAGCCGAAAAATCCCGGTCGAACCGGCGGGCCGTCAGTTTGACTTTTACGGCACTTACATCCGGGGCATCAAGACTGGTACAGGAGGCAACCCCAAAAGCCAGTAGAAATACCGGCAGCCAGCAACTCTTAAAATAATTCATAGGAAAACGACCCAAGATGCGAAAATAAGTGCCGGGGTCAAGATGAAGGCCGGCATTTGATGTTTTCCGGAAAAACTGCTTTCGATAGCCCCAGGTCCGCGAGTCGGATTACAGACGGCTGGGTCCGATCCGGTTTGCTACTAGCTGCGGAACCGTTTAATTGCAGCATGTGCCTGATTTTTGTAGCCTGTCCGAAACTCAAAACGCCCGGATCCGGTTCATGAAAATATTCCTCGCCCAGCAGAACTACCACATTGGCAATTTTGAAGCCAATACCCAGAAAATCCTTGACGCCATCGCCGAAGCCAAAGCGGATGGAGGTGAACTGATTGTGTTTTCAGAAATGGCGGTTTGTGGCTATCCGCCCCGTGATTTTCTGGAATTTGATGATTTTCTGAATCAAACCGAGGCCGCACTGGACCGCATCCGGAATGCCGCCGATACCATTGGGGTACTGGTAGGCGCGCCCTGCCGCAATCCGGACCTCAAAGACGGTAAAGATTTGTTCAACAGCGCGTACCTGTTTTACGGACAGCAGCAGATCGGGCTGGTGCATAAAACCCTGCTGCCAACCTACGATGTGTTCGATGAATACCGCTATTTCGAGCCGGCCCGGAGCTGGAATGTACTTCACTTCAAAGGCAAACGATTGGCCGTGACCATCTGCGAAGACATCTGGAACATCGACGACAATCCACTGTACCGCGATACCCCGATGGATTTTCTGATGGAGCAAAATCCGCACGTGATGATCAACCTCAGTGCGTCTCCATTTAGCTACCAGCATCCAATGGTACGGCAGGCCATCATCAAGCAGAATGTCGCCCGGTACAGTCTGCCCATGATTTATGTCAATGCCGTAGGTGCCCAGACCGAACTGGTGTTCGACGGCGGCTCTATCGCCATGGATCAGTACCAGAACGTATCGCTGGAGCTGCCGTATTTTAAGGAAAGCCTTCAGGAGGTTACGTTGAAATGGGAGGATGAAACCTTTTACGAAGGGATCCGGAAACCCGCGTTGCATATTCCGCTGCTGATGCCGCATCATTTCCAGCATCTGGAACCGGAAACCCAGATCGGAGCGATCCACCAGGCGCTGCTCCTGGGCATCCGGGATTATTTCCGGAAATCGGGCTTTACCAAAGCAATTGTGGCGTCCAGTGGCGGCATCGACTCGGCCGTTGTACTGGCACTGGCCTGCGAAGCGCTGGGGCCGGAAAACGTACAGGCGCTGCTGATGCCGTCTGAGTTCAGCTCGTCTCATAGTGTAAGCGACGCCGAACAACTATCGCAGAATCTGGGCAATCCCTATGAAATTATTCCGATTGCAGGCGTATTTGATCAGTACACGGAAGCCCTGAAACCGGTATTCGGCGATCTGCCGTTCTCGGTTGCGGAAGAAAATCTGCAATCGCGTATCCGTGGAGCCATGGTTATGGCCTTATCCAATAAGTTTGGCTCGGTGTTGCTCAATACCAGCAATAAAAGCGAACTGGCGACCGGTTACGGCACCCTCTATGGCGATATGGCTGGCGGCCTCGGCGTATTGGGCGATCTGTATAAGATGCAGATCTATGCATTGGCACGGCACCTCAACCGGAATACAGAACTGATTCCGGAACACATTCTGACCAAAGCACCCAGTGCCGAGCTACGCCCCGGACAAAAAGACTCGGATTCCTTACCGGATTACGCAGTGCTGGATGAGATTCTGTATCAGTACATCGAGCGGCGGCAGGGACCGGATGAGCTGGTAGCCATGGGTTATGAGGCAACGCTGGTATCCCGGATTCTGGGACTGGTTAACCGGGCAGAATTTAAACGTGCCCAGTTTTGCCCGATTATCCGGGTGTCTCCCAAAGCCTTTGGAATGGGTCGCCGGATGCCGATCGTAGGAAAATATCTCGACTGAGAAACCCTTCCGGAACAGCCGGCACACTTTTTAGAACTGTGAAGGAAACCCTATTACCCTCCTAAAAGGCACTTGTATATGGACTTAAAGAATATCGGCGAAAGCAGTAACGTAGAAGATACGCGCGGAACCAGTGGCGGGGGCGGGGGCCGGGTTCTGTTCGGAGGTGGTCTCGGTGCAACCGTACTGGCGCTGATTGTGTACTTCCTGGGTGGCGATCCGTCGCAGGTGCTGCCACAGGGCGATAGCAGTTCCGGAACTGCCAGCGAACGGGGTGCGCCCGGTCAGCGGGCCGATGATGGAACCGCGCAGTTTGTCAAAAAAGTGCTGGCTACAACCGAGACGGTCTGGGACCAGCTGTTTATGGAAAAATACCGGCAGCAGTACCAAAAGCCGGTTCTGCGCATTTTCGACGATGGGGTTCAGACTGAATGCGGATCCGCTTCTGCCGCTTCCGGACCTTTTTACTGCCCGGCCGACCGGAAAGTCTATATCGATCTGGCATTTGCAGAAGAACTGAAAGGCCGCTTCAACGCTCCGGGCGATTTTGCACTGGCGTATGTGGTAGCGCATGAAGTGGGGCACCACGTCCAAAACCTGCTGGGCATTTCTGAAAAGGTGCAACGCATGATGCAACAGGGAAGTCAGGAAGATGCCAATGCCTTGTCTGTACGGTTAGAACTTCAGGCTGATTTTCTGGCCGGTATCTGGGCGCATTACACTCAGCAGATGAAAGGTGTTATCGAACCGGGCGACATTCAGGAGGCATTGGGTGCCGCTGCGGCTGTAGGAGACGATAATATTCAGGAGATGACCCAAGGCTCTGTTCATCCCGAATCGTTTACCCATGGCTCGTCTGAACAACGGATGTACTGGTTTAAGCGCGGCTACCAAAGCGGCGACATCGATCAGGGCGATACCTTCTCCGGATCGCTGTAGTGGCACTGTTTTTTCTCTAAATCAGTAAACCTTAGAATCCTCATGGAAACGAATTCAAATCTTCCGGAAGAAAATTCAACCGAATCGAACGATTCCGGAAGCCGTGCTGGTTTGGCTTCCCGTATTGATAGCATTATTTCCAGTCCGACAAGCGCCGTACGCAGTCGTCATTCTCATAGCACCTCGGCTGCCAACACTGGCACCAATGTAATCTATGAAGGCCAGACGGCTCCGGGTGGCGGCGGATCGGTAGGAACAGGCGAATCTTCTGGTCAGAGTGCAACTGGTCAAAGCATTACGACCGATGGTGCCTATGATGCGGCTCAGGAAGGAACCAATACCCAACCGGAATCCACCGATACTGAAAATCTTATACAGAAAGACCATGACGATGCGCTGGATCGTTCCACTCTTGGAACACCTTAATCCTAGCGCATCCGAGTCTTGATTCTCCGAAAGGTTTGCAAAGCGCAAACCTTTCTTTTTTTGGCGAACTGCTAACCCGACATGTGGTACCGGCGGCACCGTTTTTTTTGTGTCTGAATACCCTAAACCCCTTTTCAATTATGAACACTCCAAACAACCAAGATCAGCAAGATGCGTCAATGTCGAATAAAGACATGGATGTAACCCGTTCGCAAAACCGTGAAGGTGCTGCTTCTGGTAATACTGCCGACGATCAAATGGGTACTACCAGCGAAGACACGGGTTCCCGTCCGTCCAACAACAACAAAAACAACCAGCAGCAACAGGTGAACCTGGACGCAACCGGTTCGCACGGAGAAGGCCAATATCCGCGGAATGCAGTACAGCCGGAAGGTCTGTCTGAAGAGTCGGGCAGCAAAGCGGACTAAATCAACGGAACTCCGGATGTCCGGAAATGCTACCTAAAAGCGGGTGTCTCTTTTTTCAAGGAGACACCCGCTTTCTTTTACAGTGGTTGAAGCTCCGCCTGTAGCAAGGCTCGCTTGCGGGCCAGCCCCCACCGGAAGCCGGTCAGCTTTCCGGAACTTCCTACCACGCGGTGGCAGGGCACCAGCACTGCGACCGGATTGTGCCCAACTGCTGTGCCAACCGCACGCGACGCTGCTTTGGATAACTGGAGCCGGCTGGCCAAATCTCCATACGAAATCGTGGTGCCGGACGGAATGTGGAGTAATGCCTGCCAGACCCGCAGCTGAAACGGCGTTCCGAACAGATGGAGCGCCGGAAGGGCTGTTCCGGTTCCGGAAATCAATGCAGCTGCCACTAAATGGGAGGGTTCTGTACGTTCGATGAACGTTGCCTGGGGATGGTTGGTATGGACTTCTGTTTGTAAAAGGGCCTCCGAAACCGCATCTGTAAAGTGCAACCCGCAAATGCCCTGCGGCGTTGAACACACCCAAATAGTTCCAAAGGACGTTTCCAGGCGGCTGTAAAAAAGCTGCTTCACCTGAACCATCGCCTCCCGGGCATCACAAGTCAGTTTCCAATGCTGGGGCCCAACTGGTTCCGGCACGGGCGATGTAAACAGCAACGATTGCATCTACTGAGGCTGATTCAGTTCGGCGCGCATCCGGTCCACCTTCGCACGGTTCTGTGCCTTAAACTCGTGGAGCTTTTGCCGCAACTGGGGCGAGGCAAGCGACAGCATCTGGATCGCGAGCAAACCGGCATTCTGCGCGGCGTTGAGCGCTACCGTAGCTACCGGTACTCCATTGGGCATTTGCAGGATCGACAGCACCGAATCCCAGCCATCAATAGAATTGGATGATTTGACTGGTACCCCAATTACCGGAAGGATCGTCAGCGAAGCGACCATGCCCGGCAAATGCGCAGCGCCACCGGCACCGGCGATAATCACACCAAAGCCGGCTGCTTCGGCCCCTTGGGCGAATTCAAACATCCATTCAGGACTGCGATGGGCCGATACCACTGTGAATTCAGTTTCAACCTCGAATTGGTGAAGAATATCTACAGCGGGTTGCATAATAGGGGCGTCAGAGGACGAGCCCATGATAACGGCGACGCGTGGAAAGGTAGGAAGGGACATAAAATCGGTTGCAAAGGACGGACAGATTTTCTGAAGAAATCTACTTTACAGCAGTCACTGCTGCTAAAATCCAAGCTACAATTTTTTCAAAATCAAGCGTTCCGGAAGCTACATTCATTACAAAATCATACTGTGCATCTTCTGGAACCCGATCTATATCAAAATCATGGTAGTTCAGCAGAAGGGTCATTAAAGAAAGCCGGTTCGCTTGTTCCCATCTAGAAAGGGGTGATTAAGCAAAATGCTTTCCAGAAGAGCAGCTGCTTTTTCAACTGGTGACTGATAGAAGTCTTGGTTGTTGAAACTCCCAAAGGGCCGGGCAAGTGCAGACTCTAGCACCCCTATATCCCGAACGCCCGATCCGCCGCCTGTTTACTGAATCACTTTTTCATGAAGAAAAAGAACTGTTTCTATTGAAATCATCAGGCAAGTCTGTTCAACAAAGACCTGTGCTTCTCAATCATCTGATCTGTATGCTCACGGATATAGACATCCAAACGATTCTGATTGGCTTGTTTCCCGACCGCCTGCGAATCCTCAAAAAGCCTTTCGATCAAAACCTCAACAAACTGTCTAAGCTCGATAGCCGACATACCACTGATCCGCTCGCTAACCGCTTGTCTGATTTCAGTATTCGTCATGTCATTCGTTTTTATGAAACCTAAGTTACAAAAAGATCACTACTTCTCCAGCACGGCCTGTACCTGGCGCATCATGCTTTGAACGGACTCCATCTGGGGCAATGCAATGGTGATATGCCCCATTTTACGACCGGCTTTGCCGCCGCTTTTGCCATACCAGTGCAGGTGAGCACCGGGAATTTTCAGCAGCGCGTCAATCATGCTTCCGGAACGGTTCGGATCGGTCGTGTCCGGCTCCAGAAAATTGACCATCGCCGATGGCAACAGCGTTTGCGTACTGCCGAGCGGCAGGTTGCAGATGGCCCGAAGCAACTGCTCGTATTGAGACGTTACCACCGCTTCAATCGTATGGTGACCGCTGTTGTGCGGCCGGGGCGCCATTTCATTGATCAGCAATCGTCCGGACGTGTCGATAAACATTTCCACGGCCAGCAGTCCCACAATTTCCAGTTTCTGGGCAATGGATCGGGCCAGGTCTTCGGCAATCCGAAGCGTTTCTTCCGGAATGCCAGCCGCCGGGCACAGCTGGTAATCTAAAATAAATTTGCCCGGCTTAAAGACCATCTCTACCGGCTCGTACACGGCGATCTCACCAGCTTCATTCCGGGCCACCAGCACCGAGATTTCCTTGTGCAGATCAATGGCTTCTTCCAGTACCGATGGGCCTTCAAAGGCCTGCTCCAGATCGGCTGCCGAGCGCAACATCATAACGCCCTGCCCATCGTACCCGCCACGGCAGCTTTTTAGCACCATCGGGTAGGTAATGGAAGCTGCTAACAGCGCCTCTTTTCCGGAAATTACAGTTCCGGAAGCGGTCGGAAATCCATTTTGCAGCAGCCAGTCTTTCTGTATGCCTTTATCCTGAATCATCTGAATCACCCGTGCCTGCGGAAACACCCGGACACCCTCAGCTTCCAGGCGATCCAGGGCCGCTACCGATACGTTCTCCATCTCGATGGTGACAATATCCTGCGTTTTGCCAAAGGCATAGACCCCTTCTTCGTCGGTTGGGGAAGCCAGGGTAAAATTCCGGACAAACGGCGCACTGGTACAGGCCGGATTGCCGTCCAGAATAGACACCTGAAAGCCGAAGTCGAGGGCACTGCGCAACAGCATAGAGCCCAACTGACCGCCGCCGAGCACACCTATTTTAGTCGTATGAATCAAGAGAATAGTTTTAAAAGCCTGTGGAGGCGCAAAAATAGAACGTCTGTACGTTCCGGAACGACAAAGACGCGCCGGATAGCGCGTCTTTGCAACAAAATGAATCCGGGTTTAAAAGATCACTCGTCCAGCTTCAATACCGCGAGGAAGGCTTCCTGTGGTACCTCTACCGAACCGATCTGACGCATCCGCTTTTTACCTTCTTTCTGCTTTTCAAGCAGTTTGCGCTTCCGGGAGATATCACCACCATAACACTTGGCGGTTACATCTTTACGCATCGCCGAGATGGTTTCGCGGGCTACAATCTTGGCTCCGATCGCCGCCTGAATGGCAATCATAAACTGCTGACGGGGCAACAGCTCTCTGAGTTTGTTGCACAGCTTGCGACCAAATTCTTCGGCCCGGCTACGGTGAATCAACGCACTCAGGGCATCTACTTTTTCGGCATTCAGCAGGATATCCATCTTGGCGATATCGCTCTGCCGGTAATCGAGCGGGTGATAATCGAATGATGCATACCCACGCGTAGTGGACTTAAGCTTGTCGTAGAAGTCGAATACGATCTCGGCCAGTGGCATTTCGAAAATCAGCTCGACACGGGTAGGCGTCAGGTAGCTTTGGTTGATCAGAATGCCACGCTTGCCCAGACAGAGCGTCATGATATTGCCGATATAGTCGGGCAGACTGATGATCTGCGCACGGATAAACGGTTCTTCGATCCGCTCGATATGATTCGGCTCCGGCATCTCGCTTGGATTGTTCACAATGAGGCGCTTGTCTTTGTCCCGCGTGGTGTAGGCATAGAAGCTTACGTTGGGAACCGTGGTGATCACGGTCTGGTTGAACTCACGCTCCAGCCGCTCCTGGATAATTTCCATGTGCAGCATCCCCAGGAAGCCACACCGGAACCCAAAGCCCAAGGCCTGCGAGGTTTCGGGTTCAAAGGTGAGGGAGGCATCGTTGAGCTGAAGCTTTTCCATGCACTCGCGCAGCTCCTCAAACTCATCGGTATTGACCGGGAAGATGCCCGCAAAAACCATTGGTTTTACGTCTTCAAAGCCCTGGATCAAATCCTGACTGGGATTCTTGGCCAGTGTCAGCGTATCGCCAACTTTCACTTCCTTGGCGTTTTTAATCCCAGTAATGATATACCCCACATCGCCTGCCCGCACTTCGTCTTTCGCCGTCATATTGAGCTTCAGGATGCCCACTTCATTAGCGTCATAGTCGGCACCGGTGGCCATAAAGCGGACTTTATCACCTTTCCGGAGCACGCCGTTCATCACGCGGTAGTACACGATGATACCCCGAAACGAGTTGAACACCGAGTCAAATACCAGGGCCTGCAACGGTGCTTCCGGGTCGCCTTTGGGAGCCGGAACGCGCGCCACAATGGCCTCCAGAATCTCTTCAATCCCAATGCCGCTTTTTCCGGAAGCGAGAATAATGTCCTCGGGCTTGCAACCAATAAGGTCCACGATCTGATCGGTCACTTCCGGAATCATGGCCCCATCCATATCAATCTTGTTGATAACCGGGATGATTTCCAAATCGTTGTCGAGTGCCAGATACAGGTTCGAGATGGTTTGCGCCTGGATTCCCTGAGAAGCGTCTACCAGCAGCAAGGCACCCTCGCAGGCAGCCAACGCACGGCTTACTTCATAAGAGAAATCCACATGGCCGGGTGTGTCAATCAGGTTGAGCACATATTCTTCGCCTCCCTGCTTATAATTAATCTGAATGGCGTGGCTCTTAATGGTAATGCCTTTCTCGCGCTCCAGGTCCATATCATCCAGCACCTGAGCCTGCATATCCCGTTCCGAGATCGTATTGGTGGTCTGTAAAAGGCGGTCGGCCAGGGTCGATTTCCCGTGGTCAATGTGAGCAATAATACAAAAATTGCGAATGTTCTTCTGCGGCGTCATGTAGAATGCAAATTTACGAATCGGTAGGGCGGGAAATGACTTTAAATCCATTTTGTTTTCAAAGCAGAACGCCAAAAATTACCGCCGCCCGGTGGCCTGATTTTAAGGCAGCCCTGCGGGATTCCAAACCTATTCGGGTTCAAACCCTCTTTTTCCATTCGTTTTAAATTTTAGATCAGATGCTTTACCGTCGTATGGGCCGCACCGGCCTCCAACTTTCCGCGCTTTCCCTAGGTAGCTGGGTCACCTTTGGCAAACAGGTCGATGATGCCGACTCCGACCGGCTGATGAGCCTGGCCTATGATGCCGGAGTTAACTTTTTTGACAATGCGGAGGTGTACAGCCGGGGCGAAAGCGAACTGATGATGGGCCGCGTCCTGAAAACAAAATCCTGGGACCGCTCTTCCTATACTGTTTCGTCCAAAGCCTTTTTTGGCTGGCGCGGTCCGGAAAACAAGCCCAACCAACACGGGCTCTCGCGCAAGCATCTGATGGAAGCCTGCCACGAAGCACTACAACGGCTGCAACTGGAGTATCTGGATTTGTACTTCTGCCACCGGCCCGACAAAAATGTACCGATTGAAGAAGTGGTGCGGACCATGAATACGCTTATCCAGCAAGGCAAAATTCTGTACTGGGGCACCAGCGAATGGAGCGCCGCTGAGATCATGGAAGCGCATATGGTGGCCCGGCAACTGGGACTGGAAGGCCCTGCCGTAGAGCAACCGGAATACAACCTGTTTCGCCGACAGAAGATGGAAGTGGATTATGCGCCTATTTTCCGGAACGTCGGTATGGGAACTACTATCTGGAGTCCGCTGGCATCGGGCCTGCTCACGGGCAAATACAACAACGGCATTCCGGAAGAAAGCCGGCTGGCACTCGAAGGCTTTGAATGGCTGAAAGACAAAACCCTGAGCGAAGAAAAGCTCAACCGGGTGCGTTCGCTGGAAGCCGTGGCTCAAAAGCTCAATACTTCTTTAGCTACGCTGTCGATTGCCTGGTGTTTGTCCAATCCCAATGTGTCTACTGTGATTCTGGGTGCAACCAAAGAAAGCCAGCTCACCGAAAATCTGAAAGCACTGGACCTGCTGCCACAGCTCACCCCAGAGGTTAAAATAGAGATCGATACCATCATGGGCACCCAACCTACGCTTCCGGAATATTAAGGTTCCGGAAGTGGGGTGTCCAGGCCTGTTACAGATTGTTGGCACGGCATTTCAGACAGCCCCCAAAAAGACAAGCTATTATGAATCAACCCGATAAACTGTCTTACTGGGGTATTTTAAAGCAGACCGCATCCGATTTTATTGATGATAACGTGACCAAGCTGTCGGCATCCCTGGCGTATTATACGCTGTTCAGCATCGGTCCGCTGATTCTGATCGTGATCTCAACTGCTGGTCTTTTCTTCGAGCAGAACCGGATTTCCCAGTCGCTCTTCGAGCAAATCCGGCAGTTGATGGGTGAAAGTGCTGCGCAGCAAATCCTGTCGATTGCCCAGAATATGCGCATTCAGGATCAAAGCAGTTTCTATATCGGTGTGGGACTAGTCACGCTTTTTATCGGTGCGACCAGTGTATTTGCTGACATGCAGGACTCCATAAACACCATCTGGAGTATTAAGGCCAAGCCCAAGCAAAGCTGGCTCAAATACATTACCAGCCGCCTGTTGTCGTTTTCACTGATTATCGGTCTGGGCTTTGTACTGATGGTGTCGCTGCTGATCAATACCCTAATGGATTTGATGTTCGACAGGCTCCTGGGCTTTCTAGGCGAAAGTCAGGCCATCCTGGCAGCCGTGATCAATTATGGAATTACGTTTGTGATCATCACCCTGCTGTTTACTATCATTTATAAAGTATTGCCGGATGCGAAGGTTCGCTGGAGAGATACCATCACCGGTGCAGCCGTAGCCGGAATTCTGTTTATGATCGGCAAGTTTGCCATTGGGTATTACCTCGGCAATTCCAGTATCTCCAATCAGTATGGTGCGGCGGCCTCTGTCATTTTCCTGTTGCTTTGGGTCAATTATTCCTCATTGATCCTGTACTTCGGCGCTGAATTTACCAAAGTATGGGCGCTGAACCGCGGCACCGGCATCATTCCGGCTGAGGCAGCTGTGTTTATCCGGAAGAGTGAAGAAACCGAATCGACCTTCCACCCGAAAGACAAAGCGGCCAATCCGGAACTGCGGGGTATCGCGATCCCGATCATCCGGGTCGATGACTCGGCTCCGGATGCTGAAGTGGCTGAATTTGAAGCCGCTACCCTCGAATCCCAACAGGAAGAATCGTCCAAAGAATAAACTACCGGCTGTTCCGGAAAAAACAGCTATCCGGGGGCATCTCCCATACCCGACTACCGTCCCAGTACCTGCTTTAGGGCAGTGGGCGAAACCAGTCCTAACGGAAACAGCAACCCGATCATCGCTACGAAATAGCACATCAGCTGATACATCCACTTCATCGGTAGAAACGTACTCCCGTACCCCAGTGCGATGGCCAAAAAGGCATACAGGAACAGCAATCCAACCCATCGTCCTGTAAACGGCAATCGGGCCATCCGGCTGCTATACCACACATAGGCACCAGCAACGATCCATTGGGTGATGAAGGTGGCCCAGGCCGCTCCGACACTCCGGAACTGATGGATCAGAATCAGGTTGGCGGTAAGACTTACCACACAGCCAACGGCCGCAATCCGGTTTTGGGTCTTCAGACTTCCCTGCGCTGAAAACATCGTAGAGTAGATATTGCTGAGACACAGCGCCGGGAATGAAATCATCAGCACCGTAAAAATAGGCGCTTCCAGAATCGGCTCTTTCGACCGGCCATGATTCCCATACAGCAATTCCATGACCGGCAGGGCATAAAACAACCCGATGGCCGCCACCATAAACGAAGCCGGCAACAACAAATTGACGCTGGTCACCACCAGCGGACGCACGGTTTTCTGCTCTGAAAACAGCTTGCCATACAAAGGCAGCAGCAACGATGCAAACGTGAGCCCGAACATATGCCCTACGTCCAGTAACCGGTATGCGGTTGCATACCGACCCGCCTCGGTCGCACCTGCCATCCGCTCAATCAGCATCGCATCGGCCCGCAGGTAAATGGACATCAGAAATGCACACAGCGCATACGGCAGGGTTGCGCGCATCGCCTTCCAGACGGGTTGCAGGTTCAGGCTGAGCCGGTACCGGACCGCCGAAAAGCGTTTGACCAGCAGCATACCGGTAATAAGCGCGACGGCATAGCAACCGATTTGTGCGCCTACAAACCAGCTGAGATTAAAACCGGGCACGTGCAACAGAACAGCGCAAACGCCAATCAGAAGTACCCGGTCGGCTACCGAAAGCAGGCTGTCGGCCTTAAACTGATGCAAGCCCGACAGGCAGCTGCGGAAAAATAAATGCGCCTGTGCCAGACACTGAATGAGCAGGATGCCTGCCAGCAGCCACAGATGCGTTTTATCATATCCGAGAAGCCAGGCGGTTGTAAAGACGACCGCACAAAAGCCGGTCGAAAGCAGCAGCCGGGCCGTAAGCAGTGGCCCCATCCGTTCCGGAAGCTTATCCGGTGCTGCCGCTACCATGCGTACATTATAGTTGGCCAGTCCAAAATCCAGCAATACGTTGAAGATCAGTCCCAGGTTGACGAGGGCCTGATAAATGCCATAGGCTGCCGGACCCACCTGTACCTGCACCACCCGGTCGACCCCCAGTACATAGGCAGGCTTCACCAGGGCATTGACCACAATGACAAACAGCAGATTGGTTACAAAAAAGCGGCGCACAGTAGCCACGAAATTAAGCGGCTGTCTGTACCGGTTGCCGACTTTCCGGAAAAGGACCTGTCAGGGTATATTTATGTCGAACCGTTATCGCATCGTGGCGGAACCTGTAAATAAATAGAACGGAAATTCAGAGTCGTAACGGAAGAACCGCTCCATGTACAAATACAGCTGCACCGGAAAAAGCCTCCAAACCATGCAGACGCCCGGAATGTCACGCAGAAGCCCGGAATGTCATGCAGAAATAGCTACAGGCCGCGCAGAAATGGTCCCAGGGCATGCAGAAACGGTCCAATGGGCTGTATAATTCATTGAAGCCTGTACAGAAATCACCAAAGGTGGCTTAGAAATACCATAATGCCGCTCCTACGAGGCTTGATAAGTGACTCTACATTTTTCGACCGTAATGTCGCCATTTAATGTAATGCCGCCCTACGGGGCGTGTTGTTAGCGTACGTAAGCCCTGTAAGGGCGACATTACGGTAGATGGATAGATATGAAATAGGGATCAAGCCCTGTAAGGGCGACATTATGGTAGATGGATAGATATGAAATAGGGATCAAGCCCCGTAGGGGCGACATTAGGGTAGCAAGGCATTACGGTAGGTAAAGGGAGAAATGTGTGACGAACCCATTCGTTGGCTGCCTGTGTGCCGGATTCCGTTAGCTTTGCCGCCCCATTTATGCGCATTGCTGTCAATACCCGTTTGCTGCTCAAAGACCGGCTCGAAGGCATCGGCTGGTATGCCTATCAAACGTTGCTACGCATCGCACAGGCGCATCCGGAACATGAATTCCTGTTTGTGTTCGACCGGCCATTCGATCCTCAATTTCTATTGGCTTCAAACGTCACCGGGATCTACGCCGGCCCACCGGCCCGGCATCCGGTGCTCTGGTACCTGTGGTTTGAGTGGACCCTCCCGGCATTGCTGCGCAAGCACCGGGCAGATGTGTTTCTCTCGCTCGACGGTATGGGCAGCCTCCGGACACGGGTCCCGCAGTGCGTCGTGTTTCACGATCTGGCCTTCGAGCATTTTCCGCAGTACATGACGCCCAGTCACCTGCGATACCTGCGGTACCTCACGCCCCGGCTGCTCCGGAAGGTGCAGCAGGTGGTTACGGTATCCGAGTTTTCCAGACAGGATCTGATCCAGACGTATGATACGCCTCCGGAAAAAATCACCGTCTCCTGCAACGGTGCGCATGAGTCGTATGTGCCATTGGACTGGGAGGCGCGGGAAGCAGCTAAGGAGAAATGGACTGCCGGTTGCGAATATTTCGTGTATGTAGGGGCCATCCAGCCCCGGAAAAACATCGTCAACCTGTTGCGGGCGTTTGTTCGGTTCAAGAAGCGGCAGCGCAGCGATATGAAGCTGGTGCTGGTTGGCCGGATGGGCTGGATGACCGACGAGATTGCCCGCTACCGGGAGCATATGCTGTTTAAAGAAGACGTGGTCTGGACAGGCTATTGCGCCGTTGAAGAACTGCATCAGATTATCGGCGGTGCCTATTGCATGGTGTATCCATCCTTATTTGAAGGCTTTGGCATTCCCATTCTGGAAGCCCTGCAGTGCGGCGTGCCGGCGATTGTCAGCGACAACTCGTCGATGCCCGAGGTAGGAGGACGTGCCGTACTGCTTTGCGACCCGACCGATCCGCAGCGCATTGCCGATCAGATGCAACTGATTTATAAAGACGAAACACTTCGAAGTCAGCTGATTGCCCACGCGCCGGAGCAGACCGCCAAATACACCTGGGCCCATGCCGCCGAGACCCTGTGGCAGGCGGTGGAGAAATGCCTGCCGGTTCAACCGTCTTAAATACTCCGGTATTCCGGTACAGGTGTTGCGCCTGGGATTATACTTTATGACTTAGGGCCTATCATTCAAGACATACACCCTCAGCGTACCTTTGAGTCATGGATTTAGCCTCTTTGTACCGGCGGGCACTGGCGTTCGATGCGCTGACTGCCGAAGAGGGCGTTTTTCTGTATGAAAATGCTCCGCTGCCAATGTTGATGTACGTAGCCAATGAGTTGCGGAAAGTGCAGGTGCCTCACGGAAAGGTAACGTGGATTATCGACCGCAATATGAACACCACCAATGTGTGTGTGGCCAATTGCAAGTTTTGCAACTTCTACCGGATTCCCGGTCATCCGGAAGCGTATATCACCGATCTGCCGACTTACCGTCGCAAGATCGAAGAAACTTTCCGGTATGGAGGCGAGCAACTGCTGTTACAGGGCGGACACCATCCGGAGCTAGGACTGGATTATTACGCGAACCTGTTTAAGGAGCTAAAAAATGAGTTTCCGGATCTGAAGCTGCATGCGCTGGGACCGCCGGAGATTGCACATATCTGCCGTGTGAGCGGCGTGACTCCAAAAGAAGCCCTTCAAACGCTGAAAGCCGCCGGGATGGATTCGATGCCCGGTCCGGGAGCAGAAATTCTGGATGATCGCGTTCGCCGGCTGATTTCCAAAGGCAAATGTGGTGCGCAGGAATGGCTCGACATTATGCATGAAGCCCATAAACTCGGGTTGACAACCTCTGCAACCATGATGTTTGGCCATGTAGAAACCATTCAGGAACGCTTCGAGCATTTGGTGAAGCTGCGGGACGTGCAGGCGCGGAAGCCGGACACCTCCAAAGGGTTTGTTGCCTTTATTCCCTGGACTTTCCAGGATGTAGATACGTTGTTGCAGCGCATCCGCGGCACGAAGAATCTAACCACGTCTGCCGAATACATCCGCATGATTGCACTGAGCCGGATTATGCTGCCTAATGTGAAAAATATTCAGGCGTCCTGGCTTACGGTCGGTAAAAAGACTGCGCAGCTGTGCCTGCATGCCGGAGCCAACGATTTTGGTTCGATCATGATTGAGGAGAACGTAGTGAGTGCTGCCGGTGCCCCGCACCGCTTTACCGCTCAGGGCATTCAGGAGGCCATCCGGGAAGCCGGCTTCGAGCCCCAACTGCGCAACCAGCAGTACGAATTCCGGAAACTACCGGAACGGATGGAAGAGCAGGTGATCACGTATTAAGAGCTTGCACGCAAATACGTTTATTCTATGTAAATAACACCGGGTGCCGCATTAGCGGCACCCGGTGTTCGTTTTAAAGGGCAGTCAAAGACGTCTTAAAGATTGAAAATCCGGTAAGGTTGATTGATACCAGCGTGTCGACTGTCATCTTAAGCGCAAACCGACTTCTTTTGAAAGAGAACCCCAACCCATACGGCCTCTCCGGACGACCCGCAGGCCGTTTTAGTGCGCCATCAGTTGTTTCAGAAACTCCGGCAACCGTTTACAGGGGGATGAAAACCGTTTACAGTGAGGTGAAAACCGTTTACATGGGGGTGAAAATGATTTCCGGTAGTCGGGAGACGTTGACGGAGGCTCCGTCATTCATACCGAAGGCTCCGTAACTGTTGACGGAGGGTCGGGAACCGTTGACGGAGGCACATTCAATCATATCGGAGGGTCCGGTATGATTAACGGAGGGGTGGGAGCTGTCGACGGAGGGTTCGTCAACAGTTATAACGGTACATTCAGGCATCCCGGAGGGTCATTTTGGGCTGACAGCGGGATGGGAACGCCTGACCGGAGAGGTAAAACAGTGTGCAGGTAGGCGTGAATGGTTTCCGGGATGAGATTTGAACTGTCTTTAAGGACCAGCACACGATTGCTTCCCTTCGTCATCGCGAACATCCTATGTTACCCGTCTTCCCGTTTCGCTTACTGATCATCCCGAACGAGGAACGAGGGGGGGATCTGCCCCATCGCAAGCCCCGGCGGTACTCATAACGGAACTGGATACGCCGGTGCGTTCCTAATCGGGCAAATCCCTCCTGCGTCGGGATGACGGACTACAGGAGCATGACAGGTAAGGAATGGCTCCTCTGCTGCTGCATCTGGATACGGTCTAGAAGCGAAGCCGGTCTGCGGCGGCCCGTAGGGTTTCCTCTTTTTTGGCAAAGCACAACCGGATCAGGTGCTGGTTGCGCCCGTCGTGGTAAAAAGCGGAGACCGGGATAGTTGCGACACCATGCGTGCGGGTCAGCCACTCTGCAAAGGCCTGTTCCGGAAGCTCGGAAACGGCGCTGTAATCAACCAGCTGAAAATAGGTGCCGGCGGCTGGCTCCAGCAACCGGAATGGTGTATCGCGTAGCAGCGCCAAAAGCAGATCGCGCTTAGGTTGCAATACTGTAGCCGGTGGAGCATACAGGTCTGGCGACAGATAGCGCGCCAGTGCCCATTGCATCGGGGTATTGACTGAGAACGCCAGGTACTGGTGAAGGGTGCGATAGCGAAGGGTCAGTTCTGCCGGGGCAATGCAACTACCAATCTTCCAGCCGGTGGTATGGGTGGATTTACCGTAGGAGAAACACACCAGCGAACGGCTCCGAAGGCCTTCCCGTTGCAAGGCGGAATGCTGGCTGCGATTGTCAAAGACGATTCCGTCATACACTTCATCGGAGATTACGTACAAGCCGTGTTTCAGAACCAGTGCTTCCAGCATCCGCCAGTCTTCCGGAAGCCACACCGTACCGGTTGGGTTGTGAGGCGTGTTGATGAAGATGGCTTTGGTCCGGGGCGTGATAGCCGCTTCGATCCGGTCGAAATCCGGCCGGAACGACTGCGGAAGCAACGGTACAAACACAGGCTGTGCACCGGCCGCTTCAATCGCAGGGACATAAGAGTCGTAGGCAGGCTCCAGCACGATACAGGTATCTCCGGAACGCAGAACGGTTTGTGCAGCTACATACAGGGCATACGTGGCACCGGGTGTGATGGTAATTTCCCGGCTGGGGTCGATCCCTACGCCATAATCACGGGCTGCTTTTCCGGAAATAGCCTCCTGAAAGGCCGGTAGGCCTGCCATGGGCGCATATTGGTTGGCACCCTGTTGAAGTGCTTCGGTAACCAGCCCGGCCAGTCGGGCATCCATCGGAAAGTCCGGAAATCCCTGGGCCAGATTGAGCGCACCGTGTTCCTGCGCCAGCGCAGACATGTGGGAGAAGATGGTCATCATCTGTTACAGAAAGCGATCGCCTTTATTCCGCTTGACTTCCGCTACATACTCCCGGATTTGCTGTTCTTTATCGCGCTCGCAGATCAGCAGTACATCGGGCGTATCGATCACGATCAGATCTTCGATGCCCTGCAAGACGATCAGTTTTCCGTTTTCAGCTTTGATCATACAGCCGTTGGCATCCATGATCATCACCTGGTCGCCATAAACGGCGTTGCCCAGATAATCTTTCTCTGAATTGTCGTACACACTCTGCCAGGTCCCCAGGTCACACCAGCCAAAATCCGACGGAATAACATAAACATTGGAGGCTTTCTCCATGATGCCATAATCAATCGACGTATTGGTGACCTGCGGATACACCATTTTAATAGCCTCGGCTTCGTCCGGAGTGTTGTACGTGGCCGCGATGCCGGTAAACAGTTCGTCCATGCCAGGCATATACTCCCGGATGGCTGCCAGAATCGTGCGGGTATTCCAGATAAACAACCCCGAATTCCATAGGAAATCACCGCTGGACAGGAAGGTTTTGGCCAGTTCCAAAGGCGGCTTTTCAGTGAAGGTCTTCACCCGGTACATCCGCTCCTGCTGCGCCTCATCCTGCTCGTACTGGATGTAGCCATAGCCGGTGTCGGGTCGGGTCGGCTTGATGCCCAGCGTCAGTAGTACATCGTGATGCGACACCAGGTCCAGGGCTTCATACATCGTCCGTTCAAAAGCCCGTTCGTCCAGAATCAGGTGATCAGCCGGACTGAGAATGATATTGGCGTCTGGATTGAGGGCGTGCACTTTGTACGCAAAATACGCGGCGCAGGGGGCCGTGTTTTTGCGGGACGGCTCTGCAATGATATTCTCGTCCCGTACATCCGGAAGCTGCTCTTTCAGCAGGTCGATGTACTCTTTATTGGTAATGAAGTAAATGTTCTCGGCCGGACAAAACTGTAAAAAACGCTGGTACGTCCATTGGATCTGGGTGCGGCCGGTACCCAGCAGATCCAAAAATTGCTTGGGCTTTCCGGTGCGGCTGACAGGCCAGAAACGGGAGCCGATCCCACCGGCCATGATACCTACATAATTGTTTTGAATGGACACAGAGACGGAATAAAGGAAAACAGGTGGCTGAAAAAAAGACTGCTATTCCGGAAGCGGAGGCACCGGCGCGTTGCTAAAATAAAACAGCAGTCCGGGACTGGACTGCTGAAAATCTAAAACGGATGAAAGTGGTTTTTTATTCTGCCTCGGCAACCACTTCTTTAACTTCCGGAATCATGCGCTTCATCATGCCTTCGATACCGCTTTTCAGAGTGATCATGCTCGACGGGCAACCACTACACGAACCCTGCATCATCAGTTTTACGGTACCATTGTCGTAGCCGCGGAAGCTGATGGCACCACCATCCATTTCCACAGCTGGTTTGACATAGTTTTCCAGCAATTCCTTGATGCGTTTTACCACATCGGTATCATCGGCATGAACGGTGTTATCAGCTGTTTTCTGAACGATCTCTTCTTCGTTGATTACGGACTTGCCGCTTTCCAGATAATCTTTCAAAAAGCCGCGTACGTTTGGAATGATTTCATCCCACTGGGCTTCCGGCGATTTGGTCAGCGTAACGAAGTTGGACGCAATAAATACGGCCCGGATAAATGGAAAGGCGAACAACTCCGTTGCCAGTGGCGATGGCTTGGCAGCAGATTCGTCCGGAAAGTCAATGCTTTTACCCGGATACAGCAGCTTGTTGGCCACGAACTTCATGGTTTCCGGATTGGGTGTCATCTCGGTATAAATACTCACGATTGGATTACCAGTCTTCATTATAGGGATAGTTCTTTTTGCAAAAATACGGCCTTTACGGGCGTTAATTTATAGAGCGCGCCAATGCTCCTATGCAGAAGGTGCATAAGCAGTCCTGACAACAATAACCCAGCTTAGGGCGGTTGACAGAGGAGCATTTCGATTCGCAATTCAAAGTTGATAGAACCCTTCCGGAAGGGCTATTGGACGTTCCAAACATTCCGCCCTATTTTGTGGCATTACTTTTTCAGCTTTTTATAAATCTTTCCTTATCTACGCTTGCTTCGCTCCATGAAAACAATTGCTGTCCTCCTGCTCGCCGGCTTATCAATGGTGCCGGTTTCCTCTGACGCTCAATCCCGGAAAAAAAGAACTTCCGAAACCAAGCGGACTCAGACCAGTAAAGCCAACTACGACCAGAATTTCTACAACTTTACCGGCTATTACGACGCCAACAACAGCGCAGCTGAAGCGGCCCGCCGGATGTCGCAGGTACGTACCTACGACAGCACCTATAGCTTTGTAAACCGCCGGAGGTTTGGCGGCTGGAGTCGTCCGATCAATGAAAGCACCGAAGGCGTTATGGGCCAGGACGAACTGCGCCTGAATGAAACGGGTGAATACCGGAATTTAAACTCGAACACTGGGGTCGCATTGCCACCCAGCAATGGAACCAACCGCTAGTATACCTGTCTGAAATACGATAAGGTCTGTGGCATTTAAAAAGCGTCCGGCAGGTGAAGTTCACCTGCCGGACGCTTTTTTGAGTCTAAGAAAACTTCCGAAAGACTCAGCGCGCGGGCTGAGTTCCGGTACGGTCTTCACCACCATTTTTCAGGTTGTTATCAGCCGGGCTGTTGGCGCTCATGTCGGCCGGGGTCGTCACTGCATTGTTCCGACGAAGACGCCGTTCTTTCCGCGCTTCGCGGGTCCGGCGATACGTGTCCTTTTCTGCTTTTCGCTCAGTGCGTTCCGTTCGGGTCGTAGGCTTGACGGTCTGAGTACTGGTCTGGGCTGTTGCAGTCGCTGTGCTGAGCATACCGGCAGCCAATAGAACTAAAAGATTGTTTTTCATGGGAGTAGTAGGGTTGTACTATCCGCATGTGTGTAAAGATTGTACCTACAGTTTGAAGACCGGTTCGGCTGGAAACGGATCCTTCCGGAACCGGCTATTCAGGTGTGTTGTAGACGGAACGGGCATAAAAAATCCCATTCGGGTCAGGAATGGGATTCAGAACTACATGGAGTTGGATACGAACGGTTAGACCGCAAAGCTTTCGCCACAGCCGCAGGAGCGGGAAGCATTGGGGTTTTCAAAGTGAAATCCTTTACCGTTGAGACCGTCCGAAAATTCCAGCGTCGTATCGCAGAGATACAAAAAACTTTTAAGGTCGGTCACCAGCTTCACACCTTTTTCTTCAAAGACCTGGTCATTGGGCTGGGTCTCGTTGTCAAAATCCAGTTTGTACGAAAGTCCGGAACAGCCACCCCCCACTACGCTCACACGCAGGAAATAATCGTCTGACAGGTCGGCGTCCGACTTTAATTGATGCACTTTCTGCAACGCTTTATCGCTGATGTAAATCATAACACACAAATTCAGTTGCCCATAGTGGGCGAGTGGCGCTCAATCAGCCGGATACCGGCAGAAATGACGTCCCCGGAAAGACTGATTGATTTTAAGGGGTCTCTTAGTGGTGTTTTTTCTCGTCTTCGAGTTCCGGCAGACCGTTTTTAACGCGGTAATCATTGATAGCGGCTTTGATAGCATCTTCCGCCAGTACCGAACAGTGAATTTTTACAGGAGGCAGGTTCAGTTCTTCAACCAGTGCCATGTTGTCGATAGCCAGCGCCTGGTCAACGGTTTTCCCTTTTAGCCACTCAGTAGCAAGGGAAGAAGAGGCGATAGCCGAGCCACAACCAAAGGTTTTGAACTTGGCATCACGGATCACACCGCTTGCTTCGTCTACTTCAATTTGCAGCCGCATAACGTCTCCGCATTCCGGAGCACCTACCAGACCGGTGCCTACGTTGTTTTTGCCTTTGTCCAGCGTACCCACGTTTTGCGGGTTGTTGTAATGATCGAGCAGTTTATCTGAATATGCCATGATGGGATTGTTTAATAAGGTGAGGGGGTGAGAAACGAATCAGAGAACGTGCTTAGTGGTGTGCCCACTCAATGCTGTCGAGGTCGATGCCTTCTTTGTACATCTCCCACAGCGGGCTCATTTCACGAAGCTTCAATACGGTCTCTGTAACCGCTTTAATGGTGTAATCAACTTGTTCTTCGGTAGTAAACCGACCCAGGCCGAAGCGCAGGGAGGAGTGGGCCAGATCATCGCCGAGACCCAGTGCTTTAAGCACATAGGAAGGCTCCAGTGACGCCGACGTACAGGCTGATCCGGAAGACAACGCAATGTTTTTATTGAAGCCCATCATCAGACCTTCGCCTTCTACGTACTTGAAAGAAACATTGGTGGTATGCGGTAGCCGGTGTTCCCGGTTCCCGTTTACATAGGCTTCTTCAACCTGCAGCAGACCGTTCTCCAGCTTATCGCGGAGCACACTGAGGCGCTGGGCTTCGCTGTCCATTTCCTGCATTGCCAGTTCACAGGCCTTGCCAAAACCAACAATACCCGGAACGTTGAGCGTACCACTGCGCATCCCGCGCTCGTGGCCGCCGCCGTCTACCTGCGCCGTCACCTTAACCCGTGGGTTTTTGCGACGTACATATAAGGCACCTACGCCTTTCGGTCCGTACATTTTGTGTGCTGTGAAGGCCATCAGGTCAATACCATTGGCCTGTACATCAGTAGGGATTTTTCCAACCGCCTGGGTGCCGTCGGTGAAAAACAACACGCCGTGCTTTTTAGCAAGGGCTGCCATTTCCTTCACCGGCTGCACCACACCAATTTCGTTGTTGCCCCACATAATGGCAATCAGAACCGTTGTAGGCTTGATGGCCGCTTCCAGTTGTTCCAGATTAACCAGACCATCTTCCTGAACTTCCAGATACGTCACCTCACCGCCTATCTTTTCGATGTGCTTACAGGCATCCAGTACAGCTTTATGCTCGGTGGTGGCCGTGATGATATGATTTCCCTTGGAGGCGTACATCTCAAATACTCCTTTCAAGGCGAGATTGTCTGCTTCGGTAGCGCCGGAGGTAAAGATGATTTCTTTCGGATCGGCATTGATGAGTTTGGCAACCTGCTCACGGGCATAGTCCACAGCTTCCTCGGCTGCCCAGCCAAATGCATGGGAGCGGGACGCTGCATTGCCAAAGTGCTGGGTAAAATAAGGCATCATCGCATCCAGCACCCGTGGATCGAGCGGCGTGGTTGCGTTATTATCAAGGTAAATCGGAAATTCGAGGGCCATAAAGGAGAAATAAAACCGGTCGTTTCGGCACCGGTATAAAAAAGGCTATAAATTAGCTACGAAGGTAAGATTTTTAGCCTCCTTCTGCGGCTATTTGCGCTGCATTCCTTTAAATAACGCTATACTCAAAACCTATCTGTTTTCGGATGACTAAAATCGAACACCTCGGAATTGCTGTTGAAGACCTGAACGCCGCCATTCCGGTCTGGGAAGCCCTTCTGAATACGCCCTGTTATAAAACTGAAGAAGTAACCCGGGAAGGCGTCCTGACGGCTTTTTTCCGGATGGGCGAATCCAAAATAGAGCTCCTGGAAGGCACTCGTCCGGAAAGTGCCATCAAGAAGTTTATTGACAAAAAAGGACCGGGTGTACACCATGTCGCTTTTGCTGTGGATGACATTCAGGCGGAAGCAAACCGGTTGCAAACCGCTGGCTTTGAGGTTATCGGTGATGGCATTCCAAAACCCGGCGCTGATAACAAGCTGGTGTTGTTTCTGCATCCCAAAGCTGTTGGGGGCATACTAGTCGAGTTATGCCAGGAGCGGGAAGCCAGATAAAAGAACCTGAATTTTCAGGTTTTCCAGTTCCGGAACCCTTATTTTGCGTCTCTTCTATTCACTTGTTTTTAACACCGGCTATGACCGCCTCTACCGCTACGCTGCTTACGGATGTCCAGGATGGCATCCTGACGATTACCATCAATCGCCCCGATAAGATGAACGCGCTCAACAAAGACGTCATCACCGAACTGGGGGCTACGCTTGATGAGGCCATGGACAATCCGGAAGTAAAAGCCATTTTGCTGACCGGAGCCGGTGAAAAAGCATTTGTGGCCGGTGCTGATATTTCGGAATTTGCTTCCCTCGACGCCGCCGGAGGATCTGCCTTGGCGCAGCGTGGTGCCGATCTGGTGTTCGATAAAATTGAAAACGCCTCCAAGCCTGTTGTGGCTGCGGTGAATGGCTTTTCACTGGGCGGCGGCTGTGAACTGGCGATGGCCTGTCATTTCCGGACGGCATCTGAAAAAGCAAAATTCGGTCAGCCTGAAGTGAATTTGGGGCTGATTCCCGGCTATGGTGGTACCCAGCGGTTGACCCGCCTGATCGGAAAAGGTCGGGCGACTGAACTGCTGCTGACTGGTGATATGGTCGGCGCGGATGAAGCTTACCGGATTGGATTGGTCAATCACATCTATCCGGCTGGGGAGCTGCTCGCAGAGACCCGGAACATCCTCGCTAAGATTATCTCCAAAGCCCCACTAGCCGTCGAAAAAGTACTGGCCTGCGTGAATGATGCCGCTGCTGCCGATGCCGCTGGTTTCCGGAATGAAGTAGAGCGGTTTGGTGAAAGTTTTGCAACGGAGGATATGCGGGAAGGCACCCGTGCATTCATGGAAAAGCGCACTGCACAATTTTCCGGAAAGTAAGTTGCCGGATGCCATACACCGGACGCTCAAGGCAATCCGGTGCTGGTTTCCCCGATCCATAGCCGGTATCCGGTATTTCAATGTGGTCAGGCCCTTGCCTATAATGAACCCACTGCTTATCTTGTAGCCCCAAACCTTAGCACTTGCTCATGCGGAGAACTCTTTTACGTAGTTTCTTATTGCTTTCGCTCGGCGCAACAGCCCTTACGGCGCAGGCGCAAAGAAAATATGACCGTGGCTGGCGAGAGCCGGAACTGAGTGAGCCGGTTGGCTGGTCACTGGGCGTTACTGCCGGTCTGTCTGATCTGTGGGGCGATGTAGGAACCAAGTCTCCTATTGATCACTACGGCAACAGTGAATACTGGAGCAATACCAAGTTTATGGGTGGCGTGTACATGCGTTATGCATTCAAGCCTGCTATTGCGGCCCGCCTCAGCGCCAATTTTGGTACGCTGTATGCCAATGATAACTGGAATAAAAGCAAAGCAGAAAGCGCTGAAAGCCTGAACGATGATGCCGTACAGCGCTACCTGCGCAATCAGGACGTACGCAGCTTCGTCTGGGAAGGAAGCCTGATGGCGGAAATCATGCCGTTCCGGTTCAACAGCACTTCGGCACTGGCCCGGCGGCGGATGCAGCCGTATCTGATGGCCGGGGTGGCCGCGTTCAATCATCGGTCTCAAACCAGCTGGAAAAGCCGCATCGGTAGTGCCGGTGGCGGGCACGGACAGTGGGAAGATCTGTATGAACTACACCTCGAAGGCGATGGCTGGAAGTTTGACGGCGCACCGGAACTGTCGCAACGCTGGAACCTGGCCATTCCAATGGGAATCGGCGTTCGCTGGGATATCGGCCGGAAACTTGGACTGGGCGTAGAATACCTGTTCCGCTACACCTTTACGGATTATATCGACGGCGTATCAGCGAAATACCTGCCTGCTTCCTACTACCAGGCGCAACTGCCGGCCGATAAAGCGATAAAAGCCCAGGAAATGGCAGATAAGACCTGGGAAGTATTGGGTAATAAGGATTACTATCACCAAGCAGGCGAACTGCGGGGCGATAACTCCAACAAAGATCATTACTCCACTTTCTCGGTTAACTTCTTTTACAAGATCAACCTGCGTAAAAAACCGTGGTGGTTCTAGGTACACTATCATTCCGGAAAAGGGGTTGCTGACGATCGTCAGCAACCCCTTTTCTATTTTATTTATACCGGAGCGGATCGTCAGAACATCAGCGGGCAATCCAGCCGGTCGGATTCTGACTGGCAGCGCCTTTCCAGACCTGGAATTTCAGAACCGGTATGCCCTCATAGTTGGGGCCTACGGTGCCAATGGCCTGCTTGGTATGCAGTTGTTGCCCGACGCTAACCGAAGCACTGGCCAGTCCGCTGTAGATCGTAAAGTACTGACCATGGTTAATCAGAACTGTCTGTCCAAAGCCATCTACGGAAAATACTTTGGAGACTGTGCCGTCAAAAACCGTTCGTGCGGCCGCACCGGAAGCGGTCTGGATATCAATCCCGTTGTTTTCAACCGTCACATTTTCGGCCACTGGATGCTTCTGCCGTCCATATCCGGAAATAATGTATCCTTTATCGACCGGCCATGGAAGACGACCCCGGTTCGATTCAAAGGACGCCGATAGAGCGGCTGCCTCCGGAGTAAGGCCCAGCGTGACGGCTGTTGGGGCGGGGCGGGGTGTCCTAGCCGGTGTGGTCGCAGCAGGTACGGGTGTGGTTGAGGTGGCCGGAGCCGGTTCGCTGCCAGCAGGGGTAGAAGTTGTTCCGCTACCGGTATTCAGTGTTACATTTCCATACGACTTCCCAGTACTGGTGGTTCCGGAACGGCCGGTAGCCGGAGCGGATGACTTGGAAGTGGTGGGCTTAGAACCGGCGGGCTTGGGTGTATTCGCTGCTGCCGCCTTTGCTGCGGCTTCCCGATCAGCGGCCGCTTTGGCTGCTGCCACCCGTTGCCGCTCTTCATCCTGCCTGCGCCGGATTTCAGCTTGTCGCCGGGCTTCTTCTTCGGCTTTTTTACGGGCAATTTCGATTTCGCGCCGGATTGCAGAAGCAATGGCCTGGTCTAGGTTGCGGGCTGCCCGCTGGTTCTTGGCAACCGAAGCTGCCAGTTCCGATTCGCGTCCTTTGAGCTCACGAACTACTTTGTCGGTCTGAGCAGCTTCCTGCTGCAAGACTTTCTTCTGCGTTTCTTCTGTAACCCGGAGCACGTTTTTACGGGCCTTCTCGTTGTTCAGTACACCGATTTTTTGTTGCAGGTTGCCTTGCATCGACCGGATCTGATCGGCCTGTGCAACCCGGTATTCCCGGAATTTACGCAGGTACGCCAACCGGCGAATGCCATCATTAAACGTTGATGCCGAAAACAGGTATGCCATCATGCTTTGAGCATTCCGGTTGCGATACGCATAGCGGATGGATTGCGCATACCGGGATTGCAGAAAGGCGACCTGTCCGGCCAGGGTATTTACCTCCGACTGGGAATTGCGTATGGTGCCGTCAATTTGTCCCAGCTCGGCGCTGATGGAACTGATGAGCTTCTGACGGCTGTCCAGCTGCACCTGTAGGGCATGTAACTGGCTCATGGTGGCTTTTTTATCCTGCCGGGTGGTAGCCAGTTCGGCCTGCGTTTCTTTGATGGATTCCATCAGCCGCAACCGACGCCGCTCCAATTCCTCACGGGAAAGCCCTTTTTGGGCGGTCAAGGTGCCAAAACCCAGGGCGAGTACCAGCGTTAAAATGAGTCTCTGCATATCCGTAACGCTCCAAAAATAGCTCAAAGCCCATGGTCATCCGGAAAAAGACCATTTTTTTAAAAAACCCTTTCAGGAATCTGGCAAAAGCGATTTTCCGGAAATGAGCCTCAGAACCGACTTTTGTACCAAACCTGCTTATGTTGTATTCCATGACCGGCTTTGGCCGGGCCACCGCTCTTGTAGACGGTTATACCATTGTTGCCGAGATCCGTTCGCTCAACGGCAAAGGCTTTGATCTGTCTGTACGCCTGCCCTCCAGCCTGCGAATGATGGAAGCTGCTGTTCGTAAACTCATCGGAAATCAGCTGGAGCGCGGTACCATTGATCTGGGCATTACCCTGAAAACGGGTGGCAGTTCCCGGCCTATGCGCATCAATCAGGAACTGGCAGCACACTATTATGCCGGCATCCAGCAGCTGGCCGCCCAGTTACAGTTGCCGGCAACCAATGTACTGGAAACACTCCTGAAACTTCCGGAAGTGGTGGGTACCGAGGCAGAAGAGCTTCCGGAAACCGTAGCCGCTACCGTACTCGAGACTGTTGCAGCGGCTGCAGAAGCGCTGATGCAACACCGGCAGACAGAAGGAGAGACGCTGGAGGCTGATCTGCGCACCCGGATTGCGGCCATCGCAAACGGACAGGCACAGACGGCGCCGCTGGAAGCGCCCCGTACCGATCGCATCCGGCAGAAGCTGATGGCTTCGCTGGAAGAAATCGCCGGTGCAGCCGATAAGGTAGATGCCAACCGCCTGGAGCAGGAAATGATTTATTACTTTGAAAAGCTCGACTTCACCGAAGAGAAAACCCGTCTCAGCCAGCACTGCCGGTACTTCCTGGAACTACTGGACGAATCGGATGCGTCGAAAGGTAAAAAGCTCGGATTCGTTTTGCAGGAAATCGGTCGTGAAATCAACACTATGGGTTCCAAAGCCAATGATGCCGCTATCCAAAAGATTGTCGTTGGAATGAAGGATGAACTGGAAAAAGCAAAAGAACAGGTACTGAATGTTTTATAAATTTCGCTCGTTCCGGAACTGTTTCGCGGCCCTGATGGTGGGACTGTTGCTGGCCGGCTGTACCGCCTCGCCGGTTTACCAGCGTCAGGAACCGATTCCGCACACACGCTGGGAGTCGGCCTTCAAGCCGGTGTTTTACTTCGATGTATCAGACACCCAGGCGACCTACAATCTGTATTTTCTGATTCGCCACACCGAGGCGTATCCGTTTTCCAATATCTGGTTGCGCTTTTCCATTAAAGGACCGCACGATTCGGTAGCGAAAGCCCAACAGCTGGAAATTCCGCTGGCGCAGGACAACGGCCGGTGGTATGGCCGACAAATGTCGGAAGTCTGGGAACAGCGCATGCCGGTCGCCACCGAAAAAGGTCCGAATATCTTGTTTCCGGAAGCCGGCCGATATACCATTCAGTTGGAGCATCTAATGCGGACCAACCCACTTCCGGAGGTGATGAACGTAGGCATCCGGGTGGAGAAAAGAGGGGTTGCTCAAAAAAGCGCCTCCAAAACTGCGGGCCCATCAAATTAAAGCAACTCCTGAAAACGAACCTCATAAAATCCAGGCTTCCGGAAGGCGTGCTTCGAATAGTCTGTACGATCAAGCGCTGTTCAGGATTGGCTGTTCTGTTGCTCTTTCAAGATCCGGATGCAGAAGTAGACTGTTCCCTATTTGTACGTTCATGAAGCCTTTTCGCATCCCGCAGTTGGTGTATCTGCTGCTGCTGCTGTATATCATAGCTGCACTGTTGTTCTGGGGATTCAGCCTGCAACGGCAAAGCCGCATTATCTATGAAGCGGAACTCCGGGCGTTGCCGCTGCAAACCGACAGCATCCGGCAGCCCCAGGTGTATGCGCAGAAACGCGCCCTGTTGGAAACGACCCGTATCTCCCGGAAAAAGCAATATTTCGGAGAGGGAAGCACCTTTCTGATCATCATCCTGATCGGTGCTGTAGTGGTCTACTCGTCGTTTCGTCGCAGCCTCCGGTTATCGCGACAGCAAACCAATTTTATGCTGGCCGTGACGCACGAACTAAAGTCACCCATAGCAGCGATCAAGCTGAACCTGCAAACGATTGAGCGGCGCAAACTTTCGGAAGAACAGCAGGCCCTGATGATCAGCCGCTGCATTACCGAAGCCAACCGGTTGAATGATCTGTGCAATAACCTGCTGATTGCTTCGCAGCTCGAAGGGCACCAGTATCAGAAAGCACAGGAAGAGGTTTCATTTACAGATCTGGTGTCCGATGCCGTGCAGGACTATCACCGGCGGTATCCGGGGCGCATTATGGCTCAGTTGGCAGAGGACTGCGCAGTCACAGGCGATCCGCTGTTGCTGCTCATGGCGGTCAGCAACCTGTTGGAAAATGCTATCAAATACAGTCCCGCCGGCAGCCCGGTCAGCGTGGTCTTGCAATGCAGCACTACAGAGGCTGTGCTGGAGGTGACCGATGAAGGTGTAGGCGTTCCGGAAGACGAAAAATCCCGGATTTTCGAGAAATTTTACCGGGTCGGCAATGAAAATACCCGCAGTGCAAAGGGAACTGGTCTGGGATTGTATCTAACCGAGCGCATCTTACGTCAGCATAAGGGACGTATTTCAGTGCGCAACAACCTGCCCCGGGGCAGCATTTTTGAAATCCGGCTTCCGGCGGTTTAAGGCTAACACCCACTGAAAAAGCCGGCGCTGGATGGGTCAGGCGCTTCGAAACGTCTTGCGGTGTTCATCGCAGCGGCCATGCTCAGCAATCGCCGCGCGATGGGTTCGGGTAGGATAGCCCTTATGCTGCGAAAAACCATACTGCGGATGCATTCCGGAAAGCGTATGCATATAGGCGTCCCGATGCGTTTTCGCTAAAATGCTGGCAGCGGCGATCGCGGCAAACCGGCTGTCGCCTTTTACAAAACACTGATGCGCAATCCCGAAATACGGCTTGAAGCGGTTGCCATCAATCAGTAACAACTCCGGTCGTACTGAAAGCTGGTCGACGGCGCGGTGCATGGCCAGGAAGGTGGCCTGTAAAATATTTACCTGATCAATCTCTGCTGCCGATGCCGAAGCCACTGCCCAGGCAATCGCTTCGGCTTCAATCATCGGACGCAGGATCATCCGATCGGCCTCGCTGAGCAGCTTGCTGTCGGTAAGGTGTGGATGATTGAAATCGGCTGGCAGTATAACGGCCGCTGCAAAGACCGGCCCGGCCAGACAGCCACGGCCGGCTTCGTCAATGCCGGCTTCCGGAACGTTGGTTTGATAAAAAAGAGGCAGCAAAACGGGCGAAAAATACGACGCCCTACGCAATCGCCGGCTGAACCGATTCCCAAGACAATTTACGGCTGTTTCAAAAGGCAAAAATAAAAACGTCCGGTTCTTAACTTGTTAAGAACCGGACGTTTCCGGAAAAGAAAGGTAGGATGGAATTAGAGACCGATAAAGCGGATGCCGATCGCATACGGGTGCTGATCGAGGCCGTTTTTGTTTAAGGGAGTCAGCTGGTACGTGCCGTATAACCGGATGATGTTATCGACACCAATTTCACCGTAGGCGCAGGCATTGAAGGGCTGAAAATTGAAGGCGTCATGGTTTTTTTCTTTGCCATAGCCTTCGGTCTTCAGTTTGGTCCAGGAAGCAATGCGCATACCGCCCATCAAACCAGCGCCGTAGACCAGCCATTTGTCGCCGATCCGGGTTTTACCCAACAATCCGAGTGGAATCGATGCATACGTAAAGCCCAGTTTGTTTTTCTGGAAGCCCTGACGGCTGCTGTCGATCAGCGAGGGGTAGTCGGGAGAGGTACTGGTGTACTGATACGGTTCTTCAAAGCGGAAATTATACATCTGTAAGCCCAGACCGGTGGTCATATACCATTTCTGGCGTCGGGTTTCGTTCAGTCGCAGGCGGCCATTGAAAATCCAGACGTTTACGTTGATGCTTTTGCTTTCGCGCAACCGGAAGATTGCATCATGATTGCCGGGAACGGTATTCGGGTCTGTTTTGTCGTGCAGCCGGTTGAATCCCAGATCCACCATGCCCCACTGCGTTGAAAAGCGTGGGTTGGGCTTGGCCCGTACACTGTCGCCGGTGCCGGAGGTACTGCTTTGACGTTTGATGACAATCCCGTCGGTGCCAATCGACAAGGATCGGCGGGTTTTTTTCGCGACGGTATCGCCGTTGGCCACCACGATGGTTGTTTTCTCGACGGTATCGCCGCGTTGTTCTTCGATACGAACGGTAGTGGTAGTGCGGGTCGATTCCTGTGCCCAAAGGGCCGCAGAGGAACAAAGAATTCCGGAAAGGAGGAGAAGGCGTTTCATTGCAGAAAGATGTGTTTGGGAGAGAAGATTAAAAGCGAATGGTAAACAGTTCGTAGCCGGCGACTTCGAAGGTGGTTTCGGTGTTTTTGAGTTCCCGGCGCACCGTGCGGATCTGAGCGGCTTTTTCAGTAGCGGCTTCCCGCAACGTGTTCAGGATAGGCAGGTCGACCGTCAGGGGGCTAGTGGCAGCGGGAGCAGAACCCACTGGCGCAAGTGCCACGGGAAGATTCATTTCCGGAAGCGCCGGACGAGGTTCCTGAAGTGAGGTGGCAGCTACCACCGGAAGCATTGGAATGTCTTCCTGAGCCGATGGAACCCCTTCTTTAGAGGGCTCCATAACGTTCCCGGATGGCTCCGGTTGGGATAACGTGTGATTTGAAGAGCTGCTTGCAATGGTGGGAGTTGTTGCAGGGATGGCAGTGGATGAAACCGCAGGTTGGGCAGGGGCTTGTGTAACGGGTACGACCGGTTCCGGAACGGCTTGAATCTGATTGGCTGGAGCGGTTGTTTGAGTAGCCAGTGCGGGCGCTGCATCCGGCGGCCGGAGTGTGAAATACGTGCCGGCTGCGACCAGCAAAAGGGCAGCAGCAGCCCACCAGACCGGCCGGGAACCCATTCGGTTCCGGACAACGGCTTCTGGTTGTAGCAGGCTTTCCTTAGCATCATACAGAAGTGCCGGTTCGGGTGGCGGAACAATCGTGTCCTGATATTCGGCAACCAAAGTCGCCAGTTCCGGATGCGCTTCCAGAAAAGTAGTTAAAGCGGCCTGTTCGGCTTCATTGAGTTCGCCGTCCAGAGACAGCAGCAGGTATTCCTCGACGTTTTGCAGGGTGATTTGGGGAGTCATGACAGCACATTTTCAACGGATACGAGATAGGTTTTCAACTGCGCGCGCGCGCGGTGGAGGTAGACTTTGACCTGGGTTTCGCTGAGACCGGTAATCCGGCCGATTTCCTCATAGCGATAGCCTTCCCAGTCTTTCAGCAGCACCAGGGCCCGGGCCTGATTGTCGAGGCGGTCGAGCGCTTCTTCCAGCGACCGGTTGGGCCGCCGATAGGCCGGTGCAACAAAGGAATCTTCGGTCAGCAGATCGGTGGATACCAGGCGGGACTGCCGGCGAAAAGCATTGACCGATTGCCGGTAGGCCACCTGAAACAGCCAGGCTTTAGCCTTGTCCGGTTCTACTTTTTCACGGGCTTCCCAAAGGGCTGTAAAAGCAGTCTGGACTACATCGCGCGCTTCTTCTGAGTCGGAAAGGCACCGGCACGCAAATCGATACAACGGGTCGCTCCATTGATGTACGCATTCGTTGTAAGTCCGGGTATCCATTCCAAATACTAAATCGGCTGCAACTTCAAAAAGTTACAGCCGAGTCAAAGAAAATTAAAACGCATATTCCGGAAGACTAGTCCTCCTGAGGTTCAGTAGCGTGTCCGCGTGCAGGCCAGCCCACTAACCAGGAGGTGAGAACCGGTATCAGAAACAGGAAAATGCTGAGGATGGAGACGACCGTATCGCCCCAGACCATCGGATGATACCCTTCCGGAACCGGGATGTTTTGAACATGGCGGCATTCCAGATCGCCCTCCAGCCAGATGGATAGCGGCGCGCAGGGATTGAAATGGGTATAAAGCGAGATCAGCAGCTTAGCTCCCAGCAGGCCAATGACTGCGTACGCACATTTCTCCAGGAACGGAAACCGCTCCATCAGTTGCACAAACGCCTGGGCCACAAACCGCATGGCCAGAATGCCGATGAAAACGCCTACCCAAATCAGCAACAGGTTGCGGGTATAGGCATTAGCGGCAATGACATTGTCAATCGAAAAAGCCAGATCCATCAGCTCTACCAGAATCACCGTAGACCACAGCGGACCTAATGCGCCCACCGTTTTGGTGTATAGTTTGCTGCGCTTCCTGGGAATCTGAACCACATCTTCCTTCGGCTTTTTCTTGAAGAAATATTGCAGCGCCAGTACCAGCAAATACAGGCCGCCCAGGGGCTTGAACCACCAGATATTGACCAGCCAGGCCGCTGCCAACAGGCAAAGTCCCCGAAATACATACGCCCCCAGAATCCCGTACCGGAGTGCCTTTTTACGATCTTCTTTGGGAAGATCCAAGACCATCGTCGCCAGCACTGCCGCATTGTCGACGGAGAGCAGACTTTCAATCAGAATCAGGTTAAGGACGACCAGCAGACTGGGCAGCGGATGGGCCGCAATCTGGTCAATATAAACACCAAGCGAATCGAACATGAGAGCGTAAAGCTACAGGAAACAAAGCCCTCTCAAAACTGTCTTCAGGGATGCAGCAATCTAAAGCTGGTGTCCAGGCCAGCAGCCCGGAACAAATAGGTGCCCGAGGGTAGCGAACGGGCCGGAATCAGGACCGGTTCGGCGCTGGCCTGGCCGCTGTAAATATGCTTTCCGGACAGATCGGTAAGCTCCCAGGTGGTTTGTACGGGCAGACCGCTCACCTGCCAGGATTGATCGGCCGGATTCGGATAAATCAGAATACGGTTCAGCAGCGAATCGTCCGGAAAGGCAGCACTTACCTGTAAGGTCGCATCGCGGGAAGCAAGCCCACGCCGTTTCAAAATATGATCCTGTGGATCGAACCGGATGCTTTTGACAGAATCGGCTATCGGAAAAGTGAATACCTGCGTGTTTTGCGTCTGCTGGGCCTGTACTATCTGAGAGCCAGTCGTTGTCACAACCTGAAACGTAACCGGTATCTGGAAGAACGGCACCGATGCGGGTACTGAAGTAGCCTGGCGCAGTTCTACATAGAGCTGCCCGGCTTTGTAATTCCACCGTACGGTATAGGTCGGATAGCCCTGCCCATACACCCACTGCCGGAAAAAGCTATCCAGATTCTGGTTGTACACGGCTGCAAAAACGTTTTTAAGATCGTCTGTCACGGCATTGCCATAGCGGTAGGTCTGCTGATACTGGCGGCAGGCTTTGAAAAACAAGCTATCGGCTGGTGCTATATACCGAAGCATATGCGCCACGGAAGCGCCTTTGTCATAAACCAAACGGCTGTCGAAAACTGCATACGGATTGGTCGTGTCGTCTACAATCACCCGTCCGCCGGCACTACTGGTTGCACTGATGTGTTTGGTGAGCCGGTGCGACTGGGCATCCGCGGCCCCTTTAGTGTATTCGAGAAAGAGTCCCTCACAATAGCTCGCCCAGCCTTCCGACAGCCAGATGTCTTTCCAGCTGCGCTGCGAAACACAATCGCCCCACCATTGATGCCCCAGTTCGTGCATCGTGACCAAAAGCCCGGTATTGTACCCCAGCGAGGTCATGGTCTGGTGTTCCATTCCGCCGCCCAACGGCACCAGGCAATTGCCATACTTCTCGGTGGCAAACGGATACTTTCCGAACAATCCGGAAAACAATTTGATGGTAGCGCCGACCGAATCAAGCGCTTCCTGGCTTTCGGGATTGATGCCGCTGACGTCGTACACAAAATTCCGGATCCGCATCGAGTCGGCCGAGGCAAAGTACATCGTGTAGGCCTGCTCGGTGTAGGGCGCGATTGCCGCTGTAATGAGATAGTATTTGATCGGGAACCGGTGTTTCCATTCGTAGCGGGTCAGCGTAGGCGATACGGTAACGGTATTGGTCAGAAGACCATTGCTACATCCCTTGGCGCTGCTGGGAACCGTCAGCCGGATATCGGTCGAATCGATTTTGTCTCGGATGTCCTGTTTGCACGGCCACCACTCGCTGGCGTAATACATGTCGCCCAGCGTATAGGTAATATTGGTTCCGGAAGCAAGACTGAAATGGTTGAGTCCTTTAGTGAAAAAGCCGCTGCCACTCGCAGGCTGCCCGTGATACGTGACCTGAGCGATTAAGGCGGCTCCTTGGCTGAGCGCAAGCGGCAACGTAACCTTCCGTATATTTTTAGCACTGGTGTTCACCGTCAGTTTCTGGCCATTGACCAGAACCGAATCAATCACCAGGCTGGTATCCAGTTCAAAGGCATAAATAGGGATGGTAGGAGCTGTAACCAACGCCCGGGTGGTCACCGTACCGCTGATGGCCGTAGACAGGTGTGTCATGTTCAGGTCAAAAGACACCTGCGTCACGTCGTACCAATCTTCTTCCGGAGTTGCAGTAGCGGTCCTTAAAAGACTTTGAAAGGAGTGTTGCCGGTGATCTGAACAGGAAGCCGGTGATTGCGCCCGGGCACTCATTGAAAGCAGTCCGATCAAAAACGTAAATAAATAGTTCATACTGGTAATGAATGGCTAAAAGTAAGCCACAGCTGCCTGAAGAACCTGTGTGGCAGCTTTTGCAAACCGGTCGGGGAGAATAAAGAGGAACCATACGAAACGAGTGGCTGTCTACGTTCTGTTTCGAAGATTGTACCCGAGAAGGCAGCACTTCCGGAAAACCTCGAAGCCGGCGAAAAGCTTCCGGAAAACGGTTGCGTTTTATGCCTTCTTTCGCGTATTGTCGCTTAATTTCGCAGCCACTTTATTAATTTCTCCCAAGAAACCGCCACCTATGCAGGAATTTGGTACTAAAAATCCGCAGGCCCGTCTCGCTGACCTCGGAATCAACCCATCCACCGCCCATTGGAATTTGACGCCTGAAGAACTGGTGCAGAAGACGCTGGAACTGGGTCAGGGAACCCTCAATGACACCGGCGCGCTGTGCGTGAGCACCGGAAAATTTACCGGCCGCTCGCCTAAGGATAAATTCACCGTTAAAGACGCTATTACTGAAAATACCGTAAGCTGGGGCGAACCCAACTTTCCGTTTGAACCAGAAGCCTTCGATAAGCTGTACGATAAAGTAGCTGCGTATCTGTCCCAAAAAGAAGTCTGGGTACGGGATGCGTATGCCTGCGCCGATCCGAAATACCGCCTCAATGTGCGCGTGGTAAACGAAACGCCTTGGGCTAACCTGTTCTGCAACGATCTGTTTCTGCGTCCAACGGCCGAAGAACTGCAAACGCAAAATCACGACTGGCTGATCTTGCAGGCTCCGGGCTTCCTGGCCGATCCGGAAGTAGACGGCACCCGTCAGAGCAACTTTACCATTGTCAACTTCACCCGTAAAGTCATCCTCATCGGTGGCTCGGCGTATACCGGCGAGATGAAGAAAGGCATCTTCGGCGTTCTGAACTTTGTATTGCCGAACGATCACAAAGTCCTGTCGATGCACTGCTCGGCCAACGAAGGCAAAGACGGTGATGTTGCGCTGTTTTTCGGTCTTTCCGGAACCGGTAAAACCACCCTTTCGGCCGATCCGAACCGTGCCCTCATCGGTGATGACGAGCACGGCTGGGCCGATGGTTCGGTCTTCAACTTTGAAGGCGGTTGCTATGCCAAAGTCATTGACCTGAGCCAGGAAAAAGAGCCGCAGATCTGGGAAGCGATCAAGCCGGGCGCATTGCTTGAAAACATCGTGTTCAAGGATGGTTCCAACGCAGTAGACTACCACGACGGTTCGATCACGGAAAATACCCGTGCCGCATACCCGATCGACTTTATCCCGAACGCTAAGGAGCCTTCTTACGGTGGCGATCCGAAAAACATTTTCTTCCTGACGGCCGATGCCTTTGGTATTCTGCCGCCAATCTCTAAACTGAACAAAGCCCAGGCGATGTATCAGTTTATGAGTGGCTACACCGCTAAAGTAGCGGGTACTGAAGTAGGCGTTACCGAGCCACAGCCAACCTTCTCGGCGTGCTTTGGTCGCGTATTCCTGCCGCTGCACCCGGCCAAATATGCCGAGCTGCTGGGTAAGAAACTGGAGGAGCATCCGGATGCAAACGTATGGCTGATCAACACCGGCTGGACCGGCGGCGCGTATGGCACCGGCCACCGCATGAGCCTGAAGCACACCCGTTCCATGATTACAGCTGCTATGAAAGGCGAGCTGGATCATGTAGCGTATCAACCACACGCAGTATTCGGCTTTATGAAGCCGCAGACGGTACCAGGCGTTCCAAGCGAGGTGCTGAACCCACGCGAAACCTGGGCTGACAAAGACGCATACGATCGCAAAGCCATCGAACTGGCCAAGCTGTTTGTGAAAAACTTTGAGAAGTACGCCGAAGGCGCTTCCGATGAAATCAAGAGCGCTGCGCCGAAAACAGAACTGGCTGTAGAAGCCTAAGCGCATCTTCCGGAAGATTCTTTTCCGGAAAAGCAGTAACAGAAACGCCCGGATACTTTTTATCCGGGCGTTTTCGTTTTCTTGACTACAACGTTTTTCCGGAAATGAATCACACCGTTTTACTGCTTGCGCTGCTGGCTTGCGCCGCCTTCTCGCCACGGGACAAAAATCGTCCTTTTGACTGTGGTTTTTACGTCTCCGATAGCAGTCAGGTGCATAGCGTGTACCGGAAGACGCTTCAATATATCGAAACCGCTCCGGGTGAGCGAATTGCCAGCATTGGCGCCCAAAACGGCATATTCGAAGTAGAACTATCATTTTTTCGACCCGGCATCGTGTGGACGGTGCAGGATATCAACCCGCGCTGCCTCAACGAGGTGGAGTTTGGTAAGGTCAAACGCTATTACGAAGAACTGATGAGCCGAAAACTAGCCGACTCTTTTTCGCTGGTGCTGGGCACCGAAGACAGTACCCGGCTGGCCTCTGGTGCGTATGACCGTGTACTGCTGCTAAATACCTACCACGAGCTAAGTGACAAGGCAACTGTACTGCGCGAGATTCACCGCGTGCTGCGTGCTGGCGGTCGGCTGGTCGTCATGGAGCGGATGGCTTCAAAACCCGGTAAAATCCGCAAAGACTGCGGCCACCTGATGCCATTGGAAGGCGACCTGTTGGCTGATCTGGAACGCGCCGGGTTCCGGAACGTAAACAAGTCGGTGACGCACGATCGGTGGCCCCGGACGTTTTACACGTTTGAGCGAGCAGATTGAGCTTCCGGAAACGCTATTGACTCGTTCGTTGTCGGGCGTCTCGTTAGAATGTGCATGCTGTAGGCACACCTGTCATTCTCCTAGTACCTTTGCAGCCTTATTCTATCACATGAAGACCACTCCATTTACCCAGAAGCATACCGAACTCGGTGCCAAGATGGCCGAATTTGCCGGTTATAACATGCCCATCTCTTATACCGGCATCAACGATGAGCACGCTACGGTGCGGGCCAACGCCGGTGTTTTTGATGTAAGCCATATGGGTGAGTTCATGGTTACCGGACCCGGTGCGCTCGACCTGATCCAGCGCGTAACCACCAACGATGCTTCCAAACTGACGGCTGGTAAAGCCCAGTATTCCTGCCTGCCTAATAAAGAGGGCGGCATCGTGGACGATCTGATCGTGTACTGCCTGGAAGACGGTGACAAGTATATGCTGGTGGTGAATGCCTCCAACATTGAGAAAGACTGGAACTGGATTCAGGCGCACAACACTGAAAACGTGGCCATGGAAGACATCTCCGAACGCACAGCGCTGCTGGCGGTTCAGGGCCCTAATGCGACTAAAATCCTTCAGGAACTGACGTCTATTGATCTGGGTTCCATGAAGTATTACACCTTTGAACGCGGCACCTTCGCCGGTGTAGAAAACGTGATTATCAGTGCGACCGGATATACCGGTTCGGGCGGGGTGGAGATCTATTTCGAAGACAAAGGCGACAACGCTGAGAAAATATGGACCGAAATCTTCCGCGTCGGAACTCCCAAAGGCCTGAAGCCAATTGGTCTGGCGGCCCGGGATACCCTGCGTCTTGAAAAAGGATTCTGTCTGTACGGCAATGACATCGACGATACCACTTCGCCTTTGGAAGCCGGTCTGGGCTGGATCACCAAGTTCACAAAAGACTTTACCAACCGCGAGGCGCTCGAAGCTCAAAAGGCAGAAGGAGCCAAGCGCAAACTCGTCGGCATCGAAATGGTTGACAAAGGCATTCCGCGTCATGGATACAAACTTCAGAATGCTGAAGGCACTGAAATCGGCTACGTAACCAGCGGTACGCAAAGCCCTACACTGGGTAAAGCGATCGGAATGGCCTTGCTATCAAAAGACGCCGCTGCCGAAGGCACTGAAGTGTTTGTCGTTGTTCGCGACAAGCCACTGAAAGCAAAAGTGGTTAAGATGCCGTTTGTAAACTAATCAGTATCAAACCAGAAACAGAATTAAGGGTGTAGCGAAAGCTGCATCCTTTTTAATTCCGGGTCGTTCCGGAAGGTGGCACTGCTTTGGTAGCAGCCTGATCCAAACCCTACTTCTATGAATGTAACTCTTGAACAGGCTCACAAAGGCATTCTTGCCGGCCTGACCAAAGCGTCCGATATGGACAAAAAAATGAACATTGCCGTGGTTGACAGCGGTGCCAATCTGGTGGCGTTTGTACGCATGGATGATGCGTGGCTGGGCTCGGCAGACATTGCCATCAAAAAAGCCAAGACCGCTGTATTTTTTCAGATGGATAGCGCCGACCTCGGTAAATTGTCGCAGCCCGGCGAAATGCTGTATGGCATTGAGGTGAGCAATGGGGGGCTGATCTCCTTTGGTGGCGGACTGATCCTCAAAGACAAATCGTCCGGAAAGGTGATCGGTGCGGTAGGCGTCAGCGGTGGTATCGTGCCTGAAGATGTGAAAGTAGCTCAGGCCGTTGTAGACGCCATTCTGAGCGCCTAGCTTCAACCTCCTTTTAACTAAACCAAGAGACAAGGCCTGAACGCCTTGTCTTTTTTATGGACGTACCGAAACGGCATAAGGAATTTTCCGGAAATCGTAATCCTGAACTGCACTGTATTTTCGCGGCCAAATCCAACCAACTGCTGTGCTTCCAAAATACAACCGCGTACTGCTGAAACTTTCCGGTGAAAGCCTGATGGGCACCCGCAACTACGGCCTCGATCCGGTAATGCTGGATCTGTATGCAACCGAGATTAAAACCATTACCGATATGGGCGTTCAGGTAGCGGTTGTCATCGGTGGCGGAAACATCTATCGGGGCATGAACGAAGCCGAAACGGGCATTGAGCGCGCGCAGGGCGATTATATGGGAATGCTGGCCACCGTCATCAACGGCATGGCGTTGCAGGCAGCCCTTGAGAAAACAGGCGTCAAAACCCGGCTGCAGAGTGCCATTAAAATGGAACAGATTGCCGAGCCGTATATCCGTCGCCGGGCCATCCGTCACCTGGAGAAAGGCCGTGTGGTCATCTTCGGCGCCGGCACTGGCAATCCGTATTTTACTACCGATACCGCCGGTTCACTCCGGGCCATTGAAATCGGAGCGGATGTGATCCTGAAAGGTACCCGTGTAGACGGTATCTATACTGCCGATCCGGAAAAAGATCCGACGGCCACACGTTATGAGACGCTTACGTTTACGCAGGTCATTAACGATAATCTGAAAGTGATGGACATGACGGCCTTTACCCTTTGTCAGGAAAACAACCTGCCGATCATCGTGTTTGATATGAACCGGTCGGGCAACCTGCTGGATGTGATCGAAGGCAAGAATATCGGTACACTGGTGAGCTAAAAATGCAAAAAGCGCCCTTCCAGAAGGGCGCTTTTTGATTGAGTTGCTCCAGACCATTGAGCGTCCGGAAAAGCAGTTACCGAACAGTGCGGCGTTTGTTCCGCTGGTAATCTTCAAAGATGTATTCGCCCAAACCATCCAGGGATGAATAGAATGCTTTGCCGCCATTGACTTCCGTAAACTCCCGGACAAACGATTGCAGGTATGGATCACGGGCAATCATAAACGTGATCACCGGAATCTTCAACCGCCGTAGCTGGCCGGCCAGATTTAAGGTACGGGTCAGGATTTTCTGATCCAGTCCATACGGGTTTTTGTAGTACTTATTGCCGATTTTAAGACAGGTGGGCTTGCCGTCGGTAATCATAAAAATCTGCTTGTTAGGCGATTTGCGCCGGCGCAGCAGGTTGGCCGCCAGTTCCAGTCCCGCAACGGTGTTGGTATGGTACGGACCCACTTCCAGGTACGGCAGATCTTTGATTGAAACCGGCCAGGCATCGTTTCCGAACGCTACAATATCCAACGTGTCTTTCGGGTATCGGGTGGTAATCAGCTCCGAAAGCGCCATGGCCACTTTCTTGGCCGGCGTGATCCGGTCTTCGCCATACAAAATCATGGAGTGGCTCAGGTCGATCATCAAAACCGTAGAGGTCTGCGATTTGAAATCGCGCTCCTGGATCTCCAGGTCGTCTTCCTGAAGCGAAAACTCCTCGATGCCCCGGTTGACGAAGGCATTGTGAATACTGTTGGTATAGTTGATGCTTTCCAGCGGATCGCCAAAGGCATACGGACGGACGTCGGAATTGGATTCATCGCCGCTGCCGGTAAAAACGGTGCGGTGATTGCCGCTTTTGCCTTTTTTGATTTTGCCGAAAATCTGATCCAGCGAACGCTTCCGGATGCCCTGTTCTGTCTTGGGCGTAATTGAAATACTGTCGTCGTCGCCGTTTTCGCGGATATAGCCCTGGTCTTTCAGATCCTGCAAGAAATCACCAATTCCATACTCATCTGTAGTCAGGCCATGTTCTTTGTCAATTTCGGTGAGCCAAGCCATGGCTTCATCTGCATTCCCGGAGGTGTGTTGCAGGATTTCCATAAAAAGCGGCAGCAGTTGGTCGAAAGGCGTTTGGCCTTCACCGCCTTCGGGCTGCTGCGAAAAAAGATAACTGCTCATAAGTAGAAAGGTAGCGGAAACCAGTTGGCTTCCGGAAGTAATAATGCCCGAACCACCCTTTTTGTTGAGTAGGAACAACTGAAACCGATTCTTCCGGACGTTTTTGGGCTGAGCAGGAGCGTTAGTGGAACGGGTGTGGCAAAAATTGCTTTAGTTTGCCCACCCATTCGATTTGCTTCCGTTGCTGTCTGAAACACCCCGCCGTTTTCCGGTCTGGATCCTGTTGCCACTGGTTTATTCAGTGGTGCTGCTGCTGTATACCAATACCACCAGTGTGGTGCAAAAATGGGTGCTGGCTACGGGGTTACTCAACGTCTGGTTTGCCGCAGTTGCATTGTTCCGGGACAAGAAGCCGTATTCCATCAACCGGATGTTCTGGTTGTTTGTGCTGGTATTTATGGGGATGGTGCCAGGATTTCAGATTGCCCTGCGCCAGTTTCCCTGGGGCAATGACATTCTTCCGGAAACCTGCCTCACTGCCAATCTGATTGTGTGGTCCGGAAGCGCCGTTTACCAGCTCACCCGATACGTACTGGCCGCCAACCTGGACGAAAAGCCGCTGCTGTTTAAATCGCGTATCGACGACAGCTGGCTCAAATCCTGGCAAACGGTCGGGTTGACTGGATTTATCCTGCTGGCACTCACCTATTTTGCGATTACCGGTGCGGATGCCATCCTGCTTCAAAAAGACATTCTTTTAAAATGGCGGGATGAAGTTCCGGATGCGGTGTTTCTGCTGGTTGAGAAAGCCATCCGCAGCCCGGTGCTGTATTTCGGATTGCTGTCTGTGTTTCTGTTCCGGCTGCGGCGCATTTCCAAGACGACTTTAGTACTGATTTTAGCGATCGGTTTATTGGTAAATTTCCCGTTGGCACTGCCCCGTACGCTGGCTGCTACTGTGGGTGTTAGTTTGCTCCTGTCATTTGGCGGACGTTACTGGCAACGCTACCGGCAGGCCTTTACCCTGTTGATTCTGGCCGGATTGCTGCTAGCATTTCCGCTGATGCAACTGGCCCGCCGCACCAGCGACCGCATGGCGGTGCCACAACATGCAACTGAATTGTACGCCTTTAGTTTTCTAAAGGGCGATTTTGATGCGTATTCGATGTTGTGCCGTACGGTGGCTTTTACCGATACGAATGGATTCCGGAAGGGCAGGCAGTTGCAAACGGCCCTGGCATTTGCCGTTCCCCGTACGGTGTGGCCTCAGAAAGGAATCGGCAGTGGTGCGTACGTAAGCCGGGCCTCCGGAAAAACGTTTATCAATGTGTCGTGTCCGTTGGTAGCCGAAGGCTTTATCGATTTCGGCTGGTTGGGCACCTGGGTCTATTGTGTGCTGTTTGCCGTACTGGCCTACCGGTACGACCGGTATTACTGGTATTGGCGAACCCACAGGGCCAGCGAAGGTGATCTTTCGTTCAAGGCACTGTTTTATCCGGCCATGCTGGTGTTGTTGTTTCACCTGCTTCGGGGCGATCTATTGTCTTCGCTGGCACAGGTGACCGGCATGTATGGCTGCGCCTGGGGCGCCCATCAGCTGATCTGGCTGGGTGCGAAGGGGGTTCGGTACCGGAACCGGGTAAAAACATCTTAGGCCCGCTTTTTGAGTGCGCCCCAGACTTATGGCTCTTTACCGTCTGCATCGGCAACAATGGATTCCGGCTTCTATTCAAAGTGTATGGGCATTCTTCTCAGATGCACAGAACCTGGAGGCCATTACGCCGGCTAAGATGAACTTCCGGGTGACGTCCGGATCGCTGCCCCAACAGATTTATCCGGGGCAGATCATTACTTACCGGGTGTCTCCGCTGTTGGGCATTCCGTTGTTCTGGATGACCGAAATCACTGCTGTACAGGAAGGTAAAATGTTTGTGGACGAACAGCGTCGCGGGCCTTATTCGCTCTGGCATCACCAGCATCATTTTGAAGAAAAAGACGGTGGTGTGCTGATGACCGATCTGGTTCATTATGAAGTGCCGCTGGGACCGTTGGGTAGATTGGCAGACGCGCTTATCATCCGGAAGGAATTGCAAACCATTTTCGACTTCCGGACGCGGGTGGTGGCAAAGCAATTTGGTGGGACTGCGGAAAACACGGTACGGGAACTGGTCCGGGTCGCTTAAACTTTTGTTGAAGAAATCGTGTTGTAACCCTTACTTCCCTATCATTATACAGCAGCCCGGCACCGAATGAATCGTTTTAGTATTAAAGACCTCGAGAATATAACTGGCATCAAAGCCCATACCATCCGGATCTGGGAACAGCGCTATGGGATTCTGCAACCCAAGCGTACTACAACAAACATTCGCTTTTATGATGCCGACGATCTGCGGCTGGCGTTGCGCATCGCCCTGCTGAATAATTACGGTTTTAAGATTTCCCGGATTCATGAAATGAAACCGGAGGAAATGACTGCTTTAATCGGGAAAATAGCCGATCCGACGTTTAAGCTTCAGCACCAGGTTAATGAACTGATCGGCCATACCCTAGAACTGGATCCCTATGGGTTTGAGGAACAGGTCAACGCGTTTATCGACAAGCACGGACTGGAATTTACGGTAGAGAAATTGCTGTTTCAGTATCTCGAGAAAGTCGGGATTATGTGGATGATGGACCGGATTGCACCGGCGCAGGAGCATATGGCCGCCAATATTATCTTCCGGAAGATAGCGGTCGCGGCGGATATGATCAAGCCATCTCAAAAGAAAGGCAAGCAGGTGTTGTTGTATCTGCCGGCCGGAGAAATTCACGACCTCAGTCTGATGTATGTATTCTACCTGCTGCGGAAAGCCCAGCAGTGTCCGGTGTACCTGGGCGGCAATACGCCGCTGGAAGAGATTGAAACTTTTGTGTCGCGTCACCATCCGCCGTATCTGTATACCCATTTAACGTCGTTATCGAATCCAAATCAGGTGATCCGGTATCTGCACAAACTCAGTACTGCCCTGCCGTCCGACACTGTGGCGTTTGTATCCGGAGCAATTCTGACCGTTACAGACCTGCCCGGGCTACCCAACATTCGTTATCTGAGCAACCTAACCGAGATCCGGGATGTAATTACGTCTTTATAGCTAGGTTTAGAACCGGATACAAGAGGCTTCAAAGGGCTTAAAAGACTTGGTTCTGGAGCGGTTTTAGAAGCTGTTGTAAAACGTAACAATTCCGTGACAAAAAATCCTTAATCAGATTGGCTTCCGGAAAAAATAGTAACGTTGTAAAAACCTGATAATCAGTATCTTTTCGCGGGTAAAAACCGCTTTTTAAGAATCGGAAATTCCAATTTTATTGTGTAGGTTTTTGTGATTGCCTTATAGACAAACGAGGGTGTTTTTGTGGCATTATTTGTGTACTTTTAGAAAACAAAACATTCCACAGAAAGATGACTACTTACGAATTCGATAGCCTGGTATTAAGCAGCAGTGATTTTCTGCACCCCTACGCAATTTCCCTGACCAACAATGGGGAAGACGCAAAAGATTTGTACCAGGAAACGATGCTCCGCGCACTGAGCAATCGCGACAAGTATACCTGGGGCACCAACCTGAAAGGTTGGCTTTGCATCATCATGCGCAACATTTTTATTAACCAGTACCGCCGTAACAAGCGCTTTACTAAAGTCAGTAGCGAGGCCCCAACGGAAGTGTTTCAGTTCGATATGGGCGAGATCGCCCGTAATGATGGCTATTCCAATATTCGGATGGGCGAAGTCCGCGCCGCGGTGGACGAGCTGCCACCTGTATTCCGGTTGTGTTTTGAAATGCACCACGCCGGTTATAAATACAGCGAGATTGCCGACTTCCTGAAAGAACCGCTCGGAACCATTAAAAGCCGGATTCACTTTGCCCGTAAGGCGTTGATGAAGAAGTTGGATCGATAACAATAGTGCTGCCCGAATTTGTGAGAATGATGTTCGATCCTGTAAAGACGCCTACTGTGGGCGTCTTTTTTGTGTTTATCCGGCTTCCGGAACCGGATTGTTTAAAAAGCCTGCGCCTCCTGCCGCGATTTCTCAAACCGGCGTGGAGTGGTTTTTAAATAAAACCTCATCTCCTGCCACCCAGCGCGTATTTTACGCCTGTATTTGTATCGGTACGTTTGAATGAAACATGTTGTTGTTATCGGGGCCGGATTTGCGGGACTGGCCGCTGCCTGCTTTCTGGCCAAGGAAGGCATCCGCGTAACGGTCTGCGATAAAAATGCGCACACCGGCGGACGTGCCCAGGTGTTCCGGAAAGACGGTTTTACCTTTGATGCCGGTCCATCCTGGTACTGGATGCCCGACGTGTTTGATCGTTTCTTTGCCCAGTTTGGAAAATCGCCCGCCGATTACTACCAGCTGGTTCGTCTCGATCCGTCGTATCAGGTCGTCTGGGAAGATGAAACCGTTCCGATTCCGGCAGATCTGAAGGCCCAGCAACAGTTGTTTGAAACCTACGAACCCGGTTCCGGACAACGGCTTCAGGCGTTTTTAAAAGAAGCGCAGTTTAAGTACGAGAAAAGCATGAGCACATTGGTGTATCAACCTTCGCTGTCGCCGCTGGAGTTTGCACGTATGGATGTACTGTCCGCCCTGCTGAAAATGGATTTACTGAAATCCGTCAGCAATCACCTGCACAAATTTTTCCGGCATCCGAAGCTGCGTCAACTAACCGAATTTCCGGTGCTGTTTCTGGGTGCCTTGCCCAAGAATACGCCTGCGCTTTATACCCTGATGAACTACGCCGATATGGCTGGCGGCACCTGGTACCCGATGGGCGGCATGGGCGAGATTCCCAAAGCCATGACAGCCCTGGCCACTGAACTGGGCGTAACCTTCCGGCTGGGAGACGCAGTGACGGCCATTGAAACCTCCGGAAAAACAACGACGGGAGTAGTCACCGAAGCCGGCGAACGAATCCCTGCAGACGGCGTGATTGCGGCCTGCGATTATGCACACGCCGAAGAAGCACTGCTTCCGGAAGCCCACCGGAATTATACTCCGAAGTATTGGTCCTCACGGGCACTGGCGCCTTCCTGTCTGCTGTATTATGTAGGTGTGCAGGATCGGGTAGAAGGACTGCTGCATCACAACCTGTTTTTTGATGCCGACTTCGACCGGCATGCCATCGAATTGTATCAGAATCCGGCGTTTCCGGAAGACCCGCTGATGTATGTCTGCTGCCCGTCCAAGACCGATCCGTCGGTGGCGCCTGAAGGAACCGAAAATCTGTTTATCCTGATTCCGGTTGCAACGGATCTGGTCGAAGATGATGCCGTTCGGGAACAGTATTTTCAACTGGCACTGGAACGGATCCGGAAACGCTTCGGGCAGGATCTGAGCGACCGGATTCTGTATAAGCGTTCGTTTGCCCGCCGTGATTTTATTTCTGAATACAACAGTCTGCGCGGCAATGCCTACGGACTGGCCAATACCCTGATGCAGACTGCCTTTTTTAAGCCGAAAATCCGGAACAAAACGCTCCGGAACCTTTTTTATGCCGGTCAGCTGACTGTTCCGGGGCCGGGCGTACCGCCTTCCCTGATCAGCGGTGAGCTGGCTGCCTTGCAGGTCCTTTCTTTTCTTCAAAAATCTGTTGTCGGCGCATGATGCACGACCTCTATGCCAGCGCCTCTGCTGCCTGTAGCCGCGAGATAGCCCGCCACTACAGTACCTCTTTTTTCAGTGCCATTAATCTGCTCGACCAATCGCTGCGCGGTCCGGTCTGCAATGTGTATGGGTTTGTACGGGTAGCTGATGAGATTGTAGACACCTTCCACGAACAGGATAAAAAAGCGCTGCTCGATCGGTTTACGGCCGATACCTGGGAAGCGATTGCTGTAGGTTTTTCAACCAATCCGATCCTGCACGCCTATGCGCAGGTGGCCCGGCAGTATGCTTTTCCGGAAGACCTCACGCAGGCGTTTTTGCGCAGCATGGCGCTCGACCTGGAAAAGAAAGACTATGAAACGGTAGCCGAGCTGGACGAGTATATCTATGGTTCGGCAGAGGTCGTAGGGCTGATGTGCCTGTGCATATTTGTAGCGGGCGACCGTAAAAAGTATGAGGCGTTGAAACCGGCGGCGCGGCGGCTGGGTGCAGCCTTTCAGAAAATCAATTTTCTGCGCGATCTGAAAGCCGACTACGAAGGATTGGAACGTAGCTACTTCCCCGACTTAGACTTCCGGAATTTCGACCGTTCTGCCAAGGCCAAAATAGAAGCTGACATTGCTGAAGATTTCAAAGCCGGTGTAAAGGGTATCCGCCGGCTGCCGGATACCGCCCGGTTAGGTGTGTATATCGCATACCGATACTATCTGGCGCTGTTCCGGAAAATACGCGATACGCCGCCGGAAGCACTGCTTCTGGGTCGCATTCGTGTACCCGACAGCGAAAAACTGCTGATCGCTACCCGGGCACGCTGGCGGTGGCTGCTGGGCAAGGTCTGAGCGAATTAGCGTCAGGACTAAAAAGGCGCGTTCCATTCGCTTATAGCTACGAAGCAGTAGGTGTAGATAGCCGGATCTGCGTACTCTTAGCTGAGCAACGGATTCATATCTTACCTTTGAAACCGTGAAGAAACGGTGGTTTTCGGTGGTTCTGTTGCTGCTGGTGAGCGGGGCTATTTATCTGCTCTACCGCACCGAAAAGACTGCTGTCAATACGTTGGCGGCAAGCCTCATGGGACCAGCTTTTTTGAAAAACATTCGCGCTACTGTGCAACACCGGTTTCCGTTGCCGGCATTTGTAATTTATACGCTGCCGGAAATGTTGTGGACTGCTGCGTTTACCTCCCTTTCCGGAAATCTGTACCTCCGGGCGTTCCGGAAGCGCATTGCCTGTTTCTGGATTCCTCTGATCATAGCTGCCGGACTCGAACTGCTGCAACTCATTCCCGATTTTCCCGGACGCTTCGACTGGGCGGATCTGATCGGTGCCGCTCTTGCCTGGGCGTTGACGGTTGCTTTGATTTCAGGTGCCACTACGCCTACACAAAATCTGTTCGGACGTCTCAACCGGGAGCGACTGGCGTTCACCGGTTGTTATGCAATCATGTACCTCGCGCACGTCTGGCGCTGATTTTGCAGGCCCTGTTGCATGACATATAATCTCGACCGCTTTGTAACCGCACAACAATCCAGTTATGCACAGGCACTGGCCGAAATTGAAGCCGGCCGTAAGCGCACCCACTGGATGTGGTTTGTGTTTCCGCAGCTTAAAGGGCTGGGGTATAGCAGCACTGCACAGTTTTACGGCCTTTCCGGAATCGCAGAGGCAGAAGCCTATCTCGCACACCCGGTGCTCGGCCCACGGCTGGTTCAGATTGCGACAGCCGCTTTGCAACACCCAGAGAAAACGCCTCTGGAACTGTTCGGCTCACCCGACAACCTGAAGTTTCAGTCCTGTATGACGTTGTTTGCCTGCCTGCCTCAAACCGATCCGCTCTTCCGGAAGGCACTGGAGACCTTCTTTTCCGGAACCGAAGATGCCGGGACGCTCCGATTGCTGTAGAATATCACTATAATTAGGGATTGCAGGGGGACACGAGGCGCGCAACTTTTGTGTGTTCCATTTGTGCCTCCCCATGAAGCCTGTTTTGCGTTCACCGGTGTTCCGGAAATGCTTTGTCCGTATGCTGCTGCTACTGCTTGGCAGCACCGGCAGTAGTCGGGCGCAGGATCTGTCTCAGATTGGTCAAGCGAAGCCATTTGCCATTTCCGGCAGCATTGGTGTCGAAGGGACTGTCAACGGGCAATCGGGTGCCAGCCCGGTGCCGCCGCTCAATAGCTACGGGCTCAATGCCAACGTAAACATGAGCGTCTACGGCTGGAACGTACCGCTGTCGGTTGCATACTACAACCGGAATCTATCGTATTCACAACCGTTTCAGCGCTACGGGCTGTCGCCCACCTACAAATGGATCACGCTGCATGCCGGCTGGCGCAGCGTAGCTTTTTCGCCGTTAGTATTCAGCGGGGTGAATTTTCTAGGGGGCGGTATCGAACTCAATCCGGGTAAATTCCGCTTCGGCGTCGTCTATGGGCAGTTCAACAAAGCGCTGGCAGAAGATACCAGCCGCAACCGGCTGAGCGATTTCGGTACCTATTCGTACCCGGCCTATCGCCGCACCGGATATGGCGTCAAACTAGGTTTCGGAACCCAGAAATCATTTGTCGATCTGGTGTTTTTTCGGGCCACGGATGATACGAACTCAATTGCCCGTCCTGTTTTGGACCGGCGCATCCGTCCCCAGCAAAACACGGCCGGATCGCTCATCTACCAGCAAACGATGGGTCGCCATCTGGTTTTTAGGCTCAATACGGCGGTCAGTGTCTACAACTACGATATGCAGGCAGATACCATTCCGGGATCGCTGATCGGAAACGGTTCCGGATTCAAGGAGGTCCAGCCGGTGCTGCTCAGTACCCAGGTCGGTTATGCCGGGGATGCCTCGCTGGCTTACAAGAGTCGTCAGATCGACGTGCGGGCGACCGTCCGGCAACTGTCGCCTTTTTATCAAAGTATGGGCATTTATTCGAGGTTGCAGGATTTGCGCGAGATCTGGATTGAAGGCGCGTACCGCAGCAAAAACAATAAATTCTTCGGCAACGCCAGCTTCAACACCGATCACAACAACATTGCCCAAACCAAAATCGCTACGACGACCCGGTATGGAGTGCTGCTCAATGGCAATTATGAGGTTAATACCAAGCTGGGATTCAATGCCGGCTATACCTACAACGGATACACGCAGGTCAAGCAGTTTAGCGGGCTTCCGGATACGCTGCTTTCAACCAATTCCCTGCACAACCTGAATGCGGGCGCCCATTATACCACGATCAATGCCTATGCGACCAATAATGTGCTGGTCAGCGGCGGCTATCAAACCGGAGCGGCCAGCGGACTGAATCTGGACGCCAACAGCTATCAGAACTATTTTCTGACACTGAATGAAGCCTACATGGTCTTGCAGTCAAAGCTGGGTATCAACGGCGGATTAAATTTCTTTGGTACGTCCGGATATGGCACCAGCGCATATTCGCTCGGTGGCAATGCCGGCGTATCAAAGGCCTTCTTCAAGGATCGGCTGACCGCAGGTGTCAACGGAGGATACTTCCGGAATTTCAGTCCCAGTGGTAACAGCAGCTCGGCAACAGCAGCGGCACAACTGGGCTACCGGGGCGGACGGCATCACAGCGTGACGCTGGGCGGTAATTACACCTTCAACCATTCTGATTACGCAGATTACAGCGTGTACCGGCTTCAAAGCGCGTACCTGTATACTTTCTAATACCGAAACCGGTTTGCTATGAAAAAGATTTTCCTTTTAATCCTACTGGTGCTCGGCACCGGCCAGCTGGTACAGGCACAGGTTACGGTGCAACTGCTGGTCGACGGCAAGCCCGGTGCGCTGATCTCCGATTTCTTCGGCAATTCAGCCGACCGGCTTACACTCAATGCCATTACACCCACTGCCCGGCAGGTGTACTTCCGGGCCTCCATCCGCCGCACCGACAATGGTATCGTCATTGAAAATCCGGCGTTCAAACCGGCGCAGCCTATTGCACTCAATGCCGGACTCAACACGTTTTCCGGACCCAACAGCAGTGTGTTGTATGCAGGTATGAACGGAGGTGATGTCGATGTAACGGGAATCGATAAAAATGGTCTTTTTCAGTCGCAGGTCCTTCCGGAAGGCATTTATCAGTTCTGCGTCTATTGCTATGATTATACAACGGATCAACAGATCGGACAAGGCTGCCAGGTGCTCAATATCCAGCTACTGGAACAGCCCCGGATCGTCAACCCGATGCCGGGTCAGATCATCAGTCCGGTCAATCCGCTGGTACAGGCAACGATCCCGGTCAACTGGACGCCGGTACCCAATGCTCCGGGGGTACGGTATGATCTGAAACTTATTGAAGTGCCCAACGGCGTGAATCCGGAAGAAGCCGCTTTGCAGTCCGGACAAGGTGCGCTACCAGTCAAGTTTCAGCGAACCGATCTGCTGACGCCGACTCTGCTCATCGACCCAACGAGCGGATTGTTGCTGGATACTGGTAAAACCTATGTGCTCCAGGTACGGGCGCATGGCACCAACCTCAACATCCGGAACGACGGATTGAGCGATCCGGTAGCTTTTACGTACCGGATGAAACCCAATACACCGGTTGCCGATACGACCGCTGCGGCAACCGGTCCTATCGGGGCCTTGTCGGCTAACTGTACCTGTAAAGCAACGCTGTCCGGAACCAAGACTGCCCAGTCGCCAGCTTCGCTGAAGGCCGGTAACACATTTAAAATGGCCGGACAAACGGTCAGCATCCTGACGGTGAAGCCCAATGCAGACGGAAAATCATTCAGTGGTACCGGAACGATTCCGTTCCCGGTAGCGCCTTCCGGAAAAATACCACCGGTGCAAATCCGGTTTGAAAACGTACAGATCGATGGCGGAAACGTCGCTTTTGCAGGTCTGGCCGCCGAAGATGGACTGACCGATCCCAGCATTCTTCCGGATGCGGACGGACAAGGCCACCGTATTCCAAATCAACCGTCTCAATGGCTCGCCTTCGGGAAATGGTTTGCCAAAAATGCAGCCAAGCAACTGATCTCATCCGGAAGCGTCAACCTCCAGCCCAGCTACCGGTTGCCTATCGGGATTGCAAAAGTCATTTCCGGAAAAAATCAGGTGGTCGCTATTACCGGCCTTCGAATGGATGCTACCCAGGCGGTGTTTGATGCAGTGACCGTCGTAGACGTACTCGATGGCGGCCAGGAAAATGCCTTTATGCTCAAAGCGATTGACGTCTGTTTCAATTCGACCGATTTGTGCGGCTCCGCTACGCTTGCGCTGGGGCAGGACATCAGTCTGGGACTGGGCAAAGGGAAAGGAACGATCCGGCTGAAAGCACCACTGTTGAAAAACGGTTCGGCCGATACCACTACCGGTACCTATGCGCTCTGGGATAAAAATGACGGGATCAAAGCCCTTCAACTCAATGGTCAGTACCTGTTCGACAAAACCACGATCGTCACACCTACGACCGATACAGTAAAGGCCGATCTGAAATTCAAAACCGCGCAAGGCTGGGACAACTGGATTGCCACGCTGAAACTGCCGGCGTTTTGCCGGCCCAATGATACCTCCATGCGCTTCGAAGGCACTACTGCGTTCTATGACCACAGCAGTATCGCCAATCCAACGACGCTACCGGGTGCACTAATCAGCAATGAAGGCGTGGGCTGGACTGGCTTCTTCATGGAAAGCATCGGGGTCTCGCTGCCGCCATTTGTCAAAAGTGTGAAGAATCCCAACCGGGTGACGGCCACCGTCAGCAATCTGATTGTAGATAAAAACGGCATTACCGCCAAGTGCAATGCCCAGAATATTCTGAGTCTTGATGATGGGACCCTCGACGGATGGTACTTCTCGGTAGATAAGTTTCAGTTGCAGATCACCAAAAACAGCTTCGACAGCGGTGGATTGTATGGCCGGGTAGAGTTGCCGGTAAGCGAGCACAGCAGCGGCGCACAGCTGGAGTATACCTGCACGCTCACCAGCAAAAAAAGCGCAAACGGCAGTGTCACCGATTTTCAATTTGTGGTGCAGCCCAAAAACGATGTGTCGTTTAAACTGTGGGTTGCCAAAGCCAAAATTGCTCCGTCGTCCTACATCAAGGTCAGTTATACCAACAGCGATCTGCTGGCGCTGGCCCGCATCAACGGCGATATCTCTATTGATGCCAAAATCGATGGCGTTCCAAAAATCTCCTTTACCGCAGTCAAAATCGACAGCCTGACGATCAGTTCGCAGGCGCCGTATTTCAATCCCGGCAATACCCATTTCGGTTTTGCCTCTCCGGAAAAATCCTTTGCCGGATTCAAATTCACGCTCACGAATATTGGCTTGTCGGCCCAGCCGCAACTTTCCGGAAAAAAGGCGGCCGCGAATGTAAATTTCCGCTTTGGCGGTAACCTGGAACTGTCTAAAATCAGTGCCCTGCCCAAAGCCAGCACGGCCCTGACGCTGGCGACGCCGCTGAGCTTCGAAAACGGTCGGTTTAAATTGGGTACTCCCACTGTGCTGCTGGATCAGATCCAGCTGAAAGACGCCGATATCTGTGGCATCGGCCTGAGTGGCGGGATTGCGTTTTACCGCGACAACACTACGTATGGCAATGGCTTTAAAGGCAATATTGCGGTAAAATTTCCGCCCGGTTTCAAGGTGGGCAGCACCGTGCAATTCGGTACGGTAGCTCAAAATGGAGCCGATCTTGATTACTGGTATGTAGATGCATCCCTGCGCTTCCCGATCGGCACCGGTATTCCGCTGTTTCCGGGAACGAAGCTTTGTGGCTTTTCCGGAGGCGCCTACTACCATATGCAGCGGTCTAAAGATCTTTCAACCGACTATGCCGCCGCTAAAAAAGCACCGCTCAAAAGCAACACGGCACCAGATACGTCCGGAACGCCCGCAGTCGGTGCATCCGTTTCCGGAATCACCTATATACCGAAGGCGGATGTAGCTCTGGGCATCAAAGCCAGCGCGTATTTCGGGTTGCAGGCCGACCGGATTCTGACCTGCGATGCGGGTTTCGATCTGGCGTTTACCAACAGCGGAGGACTGGCGTCGTTTGCTGTCAATGGAAACGGGCATTACATTCCGGATGCGAATGATAAAGGGATTCTGGATGCCAGCGTAGCAGCTTCGGTCCAGTGGATCCGTCAAGGCACCAAAGTGGTCAACACCATCTTCGATGCCAGCGCGCAGGTAAAAGCCGGGAACCCACTTTTCGCGATCAGCGTGCCGTTGAAAATGCACTTTGAACGTCCCGACGATCCGTTGTGGCACGTGAAGCTGGGCCGCGCCCGGACCCTGGCCGATGCGCAGTTGCCGAAAGGCACGCCCCGGCCGGATGCCGCTTACATTGAGCTGCTCAGCGGACTGGCTAAAGCGGAAGGCTACTTTGCCGTGGGCAACTACGATATGCCGCTGAACATGCCACCGGTACCGAAATACATCACCGACATTCTGGCGAAAAGCAAAGGCGGCGGCGATAATAAAGTCGATGATGCCGCTGCACAGGGGGAACTCAATAGCATGAAGGCCGACTTCAGCGAAAAAGCCAGTGCCGCTTCCGGAACCAAACCGTCCATTCTGTTTGGCGCCAGCCAGGAGTTTCATCTGGACCAGACCATCGCCATTATCTATGTCAAAGCAGATGGTGGCTATGGATTCGATGCCATGCTGCGCAATTACGCCAGCACCTGTCCCAGTATCGGGCTCAATGGCTGGTATGCTTCTGCACAAGCCTATGCCGGACTGGCCGCGGCGTTGGGCGTGCGGGTTAAATTTCTGGGTGCTACGTTTCAGCAGGAATTTGTCAGCGCCGGAATTGCAGCGGTCCTCAGCGGTGGATTACCCAATACGACCTTCCTGAACGGAGAAGCCGGCGGCTATTACAGCGTGCTGGATGGCGCCGTCAGCGGCTCATTCAACATCGGCTTTAAACTGGGCAGCAAACCGCAATGCGATTTGTCGAGCTCCGCGCTGGCCAATGTGGAACTGATCAACAGCGTGATGCCCGATGACGGCAGTACAGATGTACCACTGGCTACCAAGCCGCAGATCAAGTTTACCTTCAAAGGACTGGCCCCGTTTACGCTGTCGGATATGAATGCGGATGGAAGCATTGCCAAAAAACGGCAGTTCGTTTTTGCCCGTCAGGTGAATCCGGCTGATTTTGATTTTAAATACACCCAACAGGGCGGTTCGGATAAAAACGAAGGTGCCCGGATCGACTACTTCGTCAAAGCACCCGGAAGCACCGAAAAGATTGGTCAGCAAACAACCGTATATACCAATGAATACAGTGCACCGCCGAAAAGCAATACAATGCTGGTGTACCCGTACAGTCTGCCCGTACCGTTGACGGAAGCCCGGCTTAAAATCACCGCCCGCTTGTATGAAAACCAGAACTACAACAACGGCCAGCCCGGCAGTCCGGTGAAGTGGGCACTGGCCCGCGAAGGCGGACAAGTCTTCGAGCAGACCAAAGAGGTCAAATACACCTACACGTCCGGAATCACGTCGGAAGGGCAGCTGGCTACCAAAACAGGAACCAAAAACCTGGTGCAGAATGCGTGGCCGGCGTATGGTGAGCGCTTTGCGCACCTGGGTGAAAAAGATATGTACGGGGCCACTTTGAAACCCAGTATTAGTTTGAATACCAATACGCTGGAACCGTGCTACTGGGGTATTCCGGCCGCTTCCTGTAAAACTGCGGTACTCAAAGTGCGTCTGGTGAATCTGACCAGTCCGGGTACGCCGGTTCAGGTGCTCGACGCGGCGACCAGTCCTACAACCTACTGGGGCGGACTGAGTATTCAGACGGCTACGCCAAACGGACTGAAGGCAGGTTCAGTCTATGCCATGCAATATTGCTGGAACTGGCCGGACGCCGGATCAAAACCAGCGCCACAAGACGGTTCAAGTGCGGTGGAAAACGCGTTAAAAACGCCGTCGAATTTCCTGCCGATCTATACCAACGTGTTTAGCGTCAGCAAGTATGCTACTGCGGCCGACAAAGAAGCGGCGCTCAAAACAGCCGGTGCCTATTTCGGTCCCGGCGGTCACCTCTCGGCTACCCAACTGCAAAACGGCCCAATGCTTCGTACAACGGTCAAAGCCATGACCGATGCAGAACTGCTGACACCAGCCGAACTGGCAGCAGCAAAAAAAGAAGCCAAAGCAGGCGGAGGCGGATTGTTTTACAGCAATGGTATCTCACCGGCGATGGCTGCCGCAATGGATACGCTCAACTACTGGCGCATCCTGCCGTATCACCTCGACCTGACCGGGGAAGAGCCGTTCTCTGAATATAGTTACACCACTTCCGGAACCAATGCCAGCAGCGATGCGAACGCGGCACAATTGCAGGCAACGGTGATGCAGGTATTGAAACTTTCGGCGGCCGATACGGCGCAGATGAAAATCCGGCCCTTGCAACAGTACGCGATGCAGGAGGAAACGGTCAATGAAGCGCCCGATCTGACGGATGCCGAAATCAAATCCGGAACGCTGAACACCACGTATGCATCCGGGAAAGATGCCTGCTCCAAGCAACTGGCGAAGCCGGTGTATCTGCAACGCAGTTACAATCGGTTGGAGGCTGGTTCTCCCAAAGATCCGCCGCAGCCGGGTGGAGGCGGCGTCGCGACCAATGTCATCAATCAGGTGATGGGCCAGATCAGAGCTAAAAAAGACCTGGGTCGCCCGTCCGATTTTATCGCCATCGGTCAGCTCTATGATGTAGTGACCAACCAGGCCAATCAGGCCGGATGGAATGCGGCACAGGGACTGTACGGCAATCAAACCTCACAAATGTCCAATGTTGTTACCAACGGACAACTGCAAAATGCAGGCGTCACACAGGGTGTCAACGTAAATCAGGGCGTGAACCTGAATCTGCAAAAGGGCGGCATGAAAGGGAAAGGGCAATAACTAAAAGGTCGCATTCCGGAACACTATTTTTTTATGAAAAAGATTCTCTCACTACTGGCGGCACTGGTGCTGACCATTGTGGTACAGGCTCAGGTAGCACGAAATACACCTGTGGAGGAACCGTTTCGCCTCCAGGCCAAAGCCATGCTTCGGGTCCGGAATATGGGCGACAGCATGGTACTGCGCTGGGCGCTGTTGGCGCAGGATCCCTGGCCTTTTGTGCAGGAAACCGGTTTCGATCTGGAGCGGGTGGAGCTGGATGCGTCTAATAAAGTCCTTACAGAGCAATGGGTACGTCTCAACAAAGAACCCTTGCGTCCGCTGTCGGCACCGGCTTTTAATGCACTGATTGCACAGGTTCCAGAAGATGAAAATTTAAAGACGGCTGCCGGCATGTTGTATGGTACCCTGGAGCAACCAATCGAAGCGGCCAATCCTATCGGACTGATTAAAGCGCGCGCCGATGAGGCTCAAAACCGCTATGGATTTATGCTGCTGGCCGCCGATTTTTCGGCCCGTGCGGCTCAGGCGTTAGGATTGCGCTATGTCGATCCTGATATCCGTCCGGGACACCGGTATGCCTATCGGATTGTGGTGCGACCAACGGGTGGGGGCTATCCACAGGATACGGCTTTGGCATTTGCCGTGGCTACGCCCTACCAGCGGCTGCAGTCTCCTGTTGGCTTGCAGGCGGCCTCCGGCGATAAAACTGTTACCCTTTCCTGGCGCAACAATCCGCTGAATCCGTTCTCGGCGTATTGGATTGAGCGGTCCCGGGATGGGATCCAGTTTCAGCGGCTCAACAAGCGTCCGTTTCTGCAAATGAGTCTGAGTCCGGTAGCTGTGAAGCCGGATGAAGTGATCACCTACCGCGATTCGGTTCCCCGCAACTACGAGTCGTACACCTACCGGGTCATAGGGATCAATGGCTTTAGTGAGCAATCCGGCCCTTCCGGAACGATTCCAGGCATGGGGATCGATCAGAGTTTTTCGTTGCCCATTGCGATCGAAGGAATCAAACCGTCGCCTCAGGGATTGCAGGTCAGCTGGACCACTGGTGACCGCCCAAAAGATCTGAGCCGGTTTGAAGTGTTGGCCTCGCCGTCGCTCGAAGGCAGTTACCAATCGGTATCCGGAACCATTGCGCCTGCCGGAACCAGCGCGGTAGTGCGCAATGAAGCGCCCAACGGTGCGTATTATCAGGTAGTAGCCTACGATACGGCCGGCAACCGGGCCCAAAGTCTGCCGTTGTACTATTTTGAGTACGACACGATTCCGCCGCCTGTTCCGGTAGGGCTGTCGGGAGCTATAGACACGACCGGTGCCGTTACGGTACGCTGGCCGATGCCGCAGGACGGCGATGCCCGGGCCTTCCGGTTGTATACCGCCAACGATGCGACGCATACGTTTATTCCGCTGCTGGAGGCGCCAATTGCAGATACGGTGTATCGGTTCACGACCACGCTGAATACGCTGACCAAAGATTTATTCGTCAAGATCAGCGCGGTAGATGCCAACGGCAATCACAGTGAGTTGTCAGTGCCGGTCCGGATGCGCCGTCCCGACCGGATTGCGCCGGCAGAAGTGGTCATTGAGAGTTACGCCATTACCGATAGTGCGGTGACCCTGCGCTGGCAGCCGAGTGCCAGTGAGGATGTGGCCCTGCAAACCATTTTCCGGAAAGCTTCAACGGCACCGGATGAGGCCTGGCAAAAGCTGACCGACGTTGATAAAGCTGTACTGGAATACACCGACCGGACGGCCCGACCTGGTGAAGACTGGCTGTACAGCATCCGGGTTACCGACAGTGCCGGACTGATGAGTGCGTATGCGTTTCCGCTGGCCGCAAAAATGCATCCGGCTGTACCAATCGCCGGTCTGCAAAATCTGCGGGCAGCGGCTGAAAAAGGAACCGTAGCGCTTCGCTGGAATACTGCCGGCAGCCGGAAAGCGGCGTTGTTGATTGCCCGCTCGTACAACGGCGTTGGATTCGTGCCGGTGGCGCGTTTAGGCGTGGGGAACGACACCTGGACGGATGAGCAACTGGTGGGTAAAGGACGATACCAGTACCGGGTGCAGCAGATTCTGGACGATGGTAGTGAAACGAATTGGGTATTGTCCAATGAGGTGCAGGTAGATTGATGAACGGTTCCGGAAAGAATTTTTAAGGTTTTCCCGTTTTAGCAATACATCCTACAAACCAAAGCAGAATTTTGCCCGCCCGAAAAGAGTCTGGTCGTTCCGGACGTGGATTCGGTATTGACTTTCTGTTTTCATGTGCCGCTACCTGTTTTTTGCGCTTTTGATGCTGCCGTTGTATGCCCGCGCACAGTATCGCACCCCGGCGCAGCAAATCATTACCAATGAAGACTCACTTCATCAGGGGCTGAGTACCCGCCGTACGGTGCTTTCCGGCTATGGCAGTGCCTACTATCAACGCGATTTTAACCTGCGGCAGTCAAAGGCTACGCTGGAGCGCGTGGTGCTGTTTGTAGGCCATCAGTTTAATGAGCGCATTGCCTTTTTCTCGGAGATGGAGCTGGAAAATGCCTTGGTGAGCGGTGGGCAGCAGCGCGGTGAGCTGGCTATGGAACAAGCGTTTCTCAAGTTTACCCTGAACCGGCACCATTATCTGGTGGCCGGGTTGTTCCTGCCACGGATCGGGATTTTGAATGAGAACCACCTGCCGGTAAACTTCAACGGTGTAGAGCGGCCACTGGTGGAAACCTGGGTGATTCCGGCCACCTGGCGCGAACTGGGTGTAGGCTTGTATGGAAGCTTGGGACAGGTGCCGCTGCAGTACACCGTAGCCGTCGTAAACGGACTGGACAATGCGCGGTTTACTCATGGAACTGGTATCCGGGACGGGCGGGCGGAAGGCAGCACTGCCTGGGCCAACAATCTGGCTATCACCGGTTCGGTGCAATATCCATTCCGGAATTTCAGGTTTCAGGTGTCCGGTTATGTAGGCGGTACCACCGGTCTCAACAGCCGGGGCGCTGACTCGCTCGGGCTTCCAAGCGGCCCTCTGGGGGCGCCGGTGGTGCTGGGTGAAGCTGATATTCAATACAATTCGGGTGCCTTCTCAGCCAAGGCGCTGGGAGCGGCTATCTCGTTGCCCGACGCCGGCGCAATCAATGGCGCGTATGCCCGTAACCTGCCTTCAGTTGTCTACGGAGCCTATGCTGAAGTGGGCTATGATGTGCTGTTTCATCGCAAGGCAGGTGCTCAGCTGATTCCGTTTGCCCGCTACGAAACCCTGGATCTGGCCTCGCAGCTGCCGTCTGTTCCGGAAGGGATTGTAGACGGCACTCTGAAGCAACAACATCTGATTGCCGGCATTACGTATCTGCCCATTCCAAACGTGGCTATCAAAGCAGATGTCCGGCTGTTGCAGACTGGTGACCAAAACCCGCAACTGCTTATTAACCCGGCTCCCAATGCATTGCCGTATCAACCTAAAAATACATTCCTGAACGTAGGCGTAGGGTATTCCTTCTGATCTGTTATGAACCGTAATCAGTTTCTCAACGTTTCGTGCCGGTTGTGTCTGTTGGGCGCAGCAGGGATAGCCCTGCCTTCTCTGCTTGGCTGTGGTGCAACCAAAACGGCTGCCTATCGGGTGCCGGTGCTCGAACGGCAGATGCGGATTCCATTGGCCGCACTCGAAGCCGACGGAAGCAAAATCGTTCGTCCGGAAGGATGGGACTATGATGTGGCCGTACACAAAACAGCAACCGGCTATGATGCCTTGCTGCTGAAATGTACGCATATGGACAATCCGTTGTATGCCTCCGGAACCGGTTGGGCATGCCATCAGCATGGCTCTCTTTTCAATGCTGAAGGACAGGTGCGCAAAGGACCGGCAGAAGAGCCCCTAGTCCGGTACCGAACAGAAGTAGTGAGCGAAAACCTGATTATTTACACTTAGCCAACAACCGACCTTTTGTACCAGACCAGCTACCAGAGTCCTCAACCAAATGCAATCCTTTCCGGAACGGCTCTGTAGGGCCGAATAGTCTGCCTGAACCGGAGGGGTCCGTTACCTTCTTAATTCCTCTTTTTTTTTCAATTTCGCCACAGGCGAAGGTTTCTTCAAAATATTCCATTGAAAACACTTTTACTAACTGCTACCGCTGCAGTGCTAGTCCTCGCCGGTTGCAAAAAAGACGATGCGCCTGCCACAACCGATTTTCAGACGTTGAAACGCACGGTGCTGGTTGATTTTTCTACCCATGTAGCACTCGCTTCCTATAAAGATCTGCGCGATGCATCCTTGACCCTGAATGCATCTATTCAGGCCTTGGAAACTGCACAGACAGGTATCAACCTGACCGCTGCTCAAAATGACTGGAAAGCCATGCGCGGCATCTGGGAACAGTGCGAAGGGTTTTTGTTTGGCCCCGTGGATGTGAACGAGTATGACCCGTACATGGATACCTGGCCGACCGATTACACTCAGATTGATTCGTTGATCAGCTCCCGTACACCTCTGGAAGTAACCGACATCGAGCAGATTCCTTTGTCCCTGCGCGGCTATCATCCGCTGGAGTATCTGTTGTTTGGACAGGGCGGTAGCCGGCAGCCCGGCGATTTTACGCCACGCCAGCTAAAATACATGAGTTCTCTCACCACCGATATCAGCAATACCTGTACCAAATTGTACGGCAGCTGGGCCGGCACACCGGAAAACTATGCGGTTCAGGTCGCTCAGAGCGGTACCCCTCAAAGCGCTGCGTATCCTAAAATGCAGAATGCTTATCTCGATATTGTAGATGGTATGGCAGGTATCTGTGAAGAAGTTGGTGAAGCCAAAATCAAAGATCCGTACGACGCCCGCGACCCGCAGGTTGTAGAATCCCCTTATTCCGGAAATTCCTGGACCGACTTCGAAAACAACCTGCGCGGTCTTCAAAATGTATATCTGGGACATTATAAAACGCATGGATTAGGACTGGCAGACCTGGTAGCGGCCAAAAACAAAGCACTTGATACCAAGATGCAGGGACAAATCAATGCTGCGATCAGCAGTTTTGCTACGGTGAAGGCGATGCCTTTCGAGCAAAGCATTCTCAGTGCCGCAGAACGCTCCAAGATTCAGCGTATAATGGATGCACTGGCTACCTTAAAGACCACTCTGGAAGACGAGTTGCGACCCTTTGTGTTGCAGTATATCACAGACTAAAACAGATTCATGCGTTAGAGGCCGGACGCCTGGCCTCCTGATAGGATGATCCACGATTCATGACCAAAGGTGCTCTGATACTCGGACTATTCGGAATCTCCCTGCTGGCAATGTGCCGGAAGGCAGCGCCGTTTCCGGAAGCCGACTATGACCAACGACTGACTGGTGGAATCGCCACCGTCTTTGATGAATCGGCTAAAGCGTTTACGCATGCGGTAGACGGGCTGAACAGCCGGGACGCACGGGTTCATACCCTGGGCGATCTGGCTTTTGAGCAAACCTTTGTGGCCGCTCCGGCTTCGGTTAATGGCGGGCTGGGACCCGTGTTCAATAATGTATCATGCCTTTCCTGTCATCACAACGATGGTAAAGGATCTCCGACGCTGGGGCAAAACAATTCATCCATGCTGTTTCGCATCAGCGTGCCGGGGCAAAATGAGTATGGAGGTCCCGTTCCGGTACCGGGGTTTGGCACTCAACTGCAAAACCGCGCGTTGCTGGGCAGTCGGGCTGAGGCTACGGTGAGTGTATCCTATATGCCTTTTTCAGTGACCTACGCCGATGGCGAAACACTGGAATTGCGTCGCCCCACATATCGCATTACAGACCCGTACACGGCGTATTCCGGAACGGCTTTTTCGCCACGGATGGCACCGCCGGTATTTGGGGTAGGCCTGCTGGAAACTATTCCGGAAGCCACCTTGCGCAGTTTCGTGGATGAAAGTGATGCGGATGGCGATGGCATTTCCGGAAAAGCCAATTATGTGTACAATCCTGTAACCGGTCAGCGGCAGATCGGGCGGCTGGGGTTTAAAAGTAACACCGCTGATGTGTTGCATCAGGTCGCTTCTGCCTATCATCAGGATATGGGCGTGACCAATTACCTGTTCCCGAATGAAAGCTGCGCCGGGCAACCGCAGTACGTAAAACTGAGCGACGCACCTGACCTGGCTGACAGCACCGTGAAGGCCGTGGCATTTTACCTGCGTACGCTGGCGGTGCCTGCCCGTCGCCAGGTGGCCGATCCAACGGTTTTGAAAGGGCAGGATCTATTTAAGCAGCTGAATTGCAGCGGCTGTCACAAGCCGGTTCTTCGTACGGGGATTGACCAGACCAAGCCCTACCTGTCCAACCAGCGCATCCAGCCGTATACAGATTTGCTGCTGCATGATATGGGACCGGAACTGGCCGACGGCTTTACGGATAATTATGCAACGGGCTCGGAGTGGCGTACCATGCCATTGTGGGGAATCGGGCTGTTTGAGCGCACCAACGGGACCGCATTTTACCTGCATGATGGTCGCGCGCGTAGTTTGGAAGAAGCCATTCTCTGGCACGGCGGTGAGAGTGAGAAGGCAAAGGAGGCATTCCGGAAACTGGGTAAAGCGGAGCGACAGGCACTGCTCCGGTTTATCAAAACGCTGTAGAGACTTCCGATGATTTAAGGATGTTACATGCTACAATGTACCCGCCGTCATTGGTGACCACGATAGTGGTGGCCTGATCGTTATCAAATCCACCCAGTGATTTTTGCCATTGAAGACTATCGGCATGATCCAGTTTTACGATCCGGCAGTCACTAAAGCTGTTGCTGGTGTAATGGTCGGTAACCTGTCCATCGGATGAATAAGTACATATCCGGCTACGACAGAGCCTCCGTCCTAGGTGGGTTGTACGGCTGTGGCATAGTCCCGGCTGCTTCCACCCAGACAGGTTTGCCAACGAATCAGCAGTGCCTGAGATTGAGCTGAAGCCAAACCTGCAATGCAGGAAAACAGAAGAGTAAGAAGCAGTTTCATGGCCGGGACAGGATTATTGAAGCATAAATCCTAGTAAACATAGACACCGGACCTTATGCTTGCAATCCTTCACCTGCTGCTTGTTTTCCCGGAAGAAATCTACTTGTATATATACTAATATAATATTACAGTCTGCCTACCAGTGCTGCTACCAATCCGGCCAGTTTAGGAGCTGCGGCATTGGCTGCTTCGAGGACTTCCTCGTGTGTAATCACATTGTTGTCTTCGCGGATGCCGAGGTCGGTTACGATGCTGGCACCAAACACCCGCATGCCGCCGTGAATGGCTACGATGACTTCCGGAACCGTGCTCATACCTACTACATCGCCGCCAATTGTGTGCAGCCAGTAATACTCGGCCTTGGTTTCAAACGTAGGTCCCTGCAAGCCCACATACACGCCGGTATGCACGGGTAAATCCTGCCCGGCGGCAATAGCTTTGGCCTGTTCAATCAGGTGCAGGCTGTACGGCTCGGTCATATCCGGAAACCGGGTGCCCAGCCGATCGTCGTTGGGCCCGCGCAATGGATGTTCCGGAAACAGGTTGATATGATCACGGATCAACACAATATCGCCTACACGATACGCTGCATTCATTGCCCCGGCGGCATTGGATACGATCAGCGTTTCGCAACCCAGTGCTTTCATCACCCGCACCGGAAAAGTGACTGCTTCCATCGCGTACCCTTCGTAATAGTGAAAGCGCCCGGCCAGCATGACCACCAGCTTACCACTGAGCCGTCCGATGATCAACGCACCGGCGTGGCCTTTGACTGTGGAAACCGGAAATTCCGGAATCTGCTCGTACGGGATGCGGTGCAACACCTCCACACTATCGACCAGTCCACCCAGGCCACTGCCCAGGATAATACCCGCTACCGGACGTTCCGGAAGATAGGGTTGGAGAAAAGCAGCCGTCTGCTGGATGCGATCGTAGAGTGGAGTAGAAGGAGACATAAGACGGCTGCGAAAATAATGGACGATCCACAATTGCGGATGTGCACGCCTTCATTCCGAAAGCTGTGGTCTTGGACGTTTTTATCCGGCCGGATCGTACCCCGGATTCACTACTTCGTTGACACCGCCCACAGATGACTGGGTTCCTACCATCGGCAGGGTGGCATAATGCCGTTGTTCCAACGCATCGAGGGCGGCTTTCCGTTGCAGCAGGTCGCCCATAAAGCCTTTTACCACTGTTCCGGTACGTACCAACGCTATGTTTTTATGGCGCAGACTACGTAAGCTCCGTGCCCAGCAGATACTGAGGATTGCAATGATGGCTACCAGTCCCCAGACCAGTAGGTTCAGGTTAGCCAGATTCCCTTTACCAATGAGTTGCACGTATTCCGGACGCGAAAAGCGGGTGAGCAGGTACAGTGGGTACAGTTGTTCCTTGAAGAAGAACAGCGCTATGCAGGCAATCGCCACTCCATATAGCACCACCTCCAGAAACAGGAGCAGACCCGCGTTCAGAAAATGGCCTACAGATCGCTTCCGGAGGGCCGTCGACAAGGGGTCGAAGCGGCTGAGCTGGGCATTCAGAAAGGCCTGTTCGGCCCGGAACTCCATCTGAAAATCGTCCTGAAAGCGTTGCGTAACCATAAAATGAGAAGATACCGCCAAAGCTACGCACCTTTGCAGCCCGAATGTATTGTTTCCGGTTGCAGCCCTGCTGTTTCGTGAACGGATTTTGGCTTCCGGAATTGATGTCGTCGGTCCGGAACCGCTTCGGAGCAATACCCGGAATCCCGCAAGGGATTTAATGAAAAATTTATATGTACGAACAGGAAATTGCCAAGCGTCGCACCTTTGCCATTATCTCGCACCCCGATGCGGGCAAAACCACCCTCACTGAAAAACTGCTGCTGTTTGGCGGTGCCATCCAGGTGGCCGGCGCGGTGAAAAGTAACAAAATCAAGAAAGGCGCTACCTCTGACTTTATGGAAATCGAGCGCCAGCGGGGCATCTCGGTAGCCACCTCGGTCATGAGTTTCGAGTATGCCGATACGTTGATCAACCTGCTGGATACGCCCGGTCACAAGGATTTTGCCGAAGACACCTACCGGACCTTGACCGCCGTCGACTCCGTTATTCTGGTGATTGATTCCGTAAACGGGGTCGAGGAACAAACCCGCCGGCTGATGGAAGTGTGCCGGATGCGGGATACGCCGGTGATTGTATTTGTCAATAAAATGGACCGCGACGGCAAGCTGCCCTTTGATCTGATGGATGAGATCGAAAAAGAACTCAGCATCTCGCTGCATCCGCTGACCTGGCCGATCAGTCAGGGAAAAGATTTCAAAGGCGTGTACGACTTGCACGATAAAAGTCTGCTGCTCTTCACCGCTGCCCAGAAAGCTACGGACGAAAACAGCTATCCGGTCGAAGACCTGGCGTCTGCGGAGCTTGACCGGATGATCGGCGAGCGCGATGCGGACCAGCTGCGCGAAGATGTTGAACTGATCGAAGGCGTATACGGCACTCTGGATACCGAAGACTATCGTTCCGGAAAAGTAGCCCCGGTGTTTTTCGGTTCGGCCGTCAACAACTTCGGCGTGCGCGAGCTGCTCAACACGTTTATCCAGATTGCCCCGGAACCGCTGGCGCGCCAGACGGATAAGCGGGAAGTAGAACCCGATGAGAAAAAATTTACCGGCTTTATCTTTAAGATCCACGCCAACCTCGACCCGCGCCACCGCGACCGGATCGCCTTTTTACGCGTCTGTTCCGGAAAGTTTGAGCGCAACAAATACTTTAAACACACCCGGCTGGAGAAAGACGTGCGGTTTTCCAACCCGTACTCCTTCCTGGCCCGCAGCAAAGACGTGATCGAAGAAGCGTATCCGGGGGATGTCGTCGGCCTGTTTGATACCGGCAATTTTAAAATCGGCGATACCCTGACCGAAGGCGAACTGCTGCAATTCACGGGCATTCCATCGTTTTCTCCGGAGCTGTTCAAAGAACTGGTCAACAAAGACCCGATGAAAACCAAGCAGCTGGAAAAAGGCGTTAACCAGCTGATGGATGAAGGGGTCGCCCAGCTGTTTACCCAGCACGGCGGCAACCGGAAAGTGATCGGATGCGTGGGTGAACTTCAGTTTGAGGTGATTCAATACCGGCTGAAGAATGAATATGGTGCTTCCTGTGAATTTATATCGCTGCCGTTTTACAAAGCCTGCTGGATTACCGGTGATAAGAAAAAGCTGGAGGAGTTTACCCGCTTTAAGCAAGGCAATGTGATGGAGGATAAAGACGGCAACCTCGTGTACCTGGCCCAGAGCGAATGGTATCTCAACACGGAAAAGCAAAACAACCCCGATATCACCTTCCACGAAACCAGCGAATTCAAAACCGCTACTGCCTAAACTGGTTCCGGAAAGTCTGTTGTCATCCGGATCGCCGGGTGAAAAGTTCACCTTCCTGTTACACCTTTGCGCAGCACATTTTTATCAGGTGGTTGCAACCTGTCCCTATCAACTTCTGTCTTCTTTCAAATGACCTTTTTTATACCTTCCGGAAAATCCCTGCGCTGGGCGCTTCCGCTCCTGCTGCTGACCGCCTGCACCGATTCCAACACGTCTAATACCACTCATAACAAAACCGTGGTGCAGGGCGAGCAGCCCGATATTCTGGTTCAGAATATGGATACCATCGTGCAACCGGGAGACGACTTCTTTCAGTATGCCAATGGCGGCTGGATTAAGGGTACGCCGATTCCGGCAGATGAAACCAATTACGGCATTGCGCAACTGGTGATGGAAGATTTGTACACCCGCAAAAAAACCATCAACGAAGAGTCCGTCAAAGCCGACGACCCGAACGATATCCAGCGCAAAATCGGTGATTTTTATACCGCTGCCAATGATACCGTCGCTATCGAAAAAGGTGGCATCGAACCGCTTCGGGAGGCACTGACAAAAATCAACGGCATTGCAACCCCGGCCGATGTTATGATGGTGTCGGCCTATCTCCATCAGATGGGCGTCGGCGTGTTTTTCGGTGAAGGCGCCGGTCAGGACGCGATGAACAGCGCCAAGATGGCATACTACCTGATGCAAGGCGGACTGGGCATGCCCAACCGTGATTACTACCTGAAAACCGATGCCCGTACGTCCGGAATCCGGACTGCGTACGAAGGCTATATTGCACAGCTGCTGGCCGCTTCCGGAACCCAGGATACGGCAGCTACCCGTCAGCGCGCCAAAGCTGTTCTGGCCCTTGAGACCAAACTGGCCAAGATCTCCCGCTCGGTAGAAGCGTTGCGCGATCCGTATGCCAACTACAATAAAATGACGGTGGCCGGTTTGCAGAAAACCACTCCGCGGATCAACTGGCAGACAACCATTTCCGGAATCGGTGCTGCCAACGTCGATACGGTAATCGTCGGTCAGCCCGAGTTTTACAAAGCATTGGATGGCATCGTCGGCAGCGAGCCGGTTGCAGTCCTGAAAGACTATCTGACCTTCCACACGATCAGCGATTTCGCGCCGTACCTGACGACTGCCTTGGGCGATGCCCGGTTCAATTTCTATGGGAAAGCCATCCGGGGAGCCGAAGCCCAGCGTCCGCGCTGGAAGCGGGTCCTCGATGCCCAGGAAGATGCAATGGGCGAGATGGTCGGCCAACTCTTTGCGGAGCAGTATTTTGACAAGAATGCCAAAGCTCGTTACAGCGATATGGTAGAGAAAGTACGGGAGGCGTATAAAGTGCGTATCCAGAAGCTCGACTGGATGACCGACAGCACTAAAGCCAAGGCCTTGGACAAGCTGGCCCGGATGACCAAAAAAGTAGGCTATCCCGACAAGTGGAAGGATTTTTCGGCAATGCAGATCGGCAAAAAATCCTACGCCGAAAACATGATGGCAGCGCACCGCTGGTGGAATAATTATTCCCTGTCCAAACTGGGTAAACCGGTGGATCGGACCGAATGGGATATGACCCCGCAGACCTACAACGCGTATTACAACCCATCCAACAACGAAATCGTACTTCCGGCCGGAATCTTTACAGTACCGGGCCGGATGGATGCCAGTCTTGACGACGGACTGGTCTATGGGTATGCGGCTGCTTCAACGATTGGTCATGAGATTACCCACGGTTTTGATGATGAAGGCCGTCAGTATGATGCGGATGGCAACCTTAAAAGCTGGTGGACCAAGAAAGACGAAGAAGAATTTAAGAAGCGAGCCGATGTACTGGCCAATCAGTTTAGCAACATCGTAGCTCTTGACTCGACCCGTATCAACGGCCGGATGACGCTGGGCGAAAACCTAGCTGATCTGGGTGGTTTGTTACTGGGCGTTGATGCCTTCAAGATGACGCAGACGTACAAGGAAAACAAGCCGATCAGCGGATTGTATCCGATGCAGCGGTTTTTCCTGGGGTATTCGTTAGGCTGGCTGTACCAGATCCGCGATGCCGAACTGGCAAACCGTCTCATCACCGATGTACACAGTCCGGCCAAATGGCGGGTAAATGGTCCGCTGCCAAATGTTCCGGAATTTTATACAGCGTTCAAAATTCAGCCGGGACAAAAGATGTATTTGCCTGATAGTGCACGGGTGAAACTTTGGTAGAACTATTTTATAATGTATAGGTATTGGGAAATCCGGTTGCGTTTTGCAACCGGATTTTTTATATAAATCATTGGCAAACTACTTTGACAATTTAATGACACGTATTATTTTGTGCTCAAATTCATTTTATGCATAAAACAACTACCCAACACCTTCGCACCTGGATGCTGCGGGCGAGTCTTCTGGTGCTTCCGGCCTCGTATGTGCTGCTTTCCTCCAACAGCAGTGGCATTTCCGGACAATCAACCGCTGGTTGTAACTGCCACGGCTCCAATACTGTAGGTACATTACTGACCATTACCGGTATTCCAACCAGTGGTTGGGTTCCCGGACAGGCCTACAGCCTATTTGCAACTGTAGCCAGCGGTTCTCGCACCGGTGCCGGTTTCGATATATCTGTGACCGCAGGCACGCTCAGCAACCCAGGCGCCGGCGCTACGCTGGCAAGTACGACTGAGATCCGTCACAACGCACGTAAAGCCATGGCGTCCGGATCGGCTTCCTGGACCTTTACCTGGACGGCACCTACCAACGGCGCTACGGTCAGCTTTAATTTTGCAGGCAATGCTGTAAACAGCGACGGAACCAGTAATGGCGATAACCCGAATCAGACTACGCTGACGTATAATGCAATCGCGCGCCCCACAGCTACTACGAATGCTGCTACTGGTATCACAACTGCTACGGCTACCCTCAACGGTACAGCCAACGCCAGCGGAAACAGCGGTGTAACTGCCTCTTTTGAATACGGAACCAGCACGGCACTGGGCAGCAGTACTGCAGCCTCCCCGGCTACAATCAGCGGTACCACTGCTACCGCCGTTACCGGTAGCCTGAGCGGTCTTCAAGCGGGTACGATGTATTACTACCGGCTCAAACTGAGCAGCACACTCGGCAGCGATACCGGTGCTATCCTAAGCTTCACTACCACTTCCAATGCGCCTGTTTTTGGTATCAATACCGCAACCGCTGTTACGACGTCTACCGCAACCGTCAATGGACGCATCACGCCCAATACGACTTCCACTACTACGTTTGGGGTGAAATACGGAACGACAACTGCCCTTAGTCAAAATGCCACCACCACTCCGGCCAGCGGTTCCGGAACCAGTGCGATCGCTGTGAGTGCCAACCTGTCGGGGCTTTCCTCAAACCGGAAATATTACTACGCGTTCACAGCCACTATGGGTGGAACCACAAGAACGTCGGCTACCGATTCCTTTACCACACAAGCGCTAAGCGTGGCTATGGTAGCGCCGGTGCAGATCGGAGTGTATCCTAATCCGGCACAACAGACTCTGGAAGGCGTTTTGCCTGCCGGCACAAACGTACTCAGCGTACAGGCCTTTACGTTGAGCGGACAGCGCCTCCTGCTTCCTTTTGTACGCACCAACACGGCTATCAAAGCCGATGTAAGTACACTGGCTTCCGGAATGTATTATCTGTACATCCGCACCGGCGACTCCGATTATGCGGCTTCGTTTCAAAAAAACTAATGCTGGTTTCTAACTGAAACGATCGTTAGCGTCCGGTAATACCGGGTTAAACTGAAGGTTCAAAAAACCGGTTGCTGTATGCAACCGGTTTTTTTAGGCTGTAATCAGTTGCAGTAAGGGTTCCAGATGAGCCTGAATTCCATGGGCACCTTCCTGAAGCGACACAAACTGAAGAGAACAGCTGGTGCCATGAACCGACTGGTAATGTCCCGCAATGCCTGTCCGCTGCCGGCTGGCCGGATATACCAACGCACTTTGCCCGCAGCCCTGGTAGAGGTTGTAAACAAGCATCTGCTTTAAGTCGTTATCGGCCGGCCGGTTATCCGGAATGCGTTTCCACTTGGTATCCAGCACAAGAATCGCGGTTTCCGGATGGGCCGCTTCATACACCACAAGATCCGGCTTAACACTCCGCATCACGCCGCCCGCTGGCTGCCAGAAATTGGTGCGGACCTGCTCGCGCACCAGATACGTACCCGGAAAACGTTGGTTTAACTCCTGGCGGAGGCGTTGCAGGATGTATTTTTCCCAAAGCATATTGGCATCAAACAGCAGCGCTAAAACGTTGTTGGAACCCCGGCGGACATCCGGATGGTATGCAAGAAGTAACAAACGGGCGATCTGGTGGGCCGGACGATAGCTGGCCGTCGTACGGGAATAGGTAAGCGTTTCAAACAGCGTCTCGGTGATGGCTGCCTCCTGGCATTCCGGAATATTCAGTAACAGGGTTCTGGCGGCTCCGCTGAGGTCGGGCGCCCGTGCTATACGGGCGATCAGTTGCAGGGTCTGACGCAACAGGGCATTGTGCAGGTGATCCTGGTCGTAAACGGTATGGCGCGTGTAAAACCGTTCGGCATGGGTTCCGTTGTGGCGGATGTGCTGGGCAAATTGCAGGCTTCCTTTTAAGGTGGAGCTGTTGCCTTCTGTAGTCCGGTAGCGTCGCACCAGTCCCGTTTGAATCAAGTACCGCGTCTCCTGCAGAAAAAGCAGCATGTAGCCGTCCAGAATGGAGTAGGCGCGCAGGTGGAGCGCTGCCAGGCCGGTAGGTTCCGGAAGCAATCCGGCTGCCCGCAGCATGGTAATTAAAAAGTTTCGCCAGGGGGGGCTGTCGTCCGGAGGATCCCGGTCAGCTTTGGGCAGCACTTCAATGGTAAACGGCCCGGCCTGCAGGACACCCACATATTCATTGAATTTTATGCCCCGGTACACCAGACTGAAATAGGGACAGCCTTCGCCGTAATAATCGACCAGAATCTGAAGTTGATCGCTGGTAAGTCCGCCTTCCTGCACCCGCAACGTCTCGTGCTCGAAAACGGTAAAGTGATTTTTAGATGGCATCAGAAGGATTGATTCAGGAGGCTGTCCAACGCGGCGGCAAACTGGTCTTCGGTTGCGGTGGTCCAGTCGGTGAGAACCCAGATTTCTTTTTCCTGCAAGGGCCCTAAAGAGTCGCCCGCGAGGCTGCCGGCCGGCAGTTTTGCAAACAACGCTTCGGAACGATGCGCTGTGGCAACCGTCACGAAACCGCTTCCCAACACCAGGCACATCCGGCTGTAGTCACCATAAAAATACTCTTGCAGCAACGGGATAATCTTATCGGTAAAGACCCGCAGATACCCCGTCCAGTCGGTATTCAGGTTAAGGAAATAGCTGTGACCGATTTGGTGATCGCGACCCGCCAGTACGTCCATCCGGGTATTGATTACCCGAAGGATCTGGGAAAACCGATACGCTCTTCCGTGGATGCGTACGGTTCCGTCAATCAAATCTTCGCGGGGAGGCATCTCCGTAAACGAAAACCGGCGGCGCAGGGCCGTATCCAATGCTTCTACACTGCGGTCGGCCGTGTTCATCGTACCAATGATATACAGATTGGATGGCACTCCGAATAGCCGGCGGCTGTAGGGCAGGCGTGTATCTGCAAGTTCATGGTCGGCACCAAGGCGTTTGTCGTCTTCGATCAGCGTGATGAGTTCGCCCAAAACGGCCGATACATTGGCGCGGTTGATCTCGTCGATAAAAAAGCCAAAGCCCGGCGCGGTTGCAAAAGCGGCTTTTCGGGTGTTCTGATCGGCTTTCAGGCAGTCCTGCAGATTCTGAAACCCGGCCAGTCGCGCTGCTTCATCACAGGCTTCATAAAAAAGGCCGTCTTTATGATGATAGCCCAGAACCGTTTCGGCGGCTTCATCGGCGTCGGTGTCTTTCCGGAGCACAGGCTTGATACCTTCTACAAAATCTTCGTACGCCCAGCTTTGATGGGCTGTTGTAAACCGGTACCGTTTCAACGGCCTGCTGCCAGCCAAAGCGCCGGACGCCGGACCCTGAACGATTTCCGGAAATTCAGCTGCAAAGTCTTCCCGGTCGGCAAGCCGCCAGACCGAGTTTTTAGCTTCTTTCCAAAAGACAGGCGGCGAAAGGCGCTTTTGAAGATTGACGTTTGTGCATTCGGCTACGGTATGGTGCTGGAGCGCCGACCACAACCGGGCAGACGGGTTCAGAATATCACTGAGCGCAAATTTTGCCTGGATTAAAGGCTGTTGCCGAAGTTCCGGAACAGTAATGCCTCTGGGCAGATGATAGAGTACATGTGCCAAAACTTCCCACCAGGTCGCATCAGCGAGCCAGGTGCGTTCCAGTTCTCCGGGAGCCGGCGGCTTCGGCTGATCGGTAAAGAATTCGAACTGCTTTTGGAGGTAAAACGTTTTTCCGGTACCGGGCGGACCATAGAGAATGGTGTTGAGAGACCTATGCGCGCGTGTAGCCGCAGGGGTATACGAGTCAGTTGCTTCAGCCAGTACGCCGGGAGACTCGGCTACTGCATACGGCACTGTGTGTTGAACAGGTTCCTGCACGGTTGAAAGCGGATTGGTTTTCCGGAGAATATCTTCAAAAAGAAGCCATTGCTGGGGACCTGTCCAGCAGTCGGCAGTCAGCGTATCCGAAACCAGCTCCTGTAACTCCTGATCGGTGGTGATCAGTGGCACCAGCTCGGTTCCCAGTTCTAGAAAATGCTGAAACCGCTCACCGGCTTTCCGGCGCTCCAGGGCCCGGGCGGGATTCGGATTGAAAAGGATGGTCTGGAACAGCAGCTGGTAGAGGTCCGGCTTGTACAGCGGGTAGCGTTCCGGAAAACGCATGGCCAGATAAAACGAGAGTGTCCGTTCATCCTGCACGTGTTTGATTGGCTTTCCGCAGGCCTCCTGTACGCTGGGTTGCAAGGCGTCGGCTTCTTTGATAAAGCGCCGCAACCGTAAGGCCAACCCTTCGCTTTCCTTGAACAGCCGCCGGAACATACTGCGCACGGCTTCCGGAAAAAAGCGGGCTGCTGTTAGAATAAATGTGGCAGAATGGTGATAGAGAAGGGCATTCCGGTCGCGCAGGGCTGCTTTCAGCATGGCTTCAAAATCCGGTGCGTCCAGGTTCCAGTGCATCTGGAATGTTTGGGTACAGATCCATGGAACGCGATCTGGAGGCGTAGTGGCTTCGGCAAGCTGGTCTTTATACAGCTCGATAAGGTGCTCAAACGGATGCTCGGAGTCCACTGCTTCCATGCTTTGGGCAATCACCTCATCGCGCAATGACTCGTCCATCGCCATTTCGTAAAGCTCTGGTTTGTGATGATTCCGGAACCGGCTGCCACGCTGCGTCGGGGCATATTCTGCACAGGCGTCCAGACATAGTTGTAAAAGCTGCTCATAGCGTCCGGCTGCGAGCTCAGGGGTGTACACGTCCAGCAAAACCATATCGTCTTTTCCGGAAAAAAGCATCTCCGGTTCAATAACGTACGCCGGATCGAGGTGGTGCAGGTCTTTAATCCGCACCATAAACAACCATCGGAACCCGTGTTCCATCGCCGTTACGCCATAGACCAGCCGGCCGTTGATATTCAGGCGCAGGTCTGCTTCTTTGCCTGGGGCTGTAAGTGCCAGCCGCTTATCAGCCGGGGTCATCCGGAGGAATTCGATGATCGTTTTGACGCCATCAAAAAACCGGTGAATCGTTTCCCGGTCATCGATCTTTGAAACGGATGTCAGAACGGGTGTGGAAATCGTGACTCGCATGCTCAATACTAACATCAAAACCGGCGCATCTGTTGGAAACAACCGGTCGGCACGGCCTAAATATCTTTTATAAACCACCGCGCCCGACCCTGAAAAATCTTTTCAAACACAGCACCTTTGTACTCTATTCTTTTCTATGCACATCCGCAAACTGCTCATCGCCAACCGGGGAGAAATCTCCATTCGGATCTCCCGTGCAGCTACTGAGCTCAACATCACTACCGTAGCTATCTATACGTGGGAAGACCGCTATTCGCTGCATCGCTACAAAGCAGACGAAGCCTACCAAGTAGGGGCCGATACCGATCCGCTCAAGCCGTATCTGGATATCGAGGAAGTGATTCGGGTGGCGAAAGCCTGTAATGCGGATGCGATTCATCCGGGTTATGGATTTCTGAGCGAAAATGCACACTTTGCAACCCGCTGCAAGGAAGAAGGAATTGTATTTGTAGGACCGCGGCCGGAAGCCATGCAGGCATTGGGCGATAAAGTGTCCGGAAAAGAAGTCGCTATCCGGGCCGGTTTGCCGATTATCGAAAGCAATCGTGATGCGCTGACCAGCGAAGCTATAGCTTTGACCGAAGCCGCCCGGATTGGCTACCCGCTGATGCTGAAAGCCGCCGCCGGAGGCGGTGGCCGGGGCATGCGGGTGGTACGCAACGAGGAAGATCTGACCAAAGCTTTCCGGGAAGCGCGCAGCGAAGCGAAAACAGCCTTCGGTGACGATACCGTTTTCCTGGAAAAATTTGTCGAAAATCCAAAGCATATCGAAGTGCAGCTGGTAGGCGACAGCCATGGCAACCTCATTCACCTGTATGAGCGCGACTGCTCCGTACAACGCCGGTTTCAGAAAGTCGTTGAAATGGCTCCGGCAGTCGCCATCTCCCAGGACGCCCGCGAAAAGCTCTACAACTATGCACTGGCACTCGGTCAGGCCGTCCAATACGACAATGCCGGAACGGTCGAGTTTCTGGTCGATGCACAGGAAAACATTTACTTTATTGAAGTCAATCCCCGGATTCAGGTGGAGCATACCGTAACGGAGATGATCACTGGGATCGACCTGATCAAAACCCAGTTGTATGTGGCCGCCGGATACTCGCTGTACAGCGACGAAATTGGTTTCCGGAACGGCGAACAGCCACCTCTGAACGGCGTTGCCATCCAGTGCCGCATTACTACTGAAGATCCTACCGATAATTTCAAACCCGATTATGGCACGCTGACCACCTACCGGAATGCCGCTGGCTTTGGCGTACGGCTGGATGAAGGCAGCAGTTACGCGGGAATGAAGATTTCCCCGTTCTTCGACTCGATGCTGGTAAAGGTGAGTACCCACGGCAAAAACATCGGCGATGCGGCGTCCAAGATGCTACGGGCGTTGAAAGAATTCCGGATCCGTGGCGTTAAAAACAATATCCCGTTTCTCGAAAACCTGATCCAGCACCCCGACTTTCTGTCCGGAAAGACCACAGTTGGATTTATTGAAGCACACCCGGCGCTGTTTCAGTTCAGCCGCCGGCAAGATCGCGGCACCCGGCTGCTGTCGTTTCTGGCCGATGTGAGTGTGAATGGCAACCCGGATGTGAAGGGCAACGCACCGGAAACCTTTGAAAAGCCACAGCCGTTGCCGCAGCTTTCCGGACTGCCGGCTGCCGGAACCAAACAAATCCTCGATGCCCAGGGTCCGGAAGGACTCGCCCAATGGCTCAAAGCTCAAAAAGCCATTCAATACACCGATACCACCTTGCGCGACGCACACCAAAGTTTGCTGGCCACCCGGATGCGAACCTATGATATGCTACCCGCTGCCCGTGTGTTTGCTCATCAGCATCCACAAACGTTCAGCATGGAAGTCTGGGGCGGTGCCACATTCGATGCGGCCATGCGCTTTCTGCGTGAAGACCCCTGGACCCGTCTGAGCCAGATCCGGAAAGCCGTGCCGAATATCCTGCTGCAAATGCTGATGCGGGGGATGAACGGCGTTGGCTATTCGGCCTATCCCGATAATCTGATCGAAAAATTTGTGGCCAAGAGTTGGGAAACCGGTGTAGACGTATTCCGGATTTTCGATTCGCTCAACTGGATGGAAAACATTGCGCCGTGTATCGAAGCCGTCCGGAAACAAACTGGTGGCATCGCAGAAGGTGCGCTGTGCTATACCGGTGATATCCTCGATCCCAACCGTACCAAATACACGCTTGATTACTACGTACGACTGGCGAAGGACCTCGAAAATGCCGGAGCGCATATCCTGTGCATTAAAGACATGAGCGGCCTGCTGAAACCGCTGGCAGCCCGTGAGCTGATTCCGGCACTGAAAGATGCCGTAAACATTCCCATCCACCTGCACACCCACGATACCTCCTCGCTGCAACCCGCTACCTATCTGGCGGCTATTGAAGCGGGCGTAGATGTGGTGGATTGCGCCATCGAATCGCTGAGCGGACTGACCTCACAGCCTAACTTCAACGCCATTGTGGAGATGATGCGTTTCCACGAGCGCGAGAACCCGTACGATGTAGCAGCACTCAACAAGCTGTCCGGGTATTTCGAAACCATCCGCAGCTATTACACGCCGTTTGAAAGTGGACTAAAATCCTCCTCTGCTGAAGTGTTTCGGCATGAGATTCCGGGCGGGCAGTACTCCAACCTAAAGCCACAGGCCGTAGCACTTGGACTGGGCGATAAGTTTGAAGCCATCAAAACCATGTATGCCGATGTGAATCTGCTGTTTGGCGATCTGGTGAAAGTGACGCCGTCCTCTAAAATCGTAGGCGATATGGCCCAGTATCTGGTGGCCAACGACCTGACCACGGAAGACGTACTCACCAAAGGAGAATCGATTTCATTCCCGGAAAGTGTGCAACAGTTTTTTATGGGCGAAATCGGCTTTCCGGAAGGCGGCTTCCCGGAAGCAGTGCAGCGGGCTGTCATCAAAGACAAAACGCCACTTACGGCCCGGGCCGGAACCTCGTTGCCGGCAATTGATTTTACCCAAAAGCTTCAGGAACTGCGTGAAAAATGGGGCGATGAAATTTCCGAAACCGACCTGCTTTCCTATCTGTTTTATCCAAAGGTGTTTGAAGAGTACCTGGCGTTCCGGAAATCGTATGGCGACGTGAGTGTACTGGCAAGCCCGTTGTTTTTCTATGGAATGAAATCCGGCTCGGATACGACTGTGGAGATCGCACCCGGAAAGACGCTGCTGATTCGCCTGCAATCCATCGGGCCGGTAGATGCACAGGGACATCGCACCACGTTTTTCCGCCTCAACGGACAAAGCCGCGCCATTGATGTAACCGACCGGAGTGTGAAGGTGACCAAACAGGAAAACCGAAAAGCGGAAGCCGGAAATGCGGCCCATATTGCCGCACCGCTTCAGGGACTGCTGTCTAAAATACTGGTGGCTCCCGGCGAGGCCATTAAGAAAAACCAGGCTCTGTTTGTGGTGGAAGCCATGAAGATGGAAACCACCGTCACCGCCGGTGCCGATGGCGTTATCAAACAGCTCATTCTGGCTAATGGAACGTTGGTCAATACCGGCGATCTGGTCCTCGAAATTGCCTGATAACAACAGGCAGGTTCCGGACTGCCTGAAGACAACTAGTATGTATTATCAAAAGCGCGGCTCCTACCGCGCTTTTGATAATAAGGGCCCTTCCGGTTGTATTGCACCGCACTAGGTTTTTGGGCGTATACGACCAGTAGAGTAGCAGGCAATGCGGTTTCCGGAATGGTTCTTTGAGAGGAGCCATCTGAGTCAATCCGGAAAATCCGGTGTGCGTTGCCAAACCCGTTCCGGAAAACACCTTTTTCTTTGTATCAAAACCCGTCTGTAATGAAACGCTTACCCGTGCCTGATCAGGACATCCGGCTTGCTGTAGATGCAGTGGTGTTTGGGTATGCCAACAATGCCTTGCAGGTACTGCTGATCAAACAGAAATTTGGTGGCACTCAGGCGCAGTGGGCGTTGGCAGGAGGCTTTGTACGAACCCATGAAGGGATAACCGAAGCGGTTATCCGCGAGCTGAACGAAGAAACCGGCCTGCGACTCACGTATCTGGAACAGCTCTACACCTTTGGCGATACCCTGAACCGGGATCCCCGGGGGCGGGTAGTGACGGTCGCCTATTTCGCACTGGTCAATGCCCTGACGATTGCGCCCAAAGCCGATACGGATGCACTGGAGGCCGCCTGGTTTCCGGAAAATGAATTGCCACCACTTGCGTTTGACCATAAAGAGATCGTTGCCAAAGCGCGGGAACGCCTGCGTGCCAAGCTCACCTATCAGCCAATCGGGTTTGAGCTGCTGGAAAAAACCTTTCCATTTTCCGACCTTGAAAACCTGTACTGCACACTGCTGGGCAAAGAAATCGACCGCCGCAACTTCCGGAAAAAAATCATGGCCTTTGGACTGGTAGTGGATACCGGCCAACAGGTAACGGGTAAATCAGGCCGGCCGGCCCGATTGTTTCGGTTTGATAAGAAAAAGTACCAGCAGCTGGCTAAAGACGGATTTATATTCGAGATAAGCTTTGCGTAATTTTAACGCAAACTATTTGGGTAGTCTGACGCTATTGACAGTACTTTTGTGTAAGAAATACGCAAATGGATCCACTCGTTTTAAATCTTGATCCGGCCTTTCGGCCGATACCGGGTTCACCGGTTGTTTTTGAAAGCTTCGCCTTTGCCGGTGGCGAACCTCACATCCGCATCGCTCCGGTTGCTTCCGGGACGCCGGTTGCTGTCACCACCCGCATCCGCTCCTTCAACGATCTGGGTTTGCTGTTGCTGGCCGTAGATGCGTTGCAACAAATGCGCGTCCGGCTGACGACCTTGGTACTGCCGTATTTTCCGGCGGCCCGGCAGGATCGGGTGATGGTTTCCGGCGAGCCGCTTTCCGTTAAAGTCGTATCCCGTCTGATCAACGATTTGAAGTTTGAGCAGGTGGTCATCTTCGATCCGCACTCAGAAGTCACCGCTGCGCTGGTAGACGGCGTCCGGCCGGTGCCCAATCACCGGTTTATCGAACAGGTGGTGGCACAGCTTCCGGAAACTATCCGGTTGATCTCACCCGACGGTGGCGCACTCAAGAAAATCTACTCGCTGTCGAAAGCACTGGGTGGGCTGCCCGTAACCGAAGGCAGCAAAAGCCGCGATGTGGTATCCGGAAAACTAACCGGTTTCCAGGTGTATGCAGATGACCTGGCCGGTCAACCCTGCTTGGTCGTAGACGATATCTGCGATGGCGGCGGCACCTTTCTGGGGCTGGCCGAGGTGTTGAAATCGAAAGGCGCGGGCGATCTGTATCTGGCGGTCAGTCATGGCATCTTCAGTCGTGGTACGGCCGACCTGCTTCGAACCTTCCGGAACGTATTCACCACCAACTCGTTCTCGGATCTGCCCGCTCAGGAGCGACTGGTTCAGATTCCGCTCAACGAATCCCTGCTGTTCCTGGCGTAGCCCGTTCTGCGCGCCATTATTTTTCCGGAACTACCGGTTCCACTTTACGTTTTACAAACACTTTATTGTATGAATCCGCTTTTGTTTACTGATGGCTATAAACTGGACCATCGCCGCCAATATCCTGAAGGAACCACTCTGGTATACTCCAACTGGACGCCCCGTAAAAGCCGTATCGAAGGCATTACCGACGTGGTATTTTTCGGACTGCAATATTTTATCAAAAAGTATTTGCTGGAAGACTTTGAAACTAACTTTTTCCGGAAGCCTAAGGCAGACGTGGTGGCGCAATACCAACGGCTGATCAACAACTATCTGGGCCCTAACCGCATCGGCACTGCTCATATCGAGGCGTTGCACGACCTGGGTTTTATCCCGATGGTGTTTAAAGCCCTTCCGGAAGGCACTGCGGTTCCAATGCGGATGCCGATGTTTACCATGTACAACACGCTTCCGGAATTTTTCTGGCTGACCAATTACTTTGAAACGCTGTTATCAGCCGTTGTATGGTTGCCCTGTACGTCTGCTACCATCGCGCGGAGCTACCGGAACCTATTGGACGAATATGCGGAACAGACCTCTTCCGTACCGGAATTTGTGAACTGGCAGGGACATGATTTCTCGATGCGGGGAATGGGCGGACTGGAAGCAGCGCTGCTTTCCGGAGCCGGACATCTGCTAAGCTTTACCGGCACTGATACCTTTCCGGTGCTGCCGTTTCTGGAGCAGTACTATGGTGCTGACTCCGACACGGAACTGATCGGCGGCAGTGTAGCCGCTACCGAACATTCGGTGATGTGTATGGGAACGCTCGAAGATGAAGTGGGCACTTTTCGGAGGCTGATTACAGACGTGTATCCGGAAGGAGTGCTTTCGATTGTATCGGATACCTGGGATCTGTGGAAAGTGTTGACCGAGTACCTGCCGCAGCTTAAAGAACAAGTCTTGAACCGCAACGGCAAAGTGGTGATCCGGCCGGATAGCGGCGACCCGGTGAAAATTCTGTGCGGCGATCCGGAGGCTTCCGATGAAAAGGTCCGTAAAGGCGTGGTGCAGTTGCTCTGGGATGTTTTTGGCGGTACCGTCAACGACAAAGGATTTAAAGAACTGGATCCGCATATCGGGGCTATCTATGGCGACAGTATTACCCTGGAACGGGCCAAAGCGATCTGTGCGCAACTCAAAGCCAATGGATTCGCGTCTACCAATGTGGTGCTGGGCATCGGATCCTATACCTATCAGTACAACACCCGCGACACCTTCGGTTTTGCCATGAAAGCGACGTATGGCGAAGTCGCCGGAGACGGTCGTGCTATTTTCAAAGATCCGGTGACCGATGACGGCACCAAAAAATCAGCCAAAGGCCTTTTGCAGCTGTCCTTGCAGGATGGCGGCTACCAGTTACTGGATGAAGTAAGCTGGAATGCAGAACAAACCGGCGAACTGAAAGAAGTGTTCCGGGATGGGAAACTGTTAATCGATCAACGCCTGTCGGACATCCGGGCCCACCTCCGGATGACTCATAAGTAGAAAAACGGTTGCGTTCCGGAACCGGTCAGGCTGCTGTCCACTCGGCAACCCGGTTCCGGAACTCGGCTGATGCGCCAAGCAATCCGGCCAGCTTTTCGATGACCCGTTCGACTACCGCATCCGGACAGGACGCGCCGGCAGTTACCAATACCCGTACCGGCCGGTGTTTCGGCAGGTAGTCTTCAGTGCGGACGGACTCATGGCGGTGCATATCGAAATGGGAGATACTGGTTCCGGAACGGAGGCAGTCCTCATTTTCGATGTAGTAGGTGGGTAACCGTTGTTCGCAGAGCTCTACCAGATGCGAGGTGTTGGACGAGTTATACCCGCCGATGACGAGCGCCAGATCAGCGGGTTCATCCAGCATTCCGTATACGGCTCCTTGGTTGTCGGCAGTGGCGTAGCATAGGGTGTCCCGGGTATCGGCAAAATGCTGGTGCAGGGTTTCCGGAAGCAGGTTATACCGCTCCACGATGACCATCTTCAGATAATCGGCAATGGCCTGGGTGTCGGACGCCAGCATGGTGGTCTGGTTTACGACGCCCAGTCGCTGCAAATCTGTCTTCGGACTAAAGCCTTTGGAATACTGTCCGGCAAAATCATCAAAGAACTCTTCTTCCGGACGCTCGCCGCGAATGTATTCGGCCAGCAGCCTGGCTTCTTTCATATCGTTGATCACAATCGTAGGCGTGTGCGCCTTGCTGTGTGAGAAGGTAGCGCGGGTTTCTTCGTGCCGGGGCTTGCCATGCACCACGACCGTGTATCCATCCGTACCGATTTTTTCCGCCCGGTTCCATACTTTTTCTACAAACGGGCAGGTGGTTTCATAGGTCGATGGTTCAATGCCTTTGTCGCGCAGCACCTGTTCCAGCTCCAGCGTTGTACCGAAAGCCGGTACAATCACGATGTCGTCAGCCGTCAGTTCGTCCCAGTCGGCGAGTCGGTTTCCTTTGGTGTCCATCAGAAACTGCACCCCCAAAGCCTGCAGGTCGGCATTGACACCCGGATTATGAATCATTTCAGACAGCAGGAAAATACGTTTGCCGGCGTTTTCGGTGACGGCGCGGAAAGCAATCTCAATCGCATTCTCCACACCGTAGCAAAAGCCGAAATGCCGGGCCAGGACTACCTGTAGCGAACCCATATCCAACCGGGTGGGGCTCACGTCTTTTTTCATTTTATCAGCTGCCTTGCGCTTAATCTTAATGGCAGTGACAAATGGTGAACGGTATTGCTGGGGAACGTTAAACGACTTCATGAGAACTGCAAAGGTCGGTACAGGATGAATTCCGGAAGAATCCGGACTAAAGAAACACAGATCAACGGTTGGAAGTCTCTATAGACCTGAAATACGCCGATCTCCGTGCAGTGTTGTTTTTGTACCAGCTCCGGAAGCCTGATTTTTATTCTTCTTCCTCTCCGTACTGGGTTTTGACGACCTGGCCGTTCAGCCCGCGTTCTTCGGTAAGAAAACGCGCCAGCGTACTGGAAAAGCCGTGGGTCGCCCATACGTTTTCGGCACCGGTCGCTTCAATCGCATCGAGCAGTCCGGGCCAGTCGGCATGATCGGAGAGCACAAAGCCTGCATCGGCATTCCGCCGGCGCTGCGCACCGCGCACCTGCATCCATCCGGAACAGACGCCCACCGCATACGGATACCAGCGCCGCAGCCAAGGGGTGTCTAACGCCGAGCCGGGACATAAAATAGCTCCCTGCAACACGTCTTCCTTGGGCGTGTCTTTGGTCAGCTTTTCGATCATAGGCAACTCGGGCCGGAACGGGCGTACGGCTTCGTTCATGTTTACGGTCGCGCCATGTGCATAGATTTTGATTCCGTATTTGGCCAATCCATGAACAATCCGCTGGCTTTTCCCCAGGGTATACGCCACCAGCACAGACGCGCGGCCTTTTTCGCGGTTTTTCAGGATCCACTGGTACATCTTCTCCATGATGACATCCTGTTCTTCCCATTGATAAATTGGCAGCCCAAAAGTGCTTTCCGTCACAAAATGCTGACAGCGCACTGGCTCGAACGGCGTTGAAATACCATCGTCTTCCGTTTTGTAATCGCCGCTTACCACCCAGACCTCTCCCTGATATTCTACCCGCACCTGTGCAGAACCGACGATATGGCCGGCCGGATGCAGACTCACTTTTACGCCGTTGATAGTAACAGGTACATTGTACGGCAGCGTTTCGATAACAGCATCGGCACCCAGGCGTGCTTTCAGAATCAGTTCGCTTTCGGTATGCGCCAGGTAATGCTTCATGCCCGAGCGGGCGTGATCAGAATGCCCGTGTGTAAGAATGGCGCGATCTACCGGGCGGTACGGGTCGATGTAAAAATCACCCTGACGGCAGTAGAACCCATTATCAAACTCAAGAAGTGGCATGGAGCAGTGCTTTCCGGAAACGGTTACAAGATTCATTCCGGTTTCGGACTGCCGGTAGAAGCATGCGTGTAGTGCAGGGGTGCAGGGACGCCAGAGCGCATCTGTAAAAATCTTTTTTCAAGGGCACCAGACCTGCAATTTTGCAGGTATCTTTTCGGTTCGTTCCTCTCACAAATGGCTTTTCGTTCTGTGCCTTCCCTTAAGGGTCGCATTCCGCGGCTTCGCATTCTGGTGCGAGTACATCGGAGCCTGCGTCGTAAAACCATTGCCGCAAGCCTTTTACTGGTGGCCATGCTGGTTTTTCAGCTGGGAATGCCGGGCCATCCGGATCTGGTGCGCTTCTACGATGAGTTTATTTTCAGGCCTTGGCAGATTGCCCGGACCCAAACCCTGGGCTGGTTCCGGATGTCGCTGGGAGATTGGCTGTATCTGCTGGCCGGGCTGCTGCTGCTGATCGGGCTGCTCCGCGCGCTGTACTTTGGCATCCGCTTTGCAACGCACCGGATTTTTCTGCTCAACAATCTGCTCAACGGATTCATTGGACTTACCGTGGTCTATCTGCTGTTTTTTATCGGCTGGGGCGGCAATTACTACAAACCCAAGTTGCAGCAGGAGTGGGCCTTACCAGCTTCCGGAAAACCGGTTATGGAACAACTATTTGATTTTGATACGTTCCTGATCCGCCATTTAAATATCCTGGCTCCACAGTATCAGGAGCTGGAATTGGAAACAGTCAACCGGTTGTCTGTCGTCGAATATCAGCAACACACAGACAGTCGCACTGCCCGGTATGGCCTCAATGCCAAGCCGTCGTTGTTTGGGCAACTCATGCAGTATTTCGGGATTCAGGGCTACTACAACCCCTGGACGGGCGAAGCGCAGGTAAATCAGCACCTGCCGTCCTTTATGCTGCCTTTTGTAACCTGCCATGAGATGGCGCATCAGAGTGGGATTGCTGCCGAAGAAGATGCCAATCTGCTGTCGTACGCCTTATGCACCCGGTCTTCCAACAAGGCCTTCCGGTACAGCGGGTATTTCAACCTGTGGCTGTACACGCAGGGAATGATCCGGGAACAAGATACCGCCCTCGCACACCAGTTAATGTTGCAACTGAATCCGGTAAGCGTGGCACACCGGGATACCTTACGGGCCATCCGCGAGCGGTACCGGGGCGAAACCAGTGTCTGGAGCATGGCGCTTTACGACAGTTACCTGCGGATGCACGACCAGAAGGAAGGCATTAAAAGCTACAGCCGGGTATCGCTGACCGCCTGGCAGCTCGAACAAAAGCGCCGGACCGTTCCGGAACGCGGACGGCTGCATGTGCCCTGAGAGTGGCATTGAAATAAGAATAAGCTACATGGGGCGTTCCGGAATTCCAGCTTTCGGTAAGTGATAGCCGGATACAAACAAACGTCTGCTCTTAGCCGCTGTATTCGCCCCACAACTCCCGAAGGCTGTCTGCAATTTCACCCAGGGTACAATAGGCTTCTACGGCGGCAATGACCGGCGGCATCAGGTTAGACCCGTTGCGGGCGGCGTCCTGAATGGCCTGAATCGCGGCCTGCGCTGCGTTCGGGTCGCGACGGCCCCGGAGTATCGCCAGCTTCTCACTTTGCACTGTGCGAATGCTGTCGTCAATTTTGAACACGGGTGTGACGTCCGTTTCTTTCGACTGAAACTTATTGACGCCTACAATGATTTTTTCACCGTTCTCGATGTCGCTGTTGTAAACATAGGCGCTACGGGCAATTTCATCCTGGATAAAGCCTTCTTCAATCGCTTTTACGGCACCTCCCATGGCATCAATCCGGTCTATAAGTTCTTGGGCCTTGGCTTCGACTTCATCGGTAAGCGCTTCCACAAAGTACGAGCCGCCCAAGGGATCGGGTGTATCAGTAACGCCGCTTTCGAAGGCAATCACCTGTTGGGTGCGCAACGCCAGTGTAGCCGCACTTTCGGTTGGCAGTGACAGCGCTTCATCGAATCCGTTGGTATGCAGACTTTGCGTACCACCCAGTACGGCACTAAGTGCCTGGATAGCGACCCGCACAATATTATTCTGAGGCTGTTGCGCCGTTAGGGTAGACCCGCCGGTTTGGGTATGGAACCGTAGCATCTGTGCTTTCGGATCGGTAGCACCCAGCGACTGGGTAATCCGGGCCCACATCCGCCGGGCCGCGCGAAACTTGGCAACTTCTTCAAACAAATTGTTGTGTGCATTGAAGAAAAACGACAGCCGCTGGGCAAAGACATTAATGTCCAGTCCTTTGGCAAGGGCCGCTTCGAGATACGCTTTTCCGTTGGCCAGCGTAAATGCCAGCTCCTGTACGGCTGTGGAACCAGCCTCGCGGATGTGATATCCGGAAATAGAGATCGTGTTCCATTTAGGCAAATCGGTGCTGCACCACTCGAAAATATCGGTGATGATACGCATGCTTTCCTGCGGCGGGTAGATATAGGTTCCGCGGGCAGCATATTCTTTCAGGATATCATTCTGGATAGTTCCGGAAATTTTCCGGAGGTCGGCACCCTGCTTTTTGGCTAAGGCTACATACAAGGCCAGCAGGATAAAGCCTGTGGCGTTGATGGTCATAGATGTGGACACCTCTTCCAGCCGGATACCGTCGAACAGTACTTCCATATCTTCCAGCGAATCGATGGCCACGCCTACCTTTCCTACTTCACCTTCCGACATGGCATGGTCGGAGTCGTATCCGATCTGGGTCGGCAGGTCAAAGGCTACCGAAAGACCCATGACGCCTTGTGACAGCAGGTAATGATAACGTTTGTTGCTTTCTTCCGCTGTTGAAAAACCCGCGTACTGCCGCATCGTCCAGGTTCGATCCCGATACATACTGGAGTGGACGCCACGGGTAAACGGAAAGGCACCCGGGGCAGCCTCCGCTGGGGTAGGCTGATCGTACAGCGGTTGAATGTCGATTCCGGAGTCGGTTGTATGCGAAGCCATAGCTGCTAAAAAATCAGAAGGTAGAAAAAGTCAGTGTTCAGGTTACCCCCGAAACGTCCTTTTTAGAAGACTGCAAAGGTGACACAGGCAGTCCGATATCCCGAAGGCAAAAAAAAGCCGGCACAACTATTCTTGTGCCGGCCTTTTTCCGGAAAGTCAGAAACCTGAGAATGTATTTCTATAGAACGGTCAGACGGCTGAGGAGCTGGATGCCATTCGCATGTTGCACCCGGACCATGTACAGGCCTTTCGCCCAGGTCGTTGTATTGATTGAAATCGCTGCCTGACCGGTGGTTTGCAGTTCATAGACCTGCTTGCCGGTTAGGTCTGTTACCGTGATGGTTGCCGTAGCGCCAAACCCTTCCGGAAGCTGCAGTGTAGTCAGACCACTGGCCGGATTCGGAAACAGCGTCAGGCTGCCCGGAGCTGCAACGTTGGTGACTGCAGCCGGATTGCTAGTCCGGTACATACCGCTTGCCCCCGACAGGTACTCGCTCCCGTTGCTATCAACTTCGTATTGATAGACAATCTGCATCACCGGGCTGGGACTGCTGGACTGGTACCAGTTATAGGTCACAATGCGGGAATCAAAAAAACTTTGTCCAAGTGCTGAAATATTCGTCTTATTGTTTGAACGGGTCATCAGGACATTGGTAAACTGTCCGACGGGGGTGATGAGAACCCCATAGGCAGGAGCCGAAACCGTATCAACACCGGAGAAGGTAAGTGGCAGCGGAAAGCCAGAAGCGGTGGCGGTACCGGTATACGCGTCGTTATACTTGCTGTTGTAGGTAAAGGGAAACCGCAGCGCATCGTGAAAGTTGGTAAGCCGCAGCTCGCTGCCCGGGTCTGCAAATCCGGTTTCCTGAAAGGCCGCAGAACCGGTTTTGTAGTACTGAAAGGAACTGTCTGCTACACTTCCGGAAAGCAGATTCGCATTGCCGAAAGATGCACAGTTGGCCTGTGGCACACAACTGAAATACGTTGGAGTATCCATACCGTCAGCAATGACGCTGGCATAATTCCAGGTGATGTTAGCCCCAATGGCAGGTTGCATGGGCATCGCAGCTGTATCAATGAACGTAGTATACGTCGCGCTGCCTACAACCGGTGTATGGGTAGCTGCCGTGAGTGTAATCTGTGCCTGACTGCTCACTGCTGCACTGACCAGAACGGCAATCGAAAGGAACGTTTTATTCATAAAAAGGATTTTGAATTTTAAATAGTGTGCAAAGATACCAGAAGTCTTATCCAACTGCACCCAGGGATAAGACTTTGCGGGCTTCGTCATGGATAATCTCGAGGGCTACTTCTGTAGGCAGAGCACCTGGTTCGCTCAGTACGGCGTCTACCATCCGGCGATGCAGATCCGCTGCTGTCGCTTCCGGTTTTTGCTGGGCTGCCATCTGGTTGATCATATTGATTTCCTGCTCTTTGACGCCCCGGACCGTTTCCCAGACCTGCCGGCTCACGTAAATCTGCTGACTCAGGTTGTGTTCCCACTCTGTCTGGATCGTCAGGTTCATAGCCGACTGAAGTTCGCCAGCCGTCATGCCCGGAACATACACCCGGCCCGGCAGATTGCGGGGATGAATCCGTTCTATAAACAACACCAGTCGCTCGTAGGCCTGTAGGCGCAGCCGGTGACTCACATCCTGCGTCTCACGAAGCAACGCGATTTGTTTGCGCTGGGTTTCAGCAAGCAGAAATTTGTTCACGACCAGATAGGTCGCCAACAGGACAATAAGAGCCGGAACAACATACTTCAACAGTTCCAGCAGGGTAGCAACGACAGGATTCATAACAGAACTGCGAAAATAGCGCCTTCGGACAGGACTTGTGCGACGATAGCCATTCCGGAATCTTTATGATTTTGATTTGATATACAGGTATGATTTTTGGGTATTAATAGCAGTCCGGGAAAACCAGTACCCGATTCCTGCTTTTCTCCTATGCTTGCCGCAGATCTCCACGCCGAAGTCCTTAACGACCTCATTCGAATCAATAACGACCGGATACTGGGGTATGAGAAGGCGATTGCGGAAACCGCGCAGCTGGACATAGATCTGGATGTTCTTTTTAAAGAAATGATCCAAGAATCCAGGCACTTCCGGGAAGAACTGGCCGAACAGGTTGCATTGCTCGATCAGCCGATTGCCAAAGACACCACACTTTCCGGGAAAGTTTACCGGGCCTGGATGGATCTGAAAGCAAGCATTACCGGAACCGATCGGAAGGCTATTCTCGATAGTTGTGCGTTTGGTGAAGATGCCTGGCGTAAAGCCTATGAAACCGTTCTGGAAACCCATCCGGAACTGCCGGTAGCATCCCGGCAACTACTTACCCGACAGTACAATACTGAACAACAGTCGGCTGATCTGATCAAAAAATACCGGGATGCACATGCTGCATTAGTCTAGTCTCCTGTTTGCTCTCTTCAAACGCTTTTTATGAAAAAACCAGTACCCCGTCGCCGCCGCATTTCGCTGGCGCTGGCCTTATTTGTACCCGTATTGCTGGCGGGAATCGATCGCCAGTTACACCTGAAAGCAAAACAACCTGTACTACCTGTCAAAGCGGCTCCAACCACAGTTTTAAAAAACCGGGTTCCGGATACCGCACCGGCGCTTACTCTAGGTGTAGACCCGTTGGCAGCCCGGAAAAACGTCCAGTAAAATCCGGTCGGTTTATTCAGGAAGCAGGTAGGTTGTTGATTTTAGCCAGGGCTGGCCCTTTATTTGCATAGAAGCCTCTGTAATCAAGTTAAATCACTTCCCCTATGAACAACACATCTCATTCTGCTGAAAATCAAGGCGCTGTTCCCCAGCAATCTCCTGATCAGGAGCCCGTTCCGTATATGACCTCTATGGCCACCTGCGTGAATAAAATGGTGCTCGATGGTTTCGTGGATACCTTCAAAGTAACCGATCAAGGACTGCACTCCCTTAAAGAAGACCGCTATTTCAATCCGGAGGACGTAAAAGTGATTAACTTCTTCCGCTTCGAAGGCGTAAGCGATCCGGCCGACAATACAATCCTGTATCAGATCCAGACGGCGGATGGCGTTAAAGGCTCACTCGTAGATGCATACGGTCCGTATTCAGACGCAGGCGTCAACGACTTTATGAAGCTGGTAGAAGACATGGAAAAGAAAAATCCTAAAAAAGCCTCCTGATTCAACCATTAAAAGACCCTGAATTACAACTCAACGGCACCAAATTTTTGGTGCCGTTTTGCATTCGAGAACTCCCAACGATTTCCCCTTCTGATTATGACTAAGAAAGTTGCCGGTCACCCCACCCAGCATACCGAGAAAGGACCTTTTTCCAAACACCTTCAGGTGGCGCCGATTCCGGACACCTACCGGGGTTCCGGAAAGCTCGATGGAAAAGTAGCCATTATCACCGGTGGTGACAGCGGCATTGGTCGTTCGGTAGCCCTTTATTTTGCGCGGGAAGGTGCAGAGGTTGCGCTGGTATACCACAAGAGCGAAGACGATGCACAGCTAACGGCCGACTGGGTTCGTAAGGAAGGCAAAGAACCGCTGCTCATTAAAGGAGATCTGGCCAAAGAAGCTTTTTCCGGAAAAATCGTGGATCAGACGCTTAAGCGGTTTGGAAAAATTGATATTCTGATTAACAATGCCGGGGTGCATGAAGAAGATGCCCGTATTGAAGGGATCAGCAAGGCTCAACTGTATGAAACCTTCGAATCCAACACCTTCCCGGTTTTCTACCTGATCAAAGCAGTATTGCCACACCTCTCCAAAGGAAGCAGTATCATCAATACCGGATCGGTGGTTGCGTATCGCGGTTCGGAGCACCTGATGGATTACGCCGCCAGCAAAGGGGCACTGGTGGCGCTGACCCGCTCCCTCTCGACCAATCTTGCCTCCAAAGGCGTCCGGGTCAATGGAGTAGCACCGGGACCAGTATGGACCCCATTGGTAGTAGCAGCCTTTACAAAAGACAAGCTAAAGAAGTTTGGCACCGACGTTCCAATGGGCCGGGCCGGCTATCCGTTTGAGATTGCACCGGCCTACGTATTTCTGGCCTCGGACGATAGCGCCTATATCACCGGACAGTTTATTCATGTTAATGGCGGAGAAATTATAAATGCCTGATCAATAAAGCATTTTAGTGCTGCAAAGTCGCTATTGCCTGTAAGAGTGGGGAATTATATCCCCACTCTTACAGGCAATAGCATAGCACTATAATGCATCGTGTTATTTGTGTGTATTTAATTGATTGGATTCCTGTGAAATAAATAATATGCTTTTATTGCGCTGAATACTGGTAAGTTTGGAAGCACGTTTGCACACGGAGGCAACAAGTCTTTGCATTTACCCGCTGTTATTTCTTTCTTACCGCCAATGATCAGTCAAACCCAGACCCAGCGTCAGACGTTAAAAATCTTACCTCAACAGATACAGCTTCTTAACCTGTACTTTCTGAATAATCTGGAGCTGGAGCAACGGATCCGGACCGAACTGGAAGAGAACCCGTTTCTGGACACCACTACGGAAGAATCGTTTGACGAGTCGGAAACCAAGCCGTCCAAAGATGACGTGCAGGACTATCAGGACTGGGAAGAGCGGGGTTATGACGATGTTCCGGATTACCGCGAAGAATATCAGAACTACTTTACCAACGAGGCTACACCGAATGTAGCCATGGCCGGCTCTGTTCACTTTAAAGACGACGCCCGCCAGCAGCTGCGGATGCTGTCTTTGACTGAACGGCAGTTTGAACTGGCCGATTATCTGATCAATGCCCTCAACCATCAGGGGATTCTGGATAAGCCGCTGACAGAAATGGCCGACGAGATTTCCTTTTCGCTCAATATCCTGGTTGAAGAGGACGAAGTACAGGACACCCTGAAAATTATCCAAACCCTCGATCCGATCGGACTGGGATCGCGCAGTGTACAGGAATGCCTGGAACTGCAACTGGCTCAGATGGATAAAAGCCGTCCTGAAATTGCCATGGCCTACAAACTGGTCGCGCATCATTTCAACGATCTGATGCACCGGCAGTTTGAGAAAATCTACCATCAGCTGGGCATCGACGATGAAGACCTGCGCACGGTATTAGGGCTCATCGGTAGCCTTAAATTTCACCCGGTTGTAGAGGAAGCCTCGCACTACGAACCCAAAACCACGATCCTTCCGGATTATATCATTAACCGGTACGGAGACATGATCCAGGTGAACCTGTTCAGCTCCAAAGCAGCCGGCGTGTTCGTCAATCAAGGGCTCTACGATCAACTGGCCGGGCAAATTACCACCCGCGACCGCGGTGCCAACCAATATGTAAAAAGCAAGCTGGCTTCCGCACAGTGGTTTGTCAATGCCGTCAAACAACGGGAAGACACCATGATGCGTATTATGACGACCATTGTTGAAATGCAGCATGAATATTTTCTGGAAGGCGATATCCGGATGCTCAAACCCATGGTGTTGCGGATGGTGGCTGAAAAAGCCGGACTGGACATTTCGACCGTATCGCGGATTACCTCCAACAAGTATGCCGAAACCCACTTCGGCCTGGTGTATCTTAAAGATCTGTTCTCCGAAGGCATCGCCGACAAAAAAGGCGAAGTCATTTCCAACAAAGTGATTCAGTCGGTAATCGAAGAAGCGATTTCCGGTGAAGACAAACGTAAGCCGTACACCGATCAGCAGCTGGTCAACATCCTCTCGGCCAAAGGGTATAACATCGCCCGCCGCACCGTTGCCAAATACCGGGAACAAATGCGCATTCCGATCGCCCAGATCCGGGCTGTATGGGCTTAATCCTGCCGTTCCCCAACTCACCTGACTTTCATTCCGGACTGTTTCCGGAATCTTCGTTAAACTATTTCCCCTCTTAAATCTGCATTCCTGCGAATGGCTCAGAAAATACTTGTTGTAGACGACGATAATGATATGTGCGTATTGCTCAATCGCTTCCTGACCCGGCATGGGTTCGAAGTGATTGGGATCAACAACGGAACTGCGGCGTTGGCCTGGTTGCAAAAATCAGCACCCGACCTGATGCTGACCGATTTTCGCCTGGATGATATGACGGGTGCCGACCTGTTGGTAAAAGCGAAAGAGCTGCATCCAACCGTTCCGGTGATCATCATCACCGGGTACAGCGAAGTAAAAGACGCCGTAGAAGTCATGAAAATGGGGGCCTACGATTACGTAACCAAGCCGCTGTTTCCGGATGAGATTCTGCTGACGATCAAAAAAGCACTGGCCGAAAAAGAAGCTGGTCCCGCACCGGCCTACACACCGCCGGCACCGGTGGCATCGACCGCCAGCGACAGCCCCTCCAAAACTGTTCGTACCAAAAGTGGTGGCAATGCCCTGCACAGCGGCCACATCTTCGGCGACAGCCCGGAGTTTGCTACCATCCTGCAACAAATTGAACTGGTTGCACCCACCAATTTCAGCATCGTCATCTATGGCGAAAGTGGTTCCGGAAAGGAAGTGATTGCCCAGCAGATCCACCGCCGCAGCAACCGCGCCTCCAAGCCGTTTATAGCCATCGACTGCGGCGCACTTAGCAAAGAACTGGCCGCATCCGAACTGTTCGGACACATCAAAGGATCATTTACCGGTGCCATGGCCGATAAAGTAGGTTCGTTTGAGCTGGCCAACGAAGGCACTATATTCCTCGATGAAATTGCCAACCTGTCGTACGACATCCAGGTAAGCCTGCTGCGCGTGATTCAGGAACGCAAAATGCGTCGGGTCGGTAGCAACAAAGACATCACACTGGATGTGCGCATTATTGTCGCATCGAATGAAAAACTCTGGGATGCCGCACGGCGCGGAAAGTTCCGGGAAGATTTATACCACCGCTTCAACGAATTCAGCATCGAAGTGCCGCCGTTGCGCGCGCGCCAAAGCGACCTGATGCTGTTTGCCAATCACTTTCTGCAAAACACAAATGCAGAACTGGGGAAAGACGTCAAAGGGTTCTCTCCCGAAGTGGAAGCCATTTTCCGGAGCTATGTCTGGCCGGGCAACCTGCGGGAAATGAAAAACGTGGTGAAGCGTGCTACGCTGCTTACTTCCGGTGAATCTGTAGAGGCCATCTCGCTTCCGTTCGAGATCACCAATTTCCACCGGTTGCAGTTTGATGGCATGGACGAAAAACCGGTCGCCGCACCCACTGCCGATCCTCTGACGCTTGCTGCTCCGGTTGCCGCTTCAGAAGACATTATCCCGCTGAGCGAGAAAATGAAAAGCGACAAAACCGATGCGGAATACCACAACATTCTGGACGCGCTGAAACAATCCAACTTCAACAAAAGCAAGGCAGCCAAGCTACTGAGTATCGACCGCAAAACGTTGTACAACAAAATGCGGCAGTATAAGCAGTTCAATACTGAAACAGAAGACTAATCCTCTGGCTTTCCGGAACAAGTGCGTTCCGGACGTTTTTCTCAACCGCTTTAGCGGCCTCCGCCGGCTATTGCTCATTATAGTAAGCTACGAATCTTGGATTTCCCAGTTACAGATCAGCTCCACACAGAAGGGGAGCGTATTCTGCGGTACGGAACCTTTGAGTTCGATTTCCAGTCGCATACCTTTCGCTGCAGCAACGGCGTATACGAGCTGCTGGAATATCCGACTCATATCCATCCGCAAATGCCGCTGGAACGCTACCTGCAAAACCTGATGTGGGACGGACCGCAGCAGCAGGATCCGGAATCCCTGCTGGCCAAAATGCAGGACCTTTCCTCTGAATACACCCAGGTGCATGAAGCGGTTACCTATACCGGTGCCTCTAAATGGGTACAGATCTGGGGTAAACGTGTGTATGATGCAGCCCACCGTCCGATCAAAGATGTGGGGATCATCCGTGATGTTACCCGCCAGCACCAGCAGGAACAAAGTACCCGCCGTCACCTGGATGAGTTGCACCGGTCCAACCGGGAGCTGGAAGACTTTGCCTACGTAGCCTCGCACGATCTGCAGGAACCGCTCCGGAAAATCAGTACGTTCTGTGGACGCCTGTATGCCCGGTATCACGAACAGCTGGACCGGGAAGGCAGCCAGTATATAGACCGCATCATGGCCTCGGCCGACAGCATGCGCCAGCTCATCCAGAACCTGCTGGATTACTCCCGTATTTCCCAGACCGACGAGGCGTTGAAACCTACCCGGCTGGATGTCATTCTGATCGGTGTCCAGTCCGATCTGGAACTGGTCATCGAAGAAACCCATACCAAAATCACTGTCGATCCCGTAATGCCGGTTGTCATGGGGCATGGAATGATGCTAAACCAGCTGTTTACCAACTTATTTACCAACGCCATTAAGTTCCGGAAACCCGATGTGTATCCTGAAATACACGTTACAACCAGTACGCCTACCGCGCTGGAACTGGCGGCCGTCGGACTCGATCCTAATAGCCCCTTCCTCTCTATCAACGTGGTTGACAACGGCATCGGGTTCGATCCCATTCATACCGAGCGCATCTTTCAGGTATTCCAACGCCTGCACGGTAAATCAGAATTTCCGGGTACCGGCATCGGACTGGCTATCTGCCGGAAAATTGCTGAACGGCATGGTGGTACACTGACTGCTTTTGGCGAAGAAATGAAAGGTGCCCGTTTTTCCATTTATTTCCCGGTTCATGAAACCATGCCGGTTTAAACAATCCCTATGAACCGCCCCAATAGCTGCAAAATCCTGATCGTAGATGACGATGAAGACGATTTTTTCATCGTCTCCGAACTCATCCGGATGATTCCGTCGGGCGAATATACAATTGAATGGGCCTCCAGGTATGAGGATGCCATCCGGGAAATGATGACTGAGCGCTACGATGTGTATTTCGTGGATTACCGGCTGGGCGCACGTTCCGGAATGGAACTGCTGAAAGAAGCCATTCAAAACGGCTGTGAAAAACCCATTATTCTGCTGACCGGTGGTAGCAGCACCCGGACCGAGCACGAAGCCCTGCAGTCCGGTGCGGTTGATTACCTGATTAAGGCAGACGTTACCTCCGAGAAACTGGAACGGGCTGTCCGGTATGCCCAGGAACGCACCGTTTTCGTAAAAGCCCTGCGGGCCAATGAGCGGAAGTACCGCGCCATCTTCGAACACTCCAAAGACCTGGTGTTTCTGGTCGATGAAACCCTGCAATTCAAAGATGTCAACCCGGCGGTCACCCAGTTGCTTCAGTACGATAAAGACGTCATCCTGTCCAAGACCCTGTTCGACCTGCTGGAAGAAGACGATGAAAAAGAGGGACTGCAACAGCAGCTGCGGATGGGCGACGAAATACGGGATCTGGAAATCACTGTCACGACGGGTGAGGGCGCTAAAAAACAATTTCAGCTGTCTTTGACCACACAGGAAGCACCGATGCAGGAGCATATCCTGTGGCAGGGCATCCTGCACGATATCACCAGTCTGCGCAAAGCCGAAAAAGCCACCCTGCAAGCCGAAAAACTGGCTGCCACGGGCCGACTGGTTCGTACGCTGGCACACGAAGTCCGCAATCCGCTCAATAATATCACGCTTTCCGTTGAACAGATCCAGGCCGATGTCGTTCCGGAAGGCATGGAGCTGTACCTGAATATCATCCAGCGCAACAGCAAGCGCATCTCCGATCTGATCTCTGAACTGCTCAACAGCTCACGCCCGACTGAAATCGTTATGAAACGGGTGCCGTTGCAGTCGGTGATTGATGAGGTCATTAACCAGGCGGCCGACCGTCTCAAGCTGAAAAATATCCGGTTTGATGTAGGCTTTCCGCCTACGCCGGTCTGGGTCAACGCCGATGTCGAAAAACTATCGATCGCACTGCTCAATATCGTGATCAATGCCAGTGAAGCGATGGAAGAACAGCCCGGCGGGCATCTTCAGATGCAACTGACCGAGTCTAAAGACCAGGCCCACTTGGTGATCGCCGATAATGGCTGTGGCATTCCGGAAGAGAATGTATCCCGCCTGTTCGAGCCGTACTTCACCCAGAAGCGGAACGGAATGGGGCTGGGACTGGCCTCGACCCTCAATATTATCCAGGCCCATAAAGGCAATATTGAAGTCAGTTCCGAAGTCGGTGAAGGCACCAGTTTCACCATTTTATTACCCATAGACACCAATCCGGAAGGGTAAAACCCGATCCGGAATCTTACAGTACCGATCAATACCTTTGCGCCCCCTATGCATCATCTGTTTTATATCCTGACGATTGTTCTGATCCTCACCTGGATTGTACTCCTGATTACGGGACTGGCCGGCGGATGGGCTCATCTGGCGCTGGTAGCCGCGATTGTCGCTATGGGAATCGGACTGTTCCGGCGCAGCGCCGGCAGCTAAACCGAACGCTCCCGCAAACAGCCGGACTCATTCCGGAAGGCCCTGAAAAAAGTTTCCAAAAAAAAGCACCCCACGGGGTGCTTTTTTAAGTTCTGTAGTGGGGTGCGCGTTACGCAAAGTCGAATTGGGAAAAGCTGATCGGTTTTTCGTGGACAAAATATTCAACGCCTTCGGGCATCGCCGGAGGGGCCGGATGAAACCCGCTGATTAGATGCGTGTGCATCTTCGGGTTGCGGGCTGCCAAGACGGGGGCTGCGTCCCAACCCAGTCCATCAGGCAGGTTATTATCCAGGAACAGCACGGCTGGCTGCACTTCGTCTACCACATGAATACCTTCTGTAAGGGTACCACACTCGCGAACCACCCATCCTTTCCGACGAAAGAAGGCGGCGATCATCTGACGAAGATCCACTTCGTCTTCGATGACGACCATTGTTTTCTCGCGTACCATAACAGCTGAATAATGCAATTTTCTTGCTTAAAAGTTTGTCTACCGAAACTTTTAAAAAATATTATGCCTCCAGCCGTGCGGACACCTGTTCCGGCTGAATCCAGTAGTCGCAAAGTGCCAGCACGGTATGCTGTAACCGCTCAAAACTACTGGGTTTGGTAATGTAGGAATTCGCACCCAGCTCATAGCAACGCTTCATTTCGTGCTCATTATTGGTGGTGCTGAAAATAATAACCGGAATGGCCTGAAAGACGTCGCTGGTTTTAAGCTCTGCTAAAACTTCCCGCCCGTCTTTGCGCGGCATGTTCAGGTCCAATAATACGAATGCCGGGAACCGGTTCGGTCGCTCCGAGGCCGCTGCTGCATGCAAAAAGTCCAACAACTCCACGCCATTCTCCACAAATTTCAACTCACAGGTGCTGTTTACTTCTTCAAAGGCGGTCTGAAGCAGGAACCGATCATCCGGATCGTCTTCCGCAATAAGGATATATGTCTCGGACATCACTTGGTAAAGATACCATCTTCTGGGTTTTATTATACACCTCCGTTAGTTTGATTACAGAATTTTAGCACACCCGGCTGGCACTGGTTTTTTAACCCACTGATTCCTAACCTCTTTAAAATTATGGCTACGAACGAAACCAACCCCGCCAACAGTGCACCCGCCGAAGATAACCACGGTCGCGCGGCCTACGGACCGGGCAGTACCACCCAGGGTGGCTCCAACTACGGCCAGGGTTCTTCCGATATCGGCGGTACCGGATACAACAAACAAGGCTCTGAAGTCAACCGGGGTTCCAACTACGAAAACGAAACCGATGGCATCGGCGACAGCACCGTCGGTACCTCCAACGAAGGCGATCAGTCGCCCGAAGCCGGCGCTCCCAAAGAAGCGCCGTTTACAACGCCACAGGATACCAACAGCGCCGATACCAATACCGGCAGCCCGGAACCGCAAAAGCGTACCAACCTCGGTGCCGACGATAATATCGGTGCCTAGTAGGTATTAGGTAATACGTATCAGGTATGAAGGACTAGATGTGTATCAGGTATGAAGTACCAGGTATGAAGTGATGAGTAGCTGGTCTTAAGTACTGGGTATCAAGCATCAGGTACAAAGCAGCATTAGGCATAGGGTATGAGCGGGTGGCCAGGGTATCAGGAATGCATCATCAGTCTGGAGCAAGCTGAGTAAAAACGGACTCCGTTACCCACTATTCAATATCCGTTATCCGTTATCCACTATTATGAAGCGTTTCGCTCTGCTTATAGAAGCCCTTCAGGGCAGCACCAAAACCAACGATAAAAAGGAGGCGCTGGTGAAGTACCTGCAGGAGGCTCCGGAAGAGGACCGGATCTGGCTGGTGGCGCTGTTTTCCGGAAGGCGGCCCAAGCGGATCGTGACCTCCACGCTCCTGAAGCTGTGGTGTATGGAAGAAGCCCGGATCCAACCCTGGCTGTTCGACGAGAGTTATCATACCGTCGGCGATCTGAGCGAAGCGATTGCCCTGATGCTACCGGCCGTCGCCGATACCACCGAACAGGATCTGAGCCTGGCCCAGATGATGGCCCGGATTCAGGCGCTGCAAACGGCTTCCGAAGACGAGAAAAAAGCCTTTATCCTGCACGAGTGGCGCACCTTATCCCAATCAGCCTGCTACCTGTTCAATAAACTCATTAGCGGCGGGTTCCGGATCGGTGTTTCTGAGGCCTTGCTGATCCAGGGCGTGGCCTTGTATGCCGGCAAAGACGCCCAGACGGTTGCCCACCTGCTGAGTGGTGGCTGGACGCCCGATGCCACCAGCCTCGAAGCGCTGCTCTCTGAAAGCGAAGACCAGGCTGTTGATTTCAGCAAGCCGTATCCGTTTTACCTGTCCTACCCCGTCGAAAACGGCGTCGAATCACTGGGGGCTCCGATCGACTGGCAGGTGGAGTGGAAGTGGGACGGCATTCGCGGGCAGCTGATCCGGCGCAACGGCGAAGTGTTTCTGTGGAGCCGGGGCGAAGAACTTATTACCGACCGCTTTCCGGAACTCAAAGCGCTGGCCGGCATCTTATCCGACGGCACTGTGCTCGACGGCGAGATTCTGGCCTACCGCGAGGGCCGGCCGCTGTCGTTTCAGTACCTGCAAACCCGCACCACCCGTAAGACGGTTTCCAAGAAAGAGCTGGAAGCCGCTCCGGCCATTTTTATGGCCTACGACCTGCTGGAAGAAGCTGGCGAAGATCTGCGCAGTCTGCCGATGGACGTCCGTCGTCGCCGGCTGGAAGCGCTGTGCAGCAAACGTACTGATGATGCACTGATCTTGTCGCCGGTGGTGCCGTTTGAACGGTGGGACGAGCTTCCCCAACTGCTCAGCGGCGCGCGGGAGCGAGGGGTGGAAGGTTTTATGATCAAGCGGCGGGCCAGCAGTTACCAGGCAGGCCGGAAACGGGGCGACTGGTGGAAGTGGAAGATCGACCCGCTGACGATTGATGCCGTGATGGTGTATGCCCAGAAAGGCCACGGCCGCCGTAGCAACCTGTTTACCGATTACACCTTTGCCGTGCGCGATGGCGACCGGTTTGTACCCTTTGCCAAAGCCTATAGCGGCCTGACGGACAAAGAGATTGCCTCCGTCGACCGGTGGGTGAAAGCTAACAGCATCGAGCAGTTTGGTCCGGTGAAAACCGTAAAGCCGGAGCTGGTTTTTGAGATTGGATTCGAAGGGATTTCGGCCTCGTCACGGCACAAGAGTGGGGTAGCCGTGCGCTTTCCGCGCATCCTTAAATGGCGCACTGATAAAGCACCGGATGAGGTCAACACCCTCGACGAACTGAAAGAAATGCTTCAGCTATACGGAAATCCATAGCAAACAGGGAATGTTCTAGATCTTGTTACAAGTAGCTCTTAACCAGTAATGCCTACCTGTTCTAGCCATTCATCCCATATTCTGTTAGCCATATCTTTTGCATTAAGTACCTCTTGGCTATGCGGATGATGAAATTGAGCTGATTCAATCCAGAATAACTCGTAATCATCATTACTAATCTGAAATCCCTTTGCCTGATTACTATTAGTAGGGCCAAGTGTATATCCTATATCGTACTTCCCAAGCATCATATCGTATCGGTTCATTGGCTGTCGTACACGTATCTCATCGTCATTTACAATTCTAATCATACATTCTGTATTTACTTTATGCCGATTGACCAGAATGGCCTCAAAAGTATTTGAAGTATCAGTTATGGCTCTGTGTTTAATCTGATCATCTGATTGGCCAATCTCTTTTAAGAACCCAGTCAAAATCTCCTTAAGTTCATCAAAGGATTCTTTTGCAAAATCCATTTTCTGAATTGAGTCAAAGTCCTTTTTAACCCGATAATTACGACCAGAAGAGCTAACGGTATCTTGATTGTTAGGAAGAGTTAAGTCGGATGGAGGAGTACCAGTACTAGTCAAAAGCTTACGGAGTTCTTGGGTGATGTTCAAAAAAGCAGTGTTGGCATTTTGCCACGTACTGATAGCCTTTCCATCTTTAGGTAATGCTTTAAATTTTCCAAATGGTGTGCTAAGCCATTCACAGGATTCCAAAATGATTGGGACAATAATCAAGTCACCAGCTTCCACACGTTTTAAGGCACTTTCAAATTCCTTTTCATAACAATAATTAGATGCGATGTAATCCGGACTGAGGAGAGCTATAAAGACCTGAGCTGATTCTAATTCTCGAGATATTATCTGGTCAAGTTGGCTGCCAGCTGGTATTTGTTCGTCTGTCCAGGTAGACAGAATTCCATCCCGACGAAGCTGAGCCAGATGTGTATGTAGACGGTCCAAAAATGCTTCGTCTTTGTGGCTATAGGATATAAATGCTTTCATAGGATGAAGATGGAGTACGCATTTGGGCTTAATGATCTAGCTTGAAATTAAGGCTCAGAATTTAGAGATTCTGTTGTGCATGTGTAAGTTAATTCACATCATTACTTGCACACAAAACCATAGGTATATATCATGCCGTTAATCCTGTACAAGCCTTGCCCTAAAAACCGTTCGCACTCATTTTTGAGCCGTTCGTGCTCAAAACAGAAGGTTGATTTCAAGACAATCACCATTTTTGAAACGCCCTTAAAACCGGGCGTATTCATGCCAATCTCCAATCTCAACAACACACATCTGGACCCCATTCAGATTCAAACCATCGAACGGGCACTGGATGATCTGGAGCGTGCGCTTCAGCCGCTGACCATCAACCTGTCGCCCGACGAGCGAAAGCAGTACGGCCGCGTCAATGAACAGAATAAGCTGATTATCGACCGGGTATACAGCTTTTACAACTCCAACCCGCAACTGGCCCGGCCGGATATCGACTGGGGGGAGTTTCTCAACGACTACAACAGCCGCCGGACGATGGAGCGTTTTATGAACCGCATCGATGGTCTGCGCGCCCGGTTTCTGGATGCCAAAACGCTACACGACTTCGATAACTATAACAATGCGATTGATGACTATGGCTATACCTCTTATATGGCCTCCTCCAGCACACCGGGCTACCAGGCCAAGTTTGAAGAACTAAAGCAATTCTTTACCCGCCGCGTAGCCAAGCCTGAAAAGAAAGATGCCTCGAAAACAACCAATGACCCTTCCGGAACATCGGCCAGCGGTTCAGGTGAATAAAACGAATCTACAACCCATCCTAAAAATCCCTTCTGTATCCATACAGAAGGGATTTTTACCATTAAAAGAGTCCTCCGACTCCTTAATTCAAGAGGTAACACTCCTTAAATCAAGGGGTCGACGGGTTAAACTAAGGGGTCATTGGCTCAATTTAAGGGGTGCCACCCCTTAAAGTAGGGGGTGTTTGGCTTAAATCAAGGGGTCGAATGGGTTAAATCAAGGGGTTGGCGGCAGAATGAAAATTATATAGGATCCGTTGCAAAGCAACGTGGGGCTTTAAAGGCAACTCATGTTGCTAGTGCGTATAAGTTTGAGTTTTTCCGGAAACACTTACTGATGAATTTTCACGAACTCAAATCCAGTCTTCAATCCATTGTAGAAGATTTTAAAGAAGAAGACTTTATTTACGATTTGCTTCTTGCCTATGGCATCTCCAAAACATCTATTACCCGCCTCCGGAAAGGCGACTTCAATCTTTCCAAAACAGCAGGCGAAGTCCTTTATAAAGGCAAGGTATTCTTTAAGCAGGCCCCACAAAGCGCACTCCTCACCAGCATTGAGGATGCTTCCAAAGAAGCACGAATCTTAAAGTATAAGCCGCGCTTCCTCATTGTTACCGATTCTGAAACGGTACTGGCTAAAGACCTGAAAACAAAGCGCAATGTAGACTTTCCCATCGCAGAACTGGCCAGGCAGGCGGAGTTTTTCGGGCCGCTGGGCGGTACCGAGGTCTATAGGGTATCCACCGATAACAAGGCCGACCGCGAAGCGGCCTACAAACTGGGCCAGCTATATGATATTCTGGTAACGGACAATCCGGATTACACCACCGAAAGCCACGGGCTGAACCTGTTCCTGTCGCGGTTGCTGTTTTGCTTTTTTGCAGAAGACACCGGCATCTTTGAGCAGGAAGACATTTTTACAGAGACGCTGGTAAACTATACTGACCCGAGCGGCAAGGATATCCATGTGTTTCTGAACGCGCTCTTTAATCGGCTGAACACGAAGCAGGGGCCTTTCCCCAACCATCTGGCGGCATTCCCCTATGTGAATGGCGGATTGTTTCGTGATGAAATCGCCTGCCCGGTCTTTTCGCGGAAAAGCAGGGAGATCCTCATCGAATGCGGTGAGCTGGACTGGGCCGACATTAACCCTGACATCTTCGGCTCCATGATTCAGGCGGTGGCCGATCCGGAAGAGCGCAGTAACCTGGGTATGCACTACACCAGTGTACCCAATATCCAGAAGCTTATCCGGCCCCTGTTTCTGGATGAGCTGAATGCTGAGGCCAAAAAAAGTGGGACAATGCCGCCGGACTGCACCGGCTTATTGCGCGTATGAGTCGCATCAAAGCCTTTGACCCGGCCTGCGGCAGTGGCAATTTTCTGATTATCACCTACAAAGAGCTGCGCGCGCTGGAGATCAAGATTATCCAGCGGCTCATTGAGTTGGAAGAAGCAGAAGCCGCCGTAACCTATCAGGGCAAGATGTTTGGCGCTACACCACTGGAGGGTACACAGGCGCAATTGTATGGCGGGCGGCAGCGCAATCTGTTTCATACCCAAATCAGCCTGACCCAGTTTTATGGCATTGAGATCAAGGACTTTGCGCATGAGATGGCCTTGCTGGGCCTGTGGTTGGCCGAGCACCAGATGAACAAAGTGTTTGACGAGCGGCTGGAAGGCTATGGACAAAGCAAACCCATTTTGCCTTTAAAAGAAGCCGGACATATTACGCTGGGTAATGCCGCGCGGATAGATTGGAACGATGCCTGCCCACGAGAGAAGGACGATGAGATTTATGTGCTGGGCAATCCACCGTATTTGGGGTCTTTTCTTCAAAATAAGATACAAAAAGAAGATTTGGCTTTAGCTTGTAGTGGGTTTAAGTCTTACAAAGATCTTGACTACATAGCTTGTTGGTTTATCAAGGCAACGCGATTTCTAGAAAAGTCTAAATCTGCATTTGCATTTGTAACAACTAACTCAATATGTCAGGGAGAACAAGTGGGGTTATTATGGCCGCATATCATTAATAAAGGGTTCGAGATTCATTTTGCCTATAAATCGTTCAAATGGACTAATAATGCAAAAGGAAATGCGGGTGTAACCGTAACAATTATTGGTGTAAGATCTGTTGTGAGTAGCCCAAAATACTTTTTTGATGACAAAATTAAAAAAGAAGCAAAATCCATTAGTCCATACCTTACTGAAGGTAATTGTGTTATTATTTACAAAAGAACAAAACCATTGTCTTTGCTACCACTAATGAATTATGGAAGTAAGATAGTTGATGAAGGTAATCTGATTTTTACTACGGAGGAGAAAACAAACGTCCTAAAAGCACATCCTAATGCGGAGCGACTATTTAAAAAGCTTCTAGGTTCAGCAGAGTTTATTAGAGGCTTAGAACGCTGGTGTCTTTACATCAACGATGAAGACCTGAGTTTTGCTACAAACATTCCAGAGATAGCTCGTCGTTTAGAAGCAGTGACAATATTTCGAAAAAAGAGCACTGAAAAGAGTACTAGGGAAATGGCTAACTATCCGCACCGTTTTTACTACTCGGCACATGAGGATTCAGAGGCAATTATAATACCTCGTACTTCGTCGGAAAGGAGAGATTATATCCCACTTGGATTCCTAAATAATGACATCATCGTATCAGATGCAGCAAGCGTGCTTTTCAACGCTACGCCTTGGATATTTGGCGTACTACATTCAAAAATGCACATGGTATGGGTAAAAGCTGTAGGAGGGCGATTAAAAACAGATTATCGCTATTCGGCTCAACTCATTTACAATACCTTCCCCTTCCCCGGGATCACCGCCAAGCAAAAGGAAATCATCAATCAGTATGTTTTCGCCGTGCTGGATGAGCGGGCGAAGTTTCCAGAAAAAACCATGGCCTGGCTCTACAATCCCGATACCATGCCTGCCGGTTTGCGCCAGGCCCATAAAGAGTTGGACTTAGCCATCGAAAATATCTACCGGCCCGGTAATCCCTTTGGCTCCGATGCCGAGCGGCTGGAACACCTCTTTAAGCGCTATGAAGAAATGATTGCGCGGGAAACGCTTTTCGCGAAAGCGAAGAAGCCTCGGGCGAAGAAAGGCGCTTAAAAAGCGATAAAAGAGTAGTCACCTTTTTAGGAAAACCTTGTTTCAGTCGTTTCGTTTATTTCGTTTAAAGACCTTAATTTTGGGAATTAACAAAATTCCCATCCTATGGAACTGTTTATGCCCTCAAAGCCTTCTAAAGCCGAGCAACAGGCGGCTATGGCTGCCACGGCGGCTTTTGCCAGTGCCATTGCCCCCTTAAAAGGCGCCGCTACGGAGATCGAGATTGAAGAAACCGGTCAACGGGTAGTCGTTCCTGTAAAAGCACTGACGCTCATGTATACCATTCTGGAAGCCATGAGCAAGGGACAGCCCATCTCCGTGGTTCCGGTGGCTACCGAGCTTACCACCCAGGCGGCAGCCGAGCTGCTGGGCTGCTCGCGGCCCCATCTGGTAAAGCTGCTAGAAGAAGGTAAACTTCCTTTTACCAAAGTCGGCAAGCATCGCAGGCTGCTGTATGAAGATGTAATGCGCTATCGGCAGGAGCAAAAAGCCGCGCAGGAAGCTTTCCTGATCCAGATGATGCATGCCGACGAGGAGGACGGGCTGTATGATACATAGTGTGCGCTTTACGGCTGTGCTGGATACCAATGTCATCTACCCGCTCGTGAGCCGTGATATTCTGCTGTGGTTTGCACACTGCGACTTGTACACGCCCAAATGGAGTGAAACCATTTTTGAGGAATGGAAAAGGGTCATGATTCGCAACGGCACCACTGCTGAAGAAGCCGCCAAGCGAATTACTTTTCCTAACAGCGCCTTTCCGGATGCTTTGGTACGTAACTATGATGGGCTGATAGCAAGCCTGACGCTGCCCGATAAGGATGATTGCCACGTACTGGCCGCTGCTATAAAGGCAAATGCAAACGTGATTGTCACAAATAACCAGAAAGACTTTCCGGAGGCGTATCTGCGGTCCTTTGGAATCAAGGCAAAAACTGCCGACGATTTTCTCACCGATCTGATAGACCTGAATGAGCAACAGGCCGTAGCTGCTTTCCGGAAAATGGTCTTGAATAAACGCAATCCGCCGCTGAATGAATATGAAGTATTGAATCAGCTGCGAAATGCAGGCCTTACCGATACTGCTAACTACCTCCATTCCCAGATTTAGCTTCTTTGAACAAGAAAAAAACGATAGACCGATGAACAGCGAATCACAGCAGGTAACACCTGAGGGAGGCTACCAGAAACCCATTAATTTGGTAGAAGTTACTTACGAACGCAACGGCAGCAGCAAGGCCACAAATGAGTTGGGTATGCGCGAAATGCAGGCACGCGCCTACGAGGCCCGCACAGCAAAATATTTACTCCTCAAAGCCCCGCCCGCATCCGGCAAGAGCCGGGCGCTTATGTTTATCGCACTGGATAAACTGCGCAACCAAGGTATCCGGAAAGTGATTGTGGTTGTTCCGGAGCGCTCTATTGGCGCATCCTTTGAACCGGCAGCACTTAAGAAGTATGGCTTCTTTGCCGACTGGAACGTGTCTCCGCGCTACAACCTGTGTACGCCTGGTGCAGAAGGCAGCAAAGTGCAGACATTCCTACACTTTTTAGACAGCGACGAACAGGTGCTTATCTGCACCCATGCGACGTTGCGCTTTGCTTTTGAAGGCTTGGATCCCAAACGACTGGACAACTGCCTTATAGCTGTTGATGAGTTTCATCATGTATCAGCTGAAGGCGACAATCGTTTAGGAGCGGTTATTCGCAGCATCATGCAGGATTCCAGTGCGCATATTGTAGCCATGACCGGTTCTTACTTCCGTGGCGACAGCGTGCCAGTGTTGCTGCCCGAAGACGAAGAAAAGTTTACCCGCGTTACCTACAATTACTACGACCAGCTCAATGGTTATGAATTCCTAAAGAGCCTCGGCATTGGATACCACTTCTATCAGGGTCGCTATTACAAGAAACAGGACGATAGCGGCATGAGTGCCTTAGAGGAAATTCTGGATGAAGATTTAAAAACCATTATCCATATTCCAAGTGTCAATTCTGCCGAGTCATCGAAGCAGAAGCTGGAAGAGGTAAGTCATGTAATTGACTGTATTGGCGAAATGGAGTATCAGGATCCTGAAACGGGCATCCTGCACGTACGCAGTAAGCGCAGTAGGCGTATTCTCAAAATTGCCGACCTCGTAAACGATGCAAATCCCAAAGAGCGCGACAAGGTAATGGCCTATCTCCGGAATGTAAAAGCACCGGAAGACCTTGATATTATTATTGCGCTGGGCATGGCCAAAGAAGGTTTTGACTGGCCGTTTTGTCAACATGCACTCACGATTGGCTATCGGGGTTCGCTCACTGAGATTATTCAGATTATTGGCCGTGCGACCCGCGACAGTGAGAACAAGACACACGCTCAGTTTACCAATCTTATTGCACAGCCTGATGCAGTGGATGACGAAGTAAAACTCGCGGTGAACAATATGCTGAAAGCGATTACAGCCTCTTTGCTTATGGAGCAGGTGCTCGCCCCCAACTTTAATTTTAAGACGCTAGACGAAGAGGATGAGGAAGGCGATAGCGACGGGCGGACGCTTAAAGTGCGTGGTTTTAAGAAACCCACCTCTCAGCGTGCCAAGGATATTATTGAAAGCGATCTTAATGACCTCAAGGCAAAAATTCTTCAGGATGACACGATGCTGAAAGCTATGCCGGGAAATCTAGAGCCAGAGGTCATCAATACCGTGCTCATTCCAAAAATCATCCGGGAGGTTTATCCCGATTTAAGCGCCGAGGATGTGGAAGCTGTGCGACAGTACGTCGTGCTGGATTCCGTTATTAAAAACAGCACAATAGAGGAACAGGGCGGGAGAAAGTTCGTACGCATGGCAGGTTCTTTTGTCAATATTGAGGATCTTCACATCGACCTGATTGATACAATTAATCCCTTTCAGCGTGCTTTTGAGATTCTATCTAAAAGCGTCACAACTTCGGTGCTCCGCGCTATACAGGACACCATTGCGATAACCAAGATTGAGATGACCGAGGCAGAGGCTATTTTGCTTTGGCCTAAAATAAAAGAATGGAAGGAGCGGACAGGCGAAGAACCCAGTATGCAGTCTTACGATGCTAAGGAACAGCGTATGGCACAGGCTTTGGTTTATTTAAGAGAAGCGAAACGAAAAAGAACACAACATGCCGGGTAGTCTCGACGATATTTTCAATGATGATACTTTTGGGCTATTGAATCCAAAAGAACAAGCACCTGCTGCCAAAACAGAGGAAGATCGGCTTGTGGAAGCATTTGAGGAAATCAATGCTTTTAGGGAGAAGAACGGACGGGAACCGGCTACCGGCAGCATGTCAGAGTACAATCTTCAGGCACGGCTAAAGAGCTTTAGAAGTGACGAGCCCAAGAAACGCATTCTGAAACCTTTTGACCGCTTTGACCTGTTGGGGCAGGTGGAAATGCCACACCCAACATTAGACCAGATATTAGGAGAGGATGATTTAGGGCTGCTGAATAGTACAGGGGACCATTCCATCTTTGAATTCAGACATACACCACGGACGACTGAGCGTGCAAAAGCAGAGGTTATTGCGCAACGGGAACCAATGTCGGAAGAAGATTTCGGCAGGTACGAGTTGATGTTTAAGCAAGTACACCGGGAATTGAAGGAAGGGAAACGCCATCTGCGAAAATTTCACCATTATCAGGAGAATCTTCAGGCTGGCCAATTCTATCTACTTGAAGGAACGTTGCTTTACTTAGAATCCGCTACAACAAAAAAAGTGGGAATCAAGCAAAATGAAAAAAGGATAGTCGCTCTGGATGGACGCACGAACACCATTTTTGAGAATGGCACCCGCTCTTCGATGTTATTTCGTTCGCTTGGCAAGGCTATTCAAAAAGACGGGAAACTTGTGACCGCACCTGACTATGTAGTAGATGATATATTCCAACCTGACACAAGCACAGTTTCCGAAGATGATATAGCTTCAGGCTGGGTGTATGTCTTGAAGTCAAAATCTGTGAATCCGCAGATCACAAGCATTCCAAACCTGTTTAAAATAGGTTTCTCCACAATACCCGTAGCTGAACGGATTAAAAATGCAGCAAATGAAGCCACCTATCTTTTTGCAGATGTAGAACTTGTTGCCTCTTATCGCAGCTACAACACCAATACAAAGCATCTGGAGAACTTGCTCCATCGCTTCTTCGCAGGTGCTTGTATCAATATTGATATTTATGACCAGCCTGGCTCAAGAGCAACTCCTCGTGAGTGGTTCTCTGCTCCATTACCGGAAATAGATGCCGCGATCAAACTAATGTTGTCCGGTAAAATCGTTAACTGCCGATTTAATATAGAAGAGAACAAGATCGTGTCGAAGTAGTACTCCCTCCTCTTAAAAGGAGCCATACGCCTACTCGCCTACCTTCGCGTCCGCTACCCATGACCTTTCATTTAGAAGCACAAGACCCCCAGTCCAAGGCCCGCGCCGGAACCCTCACCACCGACCGCGGACCCATCCAGACGCCCATTTTTATGCCGGTCGGTACGGTCGGCTCCGTAAAAGCCGTTACCGTGCCGCAGTTGCATCAGGAGGTGAAGGCAAAGATTATTCTGGGCAATACCTACCACCTGTACCTGCGGCCCGGTATGGAAACGATGGAAGCCGCCGGGGGACTGCACCGCTTTAACGGCTGGGACAAGCCCATTCTTACCGATAGCGGTGGCTACCAGGTGTTTTCACTGGCCGAGCAACGCAAAATCACTGAAGAAGGCGTGCTGTTCCGCTCGCATATCGACGGGTCCAAGCACCTCTTTACACCTGAAAGCGTGATGGATGTGCAGCGTACCATCGGAGCCGATATCGTGATGGCGTTCGATGAATGCCCGCCCTATCCCTGCGACGAGCCGTATGCCAAGTTCAGCATGGAGCTGACGCACCGCTGGCTGGCCCGCTGTGCCGCCCGCTTCGCCGACACCGAACCCAAATGGGGCCACCGGCAATCGCTGTTCCCGATTGTGCAGGGCAGCCTGTATAAAGACCTCCGGAAAGCCTCCTGCGAGTTTGCCGCGTCACTGGACTGCGACGGCAATGCCATCGGTGGCTTGTCGGTAGGCGAGCCCGAAGAAGACATGTACGAGATGGCGGCCTGGTGCTGCGAACATCTTCCGGAAGACAAACCCCGCTACCTGATGGGTGTGGGCACGCCCTGGAACATCCTGGAGAATATCTCGTTGGGCATCGATATGTTCGACTGCGTGATGCCGACCCGCAACGGTCGCAACGGGATGCTGTTTACCGCCAACGGCGTCATCAACATCAAAAACGCCAAATGGGCCCGCGATTTCTCACCGATTGATGACAGCATCGGCTGCCAGCTGAGCGCGGCTCATACCAAAGCGTATCTGCGGCATTTATTTGTAGCCGGCGAATACCTGGCGCTGACGCTGGCATCGGTACACAACCTGTCGTTTTATCTATGGCTGGTGGGCGAGGCCCGGACGCAGATTCTGTCCGGAACCTTTGATAGCTGGAAGCGTGCCATGATTCCCCGACTCAAAACCCGCCTGTGAAGTTGCTGAACCGCCTGCTGCCGCACTATCGCTACTTCGGTCTGAAGCGGCTGGATGTCTATATCCTGAAGAAATTTATCGGCACCTTCTTCTTCGCCATCCTCATCATGATCCTGATCTCGGATGTGATCGATCTGTCGCAGAAGGTAGAGGATTTTGTAGAGAAGAAAGCGCCGATGAGCGAGATTCTGAACTACTTCAAGAACTTCTCGCCGCACATCGCCGCACTGCTGTACCCGCTGTTCATCTTCATTGCCACCATCTTTTTTACGTCCAAGCTGGCCTACAAGTCGGAGATCATTGCCATGCTGGCGACCGGCACCTCGTTTCAGCGGTTTTTGCGGCCCTATTTTATCGGTGCAACGCTGTTGGGGATGCTGGCGCTCTGGGCCAATCACCTGGTGGTGCCGGCGGCCAACAAGCAACGGCTGGCCTTTGAAGATACCTACGTACACGAGGCCCTGACCAGTACCAGCACCAACATTCACATCCGGTTGTCGCCCACGTTATACGTGTATGTACAGCGGTATGACTTTGGAAACAACACCGCCTACAAGCTGACCGCCGAAACCTTTAACGGCACCCGCCTGACCGAAAAAATCATGGCCGAGCAGGCGCATTTCGACTCGGTCCGGAACGGCTGGAACCTGCGCGATGTCACCATCCGTGACAACGATACCCTGCGCGAAACGTTGCGTCATGAGGATACGCTGTACCGCGCGTACAACTTTAAACCGCTGGAGCTGGTAGACGACAACGATGATATGCAGGCGCTGAATACGCCCGAACTGCTTCAGATGATTCACAAACAGGAAATCCGCGGTGCCGAAACGCTGAATTTATTTTATGTGGAGCTGCACCGCCGCAGTGCCCAGCCGTTTGCCGGTTTGGTGCTCACGATTATCGGGGCCTGTATCGCGTCCCGAAAGATCCGGGGGGGCAGCGGCTATCACCTGGCGGTCGGGATGATCTTATCGGCGGTGTACATGATGCTGATCCAGTTTAGCAGTACCCTGTCGATCAAGGGCGGACTGAATCCGTTGCTGGCCGTCTGGGCACCCAACATCATCTTTGGTATCGTGGCGTATGCGCTGTACCGCCGGCAAAGCCGTTAACACACGAGCGTATCTTCCGGAACCCCATTAGCCACTATCCATTACTACTATCCAATATATTATGCGTAATTCTATTCTTTTGCTGGCTGGTGTGCTGGCGGCCGGTACGCCGGTGCTGGCCCAGAAAAAGGTGCCTGTTAAAACAACCCGTCAACGCTTCAATCCGGGCGAACTAAATGTTGAGTTTGGACTGACCATTGCATCGACGCCTACGATTGCGTCCAGTGGCGCAACCTTTAAGCCTGATGTCAGCCATACCGGGATCGGAAGCAACCTGCTGTTGCGGTATATCTTCCCGGGCTACAGCCGGCTGCGACTGGGCATCCGGGCTGCTGCCAGTTCGCTTCGCGTGAAAGGTGATGCGCAGGTACTTTATTACAGCAATGGTCTGCGGGAGGATGTCGTAGTCAAATATGCCAATCCGCTGTTTCAGGTTGGGGTGCAGGGCCATTACGAACTCCCGCTGTCGGCTGGCGTCGATTTCCGGATCAGTCCTTTTGTCGGGTACGGCTATGCCTGGTCTGAGAAAACAGACGGTGGTCCGAACCGTGTAACCGCTGTTCCGGTAGGCAATACCTCGGGCTTTAATGCGGGCGTCGACCTGACAGTTAAAGCACGGGTCACCAACAATTTGTTTATCACCATCAGCTCCGGCTACCAGCGCAGCTGGCTGCGCTTTACAGAAGGAAATTCCAAGGCCGGATTCAATATCGGGCATATTCCGGTCAACATCGGTCTCAGCACCCGGCTGTAGTCGGACGCTGCATTTCAAAACGGGCGCTTTTCCGGAATCATGGGTTCCGAAAAGCGCCCGTTTAACGTCTTTAACAGGTCCTGTGCCGAATTCCGGAACCCGCAACCGCAGGGAGGCTTAGCTTTGCGCCCCTTACCAACCAGTTGTTTTCCGGAAGTGGATGCCCATACGTCTGAACAGGATCTTTTATTGCGTGCGTATCGCCTGATGATGACGGCGCGTGCGATGGCGGATATTTACGAGGCCAACCGGCCGATTTGCAAATACGTGCACAGCACCTCGCGCGGCCATGAAGCCATTCAGCTGGCGACGGCGTTTTGCCTAAAGCCGTATGACTGGGTGAGTCCGTACTACCGCGACGAAAGCCTGATGCTGGGCATGGGCTGGCGGCCGTACGAGATGATGTTGCAGCTGCTGGCCAAGGGCGATGACCCGTTTACCGGTGGCCGGGCCTATTACAATCACCCCAACAGCCGGCGGGAAGTCTTTCCTAAAATCATTCATCAAAGCTCTGCAACAGGTATGCAGGTCATTCCGACGACCGGCGTGGCGCAGGGCCTTCAATACATTCAACAGCAGGGGCTGCGCGAGTTTCCGGAACCCCCGGTAGTCGTGTGTTCATTGGGCGATGGTTCGGTAACCGAAGGCGAAGTCGCCGAAGCCTGGCAGTTTGCTGTGCTTAAAAAACTGCCTGTTATCTACCTGGTACAGGACAATGGCTGGGGCATTTCGGTGAGTGCGGAAGAAGCCCGCACCATGGATGCCTACGAGTATGCAGCCGGCTTTAAAGGCATGGACCGCATCCGCATCGACGGTACCGACTTTGAAGCCTCGTACCAGGCCATGCAGGAGGTGATTGCAACCGTTCGGAATGGTGGCGGACCCGTAGTGGTTCAGGCCAATGTACCGCTGATCGGTCACCATACGTCCGGTGTGCGCCGGGAATGGTACCGCCACGATCTGGAGGCCCATAACAGCCAGGATCCGGGTTTGAAGCTGCGGCAAAAGCTGCTGGACCTGGGGGTTACAGAAGCCACCCTCGACCATATCGAAACAGAAGAAATTACGTTCATTAAACGCGAATTTGATGCAGCCGTAGCGGCCCCGGACCCCGATCCGGCAACCGTTAGCGACCATGTATTTGCGCCCAATCCGTTTACCGAAGAGCGCGGCACCCGGTCGCCTGCCGGAAAAGAAAAGGTCGTGATGGTGGATGCGGCCTTGCACGCCGTCGAAGAAATTATGCAGGACCATCCGGAAGCCTTGCTGTATGGCCAGGATGTCGGGAAGCGGCTGGGTGGAGTATTCCGCGAAGCAGCAACGCTGGGCGACAAATTCGGCGACGACCGCGTATTCAATACCGCGATCCAGGAAGCCTATATTATTGGTTCGACCGCCGGGATGAGTGCCGTAGGCCTGAAGCCGATTGTAGAAGTGCAGTTTGCCGATTACATCTATCCGGGCATCAACCAGCTGGTCACCGAGATCTCCAAGACCTCATACCTCTCCTGTGGCAAGTTTTCGGTGAGCTGTATTATCCGCGTACCGATCGGTGCGTACGGCGGCGGCGGTCCGTATCACAGTGGTTCCGTAGAAAGCACGCTGGCCACCGTCAAAGGCATTAAAATCGCGTATCCGTCGAATGCGGCCGATCTCAAAGGTTTGATGAAAGCGGCCTTTTACGATCCCAATCCGGTCGTGATGCTGGAGCACAAAGGGTTGTACTGGAGCAAGGTGCCCGGCACCGAAGACGCTAAAACCGTGGAGCCGGACCGCGACTACCTGCTGCCGTTTGGGAAAGGATGCGTGGTGGTGCAGGCCGATGACGAAGCGATTGAAAACGGGGAGTCCTGCTGTGTCATCACCTACGGGATGGGCGTGCACTGGGCCAAAAATGCTGCTGCGGCGTTTCCGGGTCGGGTAGAAGTGGTAGATCTCCGCACCATTTATCCCTGTGATGAAGCATTGGTGTTCGAGACCGTTCAGCGGCACGGTAAAGTGCTGGTGCTGACGGAAGAGCAGCTGCGCAATTCCTTTGCCGAAGCACTGTCCGGGCGGATTGCACAGGCTTGCTTCCGGTATCTGGATGCACCGGTACAGACGATGGGAGCGCTGGATCTGCCGGCGGTGCCGATGAATACTGCGCTGGAAGCCGCGATGCTGCCGACGCTGGAGAAAGTACAGGCCAAGATCGGCGAGGTATTAGCGCTGTAACCGATCCGGAACCGCAACTGAACCCTGATGGCTGCCAAACGAACCCCGACGCTCCGTAAATATCTGGCGGAGATGGATGCCGAAGCGTTGCGCGAGGAACTGGAGCGCCTGGTCGCGAAGTTTCCGGAAGTAAAGAAGTTTTACCTGGCGGATCTCTCCGGCGATACCAGCAGCATGGTACAGGCTGCGCAAAAGCAGATTGCGCGCAGCTTTCAGACCAGTACGGGTAAGTGGCGCCGCGCCCGGTCGTCCAAGCTCAACTCCATTCAGCGGGATTTTGAGGCGATCTCGGTGTATAAAGAAGATATACTGGCCTTGCTGTTCTTCCGGCTGGAGCATACGGCACCGTACTTAAATCATTTCAAGCCGACCACCTCACCGATGCTGGCGGCGACTGTGCGCATTTTTGAGCGGGCCTGTGAACTGAGCCAGGCATTGCTGGTCACCGAAAAATACCAGCCGCTTCTGAAGGCCCTGATCCCCCGTTTTGACGACCAGTACCTGCGCCGTGATTTAAAAGAAGTTTTTGACGCGCAGTTTCCGGACGCATGAGTCAGGCAATTGAGATTGTTGCCACCAAGGATGGCTCGCCTACCTTGCGAACGGCAGCCGGCATTACCTATCACTCTACGCACGGAGCCGTGCAGGAGTCGATGCACGTGTTTATCCAAACGGGGTTGATTGCTGCATTGGAGGCGTTTCCGGAAGGGCTGGTCACGATTCTGGAAATGGGGTTTGGTACGGGGTTGAATGCCTTACTGACGGCGTTGGAAAGCAATCGCCGGCATCGGGCCATCCGGTATGTATCGGTAGAAAAATATCCGGTTCCGGAGGTGATCTGGCAACAGCTTACCTATACGCAGGCTGCCGCCGGCCAGGCGCTGTTTGAGGCGCTGCACCGGGCACCCTGGAATGAGCCGGTGATGATCACGCCGCAGGTTGAACTGCTTAAAGTAGCCGGGGAGCTTCAAATAATGACGCTTCCGGAGGCGGTGCAACTGATTTATTTTGATGCCTTTGCCCCGGAAGATGCTCCGGAATTGTGGACGCCGCTGCTGTTCCGGAAACTGATTGACGGGATGGTTCCCGGTGGCATCCTGACTACCTATTGCTCTAAAGGCGTGGTGCGGCGGGCGCTTCAGGAGGTCGGCTTTTTAGTTGAAAAACTGCCTGGTCCGCCCGGCAAGCGTGAAATTGTCCGCGCCCGCAAGCCGGAGTAGAGATACTGGTTCCTTTAAAGTTCCAAGAACAAAAAAAAGACGCCCTTTTGAGGCGTCTTTCCGGAACCGATCAGCGGTAGGTCGCTTACAGTTCTTCGTTATTCATTTGTGCTTTCCCATCGGCCGAGTGTGCATAATGGTATGCTTTTCCGGTTTGGGCAAAGGCAATCAGGTCGCGGTTCAGCGCATCTTTATGCGTGTAGAACAAACCGTGAGGCGCGCCTTCATACACGAGGTACTGAGCAGTCGGAATCATTTTGGCTACGCGGTCGCCACTGGCTTCTTTCGGGACCGTTTTGTCATTGTCGCCGTGAATAATCAGGGTTGGTACATTAACGCCCTGAATATCGGCGCGGAAATCAGTGTAGGCAAACGAGGCTACGCAGAGTTTGGACGCCCGTGGAGACGCATCGGCAGCGATATCGCGGTAATATTCGAGCAGGGGGGCGCTTACCGGGTGGTTGAGGAGGTTGATACCGAAGAACTGCTTGCCAAAATCGTCGAGGAATCCGATGCGGTCTTTGTTCATGCCTTCAATCATCTTGGCAAATACGTCGCCGTCTACGCCGTCCGGATTCGCATCCGACTTCAGCATATAGGGGGTTACAGCGCTAATCAGTACCAGTTGGGAAACGCGGTTGGAACCGTAGCGGCTCAGATAGCGTACGGCTTCTCCGCCACCCATCGAAAATCCTACCAGCGTTACATCCGTCAGGTCGAGTTGTTCCAGCAGGGCGGCCAGATCATCGGTCAGGGTGTCGTAATCATAACCGCTCCAGGGCTTGTCGCTTTGTCCAAAGCCACGGCGGTCGTACTTAATGACGCGGAAGCCGGCGTCTACCAGCGGCTCCAGCTGGTATTCCCACATGTGCTTGCTCAGCGGCCAGCCATGAATGAGAACGATCGGTTTTCCGGAACCATAATCTTTATAGGAAATTTTAATGTCTTCGCCGGTAGTTTTGTCTTTGGCAGTGATGTGCTTCATGTCAGTCGAGGAGGGTTTACGGCCCGACTGATTTAAAAACCGTTCCACATATGAACCTGTAGCTGGCTTCCGGAAAGACAATAGGATACTCTAAAACTGTGGATGCAGGATCTGTTCGATAAAGAAGCGACCGTGATCCGGCGACACCAGCAGGGTAAAAACAAACCCGAAGACGGCACCCCAGAAGTGCGCGTCGTGGTTGATGTTATCATTCCCCTTCCGGCCCATGTAGACACTATAAGCCAGATACAGTACGGCAAAGACGATGGAAGGAACCGCAATAAAATAAAGGAGCAGTTGCGCCCAAGGCGCAAAGTACACTGATGCAAACAGCACCGCCGCTACGCCTCCGGAAGCGCCCAGGGAACGATACGCGGGGTTGTTCCGGTTTTTCAGGAAAGATGGGAGGGAGGCAAAGACGATTCCGCCCAGATACAGCAGCGGGTAGGCCAGATGCATCCCCAAAGCCCGGAATATTACTTCAACGTTCTCACCGATAAAGTAGAACGTAAACATGTTGAACAGCAGGTGCATCGTATCCTGGTGGATAAATCCGGAGGTGATAAACCGGTAGTAGTCGGCCGGGCCCTGCATCCGGGCCGGCCACAGAATGGTGCGGCCGATCAGCGATTCATTCTGGAACCCGGCAAACGACGTCAGCACGGTGATCAGCAGAAAGACAAGAGTAAAGGGTGCCTGAAAATCCATAACCGCAAAGATGCGACAGGTTAGGCGTGATGGTAGCCGCTGCCGTGTAAAATCGAAAAGGCGCGGTACAGCTGTTCGGCCACCAAGAGGCGTACCAGTTGATGCGGAAACACCAGCGTAGAGAGCGACCAGACGGCGCGGGCCTCCCGGCGCAGAGCTTCGGTGACGCCAAAGGCCCCACCGATCAGGATGACGAGGGTCTGAACACCGGTGTCGCGCCAGGTTTCCAGATTTTTGGCCCAGGCCTCAGAGGTCAGCAGTTTGCCGCGCTCATCCAGTACCACCAGGGTATGCTGGGATTTCAGGCGGCTGCGGATGAGCTCTTCTTCCAGCTGCTTGACTTTTTCGGGCGGTTGTCCGGCGGCTTTCTTGGGGGAGGGAATAATCTGTAGGGACACCGCCAGATACGGCTGTGTCTTTTTGAGGTACAGCGCTACGCCGTCGCGGATAAACGCGTCACTTTCCTTGCCGATCGACCAGATTTCGATTGTCATATAAAATGGGCTTCCGGAAAAGGCTTAAATAAAAAAGCACCTTGAAATCAAGGTGCTTTTTCGTGACCGCGTCAGGATTCAAACCTGAAACCTTTTGATTCGTAGTCAAATGCTCTATTCAGTTGAGCTACGCAGCCAGTCCCGTTTGGGAGTGCAAATATAAAACACCGCTTCGTTCTACCAAATACTTTTTTGAAGCAGGTGCTTTTTTTAACCTCAACAGTACGCTTCGTGGTACGCTTTTCCTGCACGATTCAGATACGCAGTTGTTTGATTCTAACAGGCCTGTACGCCCTGGATTGAACGACTCAAATCAAACGTTTATGAAAATCGTTGTCGTCGGTGGAGGCTTTGCCGGTCTCAATTTTATCAAAGGACTGTGGAGCGAGCCATCGGTCGAGATTGTAGTGGTGGATCGCAATAATTACCACTTCTTCCCGCCGCTCCTGTATCAGGTCTCTACCTCCTTTATCGAAGCATCCAATATCAGTCACCCGTTTCGCCGGATGTTTGAAAACCGTCCCAATGTCCGGTTTCATATGGGAACGCTGCTGGAGGTGCTTCCGGAACAAAAAGTAATTCGCACCGATGGGGGCACCTATGCCTACGATCTGCTGGTACTGGCACCAGGCACCGAAACCAACTTTTTCGGGATGCAGGCCGTCCAGGAAAAGGCCTGGCCGATGAAAACCATCGACGAAGCTCAGGAAATCCGCAATCATATCCTGCTAAACCTTGAAAAAGCCTCCCGCGAACCGGATGCACAGATCCGGGAACGACTGCTCAACATTGTGATCTGCGGTGGCGGCCCTACCGGGGTAGAGCTGGCTGGGATGCTGGCCGAACTGGGGCGGCACATTGCGCCTCGCGAATACCCCGATATTCCGGGGATTCAGCAGGCCCGGATTCATCTGATTGATGCTGGTAAAACGCTGCTGGGCCCCATGAGTAAAACCGCTCAGGACGAAGCCTATAATGTATTATCGAAACTGGGTGTCCAGATTCAGTTGGAAACAGCCGTCAAAGACTATCAGGATGGGGTCGTGTATCTGTCGGATGGCAGTACGCTTCGAACCGAAACCCTTGTCTGGGCCTCCGGCGTGATTGCCCGGGAGGTGCCGGGTTTGCCTAAAGAGGTGATCGGCAAAGGCCGGCGTATCTTGGTGGATGCCGTAAACAAGGTATCCGGAATGGACAATGTGTATGCCTTGGGTGATGCCTGCCTGCAAACCACTGATGCGGCCTGGCCCAACGGACATCCGCAGGTCGCTCAGGTAGCGATTCAGCAAGGAACCCTACTCGCCAAAAACATCCGTCGCCAGCTGTCCGGAACACCGATGACGCCGTTTACATACCATGATAAAGGCAGCATGGCCATTATCAGTAAGTATAAAGCCGTAGCTGATTTGCCGAAGCTTTCATTCAAAGGATTCTTTGCCTGGCTGGTCTGGCTGCTGATTCACGTCATCCCGCTGGTGGGCTTCCGGAACAAGGTGCAACTGGCGTTCAGCTGGATGTGGTCGTTTGTGACCAACAACCCGACGCTACGGCTGATCATTCGTCCGCTGCCTTCCCAACGGGCACTTGATGCCGAACGGAAGCGGCTTCAACAGCCGGATGTACCGGTTACGACGCCGACCTCCGCTCCGGAACTGCACCCGGCATTGTAGGCGCATATGAATGTATTTATCTAGGCAAAAGCACCGAAACCTTCTCCTTCTGTTGGTTGTTTAAAAGCAGGCAGTACCTTGCCCGTCCGGAGGCCGATCGTCCGGAAAACAGCCTTATGAAAGTAGAAAGTTCCCAGCTGGCGCAACTGGCCGAGCATCTCGTGCGCTTTACCCATCACTCGTTGTTCCTGACCGGAAAAGCCGGTACGGGTAAAACCACCTTTCTGCACCGCCTGCGTGAAAAGCTGCATAAAAAATACGCGATTGCAGCTCCTACCGGTGTCGCCGCGCTCAACGCAGCCGGTAGCACATTACATTCCTTATTCGGATTGCCGCACGGCCCGTTTTTGCCTAAATCCGGATGGAACGAGACCCGATCGGGCGCGCAGAATCATGAGTATCTCAAAGGCGTCAAGCTGTCGGCCGAGAAAAAGGAGATGCTCAAGTCGCTGGATCTGCTCGTAATCGATGAAGTGTCGATGGTACGGGCCGATCTCATGGATGCAATCGACCTGATTTTACGGACCCATCGACCGGGACACCGGAATGAACCGTTTGGCGGACTCCAACTGTTGCTCATCGGCGATTTGCATCAGCTGCCACCGGTGGTGAAAGACGACGAATGGGCGCTGTTGTCGCGGCAGTATGAAAGTCCGTTTTTCTTTGATGCACAGGTCTTTAAAAACTTCCCGATTCTGAATCTGGAGCTGACGCATATTTACCGGCAGGGCGATAAAAAGTTTATCAACCTGCTCAACAATATTCGTCACAACACGCTGGAGCCCGAAGATCTGGAGATGCTTCATGCCTACTACAAAACCAATTATCAGCCCGCCGAAGGAGAAATTACCCTGACGACCCACAACGCACTGGCCGAGTCGATCAACAGCCGCGCCTTACAGGAGTTGCCTGGTACACCGGATGTATTTGAAGGCACCCTCGAAGGCGATTTTAACGAGAAAGTGCTGCCGGTGGAAAAAGACCTGCTGCTAAAAAAAGGCGCGCAGGTGATGTTCCTCAAAAACGATAAAGGAGAAGAACGCCGCTATTACAACGGCAAGATTGGCAAGATCGAAACCATCGATGCCGACAAAACAGTGTGGGTCCGGTTCTCGGATCAGCCGGAGCTGGTAAAGGTCGAAAAGGAAGTCTGGCGCTCCCTTCGCTACCGCTATGATGAAGCCGAAGACCGGATCGAGGAAGAAGAAACCGGCTCGTACCAGCAACTGCCGCTCCGGCTGGCCTGGGCCGTTACCATTCACAAAAGTCAGGGGATGACCTTCGACAGCGCGGTGATCGATGCTGGTAAAGCCTTTGCTGCCGGTCAGGTCTATGTAGCGCTGAGCCGGCTGCGTTCGCTGGATGGACTGACGTTGAAATCCCGCATCCATCCAAGTGCGGTGCGCACCGATGCCCGGATTGTGCAGTTTACCGAAAGCAAACATGCTTCCGGAACCCTGAGTGCGGCCTTACACGGTGGGATGCGTGCCTATGGCGGCGACAAGCTGGTGGAGACCTTTGAATGGAAACCGTTCTGGAAAGCGATCCAGTCGCATGCCGATGCGTATATAAAAGAAAAAGTAGCCGATAAGGAAGCGGCCGAACTGTGGTTTGAACAGGACATTCTGCTGCCCTTGCGGGAACTGAAGACCCATGCCAGTGCCTTTGCCGGACAACTGGCGGCCGGAGTGAACGGCAATGCCGATCTGATGTTTGAAACACTGCTGGGCCGGATACCGGGCGCACAGGCGTATTTTATTCCAAGGCTGGAAGCGCTGCTGGAAGCGGTCAATACCCACGCCATTGAATTCCGGTTCAAGAAAAACGGGAAAAATTATCAGAAAAGCTTATCGGCACTGCAAAATCACCTCGAAAAACTGCTGTACAGTTTCCGGAAAGTAGGGCATTGGGTGGCGGTCTACCGAAATGGCGCCCACCAGATCGAGGAAGCCGAAAAAGCAACCGAGCTGCCACCAAAAGACCTGCTTCCGAAACTTCCGGAAGCCGTCGCATCCGAACCGGCTGATAAAAAACCGAAACCTGCCAAAGGTGAAAGCTTTAAGGAGTCGGTGAGTTTGTTTCTAACTGGCGAAACCCCTGAAACCATTGCGGTTAAACGCGGCATGGCGCCGTCGACCATCGAAAGTCATCTGGCCCAGGGCGTTAAGGCAGGACTGCTACCGCTGCATCTGTTGGTGTCTCCCGACAAGGAAACCCTGATTCAAAAGGCGCTGGCGCAAAGCAACGGTTCCGGAATCGGATCAGTGAAGGCAATGCTGGGCGATGAATGTTCCTTCGGAGACATCCGGGCCGTCATTGCGTACAACCAGTTAAAGGACTGATCCAGACAGCAATGATCCGGAATGGCTGGTAAAAATTAGGCAAGTGAATCGTACCGGCCTGAACAGAATCTTTTTAAAAGGAACTGCTGCATCAATGCTTTATTTTAATTTCAATCCAATAGAGCTTCCGTAGCTCCGTGCGTATTCAACTCTTCTAAGATGGCTGCTATTTCACTTCAAAACCTGAGTGCCGGTTACGGCGAAAAAGTTGTTCTGGACGCCCTGACGCTAAACATTCCGGCTGGACAGATCATCGGCTATATTGGCCCGAACGGTGCAGGTAAATCCACTACGGTAAAAATCCTGACCGGCTTGCTGCCCGATTTTTCGGGCGAGGCTACCGTAGCCGGTTTCGATGTGCGGACCCAGCCGATGGAGGTCAAAAAAAAGATTGGCTATGTTCCGGAACTGGCCGAATTGTATGAATTGCTGACCCCGCACGAATACCTGCATTTTGTAGGGACGCTGCAGGGAATGGATGCGGCCGTGGCGGAGGACCGGATGCAAAAAATGCTGACTGCCTTTGGTATTGGCGAAAACCTGCACCAGCGGATGGATACGTTCAGCAAAGGCATGCGCCAGAAAGTGCTGCTTACTGCCGGACTGCTGCACAATCCGGAAATCGTGATTCTGGATGAGCCGCTTTCCGGACTCGACGCCAACGCTGTGATTGTGGTGAAGCAACTATTGCAGGTGCTGAAAGCAGAAGGTAAAACGATTTTTTACTGTTCCCATATGATGGATGTGGTCGAGAAGGTCAGCGACCGGATTGTGCTGATCAGCAACGGCCGCATCGTAGCAGACGGAACGATTGAAGAGCTCCGACAGGGCAGTCATGCATCGCTGGAAGAGCTGTTTTCCCGCCTCACGACGTCTGAAAGTGCCAACGATCAGGCCGCTCAGATTGCCGGGGCCCTTCAAAACACCAATCCGACTGCGTTATGAGTCGTTTTTTACTTTGGATCTGTATGCTGCCGTCGCGGCTGTGGGCGTCGATGGGCGCTGATGTCACCCAGCTCCGCGCATTATTGCAGGTGCGGCTGATGCTCGACAACCGGCAACCCCGCCAGTGGGGCAAAAATTCCGGAACGCCAACGAAGTACCGCATCTGGGGAATGGCACTGATCTCTGCCTTTACCGGAGTGTTGTACTTGTTTCCGTTGGTGGCCTTCCGGGATCACATTGCTGGCTGGACGATCTATTACACGGCGTTCGGCTTTTTGTACGTCTTTACACTCATTACCGACCTCAGTCACGTCCTGCTCGACACCAAGGAAAAGTATATCGTGCAGACCCGTCCCGTAACGGATCGGACCTTATTGCTGGCGCGACTGCTGCATTTGTTCTCGTACCTGCTGCGCACGGCGTTACCAATGTCGCTCGGCGGGTGGGGAATGGCCATTTATTTTTCCGGCATCAAAGGCGCGCTGTGGTTTCCGGTCACCATGCTGCTGTTGCTGCTGATGGTCGTATTTGTGGTGAATCTGTTTTACATCGCCTTGCTGAGGTTTGTCAAACCCTCCCGGTTCAATACGCTGTTGAGTTATTTTCAGATCGGCTTCGCCATCATTCTGTTTGCATCCTACCAGTTTCTGCCGCGGTTGTTTGGCACTGCCCGGCTGGAGGCGTTCGATCTTTCGCAGTACGGGATCGTCCGGATCTTTCCGGCCTACTGGCTGGCGGCTACCTGGGGTTGGATGGGCGTTCCGGTACGATTGTCGGGCGGAACGGGGCTGGGACTGCTGGCATTTGCATTGCCGCTTGTCTGCCTGATCGTTCTGGTCCGGGTACTGGCGCCGCAGTTTTCAAGGAGACTGGCGTTGATCGACTCCCAGGGAGAATCCGCTGCTCCGGCTGCTAAAACGTCCGGAAAAGCAACGTCTGGAACGCCTCCGGTTTCCTGGGGGACCCGGCTGGCACGGGTATTTACCCGGAGTCGGGCCGGTGAAGCAGGATTTCTGATCAGTTGGGCGCTCACGGGCCGGAGTCGGTCGTTCCGGATGCGGATGATCACTTCGCTGGCGTATCTGCCGGTGTATTTCGTGTACATAATCTCTACATCCAGCCGGTCACTTCCGGAAACGCTGGAACGCCTGCCGCAAACCAATACGTACCTCATGTTGCTGTACATGATCTCGTTTGTGGTCATGCAGTCGGTTTCGTACCTGGCGATGAGCGATACCTACAAAGCCGCCTGGATCTACCGGACTACGCCGTTGCAGCATCCGGGCCGATTGATTCTGGGTAGTGTAACGGCTGTCTGGGTAAAATACATTCTACCGTTTTTTACTGCGCTCAGTCTGGTCGTGCTGGGAATCTGGGGCGCTCGGGTCCTTCCGGATGTCCTTCTGGCAGCCTTCAATATTGCTTCGTTTGGCTTGGTGACACTACGGCTCACGCATTTCTACCTGCCATTTTCCCTTCCGGAAAAGGCGGAGGCCAACAAAGGTGCCCTTAATATCCTTCGCATAGTTCTGGCCTTTCTGATTCCACTGGTGCTGGGCGGACTGCATTATCTGGCGCTGTCGTTTCTATGGCTGAAGCTTTTGTTTATGGGGCTTTCAGCTGCGTTTTTCTGGCTCGTCTGGACCGGTTTGCAGGAGCGGGGCTGGGCTTTCCTTGACAAGACCTACCGCAATCTGGAAAGCTGATTGGCAGTAAAACCGCTCCCGGCCCGAAAGAAGCTGCTATTTTTGAGCTGGTCTATGAAAAAACGGTTTCTCCTGCCTGTGGCGCTTGGCGTCCTCGGTGCCTGCAACAATACTGCGTCGGATTCTAAACAAACGGCTTTCGGTACGGATACGACGGTTCGGGATACGCACACGCTGTCCAATGCCGACAGCGTAGTGCCCAAGCACGTATCGCTCGATCTGGCCGTTGATTTTGGTACCCGTCAGCTGTCCGGAACGGCTACCTGGCAGATTCAAAACCGGCTGGGTGCCAAGGAATTTGTAACCGACGATGCCGGATTGCAGATTGAACAGGTCTGGGCCGACGGCACTCCGGTGAATTTTTATACCAGTCCACCGGTGCAGTACCTCGGTACCGCGCTGCACATCCCGATTGGGTCTAACACACAGACCGTTCGCATCCGGTATAAAACCGGTGCGGAGGCTTCGGCCCTGCAATGGCTGGCTCCGGCTCAAACCTCTTACAAGACCGATTCCTTTTTATATACCCAGAGCGAGGCCATTCATGCCCGTTCCTGGGTGCCGGCCCCGGATGGTCCGGGCATCCGCTTTACCTACGACGCGCGCATCCGGGTCCCCAAAGGATTGCTGGTGCTCATGAGTGCTACCAACCCACAGGCTCCCAACGATTCCGGAATCTATACGTTTCGGATGGAAGAACCCGTGCCGGCCTACCTGATGGCGCTGGCCGTTGGCAAGCTGGAGTTTCAGAAAATAGACGACCGGACCGGGGTGTATGCCGAGCCGGGTGTCCTGTCGCGTGCTACCTGGGAGCTGAATGAAATGCCCAAAATGGTACAAATTGCCGAAGGGCTGTATGGTCCGTACCGCTGGGGACGCTATGATGTTTTGATTCTGCCACCGGGCTTCCCAATTGGCGGCATGGAAAATCCACGGCTCACCTTTGCCACGCCAACCATCCTGGCGGGTGACCGGAGTCTGGCGAATCTGATCGCGCATGAGCTGGCGCATAACTGGAGTGGCAATCTGGTGACCAGCGCGACCTGGAATGATATCTGGATGAACGAAGGCTTTACGGTGTATTTCGAGCGGCGGATTACCGAGGCGATGCTGGGCAAAAGTTATGTAGACATGCTTTGGGCGCTGGGCTATCAGGATCTGGAAAAAGCTGTGGTCGAACTTGGGCCACAAAGCCGCGCTACCTGGCTAAAGAACGACCTGACCGGTCAGGATCCGGAAGAGTGCCTGACGGACGTACCATACGAAAAAGGATCGCTGTTGCTGTGGATGCTGGAACGGCAGGCAGGGCGTGAAAAATGGGATGCGTTCCTGAAAGCGTATTTCAACCGGCATGCCTTTGGCTCTATTACCACCGAGCAGTTTCTGAATGAATTGCACGCACAACTTTCCGATACCGACAGCACATTGGAAAAAAAGATTCGCATCCGGGAATGGGTGTACGGACCTGGTATTCCGGACAATGCGCCTCAGGCCGATTCCGCCCGTTTTACGCAGGTCAACGCCATCCGGAATGCTTTTTTAAGTTCCGGAACTATTGATAAAGCGGCTACCCAAGCCTGGACCACCCACGAGTGGCTGCACTTCCTGCGCAACATGCCGCGTCCGCTGACAGTCCCTCAGATGCGGTATTTAGATGGACAGTTTGGCTTTACGAAGTCTAAAAACAGCGAGATTGCTGACTTGTGGTTTGAAACAGCCATCCACGCGAAGTACATAACTGCGTATCCGGAAATGGAAGATTTTCTGAGCAAAGTAGGTCGTCAGAAATTCCTGACACCGCTGTACACGGCGTTGAAAGAAAGCGATCAGGTCGCATTGGCCCAGCGCTATTTTGAAACTTACCACAACGCCTATCACCCGATTGCACAGGCCCGGCTCCGCAAACTGCTGACCGGAAGCTAGTGCTGCCAGTAGTAGAAAGGCTTTCCGGAACATCAGTCATCCTGCAGCTGGTATTCCAGCAGCCGGAAGTAGCCGCCGAAAAAGAATTGGCTGCCTTTTTTGTGAAGACCGGATGGTAGAGGCAACGCTTCTTCCCGGAAGATTGAGCGGAATTTTAATAGGGTTCCAAACGGTTGAAACAAGGCATCGACCAGACCGGGAAGTCCGTTCGGGGTAAAATGGTTCAAAATAAACAGCCGTCCACCGGGCTGTAAGACCCGTGCTGCTTCCGCCAACACCCGTTGGGGATTTTCAGCAGTCGCCAGAACGTGAGACAATACGGCAATGCCAAATGTGTGATCCGGAAATGGCAGGTTGTGGATGTCTCCCAGTTGTAACTGGCTGCCTTCAGGCGCTTTCAAGCAAGCTTTTCCCAGCATGACAGACGACAGTTCAACGGCTGTAATCCGATGGTGGGTATACCATTTAAACGAACTGCCATCGCCGGCTCCGAGGTCCAGCAGATCGGTAGGTGGAAGTTCTGCCAGCCGCATTCCTAATGCTGCTTTAGACGTTCGGAAGAAAACCTCAATCAGTGGATACAACGCTGCCAGCCGGTTGTAAAATGAGGCTGTTGAGCGGGGCCTAAACATCGCGTTCTTAAACAGAATCAGTGGTGGCAGCACCCGGAACCCGTACCTGACTGGCGCGTTTCCGGATCAGATTGAGGCCATACACCCGCATCGGCTCTGCTTTTCCTTTCAGCTCAAATGAACCGGCCAGCTGGGCCACTTCCGGGCTGATTCCCAGTTGCTGCACGAAATATTCGGACGCCAGGATGTCCTGATCAACCTCTCCGGCCAGGCTCCGGATGCGGGCGGTAGTATTCATGGCATCGCCGCTGATGGCAATATCCTTTTTAACCAGTCCGATTTCGCCGACCATTACCATACCGCAGTGCAGTCCTACCCGGAAATCGGGTACAACACCATAGCGCCGGCGGTAATAGCCGTTTTCATCCAGAATAATGCGCTGGGCGGTTTCAATGGCTTTGAGACTTTTTTCCCGGTTCTTCTTCGTTAGCAGCCAGGAGGCCACAATTTCATCGCCGATATACTGGTAAATCAATCCATCATGGAGCAGCAAAGCACTGGAAATGTGATGGATAAAATCCCGGATAAAGAAAAAGTACTTCTGGTGGCCCAGTGCTTCAGCCGTTGGGGTCGAGTTCTTCAGATCAATAAACGCAATAATCCGCATTTGTTCCTTAGGTTGAATATATTTGCCTAAAAATATATCCGTAAATACTCCGGGTGAATATTTTTCATTGATTTCGAGCGCCAGCAGGGTAAGTACGGTAATCATAAACCGGCTCGACAGATTGTGATACACCCAAAGCGTATTGGTTGCAAAATCCACCAACCGTCGGGTTGACTCGCCAAAGGGCAAGCGGTAGATAAACAGGTAGATCACGTAAAACTGCACCAGCATGGTGATGGCAGAGATAATGGCTATGACCAGTGACTTAACCGCTACGCCGAGCCAGAGTGGCTTGCGTCGGAAGGTTTCTTTGAGCGGAAAAATCAACAGCCAGCTCATAAATGCTGAAAAAAGAAGCATAACCAGTACCCGGGTGCGGAGCAATCCGGGAGCATGGACAACATATGGAAATTTACTCGCGTCTTCAGTGTAAATAAGCGTTAGAAAACGGCTGAAATCCAGAAGCGTCCAGATCACCGCGATAGTGATGACTTGGCGGAGATAATAGCCTCGGAGGGTTTTCCGGTTGATTTGCATAGCGGCGTCGAGTGGGTCCATAAGATTGAGCTTGGACATGAATACAAAAACCATACTTTCCGGAACCTAGGTTGCCGGACCGGAATCCGGGATGAAGGTATTTTTAAGAAATAACCTTCGAGGAAATCGGGTAGGCACCTGTAACGGCAACTTATCTTTGCGCGCTTCCGGCAGTGAGAACGAATCCTTTGAGTGTCTGTGCCGGTTTTATTATAACTCTCCCTTCTGTATTAAGAACCAGTTGCAATGGCACTGATAAAAAGTATTTCCGGAATCAGAGGCACCATCGGTGGTGCTCCCGGCAACGCACTTACCCCGCTGGATATTGTAAAATTTACGGCCGCATATGGAGCGTGGATTCAACACCAGAATATCTCCGGACCCATCGTTATTGGTCGGGATGGCCGGATTTCCGGACCGATGGTCCGCGATCTGGTAGCGGCAACGCTTTCCGGAATGGGCTTTGAAGTGGTGGATCTAGGATTAAGTACCACGCCGACGGTCGAGATGGCTGTGGTCTGGGAAAAAGCCGCCGGTGGGATCATCCTGACGGCCTCACACAATCCCAAAGAATGGAATGCGCTGAAATTGCTGAATTCCAAAGGCGAATTTATTTCGGCCGAAGACGGCGCCTGGATTCTGAATGCCGCTGAAAAAGAAGAACTGACCTTTGCAGAAGTAGGCAAACTGGGAACCGTCCGGGACGGCGCCGATTACCTGCAAAAACATGTTGATGTCATCCTGGACCATCCGCTGGTCGACAAAGAAGCCATCGCCAAAGCTGGTTTTAAGGTGGTCGTAGATGCCATTAACTCCTCTGGTGCCATCGCCGTTCCACAATTGCTGAATGCCTTGGGCGTAACCGAGGTAGACGTTATCAATGCAGAGGTAACCGGCCAGTTTGCGCACAATCCGGAACCGCTTCCGGAAAACTTGCGTGATTTGTGTACGCGGGTCGAGAAAACCGGTGCCCATCTGGGTATTGCAGTCGATCCCGATGTAGACCGGCTGTGCTTCGTAAACGAAGACGGCTCGCTGTTTGGTGAGGAATACACGCTGGTAGCCGTAGCCGATTATATTTTATCGCAGAAGCCGGGCAATACCGTTTCCAACCTCTCGAGTACCCGTGCGCTGCGGGATGTGACCGAAAAGCACGGCGGTCAGTACAGCGGCTCAGCTGTGGGTGAAGTCAATGTAGTAAACATGATGAAGGCCACTAATGCGGTGATCGGTGGCGAAGGTAACGGTGGGATCATCGTTCCGGAACTGCATTACGGCCGTGATGCACTGATCGGAATTGCGCTTTTCCTGACGCATCTGGCTAAAAGCGGTAAGACGATAAAAGCTTTGCGCAGCACCTATCCGGCGTATTTTATCTCTAAGAACAAAATTGAGCTGGACCCCTCTATTGATGTACAGAAGATTTTTAACGACATCCGGGAGCGCTATAAAAAGCAGCCGATCAACGATGTAGACGGGCTGAAAATCGAGTTTGACAACGACTGGGTGCATCTGCGCACGTCGAATACGGAGCCGATTATCCGGATTTATTCCGAGAGCAGCACCGAAACCACCTCGCAGAATATTGCCAAGCGCCTTATGGCCGATATCCGGGAAATGATGCGCTAGTCAATAATTATAGGGTAAATCCCGTTTGCAGCTGGTTTCAAAGTCGTCTGCAAGCGGGATTTCTGTATGAAAGACGCGAATGCAGCCTGTTAAAAGGTACTGGCATTGTTTGTATTGATGCATCCGACAAACCGGTCCGTCTATGGGGCAGCGCATTCCGAAAACCGTACTTAAAAAGCATCTTCACCGGGCCGGAAGCCCCTTCGAGCAGGACCAACCCGGTGTGGAACCTCCGGAAAGTTCCCCAATACCTCCTAAAAAGAAACGAACGGCTTCCAAGAAGAAAGCGGTTTCCGGAAGCGTCCATACCGATCCGGTCAATGGTTTTGAGGTGATTGAAAAATGGCTGGCTACCAAAGAGCAGACCGCCTTTCCGTTCCAGGAAGAAACCTGGCATGCCTACGGTGCCGGACAAAGCGGGTTGGTAAACGCACCTACCGGATTCGGAAAAACCTTTGCCGTCTTTCTTGGGGTGCTGATTGATTATATGAATCGCACGCCCGATTACCAAACCCGCACCGATGCCGGATTGCAACTGCTGTGGATTTCACCCCTTCGGGCACTGGGCACCGATCTGGCCCGCGCCATGCAAACTGCTTTGGATGAACTCCAGATCCCCTGGACCGTAGCCGTTCGGAATGGCGATACCTCTACAGCAGAGCGGACCCGGCAGAAAAAGCAGATTCCGGAAGTGTTGGTTATCACACCTGAAAGCCTGCACCTCCTGATGGCGCAGAAAGGCCATCAGGAGCTGTTCCGGAACGTGCAATGCGTCTGCGTAGACGAATGGCACGAACTCCTCAGCACCAAACGGGGGGTGCAGGTTGAACTGGCGCTGGCACATCTGGCCGGCATTGCTTCAGACCTGCGGATCTGGGGCCTTTCGGCAACCATCGGGAATCTGGAAGAAGCGTTGGCTGTTTTGACGGCATCGAGGTCGGCCGATACGACGCTCATTCGGTCCAACCTGCACAAGCAGATTGATATCCAGACGATTTTGCCCGATACAGTCGAAACGTTACCTTGGGCGGGTCATCTCGGCATCCGGATGCTGGACAAAGTAATCCCCGTGATCCGGGAAAGCCGCTCTACCTTATTATTTACCAACACCCGGGCGCACTCCGAACGCTGGTATCAGGCCTTGCTGGATGCGGCACCGGATCTGGCAGGAGAAGTCGCCCTGCATCATAGCGCCATTGACCCGCAACTGCGCAACTGGGTCGAAGCACAGCTACATCAGGGTACATTGAAGTGCGTGGTCTGTACGGCATCGCTCGATCTGGGCGTCGATTTTCGGCCGGTCGATACCATTATTCAGGTTGGCAGTCCCAAAGGCATTGCGCGGTTCCTGCAACGGGCCGGCCGGAGCGGTCACCAGCCGGGCGAAGTCAGCCGTGTTTTTTTTGTACCCACCCATTCCTTGGAACTCACAGAAGTGCTGGCCTTGCAGCGGGCGTATCGGGAAGGTGTGGTCGAACGGCGGCCACCCCTGCAATTGTGTTATGATGTGCTGGTGCAGTACGCCGTAACACTTGCGGTCGGGGATGGGTTTTTTCCGGAAGCGCTGTTTAAAGAAGTGACCCAAAGTGCCTGTTTCCGCGAGCTGACTGTGGACGAGTTCGATTGGGTGTTGCGCTTTATTACAGTTGGCGGCGACAGTCTGGACGGGTATGACGAATACCATCGGGTGGTGATTGACGAGGACGGCTGCTACCGGGTGCCCAATCGCCGGACGGCGTTGCGCCACCGGATGCACATCGGCACCATTGTAAGCAATGCCAGTGTCAAAGTGCGGTTTGTTGGCGGCGGTTATATCGGCCATGCGGAAGAATCCTTTATCGGCCGGCTCAAACCCGGAACTGTATTTGTGCTGGGTGGTAAAAAGCTGGAACTGGTTCACGTCCGCGATATGGAAGCAGTGGTCCGGAAATCGAAAGCTAAAAATGCACTGGTGCCCAGCTGGTCGGGTGGACGATTGTCGCTGTCGAACGATTTGGGGCAGCTGTTGCGGGGCGTGTTAGAAGATGCGGCCTCGCCCCAGCCCAAAGATGAGCTGCTTCAGTTTTTACAGCCGCTGTTTCAGTTGCAACGGCAGCGTTCGGTGATTCCGGAACAGGGCGAATTATTAGTCGAAAAGATTCACACCCGCGACGGCTACCATCTGTTTATCTATCCGTTTGAAGGCCGGCAGGTGCATACCGCGATGGCCGGACTGTTGGCCTGGCGGATTGCCCAGACGGTACCCATTACGTTTTCGATTGCCGCCAATGATTACGGTTTTGAGCTGCTGAGCGACGCAGCCATTCCGGTTTCCGGAAAGATCCTCCGGGAGCTGCTCTCGGTTGTAAATCTCGACGAAGAGTTGCGTCATAGCGTGAATGAAAAAGAACTGGCCCGTAGAAAATTCCGGGATATTGCCGTGATTGCCGGGCTGGTGTTTCCCGGTACGCCCGGCGCCCAGAAAAAAGCAAGGCATTTACAAAGCTCTGCCTCATTGGTGTACGACGTGCTGGCCGAAGCCGAGCCTCAGAATCTGTTGTTTCAGCAGGCCACCATAGAGGCGGTGAGTCAGGAACTGGAATTTGAGCGGTTGTACGAAGCCTTGAAACGGATCGAAAGCTGCCGATTACGACTGGAAACGCCGGACCGTTTTACACCATTTAGCTTTCCCATTAAAGTAGATAGCCTACGCGAAGAACTCAGTACCGAAAAGCTGGAAGACCGCATCCGGAAAATGCAGGCTGCTGCTACCCGATGGGAGTAAAGGATTTTTCAACTTAAAAGATTAAACATGTCTTGAGGACGGTTTGAGTACGCAATGCAGTGTTTTCGGGACCGGAAGAGCACGCAGATAAAAAACCAATCTGATTTTATGAATGAACGTTCATTTTTTAAAAAAGGTGGTTTATATTTGTTTGCATCGTGGCTATGACGACTGATAAAAAACAACTGATTCTGGACACCGTTCTTCAACTGGTGAAGCAAACCGGCTTTTATCATCTCAACATGAAAGCCATTGCTGAACAAGCGGGCATTGCGGCCGGAACCATCTACCTGTATTTTAAAAGCAAGGAAGAACTGATCAACGAGCTGTACCGCAGTATCGTAGGCGAGTTCAATGAGGCCGTACTTCAAAGCTATCAGCCCAACGCAGCGGTCTATCCCAATTTCGAAGCGATGCTGCGGTCGGCCGTCGGATTTTACCTCACCCGCAAAGACTTCTTCTCCTTTGTAGAGCAGTACACGTACGCGCCGTTTCTGTTTAAAGAAAGTCAGGACGAAAACTTCTCGCTGCTGCTGCCGATGTACAAGCTGATGCGGATTGGCAAAAAGCAGAAAATCATCAAGAATATACCGGATGTGGTGCTGATTGCTTTGGTCCACGGTCCGCTCAACACTATCCTGAAAATGCATTTTGCCCACAAGCTCAACCTGACGCAGAAAAGCATTCAAAAACGTTTTATTCAAGCCGTCTGGGAAGCCATTTCGGTTCCTGCAATCCCTGTTCAACCTACTGATCCCTCTAACCTATGAATCGCATTATCCGGAACGTAGCCGTACTGGGCTCGGGCGTAATGGGAAGCCGCATCGCCTGTCATTTTGCCAACATCGGACTTCAGGTGTTGCTACTCGACATCCTGCCCAAAGACGCGCCCGAAGGCAATCCGACTGCCCGGAATAAGGTGGCTGCTGATGCACTGGGCGCAGCGCTGAAATCCAATCCGTCTCCTATTTATAGTAAGGCCTTTGCCAGCCGGATTACGGTTGGGAACCTGGAAGATGATCTTCCCAAAATCAAAAACTGCGACTGGATCATCGAAGTCGTCATTGAGCGACTGGACATCAAAAAGCAGGTTTTTGAAAAAGTAGATACCTATCGTCGACCGGGAACGCTGGTGACATCCAATACGTCCGGGATTCCGATTCACCTGATGGCTGAAGGACGAAGCGAGGATTTCCGGAAGCATTTCTGCGGCACCCACTTTTTCAATCCGCCGCGCTACCTGCGGCTTCTGGAAATCATTCCAACGCCGGATACGCTGGCAGAGGTTACCGACTTTCTGATGCATTATGGGGAGAAGTTTCTGGGAAAAACGACCGTGCTGGCCAAGGATACGCCTGCCTTTATCGGTAACCGGATCGGCGTCTTCAGTCTCACCAGTCTGCTGCGCTATGTAGCCGAAACCGGAATGACCATTGATGAAGTGGAACGACTGACCGGACCGGTTGTGGGCCGGCCCAAATCCGCCACTTTCCGGACCGCCGATGTAGTGGGACTTGATACGCTGGCGCTGGTGGCAAACAGTCTGGTGGAAAATGTTCCGGAAGACGAGTCCCGCGACCAGTTGCGGCTACCGCCATTTGTAAATAGCATGATTGAGCGCAAGTGGCTGGGCAGTAAAACGGACGGTGGATTTTTCCGGAAAACCAAAGGCGAAGACGGGAAAAGCGAGATTCAGGTGCTGGATCTGAACACCCTAGAATACGGTCCTTCGACACGACCCAAATTTGCGGCGCTCGAAGCGGCCAAACCAATCGAGGATCTGCGGAAGCGCCTGAAACTGTTGGTCAATTTTAAGGATAAAGCCGGCGAATTTTACCGGGCGACGCTGTATCCGCTGCTGGCGTATGCAGCCAACCGAATCGGGGAAATCTCCGATGATTTATACAAAATAGACGATGCCATCCGTGCCGGATATGGCTGGGAGTTGGGACCATTCGAAACCTGGGATGCACTGGGTGTAGCCGAAACTGCTACTGCAATGGAAGAAGCGGGTTTGAAGGTGGCTCCCTGGATTAAAGTCATGCTCGAAAAAGGCATCAATAAATTTTACCGGTTGCAGAATGGCCGGAAAGAATCCTACGACATTGCTTCCGGAACCTATCAGGCCATCCCCGGTACCGAAGACTTTATCTTTCTGGACGGACTGCGCGAACAGCATACCGTGTGGAAAAACAGCGGTACCACGATCACCGATCTCGGCGACGGCATTTTGAATCTGGAAATCCACACCAAAATGAACAGCATCGGTGGGGAAGTGCTCGAAGGCATTCAGAAAGCCATTGATCTGGCCGAAAAAGAGTACCGCGGACTGGTTATCTACAACGACGGACAAAACTTCAGCGCCGGTGCCAACGTGGGGATGATCTTCATGATGGCCGTGGAGCAGGAATACGACGAGCTCGATTTCGCCATCCGGCAGTTTCAGTCTACGATGATGCGGGTCCGGTATTCGTCCATCCCAGTAGTAGTAGCGCCGCACAATATGGCGCTGGGGGGCGGTTGTGAAATGTGCCTGCACGCGGATGCCGTCGTAGCGCATGCCGAGACCTATATGGGACTGGTAGAGTTTGGTGTCGGTTTGATTCCGGGTGGCGGCGGAACTAAAGAATTTGCCGTACGCCTCTCCGATTCGCTCAAAGAAGGCGATGTGGCGCTGAACGCGTACCGCGACCGGTTTTTGACCATCGGTCAGGCGAAAGTTTCCACCTCGGCGGAAGAAGCATTTGAACTCGGGTACCTGCGTCGTGGACAGGATCGCTGGGTTGCTTCGTACAACCGGGTGCTGGCTGAAGCGAAAAAAGAATGTCTGGCACTAGCCAACGCCGGCTATGTAAAACCGAGTCCCCGGACTGATGTGCGGGTGCTGGGAAAATCTGCACTGGGACTGGCGTATGTAGGTGCCAACTCCATGTACAGCGGACAGTATATCAGTGAGCACGATGTAAAAATTTCGCAGAAGCTGGGTTATGTACTGGCGGGCGGCGATCTCTCGCAACCAACAGACGTAACCGAACAGTACCTGCTCGATCTGGAGCGGGAAGCCTTCCTGAAACTCACGACTGAACGGAAAACCCTCGAACGAATCCAATCGATTCTGAAAGGCGGAAAAGTCCTGCGGAACTAATGTCCGAACCATCAGAACTGCCTTTTCCGGAAAACCCGCTCAACGATCGTTAAGCCTTAAAAAAATACACACATGAACGCATATATCGTAGCCGGATTTAGAACAGCCGTCGGGAAAGCCACCCGGGGCGGGTTCCGGTTTACACGACCCGACGCGCTGGCGATGCACGTCATTAAATATCTGATGGCTGCGGTTCCCCAGCTGGCGCCGGAGCAGATCGACGACCTGATCGTCGGTAATGCGATGCCGGAGGCCGAACAGGGACTCAACTTCGCCCGCTTTGTGTCGCTGATGAGCTTCGATACTGATAAAGTGTCGTCCGTGACCGTAAACCGCTATTGTGCGTCCGGTCTGGAAACGATTGCCATGGCTGCGGCGCGGATTCACAGCGGGCAGGCCGATTGCATTATTGCCGGTGGGTCGGAAAGCATGAGCCTGATTCCGATGGGTGGCTGGCGCGTTGTTCCGGATGCTGACCTGTCGTTAACGCATCCCGATTATTACTGGGGCATGGGTCTGACGGCCGAAGCCGTCGCGAAAGACTACCACGTAAGTCGGGAGGATCAGGATGCCTTCGCGCTGACCTCACACCAAAAAGCCACTGCCGCCATCGCTTCCGGAAAATTTGCTTCTGAGATTGTTCCGGTCGCTGTAACCGAAACTTATTTTGATCCCGTTGCCGGTAAAAAGAAGGAACGCACCTACACCGTTGATACCGACGAAGGGCCACGGGCTGATACCTCTCCGGCAGCACTGGCCAAACTGAAACCGGTTTTCGCCGCTGATGGCAGCGTAACCGCGGGCAATTCCTCTCAGACCAGCGATGGAGCCGCGTTTGTACTGGTGGTCAGTGAGGCTTTTTTAAAGGAAAACAACCTGACGCCGGTTGCCCGGTTGGTAAGCTATGCTACGGTAGGGGTTTCCCCACGCATCATGGGCATCGGGCCGGTAGAAGCCATTCCAAAAGCATTGAAGAAAGCCGGATTAAAGCAGAGTGATCTGGATCTGATCGAGCTAAACGAAGCCTTCGCCTCCCAGTCGCTGGCCGTGATCCGGGAGCTGGATCTGAATCCGGAACTTCTGAACGTAAATGGGGGCGCCATCGCGCTGGGGCATCCGCTGGGCTGCTCCGGAGCCAAGCTCAGTGTTCAACTTATCAACGAACTCGCCCGTCGCAACGGCAAATATGGTCTGGTGTCGATGTGCGTGGGAACCGGACAGGGTGCTGCCGGCGTGTTTGAAATGCTCACCTAACCAGCGATCGACCGACTGTATCCGGTTTCCGGAATTCCAAGAATCTTCCAGGGAACATGCTTCGCGCCGTCCCTGTCAAAACCTGATTTATCATGACCTCAACTCCTCAAAAAACGGCAATCAAAGGCGGTGAATTTCTCATCCGGGAGACCCCGGCGCAGGATATTTTTATTCCGGAAGACTGGACGGAAGAGCAGCGGATGATTGCACAGATGTGCCGCGATTTTCTGGAACAGTCGGTCTTTCCTAATCTGGACGCCATCGATCAGATGGACGCCGGATTGATGCCGTCGCTGCTCCAGAAAGCCGGCGAACTGGGGCTGCTGGGTATCAGTGTTCCAGAAGCATACAACGGTATCGGGAAAGATTTTGTCACCTCAATGCTCACCACCGAAGTGCTGGGGGCCGGTCACTCGTTTGCGGTAGCGTTGTCGGCACATACCGGTATTGGAACGCTGCCCATTCTATATTATGGTACCGAAGCCCAGAAGGAAAAATATGTCAGCAAGCTGGCGACCGGCGAGTGGAAAGGCTGTTATTGTTTAACGGAGCCTGGAGCCGGTAGTGATGCCAATTCCGGAAAAACCCGTGCAACGCTTTCTGCAGATGGGACGCACTACCTGCTTAACGGGCAGAAAATGTGGATTACCAATGCCGGTTTTGCAGATGTATTTACGGTATTCGCCAAAATCGACGCCGATGCGAATCTGTCCGCTTTTATTGTCGAAAAAGGCTACGAAGGGCTCTCACTGGGTGCCGAAGAGCATAAAATGGGCATCAAAGGCAGCAGCACCCGCCAGGTGTTTTTCAATGACTGCAAGGTGCCGGTCGAAAATCTGTTGTCGGAACGCGGCAACGGTTTTAAGATCGCCGTCAACATCCTGAATCTCGGTCGCATCAAGCTCGGCGGCGCAGCGCTGGGAGCCGCCAAAGAAGTCATCAACAAAGCCATCAATTATTCCAACGAGCGGGAGCAGTTTGGTCGGCTCATTTCGAAGTACGGTGCCATCCGGCAGAAATTGGCTGAAATGGCTGTCCGGACCTATTCCTCAGAAGCCGCTACGTATCGTGCGTCCCAGAACATCGACGATGCAACCAAAGCCTATATGGAAGGTGGTATGGATGAAGCGATGGCGAAACTCAAAGGCACTGAACAGTTTGCCATTGAAGCCGCTATTATTAAAGTACACGCGTCCGAAGCCTTGGATTATGTGGTCGATGAAGGTGTCCAGATTTACGGCGGGATGGGCTACAGCGCCGAAGCACCGATGGATCGCGCCTACCGCGATGCCCGTATCAACCGGATTTTTGAAGGAACCAATGAAATCAACCGGTTGCTGTCTGTGGATATGATGCTGAAGCGGGCGATGAAAGGCGAACTCGCACTCATGGTCGCAGCCGAAAAAGTAGCCGGCGAACTGATGAGCATTCCGGATTTTGGTGGCGATGAGCCCGATGCATTCGGGAAGCTCCATAACTATGTATCCGGATTTAAGAAAGCCGTACTGATGGCAGCAGGTGGAGCCGTCCAGAAATTGATGGAAAAGCTGAGCAAGGAACAGGAAGTGATTCTGGCGCTGGCCGATATGCTCATGGAAACCTATGTGGCCGAATCGGTACTACTGCGCGTCGAAAAACTCAGCGGGCAAACCGGTGATACGCATTTGCAGATGGCACTGGCGCAGACGTATATTTATGATGCTGCCGATCGGATTCACCGGGCCGGACGGATAGCCATCAATGCGTTTGCCGAAGGTGACGAAAAACGCATGATGCTGATGGGACTTAAACGGTTCACCAAAGTAGAAGAAATCAATACCGTCGCATTGCGCAAAACCATCGCGGATCAGTTGATTTCCGGAAACCGATATTCGTTCTAAGCTTCTCTGTACCTTCTGTAATCTCTCAATCGATTTGTTTATGAAAAAAACGTTTCTGCTTTTAACGGCCGGGCTGGCGATGACCTCGCTGAGTTATGCCGGTAGTTTTCAACTCAACCTGCAGGGCATCCGGCAAACGGCCATGGGCGGCAGCGGGGTAGCCATGCCCTGGGATGCTGCGGTGATGTTTTACAACCCCGGTGCGCTGTCCCGTATTTCCGGATTTCAGGCCTATGGAAGCGTTTATTTCGTATCGCCGGAAGTGCGTTACCTGCCGACCAACGGCGGATTGACTTCTTACGAAAGTCAAAAACAAACCAGCACCCCTTTTGCGGCCTATGTAGGAGGAACCCTGCGTAAAATCCCGAAGCTGGGATTGGGAATTGGAATGTATACCCCTTTCGGAAGTTCTATTAACTGGGGGGACGACTGGACCGGACGTTACGTCACGCAATCCATTTCCTTGAAATCGTTTTTCGTTCAACCGACCATCAGCTATGCGATCACAGACTGGCTGTCGGTAGGAGCCGGATTTGTCTATGGATTCGGATCGGTGAACATTCAGCGGGCACTTCCGGTGCAATTCAATGACGGTTCTTCCGGACAGGTCATTCTGGATGGCAAAGCACGAGGCTATGGTTTCAATGCAGGCATTCATATCAAAGCCACTGATGAACTCAATTTTGGGATCTCGTACCGGTCGGGCGTGGATATGAAAGTGGATAACGGAACGGCTACGTTTACAGTTCCTGCGGTGCTGGGGGCTAATTTTCCGTCCGGAACGGCCTTCAAAACCCAGCTGCCATTGCCTGATATCCTGACGGTAGGAGCGTCTTATAAAATCTCGGACGAAGTGACGCTACAGGGTGATCTGGTTTGGGCGGGCTGGAAGCGCTACGACTCGCTGAAGTTTGATTTTGCCCAGACGACGGCCGCCGTCACCAACAGTCGCGAGCCTCGTTTGTATCAGAATACACTGGCGGTACGCCTAGGTGCACACGCACAGGTCAGCAAGCATGTGGCCATTATGGGCGGTGGTGCATGGGATCCGACGCCCAGCAACGGCAAGTATGTGTCACCTGATGCAGTAGATGCCGACCGGTTGTCGCTTTCCGCAGGCATTACCGTAACGCCGGTTCGCAACCTCGACATTATGGCGCTGGTAAATTATACCAGTACTATAGGTCGCCCGGTAGAATATCGGCCGGCAGGAATGTCTGGTGAATATCAGATCAAAAGCCTCGTTCCGGCAGTAGGCCTTTCCTATAAATTCTAAGCAGTTCCAGTGATCTCTCTTCCCGGAATGTCCGGAATTATACCGCACCATCATGAAATATACCTACCTGAAACTACTGGCGGCTGCTTCTGTATTTACAGCCTGTAAGCCTAATATCGAAGGCATTGCTCCCAGCCGGGGCGGAGCCGATTTTACCTCCTATACCGCTATCGGGAACTCGCTAACGGCTGGTTATGCCGATGGAACCCTGTATAGAAGCGGCCAGGTCAATTCGTACCCCAATATGCTGGCCGGACAATTCGGGCTGGTCGGCGGCGGGGCGTTTAAGCAACCGCTTCTGCCCGGGGAAGCCGGCTGGCCAAGTCCCAAGCGGGTACTGGGCATCAGCATCGGCTGTGACGGCGTGCCCGGATTAGGTCCTGTATTGTATTCCGGACCCTCGGACACCAGCGGAAGCCTGACGAATATTTCGGACAAGGGGCCCTTCAATAATCTGGGGGTGCCCGGCATCCGCGCCATCGATTATACCGTTGCCGGCTATGCTTTCGGTGCCCTGGCTCTCGGTGGCGTCGGCTATGCGTACCGGATGTACCCCAATCCACTGACCGACCGGCCGATTGATATCGCTGCCAAATCCAGCCATACTTTCTTTACGATGTGGCTGGGCAATAATGATGTCTTGGGCTATGCGACTGCCGGCGGAGAAGGGATTGTCGGCGGTACCCGTACCATTGACATCTCACCTACGACTGCGTTTCAGGCCAGTTACAAAGCGGTAGTAGATGTGATGACAGCCAAAGGCCAGAAGGGCGTGCTGATCAATCTTCCGGATGTGGCGTCTACACCGTTCTTTACAACCATTCCGGCAAACGGACTGGTGCTGGCCCGGCAAGGACAAGCCGATTCGCTCAATCAGGCCTATGCACCACTGGGAATTAAATTCAGCGTGGGACCCAACTACTTTATTGTTCAGGATGAAACGGTACCGGGTGGTCGCCGGCAGCTTAAAAACGGCGAGTATCTGCTGCTAACCTTACCACAGGATTCGATTAAATGTGCTGGCTGGGGCAGCCGGGTGCCTATTCCGCGTCGGTTTGTACTGGATGCACGCGAAGTGGCCAATGTCACGTCCGCTACCCAATCGTTCAACAGCTTCATCCAGCAGCTGGCTACGACCAAAGGGCTTGCTTACGTAGATATGAACAGCTACCTGAAGACCCTGCAATCGGGCATCCGGTACAATGGCGTTACGTACGGTCCCACATTTGTGACCGGTGGTGCCTTCTCACTTGATGGGATTCACCTGACTCCGAGAGGCTATGCCTTGGCGGCCAACCAGATTATTATGGCTATCAACATTAAGTATGGTGCTACAGTCCCGCAAGTGGACGTTAATAAGTATGACGGCGTCCGGTTCCCATAAGGTGCTGTAGGAACCCGTATGGACGGACGCGTTCTGTTCCGGAACAGAACGCGTCCGTTTATTTTAAACCCTAACCGATTTTCAGGATGATGAACCAACCCCAGCGTCTTTTCGATTGCATCCCGCTACAGGCTGCTGCGCCTTTGCCCGATCTGCTGGCTGCCAAAGTCGGAGACCGGTATCTGCCGATGGCTACGCATGAGGTGCATGATACCATTCAGCGTCTGGCCGCCGGGTTGCTTCAGAAAGGTATCTCGTTTGGTGACGGCACGGTAGAAGGCCGGGATAAAATTGCCATTTTGAGCAACAGTCGTCCGGAATGGCTCATCGTGGATCTGGCCGTGCAGCTAAGTGGTGCGGTGCTGGTGCCGCTGTATCCCAACATCGCAACGGCTGAATGGGTGTCGATTTTTCAGGAAGCTGAGGTGAAAGGCTGTTTTGTAAGCAGTCGGGCATTATATGAGCAGATGATGGACCAAAAGGCATCATTGCCCAAACTGGAATGGGTGGTTTGTTTTGAAATGGCCTCAGCTCTGCCACACTGGGAGATCCTGCTGGCCAAAACTGTTGCACCGGAAACGGCACAACGCCTGGCAGCTATCCAAGCACAACTGACTGCGGAAGATGTAGCTACAATTATTTATACATCCGGAACGACCGGGCAGCCCAAAGGCGTAATGCTGAGTCATGGCAACATTGTGAGCAATGTGATGGCGGCGACGCCGATTCTGATGGGCATTCCGCTTCCGGAACGGAAAGCACTGAGCTTTCTGCCACTCAACCACATTTTCGAGAAGATGATCTCGTATGTGTACCTGTTCAACGGATTTTCCATTTACTATGCTGAAAGCATGGAAACCATCGGGGCCAACCTGAAAGAAGTGCAGCCCAGTTTGTTTGTAACGGTACCGCGGCTGCTGGAGAAAGTGTATGAGCGGATTATGACGACCGGTAGTGCATTGACTGGTATTAAAAAGCAGTTATTCTTTTGGGCGGTCAATCTCGGAAAGACCTATGATTACACTCAGCCTCAAAGCTGGTGGTACCGGACGCAACTGAAGCTGGCCAATAAACTGATTTTTTCCAAATGGCGGGAGGCACTGGGCGGTCGGGTCGGGGCGATCGTCGTGGGTGGTGCAGCCTGTCAACCCAGGCTGGAGCGGATTTTTTCGTCGGCCGGTATTGTCGTGATGCAGGGCTATGGCCTTACTGAGACCTCACCGGTAATTGCCGTGAATCATTATGATGCAGCAAACCGCCGGATTGGTACCGTCGGGCCGGTGATCAGTGGGGTAGAGGTGAAGCTGGCCGAAGACGGCGAGATTCTCTGCAAAGGTCCCAACGTCATGAAAGGCTATTATAAGAATGAAGCAGCGACTCAGGAAGCGATTCCGGATAGCTGGTTTCATACCGGCGATATCGGAGCTTTTGTGGACGGAACCTTCCTGAAAATCACCGATCGCAAGAAAGAACTGTTTAAAACCAGCGGCGGCAAATATGTCGCTCCGCAGCCCATCGAAAACAAACTCAAGGAAAGCCGGTTTATCGAACAGGCGATGGTGGTGGGGGAAGATGAAAAATTTGTGGCTGCACTGATTGTTCCGTCGTTTGACAACCTTCAATCGTGGATGGCTGAAAAGGGTCTGACATTTTCCGGAAAAGAAGCCGCTGTGGCGCTGCCGGTGGTGCAGGCGTATTTCGAAGAAATTATTGCCGGGTTTAACAGTGGCTTCAATCACGTAGAACAGGTTAAAAAATTTATTCTGGTTGCGGATGACTGGTCAGTAGAAGGCGGGCAGATGACCCCGAAGCTGAGTCTGCGTCGCAAAATCATTAAAGAGCACTACCGGCCCCGCCTCGAAACTCTGTACCGGCCTGCCCAACCCAATCCGTAGCCAATGGAACCTATTATCTATACTGCCAGCGTAATGTGGTCGCAACTGGATGTCAACCGCCACCTGCGCCATTCTGCCTATGCCGATTTTGCCACCCAGGCGCGACTGGAGCTGCTGAATCAAAACGGGCTTTCGATTGAACGGATGGCCGAACTGAATCTGGGGCCGGTGCTGTTCCGCGAAGAAAGCAATTACCATCGCGAAATCAGTGCTACGGACACCATACAGGTATCCTGTTTGTTGCGCCGGGCCCGGAAAGACGGCAGTCGATGGGCGTTTGAACAAAAGATTTACCGGGGCGATGGCGTTCTGGCTGCTACTATATATGTAGAAGGTGCGTGGCTTCATTTGCAGCACCGCAAGCTTACCCAATTGCCCCAACCACTGGCAGAGGCCTTTCACCGGTTGGACCGCACCCCGGATTTTGAGTGGCAGTAGCTATATATAGTATAGCATGACGCAGGCCGGAACTATTTATTCACTTCTTTATAATACAAGCGGATGACTATTATCTCTTTTGCCGAAGCCGTAGCTGAAAGTAAAAAGCTCCCGCAGAAGCCCGATAACGAAACCCTGCTCAGGTTGTATTCGCTGTATAAGCAGGCAACCGAAGGCAATGCACCGACTGAAACGGCTTTTGGGATGTTCGATTTTGTGGCGAAAGCCAAACACGAGGCTTGGCTTCGTCTCAAGGATCTGTCCAGGCCAGAGGCCGAAGCCCAATACATTGCCTTGGTTCAAACCCTTTCCGGAAACTAATCGTTTCGGATACCTTTTAGTCTGAGCTTTTTAACCCATATATTATTATGATTTCAACCACACTGTTCCGTCGCGTCGTACCCGCTTTATTGCTTTCCGGACTGGCATTTACCGCCCAGGCTCAGAAAGATCAGATCGAAGGCCTGTGGTACAATGCAGAAAAGACCGCCAAAGTCAACATCTTTAAAGCCAAGGACGCCAAATTTTATGGCAACATTGTCTGGCTGAAAGAGCCTACCGAAAATGGCAAGCCCAAGACCGACCAGAAAAATCCGAAAGAATCGTTGCGCAATACCCCGATCTTGAATCTGCAGATCCTGCGGCATTTTGAGAAAGACGGCGACAATGGATATGAAGATGGGGAAATCTATGACCCCAAAAACGGGAAAACCTATTCCTGTAAGATTACCCATAAGGGTAACACACTGGATGTGCGGGGATATGTAGGCATTTCACTGCTTGGTCGCACCACTACTTGGACCCGTGCACAATGATACCAGCTATTGATACCGCGTTCTTCCGCGGAAAGACGTATTTCATTTCCGGAGCCAGCAGAGGTATCGGGAAAGCAATTGCACTGAAGCTCGCTTCCGGAGGCGCTCATATTATAGTAGCGTCCAAAAGCACCGAAGAACATCCTAAATTGGGTGGTACTATATATAGTGCAGCCAACGAAATTGAAGCCGCAGGTGGTCGGGCAGTGGCGGTTGCATGTGATATCCGCGACGAAGCGCAGATTGAGCGGGCGGTAGCGGAAGGCGTAAAAGCTTTTGGGCGGATTGACGGGGTCATCAATAACGCCTCGGCCATTTCGCTTTCCGGAACAGCAGCGACTGAAACCAAGCGGTTGGATCTGATGCACAGTATTAATGTACGGGGCACCTTTCTGGTGACTAAACACTGTCTGCCGTATCTGGAGCAAAGTCCTTGTGCCCACATTCTGACCTTATCGCCACCCGTCAGTATAGATCCGCGGTGGCTGGCGCATTCGGTAGCGTATACCATTAGTAAGTATAGTATGACACTGCTGGCGATGGGGTGGGCGGCTGAATTCCGGAAAAAGAACATTGCAGCCAATGCCTTGTGGCCGGTAACAACCATTGCAACAGCAGCCGTACAGAATCTGTTGGGAGGCGATCAGATGGTGGCTGCAAGCCGTAAAGTAGATATTATGGCAGATGCGGCGGCCTGGATTCTGCAACAATCGGTGGAAACGTGCAGCGGTCAGGCGCTACTGGATGAAGCGGTATTGGCAAAAGCGGGGCTCACAGACTTGAGTGCATATGCCGTAACACCCGGAAGTGCATTGCAAAAGGACCTGTTTATAGACTAGATGAGATATTATAACCCCAATAAGGGCAATCAAACACACCTTTCGGGGTGTGTTTGGCATATAAGGAAGACTGAGAAACCAGCTGAAAGGCCCGTAAACAAAGGGGTTGAGCGTGTGAGAGAGAAATTTGGGGAAAAAGATTTGGCAGAATGAAACCGACCGCCGTATGTTTGCAGCCTGCTTCGGCAGAAAAGTTCTTTCAGTGCGGCAGACAGCTAAACGGTTCGGAAAATTTTTCTGAAAAAGATTTGGTAGTTTGAAACCGGTGCAGTTATCTTTGCACCCCGCTTCTGAAAAGAAGTACAGTTCTTTGAAAAGAATTTCTGGTTTAAAAAAGATTCGGCAGTTGCTGAAAATTTTTTTGGAGGTTTGCAAAAAGGTTTCTTACCTTTGCATCCCCAACGGAAGGAGTGCTTAACTGAAAGGTTTGCTTCGAAAAGTTTTTCGAAAATAAATTTGGAAGTTTAAAAGAAAGGTTCTTACCTTTGCACTCCCTACAAAAAACGGGAAGTTCTTAAAAACGAAGGCATTAAGAATGCTACCGGCTTCAAAATTAATTTTTGAAGAAAAAATTTGGAAGTTTACAAAAAGGTTTCTTACCTTTGCACTCCCAAACGGACGGATTGAAAAACACTAAGTTTGTTTCGAAAAAAGTTTCGAAAATAAATTTGGAGGCTTAAAAAAGGTTTCTTACCTTTGCAATCCCCACGAAAAACGGGAAGTTCTTGAAACGGTTGTCCAGATGAAAATCAGAAAAAAGTTTCTGAAAATTAATTTGGAACTTTGAAAATCGGTTGCTACTTTTGCATCACGAGATGATAAGTAAAACAATCGTGCCAACGATATGAACAACGACATTTCGATCACTGTATAGTGATCAACGTTCTTTGAAAGATGGAAACAACAGCATGAAACAAAGTAAGTTTGTTTCAGCAGGTAAGAAAGCGTAAATAACATTACGAATACGACACGTCAAATTTTAAATCTTCTAACGACGCAAGTTGATTAGAAGAAACTAACGCAAGTTAGCTTTTGATTGGTCAGTGTTCAAACTTCTTTACAATGGAGAGTTTGATCCTGGCTCAGGATGAACGCTAGCGGCAGGCTTAACACATGCAAGTCGAGCGCTCCAGCAATGGAGAGCGGCAAACGGGTGCGGAACACGTACGCAATCTGCCCTTCACTGGGGAATAGCCCGAAGAAATTCGGATTAATACCCCATAAAATAGCAAAGTGGCATCACTTAACTATTAAAGTTCCGGCGGTGAGGGATGAGCGTGCGTCCTATTAGGTAGTTGGTAGGGTAACGGCCTACCAAGCCGACGATAGGTAGCTGGTGTGAGAGCACGACCAGCCACACGGGAACTGAGACACGGTCCCGACTCCTACGGGAGGCAGCAGTGAGGAATATTGGTCAATGGACGAAAGTCTGAACCAGCCATGCCGCGTGGAGGATGAAGGCCCTCTGGGTTGTAAACTTCTTTTATCAGGGAAGAAAAGTACTATTTCTATGGTATCCGACGGTACCTGATGAATAAGCACCGGCTAACTCCGTGCCAGCAGCCGCGGTAATACGGAGGGTGCAAGCGTTATCCGGATTTACTGGGTTTAAAGGGTGTGTAGGCGGACTTTTAAGTCAGAGGTGAAATCTCCGAGCTCAACTCGGAAACTGCCCCTGATACTATTGGTCTTGAATATCGTTGAGGTAGGCGGAATACATCATGTAGCGGTGAAATGCTTAGATATGATGTGGAACACCGATTGCGAAGGCAGCTTACTAAACGATTATTGACGCTGAGGCACGAAAGCGTGGGGAGCGAACAGGATTAGATACCCTGGTAGTCCACGCCCTAAACGATGATTACTCGTCATTGGCGATACACTGTCAGTGACTAAGCGAAAGCATTAAGTAATCCACCTGGGAAGTACGTTCGCAAGAATGAAACTCAAAGGAATTGACGGGGGTCCGCACAAGCGGTGGAGCATGTGGTTTAATTCGATGATACGCGAGGA